>OZ242014.1:0-3312526 GCA_965204815.1 Dehalococcoidia bacterium
CCCCGGCGAGCGATGGCGCTCGCCCCACGCTCGAACAGGACATGCTGGATCCGCAGTATCGTCCCGATTCGCAGGAGCTACTCTCGATAGAGGAGGAGCTGGAGAACATCGGCGACTCCCTGTGGGCGATGGGCCCGCTGGACGGCCTGCTCAAGAGTTGGGTGCACTCCGTGGACGCACGGGGCGAGTACAGCGCCACACTGGAGCGGCATGGAGGTTCGGGTCAGTGGCCCGTAGTTCATCTTGCCCCGGCGCTCATTATGCGAGCCAGAACTGAGCGCTCATACATCCGTGCCTTCGGGGAAATCATCAACCAACTTGAAGACGGGAAGTCCGTTCCGGAGGGTGTGTCGCGCTTCATCAGCGCCTCCGAAGACAAGACCCGTGGCGATGTTATGAGCGACCCCGGCAATTGCGCTGGACTGGGCGAGTTCTTCTTCCCACTCCCCGCAAACGATGCGCAGCGGCGGATTGTGGAGCGACTGACTGCGAATCAAGGCGTGCTGGTGCAGGGGCCACCAGGCACCGGGAAGTCTCACACCATCGTGAATCTGATCTGTCACGCGCTTGCCAGTGGCCAGCGTATCCTCGTGACAAGCCACGCGCCGCGCGCCCTCGAAAGTCTCCAGACGATGATCCAGAGGAACGTCCCAGACATCCTGCCTCTTGCGGTGGTGCTGCTCGGCGACAATCGCAAGAGCTTGGAGACGATGGAGGCATCTGTCCAAGGCATCCTGAGCCGCCACAACACTTGGAGTTCGAAGGAGAGTCAGGCCACAGTTTCCAACCTTGAGCGTGAGCTGGATCGGTGGAGGCGGCGCGAGGCTGAGGTACTAACCGATCTTCGTGCGATCCGAGAACAAGAGACCCTTAGCCACGAGATGAAGTTCGGATACAGCGGCACGCTCGCACGGATTGCGGACACACTGAGCGGCGAACGCGAGCAACTTGACTGGATTCCCGACGACGTACCGGAAGACCTGGAACCACCACTAACCGCGGACAAGTTCTCCGAACTCATTGCGTTGCTGAGGAATAGCCAAGTGTCTGAGTGGGAATCTGGCGGCTGGACGGGCATCAATGTTGACCACCTGCCTACGGCCGAGGGATTCGAGCGAGCCGTACTAGCTGAGCATAAGTCACGTACAAGCTACGAGCGCGATGCTTCGATCCGGCAGCGGCCTGAGTACGGCTCGGTGGAGAGACTGCCCGAGGACGACCGCAGGACAATTGAAGAGGCGTTGGGGGAGCTCATCCAACTGATCGATAGGGTCAATCAAAGGCCCCTGCCGTGGACTGAAACGGCAGCGAAGCAGATCCTTGGAGGCTTCGAGCGCACCTGGCTGCAACTGTACGAGGCCAGCACAGCGACAGTGGAGTCAACGGCTGAGGTCGCGGGATGGATTGATTCGAATGCCATCAGCCCGGTTCCGGGAGCTGACCTTCAGAAGGTACGTGCGGAGATCGGCGACCTGCATATGCATCTAGAAGCCGGTGGGAGTTGGGGTATCGGCCCCTTCCGCGCCGCCGCCGTGAAGCGAGCCAGCTACATAAGAGACTTTCGGATCGGCGGTCGCCTGTGTCGGACGGTCGATACCGTGGGTGACCTTGTGAAACGACTTGACGCCGAGATCGAGTTTCGGCAACTCCGCGAACGCTGGGCCCCGTACCATCAGTTTACGGCTTCCACCTTCATTGATTATGTCGCCGAACTGAAGGACCTCTGCGAGCCGCTGGAAGACGCCTTCAAGGCGCTGACAATAGTCGGCGAATTGTCCAAGATCCTACGCCGCACGCCTGGGACATCAGAACCCGATTGGTCGGACCGCGCTTCATTGGATCGCCTAACCGATGCCCTCTCCGCATTCGAGGCAGCGCAGCAGTATGAGGCCGCCCGAGACCGGATTGATCGGGTGATTGAAGAGCTGCGTGCGCAACGACGTCGTGGCCAACTAGACCCTGTAGTGGAAGAATTGACAGTCGCCATCGCCGAGCGCAACACATCGACTTTCAGCACCACGCGTCAGCGAGCAGCAGACAATCTTGAACTCGAAGCACAGCTTGACCGCAGATTGATGCTACTTAGTACTTTGACTGCTGGAGCGCCCGGCCTGGCAGGGATACTTACAGCAATGCCATCAGATACCGCGTGGGACGAGAGAGCCGAGGACTTCGAGCGCGCCTGGAATTGGTCCCAGGCGCATGCTTGGGTCACGCGCTTAGCTGCCCCGGATTCGGAGCAACAGCACCGTCTGGAGTTCGACGCTGCGAAACAAGCCGTATCTCGCACTCTCGAGAAGCTCGCGGCCGAAAAGGCTTGGGCACACTGTTTTGATCAGATGACGGATGACGAGCGGCAACATTTGATCCACTGGCAGCAGGCAATGCGCAGAATTGGTAAGGGAACTGGCAAGTACGCGCCTCAGAACCGCCGTGATGCGCGGGAACACCTCAACAAGTGCAGATCCGCTATCCCGGCCTGGGTTATGCCCCTCCACCGCGTCGCCGAGACTATCCAACCCAAACCCGACCTTTTCGATATCGCCATTATCGACGAGGCCAGCCAGTCTGGTCCGGAGGCGTTGCTGCTGGCGTGGCTGGCGAAGAAGATTGTGGTCGTTGGCGACGATAAGCAGATTCACCCTACGGACGCGGGCGTCAACGTCGGGGCCGTCAATCAACTCCGGCACCGATATCT
This sequence comes from Dehalococcoidia bacterium, assembly GCA_965204815.1. Taxonomy (GTDB): domain Bacteria; phylum Chloroflexota; class Dehalococcoidia; order Lucifugimonadales; family CATOSD01; genus CATOSD01. The sequence goes on from OZ242014.1 coordinate 2,699, forward strand.
CAGGCATCTTCCCCACGCGGGTGCCTTCGGCGCGCAGGGAGGCAGCTTCTTCGACCTCGCCGAAATCTTCTTCGAGGGCCGTATTCGGTTGCGCGAGCACTTCCGCTGTATGCCCGAGATAATCCAGTTCTCGAACAACCTTTCCTATGCCGCCGAGCCGTTAATCCCCCTACGCCAGTATGGCGCAGGCCGTCTCGAACCGCCGGTCACGGCAAGGCACGTGCCCGACGGCTATCAGCAAGGCACGGCGGGGCGTGCAATGAACCCGCCGGAAGCAGAGGCAGTTGTGGAGGCAATTGCCTCCATATGCAACAACCCTGCTTACGACGGCAAGACTATAGGCGTCATCAGTCTCCTCGGCGACTCCCAAGCGCGTTTGATCGAGGAGCGCCTGCTACGCGAAATTGGGCCAGAGGAGATGGAGGGCCGCCAGCTTGTATGCGGTGACGCCTACGCCTTCCAGGGTGACGAGCGTGACGTGATTTTCCTCAGCATGGTCTCGGCGCCAGCCGAGGGCCGACCTGTTCGAGCATTGACTGATCCGGCATCTCAGCGGCGCTTCAACGTGGCCGCAAGCCGTGCGCGCGACCAGATGTACCTTTTCCACAGTGCGGAGTTAAACGAACTGTCGGGACGGCAGGACTGCGTGCGCCGTCAGCTCTTAGAGTACTGCTTAAACCCCAAAGTGGCCATGACGGACGTGTCGGGGCTCGATGTATCCCAACTGGAGCGCATGGCGCTCCAGTCCCGCCGGGAGCGTGGTAGCCAGCCGCCACCCTTCGACAGTTGGTTTGAACTCGACGTGTTCCTGCGTATCGTCCGCCGCGGATACCGCGTGATTCCGCAGCACGAGGTCGGCGGCTACCGCATTGATCTCGTCGTGCAGGGCATGAATGGGAGCCTGGCGGTCGAGTGTGACGGCGATGAGTGGCACGGGCTGGACCGCTACGAGGAGGATGCCGCACGCCAGCGTGATTTGGAACGCTGTGGCTGGGAGTTCTGGCGCGTCCGTGAAAGTGTGTTCCGTCTCAACCCCGACAAGGCGCTTGAGAACCTTTGGGAGACGCTTGAACGACGTAGAATTTTCCCTGTTATGCAAGCCGGTGCAGCTCGCGAAGAGATCGTCTCGCCAATGGAGAAGTCCCCGGCGGCGGGCGATTCTGACGATGCTCTCGTAGCAGCGAATGATCAAGCCGACCGAGGTTCAGATGAGAAGGGTTCGCGTCCTGAAATCCTCTCACGGGGAGGCTTGACCGAGGCCACTGTCCGTATCAACTCGGACGATGTGGAGACCGACAAGCGAGTAGCCGCCGCCGGTAGCAAGACAAATCTGGAGGCTCGCTCAGACGACTCCAGCAATAATACTCGTGACCCAGATCCAGAGGCGGAGGAAAGTGCCCTGCAGTCCGGGAGCCCACTCAGTACGGCGGCACTGAGGTCTGATGCCGGCCCCGGCGCACTATCTCAATACACCCTCTTTGGCATCACTGACGAACCAGCTACAAATGACGTCGGCAAAGCCAGTTGGCTAGCACCATACACTGAGTGGACTCCGGCAGGCTCCTTGCCAGATCTTCGGAATGCTCCAGACCAAGTCCATGTCGTGTCCCTGCTGACGGACGTAGTAGAACGGGAAGGGCCTGTTGTCGCCATTCGGGCTTACCGCCTGATCAGTCGTGCGTCTGGGAACGGACAATTGACTGTACCGGTGCGGCGAATGCTGAATCGTGCCAGCGCGGCAGCGATTCGAAGGGGAGCCATAGTTGCCACGAACCCTCTCAAAGTCCAAGGTCAGTGGCAACTCGTGCTACGAATGCCCGGTACACCCAGCGTTAACGTCCGTGAACGGGGTTCTCGAGAACTCGATGAGCTTCCTCCTGATGAAGTCGCGGCGATGCTCAAGACCCTTCGCGAACAAGATTCTCAAATAGATCGGGAACGGCTCAAGCGACAGTTGCTTAGTGCACTCGGATGGGTACGCCTGACGCCGAATGTGAGCGAGTTCTTGGACCGCTGTATCGCGTTGATGTAACCCCTGGGAGAATTGAACAGTCGCAGCAGCGACTTGTACGCATCACATGAAGTAAGGGGCGCTCGACTATGGACACACCTTCGACGACCGTTATCAGGGCCAAGACGCTCATCGACGGCACCGGCGCGCCGCCGCTGGAGCGTCCCGTCGTCGTGGTCGAGGACGGCGCGATAACGTCGGTGGGCCGGGAGGGCCAGGTGCGGCTTCCCGACAGGCCGGGCGTCCGCGAGCTCGACTACCCGCAGGGATACCTTTTGCCCGGCCTGATCGACGCCCACACCCACCTGATGTTCGGCACGGTTGGGGAATACGGCTACCACGACGGCCCCTACGAGACGGTGATCGAGCGCGACACCGACGAGATAATGCTGCTCCGAGCGGCGCACAACACCCACATACACCTGAGCGCCGGCGTCACCACGCTGCGGGACTGCGGCGCGCGCAACCGCGTCACGTTCGACCTGCGGGAGGGCGCGCGGCAGGGGCTGGTCACCGCGCCCAGGCTGCTGCTGTCGGGCCGTCCGGTGACGATAACCGGCGGCCACTTCTTCTGGTGCAACGGCGAGGCGGACGGCGAGGACGGCGTGCGCGACGCGGTGCGCCAGCTCATCAAGGAGGGGTCGGACTTCATCAAGATAATGGCGTCGGGCGGAGGCACCGCCATCACCGACAACCGGAAGCACTCCTACGGCGTGGGCGAGCTGCGCGCCATCGTGGAGGAGGCGCACGTGCACGGCAAGCTCACCACCGCCCACTGCCTGGCGACGCAGAGCATGGTGAACGCGCTCGATGCGGGCGTGGACATGATGGAGCACGGCGGATTCATCGACCCCGACGGCTCTTACGTGTTCCGCCCGGAGGTCGCCGAGCGCATCGCGCGGCAGGGGATGTACGTCAGCCCGACCGTCCAGACGGGCTACCGGGGCAGAGAGGCGCTGCTGGAACAGGCCGGAAGCGCCCCGCTGGGCCCGGTTGAGCGGCTGCGGCTGGACGCGCTGGAGGCCAAGTGCGAGAGCCAGGTGGAGTTCCTGGGCAGGCTCTGGAGTGAGTGGGACGTGAAGATAGTGGCGGGGACCGACGCCATCCAGACGTTCGGCGACTACTGCCTGGGTCTGGAACTGCAGAGCCAGGCCGGCATGAGCAACATGGAGGTGGTAAAGTCGGCGACAAGCGGGGCGGCCAAAGCTATCGGCATGGACGACCTGATTGGTACGGTTAGCGTGGGGAAGGCCGCGGACCTGATAGTCGTCGACCGGGACCCGCTCCAGGACATCACCGCGCTTCGTACAATGTCCATGGTGATGCGCGACGGCAGAGTCATCACCCCGTACCGCTCGATGGAGGAGTGAACCCAGTGGCACGCAAGGCGCCCAGAAGATCGATGAAGGCAGGGAGGGATTACGGCACCCTGGCGGCCGATGGGAAGACGGTGCTGCTGTCGGGCGGCAACCCGCAGATAGCCAAGGCGGACGGCGACGCGCCGGTGCAGGCGTACATCGCCGCCATGCCAGAGTGGAAGAGCGAACTGGGCCGCCGCCTGGACGACATCATCGTGCGCAACGCACCCGGCGTGCGCAAGGCGGTGAGGTGGAACTCACCCTTTTACGGCGTCGAGGGCCAGGGCTGGTTCGTGAGCTACCACGTCTTCGCATGCTACGTGAAGGTGACGTTCCTCAACGGCGCGGAGCTAAGCCCGGAACCGCCGGGCTCGGGTAAGGACCCGGACGCGCGCTGGGTCGACGTCTACGAGGGCGGACTCGACGAAGAGCAGTTTGCCGAGTGGGTCCGCCAGTCGGCCGCCATTCCCGGCTGGAAGGGTTTCGACACGCTGTGAAGCTCGGCTCGCGAGCCGAGAGGCAGCCTACCGCGAGAGGCCGCGCCCGCTGAGCGCGGACGCGGGCTGTCTTGTCTACGAGCGGTGGCAGCGGCGCTAGAGACCGTGCACTTCCCCACGGGCGCGGACTTCGTCGTAGTCCTCGTACGCGACGAACTCCTCAAAGCCGGGCCTGCTCATGATCTTGAGCATCGCGCGCTCCAACTCCCGCTTTTCGGGCGTCCACTCGTAGGCCTTGACCCTGTCGTTTCCGCCCTGCCGATAGCGAATGACCAGTCCTGCCATCTCTTGCTCCCTCCAGGTGCTGAGTTTCTGCGCCTCGTTCCGGCGCCCCGCTTCAGAGTCTTGCTCGTTATCGCGCATCACCTGTTCTCAGGTCGTAACGTTAATGGTTCCACCCTCGAAACGCTGGTGTCTAGGCCACAGAATCGCAATTTCGGGCATTTCTGGACGTTCCGACGGGTGTCTGCCTTGACGAAGCAGCGACCTCTATTCGGGAGAGGGCAGGTGTCCGCGGATGGCGGGCGAGCTCGCTCGCGTATTGCGGCGGCCCGGCGCCCCATCTATATTTGGTAGCGCGCAACCCGGCCGGAAGGCCGGAATCTACACACGCCAGGGAAGGGGAAGGCGATGACACGAGGCATGATGGACGTCGAGGCGCTGCGGTCTGCGGTCGCCGATGGCTCCGTGGACACGGTGATTCTGGCGTTCCCGGACCATTACGGACGGCTGGTCGGCAAGCGGCTGGACGCCTCGTTCTTCCTCACGGACGTGGAGGAGGGCACCCACGTCTGCGACTACCTTCTCACCGTGGACATGGAGATGGAGCCGGTGGAGGGCTACGAGTTCTCGAACTGGGAGCGCGGCTACGGGGACCTGCGACTGGCCCCGGACCTGGCGACGATGCGGCGGCTGACGTGGCTGGACAGGACCGCGCTGGTGATGTGCGACGCCGAGCTGGAGCCGGGCGGCGGCCCTGTGGACGTCGCGCCCCGCTCGATCCTGCGCCGGCAGGTGGAGGGGCTTGCAAGCCGGGGGTTCGTCGCCAAGGCCGGGTCGGAGCTGGAATACTACCAGTTCCGCACGTCCTACGAGGACGCGGCCCGCGGCGGCTACCGGGACATGCGCGAGGCGGGCTGGTACATCGAGGACTACCAGCTTCTGCAGGGGTCCCGGTCGGAGGATATGAACGGCGCGTTTCGCCGCCACCTCGCGGCGTCCGGGGTACCCGTGGAATCGACCAAGGGAGAGTTCGGGCGCGGCCAGCACGAGCTGAACATACGCTACGCGCCGGTGCTGGAGATGGCGGACCGCCACCTGGTGCTGAAGCAGGCGGTTAAGGAGATCGCGGACCGGATGGGGTGCAGCGTCACCTTCATGGCGAAGCCGGACGCCGACCAGGCCGGATCCAGCTCCCACCTGCACCTGAGCCTGTGGGCCGACAGGAACGGCTGGCAAGTCAACGCATTCGCCGGAGACGGCGACCTTTCCGGCATCGCCTGCTCGGACGAGTTCCGTTGGTTCCTGGGCGGGTGGATGCGCTACGCGGCGGAGATGATGGTGTGCTACGCGCCGACGGTGAACTCGTACAAGCGCTTCATGGCCCGGAGTTGGGCGCCGACGGCGCTGGCCTGGGCGCCGGACAACCGCACCGCCGGGTTCCGGGTCGTGGGCGCGGGGCCGAGCCTGCGTATCGAGTGCCGGATTCCGGGCGCCGACGTGAACCCCTACCTGGCCTACTCGGCGGCCATCGCGTCCGGGCTGGCCGGCATCGAGCAGCGCATCGAGCCGCCGCCCGCGTACATCGGCGACGTGTACTCCGCGCCCGCCGAGACGATGCTGCCGCGCAGCCTGGAGGCCGCGGTGGAGGCGTTCAGCGGCAGCGAGCTTGCGCGCTCCGCGTTCGGCGCGGACGTGGTGGCGCACTACGCGCACTTCTTCGCCAGCGAGGCGGAGGCGTACCGGCGCGCCGTGACGGACTGGGAGCGCGCCCGCTACTTCGAGCGCATCTAGCGCGCGAGAAAGGACATTGCATGGAACCGCGTATCAGCATCATCACATTGGGCGTGACAGACCTGCCCCGCTCCATCGAGTTCTACCGGAACGGGCTTGGGTTGCCTATCCGCCACGAGGAGGACACCGAGTCCATCGCGTTCTTCGAACTGCGCGGCACCTGGCTGTCGCTGTACCCCCGCGCCGCGCTGGCCGACGACGTCGGCGTGCCGACGGAGGGCAGCGGCTTTTCGGGCGTCACCCTGGCGCACAACGTCCGCACGCGGGAGGAGGTGGACGCCGTGCTGGCGGAGGCGGTGGCCGCGGGCGCCACGCTGGTGAAGCCGGCGCAGGACGTGTTCTGGGGCGGCTACTCCGGCTACTTCACCGACCCGGACGGCCACCTGTGGGAGGTCGCCTGGAACCCCTACTTCCCTATCGAGTGAGTTGACGGAGGCACCAAATTGAGCGAGGAAATCTGTTTCGCTACCGCGACGGAGCTGGCGGCGAGCATACGCCAAAAGAGCCTCTCCCCGGTGGAGATCGTCCGGGCCCACCTCGAACGCATCGAGCGGCTCAATCCGCTGCTCAACGCCATCGTGTTCCCCGCCGCCGACCCGCTGGCCCAGGCGAGGGAGGCGGAAGCCGCCGTCATGCGAGGCGACGAGCTCGGACCGCTCCACGGCGTGCCCTACACGCTGAAGGACTGCATCGAGACGGCCGGCCTGTCGATGTCCCTGGGTTCCCGGCTGTACGAGGGCTACGTTTCTGAGCGGGACGCCGAGGTCTACACGCGCCTGAAGGCGGCGGGAGGCATTCTGCTGGGCAAGACCAACATGCCCGAGTTCGCGCTGTGGTGGGAGACCGACAACGACGTGTTCGGCCCTACGCGCAACCCCTGGAACCCTGAACGAACGGCGGGCGGCTCCAGCGGCGGCGAGGCGGCCGCCATAGCCGCCGGGCTGTCGCCACTGGGGTTGGGCACGGACCTCGGCGGCTCCATACGCGCACCGGCCAGCCTCTGCGGGATCGTGGGACTGAAGCCCACGTTGGGCCGCATCCCCTACACGGGCATAGAGCCCCAGGTGCTGCACCGCGCCATCCACGTGGGACCCATGACCAGGACCGTGGCCGACGCCGCACTCGCCATGGCTATCCTGGCCGGCCCGGACGACGTGGACCTGTACGCGCCGCGAGTGCCGGCGCCCGACTACGCGAAACTCGACTCTGAGCCGGGCGACATGAGAGTGGGCTGGAGTCCCACCGCCGGCGTGCCGGTCCAGCCGGAGGTGCGGCGCTCGGTGGCCGCGGCCGCGGCGGCGCTTGGCGAAACGGGTATGAGTACCGAGCAGGTGGAGATTCCCGCGCTGTCGGACAGGGACGCCGGCGCCGTCTCCCGCGTCATCTACACCATGGAGGCGCGGCGCCACCTGGGGTCGATCATAGCCGGCCACGAGTCCGAGCTGACGCCGATCATCCGCTCGCGCTTCGTGGACGGCGACACCTACACGCTGGACGAGTACCTCGATGCCAACCAACAGTGGGAGGAGCTGCGCCTGGCCGTGAGGGACTACTTCAACCGGTACGACCTGTTCCTGTGTCCAACGGTGCCCATGACGGCGTTCCCCCACGGCCAGGACGAGTTCCGCATCGAGGGCGAAACACTCGTCGGCAGGCACACCCTCCGCCTCACGCTGCCCTGGGATCTGACCGGCTCACCGGCCATCTCCGTCCCGTTCGACTGGAGTGCCGAGGGCCTGCCCATAGGCGTCCAACTGGTGGGCCGCCACTTCGACGAGCTCACGCTACTGCGAGCCGCCCGCGCCCTGGAGGCCGCCGCGCCGGCGGCCCGCCGCCCGGAAGTGGGGTGAGCAGAGGCTTAGCGGCGCAAGACCCTGTCGGTCACTTCTCGGATTCTGTCGAGGTAGTCGTTCCAGACGTTGTCGCTCCAGGCCTGCTCTTCCGGGCCTACGTGGCCCGGCAGTCCCTCGAAGGTGAAGTTTCGCCTTATGTCGGGGTGGAAGTAGAGCCGGTCCGCCGCCGCCACGCGCCCCCGCTGGCGCTGCGGCCGGAAGCCATAGGCGCGCAGGTACGCGTTCGCCTGCACGACGGATATCTGCCGCGTTTCGTGCCACTGGTTCAGAATGCGCTGGAAATCGCTCGCCGACAGGTAGCCTCTCGTAACGTCCGCCATCTGCAGCGCCAGGTCGCGATACGACTCGCCCTCGCGCCTGTACCTGGCCTGCCGGGACGCCTGGAGGACCCGGTACAGGCTGAGGCTCAGGCCGAGCATAACCAGCGGAGTGCTCCTCAACAGCCACGTGGGGAACCAGTCCAGGGGCACCCAGTCCTCGTCATCGGTCCAGCCGTCGCCGTCCGTGTCGGGGTTGGTCGGATCGGTGTTCACGGTGTAGGTGAAGCCCAGCAGCGAACGCTTGAAGCCCGCGTTCTCTTCGCCGTCCGTCTTCCCGTCGCCGTCAGTGTCCGCATTGGCCGGGTCGGTGCCCAACTCTCGCTCGTCGCCGTCCGATATCCCGTCGCCATCGGTGTCCGAGAGCGCCGGGTTGCTCCCGCCCTCGGCCTCCTCCCCATCGTCGATGCCGTCGCCGTCGGAATCGACCGCGGTGGGATTTATGGACCACGTCCTGCCCTCGTACTCTACTCCGGTCACCTCGTCGAAGTCGGTGAGACCGTCGCCGTCGGTGTCGGGAGCGTTGGGATTGGTAATCGCGACGGTCTGGCTGTCCTCGATGGATATCGTGAACCCCGCGATCTCGGCAGCGTCCGTTAGATTATCGCCGTCCGAGTCGGTGTTCAGCGGGTTCGTGACGTAGACGACCTCCTCACCGCCCACCTGGACTCTCGATCCCTCCACCTCGGCGCGATCCTGAAGCGTGTCGCCATCGGTGTCGGCGCTCAACGGGTCCGTCGTGAGTTCCCTCTCGCGCAGGTCCGAGAGCCCGTCGCCGTCCGTATCGGCTCGGCCCGGATGGGTCGGAAGCAGGGACTGGGAGTCCGAAGGGTCGGGGCGATTGATCTCGTCGCCGTCGCCTATCGAGTCGCCGTCGGTGTCCGCGGAACACGGGTCGGAGCCGACCAGGCCCAGATTTCCGCCATCCAGGAGCTCGAGATACTCCGGCCCGTCCAGCAGACCGTCGCCATCGGTGTCCGCTTCGGTGGGGCTGGTGCACAGGTCGATCTCCGCCTGGTCGTCCAGGCCGTCGGCGTCGGTGTCGACGCCCGTGCAGTTGGTGAGGTTCTGGTGCTCGAGCGGATCGGACAGCCCGTCCCCGTCGGTATCCGCCAGTTGCGGGCTGCACCCGTGGCCGAACTCCAGGTTATCTCTCAGGCCGTCGCCGTCGGTGTCGGCCCGGGTGGGGTCGCTCTGCTCAACCTGTTCCCTGCCCCGCACCTCCAGCTTGATTCCCTCTCGTTCCCTGTTGTCCGAGAGCCCGTCGTCGTCGGTGTCGGTGTCGTTGGGGTCGGTCTTGACGACGACATTCACGCCGCCGATGGTCAGGGTGTATCCCTCGACCTCCTCCAGGTCGGACAGCCCGTCGCCGTCGGTGTCGGCGACCGTCAGGCCGGTCATGTGGGTGCGCAGCTCGGCGCCGTCTGAGAGGCCGTCGCCGTCCGTGTCGCTCAGCAGGGGATTCGTGTGCGGCTCGGCGACCTCCTCGCCGTCGGTGAGCCCGTCGCCGTCCGTGTCTTCCAGTAGCGGGTTCGGCGACACCTGGATTTCCGTGCCCAGGGGCGAGATGGTGAACCCCCGCACCTCTTCGCCGTCGGTGAGCTTATCGCCGTCGGTGTCCGTGAGGTTGGGATTGGTGTTGTACCTGTTCACCTCTTCGCCGTCGGTGAGGCCGTCGTTGTCCGAGTCTCTTTTCAGAGGGTCGGTTTCGTGAGTCCTCACCTCGGGACCGTCCTCGAGCCCATCGTCGTCGGTGTCGGGGTCCAGGGCGTCGGTCAGGCGCTCGAGCACTTCTTCGCTGTCCGTCAGGCCATCGCCGTCGCTGTCGGACAGCAGCGGGTTGGTCTTGTGGGTGTTGACCTCGTCGCCGTCGCCGAGACCGTCGCCGTCGCTGTCCCTGTTGTTCGGCTGCGTGCGGTGTACGCTTATCTCGTCCTGGTCGAGAAGCCCGTCGCCGTCGCTGTCGCCGGAGGTGGGGCTGGTCCCACTTCTGACTTCGGCGGCGTCGTCCAGGCCGTCGCCATCGGTGTCTTTCTTCAGAGGGTCGGTGAGGTGCGTGTTCACCTCGTCGCCGTCTGTGAGCGTGTCGCCGTCGGTGTCCGGCAGGAGCGGGTCGATGCCGCGGTCCACTTCGAACTTGTCCGTGAGGCCGTCGCCGTCGGTGTCCTTCTTCAGGGGATCGGTGAGATGTTCGTTGATCTCGGCGGAGTCCGAAAGCGCGTCGCCATCGGTATCGGTCGATACCGGGCTCGTCTTGTGCGTGTTGACCTCGGTGCCGTCGTCCAGGCCGTCGCCGTCGGTGTCCTTGTTCGCCGGGAGCGTGCCTTGCTTTATCTCCTCGGAGTCGGTGAGGCCGTCGCTGTCGGTGTCGGTCTTGTTCGGATCGGAGCCGTGGCGATCGACCTCGTCGCCGTCCGAGAGCCCGTCGCCGTCGGTGTCGGCGACCTTGGGCTTGGTCTTGTGCGTGTTGACCTCGGCTCCGTCGGTAAGGCCGTCGTCGTCGCTGTCCGCGTCGTTGGGATTCGTGCTATGCCGGGTTATCTCGGCGGAGTCGCTCAGCCCGTCGGCGTCGGTGTCGGCCCGCGTGGGACTGGTGCCGTGGGTGTTCACCTCCGCCGCGTCGGTGAGACCGTCGCTGTCGCTGTCCGCGGCGTTTGGATTCGAGCGGTGGGTGTTCACCTCGGCCGCGTCGCCGAGGCCATCGTCGTCGCTGTCCGGGTCCCCGGGATCGGTGCGGTGGGTGTTCACCTCCGCGCCGTCCGTGAGACCGTCGTTGTCCGAGTCCTGCTGCTTCGGATCGGTGCGGTGGGTGTTCACCTCCGCGCCGTCCGTGAGACCGTCGTTGTCGCTGTCGGCGTTGTTGGGATCGGTGGCGGAGACGCCGCTCGGGGGGTTGATCTCCGCGAAGTCGCTCAGGCCGTCGTCGTCGCTGTCGGCTTTGTTGGGATTGGTCTGGTGATTTCTGACCTCGACGCCGTCGTTGAGACGGTCGTCGTCGCTATCCGGATCGAGAGGATCGGTGTTGTAGGTGTTCACCTCGTCGCCGTCGTTGAGACGGTCGCCGTCGGTGTCCGGGATTCTCGGATTGGTCCCGTGCGTCGTCTCTTGCGCAAGCGTTAGCCCGTCTCCGTCTTGGTCGACGTTAGGGTCAGGTGTAGGAGTGGGTACGGCCGTAGGCGTTGACGTGGCCGTATCATGACTACTCTGTTGCGGTTGCGCTCGAACCGGCGCATCCACGAGCGTGGTCAGGAGCAGCGGGCCCAGGGCGATCAGGCACAGCGCGAGCACGAACGCGATGCGCGGCAGGGAGGCGGGCACGGCGCGGCGGAACATGCGGCCGGTCAACGTCGGCGCCTGTGAGCGGCGGGGAAGTACTGGCGATAGATGTTATCCAGGATGCCTTCCACCGCTTCGCTGCGCACGGCGACTTCCTCGGCGCTGTTGGCTCGACTCAGCATCTCCTGGGCCACGCCGAGGATTCCCAGCGGAAAGCGGCGCGACGTGGTGGACGCGATTTCACGGTTGCAGAGCTGGCGGGCCTCGTCGATGCGCTCCTGCAGACTTTCCAGGCTGGCCTGGCTTTCCGTGCGCTGACGCTCCATCTCCTCGACCACTCCGCGCAGACGGGCGACCGCGGTGGCCGGGGCCAGGTTGGCGGCCTCTCGCAGAGCCTCCGTACGGTATCCCGCCCGCTGCCGTTCGTCGACGAGGCGGGAGATGGTCTGGCGGTGGGTCGAGGTCTCGCGCCGCATTCCATCGAGCTTGACGCCGAGAGCCCTGACGAGCCTGAGACGGTCTTCGATCGGGGATTCTTCAGACCTGGGGTCCGGCATTTCATCGAGCCACTCGGTCCACATTTCGTCCTCACGCAGGTTCTTCGCGAGACGGCGGAGTCGATCCACGGAGCTCCGCAGCTCCGGCAGCGCCTGCTCGGCCCTTTCGCGCCGGGACCTCGGTTCTCTCGCTCGTCTGCCCCCGGGCCTGCCGGAGAAGAAGAACCAGATGGCCAGTATCGCTCCGGCGGCCGCCACGATCACCGCGACGATCGTAACCAGAAGGTACTGCCTGGCGATTCCGAAAATGCCCGAAACGACTGACGAACCGCTCGCCGTCTCGTCCCCGGCCTGTGCGGATACGTCGCCGGCCGTATCGCCCGGCGGCGCGGCGAGCGCGAGCGTCGGCTCCGCGGCCGCGGGCGCCACCGGGTCGCCGGCTTGCGCGGCCCCGAGAAGAACCAGCGCAAGCAGCGGCAGCATACCTATGCTGAGGATACGACCAACGGGAGGGGCCAAAACGTTCACTCGCCAACTCCGTTCGCGATCAGCCGGAGCTAGCGTCCGGGGCCTGGCCGATTCCGGGCAGTACGGCCGATCCGCGCTCCATAATGGTCTCCTCAGGCAATCGCCGGAGGGCATCGGCCAGGGACTCGCCGCCTTGCGGCGCCCATTCGGGGTCGCCGAGGGCCTGCCGGATCCCCTGCTCTATCTGCGGGAAACGGGGCCCGCTCAGCAGCACCGTAAGCCGGATGTCGGTCATCTGGGGGAAGCTGGCCATGAAGACGCGGGACGAGGAGCCGTCGTCGTCAAGGCGGCTGCGCAGCTCCTCCTCGAAGCGTCTGCGCTCCCTGTTATCCTTGACCACGCGCCGCAAATGTCGTTCGGGTCCGGCCAGCAGCGCCAGGGCGTTGCGGGCGGTGTTCGGCTGGCATTCCACCGCCGTGGCCTCGAGCGCCTTGTGAAGCATGGCCGAGATGGTGGGCAGTTCGCCGTCCGGCCCGGCGGGCACGATGCTGCCGGTCATGCGCTTTATCCGGTCGGGCGCTCTGCGGAGCGGAATGATCGAGAATCCGGTGGCGATGAACTCGTGCAATCCGTCACCCTTGGGCGACAGCGTGGTGCGCACGTTGGCCGCGTCGAGCTGTGTGCCGAAGGGGTTGAAGTGATAGGTGGTCTGCGCCGACAGGAGCAGGGGCATGAGAACGTCCTGAAGGTAGCGGTTGATGCCGTCTTTGCCGATGAAGTTCGGATGGCCCAGATCTTCCATCGTCAGGTTGTCGGCCAGAATCACTCCATTTACCGACGTCGCTTTGGCCAGGTAGTAGAGAGACGTGAGCAGATTGGATAGCAGGCGCGGCTCTCCCCACTCGGCCGCGATGGCATCGTCGCCCCGGCTCTCCGGCAGCACGCAGAGGCTGAACGTGGTGGTGGGCGGCGGCTGGAGAGTGCGCTGCATCCAGTCGGTCACTATGGGCACTATGCCGGAGCCGGTGCCGCCGCCCAGGCCGCTGAGCGTAAGCAGATAGCCGTTGTTCTCCCGGCTGAAGACGCCGCCGTCGGCGAGGGAGCCTCGTATCGTGTCCGCGGCCTGGTCGTTTTCGAGTATGTTGTAGATGGCCGCGGCCCGGCCCAGCAGGGTGAATCCTCCGGCGCCGCCGGTCCTTCCCACCGTGTAGCCGCTGCCCTGCTGCTCGTCGGCCTGGTCGGCGCTGTCCGGCGGACTGGCGCCAAGCAGCCTCCCGTACTCCGTCGGGGGCGGAGGGTCGAAAGAGACCTGGACCCTGGGGTCCCGCCAGTTGAACAGGTCGTTCATCTTCTCTGCCAGGTCCGACTGGGTATCCATGACCAGTGCCCGCACCGGGTAGTGGGACGCGAGGTACGTGGGCACGAATTCGGGCTTTAGCCGGAACACGCCGGCCAGCTTGCTCCCCGCCTCGCCGCAGCCGATGAGGCAGATGGAGTGGGCCTCGCGCCTCGCCGACTCTTCCTGGTACTGGTTTACGGCGGACCGGACGTCCAGGTCGGGATCGCCAAAGTCCTCCTGCCCGTCTACGGGCGGCTCGTAGCGCGCGGGCGAGGTCGGCGTCGTGTCCGGCGTGTTCGTTCGCTCTTGCGTCAAGTCAAACAACTCTCCAGGCCGCCCGTTTCCCGCGCGGCCATACAACAATTGTATGCGTTGAGAGAGCTTAACGCCAATGCCGGGCGCAGAGAGACCGCCGATTCCGAGAAAATCGTGATTGTCACCCCGGCGGTGGGCTGACCCTGGACCCCCGGCTAGTCGGGGTCCACCACCGTCAGCTTTATGCTGGGGCCGCTGGCGGCGTCCAGCGGGTCGATGCCCCACTCGCCCCGCCAGTGCTCCTCGTCCAAGCCCAGGTCCGCCCACAGCGATATCCCCGCCAGGTAGCTGAACGGAAGACTGGATACGCTGTACTGCACCACCGCCGTCGCGCCGGCATGGCAAGCGGAGGCGTCCGCGGGCACGTCCACCCGTATGTCCACCCCGGCGTTCCACGCCGCCGCGTGCCGGTCCTCCGGCGGACCCCACCAGCCGTCGCTCCAGAACGCCCGGCTGGGCTTCGGACTGCTTGGCAGCAGTATCTTGGCCTGCTGGTACACCAGCCCCCCGGTCAGGCACTCCGGGCCGTCCCAGTGGAAATAGACCAGCAGGGGCCACTGCGGAGAGCGGTTCAGCCTCACCTTGAAGCTGCCCGAGCCGCCCCTGGCAACGTCCAGCTTCAGCGGCGACGCCGCAAGCGCGCTCCCGGCCTGGCTCAGCGCCGCATAGACCGACCCGGACCACTGCCCGCGGCCGTGGTCGGCGTTCCCGGCGCGCACCTGGAAGTCGTAAGACGAGCCGGTCAGAAGGCCCCGCACCGTCACCCTGGTCGCCGTCCGGGGCGACACCACCGTCGGGGCGTGGGCGTTGGAGCGCCATTCGTAGTACTCCACGTCGCCGCCCTCGCTGGGCGCGTCCCATTCGAGCGTCACGAAGTTGCTGCCCACGCGGGAGACGCGCAGGTTGCGCGGCTCGCCCGGCAGGTGCGTCGGCACGACTTCCGTGGTCGCGCAGCCCAGCGCGGAGAACGGCCCCGTGCCCCCGGCGTAGACCGCCGCAACGCGGTAGCAGTATCTCTGCCCCGGGCTAAGGCCCGCGTGCTCGTAACTCCTGGGGCTGGCCCGGTAGCCGTGCTCAAGCGTCCGCCACTGCTCGGGTGAGGCGGGCGTGTGGTCGATGCGGTAGCCGGTGACCAGGCTCGCGCCGAACGCCGGCTCGTCCCAGGCCAGGTCGATGCGGCCGCTCCCGTAGGCGCTGGCCGACAGGTTCCTTGGCGGGCCCACCTCCTCGGTGGCGGCGCTCGCGAACACCCAGCCGCTCTCGAATACGGCGTTGTTGGAGTCGGCGCCCACCGCGCGCACCCGGTACTGCCGGATAGCGCCCGCCGACAGCGCGGCGTCGACGTGCTCGTGGCGCGTAGTCGACGTGGCAAGCACGGACATGGCGGCGGGCAGCCGGTTCCAGGTGTTGCCGTCCGTGGAGAACTCCAGGTGGTAGCCGGTGAGTCTCACGCCGGACACGGCCTCCGGCTCGCTCCAGGACAGGTTGACCTGCGAGCGGTTGACGGCGAGCGCGGTGAAGTCGCGGGGCGCGCCCGGCGTGGGGTAGTCCCGGGTGGCCAGGGCGTAGGTGTAGCCGCTCCACACCGTCACGCCGCCCACGCTGCCCACGGTCCGCAGCCGGTACTGCCGGACGGCGTCCGCCGCCAGCGTGGTGTCGGTGTGGGGGTGGGACAAGGTCGACGCGGAGAGCACGGTCCTGGTTGCCCCGGTGGGCAGCCAGTTCCAGGTGTTGCCGCCGTCCGTCGAAAAGTCGAGCTCGTAACCGGTGACGCTGACGCCGGACACGGTGTCCGGCGCGCCCCACGACAGCGCGGCCTGCGTGTCGCTTGAGCCGCTGGCGGCGAAGCTCTTGGGAACGCCGGGCGTGGGGTATGGCACCTCGGCGCTTGCCGCCGCCCAGCCGCTCTTCAGCTTCTTGCTGCCGACCATGCCCACCGTCCGCACGCGGTAGTCGCGGGTCGCGCCAGGCGAAAGCGTGCCGTCGTTGTGGGCGTAGGGGCTCGCGCTGTGGTCCGCCGCGAGCTGGGTCCAGGTGTCGCCGCCGTCCGACGAGACCTCTATCTCGTAGCCGGCCACGCTTACGCCGGTCACGGCGTCCGGCGCGCTCCATGACAGGGTTATCTGAGCGCTGCCGGCGACGGCGGCGGTGAAGCTCTTGGGAACGCCGGGGGTCCTCCCGGAGGACTCGGACCAGGGGCCGGGCACGCCGAACTCGTTGACCGCCCGCACCCGGTATTCCGGATCGCCGCTGCCGGGATCCATGTCCAGGTACACGGTCCCATCCACGTCCGAATCCAGCGTCATCCAGGTGCTGGTGGCCCGCTGCACCTCGTAGCGCGTTACCGCGTGTTCGTACACCGATTCCACCGGCTGCCAGGTGAGGATGTTGGCCACCGGCGTTTCCGTCACCTTCACCCCGCCCGGCGCGCCCGCGCGCTCGCCCGTCCCGGCGCGCGCCGCTATGGTCGCGGTGTTATTGCCGGGGACGTGGTCGTAGTAGGCGGTGGAGTGCTCGGTGTAACCCGTCGGCACGCTCCCCGTACATTCCAGGTCGTTTTCGGGGTCGGGGTCGTCATCCTTGATACGGACGCAGTAGTCCTGCGCGTTCTCGATGGTTGCGGTGAAGTCGGGGGCCGCCGGGTCGTCGGTGACCAGGGTGAGCGCCGGGCCTTCCGCGGCATGGACGGAGGGGCGATGGTCGTATCCGGGCCTCAGCTCGCCGATGGTCCAGACGCCGCTGGCGGGGTCGTATTCACCCACGCTGGCGAAGAACTCCGTTACGCCGGTGGGCAGGCCGGTCACCCGGACGGCGGGGGCGGTGTCCGGCCCGTTGTTCACGGCCAGTATGGTGTAGGCGCTCCGGTCGGTGGCCACTTCGGGGTTGGCCCCGGCGTCCCGCACCTCGAGCTCCGCGATTGGGCCCACGTGGAAGGTGTAGGTGCCGGTGGCGGTGTATGCGGTGCTCGACTTGGCGGCCCCAACGGTTAGATTTAGCTTGTACGTGCCGAGAGTGCTGAAAACCAGGAAGGTAGGATATGGAGGTGTCGTAAAACTAGATGGAAGATCCGTTGGCGGGAAGGTGAGTTTTGTATCGGCGTCCAGAAGGTTAGTGGTTGCCGCAGCGCCGGATAGAATCGAAAACGCGCCGGGCCTTTGCTTCGGCGACACGTCGCTGACCGCAAAGTGGTATTGGGTGTAGCCACTCGGCACGAAGGAGAAGGTGGCCCCGACTCCCGGTGTGTCAGCAATACCTGTATTATGGTGTGTCGACTTGCCGGTACGCCATTTCCCGGCATTCCGTCCCTGGGGCTCCTGGATATGCACGATGACTTCTTCGGGCGGTAGGTATTCGCCCTCGCTCAAGTCCACCAGCAGTTCCAGCGTGTCGGCGCTGGTGCAGGGAGTGGTCGTGGCGCCGACGCAGTCAATGTAATCGAACAGGGTTACTTCGCCCTCGGCCAGCAGCACCGTCCCCAGGCACGCGGTGGCGGTGTCGTTCACCCGCTTCAGGGGGTCGTTGGCGAACCAGGGCACGGCGTTGACCACCTCCGCCGTCAGGCACCGCTCCTCCAGGGGCAGGTCCGCCAGGCTGTCGGCGGTGAGGTTGACCGCCACCGGGAGCGACAGGAGATTAAAGCGCATTCTCGGCATGGCGCCCACGTTCCATATCCCGGTGGTCGTAGCGAACGTCGTACTGCCGTAAAAGTGGGACGGCGCCTCCGGCTGGGTATCGGCGAAGGACAGGCCCGGCGAAAGGCTGATTTTGACCTGTACATCGAACAGAGTATGATCCTGTCGTGCGAGCGCTATGCCAGGGATGCTACGGTAAGGATTATAGGTATTCACCGTGAAGGTCGTCGCTTCCTCCGGCCGCGGGGACCTGTCGGATACGCTGATGCCGTCGATGGCGAAGTCCCCGCTGGTGAAACGGGTCACCCCATTACCTCCGAGCGTCGCACGACGGAGTTCAATGGCCCAGTGTTCCGTGGCGTTGTTGAACCCGAAGCGCGGCGACTCCGCCGGGTCTGATTCGATGATCTCGGCATAGAGCCGCTGCGGCACCCTTTCCAGTCCGGTGGTTACTCCCGGGATATTGTACAAGGAACGGATCTCGCTGCTCCTGCTGGCCCCGGGCGCCAGGTTCCTGATGGTCCACACCTGCGTACTGGTGCTGCGTTCCGGAGCGCTTATGGTAATCCGCACCTTTACTAGATGGACATGCATTCCCGGATGAGCCCCGACGGTGTTGTTCTTGACGGTAACCTTCCATATTACCCGGGCGGAATCGCGATATTCGGAGGTTATGGCCAGGTCGGCAAGGGGGGGGAGGGACTCGTCAACCTGCTGGGCGTGCGCGGGGGGGGGGGGGGGGGGGGCGAGGAACGCCGCCAGCAGGCCGACGGCGAGGGCGGTGAGCAGCGCCCTTCGTATCGACGCGGGACTCACGGCGCGGTGAGATGTTATATCATTCTGTCCCTGCATTTGGGTAGTCGGTCTCAAGAATTCGAGTCTGGCGAGGGGGTGTCAGGCCGTGCGGGGGCGGTCGGGCGCGCCGGCGCCGGCAGCCGCCCGGTACGGGGCGGTATTGATACTGCGTACCATAACGCCGCCCAATATAAGCAACCGGAGACGAGATGTCAAGCGGGAGTGGACTTTTGGGAATCACGGAGTCTGGACAATTGGGCCTTCACCACCTTCCCCCTTGATGGGGGAAGGGACAATGCTCGGACTTGACAACTGCCCGCCGGTTCAATAATACTTCCCCACACAGTGAACCAGGCTAGGAGACTGGAGGGGAGGCCTATGGCTAATCTACTTGAAGTTAGGGACCTCGCGACCTACTTCTTCACCCAGGACGGCGTCGTCAAAGCGGTGGATGGCATCAGCTACTACCTCGAAGAAGGCGAGGTGCTGGGTATAGTAGGAGAGAGCGGCTGCGGCAAGAGCGTGAGCGCCCTCTCGGTCATGCGCCTGGTCGCCAATCCTCCGGGCAGAACCGTAAACGGCGAGGTGATCTTCGACGGCGAGGACATCCTCCGGGTCGACGAAGCCGAAATGCGGCACATCCGGGGCAACCGCATCGCCATGGTGTTCCAGGAGCCTATGACCTCGCTCAACCCGGTGCTCACCATCGGCCGGCAGTTGACCGAGACCCTGGAGCTTCACCAGGGCATGTCCCGGGCGCAGGCCCAGACCAGGGCGGGAGAACTGCTCGACATGGTCGGCATCCCCGACGCGGCGGCGCGCCTTCGAGACTACCCCCACCAGTTCAGCGGCGGCATGAGGCAGAGGGTGATGATCGCGATGGCCCTGAGCTGCGACCCCAGGCTCATCATCGCCGACGAGCCCACCACCGCGCTCGACGTCACGATCCAGGCCCAGATTCTCGAGCTCATGCGCGACCTCTCGCGCGAACTCGGCACCGCCATGATCATCATCACCCACAACCTGGGCGTGGTGGCGCGCTACGCCGACAGGGTGAACGTGATGTACGCGGGCAAGATCATCGAGACCGGCTCCTCGGAGGAGATCTATCACAACCCCAGGCACCCCTACACCCTGGGCCTGCTCAACTCCGTTCCGCGCCTGGACGAGACCCGGCGCGTGAAGCTGGACCCCATCGAGGGCCTGCCGCCCGACCTCATCGACCTGCCGCCCGGCTGCAGCTTCGCGCCGCGCTGCAAGTACGTATACGACAAGTGCCTGCAGGAAAGCCCGGAACTCGAGGAAGTTCTGGAAGGACACACGGCGGCCTGCTGGCGATTCAGGGAAGTTCGCGAGCTAGCCGCGGCGGCCAGCGCCGGCTAAGGAGACGACCACATGGTAGAAACTGAAAGCAGGAACGGCGGCCCCTCCGACGAGGTGCTGCTCGAGGTCAAAGACCTCGCTATGCACTTTCCCGTTACGTCGGGAATCATATTCCAGCGCACGGTCGGGCACGTCAAAGCCGTGGACGGCGTGAGCTTCACCATCAAGCGCGGCGAGACGCTGGGCCTGGTGGGCGAGAGCGGCTGCGGCAAGACCACCACCGGACGCTGCATCCTCCAGCTCTACAAGCCCACCGCGGGCGACGTCTACTTCGAAGGCGAAAACCTGAACGAGTTGGACGGCTCCGCCATGCGCGCAATGCGCCGCAAGATCCAGGTGATCTTCCAGGACCCCTACGGCTCGCTCAACCCGCGCATGACCTGCGGCGACATCGTGGGCGAGCCCCTCGTGGTGCACAAGCTCACCTCGGGCAAGGGCGAGTACAGGGACAGGGTCGCCGAGCTCCTACAGGTGGTGGGCCTGAACCCCTACATGGCAGACCGCTACCCGCACGAGTTCAGCGGCGGCCAGAGACAGCGCATCGGCATCGCCCGGGCGCTCGCGGTTAACCCGAGCTTCATCGTCTGCGACGAGCCGGTCTCCGCGCTGGACGTGTCCATTCAGGCGCAGGTCATCAACCTGCTCGAAGACCTCCAGGAACAGTTCGGCCTCACGTACCTGTTCATCGCGCACGACCTCTCCGTCGTGCGCCACATCAGCGACCGCGTGGCCGTGATGTACCTGGGACACATCGTCGAGATCGCCGACCGGCTGGAGCTCTACGACAACCCGCTGCACCCGTACACGCGGGCGCTGCTCTCCGCCGTGCCGATCCCCGACCCCGTCGTGGAGGCGCAGCGCGAGCGCATCATCCTCCAGGGCGACGTGCCCAGCCCCAGGAACCCACCCGAAGGCTGCGTGTTCCACACCCGCTGCCCCGTGATGATCGACGACTGCCGCGCGGGCATTCCCGAGCTGCGGGAAGTCAGCCCCGACCACTGGGTCGCCTGCATCCGGGCCGACGGCTACGGCGAGCCTTCCTTCTAGGCAGGCCCGCAAAACCGAGCACACAAAGCGGGGCAGGTCCGGAGACCTGCCCCGCTTCATTGTCCCTTCCCTCCCACAGGGGAAAGAGCCTGCCCTGCGGCTAAAAATACTTGACAAGTGTAGTCGGATCACCTACGCTGACCGTAGTGCCAGGTTGTGACGCTCTGGAAGCGTTACGCTCTTGGCACTTTGGCTTTTAATGCTGGCCTCCGTCCGTGGCCTCGTCTTCAGGGCCGAAGTAGTGAAGATGTTCAGCCATGAGGTATATCCCCCGCAACGGATAGCTTTGAGGGTCGTTCAGGTCTTTGGTCTTGCTTTCGATAATCCTGTAATACCGAGCAATTGCCCTGAGGTAAGGGTCTGACGTGTGTGGGTTGCTATACAGTTCTGCCTCTTGGTACTTCCTGATGACTCCGGCGACCAAGTCGGCGAGTTGTATCCCCATAGTGTACTTGGAATCGACGAAGTACGGAGTATCCACAACGTTGGTCATGGATTGCCCCTCGTAGTACCGGTTGAGGTACCTCTCGAGTTTCGCTGATAGTCCTCCGTACTGACTCCCGTCGCCGTCGACCAGCACAAATGCCATGGCTTGGTCACCCTCCATCAGGGCGTTGACACGTTGCAGGATGTAACGGTATTGACGCGGCAGATAGACCGTATCTCTTGGGATCACCGTCTCCGGTCTCTCCATTACGACCGCAAATATGGTGATGTCGAGGTTTTGAATCTGGTCGAATATCTCCGCCACCAGTTCTCGTAGTTCAGGCCTACGGTTAAAAGTGCGCTTGTTCAGAATCGCGTTAGCCTTCAACTCTTTCCCCGCACGTTCGTCCCCCAATAGGGAGCGTTTGATACCAAACAGCAGCCGGCCGATACTTCGGGATTCCCACTCCGGGAAACAGACAGCCGCAAGGACTGGCCGAGTAGTTGGGTCATTGGGGTGCGGGTGGCCACTTTCGTCTATGAAAACCAGCACGACGGGCTCCTAGTCGAAACCAATGCCGCGCTGACGTTTCGTCGCATACGCGGCCGGTTGGCGGTGCAATTGGATAACCTTGCCAATTATACATCAAGTTCTATGGCTATCAACGGCTTCGTCTTTTGAACCGGTTTACATACCTTTAGGGAAGCGAACGCACGAAGGACAGGCAGGACAATTGTGCCACGCTCAGAGAAGTGTTCACGCGCGCCGCCATCCGCGCCTGTGGCCGCCCCCCTACGGGTCGATGAGCACGCCCGGGTTGAGCACCCCGTTGGGGTCCACCGCGCGCTTGGCCGCGCGCAGCGCCAGCGCGAACGGCTCCGGCCGCTGCTCGTCATACCACGGGCGGTGCTGACGCCCAACGGCGTGGTGGTGCGTGATGGTCCCACCCGCCTTCATTATGGCGTCGGACGCCGCCTTCTTGATGTCGGCCATCTGCCGCGCCGTGGAACCGGCCCTGTACAGCCCAGCGAACGTGTAGTACGGCGCGGGTCCGTCCGGGTACACGTGGGTGAAACGGCAGTTCAGCGTGCCGCCGCCGCACACCTCGTCCAGGGCGCGCATCGTAGCCTCCCGCACCGCATGGTCGAACTCGGGCCAGCGGTCCCAGGTGATCGCCGTCTCGAACGTGCCGCCCACCAGTCCCAGCCCGTCGGACAGGCCGCCCCCGATGTTGATGAACGAGTTGCGCCACGCTCCGGCGGCCCCGCTTCTGCCGGTGGGCCTCCCCGTGCCGTCCGAGATGGCGATCTCCTCGTCGTCGATCCGGCCGCCCGCAGCGCGGGCGATGTCGACCGCCGCCCGCATCGGCCAGTCCTGCGGCGTCTCGGCCGACTCGAACCCGATTATCAGCAGCGCCCGCGTGCCGTCCAGCCCGGCGCCCTCCCGCGCCAGCTCCGGGTCCAGCAGCCGCAGGTTGGCAGGCCACAGCTTGGCCTGGGCTATGTGGCGCGTCGCATCGTAGCCGGCCTCCCACGACGGGAACTCCACGCCCGCGGTCGCCCTGAAGACGGGCCGCTTCTGAATGCGCACCCAAGACTCGGTTATGATGCCCAGAATGCCCTCGCTGCCGATGGCGAGCCTGTCGGGGCTGGGTCCCGCGCCGCTTCCCGGCAACCGCCGGGACTCCCACCAGCCGGACGGCGTGAGCATACGCACCGACTCCACGAAGTCGTCGATGTGGGTGTGGTTGGTGGCGTAGTGGCCCCCCGACCGGGTGGCGATCCAACCTCCCAGCGTGGAGCCGGTGAAGCTCTGCGGAAAGTGGCGCAGCGTGAAGCCGCCGGGCCGGAGCTGGTCTTCCAGGGCCGGCCCGAACACGCCGGCCTGGATGCGCGCCGCCCTGGACACGTCGTCGATCTCCAGCACCCTGTCGAAGCGGCTCATGTCGATGGTAACGATGCCGTCGTAATCTTCCGGAGGCGTGACTCCCTCGACCACGGACGACCCGCCGCCGTAGGGAATGGTGGCGTAGCCGCCGCTGGAGCACCACTCCAGGCAGGCCTCCAGCTCTGCGTCGCTGGAGGGATAGGCCACCACGTCCGGCGGGTTCGGAAACTCGCCGAACACCGCGCGCTCCTTGTCCGCGCCGTAGGAGTGGGCGGCGCGCTCGTGGTTGTCGGCGAAGCAGAAGCCGGCGATGGACGCCGGAGGCGTAATCCGCGGCGGTCGCAGCCGCAGATCGCGCGCCCTGGGAATCGGCGGGGGCGTGAGCGACACGCCCAGCTTCTCCGAAAGCCCTTTCGCATACTCGGCGCGCTGCGCGTCGGTGGGCTCGTCGGCCTCCAGCCCCCAGGTCCAGATGCTGCGTCTCGGCAATGTCGGCAAGGCCACGTGTGCCCTCCTTTGCGCTCGTCGAGTGTGCGGGTGGGAGTGCATTGTAGCATCCACGGCAGGCCGACAAACGCGGAGGGACAGGCCCGTGGCCTGCCCCTCCTATAGCGTTATCAGCGCCGGGGCTGTGGTAAGCCCCGTTCGCTTACTGCAAGTTGATGTCGGACGGATTGCTCGCCCGCACCTTGGTGTGCCTCCGGAGCACCGGCGGCAGATCGATCCGCAGGAAGTCGGGGATGTTGTTGTCCCCGACCTTGCCGTTGGGCAGCGCCTCCTCCAGCAGATGCTTGAGCTGCTCGTCGCGGTCATACGAGAGCTCGCCGCTTGCGAAGCCGGTGGCGATGATGGTGAGCTTGATCTCGTTCTCCATCTTGGTGTCGGTCACCATGCCGAAGATGATGTTGGCCTCGGGGTCCACCTTTCGCTGGATGACCTCGGCGGCCTCGTGCAGCTCCATCAGCTTCAGGTCGCTTCCGCCGGTTATGTTGAAGAGCACGCCGCGCGCGCCGTCGATCGACACGTCCAGCAACGGGTTGGAGATGGCGCGCTGGGCGGCCTCGCGCGCTCTGTGCTCGCCGATGCCCCAGCCTATGGACATCCACGCGGGGCCGGCGTCCTGCATGATGGCCTGGATGTCGGCGAAGTCGAGGTTGATCTCCCCGGGCACGGTGACGAGCTCGGCAATGGACTGGACGCCCATGCGCAGCACGTCGTCGGCCAGCCTGAAGGCGTTCTCCGCGGTGATCTCTTCCTCGCAGATTACGCGAAGGCGCTCGTTGGGAATGGCCAGCAGGGTGTCCGTGTGCTGCTTGAGGCGGTTGATGCCGTCCTCGGCCACCTGCGAGCGGCGCAGGCCCTCGAACTCGAAGGGGCGCGTCACCACGCCGACGGTCAGCGCGCCGGTCTCTTTGGCGAGCTGCGCCGCGACCGGGGCCGCGCCCGTGCCGGTTCCGCCGCCCATGCCCGCCGCGATGAACACCATGTCGGCGTCGCACATCGCCTCGTACAGCTCTTCCCTGCTCTCCTCGGCCGAGCGCATGCCCAGGTCCGGGTTGCCGCCGACGCCCTTGCCGCCGGTGAGGTGCTCTCCGACTCGTATCCTCATGGGCACGTCGCACCGCTCCAGCGCCTGGTCGTCGGTGTTTACGACCATGTACTCCACGCCCGGTATGCGCTCTCTGTACATCCTGGAGACGGCGTTCGAGCCGCCCCCTCCTACGCCTACGACCTTAATCCGCGCCACCGAATCGGGGTGCGTGTTGCTGACCGCCATTATGTCCCTCCCTTTTGTTTTGCCCCTGGTTGCTTCTTGTATAGTGGCATCCGTTCCAGATACCGGGTCTGAGATGTTTCGTTAGTTCCTCAAAGCCCTGAACGGCCTCGTGAAGAAGGACCCTGCCCCGCTTTTGCCATTGGCGCCGTTCGTTTTGCCGTTTCCTTTGCCGTTGCCATTGGTGTGGCCGTTGGTGCTAGTGTGGCCGTTGGTGTGAGGGACGCTGATGCTGTGAGCGCAGGTTCCGTTGCCGGCTTGGACCTGGTCTGCCGCCCAGAGCAGTATGCCCGCGCTGGTGGAGAACGACGGGGCCCTCAGGCCGTCGGGCATGCCGACGTTGCCGTTCGGCGCGCCGATTCGTATGTTCGAACTGACCATCCTGCGCATGAGCTCGAGCAGCCCGGGCATAAGCGAAGCTCCGCCCGTAAGCACGATCCTCGCGTTGAAGGTGTTGCGAATGCCCGCGTCTATAAGCTTCATCTTGATGATCTCCGCAAGCTCCGCCGCGCGCTCACGCGTGAGCTGGCAGATGTCGTGCAGGTGGACCTTTCGCTCTCTCGCCGGGCCAAGCACCTGGATCGTAATCTCCTCGTGGGCCGAGGCGCCTTCGGGGTCGGTGTGGGCGTGTTCGAGCTTCACACTCTCGGCCGTGGAGTACGAAGTGTCGTACATCAGCGCGATGTCGTTCGTGAAGTGGAAGCCGCCCACGCCTATCGCTGTGGTGTAATGCGGCAATCCGTTGTTGAACACCACCATGTCGGTGGTGCCGCCGCCGATGTCGACCAGGGCGACTACTCCCTGACGTTCGGCAGGATGCAGCACGGCTCGGCCGCTCGCCAGCGGCTCCAGCACCAGCCCATCCACCTCTATCTCCGCCTGGCGGACCGAGGCCATGAGCATGTCTACAAGTCCCTTGGCGCCCGAAATGACGTGCGTGGTCACGTCCATGCTGTTGGTGTGCATGCCGACAGGACTGACGATGCCGGAGTTGCCGTCCAGCGTGTAGCTCGTAGAGAGCGCGTGAATGATGGTCCGGCCGGGGGTCTCGGCGGCCTCGGCCACCTTCAGCGGCACGAGCGCCATGTCGTCGGTCGAGATGACGCCCTTCTGCCCCACCCAGTCCATCGTGTCCGTTCGATTGGAGAATTCGATGTGGGCGCCGGTGACTCCGACGTATGCCGACCCTATATCGACGCCGACGGACTTCTGAACGTCGGCCACCGCCACGCGAATCGCCCTGGCCGTCGCCTCCACGTCGTAGACTATGCCTTTCCGGAGCCCTTCGCACGGCACGACGCTATACGCCAAGACTTCTGGGTCTGCATAGCCGTCCTTGACTCCGACGACGACGCAAACCTTGGTTGTACCTACGTCGATCGCGGTTATCAGTCTTGGGTTTGCCATGAGTTCCTACCTCTATACCGTTGTACCGGATCTACGCCGGGTTTTGGGTTGTATGGTTGCTTTGGCGTTGAATCTTCTCGGCAACGCGCATTCGCGCGCTTCTGCTGCGGGGGTTGGCTTGCACCTCGTCAGACGACGGGCGGGCCACCCTCCGGTTCACCAACCGCAGCCTGGCGGCGTGTTCGCAGACGCATTGCGGCATCGCCGGCGGGCACACGCAGTCGGCGGCCTCTCGGGCCAGGGTGCGCTTGACCAGCCGGTCCTCCAGCGAGTGATAGCTTATGACCGCGAGCCTGCCGTTCGTGCCCAGCACCTCGATCGCCTGCTCCAATCCTCGTTCCAGGTTCTCCAACTCTCCGTTCACGTGCATTCGCAGCGCCTGAAACGTGCGGGTGGCGGGACGGACGCCACCCCTGCGGGGCCTTCTGCTGGCCATCGCCACCACTCTCGCCAGTTCGGTGGTGGTTTCGATTGGCCTGTTGCGAACAATCGCCCCGGCTATTCGCCTCGCCGCCCGGTCCTCTCCCAGCTCGAATATGATGTCCGCGAGCGCTGCCTCGGTGTAGCTGTTGACTACCTCGTAAGCCGACTCCCCCGCACCCGGGTCGAAACGCATATCCAGCCGCGCCTCCCTCGAAAAGCTGAACCCCCTGCTCGATGTCTCCACCTGCCGCGACGAGAAGCCCAGGTCGAACAGGACTCCATCCGCGCGCAGGAACCCGTGCTCCCGTGCCACCTCCGCGACGTCCGCGAAATTCGCCTTCGCCAGCGTCGCCCCAGGCCCGAAAGGGGCCAACTCGCGGCTCGCCGCCTCGATAGCTTCGGCGTCCAGGTCCAGGCCCAGAACGCGCGGGCTCGGCTCGGCGGCCGTCAGGATGGCCAGTGAGTGCCCACCCTCTCCAACGTTACAGTCGATGTACCTGCCCCCGGGCCGTACCCTGAGGGCGTTCACGACCTCCCGCGCCATTACCGGCGTATGAAATCGCCTCAATACCACACCGTACCGCGGGGCCGATCCCGCCTTGCTGCCCCGGTCTGTACCGGTACCGCGCTTCCCCGTGAACAGGGCCTGCGGGCTGTGTCCAGACAATCGTGGTAAGATTGGGACTACCCGAAATACACTCCGGCAGCTTGGGCAAAAGTGTCACAGACGTACGCAGGCGCTTGCAAGGCAAAATCGCCCTAGTTTTGTACAGAGTATATTATTCTGCATAGCCAAAATCTCAGGAGGCGGACAATCTTCAAGTACGCGATTCTCACCATCAGCGACGCGGGCTCCAAGGGCGAACGCGTCGACACCAGCGGCGACACCATCGCCGAGATGATGGACGGCGGCACGTTCGAGTTGGGCCTGCGCGACATCGTCCCGGACGAGCGCGACCAGATAGCGCAGCGGCTGAGCGACTGGTGCGACTCGGAGGGGCTGGACCTGCTGCTCACCACCGGCGGCACCGGACTGGGGCCGCGCGACGTAACGCCGGAGGCCACCCGCCAGGTGCTGGACGTGGAGGCCCCGGGCATCGCGGAGGCCATGCGCATGCAGACACTGGTGAACACCCCGCTGGCCATGCTCAGCAGGTCCACCGCGGGCGTCCGCTCCGGCTGCCTCATCGTAAACCTGCCCGGAAGCCCCAAGGCGGTGCGCGAGTGCCTGGACGTGGCGCTGCCCGCGCTGCCCCACGCCCTGGAGATGGTGAAGGGATGGCGGACGCACTAGCCGGCCCGGCGCGCTTTCACGTTCTCACCATCTTTCCCGCCATGTTCGCCAGCCCCTTCTCCGAGGGCATCATGGCGAGGGCCATCGCGAACGGCCTCGTCGAGGTGCGCCCCCACGACATTCGCGACCACGCCCGCGACAACCACCGCACCGTGGACGACTACCCGTTCGGCGGCGGCCCGGGCATGCTTATGAAGGCCGCTCCGCTGTTCGACGCGGTGGAGGCGGCCCGCTCGTCCGCCCGCGACTCCGACTGCCCTGTCATCCTGCTCTCGCCCCAGGGCCGCCCGCTGACGCAGGCCGTGGTGGAAGAGCTGGCGCGCGTGCCGGAGATGGTGCTGGTGTGCGGACGCTACGAGGGCGTGGACGAGCGGGTCCGGGACCACCTCGTCACGGACGAGATAAGCATCGGAGA
This sequence comes from Dehalococcoidia bacterium, assembly GCA_965204815.1. Classification (GTDB taxonomy): domain Bacteria; phylum Chloroflexota; class Dehalococcoidia; order Lucifugimonadales; family CATOSD01; genus CATOSD01. The sequence goes on from OZ242014.1 coordinate 31,127, forward strand.
CTACGTGCTGAGCGGCGGCGAGCTGGCCGCGATGGTGCTCATCGACGCCGTTTGCCGCCTGCTGCCCGGCGTCGTCGGCTCGATTGCCTCCACCGAGGACGACAGTTTCACCACCGGCCTCATCCAGCACCCGCAGTACACCCGGCCCGCCGAGTACAGGGGCTGGCGCGTGCCCGACACGCTGCTGTCCGGCAACCACGCCGAGATCGCGCGATGGCGCAGGCGCGAGTCCCTGCGCAAAACGCTCCGCCGCCGCCCCGACCTGCTGGAGACCGCCGAGCTGTCCGACGACGACGAGCACTATCTGAGCAAGCTACGACAAGGCCAGACCTCCCATTAGTCCCTTGCCCCTAGGAGAGAAAACATGAGAAACACAACCAGACTGCGGCAGATGCTGAGCGAGCCGGGCATAATCGTCGCCCCGGGCGCCTACGACTGCCTCACCGCCAAGATCATCGAGCGCGAGGGTTTCCCCGCCGTCTACATGACCGGCGCCGGTACCTCCGTCTCCAGGCTCGGAATGCCCGACCTGGGCCTCGCCTCCGTGTCCGAGATGATCGCCAACGCCGAGTCCATCGCCAACACGCTGGAAGTGCCCCTCATCGCGGATGCAGACACCGGCTACGGCGGCACGCTCAACGTCCGCCGCACCATACGCCAGTACGAGCGCGCCGGAGTGGCCGCCGTGCACATCGAGGACCAGGAGTCGCCAAAGCGCTGCGGCCACCTGGACGACAAGCGGGTGGTGTCCACCGAGGAGATGGTGCGCAGGCTCCGCGCCGCCGTGGACGCCCGCACCGACGACGACTTCGTCATCATCGCGCGCACCGACGCCCTCGACGTCACCGACTGGGACGACACGATGGCGCGCTGCGAGGCCTACCTGGAAGCGGGCGCCGACGTGCTGTTCGTGGAGGCGCTCCGAACCCCTGAGCAGGCCGCACAGGTCGTGCGCACATTCGACGTGCCCATGCTCTACAACTTCATCGAGACGGGCAAGTCGCCGCGCCTCTCCGCGTCTGAGTTGGAGGAGATGGGCTACAAGATAGTCATCTTCCCGGTAAGCGCATTCACCATGGTTGGCGAAATGGTGTCCCGCCTGATGCGCGAGTTGAGAGAAAGCGGCACCACTCAGCGCATGATCGATTACATGCTCGGGCTGGAGGAGTGCTTCGACATGGTGGGGCTGCACGACATGCTGTCGATAGACGCCGCCTACGCCGAGGACGCCGCCGCGACGCCGAGCTAGCGTCCCCCGCGCGCCTCCGCGGCTCGCCCGCGCCCCAGCAGCACGCCCGCGAGCCGAGCCAGCGACGGCGCCGCCACCGGCCCCAGCGACAGCAGCAGCGACCGGAACTCGCGGTTGCCCGCCGCGCGCAGTATCGTCTCGCTGTGCCAGTCGAACGAGAAGTGCCGCGAGCCCACCAACTCGTCGCACATGCCGTCGCCCACCACGCGGGAGAGAAGCCGCTCGATCTGGCTGTCCGCGAGAGTGGAGTAGAGCAGCCGCGCCAGGTAACCCACGCGCAGTTCCCTGCCCAGCAGCGCCTTCCACGCCCGCTCGTAGCCCGCCAGCCGCCGCGCCGAGAAGTCGCCCGCTCCGAAGGCGCCCGCGGCGGTCTCGGCCGCCAGTTCGCCCGAAAGCTGCGCGTAGTAAATGCCGCCGCCCGTGGTGGGCTTCACCTGCCCCGCGGCGTCTCCCACAACCAGCACCCTGTCCGCGAACGTCCTCGGCGGCGGCCTCAGCGGTATGCCCCAGCTTCTCACTCGCCCGGCGACCCGCCGCACCTTCCCATCTCGCGAGAGGCAGCGCACAAAGTCGTCCATGTGACCGTTCAGGCGCTGCTGCGACATCAGCCCCGCCAGCGCGGTGGTCTCGCCCGTTGGTACCAGCCATCCGAACGACCCCGGCGCTATGCTCCGTCCCAGGTACACCTCCGCGTCCTCCACGCCGTCCGTCTCCACCTCCACCTGCGACCCGATCATCAGGTCGCGCCGCCGTCCCCTGGGCAGCCCCGCCATGTCCAGCAGCGGAGACCGGAAGCCGCTCGCTATCACCAGCATCTCGCCGCGAATGCGGCCGCTGCCCGCGTCGCCCTCGGTGGTCACCTCGACTCCGCCCGCCCGCACCTCCAGGCCGGTCACACGCGCGCCCAGCCGGTACTCCGCCCCCGCCTCACTGGCGCGCCGCGCGATGCCGGCGACGTAGGCGGCACGGTCGATCACGGTCGCCTGCGGCTCGCCACGCTCGATGCGGTAGCGGTTGCCGGCCGGCGACACCACCGTCGCGGCGTTCGCGCGGTGGTGCACCACCGCGCTGTCCGGCGGAAAGCGCCGCACGCAGTCCATGCCGATGATGCCGGTGCACAGCTTGTCGCCCACTGCCTGCCCTGAGCTTGTCACCGCCTGCCCTGAGCTTGCCACCACCTGCCCTGAGCTTGCCGAAGGGTCGCGCCGCCAGTCCAGCACCGCGACACGGCGTCCACGCTCCGCCAGACCGAGCGCGGTCTGGTTGCCGGCGGGCCCCGCGCCCACCACTATCGCGTCAAACGATTCCATGCTCCTCCGATAAGTCCCCTCTCCCTTGACGGGAGAGGGTCAGGGTGAGGGTGAACCGTGCGTCTCAGCCGACACCCCCATTCCCAAACACTTGCGGCCCGCAAATCGAGCCGCATAGAATTATGGTGCGCGGCGGGGCGGGCCGCAACCCTGTACCACGCGGCGCTTCGCCGCATTTCAGCCCCAGCGCACAGGAGGCACAGTTGACCGTTCGCAAGGCCGTCATTCCCGTCGCCGGATTCGGCACGCGCTTTCTGCCCGCCACTCGCTCGGTGCCCAAGGTGCTCATACCCGTGCTGGATCGCCCACCCCTGCACTTGGCCGTGGAGGAGGCCGCGCGCGCCGGCGTCGACCACGTGATACTCGTCGTCTCCCCGGACCAGCAGTCCGTCGCCGACTACTTCACGCCCAAGCCGTCAATCGAGGAAGCCCTGGAACGCCGGGGCAACCACGCCCTGCTGGAGATGATGCGCGACATCGCCCGGATAGCCGACGTAAGCTGCGTCACCCAGCACGAGCAGCTCGGCCTGGGACACGCCGTACTGATGGCGCGTGAGGCGGTGGGAGACGAGCCGTTCTGCGTGCTGCTGCCCGACGACGTCATCTGGAGCGACGCGCCCACCATCGGCAGCATGGCCGAGCACTACCACTCGCTCGGCGGACCCGTCATCGCGGTGAAGCGCGTGCCCGACGAGGCGGTGCCCAGCCTGGGCATCGTGGACGCCCGGGACGCCTCCGGCGCGCTTTCCCGGATCGTCGGCATGGTGGAGAAGCCGCGCCTGGAGGACGCGCCGTCCAACCTCGCCATCATAGGGCGGTACGTGCTGCCCCCGCAGATATTCGACGCCTTGGAGCGCGTCGCGCCCGGCGCGGGCGGCGAGATACAGCTCACCGACGCCATCGCCGCGCTGCTCCCGACCCAGGCCGCCCACGCCTACGAGTTCCCCGGCGCCCACTTTGACGTCGGCACGCCGCTCGGCCTGCTCAAGGCGTCGGCTTACGACGCGCTGCGCCGCCCGGACACCGCCGCCGACTTCCGGCGCTGGCTGTCCGAGACGCTGTAGCGTCGTGACGCCCGACGCTCATCACCGGGAGGCGCGCCCGTGAACTGGCGCGGCGACCCCAACCTCAGCCACATGAGCGACGACGACTACCTGCGCCAGCTCATCCAGCACCTCACAGACCTGGCGCACGCCAACCCGAACGACGCACGCACGCTCTTTCTGCGCGGCAACGCATACCTCGACCGCGGCGACTCCGAAAACGCCATCGCCGACTACTCCCGCGTGCTGGAGCTGACCCCCGACGACCCCACGGCCCTCAACAACCGCGGCATCGCGCTGCGCCAAGCCGGCGACCCCGACGCCGCCATAATGGACTACGCCAGGGCCATCGAGCTCGATCCCGATTACAGGGACGCGCACAACAACATGGGCATCGCGCTGTCGGACAAGGGGGAGTACGAGCGCGCCATCGCATGCTACACCGAGGCCATCCGCATCGACCCGGCCTACTGGTACGCATACAACGACCGCGGCCTGGCGCTGTGGGCCGTCGGCAGGCGCGACGAGGCACAGCGGGACTACGAGACAGTGAAGAGGCTTTTGACCAGCTAGACGCGCCGCCCGCCCACTCGGCACCCGAACCCGATGCGCCGCCGGTTGTCGGCGACCCACCTGTACGCCCGGCTGCCCAGCGCGCCCATGCCCGGAAGCCACGCCAGCGGCGCGAGCGGCATCAGCAGCGGCATACGGACCGTCAGCGCGCGGAAGGCGTAGTATCCTTCGAACACCCGCCCGTCCGCCGAGCGCAGGTACGCCGAGCGATCGAGGTCGTCCCACGTAAGACCGTCGGGCGGCTCGGCCAGCGACTGGTACGTCTGCCATCGCACGCGGCCCGTCACGTCCAGCGCCGACAGGCAACGCCGGGTGGCGCGGCAGAAACCGCAATCGCCGTCGTACAGCATCGTATCCATCGGCCACTCCGCTCGCCGGCTTAAACCAACAGTCCCTTCCCCCTTGACGGGGGAAGGTTAGGATGGGGGTGTCGAATGGGACACAACCGCCCAATCAAGGCCGAACAGTTACCCAGACAGCCACGCCCTACAGCGACGCCTGCCTGCTGTGTATGCCCGTCGCGCCGCTGGGCCTCGCGGGGTTCACTTCCTCCGTCTGCGGCGTGCCGTTGCTCTCCACCGCGCGCACCTCAAAGGTGTGCCTACCCGCCTCGAACGGCCAGTCGTATCTCCAGATCACCCAGGTGGTGCCGGAGAGCGGCGACCTGAGCCGGGCCTCGTGCCACGGACCCTCGCCGTCGACGCGCACCTCCACCCGCGACACGCCGCGCGCGCCCGCGTGTGCGATGCCGCCGACCGGGACCAGCCGGGCTTCCCCCTCCTCAATGATCGAATCGATCGCCACCGTGTCGACGACCGAAGTGGTGTGCATGCGCGCCACCTCGTCCCAACCCCGCTCCACCCAGTAGCCGTCCCTCACCCCGCTCTCGCTCACAACCTCGATTCCGGTAATCCACTTGGGCTGCTTCATGCCGTACCGGTCGGGTATCCAGATTCTCAGCGGGAATCCGTGATCGAACGGGATTGGGCGCCCGTCCCAGGCGTAGGCGAGCATGATCCGGGGGTCCGACTCTATCAGGTCCAGCGCCACCGTCTCGTAGAAGCCGTCGCCGCTGGTGATGTCCAGGTAGCGCGCCTCCTCGGTCGGCTGCACGTCCCTGAGAATTTCCTGCAGGCTCACGCCCGTCCAGTAGGTCGTGCTTATCAGGTCGCCCCCGACGCTGTTGGATATGCAGGAGAGCGTGACGAACTCGCTCCTCGGCTCATAGTTGTTCATCAGGTCGTCGAGCGTGAACTCAGTCGGCGCGTTCACCATGCCCACGACCGGCAGAGTATACGTGGCCCCGTCGATCAGCGTCGGCTCGGAGCGGATGAACACCTTGTAGTGGTCTCTCACCTGCGTGTACTCGGGGCGCGTCCCCAGCGCCGGCTTCACCGGGTCGTCCTCGTTGGGCAGCTCGATCATAGCGGCCGCGTCGGGCATGCTCCCCTCGGTCGCGGCCAGCTCCTCTTCCAGCCTGCTCTGGTCGCTCATGGACAGCACCCGGCCCAACCCGACTCCGGCCACCGTCACCGCCGCCGTCGCCGCGCCCACCCGGATGAGGAACTGCCGCCGCCCGTACACCACCACCGAGCTGTCACCGTCCTCCGATTCGTAAACAGTCGACGTCGCGAGCACCAGCCTGCGCGCCACCCAGACGGAGGCGAATCCCCAGACCAGGAACAGCGCGAGTAGCCACACGAAGACGAGGATGAGGCTCGCCGACGACTGCGTGATGCTCACGGTCATCAGGGCCACTATTACGCCCGCGACCGCCCCGAACAGCAGCCCCACCTCGCGCCTCAGCTCCGGTCCGCGCCACTGGACTATGGCGTAGATCACTGCGGTGGCGACGACTCCCGCCGCGAAGAACCCGCCAATCGCCATGATCTGCTCTGCCGTCTTGGCGAAGTCCTTCACGCTCAAGCCGACGAACATCAGCAGCTCGATCATCGTGTCGATGCCGAACGTCACCAGCGGCCCCGGAAGCTCGCGCGCAACCAGGTCGAACGTGTCGAAAGGGGGGAACGACAGGTCCAGCCACCTGTCGGCCAGGTACATCAAGGCGACCATCGGCGCCGACAGCATGACGCCGGCCAGGACTGCGAGTCCGAAGCTGCGTATTCTCATCGAACCGGCTCCTGTATCAAGCTAGAGCATCCCACTTCATACCAGTGTAGCAGATTGAGATACCGTGAAACACTTGCGGGAATTCACCCGATTCGGAGGCCAAAACCCATTGACGCGAACGTATGTACTGATATAACCTACTTATCAAGATGCTCGCGCCTATAACGAGGCGCGGGCCGGAAAAAGCCAAACGAATTCAGGAGGACCAGTACATGGGTAACCCGGTAGTCCATTTCGAGATAGGCGGCAAGGACGCCCAGAAGATGCGCGAGTTCTACGGCGCGCTGTTCGACTGGGAGCTGGAGGTACACGACATCATGGGCGGCTACACCACCGCGGCCGTCGGCGAGGGCGGAATAGGCGGAGGACTGGTGCAGTGCACGCCTCCCATGCCGCCCAACTACACCGCGTTCTACGTCCAGGTGGACGACGTGCAGGCCGCGCTGGACAAGGCGGGCTCCATGGGCGCCAGCACGCTGCTGCCGCCCACGCCCATCCCCGGCGTCGGCACGATGGGCATGTTCTCCGACCCGGACGGCAACGCCATAGGCCTTTTCAAGGAAGAGTAGGCCTACCGCGGCTCCACGAACGCCAGGATGCTCGCCGGGTTGTGCACCAGTATCTTCTCGATGGCCTCGTCCGTGTAACCGCGGGCTCGCATCCTGGGCACTATGCTGTGGAGAATGTAAAAGTAGCCATGCCCGCCGTAGCGCACCAGCCGCTGCTTGGCGCAGATGTCGTGCGCGACCACGATCTTGTCGCCGTACCCCAGCGAAATGACATACGCGATGTCGTCCATCTTGCGCGCGTCGCCCGGCATGTCGATGTTGGTGTTGGCGGAATAGAACGACTGCTCCGAGCCGAACAGGTCCCACTCCAGGTAGCAGCCGCTCTCGGCAATGCTCTTCAGCGTCTCGTGCAGGAACACCGTCCGGTCCAGGTGGCCCATGATGGTGCGGCTAAGGTCGGTGCCCACCTCGCTCAGCACCTCGATAATCTCCAGCGGCGCCGTCTCGTCCCGCCCGGGGTGGATGAGCAGCGGCGCGCCGGTGGCCAGCTGCGCGCGGCCCGACGCCCGCAGCACCTTGCGTTCGTTGTCCGTCAGCGGCCAGCTACAGCCCACCTCGCCGATGATGCCGGAGCGTATGCCCGTGCCGTCCACGCCCTCCGTCACGTCCTCCACTATCTTTTCGAAGATGGAGTCCTCCGAGCGGTCGTCCATGTCCTCCGGGTGAGCCGGCGCCACGTAGTGCGACGCCCCCATAATGACGTTTATGCCCGTCGCTCTCGCTATGCGGGCCAGTCCCACCGGGTCCCGCGCTATGCCGATGCTGGTGGCGTCCACGATGGAGCCGCCGCCGAACTGCTTGTACAGATTCACCTCGTCGATGGCCGTCTCGACGTCGAATAGCTGGCCGTTGTCCCAGTTGACCATGTTGTGGTGTCGAACGTAGCCCAGAATCTCCTGCGACATGGGCCGCCTGATGAATGCCCTTCCGCTCGCCTCTGCCGGCTCCTGCCGGAACCACGCCAGGTTTATCAGCAGGTGTTCGTGCGTAAGCGTCGCGCCGAGCTGTTCCGGCGCCACCAGGCCGTCCACCGTCTGTACCATGCCAACGCTGCTATGCTCCGACATCTGGTGCCTCCTTCTACCTACGCGGTGCTGCATCCCTAAGCGGTGTTCGGTCGCGGCGCCGCGCTCCGCCCGCCGCGAAGGCCGCCGCCGCACGGCCCGCATTGTACACGAACAGCGCACGGGGCGTGCTCCGTGGGTACGGCTCCATTTGATTTCGGGATTTGCGGGATGTTAGCATCGTTCCACAACCTGGAGGTCGAACAGAGTCAAGATTGGCACTCAGTTGACTTTGGGAAAATCATCGAGGGCAAGAGATGTACTCGACTCGCATGGCTGCTAAGGTGGCGCGGATAGCGCAGCCGCAATTCCAATCCTGGATTAGGTCCAGGCTCCTGAAGCCATACAAGTTCGGCTACGACGGCCGAAAGGAAAACACGTACTCTTACGACGACCTGCTCTTGATGCGTCTGATTGTCCAGCTGAAGGAGAAGGGCGCGAAGCCCAAAGCCATAAGGGTAGCGTTGGAGACGATGCAGACACTGTGTGGTGGCGACAAGGGGGCATGGAAGAAGTTCTGGATAGGCGTATCCGATGGCTTTGTTGTGGTCACCCGGTCTGATACGCAGTGGCAGGATTGGAATCCCATTGCCGCGTCGGAAGGGCCGCAGAAGTTGGCTGTGGTCTTTTTCCCCCGTTTGTTCGAGGAGCTGAAGAACGAGCTGGTCCCACGCGACAGATTTACCCAGATAGATGTTGACCCGGACGTTCTGGGAGGCTCTCCCACAGTCAAGGGGACACGCATATCCACCAGCGCCGTAATGTCTGTCCTGGAGTGTGATGGCGACCCGACTGAAGTGTATCCTGAACTGACCAGAGAGCAAGTTGCCGAGGTGTGCGACTACGAGCGGTCGTTCCTTCAGGCCGCGTAGATGCTGGTTGCCGATGCCGATGTTCCCGGGCCTGTCCTCAGGGAGCTGAGAGCTATCGAGTTTCCTATCGTTTCATTTCGAGAGATTGGAGCACCCGTTCGTCCTGATTCCGCCTTGATTGAGCACATGCTGAGCAGCAGCGACCATCGGGTGCTAGTGACTCTGGACAAGGGCATACCCTCGCAGCGTTACGTTGCTCAGTTCTGCGAGCGCGGATTGACAGTGGTGCTTCTCCGTTGGAAGACATCGACATCCAGGGACTTTGAAGAGATGGTAAGTCGGATTCGCTCTGACGGCCAAAAGTGGGAACGAGCTGCAGCCGAGTTACCGCATATCATAAGCGCCAATAGACATCGCTCCCGTTATCGACAAGCGGGAGATATTCCGCTCTTGAATGCCGAGTCTCGCAGCACCGGACTTACGTGCCCGGAAAACGCGACTGAGAGTTGAAGGCTTGCCATCGCCCAACTTGACCCCCTCCCGCGCCTGCCAATATAATCGCCCGCGTTGACAACCCGCCGCCGGCGCGCCCGCCGGCCCAGCTTCGTGGAGGTTTCGCGCGATGAGAATTGGCGCCGGGCTATCCGGCTCGCTTAAGGACGCCCCGGAGGCCGCCCGGCTCATAGAAGACCGCGGCTACGACTTCCTCACCACCGGAGAAAGCTCCCACAACCCCTTCCTGCCCATCACCCTCGCCGCGGAACACACCAGCCGCGTCGACCTCGTTACCTCGATCGCCCTCGCCTTCGCCCGCAGCCCCATGGACTCCGCCTACATCGCCTGGGACCTCCAGCGCCTCTCCGGCGGCAGGTTCGTGCTCGGACTCGGCAGCCAGGTCAGGGGCCACGTCATCAGGCGCTACAACATGGACTGGTCCGCCCCCGCGCGCCGGATGCGCGACTACGTGCTCGCCATGCGCGCCGTGTGGGACAACTGGCAGAACGGCGGCAGGCTCGACTTCAAGAGCGACCACTTCAACTTCAACCTCATGCCGCCCTTCTTCAACCCCGGGCCTATCGAGCACCCCAACGTCCGCGTCTACCTGGCCGCCGTCAACCCGCTCATGCTGAGAGTGGCAGGCGAGGTGTGCGACGGCGTGCTGCTTCACCCCTTCAACACCGCCAAGTACACCGAGGAGACCGTGCTCCCCAACCTGAAGCGAGGCGCGGAGTCCGCGGGACGCTCGCTCGCCGACGTGGAAGTGAGCGGCGGCATCCTGCTGGCGACCGGTGGGAACGACGAGGAGATCGACGCGAGCAGGCAGGCCATGAAGGCCCGCATCGCCTTCTACGGCTCCACCCGCGTCTACGCCCCCGTGCTCAACGCCCACGGCTGGAACGACACCGCGCAGAAGCTCTACCGCATGTCCGTGGACGGCCAGTGGTCTGAGATGCCCGGCGAGATCACCGACGAGATGCTGGAGACGTTCGCCGTCACCGGCAACTACGACGAGATAGTGGACAAGATCAAGCAGCGCTTCGGCGGTTACGCCGACTCCACCACGTTCTCGATCCCCGTGCGCGCCCCCGGCGACGAGCAGCGCCTCCGCGCCATGGTCAACAGCCTGCGAGCGGCCTAGTCCCTATTCCCTTTAGTCCCCTCTCCCCCGGCGGGTGTATAGACCGGAGAGAAGGGTAACAGTTGTTCGGAGACATAGGTAACACATTTCAGTTGTCGAGGTCTATGGTAGCGATGGGCTGGGCGGAGAAGTAGACGGTCCAGGCGCCGTCCGTGGAGGCCGGCCTCAGTGCGACCCGCTTGCCCCTGAAGCCCTTGCCGACTCGGAATGGCCTGCCCTGGAAGGAGATCCGACCGTTTACGTCCACTGTGCGTATCTGGTCGGAGCTGTCGTACTCGATGGTCGGGAGAGTCTGCGGAAAGGACCTGGGGCTGGGTGTGTACCGGCTGGCAGGCGTGTCGAGTTCGAGGGCGTGATGAGGACGCTCCAGGTTATAGAAGTCTCTCCAGCGGTCGAAGCCGCTCTGGCAGTGGTCGATGTCGGCGAAGCTTCTGCCCTGGAGCAGTTCGGCCTTCAGAGACCTGTGGAAGCGTTCGAGCTTTCCCAGGGTCTGGGGGTGGCGTGGTCTGCTGTGGACCACCCTGATCCCCAACTGGATCATCCAGACAGTCAGCGGCGTGAAGGGGTGAGCGAGATCGCTGCCCCAGGGAGAGCCGTTGTCGACCAGGATGGTGTGGGGCATGCCGTAGTGGCCGAAGATGGACTTGAGGTGCTCATGGACAGTCTGGCCCTTCTCGTTTCGGCAGGCCCTCACGCCCAGGGAGAACCTGGAGTGGTCGTCCAGGACAGTGAGGGGATGGCAGCGCCCGCCGCGGTCATCGGGATGTGCCCTTTGAAGTCCATCTGCCACAGGTCGTTGGGCTCTGCGTGCTCGAAGCGCTTGTAGGGCATCCGCTTGGCGCTCTCAGCCGGCTCGATGAGGCCGTATCGTCTCAGGATGGCCGTGATGGTGCTCTTGGAGGGCGCCTGGTCGTATCCGCGGTCTTGGAGCATCCTGGCGATCACGTGAGCTCCTTTGGCGGGGTGCTCCAACCGAAGTGCGACGACCGCCTGCTCGATCTGTGGGCTGGTGCGGTTCGGGGAGTGGAGAGGACGCTTAGACAGGTCGTGCAGACCCATGTCTCCGTCCTCGGCGTGTCGTCCCAGCCACTTGTAGCCGGTCTTGCGGCTGATCCCGCAGCGTCGGCACAACTCACTGATGTTCGCGCCCTCCGCCCGGGCCAGGATGACGAACTCTTTACGTTGAGACATGACGGTATCCATCTTCCAAGGCATGGGCACCCTCCTGGGCAAGTATTCCATGCCTTATGGTGTAACCCATGTCCCCGAACATGTGTAACCTATCTCCCCGGTCTATACAGCGGGAGAGGGTTAGGGTGAGGGGGATGGGGGTGAAGGCGCCCCCTACAACTGCATCAGCCGTTCGAGCCGCCGCACCCCCCGGCACGACCCCACCACCGCCATGTTCAGCTTGTCGGTGACCAGCACCTGGTTGCTCACGCGGTCCAGGTCGTCCACCGTCACGGCGTTCACCCGCTCCACCACGTCGTCCACGTCCAGGATTCGCCCCAGTAGCAGCTCCTGGTTGCCTATCCACCCCGCCACGGCGCGCGTGTCCTCCATGCGCAGCATCATGCGGCCGGAAATCAGCCGCTTCGCCCGCTCCAGTTCGTCCTCGGTCACGCTGTCCCGCATCCTCCCAACCTCCGCCAGTATCAGCTCCACCGCCTCGTAGATGCGGGAGGGGTCCACGCCCGCCGTCACTATGAACGCGCCGCAGTCGAGGAAGTGCGACACGCCGCTGTGCACGTCGTAGGCCAGCCCGCCCTTCTCACGCACCTCCACGAAAAGCCGGCTGCTCATCCCCTCGCCCAGGATTATGCTCAGCACGTCCAGCGCGTACCGGTCAGGGTCCACGATGGACATTCCGGGCAGGCCGATGCACAGGTGCGTCTGCTCAGTCTTGCGGTACTCCACGCGCAGTTGGGGCGCCTGCTGTGTGTGGGTGACCGGACTCCAGCCGCGCGCCTGCGCCGACGGCCAGTCCTCGCTCAGCTCCCCCACCTGGCGCACAACGTCCTCGTGGCGCACGTTGCCGGCCACGCTCACCACCACGTTGCCCGGCGTGTAGTACTCGCCCAGGTGCTCGAGCATCATCTCGCGCGTGATGTCCCCGATGGACTGCTTGGTGCCGCCGATTTCGCGCCCCATGGCGTGCTCCGGCCACATCAGCTCATCGATCAGCGAGTCCGCCCTGTACGTCGGGTAGTCGTTGATCATGTTCAGCTCCTCGATCACCACCTGGCGCTCCTTCTCGACGCTCTCGCTCTCGAACAGCGAGTTGCGAAGGATGTCCATAAGCAGGTCGAGGCTCTCTTCGAAGTGCGGCTGCGCCACCTTGCACCAGTAGACAGTCAGCTCGTGCTCGGTGCCGGCGTTTATCATGCCGCCCGTGCCCTCCACGGTCGAGCTTATCTCCACCGGCGTGGGGCGGCGCTCCGTGCCCTTGAAGAGCATGTGCTCTATGAAATGGGATATCCCCGCCCGCTCGTCGGACTCGTAGCGCGAGCCGACGCCCACGTACACGTTGACGCTGACCGAGCGGGTGAGGGGCATTTCGCATGTCGTAACGCGCAGGCCGTTGGGCAGGGTGGTCTTCTGAAAGGGGTTGGCGTAGGCGACGGATTGCTTATCCATGCCAAAATTGTAAACGCGCACTTTTCGGCGCGTCAATGAACAGCGCGTCCGCGTTTTGGGCCAACCGGCCCCGCACCCTAGTTGCCGGAGTGGGACCGCACCTCTACTCCCGCCCGTTCCTCCTGTATCTGCGCCACCGCGCCCGCCGCCAGCCGTCCCCAGCCCCGGTTCTGCCCCTCGATGTAGCGCTGCTGCACCAGGTTGCCCAGCTCCAGCGGCACGCGCAGCCGCCTCGCCATCTCGGTCGCCAGCCCCACGTCCTTCGCCGCCAGGTCTAGCTGGAAGCCCGGCTCGAAGTTGCCCGCGAACAGCCCGTTCGGCATTCCCCGCATGGAGCGGGTGTCGCCCGTGCTGCGCGAGATCGCGTCGAACAGCGTCTCCGGCAGCGCGCCCGCCTTCACGCCCAGCGTGAACGCCTCGGAGAGCAGAACGCCCAGACTCAGCCCTATGAAGTTGTTGGTGATCTTGCATATCGCGCCCGAGCCCAGCGGCCCACAGTACATCACCTGGTTTCCTATGATCGACAGGACGGACTCGTACCTGTCGTACACGTCCTTGTCGCCGCCCACCATGATGCACAGCGACCCGTCCTCCGCGCCCACCGTCCCGCCGCTCACCGGCGCGTCCAGCACGCTCACGCCCCTCGACTCCGCCTGCGCCGCGATGCGCGAGATGGTGTCGGGGTCCGTCGTGCTCAGGTCGAACAACGCGGTGCCCGGAGCCGCGCCGCTCAGGACGCCGCCCTCGCCCGCGGCCACCTCCTCCACGTCCTGCGGCCTCGGCAGCGACGTGAACACCAAGCCGCACGCCTCCGCCACCGCGCGCGGGCTGTCCGCCCACTCCGCGCCCATCTCCAGCAGCTCCTCCGCCGCCTCCCTTCGTAAGTCGAACAGCGTCAGCTCGTGCCCGCCGTTCAGCAGATTGCGGGCCATGTGCCGGCCCATGAACCCCACGCCTATGAATCCTATACGCATGTCGTCTCCTGCCAGGCCCGCCGCGCGCCGAAACGGTCCATCGTCGCCGGTCTGTCGCGGTCCGGGCGTGCTAACCCAAGTATGCGTGAATCTGTTATATAATGAAAGCGCGTGTCTCAATCGCCTTCATGCCCGCCCGTCGCGCCCGCGCGTCGGCCGCCAATTCCCTGCGCGAGTTTGCCATGAACCCCACCAAGACCCTTGCTATCGGCCTGCTGTTGGCCGCGGTCGTCCTGTTCGCCGCGGTGTCGTGTGGCGAGAGCGAACCCGCTGCGACGGTGACCGTCGCCGGCACGGTCGCGCCCGCCCCGGACACCAACGGCGCCTCCCCGGCAACCCCAGCGGCCGCAGTAACCGCACCCACCGCCGCGCCAGCCGCGCCGACGGCCACCCCCGCGCCGGAGCCGACCGTCGCGTCCAGGGCGTCCGTCGCCGACAAGCTCCTGCCCGCCATCACCCCCGCGCCGGGGTTCCGCAACGTCACAAGCTGGATCAACACCGAGCCGTTCACGCTCGAAGACCAGCGCGGCAAGGTGGTGCTCATAGACTTCTGGACCTATACCTGCATCAACTGCATTCGCACCCTGCCCTACATCAAGTCCTGGCACGCCAAGTACGCCGACAGCGGCCTCGTCATCGTAGGCGTCCACGCGCCCGAGTTCGAGTTCGAGAAGGACCGCCAGAACGTGATCGACGCGATGGAGGAGTTCGGCCTCGACTACGCCGTCTTCCAGGACAACGACTTCGGCACCTGGCGCAACTACAACAACCGCTACTGGCCCGCCAAGTACCTCATCGACAAGGACGGCTATATCCGCTACACCCACTTCGGCGAGGGCAAATACCAGGAGACCGAAGACCTCATTCGCGTCCTGCTGGAGGACGCCGGCGCCGACCTGAGCGGCATATCCCCCGAGTCCGCGCCCGAACCCGTGCGCGACTCCGCCGCCAACGTGGCCGACCCGTCCATGCTCCAGACCCGCGAGCTGTACGCCGGCTTCGAGCGCAACTTCGGCGCAATCCAGTCGCAGGCGATTCCTCCCTACATCCTGCACCCCGAATACTACGAAAAGGTCGACGCCGAGGTGCTCTACACCGACCCGGGCGACCACCGGAACCAGTTCCTGTACCTCCACGGGCTCTGGCGCAACGAGGCCGAGCGAATCGTACACGCGCGCAAGACCGAGGGCTACGAAGACTACGTGGCCCTCAAGTTTTACGGCACCAGCGTAAACGTGGTGATGGGCCTGGAGGAGTCGCAGGAGCCTTACACCGTGAGGGTCACGCTGGACGACCAGCCGCTGACGGCGGACCAGGCCGGAGTCGACGTGATGTTCGGCGCCGAAGGCGACACCTACGTGCTGGTCGAAGAGTCTCGCATGTACAACCTCATCAACCTTCCGGAGTACGGCGGCAGCGAGCTGAAGCTCAGCTCCGAGTCCGACGAGTTCTCGGTGTTCGCGTTCACTTTCGGCGCCTACGAGGGCGGCGAGCCACAGCCACAGTCGTAGCCCCGGGGCACTACCTCGATGAAGGCTAAGCTGCTGTTTACCATGGCCCTGGTGCTGCTGGCCGCCGCCGGCTGCTCCGGCGTGTCCGAGCCGGAAGCCGGCGAACCGCCCGAACAGGCGCAGGCCGTCACCGGCCCGCCCAAGGAAGCGCCGCTCATAAAGGGTCCCGTCTCCGACTCCGGCCTGCAGATAATCTTCGGCACCCCCGACCTCGGCGTAGGCCCCAACCGCATCGGCTTCGTTCTCACCTCGCCGGACGGCATCGTCACCTCCCCCGCCGTCCGCGTGGCCTCCGAGTACCTGCCCGACGGCGGCGGCCCAGCCGAGCCCGGCCAGACCGCCCTTGCCGTCTTCCGGCCCTGGCCCTACGGCACGCGCGGCCTG
This sequence comes from Dehalococcoidia bacterium, assembly GCA_965204815.1. GTDB lineage: Bacteria > Chloroflexota > Dehalococcoidia > Lucifugimonadales > CATOSD01 > CATOSD01. The sequence continues at coordinate 47,022 of OZ242014.1, forward strand.
TACACCACCAACCTCGACTTCCCCACCGCCGGCGACTGGGCGCTGCGCGTGAGCGTGCTCGACCTCGCGGCCGGCGGCGCGGGCGACACCGCCGAGCTCTTCTTCCCGGTTGCGGAGAAGGCACACGCCCCCGCCACCGGTCAGCCCGCCGTGGCGAGCGACAGCAAGACCCTCGCGGACGTGCCCGGCTTCGAGCAGATTACCACCGGCTCGCTCCACGACGGCGACCTCTACCAACTCTCCATCGCCGACGCCGTGGAGAGCGGCCGCCCCGCGGTGATCGTGTTCGCCAGCCCCGCCTTCTGCACCAACGCCGTCTGCGGCCCGCAGGTGGACGTGCTGAAAGAGCTCAAGGACAAGTACCGGGAACAGGCCAACTTCATCCACGTGGACTACTTCGACAACCCAGACGAAATCCAGGGCGACCTCGACAGGGCTATCGTGTCCCCCACAGTGCTGGAGTGGAACCTGCCGAGCACCGAGTGGTCCTTCGTGCTCGATGAAGAGGGCGTGGTCGCCGCGCGATTCGAGGCGTTCGCGACGCTCGAGGAGCTGGAGGAGGCGCTCCTCGACGTGCTATGACACCTCCAACAATAGTCCCCTCTCCCTTGAGGGAGAGGGTTAGGGTGAGGGTGACTTGGCCGCCACGATCTTCGAGCGTATCGTAACAAGCCTCAGGCGCGCCGCATGGTCGTTTAACGACGTCCTGCCGCCGTACCGCACCGTAGAGGGCTACCTGGAGACCAAGGCGAGGGGCCTGGAGTCGGGCAGACACTTCATCTGGGTCGCCTCGACCAGGATAGAGGTGGACGCCGAAACGTTCGAGCTGCTGATTGTCGGCGAGAACATGCGCGTCATGTGCACCAAGAGCTACCGCGCCATCAACATCGACCGCCTCATCCCCGGCAGCGGCCCCGGCTAACAAGGACAGGCATTGCTGCCGGCAGGCCCTCCGAATTGTCCCTTCCTTCCCCCCCTGTCATTCCGAGCGCAGCCGAGGAATCCAACAAGGGCCCGTCCTCTTGTCCCTTCCCCCTTGACGGGGGAAGAGCCTGCCCTGAGCTTGCCGAATGGGTCAGGATGGGGGTGACGGTGAAAGCGCCCGCCTACAATGCCTCCGCCAGCACCTCCGCGAGGTGCAGCGCGCGCCGACCCGTCCCCTGCTCGATCTGCTGCCGGCACGACACCCCCTCCGCCACCACTCCCACCCCCTCGTCGTGCGACCGGATCGCCGGAAACAGCGTCTGCTCGCCGATCTGCATCGAAATGTCGTAGTGCTCCTTCTCGAAGCCGAACGACCCCGCCATGCCGCAGCAGCCGGACGGTATCTCCGCCGCGTCGCAGCCGGGCAGCGCCCGTAGCACGCGCATCGCCGCCTGCGTACCCACCAGCGCCTTCTGGTGGCAGTGGCCGTGCAGCAGCACGCGCTCCGGCGGCCTCGAAAACTCCAGCGTCGCGCCCTCCTCTATGGCGTGCAGCACGAACTCCTCCAGCAGCATCGTGTTCTCGCTCACGCTGCGCGCGTCGTCCCCTCCCAGCAGGTCCACGTAGTCGTCCCGGAAGCTCAGTATGCAGCTCGGCTCGATTCCCACCAGCTTGGCCCCGCCCTGGACGTGCGGCAGCACCGAGCGCACGTTCGCCGCCGCGCTCCGCTTCGCCTTGTCCATCATCCCCTTGGACAGCATCGGCCGGCCGCAGCAGCGCACGCGCGGCACGATCACCTCGTAGCCCAGCGCCTCCAGCACCTTCACGGCGGCCATCCCCAGGTTGGGGTGGTTGTAGTTGGTGAACGTGTCCGGATAGAGCACCACCTGGCCCCGCGCCGCGTCCGCGCGCAGCCGCTCCGGCCTCGTCTTGAACCACTGCGTGAACGTCTGAGTCGCGAAATCGGGCAGTTCCCGCCTCCGGTCTATGCCAACGTAGGCGTCCATCATGTTGCGCACGAACCCGAGCCTCAGCGGCAGGTTCGACAGCGGCGCGAACATCGACCCCAGCGCGCTCCACCGCGCCACGTCGCCGAATATCCTGTCGCGCAGCGAGTGGCCGTTCGCCTCGTGGTACTTGCCCAGGAACTCGTACTTCAGCTTTGCCATGTCCACGTTGGACGGACACTCCGCCTTGCAGCCCTTGCACTCCAGGCACAGCGCCATCACCTCGTGCATCCGCTCGCCGGTCATCGCCGCCGCCGGCAGCGCCCCCGACATCGCCGCCCGCAGCGCGTTCGCCCTGCCCCGCGTCGAGTGCTCCTCGTCCCGCGTGACCATGTACGACGGGCACATCGTGCCCCCCAGCACCTTGCGGCACGCGCCCTGCCCGTTGCACATCTCGATCGCGTGCGCGAAGCTGCCCTCCACCGAGTAGTGGAACCCCGTCGCGGGCGTCAGCGCCCTGTACGCGGGACCTATCCGCAGGCTGTCCGTCATGGGCGGCGAGTCCACGACCTTGCCCGGGTTCATTATGCCCTTCGGGTCGAACGCCGATTTTACCTGGCGGAAGGCGTCATAGAGCGTGCTGCCGAACATCTTCTCGTTGAAGCCGCTCCGCACCAGCCCGTCGCCGTGCTCGCCGCTCATCGAGCCGCCGTACTCCAGCACCAGGTCGCTTATCTCCTCCGCGATGGACACCATCCGGTCCACGCCGTCCTGCCGCTTCAGATCGATCAGCGGCCGGATGTGCAGGCACCCGACGCTCGCGTGGCCGTAGTAGCCCGCGGTGGTGCCGTGCTCCTTCACTATCTCGTCGAAGCGCCGCACGAACTGCGGAAGCACCTCCGGCGCCACAGCCGTGTCCTCCACGAACGGCAGCGGCTTGGCGCTGCCCGGCGTGTTCATCATCAGCCCCAGCCCCGCCTTACGCACGTCCCACACCTTCGTCTGCTCCGCCGGCGTCATCAGCCGCCGCATGGCGTAGCCCATCCCGCCCCGCCTCATGCGCGCCTCCAGCAGGTCGAGCTTTGCCGAAACCTCCGGCTCGGTGTCCCCCACGAACTCGACCACCAATATCGACTCCGGGTCGCCCTCGATGAAGTCCGTCAGCCGCGAGTAGACCAGGTTGTTTCGCGCCTGCCGCAGGATCATGCTGCCGATGTGCTCCACCGCCGCCGGCTCCAGCTCCATCGTGGCGACGGTGGCCTCCATAGACTCGATCAGGTCGTTGAAGTGCAGCACGCCCAGCGCCCTGACCCTGGGACGCGGCACTATCTTGACCTTCGCCTCCGCGATGGTGACCAGCGTCCCCTCCGACCCGACGGCGAACCGCGCCATGTTGAACGCGCTCCCCCCCACGAACTCGTCCAGGTTGTAGCCGGAAACGCGGCGCTGGATTCGCGGATAGCGCGCCAGAATCTCGTCGCGGTGCGCATCGCCGATGGCGAACAGTTTGCGGTAGATGTCCCCCTCCAGCCCCTCGCCGCGCATCTTCGCCTCGAGCTGGCCGCCGTCCAGCGCGCCGAAGTGCGCCCGGTCGCCGTTGGACAGGATGACGTCCATCTCCAGCACGTTGTCCACCGTCTTGCCCCACAGCGGAGAGTGCGCGCCGCAGGAGTTGTTGCCCAGCGCGCCGCCCACGTTGCCGCGGCTGCTGGTGCTCGGGTCGGGCGTGAACAGCATGTTATAGGGCGTGAGGTGATGGTTCAGCTCGTCCAGGATGATGCCCGGCTGCGTTCGCGCCCAGCCCTCCTCCGCGTTCACCTCCACCACGTTCCGCATGTACTTGGAGAAGTCCATGATCACGGACTGCCCCACCGTCTGGCCCGCCAGGCTCGTACCCCCGCCCCTCGGCAGCACGGACACTCCGTGCCGGTTGGCCGCCTCCACCACCGCGATCACGTCCTCGGCGTTGCGCGGCAGCACCACGCCCACCGGCTCGATCTGGTAGATGCTGGCGTCCGTGGCGTACAGCAGGCGCGTCATCTTGTCGAAGCGCACCTCGCCGTCGACCACGCGCCGCAGCTCCTCCGCCAGCGCCTGCGTATCGGAATCAATCTGAGCAACCATGGCACAAACCTTGCGTGTGAGCTACCGGGGTGAGGCTTCGCTGGAAAGCCTTCCGAATTGTCCCTTCCCCCTTGATGGGGGAAGGTTAGGATGGGGGTGAGAACGCCGTATCCACCCTCTCGTCATTCCGGCCCCCGAGCCGGAATCCAGGGGATGCGGGGGCCAGGCGAACGGCCGGCCAGACTGTCCGCAAGTTACCAGATACACGCCGCTATGACAATCGCCGCAGCGGCTGCCCCCTGCGATAGGTCGCCACCCGCCACAGCCACTCCGCCGGCCCGTACACGAACCGGCCCAGCCAGAACTGCGACCACCACAGTTGCAGACCCCACACCGCGAACACGAACACCAGCACCGCGCTCCGGTTCACGTAATCAGCGTCGCCAAGCAACGTCGTCAGCACCAGCACACCCAGCGCCGTCTGCGCTAGGTAGTTCGTCAGCGCCATCCGTCCCACGTTGCGCAGCCACCGCTTCAACCGGCTGTCCGCTCGGTTGCTCCACAGGATGATGACGCTCATGTACGCCAGCGAAGCCGGAATCGTGCCCAGCGTGTTCGGAATCTGGCCCACGAACGCGATCTCGCGGGAGTAGTCGCTCGCCGCCGTCACCACCACTCCCAACGCCGCGAGCGGCAGCCCGACCCCAAGGCCGATCATCGCCGTAAGGCGGTACATCCTCGGCGACAGGCCGCCGTTCATGAACCCCGCGCGATAAAGGCCGGCACCAACGAGGATCAACCCCAGCGCGCGCAGAAAGTAGCCGAGCAGCACCGGCACCCCGATGGTCTCCTCCGTCGGGAACTCGCCCGGCGTCCAGAGCCCCGCGAGCGACACGTCGCTAGTGTTGGCCATGTACTGCGCGATCAGGGCGCACCCCACGGAAAGCGCGAACACCACCACCCCGGCGCCGACGAGCGCCCGGTTCGGCAGCTTTCGCATCGCGACCAGGAACACGGACGCCACCGCGTACGCAACCAGCACGTCGCCCGCCCAGACAAGCGTGTGCACGATGCCGATGAGCAGCAGCAGTGCGTTGCGCCACAGGTTCAGCGTCACCGCCCGCCTGCCCCTCGCGCTGGCGCGGTCGATGAACAGGATCATCCCCGCGCCGAACAGCAGCGAGAACAGCCCCATGAACTTCTGGTCGACGAACACCTCGCCCGCGACGCCCACCGCCCAGTCCAGCCACGTCTCCGACCCGCCCGCCGACAGGTTCAGATAGGGGCCGGTCCCGAACCTGAACGACACCGCGTTCATCAGCAGAATGCCCAGCACCGCCACCCCGCGAATCAGGTCCAGGCTGACAATCCGCTCCGACTCCCCCACCGGCCCCGCTTCAACTACCCGCGTCTGTTCCGCCATTAACGTGCACTCCTAACTTGAAACGCCTCGTCGACGAAGACATCGCTTGCGCAATGCGCCGAGTCCCCCAACCGACGACCCGCCCCATAAGCACAGGCACGAGCGCCTAGTCCCGTGCCACTCCGAGCTCCCATCCCCCCGTCATTCCGAGCTCCCATCCCGTGTCATTCCGAGCGCAGCGTAGCGGAGCCGAGGAATCTAAAGCCCCGCCTGACCCCTCCTAGAACGCCCTGAACCACTCAGCGTCCACCGTCACATCCTCGACGACCCTCTCAGTAACCGTGACGCCCAATCCAAGTTCCTTGACCTTTTCTGCGAGCATGACACCATCGACCAGATCGATGGGAGGCGCGCCGGCTCTCGTCGCCTCCCGCATAGCATCAGAGGTGAAGTGCCCGGTTGTAATGATCAGGCCCCTGTCGCCCCTGCCCTGCATGGCGCCCCTGAAGTCCCTCACCGTCCCCGCCGGAACGTTTCCTGAATACCGCTTGCACTGGAAGTAGACCGGAAAGCCAATCATCCCTCCCGCAAGCCTTATGACTCCCTGGCCGTCTATGCCGCCGTCACCTGACTTGCCCGTGACGACGACGCTATCGAACCCGGACTCACGCAGCAGCCTTCCGCAAAACCGCTCGAAAGCGCCGGGATCCATCGCGATCAACACCTTCAGAAGGGATTCTTGCCAGTCGTCGTCTCCCGTACCGTCGGTATCAGTAACAATCGCTTCCGTACGCTGTTCACCCCAGCCTCTTTTCTCGCTCTGCGTCGCCCCACGCAGAACGCTGCTTTGGTGCGCGGGCGTCACGACAGAGCTTGAATTGCGTCCCCTCTCTGTCAGCGACCACACTCCACGCCGGGAGTTGTTAATCAAGCCTCGCTGCTTGAGATGGGTCTTAGCCCAGCCGATGCGATAGTCCACTTCGCTCTTCGGTCCGTCTCCGTGAGGATAGTCCGCTACCTCCGGCGAGAGCTTCATCCGCTCTATCACGCCATCTACGATTTCGGCGTTCGTGGCGCTTCCGCCGAGCTCTCGAATGCAGTCCAGAACCGGATTCATAAGTTCCGCGACCGACGGAACCGCGGAACCAGGGCTGTTTCGTGCCAAGATAGTCCTCCATTCCCTTTGCGGGCTAAACTGCCACGGAGTGCCTCTGGCGCCAATTGTGGCTGGCTTTTGACCTATGTGCAACTACCTTGGTGATGTTCGGCCACGCCTTGGATATCCGACTTGAATCCCGACGCCGCCACCAGAACTGAGGCCAACTGCCCCCCCTCACCCCACCTCGATCTCCAGCCGGCAGTGGTCGCTCGGCCCCCACTCCTCCACCTCCACCCCATTCAACGCCCGCACCTGGACAGACTCCTTCATGCCCTCAGACGCGAAAACGTAATCGAGTTGGTTGTTCGCCTTCGCGGGCGACGAGCCGATGTTGTAGTACGTGGGAACGTTCAGGCTATCCTTAGGCAGCCACTTCGGCCACGGGTCCGCCCGCCGCCCGCTGGGGTGCTGCGGCCCGACGAAGGGCAGCCCGATAGCCTTCATGCGGTCGAACACGGTATCGTACCGCCGCTTCCAGAATTCGTCCGCGCCGAAGCCATGCCAGATGGTGAGGTCGCCCGCGGCCACTATGCGGTGCCTGCGCGGTCTCCCGATCATCAGCGACAGATCGGAGATGATCCGGTGGACGGAGGCGTCGACTATGTTCAGGGACTTCCCGGCCCACCGGTGCGGCTTCTCGTACGCCGCGCATATCGACGCCGCGACGAACGGCTCGACGCCCGGCGCCGTAACAATAGCCGCCGCAATCGACCCCGGGTGACTGACCACGAAGTCGCCGGCTTGAGCATCGGCAATCGGCACAGGCGTGAGCCACTCCACCTGTACGCTGTCCGACAGCTTCACGGCCGTCGCACGCGAAATCTTGTGCCCGCGCGCGTCGCGGAACGGCGCCGGGTCCACTTCGACTTTTCCGGCAACGGACTCAGGCGGCGTCACCGCCTCCTGCAACAGCGCGACGTCCGCGTCGCAGCCGAGCAGAAACTCCCAGGAGACACGCTTGCGCTGCATGTTCCAGCAGACCAACTTCACCATAATTCACCATCCCGTCGTGACCTACGGGAGTCGGGACGCCAAGCATGTCGCTCGTCTCCCCTAGCTCACGAACGCATCCAGGATCCCCTTCTTCGCCGCAACACCCTCCCGCGTCCTCGTTATCAGGCCCATCTCGCTCAGCGCGTTCAGGTCGCGAGTGATCGTCTTGTCAGTCTTCCCCGCATATGCCGCGGCCAGTCTCGGCGTGAGCAGCCGGAGGTCACGCCGAGGCGCCGGTTCGTCGCGCTCGGACAGGTCCAGCACCAGGTGTCTGCGCCTGACGTCAGTTGGACTCGAGCGGTCTCGGAACCTCATGTGAACGTAGTTGGTCCACATATCCTCTCGCATCTGCCGCTTTATCGCGTCGACCTGCTCCGTCAAGCCGTCCACGAACCCTTGCAGGGCGTACACCAGGAACTCCACCACCCCGTTCGGCGCCCTGCTGGACGCGTCCAGTCTGCGGTAGTACTCCCTACGGGTATCGTTGTAGTGGTTGCTCAAGAGATGCGTCGCGGGATTCGGCACGCCCGCGCCAAGCAATATCTGGTATTCCACGAGACGGGCCACCCTGCCGTTGCCGTCCCCGAAAGGATGAATCCAGGCAAGGTACAGATGCGCAACCAGCGCCTTCACGACGGGAAGCGCCAGCTTCGAGTGCCCCAGTTGGAGGTCCATGCCCTCGAGCCAATCGCACAGGCGGCCCAGCAGATACTCGCAATCCCTCGCGGGCGCGCCCCTGTAACGCGCAACTCCGACTTCGTGCGTGCGTATCTCGCCCGCCACGACGCCCTCGTCCAGGTCCAGCCCATCCAGCACCACGCCGTTCAGATACTTGACCCTCTCCGCGTTCAACGTCGGAAGTGTATCGACGTCGAGCATCTCGTTGAATCCGCGCAGAATATTCTTGACCTCTATGCCGAGGTACTCCTTCGATGGTGGCAACCGGAGCTCGCCCCGCGCCAGCAAGCCGACCTGTTCCTGTGTCAGCGTGTTGCCCTCTATGGCCGTCGTCGCCTGTGCGCCCTTCTCCAGCGAGACCAGATTCAGCTCCTCCGCGGTCTCAGGCATAAGCGGGATGCCGGATATGACCTCGCACTTCGAGCAGGCGTCCCCCAACAGGGTCCAGAACCTCGCGGGAGCACTGCTGAGGTCCAGCTCGAAGGTTATCCACGGATGAGTCTCCAGACAGCCCAAAATGCGCCTCGCCGCTCAGGATACGCCCGACATCCGGCGCCCCTACATTTTACAGCCCATTTTGTCCCTTGCAAATGTCCGCTACCGACCGGAAGCGGACGCGCCCAATCATTGACATCGCGCGCCCGCGCTGGCTATGATGAATTGTGCGCGGCGCGCACCCGCGACACGTCCGGGCGCGCCCGACGACCCGCCCCAAACCCGGGCGCGAACACGAACCACGACGGACAGGCCTGGAGGCGCACACATGGCCGAATACACCAAGGACGAGGCCCTCGACTGGGCGCGCGAAAACCTCCGCGGACAGTGGACCACCCTGATGACGCCCTTCACCCCGGACGACGAGCTGGACGAGGACGGCCTGCGCGCCAACATCCGCCACATCCGCGAGCTCGGCACCCAGGGCGGCGGCTGCACCTGGGGCATGGGCGAGTTCTGGAGCCTCACCCGCGAGGAGCGCCTGCGCGTCTACGACGTCGTTGCCGACGAGGCCGGCGGCGACTGGCCCATCGGCGCCCACGTCACCCACACCTCCTACAAGAGTATGCTCGCCCTCGCCGACCACGCCGAACAGGTCGGCTTCGACCTGCTCATCGCCGCCGCGCCCTACATGGTGACCAAGACCGAGGACCAGGTCGTCGACTACATCAAGCTGCTCGCCGACCACACCCCGCTCGCCATCATGTTCTACAACTCCCCGCAGTTCGGCATCGTGATGAGCGCCGACGGGCTGGACCGCATCTGCAAGCTCCCCAACGTCGTGGGCGTGAAGGAAGCCAGCTTCAACCAGGACCTCTCCGTCGAGGCCCATCTCCGCATCGGACGCGACGCTATCATCAGCACCCCCGACGAGTGGATACTCCGCAAGGGCAAGGAGCTTGGCTTCGAACAGCAGGTCATGTTCGCCAACACCTCCGACTGGCGCTTCGACCGCCCCGGACGCAACTACTACGTCCAGTTCATCGACCGCGCAATGCGCGGCGACCTGGACCTCGACTTCTACGACGAGCACATCGCGCCCGTCAAGCAGATTTCCGACAAGTGGTGGGGCCGCACCGTCCAGAAATTCGGCGGCGCCCTGCCCGTCCCACTGTGCAAGTACTGGGGCGAGCTGATGGGCATGGCCGGAGGCCACGTCCGAGCGCCCCACGGTAACCTCACCGACGAGGAGAAAGAAGAACTCAAGGGCGACCTCGAAGGCTTCATCTAAGAGCCTATCCGATAAGTCCCTTCCCCCTCGCAGGGGGAAGGTTAGGATGGGGGTGACGCCCTACATGGGAGAATCAGATGATACTGATGGTTAGCGTCCAGAACCTTCCCGAGGCCCTCCAGGCCGTCAAGGGAGGAGCGGACATCGTAGACGTGAAGAACCTCCAGGAAGCCCTGGTAGGCTCGGCCCACCCCCACGTGGTCAAGCAGGTCCGGGACGCCGTGCCCATGGCCAACCACGCCAGCGTCACCCTCGGTGTCGTCCCCAACCAGGTCGGCACCGTCGCCATGGCCGTCTACACCGCCGGCGTCCTCGACGCCACCTCCGTCAAGGTCGGCTTCATGAACACCGAGTACGACGCCGCCGTCGAGACCCTCCTCGCCTCCCGCGAGGCGCTCGAAGGCTTCGACACCAAGCTCATCGGCTCCCTGTTCGCCGACAACCCCCTCTACGACGGCCTCGACGCCCACCACATGCCCCAGCTCGCCGAAGACGGCAAATGCGACGGCTGGCTCATCGACACCCTCACCAAGGACGGCCGCAACCTGTTCGACTTCATCGCCGAGCCGGAGCTGCGCGCCATGGTGTTCGAGAGCAAGCAGCAGGGCATGAGCACCGCCCTCTCAGGCCACCTGCGCCTCGACGACCTCGACGAGCTCTCGCGCATCAACCCCGACATCGTCGGCGTGCGCGGCGCCGTCTGCGCCAAGGGCGAACGCACCTCCGGCGTCTACTGGGAAGCCGTCGCCGAGTTCAAGCGCCAGCTGGACCTGCGCCAGACCGGCGAGATCGACGTCTTCTCCGCAGCCACGGCCTCCTCTAACGGCGAGGGCGCCAACGGCGTCTCCGAGAACGGCTGGGTGATCATCGACGGCACCGGCAAGACCTGCGCAGGCATCATCGCCGCCCTCTCCGAGCACATGTCCCGGGACGGCAGTTCGTTCGTCGAAGTGATCATCCCCGGCGTCCTCAACACCTACGACGTCATCGAGTGGGCCGAGAACGAAAAGCACAGCATCATCACCCAGCGCAAGGACCCCAACGGCGCGATGAGAATGCTCATCCAGCCGTAGCATGGAGCATTGATTGGATACCGTCGCAGACATCGCGCTGATAATAGCGATGGCGCGGGACATCTTGCTCTTTGTCCTGCTGCTGGCGCTGCTGGTGGGCGCGCTGATAGTCATCAAGAAGCTGTCCGCGCTCATCACCGAGGCCCAGAAGGTCGTGACAAACACCAGGGAAATGATCGAGACGCTCACGGAGAACGTCGTCGAGCCTGCCGCTTCCAACTCCGGCGTGGCCTACGGCGCGGGCAAAGTGGGCGCATTCATACTCGGCTTGAGAAAGAACAAGCGGAGGAAGGGAGACAACGACAATGGCAAGTAACGATAGCGGCGGGTCGTTCGTTCTGGGCTTTCTGATTGGCGGCATCGTAGGCGCCGCCGTCGGCCTGCTGCTGGCTCCCAGGTCCGGACAAGATACCCGCGCGGAGCTGATCGAACGCAGCGAGGCCTGGCGCAACCGCGCCGAGGAGATGGCCGCAGAACTGCGCGCGAGAGCCGCCCCGACGGTAGACACCGCACGCGAACGCATCGCCCCCGCGGTAGACACCGCCCGCGAACGCATCGACCCGGCCGTCGAATCCGCGCGCGAGCGCATGACGCCCGCGGTGGAGGGCGTGCGCGAGAGGGTCACCCCCATCGTCGAGCAGGTCAACACCCGGCTGGGACGCGCGCAGGCGTCGGAAGACGGCGCTGCTGAGGCCCCCCCGGAGGGCTCTTCCAAGAACGGCGGCCTCGACCAGACCGCCGACGAGCGCGCCTAACCCGCCGCGCCAGCCAATACTAAAAGCCTATCCGATAAGTCCCTTCCCCCTTGACGGGGGAAGAGCCTGCCCTGAGCTTGCCGAATGGGTTAGGATGGGGGTGACGAACAGGCTGCTGGGAGGATTCCATGACCAAGCGGCTGGCATACCTCGGACCTCCGGGAACCTACACCGAACAGGCGGCGGTTGACTACGACCCCTCCGCCCGGCTCGTGCCGTTCGTATCCATCCCGGCCGTCGCCGCAGCCGTGAGATCGGGCTTGGCCGACGAGGGCGTGGTCCCGATCGAAAACTCCCTGGAAGGCTCGGTCACCTTCACGCTGGACCTGCTTATCAGCGAGACCGACCTGTCCGTGCGCAACGAGCTGGTGATTCCCATCGACCATTGCCTGGTCGTCGTGGCCGGCGCCGACATGGAAGACATCCGCGCGGTCTACTCCCACCCCCAGGCCCTGGCGCAGTGCCGCTCGTTCCTCGACAGGTGCTTCCCGTCGGCCCAGCAGATGGCGTCCCTCAGCACCTCCGCCGCTGTCGAGCAGATGCGCGAAAGCGACGTGCCCGCCGCCGCCATCGCCAACCGCAGGGCCGCCCACCTCTACGACGCCCACATCATAGCCACCGGCATCCAGGACAGACCCAACAACCAGACCAGGTTCGTCATCCTCGCCCCGTCCGACCACGCCCCCACAGGCCACGACAAGACGTCGATATGCTTCTCGTTCGCGGAGGACTCGCCGGGCATGATGTACTCGGTGCTCTACGAGATAGCCCGGCGGCAGATAAACATGACCAAGATAGAGTCGCGGCCCACCGGCGAGACCCTTGGGCAGTACATCTTCCTGATCGACATCGAGGGACACAGGGAGGACGACATCGTGCGGGACGCCCTCGACGCGATACGCTCGCAAGTGTCCATGTTCAGGATCTTCGGGTCCTACCCCACCACCCCGCCGGCATAACCCCTTGAGTCCCTTCCCCCTTGATGGGGGAAGGTTAGGATGGGGGTGACGCCCAGCCCCCGGCCCTCTACATCCGTCTCGCACACTCCCACGAGTGGTAGAATAGCGAGTGTGGAAGCACAACTGGAAGGGGGACACACATGAGAGACGCAGAGACCCCGGCGCCCACGCAAGCCGTCCGACGCACCTCGCCGCCGAGCCGCCCGAAAGAAGAGACGGCCCGCCTCGGCGATGAGATCTACGAGCGGGACATCCGCCCACAGGTCGAGACCGACCACGATGGGGAATACGTCGCCGTCGACGTGGACAGCGGAAGCTGGGCGATCGCCGACGACCTTTTGGCCGCAGCGAAGCGTCTGCGGGCGACGCATCCGGAGGCTGTCGACGTGTGGCTGTTACGGGTTGGGTACCGCGCGACAGGCAGCATTGGGGGCGGGTCCCCGCGGAGCACCAGGTGATCGAAGGGATTGTGAATGCCGCCTACGAAGCCGTCATAACTGTCTTCGTGCGCGGCCCGGCGGGGCAGGTGCGGCAAGTGGAGGCCGTGGTGGACACGGGCTTCAACCGCTTTCTCGTCTTGCCTCCGTCTCTTGTCGCAGAACTGGGTCTGAACCTGACGGGACGAAGCCGTTTGATCCTGGCCGACGGCAGCGAGGAATCCTTCGACGTTCACGACGTGTCGGTAATATGGGACGGCCAACCCAGGGATGTCTATGCCTACGTAGCCGATGCCACGCCTTTGGTAGGTATGTCCCTGCTCCACAGCCACAACCTGAACATCGACGTTGAGGCCGGCGGCCGCGTCCTCATCCAAGCCAAAGAGTAACCTGCCCCACTCGTCCCCTCTGTCTCTCGCACACTCCCACTCGCACACTCCCACGAGTGGTAGAATAGCGAGTGTGGAAGCACAACTGGAAGGGGGACACACATGAGAGACGCACAGACCCCGCCGCCCACACCCACCGCGCCAACCCGCCCGAAAGAAGAGATCGCCCGCTTGGGCGACGAGATATATGAGCGGGACATCCGCCCGCAGGTGGAGGCGGAGCACGACGGGGAGATCGTATCCATTGACGTGGACACCGGCGTTTGGGCTATCGCCGACGACCTTTTGGCCGCAGCAGGCCGGCTGCGGGCGCAGTGTCCAGAGGCTATCAACGTCTGGTCCCTGCGTGTGGGCTATCGGGCGGTGTACAAGTTCGGGGGCGGGTCCTTGCGGAGTGCCCAGTGATCCAAGGTGTGGTGAACGCCGCCTACGAACCAATCGTAAGGCTTGCCATACAAGGCCCGTCCGGGCAGAGTCGGGAAATAGAGGCAGTCGTCGATACCGGCTACAATGGATACTTGACGCTGCCGCCGGCGCTGGCTCCGACACTGGGATTGCCCTTCGTTACCACCAACCCGGCGTTCTTGGCCGACGGTAGCGAAGTAACTTTCGATGTCTACAGCGTCACGGTTTTGTGGGACGGCCAGGCCAGGCATGTCGATGCCCACATGTCCGACGCCACTCCCCTCGTAGGTATGCGCCTGCTCCACAGCCACAACCTGAACATCGACGTTGAGGCCGGCGGCCGTGTCCTCATCCAGGCCGGAGAGTAGCCGAGCCCCGCGAGTCCCTTCCCCCTCGCAGGGGAAAGAGCCTGCCCTGAGCCTGTCGAATGGGTCAGGAGCCCGCCCTGAGCGAAGTCGAATGGGTGAGGGTGAATCCCCTCAACTACTCCTCGGCGTTCTCCAGCCGCTCCACTAGGTCGTCCTGCCCCGCCAGCAGCAGCCAGTCGCCGCGCTTGAAACGCTCTCCCTGGTCCGGGATCAGGTTCACGCGGTCGCCGCGCTGTATGGCCAGCAGCGACAGCCCGTTCTTGTGCTTCGGGTCCGAAAACCCCACCTCTCCCAGCGTCATGTTCAGGAACCTGTCGGGCACCTTCAGCTTGCTGACGCCGACCCTGGGCGTAAGCTCCAGGTACTCCGCCACGTTCGGGTTGAACAGGCTGAGCGCGAGCCGCGTCCCCATCTCGGACTCGACCTCGACCACCTTGTCCACGCCTATCCGCTCCAGCGTGTTGGCGTGCAGCTCGTTGTGCGCCCGCGACACCACGTAGGGCACCCCGATGGTCTTGAGCAGCACCGAAGTCATCACGCTGGACATGACGTCCTGGCCGATCGCGACCACCGCCGCGTCGTAGTCCGTAATGCCCAGCTCGCGCAGCACGTTCTCGTTGGTGGCGTCGCCCGAAAGCGCGTGCGTGGCCTGCCCCATCACCCCCTGCACGCGCCCCTCGTCCTTGTCCATCGCCAGCACGTCGTGGCCCATGTTGTACAGCTTCCTGGTCACCGCCATGCCGAAACGGCCCAACCCAATTACAATGACTTGCCTCTTCATGCTACCTCTCCCCGCGTGAATCGCCCGCAGGTCCCGGAAAAGCCCGGCGAAACGCTACCCGCGCCGGGCACGCTCAACCTATTGTAACCCGTTCCTGGGCGTACCGGTACACGTCCACGTCCGTCCGCTGCCCCAATGCCAGCCCCAGCGTCACCGGCCCCACCCTGCCCACGAACATCGCCGCTATCAGTATGATCTGCCCCCAGGTGGACACGACCGGCGTGATTCCCCGGCTCAGTCCCACCGTCCCCGCCGCCGAAAAGCTCTCGAACAGCAGGTTGAGGAACGGCAGCCCGCTTTCGGTCACGCTCAGCAGCAGCGTGCACACGAATATGAACCCCACCGAAAACACGCCGATGGCCATCGCCTGCCGCACCTGCGACTGGGGCACCTCCCGCCTGAACACCGCCACCCGCTCCCTGCCCCTCATCGTCGCCAGCAGCGTGAGCACTATGATCGCGAACGCGTTCACCTTGATCCCGCCCGCCACCGAGCCGGTCGCTCCCCCTATCAGCATCAGCCCGCAGTACAGCAGCGACGTGTGCTCCCGGGTCTCGCCGAACTCCACCGTGCTGAAGCCGGCGGTGCGCCCGCTGGTGGACTCGAACACCGAAACCAACAGCTTCTCCTCTACCGGCAGCTCCCCTATCGTGCTCGCGTTGTCGTGCTCGAACAGCATGAAAAGTCCGCCGCCGAGCAGCAAGAGCAGGGCGGTCGTTATCAGCACGAACTTGGTGTTGAGAGTGTACAGCGAAAACCTGCGCGACAGCGCCAGGTCCGCCATCGTCGCGTAGCCGATGCTGCCCAGCAGGATGAGCACCGCCATCACGCCCATTATCGCCACGTCGTCCCTGTAGGCCGACAGCGCCTCCGGGTTCGTCAGCGACATGAAGCCGGCGTTGTTGAAGCTGGATATCGAAAGGAACGCCGCCTGCCATATCGCCTCCTCCTGCGGCATCACGAACCAGAACCGCGCCAGAAGGGCGCCGAATCCCAGCACCTGGATCGCCGTCGCCAGTATGACCACGCCGACCGTCAGCCTCACCAGCCCGCCCAGCCGGTTCACCCCCAGGCTCTCCCTCACCAGCAGCCGCTGCGTGAGCGTCAGCCGCTGCCCGATGAGGATGAGCATGAACGTGGCGATGGTCATGAACCCCAGCCCGCCCACGTACACCAGCGCGATCACGATCACCTGGCCCACGCTCGTCCAGTAGGTGGGCGTGTCCTCCACCACCAGGCCCGTGACCGCGACCGCGGACGTCGCCGTGAACAGCGCGTCCATGAAGGGCGTGAACCCGCCCCCGTGGTTCGTAACCGGCAGCATGAGCAGCCCGGTCCCAACGGCGATGAGCCCCGCGAATATGTAAACCAGAATGAGCGGCGAGGCCGAAGCCCGTGACTGGCGCTTGCGTCCGGCTGCGGCCATCATACTCGTCCTTCGGCGTGGGATTGGCGAGGCTCGGCGATGCCCCTATCGCCAGGCCCGGGCACGCGTTCGACTCGCGACATAGCCCTCCAGCGTCCTCTCAGCGGGCGACTTCCGTCCGGATTCTATGAACGAATCTTGGAATTGTCAATCAGATAACCCCTTTTCGAAACCCACTCCGGCTTGCGCACACTCTGCCCCGCTGAGTAAACTCATTAGCTGAAGCATTGCGGCATCCCGCCACGCCGGGACTTGCGCGTGGCGATTGGAGACAAACTGGTGCATCTCCAGACGACCACGTCCGGTCTTTTTCGCCGCCTCACGGCGGGCCTGGTGGACCGCAGGGCCAGGGGCAGGTTCGGGCAGTATCTCTTCCAGTGTGGACTCGGTACGCTCTCGCTGCTATTCATACTGCTCATCGAAGACGCCCTGCTGCACGCGGCATTAGTAGTCGCCATCGGCTCCACCGTCTTCATCGTCTTCATCGTCCCGGACAGCGTGGCCGCGACGCCGCGCAGGGTAATCGGCGGGCACGTCGTCTCCGTCATTTTCGGCAGCGCGTTCGCCTTCTTGCTGCTGATCCCCGGTCTGGAAGCGCTGGCCGCTGGCGAGGACTTCATCCGGGTATTCGCCGCCGCGCTGGCGGTGGGCGTCAGCATGCTGGTCATGGTGCTCACCAACACCGAGCATCCCCCGGCCGCCGGCACGGCGCTGGGCCTGTTCTTCCCCGGCTGGGAACTCTCTTCCGTCGTGTTCATCGTGTTGAGCGCGGTCGTGCTCTCCGCCATCCGCATCCTGCTCCGACCGAGAATGATAAACTTGCTGTAGCCAATCCTGACTGGGAAAGCTCGGCAAATGAAGATTCTCGTAACCGGCGCCGCCGGTTTCATCGGCTCCCACCTCGTGGACGCCCTCATCGACGACGGCCACTCGGTCGCGGCCGTGGACGACTTCTCTACCGGCAAAGAGGACAACCTCAACCCCCGCGCCCGGCTCCACGTGGCCGACGTCACCGACGCCGACGCCCTGGCCGACGTGTTCGCGCGCGAGACGCCCCGGGCCGTCTTCCACCTGGCCGCCCAGACCAGCGTCCGGCGCTCCATGGCCGCGCCCGCTTTCGACGCCAACGCGAACGTGCTCGGAACCATCAACACGCTTCAGAGCTGCGTCGAGCACGGCGTGGAGCGGATCGTCTTCTCATCCACCTGCGCCGTCTACTCCGAGCCGCTGTATCTGCCCCTGCGCGAAGACCACCCCAAGCACGCCCAGTCCGCCTACGGCATGGCCAAGCTCGCCGCCGAAAGCTACGTCCGCTTCTACGCCGACCAGTACGGCCTGCGCTACAAGATCCTGCGCTACGGCAACGTCTTCGGCCCCCGCCAGGACCCCCACGGCGAGGCCGGGGTCGTCGCCATCTTCACCAACCAGATGCTCGAGGGCGCGCAATCCACCATTTTCGGCGACGGCTCCAAGACCCGCGACTACGTCTACGTCGACGACGTGGCGTCGGCCAACCTGCTGGCGATGGCCCCGCGCGGCGACAACGACGTGTACAACATCGCTCGCGGTGTCGAGACCACGGACTTCGAGATATTCGACGCCGTGCGCGCCGCCACGGGCGCTAGCGTCGAGCCTGCCTACCGGAACAAGCGCCCCGGCGAGGCCGACAGGATAGCCCTGGACTGCTCCAAGGCCGGCCGCATCCTCGGCTGGACCCCCAGGATGCCCCTAGCCGACGGCGTCGCCATCGAGGTAGACCACATCCGCCGCACCTTGTAGTCCCCTCTCCCTTGACGGAAGAGGGTCAGGGTGAGGGTGAATATAGGGGGACGCCGCCTGACCCTTCCTCTCAGTCCCCTCTCCCTCGATGGGAGAGGGTCAGGGTGAGGGTGAAGATAGGGGTGCCGCCGCCTAACCCCCACCGGGCGGAAACGGATCCTGCTCGCTGACCGACGCCTGGTGCTCCCGGATGGACAGCCCCCTGCTCGTCTTATCCCCCCACAGACTCTTGACGTGCGTGATCACCGCCACTATCTCCCGGTGGCTGAGACGCTCGCCGAACGCGGGCATCGCGCTCTTGAAGCTCGGAATGTTGGGGTCCTCGAACAGCTTACCGCCCTGGCTGACGACGCGGTACAACAGGCCGTCCGCATGGTGCCAGGTGTGTCCGTCGCCGTTGAGAGGCGGCGCCGGCAGCGTGCCGTTTTCGTTCTGGACGTGCCAGTCGGGTTGCCCTTCGCCGCCGGCCCCGTGGCATACGGCGCAGTTCGCGGCGAACAGCTCCCGCCCCGATTGGTCGTCTCGCGTGGCTGGCGCGTTGCCGGGCGAGGACGAACACGCCGCCAGCAAGAGCGCGGCGAGCGCCAACACGGCGGCGGGGACGGCGCGCCTGAGCGTACTCATCGGGCGGGCGTGTAGAAAGCTACCCCCTCCTATCGGTCCCCTCTCCCTCGATGGGAGAGGGTCAGGGTGAGGGTGAAGATGAGCGTGAACGCCGCCTACCCCCTCCCGATGTACGGCATCGCCGTCGCCATGATCGTCATGAACTGCACGTTCGCCTCCAGCGGCAGCTCCGCCATGTACAGCACCGCCCGCGCCACGTCATCCGCGTCCATGCGCGGCTCCGCCAAGACGTGACCGCTCGCCTGCGGCACCCCGCCCGCCATGCGCGCCGTCATCTCCGTCGCCGCGTTGCCGATGTCTATCTGGCCGCACGCGATGTTGTACTTGCGCCCGTCCAGCGACGCCGACCGCGTCAGCCCCGTCATCCCGTGCTTCGTCGCCGTGTACGGAGCGGAGTTGGGACGCGGCACGTGCGCCGAAATCGAGCCGTTGTTGATAATCCGACCGCCCATCGGCTCCTGGCTCTTCATCAGCCGAAACGCCTGCTGCGTGCACAGGAACGCCCCCGTCAGGTTCGCGTCCACCACCGACTGCCACTGCTCGTAGGTCAGGTCCTCCAGCGGCACGCTCGGCGCCCCGAACCCCGCGTTATTGAACACCACGTCCAGCCGCCCGAACGCCTCCTGCGTCGCGTCGAACAGCCGTTGCACGTCGTCCGGCTTCCCCACGTCCGTCGGCACAACCAGCGCCCGCTCGCCGTCCTCGCCCGCCTCCTCCTTCGTCGCCGACAGCGGCTCCTCCCGCCGACCCGCCAGCGTCACCGAGTAGCCCTCGCTCAGCATCAGCAGCGCCGTCCTCTTTCCAATGCCGGTTCCCGCGCCCGTTATGATGGCAACCTTTCCATTAGAGCTCATGCGGCGCCTCCTCGCAAAGTCTCCATAGCCTGAATATAAGCGCTCCGGACGCAGCGGCGACAGCCGCCATCGGAGCCCACATAAGTTAGCACCTTTGCCCCGACCGCGCCAATCTCCCCAAACCCCTACGCTGCCAGCCCCAGCAATTCTCCGAGTATCCGGTGAATCAACGCTTACCGGCCAATGATCCGCATGTATTCGTCGTGGTCCCCGATCCAGCCCCAGTACAGGTCTGGTCCTCTCTCAATCGCAATAGCTCTGTAGGAACGCCCAACCCGTACTACCCAGTAATCGTTGACTCTCTTGAAGTGAAGCGAGGGGTGCCTCGGGTTTTCCCTGAGCAACTGGAAGTTTCGTCTCGCGGTTCTCTGAACTGCTCCGGGTAGCCGGCCAAAGTGCAACCAGAATTGGCGTGTAGCGCGGTGCACTACAGATCCTTCAATGTGCCTTCCCGTTTGGCCTGCTCAACCTCCGCTATAATGAAGTCCAGCTTGCCGGCCTTTATGTCCTCTTCGATTTGCTTGTCCCACGCCTCTTCCGCCAACTCGTGAAGCCAGTCCATGAGCTTGGCATACTCGGTTTCGGGAAGACTCAGGACCGCCTGCTTGATTTCATCGGCAGTTGTCATTTGGCCGATTCTCCCTTCCTTTTCGGCGCCAGGCCTCGCAACTCCCCTTTAACCTTAGCCACGCGCCAGCAACTCCATCAGCCGCCGGTTCTTCTCCAGGCTGGCGTAGAAGTGGGCCATCACCTCCGGGCGGACGCCCGCCCCCACCTTGCCTCTGAGGTACTCCCACATCGCGTCTTCCACCACGGCGTCGAAGTCGCGTTCCTCGCGCTCGGCGATGGCGCGCATCGCGGCCAGCAACTCAGGCGGTGCCTTGCTGGTAAACTCTCCTAGCGCGGCCATTTGCTCGCTCCTTGTGTTCCGGACAGTCCTCTTCACCGCAGACTCTTGGAATCACCCAAGCTAAGGTGTTTCGGAAAGAACAGGGCGTTCCTGGGTCACCCACATTCTACCTTCGCTGCTGGCAATGAACTTCAACGATGCAGTCGTTTCAAAGATCAGAGTCATCAGGTGATAGGCAGTAAGGACCTCGTTCTGCAATTCCTGATCGCTTTCGAGTAACTGGAGCTTTACGCCCAGCCTTTGCAGCTGCTCAACTCCAATCCTCTGACCGTGAACATACACCTGCCCATGTTCGCTCGTGGGCTCCGCGTTAAAGTATGCTGCGATGGTGTCGGCATTTTCTCTTCTTGCCTGTGCGTCCTTTATGTCTTTCAACATCCGCTTGTTGAGCCAGTCGGCCACCAGTTCTTTGCTGTACGCCAGAGCCTTTTCCGCTTCAAGAACTAGAGAGGGTCCCATGTTCTGTAAGATGGGTGCCCAGAGATGCGCCAGCCTTATGTCATCTTCTATGTCGTCTCTAGCTTTTGCGAAAGCTTCTTGGATAGCTCTGGCAGAGTAAGATGTACCTTCGGTAAGGAATTGAGGGTCAATAGGGCCAAGCTGGCTCTGTTTTCCCAGAACCAGCAGGTCGCTCGCCAGACTTATCATCGCGCCCCCCGACATAGCTAGGTATGGTACGAACACCTCCATTCTGTCAAACTTGGAATGTAGGTACTCGACAATGCTCTCAACCGCATTCGGGTCGCCACCGGGAGTATGGAGAATCAGGGTCAACCCCTTGTCGGTGGGCGCATTGTATAGTGCGTTCATAAATCCATTGATGTCTTCCCTGCCTATTGAGACTGACTCGTTGGCCTTCTGCAGAAAAGCAGAAGCGTAGTAGATGACGGCAGAATCACCACGGCGCTTTGAGAGTGCTCCCAAGTACTCGTACAGCTTCTTGTCTAGCCAGCTAGGATCATCCTGCTCCTGTAAAGAGATTAAGAGGTCGTTCCATGAAGGCATGGTTGTACTTCCTCTACTCGTTGACCCGGAAAGAGTTGACCGTCAGCGGTTGGTCCACGCTGGGAGACGCATACCTGGGCTTTCCGGTCTGTCTCTGTATCGGCAGCTTGTACAATTCGGCCACTTCCACGTATTGCTCGTATTGCTTTTGGACCCGTTCCAACGTTTCCAGGTAGTCGTGAGTGTCCTCTTTGGGGTCTTTTCTTTCGGCCATGTCTATCCTCCTATCTCTCATTCTAGGGCGGCGCGGACAGCCCTTCAAGGACGTGTTGGAGCGCCAAGGGCCGCAGGATTCCCGCTTTCGCTGGAATGACGGTTCGAGTGTCTCCCCCGCTTACGCCGTAAACTTCAGGTTCAGTTCCTTGAGCAGCGCCTTCAACTCTTCGCCGAACAGGGCGTAGGCGCGGCCCAGGCCGCCGCGCGTCATCCCGACCGCTCGAGCATATCGTCTATCTTGACGCGCGCTTGTTGTTCTGGAGTCATGTCTCCGCTAACGATATTCACCCTTGCTTGGCAAGTCAAGAACATCCGGCTCCTTAGTTCCCTCTCCCTCAATTGGGAGAGGAGCCCGCCCTGAGCCTGCCGAATGGGTCAGGATGAGGGTGAACGTCACCCATACCCCGAAAAAACCGTCACTTTCCCGCGCCACCCGTTCCCCAGCCCTGCCCCACCCACGCCCCGCCTCTGCCCCGCACCTGCGCCATTTCTCCCCACAAATCCGCCACGATCCGGCGACTTTGCCAGGGCTCTTGCAACCATACGCACATCCGTGCTATCATCGCTCACGGTAAGGCCGACCTTCAAATCCGCCCGTGGGACCGACCCCGCGCCCCAGGCATCCGTAGGAACGCCCGCAACTGGCCACCGGCCACTGTCCCCTTCTGCCACGCGGCGCGACACATGTGCCCCGAAATGCCACCGCCGGCATTACAGAATTGCGCAGAACCGCCGGTGTCCCCAGCTACGAAAACAACATAATGTCGCAGAAATGAGCAGATTTCGCGTTCCAGCTTTCGCGGGAACGCGCGTTGACACCCCAACTAGCCGTTTCGTATCATCGACTTATAGGCGCCGCGCTTTTGTAGCGGCGCCACGCGACTAAGGAGACAAACCAAATGAACGCGATTTCCGGCGCTTCCGCCGCCACCGCTACACCCGCGGCCGCCCAGCCCGCGCCTCCGGACCCGGCGCTCGACGACCGCGCGGTCGTCTTCCGCGGCGACGGCGAGCCGAAGACCCCCGCCGGCATGATCAGCCGCCTGGCCGAGCTGGAGGCCCAGTCCGCGCTCAGCCCCGACAATTACTCCCTCGGCGGCAGCGTCGAGACGCTCGAACGCCACTTCGCCGGCATGCTCGGCGCCGAGGCCGCCATATTCATGCCCACCGGCACGCTCGCCAACCACCTCGCCATACGCCGCCACTGCGGCACGAGCCCCAGGGCCATCGTCCAGGAGCAGAGCCACCTGTACCACGACTCCGGCGACACCGTAACCCGCCTTAGCTCCATCAACCTGGTGCCGCTGGCTCCCGGACGGCCCCACTTCACCGCCGAAGAGCTCGAAGACACGCTCGACGCGTCCGTCTCCGGCAGGGTGATAAACGAGGTCGGCGCCGTGATGATAGAGAGCCCCGTCCGTCGCCAGAGCGGCAAGGTCGTGCCCATAGACGTGATGCGCCAGATCACGGACCTGTGCCGCGAGCGCGGCATACCGACCCACCTGGACGGCGCGCGGCTGTTCATGATGTCCGCCGCCACCGGCATACCCGCGGCGGACTACGCCGCGATGTTCGACACCACCTACATGTCGCTGTACAAGTACTTCGGCGCTCCCTTCGGCGCGATACTGTGCGGCAGCGCCGACTTCGTCGACGGCCTGTACCACGAGCGCCGGCTCTTCGGCGGCGGCCTGCCCGCGTCGTACTTCGCCGCCGCGCTCGCCCTCGAGGGCGCAAAGGGATTCGAGGAGCGGTTCGGCGCCGCCATGGACAAGGCGGGCCTGCTTTTCGAGCGACTGAACTCGCTCCCCGGCATCAGCGTGGGGCGCTACGAAAACGGCTCCAACATCTTCCCCGTCGATTTCGAAGACGGCGTGGACGCCCACCTGGCGGCCGAGAAGCTCGCCGAACGCAGCGTCTTCATCTCCCCCCGGGAGGGAAGCCAGGACAGCTTCGCGCTCACCGTCAACACCACCATCCTGAGGCAGAGCAACGATGAGATCGTCGACGCCTTCAGCGCCGCGCTTCACTGATGGCGGCACGGCGAACCGCAAGCTCCCCCGGGCCGCGCGCTGACTTCCGGCGAGATGCCATGGCGTCCATCAGCTCGGGGCTGCGTTACGGCCGGACGTTCCTGTCGAGGACGAAGACACGCGCGAAGGTCATCGAGCGGCGGCTGACCAGGATATTCGTCATCAATCTCCTCGTCCGCACGGTCAAGGAGATTTCCGACGACGACGTCACCCACATGGCCGCGGGCGTGGCCTACTACGCGCTCTTCTCGCTGTTTCCCCTTCTGCTGGGGCTGATCGCGATTTTCAGCTACTTCGTCGACACTCCGGCGGACGCGGGGCAGAACGCGGTGGCCGACAACGTCACCAACTTCGTCTCGGAGTACCTGCCCGGCTCCGAAGCCTTCGTCGCCGACAACCTGGACACACTGCTGAACCTCCGCGGCGCCGCCACCGTGGTCGCCATACTGGGCATGTTCTGGTCGGCCAGCGCCGTGTTCGGCGCGCTCAGCCGGGCGGTGAACCGCGCCTGGGACGTCCACCAGGACCGCCCCTTCTACCTGAACAAGTCGCGCCAGCTCCTGATGGCCGTCGGAGTCGCCTTCCTGTTCCTGATGTCGTTCGGCGCGGCCACGCTGGTCCGCGCCGCCGGCCTGCTCGGCGACCTGGACGCGCCGCAGGTCGAATTCATGGTCAACCGCATCGGGACCGTGGTGCTTCAGACGACCTCGTTCGTGCTGGTGCTCAGCGCGTTCCTGCTCATCTACAAGTTCACGCCCAACACCAGAACGTACTGGCGCTACATCTGGCCCGGCGCGTTCGCGGCCGCGTTCCTGTTCGAGCTATCCAAGAACCTCTTCATCATCTACCTCAACGGCTTCGCGACCTTCGACGACACCTACGGCCCGCTGGCCCCAGTGATCGTCCTGCTGCTGTGGACCTACCTCAGCAGCCTGATAATCATCTGCGGCGCCGAGCTCAGCTCCGAGTACGGCAGACTGAAGCTTGGCATAAGACGCGGAGCGCCCTTCCACGCCCGCGCCGAACCCAACGGTCCCCTCTCCCTTGACGGGAGAGGGTCAGGGTGAGGGTGTCAATCAGTCCCTTCCCCCTTGACGGGGGAAGGTTAGGATGGGGGTGAAGCAATCCCCGCCGATTGACCGCCCGACCCCGCCCCCGTAAAATACCCTCGGCAGGCGCGGTTTCGCGCCCCTCTGCATCGGAGTGCTCCACATGGTGTTCAGGTCGCTTTTCGGGGGGCGCAAGAAGAAGCCCGCAACCCAGGAGGAAGACACCCTCGCCAACGCGGGAGTGGGCGACGTGGTGGTCATCACCGGGTTCGCCCCAAGCCTCGACGACGCCTTCTTCCTGATCGAGTCGCGCAACCGCTACGAAGCCGCCACCGGCGTCTGGCACGAGCTGGTAGGCGTCGACGGCGACCGCCGCGTCTGCATCGAGTACTCCGGCGACGAGGCCTCGCTCTTCATCTCGGTCTCCGAGTACGGCGCCGCCATGGGCCTGGCCAGCCTGGGCCTCGACGAGCAAGGGCTTATCGAAATGGACGAGCAGCACTCGATCGACAACTACGTGGAGTACGAGGGCGAGCGCTACAACTACACCAACAGCCAGGAGGTGTTCTTCTTCGCCGACGGCGGCGGAGAAGGACAGGGCTACTACGGCTGGGAGTTCCTGAGCGCCGACAGGCGCAAGCTGCTGTCGGTGGTCAAGTGGGAGGGCGTCCCCTTCGAGGTCTACACCTCGGAGGTAGTTTCCCCGACCATCGTCAGCGTCTACCGAAACGTGGCGTAAGAGCCTGTCCGATAAGTCCCTTCCCCCTTGACGGGGGAAGGTTAGGATGGGGGTGATGAACGGGTTGTTGGATAGGCTCTAAGTGGAGCCGGAGGAGAAAACGCGATGGCAGACGCCTTTGTCGACACGCTCACGGTCATACCCCGCGGCCTCGTCTTCGTGGTGCTGGGGATTGTGGTGCTGGCCCTCGCCCGGCTGGCCCAGGACTTGGTCACACCCTACCGCATAGGCGACCAGCTCACCAACCGCGACAACGTCGCCCTCGCCCTGAGCATAGCCGGCTACTACCTGGGCGTCATAGTCGTCTTCCTGGGCGCCCTCTACCAGCCCTTCTCACTGATAGTCGACGGCGGTCTCGGCTTCACCGAGGACTACTGGCTCACCGTGCTGGAAGTCTTCCTCTACTCGCTCGGCGGCATAGTCGCGCTCAACGTCGCCCGCATAGTGGTCGACAAGCTGGTGCTGCACCGCTTCAGCACCGAAAAGGAGATAATCGAAGACCGCAACGCAGGCACAGGCGCGGTGGAGTTCGGCGTATACGTGGCCGCCGCGCTGGTGATCGCCGGCTCCATCTCCGGGGAGGGCGGCGGCCCGCTCACGTCGCTCGCCTTCTTCGCGCTGGGGATGGTCGCGCTGATACTGTACGCGTTCCTCTACCAGCTTCTCACGTCGATGGACGTCCACGACGAGATCGAGCGCGACAACACCGCCGTCGGCGTGGCGCTGGGCGCGAACCTCGTCGCCATCGGCGTGGTCACGCTCAAGGCCGTGTTCGGCGACTTCGTCGGCTGGGGCGAGGGTATCGCATCCTTCGCCGTGTACGCGGTGGTCGGCTTCGCGCTGCTGGCCGTGGTGCGGCTGATCTTCCAGTTCGTGCTGTTCCCCAGGGTCAACGTGGCCAGCGAGTTGACGGCAGACCGCAATCTCGGCGTCGCGCTCATCGAGGGCGTGTCCGTCATCGGAGTCAGCCTCATCCTGCTGTTCGCCGTGTAGCCGCCTCTGGTTAAGAGCCTATCCGATAAGTCCCTTCCCCCTCGCAGGGGGAAGAGCCTGCCCTGAGCTTGCCGAACGGGTCAGGATGGGGGTGATAACCGGGTTGCCGGATAAGCTCACTCCAGCGCCCGCCTCAGCGCGTCCCGCGCCGCGAGCCGCTCGCGCTCATCCTCCGCGGCCTCCTCCACCTGCGCGAACACGGCGTCGATTACCCAGTCGAGCACTGCCCACTCCACCTCGTCTCGGTCCAGCGCAGGACGCAGCAGCCGGTCGTAGAAGCCAGCCTCGTGAATCTCCTCCCGCCAGCTTGCCAGGCTCTCATCCAGCGTGCCGTCGTACATACGCAGCAGAAAAACCGCGCGGAGCGGGTCCAGCCCCTCGTCCTCGTACACCTGCGCCCGCAGGTCCAGCCCGTCCCTGGTGCCTGACTCTACGACCTCGGCTTCCTCGTCCACCCGCACGCTCGCGAACACGTCGTAGCGGTCGATGTAGTCCTCCGTCTCCGCTATCAGCTCGCCCAGGTAGGTCCTGCCCTCACCGGATATGGCGAATGTCCCGCCGTCCGCGGACGCCTCGACGAGTCCGTCGCTGCGGAGCGCCTCCGCGATCGGCAGCAGCCGGCGGTCCGGCTCGCAATCCGTCTCAGCCGAAAGCTCGAATCCGTGCTTATCCATGAAGTACAGCAGCACGCACCCTCGCAACCAGGCCAGCAGGTCGTCCGCGTCGCCTCCCTGCCGTGCGTACCACGCCAGCGGCTCGAAGGTCTGCTCCAGCACCAGGTCCAGCACCGCCGCGCCGTCCGCCGACCGGCCGATGTGCTCCCCGGCGGCATCGCCAGGCTCGACGCGCGGCCCGTTGTTCGCGTAGATCCCAAGCTCGCAGCGCCCGTCCCGCCACAGCCGCACGATCTTCGCCAACTCGCCGTACATGTCGGGGAGGTCGGGGTTCGCCGAGAGGTCGAGCGCGCCGAGGATGCGCTGGCGCTCGGCGCTGTCAACACCGAACACGCGGTCCAGCAGCTCTCCCACCGTCAGCCGCGCGCAGTCCGCGGGCAGCGTAACGTGAAAGGCGTCGCGCAACTCCATCTCGCCGAGGGACACGCGCAGCAGCACCGGGCCTTGGTGGGTGAACTCGCTGGAAGGAGGGGATGCCGCTGGGTGGCTGTCGAGCCGCTTTCGGTACTTTGGCGCGTCGCTACCGCCCACCGCGGCGGCCCCTCTGGTGGGCTATCTGCGGCTGGCCGCCGCCGAACCCGCGCGCGCCGCCGAACCCTCCGCTGGATCGCGTCGACGAACCCCAACTGCTCCGCACGCCGGTGCCGCTGGTCCTGAAAGCTCCGGTCGCTTTCTTGGAGGACATGTACGACTGCCGTGAGCTGCTCAGATTGCTGCTCGCGTTTGTGTAACGCGAGCCGGCGGCCGTCTTTTGCCGCGAGAAGTAGTTGCTGTTGCGGGACACCTGCGAGCGGTACGACGGGGACTTGCGGTAGTTGGCACGGTCATTCCTGATTGTGCCGACCGTGCCGCGCGGCGTGGAGTAGTAGTAAGTCGGACCAAAGAACGTGGAGGCGACCAGGTAGCCGAACAGGAAGCTGCCGCCGCCGAAGCTGTTGTAGTAGTACCCGTTCGCCCCGTGGCCCCTGACCTCGTTCTGGCCATTGTCCTCGGTGATGCTGAACAGCAGGTCATCGGCCGAGTCCTCGATCTCCCCGTTCCCGTTCAGGTCCTCGAACGCCTCCACGGTCTGCCGCTGGCCGTCCTGGCTGGCCCGGATGAGGACGATCCCGTCGCCCTCGTAAATCCGGTTGACCCGCTTCTCGAACTCCGTCGCGCTCTTGGACTCCTTGTAGGCCTCCTGCACCGCGTCCAGGTTGATGCGCCCGGCGGCGCCGTCCGTCGCGGCCCACTGGTCGTAGGTCGGCCCGGGACTGCAGGCGGCGATGGCCGGCCCCGATACGAGCACCCCGCCCGCGAGCACGGCCAACGTGCGTTTTCCCAGCTTTCGGCTCATAGCGTCCCTCCCGTCCGCACGCCCCATTATAACGCACAAGACCGACGGCGGGGTTGCTCCCGGGCCTGGCCTTCCCTCGCCCTCAGACTATCAGCTCCAGGTCGCCCGGAACCTCGGGCGCCGAATCTACTTCCGCGAACACCGACTCCGCGTCGAACCGCAGCATCCGTCGCGCCGCCTCGGCGTCCGCGTCGCGTCTGAACGCCTCGTAGGCCTCCGAGCAGCGCAGCGCGCACTCCACGATGGCGCCGCGCAGGTCCAGGGCGGCGAGGCTCACGCCGACCATGAGCTGCTGGCAGTAGTCCAGGTGCTCACCCCACAGCTCATCCGACGCCTGCAGGTATAGCAGCTTGAGCAGCCGCTCGGCCGCCGCGTCGTCCAGCGGACGCAGACGCACCTCCAGCCGCCGCGCCAGCAGCTCGCCCACGGCCTCGCCGAGCGCTGCCGGCCCCAGGCCCTCCAGGTGGCCGACCTCCTCGCCAAAGTCCAGCAGCAGCTCCTCGCGCACACGCCCGAAGCCCCGCGCGTAATCAAACCCGGCCCCGGTGGGCAGCCGCCTCGCCACCACCGAGGCGGCGTACTCCCGCGCCAGCGCGCCGCAGCGCGAGCGAAAGTCGTTCGCCGCCAGCGCCTCGCGCCTCGCCGCGTAGTAGTCCAGCGTCTGCACCTCCAGGATGCGGTCGAATTCGTGCGTCACCGCGCGCTCCGCCGCGCCGTCGCGCTCCGCCCGGCCCTGCGCCTCGGACAGCCGCCGCTCCACGCGCTCACCCTCCACGCGCACCCGTCCGCCCGGCTCCGCCACGGCGTCCTCCGCCGCGACGCCGGAACCCGAACGCCCGAGCGCCAACAGCCGGTCCTCGCGGGACAGGATGAAGCGCGACGCCCCCGGCGCTCCCTGCCGTCCGGTGCGGCCCACAAGCTGCCTGTCGGTCCTCGTGGTGGTGTTCAGCCCGGTGCCGATGACGTACAGGCCCAGCCCGAACTCCAACATGACCTCACGGCCCTCACCATCGCCCACGACGACGACCGGCTCACCCGGCCGGAGCATCCACCTCGTCCCATCACGGCCAAGCGCCGCGCCCAGCGCTGCGGCGTCCTCCGCGCTGGCGCATCGCACCACCACGCGCCCCGCCCGCGCCGCTAGCCGCGCGAACTCCTCCGTCACACGCTCGTTTACGCCCGGCTCCACCACGATGTCCGCACCCCGGCCCGCCATGTTCGTCGCCACCGTCACCGCGCCGAATCCCCCCGCGCGGCGCACAATCTCGGCCTCCCCGTCACTGGCGGCGGCGTTGAGCAGGCCGTGCCGCACCCCGCGCTCGCCGAGCAGCCGGCTGATCTCCTCCGACTCGTCGATAGTCGGCGCGCCGATGAGCACCGGACGCCCCACGCCGTACCAGAACGCCGCCTCGTCCGCCACGGCAGCCAGCTTGTCCTCCCGGCTCGCGTACAGCCGCGGCCCCAGTTCAGAGCGCCGCTGCGGGTTCGACGGCGGCACCACCTGCACCTCCAGTCCGAACTGCGACATCAGCTCCGACTCGCCGCCCTTCGCCGTGCCAGTCATGCCGCACACCCGCTCGTACTGCGCCACGAAGCCGCGCACCGATATCTGGGCCAGCGTCTTCGGCTCGTCACGCACCCTCAGCCCCTCCTTCGCCTCCAGCGCGGCGTGAATGCCGAACCGGTACCGGCTGTCGGGTAGCGTCCGCCCCGTCTCCTGGTCGATGAGCACGACCCGTCCCTCGCTCACCAGGTAGTGCACGTCGCGCTTGAGCAGCGTGTACGCGCGCAGCAGTTGCGTCACCTGGTTGGCCTGGCCGTGCCGCCGCGCGATACGCCGGCGCAGCTTCGCCACGAGCGGCCGCACATCCGCCAGCGGCGTGTAGGAGTCGCGCTCCAGCTCGTCGAGCCGGCGCTGCAGACCGGCGGCGTCGAACGCGTAGCCCGTCCGCCGCTCCAGAAACGCCCGGCCAGCCTCGGTCAGCACCACGGCTCCGTGCCGTGCGTCGGCCAGAAAGTACAGCCCGCGCGCCAATTCGCACTCGGGGTCCGACAGGTCGCTGTCGGCGACGATGCCCACCGCACGCTCGTAAGACCCCTCGGCGGCGGCGAACAGCCGGCCCGCGGTGTCCCCGTCGTGGTCGGCGCACAGCAGCCGCGCCAGCAGCACGTCCCGCGTCTCGTCGGAGAGACCGGGCTCCCGCAGCCGCTCCTCCAACTCCCCGACGACTGCTCGCTGCTCCGCCACCATCTCCGCCATCGCCCGGCGGGCGCGCCTCAGGCCCCGCACGGCGCCCGAAGGCCCGCCCGATATGACCAGCGGAGTTTGCGCCTGGTCCAGCAACACCTGGTCGGCCTCGTCGATCACGGCGGCGTAGAGCGCGCCCTGCACCGGCGGATCGGGCGGCAGCCTCAGATTGTCCCGCAGGAAGTCGAACCCGAACTCCCGCAGCGTGCCGTACACGACGCTCCGGGAGTAGGCGGTCGCGCGCTCCGGGTCGGTCATCGAACCCAGCACCGCGCCCACTTCCAGGCCGAGCGCCTCGAACGCGGGGGAGAGCAACTCCGCGTCGCGCGCGGCCAGGTAGTCGTTCGCCGTTATCACGTGAACGCGCCCGCCCTTCAGCGCGTGGTATGCGGCGGGGTAGGCCCCGGCGACGGTCTTGCCCTCGCCCGCGTTCATCTCCACCACCGCGCCGCCGTACATCAGCAGCCCCGCGGCCACCTGCTCGTCAGTGACTCGAAACCGCGGCCCGTCGCCCTCGGACAGCCCGCGCGCCAGCGCCTCGCTCACCACGGCGGCCCCCATCGCCAGGTCGCGCCGGCCGCCGGCCCCCGCCGTGTCCATGTGCAGCGACCGGAACGACCGCCGCAACTCCTCGCCGCTTAGCGCCGACAGGTCTGTCTCGCGCGCCGCCACGGCCGTCCGCATCGCCTCCTCGACGGCGGCGGACCGGTGCGCGGGCAGCAGCCGCGCCAGCGCCTCGCCCGTCCGCCCGGCAAGCCTGCCGACGGCGCCCGCCAGCCCTTCGTCATTCCGGCCCACGAGCCGGAAGCGGTCCCGCATCTCAGCACGCACCGGGTGCGTCGCGCAGGTCTACGATCCGCCTGGTCTTCCTGGCCTCGTCGAAGTAATCCGGCTCGACGTAGCAAATGCCCAGCTTCAGCAGCCCGCTGCCCACCAGAAAGTCGACGTCGGGATGGCTGCGTATCAGCTCCCGGCGCACCCGCGCCTCCGCGTTCCGCATCTGCTCCGGCAGCACGATGGCAAGCCCTTCACCGTCGCCGCGCGTAAGCTCGATCTGCATGTGACCCGGTTCGTCGGCGTGCGCGTACACCGCGCTCAGCACCGCCCCGTAGCTCAGCTTGGCCCCCAGCACCGAGAACGCGTCCCCCGCTCGCCCCAGCACGTCCACCCTCGGGTACGGCAACCCGCACGGGCACTCCCCCGGTAGCGGCCTCACCCTGTCCTCCAGGTGGTAGCGGAGCAGCGGCGGCGAGCGTTGAAGCAGCGTGGTCACCACCATCTCGGCGGTGGCGGCGTCCTCACCCCCGGCGAGCTCCACCACCGTCCTGTCCGTGAACAGGTGTATCCCCGCGTGCTCGCCGCACTCCACGCCCAGCGCCGACGTCTCCGACGCTCCATAGTAGCCGAACACCTGCGCCCCCAGCCGCGTCTCCACGGCGTGGCGCACCCGCGGCGACAGCGGCTCGCCCACGTACACGACCCTTCGCGGCCCGCGCGCTCCCGCGCGAGCGTACGCGTCGATGAGCGGCTCCAGGCAGCGCTCCAGCACTGAGGGTACGGTCATCACCACCGTGGGCGCCAGCCTGGGCAGCGCCTCGAGCGTCCGCAGGAACTCAGGGCCGATGCTGAGCGCGTAGGACTCCCGCACACCCAGCAGGTCGAGCGCCTTCGTGAACGACACCATCAGCGTCAGGGGGTCCGTGTCCAGGCAGGCCGCGCTGTCCTCGCCGGACACGCCGCAGATGGCGAACAGTTCGGCCAGGAACTCCGTCTCCAGCCTGTCGTCCTCCGGCGTGATGAACCGCCGCTTGCGCGGGCCGGTGGTGCCGGACGACGTCTCCACGTCGATGATGGGCGAACCCGCCCGCAGCGCCTCGTTCGAGAGCGCGTCCAGCCCGTGGCCGTCCAGCAGCGGCAGCCGGCGCAGCACGTCCAGCGGCGGCTCCTTCTCCACGTTCTCGGTGGATATGCCGGACCGGCGAAACAGCTCCGCGTAGTAGGGAAACCCGTCCCGCGCGAACCGCAGCGTCTCCCGCAGCCGGGCGGACGCGGCCTCGTCGACCGCGCCCAGCAGCCGGATGGGACGCGCCGGCTCGCTCATCGCGTAAGCAGCGGCGCGAGCTCAGACCACGTGCGCCGCTTGACGGCGATGTAGAACAGCGAGTCGCCCTGCGCCAGTTCCAAGTCGAGAAAGCTGATATGAGGGATGCCGTCCTTGATTATGCCGACCAGGTTGACGTCGTGGTCCAGCAGCGCCTTCGCTACCTGGGTGTAGGGTATGGGACTCGCCGGGGCCTTCTCCACGTACGTGCTCAGCAGCGTACCCTCCACCACGTTGCTGGTGACTATGTTCAGAATGAGCTGCACGCCCGGATCCTGCAGGTCCTGCACTATCAGCTTGTCCACCATGTTCAGCGCGAAGACAGGCTTGATGTTCCTCGCCCCCTTGAACAGCACGCTGTGAGAGAGATACTGGCACTCGGCTACGCCGCGCACCGTCGGGTTCAGATACTCCACTACGGACACGATCGCCGCGACCAGGCTGTCGCTGTTGGGGTCGTCGTACCCCGATCCCAGGATCATCACGCTGCTGGCGTCCTTGAGATTCGCGCGCGCGTAGGTCTCCTCCTCCAGCGGCGAGCCGCGCACGAAAGACACGCGCGGCAGCCGGAAAGGCAGGGACTCGATCTTGTCCGACACCACCACCACGTCGTACGAGAAGTGTCCGCTGTCCTGCACGAACTCCTCGATTATCTTGCGCGCCCGGTCCGCGGTCGGCGGATTGATTATCAAGAGATGTCCACTGGCATGTACTGAGGCCATTCCCAAACGCTCCCTCTGGTGGCGTTCCAATATGCGGTCGATACCTATGCCGATGGCCGACGTGAAGGCGGCCAGCCCGAACAGCACCACGAACAGCACGGTGCCCACCCGCGCGCCCAGCGTGGAGGCGGAGTAGTCGCCGTAGCCGATTGTCGTTATCGAGACCACGCTGTACCACAGCGCGTCCGGCGCCGTAATGCCCGGATCGACCGCCCCGTCGAACACGTAGAAGGTCACCGCGTTCCCGATCACGCTCAGCACCAGCACGATGACGGCGAAGGCGAACCCCACGTCGCGATGCTGTCGAAGCGTTCTCCATATACGCGTCAAGCCTAAGAGCATTGTGACTCCCGCCGATCAGACGTGGCGGCTGGGTCGGATCCCTCGGCGCGCACGAAGACCGCCGCGCCCTCGTCCAGCGTTCCCACCGCCAGGCAGGTCTCGATTCTTATCATTGGCTGGACGCGATTGAACAGCTGCGTCACCACCAGCCGGCCCCTCCGCGACGTATCGAACAGGTACTCGTCACTGTTCAGCGCGTACTCCCGGCAGTCGTCCGACTGGCCCAGGAAGCCCAGGCCGTCCACGTACAGCAGGTCCAGTTGGCGGCGCGACGCCAGCGCCCGCCGCCGTCCGAACGTCACGCACAGCCGCACCGTCTCCGGCAGCCGCGCCTCGTCCACGTCGTCGCACGGCGCGGCGACCAGGTCCGGCCCCACCTGTCGCAGCAGCTCGTAGGCCCGCGGACCGTCCTCGATGAACAGGTGCGTCGTAACGCCCGCCCTTATCAGCGCCGTGCAAAGCTCCGCGCCGAAGAACCGGCGAAACCCCGGCGCCAGCACAGCGGCGACCGCGTCGGACCCCCGCCCTGAGCCCACCTCCTCCCACCCTGAGCCTGCCGAAGGGCCAAACCGCTCCTTCACCGCGTCCACGAACAGATCGCACCGCGTCGCGCTCTCCTCCGGCCCCTCCGCCACCGCTATCCTGTCGTCGCGCTGCCCCGCGTACTGGCCCATTACCCACTCGATCTCGCCCGGAAGACTCACCGCGTCCGCCAGGCTCGCGCGCCGGTACTCCCCGATGGGAGTGACGGGCAGCTCGCGGAACTCGTCCAGCGACCCCACGCCGTCCCGGCCCCCGAGTCGTCCGCTGTAAAACTCCGTCCGGGACGCCGCCGCCACCACGCCGTCCAGCCGCTCCAGCAGGTCGTCCCTGGCCTCGTAGCGCCTAAGCATCGACGCCCAACTCGACGATCACTAGGCCCGCGTCGTGCCCCGCGCCGTGGTACTCGTCGAACCGCTCCAGCAGCCCGTCGCGCGACGCCATCACCGCCGCCGCAGCGTCCGGCTCCTCCGATGCGAACCGGCTCCCCAGCGGCGCGTCGAGCGACCACTCGCGGGCGATCTCGCACCGCAGACCCGCGGCGGCGCACGCCGTCTCGTACTCTCCACTCAGGCGCTTGAGCGCGGCGTCGCTCCTGTACGCCAGCGGCGTGACGAAGTAGCCGCGCGAGATGTACAGCCCAAGCTCGTTGTCGAAGACCTGCATCAGGTCCACGTCCTCGATCCAGCCCTCCATCGCGAAATACAGGTCCTCCACGATGCTCTGGTCCACGTGGTGATAGTAGAAGCGCTCCTCCCGCACCGCCATCCTCACCAGCACACCCGCCTTGCCCTCGTCCCGCAGCAGACGGTGTGCGGCCTCTCCCTCCAGGAACAGGAACGGGACGTTGCCGTTGGTCGCGTCCACGAGCACCTCTTCGCCGCCAATGTTATACACAAGCGCGACGTGCTGCCAATAGCGCATGTACCGCTTCGAAAACCGAAAGTCGAACGTGGTCAGCATCTCCCGCAGCCTGTCCTCGGGGACGGGCGGCAGCGCGTCCGCTCCGGCGAGCACGTACCGCGACGACAGGCCCAGCCGGTCGGTGAGAAACCTGAGCGCCTGCACCTTCTCGGAGCAGATGCCGCCCGCGCCCTCGGAGATGTTCCGCACCGTCTCATCGCCCGTCTTGTACGACAACATTCTGCCGCGGAAGCGCGAGTAGTTCTCGAAATGACTGTCCCAGATCCGCCGCGCCAACGCCCGCAGCACGCGCTTCGCGTCCGCCGGCGTCTCCATCGCCGCCGCCTCGTCCGCTGCGTCGCCGAGGTACCGCTCCAGCGACTCCCGCACGAACGCGGCGTACCTCTCGCCGTCCGCGTCCCACCGCCGCCTGTGAAATCCCGCCCAGTTCCTGTCGTACCCCGCGCCCAGCCTGTCCACGGCCACGTCCAGCAGCGACACGTCCGCGTCCCTCACGCGCACCGTTGTCGCCACCGGCGAGTCATCCAGGCCGACGGGCGCCCCCCCCTGCCGGAACGCCACGCCCCGGTACACGTCCAGCAGCGTCCCCTCGTCCGACACGGCGTAAACATAGTCCTGGATCGCCCGCAGGTCCTCCGCGGAACGCGGCGTGATGCGGCGCGCGGCCAGCAACTCTTCCAAGGGGCAGTCCCTCAGGTAGCGCTCCAGGAGGCGGCGGAGCGTCCATCCGGCGTGATCAGGGTCGATGCGCAGCGCGAATCGCCTGCCGGTAACGCCGTCCGTGAGTTGCAGCGCGCACCCGGAGCCGTCCGACATTCGACCACACCCTCAGCCTGTTAGAACTTCGCACGAGTATAAAATCCACCACCAACCCTGTCAAAGCCACCCCGCCAATTAATCCCCCAGGGCCTTTGTGCGGGGCCTTTCAACTCAGCGCTGCCGCGACTGTCGTCACTCCCGCGAAAGCGGGAGTCCAAGGGCTTGAGCGCAAGAACGGCTTAGACTCAGATGACATAGCGACTAGACTGTTGTAGGATAACTGCGAATGCACGAATGTTCTCAACTCGATGATCCTGCTATAGTTCGAGCGATTCCGTAGCCAAACAGTGAGGTAGTCATGGCTTTGGAGAAACTGGTTGAGTCTGCATCGGATAAGTGGCAGACGCTCGCTGACTTTCGCACGCGTTGCAAACTGGTGGGCAATGTCTACTCGATTTCTTACAAGCGCGCCATAGTAGCATTGACCGACTACGACCGTGAGAGGGCGGGGGGCGTTTCCAAGAATACATTCCTGCTGGCTGCGAAGGAAGAGGACGATGGTTTTCTCATACTCTTACGGGTAAGGGACGACGCCCTCTTGCCCAATGCGAGCCAGAATGACATTACAAAACAGCAGGGGCTCGACGCAGCCGGTGGCAACAAACCTTGGGCTAACGAGTTGGACCCTTGGATGCGCGATAGGCTTTCGTTGCATGGCTTGGAGTGTGGTGTGCTAGGTGCGTTCCTGTACACAGAAGGAAGGTATGCAGAAGACATAGCGAACTACTACGCAGTCCATGAGTTGATGGTCTGGAAGCCGGATGAGACTGTTCTGGACGCCATCGTCAACCATAGGCATCGCGCCAACGACATCGATTTCGATTCCAAACCAAGCGCCATAGGCCGTACACGCTTCGCCGCTGCAGAGCCGAAATCTGCAGCCAGTGCGGAGTTTCGTCTGAATCCTACAGACATTATGAAAAGGCGCACCGTCTATTTCGGTATGTCGCGCTCCGGCAAGTCAAATGGGTTGAAAATATTTGCCGAGTCAGTCTATCGCCTCAGAGAGGTAAGCAACAACTGCCGAGTTGGTCAACTGATATTCGATGTAAACGGCGAGTACGCCCAAGACAACCCCCAGGACGGTAAGGGATTGCATCGCGTCCACGAGTCCATTGACAGGGTGCGCGAGGGCGAGGTTGCTACTTACGGGCTCATAGTCCCAAGTTGGGACGAAGAGCGAAAGTTGATGCGGCTTAATTTCTTCGGACAGCCTATCCCTAGGCCATGGAATACCGAGGCCGTGGAAGAAGCGCTACACGAGATGCTTGCGGGCAAGGACATTATCGACGGGATGATGTCAAGCGAAATAGCACGATACACGACTGCCTTTAGAGACGCAGACTTGTCGGTTCCAGCAAACGCGGAGGCCCGCGTAGGGGCGCAGACCCGCTATGCACGCAGTGTGTTAGCCTATCAAACTGCGCTGGTTGCTGCAGGGTTGAAACCACCTACTTCCGAGACTTCACTACGTTCCCCGGGGCGTGGCAGCATGTTAGGTGATGATCTAGTCAAGGCACTCTCGTCTGGGAGAAACGCCAATAGCGACAATCGCGATGATTACGATCAAGCAGCCGAGATTCTGAAACAGGCAAACTCTAACAATCACATGATCTCGTGGAGCCAGCTTGTCAGAGTCTGCATTGCTCTCAATAAATTCATTACCGACAGCAAGAGCTACTATAACAAGTTCGAACAGGATCAGATGAAAGAATCTAGGAGCGGTGAGCCTTGGGCTGAGCCGCGACTGAAGGCATTGCTGCAAATATTTGAGCGCCAGAACGGGCCTCGCATTTTTCAGAAGGCTCGCGACCAGCATGACCCAAGCCGAGAGATAGACTTCGCACAAGAGGTTGTGAACGACTTGCACGACGGAAAGCTGGTCATCATAGACCAGTCTGGAGGCGACCCGGTTCAGAACGCCAACGCCTCGGAGCGCGTAATGTGGCGATTGTTCAACGCGCAGCAGGATTTGTTCAAGAGCCGCGCGACGAGCGGCAGCAATTTCACTGAGGCGCAAGAGGGACACGTCATAGTGTACATTGAAGAAGCGCACAACCTTCTGCCGAGCAGGAGTACGCCAGAGACTCTAAAGGGCGTCTGGGCCCGATCTGCAAAGGAGGGCAGTAAGTACAACTTGGGCATGGTTCTAGCTACTCAAGCCCCCAGTTCGATAATGCCTGAAATCCTCAGCGAGACCGACAATTGGATAGTGGCGTATCTGAACTCCGCCAAAGAGCGGCGCGTCGTGTCGGACTATATGGACTTTCAGGACTTTGAGGAGCAGATAGGCAGCGTGAGCGAGCGAGGATTCGTGCGTATCAGGACGCTCTCTCAAGCCTACACCGTCCCTGTTCAGCTGAACAAGTTCTCGCTAGGCGAGATTGATCCGCAAAACGATGCCTACACGAACGGTGCACGTAACGGGATCGCCGATACTGAAGAGATGCAGAATCGTCTGCCGCTATAGGGAGCGGAAACGCAATGCCGTACCCTGACGAACTGGCGGGTCTTTTCGCAATCCGGTCCATGGCTGAGAGTGGCGTCGTGGAAGAGTTCCGCAACGCTATGATGCCTCGGAAGGCAGAGGATCCACTACCGCTGCCTGACTTTCTGCCCCGCCCCCCTCACGGCAGGGTGAGAAGTCACGTCCTTGCAATTGATGGTTCTGTGATCTACAAGGACATACCAGGCTCACTTCCGTGCACGCAAGCTGGGTTAGTTTCTCTGGGTGTAGTCGTCATGAACATCAGAGAACTCAGCCGGCTCAAACGCTTGCCCGAAAGTGGGGCAGTAAACCCGAGAGAACTGAGAAAGACCGAAGAACCTGAGAGTTTCGGTGTGATACTCCCAGGTCAGAACGCCGCGCGAAATGACGGCATGGATCCTCGAACTTGGTTTCGCCACATCATAAACGACAAGTTGGAGAATTCCAGGGTTCCTCATGAAGGTGAGTCTTTCGCCGATACCCTTCACTACCTCTTCAGTATCAGCGACGAAGGGAGGACAGTGAGGTGCCCGAATCCTGACTGTACAGAACGAGCAGTCGAGATTCCACAGCCCGGTGAACAAGGAGATTGTGACACCTGTGGAGAGTTAGTTCTGCTGTCGGACGGGCTACGCATTCACGAGAGTTTTCTTGAAAACACGCCTGTCGGCGGATGTCATTCGCGTTTCATGGACGCGCTTGAAATACTGGCGCTCATGAATAGCCTACGTTATCTCTCGCAGAATTCAGAAGGCATACAAGCTTTGGCGGACACCGTATTCGTGATGGATGGACCGCTCGCCGCATTCGAAACCATTGCCGTGCTAGCGCGCGCTGTACGGACCGAATTGCGCAACATACAATGCCGGTTGATGGAGAGATTTCCGAATTCCAGCCTTGTGGTGCTTTCAGGAGTAAAGACCGGCGCATTCGTCAACCACGCTATAGATCTCGACCGAGCGCCGTGGCCGGACATACGGATTCCGAATGCACACTACTGGATGCCAAACAATTCTTACATCCAGGAGAATATTGTCGCGAAAGTATCTTCGTCCACCAAACCGAAGCCTTGGGGAGAACTCACATACTACGGGCGCCCGGTCGTTCTCAAAACAAACAGTGGACAGAGGCTTGTACTGAACGTGGCACAGCCAGAAGCGGATCCTCCCCTCACGGAGGCGGGCATTCCTTGTTCGCTTGCGGACGCACTGGCAACTGCGGATAGCCTAGGTGTCGGTTCGCATCAGTTTCTCGCGCTCAGGAGAGCACATAACCGCGCCTCTATTCCATTACAGACCGGAACTGATCTCATACAGAGCCTCTTGAGATGAGTCAAGTCAAAAAGCGGAAGTATCCGTTTTCAAAGAAATCACCGGAGGACAGGTGGTATGCCTTCGGGCGATACTATGCGATGTTTCCGCCCGACTTCCCGTATGATGCCGTCGAAGGGCTTACTAACCCCGGTGACGTCGTGTTGGATCCGTTCTGTGGAAGGGGAAACAGTTTGTTCTGTGCTATGGCGCAGGACAGGGGCGCGGTCGGAATAGACGAAAACCCCCTTGCGTACCTCTACAGCGCGGCAAGGTGCAGTTTAGATACGTCAGAATCCGTTGTGCTTGATCGGCTGTACGAAGTTGGGAGTAGCATCCTACCGACTGACAGAAAGTCACGCAACTGCTTTGAGACCATGGCTTGGTCTCCCGATGTTCGCGGGTTTTTTCGCGCCGCCCGCCGTGAGCTTGATTGGCGTAACGACAGTGTGGACCGAATACTCATGGGTTTCGTCGCTCTGCACGCTCAGGACAAGTCGAGTCCGTCAGCCCTGTCTAACAGGCTCCCCCCGACAATTGCGTGTTCACCCACTTATGCAGTGCGCTGGTGGACAGAGAAGAGCCTAACCAAGCCACCTTCCCTAAACCCCGTTAATGTACTGGCCAAGAAGATAAAGCGTCGGTTTGAATTTGGCGTTCCTAAGCTGAAGAATGGTCAAGCATACGAGGGTGACGCGCGCGACCTCTTTGCCAGCATTTCACACTTGAATGCTTCGCTCCTGATAACCTCGCCACCTTACAGAGACGTAACAGATTACTGGAACGACCATTGGATACGACTTTGGTTGTTGGGATACCCATTCCGTAAAGACTGGTCACGTGCCGCTAAGTTTGCCGGTGAAGGTGAGTACAGACAACTACTTGTGGATGTGCTCACTAGTGCCAAGCCACACCTCGCCGATAGTGCCAGCGTACTTGTTCGCAGCGACATTCGAAGGCGCACATCTGAAATCTGTCAAGAAGTTCTCAACCAAGTCTTCCCTGGCTACCAAATGTACATCCGTCAAAGCGAGGCAGCAGGCGCAGGCGAGTCTGTTCATCATGGAAGAGGAGGTACTCGAGCAAAGGAGGTAGACTTCTTGCTTGCTAACAGCGATAGGGCGAAGGGTTGGGCAAGAGAGCATGGCTTTGAGCTGAAGAAAGAACTAGCTGCGACAGCTCGCTCAGCAGCTTGAATGCTGTTCCCATGTGCTTGCCATGTTGGTGTAATGCCAGGTTCGTGAATCCCCCAACCCCCCTTGACCCCACACGCACATCCGTGCTACGCTCCCTCCATCACGCACCTACACAACCAAATAGCAACCCTCGACCGCCCGTTGCCGCGCGTCGCATTCAAGTCTCACGCTGTGGCACTTCCGCCCCAAAAGCCGCCTCACGCGGATACACGGCGCCCGTGACAACCCAGACTGGGGCGCGCCAAGCTACGAAATGCATCGAAATGCATCAGTTTGCAACGCTTTCTGCTAAGGCGCGACACGGAATGACCCCGAATGACTCACGTTTCGCCGAAATCCCTACCACGCCCCGCCGCTTGACACCGCTCGCGCCGCCGCCCAAGATGGACTCACGACACACAGGAGGCCCATCGTGAGCACAACAACCGCCGCCACCGACAACGACGCCCTCTTGACCGACCAGGACGTATCGCTGCTCCAGTCCGACTGGGAGGCCAACCCCTCGTTTCGCCTGATGCAGAACGTGGTCGCCCAGCACGACGTAAACGACGTCGCCCTCGACCGCGCCCTCATCACCGGCGCCGAGCACAACTTCTCCAACGTGCTCGATAGCTGGCAGCCCACCGACCAAGGCAGGTCCGGCAGGTGCTGGCTCTTCGCCGGACTCAACCTGTTCCGCGTCGACACCATGAAGGCGCTGAACGTCGACCAGTTCGAGTTCAGCCAGAGCTACATGATGTTCTGGGACAAGATCGAGCGCGCCAACTTCTTCCTAGAGTCCGTCATCGACACCGCCGACCGCCCCACCGGAGACCGGCTCGTGGACTGGCTGATGGAGTCGCCGGCGCCGGACGCCGGCCAGTGGGATATGTTCATCAACCTGGTGAAAAAGCACGGCGTCGTCCCCAAGTCCGCCATGCCCGAGACCGAGAGCTCGATGTCCACCATGCGCATGAACTCGTCGCTCTTCTACCTGCTCAGGCAGGGCGCCCAGCGCATACGCGGCCTCTACGCACAGGAGGCCGGCATCGACGCGATGCGCGAGTCCAAGCGCCAGACGCTCAAGGTCGTCTACCGCGTGCTGTCCATACACCTGGGCACCCCGCCCGCCAGCTTCTTCTGGCAGTGGAAGGACCGCGAAGGCCGCTTCCACCGCGACGGCGACATCACCCCGCTGGAGTTCGCCCGCAAGTACGTCACCACCCCCTACGAGGACTACGTCTGCCTGGTGCACGACCCCCGTGAGTCCAGCGAGCCGGGCAGCACCTACACCATCGGCTACCTCGGCAACGTCGTGGGCGGCTCGCCCGTCAAGTACCTGAACGTGGACATCGATCTGCTCAAGCGCGTGACCCTGGACTCGCTGCTGGACGGCCAGGCGGTGTGGATGGGCTGCGACGTCGGCAAGCAGATGCACCGCGACCAGGGCGTGTGGGACGCCGACCTGTTCGACTACGGCGCGGTGTACGGCGCCGACTTCGCGCTGGACAAGGCGTCGCGCATGGAGTACGGCCAGACCCGCATGACCCACGCGATGCTCTTCACCGGCGTCGACGTGGTGGACGGTAGCCCGCGCCGCTGGCGCGTGGAGAACAGCTACGGCGACGCCATAGGCGACAAGGGTTTCTGCGTGATGAACGACTCGTGGTTCGACGAGTACATGTTCGAGATCGCCGCCCCCAGGAGCCGGCTGCCCGAAAACCTCCAGCGCGCCCTCGACGGCGACCCCATCCCCCTGCCCCCCTGGGACCCCATGGGCGCTCTAGCCGCCAGCTAAACCGAAGTCCCCTCTCCCCCGCGTGGGAGAGGGTTAGGGTGAGGGGGTCTCCCGTGCCCTCTCGCCGCTAGCTGAACCGCCCCGGGTCCAGCGCCTCCACCTCCACGCCGGTCGAGCCGGTCGTGATAAGGTCCACGATGACCTTCGCCATGCCCGGCCCCAGCATGATGCCCTGGCGCCCGCCGCCCGTCGCCACGAACGCGCCCTCCGCGCCCGGCGCGCGGCCAAGCAGCATCTGCCCGTCCGACGACACCGGCCGCAGGCAAGCGGTCTGCTGCGCGAGCCGCGCGTCCTCCAGCGACGGCACCATCTTCAGCAGCGACGCCATTATCTTGTCCCGCGCCGCCGCCGTCGGCCTGTCGTCGAATCCCGCCTCCTCCTCCGTCGTGCCCGTCCACAGCAGCCCGTCGGGCTTGGTGGTGGCGTAGTCGCCCGAATATCCCAGCGAGCACCGGAACGGGTCCCCGGGCGCCTGCAATCGCAGTATCTGCCCCTTCAGCGGACTGACCGGCACCGGCACTCCCAGCCACTCCGACGCGTCCGCGCTCCACGGCCCCATCGCCAGCACCGCCGTCTCGCACGCGATCTCGCCACCATCCAGCGTAACCCCGCGCACACGTCCGCCCTCGACGCGCAGCCCCGTCACCGTGCCGTGCCGCACCGTCGCTCCCTCGCGCTCGGCGGCCTGCACCAGCGCGAGCGTCAGTCGGTAAGGTTCCACGTCGCCCCCGCCCTCCACGTACACGCCGCCTATCGCCTCCGGGTTGACCCGCGGCTCTATCTCGAACACCTCTTTCGCGTCAACCCAGCGCGTGGACGGCGCATCCGGATGCTGCGGCACGTTCAGGCTCGCCCGGAGCTGCGCCGCCTCCTCGTCGCTGAACGCGAGCGCGAGCGACGGCCTCAGCCGAAACTCCGTGTTCACCCCCGTCTCCTCCGGCAGCTCCGTGCCGAACCGCTCGTGCAGCCGCCACGCCTCGGCGAGCACCGGCACGTTGGGGCCTGTGCCCCTCGGCCTGCTCAGCCCGCCGTAGGCGAACCCCGACGCGTGGCTCCCCACCGAGTCCTTCTCCACGATGACGCTGCTCACGCCCTCCCTGGCGAGCAGGTACGCGGTGGACACGCCAACTATGCCGCCGCCAACGATAACCACGTCTGCCGAGTTCGAGCTGACCATGGGGGCATCTCCTGTCTTTCCGGATATTGGGCCAAGTATAGTTACGCGAAATGGGCGCGTCAAAAGTCCCTTCCCCCTTGATGGGGAAGGTTAGGATGGGGGTGAAGGCCCTTTGTTCAGACTCGCCTAATCAACTCTGAACAGTTGCCCGCCACCCTGCGGTCTAACTTTCTTCACAATTCTTCGTTATAGTGTTGTCTGACGAAATTGCGGATGTACGCCCGCGAAGATGCCGGGCGAGCAGATGAAGGACGTGGGTTGGACTGGCTGAAACGCATACCTGTGGGGCAGATTGTCCTGCTGCTGGTGGTGCTGGCGATAGCGTTCGGCGGCACCTATGCCGGCTACTACTGGTACTCCGACCGTGAAGTAGAGGAGGACGGAGAGACCGACCT
The DNA here is from genome assembly GCA_965204815.1 of Dehalococcoidia bacterium. Taxonomy (GTDB): domain Bacteria; phylum Chloroflexota; class Dehalococcoidia; order Lucifugimonadales; family CATOSD01; genus CATOSD01. The sequence continues at coordinate 91,720 of OZ242014.1, forward strand.
GCTCGTGCCCGTGCGCCGTGGCAACCTGGTCAACGAGGTCTCCATCAGCGGCAGCCTGGTGTACCCGGACCGCGAGACGGTGGGCTTCGAGATTGAGGGCGTGATTGGCGAAATCCTCGTCGAAGAGGGCGACCGCGTAAGCAAGGGCCAGCTACTGGCACGCCTGGATCAGGAGACCGTATCCGCGCTGGACCATGCCGCCGCCAAGGCCCGGGTGGACCTGCGCGACGCGGAGCAGGCGCTGATAGACGCGACCACGCCCCCTACTTCTTCCCCGCTCGACTTCGCTAAGGCCGAAGCCGCCATCGCCGACGCGGAGGTCGCCTACCGCGACGCCCAGAAAGCCTACGACGATCTCGGCGTGGTCACAGAGTACGACCTCGCCAAGGCACGCGAAAAGGTCGCCGCCGAACGGCTGGCGCTGTCCAATGCCGAGAACGCGCTCGCCGAAACGATCGCCGGCGCCGACATCGACGACATCGCCGAAGCCCACTCCACCATCCGCACCGCCACCACCGACCTCGACAACGCGGAGCGGGACGAGGAGCTGGCCCGCCGCGAGTGGGACCGCAAGCTGCAGGCCGTCCGCGACGCCGCCCAGGACTCCATCGACGTCATGGGGAATTACTACCAGAAGTGGTTCGGCGTCCGGCCCGATGACGATGACATCGCCAGGGGCCTCGACGAGGTGCTGGCGTCCTGGGGCACCGACCTCGAGTCCCTGATGGACCCCGAATCAGTGCCCCCGTTGCGCCGCTTTCCCGCTCCCGACGCCGCGCCGGCCCCTTCGGACGTCCCCTGGAACGAAGACACCCTCTTCTTCTGGCTCAGGGTCTACCCCGGCAACATATCGCTGACCTGCGAGGAGCCGCTCCCCAGAGATACCATCTGCGTGAGGCCGGACTTCGACGACGAATGGGAAGTGTACAAGGAGAGGCTGTCGGAACTGGACGACCTGGAGCTGGAGGCGACCAGGGTGCTCTCCGCCCTCGAGGAGACCGTCACCAGCGCGAGCGAGAAGCTCTTCAACTCCCAGTACTCTCTGGCCGACGTGCTCGCCGGGCCGGACCCGGTGGACCTGGAACACAAGCAGAAGGCCCTGGACCTCGCCAAGGAGGCCCTCAAAGTGGCCGAGCAGGAGCTGGAAGACCTGCACAGCGAACCCGACCCCCTCGACGTCGAAGCCGCCGTCCTGGACATCGCTCTCAAGGCCGCAACCCTCCAACAGGCGCGCGAGGACCTGCTCGAACTGCGGACGGTGGACGAGGTCGATCCGTTGGACCTCGCCCTTTTCCGCGCCGACATCGAGGCGGCCCGCCTCGCGCTCGCGGGCGTGCTTACCGACCTCGAAGCGATCGTGTTGCGCGCGCCGTGGAGCGGTGTCGTTTCCGAGCTTCCGGCCGGAGAGGGCCAGCAGGTGAGGGCGGGCGACGCGGTGGTGAGCCTGGTCGACCCCAACGTCGTGGAGATGTCGGGCATTGTCGACGAAATCGACGTGCTGTACCTGCGGGAGGGCGCGGTCGCCACCGTACGCCTCGAGGCGCTGCAGGGCCAGACGCTGCCGGGCGTGGTGTCCAGAATCGCGACCGAGCCGAACAGCCAGCAAGGCGTGGTGAGCTACCCGCTGGACGTGACCCTGGAGGCTACCCCCGGCGATCAGCTCCTCGAGGGACTCAGCGCCTCGGCGAACGTCGTCATACGGGAAGAGAACGACGTGCTGCTCATCCCTCTCCAGGCCCTGCACGGCACCTTCGACAGGCCGGCGGTGCGCGTTCTCGGCGAAGACGGCGAGGTCGAGCTGAGGGAGATCATCCTCGGCAGCAGCGACGACTTCTGGACCGTCGTGGAGAGCGGCCTCAGCGAGGGCGAGACGCTGCTGATGCAGTCTCAGGACGCTTCCGAATCGTTCTTCGGCTTCGGCAGGGGATTCGGCGGCGGCGCGACCCGTACCCTCGTAGTGCCCGCAGGCGGCGGCAGGGGCCGCTAGCAGCGCGTCACATAGTCCCTTCCCCCTTGACGGGGGAAGGCTGGGATGGGGGTGAGGCCCCGATGATAAACCTCAAGGACGTATCAAAGATATACCGCATGGGCAACGTGGAAGTTGCCGCGCTCCAGGGCGTCAGCGTATTCGTCGAGCCGGGCGAGATGGTCGCCATAATGGGGCCGTCCGGCTCCGGCAAGTCCACGATGATGAACATCATCGGCTGCCTGGACGTGCCCACCTCCGGCAGCTACACGCTGGAGGGCGAGGACGTGGGCTCCATGAGCGACAACCGCCTCGCCGAGATTCGCAACGGCAAGATAGGCTTCGTCTTCCAGACCTACAACCTGCTGCCGCGCCTGTCCGCCCTCGCCAACGTGGAGCTGCCGCTCCTGTACGGCAGCCGCAGGAACCGGCGGCGGCGCGCCCTGGAGGCGCTGGACAGGGTCGGCCTGTCCGACCGCGTCTCGCACAAGCCCACCGAGCTTTCGGGCGGCCAGCAGCAGCGCGTGGGCATCGCGCGGGCGCTCGTGAAGCAACCGTCCATACTCATGGCCGACGAACCGACCGGCAACCTGGACAGCACCTCCAGCGAGGAGATCCTGGACATCCTCGAGCGCCTCAACCGCGAAGAGGGCATGACCGTTGTCCTGGTGACCCACGAGGCCCCCATCGCCGCCCGCGCCCAGCGCGTGCTGTCGATGCTGGACGGGCGCATCGTCAGCGACGAGCGCCGGCCCGCCGCCGAGTCGGTCCGGAGCGCCCCGTGACGCCTGCCGACGTGCTCAGGACGGCGCTGGTCTCGCTTGGCGCCAACAAGCTGCGCGCCGTGCTTACGCTTCTCGGCATCGTCATCGGCGTCAGCGCCGTCATAACCCTCATGTCGCTCGGCCGGGGCGCGCAGGAGTCCATCACATCCCGCATCGAGGAGCTGGGAACCAACCTGCTCTTCGTGCGCCCCGGCCAGTCCAGCGCAGGCGGCGCGTTCGGCGGGCTGGGCAGCGCGAACACGCTGACGCTGGGGGACGCCTACGCCCTCGTCGACCCGCAGGCCGCGCCGTCCGTGGCCGCCGTCGCCCCAGAGATACGCACCAGCGGCCAGGTGGTCGCCATGGGCAACAACACCTTCACCCAGATAGTTGGCGTGACGCCGGAGTACGAGGTGGTCCGCAACTCCCCCGTGGAGCAGGGCCAGTTCATATCCGAGGCGCACGTCAGAAACCGCTCCGAAGTCGCGGTGCTGGGCGCGCCCATCGCCGAGCAGCTCTTCGGGTTCCGCAGTCCCATCGGCCAGCACATGCGCGTAAACGGACGGGAGTTCACCGTCATAGGCGTGCTGCCCAGCCAGGGCGGCGGCTTCTTCGGAGTCTTCGGCAACGAGGTGCTTGTTCCCATAACCACCGCCTACTACCGGCTCGACTTCGAGCGGACCGTGCAGGGCGACGTCATAGTCGACTCCATCAACGTCAGCGCGAAGGACGACACCGTGTCGCAGGACACGATAAACGAGATAACGGCAGTGCTGAGACTGCGCCACCGGCTCACCGGCGACAACGACTTCACGGTGACAAGCCAGGAGGAGACGATCGAGGCGCTGGAGGAGACCACCAACACCTTCGTGGTGTTCCTGGGGGCGATAGCCGGCATCTCGCTGCTCGTGGGCGGCATCGGCGTCATGAACATCATGCTGGTGTCGGTCACCGAGCGAACACGCGAGATCGGCGTGCGCAAGGCGATGGGCGCCAAGCGACGCGACATCCTGTTCCAGTTCCTGACGGAGGCCACCCTGCTCAGCCTCGGCGGCGGGGCCGTCGGCGTCGTCGCGGGCCTGGCGCTCTCCCGCGCGCTGGACGGGCGCGACCTGATTGGCACCGGGGCCTTCCACACCAGCGTCAGCGGCGACATCGCCGTGCTGGCCATCGTCGTTTCCGCCGCGATTGGCATATTCTTCGGCCTCTATCCCGCCGTCCGCGCCGCCGGCCTCCACCCCATAGACGCGCTGCGCTACGAGTAGGGCCGCAATGCGCCGTTATCACGAATCACAGTCAGAGAGAAGACAATGAACGGGCGTATATTCGCACTGCTACTGATCGCGGCGGTCATCATCGGCGTCGGGGCCGCCGTCGGCCTAATCGCATACATGGAGCGCGACGACGCCGATGAAGGCCAGACCGCACTCGCGGAGTTGCCCGCGGCGCCAGCCGTCGATCCGTCGGGCGGCGCCTCCGCGCCCTCGGCGCCGGAGGTAGGCGCGTCCCAACCTGCAATCGAAGAGTTGGAGACCTTGGCCGGCACGGTGGAGAGCTTGGGGGAGAGCGGCTTCACTATCGCGACCGCCGAGGGCACAGAGACTGTCGTCGTCGGAGAGGACGCGCGGCTCACGCTATTTCTCGAACGCTCCCTCGAAAACCTGGAGGAGGGGATGAACGTCACGCTGATGGGCCAGCGCGATGATCAGGGTGAGATGCGCGCCACCGTCCTCCTTCTTGGCGACACCGACGCAGGCGCGTTCGGAGGCGTCGCCGGGGCGTTCGGGGCCGTCGGACCGGGAGCGGGCGGCGGACAGATCAGCCCCGAGGATATCGCGGCCCTGCGCGCCCAACTCGGCGCACTGGCCGGCGCGGGCGACGGCGGACAGATTCCACCGGAAGCTCGGCAGCGACTCCGGGTGCTCGCCACCCAGCAAGGCGGCGGAGGCGGAGGACTCGGCCAGGGCGCCGGCCTCGCACGGCGCGGCGGCATCAGCGGCAAGATAGCGCAGGTGGGGGAAGGCCGCGTCACCATCGACACCGACCGCGGGCCGGTGGAGGCCGTGCCTGACCACGAGACGCTGATACGCGAGGTGACCGGCGAGGGCGAGCTCGCGGACTTGCCCGTCGGCGCCCAGGTGACCGTGCTGGGCAGCTGGGACGGCGACGCCTTTCGGGCCGCTCAGGTCATCATGAACCCGGACTTCGGCGAGACTCTCGGCGGCCTGCTCGCCCCCGGCGGCCCAGCGCCGGGCGGCTCCACCAGCCCCTAGTCGTCCCTGAGCCTGCATCAACTTGAGGGACAGGACGGAAGTGTCGTCGCCGGCCACACGTCCCTTTCCGCTTCCGCGAGCGGACGGATTACCTTAACTTATCAGGGGCTTCAGCCTCTCCCACGTCGGAGAAGTTGGTGATTGCAACCTCGCCTTCGGGAAACTCGGCGACGATCTTCAGCTTGCCGCCCACCGCCTCGATGTAGGACCGAAGGCTGGACACGTACACGTCGGCCCTCTGCTCCAGCTTGGACACGGCGGGCTGGTTCACCTTCAGCATCTTCGCCATATCCCTCTGGGTCAATGCCCGCGCCCTGCGAAGCTCGTGCAACGGCATCTCGGCGAGCAACTCCCTCTTCATGTCGTCGATGCGCCGCCGACGCTCTGGCGTCAAGTCCCCGGTCAACTCGCTGAACGGACGTCGTCCACTCATTCGATCAGCCCCTCCCTTCGCAATTCCTCCAGATGTTCGTCGTAGAGATTGTCGGCCAACGGCACGTACTCCTCGTAGAAACGGTCGTTGCCAGTCTTGTCTCCGCCGATAAGCAGTATCGACGTTCGTCTTGGGTCGAAAGCGTAGAAGACCCGGATTGGCCTGCCGCCGCTCTGAACTCGAAGCTCCCGCATCACTCCGTGCCGCGAGCCTCTGATGCCAGAGGAATATGGATACGGCAGGTTGGGGCCGTGTTCAATCAGCAACTCGACCCTGGCGACCACTGCGTCCTGCTGGCCCTCAGAGAGTTCCTGCCACCACCGCCCGAACTCGTTCGTGTACTCGACCTCCCAAGGCATGAGCGAATTATATTCCAGATACGGAATCCAACGCAACAAGAACCCATGGCCAGGGTCTTTCGGTTATTTTGGACATGTATTAGACTTGGAGGCATGATAGAGCAAGGACTGGGAGAGAGCTTACTCAGAGCCCTTGAGCAGGTTCCAGACCCTCGTTCCAGCCATGGCCGTCGCCACCCTCTGAGCGCCATACTTGCGCTGTCGGTATGCGCCATGGCCAGCGGCGCGCGCAGCATCTACGCCATCCACCGATGGGGGCGGATTCAAGGCCCTGACACGCTCGAGACGCTGGGGTTCACAAGAGACAGGACTCCTGCGGTATCTACGCTGCACAACGTGTTCAGCAGGCTGGACGCTGATGCGTTCGAGCGAGTTTTGGGGGAATGGTTTTCGACCCTTTTGGAAACGACGCAGCAGGAGGCTATAGCGATAGATGGCAAGGCGCTGAGAGGGATACACGGGGAGGAACTGCCCGGGGTCAAGTTGGTCTCGGCTTACAGCCACCACAGAGGGGTGGTCGTGGGCCAAAAAGGGGGGCAATCGACAAAGAGCGCGAGTCGGAGTTGAGGATAGCCGAGGCGCTGCTGGACAGCATCGACGTGAAGGGAAGGGTGTTGACGGGCGACGCGCTATACTGCCAGAGGTGGCTGTGCCAACGGATGGTGAACGAGGAAGGAGACTACCTTGTGATGGTCAAGCGCAACCAGAAGTCTCTCTACGAGGACGTAGAGTTGTGCTTTGAGCCGCCTGCGCCCGGCATGAACTACCGATGCGCCGAGACTTTCAACGTCCACGGAAACCGCATCGAACGTCGCAGACTGTGGGCTACGGACGTGCTCAAGAACTATCTGGACTGGCCCGGACACACCCAGGTACTCAAAGTGGAGAGTTGGCGCACCATAAAGGGCAAGACCACTCGGAAAGTCAGGTACGCCATCACCAGTCTCGCCCCCGGCGTGTCCGCCGACAGGCTGCTCGGCCTGGTGCGAGACCACTGGCTGATAGAGAACGGACTGCACTATGTCAAAGACGTATCGATGGGTGAGGATGCCTCAAGAGTCCGCACGGGCTCGGCGCCGCAGGTGATGGCCGCTCTGAGGAACACCGTGATTGGCATACTGAGGCTGCTTGGCTACAAGAACGTCGCTGATGCTCTCAGGACGATAGGATGGCAACCAAACGGCGCTCTCAAGTTGCTTGGACTAGCCACATCGCAATAACCGAAAGACCCTGACCCATGGGGACAGGCCATTGACACTCCAGCACATCCGTGCTACGCTCCTTCCATCACAGACAACCGACTGGCCTCCGGGCACCAGCCACCAACGTAACAACCGTGACAACAACCCGTCAGATAAATTCCCGTTCAACCGAAAAACGTTCCATCTACAGCCTGAAATGCCGACCGCCCAGCTACGAAATCTGAGGAGACAAAACAAAAGAAACGAAACGGGACACTATTTTCTAGCTTGTTTGTCCCACCCGGCAGTTTGGCCACTGCCATCGCCCGGATGCTACTCCGCTTGGTAGCCCGTCAACCGTCCATCCCATGGGCGAGTGACGCCAGCGAAAAGCCGTCCGGGACCCGTACCGCGCACGCCGCCAGGCCGGCGCGGAGTTCCGGTCCCGGTTCCGCATCACCTTGCCGACGGCGTCCCCGGCCCAATCACGCGGCAGCAGGTCGAGAGGTGCTGCGCGGTCTGTCCTCGTGGCCACCGCGCGAGCCAGTCCCGGCCCTGCCGCGCCGCCACTTCCACTTGTCCCCTCTCCCTCGATGGGAGAGGGCTAGGGTGAGGGTGACACTCACCCACGAGCCTTTAACAACTCAATCGGCATCCCATCCGAGTCGAGGCCGTTCTCGCGCACTTTCTTTGATTGGCCTTATATGCGACAATGCAGAATGCGCTTTCGCGCGTCACCAGCAAGAACATAGAGCCAGCGTAGGGGGGAAGTATGGCGGTAACTGCCGTTGAAGTCGTCTACCGGGGCATTTTCCAGAAGACCCTGTCCAGAAACATCTGCCGCAACATCGTGCTCGCGGCCCGCAAGGAAGGCAAGATCGGCACCGCTTTCGGCCGCTACGGCGACTCCCCGGAGCGCAATGGCATCCCCGCCAAGTACTTCGCCGTCGTCGCCGACGACGAACTCGAACTGGAAGAGAGCCTCGCCAAGTACGAGCCGACAGAGGTGGACGTCACCATCGTCGTGGACGACACGCTCTGCAAGGGCGTGGAATCCTGGGCGTGGTACGGCCTTCAGCCCATCAACGAGCTGACCGTAAACGGCGGCACCGTGCTCGTCACCTCCATCCAGTCGCCCGAAGAGCTTCTCCAGGACATCCACGTCAAGGACGTGGCCTACAACCTCTCCATAGTGAAGGCTGTCAAGAGCTTCTCCGGCCTGTGGGTGTACAAGGACGACCACACCGACGTCCGCATACTCGGCGCGCTCGCCCGTGTCTGCCCCCAGCTCGTCGGCCTCGACGCCTACGTCGACACCATCCGCGAGCAGTCGAGCGACGACAAGGCCGGCTCCGCGCAGCGCGCCTTCGACCGCGTGACCACCTACCCGGTAGAGCCCGGCCAGGGCAACACCGAGACCCCGTTCAGCTTCGACATGCCCGGCTGGACCAAGATGGAAGAGGCGCTCGTCATTCCCGGCATCGAGGCCGGCGGCGGCTTCCGGGGCGGCGACGGCGGCTTCCAGCCCGTGCGCAGCGAGGTGTTCAAGAAGTGGTCCACCCGCACCATGCGCCCGGTCATCAACTTCGAGACGTGCACCAAGTGCACCCTCTGCTGGCTGCAGTGCCCCGACTCCTGCTTCGACGTTACCCCCGAGGGCCTGTACGACTCCGACATGGAGTCCTGCTGCGGCTGCGGCGTGTGCGAAGAGGTGTGCCCGGTCCCCGATTGCATCACCATGGTCAACGAGGCGTCCTTCGAGGACAACTCCAGCCAGCACGACCACTGGAAGCGCGACAGGGACGACTACATGAAGTGGCTTGAAGAGAAGATCGCCGCCGCGAAAGCCGAAAAGGGCGACGCGGGCCGCGACCACGGCCTGTACGAGTGGACCGGCTACGAAAAGAAGATCGCGGCGCAGGGAGTGAGCAATGACGACTGAGACCCAGCCCGCGCTCGAGCGCGAGGAGCTGATCAGCGGCTCGGAGGCGATCGCCATCGCGTGCGCCCTGGCCGACGTGGACGTGATAACCGCCTACCCCATCCGCCCCTACGACACGGTCATGCAGTTCGTGTCGCGGCTCATCGCCAACGGCGAGCTGAAGTGCGAGTACATAGTCGCCGAGAGCGAGCACTCGCAGTTCGAGATCGTCAAGCACGCCTCCGCTGTGGGCGCCAGGGTGTTCTCAGGATCGAGCGGCGTCGGCTGGTTCTACGCCTTCGAGGCGCTCGCCGTGACATGCGGCCTGCGGCTCCCGATGGTGGCGATGGTGGGCAACCGCGCTCTGGACGATCCGGGCGCGTTCGGCTGCGAGCACAACGACGCGCTCGCCGTCCGCGACCTGGGCTGGATGCTGCGCTGGGTCGACACCGGCCAGGAGGCGATGGACGCAGCGTTCATGGCCTGGCGCGTGGCCGAGGATCCGCGCGTGTACCTGCCCTGCGCCATCAGCACCGACGGCGCGTTCCTCACGCACTCGCAGCAGATAGTGAAGGTGCCGGACAAGAATCTGGTCGACGAGTACCTGCCCCCCTACGACAGGGGCAAGTTCCTGCTGCACCCCGACAACCCCATCACCATCGCGCCGCAGGTGAACGAGGACTGGCTGCTGGAGATTCGCCGCCAGACCGACGACGCCATGCGCCGCGCCAAGGGCGTGATCACCGAGGCCCACGACGACCTCAAGCGCATATTCGGGCGCGGCGGCGACAACCCCTTCATCGAGGAGTACATGACCGACGACGCCGACGTGGTGCTGGTGGGTATGGGAACGCTCGCCATGCCGCTGCGCGTAACCGTGCGCCGGCTGCGCGAGCAGGGCCGCAAGGTGGGCTTCGTGCGCATCAAGTGGTTCCGGCCGTTCCCCGACGAGGAGCTGCTCGAGTGCCTGACCAGGTTCAAGGCGGTAGGCGTGATAGACCGCGACTACTCGCTGGGCGCTCCGTACAACGGCGGCGTGCTCTACAACGAGGTGCGCTCGGCGCTCTACGACGCCGACAAGCGCGTGCCCATAATGGGCTTCATCGCCGGCCTCGGTGGAAGGGAGATCACCGTTCCAGCCACCACCGAGATGTTCGACGCGGTGCAAGAGGTGGCCGACACCGGCCGCGTCGACGAGCCGCTGCGCTGGATAGGCGTCAGAGAGTAGGGGTAACGGCGTCACCCCCATCCTAACCTTCCTCCATCGAGGGAGAAGGGACTAAAGGAGCGAAGCGAAATGACTACTTCCAATGTCCTGGCCACCATCAAAGGCGTCCACGACTCTCCGCTGGAGGAGTACTTCACCTCCGGCCATCGCACCTGCCAGGGTTGCGAGTCCGCGCTGGTCATGAAGCTCATGGTCAAGTCCGCAGGGCCGCGCACCATCGTGCTGGGCAGCACCGGCTGCATGTACGTCGCCAACACCACCTACTACTCCACGCCGTGGGTGGTGCCGTGGATGCACACCCAGCTCGGCTCGTCCGGCTCGGCCGCGACCGGCACCGCCGCGGGACTGCAGGCGCTGATGAGCAAGGGCAAGATGAAAGAGGAGAAGATCAACGTCATCGCCTTCTGCGGCGACGGCGGCGGCGCCGACATGGGCATCTCCTCCATTTCCGGCTCGCTCACGCACCAGCAGTACAACCTGCTCATTCTCATGTACGACAACGAGTCCTACGCCAACACCGACATCCAGGTATCCGGCTCGTCGCCATGGGGCGCGAACACCACGTTCAGCCCGCCGGGCAAGGTCCACCGCATAATGCACAACAGGTGGAAGAAGAACATGGCCCCGATGATGGCCGTGGGCCACCCGGGCGTAAAGTACGTCGCCACTGGCTGCGCCTCCTACGCCGTCGACCTGATGAACAAGGTCCGCAAGGGCCTGAGCATAGGCGGCCCCACCTTCATCCACTCCTACGACCCGTGCCCCAAGGGCTGGGACTACGACCCGATGTACTCCCACGAGCTCGGAATGCTGGCCGTAGAGACGGGTATCTGGGTCCAGTACGAGATCGAGGAGGGCAAGCTCTCCCTCAACGGCCCGTCACGGATGATCGCCCAGGGCCGCCGACCGCGAAAGCCGGTGTACGACTTCCTGAAGCGCCAGGGCCGCTTCGCCCACTTCACCGACGAGGACGTGGACTACTTCCAGTCCCGCATCGACGAGATGTGGGAGCAGTGGTGGCTGCCGGGCATAATCCCTGTGCTCAAGGACGGCGTGCCGACCACGTAACCCCTTGGCCGACGACGACGGCCCATAATACGGCCTAAGGCGTCCGGTTGCCCGCCGCCTCGGGGTTGACGCACGAGACCATCGAGCCGCCGGTGAGGGCTGCGATGACGTTCTCGGCGGCCATCATCCCCATCCTGCGGACCGTCGCCGCGCTGCCGCTGGAGATATGCGGCGTCACGATGACGCTGGGCATCCCCAGCAGAGGGTGGTCCGGCGGCAGCGGCTCGGGATCGGTCACGTCCAGGGCGGCGCCGGCCAGGCGGCCCTCGCCCAGCGCCTCGCAGAGGGCCTCCGTGTCCACCACCGGGCCCCGTGCGGTGTTCACCAGGTACGACGTCGGGCGCATCAGCGCCAACTCGCGTCGGCCTATCAGCCCGTTCGTCTCCGGGGTCAACGGCACGTGGAGCGACACGAAGTCGGACTCGGCCAGCAGCGCGTCCAGGTCGGGGGCCCACTCGCTGTCGTAGTCCTGCTCCGCCTGGGGCTTGCGCGAGCGGCTGTGGTAGAGCACCCGCATGTCGAAGCCGGTGGCCCGGCGCATCACCGCCTCGCCTATGCCGCCCAGTCCCACGATGCCGAGCGTCGCGCCGTGGACGTCCGCGCCGAGGTACGGGGACTGGTCGAACATCTTCCACGCGCCCGCCCTGACCTGCCGGTCGGCGTAAGGCACATTGCGGGCCAGTGCCAGGATCATGGCGAAGGCGAAGTCGGCGCAGGACTCCTGGAGCACGCCGGGCGTGTTCGACACCAGCACGCCCAGCCGCGTGGCCGCTTCCACGTCCACGTTGTCCAGGCCCACGGCCCTGTTGGCGACGACACGCAGGTTGGGCGCGGCGCTCAGCGCGGCCTCGTCCACCACGTCGTCTATCTCGGTGACGACGGCCTCGCAGTAGGCCAGGCGCTTCAGCAACTCGTCGCGCGGCGGCGGGGTGCGCTCGGGCCAGACCTCGACGTCGAAGCGCGACTCCAGCAGCGCGATCGCCTCCGGCACGCGCCGGCGGGTCATGAACACCCGCGGAGAGTCCGATTCGGGGGACAACGCGCGCCTCTACCAGCCGATGGCGTAGCCGTCCCTGCGGGGGTCGGCGCCGCCCTGGAACACGCCGGCGTCCGAGTCTACCTGTATGCCGTGCGCGCCGCCCACGGACATGGAAAACGGCTCGATGACATTAACGTCGTGGCCGCGGTCCTCGAGGGCGCGCCGCACATGGGCGGGGAAGCGCTCCTCCATCTCGACCTGCGTGCCCTGGACGCACTTGAAACGGGGGGCCTCGATGGCCTCCTGCGGGTTCATGCCGAAGTCCAGCACGTTGGTGACAAACTGGGGCGTCGTCTGGAGGATGCCGTAACTGCCCGGCGTGCCCATGCTCAGGAAGAACTTGCCGTCCTTGAAGGTCTGGGTCGGCGCGACGACTAGGTCGACGCGCTTGCCCGGGGCGATGAGGTTCGGGCTGCCCTCCTCGAGGTCGAACCAGTAGCACATGTTGTTGAGGAACAGGCCGGTGTCGCCCATCGCCACGGCGGAGCCGAATCCGCCGCCCAGCGTCTGCGTGATAGTGACCACGTTGCCGTCGCTGTCGGCGACCGCGAAGTGGGTGGTCATGCCGCCGTCGAAGTCCAGCGGGCTGCCGGGGGTGAGCGCGTTGGGCGGGCCGTCGGTGACGTAGTGCTCGCCCACCACCGGCGCGGCGCTCTGACGGTCGATGCGCTTGCGCTGGCTCTCGGCGTAGGCGTCCGAGAGCAGGTTGTCAATCGGCACGTCCACGTAGTCGGGGTCTCCGCCGTAGCGAATGCGGTCGGTGATGCTCAGCTTGGCGGACTCCATGAACAGGTGGAGCGTGTTGGGATGCTGGAAGATGAAGTCCTCGCCGCCGAAGCCCTCCATCGTCTTCAGCGTCTGGAGAACCTGGAAGCTGCTGCAGCTAGGCGGCGTGGTGTGGACCTTGTAGCCACGGTAGTCGATGCTGATGGGGTCGTTCCAGGTGGCCTTGTAGGTGTCCATGTCGTCCATCGTGAACAGCCCGCCCATCTGCTGGTTGGCCTTCACGATGCGTTCGGCGAGCGCGCCGTGGTAGAAGGTGTCCAGGCCATTCTTGGCGATGTCGCCCAGCGACTCGGCGAGCTGGGGCATCTTCAGCCGGGCGCCGGGCCTGGGGGCGCGGCCCTCGTCGTCGAGGATGATAGGCGCCGAAGGGAACCGCGCCAGCCGCGGGGCGTTGTTGCGCATCATGCGGCTGTTGAGGGGCGTGATCGGCACGCCGTCCCTGGCGTAACCGATGGCGGGGGCGAACAGGCGCTCCCGGTCCATGCTGCCGTAGGTGCCGTGCAGGGTGAGCCAGCCGGCGACGTTGCCCGGCACCAGCGGGGCGAGTATGCCGGTCTGCTTGGTCTCGTAGGTGAACCTGTCCGGCTCGGCGCCGCTTGGCGCCCTGCCGGAGAAGTCGAGCGCGCGGACGCGGTTCTCCTTGGCGACGTAGGCCAGACCCACACCGATGCCGCCCGCGCCGGACATATACGGCTCGGCGACGTTGAGCGTGGCGGCGACCGCGACGGCGGCGTCGAAGGCGTTGCCCCCGTCGATCAGCACTCGCAGGCCCGACAGCGACGCCAGCGGGTGGGCCGACGCGACCATGCCGTTGACGCCCATGGCCACGGGCCGGTTGGAGGTGGGATAGACGGAGAGATTAGCCATCGATGCGCTCCTGTTGCGAGTGGTCAGTTGCCTGCCAGGCCGTTGTTGAGACGGCTTGGCCATTGTACCAGAACACTCCCAGCTAAGGGGCCGCCTCCGCGAGGGCTACGGCTATCTCCTCGGCGGCGGCGGCGGCGGGGTCGGGTTCGGTGGGGTGGGCGGCGCGGAGGGCGGTGCGGGCGGGCTCGCCGCCGATACGGCCTAGGGCCCAGGCGGCGTGTGAGCGGACGAGCGGGTCGTTGTCGTCCGTCAGGGCGGTTGCCAGGGCGGGAACGGCCGCCGGGTCGCCGAGGTTGCCGAGGGCGACGCAGGCGTTGCGCTTGAGGCCGGACAGCTTGGCGCGCTTGATGGGGCTGCCACGGAAGCGCTCGCTGAATCCCTGCTGGTCGAGCGCCAGCAGGGGGATGAGGTCGGGGGCGGCGAAGTCTCCGCGCTGGCGGAAGGCGGACTCGCCTCCGAGACGGGCCTTGCGGTTGACCGGGCAGACGTCCTGGCAGATGTCGCAGCCGAATACCCAGGCACCCACCAGGGGGCGCAGCTCGCGGGGGATGGGGCCGCGCAGCTCGATGGTGAGGAACGAGATGCATTTGCGGTTGTCGATGACGTAGGGCGCGACGATGGCGCCCGTCGGGCAGTCGTCGATGCAGCGGACGCAGTTGCCGCAGGTCTTGGCGAGCGGGGCATCCGGCGCAAGCTCCAGGTCGGTCACCACCTGGCCGAGGAACACCCAGGAGCCGTGCGTGGGCGTGAGGATGTTGGCGTTTTTGCCGAACCAGCCGAGGCCGGAGCGGGCGGCGGCGGCGCGGTCGTTCATCGGGCCGTCGTCCACGAACACTCGGGTGCGTACTTCCCTGCCCGCCAGCGGCGTCAGGGCGTCGGCGAATCGGCGCAGGCGCGGCTTGAGCAGCTCGTGGTAGTCGTCGCCCCAGGCGTAGCGGGCTACCTTGCCGCGCATGGCGTCGTCAGCGTCGTCCGGCTCGCCGGTGTTGTAGCTGACGGCGAGCGAGACGACCGACTTCGCGCCCTCAAGCAGGCTCCGGGGGCGGTTGGCCTTGCGGACGCGCTCCTCGGTGTACCAGGGCAGGCCGTCCATCAGGCCCTCGCGCACGCGCTCGACCGCGGCGCGCTCGTCGCGCAGGAACGGCTCGGCCGTGGTGACGCGCGCGAGGTCGAAGCCGTGGTCGCGGGCGCATTGTTTGACGCGCGCCGTCAGGTCGGACACGCCACGGGCCCTAGCCGCTGTGGGCGGCGATGAAGGACTTGATGACGGCGTTGAACTGCTCGGGGTGCTCGCGGAAGGGGTAGTGGCCGGAGCGGTTGAAGATGTGCATCTGGGAGTCCTTGACGTTGGGCAGGACCAGGTTCAGGCAGTTGACGCCGATGGGGTCCCAGACCGCCGAGGGGTCTTCCAGTCCCCACACCACCAGCGTCGGGCACTGGAGGTCGCCGGCGCGGATCCTGTCGTGGATTTCGTGCTGCATGGCGGCGAGGTTGTCGTCGAACTGGCCCTGCAGCTCGGAGTTCTTGGCGGTGGCCCGCTGGACGGAGTCGAGGGCGTCCATGCGCATCTTGCCGTCGGTCCACTCGTCGGTGATGTGGTCGGTTCCGAACGAGTTCTGGGCGGTGAGGTACTTGGACAACTCCTTGGGGTCGTCGAAGTGGGGCGCGGCGTCGGCGATGTCCTGGTAGAAGGTGATGGGCTGCATGAGGGTGGCGCTGTCCACGATGACGATGGTGCGCACCAGTTCGGGGCGCTCGATGGCGACGCGGGCGGCGAGGTAGCCGCCGCGGGAGTGGCCCACGATGTGGGCGGGGGCGATGTCGAGCGTGTCCAGAAAGTCCATGGAGTGCTGGACGGCGGAGGCGATCACGTAGTCCTCGTCGTTCGGGGGCGGGTCGCTGTAGCCCTGGCCGGTCTTGTCGAGGGCGTAGACGTGGAACGACTCGGCGAGCGCGTCGAAGTTGAGGAACCAGTCCTCGGCGCTGGCGCCGCCGCCGAACTGGCCGCCGTGCACGAGCAGCATCGTCTCGCCCTCCCCCGCCTCGAAGTAGCGGGTGTTGGTGCCTTTCACGTCGACGAACTTGGCGTCTTTGTAGCTGACCATGGTGGCGCCTCCTCTGTGGCTGTTCCCGTCCGCGAGCCGGCGAGTGCGGGCCGCGTGTCCGCTGGATTGTGGTGGTTATCCTATCGCAAATGCCGACTTCGCGCAGCCGCCCGGATGGCCGGGAGCCCTCATCGGCGAAATATCGCGAAATCCGTTGCATTTGGATGCATTATGATGCATCTATAGCTGTGTGTGTTGCCGGCGCGCAGCCCTTGCGGTGGTCCTCCGGGCAAGGACGCGGCGAAAAGTGCACTTTTCCGCACCATTGTGCACATTCCGTAGCTGGGCGGGCCGGTGTTCTTGTCACTTTCTGTGAGCCAAGTTGTTAAAGATCGTCACGCGCATTGCGCGGAATGTGGCAGAACGGGACCCGTTCGGCAGGCTCAGGGCAGGCTCCCCGCCTAGTCCACGACTGGTGGCGACGGCACCTATGGGGTAGATACTAGCACAGACGTGCTGTAGAATCAAGAGGGGGTATGCGGAAGCGGCGTTGTCGGGTCTGCCGGGCGGGTTTGAAACCCGCGCCTACACGTTGGGGAGGAGGAAGAGGCCTGAGGGTGGGAATTTTTGTGACACAGATGAGAAGGGATTGCGCACTGATGAGAATGGGTGTGGCGTTTGGGTTACGCGGTTGGGAAGGTTTGAGACACGATTTTTTGCGATGGTTCCGGTTAGCGGGCGTGGGGGAGGGGCGTTTTCGCGCTCCCCTATGCGGCAGGCTCAGGGCAGGCCCCTAATCCTCTCTCTTGATGGGAAAGTTTAGGGTGAAGGTGAAGCCCCATTGTCCAGACTCGCGTCATCAAGCCTGAACTGTTTCCTTCCTGTGCGTACTCTACCAAAAGCACTCGATATGCTGTTATACTGGGATGAGCAGTTTTTATCAACAGCAATTCGTTCCTCCTACCTTGTTGCAGCCGACACTCTTGAGGTGCTCGTCGCAGTATCTAGCAGTGACACACCGTATTGAGCGAGGAGGAATGTCTTGGAAGTACTTCAACACTGGAGGGCTTGCATTGCCACCTACCATTCAAGCTCAGCGCGATAATCTTCAAATCGGTCTGTATCTGGCCCGCGGACAATTCGGCGCTATATTGGATGATATTCTCCAAGTATCCTTGGGCTACTCTCCAAGTGGGAGTCGCCCTTGGGCATACTACGAAACCCGATTCAGGAAAGCTCAGCAGGTTGGTAGGGATGCATTTCGCCAGAGAATTCCTGGATACTTCACGTTCAATGCCATGCCCTTTGGCGGGCAGTACATATACAAGGCCACGTGGTATGTTTGGAGGAATCCTCAGACTGGTCGACCTCAGACAGTTCCCTTGTTAGCTGGGGATCTGGCATCAATGCGGAGGCTGAGGGATCGAGATTTGGACACTCGAGAGGCGACAACCCGAAGTGTCCGGACAGCCGACAACATTCAAGAGCAACGCAGGGCAGTACAGCGTCAAGACTGGCCTGCCTTGCAAGAACTGCAGTCAAGGATGATTGAGGACGGAAGCCTTGGAGAAATCCTCTCTGGATTCTACGGTCTCCCATATGCTGATGTCCAAGAAATTATACCTGATCTCCCGAATCGGCCAATGCGGTTTCGATTTCAGCAAGACGCGCAGGAGGTTAGACGACACGAAAGAAGGTTGAGGCGTGCTCAAGCATCATTGGGTCAACAACTGACAAACTGGGTGATGCTACAGACCGGGGTACCCAACAACGCTCCCCAGCTAGCTTTACAGCAGGCTCAACAGCGGTTGGCTAATCTGTGATCCTGTGGGAGGACAATTCATGAGAGGCGACGAACTAGAAGACCTAGTATTACGCCCGGTCGAAGAGTGGTATGGTGCCACAGTTCAAGTTCCCTGCGAACTGATAAGGCCAGACCCTGAGAATCTCAGGAAGGAATTCGATGAGGCTGACCTGATCGACTTGGGGAAGAACATGGCACAAGTTGGCCAATTGGACGAGATAACTGTCTTTCCGATTTTGATTGACGACTGTGCATGGGCCGGCTCCTTTGACTTACATGATGGGGAGCGAAGGTGGCGCGCCGCGCAGTTGACCGAACAGCCGAGCCTTCGGGCCAAGATCGTCCCCAGACCATCTTCTGAAGAACTCACGTTTAAGAAGGTTAGCCGCATATTGCAAACCCGGTCACTCAGCCCAGAGACCAAGCTGGCGGCGCTGAAGAAGTCTTTATCCGACCTAGGCATACTTGAAAGACCAGACAAGTGGGCTTCATACCGAGACAGGCTTGGCGGCGGGACGGATTGGCCTCAACTGACGAGAGTTCTGCGTCTCCACCCGCGAGTCCTCGGGATGTTTGAAGGTGGGATCATCAATTTCACGATTGCGCATTCTGTAGGGCGGCTCGCGCTCGACAGCCAAGCTCGGATAGCTGAATATGCCGTTGTAAACAAAATCGGCGGCAGATTCCTGTCTACTCAAATGGTTCCTTATCTGCTAAAGCACCCTGAGGCCAGCCCTGCACAAGCCTTTGAGCACACTCGGGACGGAGGATGGCGTCAACATGACAGAATCGCCTACGGCAGAGGCGAATCTCCTCCCACACACGAGCAGGTCGAGATTTTCCTTGAAGCATGTGTAGCTTGGGAAAGGGCATGGGAGACGGTAGTCGTCAAAGGGTTGGTCCATGCTGTAGCCGACAGCCCTCAGTACATGTTCCGACTGAAGGACGCAAGCCGGAGGATACAGGAAAGGGCTGCCGCGCTAGAAGAAAGAATGAGCAAGTCTGGACAACATGAGGCGGTAGTTGAAGCTCAGCTTGCAGATCGAGCGTTAGCAGGTAACGACTAGCGACTGCTGTTCCTACGCTCACTGCGCTCCTCCCCTAAACGACCATTAGCTCTGAGGTGGACATGAACGTGGTTACCCACTCGGGGCCGTTCTCTCGAATCATCACCACGTCCTCTATGTGGTAGCCCTCGCGGCACGGCCAGCGCACCCGCGTCTCCACGCTGAACACCATTGGGATTTTTTGTGGCGCGGTTGGGAAGGAATTGCGCCTGGATGGGAAAGGGTGTGCGTTTGGGTTACGTGGTTGGGGAGGGTTGAGACACGATTTCTTGGGGTGGTTGCGGCTATGACTCGTGGTAGCATAGGCAGGGGGCCGGCGTCGATCAGGTAGATTTGCCCGAAGCGATAGGCTACAAACAGGCGATGATGGGGACGACATGCTAACCCACGGGGACGGAGCATAGAGGAGAACGCCATGAGAATCGAGATAACCGAGAGCTTCTTCGATAACGGCGAGGTTGTCGTCAGGACCAGCGACGTTTTCGAAGATAGCGTCGTGGTCGAAGTCGGCTACACAGGCGGCAACAGGTACGAGGCTACTTTGAACCGCGGGGCGGCGCTGGCGCTCTCGTTCGCAATCAGGACGGTGCTGGCCGAGATGGAGGGCGAGGAGGATGAGGATGAGTAGGAATAGGGGCTAACACCATGACCACGCCCAACTTCGCGGACAAGACTATCTGGACCGGCGACAACCTGGACATCCTGCGCGGGATGAACTCAGAGTGCGTCGACCTCATCTACCTCGACCCGCCCTTCAACTCCAACCGCAACTACGCCGCGCCCATCGGCAGCGCGGCCGCGGGCGCCGCATTCGAGGACACCTGGACGCTCGACAAGCTGGACGTGGCCTGGATGGGCCTGATCGCCGACGAGGAGCCCGCGATAGCCAACCTGCTGCACACCGCCAAGCTCACGCACGGCAAGGGGATGCAGAGTTACCTCACCATGATGGCTGTCCGGCTGCTGGAGATGAAGCGCGTGCTCAAGCCGACGGGCAGCGTGTACCTGCATTGCGACCCGACCGCCAGCCACTACCTAAAGCTGCTCATGGACGCTATTTTTGGGCGTGGACAATTTAGGAGTGAAGTTGTCTGGAAAAGGAGTGGCGGCAAGTCAGACGCGTTGAGATGGGGAAGAACGACCGACCGATTGCTGTTCTATTCTAAGTCGGATTCTCACACTTGGAATCGACAATACCAGCCTCACAGCGACGAATACATTGCCCGGACATATCGCCAAGAGGATGACGATGGCAGGGGGCCGTACACAACCATGCCTCTTCATGCGTCCGGCATCCGGCACGGAGAATCGGGGGTTCCGTGGAAGGGATACTCGCCAGAGAAGTCAGGCAATCACTGGCGCACCCCTACACAAGGTGCGATGAGTGAGTACATCCGAAAACATGAACTGATCCACGGTTGGCCGGATGAGTACCCAGGGGTTCATGCTCGGCTCGACGCATTAGATCGTGCCAACTTAATCGCATGGTCAGCCAACGGTGTGCCGCGTATCAAGACATACTTGGCGGCAACAAAAGGGGTGGCGTGTACTGATCTCATTTCGGACGTCCCGATGGCGTCAGGTCGGGAACGAGTCGGCTACCCCACGCAGAAGCCGCTCGCGCTGCTGGAGCGCATCATCAAGGCGTCATCCAACGAGGGCGACCTAGTGCTCGACCCCTTCTGCGGTTGCGCCACGGCCTGCGTCGCCGCCGAACAGCTCGGCCGCCGGTGGGCGGGCATCGACATCTCATCCAAGGCCGTCGAACTGGTCAACATGCGCCTCAAGCAGTCGATGGGCGACCTGTTCCACGACCGGCTCGTAACGGTGCGCACGGACATTCCCCGGCGGACCGACGTGGACGCGCCCAGAAACTACCGCCTCAACAAGCATGTGCTGTTCGGGGAGCAGGAGGGCCTGTGCGCCGGCTGCGGGGTGATGTTCCCGTTCCGCAACTTCACCGTGGACCACATCGTGCCGCAGAGCAGGGGCGGCACCGACCATCTCGACAACCTGCAACTGCTGTGCGGCGCGTGCAACTCGCTCAAGGGCGACCGGACGCAGGAGTACCTCGTAGCCAGGCTTGCGGAGATGCAAGTGACCTAGTGAGAGGAGTTCAAATGACCGAGATACCCGACGCCGCACGATACGTGGATGAGTTCAGTAGCAAGGTGAATGCCCGTAGAAAATGGTATGATGACTGGGTAAGCCATATGAAAAGAGAAGGCCCCGGTGCGCGTGAGAGGATCTACACTAGGCAGGATCCCTATGATAGACGGGACCCTTGGCTGGACCCCTGGGAACTGCAACGGTTCGGTGAATTGATTGACCTGTTCGAGGCGCAAGAACAGGTCAATGCTATGTTGCTAGCCGCAATCGACGAGCTGCAGCGCAAGCTAGAGGAGGCATGAACGGCTGCATCCGACAGCGCAGTGCCGGCTGGATGGCCAAGGAGACCACTTGATGGCAACGATGGCTCCATGGCACACCCCTTCGGGGCAAGTGTACCACTTTACTGATGCGTGCGGTCAGTGGGTTCATGTACCGCAGGAAAACCGGCGACGCGGCGCAGGTGGAAAGCCGCCCTGCATGGACTGCATCAGGCAGGTCCTGATTGAACTGAAGACTGGAGAGCCCGCCGAATGAAAGGCTCCATCCGACAGCGCAGCGCCGGAGCTTGGTAGCTCACCGTCGACCTGGGCCACGACGCCAAACACAAGGTGGACTGGCGGAGTTGAGAGACAGCGGCAAGGGGGAAGGGACTTGTTCACCCTCACCCTGACCCTCTCCCATCGAGGGAGAGGGGACTTGCGACGTGTAGGGGTGCGCTGACATCGACCGCTTTAGATTCCTCGGCTACGCTCGGAATGACAGGGGGAGTTGCGCTCGGTATGACAGGGGAGCTAGCATCGCTGGCGATTCCTACGCCGTGGGCTGCGGCTGGTAGCGCTCGACCCGTATCCTGTCTTCACCCTTGCGCGCTTGAGCCAGATCGTATGCAGTCTGACGGCTCAGCCAGAAGTCTGCGCTGGACCATCCGGCCTTCTCCAGGCGGATGGCCATGTCGGGCGAGATCGCCGCGTGACCGTTCAATACCCGCGAAAGCGTATGGCGGGCAACTCCCAGCACCTCCGCTGCCTCGGTAACGCTTAGGCCAAGAGGGTCCAGGCAGTTCTCCCTGACGCTGCGACCTGGATGGGGCGGGTGCTTCATGGGCATGATCTCTCTCCTAATCAGTGGTAATCGACGAGATCAACGTCGTACACGTCGCCGGCTTCAAACCTGAAAGTCATCCGCCAGTTGCCAGTAATCGAAATGCTCCACAACCCTCTTCGGTCCCCTCTGAGTGGATGCAGTCTGTATCCCGGCAGATCGAGATCGCTCGGCTTGCCGGCGGCATCCAGGTCAGCCAGGGCGAGAGTGATTCGGTCCAGTTGGTCGGCGGCTATCCTGCTGGGGTCGTCTCGCTCATAGAGCCGCCTCAGTCCTCGATGGCGAAACGAACGGATCATGAACTGATTATACCGTGTACCGGTACAGCTATCAATTAAACCATCATCGGCTCTGAGGTGGGCATGAACGTGGTCACCCACTCGGGGGCGTGGCGTTCGCTGTAGGTCAGGTGCTTGAACATCATGTACGATGGCCGGATTAGGTGATGTGGAACAGACATCGGAGGTCAGGCATGGAGGGTAGGTGGCTGGGGCTTGGGGTGGTGGCGGCCCTGGTGCTGGGGGTGGGGATTGGCTGCGGCCTGGGCGGAGGTGCGAGCGCGCCGGAGGAGCAGGCGAGGAATGACGTGCCGGCGGGCGACTCAGGCATAGAGGCGAATATCCAACGGGCGGTTGCTTACCTCGAAGATGTGCATGGCGCGTCACAGAACACGGGGCTGCTCTACGAGGCCCCGGACGGCACGCGGACGGTGGACGGCGTTTCCTGGCGACTTAACCAGGTCTACTGGACGCAGACCGACAATTTTCTGGCCGCTCTGGCGCTGAGGCCCCACAACCCGAATCTATCGGAATCTATCGGAATCTATCTGGACTGCAATCACCAGGTTTGGGGTCCTGTCCGATTCCAGGCCAAACGCGATCGCAGTCCTGAGCGGCACGACGATTCCCGACGGCGCGAGGGCTGCCAGAACCATCATCGAGGTGACTGAGGACGACCACGTAATTCTCACGGAAGTGCAGGATGGCCCTGAGATTCCTGACTGGGAGGAGTACGGGAACTTGCTGGCCCTGCAGAGTCTGAATCAATGGCTCCATGGCAACGAGCGTGAGTCTCAACGCCTGTATGCCGCACTGGTGGATATGTGGGATGGGCACGGTATCGACGACAAGGCGACGAGAGTGGATGGCCGCTACGCCGTGTACAAGATTGCATTGACGCTTCTGCTGGCGAAGGTCTACGAGGACGAACTCTCGCACGCCGCGGAGATGGAACGTGCGATATGGTCGGCGCGGGCGGAGTCGGGCGGCATACGTACGGACATCGACGCTCGCACTTACGCAGTGGGGGGATACACGAACACGGAGACCACGTCGCTCGTCCTCATTGCATACGACGATGAGTTGGTCCGGTCGCTGCGGTCTGCTGGGTTGCGGGCGCAGTAGATGGAGGTTGTTTATGGGGCGTAGGTGGCTGGGACTTGCGGTGGTGGTCCTGGTGGTGGCCGTAATGGCGTGTCAGAGTGCTTCCCCGGGACGGGAATCGTCCGCGACGAAAGATGTCCCGTTGGCGGCGCTGATGTATCTCTGGTACGGCTTCGACCTCGACACCGGTGAGAATACAGGCGGCATAGGGTCTTCGCACTGGAACACGCCGGGGGCTGATAGCGCACATCGCAGGGGCGTTACCGACGAGCCTGAGTACGGGTTCTATGCTTCCGATGATCCCAGCGTCATCGCCCAACAGCTCGCCGACATGGAGGCCGCGGGCATCAGCGTGATTCTGATTTCATACTGGGGGAGCGGCGACAGCGATCTCGATGGCGTAAAGGAGAACGCAGAATCTGAGGCGATAGACCGTGCCGCAAAGGTTCTGCTCGACCACATTTCACGTGAATCCGCCCCGTTCCGTGTAGCGTTCCTGGTGGAGCCGTACATGCCTCACCCAGTGGAAATCGCGCCGGTTCAGCGGCAGGCCATCCTGGACAGCCTGTGGGACGATTTCTACAACGTCTATCCCGGCTTGATGTTCCATTGGGAAGGCAGACCGTTGGTAGTAACCTGGTCTCCTCTGGAGCTGAAGTCGGCGGGTGATCCCAGATTCACGGTAAAGACGTGGGGAAGCTACTTCGATGGGCCCGACTGGAAGACGGAGAGCAACCAGAACTGGAACTGGTACCCCGAACCTGCCTGGCTGTCCGAGATGATTTCGGAGGACGGGGTGTACGTCGTATTCCCTCGATTCGACGAGTACTGGATGTATCTCGCGGGAAGAGATTTCGGCTACCCATTTCGCCGAATCGATCCGCTATTGACCGAAGGAATCTATGAGCAGGCCTGGCAGACGGCCGTGGACAACAGGGACG
The DNA here is from genome assembly GCA_965204815.1 of Dehalococcoidia bacterium. Classification (GTDB taxonomy): domain Bacteria; phylum Chloroflexota; class Dehalococcoidia; order Lucifugimonadales; family CATOSD01; genus CATOSD01. Next base: position 116,057 of record OZ242014.1, read on the forward strand.
ACATCGAGCTGATTATTGTCTACGCCTGGAATGAGCACAAAGAACACGCCAGCATCGAGCCTGACAATGGCGTGTCTCCGATGAGTTATGGGCGCTCGTTGATCGAGAAGACGGCCCACTACGCCGACCTGTTTCGGGGCGGACTGCCGTTCGAGCTCTTCAAGGACGCGGATAGCCCGAACTGAGCTCGCAGCGTGCGGCCGGCTGGCGTCCAGCCTCCCGTGATTCCCTCGCTCCGGCGGTGACCGCGCTTTTGGAGCGCGGCATTGGCGCAGCGAACGCACTTTCCGTCGGGACCGCGGATTCGTGGGCGAGGGGTATTGACAGAAACAGAACATACATACTGTTATCGCTAACAGCAGGAAGTTTCACATGGTTTCACTACTGCGAAGGCTTCTCTTGATTTACACACTCGGCTTAGCCGTGCTAATCGCGGCCATAGTCTGGGTGCTCAGCACTGCAGAAGCTGGCTGCCACGAGGAATGGGAGGCAGTAAGGCTACCCAAGGAGATGGAGGATCTTATGCAGAAGGACACACGAACACTTACGGTCGAAGAAGCAGAGGAAACGTATAGGGCAGTCATCGAGGCGCGAGTCCACGCCTACGAGGTGATTCACGCAAACAAGGAACTGTTTTCTCGCCAGCCCAATTTCTTCATGGCAACTCCGAGCTCGGTTGGAAGAGACGGAGTGCGAAGGATCGGCGTGAACGTTCACGTAACGGAGATAGTTCCCCAGTGGAAGTTGCCTCCCAGAGACCGCATACCATGTGTCATCGACGGCATCCCCGTTGAAATCACAACAAACGATCCGAGGGAGTTCCTCGGAGGCGCCAACATCAAGCACAGGCCGCTGATGGCGGGGATTGGAGTCCAGACCCCGAACATTCGTGGCGCAGGGCATCCCATCTCACAGTGGCCGCAAATTCGTGGGGGAGGGGGTATTGACATCATAAGAACATCCGTACTATAGTGATTTCACGGAAGAGACAACGGAGGTAAGGCATGGCTCTCAGATGGCTCGGACTTGCGGCGCTGGCAACCCTGGTGTTGGCCCTAATGGCGTGTCAGAGTATTCCCCCGGAGCGGGAATGGTCCCCGACGAAGGATGTGCCGCTGGCCGCGTTGATGTATCTCTGGTTTGGCTTCGACCTTTCGACCGGGAGAAGTATTGGAGGGCTGGGGTCAAGCCACTGGAACACAGATGTCGGAAGTTTCGGAAGCCGCGTCGGAGTTACAGATGAACCTGAGTACGGCTTCTACGCCTCCGATGATCAGTCCGTTATTGCCCGACAGTTGGCTGATATGAAGGAAGCTCGGATTAACACCATCATCGCTTCGTGGCATGGATATGGCGATAGAGATTTCGATGGAGTAGTGGACGACCTCGAAATGGAGGCTATGCACCGTGCATTGATTGTCATGCTGGACCACATTGTTGCGACGGGAGCGCCTTTCCAAGTCGCCGTTCTCGTCGAGCCGTATATGCTGAAAGCCGAGAGCATGACCGCAGAACAGAAGCAGGGCATTCTGGACTTTCTCTGGAAAGAGGTTTACCAACCCTATTCGTCTGTGATGTTTCAATGGGAAGGAGCCCCTCTTGTGGCGACGTGGGGCGACGTAGACTTGAAAGTGCCCAACGATCCCCGGTTCAACGTCAGGAGTTGGGGAAGCTCAGATAATCCCGATTGGAAGACAACTACTAAGCAGGACTGGAACTGGTATCCAGACATCTCGCTGCTGCCATTTATGATTTCCGATGATGGAATGTTCGTTGTGTACCCGCGATTCGATGAGTTCTGGATGTTCAAAATGGGACGCACATTTCCCTATCCCTATCGTAGGGTGGACCCTTTCCTATCGGAAGGAGCCTATGAGCGCATCTGGGATGCGGCTACCGAGAACAGAGACCGGATTAGACTGCTGGTGATTTACTCATGGAATGAGCACGAGGAGCACGCCGCCATCGAGCCCGTGCGGGGAAGCTCGCCTACAGGCTATGGCCGTACTCTGCTCGACAAGACCGCTGCTTACTACGAGCGGTTTCTTCAGCCTTAGCAAGCAGCCAGCGCTGCGTCACAAGTGAATCTCATGAGGAGGATAGAAGTGACTCTAACTGAAACACAGGTCAGGAAAGCGTTGGACCTCGGCATCGAGTATCTCTCTCGGATGTCCAGGCGGATACGCCGTTCAGATGGCGTGCTGCGGGCACCTTCGGAGACCGACTTGTCCGTTTCGCACGACAGTCCAGGGGTCGCCCTTACCAGAATCATTCCGAAGAACGACGGTCAGGTCTCCGGAGGTCCGGAAACGATCGGAACGACTGGCGTCTCCCTACCGATGTTGAAGATGCAAGGCGAAGTGGCAGACGACTTTGATCTCCGTATCATTGGGGTTCCGGGCCATGGGGGAATAACCAACATCGTGACGTCAGGACCGAAGTTGGATAGCGATACTTGGACGTTTGAGCAGACTGCTGACTACTCGTTCTCGCGTCCTAGTGACCAGGCAGTGAAAGATAGTTCTTGGTCAGTGAAGTACAAGTCGATCTGGTCAGACAGTGGAGCGTTCTCATCGAGATACCAGATCTCGGTGAAGAAGCTGAGCGGTTCGGGATTGGGTGGCGTACTGGCGTGGGACAACTTCGCCGTCGTACCGGAAACGACCGAAAGCTATTCGCTGGTGGTAGATCAGACAGGAGAACAACCTGCGTATCGCTCTCCTACGTCTCTGCACACCACCCGGTACCACAAGAACCTGTCAATGGCCAACCGACATCTAGCTCTCTATTCTGGGCATTCTGTAATCCAGGAGCAGTTGCCCTATCTTGACAACTTCTGGTTGCAATACTCTGACGTGGAAGGACAACGGGCTACGGAAGTTGAGAATCGAATCATCAACGAGGATCTATATGATGGCTTGTGGGGTTGGGGAGGAGACCGAGAAACCCCACAAGCTATCCAAACCCTCTATCCTCCACCGTGGCTAGAGGCTGCCGCTACCATCTACGACCCCGCTCTGTATCCAAAGCTGATTCCGCTTGACGTTGCCAGAGCGCCGTATCTGTCGCATACCGCCAGCGCAGCGGGGAATCTGGCCTATCGCACCCTTGCGTGGTCCAGATCGCCGCAGCTAAGGATACACGCCGCCCTTCACCATCTGTGGGCCCGTGCAGACACAGAGACAGCCTGGCGCTGGTTGAAGACAGTCATCTGGGACCAGGTAGGTATCAAGAAGACAGGGTACCCCCCAGTTGCGGGTTTGCCTGACAGGAGTGGCCTAACGGTCGATGCGTACAAGGGCAACTGGCTCGCAGTATGGATATGCGCCGTAACCGTGCTAGAGGCGTACCTTCAGCGTGTCGGGGACCCCAATAGCCATTTGACTGAGGTTCGAGGATGGGCCGACCAAGCAGCCGAATCGGTGATCAAAGCTCAGATTCCGGCCAGCGGTGTGTTTGAAGACAACTCCCTCGGCTCACTGTGTCAGCCAGAACATACAGGAGGTGTGTTCAACGGATACGAGGTGTTCGACACCACCCAACACAAGTCGAAAGGGTGGCATTCCAGTCTATTCGGCATTGCCGAATGGCTTGGCGCATTCGTTGGTGCTTGGGAGCGTGTCTCAACATTGGCCCCCCATCACTACAATCTGCCAACAAGCTACGAGCCGACCTACTGGTCAATGGTGGGCCTGACCTATTATCTCAAGAATCGCTTCGATGATGGCTAGGGTGTGCCCGGAGTCGCTAACCGCCCTCCGATGGCTGGCGCTGGCAATGACCAGACGGTGGCTCTTGGCACGGTGAACGTGACGCCTACGCATCGGGGAGCACACACCCCGACAGCGCTGGCTGACATGTAGCCCGGCGATCCTGGTGTCGCGCTGAGCAGCACTTCGGCCGCCAGTCCCACGTTCACCGCGCCATCGAGTGCGACTACGCTGACGTTCAAGCTGACCGTCACTGACGGTAGGGGCGGCAGCGACACCGACACGGTGACCATCAGAGTGCGACGCGGCGGCTAGGCATCAAGCATATACAGAAATAGACCAAAGGAAAGAACCACAGAGGAGATTAGGACATGGGAATACCGATACTGACTAGCGAAGGATTCGTGGGCCAGCGATGGATCATCGACGACTACTTCCGGGCGGGGGAGACGCTCCACGCCGGCGACGTGGTGGTGGTAAGGCAGCGGACAGCTTCGTCCAACCTGCCCCGTGTGTTCAAGGCGTCGAGGTCTCACACGCAGCGCGTCATCGGCATCGTGCACACACCCGCCGGCAAGGAGGTCGGCGACCAGATGGCCACCACGGGAGTCACGCACGACACCGACGAGTACGTCCCCATCGTAACGCAGGGGATAGCGAAGGCCTTCTCAGGAGAAAACATGGGGGCTGGAGACCCGGTGGCTTCAACTGCCGTCCACGCGACGCCTTCAGGGAAGAGCAGGGTGTCGACGGTCGTCAAAGCCGATGCCCACGATCCTTACACAGTGGGAAGGTGCCTGACGCCTATGCTGACAACAGACACCAACAAGGTGGTGGACGTTCTGGTGGACCTGGCCGGGCCGCAGGGCGCGCAGGGCCCATCGGGGAACCCTGGCCGGCAGGGCGCTCCGGGGGCGCCCGGGCCTGCGGGTCCCAAGGGAGAGAAGGGAGACCCCGGCCCACAGGGGCCGCAGGGCGCGCCCGGAGAGGACGGCGCGGATGGAGCCCCGGGCGCGGACGGACGAGACGGACGAGATGGAGAGGGCGTGCCCTCCTACCACGAGTCCGACGTGGATCGCTACCTGCGCGTAGGCCGCGACGCCGGCACCAGGCCGGCCCTGGTCTGGGGCGCCGCTCCCTCGACCCAGGGTCCGGCGGGTCCCAAGGGGGACAAGGGAGACAGGGGCGAGCAGGGACCGCCGGGACAGGGGGTGCCCACATACGGTGTTCCCGACATCGACAAGTATCTCCGTGTCGGTCGTGCGGGGGTGAACGTCCCGGTGCTGGTCTGGTCCAACGCTCCGAACGTCGCTACAGGTCCGACGAGTCTGCGAGGGCCGGCAGGACCCAAGGGCGACAAGGGGGACCCCGGCCCGCGGGGGCCTGCCGGGCCCAAGGGCGATCGCGGCGACCGGGGCCGAGACGGGTCCAGCGGGCGCGACGGGTCCGATGGTCGGCCCGGACGCGACGGGTCTGATGGAGCGAGAGGGGCGACCGGACCGCGAGGATCGCAGGGGCCGAAGGGCGACAAGGGTGACCGAGGGCTGCGGGGCTTCACCGGGCCGCGGGGTCTCACCGGACCGCGCGGACCGAAGGGCGACAAGGGCGACCGCGGGTCGCAGGGACCCGCGGGCACGTGCAGCTGCGGCGGTGGCGGCGGCGACGAGGAGTAGGACTGAAGCAAAGAGAGCGAGGCGCCGGTGAACATCGCCGGCCAGGCGAACTGGGGCCGCCCCTTCCGCGGAGGGGGCGGCCCTTTACCTTCACCCCCATCCTGACCCGCTCGGCGCAGGCTCAGGGCAGGTACACTAGATTCCTCGGCTACGCTCGGAATGACAGGGGGAGTTGCGCGCGGTATGGCAGGGGGAGTTGCGCGCGGTATGGCAGGGATGGCGGTGGGAAGGGACTATTCGGAAGGCTCAGGGCAGGCTCTTCCCCCATCAAGGGGGAAGGAATTCTGCATCACGTCCTGCCGTCCACGGGGCGAAAGGGGTCAAGTACAGTTACGCCGGTTGTCTCGAAGTGGCGGACGTTTCGCGTCACCACCGTTAGCCCACGCTCTAACGCGGTCACGGCGATGAGCAAGTCCGGCTGCTCGTTCCCAAGGCGGGCCGAAAGCCTTCCCCATCGGCGAGCCGTTGGTAGATCAATCGGCAGAATACGCCCGCCGTACCAGGCCAAGACCCCGGTAAGCCATGTGGTCAGGTCACGGGGATACGTTCAAACTCTCCATCGTCTTGAGGGATGGCCAAGAGCAGTTCGGGCAGCGACGGGGTGGCTCCATGCTCAAGCGCCCGAAGCCGCTCGTAGTCCTTGACCGCCAGCACGACCACAGCCGGCGCGCCTCGGCGCGTTACGCGCTGCGGCCCCTCGGAGAGCGCCGCATCAAGCAGCTGGCTGAATCGGCTCCTGGCTTCCTGCGAGCGCCAGTCCTTCACTGCGAGACCTCCTGTTGGCCGGGGTTGTCAGAATTGTACGGCCTTAGGGGCGTCCCTATCAACGGCAGGGCGTGAGCCATCACCCCCATCCTGACCCGTTCGGCAGGCTCAGGGCAGGTGCACTAGATTCCTCGGCTACGCTCGGAATGACAGGGGGGAGTTGCGCGCGGAATGACAGGGGGAGTTGCGCGCGGAATGACAGGGATGGCGGTGGAAGGGACTATTCGGAAGGCTCCTATACTACCATCAGCTCTGAGGTGGGCATGAAGGTGGTTACCCACTCGGGGCCGTCCTCTCGGATCACCACCACGTCCTCTATGTGGTAGCCCTCGCGGCCCGGCCAGCGCACCCGCGTCTCCACGCTGAACACCATGTTGGGCCGCAGCACGGTGTGCTCGTCGCCCGAGAGCATGGGCGCCTCGTGGATGTATAGCCCCACGCCGTGGCCGGCGAACGCGAGGCCCTTGAAGGGGATGTTCACGCGCTCGTAGCCCGCGGCCGCGACATCGAACACGTGCGACGCGGGCACGCCGGGCCGCATCGACTCGATGGTCTCCTGGTGCACCTCGGCCAGCCGAGAGTAGACGGACCGCTGTTCGGGCGTCGCCCTGCCAAGCACCGCGGTGCGTCCGATGTCGGAGTAGTAGCCCGAAAAGTAGCCGCCGCAGTCGGTCTTGAGCAGGTCGCCCTCGCGGGCCACGTAGTCGGTGGGGTCGGGGTGGGCGTGGCCGGTGTTGGGGCCGACGGTGAGGTACAGGAACGCGGGCAGGTCGGCGCCCGCCTGCAGGATGTTCGCGCCGAGCCGGTTGACCAGGTTGCGCTCGGTGTCACCGGGCTGGGCGGTGGAGTAGGTGGACATGAGGGCGCGCTCCGTGGCGACGGCGGCGCGGGTGAGCAGCTCGACCTCGGCGGGGGTCTTGACCATGCGGGCGCGCTCGAACAGGGACTCGCACGGGGGGAACTGGGCCTCGGGCATGGCGCGGAGCAGCTCGGCGTGGAAGTCGGCGGACAGGTAGCTGGGCTCGATGCCGACGCGGCCCGCGCCCAGGCCGCGCTCGCGCAGCACGTCGGCCAGCACGTCGATGGGGGACTCGCGGTGCTGGACGTAGCCGCGCACGTCGCCTATCCAGGACTTTTCGCGGACGTAGCCCTCCTCGTTGGTGGCGACGATGAAGGTGGGGTCGCCGTCGCGGGGCCACACCACGAGCGCGAGCCGGTCGCGGATGCTGCGCTGGGTCCACAGCAGGACGCCGGAAGTGTAGGGCACGTTTTCGGGCGACATGGCGACGATGGCGTCGAAGTCGCTGGCGGCGACTTCGCGGTTGAGTTCGTCGAGGTTGCCGAGGATTTCGGTCATGGCATCACCCCCATCCTAACCTTCCCCCTGCGAGGGGGAAGGGATTTTGTGTTTGTCCCCCTCACCTCAATCCTCTCCCGCCAGGGGAGAGGAGGACAGCGGTACTGGCGTGCTAGAAGCGGCGGGACGAGACGCGGAAGGACTGGGCGACGGTGGCTTTGAGGATGTTCACCACATCGAGGGATACGCTTTCGGGCGTGCCGTCGCAGGTGGGCGTGGTCATCACGGTGGCGCCGTCGGCGCAGCCCATGTTGGCGAGGTGGTGGAGCACGCGGCGCTCGACCGCGGCGTCGTGCATCATGTCCTGGTTGTCGTTGACCATGGCCAGGGCGGCCTCCAGTCCGGCGATGCCCCAGTTGGAGGTGGCGGCGACGATGAGCGCGTCCGACTCGACCACGGTCACGATGCCGTCCTCGCAGGGGCAGCGGCACTTCTCGCCCCAGTTCACGATGCGGCGCGTCTCGTCGAATATGGAGCCGAAGCCGATCTCGTTGCCGCCGTCGCCGACGGACACGGTGAGGATGCCCCGCTCGCGGGCCACGTCCACGATGTGGTCCACCTTGCACCTGTCCTGCGGCTCGCGCTCGGTGCCGCCCGCGCTGTGGTAGCGGCCCTTGCGGTTGCGGCCGAGGCGCTCGGTGGTCACCACGAGCGAGAAGTCGTGCGTGTCCATCAGCTCCTCGGCGGCACGGCGGCTGCCCTCGTGGTCGGTGATGGGGAACTCCACCACGACGGCGGTGTGGTCGCGCTCGATTGCCTGCTCGTAGGGCATGGGAAGCAGGCCGACGGCGCGGCACGCCTCCTCCATCAGCCCGACCAGCGGCGGCTCGTTGGCGAAGAAGGGCTTGGCGCCGAGACCCAGGTCGAGCGACAGCGCGAGGGTCGCGCCGCCCGGCGGGCCGTCCATCTCGCCGACGGGGAAGTGCAGCGGGTGGTAGCTGCCGGTGAGGATAAGCACGTTGTCGTCGCGCTTGACGCGCTCGGAGATCAGCTCGGCAGCGAGCAGGCACAAGGGACGCCCGAACTTCGCGCGGGCGGCGTCGTACATGTCCACGGCCTTCATCGGCTGGAACATGTTGCCGCGCGACTTGCCGACGGGCGTGGTCACCAGGCGGTCTATCACCTCTCCGTACTGTTCGAGGTCGGCTTGGGGGATGGTTGGCATGGAAAACTCCTCCTAGAACCTCTTCTTGAGCCGGAAGGTGACGGCCACTACCACCGTGGACGTCACCAGGCTGAGCAGCCCTCCGATGAGTATGTCTATCGGCACCAGGATGCCGGGGACGGTCTTTATCATCAGGAATATTGGCACTATGTAGGTGGCGTAGGCCGCTATACCCAGCGCGAAGGCGTTCTTGGTGGCCTTCAGCAGACTGTTCTCCCTGACCGCCGGCTCGATGGCGAGGTAGCTGTTGGCGAACGCTATCAGCAGCAGAAAGGCGAGCAGAGCCAGAATCTCGCCGCCGCCCCACAGGCTCATCTCCTTGCCGTAGGCGTCCAACGTCGTGTCGTGGCCGCTCGCCTCGTAGAGGTTCTTGTACATCCCCTGCGCGATGGGCGAGAGGTTCCAGCCCACGTCGATGATGGTGTAGACCAGGAACGCCGCTATGAATCTGACGTACTGCATTCTTGCCTCCTTTACTGGAAACCTAACTGGTCACCGGCTGCTGACGCCCTCCGGCCGCCTGCTGCTCCAGTCGTTGGCCTGTTCGTAGGCGTGAGCGACCTGGAAGACGGTCTCGTCGTCGTGCATCCGGCCGGCTATCTGGAGGCCGAGGGGCAGGCCCTCACCGGAGAAGCCGCAGGGCACGGAGACGGCGGGAAGGCCGGACATGTTGAAGGTGGTGCTGTTGTTGCGGACGCCGAAGACTCCGCGCACGACCTGGTCGACGGTGGTGACCTTGGCCATAGCGGTCTCGATGGGCGGGGCGGGACCGGCGGTGGTCGGGGACACCACCACGTCCACGGTCTCCATCAGCCGGTGCATCTCGCGGCGGAGCAGCGCCCGCGCGCGGTGGGCTTTGCTGACCATCGAGGCGGGCACGATGTTGGCGAGCAGCAGGCGGACGCGGGTGGCGTAGTCGTAGTCCTCGGGGCTTTCGTACAGGCGGCCCTCGTGCAGGCGGGGGTTGTCGACATCGCAGAACGACATGTAGATCGCGCCCGCGTACTCGACGATGGGCGCGGACACCTCGTCCACGTCGGCGCCCATGCCCGCGAGTTGCTCGGCGGCGGCCTCCACCGCGCGCCGCGTCTCCGGGTGGACGCTCTCGGCCTGGGTGAGCTCGCGGATCACGCCCACGCGCAGCCCCTCGACGCCGCGGCCGAGTTGGGCAGTGTAGTCCGGCACGGGACGGCGGGAAGTGAGCCGGTCGTTCTCGTCGCGCCCGGCGATTGCGCCGAGCATCCAGGCGCAATCGCGCACGGTGTGGGTCATCGGGCCGGCGGTGTCCAGCGACCAGGATAGTGGGACGATTCCGTGGCGGGACACGGTTCCGCTGCTGGCCTTCACGCCCACCACGCCGCAGAACGACGCGGGGTTGCGGATGGAGCCGGCGGTGTCCTCGCCGATGGTGGCGGTGGCCAGCCCGGCGGCGACCGCGATGCCGGAGCCGCTGCTGGAGCCGCCGGGGGCGCGGTCGAGGTCCCACGGGTTGCGGGGCAGGCCGTAGGTGTGGGCCAGGGTGCCGCCCATGGCGAACTCGTTGAGGTTGAGCTTGCCGAGGAGCACCGCGCCCGCGGCGTCCAGCCGCTTGACGATGGTGGCGTCCTCGTCCGGCACGAAGTCGGCCAGGATGCTGGAGCCGGCGGCGGTGCGCACGCCCTTGGTGTATAGCTGGTCCTTCAGCGCGATGGGGATGCCGTGCATCGGGCCGCGGTACTCGCCGCGCGCGATGGCGTCGTCGGCCTCCGCAGCGGAGCGCAGCGCGTGGTCGGCCGTCACGGTGATGTACGCGCCGAGGGCCTCGTTGTGGCGCTCGATGCGCTCCAGGAAGTTGCGGGTCAGCTCCAGCGACGACACCTCCCGCGACTGGAGGAGTGGGGCGAGCTGCTCGATGCTGGCGAACGCCAGGTCTTCGCTGTTCATGCTACACGTCCTCGGGGCGCGAGACCCAGGTCACGGGGTCCACGCCCTGCCATTCGAGACTGTCGATCTTGTCCATCGTCCAGAGCAGGGCGTTGAAGCGCGCGGCGACCTCGTCCAGCTCTTCGGGGCCGACGGGGACGCCGAGGGTGTCGGCCAGGGTTTGGATCTGTTCCTTGGTAAGTTCTTTCATCTCTTGAGCGTCACCCCCATCCCCGTATCGAGTACGGGGCAGGAACTAACCTTCCCCCGGCAAGGAGGAAGGGACTTCGCCTACGTCCCGCGCCCCTATATCGGGCGGCCGCCGAGGCCGCGCAGGCGCGGGTCCAGCGTGTCGCGCAGGGCGTCGCCGAGCAGGTTGATGCCCAGCACGGTGAGGCTGAGCGCGAGGCCGGGGAAGAAGAGCATCCACGGTGCGGAGCGGACGTACTGCTTGGCCTCGCCGCCCAGCATCCCGCCCCAGGAGGGGATGTTGAAGGGTATCCCCACGCCCAGGAAGCTGAGCGTCGCCTCGGAGACGATAGCCAGGCCGAGCAGCACCGACGCCATGACGATGATGGGCGCGAAGCTGTTGGGCAGAATGTGCAGCAGCGTTATGCGGATGTCGCCCGCGCCTATAGCGCGCGCCGCCTCCACGAACATGCTCTCGCGCAGGCTGATGACGGTGGAGCGCACCACGCGCGCTACCACGGGCACGCTGACGATGGAGAGCGACGCGATCACGTTCGCCACGGAGGGGCCGAGCACTGCCATGAACGACAGCGCCAGGAACAGCGCCGGTATGGCGAGGATGATGTCCATGACGCGCTGCAGCGTGTTGTCCACCCAGCCGCCCAGGTAGCCGCTGGCCAGCCCTATAAGGGTGCCGACCGTCACGCTGATTATGACCACCGAGAAGCCGACGAGCATGGACACCTGGGTGCCGATAATCAGCCGGCTGTAGATGTCCCTCGCCAGGTTGTCGGTGCCGAACCAGTAGTCGAGTTGGGGCGCGACCTGCCGCGCTCCGGAAAAGCTCTCGTAGGGGTCGTGGACTGTGAGGAAGGGCGCGAATATGGCGACGAACGTCATGAGCGTGAGCAGCAGCGCGCCGGCCAGGCCCAGCGGCTTGCGCGAGGCGAACCGCAGGCTGGCGTGCGCGAAGCCCGCCAGTCCCGAGCGCGCGGCCGCCGCGCCGGTCTGCGCGTCGCGGGCGGCTTCGGGTGCGGTGTTGTCGGTCCGGTTTGCCATCGGCGTCTACCTCACCCTGATCCGCGGGTCCAGCAAGCCGTAGCTGAGGTCCACGAGAAGGTTGATCGTCACGAAAGCGAACGCGACGATGAGGATTATAATCTCCACCATCGGGTAGTCACGGCGCTGGATCGACTCTATCAGGAAACGGCCCATGCCGGGGAGGCTGAAGACCGTCTCGATGACCAGAGCGCCGCCCACCAGCGCGCCCGTCTGCAGGCCGAACAGGGTCACCACCGGCAGCACGGCGTTGCGCAGGCCGTGGCGGTAGACCACCAGCGACTCGATGAGGCCCTTCGCCCGCGCGGTGCGCATGTAGTCCTGGCGCAGCACCTCCAGCATCTGGGCGCGGGTCATGCGGGTTATGGCGGCGTTATTGAAGTAGGCCACGACGAGCACCGGCCAGGCCAGCGTCTTGAGGTTGGTCAGCGGGTCGTCCCAGATGTAGACGGTGCCGAGCGGCGGGAACCACTGGAACACCTTGACCAGGAACAGCAGCACGAGCAGTCCCATGACGAACGTGGGCACGGCGAGGCCGGTGACCGAGAACACCATTATGGCGCGGTCGACGAACGTGTCCTGACGCACCGCCGCGACCACTCCCATGAATATGGCCGAAACGGTCGCGATGGCCATGCTCAGGATGGCGAGCTCCATCGTCAGCACAAGTTTTGGCTTTAGCTCGTCAACAATCAGGGAGTTGTAGTAGAGCGACTTGCCCCAGTCCAGGGTGACGAAGCGTCCCAGCCACGTTATGTACTGGACGTACATGGGACGGTCGAGGCCCATGCTGGCGCGGAGGTTGTCGTACTCCTCCTGGGTGAAGGGGATGTCGCCGGAGCTGCCCGCCAGTACGAGGAGCGCGGGGTCGCCGGGGACCAACCGGACGAGCACGAAGACGAGCAGGGACGCCCCGATCAGCGTGGGGATGAAGAGCAGCAGCCGCCTGGCGAGGTACTGGCCCAACGCCTACCTCCGTGACGATGTGGGGACGGTGGCACGCGGGGCCGCCGCGCTGTGCGACGGCCCGCGACCCGTGCGGACTACCTCTATTGCTTGAGCCACACGTGCGAGAAGTTCGAGTGGTGCATGATGGTGTTCCAGGGCACGAAGTCCTGGAGCTGGGTCGAGTACACGAGCTGTATGTCCGGGCGAATCGCCCAGCTCGTGTTCAGGTCCTGAAGCTGTATGTCCACCATCTGCCGCAGCAGCTCGCCGCGCTTGGCGCGGTCGAGTTCGCCGCGTTCCTGCTCCCAGAGCGCCGTGTACTGCGCCTTCAGACCCTCGTCCTGCCAGTGGACGTTGGGCGACAGGTACACCTGGTCCACGAACGAGTCCGGGTCCGCGTAGCCGGTGTTCGTCTCCCACACCGTGGTGACGAAGTCCTGGTTGACGAAGGCGGTGATTCCGGCGCCCGGATCGAGCGCGCGCACCTCGGCGTTGATGTTTATCTCGCGTAGCTGCGAGGAGATGACCTCCGCGAGCTGGGGCGCGGGGAACACGCCGCTCTGCACCATGATGGCGGCGTCCGCGCCGGCTCCGCCGGTCGCCTCTTCGACGAGCTGCTTAGCCTTGGCGATGTCCTCGGTCTTGTCGGGGCGAATGCCGGGGTACTTCAGCCAGTCCTCCATGGACAGCATCCAGGTGTCCGCCCAGTAGGGATGGCTGGGCTGGCCGGAGCCCTGGCCCACTATCTCGATCAACTCCTGGCGGTTGATGGCCAGGTGCATCGCCTCGCGGATCTTGACCTCGTTGGTGGTCTCCGCGTTCACGTTCATGAACCAGAAGAGCGCTCCCGGCGGCACGTAGCCGTGCACGTTGAGGTCTGCGGGGCGGGCGCTCTGGAGGTCGGTGGCCTCCTGCTTGCTGATGGCGGGGAAGCCGGAGTGGATGTGGATGCGACCGGACTCCAGCGCGGACAGGCGCGTGGCGTTGTCCGGGATCACGTAGATCTCGATGCCGTCCATCAGGGGCACGCCCTCGACGTAGTAGTTGTCGTTGGCCTCGAGCTTGGTGACGTCGTTGCGCTGCCACTCCTGGACCTTGAAGGCGCCGTTGCCGATCCAGTCGTTCTGGGTCAGGTCGGTGAGCTCGGCGGCGGTGTCTATCGTGTCGGTCACGTGCCTGGGCAGGATGTGGAAGAAGGGCTGCGTCCAGCAGGCGAAGTAGTTGACCGCCGGCTCGCCGAGCACGACCTTGACGGTCTCCTCGTCAATCTGCTCCACGCTGTCGACCAGCGCGTTGATGCACTTCAGGCGGCCGATGGGCATGTCGTTGGGCCGGTCGAGTACGCGCTGGAAGGTGCCCACCACGTCGTCCGCGCCCAGCGATTCGCCGTCGTGCCACTGGATGCCCTGGCGGATGGTGTAGGTCCACTCGGTGCCGTCGCCGCTGGACTCCCACTTGGTGGCTATCTGGCCGGCGATTTCCTCCCTGTTCTGCGGGTTCACCGCGGCCAGGTGCTCGAAGACGTTGCTGAAGAACATGAGCGCGGGCGTCGCGCCGTTGCGGTGCGGGTCGAAGTGGAAGACGTCGTAGGGGACGCTGGCGGCCATGGTGCCACCGCGCTCGCCCATCATCATGGAGTCGGCGGGCGCCGCGGTGGCTGCCGCCGGCATCGCGGTCGGCACCACCGGCATCGCGGTGGGGGCCGCCGCCGCGGTCGTGGGCTGGGGCGCGACCGTCGGCTCGTCCTCTTCTTCCGCCGCGCACGCGATGAGCGCCAGCAGGAGCACTGGCAGCGCGAGCAGCGCGAAGATTCTCGTGGCTCGTATCATAACGGTGGTCCTCCTCTAGTCCGGGCGAAGCTGCCCATGAAATGCCGATGGCCGGGGTGAGCGGGCCTCAATTCGGCCGGATGCACGCCGCCAGCATCAGAACAGCGCCACTTTACACCCGTCGCAAGGGGGCGTCAACCAGAGGCGCGCGCCTGGAATTCCCTTCCCCTTCGATGGGGGACCGCCGAATCTGTTCGATTCTGCGACATTCTGTTGTGTTCGTAGCTGGACGCGCCGGCGGTGCCGCTCGATTCTGTAATGCCGGCGTGGGCAAATCGTGACATAAGCGTCGCGTCGCGTGGCAGAAGAGGACAGGGGGGAAGGGGCTTCACCCCCATCCTAACCTTCCCCCTGCGAGGGGGAAGGGACTTTGAAGATCCTCGTCAGTCCCACAGGCGGGTTTGAAACCCGCCCATGCCGTATGTGAGAATAGCACGGATGTGCGTGCCTTTCAATACCGTTGGCGAAATTGCGGAATCAGGGCCGAAAATGCGGTTCCGGGGCGGATTTGTGGGAAGAAATGGCGCACGAATGGGAACCGGTGGGGCGTGGCTGAGAATGGATGGGGCACGGCTGAGAACGGGTGGCGCGGGAAAGTGACGGAATTTCGTGGCGCCTGGGCGCGAAAAGGGTGGATGCGCGCGCGGGTGTGCGGCCACGGCGAGCGCCGTCGCGGCCGGGTGATGTTGGCCTGACAACGTGGCGAACGCGGGGGAGGCCGCGTGGACGACACGCGGTGTCGGGGCGTATAATTTGATATTCAGCGCACCGCGCTGTCCGGTGTGTCTGCGCTTGGGGGAAGTGTCGGAATTGGCAGACGAGCATGACTTAGGATCATGTGCCGCAAGGCGTGGGAGTTCGAGTCTCCCCTTCCCCACCAGACTCCCATTTCGCAAGGAAACGAATGCCTGCCTCCCCTGTGAGTGCTCGTCTCGCTAGCTGTATGTAGTAGGCGATCATAAGGGCGCAAGTAGGGCTACGATGTCGATTCCTCCTGGAGGACTCCGGCGCCGGTAGGTTGCGCGCCCAATGCGGGCTCCTCCACGGGCTCGAGGCGCAGCCTCAGCCCCAAGGCGTTGGCGACCTTCAGCAGTGTCGCCAGGGTGGGGTTGCCGTCTTCTGACAGCGCCTCGTAGATGTTGCCGCGGTTAAGCCCTGTGTCGCGGGCGAGGGCGCTTATGTTCCGCGTCCGCGCGACGTGCCTGAGGGCGGCGCGGATCACGGCCCCATCCCCAACGTCCTCATCCGTAGCCGCTCTGAGAAGCCCTCGAACATCCTCCTTAGTCGTTACATAGTCCGCGGCGTCGAACCTTCGGTACTCCTCAGACATTAGCTCCTCCATTCTGTAGCCATTCTCTTGGCACGCTCGATGTCTCGCCGCTGGCTGTCCTTGTCGCCGCCGCATAGTAGGACGATCAACTCTGCGCCTCGCGTGATGAAGTAGACCCGGTATCCCGGTCCATACTGAATTCTCATCTCAGACACGCCGCCGCCAACTGACCTCACGTCTCCCAGATGCCCGTCTTCGGCTGCCAGCAACCTGGCGACGATGCGGTCTACGGCGTGCCGGTCCCGCAGCCTGCTCAGCCACCGGTCGAACGTCGCGCTTTGCAGGATTGTGTACATGGCCATATTGTACGATGCATCGTACAATATGGGAAGGAGATTTGAGACATCACGTTCCGATAAAGGGCAGTGTGGGCATGGGAGACGCTTGCTGCCACCCATGCGGTCCTGCACTTGGTATTGGGGCGCTATCCGGTGTGTCTGCGCCTCGGGGAAGTGTCGGAATTGGTAGACGAGCATGACTTAGGATCATGTGCCGCAAGGCGTGGGAGTTCGAGTCTCCCCTTCCCCACCAGGCTTGACGAAATCAAGAACTTTCACGCTGAGGATCAGGTTGCTCCTGCAGCCGCCTGATCTGTCGTGAGCGAGGTTGAGATGCCCAGAAAGCTAAGCCCCAGTTGCCCCATTGCTGCGGGTCGGGCTGCGTGGTGGCACGTCCTATGCGGTCTAGTTAGGTGGCTGCTGCTCAACCAGGTTGCTGCCAGATTCCACCAGCGCACCCATCCTATGTTGACAGTTCGGAGGCACCAGTCCCTTCCATGAAGAAGAAGATTTCCCCCTGGGTTGAACCACTTTGCTTTCGCATGTAGTATACATGTCGGCCAAACGCCTCCTGATAAGCGTCCACTTGACCATGACACTACCAATACAGCATACAAGACTAATATGGCCTAGCCACCTGTAAGCTGGACTGATGAGAGTTGAGAACATACTCAAGGTCGATTCACAATCAGATTCGAGCCGACATAGGAAATCTCAAGTGCCAGACTTTCTGGCTAAGATGAAGGACTTGCTTCTAAAGCTCCCTCTACCCCGCGATCTGGAGATGGGAGTTCACAGGGCGATGCTATTCGGCCTGCTGGCGCTTGTCGCCACGTCTTTGGCAGCATGTGGCGACGGGCCTCAATCGGAGAGGTCCACACAGCCTACTCAAACTCCCGCGACGATTCCTGTCGGTACACCGACCATTTCACCTACTGACACGCCTACGCCCGAGCCAACCATCGCCGCCGTCACGTCGACACCAACGCCCAAGCCAACCATCGCCGATGCTACGCCTACGCCCGAGCCAACCATCGCCGCCGTCACGTCAACACCAACGCCCAAGCCAACCATCGCCGATGCTACGCCTACGCCCGAGCCAACCATCGCCGCCGTCACGTCAACACCAACGCCCAAGCCAACCATCGCCGATGCTACGCCTACGCCCGAGCCAACCATCGCCGCCGTCACGTCAACACCAACGCCCAAGCCAACCATCGCCGATGCTACGCCTACGCCCACTGCCACGGCGGTCTCCGCCGCATCCATAGAGCCCCCATTCGCGACCAAGCTGCTGGCAATCTACATGGTGGGGAGCGACTTGGAGGGAGAGTACGAGTTGGGCACGTACGACCTCTATGAGCTGCTCGACGGCGACGCGAGTTGGGGCTACGGCGCTGACGTTGAGGTCATTGTCGCGTTCGGGGGAGCGGACAAGGAGGGATGGCGTGGCATGAAGTTCGCCAACCTCCAGCAGCTAAGTGTCGATTCTGCGGACGGCGAGTTCGGGAACGAGTCCGGGGCGGGGGCATATCTCTACCGTGAAGACGGTGCGAACATGGGCGATGAGGATTCCCTGCGCTTGTTCCTCGATTACCTGCGGGACGGCTACGCGGGGTTCGACCAGCGTTTCCTGGCATTCTGGGACCATGGCAACTCCTACAGAGAGTTCGGCAACGACAGCAACTTCGACAACGACGCGCTAAGCATGAACGAGATCAGTGGCGCATTCCGTCGAAGCCGACCAGGCGTGTTCGACCTGATCGGCTTCGACGCCTGCCTCATGGCCTCGGTCGAGGTGGCGAGGGTCTTTGTCCCCTACGCCCACTACATGATTGCATCGGAAGATCTGCAGCCCGGGCACGGATGGCTCTGGAGCGAGGTGGCGCGGTCGTACGCGGAAGAATATGACGTGGTGGAGGCGGGAAGGCGCATGGTGGACAACTTCGTTCAGGATGTGCACGACTACCTCGACTGGGGTAAGACGCTCTCGCTGCTTGATCTAAGCCGGTACGACGACCTCGTGGCGGCGCTGGACCCGGTGGTCTGGACCTTCGCTCAGCACTTGGACGCGGTCAGTCCATATTCTGAGAGCTTGATCTCAGGTGCAACACGCGCCAGGTCCTACGGCGGGTCTGAGCGGGACGACTCCCGGGTTTCGATCGACCTGAGGCACTTTGCGCAGTTGCTGGCGGAAGATCCGCCGGACTTGGAGACGGCCTCGAACCTAGAGGCGCTCATCCACGCGGTAGACCGTTTCGTCGTCCACTCCAGGCACGATGGAACGAGACCGAACTCCCACGGCATAGCGATAGACCCACCGGAGAAATATGAGGCCCAGTACGCGGCCTACAAGGTTAGCGACGCCTGGCGGGAGTTCCAAAATGCGTACGGGTACTATTTGCGAGACGACAGCGACCCCCCCGTACTCGTCGATTTAGAGGTCTACGAGGAAGGCGAACGCGTTGTGTTCCAGGACGATAACCTCGCCTACGTCAGTTCCTTGTACGGCTACGTGGATCAGATCGCATTCGACGACGGGTCGGTGGACGAATACCTCATGGTAGTCGCCGAATTCGCGGCTGAGCCTACAGAGAACCCGGGCGAGTATTTTGCCCCTAAATGGGACAGGTGGTGGCTAGTAGTCCAGTACGACCCCGACGAGGAGTCGGCGTGGATACCCGCCGTCTACGACGGTGCTTTCGAGGAGGAAGGCCGGAGGTATTTCGTCTTTACGACCGAGGTCGATTACAGGCGTGCGGGCAAGGACTACAACGAGCACGCCCCCTACGACCTCGGCGTACTGACGCTGATAGTCAACGAGTCCGGCGAGATCTACCACGACATCCAGACGTATCAGTACGTCTACTCAGGTCCGAATGACTACGAGGGCACGCTCCAGTTCGACAAGGCGACACATCGGATAGGCCAGGGCGATCAGTTAGGGTTCTGGCAGTACGGCTTCAATTTGGCGGATGCAGCCTACGACGATTGGTTCGAGGTTGGCGACTTCCTGACCTTCACGCAGGAGCCAGTCTTCGATTGGGAGTTCCTCGAATTCGTCGACGCGGAAGGACACCTGGTCGAATACGCGTACGCGATCTGGGCGGAAGACGCGAGCGGCAATGCGGAGTTCTTCGGTCCTGTCCTGTTGGAGTGACTGGCATAGGAGGCTCTTCGCACCACCGCCTGCAGTTGATCTGTGACCACATACGCTAGCCGGTGAGGCATCGCACTGTCGGTGGGGGAACACTCAGAACAGCGCAGGCAACTGCCTCTCTAGGGCCTCTCACAGTCCCAGCCATCTCTCGTATACGGTGCCATCTACCGTCCACTCAGGCCTACCATGATCGACGAGATGCGTACTTGGTGAGTATGGCCACAAGGGGCTATGGTGGACTTGGCGCGATCGAGAGGCCCTGGATGAACTCCAGACCCGGCAGCTTCTCCAACTCCTGTGGCGCCATTTTCAGCTTGCCGGAGCGGCTGCCCGCCCCAAGGATGACGTAGTCCATTTCCAGAAGGCGCACGTCGGCGTATATCGGAAGCCCCTCCGGCAGGGCCAGCGCCGTGACCCCGCCAATCATCATTCCCGTCACTTCACGGGTCTGCTCCGCCGAGGCGAATGACGCCCTCGACACCCCCATCAGGCCGCGCACACGCTTGTTCACGTCCAGCCGGTCGCATGCTCGCACAACCGCCGCGCAGTACTTCGCCGGCCCCCTTTTGCTGGCCACGATGATCGTATTGGCGGAATGGGGCAAGTCGTACCCGTACTGTTGGCAAAACTCGGCGGTGTCGGCGTACTGAGGATCGATTTCGATCCACTCCCAGTCCGTGATCTCAAGCTCGTCCATCACCGCCCGCACACGCGCCTCAATCTCTTGTGGTGTGCTCATGTTCGAACCTCCCTAATGGTTGACCTGCCGGGTGTCGTTGTACCACAGGTCGCGTTACACGGACAAGAATGAGGGTTCGAAGGTCTGGGGTTTGACCGGCGGAAAAGAACGAGTCTATGATGTTGCCATATCGTCCGGGCTGTCCTCGGGAGCCGAGGGTGGTCGGAATGGGCAGTGGAGAGCGGGATGTTCGACTTGAAACGAGCAGTAGACACCATCATGACAATTCCACGGATCCGGAGCGCAGGCGGATGGCTGGCAGCCGCGGCGGTGCTGCTCCTGGCGCTCGCCTGCTCGAGCGACCCCGCGCCTACAGTAACGCCGACGGTTCCGCCGGCCGCACCCACGGCTACGGTGGCGCCAACGGTCACGCCCACGCCTACGCCAGCGCCGGCCACCCCCACGCCTGCGCCGACGGTCGCGCCGACCGCCACGCTCGCTCCCGCTACTCCAACGCATGAGCCGGAGTACATTCCGGAGGAATTCGACGAACGGGTCGCGCTAGTCAGAGAAAAGATGGCGCCGCTGGAGCCGGTGTGGACGGTATACTTCCACAGCAGCGACTGGCTGACGCCCGGGAGAAACACGGTGATGGGCGAGGTGTTCGAGCTGCTCAAGATGGAGAACATCGCCAATCACGAGGGGTACCGGGAGATAGACCCCGAAACGATCATCGCCGCCGAGCCGGACATCATCATCGCGGACTCGGTGGAGAGCATAGTGGATAACCCCGCGCTGTCGGGCCTCCACATGGCGCAGGACGCCGACCATATCCCGCACCACATCTTCGTGCTGGACGGGGGACTCTCCTTCGACCCGGACGATCACCACTTCATGGATGCCGTAGAGAAGCTGGCCGCCTTCGTCTACCCGGACGTGTTCGTCGACGATGAGGACGACGGACACGGGCACTCGCACTAGTGACCCTTCAACCAGGTCTTCACCCCCATCCTAACCCGTTCGACAAGCTCAGGGCAGTCTCTTCCCCCTTGACGGGGGAAGGGACTTATCGGCCCGGGAGGCCACGACAATGCGCGTCGGGATCATCGCCGGTTCCGTAGCGGCCGTCGCCGCTTCACTCGTCTCGCTTCCGCTTCACTCGCCGAACGACCTGCTGTTCAACAGCGCGACGGTGTCGGTGGCCGCGATAGCTCTGGGCATCGCGGCGGGGGCGGCCTGGTCGCGACTGTCTGACACGAAGAGGCCGACGCTCTACTTCGCACTGCTGCTCGGCGCCGGGCTGATCCTCTTTGCGCTGACCTCTCTGCTGTTGGATGCGTTCCTGGAGCGGACCTTCACCTTCTCGGTGCCGCTTGCGGCCGCGGCCGTGGTTCTCGTCGGAGTCGTTGTCCCGCTGCTGGATCGCGGGGCTGTCGTACCGAACCTGTGGGCCACGCTCGCGGCCCTGGGGGTCGCCGCGGTGGTAGGTATCGGTCTTGCGGGCCAAGGGGACGAGGAGAGCGGGGAGCTTTCCTTGCCGCTGCCATCGCCGACGGTGGCTCCGGCGGTCCAGACCGTCCCGACCGCGTTGCCGTCGCCCGTGGCGCCGTCCCCCACGGCAACCGCGCCGTCCGACCATACCACCTACGTGGTGGGAGAGGGTTCGGAGACGACTTTCACCGTCCGCGAGGAGCTCGCGCGCTTACCCACGCCCTTCGACGCGGTGATCCGCACGACGGAGCTCTCCGGAGAGATCGACCTCGCGGGCGGCCGCTCTGTCGTGACTATCGATCTGCATACGCTCTCCAGCGACGAGGAGTTCCGGGATCGCTACATCCGCAGGGCCATGTTTCCGGACTCCCGCACAGCCAGCTTCACCGTCGATGGTGTCGACGAGGTGGTCGACAGCCTGTCGGAAGGCGAGACGATAACGCGTTCCGTGGAGGGGGTGCTTGGCATCAGGGGGATTGAGGCGCCGCTGACGTTCGAGGTGGAGGCGAGGCTGGACGGAGAAGTGCTGCACGTGCTTGGGCGTACGACCTTTACGTGGGAGCAGCTCGAGATTCCGGTGCCGAGAGCCAGGTCGGTCGTGTCCGTCGCCGATGAGGTGAGGGTGGAGGTGTTGCTCAGGGCGACGCGTGCGGAGTGATGTAGAGCATCCGAAGCTCCTCTCTGTGCGGGAAGAGGAGCTTCAGGAGCGGGCAAAGCGATTCCAGGAGCTGGCCGACGCAGGCCGCACGGGCTCGACCGAGGTTGAGACGCTGCGCATCGCCTAGCGGCCTGAAATCCTGACGCAAGTCCCCCAGCGTTGATAGCTTCGTCCATTGGGTCTGACCGTTTTGTCACGTGCCGTAACTTGCAATACCCGCCAGGAGGGAAGCACGAATTGAATCGCAATTGGTCTGACTGTCTGGTGCACTACCCGGTTGCCCGCACGCGGGCGCCTCGGCGTCCTCGTGGTCGCGTCACAGATAGAGTAAGCGTTGTGGCAGGCATCCTCGTGGTGGCCGCCTTGTTGGTTGGCTGCGCCGACGTCGAGCGGGTATCGGTCGATACGCCGGCGGTGGCGCCCTTGTCGATCCCCCCGCTGCTCGAGCCGACGATTGAGAATGGCATCTCACACTACGGGCTTACGGTCGGTGCGTCTCAGCACGAATACACACAGGCACGGATGACGGACACCTACTCCTACAACGGCGCGTCTGTGCTCGGCCCCACGCTTCGTCTCAGAACCGGAGACTCGGTGGCCATCAGCGTCACGAAC
Source organism: Dehalococcoidia bacterium (assembly GCA_965204815.1). GTDB lineage: Bacteria > Chloroflexota > Dehalococcoidia > Lucifugimonadales > CATOSD01 > CATOSD01. The sequence continues at coordinate 138,865 of OZ242014.1, forward strand.
GAGTTGGACGAGACCACAACGACGCACTGGCACGGCGCAGACGTCCGGGCCGAGGATGACGGTGGCCCCCACAGTCTTATCTTGCCCGGAAAGACCTGGGTGGCTAACTTCGACGTCATACAGCCGGCAGCCACGCTCTGGTATCACCCCCATGCGCACGGGTCCACAGCCGAGCATGTCTACCGCGGCGCCGCAGGTCTGATAATCATCGATGACGACAATCCTGCCGCCGCAGTGCTGCCCGATACCTACGGCGTCAACGACATCCCGGTCATCATCCAGGACAGGGACTTCACCGAGGACGGCCAGCTTGACTTCGCCATCGACGCTGCCGGGAAAGGGAACCGCGATCGCACGCTGACGGTGAACGGCACAATCGATCCGTTCGTGGAGGTACCGACGGGCCTCGTTCGACTCCGGCTGCTCAACGGCAGCCAGGCCCGGATCTACAACCTCAGCGTCCACGGGAGCACGATGACCAAGATCGCTTCCGACGGCGGCTATCTGGCTGGTCCCGTCGTGATCGACCGGATCGAACTCGGTCCCGGCGACCGTGCTGAGATCATCGTCGAGGTCGGCGACACTCCTATCGCTCTAGTGGACGACTTGTACGGTAGGGTGCTCGAGCTACGGTCGAACGGATCAGCCTCCAGCGCCGGACCGCTCCCAGGCCAACTGGCGACCATAGATCGGATCACCGAGTCGGAGATCACGGTCGACCGGAGCTTCCGCATGGAAAAGGTGGGCGACGGTTGGGGCATCAACGGAGTGCAGATGGACCTGACCCGGATCGACGAGACGGTGCAGTTCGGCAACACCGAACGCTGGACTATCACGGTCGACGCCGGCGTGCACGTGTTCCACGTCCACCAGACGCAGTTCCAGATCCTGGCGATCAACGGCGAACCCCCACCGCTTGAGGAAGCCGGGTGGGAGGACTCTGTGTTCGTGCACGGCGACCGCGAGGTGGTCATTGCCGCCCGCTTCAACACCTACGCCGACAACGACACACCATACATGTTCCACTGCCATATCCTCGATCACGAGGACCTGGGCATGATGGGGCAGTTCCTCGTCATTGATGAGTAACTTGGTGGCCTGACGAGGGCCAAGGCTCGCAGCGGGTATACCGAGAGGCACAGGGCTGGTTCTCTATGTCGAGAGCTCCCACCGGAAAGTTCGCGGCGTGGTACACTTAGGGTTAGGAGGTCCACTATGGCCAAGTACATGTACCAAGCGAGTTACACGCCGGCGGGAATGCAGGGTCTGCTTCGGGAAGGCGGCACTTCGCGACGGAAGGTCTTCGAGGAGATGGGCAGGGAGCAAGGCGGACAGTTGGAGACGTTCTACTATGCCTTCGGCGGCGCGGACCTGTACATCATCTTCGACCTGCCCGATGCCGCGACGGCTGCCGCGATCTCGCTCGCCATCACGGCGGGAGGAGCGCTCAGCCTCAGCACGGTGCAGCTGCTGACGCCGGAGGAAATCGACGCAGCCGCGCAGAAGACGGTGAACTACCGCCCGCCCGGGGCTTGATCGCCGACCCACGGAACGGCGCCAAATGGGGTCTGCTCAGGAGGATGACGTGAAGAAGGCTTACGAGTTTCTGAGAGGGTTCGCTTCCGGCAAGGCCGTCGGCGGCGGCGTGCTCGCGTTCGTGATCGCGTACACGAGCGGCGGCTACATAAATTGCCCGTTGTGCGGCGGCCAGGGGCTACACCCCTGGGAATGGGGCGTGACTCTGGGCATATAGCCCGCGGCGTGGTTCCTCTCGGAGGAACACGGTCCACGTCGAGCAGCATGGGCACCAACCGCATGCCCTCCGGCCAAATTGACACCCGCACCCGCCAACGCTAGAATTGGGAACACTAGCACAATGGGCGGCCGTACGCCCACGTTCGGGTACAGGAGTACCACAGTGACACAGGAAACCTACGTAACCCGCGACCAGGTCTACGACGCCCTCAAGGACGTCTACGACCCCGAAATCCCCGTCAACGTGGTCGACCTCGGCCTCGTCTACGACGTGCAGGTCGAGGAAGGCGACGTCGAGGTCAAGATGACGCTCACCTTCGCCGGCTGCGGCATGGGCCCCTACATCGGCCAGCAGGCCGAGTGGCGAATCGCCGAGCTCGACGGCGTGGAGGACGTCAACGTGGAGCTGGTCTACGACCCGCCCTGGACGCCCGACCTGATCACCGAGGACGGCAAGAAGATGCTGGGGCTCGACTAGCGACCATGAACCAGCCACAGGCCGCCCAGGCGCGCTCCCGCATCGAGGCGATGAAGCGCCAGTTCGAGCAGCGGCGCGCCATCGCCAACGCCCTGTCGCAGATCAAGTACAAGGTGGGCGTGTACAGCGGCAAGGGCGGCGTCGGCAAGACCACCGTCGCCGTCAACCTAGCCGTTACCCTCGCGCAGCAGGGCCACGCCGTCGGCATCCTGGATGCGGACATCGACTGCCCCAACGTGGTCCGCGCCATGAAGGTGTACGAGCCCCCCGAGGTTGGCGAGGACAAGCGCATGGTCCCCGCCGAGCGCTTCGACGTCAAGGTGATGTCCATGGGCTTCTTCCAGCAGAAGGAGGAAGAGGCGATCATCTGGCGCGGCCCGATGGTCCACAACGCCATCAACCAGCTCCTCCAGAGCACCGACTGGGGCGAGCTGGACTACCTCATCATCGACCTTCCGCCCGGCACTTCCGACGCGCCGCTCACCATCATGCAGACGCTGGACATGGACGGCTTCATCGTGGTCACCACGCCCCAGGAGCTGGCCAAGATAGACGCCATGCGCTCGATCAACATGATCCGCACGCTCAAGGTGAACGTGCTCGGCGTGGTCGAGAACTTCTCCGGCGACATCTTCGGCTCGGGCGCAGGCGAGGAGTTGGCCGAGGAGCTGGACCTGCGCTTCCTGGGCCGCGTCGAGCTTCGCGGCGACTACCGCGACACCTCCAGGCCCACAGTGCTCTCCAGCAGGGACGTGCTGCGCGAGTTCGAGCGCATCGCCGACGATGCCAAGGCCGCCCTGGAAGAGAACGCCCAACCCTCGTCGGCCCCAACGGACTGAGGGGATACGACGGGGGGTTTCCTTGACTACACCTGTTGTAACCTACCGCGAGGCTGGCCGCCGGTTCCTGGCCCAGGCGCGCGCCGAACTGGACGCCGGCGACCTTCGCCAGGCGTCGGAGAAGGGCTGGGGCGCGGCCACGCAGATGGCCAAGGCGGTCGCACAGGCCCGAGGCTGGCCCCACACGGCCCATAGGCATCTCTGGACGAGCGTCACGGATTTGACCGAAGAGGTCGGGGACTCGAGCGTTCACCGGCTCTTTGGCAGCGCCCACTACCTTCACGGCAACTTCTACGAGGGCACCTTCAACGCCGACCTGGTCGCAGAGTATCTGAACGACGTAGAACACTTCGTAGACATGCTGGAGCGTATCCTGGACGCCTGAGCCTCAACGCCAAGGTCTCTTCCCCCTCGACGGGGGAAAGTTATGATGGGGTGACCCGCACCATGACCACCGTAATCCACGACACCACCGTAGTAACCGGCGAGGAGAACACCCCCGTCCACCACGGAGCCGCCATCGCCGTGGACGGCAACACGATCGCCGCCGTCGGCCCCACCGACGAGGTGCTCGCCCGCTACCCCGACGCCGAGCGCGTCTCCGGTCGCGGCAAGGCGATCATGCCCGGATTCGCCAACTGCCACACCCACTTCACCCTCACCAAGAACCGCGGCATCACCGAGAACAGCTCCTACCCCGAGCAGGAATCCCACCCCGCGCCGGTGCGCTTCCCGCGCAGCCTGCCGCTCAGCGGCGAGGAGCTGACCGTGCTCGCACAGCTCGGCGCGCTCGAGGCCATCCGATGCGGCACCACCGCCGTGATGGAGGTCGGCGCCGGCATCGACGTGTACGCCCGCGAGATCGTGGACAGCGGGCTGCGCTTCGTCCTGGCCGAGCAGGCCTCTGACCGCGCCCATGGCGACATCGGCGAGCCGGGCCCGTTCGTGGTGAACCAGGAACTAGCCGAGCACGGCCTGCAGAGCATCGCCGACATGCACGCCAAGTGGCACGGCGCCGAGGGAGGCCGCGTGACCGTTGGCGTGGCCGCCTGGGCGCCCGACATGTGCTCGCCCGAGCTGCTGGTGCGGCTGCGGGAGCTGCAGGACAGCCTGGACACCGTGGCGACCATCCACCTGAACCAGCTCTGGGGCGAGGTCGAGAACGTCAAGGCCAACCGCGGCGGCGCGCTGCCCACCGAGTTCCTGGCGCAGATAGGCTACCTGAACGACAGGCTGGTCGCCGCACACTGCCGCTGCATGGTCCCACAGGAGGAGCGCATCCTCGGCGAGTCCGGCTCCTGGGTGTCGTTCAACTCCGCCATCGCCGCGCGCCGCGGGCTGAGCCCCCACGTGGCCGATCTCCAGGCCGCCGGCTGCGGCATCGCCATGGGCACCGACAACATGGCCGAGGACATGGTCGAGGTGGTGCGCACCGGCATGTTCATGGAGCGCGTCCGCCGCTCCGACGGCCGCCTGCCCTCCCCCGAGGAGGCGTTCCAGTGGGCCACGTCGAACGGCTACCGCGCCATGGGCATCCCGGACGGCGGCTCGCTGGGCGTGGGAAACAAGGCCGACCTGATAGTGGTCGACACGCGCCGCGCCCACCTGGTGCCCACCATCCGCGTGGTGTCCACGTTCGTGCACCAGGGCCAGGGCCGGGACGTGGAGTCGGTGATGGTAGACGGCCGCTGGATCATGCGCGACAACAGGGTGCTGACGATGGACGAGGACGCGCTGGTACGCGAGGCCGACCTGGTGGGCCGCCGCGCCTGGCGCCGCCTGCTCGAAAGCGACCCCAACTTCACCATCCCCGCCGGCTTCGACTTCAACACGGCGGATCCGGATTAGCCGGCCCCAAGTCCCTTCCACCTCTCCCATCGGTGCCATTCCGAGCGGAGCAAAGAAGCTAGGCAGGCTTGCTCCACTTCTGCTGTCCTATCGCGCAAGTGTACTTCACCAGTAGCCAGCGACACTGAGTTGAATGCGGCGCAGCCAAATGCTAACATCGTTGCTGAACTAATCAAGCCTGTGTTGGAGACCCCCCATGTTTAGGACTAACCCGGAGTCGCTGAAGGACCTTCTCAATGATGTTGATAGTGGTGAAATTAGACTGCCCGACTTTCAGCGTGGCTGGGTGTGGGATGACGACCGCATCCGCGCTCTGTTGGCGAGTGTGTCCCGAGGCTTCCCCGTAGGGGCCATTATGACTCTTGAAGCTGGAGGCGAGATTCGCCTCAAGAGCCGAATGATTGAAGGCGCCGATGAAAAGCCCGGCAAGCAGCCCAGCGCATTTCTGCTGGACGGACAGCAGAGGCTGACTTCTTTGTATCAGGCGCTGTTTCACAAAGGACCGGTCGAAACGCACGACAACCGTGGCCGACGTATCCGGCGGTGGTACTACGTCGATATGCTTAAGGCAATGGACCCCAACATCGATCGCGAGGACGCTATCTTCAGCGTTCCGGAGAGCAGGATAGAGACACGGAACTTTGGTCGCGATGTCGTGCGCGATTTGTCGAGCCGAGAGAGAGAGTACGATGAGCACATGATGCCAACCGAGAGTCTGCTGGACGACAGCTTGACCTGGCTCTTAGGTTACATGGCTTATTGGCAAAGCAAGAATGACAAACATCCCGACGGCAGTGGCGTTGATTTCTTCCAGCGGTTCAACAACGTGATAAGGAGTGAATTCAACGACTACGCTCTACCGGTCATCAGCTTGGACAAACAGCTGCCCAAAGAGGCTGTCTGCACAGTCTTCGAAAAGGTGAACACCGGGGGGGTGTCGCTTACGATGTTTGAGTTAGTCACAGCGTCTTTTGCTGCTCAGGACGACGAGTTTTCGCTGCGAGACGACTGGGATGCCCGGCGTGGACGACTTCATAGCCAATTTGGGTCGTTGCAAGGGATTGGCGGCGACCAATTTCTGCAAGCAGTAACGCTTCTCGCAACGCAGAAGCGTCGTAGGCTAGCCATTGAGAGTGGACGTTCCATAGAGCGCGCGCCAGCAATCAATTGCCGCAAGAACGACATCCTCGCATTGGACGTTTGCGAGTACCATGAATGGGCTGACCGTGTGGAACAAGGTTTCGTGGCGGCAGCGAAATTCTTGCGCCGCCAGTTCGTCTTCCAAAGATTTGATGTGCCTTACAACACCCAGATAGTTCCACTAACGGCTTTGCATGTGGAGTTGGGTAGCGCGCTGGAACCGGCCAACGCCAAGGCAAAGCTGGAGCGGTGGTTCTGGTCAGGGATCTTTGGCGAGGTGTACGGAGGCGCGGTAGAAACGCAATACGCGCTGGATCTGGCCCAAGTGGCAGGCTGGATCCAAGGAGGAACCGAACCCCCAATGGTCGGAGAAGCAAACTTCGTGCCAGACCGCTTGTTGTCTCTCCGCACTCGTAACAGTGCCGCCTACAAGGGCCTATACGCTCTACAGATGAAATCCAACGCTGCGGACTGGCGCACCGCGAACCCATTGTCATCAGCCGTCTGGTATCAAGAGAACATCGACATACATCACATCTTCCCTGTCAGCTGGTGTAGGAACGCGAGTCCATCCATACCGCCCCGGCTATACAACTCCATCATCAACAAGACCCCGATCGACGCGACGACCAACAGGAAGATAGGCGGAAGTGCCCCTTCGGAGTATCTGCCCCGACTGCAACAAGACATCGACAAGGGCTCTCTGCACACGATACTACGTTCCCACTGGATCAACCCCGACGCTCTGGTGTCTGATAGCTTCGTCGATTTCTTTATTGAGCGCGGCGAGGAAATGCTCAAACTCATAGGCAAGGCGATGGGAAAGTCCGTGCCGAGCGGTGATGCGACTTTCCGCAACGCGCTAAGCTCGGCCGGCCTTGAACAGGCAATGGACGAGTTTGACGACACTGAGGACGAGGACGACGGTGTCGGTGCTTGGGTACTGGAGGACGACCAGGTCGCCGCGGACTAGTTCGTCACGGCATTAGAGTGGCCAGCACCGAGCCAAGAAGCACAGGCCACGCACGCGCAACAACTCTACACCGGGCTTGATGACCAGCACACTGCTGTCCTTTACGACCAGTTGTAGAGCGTGCAATCGTAGGTTCTATGCTTAGCCCGCCGCGCTTGGCGCCGCCCGCTCGACACCAGCCCCAACTTCACCTGCCCGACTAGCCACACCTTGAAGCCCCTTCCCCCTCGCAGAGGGACGGTTAGGATGGGGGTGAAAGAGTCCCACCCGCCAGCACTCGTAGTCACACCCTGACCAACCCCGGTGATGGGCAAGTCCGGTTCGCAAGGATGTTTGCATACTTGGAGAACAATAGCCTACCAACGGCTCCTGACGTACGACCAACAACTCTCGCAGATATGTAGGTCTTCGTCCTCAGAGAAGAACTGCATCTCTCCGCACCTCATACAATCGCGGTAATTCGCACCACTTTCACCACACGAGAAGCAAACCCATTCACCATATTCGTTGTTGTAGAGAACGAAAGCGAGCGATGATTCTGTCCAACATTCAGGGCAATCCCTAGCAGAACCTTCACCCTCTTTCGCTGCCAGTTCTTGCGGTGAGTGCTGCTTTCTACAAAACATGCATTCGACAACACCAGCATCAACGCTCAGAGCTGCCTGCCAGCATTCGGGACAGGTCCAAACAAAATGAAACTTAAGCTCTTCCGATATGTTCTTCATCCGTTCATCGACGAATTCTTCAAACTCGGTGAGGTTCATATGAATCCCGCTTAGTTTATCTTCTGAGTCGATAGATACCATTCCTTGTTGTTCACAGAATTCGACGCAGAACGCCATCGCCTTGGCAACCAAGGATTTGGCCTGTTGAAGTTCTACCTCAGAGGTAAAGTGCGTAAGTCGATTCCTGAGCTTCCTAAGTCTCGCAACTGGGAAGTTTCCTGAGTTTTCGACTTTGACTCCCGCGATGTTTTCCAATCGCCTGCAGGCTGTGGAAAAGTCAACCGAAATGAAGTCTGCACTATCCACCTTAGAGTATTGGGCGACATTGACTTGAGCGAAGATTAGCGACCAGTGTTCACGTGCCAACCTCGCCTTTACCAGCAATTCTACTCCGTTGGCCACGTGCAACACTGCATCTTTGAGACTGCGGGGGCCTTCGTCACGGCGGCAAGATTCAGCGGCGCTCAGCAGGAAATCGAGCGCACTATCCAGCAAACCGCACTCGAGCCTTTCAGATGGATCAGTTGAACTACGGTTGGACACTTTGTGATTCCTGCTCTAGCGTAAGCGAGGATAATCGCTCCTTGCGCGGGTCGTCGGGCGCAAAGCGCTCAAGCCGCATCATAAAGCACCAAGCCCTCTTTGATGGCGTGCTTGTAAACCAGGGCGTGGCTGTTCCCGTAGCGCTCCAGGTCTTCGGGCGTAGCCACTATCAGGTCGATTGGCACTCTTATGCCATACAACTCTTCGCGTATCCTCAGGCCGAGATTCCATCTGTCGGCGCCGGTCTTCACGATCAGAAAGTCCAGGTCGCTGTCCGGCCCCGCGTCGCCGCGGGCGGTGGAGCCGAACAGGATGATCTTCTCCGGCTCGGCAGTCTCCACGATGCGTCTCACTATCTCGTCCAAGACGCTTTGCGATACGTTCGCCGACCGCGGGGTGGCTTTGTTCATGTCATTCTCCTGACCCTAGCCGAACCGCCCTATCGCCTCGCGGAAGCCTCTCATCGCCCCCTCCAGCGTGCGGTCGTCCACGCAGAACGAGATGCGGAAGTACCCCGGCAGCCCGAAGCCGCGCCCCGGCACCACCAGTACGTTGTGCTCCCTCAGCGCGTCCACGAAGTCCATCTCGTCCTCCGCCGGCGACACCGGGAACATGTAGAACGCCCCCTGCGGCTTGACCGTCTCGTAGCCCATCTCCGTCAGGCTCTCGTACAGGTAATCGCGCTTGGCCTGGTACTCGCCCACATCCACCGTCACCGACTGCAGGTGCGCCACGATGTGCTGCATCAGCGCAGGCGCGTTCACGAAGCCCAGCACGCGGTTGGCGAACGCGAAGCCGTCCATAAGCTCGGCGCAGTCCTCGTAATCGGGATGCGCCGCCACGTACCCGATGCGCTCGCCCGGCAGCGCCAGGTCCTTGGAGTGCGACGTCGCGACGATGGACCGGACGTGGTGGGCGAACACGTGCGGATAGCTCAGCCCGTCGAACAGCAGCTTGCGGTACGGCTCGTCGCTCAGCAGGAAAATCTCCCGGCCCAGCTCCGCCTCCTTGGCGCGGATGATGTCGCACATTCGCGCCAGCAGCTCGGCGGAGTAGACCACGCCCGACGGGTTGTTAGGCGAGTTGATGAGCACGATGCGCGTCTTCTCGTTGAAGCTCGCCTCGAAAGCGTCCAGGTCCGGCAGAAAAGCCTCGTCCGGCGGCACCACCCGGCACGACCCGCCGTGGTTGTCCGCGTAGAAGTGGTATTCCACAAAGTAAGGGGCGAAGATGATAACCTCGTCGCCCGGGTCCAATAGCGCCTTGAGCGCCACGTTCATCGCGCCGCCCGCCCCCACCGTCATCAGCGTGTGGTCGGCGGTGAAGTCCAGCCCCGTCTCCTCTCGCAGCTGCGCCGCCACAGCCGCGCGCGCGTGCGGATAGCCGGAGTTCGGCATGTAGCGGTGCATCCCCGGCGTCGGGTCGTCCGCTATGCGGCGAAGCTGGTCGAAGAACTCTCGCGGCGGCTCCATGATCGGATTGCCCAGCGACAGGTCGAACACGTTCTCGTCGCCGTACTGCTGCCGCAGCACTATGCCGTCCTCGAACATCTTGCGAATCCACGACCCCTGCTCCATGAACTCGCGAACCTTTTTGGCAACCGCCATAGTCTACCTCGTCGTGTGATGCGCCTCGTTTGCCGGCGGCAACATTATACACGCTAGGCACATCCCGCAGTCCCTTCCCCGCAACTTGACGCCAACGCCCCGCTCGCATACCATCTCTCCCGATGTTCCTCGACCTTCACTCGCATTCCACCTCCTCCGACGACTCGCGCGCCACCGTGGAGCAGTTCGTGAAATGGGCCGGCGTAATCCGGCGCAAGGGCTTCCGCATCGACGGCTTCGTTCTCACCGAGCACCGCAAGTTCGACTTCGACAAGGACTACACGCAGCTCGCGCGCGACAACGACCTGCTCATCCTCAAAGGCTCCGAACTGGACACCAACTGCGGCCACTTCCTGGTCTACGGCGTCACCGAGGAGCTGACATCGCGGGTCGACTTCGGCAACGTTTCGATGGACGCGTCCACTCTCGTGAACACCGCGCTGGAGTGCGGCGGCATCGCCGTGCCCGCCCATCCGGGGCGCTTCGGCATCGGCTTCTGCGAGTTCGTCGACAACGGCGCCGACTTCAGCGCAGTCAGTGTCGTCGAGCACCTCAACGGCAGCAACCGCCCCGGCGAGCAGGAGCGCGCCGAGGAGCTTATCGCGAAGAAGGGCTACAAGACCATCGGCGGCAGCGACGCCCACTCGGTGAGCGCCATCGGCGCCTGCATGACCAGCTTCGACAACCCCATAGCGGACGCCGCGGACCTGGTGCGCGAGCTGCGCGCCGGGGCATTCCGCCCCGTCCGCCTGGAAGATACATCAACGTGAACCCCTGCCAGGAGACGAAATGACCACCGACGCTGACATCGAATACGACCGCTCGCTTCTGGGCGTAGAGCACCCCGTAGGCACCTTCGAAGTGACCCAGGACATGATCGTCGACTTCGCCAAATCTACCGGCGAGACCAATCCCGTCTACCTGGACGAGGAGCAGGCCGCGCAGTCCCGCTACGGCGGCATCATCGCGCCGCCCACGTTCTGCAACATCTTCATCTCCGGCGGCAAGCGTCCCGATCCCGGCATCAAGTTCGGCGACCTCTCGTTCTTCGCCGGCCAGGCTATCGAGTCGCTCCAGCCCGTCCGGCCGTGCGACACGCTCGAGGCCTCCACCCGGCTCAAGGAGGTGTACGCCAAGACCGGACGCTCTGGCAAGATGGTGTTCGCCGTGTGGGAGACCAGCCTCACCAATCAGAAGGACGAGACCGTCGCCCTCGTGCGCGAGTCCTTCGTGCGCAGGAACAGGAGCAGGCGATGACCGCGCTGTACTTCGAAGACGTTGACATAGGCGACGACATCGGCCCCGTCGAGCGGGTGGTGACCACCGAGGAGGTCGTCGCGTTCGGCGAGATCCGCCAGCAGGACACCGGCCCCAACCGCTTCAACGACGCCGAGGTGGCGAAGAACGAGGGCCTGCCCGGCCCCATCGTTCCCGGCGCCATGAACATCGCCATCATGTCCCAGCTCATCACCGGCTGGTCGCCCAGCGTCACCCTCCGGCTGCTGGACGTGGTGTTCCGCCAGGTCGTGCTGCACAACAGGCCGCTCACCCTGTCCGGCATCGTCACCGACACGAACATCGTGGACGGCGAGGGCCAGGTGGAGTGCGACGTGTTCATGCAGAACGAGGAGGGCACCCGTCTCGTCATCGCCCGCGCGGTCGCGGTTCTGCCTACCAAGAGCGAGTAGTTGCCCGGATCGAACCCGCCGGGCGTCTGCGTCTGGCTTACGGGCCTGAGCGGCTCCGGCAAGACCTCCACCGCCGACGCGCTCACCGCGCTCATCTGCGAGCGCGGCCGCCCGGTCAGCTTGTTCGACGGCGACGTGATTCGTCGGCACCTTTCCGCGGGGCTCGGCTTTTCCAAAGAGGACCGCGACACCAACGTGCGCCGCGTCGGATTCGTCGCCTCAGAGATCGTGCGCCACGGCGGCGTGGCCGTGTGCGCCCTCATCAGCCCCTATGAGGCTGCGCGCGACGACGTGCGCCGCATGGTGGGCGACGCCCACTTCGTCGAGGTGTACGTGAACACCCCCCTCAGCGTATGCGAAGCCCGGGACGTCAAGGGCATGTACGCCAGGGCGCGGCGCGGCGAAATCACCGGCTTCACCGGCGTGGACGACCCCTACGAGCCGCCCTCGGACCCGGAGATCGAGCTTGATACCGTAAACCACACCTTGCATGACAACGTCCAGCGCGTGCTAGACTACCTCGCCAAAAGGGGCTTTATCGCCAACTAGCGAAAGGTGGACCCAAATTGTCATTCGACTTCGTGCAGACGACCCCCAAGAGCGCGAGTAGCCTCGCCCCTCACGCCCCGGCCGAGCAACTCGCCCTCGCCGCCGAGGCCGGCGACGCGCTCAGGGACGCCCGCGTCATCCACGTCAACTCCACCGCGGTCGGAGGCGGCGTGGCCGAGGTGCTCAAGAGCCTCACGCCGCTCATGACCGACTGCGGTCCCGAAACCGACTGGATGGTCATACGGGGCACCGACGACTTTTTCGAGATCACCAAGCGCCTCCACAACCTGCTGCAGGGCGCGGACGGCGAGCTGTCCCGCGGCGAGCTCGAGCGCTACGTCGCCCACAACGAGAACGTGGCCCGCCAGATCGCCGCGCAGGGCGTCTCGCCCGACGTCTGGGTGCTGCACGATCCCCAGACGCTGCCGCTCGCCGCGTTGCTGCCCGCCGGCTCCCGCGTCATCTGGGTGTGCCACATCGACACCACGCTGCCCAACAGGCCCGTCATCGAGCAGCTCGTGCCCTTTATGCGGCAGGCGCACCGCGTGGTCGTGTCCCTGCCCCACTACGCCGTCCCCGACCTCGACCCCTCTGTCGTGCGCGTGATACCGCCCGCCATAGACCCGCTGCTTCCCAAGAACACGCCGCGCCCGGACGCCGACGTGCGCCGCACCCTGTCCGCGATGGGCCTGGACACGAACCGCCCCCTGATGGCGCAGGTGTCACGGTTCGACTACTGGAAGGACCCCTGGGGCGTGATCGACGCCTACCGCGAGGCCAAGCAGAGCGTGCCGGACGTCCAGCTTGCGCTGCTCGGGGTCATCGAGGCGAAGGACGACCCGGAGGCGTTCGACGTGCTGGAGACCGTGCGCGCCCACGCCGGCGGCGACCCTGACGTGCATCTCTACTCCGACCCCGCCGAGGCCGGCGAACTCGAGGTCGGCGCTATCCAACAGGGCGCCGACGTCGTCATCCAGAAGTCGCTCCGGGAGGGATTCGGCCTCACCGTGACCGAGGCCATGTGGAAAGGCTCGCCCGTCATCGGCGGCAACTGCGGCGGCATACGCGCCCAGATAGCCGACGGGAGCACCGGCTACCTCGTCGACTCTCCCTCGGAGTGCGCCCGGCGCGCCGTGGACCTGCTGAGCAACGCCGAAGACGCCCGCCGCATGGGCCGCGCGGCCCGCGAGTCCGTCCGCCAGCGCTACCTCACCTCGCGGCTGCTGGCCGACTACCTGTCCCTCGTCCGCGAGCTGGCGGCAGCCCAGGGCACCAGACCTAGCCCGGCCCTCAGCCACCCAACCTCCGCCGCCGCTGACTCGTAGGGGCGTATCCCCCCACCACCCTGTAGAGGCGGGTTTGAACCCGCCCGCCGAGCTCGCGTCTCGCCTACGAGAATGCTGACAGAGCCTAGCCGATGGCCTATACTCTCGCGGATGGACAGAGCCTCTCAGGAAGGCTAGCGTGCGCCCATACTACGGACACCCCCCGGCGTGTACCTGCGCCACCTGCACCGGCGACCGACCTCGCAGGTCCACGCGCAGCGCCACGGCTACGCGGCGTAGCCGTCCTCCGGCGCCTCCCACGATCGATGATCCACCCTACACGTATGGGGGCGGCTCTGGTGGCCGAGGGTGGGGGTGGGGTACATGGATTGCAATCGGCATCGCTGCATTGTTTGTACTCGGTCTGATTGCGAGCTTGTTTGAGGGCGAGGATGACTCTACACCCACAGCGAGCACGGCAACGCCACGCGCGGCTTCCGCACCTCAACCTCCTACCGCCACGCCAGCTCCAGCCGCGCTGCCCAGGGCGACGGCGCAAGTCGTCACCAACAGCCCCACGCCGAGGTCGACACCCAGGCCAATCATCGTTCCCACCAACACGCCCGTGCCGACAGTGACACCGACGCCCCACATCTCGCCCGCGCTGCGCCATTTGGAGCTCAAGCAGTACATGCTCGAACTCATCAACGAGGAGCGCGCCGCCGCCGGCCTCGACCCGGTCGTTCTGGGCGACAACATAGCGGCCCAACTCCACGCCGAATCCGCCACGGAGAACTGTTTTGGGTCTCACTGGGGCGTCGACGGACTCAAGCCCTACATGCGATACAGCCTGGCGGGCGGTTACCAATCAAACGGCGAAAACTGGCATGGAAGCACGGGATGGTATCAGCGAAACGGCACCACCTGGTCAAGCATCGACTACTGCCTTACCAAGTCCAGCAGGGGATTTCCACCGTTCGTTACCAACTCCAACATTACGCAGAAGATTCGTAATGCCATGGAAGGCTGGATGAACAGCCCCGGCCATCGCCGGAACATCCTCACCTCAACACACAGGAAAGTAAACATCGGTCTGGCGACTGACGGCTACAACTTCGGCGCGGTCCAACACTTCGAAGGCGACTACGTGGTGTACGACACTATGCCGTCGATCGATGGTAGAACTCTCATGCTGTCAGGCAAAACAAAGAACGGTGCGAAGCTCAATGAATCGAAAGACCTGGGTATCCAGATCTATTACGACCCACCGCCGCATCAGCTTACAAGGGGCCAACTCGCCTGGACATCCTGCTATGACAGCGGCCGACTTGTGGCCGCTCTCAGGCAACAGCTGACTGGCAACAGCTACTGGACCGAAGACAATATCACACTAACCTACGAGCCGTGCCCCAACCCATACAACGTCTCCTCAAACGCATCCGCCCCGGCCTCGTTTGAAGAGGGTCGCGCGTTCAAAGAGGCAGCGATCCTCGAAAACAAGGCGCAGGGCAGCGTGTCTATTGTCGTACCCTGGATTACCGCCTCCGAATGGCGCGTTAGCGCTAATGCCTTCTCTGTCACAGCCGATATCGGAAGCGTACCGGACGGCGTCTACACAATCGTGGTATGGGCACCCATTGGCGGCGACCGCGAGGTCGTCTCCGAGTACTCCATCTTCCACGGCATCACCCCACCCGACACCTACACGCCGTGAACGCCCACTGGCGGCAGCGCACGCGCTTTGCTAGAATCGCTCCGTCTCTGAGACAACGCCAGTCACACTTTCCAGGAGCCGCCATGCCCACCACGCAAGAGCTGAAAGCCAGGGTCCAGGCCGAAATCGACCGCCGCGGCCAGGATCTGATAGCCACCACCAAGCACATCCTCGACAACCCCGAACCCGGCTTCCGCGAGGTCAAGACCGCCCGCACCGTGGCCGAAAACTTCCAGGCCATGGGCATACCCTACGAGGACGGCATCGGCATCACCGGACTCAAGGGAATGCTGAATGGCGGCTCCTCCGGCCCCACCGTGGCCGTGATGGGCGAGCTCGACTCCCTCAAGGTGCTCGGCCACCCCCACGCCGACCCGGAGACCACCGCCGCCCACGCCTGCGGCCACCACTGCCAGATAGGCATGATGCTCGCCGTCGCCGCCGGGCTGACCGGCTCCGGCGTGATGGACGACCTCGCCGGGCGCGTCGCGCTCATTGCCGTGCCCGCCGAAGAGTACATCGAAATCGAGTTCAGAGACGACCTCCGCCGGGAGGGCAAGCTCGAGTTCCTGGGCGGCAAGCCCGAGTTCATCCGACTCGGCGCGCTCGACGACGTGGACCTCGCGATGATGACCCACACCTCCAGCAACAGCGACGAGGGCAAGATCGCCATCGGCGGCACCAACAACGGCATCGTCGCCAAGCGCATCCAGTTCAACGGCCGCGCCTCCCACGCCGGCGGCGCGCCCCACGCCGGGGTGAACGCCCTGAACGCCGCCATGATCGCGCTCAACGCCATCCACGCCCAGCGCGAGACCTACCGCGACCACGACACCATACGCATCCATCCCATCATCACCCGCGGCGGCGCGTCCGTGAACTCCGTACCCGCCGACGTCCGCATGGAGACGTTCGTGCGCGGCAGGTCCGTCGAGGCCTTCCTCGCCGCCAGCGACAAGGTGGACCGCGCGCTACGCGCAGGCGCGATGGCCGTGGGCGGCAGCGTCGACATCACGACACTGCCCGGCTACATGCCCATCCAGAACGACGAGAACATGCTCCAGCTCTACCGCGCCAACGCCGCCGGACTCGTGGGCGAAGAGAACATCGTCCGCCTCCAGCACCGCACCGGCTCCACCGACATGGGCGACGTTTCCCAGATCATGCCCATAATCCACCCCTACGTCGTCGCGGCAACCGGCAGCGGCCACGGCGACGACTACGTGGTGCAGGACTACGAGCTGGGCGTGCTCACCGCCGCCAAGGCCATGGCCGCCACCGTCGTCGACCTGCTCGCGGACGGCGCGCGACACGCAAGCGAAATCAAGGAGCGCTACCACGCCCCGATGACCAAGTCCGAGTACCTGTCCGTCATGCGCGGCATGCACAAAGAGGCCACCTACACCAAGTAGCGGTCGACCAACCGGGAGAGCGAAATGCCATCCATAGAGGAACTCAAGCTAAAGGCCCAGGCGGCGATCGACGAGCGCAGCGACTGGCTCGTCAACATCTCCAAGACCATCCTGGATAACCCCGAACCGGGCTTCCACGAGTTCAAGACCGCCGCCTTGGTCAGCGAGAGGCTGAGCGAGCTCGGCATCGGCCACCAGACCGGCATCGCCCTCACCGGCATCAAGGGCGTGCTCGCCGGCGGCAGGCCTGGCCCGACTGTCGCCGTCATCGGCGAGCTCGACTCGCTGCGCGTGCTCGATCACGCCCACGCCGACCCAGAGACCGGCGCCGCCCACGCCTGCGGCCACCACTGCCAGATTGGCATGATGATGGGCGCCGCCGTGGGCCTGATGGTGCCCGAGGTGCTTGAATCGCTCGCCGGTAACGTCGCCCTCATCGCCGTCCCCGCCGAGGAGTTCATCGACGTCCAGTACCGCTGGAACCTTCACAAGGAGGGCAAGCTGGGCCTCATGGCGGGCAAGCAGGAGTTCATCCGCCTGGGCGCGTTCGACGACGTGGACATGGCCATGATGGTGCACACCGCCTCCACCAACGAGCGCACCAAGTTCGCCATCGGCGGCACCAGCAACGGCCACGTGGTCAAGTACATCAAGTTCGTCGGCAAGGCCGCCCACGCCGGCGGCTCCCCCGAACTCGGCGTCAACGCGCTGCAGGCCGCGATGGTCGCGCTGAACGCGCTGAACAGCCAGCGTGAGACGCTCCGCAACGAGGACACCATCCGGCTTCACGGCATACTCACCCACGGCGGCGTGGCCGTCAACTCCATCCCCGCCGACGTGCGCTACGAGGGCCGCGTGCGCGGCAGAAACGCCGACGTGATCGCCGACGCCAACATGAAGATGGACCGCTGCATGAGAGCCGGCGCGCTCGCCATGGGCGCCACCGTGGAGATAGTGTCCATACCCGGCTACCTGCCCATGGTCAACAACGACGACCTGATGGACGTGTTCAAGGCCAACGCCGAGGACCTGGTCGGCGAGCGCGAGGTCGGCGTCCACCCGCCGAACCTCAACCGCGGCGGCTCGACGGACATGGGCGACCTGAGCCAGATAATGCCCGTGGTCCACCCCTACACCCGCGCCGCCACAGGCACCGGCCACGGCACCGACTACGTGATCCAGGACTACGAGCAGGCGGTGATCAACCCAGCCAAGGCGATGGCCATGTCGGTGATCGACCTGCTATACGGCGACGCCGAGCGCGCCAAGCAGACCCTCGACAACAGCCCGCCAAACATGAGCAAGGCCCAGTACCTCGCCCTACAGGACAGCCGCCTCGTCGAAGAGGTGTACGTGGGGGAGTAGGGGCCTCCGCTAATCCCCCCTCTCCCTTGATGGGAGAGGGCCGGGGTGGGGGTGAAATACCGCCTACCCCCCGAACCGCCCCGCCAGCTCGCCCGCGTTGCGCTCCAGCCACGCCACGTTCAGACGCACCCGCTCCAGCGACTGCCGGATGCTCATGTCCGCAGATGGCGTCGGGTTGTCGCGGAAGAAGCGCTCCACGTCCTCCAGCCGCTCCCGTGTAGTGAACCCGGACGTTATCGACACCAGCCGCATGATCTGGAAGCCGCCGTCGCCGTAGCGCCGGTCGAACTCGCCCCAGTTCTCCTTCACGAACTCCCACGTCAGGTCGCGGCCCGTCCGAGTGCCCGCCGCACGCACCACCATCGTGATGGTGTCCTGCGACCGCACCTCGTCGCCCAGCGAGCGCTCCAGCGCGTCCCGGACCAGCCCCGACTGCTCGAACTGCGTCAGCGCCGCCAGCAGCCGCACCTCCTCCTCCTGCGAGGGCGCGTTGCGCTTGAGATTCCACAGCGACTCGTAGGTCCCGCCGTCGCCCTGCTTCGCCGCCAGCGAGAACACTATCGACCGGATGTCCGGCCTCACGTTCGCCGCGTCGTCCACGTACAGCCCCAGCCGGCGCGCCGCCTCGGCCAGCGTCGACTCGTCGCCGTAGCCGCCGAGCTGACCCAACGCCGTGCTGCGCAGCAGCGGCGTGCGCGGCCCCTCGCCCTCCGCCTCGTCCCAGCCGACGCCCGCGCCGATGGGCCGGAAGATGCCCAGCGCGAACTCCCGGAACTTGTCGTAGTACGGCGCGTCCCACAGCAGCCGGTCGATGCCGCCCAGGTTCGACGCCAGGTCCGCGCAAACTGAGGCGTCCGTTTCGTTCGCGTAGGCCTCCGCCACTCGCAGAAAATCCGTGGCCGGAACGTGCCCCGCGCGGGCTAGCGCGTAGGCGTCGTTCTGAATCCCCAGACGGTCGATAGCCGGCAGCTCCAGGTCGCGTATCGGCGCGATCAGACGCTCCAGTTCCTCGCTCTGGTACTTCACTCGGTAGAACCCCGTCTGTGACGGGTTCACCTTCACCCACTCGTCCGGCGACTCGCTCGCCAACCGCACCGTGGCATCCCTCTCCGACACCAGCTCCGTGACCGGCTCCTCGACGGACGCGCTCCGCACGCTGAACGGCACGCGCCACAGCGTCGGGTCGTCCTCCTCTCCCCCCTCGATGTCCTCGTACACGAAACGGCGCTGCGACAGGCTCACGTCCGCGCCGTCGTCCTGCCTGTCGACCGAGACGTCCAGCACCGGGTAGCCCGTCTGCTTCACCCAGCTATCCATGATCTCCGCCACCGGCTGCCCGGACGCCTCGCCGAGCGCGTTCCACAGGTCCACCGTGCGCGCGTTGGCGTAGGCGTTCGCGGTCAGGTAGTCGTGCAGCCCGCGCCGGAACGTCTCCGCGCCCAGGAAGTTCTCCAGCATCCGCAGCACCGAGCCGCCCTTGCTGTAGCTAATCGCGTCGAACAGCTCGCCTATCTCCGCCGGGTTGTTCACCTCCTGCTCGATCGGGTGCGAGCTCTTCAGGCCGTCCAGGCTCAGCGCGGTGTTCGTGTCGGACGAGACGAACTGCGTCCACATCTCCCACTCCGGGAACAGCGCGTCCACCGCCTTGTCCCCCATCCACGACGCGAAGCTCTCGTTGAGCCAAAGGTCGTTCCACCACGCCATCGTCACCAGGTCGCCGAACCACATGTGCGCCATCTCGTGCGAGATGATCGCCGCCACAATCTGCCGCGTGAGCGTCGAGCTGTTCTCCTCGTCCACCAGCAGCGCAACCTCCCGGTACGTGATCGCGCCCCAGTTCTCCATCGCGCCTGCGGCAAAGTCCGGTATGGCCAGGTGGTCCAGCTTGGGCAGCGGGAACGGGATGCCGAAGTAGTCGTTGAAGTAGTCCAGCAGCTTGATGGACGTGTCCAGCGCGTACAGCCCCTGCTCCTCCTTGCCACTGGTGGCCCACACCCGGATCAGCGTGCCGCTGTCCGCCCGCCGCTCCACGCACTTCAGGTCGCCCACCACGAACGCGAGCAGGTAGGTGGACATGATCGGCGATTCGGCGAACCGCACCGTCTTCACGCCATCCCCGGCCTCCTCGCTCACGATGGGCATGTTGGAAACCGCCACGAGGTCGGCGGGTATCCGCAGCGTGACCTCGAACGTCGCCTTCAGGGACGGCTCGTCCCAGCACGGGAAGGCGAGGCGCGCGTCGGTGGACTCGAACTGCGTGGTCGCCATAATCCGCTCGCGACCGTCCGCGCCGGTGTAGCTGCTGCGGTAGAAGCCGCGCAGCCGGTCGTTCAACTCGCCCGTGAACGCTATCTCCAGCCGGGCCTCGCCCGCGGCCAACTCCCCGCCGAACTCGAAGGCGACCGTCTCCTCGCCCTCGTCGTACTCGATGCCCGAAGCGGCGCGTTCGCCGCCGTCCGCCGTACTCAGCGAGCACGACTTCACGTCGATCTCGGCGCAGTTGAGCACGATCCTCGACGTCGGCTCCAGTATCTCGACGTCTATCGACACCTGGCCGTCGAACGTGAACGCCTCCAGGTCCGGAGCCAGTGTCAGGTCATACCGTGTGGGCCGCACGTCCCTCGGCAAAGCGACCGCGTTGGATTCAGGCATTTTCAGTCCTCTCTCAGTAAGATGCTAGACGCGGTTGTTCTACGCCCCCGTCCAGTTCGGCTGCCGCTTCTCGGCGAACGCCTTGGGCCCCTCGATCCGGTCGGCGGACTCGATGGACTTCTGCGTCTCGGTGTAGTTCAGGTTGAAGGCCACGTCGAACGGCAGGTCCAGGCCGGTAATCGCCATCTGCTTGCTCGCGCGGATGCTCAGCGGCGCCGATTCCAGTATCTCCTCGGCCCAGCGCTGCGCGGTTGGCATGAGATCGGCCAGTGGCACCACCTCGTTGACCAGCCCGATCCGGTAGGCCTCCTGCGCGGAGATTCTCCGCGCCGTCAGCATCATGCCCATGGCTATCTTGTGCGGCACGTGGCGTGGCAGACGGTGGACGCCGCCCGCGCCGGCGAACAGCCCCACTCTCGGCTCCGGCAGCCCCACCTCGGCGTGGTCGGCGGCGATGATGATGTCACACGCCATCGCGAGCTCCAGCCCGCCGCCCAGCGCGTAGCCGTTCACCGCCGCAATTATCGGCTTCCAGCACTCGAACCCGGTGGTAATGCCCCCGAACGGCGCTCTCGGACCGGGCCGCGCCCCGCCGTGCTGCGCCGTGTACACCAGGTCGTTCCCTGCGCTGAAGGCTCGCTCCCCCGTGCCGGTCAGGATCGCCACCCAGGCGTCCGGGTCCTCCCGAAACTCGGTGAAAGCGTCCAGCAACTCCTGGTTCGCGTACGGATGCAGCGCGTTCAGCCGCTCCGGCCGCTGGATCGTAACGTAGGCGATGCGCCCCTTCTTCTCGTAGCTGATGAATTCGTAACCCAAAACCTCTCTCCTCTTAGAGTCCCTTCCCCCTGTACTCTTCAACCAGCGCCGCCATGCGGTGCACGTAGCGGCGCACGAGGGGACGGTCGGCCTCTATGTCGTAATCTTCCAGGTTGCCGTGATGGAAATGAACGTGAAACTTCTCGGCGGCAGTGAAGCCGGAGTGCAAGAATGGATCGTCGTACTCGTCCGCCAGACGCACGATTGCGTTCTTGTTCTCGCGGTGGGAGTGGTGCCCCCAGCCGCGCTGCTTGGAAGCGGCGATCACAATCTGGCACGCCGCGCCGTACAGCTTCTCCGCTCCCTGCCGCGTGTCGCCAGCAGCGAACTCGGTGTCCGACTGCTCGAGGAACTTCAGCGCTTGCGCGGCGTACTCCTCGACTGTAGCTTCTCGTTGTACTGCCATACTATTTCAACCCTCGTGCAATCCACTCGCCGCACCACACTCCCTCCCTCTCCGCCCATTCCCTGTCATTCCGAGCGCCTTCCCTGTCATTCCCGCGAAAGCGGGAACCCAAGGATGGGGACTAGGCCGGCGCCCCTCCCCATCGCTCCCAGCTCGTGATCTCGTCCACCGGCGCTCGGCGCGTCGGGCCGTACTGGTAGCCCTCCTGAGGGAAGCCGATGGGCAGCAGCGCCGCCGTCTCCACGTTGTCCGGTATCCCCAGGATCTCCTTGATCTCGTCCTCGTAGCGCTTGTGCAGCGTGGTAATCACGCTCCCCAGACCCAGCCCGCGGGCCGCCAGCAGCATGTTCTGCACCGCGGGGTAGATCGACGAGCCGCGCGACATGGTGCTGGGCGTGCCGTCGTGCTCGATGCAGGCCATGACCAGCACCGGCGCGTCCGCCATCGTCTCGGCCAGGTGCGTCGCCGACGCCCGCACGTGCGTCTGGATGCCGCTTTCCCTTTCCGCCTGGCTGCCGTAGGCGCGCTCCCACGACTGCCAGTAGTGCTCCGCTATCCGGCTCTTGGTGTCCGCGTCGCGAATCACCAGGAAGTGCCAGCGCTGGCTGTTCCCCCCGCTCGGCGCCTTCGACCCCGCCTCGATCAGCTTGCGCACCGTCTCGTCGGACACCGGCTCATCGGTGTAATGTCGAATCGCCCGCTGCGTGTACATAGCCTCGAAAAGGCCAATCTCGCTCTCCGTCCCGCTCATGTCTGAACCATCCTTCTCGTGTCGTGAATTCCACCCTCCGGCGGCTGTTACCTTTCTGGCCGATAATCGGTCACGTCGACTGTAGGGGTCGGCTCACGTGACCTCGCTACCTTCTACAGCTACCTGTATGTCGAGACTTACCAAGTCGTCAATTGTAAGGTTGACTGAATCCTGCTCAAAATTGGAGATGACAGAGGCTGATGGTGGAGACTCATCGAATACAATCACCCAAATGTCGAAGGGCAAACCGTCCGCTGCACATCTCTTGGCTCGTTGCAGCTCTGATGCGGTCAATCGTATTGAGGACGGAAATGATCCGACGGCGGATTTGACCTCGATGAAGCGCTCCGGTTGGCGGCCCAATGCGTCGAGAACGATGAGGTCCGCACCTGGGAGATATCCATCGTCTAGAGCGACTAACTCTAGTGATGTATGCCCAATTCGTCGTATGCACCGATCTGGATAGATTTGTAGTGCCCTTTGCTCAACCCAATCTTCAGCCTCTGAGGCTCTAGGAGCCTGGGTGCTGACAGCCTCATTCGGATCAGAACGGGGAGCCACATGTCCGTGCCCCGTCTTAGTGACTTCGCCTACATGTTGAGGTGGTGAAACAGATCGCCGAATTATGGTTGCCTGCTGATGGGACTCTTCTCCACTAGAATCCAAATCGCTCGATGGAGATCTAAATTCCCCACTTAGACGTTCCGAATCAAATTGAACATCAGCAGAAATATGTACAATGCCGTCGGCACCTACATTAGTGTTGGGTTCAAACAGGGTCTCTAGACCAATGCCTTGGGGCCAGATAGTGGGCATGGCTGCGGAGTTGCAGTAACCAGCAATGAACTCACCAACGTCCGTGCGGGCGATATATATTTTGAGGTAAGAAAGATCCGGCATCCGTGGATCGGTGGAGGAAAGTACGTCGTCCGGAGCCTTCGGGAACCCCCTGTCCGCTGACCACGCAGGGTGTCTGAGGCCTCCAGATGCCTGCCGGTTCTGATTGGCGATCCTATAGCGACGATTCCCACCTCGTCGTGGAGTAAGCACAAGGGGAGCTGAAACAATTGGATCTGAGGCAGAGAATGCCTGCACTTCAATATCGGGCCAAGTTGCTTCGTCAACGTCTAGTGGATAACCCTGCACGAAGTTACCGAACTCATGAAGGGATACGCTACTGCCTAACGGAATGTCAATGTAAAGTTGACCACCACCCCCTGAGGGGCCTGCCCAACGTGTTCTTTCGATATTGAAGAAATCTCCAGCCGTTATCCTCCGCCAGAAGATGCTTCTCACAGTCCCAATCGGCACTGGGGTCTGTTGAGTCATGCAAACAGCCTGAGAGTCTTTGTCTGCGATGAACTGTCGTTAACCTGATTGCCCCATACCTGATACCCTTCGCGTGGCTCTCTGGCGAACAGTTCGAGTCGCGGTGGTGGAGACAGGCGATCAATGAAGTTATAGGCTTCACTGGGCTTCTCCGAGTGCTTACCCTGAGGTGCGAAAAGAACGCCTAGCACATCATTCCGTGCCGTAGGTGATTTACCCCGCACACAAAAGAGGATGAACTCGGCGCAGTGCCGAATGTACAAACCCATCCCCATACGCACACCTGCATATAGATCGCCACCAGACTGTAGGACATGTGAGTGGCTGTTCTTCTTGGTCTTTATCCAGGGAACAAGAACTTTGGGGGAGAAGCCCCAAGACTCCGCCAACACATGTGCTTCAACAACAAAGCTGCTAGTGGTCCAGAGATAAAGGTGTGCCCTGTCTGCAGCCACCGACTGAACGGGCAAGGTCTGTAGCTCCTCAAGAGTCAAAGTCGGATAGTGGTTGGCGGCTCCACGACTGCCTCCACGTGACTGGTGGACGGGGCTGTATCCGCTTGTTCCACCTCCTGACAACTTTCGGCTGTAGTCCCACGGAGGATCCGCCACTATCGTGGAAAACTGACCGGGCGGCAGCGGAGCGAAGTTTGGGGGCGAACCAGCCATCAGACCGACACCTTGGGGCTCACTCTACCGAAAGCACTGTTAACTGCACCGTTCCTCATGCGCGCGAAATACTCAAGCTGCTCCTCAGTATCAGCTAGTGTGTTATTGACCCACATTGCACCACCCTCGTCAAGCTCATACAGCTCTCCAACGAGATCATCTACTGCGTGATCAGAAGCCACCACACCCTTACGGGCCAACTTCGATTCCTTAGCAATCACTTGGGCAAGCCGTTCGTCAGTAAACGGGTCGGGAATCGGCAACCTCTTTAGTACCGTCGGCGTCACGTATGGATGCGAACGCCATTGATTCTCTCCAGACCATCTCAAGTACCAGGCTAACATCGGCCTCGAATTTATGACCCCCTGGAGATAGTCAAGTATCCAATCGTCCTCTCTGGATTTCGCCACCACATAATAGACTGTTTGGGTTGTTGCAGCCCCGCTTTGGTCAACAGCCGCCCTGAGGCCAACCCCTGTTTTGCGAATGAGTAGCTTCGTAGAGGCAAAGTGCTCCATCGGCTTATACCTTATCCCGCGTACGCCTAGCTTGATGAAGCGGCGAGGAGTTGCCGAGTAACGATCCACATCCTCGCCGACGATGATGGGATGCCACTCTGGATCTGCGGTGAAATCGGCAATTATCGCGTGGCGCGGGGTATCTTCTGCTATCAGGGCCGTACATGCAGGGCACGAAACGGGTCCGAGAGTTACGGGGGCCGCACGGTGGTTGCCACAAACTGCGCAGCACACGGTGATTCCCCGCTTGCCGATTTCAACCCCCCGCCCTATGTGGACTCTTGGTGACCAAGAGAAAGTCTGTCGCGCTGAGAACTTCTGGAACACGCCATAGTCAAACTCTGTCTGAGCAATATCGAAAGCGTATCCTGCATTATTAGCAAAGCGGGACTGAGGAACATCGTGAGAGAAGAATTCCTTTACTTCTCTGAATGAAATTGCACCTCGTCCGAGCAATTTTCGTTTTGACGCCGGAACTTGGAGGCACTTAACCGTGTGCCCTTCCTTAGCAGAGCCTCGCCTCAAGACTAACACAACTGTACTGCGGTACACATCCTCGAATATTCCTTCTCCCAGCCGGGCTATCAGGAGAAGCGTGTGTTGCAAGAGCATCTCCCGTAATGCCTGGTGATCCGGCTGAAAAACTGAATCAGGCAGTATAAGTCCCAATAGAGCACCGGGGGGAGCTACATTCAAAGCGCGCTCCACAAACAAGTCAGAAATGTCGAACTGCCCAGATGCAAGATGATAGCCTTTCTGTCTGTAGTACTTTCGACTATGCGATAAGCCGCCGCCCCACGGTGGATTGGCAATCACAGCATCTGGTGGAGTCTTTCCCCATTGACAATCAGGGCCTAATGCATCCTCCACAATGATGTCTGACATTGGATCGAGAACTTTGGCGGACTGGTAAGCCGCCGCTGGGTTGATGTCGATTCCGGTCAGACTGACTGGTTCCCTGGACAAGCGGTGCATAGCTCCTAAGAGAGCCCCAGCCCCGCAGGCGGGATCAACAACATGCCGCACACGAAAGTCAACTGCTGCGGCCGCTTCCAAGATTTCCGATGCGACCCATTCCGCCAATGCGTTAGGGGTGTAGAATGCGCCCAGATTCTTACATTGGGATGTCGCCTTCACAGTCTATTCCTTTGAAGCTTCAGTCCTAGAACGATCGATATATCGTCTCGCTCACCTGTACCCTATTGAGCGATTCTACGCGAACAACTGTGCTGAGTCAACAACATGCAGTTGTTCCACGCACGAGTCTATCACCTAAATGTGAGGGCGCTCTAGGCTGCTCAATTGAAACGAATCGGCACACCGTTGCGTTTCTGCCAAGAGGTCCGGACAATCACATTCTGAAAGTGGTTGCATTGGGTAGGCCCCACACTTCACGCCCCCATTGACAAGCCCGCACATTTGTACTATTCTCCCCACATGCCAAACACCACCACCATCCGACCGGCCCCCAACACCCGCCGACGCCGCGCCACGCTCGCGGGCGACACCCAGTCCCATTCCGCTCCCACAGGCTTCGCATTCCTGTCGCGCCCGCCCAGGAATGCGACAGTCGGGCGACAGGAACCGCCCGCAACGTGACAGCCCCCAGACATGGAAAGCACAAAATGGAACAATTCTCGAAAGGCCCCGTTTGTACCACCCACGACGCGACCCTACTTCAAGCCCTTCGTGGATAGACCGCCCCGCACCCGCGCCGGGGCTACTAGGGCCTACCCCCCTATGTTAGAATTGATGCCATCGAACCCAGAGAACGGAGGCCGGCACGTGAGAGTTGGTTCAGGAAGAGAAGCAGGCTCCCTCGCGGAAGTACCCGACGCGGTCCGACGCGCCGAAGACCTCGGCTACGACTTCTTCAGCGCCAGCGAAACCCAGCACAACCCCTTTCTGCCCGTGACGCTCGCCGCCGAGCACTCCGAGCGCGTCGAGCTGCGCACCTCCATCGCGCTGGCGTTCGCCCGCAGCCCCATGGACACCGCCTACACCGCCTGGGACCTGCAGGCCCAGTCCGACGGCAGGTTCGTGCTCGGACTCGGCAGCCAGGTGCGCGGCCACATCGTCCGCCGCTTCAACATGCCCTGGTCCCCGCCCGCGCGCCGCATGAGAGACTACGTGCTCGCCCTCCGCGCCATCTGGGACTGCTTCCAGAACAACACCCGGCTCGACTACCAGAGCGAGAGCTACAACTTCAACCTGATGCCGCCCAACTTCAACCCCGGGCCAATAGAGCACCCCGACATCAAGGTGTGCCTCGCCGCCGTCAACACCTACATGATGCGCGTCGCCGGCGAGGTCGCCGACGGCGTGTTCCTGCACGGCTTCAACACCCCAAAGCACACCCACGAGGTGATCCTGCCCAACATCCAGCGCGGCCTGCAGAAGGCCGGACGCACCCTGGACGACCTCGACATCAGCGGCGGCGGATTCGTCATCACCGGCGCCTCCGAGGAGGAGATCTCCGCCAACACCGAGCGCGCCCGCAGCCAGATTGCCTTCTACGCCTCCACCCGCGCCTACGCGCCCGTGATGAACACCCACGGCTGGAACGACACCGCCCAGAAGCTCTACCGCATGTCCGTGGATAACCGCTGGGGCGAGATGGGCGCGGAGATCACCGACGAGATGCTCGGCGAGTTCGCCGTGATCGGCCACTACGACAGCATCATCGACCAGATCAAGGAGCGCTTCGGCGAGTTCGACACCTCGTTCAGCTTCTCCATCCCCGTGCGCTCCCCCGAAGACGAAGAGCGCCTGCGCTGGATGATCAAGAGCCTCCAGGAGGACTAGGCCACGGCCAAATTATGGAAATAACCTGGCTTGGCCATTCGGCCCTGCAGATAAGGGGAACCCAGGTGACCCTGATAACCGACCCCTACGCCGACACGCTGGGCATTTCAATGGGCCGGCGTGAGGCCGACGTGGTCACGGTCAGCAACCCGCACCCTCACCACTCCAACGCCGCCGCCATCGACGGCGACCCCAGGGTCATCACCGGCCCCGGCGAGTACGAGATCGCCAACTTCTATATCACCGGCTTCGGCACTCGCGGCCGCGACTCCGAGGGCGAGCGGCAGGTCAACACCGTCTACACCTACCGCGCCGAGGGGCTGACCCTCTGCCACCTCGGCGACCTCAGCGCCAACCCCACGCCGACAGAGGTGAACGAGCTGAGCCAGGCCGACGTGCTGTTCGCCCCCGCGGGCGGCGTGTGCACCCTGGACGCCCCCCGCATCGCACAGCTTGTGCGCACCATCGAGCCGCGCATACTCGTACCCGTGCACTACAGGTACGACGACGTGGACGTGGAATTGGACCCGCTGGAGAAGCTTCTCAACGAGTTCGGCATCACCGAGCTATCCCCCCAACCGCGCCTCAACGTCACCGCCACCAACCTCCCCGCGGAGCTCCGCATCACCGCCCTCCAGATACGCTAGCGAACCTCTGAACAACTTGCTGTAACGGGGGATGAGGTTGATTCATCCCGAGCCTGATATAGGAACGAGTCAGTTCAACCGGAAGAGGGGTTTGAGTTGTACCCCCACGATGCAGCAAAGACGGAACGCGGCATCCGTGCGGCCATAATCGGCGCTGTCGCTGGTATCATCCCCGCAATAGGCCTCGGCTGCGGGCGAGTCCTCAACAGTGAGCCCCCGGAGGTAGCCGCTCAGCTTGCCGGCAACATCGCCTTCGCCTTGGTGTACGCCTCACCATACCTGCTTGCCCTCATAGCATCCGGAGCGCGGGACCCAGGAGTCCGTGGAGGCCTCCTGGCGGCTATCGGACTCCTCTCGCTCGTAGCCAGCTTCTCAACCTTCTCGCTTGTCTCCGTGGTCTTGCTGCCCGCCACCTTCGTACTCTGGTTCGCCGCCGCCAGAAGCCTCGCAGCATCGGGCCGACCTCTGGCGACCTCCGTTCCCGCCGCGGTCGTAGGGCTGCTCATCGTCGCAACCGTGGCACTTGGCTTCTTTGCACTTTGGGGAATCCAGGACGACGAGGACCGGTGTTGGGTACTGTCTTATGACTCCGACGGACAGGCACGCTGGGAGTCTCGGCCAAACGTCGGGAGGACTGGGAGCCCCGTGAACGACGGCCCCACGATGGTGACATACGACGGTGGTGTGACGTGGCAGCGCGTAGGCCCCTCGGTAGGCCCCCGCCACCTCTGCATCAGCGACATCATCACCAACACGGAAGCCGCTCTGGGCATGGGAACCGTAGTCATCGCCCTTTTGGCCATGCTGCTCCTCTCACGCCTGCGATGGCCGCCAGACGGCCATCCGCTCAGGACAGCGCCGCCCTAGTCCGCCCCAGCACCGAAACCCCAACGCCCGCGCCCGCCCCTACCCGCGCGTCCGTCGCCCGCGCCACCACCGCCGCAGCCTCCGCACCGTCGCCGGACGCGCCCGCAGATTCGACGTCACCATCTCCACGATCGCCGGGTTGCCCACCGCCACCGGCATCACCCACCGCCGCAGCTCCCGCATCGTCGTCGTCCCCGACCGCCACGACGGCACCAGCGACTCCGTGCTCTCCCACCGCGTCGCCTGCGCCAGCCCCAGCAGCCGCCGCTCGCGCCGTCCGAGCGCGATCTGCGCGCCCGCCTCGGCCGCCACCGCCAGGCCGCCGACCACGTCCCACAGGTGCGGCCCCGTGGTGATTGAGTATTGCGTCACGCCCATGGCCACCATAGCCATGTCGTAGGCGAGGCTTCCCAGGCTGCGCATCTCGCCCACCTTGTCGCGCATGGGCTTGCGAAAGGAGTACGCGGCGCCGAAGTAGGCCGGCAGCGTCACCAGCCGGGCAGCGTGCGGCTCGGACTCCGCGAACACGCCAATCGGCTCGTCCCCCGCGAACGCCCCGCCGCCGCGGCGCGCGCGCACCACCATCCCATTCTCCCCCGGCCACGGGATGTATACCGCGCCGACCACCGGCACTCCCCTGTGCATCACGCCAATAGAGGAGGCGTACACCGGAAGGCCGTTCAGAAAGTTGCGGGTGCCGTCCAGCGGGTCCAGAACCCACACCGTGTCGGGTGCCGGCGCGCTCTCCCCCTCCCTGTCCTCGTCCTCCTCACCCAGGATGCCGTGCTCCGGAAACCGCTCCGTAATCGCCTTCACCAGAAGTCGCTGGCACTCGGTGTCCGCGTTGGTCACCGGGTCCCGCTCCCGCTTGTCCTTGAACTCGACGTTCAGGGCGCCCAGGCTGCGGAAGTGCCTCGCCAGAATCTCGCCGGCCTCCCGGGCCAGGTCAACGGCGAGGGACTCCATTTCGGCAAGCGGAAGCTCCTCCACGCTCAGCGAAGCTCCCTCGGCAGCACGAAGGTAATGTCCTCGTCGGCGCCCTTTATCGTCGTCACCTCGTCCGGGCCGATGGCGTCGATTACTCCCATCACCAGTTCGTCGGGAGTGGACGCGCCGGACGTGATGCCCACGGTGTCCACGCCCTCCAGCCACGTCATGTCAAGCTCCTCCGGACCGTTCAGCAGGTAGGACGTCGCGCCGTTCGCCTCGGCCACCTCTCGCAGCCGGTTGCAGTTGGAACTGTTCGACGCCCCAATCACCAGCACCAAATCGGCCAGCTTCGCAAGCTCCTTCACCGCGGACTGGCGATTCGTGGTCGCGTAGCAAAGATCGTTGCGCACGATCGCGTCCGGAAAGCGCCTGCTTATCTCGTCTATCGACCTCTCCGTGTCGTCTACCGACAGCGTCGTCTGCGTAAGCACCGCCACCGGCGTGCTGTCCGACCAGTCGGGCAATCGGACGCCCTCCCGGTCATCCACGAGGTGCATCGGGTTCTGACCCATCGTGCCCTTCACCTCCTGGTGGCCGCGGTGCCCCACCAGGATGATCCGCCTGTTTTCGCCCGCGTACTTCTTCGCCTCGTTGTGCACCTTCGTCACCAGCGGGCAAGTGGCGTCGATCACCCTCAGATCGCGCTCCTCCGCCTTGGCGAAGTCGTCCGGGGGCGAGCCGTGTGCCGAGAACACCACCATCGAGCCTTCCGGTATCTCCTCCACTTCCTCAACCGTCACCGCGCCCTTGCGCTCGAGCGAGCTGACCACGTAGGGGTTGTGGACTATCTGATGCTTGACGTATACGGGGGCGCCGAAACGCTCCAGGGCGAGCTCAACGATATCGATCGCCCTTACGAC
The DNA here is from genome assembly GCA_965204815.1 of Dehalococcoidia bacterium. Taxonomy (GTDB): domain Bacteria; phylum Chloroflexota; class Dehalococcoidia; order Lucifugimonadales; family CATOSD01; genus CATOSD01. Next base: position 170,075 of record OZ242014.1, read on the forward strand.
GCCTGCGCAGAAACCGCGCGGCACACCGAGGTAGACTTTCATGGGGAGCCTCCCTTGCCCTTGGACCGGACCCTGCTGCACTTCCACTCGCGCCAACGCTTCAGCGCAGCCCAATTATAGCACCAAACGGTGGGAACGCCGGGGCCTTCCAAGAGTCCCTTCCCCCTCGCAGGGGGAAGGTCAGGATGGGGGTGCCGACGCCAGCCGCTCCAGCGCCCGCTGCGCCGCCTCCCGCTCGGCGGCCGCCTTGCGCGGACCGCTCCCCTGCGCCATCGGCTCGCCCGCCACCAGCACCTCAGCGGTGTACGTCCGCGCATGGTCCGCCCCCTCAATGCCGGTTATCCGGTAGGTGGGCGGCTCCATACCCTGGGACTGCAGTGTCTCCTGCAGTTGGGACTTGGCGTTTCGCGGAGGCGCGGGATCGGGTATGGCGTCCATTTCAATGGAGAGCGAGCGCACGACGAAGTCGCGCGCAGCCGGGAAACCCCGGTGCAGGAACACCGCGCCCGCTAGCGCCTCGAACAGCGCGGCCAGATTCGACGTCCGCTCGCGTCCGCCGCTGGCGTCCTCGCCGCGTCCCATCAGCATGAAGCGTCCTAGGTCCAGCGAGCGGGCCACGCGGGCCAGCGTCTCGTCCTGCACCAGCGCGGCCCGCAGCGACGTCAGGTCGCCCTCGCCTCGCGTCGGGTGCGCGGTGTACGCGCGCTCCGCCACCGCCAGGCCGACCACCGCGTCGCCCAGAAACTCCAGGCGCTCGTTGGATACGCCGGCGGCGTCCGGGTTCTCGTTGGCGTAGGAACTGTGCGTGAAGGCAAGCTTCAGCAACTCCGGGTCTTCGAAGGGAATATCCAGACCGCGCGCAAGGCTATCGAGGTCCTGCGGCTCGTGTTGGCGAAGTTCAGACACGTTTGCGGAAGCGCGGAAACTGAGCGCGCCTTCCCTCTCACCATACTCCTCTCCCTCGATGGGAGAAGAGCACCGTGGTCCCTTCTCCCCTGGTGGGAGAAGGTTAGGATGAGGGGGAAGGCGCCTTATCGCGGCTGTCTAGCTGACCGCGCCCTTGGGCCACGGCGGCTGCGGGCGCTTGATCTCGCCGAAGTAGGCCCTGTGTCCGGCCGTCGCCATGAAGCTGTCGAACGCGGCTACGGAGTCGTATTCCGGCGGGATGAACGTCTTGAGATAGGCGGAAGTGCCGTTCTCGAACGTGAAGGTGGGCGTGCCGAAGATGCCCTCGGACGCCGCCTCCTCGTGCTCCCTGCCGATGATCTCCGCCAGTTCGGGGTCCTTCAGGTCCTCGCGGAACCGCGCCCCGTCGAGGCCGACCGCCTCGGCCAGCTCGACCAGCGGCTCCTCCTCGTTCAGCGGAATGCGGCCCTGCCCGCCGTGGCGCGCCGTCAGCAGCGCCAGGTGGTACTTGTCGTACGCCTCCGGCCCCTGTCGCCGGGCGGCCTCGGCGGCGATCTGCGACAGCAGCGAGCGCCTCTCCGACGGCTCGCCCTGCTCCCAAGCCTTCCACTCCGGCCCTTCGTTGCTGTTTATCTGTTCCAGCGAAAAGTTCTTCCAGGTGATGTCGAGGTCTTCGCCATACACCTGCTTGACCCTATCCAGCCACACGGCTGCATTGTAGACCCAGGGTCAAGCGTAGTCTCCGTAAACGCTAAGCCTGATCTTCTCCACGGTGTTACCTCCAACGGTGGCGTTTCACTCTGGATTCTACGTTGAGAGAGTGCGAAAGTCAAAAGCGAGCCGGCCCGCCGCTCCTCGGCGCGCTGTGTGCGGAGCAATCACTCTTGCGCCAGAAGCCAACCCAACAGGGCGTCCACAAATGCGTCGCCGTAGCCGGGTGAATGGCTGCTGCCCACGCCCTTCCAGAGCTCGATGCGGATTCCCGCGGCGCATCCCGATTGCGGACGAAACGCCTGTGTCTCGGGACCGGGCACATACCGGTCGAGGTCGAACGTGGAGTAAGCCCGGGGGGCTTCGGGCCAATCGCAGCCGGCACGCCGGCCCCAGCGCGCCACCATCTCCTCGGCCCCGGCGAAGAAGGCCCGCTCGCCGTCGCCGCTACGGTCCGGACCGACTTCGGAACCCTGGTACAGGATCGCGTCGTCTGCCGTGCCGTGAATGTGCAACACCGATACCGGGGGTGCGCCCTCGCAGCTCGAGTCCTCGACGTAGCTGGTGCCGGCCAGGCTGGCCACCGCGCGAAGGCCGGGCAGACCCTTGCAGGCCATGTGGTAAGACATGAACCCGCCGTTTGAGTAACCGAAGAAGTACACCGGCCCGAAGTCCTGTATCGTCCTTGCTTCCGCCACCAGTTCGCTAAGGTAGGCAACGTCGTCCTCACCGGTCTTGCCGCCCTCGCAGCACTTGTCGGTCGGATTCCAGAAGCGGTTTCCCTGTCCGTCGAGCTGTCCGTCTGGCAGCAATAGAGCGAACCCGTCGGAGTTCACCCGCTCGTGAAGAGGCACGTATGCGGAGTGGCCTGCGGAATCGCCTCCGAAGCCGTGAAGGGAAACGACAAGCGGAGTTTCGCCGTCGACGAACTCCACGGGCGCCACCAGGACCGAGCGGCCTCGTTCGGGGTGATCGACGTATCGGACGTCGCCGCCTGAGCCCTCCGCAAGCCTAGCGGTCCTTTCCACGGCGGTGCCTCCCGGCGGATCACCCTTGTCCTTGGACCACTGCTCCTTGTCGGCAAGCGCCGACTCCATTCTGGAGGCGGCCTCCCGGGACTCTCCGAACTCGGTCTGTTGCCGTCGAAGGGCCGCGATTTCCCCCTTCAACTCGGCGTTTTCGGCTGAAAGCGCGGCGACAGACTTTTCCAGGGAGCGGACCCGGGTCTCCAACTCGAGCACCCGCTCGTCGCCGACACCGGCACACGCAATCAGGCCGGCGGCCAGCACCACGCAGGCCGCCACAGTGCGAAGATACCGCAATGAGCCGCCTACGCCGGACGCCGGGGCGACTGTCAATGTGTCATTCAAAGAGTCCGCTGCCCCCGAGTTTTCTTCATTCGCCTTCTGTACTACCCTTTTATGTTACACCGACGGCCACCAGGACAGGATTGGCAGACGGAGTAGTCCCTTCCCTCCGCTGGACGCTCCCGGCGTTTCAAGGTACACTTGCCGCGCGTACAACAGGCGCGGGGCGGCGGCCCCCACATCCCAGCGGGAGCGTGCGAGACTGTGCAGGCGGGTTGCCGGATTCTGGTGGTCGACAGGCGGCAGGACGACCTCGACAGCGTCGTCGCCCTGCTCGAGTCCAGCGGCTGCATCGTGTCCGCCACCCTCAACGACGCCGTAGCCGTCGACCTCGTGTCGTCCTCCGCGTTCGACGCGATGGTGGTCGGCACCGCGGTGCCCCAGGCCGAATTCGCCTCGCTGCGCGAAGACGCCCTGCGCCGGCAGCCGGACCTGCGAATCGTCGAGTCGAGAGGCCCCCAGTCCGTGCTGACCCTCGTACGCCAGGCCTTCGGCAGAAGACTGCCCTGAGTCCCTTCCCCCATCGAGGGAGATGGGGGCATAACCAAAGGATATATCCCCCATGGCAAGACGAAGAATTGGCCACGAAGTAACCCGACCTCCCAGGCTGCCGGGCGAGCAGCCGCTGTCCTTCCCCGTCGCGAAGGACATCCAGAGCGTGCCCGGCATCCCCAAGCGCGACAACGAGGTCTCCTACTACAGCCGGGAGGCGCCGCTGGAGAGCATTGCCGTCTCCGAAAGCGCCTCCGCCGAGTGGGCCGGCGCCGTCCGCATGGAGTTCGCGCCCGAAACCGCGAAGCTCTACGAGGACTTCCAGCGCCGCATGAGACCCATCGTCGACTGGATAAAGTCCACACGCGATATGGAGCCGACCGGCGAGCCAACCGGCGACAACGTGACGGACGTCATCCGCGAGGCCGCGCTCAAGCTGGGCTACAGCGAGGTGGGCTTCGCACCCTTCGACCCCCGGTACGTCTACCGCAGCCGCCGCCCCGACCTCAACCCACGGCTGCCCACCGCCATCTGCCTCGCCCTCGAGCAGGACTTCGACGCCACCCAGACCATCCCCAGCCTGGACGCCGAGCGCGCGCAGGGCGACGTCTACGTCCGCCAGGCCGAGCTATCCCGGTCGCTCGTCGACCTCATACTGTCGCTGGGCTACCGCGTCCAGGTGTCCGGTCCCACGTGGCACCTGGGACCCATGATCCCGATGTTCGTCGAGGCCGGCCTGGGCCAGCTCGGCGTCAACGGCCAGCTACTCTCCCCCCGGTTCGGCTCCCGCGCGCGGCTCCAGATCATCCTCACCGACGCAAAGATCACCCACGACAGGCCCGTCGACTACGGCATTCACAAGTTCTGCGCGCTCTGCCAGGTGTGCGTGACGCGCTGCCCCGGCAGGGCCCTCGACGGCCAGAAGCTGTGGTATCGCGGCATCGAGAAGAACAAGCTCAACTTCGCCCGCTGCCGCCCCGTGATGACGCGGTATTCGGGCTGCGGCATCTGCATGAAGGTCTGCCCCGTCCAGAAGTACGGCATGAAGCCGGTTATGGAGCACTACGTCGAGACCGGCGGGGTGCTCGGCAAGGGCACCGACAACCTGGAGGGCTACACCCTGCCCGACAAGGGCTACTTCCGCCCCAGCAGGCTGCCCCGGTTCACGCCCGACTTCTTCGACATGCCCAGGGGCACGACCGAGGACATCCTGTTCGCCGAGTTCAAGGAGCAGCTCGACGACCCCGACCGCAACGGCGCCGACGCCCCCCAAGACGACGACGCCCTCTGGCGCGCCTTCCGCGAGCGCCTGCGCACCGCCCTCGACCGCCCCGAGACCACCGTGGACATGGGCATGGACATGAGCGGCTAGCGGCCGCGATTCCTGGTGCTCTCCTCTCCCTCAAGGGAGAGAACAAAATATCTGCCCTGAGCCTAGTCCTGAGCAGAGTCGAAGGATTGCCGGACAAGTGTGGGTGGCCACCTCGTGAGCGTCTGGCAGCAAACTATCGAAGGACGTTCGGAAAAGTATACAGAACGAGCGGCCGCTCTGTACGTTTGGCCATCAGCACTAAATTCTGGAGTGTCGAGTAGAGAGTAGTACCAATATGGATTTCGACGAACTACTTTCGAGAATTGACGAAAAACTAGATGTGCTTGGCCTGAACAGGCCCACCACTCAGGATGAAATTACAAAGGCATATCGAGAGAAGGTGCTCGTAACCCACCCAGATCAGGGCGGTACACACGAGGCCATGAGAGAGTTGAACCTCGCATACGATTTCCTAAAGGAGAGACCAGATTCACACCTCTCGAGTGAGCGAGGAAGGGCCGAGCGGGAGCGGCGGGAACGGGCCGAGCGGGAGGACCGGGAGCGGCAGGAACGGGCCGAGCGGGAGCAGGCCGAGCGCGAGCGGCGGGAACGGGCCGAGCGGGAGCGGCAGGAACGGGCCGAGCGGGAGCAGGCCGAGCGGGAGCGGCGGGAGCAGGCCGAGCGGGAGCGGCAGGAACGGGCCGAGCGGGAGCAGGCCGAGCGCGAGCGGCGGGAACGGGCCGAGCGGGAGCGGCAGGAACGGGCCGAGCGGGAGCAGGCCGAGCGGGAGCGGCGGGAGCAGGCCGAGCGGGAGCGGCGGGAACGGGCCGAGCGGGAGCGGCGGGAACGGGCCGAGCGGGAGCGGCGGGAACGGGCCGAGCGGGAGCGGCGGGAACGGGCCGAGCGGGAGCAGGCCGAGCACGAGCAAGCGTGGAAGCGCGTACAAGTGCGCACGGCGATTGCCGTCGGATTGATTGTTGTGGCGTGGGCCTCGTATGTGCTTTACTCGCTGTTGTAGCGGGTCGCCTATTCGGCGCACACTACCAACAGGCTTCACATGCCCACCCTGATCCTATAGGAGGTCGAAGGCGAGCAACGTGTCGAGGGAAGTGTTTGTTGTCTGGCTGATCATATTCCTGCTGTTTGTAGGCGCCTACTTCGGAATCTACAGACTGGGACAGGACAACGAGGCTCGGAGCGCCCAACAGACAAGTCTGAATCAGTGGTGGATGCCAGGAGCTCGCGCTGACAGTGACGCTCGGAGCGTCCAACAGGTTGCCGCTCGCCTGGACAGCCTCGAGAATCGCCTTGCCGACGTAGAACAAGGCAATTCCCCACTCACGGACCGGTTGATCGCGCTGGAAGGGCGAATTGCCAGCGTTGAGTCGCTGAACGGACAGTCTTCCGCCTCCGCGGCAGGTATCCAACAGATTGCCGCTCGCCTGGACAACCTTGAGGGTCGCATTGCCGGCGTAGAACAAGGCAATTCCCCACTCACGGACCGGTTAAGTGCGCTGGAAGGACGCATTGCCAGCGTCGAGACTCTGAACGGACAGTCCTCCACACCCGAAGCGGGCAACCAGCATATTTCCGCTCGCCTGGACAGCCTTGAGAATCGCGTTGCCGGAGTAGAACAAGGCAATTCCCCACTTACGGACCGGTTGATCGCGCTGGAAGGGCGAATTGCCAGCGTCGAGACTCTGAACGGACAGCCTTCCGCCTCCGCGGCAGGCACCCAGCAGATTGTCGCCCGAGTAGATAGCCTTGAAAGTCGCAGCAGCGGGATGGAACAAGGCCTTGCCTCGCTCGCCGAAGGCCATGCCTCGCTCGCCGAGCGAATGGGAAACTTGTCCCAGCGCATCGCCAGCGTCGAATCTTCGACAACCCGGCTCGCCACGGTTGAAGCCGACGTTCAGCAGGTTGCCGCACGTGCGGACAGTATGGAGAATCGCGTGGTTGGGACTGAACAGACCAACGCTTCGTTCGCTGAGCGAATGGAACTCTTGAACCAGCGCGTTGCGGAAGTGGAACGCAGATTGCAGATGGAGAACGTCGTAGTTCTTGGGGAGGACGGATGCGTTCCTTCTGAAGTAGTGACGGAAAACCAAGTCGACTTGTGCCTTACGAGCTTGACGGCTAAAGATGCGGTCTTCACCTGGAATGGAGGGACTTATTCGGACGTGAGCTTGGTGCGTGTGGATGGGGATGGCGCGGTGATTGCCTCGAAGAGGTTAGTGGGAAATACTGTTGGCATTGCGGCACTTACGCCCCAGCCCTCCGACAGCGGAATGGTACTCTTCATCCCTGACCCCGGCACGCGGTACATGCTGGAGGTTCGGGTGCATCACGCCGCTCGCGCCGCGGGTACTTGGTCCACCAATGCGACTGGCCAGTACGTCTTCACTATGCCGACCAACTAGGCAGCGCAGTCAAAGTCGTCGAGCAAGCTCACCGGGTTAGTTCGCCTGATTCAACAAGTGTGTTCGAACCACACGCCACCGCTTCTGAACTGTATACTGAATCAACGACAAACAGAATCTCTACCACAGGAGGTACACCCATGACCACAGTCGGTTCCGGCAACCACACCTACGAGCACGTCCCCGTGTGGCCCAACATGCCCAAGTACTGGTCGTTCGGCGCGGCGTCGGACGGCGCGGTGAACTCGCAGAACGAGGTCCACATCTTCAGCCGCGGCGCCCACCCGCTGACCATCTGGGACACCGACGGCAACTTCGTGTCCTCTTGGGGCGAGGGCACCTTCTCCGCCAACCCGCACGGCATCTACATCGCGCCCAACGACAACGTCTGGCTCGTGGACAGGGACTTCCACATCGCCACCGAGTACACGCCGGGCGGCGAGACGCTGCGCACGCTCGGCAACAAGCTGGCGCCCTCTCCGTCCTTCACCGGGATGCCCTTCAACATGCCCTCCGGCCTCGCCATCGGCCCCACCGGCGACATGTTCGTCTCCGACGGCTACGGCGCCCACCGCGTCCACAAGTACAGCGCCGACGGCGAGTTGCTGCTGTCGTGGGGCAGACAGGGCACCGGCCCCGGCGAGTTCGCGCTCGTCCACAACGTCTGGGTGGACAAGGACAACCGCGTGCTCATCTGCGACCGCGAGAACGACCGCATCCAGATCTTCGACGACCAGGGCGGCTTTATCGAGGAGTGGACCGACCTCGAGAAGCCCGGCGACATCTGGGTCCACGACGACGTGGTGCACGTGGTGGAGCAAGGCCCCGGCTCCGGCGTGAGCCTGTGGACGCTGGGCGGCGACCTCATCACCCGCTGGCGCGGCAGAGAGGGCCCGGGCAAGGGCACCATCGTCGGCGGCCACGGCCTCTGCGTGGACCACCAGGGCAGCATCTACGTCACCGAGATAGGCGAGGGCCTGCGCGTCACCAAGTTCCAAAAGGTGTAGGAGAGGGCGGAGGGACTGTGATGCGACAACGACTCCGATACGAGACCCCGCCTGCCGAAGATCAGGCGCTCAAAGACGGCCTGGAGCGAGAGCACCTTGCCGCTAAGCTGCTGGCGAGTTTTGAAGACGCGCCTGTGGAAGACGGCATGGAGCATACGGCTGAAGACATCATCTGCGAGGCGTTGCGGCGTGAAGAGCATCCGAGGATTCTCGATTGGCTGGCGCAATTCTGCGCGGACGCCTCGCAGCCTGGATTCGCCGCGTCCGTGCTGCGCTGCCTGGGCCGTCAAGACGACGTGGGAACTCTTTCGTGGCGCGCGGGCCTGGTGCGAGACGGGTTGGCCACGCACAACGCGGAAGTCAGGGATGCCGCCGTCCAAGCGGTTGAATCGTGGGCCGATCGTGACTTGCTCGAAATCCTGAGAGCGCACACCGAGGCCGAGCCGTGGCTGCGACAGTACATCTGCGACGTCATCGACGACTTGTCCGACTAGACAATGTTCCTGGCTCGCGCCATCACGCGCGCAAAGTGGACAGCCTCTCAGGATCTGTCAGCCGAAGAAATACCGGCTGACGCCGTGACCGCGGACCTGAGGACACGAGATAACGCGCTGTCATTCTGGCGATGCCCGTCCGACACGATGAGCGGCGTTGAGGAGTCCGCACTGGCCATAGCCGCGGCGCGGGAGCGCGTAGACAGGCTTGACATCGTTTGGCTTGCCGACGACGAATTACAGGCCGACGGTCAGGCTTTGAGTGATACCGAGGGGCGCACGCCTGTCAGCGACATGGTCGCAATGCACTTGGACGTGCATCGGCTGGATTACGAACGACTGGGCCGGCTGGCGCACCGGATAGAAAACGCCCTGGAAGCGAACAGGTTCCGCCGCTTCAGCAGGGCCAGCGTCAAGAGGCTCATCACAGAGGCCATCGAGCAAGGGCGCATAAATCCCACCGCACTTCCCGCCAAGGTGCTCGGCGAAGTGGTGAGCGCGCCATAGACACTTCACCCCCATCCTGGCCTTCCCCCGTCGAGGGGGAAGGGACTATGTGGAGTGCGGCGCGTGCACGAAAAACCCCACGCGCCGCCACAGGTCCACGCCGTGCAGCCGCAGCGTCACCGCCTCGCCCGGCTCGCACTGCTGCGGCAGCTTGGTCCGCAGCCGGTAGGGGAAGTCGGTCAGCTCCAGCAGCGCGTTGCGGTTTCGCGCGTTCTCCAGCACCACCGCGTCATACAGCTCGCGCGGCTCGTCGCTCTCCAGTCGCTGCCCCAGGAACTTGAGGAACCAGTAGCGCCGGCGGTCCTCCTCCAAGCGGCCCAGTTCCCTGATCTGGACGTCGGCGCGCTGCGTGACCTCCGTCACCTGCTGTGCCGAGTACGGCGGCTCGCCCCGCTCCAGGAATCCGCCTATCTGCCGCTGCATCACCAGGTCCGGGTAGCGACGCAGCGGCGACGTCGCCTGCAGGTAGGCGGACAGGCCCAGCCCCGCGTGCGTCCCAGGCCGCGTGCCCAGGTCCGCCGGCGCGATTCGGCGCAGCGTCAGAAAGCGGCGCAGCGGCCCGTCCGGCACATCCTCCGGCAGTCCCTCCAGGTCGGGCGCCTTCTGCGACCGGTAGGCCGCGGGGATTTCCCGGTCGCGGCAGAACTCCGCTATGAGGGAGTTGGCCATAATCATCAGCTCGGCCACCATCTCCCGCGCCGCCGACGGCTGCGCCACGCGCACGTCCACCCGTCCGTCCTCGCCCACGTCCACGCGCATCTCGGAGCGGTCCAGCATCAGCGCGCCGGCACGCTCGCGCTTCGCCCGGAGTGTCGCGGCGAGAGCGTTCAGCGGGGCCAGCGTGTCGTGCCACGGGTGTGACTCGCTTTCGATGGCCTCGTCCGCCTCCTCGTAGGGCAGCGCCGCGCGGCTGCGTATGACCGACGGCGCGATTTCCCAGTCCAGCACGTCGCCGTCAGCGGTCACGTCCGCCAGCAGGCTGAGCGCGGCGCGCTCCTGGCCGGGCAGCAGGCTGCCCGCGCCGTGGGACAGGCTCGGCGGCAGCATCGCCACCTGGAGTTCGGGCAGGTAGAGCGTCGACATGCGAGCGTCCGCCTCGCGGTCCATCGCCCCACCGTCCGCGATAAGCGCGCCCCCGTCCGCGATGTGCACGCCCACGCGGTAGACCGTCGTGGGATCGCCTGAGACGACCTCCAGCGACAGCGCGTCGTCCTTGTCCTGCGTCGTGGCGTCGTCGATGGTGATGGCGGGCAGCGACGTGAGGTCGCGGCGGCCCGGCTGGCGCAGTATGCCCGGCACGTCCACCGCCACCGCCTCTTCCAGCGCATCCTGTGGGAAGCTCATCCGGATGTCCGCCCGCTCCAGCTCCAGCGGCTCGTCCTCCGCAAACACCCCCACGCGCACCAGCGTGTCGAAGCTCAGCCGCTGCAGGTCCCGCGCCCGCGCGTCGACGCTCCTCAGAAGCGTCTCAGCCACCGAATTCCGGGTGTAGTTCTCGCCGTGCACCGCGAACCCGCGCAGGTGCGAGATCAGCTCGGACTGGTACGCCGACGGTTCCTCCGGCAGCGCGCCGTCCGCCAGGTGACGGGCCAGCTCCTCCCTGGCCAGCTCGTTCTCGGCGGCGCGCCGCTGCCGGGCGAGCGTCTCCTCCACGGCCTGCTGTGGACGCGGGCGAAAACCGCCGTCGTCGTCGGTGAAGTACAGCGACGAACGGTTGAGGTGGAGCAGCATTGCCGCGAGTTGCTCGCCCGAGGGCGTGTCGCCCCAGTGCAGCTCCGCCACGTCGTCCAGCGAAAGCGCCTCGTCCTCGCCGCACACCACCTCCCACACCTCGGCCAGGTCCATCGACCCCGCGATCTCCTCGGCGGAGGATCGGAACCGCTCCAGGTCGTCCTCGGCGACGGCGATGACGCCCGTGGCGAAGACTACCCTGTCCTCCGGCAGCCGGGCCTCGCGGTTGCGTCCGGTCGCCACGCGCACCTGCCGGCGGCGGCCCGCGACGGCGGGGGCGTCGCCGAGGAACCGTCCTATTCCCAGGCCACCCTTCAGCCGGGCAACCACAACCTCATCCGTCCGCATATCTTCTCCGCACTGAGCCAGTGTCGAATCCCCATCATAACACTTCACCCGCACAAGTCCGTATGCTAACCTTCTGCCATCACGCAACGTTGTAACGGGTGATAGGGGCCTTGCCCCCAACGCCCGGACTCTAGGGGCACCCTGAGAGAAAGGCCACGATGAAGGCAGGCGTCGATGTAGACATTGACGTGAAGGCGCTGGTGGACGGAGCCCAAAAGGGCGACCAGGCGTCTTTTGCCGCCCTGTATGAGCACTTCTTCGACAGGATCTACCGCTACGTGAGTTTCAAGCTGCGCGACCCGATCGAGGCGGAGGACGTGACGGGCGAGGTGTTTCTGAAGATGCTGGAATCAATCCACTCCTTCAAGTGGCAGGGCTTCCCGTTTTCTTCCTGGCTCTTCCGAATCGCCCACAACCTGGTGGTCGACCACTTCAGGCGCAAGGGCAAGCGGCCCACCGTCTACATCGACGAAGTGTCGCAATCGGTCGGCGCCTACTCCTGGGACGCGGAGGGATTCATCGACCGCAAGCTCACGCTCGGCGAGGTGTACGGCGCGATGTCCGGCCTGACAGACCTTCAGCGCGAAGTCATAACGCTGCGCTTCGCCGGCGAGCTCTCCCTCGCCGAGACCGCAGAGGTGGTGGGCAGAAAGGCCAACGCGGTGAAGGCGCTCCAACACGCGGGACTCAAGAAGTTGAGAAGCCTCATGGAAGACAAGGAGCCCTCTCTCGCGGGGGCGATCGGATGCGGCGAGGCGTGAGGATGGCTGATTTGGGCCGCGATTTCGACGACATACTGGACGAGTGCCTGGAACGGCTGGCGGCCGGCGACACGGTCTCCGAATGCTGCGCGCGCTACCCCGAGCACGCCGACGAGCTGGCGCCGCTGCTGCTGTCGGCCTCCGCGGTCCGGCAGACCGCCCGCGCCACGCCGCACCTGGCCGTCGCCCGCGCCCGCGGCTACGAGCGCTTCGCCCAGGCCCTCGCCCAGGGCAGGGGCGCGCCGAGGCCGAGTCCATCCCTGTGGGAGCGGCTCAACTCGATGCTGAGAACCCCGGTGGCCCGGCCCGTTATGGCCGCCTTCGCAGCCATTCTCGTCGTCCTCTTCGTCGCCGGCGGCACGTCGGCAGCCGCCAGGAGCAGCGTGCCCGGCGAGCCGCTGTACTGGGTGAAGACCACCCAGGAGAACATCTCGCTGCGTATGCAGCGGGACGACATGGGCCGCTCCGAGCAGCACGCCCGCATGGCCAACGAGCGCAGCGACGAGATGCACACGCTCATCGAGCGGGGCAACCTGCACGAGGCCGAAGCTCTCGTCGTGAGGTTCCGCCGGCACATCAACCAATCGGCCCAATACGCGGGCATAGCGATCGTGGTGAACCCGGTGGAGATGCCCAACAGAGTGATCGTCCACCTGGTGCCCACTCCCCAGCTAACGCCCCTGAGGGCGCTGTTCGACAGCAGCGAAGAGCACAGACTCTACCGCCGTGACGCGGCGCTTCAATCCGCTCCCTCTGCCGAAAGGCTAAGGGCGAAGATCATGATCGGCCAGTGCGACTTCTGGTACAAGGTGTTCCAGTCCGCACTCCACGGCCAGGACGAAGAAGGCCGCCTTATCTTCCGCGCCGTCGCAGGCAGCTCCTTCGGCCCGTAGCCTTCCGAATGGTCCCCTCTCCCTTGATGGGTGTACAGCCCGGAGAGAGGGGACTTGGGTATGGACGAGGTTGCCGGCGTGAAAGTGTGTCATTCTGGGCCATTTCGTGTCATTCGTACTTGGGAGCAGTGGGCATGTCGGCGGCGCCGGCGCCCATTCTGCCCCGTAGGTGTAAGGATTGGCGCTCCATTTGGGTGGAAATGGGACACGCCGTTTGTGAGCATCACACCGACTCTTGGGGAAGGGTGTGGACTGACCCGTTCTCGTTATGAGATTGTTAAGCTGCGCGGGCGACTACGCGGTCGGACAGGGCGTTTGGCCCGGATGAGGAGAGTGTAGTACGCGCGTTCGGGTGCGTCAAGGGCGTGGAGTGTGGTGGCAAGGCGGTCGCGGACTGCCGCGCGATTGCTGGGGGTGGGACGAAGTGGGGACGGGGTTGCGCGACTGCGAGGCGGTGTCGGGTCATGTGCGTGACGCGGATGGGGATGGATTTGGGCGGTTTTGGGGCGGAGTTTTCGGGGGGAGTGGGCAAGCGCACCGCGCCGCCGTCGGTTATGGCCGGCGTCTACTTGGACTTGGGCCTGATGTTTCGCGGACCTGGGGGCTTCCCGCCGTAGTCAGGCTTGGGAGGAAACTTGATGGGTTTATCCCCCTTGGTGGTTACCGTCCTTGACCCTGTCTTGCCTTTTGGCATCTCAACCTCCTCGCTATGGCGGAAGTGTTAAGGCTTACTCCATGATGTCATATACTGTGGTCGCACGCCATCCCTCGGCGGATGACGAACTGTCGGTATGTTTTGAATTGTAGAAGTAGGTGTATGCCAGAACTGATCGAACTTCGTCCGAAACTATGAACTCCTGCCTCTCCTGGTGCGATTCGCCCGGTTCCACAATCAACTCGCCTTCGGACTGGCCAATGGCGATGTCTTCAAGAACAGTCCACTCAAGGCGGGCATAGGCTTCATCCCGGAAAGCCTTAGCGTACAGGTCGTCTACATCTTCGTCTGTAACCGGCGATATCATCGACAGAACGAAGTGCACCTTGCGAATTTCTACGTGCGTCTTTGAGCTGTTGCGCAGCGTCACCGTAACGTCCAGATGAACGTAACTCTCACCTATACGCCTGTGCGAAATCTCGTGAGTGATGGTGATATGCGGCTGGAAGTCCCTGAAGACCTGCAGCTTGTAAAGTGCGAACACGCCGCCGGCGAGAATCGCGGCGAGCGTCCCAAGCGCCTGCACGGTCTCGGCGGCGTCGTTGAAGCTCTTGCCAGTCGCCTCGGCAACGCCCCACGTCACGCCCACCAGGAGCGCGGCGACGGCAATCGCCAGCACAAGCAGCCACGTCACGCTCGACTTGCTCAATCTATCCTGGCCTCATGAATATCGTTAGCCCCCATTACACCACCAGCGCCGAGCCCTTGGGTCGGGCTTTCCCGCCGTGCACGGACGGCTCGGCGCACCACTTCGCCGCCAGTCGACGCACGCCCTCGTAGGTCTCCTCGTCGAACCCCAGCAGGTCGCGCACGACGCGCCTGTCCAGCAGCGCCCGGTTCGCGTCGGCGTCCGCGAGGTACGCCGGCTTCAGTTCCTTGTCGCGGAACTCGTCGAATATCTCTTCCGCTTTGGCAAGCTGCTCGTCGGTGAGCGTGCGAAAGTCGAGAACGGGGAGACCGTTGGCTGAACGGATTGTTACGCCCGCCTTGCTTGATTGCTGCCGGCTCGAGTGCCACCAGTAGCACAGAAGGCCAAGCGTGGAGTTGCCCCACACCGAGAAAGCATGGTCGAATCGCCGGTCAGGGAAGGAAAGGTTGGGCCATATGCTGCCGCCGATTGACTCCACATCCGTGTATGCAGCGGCGAGGGCCTGTGAGCCAAACGTAAAGGCTAGGTTCAGATGTGCTCTACCAGCAGTTGCCCAAATCTTGGCAGCCTTTTCTTCCATTCCCTGCCGTACAAGTAACTGCGAGTCGGGAGCGCAAACCAATCTGGTCTCGTTGTCGGCGTTGTGGTTCCAAAGGGAAGGATAGGTGGCGGTCGGACTCGGGGCCGCCTTGTCGAAGGGCCCTCGCGGAGGAGGTGAGATGTCTCGATGGACGAAACCTAGTTCACCTATGTCAGCCAATTCTGTTGTCTTCAGGTCAAGCGAGGACGCACTCCCCGGCAGCCACAGCTTGGAACGGGACAGGGCATAAGCTATTTGGGCCAGAGAGTAGTCTGCCATGCGCACGGCACCCCAACCTTCACCGCTAGGGCCGCTCGGCGCCTCGATCCTCTGCCCTTCCGCATCGTCGCCGACCATCAAAGGGCTACCTCCATACGGGCCATCCTCAATGCTTCTGGCCTCTCCCGCGTTGAGCAATGCCGCGGCCAGCGAGCTTGCGTGTGCGAACCCTTGGGGTCTTTGTGTAAGCGACGTAAACTCGACGCGCTGCTGAGGCTTTTCGTCAGATTCGAGCCTGCGGGCTATCACCAGACATTCGGCCATTCCCGTGTCGGACGAGAAGGACATGTCGCGACCATTGGCTGCAATACTCAGAACGGTCACGTCCGTATAGTCCGTGGCTAGCATTTTCCTAAAGCCACTCCAGGACAGGCCATTCGCGACCGAGAGAGGGACAACAAGGGCCAACACCCCACCAGGCTTCAACTTCTTGTGGGCCAGAGCCGCGAACGTGGAGGCCAGTCCTGCGTTGCCGTGAGAGCAAGTACCTTTCGCCAGCTTGTTGGCTCGCTTGCCCATCGCGGTCTGGTCGGCGCGCGTGGCGTTGAAAGCGGCGAAGGCGGGATTGGTGATGTCAGCGTGCGCCCCCTCGTGATTAGTAGCGTTAGTAAATGGGGGATTCATGATGACCATGTCAAAGCCGTCGTCCGGTATGTCTACCATCACCATTGAAGCGGTCTCTTCGCCTATACTGCCGGTGCGTCTGGCCGGGTCGCTTGTGTTGTAGAGTGACATCGCGGACTCGGAGGTGAGCAGTTCGAGCGAGCCGACCTTGACACTGAGGTCGCGCTGTCGCCCATAGGCAAGGGGGTAGAGACGGGATTCATAATGCTCAACTTGGGGCTGGGCGCCCGCTAACGTAGAACTTGTGATGTGTACCGCCGACGGCATGACGTCGCAGCCGTACAGCACTTCCTCCATCATCGCCTTGTGCAGCTTCGCTGGGTCTCCCCCAGCCCGCTCGTGGCGGGTCGCAATCTGCTCGTATGCCGCCGAGAGCAGTGCACCCGTGCCGCACGCGAAGTCCCCTATGCGTAGCTTGCCTATCGCCTTCGAGTCTGCCCAGTCCACGTTGTCCATTTTGGCCACCGCGAGCCGCGCCAGCAGCGCTGCGGACGCCGGCAGCGTGTAGAAGGTGGCCAGGTACTTTCGGTCGGCGATCAACCGCTGGAAGATGCGGCCCGTCAGGTCATGGGCGTTGTCCACGCCAGTTGCGGACAGCTCACCGACGGTGTAGTGAAGAGTGCTTAACACTCGTGAAGCGTATTCCGACGGAAGCTGGTTGAGGATGTCCGTTGCGATGGCAAAGATCGGCCAGTAGTTGATCTTCAGGATGTTGGTCCAAGCCTGAAAGGTCTCAGCCTGCGGGTTTGACACACCCGGCCCGCAAACTTGCGCCAGCGGCTTGATGCCAGGGTGCATTCCCACTATACGGTCGTGGAACACCATTGCGTTCACGACGATTGCGCAGGCCATGCGTCGCATTTGCGGCACGTTTGTCATGCCCAGCAGACGGGCTATGGTCGGATTGATGTTCGGACGGCTCTTCTCCATCTCGTCGAGTATGGCGGCCACCCTGTCGATGCCCTGCTCCATCGCCAATGTCGCGGCATCAACCGCGCGCTGTGGCACCGAGATCAGCCGCACCATGTCGGCCAGGTCCTCAACAGACCCCTCCAGCCAGCCGGACGCGGGGAACCGGCTCGCGCCAACCGTCTCCTCTGTAAAGACGCAGTACCGCAGCCGCGCCGTCTTTAGTGCCGCGCTCAGGTCGTATGCCTGGTGGACATCGTCGGGGTAGCGCAGTGCGACTACTGCCTCGATTACACGCCGGTTGGACGCCGCTTCCAATCCCAGACGCTTCTTGGCGTCTGATTCGACCTCGTGGGCAGGCTCGAACTCCGCTTCCACCACGACGGGCGCGGCTCCGGGCGTGATGAACATCACGTCCGGCTGTAGCCCTGGACTACCGGCAATGGCTTGCGTGTTCTCGGAGTACACTTCGCTCTGGGACAGCATCCCCTTGAGCAGCCCTCCCAGCGCGACGTTCGCGTTCGGCTCAGTTTGTTGCGGCATGGCGTAACCTCACGTAAATCGCGGGTGGTTTCACGATTGTACGATATTTTACAGAACATTCGCTCACGACGGGATGTCGGGGGCAGGGATTACGGGCGTCCCCGCCCCTGGGTTCCCGCTTTCGCGGGAAAGACGGTCAAAACCCCCTGCGGGATGCCCCGTATCCACCTCGGCGTGGAGGTTTTCTTCGGTTACGGCCGCTAGCAGCACGACCCACACACACGACGAGAGCCCCCGAAGATCGGGGGCTCTCTACTTTCCCGGCCTGTAGCGGTGTGCTAGGAGGCGGCTCCGCACACGGTGCCGAGGATCAGCTCGGTGACCTTGTACGGGTCGCAGTTGGCGTTGGGGCGCCTGTCCTCGATGTAGCCCTTGCCGTCGCGGTGCACCTGCCACGGAATGCGCACGGAGGCGCCCCTGTCCGAGACGCCGTAGCGGTACTCGCGGTATGAGCACGTCTCATGCAGCCCGGTCAGGCGCTCCTCAATGCGGTCGCCGTAGTTGGCGATGTGCAGATCGTGGTTGCGGCCCAGCGCCTCGGCGGCGTCGATGCAGGCCTCGTAGTCGTCGCGCATCTGCCTGGTGGAGAAGTTGCAGTGCGCGCCCGCGCCGTTCCAGTCGCCCTGCACCGGCTTGGGGTCCAGCCTCGCCGTGACGCCCTTGTTGGGTGAGTCGGAGATGTGCACGTCCTCTCCGACTCGGTAGAGCAGCCAGCGAGCGACCCAGAGCTGGTCGGCGACCAGCGGAGCGGTAAGCGGGCCTATCTGGAACTCCCACTGGGAGGGCATGACCTCAGCGTTGATTCCGGAGACCATCAGGCCAGCCTCCAGGCAGGCGTCGAGATGGGCCTCGACGATGGGTCGCCCGAACACCTCGTCGGAGCCTACGCCGCAGTAGTAGCCGCCCTGGGGCGCTGGGAAGCCGTTGTCGGGCCAGCCGAGAGGCTTGATGCCGTCGAAGAAGGTGTACTCCTGCTCGATGCCGAACCAGGTGTCGAAGTCGCCGTACTTCTCGGCCAACTCGGCGCACGCGGCGCGC
Source organism: Dehalococcoidia bacterium (assembly GCA_965204815.1). GTDB lineage: Bacteria > Chloroflexota > Dehalococcoidia > Lucifugimonadales > CATOSD01 > CATOSD01. The sequence continues at coordinate 188,361 of OZ242014.1, forward strand.
GTGTTGGACGGATGCGGGGACATGTCCGGCAGCAGAACCTCGCACATCACGAGTTTGTGGTCGCCGCCGCGGATCGGGTCCGGGCATTCGAACACCGGGTTTAGCACGCAGTCCGAGTTTTCGCCGGGGGCCTGGTTGGTGCTGGACCCGTCGAAGCCCCAAACGGGGGGAGCTTCGCCCATCGGGACCACCTTGCCCTTGGAGCGCAGTTTGGCGGTGGGTTCCGCTCCGTCAATCCAGATGTATTCAGCCTTGTAAAAGTCCATTTATCCTCCTCCTATGGCAACGCGCGTGTCTGCTTAGACAAAGTTTTTTGACTCTATTTATTATTGCACCAACGGGCGGTTATGCCAAGTGTAGGTTTGGGGCGGTTGGGGAAGGCAGTAGTCCAAGAAAGGCGCCAAGCAATTCCGTAAGAAAGACATAGGCGCAAGCGTATAGTCCGAGCCGGGGTTAGGTTAGACGGAACGACACTGATTCACAGATCACCTGCGCCTACCGTTTCGTAATCTTTGGCCCCACGTACACGACGTACAGCGGCTCGTTAGCCCGGATTGGCCACGAGAAGTGAAATCGTAGCTGAGGCGTCTTGACCTTGCCGTGCCATGTGCAGGACAGCCTCTGCCCGGGGTTGGCAGGATGCGAGAAGGTGAGTTCCGATTCAAACCTTGCCTTCTCCGAGTCGGAGGAGTCGGAGAACCAGGCTTTGCAGCCGGTGAAGTGCTTTTGGTAGAGCGCGTGCCCTTCGGGAGTTCGTTCTCCTCGTTCATCGAAACTGGTCGTCAGTGTATTCAGAACACGGAGGCGCACCAGCAAGCGTTCGGCAGCGCCCTTGACGAAAGGGTGTCCATCAAGCGGCTCGAAGCTGTCATCCGCGAACGTCAAATCCGGACACCTCAGCCGAGCGATCTCTTCCATGTCCTTCCAGGAGCCTAGTTGAACGAGGGTGGATTCAAGGGCAACCTCCACTTCCCTGGGATCCCAGTAGTTGAGGACTTCGACACTTCTCACGCGTTCGTCGTCATGCCAGTTGACAACCAAGGGCGAAATTAGCCAAGCCGAAGGATCCAAGCTCACCAGGCTGCGGTCAATTCCGTGTATGAGGCAAAATGCAGCCTCCCCGACCGCGGTGTCGGTGACATACTTGCCGTTGTAATCCAATAGGTCGTTGTCGCCGCTGTGCTCTCTGACGTCTTCCCAGAAGGGGCCGTGTCTATCTAGCCATGCCATGAAGGCCCTGAGGCTGTTCTTGTCCAATGCGCGAGGGGCCGCCTCTCGCATCATCAAGTCTGCCGTAACCTGGGAGTTGGCTACGTTGCGATGGCACTGGATATCCATTCGGAACCGCTTTGCGGTTTTTCTAATGAGCATCACGCGCCCTATGGCGTCCCGAAAGACCTCCAGGCTAGGAAACTGGCCGTGTATGGAGCAATCGTTGAGGATTAGCTCCATTCAGTCCTCCCCCCATCCCGCGAAGTAGTTTGCGTCCTTGTCGAACTGGTCGAAAAATCCTTCGGGCCAGTCGTCGATGTTGCCGGAATCGTCCATAGTGGGACTCAGCACCTGGGGCGATTCGCCCGATGGGGACCTGAAGAAGTGGATGGCGACTTGTTCCGAATCGAGCCGTTGAGTCTTGACAGCGCGCCGAACGCCGTTTAGCACGTGATCGCTGTGTGTCTCCACGATTACCTGTATTCCCGCGCGCGCCACGTCCGACAGGAATTGTCCCATCATCGCTTGGCCGGCGGGGTGCAGGTGCACCTCCGGGTTCTCGATGAGGATGACGTCGCCCTTTTTCGCAGACAAGGCCGCGACCACAATCGGCAGAACCTGAGTTATGCCGAACCCGGTGTGAACAGGCTTGTGAAACTCTGTGGCTTTCGACGTGCGTAGTCCTAGAGTTACGGTGTTGGCACGAGGCGCTTGCTGCAAGTCTATCTCGCAGTTGGGAAACAGCTTGCTCATGCGCTCCTGCACCTGATGTAGACGAAGGGGGGCCACCCCCTCCAAGACGAGTCCGTCAATGACGGGTTCGTCAAATCCCCAGTGCAAGACACTCACGGCGTGTTCTCCTCGGGCGCCGACGACGTTAACCAAGCGGGGGTCTTCAAGGGGATAGGCATCCTGGGGAGCTATCCGCTCCGCGGTGACGTAGGTCAGATTCCGAAGAGAAAGAGTCAGCGACGAAGCGGCTTCAGCCTCGTCCGGCGGCAGCAGATAGCGCAACTCTTGCGGGCGCTCGACCATGTTGCCGTTTACGGCGACGAGCCGTACCTGCATCGACATTTCGGGGCGGTCACCGCCGAACGCCCAGCGGTAGAAGTTCTCGTCGTATTCCAAGCCTATTTCGAAACTGGCCCCGCCGGCCACGTCAGACGCCGTACCCAATCGAACACCCGCGCCGTTGAGTACGAGCCGCGTCGACCATTCGTGCTCACGCATCGTCTGGTGGAGCAGCACGATGGCCTGTAGAACCGAAGACTTTCCGGAGGCGTTGAGTCCTGTGAGCAGCGTTAGCGGCGCGAGGGGCAGTCGCAGGAGTTCAAAGCACTTGAAGGAGCGCAACTCAAGACGAGTAAGCACCGAACACATCCTCGAGCATGGATTTGCTCATAGCGAAACGCGCTCTCACCTGCCGCACGCCGTTTGTGCCATATGTAATCGCGTGAGTGAACTCCTCGTCCTCCATCAGCCCGTAGAACGCCTTCCGCACTTTGGCCGCCTGCTCCTCGACGACCTCACGGGGATACCGGGAGAGGCCCGTTGACATGACGTCCCAGAGGGATGCGTTGATTACATTGCGAGAGCTCTGACCAGGCTCGTGCTTGCGAAACGCGTGTCTGCCGAACACGTGAAGGTTGTTGCCGAGCGTGGTCTTCAGTTGCTCAGATAGAGACGGCAGCAATTCGGGTTCGTCGTTCATCTTTTTCAGGCAAGCCGCCAGAAAGTCGTCCATGTCCCTGTAACCGTCGAGGTTGAGAATCTGGAAGGCGCAAAACCGATTGACGAACTCGCGGTCCCGCATTGTGGTGGTCTTTAAGCTTCTGCCGGTCGCCTCCAGGAAGATATCGGTCCTCGATTCTTCCCGCAGGAATCGCGTTGCGTCGCCCACGTAAAGGCAGTTCCGCATCTGCTGCCGGGTCAACGGCACGCCGCCGTTCACACGTTCGAAGATGTCCAGACGAGTCTGGTCGGGCGCTTTTGCGTCGATGACGTAGAGGATGAGGTTGCAGTCTCCGAAACGGTCCTGGAGGTTGGGCGTCAGATCTTCGAATCGTTTGCCATGCAAATCGGCGCGGTGTGGCAGATTGAGCCTCAGACCGTTGTTCCTAAAGCGCTGGAATGTGGACAGTCGCTGTAAACCATCTACCACGATGCGCCGTCCCTGTTGGTCCTCCGCAAGATAGAACACGGGGAGCGGTATCCGCATCAGGACGGATTCAATCAGCCTGCTCTGCTTGGCCTCGTGCCAGATGAAGTCGCGCTGGAAATCGGGGTTCATGACGTAACGGCCATTCTCTATCCGGCCCAGAACCTGCTCTATGGCCTGGCTCTCGGTCCGAATCAGCAGTTCGTCGATGGGGTAGTCGCCCCAAGACGCGTCCGTGCCGTCGCCCAGCCCTTCAATCTCTTCCGGCAGTGTGTCGGTCTGTGTCGTCATCAGATCCTCAATCGGCGTTTTGCCCACAGATATGGCCCATCCAGATGACCCAGCTAATAGCCTCCATATATGGGAACCATTATAGCAGGCTACTGTTGCAGGATAATGCGGCCTTAGGAGTAAGACTGTGGGCCGATGCGCGTTTGACACTTCTTAGCGCCGTTTGTAGAATACGCCCATTCCGGCCGGGCGCGTCCCCGCGCCTATTTTGCATAGGCAGGAAGGAGAAATCCGGCATGTTTATTGGCCACTTCACCGAGAGACCGTACCAGGATCCCAAGTCCGGCTACTTCGGAGCCACGGGCCTGCCCATCAAGGACCTCGACCTCAGCAACGACATCTACGACCCCGAGCTGGGGTCCGACCTCTACAACCGCTACATCGACGAGCGGCTGTACGCCGAGAAGATGGGCTTCGACGGCCTGATGCTCAACGAGCACCACAGCACGCCCTTCTGCATGGGCGGCACCATGAACATCGAGGCCGGCATCCTCGCCCGCGTGACCAAGCGCGCCAAGATAGTGCTGCTCGGCAACATCCTGCCCATCTGGGACGACCCGCTGTGGCTGGTGGAGCAGCTCGCCATCATCGACATGATCTCCCGCGGCCGCCTGGTCTCCGGCTGGGTGCGCGGCACCGGACGCGAGAGCGTGGCCCACAACGCGCCGCCTCCCTACAACTGGGAGCGCTTCCAGGAGGCGCACGACTTCATCGTCAAGGCCTGGACCGAGCCCGGCCCCTTCCGCTGGGAGGGCAAGCACTACCACTACCGCTACGTCAACCCCTGGGCGCGGCCCTTCCAGAAGCCGCATCCGCCCATCTGGCTGCCGGGAGTGGTGAGCCGCGACTCGCTGCGCTGGGCCGCGAAGAACCGCATCCCGTACATCATGCTCGCCACCAAGCTCGAGCCGACGCGCCAGGCGTTCCAGCTCTACCACGACTCCGCCGAGGAGTTCGGCTACGAGTCCGGCCCGCAGAACATCGGCTACCTGTGGAAGGTGCACGTGGACGAGACCGAGGAGTTGGCCGAAGAGGTGGGCCGCAAGTACGTCCAGGGCCCCAGCAACCCCTTCCTCGCCGGCAACGAGGGCACGGCCAACCCCGCGCTCCTTTCCCTGCCCGGCCTGACGTCCCGCACGCGCGTACTGCCGACGCGGGACGCTGCCACCGTCAACCGCGGCGGCCAGCTCGCGCGCGCCTACGAGGACCAGATCAACGACTACACCATCATCACCGGCACGCCCAAGACGGTGCTGCCCAAGATCCGCCACGTGCTCGAGTACCTGCGCCCCGGCAGCGTCTTCTTCTGGGACGGCGACGGCGCGATGACCCACGAGGACCAGATGCGCAGCCTCCGGCTGATGGGCGAAGAGGTCATCCCCGCCGTCCGCGATATGGGCAAGGAGTTGGAGCTGTTCAGCCCGTTCGAGGTCGACCCGGCCACCAACAAGCCCATCGCCAACGGCGCAACGGAAACGGCGCCCGCCGAGGCCGCAGTCGCCAGCGACGACTAGCTCGCCTTGACGGCCGAGTCCGCCGTCCGCCGTGACGCGCCCGCCGCGGACGTCGCGGTTATCGGCGGCGGCCCCGGCGGCGCCACCGCGGCGACCATGCTCGCTCGCAAGGGCTTCCGCGTGGCGCTGTTCGAGCGCGAGCGATTCCCCCGCCACCACGTGGGCGAGTCCCTGCTCCCCGCCAGCATTCCCGTGCTCGAGGAGCTCGGCGCCTACGACCGCGTGCGGGACGCTGGCTTCCTCCCCAAGTACGGCGCGACCATGGTCTGGGGCCGGGACAAGTCCCCCTGGTCCTGGTACTTCCGCGAGACCAGCCGCACCTACCCCCACTCCTACCAGGTATGGCGTCCCCAGTTCGACAGCATCCTGCTCGACAACGCCCGCTCCCACGGCGTGGACGTGCGCGAGCGGCACACCGTCACCGGCGTCCTGGAGCGCGACGGCGCGGTGCAGGGCGTGCGCGTACGCGGACCGGACGGTGCCGAGTCGGAGGTGCGCGCTCGCTTCGTCGTCGACGCCAGTGGCCAGTCCGCGCTCCTCAGCCGCCGCTTCGGACTGCGCCGCTGGGACGATTTTTTCAGGAACCTGGCCGTGTACGGTTACTACCGCGACGCGATGCGGCTGCCCCCGCCGGACGAGACCAACATCTTCATCGAGTCCTACCCCAACGGCTGGCTCTGGACCATCCCGCTGCACACCGGCACGGCCAGCGTCGGCGCGGTCGTGGACGCCGCCGCTGGCCGCAAGAGGCTGAGCGAAGAAGGCCCCGAGCGATTCCTGGCGAACCAGATAGCCCAGGCCCCGCACACGTCCGCCATGCTGCGCGACGCCACCCTCGCCGACGGCCCGTTCGTCGCGCGGGACTGGTCCTACGTCTCCGAGCGCACCGCCGGCGACGGCTTCGTGCTGGTGGGCGACGCGGCGTGCTTCGTCGACCCCCTCTTCTCGTCCGGTGTCCATCTCGCCATGATGTCCGGCGTCATCGCCGCCGCCTACGTCACCACCGCGCTCAGAAACCCGGATATGCGCGAGGACGCGGCGCGCGTGTACGAGGAGTTGTACCGCAACGAGTACGACCACTTCCGGGAGCTCGCCAGGCTCTTCTACACCAGCAACCGCACCGAGGAGTCCTACTTCTGGGAGGCCCGCCGCCTGCTGGACTCAGGCGACGCCCTCGCGCCGCGCCAGGCGTTCGTCCGCGCGCTCGCCGGCCAGTCCCCGCGCGGCTACGAGCGCGTGGCGCTGGAGCGCGGCGAGCCGCCCGCCGACGTGGTGGAGGGCGTCCGCGCCGTCGAGCGTGCCCGCGCCGAGCGCACCGCCCGCCTCGCGCCGGGCGCCGTGACCCAGGACGCGCTGCTGGCGTCTGTGCCCAGTCTCGCGCCGGGCGCCGTCCTCGAGCGCAAGCCCGTCGTCGCCGAGGGCGAGTTCGTCTGGGGCCACGTCCTCACCACCCCCGACCGGCCTGAGGGCATGCCCTGCAGCGAGCTGGTGGGCGGCGTGGTGTCGCGCATCGACGGGCGTGCGAGCGTGGGGGAGATCGTGGCGTCGGTGTGCGAGGCGTACCCGGGTGGCCGGCGCGCGGAGGTGGCGGGCGCGGCGCTGAACGCGCTGCGCATCCTGTACATCGACGGCGCGGTTGCGGAACTGCGGGACTTGTAAGCAGCGTAGAAGTCGCGGGCGGTACGCGACAGGCTCGGCGATTTGAGGAGGCGAAACATGGTCATGATGAGCGGAGGGGAAGCCCTTGCGAAGTCGCTCGTAGGGGAAGGCGTCGAGGTCGTGTTCGGTGTCCCTGGTATTCAGATCTACGGCATCGTCGCCGCGCTGCGGGACGAACCGGGCATCCGTATGGTCACCACGCGGCACGAACAGGCCACGACGTACATGGCCGACGGCTATGCCCGCGCATCAGGGAAGCCGGGAGTGGCGCTGGTGGTTCCCGGCGCGGGTCTCTACAACGCCGCGCCCGGACTGACCAACGCATACTCCCGCTCCACGCCGGTGCTTCTGATTGCGGGCCAGGTGCCGCGCGGGGCAATCGGCAAGAACCTCGGAGCCGTTCATGAAATCGCCGACCAGCCCGGCGCGGTGCGCTCCGTGACCAAGTGGCAGGGTCAGGCGTCCAGACCCCGTGAAGTGCCGGATGCCGTGTTCGAGGCGTTCAGGCAGATGCGTACCGGGCGCCCCCGTCCCGCTCTGCTAGAGATGCCGCCCGAAGCCGGCGTGGAGCGCGAGGAAGTCCGGATGCGCAATCCCGCCCGTATCTCCCGAATCGTGCCCAGCCCGGAAGACCTTCGGGAGGCAGCCCGGGCCATAGCCCGATCCAACACGCCCCTGATATACGCGGGGGGTGGCGTGGCGCGCTCAGACGCCGAAGAGTCCCTCGTGAAGTTGGCGGAGGCGACCAACATCCCCGTGGTCACCTCCAGCGGAGGCAAGGGAGCCATCCCCGACAGCCATCCGCTGTCCTACGGCTCCTGCTTCAGTCCCCGGGGCGAGCGGCAGGAGATGAACCAGCTCTTCGAGGTGATGCAATCCGCCGACGTGGTGATAGGGGTCGGCGCGCGCTTTTCGCTGGGCAATCCGGCCGGCGAGGCGTCCCCGCTGGTGAACATCAACATAGACGACGCCGAGCTCACAAGGCATCAGGCGAACACCATTCCCCTGCACGGGGACGCCAGGGCCACAATCGACGCCCTTCTGCCTTTCCTCATGGAGGCCGGGGCGGCAGAGCGGCCGTCGCCCGCCGAGGCGGTGAGCGCCGCCCGCAACCTGATAGCCTACTACGACATACGGCTCAGGGAGCCTCAGTATCCGGTCATCGAGGCGATGCGGAAGGGAATCCCACAGGACGCCTTCACAGTCTGGGACGTTACGCAATTCAGCTACTACGCCCGCACCCACTGGCAGATCGACCACCCGAAGACCTACATAGACTCCGGCTACTCGTTCAACCTCGGCTACGCCTTTCCGACCGCCCTGGGAGCCAAAGTCGCCAGGCCCGACCGCCCCGTGGTCTGTATAACCGGAGACGGCGGGTTCATGTTCAATTCGTCCGAATTGTCCACGGCCATCCAGTACGGCATCAACACGGTAACCGTCGTATTCAGAAACGATTCCTACGGCAACGTCGCCCGCGACCTCGACGATGCGTTTGGCGGTGCCTACGGGACCGATCTGCACAACCCGGACTTCGTCAGGTTCGCCGAGTCGTTCGGCGCGGTCGGCATGAGGGCAGACGATCCGCAGGAGTTGGAGACGCTGATTCCGCAGGCGCTGGAGCGGCAAGCGCCGGTGGTCATCGACGTGCCTTTCGGAGAGATGCCCATACCGCGCGCGCCTCAGTTCGCGCCCTTCTACAGGCTCCCCTGGACGCAGCCCCAGGAGGGGCTTATCTCCTCCTGAAACGACACTCGGAGCCGCAGCGCGCGCAGGTGCCCGCCGTCCTCAACGCCCTACGCACCCCCCACATCAACGGCGCGGTTGCGGGGTGTAGGGATGTCCGCCTGGCGCTCGTGTTGCCCAACCCTTCTCAGGTCACATTTCGCCCAAGCGCCATTGCACTAAGGGGACTCGTAGTCCCCGAGGAAAGGAGGCCGAGTGACGAACGCCATTCCCCTTGCCCTCTGTCGTTCAGCGTACTCGCGCTGTTGCCTCAACAGCTTCTTTACGGCTTCCCTCTGGCCATCCGTTTGCCATGGCGTATCATCAAGAATGACAACTCGCTTGGACCGCGCGTAACTCGATCGTTGTTCAACGCCGACTCTTCCAAACCTGTCTATCACCAAGTGCAGCTTAAACTCACTGAGGCTACAATCGATGTGCTCGTCGACGAAGGCCTTTTGCACTACGACGCCATTGGGTAGCAAAACGGTCAACTGGATTTTCTTTCCAGGCGACGAGGAACTTACCAATACGAACCGGCGGCTAAGCGCATTCCGAGAGACATACTCGTCAAATGGCTCGCGCGCGTCGCCGAGATGTTCGTAAGGCTTGTATTCTACCTTTTGGTCCGTCTTGAGGTCTTCAAGGTCTACCTTCACTGGCAACCTGTTGACGTACAGCGGAGCGTAGGTTTCATCGTAGCTGTAGCAAGCGCCCATGCTGATGCCAACGAGCTCCAAGTCTGGCGTCCTTGCTAGCGTGGGCAGTACATCCCATGCGCTCTTCACCTTATTTGGCCCGAATTGCGCGGAGAGAACGTCGGAAAAGTATGCGGACCTTGTAGGGCCTCCAAACAAGATGATTCCATCAACGTCTTCAGCCAACTGGTCCCAATCACATTGCCAAACGTGCGTGACGACGCCTGTGTTGGGGTTTCTAGTCAACACTTCGCCAATCGGCGGGTCGTCTGAGTCGGCGCTTCGCTTCCAGAGCGTCTTCGCAGTAGTGTACGTGCGGTTCACGGAAATAAGGGATTTCTCTACGAAACGATTCTCTCTCAGCGTTGAATTAACGTCGTCAAGGCTAATGACGGTGCCATCCTGAAGAGTCGCAGATGGGCGTGCGACAGTAAGTCCATCTTTGGACTGCCGCAGCAGATTAACCGGTTCGGTGGTGCCCAGTCTCTCTTTGAGGGCGTCGTCAATGTCCGAACCTCCGAGGAGAGGATGACCGTTCGCGCCATAGACAGTCATCTGTCCGTCGTCTTTGGTGAACTCTGCCACCGCGCAGTCGAATGAGCCTCCTCCGAAGTCATAAACCATGTACGATCCATCGAGATCACCAAGCCGCTTGGCAAGCGTCAAGAAGAGCGTAGGCTCCTCAGTTATCCAGCTATCATCACCTGTCCCTGTGAGCTGTCGAAGTACGCCTGCGAGGCCATCGCGGTAGTCGAGATCCGCGTGTACAGGGCAGCCGGCCCGCCACTCCTTCTCGGAGTTCAACTTTGCCCGTTTGAACGCCTCCTCCATAATGCAGGCTATTAGATCCCAGATGAAGAAGTGTTGCCCCCATGCCTCAACGCAGCGTGTAGAGGGATTCCACCAGCTTAGATGCCAATTGCCAGACTCGGATTGGACACTCAGGCTTTCCAAGTGCCATCTAACGTAGCTGTCGCTAGACAGCGCATAGCGCTTGATGTTGCGAATTACGATAACGTCGTTGACATCCTCTCGCTCGGAGTCGGCATCTTCACCCACTATGATCGAAACACCACCACCCGGCTGGCGGCGAAGAGCGACAACAGCCGGCATGTATGCTCCTCCAGCACGACCGATTAACTTCGGTTCGGGAGGGAGATTCCCGTCTGGATCCCAAGTCGCAATGCGAACGTTAGTTGTCCCAAAGTCTATGCCAACAACCTGCATCAGTTAATCTCCTGCGGCTGAACGACACTCGCCTTGAGAATCACGCGATCCCCAAAGGTGTCGGTGCGAACGATAACCCCTGGCGCTATCATTTTCACCGGCATTCCTCTTGTAGTAGCCGTCGGTGTGTGATGGAATTTCGGGTCGTAGCTCACACTTTCGCCTACCGTACCGAACTGTTCCGCTCCGCCCTCTCGCAAAGCCGTACGGAGTGCCTCCATCACGCTCTTCAAGTGCTGCTCGTAGCTTGCATGATTGCGGTGGGCGCGTTGAAGGGCGTCGCCGACAGCCAACAACATACCCTCGCGCACTTCCAGCCTAGACTCTTCGCGGTCCGACTCCATCAGTGCCCGAAAAGTCTCCGTCTGCTGGGTCATGCGATCCCTCTCTCTGCGTGCGCTTTCTACATCGGCGTTCTTCTTCGTCTCGTACTCTTGACGGCGAGCCTCGTGTTCTGCGCTGATGCTGTCCCGCCAGGCTTCATTGCGGTTTCGAACCTCGGCAAACAACACTTGCACAGGTCCGATATGCAAGTCAGACGACTCAAAAGCGTCTGCCAACTCCGCCGATGCGATACCGACGACTTGCTCGCTATCGTCGCCAACTAGCAACGCAGCAAGGATAAGCAGACTCAAGCGTCCGTCCGGTTCGCGTCGTCTTTCGGCATGGCTGCTTTCCTTAACGTAAATCACCACCTGTTCGATGGGCGCGTCCCCTTTCGATGAAGACAGAAGAAGGTCTCGCAGCAAGGGTACCCGCTCGCGGGCTGGCAGAGCGCCTACAAGTCTATCCAATCGGGCGCTTCTGCCTTCGAAATCAACCGCATTGAAAGCAGCCACACAGATGTCCCTTGTCAGGGTCTGCCTACTGGAAAACCCTAGCTCATCTTCCCCTAAGGCAAGCATTTCTAAGACATCTATAGGGCGTTCGCGCGTTGCTGCCCATAGCCCTGCCGTGAAACCTCTCTGCCACTCGTCCGGCAATCCATACAGAGCTGCTTGGAGAAGCGACAAGTCTGTCATTCCATCTTTGTTCTCTGCAACCCTGAGCAGCCTGGGGAGCACCTGTCCTGTCTGAAAGGCCAGGCGGTTTGTGGAGGTCTCGTTCATACACTCGCGCCATCTCAGAGCTATCTCTGTAACGGCCTGCAGCCAGCCCGCACCAACTTGCTTTCTGCCGCTTCTGGAGTTTACGAAGTCCGTAGTAGCCCGCAGTGTGCGGTCAAGCGCGTGTTCGACGTCGCTCGCAGGCCACTTGGCAAGGTCGCTGGGAATCTTACTGGCTGGAGAAGGGCCCGGCTGAGCTTGGTGCGTATTGCTCAGGAACCAGTCTTTCCACTGCGCCTTATTAGCAGGCTTAGCCTTGGGGGTCTTTGGGGCGATTGGTTTTTCAGGCAATGGCTCAGCAGGTACATCATCGTAAGTGACACCTGCCCGGAGACTGATCCCGGTAAGCGCCCCCTTCTTGTTCTCGGAGACCCTGAAATGTCTGGAATCCCTGACCGCCGACCTTACACTCTCCCACCAAGGAACCCACTTGACTCCATTCCCAAGTATTCTCCCTTCAAGCCTCTTTCTAATGGCGCCCGCCTTTGCATTACGGCCAACGTCGGTCAGTGTGGCCGCCAAGAGTTTGAGGGGTGCTTCCTCGACCCAACGACGTACCTCGTCTGGACTCAACGCAATCAGCGCCTCCAGACCCCTGTCCGACAACAACTGGAGTTTGGCGGAATCCCGTGGACTGAAGTTCTGGACATTCCCATTACGAAAGTCGACCTCTGTTCCTCTGACGTCATCATGCGACGTCACAGTTCCACCGCCGAAAGTCTCGTGCCAAACACACGCTCCCAGATGTATCCTTGAACTAACCATCATGTCTTTGCCCTAATGGTGATGTGTACGCCTGACATGGATAGATGCCTAGTTGGAACTCCTACCAACGACGACACCCACCCCGCTAATAGATAACCCGCTCCCCCTCCAGGCGCGCGATCTCCTCCCCAGTCAGCCCCAGCAGCTCGCCGAAGTAGTGCCCGTTGTCCGCGCCCAGCAGCGGGCACCCCGCGATGACCCGGCTCGGCGTGTCGCTCAGCCGCACCGTCGCGCCGGGGTGCTCGTGCACCTCCCCCACCGGGCGATGGTCCACCGTCACCACGTAGTCGCGCGCGCGCAGGTTCACGTCGTGGTACAGGTCCTCGCCGCTCGCGACGATGCCCGCCGGCACGCCCTCGCGCTGCAGCAGCCGCATCACCTGCCGCGCCGTCATGTCCGACGTCCACTCGCCCAGCTTCGTGTTCAGCTCGTCCAGGTTCGCCAGCCGGCTCTCCAGCGTGTCGAACCTCGCGTCCGCCGCCCACTCCGGCTCCTCCATCGCGCCGCGCAGCCGCCGCCACTGCTCGTCCGTGTAGCACGCGATCGCGCACCAGGCGTCGAATCCCAGGCACGGGAAGACGTCGTGCGGCGCCACGTTCGCGTCCCAGTTGCCCCTCGCCTCCGGGACGTGACCGTTGAAGAAGTAGTCCAGGAACGCCTCACCCATCGTCGCCACCAGCGCCTCTAGCTGCGCCAGCTCGATCATCTGGCCGCGACCCGTGCGGTCGCGCAGCTCCAGCGCCGCCAGCGCCGCGAACGCGCCCGTCGCCGCGCCGTAGAAGTCCGGCAGCGGCACCTTGGGCCGCGTGATGCCCGGGGACTCCGGCTGCGCCCAGATGCCCATCGCGCCCGTGTACGCCAGCAGGCTCTGGCCGAACGCCAGCTCGGACGCGCGCGGCCCGTCGATGCCCATGCCGGGCATGCTGATGTAGATGATGTCCGGGTTCAGCTCGCGCTGCCGCTCGTAGCCGATCCCCCAGCCGTCCAGCACGCCGGGGCGGAAGTTCTCCACCACCACGTCGCACAGGCTTATGAGACGCTCGCATAGCTCGACGGCCTCCGGCGAGCGCATGTTGAGCGTGACCGAGCGCTTGCTGCGGTTGATCTCCACGAAGCTGAACGACGCGAACGGTCCCCGCGCCTGCTGCCGGTCGGGCAGCATGTTCGACTCTACCTTGATGACCTCCGCGCCCAACTCGGCGAGATAACGCGTCATGTACGGCCCGGCCCACACCCGGCTGAAGTCGAGCACCCGGATGTTTTTCAGGGGGAGCGGTGGCTCGCCTGATGCCAGGGACCCGTCGCTCGGCTGCGCGGACGGCGTCGCGCCCTCACCGTCAGCGGTCGCCGTCCACTCCGAAACAACCTCGTCCGTGTGCTGCCCCAGCAGCGGCGGCGGACGGTACAGCCGCCACGGACTCGCCCCCATGCGGAACGCCCCGCTCGGCGTCGGGTACTTGCCCACCACCGGATGCTCCACGTCCACCAGGAACTCGCGGTAAGCCAGGTGGTCGTCCTGCATCAGGTCCGAAATCGTCATCAGCGGCGCGGTGGGGATGTGCCGCCGCTGCGCCTCCTCCGCGAACCCCATCTTGGTGAAGCCGCGGCTGAACTCGGAGATGATGTCGTTCAGCACGTCCCCGTTCTCACGCCGGAACGCCGCGTCCTTCCACAGGTCGTCCTCCAGCACCGGGTTGTCCAGCCACTCGAACAGCGCGTCCACGTGCCGCGGGAAGGTGGGCTGCATGTAGATGAAACCGTCGCTGGTCGGGTAGGTGTTGGTGGGCGCGATGGTGGGGCTGCCACCCGGCCTGCGGTTGATCTGCCCGTCGGAGGCGTAGCGCCCGAAGTAGGCCAGGATGTTGGCGAGCACCTCCTGGACGCACACCTCGATGTGCTGGCCGCGACCCGTATCCGTCCGGTGCCGCACCGCCGCCAGCGCCGCGAACGCCGCGTGCTGGGCCGAAAGCTGCAAGCCGGGCGAGAACGGAGCCATCGCGGGCCGCTCGTCCGGGTCGCCGAAGCCGTACATCAGCCCGCCGACCGCCTGCGCGATCAGCTCGCCGGACAGGAACCCGCTGTACGGGCCGCTCAGCCCGAACGGCGTGATGGTCACGTAGACCAGGCCGGGATTGTCGCGACTCAGCGCGTCGTATCCCAGGCCCAGTTCGTCCAGCGCGAACGCCGAGCCATCGTCCAGCAGGATGTCCGCCGCGCGCGCCAGCTTGGCGAAACGACTCTTGCCAGCCTTGTCGCGCAGGTCGAGCGCGACGCTGCGCTTGTTGACGTTGAGGGGAAGAAACCGGATGCCGCGCTCCGGCCCCGGCTCGTCGCCCGCGAAGGGACGCAGGTGGCGCGCGGCGTCACCCTCCGGCGGCTCCACCTTCACCACGTCCGCGCCCAGGTCGGCCATCAGCCGCCCGCAGTACTGCGCGCCCGGCCCGGTCAGGTCGAGCACGCGCAGGTGCGAAAGCGCTGCCGTCATTTCGCGCCGCCCTTCACACACGCATGGCTAGTCGAACCGCGACCGCCGCGCCTCCATGCCGCTGCGGATGTCCAGCAGCACCGTCCGCCCCTCGGCGTTCAGCCGCTTGGCCTCCTCCAGCGCGCTGGCGACCTCGCCCGGCTCCGACACGACGATGCCCACGGCGCCCATGCCCTCCGCTATCTTGGCGTAGTCGCCGCCCATGTGCGTGACGCCGTACAGCTCGCGCGCCGTCGGGTAGCCGCCCGGGTACGTGGCCATGCCGCCGTTGTTGAGCACGATGGTCGTGATGGGCGCGCCCGCGCGCACCGACGTCTCCACGTCCAGGCCGGACATGCCGAACGCGCCGTCGCCCATGAAGTTGAGGCAGAACTTGTCCGGCTTGGCCAGCTTGGCCCCGATCATCAGCGGAATGCCGTAGCCCAGGTGGGTGGTCTTGCCCCAGCCGATGTAGCTGTTCGGCGTGGTCGCGGTGTAGAAGGGCATGATGGTGTCGCGCGGAGCGCCCGCGTCGTGCGTCACGATGCTGTTGTCGTGGTCCAGCACGCGCTCAAGCTCGCCTATCACGCGGTAGACGTTGATGGGCGTGTCGTCGGAGTCCAGCAGGTCCTTCCACTCCGAGAACCACTTCCCCTTGACCTCGGCGATCTCGTCCTGCACCCCCGTCTGGCCGCGGCGCCCGTTCTCGCCCGCCTGCGCCTTCACCTCGTCTATCAGCATCTGGATGGTCAGCTTGGCGTCGCCGGGCAGGCCCACGTCCACCGTGAAGTCCTTGTTGAGGTCCTCGATGCTCTCGGTGTTGTGGATGATCACCTTGCCGTCCGGAATCGGCTGACCGTAGCTGGTGCGCGTCATGCTGGAGCCGAGCGCCATCAGCACGTCCGACTCCTGGAGCCAGGTGCGCGCGTGCAGACCGGTCGCCCCGCTGCCCGAGCCGAGCGACAGCGGGTGGCGCTCGTCGAACCCGGACTTTCCGGGCATGGTGCAGTAGACCGGCACTTCCGCGAGCTCCGCAAGCTCCCGCAGCTCCTCGGTGGCGTCGGAGAACAGCACGCCCATGCCCGACCAGATGACCGGCTTCTTCGCGCCCAGCAGCAGCTTCACCGCGTCCCGCACGTCCGACTGCGCGGGCGCCTGCGGGCTGCGCTTGGGCGGCTGGTACGCCATCGCGGACTCGGGCACGTCCTGCGGGCCGACGTCTGCGGGTATCTCCACGATGACCGGACCCGGACGGCCGTTGCGCAGCGCGTGGAAGGCGCGGCGCATGACGTTCCCGACCTGGTCGGCCTTGAACAGCACCTCGCTGTGGGTGGACACGCTCTGGTAGGTGCGCGCCGGCGAGAAGTTGGGCTGCACGGAGTACTGGGCCAGGGCCGGACCGCCGGGCAGGTACAGCACCGGCACGTTGTCGGCGTAGGCCTGCGCCAGGCCGCCCATCGAGTTCTCCGAACCCGGGCCGCCCTGCGTGATGATCACGCCGAAGCCTTCGCGATTGCTCATGCGGCTGTAGCCGTCCGCCGCCATCACCGCGCCGCGCTCCTGGCGGAACATGATCGTGCGTATGCCCTCGCGCGCCACCACCTCGATCAGCTCGTTGGACGGGAAGCAGGCGATCCACTCCACGCCCTCCATCTTCAGGATGCGCGCCACCGCTTCGAGAACGTTCATCTGGGTATCCTCCACACGTTTCTGGCAATTGGAAATGCGTAAAGTAGCATACGCCCAAACGCAAGCGCGGGCAAGCGGCGCGTCGCGCGGAGGCTCAGGCCTCTTCGTTCTCCACTCTCCGGACGGGAGCGCGGGTCAGGACGGGAGAATTCGAGCGGCGATTGGGCCTCTTGTGCGGGCTTCACGAAAAATCTGCACTATTCTGCTACATGCTGCCCAATCCGTAGCTGGGCGGCCCGATGTTTTTGTCACTTTCTGTGAGCCAAGTTGTTAAGATTCGTCACGCGAATTGCGCAGAATGTGGCAGAACGGGACCCGTTCGGCAGGCTCAGGACAAGGCTCAGGGTAGACTCCTCTCCCATCTCAGAGGGCGGGCGGGTTTGAAACCCGCCCCTACTCCAAAGCCGGCAGCCACAGCGCCTGCTATGTAGAAAATAGCACGCGCGTGCTATAGAATCAAGAGGGTTGGCGAGGCTGTGGGATTGGGGCGAATTCGTGGGGAGAAATGGCGCACGAATGGGAACTGGTGGGACGTGGGTGAGAATGGGTGAGGCACGATTGGGAACGGATGGCGCGGGAGAGTGACGCTTTTTTCGGGGTGCGGGGGCGCGAATGGGTTGGAGTTGGGGAAGAGGGGACAAGCGGAAGGGGCACCGTCTCCCCCCCGTCAATCGCCGACGCCGCCTTGAATCCGACGATTTGTGGGCGCGGGGGCAGGGTCAGTTGACATAAAGGCGTGAGAAAGTGCCAGCGGGCGGGATTTTCTGTGGCGTATGGGTGACGGAGGTGGGCTGCGAAAGATGAGGCAAGGGCGCTTGGGTTACGCGACTGGGATGCTCTGGGACAGGGATCTACGATGATCCGAACCAGCGGGGACGGCGTAGGGGCAGCCCTCGTGGTTGCCCAGGGGCGTGTGGAGCACCGTTGAGCGTAGTTGCCTGCTGGCGATTCGACGTTGACGCCAGCCGTATCGTCATTCCCGCGCAAGCGGGAACCCAGGGGTGTGGGACCCTCCGTTGCGGAGTCACCTGCTAAACTGAAGCAGCCGCCCCCGCCCTGCGGCCTCGTCCTACGCAACCCGGCCGACAACCCCGGCCCAATGCGCGAATGCTAGGCGTTACTCCCCGGCCGGCAAGCGCACGCTCATTCGGGTTCCGCTTGCTTGAGCGACGAAAGCCTCCGGTTTGTGTCCAACTTTTTCAGCTCACTACGGGGTAGTCAGGCGACCCCCAGTCTATATCCGGACGTGACATCATCAACCCGATGAACAGTGGTACGAGGAAAGTAAGGATTCTCGCACCATCTCGCACCTGGGCGCGGTTCACAGAGCTTCGCCAAGTGGCGCCTCCGTGCATGAGCTGAATGCGAAGGACGTACAACCGATCGAACAACGTGCTCAGAATGACACTCGTGTTACGAGCGGCCAGGGCCTTGCGGACTCCCCTCTTGCTACCCTCGAACAAGCGCTCCCAGTTTTCGTTGCCCCTTCCAGCGTGGTGGTTCCAGAACGGCTGGAACACGAACTGGTTGTCGAGAAGTATCCTGATTGAGTCGGAGAATCTCACCCAAATGGCGTTGTAGATTATGTGGCCGGAGTCCAGAGCCAGGACAGTATCGAAGAAGTCCGAGAAGTGTTGTCGCTCTGTCGAGTCGAGGGAACGTGGCCTGTCCTGGGCATAAGCGGCATTGAAGGCGATCCAATAGAAGATAAACGCCGCGTCAGGGTCATCCTGCTCCTTCTCCGCTCTTTTGACCCAACTCAATGCCCGGCGAACCCGGAGACCGAGGGGTTCGGGGAGCCTGTCTTGGATCTGCTGCCACTCCGCGTGCAGGACCTCATGAGTCAGAGCATTCGAGTCTCCAGTACTCATCCAGGAGGGACGGTCAGACGTGGACTTTGGCGTGGCCGAATCCTCAACAGAGCTTTCATCAGAAGCAGAGTCTGGGCACATGTCTATCGAACTCCTGCAAGCCCGGCTCCAGTTCCTACCCCCTACGTCCCGAAAAACTCCCGCACTATCCGCACCGTCTCCCCCATGTTCTCGCTGTGCAGCCCGTGCCCCGCACCAGGCACCTCGCCGAACGTGCCGTTGCCGTTCGGTATCGCCGCCTCCATCTCCCGCGCCTGCGCCGCGTCCAGCACCGTGCTCGACTCCCCGCGCAGCACCAGCGTCTTGCACGAAATCTTGCTCACGCAGTCCTTGAGGAACGGCCCCTCCTTCAGCGCCGTGCGACCCATCAGCCACGAGACCTCCGGGTCCGTCTTCGAGACCAGGATGCCGTCCCAGTTGGTGCGGTGCGTGTGCCGGATCGTGTCGTTGATGCGGTCGTCCGACCAGTCCGGGTTCTGCTCCTTGTACCAGGCGTAGGCCATCTCCGGATTGAAGAAGCCCCTCGGCTTGGGCGCCGCGCTGCTCTGCAGCCGACGCGCCGCCGTGTCCCGCCCGCTCGGCGACGGGTCCGGCACCGGGCCGTAGTCCCCCAGCACCAGGTGGTCCACCAGGTGGCCGTAGTACGCGCCCAGTGGCATCCCGATGCGCGAGCCCTGGGAGTGGCCGTAGTAGTCGAACGGGTACAGACCCAGCTTCTGCGCCAGCAGCCCCACGTCCGACGCGAACGCCTGCGTCGAGTACCCGCCCCGGCTCCAGTCGCTGTCGCCGCAGCCCCGCGCGTCCAGCGCGATGACGTGCCACTTGTCGGTCATGTGCGGCGCGAACTCGTCGAACATGTGCGCGTGACCGCCGATGCCGTGCATCAGTATGAGCGGCTTCTTGGTCATATCGCCGCCCCAGTCCAGGTAATGCAGGTTCAGGCCGTTCACCTGCGCCCACTTGTCTTCCGGATAAACGTCTGCCATGTGTCCTTGCTCCTCTCTGCGATGTGGGCCGATTGTATCAGGTTCCGATAGTCCCCTCTCCCTTGATGGGGGAAGGGCCTGCCCTGAGCCTGCCGAATGGGTCAGGATGGGGGTGCCCCCTCCCGCCACCGCGCAGCCCGCGCCGCCGCGAACAGGTACGTCGTCACGTAGCTGCGGTGCGGCGACCACCGCTCCGAGTACGCCAGCGCCTCGCCCGCCGCCATCGGCGCGCCGTCGCCGACCAGCGTCCCCATCGTCCGCTGCAGCGCCAGGTCGCCCGAAGGGAACCCGTCCGGCTCGCCCAGCGCGCCTATCAGCAGCCAGTGCGCCGTCCACGGCCCCACGCCGCGAATCGCCGTCAGCCGCTCCACCACCTCGCCCGCCGGCAGGCCGCGCAGACCCTCCAGGTCCAGTTCGCCCGACGCCACGCGCTGCGCCACCCCGAGCACGTACTCCGCCTTGCGCTGGCTCAGCTTCAGCGCCCGCAGGTCCTCGACGCTCGCCGATGCCACCGCCTCCGCACGCGGAAACGCGTAGAAACTCTCGCCGTCGAACTCCGCGCGCCGCCCGAACGTCTCGATGATCAGCCCCCGCAGCACCCGCGCCACCTGCGCGCTGATCTGCTGCCCCACGATGGACAGCGTGAGCGCCTCGAACACGGACGCCGCCTGCGGCACGTGCAGACCGTACAGTTGCTCCACCAGCGGCACGAGGTGGTCGTCGGCGCGGGCCATCTCGTAGAAGGGGCGGACGGCGTCCTCCGTGCCCAGCAGCAGCGCGAGCTGCGCGCGCGCCGCCTCGACGTCCGCCTGCTCCAGACCCTCGCCCCGCAGCGAAACCTCGACCCGCGGCGAGTCCGACCCGCCCGCCGACCGCGCCTCCGCCAGCGCCGCGCGGCCGTCCAGGTCCAGCAGCCGGCGGAACACGCCATCCTCGAACGACTCCGCGGCATATCGACGCTGAAAGTGCGTCACGTACGCCGCCGTAAGCGCGAAGTCATACGGCGGTCTCGGCTCCATGTCGAACACGATCTTTTGCATAGTCGATAACCTCGCGCAGTAGCATACGCCACCCAGCGCCACAGAGGAAACCGCCCCCGCCGCGTGCGGCTGGGCATTGTTGACATGTTCTGGGGGCTGATATAACCTGCCACTTGACTAGGCAAAGTCGTCTTCCACGCTCGCTTGTGAGCCTTTGGTGTGGTGGTGCGCTCTGCGTGCCCCCTCTTAGCTCACAACGTGGAAACGGCGACTTTGCCTAGTAGCCAACCACCTGCCGAGAGGGGGTTCTTGCATGGCAAAAGCGCGATTTTCCCATTCTCCTGTCTTTCTATCTACGCACGCACGTCCATTATGCCGTGGCGTCATCTCGTTTGCCTCAGGTCGGTATCCGCTGGCCGCTTATTGAACCGGAAAAGCTATGTAGGGAGCATAGAGTGATGAATCCGACGCTCGTAGGATGGCTCAGATCTACCCAATTCAAGGTGGGGGTGTGTGCCCTCATAGCGGTTGTTTTGCTGTATGCGGTGTTCATTGTTGGACGTCAGAGTGTGGATGCTTCCAGAGGGACACGAGCGGTAGAAGGGATCCAGCGCACATCCGAGCAGATGGAAGTAGTGACGAGGTCCGCCGATGCGGTAGCCGAGCTGCTGGATGAGACATCGCCGGACAGTCCAACGGAGCCTACTTCCTCTGGGGACAGCACACCAACCAGTGTCGACACACAGGCCCAGTCTTCTGACACAGTATATGTTCAGCGGCTTGAAGATCTGAAGGGTCGGTGGGAACCGAGGTACACCGCCGCGATCGAGGACATTGAGAGGTTGGAGCACAGGTTCAGCACGGCGACGGACAGGCTGGAGGAGTACTTTGCAAAGCAGAGCGGACTGACGCAGGATATAAACGACTCTAGCCTGCGGGCGCAGTTGCAGCAACGGGATAGCGAGGAGCGAGCCGCGTACGGACGCTGGATGGCAAACGGTACGGTGCTGCTTACGGAGGTGCATGCAATGCGCCAAGACCTTGACGACATGAACACCGTCATCCTCAAGCAGGAACTCACGGTGAACATGCTCGGCGAGTATGGCGCGATGCGTGAAATCCCGGCCTCGGTCAAGGCTCTGTACGACTCCCTCGACGACTTTCGTCAGCAGTCGGACCAACTCGCCAGCGACCTGTCCAGCCGGGTGTTCAGCCAGTAAAGCGGGCGTGAAAACTGAGAGTTCAATTGCGCGCCATACTACGGTTCTTTTCCGCTGAGAGGCTGGCCCGACTTCGTTCGGAATTTGGCTTTCTCGGCACTTTCTACGCGCGAATCGGCGCCGCCATAGCGGGATGGCTTGTAGCTCTGTTTGTACCCCTGATCGCCTTCGACGTCGTCGGTGGGCAGACCGCCATAGAGATTCTGCGGTACATAGTGTTTCGGGGGATCGACCGCGACGAGTGGTATGCCGCGTCCGCAATCCTCATCGCTGCCGGATTCCTTTCCGCATTGGGCCTACTGCTTGGGATGGCAATTCAGACAGTGGGGATGCTATTCAAAGACAAGAGCTTCGGGATAATAGGGTGTGGTGTGACGCTGCTGAGTCTGCTGCTGGTGGTATGGGCTACAAGTCCCATAGCCTCCGTAACACTCTTTGGCCTGGTTTCACTGCCGCATATCGGATGGTGGCTAATGCTCATTTACATCCCGACCGTCTTCTTCGCATTCCACATGGTGGACCAGAGGGGAAGTAGGTCGAGGAGAAGTCCTACAAAACCTAGGAGGTTGCGAAGAATAAGATAACAACACCCCCCGTTCAGAGAACAAACTACGAGCTAGGAGGCAGCCCTTGGAAGGCCTAGTGTTTTGGGTGATAGTGCTCATAGTGGTTGGATTGATTGCCTACGGGTTGTACAGGAAGGCCCGTCGTAACCGTGAAGTCGTGGCATGTGTCAACTGCGGGAACCGAATGAGTTATCGGAGATTCAGGGAGCATGACGGTTGTGTACAGTGCGGTAGCGACCTGTACGAGAAGGTGGAGTAGCCAAGCCGGATAGCTCCGTAGGAGGTTAGAGTCTGCCCTGAGCTTGCTGAGGGGACGAGGGTGCCAGCCCCCCTTCGTTGACACCCGCCACTCCCCTTGAGTAGTATCAGCCCACGTATCATGTCAGGAGAGCAGGCTTGTTCGCCGTCCGGTTCATACTCTTTTGCAGGGACACAGTAAACGACTTCCTGGACAAGAACTGCCCGTTCGTGGCCGGGGCCATCGCGTTCTACACCCTGTTCTCCATATTCCCGCTCACCCTCGCCATGGTGTCCATAGTGGGCTACCTCATCAGCCCCGACCCGGTCGAGCACAGGCTCGCCCACGACATCGCCGCGGTGCTGCCCGTCTCGCAGGAGTTCATCGGCGACACCCTCCAGGGCGTCGCCAGGGCGCGCGCGATCACCGGCATAATCAGCGTCATCGGACTGCTCGCCGCGTCGACCGCCGTGTTCGGAGCCATACGCAAGGGCATCAACGCCGCCTGGGGCATAACCAGGGCGCGCCCCTTCATCGAGGAGCGTCTCATCGACCTCGCACTGGTGCTGTTCAGCGGCCTGGTCGTCATACTCGCGCTGTTCGTCGCGCCCTTCCTCTCGGCCTACATCAGCGACATCGCGATCTACTTCGCGCCGGGCGCCTGGTACGCCCACGACTTGCTGGGCCTCGCCGGACAGCTCATCACGCCGCTGCTGTACTTCCTCACGTTCCTCGTGCTCTACCGCTACCTGCCCAACACCGACGTCCGTTTCGCCGACGTCTGGTACGGCGCGCTCGCCGCGTCCATCGCCTTCGGCATCGCCAACTTCATCTTCGTCTGGTACGTAACCCGGTTCCCCGTCTACAACGTCGTCTACGGCTCCGTCGGCGCCATCATGGCTCTGTTGACCTGGGTGTACGTATCGGCTATCATTTTGCTAATGGGCGCCCTGGTTACGTCCCGCTATACGACCTACGTTCAGAGGTCGTCGGGAGTGCAGGGCGTTAGGCTTTTGTGGGCGGGGCTGTTGCGTGTTCGACTCAGGGTTATGGCGGCGCCGGACACCGGTTAGAAGTGTAGCGCGCCTGGCATTTGCCGCGTGCGTGCTGGTGTTTGCCGCCGCCTGCTCCCAGCAGTCCGAGCCTGTCCCCGACGAGGCCCCCACGCCGGTTCCCACCGCCACCGCGGCACCTCTGCCGGCCGCTCCCGCCGCCGTGACGCTCCCGCCGCCCGCCGCGCTCACCACCCTCCCCTCCATCTCCAACCTCGTCGAGCGGGTCAACCCCTCCGTCGCGTCCATCTCCGTGGAGTCCGTGACCCGCGGCGTGTTCTTCGACTTCAACGACGAGGGCGCCGGCTCCGGCGTCGTCATCCGCGATGACGGCTACATCGTGACCAACTACCACGTGGTGCAGAACGCCGACGAGATCGCCGTGTCGCTGCCCGGCGGCGAGACCTACACCGCCAGGGTGGTGGGACAGGACCTGGTAACGGACCTCGCCGTCATCAAGGTGGACACCGAGGACCCGCTGCCCACCGCCGAGCTCGTCAGCTCCGACACGGTGGACGTGGGCGACTGGGTGGTCGCGGTGGGCAACTCGCTCGCGCTCAAGGGCGGTCCCACCGTCACGCTCGGCATCATCAGCGCCAAGGGACGCACCATCGACACCCAGCACGGCGTGCTGTACGACATGATCCAGACCGACGCGGCCATCAACGACGGCAACAGCGGCGGCCCGGTGGTGAACATGAACGGCGAGGTCATCGGCATCAGCACCGCCATCTACCGCCAGGCGCAGGGCATAGGATTCGCCGTAAGCTCCGCCGTCGCCGCCCCCATCATCGACAGCCTCATCGAGCACGGCCGCGTCGTCCGCCCGCTGATAGGGCTGAGCGGCACCGACGTCACCCCTGCCAACGCCAACCGCCTCGGCCTGCCGGTGGACGAGGGCATCATCGTCACCCGCATGGCCCGCGACGGCCCCGCCGCCAGGGCGGGCCTGCAGGTGGGCGACGTGGTGATCAAGATGGACGGCATCCCCACGCCGGACATGGCGAAGTTCCTCACCCGCCTCTGGACCTACGACGTAGACGACGTGGTGGAGCTCGAGTACTTCAGCGAAGGCGTCTTCGCCCTCGCCGAAGTCCACCTGGCCGAGCGCCCTCCCGACATCCCGTAGGGGGCCTCCCGGCGGCCCAGGAAGAATGGCCAAGTGAACGAAGGTGAGCGCATTGAAGACTCGAATCGGCAAACATGGCGACAACCTGGCAATTCACATACGCGAGTCTCTAGCGTCACAGGTTGGCCTCGAAGTGGACGCGGAGGTCGAGTTGACGCCCGGAGACGGCGAGTTGGTGGTTACCGTAAGTAAGCCGTCCAAGTCCAGGCTGGACGTGCTGCTAGCGGGCGTAACCGAAGAAAACCTCCACGCCGAAGTGGACACAGGACAGCCCGTTGGTCGCGAAGCGTGGTAACCCAATCGCTGCCCTGAGAGTAGGAACTCCTCACTCGCCCAGTGATCTCCTTGCCACTAATTGACTGTCATCCCACCATCCAATACTCTGATGCTGCATCAGGATGTTGCGGGGATTAGCGCTATGGCCCATTCTCAGTACACCACCGACAACAACACTGAACCGAATCTCCTCCACGAGGCGCCGCCGGACGACGCCCACCAGATGTACCTGCCTCTGCAGGCGGGGGCGCGGAACAGTGCGCGCCCTGGCGTCTCTTCCAATGGCGGCGGGCTCAGGTTCATGGAATTCTTCGCCGGCGCGGGGCTGGTTCGACTCGGTCTGGAACCTGAATGGAACTGCGTGTGGGCCAACGACATCGACGTCCGAAAACAGGAAGTGTACGAAAAATGGTTCGGTCGTGGCGATTTCGTTCTGGGCGACATCGCGGATGTTGAAGTTGACGCGCTGCCGACCGGCGCTGACATGGCGTGGGCGTCATTCCCTTGTCAAGATCTATCGCTGGCGGGTCAAAGACGGGGGATGAACGCGGAACGCAGCGGAACGTTCTGGGAGTTCCGGCGTCTTATGCAAAGTCTGTCGGATCGGGATGAACGCCCTTCCATCGTAGTCATTGAGAATGTCGTTGGCTTGCTGTACGGCGAGAACTTTTCGGCGCTGTGCCAGGCGCTCGTCGATTTGGGAATGCAGTTCGGACCGCTGGTGATGGACGCCCGCCGATTCCTGCCACAGTCCCGTCCCCGTGTGTTCGTAGTGGCCGTAGACTCTCAAGTGGATTGTTCCCTGTTCGCCCATGAGGAAAACCGCGACGCCTATCCCTGGTTCACCAAAGCCGTAAAGAAAGCCTACGACCAAATGGCGTCGCCTATCAGCGACTACTGGCGCTGGTGGACGCTGCCCGAACCCCTTATGTCTGTCCGTCCCGTGGAAGAGCTCATGGAGGCATCTCCCACAGGTGTTGAGTGGCATGAGCCGGACGAAACTGCGCGGCTGCTGGACATGATGACGGAATTGAACCTGCGGAAGACCAAGCTCGCGATGGACATGGGGCCGTCCGTGGGGTTCGTATACAAGAGGGTCCGGAGCGGAGTCCAAAGAGCAGAAGTGAGATTCGATGGTGTGGCCGGCTGTCTGCGAACACCCGAAGGAGGCTCCAGCCGCCAAATCGTGCTGACGCTTGAGGAAGGACAGACAAGATCGCGACTTCTCTCTCCCCGGGAGGCTGCACGGCTAATGGGCGTGCCAGATCGCTGTTGGCTGCCGCCCAAGTACAACGACGCATACCGCGCAATGGGCGACGGCGTGGCTGTTCCAGTGGCGCGGTGGTTGTCGGAACAGCTTCTCTTGCCGCTCGCCATCCATTGCCGCGACTCTCTTGGTCACCCGCTCGGCGAGAGCATTCAGGTCGCTGTAGGTGAGGCGGGGAGCTACCAATGAGCACCCAAAATGCCGCCGTCGAGTCGCTTAACGTCCTGCGCCAATGGTACGACAGCCACAGGCCCTCCTCAGGGGAAGAGCCGAACACCTACGTTATCTGCGCGGGCCTCGCCGTCATGGAAAGAATGAGAGACGCTTTCCCCTTGTCAAGGAGCGATTACGTTACCCCCGGTAATCAAGTCCGGACTAGCGGTCGTCTGATCCAGTTCATTCTCGCCAGACATGGCGAGGAGAGGCGATTCACCTCTGAAGGCGGAAGAACTACGCGGGGAACCGTTCCTGCGGCAGTAGGTCTGGTAGATCAGATAAATGACGTCGAGGGGTTGTCAAAACTAACGGGCGAAGAGCGTTACGAAGTAATTGATAGGCTACAGGCTTGGCTCGTCGAACGAGTAAGAGATTACTTCAGTCGACAGAGGATCGAAGTTGAGATCAACCTAACCAAGCCTTCGTCTCAGATCGTCGGCGACGTGCTTGTTGCTGCCGGAGTCAAGTCGGGAGCAGTCGCCCAGCATCTGGTGGGCGCTAAACTCGCGGTTCGGTTCCCCGATCTGGACATAGAGAACCACTCATATACAACCGCCGACCAGCAGTTGGGTCGGCCAGGCGACTTCCTGGTGCGGGACACCGTCTTTCACGTAACAGTCGCACCTATGCCGCCGGTCCTGGATAAGTGCCTGGAGAACTTCAGAAACGGCTACAGGCCCTTGCTGCTAGTGCCCGACTCGAGACTTGAAGCTGCTAGGCAGATGGCGGAATCGATTGGGGCACAAGAAGGGGTTAGCATATTTGCTATAGAGTCATTCGTCGGCCAGAATATCGAAGAGCTTGGCAGCTTCGGCAAGGATAACCTTGCCGATAACATCATCGGACTTATCGAAAAGTACAACGAACGAGTCGGCGCTGTCGAGAGCGACCGATCGCTGCTGATAGCACTTCCGGCTAATCTCTAAGGGGCCACAATGCCCGACACCGTAAGCCGGCTCGCCCGTAGCCGCATCATGGCCAGAGTGAAGTCGAAAG
Source organism: Dehalococcoidia bacterium (assembly GCA_965204815.1). Classification (GTDB taxonomy): domain Bacteria; phylum Chloroflexota; class Dehalococcoidia; order Lucifugimonadales; family CATOSD01; genus CATOSD01. Next base: position 215,666 of record OZ242014.1, read on the forward strand.
ACACCGGCCCTGAAATGGCCGTCCGACGGAAGCTCCACCGCGCGGGCTATCGCTTTCGCCTACATCGGACGGACTTGCCAGGCTCGCCGGACCTGCTGCTTCCCAAGTACCGAGTGGCCCTTTTCGTTAATGGGTGTTTTTGGCACTGGCACGGATGCAAGCGCTCCAGAATGCCCAACAGCAATGTCGAGTACTGGACCTCAAAGATCGGTCGCAACGTGAACCGCGACAGAGAGACTCGCATCAACCTGGAGAGCATGGGCTGGCGACATAGGGTCATCTGGGAATGCCAGGTGGACGAAGGGGTCGAACTCCTGCTTGGAGAGCTTGCTGAACGCCAAGGATCCGCGTGCTAGTAAGCGGCGATGCTCCACGCCGACCCCAACCGCGCCCTGCTGGACAGGCGCGTGGTGTGCGACCTGCTGGGATTCGACGAGGCGACCTACGAGGGAGTGCGGCGGCTGGCGGCGAAGTGGTGCGCCGAGCCGTCGATGCACGGCGGCAAGGCGCGGCCGCGGGGCGCGGCGCTGGTGATGTGACACCGAAAATGAACCCACTCTAAGCTCCCTTTTCCTCGAAAGGTATCCACCTGCCCCCTTTGTGGAGGTGTGGCCGAAAATCGCGGGGAGCGCGTTAGCTGGAGGACGAACGTAGTAATGCAGCAGAAACCTTGGGGTAGATTAAGAGACAAGGCCCGGGCGTCAGTGGTTGTCGAGGCTAGACGTATCGACATGACTGAGGGCCGCAACGTAGCCTTAGAATATCTCAAAGCACATGGCATGGGAGGCCATGAGAGTAACGACCATAGGTCCGCTCGGCGCATACTGGATTATGAGACGTTCCAGTACATTGATTGCATACCTAAAGAGGCGCCGCTTTGGCGGGACCAGCGACGGTTGGAAGACGCGGCGATTGCTAGGCGGAAGCTGGCCCGCCAGTCTAAGCCACAACTGCTGGAGCGAAGTGGGGGCAAATGCGAATGGTGTGGGCGGTCAGTGTCAGGTTCCAATGCGACCATTGACCACATCGACCCAGATGCGGGTAATGAGATAGAGAATCTGGCAATCCTTTGTAGATCTTGCAACGCGCGGAAAAGCAGCGGCGCGCTAGAACGCTTGGCAAGGATTGATGCTGCGCATGAGGAAAGGGCCAACAGGTGGGGATTCAAGGACTGGGAAGCTCTTAGAAGAGCTGAGGACTGTCCTTGTCATCACTACGGTTGTGAGCCTGACTGTTCGGGGTGCGAAGTGTGCGGGCATGACAGCGAGACAATGCCGCCTCGTATGAGTTGTGCGGGTAGGATTGATGACCAGCTTGGCTTTGACTGTTTGACGCCATCGGCTTGTTGGCGTGCCCATGTGTGCCAGTCATACCCAGATATTGCGTAACGTCGGAAAGCCCCCAGGTCCACGAAACGTCAGGCCCAAACCCAAGCAGGGACAAGCTTTACGTGGGAACGACGAATCGCCCTCCCACACCCCAACCCCCGAAAATTCCGCCCCAAAACCGCCCAAATCCATCCCCATCAGCGTCACGCACATGACCCGACACCGCCTCGCAGTCGCGCTGCCCCGTCCCCATCTCGTCCCACCTCCCAACGACCGCGCGGCAGTCCGCGACCGCCTTGCCACGACACTCCACGCCCTTGACGCATACGAACGCGCGTACTACACTCTCCTCATGCGGGCCAACCGCCCCATCCGACCGCGTGGTCGCCCGCGCAGCTTAACAATCTCATAACGAGAACGGGTCAGTCCACACCCTTCCCCGAACATCGGCGTGATGCTCACAAACGGGGTGTCCCATTTCCACCCAAATGGAGCGCCAATCCTTACACCTACGGGGCAGAATGGGCGCCGGCGCCGCTGATTTGCCCACCGCACCCAAGTACGAATGGCACGAAATGGCCCAGAATGGCACACTTTCGCGAAGGCGACCTCGTCCCCTCTCCCTTGATGGGAGAGGGTCAGGGTGAGGGTGATAACACCTGCCGAACAGCCCCTACGCCGCCAGCTCGAACGACTCGCTCGCCAGGTCCACGATGTACCGGCTGATGCTCAACGACGACGTCGCCCCCGGCGAAGGCGCGTTCAGCACGTGGATCGCGTTCGGCGTCTCCGCTATGCTGAAGTCCTGCAACAGCCCGCCCCGCCTGTCCACCGCCTGCGCCCGCACCCCCGCACCCGGCTCGTACAGGTCCTCCGACCGCACCTCCGGCACCAGCGTCTGCAGCGACCGCACGAACTTGGACTTCACCAGCGACCGGTACTGCTCCTGGAATCCCGTCTTCCAGAACCTCAGCGACATCTTCCAGAACCCCGCGTACCCCAGGTTCCCCAGCGTGTCCCCCAGGTCGAACCGGGTCTTCGCGTACCCCTCCCGCGCCAGCGCCAGCACCGCGTTCGGCCCCGCCTCCACACTGCCGCCGATCCGCTTGGTGAAGTGCACGCCCAAAAACGGCAGACTCGGGTCCGGCACCGGGTAGATGAGACCCTTCACCAGGTGCGCCCGCTCCGGCCGGATCGAAAAGTACTCGCCCCTGAACGGGATGATCCGCACTCCCACGTCCACGCCCAGCATCCGCGCCACGCTGTCCGCGTGAAGCCCCGCGCAGTTGATCAGCCGCCTGGCCCGGATCTCCCCCCGCGGCGTCATCAGGTAGTGCGTACCGTCCCGCGCGTCGATCCCCCGCACCGGCGTGCTCGTCAGCAGGTCCGCCCCGTTCTCGCGCATCTCGACCGAGTACGCCTGCGCCACCTTCGTGTAGTCGATGATGCCCGTGTTCGGCGAGAAGATCGCCTGCACCCCCGCCGCGTGCGGCTCGATCTCCCGCAGCCGCTCCGGCCCCACCATCTCCAGACCCTGCGCCCCGTTCTCCGTGCCCCGCCGGAACAGCTCCTCCAGCCGCGGCACCTCCTCGTCGTCGATCGCCACGATCAGCTTGCCGCACATCTCGTACTCGATGCCGCGCTCGTCGCAGAACTCCCGCAGCAGCGACCCGCCCGTCGAGCAGAAGTTGGCCTTCTGCGAGCCCGGCGCGTAGTAGATGCCCGCGTGAATCACCCCGCTGTTGTGGCCCGTCTGGTGCAGCGCCACCTCCCGCTCCTTCTCCAGCACCGCCACCCGGTAGCGCGGGTACTCCTCGCTCAGCCGCATGGCCGTCGCCAGCCCGATAATCCCGCCCCCAATCACCGCAATATCGTACTCAGTGCCATTCATAGTCGCCCTCCCCGCTAGAGCCAACGCTGCTCCGCCAGATTCTAGCACTTCGCCAGGCGACAGGGGGCGGGACGCCTCCCTAGTATTGCCTTGGCAGTTTGGTGGTGTGGAACTGGACTTAACGAACTGCTCGACAATGTTATGATTAAAGGCGGAGAGGGACTTCAGACGGCTGGCCGGTATTCAACAATTCTCGGGGCACCTCTCTATTCTTTAACCTAATCAGAGACACAACAGCTGCCGCCGACTTGGAGATTTGACATACCACAGATTTTGTGTAATGTGTTACCGGAATGCTGTTCCCGTGCACCGTTGAGGATCCGCACGAGCCGGAGCGCCATTCGTGTATGGTGCTGCAGCGATTGAGGGGAGGATTGGTTGATGGAACTAAACGAATACCAGCGCCTTGCCAATCAGACGGATCAGCAACCGAGCACAGGTTACTTCGAGCCGGACTCCCACAGCATTTTGGTACCACTTCTGGGAATGGCGGGTGAGGTCGGTGAATTGCTGAGCGAGCATAAGAAGTGGCTCAGGGACGGTGACTCGTACGGGCTTTTCCCCGAACGGGTGAAGGAAGAACTGGGCGACCTGCTGTGGTACCTCTCTAACGTTGCTACCAAGCACGACTTGACCCTGGAAGATGTGGCGTCATTCAATCTCAGCAAGGCCGGAAGGCGGTGGCAACCTGTAGTCGCAGGTAAGGGGCCGAGAAAACTCTTCGATGAGGTCTTTCCGCCTACAGAGCAACTACCCAGACAGATGGACATCCTCATAAGGGAAGACTCTGGCATTTCAATCACCACCATTGACGGAGTCCAGTTTGGTGACCCTCTGAGGGACAACCGATACGAGGACGATGGCTACCGCTTTCATGACATCTGCCACCTGTCCTATGCCAGCGTCCTTGGATGGTCACCCACGCTAAGGGCACTCCTGCGGCGTAAGCGTAAGAGCGATTCCATGATTGACGAGGTCGAAGACGGCGGGCGGGCAATCGTCATTGAAGAGGGGATCTCCGCAATGGTGTTCAGCTACGCTGAGCGCCGCAATTTTCTGGAAGGTGCCAAAGGTGTCGACTACAACCTGCTACGCACCATAAAGGACATGACCTCGCACTTGGAAGTGAGTGTCAGAACGGAAGGAGACTGGGAACGCGCAATTATGACGGGCTTTGGAATCTGGCGGCAGATAAAGGCCAAGGGCATAGGCCAGATCAGCGTCGACCTGGAGAAGGGCACCATGCACTTGGTGAACTGAGTGCATGGACTTGAGTCCCTAAAGTAGGGGGAGCGGCCCACGTTCGCTCTCCCTTTGTTGCTATTTGTTACTCCATAAGCGCCATATCATAACTCCGCCCATGACACCCGTTGTAACACAGGCAAAGCACAAGGTGGCTATAAACAAGACCCACCCGACTGTAATCACCCAACTCGGAACGTAGGCAGTTTGAGCATCGCTGACATTCAAGATTAGGGAAATAGCAACTCCCAGTATGGTAACGGCCACCAAGAAAATTCCGAACATCACCAACGGTTGGAGGTGTTGTCGTAGGCTCTCGGCCTGCCTACTGAGATTGTCTTCTACTTGAGTAATGTGAGACCAGCTAGCGTTGTTCAGGTTCTTTAGCTTGTCCTTGATGCGCGGCCAGGAATCGTCCTTTGACACCTCCGGAACATCTCCGACTACTTTGTGCAGTTCGAACGTGAACACCATCTCTCCGGGCAAAAGCCGAATCGAGGCGTTTCCAAAGTTCGCCACTCTTATAAACAGCCGCTCATGTTCTTTATCGTGACCGTAAAGGGGATCGACCTGAATTCCCATCAAGCCAGTCAACCCTTGAAGTGCGTAATCTAAGCGTATTCCGATCTTGCCGACAAGATCCGTCGGCATCACCATTTCTTCTCTGGTTGACAGTATGGCGATTTTGCCTGGGTCGATCTCAATGTAAGTGCCTGTGTAACGTACCCCGGGTTCATAGAACTTGCCGTTAAGCAACAGGCCATCGTCGGCTATTCTGAGAGCATAAGAAGCTTCTTTCAGGCACTTTTCATCCCACGTGCCCTCTCTGAGAATCTCCCCACTTTTGAGCCGCTTCAGAATTTCCTCGCGACCAAGAATCACTACTTTTGCCTCCTTGCGAAGTCTGAAAGAAGAGAGAGCTCGATGATCACACACTTGATTTCGGCAGCAGGTGGTTGATACCCCACTTGGGTGGGAACCAGTACTCTAAGGGCTTGCCCGACGGGCGGTAGATTTGCTTGATGCGGGAACGTCCATCGATTCCCTTGACATCTGGGTGCTTTAGTCTAGCGTATTTGGACACTTCGCAAAACAGATTTTGGCAGTCTATCAACTGCAACCGCCTCCCCCAAAGCGAGCGGAACTCCATCGCCCGCTTCTCAAATTCGAAGTCCTGCCTATCAGCGACAATCCTGATGATGTCGGACTCGCTGAGCCCTCCAAGCCTGCCAAAGCACTTGCGTATGCCATCCCGTGCCCCCGGTCCGGGCACCACGAACTCCATCTCCGTGAAATCGCACATCTCGCTGTAGTTCAGGTCGGTGACAAACTGGTACGCCAGGAAGTCGCCGATAGTAGGGTAGGAGCGCAAAATTTCAAACGCCTGCCTCATGCTGTTTGCATCGGCAATCCGATCCGGCACCTCATCTTCCATCATCCGCTCAAGCAGACTGAGGTGGTTGCTATGTTTCTTTCGATATCCGAAATACCTACTTCCCGAAGGCATGATGTACGCGGCAGAATATATCCGCCTCTTGGTGGAAAGGGCTTTGGACAGGACGTCGTCATACTTGTCGAAGAAATAGTCCTCCCACGTGACATCTCCCACGTTCGACTTCAGGATTTCCCAAGTTTCAATCTTGTTGAATAGCTTGAAGAGAATGGTACGGAAGAAAATCTCCTGAGCAGACTGGTCACCTTGATAGATGACGTTGCGAATGAGATATTGGCTCACCCTATCGGAGGCACGGTAAGAGTTAGTGAACTTATGACGGGCGATAATCGGGTCGTCACTCCACGGTGGGGAGGCTCCCTCTAGTTTTCGAAAGAAGACCTCTTGCCGCTCCAGGGCAAATCGCCAATACGTGTCGTACACGACAGTAGACTTGGCTGGCGAGAGGGTTCGAAACACCGACGGTTCTCGTTCAGGATCTAGCGCTAAAGCCAGCTACATTCCGAGGGCAGCATTCATGCTTCGGCTACCGCGCGCCAGTTTAGCCAAGATGTATCTCCGCAGGCATCTGTACCAGCGAAAGTTCAACGGTTTCTGCAAGCTCTCTTAGGTCGCGTTTGGGCACACTGCCGCGCATGGCACGAGTCGCTACACAACTGACACGTGTCAAAGTCAGTCCCATTTCGTGGGCCATAAACTGGCCCAGCCATATGAGACCCAATATGTTGCCATAGCATCGCTCGACTACATACTGTGTCACGTAAACCCCCGTCACCGCTAGGCCATCCCTGCCTTGAGGGTCGAAAGCAAGCTGCATCAGACAAGGAAATCCTCGTTGGCGTTGGTTCGTATGATCTCGGTTGGGGTCAAACACCGACGCTTGAAGCGCAGAGCGGCGGGTATTCCCGCTGTGCCACGTCTTTATCACGTGATTCAACTGATTAAAGCCATCAAAAGAGATGAGACGCTCGAAATATAGCCCATTTCTGTTGCCCTTATGTTTCCGTAGGCGAGGCAACATATTCAGGTAGCATTCGAACAGGGCTTCCCTCCCCGCCGCGGGATTCCAAAGGCTCTTGGGAAAAATCGTGTTAGCAACAGTGTGGCACGAGCCCTTCCCCTCGGCCACTAACACTTGGTCAAGTGCGTTCCTAATAGGCAGATGTTCATGTTCCTCTCCATTATCTAGATTATTGATCACCATGACTAGAGGCGAAACCGCATTGGCGTCGTATGCTTTGAGAAACAGTTTGCCCCAAGCCACAGACAAGTTGCATTCTTCAACTATCATCGGACCCATCGTCAATTCCTTCTTCCAGATGCCGAAATATACTGCGTCCAACGAACGCACGCCTTGAAACTCTGACGAAAGCGGACCAGCCATTGGCATCGCAGAACTTGCCAATTCCGGGTTCATCGGCGCGAAACAGCCGTCCGCCCCTCATGTCTTCTATCTGCGCTACGCACCGGCCCTCCAGTACGGGCCGTGCCTGCACGAAAACCAGGTCACCTACTTCCACGTCGATTGCCCGTCCATTCCAATGAGAGTCTACTATCCAGACAGTGTCTTGAGATTCCCAACCAAGAGCTTGGGCCTGTGCTTTACGGGGGCTGACTCTCAGAAGGGCGGCGGCGTGGACATTTGGCAGGACCCGCAGCCCACTTCGCATGTGGTGAACCATGGTCGAAAATCCCACACCAAAGTAGTTGGAAGCGGCGTAGATTTGCCCAGGGGTGCAATTCCGGATATTCCAGCCGCGGAGCGAGAAAGCACGCTGGACGGCGACATTGGGCATGAGTAGAGCGCCTGCAAAACAGTCGGCAGCGAACTCTCTTGGGCTGAAGCTGAACCATTGAGGCTTTTCGACTAGCTGGTCAATACTTGTCCCGTCTCCATTACTGTGGTGCCCCAGTTCGTGGGCACAAGTGAACGCGCGTCGCCCAATTGGGCGCAGAGAAGACAGGACAATGACCGACTCAGTGGTCCGGTAGTACACTCCCTCAACACTGGGAATGTCTAAGAATCTTACCTCTATTCCTAGCCTTTCGGCCAAGTCGTAAACACAGATAGCCTCGTCCAATGGCAAGCCCGCACGCGCACGCATGCGCAGAGCCGCCGCAACGGACTTCGTGGCGATAGTCTTCCTACTATCCATCATTCACGACGAGTCGTCCGTAGCCCTGAGCGCTTGGATAAGTTGCAGCAGACGCTCCAAATCTTTGTCCTTCAGCTTGCCTAACTCGCGAGCTGCGAGCATGGCTCTGTCGCTGAGTCCAGTTTCGTCATTCTCCCTAACGATCCAAGCGATGTTGACACCATAGAGGTCCCCCAGGGCCAGCAGTTCCTCCGCCGACACTCTTCGGCGCCCGGCCTCTATCTCCGATACCGTAGGCCTGTGCCATCCGAAGTGGGTGGCGACCTGCCCTTGAGTTAGACCAGCCATCTCCCTAGCCATCCTAAGGCGCCCAGCTATGCATTGCCGACGGGGACTTGGCTCGTTCATGACAAGACTTTCCTACGAGTCACGTACTCGGACACATTCTCGGCTATCTCGACGACCGAGAGCGAACTACTACCATCTTCAGCTACGAACACGCTGTCGGGCAGTTCTATCCCAAGAGAGTTCGAAAGAAGCACAGTTGCAGCAATACCACACAAGCTATCAAAGCCCTCTATGTCTCTAAAGGGGCGGGTTTCTGACCCAACACCAGCAGCCGCTCGGCCGCTAGACTTCTGAACGTGTTCGACGGCATCGATCACCTTGCCAATGACAGTATCCCTGTCCATCGCAACCTCCTTACCTTTAGTAAGAATAGCTTACAGCCAGTAAACGGCCATTGTCAAGCTCGCGTCCAGCCTGGCGACTCATTCTCTAGCGAGAACTTCAGCGCGCGCCCCTCTAGCCACCCACCACATCCCGTGCTAACCTGAACGCCACCCGCAACCAGGAGGTCACCCATGCCGGATCGCTACCCCGCAATCATAGTCGGCGGCGGCCACAACGGCCTAGTCGCCGCGAACTACCTCGCGCAGTCCGGCATCCGCTCGCTCGTCCTCGAGCGGCGCGACTTCGTCGGCGGCGCCTGCATCACCGAGGAGCTCTTCCCCGGCTTCCGCGTCTCGAGTTGCTCCTACATCTGCCACATGCTCCAGGACAAGGTGATCGACGACCTCGAGCTCCGCGACCACGGCTTCGACGTCCACTACCTGGAGCCGTCCCGCTTCCAGCCCTTCCCCAACGGCGACTACCTGCTCGGCTGGCACGACGACGACCGCACCGCCGACGAGGTCCGCCGCATCTCCCCCGCCGACGCCGACCGCCTGCCGGAGTGGTTCGCTTTCTGGGAGCGCGCCTGCGGCATCCTGCACCGCCACTTCCTCGAAGAGCCGCCCACGCTAGCCGAGGTCGCCGCCTCGGTGCGCGGCACCCCCGACGAGTCTGTGTTCGAGCGTATGCTCACCGGCAACATGAAGGACCTGGTGGAAGAGTTCTTCGAGTCCGAGACCGTCCGCGGCGCCTACATCGACGCCCAGGACGCCGGCGACGTCCGCGCCCCCGGTAGCATCATGGCCGTCGCCTACATCAAGACCGGCATGTTCAACGACGACCGCAACGTCGGCATCCCTCTCGGCGGCATGGGCGGCATCACCCAGGCCATGGCCCGCGCCGCAGAGTCGCGCGGCGTCGAGATACGCACCGGCGCCGAGATCGACCGCATCACCGTGTCCAACGGCCGAGCCACCGGCGTGCTCCTCACCACCGGCGAGCACATCGAGGCCGACGTCGTGCTCTCCAACGCCGATCCCAAGCGCACCTTCCTGTCCCTTGTCGACCACGAGGCGCTGGAGCCGGCGTTCGTAGACCGCGTCAAGCGTTACAAGACCAACGTCTCCTACCTCAAGTTCCACTGCGCCCTAAGCGAGGTCCCCGACTTCTCCGCCCACCTCGGCGAAGGATTCGACCCCCGCTATCTCGCGCAGACCCGCATCTGCCCGTCCGTCGAGTACTTCGAGCGTAGCTGGGACGAGGCCCGCCGCGGCCTGCCGCCCACCGCGCCCGTCATGCACATCCAGATACCGTCCGTCTACGACTCCTCGCTCACGCCGCCGGGCAAGCACGTCATGTCCATCTGGGCGCTCTACGCCCCCGTCACGCTGGCCGACGGCTGCTGGGACGACGAGAAGCAGGCCACGGGCGAGCGCATGATCGACATCATCGACGGCTACGCGCCCAACTTCCGCGACTCGATCATCGACTGGGAGCTGTTCACGCCCCAGGACCTCGAGCGCCGCGTCTACCTGACGGACGGCAACATCCGCCACCTGGACGTGACCTCCGAGCAGTTGCTCACCCAGCGCCCCAACCACAGGCGTTCCGGCTACGGCACGCCCGTGGACGGCCTCTACCTGTGCGGCGGCGGCACCCACCCCGGCGGCGAGGTCACCGGCGCCCCCGGCCACAACGCCGCCATGGCCGTCCTCCGCGACTGGGAAGTGCGCGTGTGACAGGCGGGGGATAGTAAGGCGCGATCCCTCAGGGAAAGGTGACAGGAGTAGATTTCACTCCATGCAAATGTTAATTTGTAAACAGATAAACGAGTTAAGTCATCGAGGTGGATGACATGCCCACTCCCGCAGACCTGTCGCGTGTCGCCAAGTCCATTAAAAGCAGAATCGACGGCAAGGCCTTTGAAAGAATCCCTCGCAGGGAGATCACCGACATTTTGCGAGAAGTCTCCGGGGAGAGTACCACACGGCTCAAGAAGGCTATGTCGGAAGATCTGGAACGAAAGCTGCTCGAACAGGGAGTTCGAGTTTTCCCAAGCCTGAAAGAGACCTCTACTGGCGATGTGGTTCGCGTGTTTCACAGTGGCACCGTGCTAGCAGACCTGGTGGATATGCTCTTGTATCCTTCAGCCGAGACGGACGGTGAGGTTGCCGAAGTCACCGCGAAGGTCAAACGTTTGGAAACAGTTCCCAGCGTGGATAGCGCGCTGATCGACCGGCTCGAAGGCATATTCGATCAGGTCAGCCTTGGTCGCCTGTACACGGAAGGAGAGGAGCTGATCCGTGAGCTCAAGAACAGACAGGCAATTGAGTATGGCCACGGGCGCATCAGTAAGTGAACGGGTCAGTCGTAGTCGATGCCAGTTTCGCCTTCAAGTGGATTGTCGACGAAGAGTACGCCGATGAAGCCAAATCCATGCTTTCCCTGTGGCAGAGCACGGATACCCTGATAGCAGTTCCATCGCTGTTCTTCTACGAAATCACTAACGCGCTGTATGGGCGTGTCCGCCGTGGCGAATTCACACTTGGTGAAGTAACGGACCGCTTCAGTCAACTCCAGCGCACCGGCGTACATATATCGTCCCTCTCTGAGGACGCTCACATCCGAGCCATGGAACTTGCGCTCCGTTTTGGCATTCGGGCTACCTACGACGCTCACTACCTCGCACTAGCTGAGGGGGAGAATTGTGAGTTATGGACCGCCGATGAACGACTGTGGAACACGGTCAAATCGGACATCGATTGGGTACACTGGATTGGCAACTCTCTCGATTTCACTGAGATGCCTCAATAGACATTGGACCACTCCACCCATGGCCCGCGACCTCACTGACCCCAACCTGCCGCCTGCCGAACTAGGCGCCCCCCGCGTTTCCCGCGCCCTCTCCCACCGCGTCATCGGCAGCCGCATCGACCACCACACCCTCGTCGGCTCAACCATGGACGAGGCCCGCGACCTGGCCGAAGCCGGCGCCGCCGAGGGCGTCGTCGTCGCCACCGAGGAGCAGTCCGCCGGGCGTGGCCGCTTCAACCGCGCATGGGTGTCACCCCGCAGCCAAAACCTGCATCTCACCGCGCTGCTCAGGCCCACCGCCGCACAGCTCCCGTTCGTGAACATGGCCGCGACCCTCGCCACGGCGCACGCCGCCGCCCGGTTCTGCGACGCCCAGGCCACCGTCAAGTGGCCCAACGACGTGCGCGTCGGCGGACGTAAGATAGCCGGCATCCTCATCGAGACCGCCGCATCCGACCGCGGCCTCGCCTACGCCCTCGTCGGCATCGGCCTGAACGTGAATTTCGACCCCGCCGACCACCCCGAGATCGCGGACCTCGCCACAAGCATCCGCAGGGAGACCGGTCGCCCCACCGACCGCTCGGCCGTCCTGGAGACGCTCCTGGCCCGCTTCGACGATCTGTACGCCGAAGTGCGACGGGGCGAGTCACTCACCCAGCGCTGGGCCGCCATACTCGAGACCCTGGGCCGCCAGGTGCGCCTGGACTGGCAGGGCCGCGGGGTCGAGGGCCGCGCCGAGTCCGTGGACGAACGCGGCAACCTGGTGCTCAGACTCGCCGACGGCTCCGCATTCACCGCCGTCGCAGGCGAGGTGACATCGCAGACGTAGGGCTACGGGGTGAACCCTAACCTGATACACTACCTTCGCCATCTACACTAGGAGGAAGCTATGCTCGAGAAACTCAGCCTGGACGGCAAGTCCATTGTCATCACGGGCGGCGGCACCGGCCTGGGCCGGGAGATGTCGCTCGCGATGGCCCGCGCCGGCGCCGACCTGGCGATAGCGTCTCGGCGTCTCGGCCCGATAGAGGAGGTCGCCGACAGGGTCCGCGAGTTGGGCCGCAATGCCATCACCGTCTCCACCGACGTCACCGACTCGTCCCAGGTCGACAGCCTCATCGAGCGCTCCCTGGCCGAGTTCGGCAAGATAGACGTGCTCATCAACAACGCCGGCATCGTGCGCGGCCAGGGCGCGATTCCCTTGTGGGACATCACCGACGAGGACTGGCGGCTGGGTATGGACACCAACATCACCGGCTCGCTCTACTGCTCCCGCGCCGTCTCCCGCCACATGGTCGACCGCGGACGCGGCAAGATCATCAACGTCTCCTCCGGGTTCGGGCTGCGCGGCGGCCGCGACAACTTCATGTACACCTGCGCCAAGGGCGCGGTCCTGCAGCTCACCCGCACCCTCGCGACCAGCCTGGGCAGGTACGGCATCACCAGCACCTGCATAGTGCCCGGCTTCATCCCCACCGAGGGCACCCGCGAGGACCGCATGAACCTGCCCGCCGGCCGCTTCATTCCCCTGGGCCGCGTCGGCGACCCTCCCGAGATAGGCGCGACCGCGGTCTTCCTGGCGTCGGACGCCTCAGACTACATGAACGGCGAGATGATCCACGTGGACGGCGGCGCCCTCGCGGGCGGCTACGCCCCCACCGGCTACGCCCCCGAGATAGGGCTGGTGAGCTAGCACCGAACACTGACCACTGGACACTGAACTCCCCAAGGAGCCTGAGAAAATGCCCATTCCCGCAGAGTGGAACCTCACCGGCAAGGCCGCCCTCATCACCGCGGACAGCCGCGGCTGGACCCCGTACCTCGCCGCGGCCCTCGCCGAAGCCGGCGCTGACGTCGCCATAGCCGGCGCCGAAGACTCCGACATGCGCGATGCGGCCGCGGCCGTGGAGCGCGAGGGTCGCAAGGCCCTGGCCATTCCCACGGACGTGACCGACGCCGCCCAGGTCGGCGCGGCGGTGGACAGCGCCCTGTCTGAGCTCGGCAAGATAGACATCCTCGTGAACAACGCCCGCGTGGAGTTCGGTAAACCCTTCCTCGACGTGACCGAAGACGAGTGGCAGCGCGTGATGCAGTTCAATGTAAGGTCGGTCTTCAACTTCTGCCAGGCGGTCGGCAAGCACATGCTCGAACAGGGCCGGGGCCGCGTAATCAACATGAACTCCGGCCTCGCCCTGCGCGGCCTGTGGAACTCCACCGCCGCCTGCGCCAGCCACGGCGCGGTGCACCAGCTCACCTCCGCGCTCGCGCTGGAGTGGGCGCGCAGCAACATCCGCGTCTGCGGCATCGGCGCCGGCTGGATGACCACCGACGAGCCGGACCCAGACGCCCAGCCCGACCTGCTGGACCGCTACTTGCCCTCACGACGGCGCGGCCACCCAACGGACCTGTGCGGCCTGCTGGTCTACCTCGCGTCCGACGCCGACGACTTCGTTACCGGACAGACGGTCTTCATCGACGGCGGCGCGCTCGCGCACGGCTAGCGCAAACCAGCGCGTCCGCGGCTGCCAAAGCCAAAGGCGGCCGGCGAAATCCGCTATAATGGACACAGCCGACAAGAGGACGCGCAACGCACACATGCCGCAAAGACCGCTACTGGCCATAACCATGGGAGACGCCGCCGGAATCGGACCGGAGGTGACCGCCAAGGCCCTCCAGGACGAGTGGGTGTACCAGCACACGCGCCCCCTGGTGGTCGGCAGCGCCGCCGCCATGAACGACGCGCTTGCCCTCGCCGGGGCCGACCGCACAGCGCGCGTCGTCCACTCCCCGGAGGACGCCGTCGGCGATTACGGCGCTGTGGAAGTGCTGGACCTCGAAAACCTCGACTACGCCGGAATCGAGTACGGCAGGCTCTCTCCCGCCGCCGGCAAGGCCGCCGTGGAGTGGATTCTCCGAGCCGGCGAATTGGCCGCCGAGGGCCGCGTGCAGGCCATCGCGACCGCGCCCATCAATAAGGAGGCGTGCAGTCTCGCGGGCTTCTCAGACGTGGGCCACATGGAGATATTCCAGAGCCAGACCGGCGCCAAAGACGTCGCCACCATGCTCATGGCCGGCTCCCTGCGCGTGGTCCACCTCACCACCCACCGCTCGCTGCGCGTGGCCTGCGACCACGTGACACGGGCGAACGTGCTTGCCAAGCTCAGGCTAACCGACGAGTGCTTCAAGCAGTGGGGTTTCGCCGCCCCCAGGATAGGCGTGGCCGCGCTCAATCCGCACGGCAGCGACGGCGGCCTGCTGGGTGACGAGGAGGCGCTGCAGATAGCCCCCGCCGTCGAAGACGCGCGGCTGTCCGGCATCGATGCCACCGGCCCCGTGCCCGCCGACACCGTATTCAACCAGGCGATCGACGGCCGCTACGACGCGGTGCTCGCCATGTACCACGACCAGGGGCACATCCCCATCAAGGTGCACGACTGGGCCCGCAGCGTCAGCGTCAACCTCGGCCTGCCGTTTGTTCGCACCTCCGTGGACCACGGCACCGCATTCGACATCGCGGGCAAGGGAGTCGCGGACCACGTGAGTATGCTGGAAGCCATCAGGGTGGCAGTGTCGCTCGTGGCCGAGGGCAGACTACCGCGTTCCCCTCTCCCTTGAAGGAGAGGGTTAGGGTGAGGGTGAAGGAGTCCGAGCCGATGACACAGCATAAATCCGGGGCCGCCATCTCTTTCGTGGGCGGCGGCGTGATGGCCGAGGCCATCATCGGCGGCGTGCTCCAGGCGGGTCTCGCCGAGCCGCAAAACGTGCGGGTGGGCGAGCCGGTGGAGCCGCGACGCGACTACCTCCGCGACACCCACGGCGTGAAGGCGTTCGCCGACAATCTCGACGCCATCGACGGCGCCGGCCTGGTGTTCCTGGCCATCAAGCCGCAGAGCCTGCCCTACGTGCTGCCCACCCTCAAGGGAAGCCTCGGCGAAGGCCAGACTGTCGTCTCGATCATCGCCGGCGCGACCATGGACACGCTCGTGTCCGGCCTCGACCATCCCGCCGTCATAAGGGTGATGCCCAACACGCCCGCCCAGATCGGCGAGGGCATGAGCGTCTGGACGGCCTCCCCGCAGACGCCGCAGGCCGCCGTGGACGCCACACGCGACGTGGTCGGCACGCTGGGCGCGCAACTCCAGGTAGACGACGAGAAGATTATCGACATGGCCACGGCCCTGAGCGCGAGCGGACCCGCCTACGTGTTCATGTTTATCGAGGCGCTCATCGACGCGGGGGTGTACCTGGGCATGACCCGCGACGTCGCCCGCACCCTGGCGCTCCAGACGGTGCTGGGCAGCGCCCGGCTCGTCGAGCAGACCGGCCGCCACCCTGCGGAGTTGAAGGACATGGTGACGTCGCCCGGCGGCACCACCATCGAGGCGGCCCTGGCGCTCGAACGTAGCGGCTTCAGGGCCTCCGTGATAGACGCCGTGGTGGCCGCATTCGAGAAGTCGGTCGCACTGGGGAACCCGAAGTGAACGAGTTTCTGCTGCGGTTCGTCGAGGTGCTGGCCATCATGCTGCACGTCGCCATACTGGGGCGCGTGATAATCTCGTGGCTGCCCATCTCGGCCGAAAACCCCATTGTCACGGTGCTCTACCAGGTGACGGAGCCGATACTCGGGCCTATAAGGGCGGTGCTGCCCCGGCTCGGAATGCTGGACTTCTCGCCCATAGTGGCGATACTGCTGATAGTGGTAATCCAGAACGTGCTGCTGAGGCTGCTATCCGCCTAGCGCCGCAACAGCACGGCCAGACCCCCTACTCGCACTTGGTGTAGCCGCAGTCCAGGCAGGTCATGCAGCCCTCCTGGTGGATGATCCGCCCGGAGCACTCGGGGCACTGCGCGCCCGCGCCAAACCCACCGGCCCTCTCGGGCGAGCGGCCGAACATCGCAAGCTGCGCCGCTGCGTCGCCCCTGACGTCGCTCACGTCGGGCGAGTCGGAGTCCTGCAGGTAGCGCTTCAGCACCTGCGCCAGCCCGTCTTCCGCCGAGCGAATCAACACCCCGTTGTCCCAGAACGGCTCCGAGGTTATGCCGCTGAGCTGGTCGACTATCTCGGACGCGGCGATGCCGGAGCGCAGGCACAGCGACACCATGCGCGACAGGCCCTCCAGGTGCGCCGGCTCGCTGCCGCCCGCCTTGCCGATGGTGGTGAACAGCTCGAACGGGTTTCCGTCCTCGTCGAAGTTGAGCGTCACGTACATCGTGCCGTGGCCAGTGCCCACCCGCTCGGTTATGCCTCTTACCGCGGTGGGGCGCCTGCGCGGGTAGAGCGTCGCGGGAGCATTCTGCTCGTCGGCGCTGTCCGCCGCGCCCGTCTCCAGCACCTGCATGGCCTTCGAGCCGTCGCGGTACACGGTGACCGCCTTGCAGCCCGTCTCCCACGCCAGGCGGTAGGCGCGCTCCACATCCTCTACTGACGCGCTGTTTGGCAGGTTGATCGTCTTGGAAACGGAGTTCGTCACGTATTCCTGCCACGCGGCCTGCATTTTCACGTGGGCCTCGGGGTTGATGAGCATCGACGTGCGGAACAACGCGGGATCTATGCCGTGCTCGGAGAACACGCGCTCGGCGTCGGTGGGCGAATCGGCGATCCGGCCCAGCACTTCCCTCACCCGCTCCTCGGAGCCGAGACGGTCCCGCAGCGCCTCCCACACCGACTTGGGAGCGTCCAGAAGACGGTCGCTGCTGCCCTCGTGGTCCTTCCAGAGCACGTTCGACCACCAGGCGTTGGCGAAGTGGGGTTCGATGCCGCTGGAGCAGTCGGCCAGCCGGCTGATGGTGCCGGTCGGGGCTATGGTCACCACGCTGGAGTTGCGCACCGGCGGCATTCCGCGGGCCTTCAGCGCCGACTCGGCGTAGCCGGGGAATGGCCCCCGTTCGGCTGCGAGCCGGGCGGACTCGTCCCAGGCGGTGTCGTGGATGAACTTGGCGACCTCTTGCGTAAGCGCTAATGCTTTGGGCGAGTCATACGGAATCTCCATACGGATGAGTGCGTCGGCCCAGCCCATCACGCCCAAACCGATGCGCCGCGTCGCGAGGTTCACGTCCCGCAGCTTGTCCAGCGGGAACTGGTTGACCTCGATCACGTCGTCGAGGAATCGCACCGCCGTGCGCACCGTGTCCTCCAGCGAGTTCCAGTCGAACGCGCCTCCGGAAACGTGCTTGTCGAGGTTGATTGAACCCAGGCAGCAGTTGCCGTAGTTCTCCAGAAACTCCTCTCCGCAAGGGTTGCTCGTCTGTATGTCCCCCATCTGCGGGTTGGGTTGGGTCTCCCAGACGCGGTCCATGAACACCACGCCCGGGTCGCCGGACTTCCAGGCCGACTCGCATATCTCGCGCCATAGCTGCCGCGCGCTCACCTTCTCCACGACGGCATTGATGGGGCCGTCGCCGCTGTCGCGCGGGTTGAGCAGTTGCCACTGCTCGTCGTTGTCCACCGCGCGCATGAACTCGTCGGTTATCTGCACCGATATGTTGAAGTTCTGCAGAGTGTCGTCGTTGTCCTTGCAGTGTATGAAATCGCGCACATCGGGGTGGCTGATGATTAGCTGCCCCATGTGCGCTCCCAGTCGGAAGGAACCCTGGGTGAGGGTCGCCCCCACCGACGAGTACAGCTTCATCACGGCGATCGGACCGCACGCCTCGCCGTGCGTGGTGGCGATCCGGTCGAGCCTGGGCCTGAGCTTGGAGAAGCCGAAGCCTATGCCGCCGCCCCACTTTTCGATCATAGCGGCGTCCTTGGCCACCTCCATGATGGAGTCCATGTCGTCTTCAGGAGACACGACGAAGCAGGCGGACAGGCAGCCGCGACCTCCCGTGCCGGCGTTGACCAGTGTGGGCGAGTTGGGCAGGAACTTCAGCGACGTCATCAGGTTGTAGTAGCGGGCCTCCCAGTGGGAGCGTACAGCCTCGGCCTCACCCTGGGCGACAGCGCCCGCGACCCGGTGGAACAGACCCTCGGGGCCTTCCAAGGGGTTGCCCTGTTCGTCCCTCATCAGGTAGCGCTTTTCCAGAATCACTCGCGCGTTATCCGACAACTCCAGCGCAGCGTTCAGCGGCGGCGCCTCCCCGTCCGCCGCCGCGCCGTTGAGTCCGGGCGGCTCCGTCTTCACCCCGGCTCTGGGATGCGCGGCGCCGTTCTCTAGCTGCGACATTATTTCGGCCGCGCTCGCATAGGATAGCCCGTGCCGCTCGACGAGTTGCCTTAATTCGTTTGCCAGATCTTCCTTCGTCCGCGCGGCACGCGACCCCTGGACGTTTCGCTCTTCTATCAACTTCGCACCCCTGATGACAACACTTGTGGATAAATGCGGTGTTTGGCGTAGTTCGGAGCCGATGCGTTGGTGCTCTTGTGAGTACAAATGTACTACAGCGGGGGAGATCCCGCAAGGCTTCGCCGCCTATTGTGCGCCGGATTTTTGGCGGCGGCGCCCGCGGCGGCGTGGTAGCTTTCGGCTGTCCAGAAACGACATCTGGCCGCTGTCGTCCACCGTGGCGTCCTGGCCCTCGAGAAGGGCGTTGGCCGCGTCGATGAAACTGTGGACGTCGCGGAAGTCGCGGTACACACTGGCGAATCGTATGTAGGCCACGCGGTCCAGCTCCTTCAGCTTGTCCATCACCAGCTCGCCTATCACTTTAGATCGGACCTCGGGCCTGCCGGCGTTGCCCAGCTCCGCCTCGACCTCGTCGGCCAGCCTCTCTATGCTGTCCATGGCAAGCGGCCGCTTCGCGCACGCCTTGTGCAGGCTCGCGAGCAGCTTCTCGCGGCTGTACTCTTCGCGGCGGCCGTCCAGCTTGGCCACCCGGAGAGTCCGGGTGTGAACGCGCTCATAGGTGGTGAACCTCTGATCGCACCGCGAGCACTGCCGCCTGCGCCGCACGCCGTCGCCGGAGTCGCGCGAATCGACCACCCTGGAGTGATCGTTCTGACACTGGGGGCATCTCATCGCGCGAGTCCTCGCCGTAGCGGCCGCCATCCGGCCCAAGTCCAATACTTCTACTAGATTTGTGAAAGAAAACACCAAGTCTAGTGGTAACAACGATTATACTACCACATATAGTATGCAACGAGAAACATTTGGCGGATGCCCCGCGATTTTGAGGTCGTGCGCCCCACACGCCGCCATCCGTTGTGATATAGTTTTCCACGTACATTTCCAGGATAAGCGGGGTATGCCAAATGGAACCATTCGTCAAGCACAAGGGCGTGGTCGCGCCGATAAACCGCGTCAACGTCGATACCGACCAGATCATCCCCAAGCAGTTTCTCAAGCGCATCGAGCGCACCGGATTCGGCCAGTTCCTCTTCAACGACTGGCGCTTCAACGACGACGGCTCGCCGAACGAAGACTTCGTCCTGAACAAGCCGGGCTACTCCGGCGCGTCCGTGCTCGTCGCGGGGCGCAACTTCGGCTCGGGCTCCTCCCGCGAGCACGCGCCCTGGGCGCTCCAGGACTTCGGCTTCCGGTGCGTCATCGCGCCGAGCTTCGCCGACATCTTCTACAACAACTGCTTCCAGAACGGCCTTCTGCCCGTAACCCTCCCGGAGGATACGGTCAACCGCATCCTGGAGAAGGCGGAGTCCCAGCCGGGCTACAACCTGAACGTGGACCTTGAGGGCCTGCGGGTGTGGGACGACGAGGAGGAGATCTCCGCCGAGTTCGACGTGGAGGCGTTCAGGCGACACCTGCTGCTCAACGGGCTGGATGACATCGGCCTGACGCTGGAGCACGAGGACGCGATAGCCGCCTACGAGAGCAAGCGCGCGGCGCACGGCGGCGTGCCAGCCGCGTAAGGAAAGCCAGGTGACGCAGACCGCTCAGCATACGCTTCCCGCCGTTGACCTCTGGAAGGTCATCGAAGAGTTTCGCGTGGGCCTGCGGGCGGCCTGCGCGTCCGACCTCCGCGGGCTGGTGCTCTACGGCTCTTACGCTCGCGGTGAAGAGCACGAAGAATCGGACATCGACATTATCGTGCTGTTCAAGGACGACGAATCCGCCGCCGAGTACACTTCCAAGGTGGACGGCGTGGCGCGTCGCATCTCCGAAGAGCGCGTGGCGCTGTTGTCTCCCATGCCGATGAGCGAGCGCAAGTACCAGACGGGGCGTTCGCCCTTCTTCATCAACGTCAAGCGCGAGGGCATGTTCATCTTCACGGAGGAGGCAGCGGAGTTGAGCACGGAGATAGAGAGGCTGATAGAGGTTGCTGAGGATAGCTTGGATGCGGCCGAAGGGTTGTTCGAAAACGAACACTACGGCTTCGCCGCCTCGCGCGCCTACTACGCCATGTTCTACGCCGCGTCCGCCGCGCTGCTGACGAAGGGTCTGACCTATTCCAGGCACAGCGGCGTCGTGTCGGGTTTCGGGCGCCATTTCTCTAGCGCGGGACTGCTGCCAAGACAATTGCACCTGGACTTCGACAGGGCGCAGAAGCTCCGACTATTGGGCGACTACAGCACGGAGCCGTTCGAGCAGAGCACGGCGGAGGAAGTTCTGCGGAACGCCCGCCGATTCGTCGACGCCGTTCGCGGCTACCTCGAAGAGGTCCTTTGATTCCGGCTCGCTTCCGCCCGAACCCCGGACCGCCTCAGCCTTTCCGCGCCGCTGAGAGAGGGGGAACCACTTGGCTCGCATAGCCCTGCCTATGGCCTTCGCGGCCCTGCTCATTGTCGCAAACATCGTGGCGGTGAAGCCGCTCGCGCTTGGCGACTGGGTGCTTTCGGCCGGCATCGTCGCCTACCCGTTCACGTTCCTGGTGACCGATACTCTCTCCGAGGTGTACGGCAGGCGAACGGCGACCCGCGTGGTGTGGATGGGCTTCGCGCTGAGCGTTCTGATGGCCGCGCTGGTGTACGTGGCCGGCGTGCTGCCCGCGGCGGGCTTCTGGGAGGGCCAGGGCGCGTTCGACGATACGCTGGGCGCGGTCCCGCGCATCGTGCTGGGGTCGATGATCGCCTTCTTGGTGAGTCAGAACACCGACGTCTTCCTGTTTCACGTTCTGGGGCGTCGCACGGGGCAGCGCCACCTGTGGCTGCGGAACAATGGCTCGACGATGGTATCGCAGGCCATCGACACGCTGCTGTTCGTATCCATAGCCTTCGCCGGCACTGTCTCTACGGGCACGCTGCTCAACATGATGGTGACGCAGTACGTGGTCAAGCTGGCCATCGCGGCGGTGGACACGCCGTTCGTGTACCTGCTGGTGGGGATAGTGCGGCGCAGCGAGGGAATCCCCGAAGGCGCCGTGCCCTCCGGCCAGGCAAGTCGGCCGCTCGCCTAGGCACCCGTTGGGGACGTGGGCCAGGCCATCCCCACTTTGTGGTTGGCCTGCTTCTGGTAGGATACTCGACATGATCACCTCGCTACGCCTGATCAACTTCAAGAACTTCGCCGACGAGACGCTCCGCCTCGGCCCCTTCACCGTGATAGTGGGCGCGAACGCCAGCGGCAAGAGCAACATCCGCGACGCTTTCCGTTTCCTGCATGGCATAGGGCGCGGCTACACGCTGGCCGAGATAATGGGCGGCAAGTACGGCGCGGGCGGGCAACTGGAGTGGGCCGGTATTCGTGGCGCCCCGAATGAGATAGTGCGCTTTGGGAAGAAGTCTCCTCGCAAGTGGCGAGATTTCTCCGTTCATATCAAAACAGGCCGAGGCGATTACGAAGTCTCCTATTCCATCACGGCGAGATTCAACAGGGCTCGTGTCGACGTCTTTCGGGTGTGGAAGGAACGGCTGACTACGGCGACGGCCAACGTGTACATGACCGAGGTGAGGAACACGGCCAAGCTCCACGTGATAGCGGGAGAGCATCCCGAACGTGAAGTCTCGCTAAGCCGCTCACAGCCCGCACTGACGCAACTGCTACATCCCAGACGCATGAGCGAGTTGCGGCTCCAAGACTCCGCCCTCGACATTCACTCCGTGCTGGGCTGTATGCGCTTCTTCGATTTCGTGCCGGAGCGTATGCGTCAGCCGTCCTTCCCGGGCCAGACGGTGCTGGGCGACGGTGGCGAGAACCTGGCCACAGTGTTGTGCGAAATCTGCGCCGACGCCACACGCGGGAGGAACCTGATTTCCTGGTTGGAAGAACTGACCCCGATGGACGTCAAGGGCTTCGAGTTTCCGAGGGACCCCAGTGGCAGAATCCATCTCCAGATAGTGGAGCGCAATGGGCGCAAGGTATCTGCCTACGCCGCGTCGGACGGCACGCTGCGCTTTCTGGGCTTGTTGGCCGCGCTGTCCGGTGCCGACGAAAGCGGCTTCTACTTCTTCGAGGAGATGGACAACGGTATTCATCCGAACCGGCTCTGGCTGCTGACGGACTTCATCGAGCGTCAGACCAACGAGCGCAATGTGCAGGTGGTTACCACCACGCACTCGCCGGCCCTGCTGTCCTGGATGAGTGACAAGACGTTTGAGAACACGTCCGTCGTCGCCCGGCTGGAGGACAGCGACAACGCCCTCATCCGGTCCGTCGCCGACCTGCACAACGCGAAGAGGTTGCGTAAGTCTCAGGACCTCGGGCGGCTGCACACGAGCGGCTGGATGGAGGACATTCTCAACCTGGAGGCGTGGAAGAAACAGGACGAAGACTCTGGAGAATGAACGTCCTCATCATCCCGGAAGACTTCCGCAACGACCAGTACATCCTCAAGCCGCTGTTTGACAGGCTCGTAAGGGCCAGGCCATCAGTACACATCACAATCTGCCGAGACCCGCTGCTCGGCGGCATCGGAGAGGCGTTAAAGTCGGAAAACATGGAGTATATCCTTGAGAGGTATCGCGGCAGGGTAGATGTCTTCGTGCTCTGCGTCGACCGCGACGGTAACTTGGGCCGCAAGCAGAGACTTGACCAGTTGGAGACTGAGTTCGGAGGCCGCGTACCCTTCCTGGCCGAGAACGCCTGGGAGGAGATAGAGACCTGCGTGCTCGCGGGCCTTGACCTACCCAGGCATTGGCGTTGGGCAGACATCCGCACGGAGGTGCAAGTCAAAGAGACGTACTTCGAGCCGCTCGCAGCCCTACGCGGACTGTCCGACGAACTCGGCGGTGGACGGAAGGCGCTGGGCGAGGAAGCGTCCCGCAGCATAGGCGCCATTCGCCAGAAGTGCCCCGAGGACTTCGACGCGCTCGCGCGACGCCTCGAGGCCGTCGCCCTAGTTTAGGATAGGCTGAATTCGGCCCGCCTCAGACAGCCAGGTCGAACGGCAAGTCGCTAATGTCGCGCAAGCGTCTTCCAGTCACCAGCGTGTTCAACAACTCTGCATCCGAATCATTGTCCGCAGCGGCCTCCGTCAGTTCCTGCAACGCGAAATGGTAAACGCAATCTATATCGCCGGTTCCATAGGCAAGCGATGCGATGCGTCCCGGCAAGGGTTCCCCGACAACGGCGACGATGTGCGGCGTTTTGCCTTTGCGGTTGCGTACGAGGTTCAGGCCCTCTGTGCGCGCGTTCTGAGAGCGATCGCTGCGAAGTGTCCATTTGCACGAAACTGACGCATGCAAGATATTCGCTTGCGAGTTCGCGCGGCGTAGTGGCGTATGAACAGCCAAGCCGTCATCGTCGTCGAGCAAGGCATCATTCGCATTAACCGTATCGTCATCTACGGGCATCCGGCAGACTACGATATCGGGTGTAACGATATAGTCGCCGAAGATAACCCTCAACCCTTTGTATTGAGCGATCACTCGCGACACGTCGGCCAGATGCTGGTATTGCTCGAAGTCCCTAACGTTGCCGCCAAGAGAAAACTCCCATTCCCCAGGTCGCAGGTGAGAGAGCAAACTGAACGCATTGCGCAAGAAATCCCTTGTCGCCTCTTCGAATCGGAGTCCAGCCGTCTGCCCAGCGAGCCTTCCAGACTTCGGCTCGGTCCCGATACCTTGTATGATGCCCTTACCCAGTCTGACGCTAGCGGCGCTTCCTCTGTCAGAGTTGTTGGGGACTCCGTCGTTTACACGCAAGACTCTGTCGCAAAGAGTGCTATGGTATTCGCGCCGCAATTCCTCCATAACTCCGGGCATTACGACTTCACCATGCCTATGACGTACTCTTGGTGCATCCTCTTTTCGATTTGAGACTGACTTTGCCTGCCCCAACGGGCAGGCATCATGCGCCTATCGCGGTCCAGTCGGCGAACACCTATGCCAACCAAGTCGAATCCGACGCTCTCGCCGATACTGGCGATGCCCTTGTGAGTTTCCACGTCCACGCCCCGCAAGACCGATGTTCCAACAACGACAATCGCTGCCCTGCCGTTCTTCAGCACCCGGCGCATCTCTTCCAAGACCGCCGACATCTCTCCGAAGTAGCGCCGCAATACCATCGCCTTTCTGGCGTCATGTTCAGCCAGTTTCGCCAGAGTCCGTTCGCACTGCTCAGGCAGGTCCGCGTATTCCGGTCCGCGCATAGATTCGTGCCCCAGGTAGCGCGACCGAAGCTGTGTGAGCTCTTTGGTCTTCCAGCCGAACCACACCAGTGAGAACTTGTGCGCCCTCATGTAGTCTATCGCGTTGTTCGCATATGGCGGCGAAGTCACGACCAGATCGACGCTGTCGGACGGCAACCCTGTGTTATCTGCCCTGGCCGCCCGAACGTAGGCATCCCCAGTTTCGTCGACAGGAGCCTGCGATTCTCTTAGGTAACCCGGGAAGAGCGCGAGCGTTGATTGCTCCGCACTGGACGAATCGTAGAGAGCCGCACGGGAGCCGTCTTTGGTGAGAGCCTCCACGTTGCGCTCCAGCCTCTTGCTGAATTCGACGAACGCGGAACCTGGTTTCTTGGCGTTGTCCCGGTGAGGCCGTGTGTGTGCGAGATCGCGCGCAAGCGACACACCACCTGACTTGGCGATGATGGTCGATGAAAAGGCAACTCTCAGAAATCGTCGTATGTCCTGGTCATCGAGCGCGTCAATCCGTCGCGTGAGCGCGAGCAGTTCCAGTTGCGACTTGGGCGTGAACCAGTAATCGATGAAGTCCCTGGTCTTTGCATCGAATCGCCCTTCCAAGTCCCGTTCCAGCACGTCGATTTCGTCCCAGTAGTCGTTCCTGGCAGCGTTCAGCACACCGCGTCCAGCCTCCAATGCAGTTACCGGGTCAATGGGGGTTAGCTTGGCTTCCGCGATTAGCCGCGCCAGAGGGTCGATGTCGCATCCAACAGCGCGACGTCCCAATCGGACCGCTTCCACCAACGTTGTGCCGGAGCCAAGCATCGGATCGAGAACTACCTCCCCGGCCTCCGAAAGCCGATTGATGAGGAATTCGGGTAGTTGGGGAGGAAACTTCGCCGGAAAGGGATGCCAGGAGTGTAAACCGTACCCGCCGCTCGTACCGTGGAAATCCAGGTCCGCGCGCAAGGCTGCCCCCAACGCCTCCAAGCGTTTACTCGCGTTCATGGACCCGGGTTGTGAGCATTGGGGGAGGGTCAATCTTCATTTGACGCCCTAATCGTCCGCGCTGTACAGCGTATCTATGCCGTTGCGCGACGCGTCGTCGGACTGGGCGGTTTGCTGCCTGCGCGTCATGCGCCTGACGCCGGTGACCACGAGCCCCTGGAGCGCGTCCACTTCGCGAGTGATTGCGGTCCGGAAGTGCGAGCTGTACTCGCCCACGTTGCGGAACTTCCTGTAGCGGTCGCGCAGCAGCCGCTTGGAGGACGCCGATCTCAGCTCCACCAGCTCGGCGAGAAGCTCCCGTCTCAGATTGCGCGCCGCCTCGCCGGGGTTCAGATGCGCGCCGCCGGGTGGCTCCTGCACCACGCTGTCGACGATACCGAGCGACAGGCAGTCCGCGGCGGTGAGCTTGAGCGAGGCGGCGGCCTCTTCGGCCCTGGCCTCGTCCTGGTATATCAACTCTGCCGCATCCTCCGGCGAGATGATGGAGTAGATGGCGTTCTCCATCATCAGCACTCGGTCGGCGACGCCCAGCGCGAGCGCGCCCGCGTTGCCGCCCTCGCCGATGACCACGGACATCGACGGCACCTCGAGCCGAGCCATCAGCGCCATGGTCTCGGCAATCGCGCCGCCGAGTCCTCCCTGCTCGGCCTGTAGGCTCAGGTAGGGACCGGGCGTGTCTATCAGCGTTATGATGGGTATGTCGAACTTGGCCGCCATGCGCAGCACGCGCTGAGCCTTGCGGAAGCCGGCGGGCGACGTGCGCCCGTCGTTGCGGTCGCCGTCGGCATCGGAGCGGCCGCGCTCCTGTCCGACAACCGCAACCGTCTGGCCTCCCAGACGCCCGATGCCGCACACGATAGCCGGGTCGTCCGCCGTGTGCCGGTCGCCGTGCAACTCGACGAACGGCGAGAATATGGTGTCTATGTAGCCGAGCGAAGTGGGCCGCCCTTCGTGCCGTGCGAGCTGCACCGAGTCCCATGCCTGCGCAGCCTGCGGCGCGTTCGTCTCGACGGACCGCCGTTGGTCGCGCTTCCGCATAGGGGTGAGCCGGTACTGCGGACCAAGCAGGTCCAGCGTCGTCGCCAGCATATCTCTCAGGTTGGCGCGCTCCACCACCGCGTCGAGCACGCCGTGACGCTCGAACGACTCGGCGGTGTGGGCGCGCTCGGGCAATGGCTCGCCGGTGGACTGCTGTATCTGGCGCAGCGAGCTCACGCCCACGATAGCGCCAGGCTCGGCCACCACGATGTCGGCCAGGCTCGCGAAGCTGGCATAGGCCTGGCCGGTGGCGGGGTTGGCGAGCACCGATATGAAGGGCAGACCCCGCGCGTCCAGCCGGCCCGACGCGATCGACGTCTTCGCCATCTGCATCAGCGACAGCGCCCCTTCCTGTATGCGCGCGCCGCCGCTGGTGACAATGGCTATCGCGGGCAGCAGATTGCGCGACGCGCGCTCCAGCGCGAGCGCAACTTTCTCGCCCACCACGCAGCCCATGGTGCCGCCCATGAACCCGAAGTCGAGCACTATGAGCATGACCGGGCTGCCGCCTATGGTGCAGGTGCCGGTCACGGCAGCCTCGGTCAGTCCGGTGCGCCGCTGGTCGCGAAATATGCGCTGCTTGTAGGAGACCTTGGAGGAGAAGGACAGGGGATCGAGGGAGGTTATCGAGCGGTTGATCTCGCGAAAGCTGCCGGGGTCAGCGAGCGAGTCGACTCGCTCGCGTGCGTTCATGCTGTAGTGGAAGCCGCAGAGGCCGCACACCCGGTACCGATCATACTGGACCGACCCGGCGAGCGTGCTGCCGCAGACCAGACAGTTCTCCCTGGCGGGCGGCAGGCTCTCCTCTTCTTCCTCGGCCCGCCCCTTTCCCACGACGGAGCCGATGAGTCCGCTCAGGCTTCTGGGCACCTTGGCACGCTCCCGCACAGTGTAGCCGCGTCCGGCGGAGGCTCGACAGCCGGCGGCAGCGGCTTTAGACACTTCCTATTATAACATCACGCGATCTCGACCCGTCACTGGGGCCCACGATGCCCCTGTCCTCGAGTTCGTCCATCAGGCGCGCGGCGCGCGGGTACCCTATGCGCAGGCGACGCTGCATCAGCGAGGTCGATATCTTGTTGTGGCTCATCGCGAGGCTGATGGCCTTGTCCAGCAACTCGTCGGCGCCGTCTGACTGTGCCCCCGCCTGCTCGCTCTCATCCTCGGTGGCAACCGTCTGAAGCGCTATCTCGTCCATCGGGCCCCAGGGTGTCGACGTCCAAAACTCCACCAGGTGCTCGACCTCGGCATCGGAGATGAACACCCCCTGCACGCGCTCCGGGCGCGATGCGTCCAGTGGCAGGTAGAGCATGTCGCCCCGGCCAAGCAGCTTGTCCGCGCCGGTGGTGTCGATGATGGTACGCGAGTCCACCTGCGACGTGACGCTGAAGCTGATTCGGCTCGGGAAATTGGCCTTGATCAGCCCTGTCACCACGTCCACCGACGGCCTCTGTGTGGCGACGACCAGGTGAATGCCGGTGGCCCTGCCGAGCTGCGCCAGCCGGCAGAGCGTCTGCTCGACGTCGAACGCGGCCGACATCATCAGGTCGGCGAGCTCGTCTATCACCACCACCAGCATCGGCATCTTGTCGGGCGTGCGCTTGTTGTACGACTCGATGTTGCGCACGCCCACCTCCTCCATCCTGCGGTAGCGGTCTAGCATCTCGTTGACCATGCCCTTAAGCAGGCCGACCACCTCGTCCGTCTCCACGACCACGGGTGTGAGAAGGTGGGGAATGCCGTTATAGGGAGTCAGCTCCACGCGCTTGGGGTCTATGAGCAGCAGCCTCAACTCGGCGGGGGACCTCTCCATTATGAGCGACGAAATCATGCCGTTCAGGCACGCGCTCTTGCCGCTGCCGGTCGCTCCCGCGACGAGCAGATGGGGCATCGTGGCGAGGTCGACCACTTTCGTTTCGCCGCCGGAACCCCTGCCGAGCGCCACGGGCAGGTGGCCCTTCTTGCTCAAGCGGCGGAACTCGCCGCTCTCGACCACCGAACGAAGCGAAACGACGCCCGGATTGGGATTGGGAATCTCGATCCCGATCATCGACTCGCCCATAACCGGCGTCTCGATGCGTATGCTGGGTGTCTTCAGCGCGAGCGCCAGGTCCTTCTCACGCGACAGCACGCTGTCCACCTTCACGCGAGTCTTGTTCTCCTGGCGCTTCGTCACCGCCTTGCCGGACTCGTCCACCTTGGGCCGGCCCGCCTCGTCGGTCTCACGAACCATCTTGTACCGCCGGATCCAGCCGGGCACCAGGCCGTACATCGTCACGCGCGGCCCGGGCATGGCCTGCCCCATCTCGACCTCGATTCCATACTCGGCCAGCGTGCTCCGAATCACGTCGCCGGTGGCCTGCATCTCCTCCTCGGTCACGCCGGCCTCGGGCGCCTCGCGCAAGAAGTCCCTCTTGGGCAGCTTCCAGCGACCTGCGCCGCGTGAAGGCTGGGAGGCCCCGGATCGATCGCCGTTGCCTCCGCGGCCGACTGCGCCTACGGCGGAGTTCCACAGGCTGTTGAACTTTGTCCTGCCAGGGGAAACGGGGCGCTGCGGCGGCTCGGCGTAAGGCTCGACCACACCGGCGGCCGCGGGCACGGGCACGCTCTTCCCGCTGCCGTTGGACACGGGGGCGGGCTCGTCGACGCCGTAGCCGTAGGCGGCCCAATCTTCGGCGTTCAGGTATTCGTTCCTGTACCCGTAGCCGGCCGGTTCATACTCGCGCGCGTGCTCGTCTACGTCCGGCGTGGGGCTGTCTTCACCTACCAGCAGGGGCGCCGCATCGTCGGCGGCGTCAGACACGAGGCCCTCGTCAAGGGAGTCTGACGGCGCAGGCTCTTCAGGACGAATGGTCGCGGTGAGGCCATCGTACCGGTACGACCCCATCCTGGAGTAGTAACCGCCCCCTGC
Organism: Dehalococcoidia bacterium; assembly: GCA_965204815.1. Lineage (GTDB taxonomy): Bacteria > Chloroflexota > Dehalococcoidia > Lucifugimonadales > CATOSD01 > CATOSD01. Next base: position 245,514 of record OZ242014.1, read on the forward strand.
CCGGGATCCCGCGCCTTGCCCGCCCGGACGCGCGCTGTCGGCGCCGTAGCCCGGAGGCGACGAGTACGCGAGCTGGGCGTCCTGCTCGTTGCCTTGCGAAACCCCGGATGACTGCTCGTTCTTCCGCTGCCGACGCTCCCGCAACTTGGCGGCCATAGTGCTGGCCGCGAATGCCACGGCCACCCAGCAGAACAGCGCCGCTCTACCCACCCCGAACACGGCAGCAACCGCTACCGGCGGCGCCGCCACGGCCACGCCGACCGCTATCACGGCGAACAGGCGCAGCGCGCCAAGCCACACGGTGGTGCCGACTATGGCCTGCCCCACGCGTCCTCCCAGCGGCGCCTCTCCGCCCAGGGTGAACGCCGCGAGCGGTCCGCCCGAGGGAGTGAAGAACGCCATCGCCCCGAGCGCGGCGGCAAGGAAGGCGACCGAGCCGAGCCACAGTCTGTAATGCCGGAACCAGCCACGCCGCCAGCCGAGCGCGAAAGCAAACACCGCCAGCCAGGCCACTACGGGCACAACACCCAGGCCAAGCGTCGACACGACGGCGTCCCTGGCGGAGGTGATCACGTCCAGGATGGGGGCGCGGAACCAGTAGACGACCCCGGCGATCACCGAGAGCGCCACCGCTCCGGCTACCGCGACCGGGACAATGGGAAAGGAAATTGATTCCCCGCCGCCGCTGGCGGGGGCGTTTTGGGCTGTTTCTTGCATAGCGCCTGTTCCTGCGTAAGATTCCGGGCGGCGGCGATTTCGGGGCCGCGGCCCGAGATTTCGTGGAGGGGGTCGAGGGGTATGATGCCCCGGACCTAAGTCCGGAGCGGTCGTCTCACGCGCCGCACTGACACGGGACGCCTCGCCCGCACGGCAACCCGGAAACGCCGGGCGGCCCCTAGAGGCGCTCGATGGCTACGAGCACGGTCGGACGCCTGCGCGTCTGCTCGTACAGGGAATCGGAGACTGCGCCCGCGACCCTGGCCTCCACCCTATCCCAATCTATGGCGCGGCGCGTTTCCGTTTCTAGGCTTTGTAGGGCGATTTTGGCGGTTTTTCCGAACAAGTGCTGGGACTCGTCCAAATCGGCGAATCCCGAGGATACTATCGCCGGCTCGGCGAGCGCCTCCCCGGTGGCGTCGTCGACGCACAGAAGAACCGCCACCACGCCATTGCGCGCGAGCCGCCGCCTGTCGTCCAGCGCATCGCTGTGCATGTCCCACAGCGTGCGCCCGTCGACGTACACGCGACCCGCGGGCACGCTGCCCACCACGTCCGCGCCGCCGGAGTCGATCTCCAGTACGTCGCCGTCGGTGAGGACGAACGTGTTGGACGCCGGCACGCCCATGGAGCGCGCTATGGCCGCATGGGCCACGAGGTGCCTGTACTCGCCGTGAATGGGCACGAAGTAGCACGGCCTTACGAGTCCGAGCATCATCTTCAGCTCTTCCTGGCTCGCGTGGCCGTGCACGTGCACCATCTCGACGCGGCTGTAGTACACCCGGGCGCCGCGCATGAACAGCCTGTCTATCGTCTTTGCGATGAGGGTCTCGTTGCCGGGAATGGGCGAGGCGGAGATGATCACGGTGTCGCCCGGCTCGACCTCCACGTCTCGGTGTTCACCGTTGGCGATGCGCACGAGGGCCGAGGTCGGCTCGCCCTGGCTGCCCGTGGCCACGATCACCACGCGCTCACTCGGCAGCCGGGCCGCGTCCCGCGTCGACACGAGCACACCGTCGGGCGCGTCCAGGTAGCCCATCTTGCGCGCCATCTTCACGTTGTTCGCCATGCTGCGGCCCACCACGGCCACCTTGCGGTCGTACTTCACGGCCGAGTCCACCACCTGCTGGACGCGCGAGATGAGCGATGCGAACGTGGCGACCATCACGCGCCCCGGCGCCTCGCCAATCAGCCGGTCCAGCGCCTGGCCCACCACCCGCTCGGACTCGGTGTAGCCCTTCACCTCCGCATAGGTGGAGTCGGACAGCAGCAACAGCGCGCCGTCGCCGGCGAGCCGGGACAGTGCGATGAAGTCCATCGGCTGCGAGTCTATCGGCGTGTGATCGATCTTGAAATCGCCGGTGTGGATAACGACCCCCAGCGGAGTCTCTATGGCGATCCCCATGGCGTCGGGTATGGAGTGGCAGACGCGGAAGAACTCGATCTGGAAGCAGCCCACCCTGAAGCGGGAGTGTGGCTCAACCACGTTGAGCCGCGCGTCCCGGATCATGCCCCGCTCGCGCAGCTTGACCGAAATCAGCCCGTGGGCGAGCCGCGAGGAGTAGACGGGCGCGTCGATCTCCGCGAGCACGAACGGCAGCGCACCTATGTGGTCTTCGTGGCCGTGGGTGATGAGGATGGCCCGTACGCGGTCCCGGTTCTCGTGAAGATAGGAGATGTCCGGTATGGCGAAGTCGATGCCCGGCGTGTCTTCGCCGGGGAAGAGCACTCCCGCGTCGACGACCACGATGTCGTCTTCGTACTCCAGGGCCAGCATGTTCTGGCCTATCTCGCCGAGGCCGCCCAGGGGTATGACCTTGAGGGGAGATTCGGGCATCCGGCGCTATTCGAACAAGCTCAACTGCTGCTTGGGCTCGTCCTCCGTCTCTTCCTCGGGCAGAGACCCGGCGTCCTCGATGAGGCCGGGCAGAGCGCGGAAGTCCGCCTCGAGCGCGCTGCGCAGCCTGCCGTTGCGGAGCGCCGCAGCGGGGTGGTACATGGGATACACCAGCAGGTTGTTCCAGCGGCGGGCTTTGCCGCGCGCCTTGCCGATGGCCTCGTTGGGGAAGAACTTGGCGAAGGAGTACCTGCCCAGGGCGACGACCACCTTTGGCGAGATGATTTCGAGCTGCTCGTCGAGATAGGGTTGGCAGGCGGCTATCTCGCCCGGGAGCGGGTCACGGTTGTTGGGAGGGCGGCACTTGAGCATGTTGGTGATGTACACGTCCTCGCGCCGCAGTCCGATGGAGTTCAGCAGCTCGTTCAGCAGATTCCCCGCGCGCCCCACGAACGGGCGGCCCTCCTGGTCCTCGTAGAAACCCGGCGCCTCGCCCACGAACATGACGTCGGCGTCGAGCGATCCCTCGCCAGGCACGGCGCGATTGCGCTTCTGGGCCAGGGTGCACTTGGTGCAGGCGTTGACCCTGCGAACCAGGTCGTCGTAAGTGGTGGAGGTCATTGGCCGTTCCCCGTCCGCTGATAGTCGCTTGGCAAGCCTTGAGGAAGGTTCCCGAACCCGCTACATGCGTGTCGGGCGGACTGGGCAAACCTTACACGACAGGCCGCGGAGCGTCAAACGCCAGTTTGTATCTTTATATGATACACTTGCCCAAAAAGACAGCATGGGAGGAATCACTTTTGACCGAGGACTTCAATTGCCCACCGTGGTGGTAGAAGGCCAGTTCCGTTTCGTTATCAATACTAGAGAAAATAGCTTCGAGCCTCCTCACGTACACGTGTGGGTAGCCAGTGAAGACGTCTGCCGGATTGAGTTGATCGGCGGCGCCTTCATGGAAGACCCTCCCGCCGGGACGTTCAGGGCTATCATGAGGATCTATGCAGCGCACGCCGAGCGTATTTTGAGAACGTGGGACGCCATTCACGGAGGTTAGGTGGTGGAAACTGTCCTGGTGAGAAACGCAGATAGGATGATGACTGTCGCCAGCTTGATGGAGGACGGCATAGAACTGGGCTTCGCGGACGACTCGAGGGGCCTTATTCCATACTCGGATCTTCCCGAGATCGAAAGGCGGGCGGGCGTGTCCGGCCTGGAACTGCCCAATCCCTACCTTATGGTGCTGAGGACGACTCAGGGCGAGCGGGTAGAGATTCCATGGGACTTCGCACGTCACTACTGCGACGCACGCTACCGCCCGTCAATAGAGGCTATAGCCGCTCAAGGCAGACAGGCGATTGGCCAACGTATCCGCCGCCTGAGACGTTCGGCTGGTCTGACACAGGAGGCGCTGGCCGAAGCGGCGGGCATTGGAAGGGTGACGTTGGTACGACTGGAGAAGGGAGAGCATACACCCAGGTACAAGACGCTCGAAGCAATAGCCGAAGCACTTGGCCTGGCAACATCCGAGTTGCTTGTAGAACCGGGGTGGCTTCTCGCCTAGTTTGCCCACAAATCGACTCGGCCGAGCCCACATAGGCCGCCCCAATCAACCGTACCCTCGCTTCCCGATCACCGCCTGCCCTGCGCCATCCGCACCGACTCCGGCATACGGCGCAGCGCGAACATCGCCGACACGCCGACCACCGCGAGCGCGCCGTTCAGGCTGAACGCCAGGCCCCAGCCGGCGGCGCCCTGCACCACGTCGAGCACCGTGCCCGCGGCGATGGGCGCGGCCGCGCCGACGGTGAACGCGATGAACGCCTGCACCGCCTGCGTCGATCCTATCCTGCCCCGCGGCGACAGCTCGGTCACCGCGGTGGAGTAGATGGCCGAGTCGGCCGCCGTGGACAGCCCGTAGACGAAGCCGAGCGCGAGCATCAGCGCGGGCGGCGCGCCGATGAGCCAGCCGACGATGAACGAACACGCGCCGCTCACGGCGAATATGATCATCGCCCCCGCCGTTCGGCCCGTGTAATCGGACAAGAACCCACCCACCAGTACGCCGCCGACGCCCATCATGAACATCAGGCCCGCCCACGTGGACGCACGCGCCGCCGCGTCCTGGTCCTCCGCGCCGCCGTGGAGGAACATCGCCCCGAGCAGTAGCGGAAGCCACAGCCGAGCCAGGTACAGCTCCGCGGTGTGCAGCGTGTACCCCGCTATCGCCAGCACCGCCGGCCGGTTGCGCAGCACGCTCAGGTCCAGGTGCCAGCCGGCGGGGGCAGCCTGCTGGCCGGGCGCCGGGTCGGGCCGCTCCGCGTCGCGGCCAAGCATGAGCAGCAACGCGGGAACGAGGCCGGCCAGGGCGACGAACGAAGTTGTGAGGTACGCCGCTTGCCACGTCGAAACGGCGTTCAGCAGCTGCCCCATGAACACGTAGGATACGGTCGTGCCGGCGTAGCCCATAGCCACGAACACCCCCACCGCCGCGCCGCGCCGGCCGTGCGCGAACCGCAGCGACACGAGCTGAATGCCCGGCACGTAGGCTCCGACGTGTCCCATGCCCGACACGAACCGGAGGGCCGAGCCGGTCCAGACGTCTGTCGCGAGCAGCGGAAACAGCAGGTTGCTCACCGCCATCAGCGCAACGCTCGCGAGCAGCACGCGCCGGGGCGATAGCCTGTCGGCCAGCGGGATGAGGACGACGGACGATACGGCGTAGCCGATGAGGTAAGCGGAGAATACCAGCGCGGCCTCGGCGTTCGAGAGTTGCCACTCGTCGCGAATGAGCGGCGCGGACGACACGTAGCTGGAGAAAGGGAGCAGAGCCAGGAAGAGGGCGGAGCTTATGCCGGCGAGCCACAGCGCGTTCCTCCAGCCCTCGCCGGACACGCCGTCTCCGGGACCGCCGGCGCCCGGCGGCCGCTCACCGTGTGGTTCTTGGGTCGGCTGTGCCATGCGGCTATGCCCCTGGCCGCCCTCGGCCGGGCGTGCAATCCCCCTCTGCCGTCGCCATCACCGGTCGCTGGCGCGCTAACCCAGGGCCTGGGCCAGGTCCTCTATCAGGTCGTCGGGGTGCTCCAGGCCTATGGACATTCGCAGCAGGTTCTGCGGCGTGCGCGTGTCCGGGCCCTCGATGGATGCGCGATGCTCTATCAGGCTCTCGGTGCCGCCCAGGCTCGTCGCGCGCGTGAACAGGCGCACCCCGGCGGCCACGCGCATGGCCTCTTCCCGGCCCCCCACGACCTGGAAGGACACCATGCCGCCGAACCCGTCCATCTGCCGGGCCGCCGTCTCCCGCCCGGGGTGGCCCGGAAGACCCGGGTAGTGGACCGCCTCCACGCGCGGGTGGACGTCCAGGAATTCGGCCACGCGGGCGGCGTTGTCCGAGTGCGCTCTCATGCGCAGGTGCAGCGTGCGCATTCCGCGCAGCGCCAGCCAGCAGTCGAAGGCCGACGGTACGGCGCCGTAGGCGCTCTGCGTCCGCCTGACGCTTTCGAGCAGCTCGCCGTCGTCCCGGCACACCACCGCACCGCCGGTCAGGTCGCCGTGGCCACCGACGTACTTGGTCGTCGAGTGCACCACCGCGTCGGCGCCGGTCTCGATAGGCCGCTGAAGCATGGGCGTCGCCCAGGTGTTGTCGCAGACGCACAGGGCGCCCGCCTCGTGCGCAATGGCGGCTGTGCGCTCCACGTCGGTTATCTTGAGCAACGGGTTGGACGGCGTCTCCACCCATACCAGCCTGGTATTGGGCCGCAGCGCGGCCACAAGCTGCGCCTCGTCGGTCAGATCCACGAACGACGCCTCCAGACCCCAGCGCGCGAACACGTCGCGGAGCAGCGCAGCGGTGCCGTGATAGCAGTCGGAGGGCGCGATCACGTGATCGCCCGCGGCCAGCGTGTGGAACACGGCCCCCGCGGCGGCCATGCCGGACGCGAAGCAGGCGGCTCCCGCGCCGCCCTCCAGCGCGGCCAGGCGGTCTTCCAGCAGGGTGCGGTTGGGATTGCCGGATCGGGCGTAGGTGTATCCGAGCGGATAGCCGCCGTCGGGTTCGCGCTCGAACGTGGTGGACAGGTGGACGGGAACGGTTACCGCGCCCGTCGCCGGGTCCACGTGGTGTGCGGCACGCGCCGCGAGCGTCTCGCGTCTCACGCTATCGCCGGGCGGGACTTCTGCCTACAGCCCAATCGCCTCGGCCACGCGCTCCAGGTGCTCCCTGGAGTCGCCGAACGCCAGCTCGGCGGCCTTCGCGCGGCGCGAGTAGAGCTGCATGCTGTGCTCTTTGGTGAAGCCTATCGCGCCGTGGCACTGGTGCCCTGTGGCGCACACCCGGCGCACGGCGTCGCTGACCCATGCCTTGGCCATGGCGACCTCACTCTCGGCGGGCAGTCCCTCCGAAAGCCGCCACGCGGCCTGGCTGGTGATGTAGCGCGACCCCTCGACGTCGGTGGCCATGTTGGCGCAGTGATGCTGGATCGCCTGGAAGCTGCCGATGGGCCGCCCGAACTGGATTCGCTGCTTCACGAACTCCACCGTCATGTCGAGCACCTTCTGCCCGTTGCCCACCATCTCGGCGCACTTGCCCACGGCCCCCCACTGGACCACCCTGGCGATGGTGGGCCAGCCGCCGTTCAGCTCGCCCAGCAGCGCGGAACCGGGTACGTGCACGCCCTCGAACGTCACCTCGGACTGCCGGTCGGACGCGATGGTCTTGAGCAGCGTCTGGGATACGCCGGGGGTGTTGGCGGGCAGGATGAAGAGCGAAACGTCCTCGTCGGCGTCGCCCGTCCGGGCCGCGACTACCAGATAGTCGGACACGTGCGCGTTGGGGACGAACAGCTTGGTGCCATTGATTACGAATCCGTCCCCGACCGGCTCGGCGGTGGTGCGGACGCCGGCGGCGTCCCAGCGGACATCGGGCTCCGTAAGCGCGAGCGTGGCTATCACCTGGCCCTCGGCGATGCCCGGCAGGTACTGGCGCTTCTGCTCGTCGCTGCCGGCGTCGAGAATGGCCATGCCGCCCAGCACGACGGCGGAGAAGAACGGCCCAGGGAGCATGGCCCCGCCGATCTCTTCCAGGAGGACGCACAGGTCGAGGAACTCCAGCCCCGCGCCGCCGTACTCTTCGGGGAAGATGAGGCCGAGCCAGCCGTTTTGGGCTATCTTCTGCCAGCTTTCCGGGGTGTAGCCGCGCTCATCCTCTTCCATCGCGCGCACGAACGCCTCGGTGCACTCGGCCTCGAGGAACTCGCGGGCGCTGTTGCGCAGCATCTGCTGGGCTTCGGTAAGTCCTAGGTCCACTGATGCACTCCTAATCTGGTCCGCTGCGGGCGCTCAGCGCCGCACGCGGTCGGCTCGCGTCCCGGTCGCTAGTCGCTGCCCACGGCGAGACAGGTCACCGTGCGAACTATCCCGTTGATGGTGTGGACCTGGCTGGTCACCAGGTCGCCCACGGCGTTGAGGTCCGGCGCCTCGACGACCGCGATGATGTCGAACGGGCCGGTTACGGCGTCCACGTTGCGAACGCCGTCGAGCTCGCGCAGGGACTCGCCCACGCTCCTGGACTTGCCCACAGCCGTTTCTATGAGTATGTACGCCTTGGTTGACATGGTAATGATGGCCTCCGTTCCCACCGGCGGGAGTTGTGGATTGTGGCAAAAAAGAGGGGAATCGTATCTGCGATCAACAGTGAGAGCATTCTAAGTGCGGCCTATAGGGGTGTCAAATTCCCGGCCGCGGGGATGTATGCTTAGAGCGGACTATCTGGACAGGCGAGAGGCCAAATGGCGCAACGCAGAATGCACGCGGACGAGATTCTCGCGGACGAGGCCCTGGCGTCACGGCTGGTCGCGGCGCAGTTCCCGCAGTGGCGAGAGCTGCCCGTCGAGCGCGTGCGGCACTCCGGCACGGACAACGCCATCTTCCGGATCGGCGACGAGCTGGTCGCGCGGCTGCCGCGCATCCACTGGGCCGTTGGACAGTCGGACAAGGAGTTCGAGTGGCTCCCGCGCCTGGCCCCCTATCTGCCGCTGGCCGTACCGACGCCGCTGCGCAAGGGCGCGCCCGCGCTGGGGTACCCCTGGCCCTGGGCCGTCTATCGCTGGCTGGAGGGAGACAGCGCGCTCGACGTCGCCGTCGACGACCTCACGGAGGCCGCTCTCGACCTGGCGGCGTTCATCCGCGCGCTGCGCGCCGTGCCCGCGCGCGACAGGCCGCCGGCGGTCCCCGGAGGACGCGGCGGGCCGCTCGCCGACCGCGACGTCGAGACCCGCGCCGCCATCGCCGCGCTGGGAAACCTGGTGGACGCCGACACCGTCACCGCCGCCTGGCAGGCCTCCCTCGACGCGACTCCCTACGACGGCGAGCCGATCTGCATCCACACCGACCTCACCCCCGGCAACCTCATAGTGCGGGACGGCCGCCTGAGCGCGGTGATCGACTTCAACATGCTCACCGTCGGCGACCCCGCCTGCGATCTGACGGTCTCGTGGAACTTCCTGGACGCGCCCGCCCGCCGCGTGCTGCGCCAGGCGCTGGACGTGGACGACGACACCTGGCTGCGAGCCCGCGGCTGGGCCCTCTCCGGCTCGCTGATAGCGCTGCCGTACTACATGCGCACCAACCCCGGCATAGTCGCCCAGTCGTGGCGCACCCTCCGCGAGGCGGATGCTGACCACCGCGGCTACTGACCGCGGGGCGCGCTTGCGGCAAGAGGCGGTGCCATCGGTCGGGCCATAGACGCGCCGCTGGCCGGGTGCCCGGCACCACCTCCAAGAGCTCGCCTATCCTCCGCAGTCGCAGATGTTATGCTGGCATTCTGCCGTGGGAAGTTTGAAAATAGATTGCAATTGCATTAGCATAATTGCGGCCTTTTAAGCCCTCTCATCAAGTTTCTGGACTTTAACCGGGCCAGCAAGGCCGGAAAGTGTATCTCCGTTTGCCAGATTGTGCCGGAATAGCCGACACTGCAGAGGAGAACCGTACCGTAAGAGGACGAACATTGTAGATTCGAGTGGCCGAATTCCTTTGGCGACAAAGGAGCGACTGGAGACATGAAAGCAACAGAAACGCGACTACGGGTTCTACTCGAAGGCCAGAAACACTTTGTTGTTCCGCTGTTTCAGCGGCCGTACAGTTGGCAACGTAACGACTGGGAGACACTATGGAACGACATCATAGAGACGTACAGAGATCAGTCGGCAGGTGGTCATTTCCTTGGGTCCATTGTCTCTAAGTCCCTGTCAGGCACACCGGAAGGAGTCTCTCCCTACATAGTGATTGACGGGCAACAGAGGCTAACCACCCTATCTATTGCCATCGCCGCCTTGCGTGACAAAGCTGCTGCCCGAGATCAAAGGGTACGTGAGCGCTTAGACGATCTATGTCTCATCAACAAGTATGCCAACGACGATTATCATTACAAAATTCTCCCAACGCAGGCTGATCGCTCGGAGTACTTCTCCGTGATAGATGGCGACAACGACTCCGAGAGCGATGGTGAGCCTACACTCATACGCCAGGCGTACGATTTCTTTTTGAAGGCGCTGGACAACGTTGATGACGAGGAAATTGATGGACAGTTCGACTTGGCAAGACTCGAGCGCTTACTCCTTGATGGAGTAGAAGTCGTTAGCATAACCCTCGGGGACGATGATAACGAGTACCGCATCTTTGAGAGCCTCAACTGGAAGGGGGCACCTCTGTCTCAGGCGGATCTGCTGCGCAACTATTTCTTCATGCGCATACCCACCGACCAACAGCAGGAGTTGTATGAAGACGGATGGCTCCCCATGCAGAAGATGCTCGACTCAGAGACGTTGGCCGAGTTCTTTCGATACCAGTACATGTCCTCTGGCAACTTCGTCCGAGTAAAGGACATTTATCTAAAATGGCGAAGCGATCTTGAAAAGCTGAACTCGATAGAGCTCGCCTCCAAGTTGCGTGAGCTCGCTGGTTACGCGGAGTTCTACAATCGTCTTATCAGTCCTGAATCTGAGCCGGATGCTGCAGTTAGGAGGAGACTCAAGCGTCTCAACCGGTGGGGTGGACAGACCATATATCCCTTCGTCCTTTGGCTGTACGAAGGAGCGGGCGGCAGAAGCGTTCGATCAACAGAGTTGGCGACGATTCTGAGACTCGTCGAATCGTATCTCGTGAGACGGCTATTCTGTGGTATCCCGACTGCGGGATCGAACAGGTTCTTCATGGAATTTTCAACTCAGATACCGTCAGGTGCGGACATTGTCACGGCAGTGCGACAAGCACTTTCCCAACCTACAGGTCGACGCCGTTGGCCTGATGACGCCGATTTCAAAGAGGGTCTGTTGACCTACGAATTGTATGAAGGGTCGCGGGCTGAACAGAGACGTTTGGTGCTTGAGACCCTGGAGCAGGATTACGCACACAAGGAACAGGCGGACTTGAGGGGCCTTACTGTGGAACACGTCATGCCGCAGACACTTACCAACGCTTGGCGTAACGCGTTGGGGCCAGAGGCCAACACCATACATGCGCGCCTCTTGCATACACTCGGCAACCTCACACTCACCGGGTACAACCCGGAGTTAAGCACTCGGCCATTCAGCGAAAAGAGACGACTCTTCGGGAACAGTAATCTGGAGATGAACAAAGAAATCGCAGGTGACTCGGAGTGGGGACCGGAACAGATCCGTTCACGTGCCGAGCGTTTGGCCGCCAGAGCCGTCAAAATATGGCCTGGTCCGGTGAAATCACCTGACGCTTAGCCGTAACTCTATAGACTACAGGGGCGGATGGGATTCTCAGTCAGCAGACGCCTCGATTGTCTCATTTGGCAGGCGGGTCATAGAACCACCTTTAACGAGGCGGTGTGAGCAGTTAACTCGCGTTCATCCGCGCGCGACAGGCCGCCAGCGGTCCCCGGAGGACGCGGCGGGCCGCTCGCCGACCGCGACGTCGAGACCCGCGTCGCCATCGCCGCGCTGGGAAACCTGGTGGACGCCGACACCGTCACCGCCGCCTGGCAGGCCTCCCTCGACGCGACTCCCTACGATGGCGAGCCGATCTGCATCCACACCGACCTCACCCCCGGCAACCTCATAGTGCGGGACGGCCGCCTGAGCGCGGTGATCGACTTCAACATGCTCACCGTCGGCGACCCCGCCTGCGATCTGACGGTCGCGTGGAACTTCCTGGACGCGCCCGCCCGCCGCGTGCTGCGCGACGCGCTGTCCGTCGACGATGCCGCCTGGCTCCGAGCGCGAGGATGGGCGCTCTCCGGGTCGCTGATAGCGCTGCCGTACTACATGCGCACCAACCCCGGCATAGTGGCCCAGTCGTGGCGCACCCTCCGCGAGGCGGTGGGCGGGAGGACTCAGTAGCCCTCAGCCCTCACCCCCATATAGAGTACAGGGCCGGCCCGCCAAGTTCTCACGTACCCCGCGTATGCTATGATGGCCGCGAAAGCGAAAGGGCAATGGGCACACCCACCGAAACGTACCAGGACGTCGGACGCCGACTGCTGCGCCAGGCCCGCGCGGAGCTAGCCGCGGGCGACCTGCGCCAGGCGTCCGAGAAGGGATGGGGCGCGGCGGCCCAGATGGTCAAGGCCGCCGCCCAGCAGCGCGGCTGGCCCCACGACCAACACCGGCTCCTGTTCGCCGCCGTCAGGGATCTCTCCAACGAAGCCGGAGACCCGGAAGTCCACGCCCTGTTCGTGTCGCCAAACGGCCTTCACGCCAACATCTACGACGGTGAGTTCGACGCCGGCATGGTCGCCTACCACCTGGACCGCACCGAGCAGTTCGTGTCCAGGCTGGAGCGGCTACTGGACTGACGAAGCGCCGACACGCGCGGCAGACACGGCAAGACCTGCGTGCCAGGCATCCTGAGTCCTCGCCCAACTCCAACCCATTCGCGCCCACATACCCCGAAAATAACGTCACTTTCCCGCGCCACCCGTTCTCATCCTTGTCCCACCCATTCTCACCCACGTCCCACCAGTTCTCATTCGTGCGCCATTTCTCCCCACAAATTCGGCCTACCCCCACAATCTCGCCTACCCTCTTGATTCTATAGCACGCACGTGCTATTTTCTACTTAGAGCCTATCCGATAAATCCCTTCCCCCTTGATGGGGGAAGGTTAGGATGGGGGTGAAGATGGGAGACGAGCCTGCCGAACGGATTGCCGAACGGGTCCCGTACTGCCACATTCTGCGCAATGCGCGTGACGAACCTTAACAACTTGGCTCACAAAAGGTGACAACAACATCGGGCCGCCCAGCTACGAATTGGGCAGCATGTAGCAGAATTGAGCAGATTTTTCGGAGAGCCGCGCCCAAAGTCCCTTCCCCCTTGATGGGGGAAGGTTAGGATGGGGGTGACGACGCCAGCCCAGCCGAGGAATCTAAGCCCAGGCAATTGACGAAGTCGTAGCCCAGTGCTAGCATTCGTACGGAAAATTTCCGAACTAAGCCCGTTTTCTCATGCCCCAGCGTACTGGGCCGCCCACGGTTCGAGGCGTTGATATGACCAGCTCCATCCGCGAAGCCGACGCGGGCGCAGATCGACTCCCGGCGATGTTCCAGAGGTACAGGGCCGATATAGCCGACGCCCTGCGCACCGACCTGTCGTGCGGCGACATTCCCGTTTACGACATGCTGCGCTACTACATGGGCTGGGCGGACCTGGACGGCAACCCCTGCGAGGCCGCACAGGGAAAGGCGCTTCGCCCCACGCTTTGCCTTTTCGGCTGCGAGGCCGTGGGCGGCTCCCCCGACAGAGCGTTGCCCGCGGCCGTCGCCCTAGAGTTCATCCACAACTTCTCGCTCGTACACGACGACATACAGGATCAGGACGAGACGCGCCATCACAGGCTTACCCTATGGGCCGCCTGGGACGTGCCCAGGGCGCTGCAGGCCGGCAACGTACTGAGAGTGGTGGCGGACAGGGCGCTCGAGCGGCTGCTCGACGGCGGCGCGGGCTACGAACAGGCTCTCGGCATAACCAGGATGCTGACCGGCGCCTACCTGGAAATGATCGAGGGCCAGTGGCTCGACATCTACTACGAGGGCCGGCGCGACATCGGGATCGAAGACTACATGGTGATGATCTCGAAGAAGACGGGCGCGCTCATCCGATGCTCGCTGGACATGGGCGTCGCCATCGGCACCGCCGACGAGGATATGATCCGGGCTTTCCGTTCGTTCGGGCGGTCCGTGGGGTACGCCTTTCAGATTAGGGACGATTCCCTTGGCGTGTGGGGAAAGGAACAGACCACCGGCAAGCCGGTGGGCGCCGACATTCGCCGCAAGAAGAACTCCCTTCCGATCGTGTACACCATCGCCAGGGCGGGCGGCGCGGACAGGCGCGAGATCGAACGCGTTTACGACAAAGATGAGCTCGACGACGGCGACGTGGCCCTGGTGCTGGACGTAATGGAGCGTGTCGACGCGCGCGGCTACGCGCAGCGGCTGGCGGAGCGACACTGCGCTTCGGCGCTAGACGCGGTCGCCGGCGTCGAGATGGCGGCAGGCGTCCGGGAAGAGATAGAAGAGCTCGTGAAGTTTCTGCTCGAAAGGGAGAGGTAGAGGGGTCACCCCCATCCTGAACCTTCCCCCTGTGAAGGGGAAGGGATATCAAGAGGTGCATTCATGGCCAGGCCGATTGAGTTGGCCGTCAGGCTCGGCTGGCACATTCTCAAAAACACCGCCGCGCGCCGCAAGCGCTTTCCGCTGGTTACCATGCTGGAGCCGCTCGAAAAGTGCAACCTCGCCTGCGTCGGGTGCGGACGTATCCGGGAGTACGAGCCGGTGCTGGAGTCAATGCTCACCGTGCGGCAGTGCCTGGACGCCGTGGAGCAGTCGGGCGCGCCCATCGTCTCCATCGCCGGGGGCGAGCCTACGCTTCACCCGCAAATCGACGAGATTGTCAACCGCATCACCGCCACCAAAAAGTTCGTCTACATGTGCACCAACGCGCTGCTCATGGAGCGCGTCATGAAGAAGATCCCGCCGTCCAAGTACTTCTGCTTCGTGGTGCACCTGGACGGCATGGAAGAGGCGCACGACAAGTCCGTGTACCGCAAGGGCGTGTTTCGCATAGCCATGAGCGCCATAGAGGCCGCCATCGAACAAGGCTACAGGGTCACAACCAACACCACGGTGTTCAACGGCTGCGACGAGGACGACCTGATAGAGATGTTCACCACGGTTACCGAGATGGGCGTGGAGGGCGCCATGGTGTCGCCCGGCTACAAGTACGAGACCGTGCCCGACCAGCAGATGTTCGTCTCGCGCCAGAATGCGAGGACCATTTTCAAGAACGTTCTCGACCCCAGGCGGAACATTCGCTTTTACAACAACCCGCTCTATCTGGACTTTCTGCGCGGAGAGCGCGAGTACCAGTGCACGGCGTGGTCCAATCCCACATACACGGTGATGGGTTGGCGCGAGCCTTGCTATCTGCTCGCCGACAGACACACGCAGAACGTGGACGACCTGTTCAGCGACGACCTTTGGGAGCGCTACGGCGTGGGCAAGGACCCGCGCTGCGCCAACTGCATGATGCACTGCGGATTCGAGTCGGCTTCCGTATTCAGCGCCGTCAAGAGCCCCCCGGAGGCTCTGAAGATGATCAAGGGCGGCGCGTTGAAAAACGCCGGCATGGGCGCGGGATGAGGGATAACGTAACGTGTTGGGAATAGTCGCCGCCTTCAAGGAAGAGATATCCGAGTATCTCGCTCGCGGCCGGTTTCGGCTGGTGGAACGCAACGGGCCGTACCGGTTCTACCGCGCCCGGCGAGGGCCGGCGGCGGCGCTGGCGCTCGGCGCGGTGGGCAAGCACGGCGCGACGGAAGCCACCCGCCACTTGGTCGAGAACTACGGCCCGCGCCTGGTGGTGTCGGCGGGCTTCGCCGGAGCCGTGCGCCCCGACCTGGACACCGGCGACGTGTTCGTATGCGACCGCGTGTTGTCCATGGAGGGACCTCCCGCGTCCTGGGCGGTGGAGAACGCCAACGAACGGCTGCTGAGCCAAGGCTCGCCCACCGCTAAGAACGGCGCGCGGCCCATGGGCTGCGTGTCAGTGTCCCAGTTCGTGCAGAGCACGCCGATGAAGGCCTGGCTGGGCAAAGTGCTTCAAGTCGGCGTCATCGACCTGGAGAGTTACTGGGTCACCGACGTTGCCGCCGCCCACGACGTGCCCCACGCGGTGGTGCGAGTCGTGCTCGACCCCATGGACCACGCCATGCCCAACTTTCTGGCCGGCTCCATGCCCCCCGGCGCCGGCTCGGCTCGGGCCAGGGCTTTGCGCTACGCCCTGCGGCGTCCCCACCGCGTGGGCGGGCTGCTGCGGCTGTCGGCGCAGGTGAAGCTGGCCCGGCGTTCCCTGGCCGACTACCTGGACTCCCAACCCTGGAACTAGGCCGCCGCCGGGGTTCGTTCTGATGACCAGTGTCAGCCATAACCATCGGCAGAGCGCCACCGCCGCGCGGCTGGATGACACCATAGACCGCGCCCAACGCCATTTGCTCAACCGCCAGTCCCCGGAAGGCTACTGGTGGGGCGAGTTAGAGTCCAACGCCTCCATGGAAGCCGAGTACATACTGCTCACACACTTCCTGGGAGCGGTGGACGAAGAGCGCCATCGCAAGCTGGCCAACCACATCCGCAACCGCCAGCGCGGCGACGGCACCTGGGGCCAGTACTACGGCGCCCCGGGGGACCTCAGCACCTCCACCGAGTGCTACTTCGCCCTCAAGATGACCGGCGTGCCCGCCGACGATCCCATGATGGCCAGGGCCAGGGAGTTCATTCTATCCAGGGGCGGCGTGCCCAACGCCCGCGTGTTCACCAAGATCTGGCTCGCCCTCTTCGGCCAGTGGGAATGGAAGGGCGTGCCGGTCATGCCTCCGGAGCTGATGCTCGCCCCGCCGTGGTTTCCGGTTACGATCTACGACTTCGCGAGCTGGGCCAGGGGCACCATCGTGCCGCTGCTCATCCTGCAGGACAGGCGCCCCGTAAAGCAATCGCCCGAGTGGGCGCGCATCGACGAGCTGTACCCGCTGCCGCGCGACCGCACCGACTACTCCATCCGGCGGCCCAGGCGGCTGCGCAGCCTGGAGACGCTCTTCTACGCCGCCGACGTCGGGCTGCGTTCCGTCGAGCGGCTACCCTGGAAGCCCACCAGGGCGCGCGCCATACGCCAGGCCGAGCAGTGGATAGTCGAGCGCCAGGAGTCCGACGGAAGCTGGGGCGGCATCCAGCCCCCTTGGGTCTACTCGCTCATGGCGCTGCACACGCTGGGCTATCCGCTCGAACACCCCGTCATCGCCCGGGGGCTGGAGGGATTCGACCGCTTCGCCATCGAAGAGGACGACACCCTGCGCATCCAGGCGTGCGTATCCCCCGTGTGGGACACCTGCCTGGCCGTCATCGCGCTGCTGGACGCCGGCGCCGCGCCGGACCACCCCGCGCTCGCCAGGGCAGGACAATGGCTGCTTGGCCGGCAGGTGCTGACGGGCGGCGACTGGCAGGTGAAGGCCGGCTCGGTGCCCCCCGGCGGTTGGGCCTTCGAGTTCGAAAACGACAACTACCCCGACATCGACGACACCTCCGAGATAGTCATCGCCCTGAGCCGCATGAGCCTGCCCTCGGAATCTCACAAGCAGGCGGCTATAGACAGGGCCGTCCGCTGGCTGCTGGGCATGCAGAGCGGCAACGGCGGTTGGGGCGCGTTCGACAAGGACAACACCAACCTGCTGCTGGCGAAGATACCCTTTGCCGACTTCGGCGAGACCATAGACCCGCCGAGCGTGGACGTCACGGCGCACATACTGGAGATGCTGGGCCGGCTGGGATACGACAGCAGCCACAGCGCGGTCGCCAGGGCGCTCGACTACGTGATGTCTGAGCAGGAGGACGACGGCGCCTGGTTCGGGCGCTGGGGCGTAAACTACATCTACGGCACCGCCGCCGTGCTGCCCGCGCTGGAGGCGCTGGGCGTGGACGCGCGCGCGCCGCAGGTGCGCCGGGCGGTCGCGTGGCTGGTCGAGCGCCAGAACGCCGACGGTGGCTGGGGCGAAAGCTGCGCCTCGTACGTAGGCCCCGCCCACAGGGGCCGGGGGCCCAGCACCGCGTCCCAGACCGCCTGGGCGCTCATCGCGCTGCTGGCCGCGGGGGAGGGCGCGCACCCGGCCGTGGCGCGCGGAGCCCACTTTCTGATGCGCACGCAACACGTCGACGGAGCGTGGGACGAACCCTACTTCACCGGCACGGGCTTCCCTGGCTATGGTATAGGGCAGCGACTGGACCGTTACCTGCAACCCGGCGAACAGGGCTACCAGGACGAGGGATTGCCCGAGGGCTTCATGATAAAGTATCACATGTACCGCATATACTGGCCGCTCATGGCCCTGGGCAGATATCGCGAGTTCCTTTCCGGCGAGGGCGGGGACACGCGCCGGGTGAGTCTGCGCAGCAAGCTGTACGTTCAGCCCAGACGCATGAGGCGAAAAACGCTGCAAACGCTTCTGCTCGGAGGCGTCAATGGCAACCGAGATTGAACTGGCTTACGAGTACTGTCGCCGCATATCCAAGCGCCGCGCGAAGAACTTCTACTACGCCTTCCGTACCCTGCCCGGACCCAAGCGTCGCGCCATCTACGCCGCCTACGCCTTCTGCCGCTACTGCGACGACGTGGCCGACGAGGACATAGCCCTCAACGAAAAGACCCGGCTGCTTTCCGAACTGAGGCAGTCGCTCGCCCAGTGCCGGAGCGGGCGCCCCGACGGTCCGGTCTTCGTCGCCCTGCACCACGCCTCACAGGCATTTCGGGTGCCCTACGAATACTACGAGACCGTCATAGATGGCGTGGAAACGGACCTGACCACGACGCGGTACGAGTCGTTCGACGAGCTCAACGACTACTGCTACAAGGTGGCCTCGGTCATCGGGCTCATCTGCATCGAGATAGCGGGCTACACCGACCAGAGAGCCAGGGATTACGCGGTAGACCTGGGCGTGGCCATGCAGCTCACCAACATCCTGCGGGACGTCCGGGAGGACGCGGGCCGGGAGCGCATCTACATTCCGCTGAGCGATCTGAGGGCACACGGATACACCGAGGCGGAGCTGAGGAGCGCGGCCTACAACGACGCGTTCCGCGGCCTGATGAAGTTCGAGGCCGACAGGGCGCGCCGCTACTTCGAACGCGGACGGCGGCTGTTTCCGCTGCTGGCCCGCGAGGCGCGCGTTTTCCCGATGGTGCTGGACGGCATATACAGCGCGGTGCTGGACCGCATCGAGCAGCGCGGGTTCGATGTGTTCGGGGAGCGGATCGGGCTGAGCACCGGCGAGAAGCTGGCCATCACCGCCAGGCTGTGGCTCGCCCACGGCCTGCCTCCGCTGCTGGGAATAGGCGCCCGCCGGAGATAGCAGGCAAGGCTACCAGGAACTATCTGAGGTGACTTGTATGGTGAACTACAACTTCGATGAGGAGGAGCTTGACATACTCGAACGGTTCGAGCGTGGCGAACTGCGAACCTCTCAGAGCTCTGAACGCGAGGTGCAGATAGCCCAGCAGGCGGCACGCAACACTCTGAACAAGACGAAGCGCGTCAATCTGCGAGTTACCGAACGCGACTTCAACCTTGCCCACGCACGTGCGGCAGAAGAAGGAATGCCCTACCAAACTTTGCTGTCCAGCGTCATACACAAGTATCTGAACGGCCGGCTGGTGGAGAGAAGGTAGACTGAAGTTACCACAAGGGTCGCCCGCGCCCTTCATTTCGCCCATACCCCGCGTTCTCATCCTCGCGCCGTTCAGCGCAAACGCGCTGACCCTACTGCGCCAGCGCGCCCACGTAACCCACGAGAGCTGGCTCGACACCCGGCGGCTGTACGCGCCGGACGAGATGGCCGAGCGGATCAACCGCGATGACGTGCGCTGCTTGGTGGTGGAGTCGGACTTCGTTTTCGACGAGGTGTTCGAGCGCGCGCCCGGGCTGAGGTTCGTGGGCGTATGCCGAGGCTCCGTCGGAAACGTGGACGTAGAGGCGGCGACTCGATGCGGCGTGCTGGTGGTAAACACACCGGGCCGGAACGCCAGGGCCGTCGCCGAACACACGCTGGGACTGATGCTGGCCCTGGCGCGACGCATCGTCGAGGGCCACGACTACGTGGCCGGCGGGCGCTGGCTCAATCCCACCGAGCCATACACCGCAATGCGCGGCAGCGAGCTGGGCGGCAAGACCGTCGGCATCGTGGGACTGGGAGCTATCGGGCGCGAGCTCGCCCGCGTCTGTGACGCGCTGGGCATGGAGGTGACCGCCTACGACCCGTACGCGGACGACCCACCCGCGGGCGTGCGTATGCTGGCGCTCGGCGAGCTGATGGCGCGGGCGGACTTCGTCTGCGTCCACGCACCGGCCACCCCCGAGACTCGCGGGCTGCTGAGTGGAGAGACGCTGGCCCTGATGAAGCCCAGCGCCTTCCTGGTGAGCGCCGCCGACCCGTCCGTCGTGGCCCGCGACGCGCTGGTGGAGGCGCTGCGGGCGCGCCGCATCGCCGGAGCGGCGTTCGACGTGTTCGAGACGCATCCCGCCGCGCCGGACAATCCCCTGCTGTCGCTCGACAACGTGGTGCTCAGTCCGCACGTGGGCGGCGCCACCGCCGAGACCGTGGAGCGGCATTCGCGGATGATGGCCGACGATCTGCTGCGCTACTGGAACGGCGAGCGTCCGCTGAACCTGGTGAATCCCGGCGCGTGGGAGACACGTGGACGCGATGGCTGACGGCGCGGTGGTGGTCGTGGACGCGGGCACGAGCGCGCCGCGCTGCGTGGTGTTCGACGAGGCCGGGTGTGTGGTCGGATCGTCGGCGGGCGCGTGGCAGTACGATGCCCCGGCGGACGCCCCGGCGCTGGCCCGCGAGTTTCACCTGCCCACGCTGTGGCCCGACCTGTGCGCGCTGGTGCGCTCGTCCCTGCGAAAGACGGGAACCGAGCCGTCGCGAGTGGGCGCGGTAGCCGTGACCGGACAGCGACAGGCCGTCGTGTTCCTGGACGGCGAGGGGCGCGAGCTGTACGCCGGCCCGAACCTGGACCTGCGGGGGGTGTTCGAGGGGGCGCAACTCGACGCTGAGGACGCCACGGAACGCCGGCCGTCGATGCTGTTCGCCCACGCCAAGCTGAGCTGGTTCCGGGAACACCGCCCGAAAGCCTATGCTAGAATATCCCGCGTTCTGACGCTGCCCGATTGGGTCGCGTGGAAGCTGACCGGCGAGCTTGCCGCCGAGCCGTCGCTCGCTGTCGAGGCCGGCCTGCTGGACGTTCACACGGGTGCTTGGCGTCCGCGTCCGTTCGACGAGGCTGGCATCGACCCTGAAGGGGTGCGGCTGCTGTCTCCGGACGAGTTCGCGGGTGCCGTCCGCGCGGACGCGGCGCGGGCAACGGGTCTGGCGGAGGGTGTTCCGGTGTGCGTCGCGGGGCCGGACACGCAGTGCGGCCTGCTGGGCATGGGCGTAGCCGGCGCGGGCGAGGTTGGCATAGTGGCCGGGTGGAGCGCGCCGCTGCAGATGGTGACCGAGGCCCCGGTGGCGACGTCCGAGGGCGACGCCTGGACGGGTCTCTTCATCGAGGGCGGCAAGGGCGTGCTGGAGTGCAACGCCGGCGACCTGGGCAACCAGCAACGCTGGCTTGCTGAGTTGCTGTTCGGCGACGCTGATGCGGGCCTCGAGGCCATGAACGCGCTCGCCGTCGATGCGCCCCGGGGCGCAAACGGCGCGACCGCGCTGTTCGGCCACCCGCGCATGGACCCGGAGGCCCTGGGCATGAGAACGGGCGGATTGCTCCTTCCGGCGCCGGTGACGTTCAGCGAGATTGGGCGCGGCCACGTCGTCAGGGCGCAGATGGAGTACGCGGCTTTCACGATTCGCGCCAATCTGGAGCAACTGGAGCGAGCGGCGGGCGTTCGGACGCGGGTGGTGCGGCTGGGCGGCGGCATGACGCGAATGCCGGTGTTCGGCGAGATAGTGGCCGCGGTGCTGGGCCGGCAGATAGACGTCTCGGCGGAGCGAAACGTGAGCGCGCTTGGCGCGTACCTGCGCGCAACCGCCGTCCTGTCGGGCCGCCCGGCCTCGGAGTTGGCGTCGACCGTCGCGCCGGCCCGGCTCGCCGCGCTCGACCCCGATCCGCTGGCCGCCTCCGAGTACGAGGACGCATACAGGCGCTGGCTGGAGCTGGCGAAAGACATGGAGGGATGGACGCTGTGAGCGAGGACTTCGCCGAGGCCAGGCGCATGGTGGCGTCGGCGGCGCGGGAGATGGCGGCGCTGGACCTTGCGACCGGGTCGAGCGGCAACGTGAGCCTGCGGCTGGCGGGCGGCCTGTTCGCCGTCACGCCGTCGGGCGTGCCGTACACGCGGCTCCGCGACGGGGAAGTGGTAATCATAGATGGCGACGCGGAGCCGGTGGTGCCGGAGGATGAGGCGTTGTCCCAACCCGGCCTCGCGCCGTCCTCCGAAACGCTGCTGCACCTGGCCATATACGCGGCGCGGCCCGACGTGGGGGCGGTGGTGCACACCCACGCCGTCTACTCCAGCGTGGCGGCGGTTGCGGGCCTGGACGTGCCGCCCATCATCGACGAGATGATGCTGTCGGTCGGAGGGCCGGTCAGGGTTTCCGAGTATCGCTTTCCCGGCACTCAGGAACTGGCCGACAGCGTGGTGGCGGCGCTGGGCGAGCGCAACGCGGCGCTGATTCGCAATCACGGCGCGGTGGGCGTGGGCCGCGACCTGGAGTCGGCGCTGGACGTGTGCGTGCTGGTGGAGCGCATGGCGCACATCTTCGTGTTCGCCTCGCTGCTCGGCGGCGCGAACCCACTGCCTCCCGAGGCGGTGGAGACGGAGCTGGCCCTGTACAGGATGCGTCGCACCATGGAAGGGTGAGGTCACTGGCATGGTAACTGTGCCCGGCTTTCTGCTGAGACGCCTGTACGTGAAGGGCAGCCTGCGAAACACCGAGGCGGGCTTCGAGTTCATGCTGCGCAACAGCCTCGGCTCCGGCTACGCGCACCGGATGCTGCCGCTTTCGGTGGACGGCGCGGAGGTCCCGCTGGAAAGCGCGTCGTTCGCGCTGGAGGGCGTGGAGACGCCGTTCGAGGCGGTGTCGCGGGAGCGGACGTTCACGCTGGCGCTCAACACGTCCATCGCAATCCGCGTGAGCGGCGTGACGCTGGAGGCGGGGCCGCGAAAGATCGGCATGGGGTTCGAGGTCCCCGGTCTGGGCGAGTTGCGCTTCGACTTCACGGACGTGCCCGCGGATGCCTGACGAGGTACGGCGCGTGGCCATCACGGGCGCGGCGGGATACGTCGGGCGGACGCTGATGGCGCGGCTGGCGCGGGAACCCGGCGTCGAGCGCATTCTCGCGCTCGACGTGCGCCCGCTGCCGTCGGAGTCCGCAAAGGGGCCGGTGGTCTTCGAGCGCCAAGACGTGACGCGCCCATTCGGACCGCTGCTGCGGGATCACCGCATCGACGCGCTGGCGCACCTGGCCTACGTGATGCGTCCCTTGCGGGACCGCGAGTTCGCGCGCCGCGTCAACGTGGACGGCGCTGCCAGCGCGCTCACCGCGTGCGAAGAGGCGGGCGTGCGGCACATGCTATACGCTAGCAGCACCAGCATCTACGGCGCCCACTCCGACAATCCGCCGCTGCTGGACGAGGACGCGCCGCCGCGGCCTCCCAGGGGCTTCCAGTACTCTGAGGACAAGGTCGCCGCAGAGCGGCTGATTGAGGAATTCGCCGCCAGCCGCCCGGACTTCAGCGCGGTGGTGCTGCGCGCCTGCCCGGCGCTCGGACCGCGCGCGGACAACTTCATCGCCTCCGCCTTCTCCAAGCCCTTCCTCGTGGGCACGCGTGGCCACGACCCGCAGATGCAGTTGGTACACGAGGACGACCTGGCGGAGGCGATGTGCCGTTGCCTGCTGAACCGTGTGTCCGGCACTTACAACCTGGCGGGCGACGGCCTGATACGATGGAGCGAGATGGCGCGAATCTTCGGCAGGCGCGTGCTGTGGCTGCCGGGGCCGCTGCTGCGCTTCCTGGTGGGCGCGTCGTGGGCGCTGCGTCTGCAACAGGACTCCCCGCCGAGCGGGCTGGGCTTCATCACCCACAGTTGGGCGGCGAGCAACGACAGGGCCAGGCGTGAGCTGGGCGTACGGCCGCGGCACACGTCGCGGGACGCCTGGGCCGCCTTCGCGTCGCGCAACGGCGCGGGTTGAAAGGGAAAGGGAGAGGACGTACCAACATGAAGGTAGTAATCGACACCGACCCGGGAACGGACGACGCGCTCGCCATAGCGATGGCGCTGAACTCGTCCGACCTGGACGTGCTGGGGCTAACCACCGTGGGCGGCAACGCCTCGCTGGCGCACACCACGAACAACGCGCTGGCGCTGGCCGAGTGGCTGGGACGCCCGGACCTGCCCGTGTCGCGCGGCGCGTTCCGCCCGGTCCGAGGCGCGTACAGCTACGCCTACCACTACCACGGCCCGAGCGGACTCACGGTGCGGCTGCCGCGTCCCACGGGAGCAGTCATGCCGCTCAAGGCGTCCGATTACTTAGCGTACATGGCCTACACCCACCCCGGCGAGTTGGTGATTATCGCCTTGGGGCCGCTGACCAACGTGGCGCTGGCCATCCGTGGGGAGCCGCGGATGCGGAGGTGGGTGAAGCACATCTACGTGATGGGCGGAGCGCTGCATGTGCCGGGCAACGTGACTCCTAACGCCGAGTTCAACATCTACAGCGACCCGGTTGCCGCCGCCGAGGTGCTGGCGTCCGGCATCGAGACGACCCTGATCGGGCTGGACGTGTGCGGCGAACCTGTGCTCACGCGCGCCGACGTGGAGGAGACGGACGCCGCCTCGGAGGGCGAGCGGCTGGCGCACGAGGTGGTGCGGGGGTGGTTCGCGTTCCGGCCGGACGGCGGCGACTACATGCTGTGCGACCCGCTGACCGTAGCCGCGGCGGTGAGGCCGGAGCTTTTCGAGTACGAGCGAGCCGCCGTGGACGTGGAGACGGAGTCGGGCGACCGGTCGGGCGAGACCACGGCCCGCTACGGCGAGGGCAGCGTCCGGGTAGCGCGCACCGTGCGCGTCGCGGAGGCGACAGCCGCCGTGAAGGAGATGCTGGCAGCGGGATAGGCGCCACCCTCTCCCTCAAGGGAGAGGGCCAGGGTGAGGGTGACAAGTCAGGAGGTGAACTGCATGGAATACGTCAACCTGGGAAGAACGGGGCTGAAGGTTTCTAGAGTGTGCCTGGGCACCAACATGTTCGGCGCGGGGTACGTGGACGACCAGCGCGCGGTGTCCGTCGTCGACAAGGCCATCGAGTGCGGGATCAACTTCATCGACACCGCCGACGCCTACAACGACGGTCACTCCGAGCGGGTGGTGGGCATGGCCGTCAAGAGCCGGCGCGAGGACTTCGTGATAGCGAGCAAGGGCTTCGTCCCGACCGGGCCCGGCGTCAACGACAAGGGGCTATCCCGAAAGCACCTCGTCCACGCCGTGGAAAGCAGCCTGCGCAGGCTGGGCACCGACTACATCGACCTGTACCAGGTCCACTTCTGGGACCCGGACACGCCACTGCACGAGACGCTCCGCACGCTCGACGGACTGGTCCAGCAGGGCAAGATTCGCTACCTGGGCTGCTCCAACTTCGCGGCGTGGCAGCTCTGCCGCGCGCTGTGGGTGAGCGACAAGCTGGGCATCGAGCGGTTCGAGTCGGTGCAGCCGGAGTACAACCTGGGCAAGCGCGACATCGAGCAAGAGCTGCTGCCGCTGTGCGACGACCAGCAGGTGAGCGTGATCCCGTACCAACTCCTGATGGGCGGGCTGCTCACCGGCGCATACGACCGCGACGCCGGGCCTGCGGACGACAGCCACATGGCGTCGCGTCACGCCCAGCGCGCGAAGGACACCTACTGGACCGACGCGACTTTCGACATGGTGGACGGTCTTGTCGCCACCGCGGCGGAGGTGGGGTGCGAGCCGGCGCAGCTCTCGCTGGCGTGGGCGCTCACCCGCCCCGCCGTGGCGTCCGTCATCGTGGGAGCGAGCCGCCCGGAGCAGGCGGTGAGCAACGCCGCCGCCGCGGCCATCCGTCTGGACGACGACGTAGTAGCGCGCCTGGACGCGCTCGGTGGTGGCGCGGTGGCGTGACGTCGACTGGCAGAGCTTCGTCGCTCCCGCGAAGCCTGTCCCCGTGGAGACGGGGAACCGGAGTCCAAAGGCTCAAGCGTGAGAACGGCCTCGACTCGGGTGGCATACCTATTAGGTTGTTAAAGGTTCGCGCGTAGCGAGTATGGGTTGGCGGCGCGGCAGGGCCGGGACTGGCTTGCGCGGCGGCCACGAAAGACAGGCCGCGCAGCACCTCTCGACCTGCTGCCGCGTGATTGGGCCAGGGACGCCGTCGGCAAGGTGATGCGGAACCGGGACCGGAACTCCGCGCCGGCCTGGTGGCGTGCGCGGTACGGGTCCCGGACGGCTTTTCGCTGACGTCACCGTCCCTGTCGGGACGAGTGACGGGCTACCAAGCGGAGTAGCATCCGGGCAGGGGCAGTGGCCAAACTGCCGGGTTGGGACAAACTAGCTAGGTAGTGTTGACATTTCATCTTAGCCATATGAGAGCGCCGACGAAGTGGAGAAATCCAAGGTATCTATCCGCCAGCTTGTCGAATCGGGAGAAGATGTGGCGGTAGTGCTTGATCTTGCCTATGAAGCACTCAACGAGATGCCGCTCCCGGTACAGATACTCATCGTATGAGGGTGGCTCCCTGCGGTTCGAGCGAGGCGGGATCACCGGGGTAGCCTCGTTGCCGATGATCGACTCACGAAACTGACGGGAGTCATATGCGCGGTCTGCAATCACATACTCGCTCTCCATACCCCACACGAGCGCCTCGGCCTGAGTGACATCGTGCTCCTGTCCTGCGGTCAGCGTATACCTCAAGGGATTGCCGAGGCCATCGACAGCCACGTGGACCTTCGTAGTGAACCCACCTCGGCTTCGACCGAGGGCTTGAGATGCTTGACCACCCTTTTTTTGGGTGCGCCCGCAGCCGAATGATGGGCCCGGACTATGGTACTGTCGATTATCAGGTGCTCCATGTCAGGATCATCGGCGAAATGCTGATGCATTCGCTCCCATACTCCGTTCTCACACCATCGGCCGAACCGCTTGTAGACGCTGTTCCATTTCCCATACTCGGAAGGCAGTAGCCTCCATGACGCGCCAGACCTGCTCATCCACATGATAGCCTCGATGAACCGCTCACAGTCGGCCTCCTGTCCGACATACACGTCTGGCTGGCTACGAAGGAACTCCAACACCCGTGACCATTGCTCTGGAGATAGGTTAACTGTTGACATATACCCAGTATAATGCAAATGTCAACACTACCTAGAAAAGAGTGTCCCGTTTCGTTTCTTTTGTCTTGTCTCCTCGGATTTCGTAGCTGGGCGGGTTGGGTTTGTGGTTACGGATGGAACGGATTACGGTTGGACGGGAATTTATCTGACAGATTGTTAAGGCGGTTGTTATCTTGGTGGCCAGCAACCAGTGGTCGGTGGCCGGCTGTTTGTGATGAAGGGAATGTTAGCACGGATGTGCTGGCGCGTCAATAGCCCTACGCCGCCGAATTCCCTTTCCCCGCTTTCACGGGGACAAGCCCCGCGGGAATGGACGACGGAAACAGAGTGTGGGAGCAAGGCCACTCAGAAGGGGAAGAACTGTGTCAGCCCACAACGTCAAGCGCATGGTCTGCCTTGCGTATTCGCGTATGCCAAATGGCCGTTGCGTCGCCGGCAGGGAATTGCGGACGGACGGGCGGCTGGACGGCTGGATTCGCCCGGTGGTAGGCGGGGAAGACGAAGGGGTTACGGAGGAAAGCTCGCGCTACGAGGACGGTGGGCTGCCACGTCTTCTCGACGTCTTGGACGTTCCCGTGGCCGAACCACGTCCGGAGGGGCACCAACGAGAAAACTGGCTGCTCGACCCGGGTCGCAGGTGGACCAGAGTAAGCCGGTTCGACGTGGACGCTCTGCCCAAGTGGGCCGACACGGTCGACTCTCTCTGGCTCAACGGGTTCGGCACGAGTAATGGCGTGAACGACAAGGTGCCGGCCCAGGCCGCCAGCGCCCTCGATGCGTCTCTTTATCTCATCGAGGCCGACCTGGAAGTGCGCGTGTTCAATCCCGGAGCGGCGCGCGGCGACTTCAGGCGGAGGGTACAAGGCCGTTTCCGGTACAATGGAGCAGACTACCGGATGTGGATCACCGACCCTGACCAGGAGCAAAAGTACTTCGCGGGGCCAAACGGTAGCTACCAGATAGGCGAGTGCTTGCTGACGGTGAGCCTGTCGCTCGCGGCCTACTACGGCTTTCACTACAAACTCATCGCCGCCATCATCGAGCCCTGAGGACGAAAGACTCTTGAACGCTACACAGTACCCAGTTTACACCATCGGCCACTCTAACCAGTCGCCGGATGCGTTTCTCACCCTGCTCATGAAACACTCCATCGATGAAGTTGTGGACGTGCGCTCGTCTCCGGCCAGCCGGTACTATCCGCAGTTCAATCACGGCGTCTTGAGCGACGCGCTGGAGAGGGCCGGGATCGATTACGTCTTCCTCGGCGGGGAGCTCGGCGGCAGACCCGCGGACCGCTCTTGCTACGACGAGGACGGCCGCGTCAGCTATGTTCGCCTGGCGGACACGGACCTGTTCGACGACGGCATCGGGCGCGTCGTCAGGGCGGCAGATGAGCGGCGAGTGGCCGTGATGTGCAGCGAGAAGGACCCCCAGGACTGCCACCGCGCGCTGCTTATAGCGAGGGCGCTCGAGGAGCGCGGCGTCGCCGTGGAGCACATCCTCGCGGACGGCAGCGTGGAGAAGCACGACGATACAGTGAATCGGCTGTTGGACAGGTTCAAGCTGCCTCGGAACGGCGACATGTTCCGCTCAAGGGACGACGTAGTTGCCGAGGCGCTGGCCCGGCAGGCCGAGAGGGTGGCGTTCGTCGACGACAGATTGGCCGCTGCCAGCGGAGGGCGCGGGCATTGAGAGTGTACACCATCGGCTTCACGAAAAAGCCGGCATCGGTGTTTTTCGAGCTGCTGCGGGAGTCGGGGGCGAAGCGGCTGGTGGACGTGCGGCTGAACAACGTCTCGCAGCTTGCGGGATTCGCCAAGAGGGGCGACCTGGAGTACTTCCTACAGAAGATATGCCGGATGAAGTACGTCCACATGCCGGACCTCGCGCCCACGCCGGAGATGCTGGACGCGTACCGGAAGGGGCGGATGGACTGGGCCACCTACGAGCGGCAGTTCATCTCGCTGATGGACGAGAGGCGCGTGTGGAAGATGGGCATCAAGAGAACCATCGCCAACTCATGCCTGCTGTGCAGCGAGGATACCGCGGAGCGCTGCCACCGCCGGCTGGTGGCGGAGTACCTGGACCGGCACTGGGGGAACGTCGAGATAGTCCACTTGGGGTGAAGGGGCTGCTTCCGACTCCACTCTGCTTGGCGTGGCGCCGGGCGGAGTCACCCCCATCCTTGTCTTCCCTCGTCGAGGGGGAAGGGACCAGATCGACGCCGGGGCGGTAGCACGGCGCCGGCCGCCGCCTGCCGCCGCGTGGCGGCGGTGTGCTAAAATCGGCGCAGCAAGGAGGATGCGATGACCACCGGACGCGCCACCACCATCTTCTACCCTGAGTCGGACGGTATGCCCTTGCCTGACGGAGAGTATCAATCGCCCATATTCCGCAGAGTGGTGGGTCCGCTCGAGGTACACTTCGAGGGCGTCACGGGCGCGCACGTCAACGGTAACACCTTCTTGTACTACGTCGAGGGCGACCCACGCCGCAACGTGTCCCCGGATTGCTACGCGGTCTTCGGACTATCCGAGGCCGCGCTGGAGTCGCTATCGCTGGAGGGCAACAACACGTACCTGCTGTGGGAGGTGGGCAAGCCCCCGGACTACGTGATGGAGATAGCCTCGCCGAGCACGGCGCGCAGGGACCTGGGGGCCAAGCGCGACCTGTATGCACGGATAGGGGTGGGAGAGTACTGGCGCTACGACCAGACCGGCGGCGACTACTACCGGGAGCCGCTGGTGGGGGAGCGGTTGGTTGGCGGCGAGTACGAGCGGTTCGAGTTGCACGACGAAAGCGACGGTTCGGTGTGGGCGCACAGCGACGCGCTGAACCTGGACCTGTGGTGGATCGACGGCGAGTTGCGGTACTGGGACCCCGTGCAAGGCAAGTGGCTGATGACCCACCAGGAAACCGTTGATGCGCTCCGGGCGGCGCAGACGCGCGCGGAGTCGGCAGAGGCGCGCGCGGAGCAACTCGAAGCGGAACTAAGGCGGCTGCGCGGCGAATAGAACGCTCCGCTCGCGGTGTGCGCCGGGTGTCACCCCCATCCTAACCTTCCCCCGTCGAGGGGGAAGGGAAGATAAGGAAGGCCAGGCCTTTCCCTGTCGAGGGGGAAGGGAAGATAAGGAAGGCCAGGCCTTTCCCTGTCGAGGGGGAAGGGGCTACTCGTCGTCGCGGGAGGTGATGGCGATGCCGAGCTCCTCGAGCTGCTCCTGCTCGACGGGGCTTGGGGCCTCGAACAGCGGGTCGACGGCGCTCTGGGTCTTGGGGAAGGCGATCACGTCGCGTATGTTGTCCCGGTCGGTCAGCACCATCAGAAGCCGGTCTATGCCCGGGGCGATGCCGCCGTGCGGGGGCGCGCCGTACTCCAGGGCGTCCAGTAGCTGGCCGAAGCGCTGCGCTATCTGCTCCCGGGTGTAGCCCAGCGCGCCGAATACTCGCTCCTGCAGCTCGCGGTCGTGTATGCGGATGCTGCCGCTGGCCAGCTCCTCGCCGTTGCACACGAGGTCGTATATCCGCCCGATCACCTTCGCGGGGTCGCTCTCGATGTACTGCTCCAGGCCGGGCTTGGGCATGCTGAAAGCGTGGTGCATGGCGTCCCAGCGCTCCTCGTCCTCGTTCCACTCGAACAGGGGAAAGTCGACCACGAAACCTATGGCGAGCAGGTTGGGGTCGGCGAGGCCCAGTCGCTGGCCCATCTCGTGCCTCAGCGCGCTGAGGGTCTGGTTCACTACCTTGGCGGGGCCGGCGGCAACCAGCACCATGTCGCCCACCTCGGCCTCCACACGGTCGGCTATCGCGCGCACCTGGTCCAGCGTGAGGAAACGCGACACCGCCGAGCGCACCTGCTCCTGGGTCAGCTCGTCCAGCGGCGTGCCGGGCTCACCGGTGAGCGCGATGGTGACGAGGCCCTGCGCGCCGCGTGCCTTGGCGAACTCGATAAGCTCGTCGGTCTGGCGGCGGGAGTAGGAGGCGAGGCCGGGGGCGCGGAAGCCCTTTACGATGCCTCCGCCCGCAAGCGCCGCCTGGAACACGCGGAAGTCGGTCTGCGCGGCGATGTCCGACAGGTCCGCGAGCTCCAGGTCGAAGCGCAGGTCCGGCTTGTCGGTGCCGTACAGGCCCATCGCGTCCGCGTAGGTGAGCCTGGGGAACGGCCTGAGCGTCCACTTGTCCGGGAAGAGCGTCTCGACGAGCTTGGTGTACAGCTCCTCTACCAGGTTCAGCACGTCGTCCTCTTCCACGAAGCTCATTTCGAGGTCGAGCTGGGTGTGCTCGGGTTGGCGGTCGGCGCGCGGGTCCTCGTCGCGGAAGCAGCGGGCGATCTGGAAGTACTTTTCCACGCCGGACACCATCAGCAACTGCTTGAGCTGCTGGGGCGACTGGGGAAGCGCGTAGAAGCTGCCCGGATAAAGTCGGCTGGGCACCAGGTAGTCCCGCGCGCCCTCCGGCGTGCTCTTGATGAGGATGGGCGTTTCGACCTCAAGGAAGCCGCGCTCGTCCAGGAAGTCGCGGATGAACTTGACGACCTTGTGGCGTGCGATGAGCGTGTCCCGCATGGAGGCGCGGCGCAGGTCGACGTAGCGGTACTTGAGACGCAGCAGCTCGTCGACCTCGCTCTCCTCGTTGACGTAGAAGGGCGGCGTCTTGGACTCGTTGAGCACGACCAGGGAGTCGGCGGCGACCTCGACGCTTCCGGTGGGAAGGTTGGGGTTCTCGGTGCCGGCGGGCCGCTCGGCGACGAGGCCCGACACCTGCGCGACCCACTCGTTGCGGAGCGACTCGGCGGTGCGGTGGGCGTCGGGCGCGTGCTCGGGGTTGAACACCACCTGCACCAGACCCTCGCGATCGCGCAGGTCGATGAAGATGAGGTTGCCGTGGTCGCGCCGGCGGTGGACCCAGCCGGCCAGGGTGATCCGGGATCCCGCGTGTGTTTCGCGCACGTCGCCGCAGCTAATGGTCTTCAGCAAGGTTGGTTCCTCCCTAGAATCGGCGGGTTGAGACGTAGAAGCTTACCACTACCGCGCCGATGCCGTAAATGCCGGACAGGAGCACCGAGCCGCCGCCGGAGCCGGGCGCGAGAGCACGGAGCAGGGCCGGTTCGAGGGTGATTTCGACGACGAGGGCGGCAAGCACGCCCAGCAGGGCGACTATCTTGAGCTGGCCGCCCTGCTTGCGGTTGGTTGCGCGGCTGGTGAGTTCGCCGACGAGCAGCCCCAGGCCCGCGAACGCGGCGAGCGGCGCCAGGAAGCCGAATAGGATGCCCGAGTAGGCGAAGACGACGGCGATTAAGGCGGTTGCCACGCCTCCCACGACGCCGGTGGCCAGGGAAACCACGACCGCGAGGGCGAGACGCCCGGAGGAGACGTCGAAGGTGGGCAGGCGCTGCGGGCGGCCGCAGTCGGGGCAGCGTATGCCGACGGCGGCATGGACGAGGCACTGCGGGCAGATGGGCGTGTCGCAGCGTCCGCAGCGCAGCGTCGTCTGCACATTCCGGTGCCTGGCGCACTCCACCGCTTCAGCCATCGGGACTCGGCCTCGCGCTCTCCCCGCCGGGCTGCCTGTCGGTCCACTCGTCCCTGCGGGACACGTCACGGTCGTACAGCATGCGGTTGAACGCCACATGCACCAGCGAGTAGCCATCCGGGAGGGGTTCCCAGTTGGCAGTGAGCCGCTTGGCGAGCGCAATGACGGGCGCACCGATACTGAAGTAGACCAACTCGTCGGGGTGCTCTATCGGAAGCGGCGAATAGATGTTACACAACAGCGTCACCGGCAGGAGCGTCAGCAGGGCAATGAATGTCCAGAAGCCGGTGTCGCGGTAGATCAGCCGGCCAACCACGCCGAGCGTGAGGCCCAGCACGACTATTTCGTAGAACATGGCCAGGCCCAGCATCGCGCCTATCGCGGCGCCGATGCCGCGTCCGCCGGTGAAGCGTATGTAGGGCGACCAGGCGTGGCCGGCCATGGAGGCCAGGCCCACGGCGATCTGGACGCCCACGGGCTGGTCCAGCATCCCGGCGATGAGCACTGGCAGCGTACCCTTCACCAGGCAGTCGTAGGCGCCTAGCAGCACGCCCGCCCTGGCGCCGATCGTGGCGGTGACGTTGGACGCGCCGATGTTGCCGGAGCCGTACTCGCGGATGTCGATTCCGCGCAGGCGGCGGGCGAGGATGTACCCGGAGGGCACACCGCCGGCGAGGTAGGCGCCTATGACGAGCAGGATTGCGAGGGGCGTCATGGGTCAGTGGCCGGCGCCGGGCCGGCCGTGAAGGTCATCCAACGCCTCCACGCTCTCCATGGGCGGGCCGACGTCTCCCGGCTCCGGCTCGTCCGGGTTGCCCGAGGCGTGGTAGTCACTGCCGCCGCAGGCCACCAGGCCCACGCTGTCGGCCAAGCCTTTCAGCCGGGCCACCTGGTCCGGAGTGTAGTCCTTGTAGTAGACCTCCATGCCCACCAGCCCGGCGCTCTTGAGCTCGGCCAGGGTTTCCGCCAGCGACTCGACCTCGCCCATGCCGGTCTTGGACACGGAGTAGGTGGGATGCGCCATGACGGGCAGCGCGCCGTTGTCGCGCAGGATGCGCACGGCGTCCGCGGGGGACAACTTGGGGCGCTCGACGTAGGCGAGGCCGTTGCGCCCCAGGTACCGGTCGAAGGCGTCCTTCGGGTACTGGACGTAGCCTGCCTCGACCATCGCCTGGGCTATGTGCGGGCGGCCTATGGCGCCGCCGTCCGACAGCTCGCGCACCCGCTCCCAGGAGACGGCGACGCCCAGCTCGGCGAGGCGCTCCACCATCAGCAGCCCGCGCTCCTCGCGTCCGCGCCGGAATTCTTCGAGCGTCTGCTGAAGTCCGGCGTCGGCGAGGTCAACGTGGTAGCCGAGCACGTGTATCTCGCTGCCGGGTACGTCGGTGCTCAGCTCGATGCCGGGGATGACGCGCAGGTCCGGGAAGGCTCTGGCGGCCTGCTGCGCCTCGGCCACGCCCTCGGTGGAGTCGTGGTCGGTGATGGCGATGACGCGCAGCCCCGCCTCGGCGCACTGGCGCACGAGCTGGGACGGCGTGAGGGTGCCGTCGGAGTGGGTGGTGTGCAGGTGCAGGTCCGCTTCGATCATGCCTGTGCGGAGGCTCCGGCCTGCCCCACCCTGTCCACGCGGCGGACGCTCAGCGCCCTGCCCGTCGACTCGTCTATCTCGAAGAGCACGCTGTTGAACTGGGTGGGGCCGGACTTGGGGATTTTGGCCTTGGTGGGCATCTGAGTCAGGAAGCGTTCCAGGAAGCCCTCTATCTCGCCGCCGATGATGGAGTTGCTGGCGCCGACCATGCCCAGGTCGGTCACGTAGGCGGATCCGCCGGGCAGCACCCGCGCGTCGGCGGTGGGCACGTGGGTGTGGGTGCCGGCGAGGGCGCTGACGCGGCCGTCCAGGTGCCAGCCCATCGCCTCCTTTTCGGCGGTGGCCTCGGCGTGAAAGTCCACGATGACCACGGGCGGCCGGTCGGGCAGTTCGGCGAGCAGCCGGTCGACGGCGGCGAAGGGGCAGTCGAAGTTGCCCACGAAGAGCCGCCCGATGAGGTTGACGATGAGCGCGCCTCCGACGAGGGCGTGGCCGTGTCCCGGCGCCGCGGCAGGGTAGTTGAGCGGACGCAGCACCGGCAGGCCCGAGTCCATGTGTTGCACGATCTCCGGCTTGTCCCAGATGTGGTTGCCGGACGTTATGACGTCGACGCCGCCGGCCAGAAGCTGCCCGGCGGTCTTCCGGGTGATGCCGAACCCGCCGGCGGCGTTCTCGCCGTTCGCGACGACGAGGTCGAGCGCGAGCTCGCGCCGCAGGTCGGGGAGGACGGCCCGCAGGGTGTCCCTGCCGGGCCGTCCCATAACGTCGCCTATCATCAGGACACGCAAGATTTCGGGGTGGCTCCTTAGTCCCTTCCCTCTCGATGGGGGAGGGTAGCCCTACTGATGTCCTTTCCCCCTATGACGGGTGAAGGTCAGGACGGGGGTGACGACAGGCGTGGCGGAAAGGGCGGCCAAGCCTACGCCCAGGCCGTGGTGGCGGGAACCAGCCGGCGTTGGGCAGGGTCCACCGCCAACCGCAGCCCTTCCAGGGTATAAGCTCCCAGCAGGGCGCGGGCGTTATCATCTCCAAAGACTACCAGGGTTGGGATCCGCCTCCCGTTGACGGTGGCCAGGGCTTCGCCCATGTCGCACTCCAGGGGCCGTCCATCGGCCATTACCAGGACGACTTTATCGATGGGCGCCACTCCCAGCTCTTTCAGTTGCCGGGCGGGCACGATGGTATAGCTGGCGCCGGTGTCCACCATCGCCTCTATCTCCAGAGAACGTTCGCCGTCCATGCTCTCCAGGGCGACGGGCCAGTTGAATACGCCCATGTCCAATCCTTCGCTCACGGGGACTTTCACCCCCATCCTAACCTTCCCCCTGCGAGGGGGAAGGGACTTTTCGGAAGGGCTTATCCGCAAAACCTACCCCTCTCAGCCCGCGAGGGGGAAGGGACTGGCCCGCCCTACCGCGCGTACTCGACGGAGCGGCTCTCTCTGATCACGGTCACCTTGATTTGCCCGGGGTAGACAAGCGTCTGTTCGATCTTTTTGACTATTTCGCGGGCCATCTTGGAGGCCGCGACGTCGTCTATCTTCTGGGGCTGGACCATGATGCGCACTTCGCGTCCGGCCTGGATGGCGAAGCACTTTTCGACGCCGTCGAAGGCGCGGCCCACCTCTTCGAGAGCCTCCAGCCGCTTGATGTAGTTCTCCACGGTGTCCCGCCGGGAGCCGGGGCGCGCGGCGCTGATGGCGTCCGCGGCGGAGACGATGAACGCCTCGACGCTGCTCATGTCGTCGTCGTGGTGCTCGCCGATGCAGGTGCAAACGTTGCCCGCCACGCTGTGCCGGGCGGCCACGTCGGCGCCTATTTCGGCGTGCGGCCCCTCGACCTCGTGGGAGAGCGCCTTGCCGATGTCGTGCAGCAGGCCGCCCGCCTTGGCGATCTTCACGTCCGCGCCGATCTCGCCGGCCATCATGGCGGCAAGCTGGGACACCTCGATGGAGTGTTGCAGGACGTTTTCGCCGTAGCTGTAGCGGTACTTGAGCCGTCCGAGCAGCTTCACCAGTTCGGGATGCAGGCCGCGCACTCCGACCTCGTACACCGCCTGTTCGCCGGCCTTGCGGATGCTTTCGCCGACCTCTTTTTCGGACTTTACGACCATTTCCTCGATGCGGGCGGGGTGGATTCTGCCGTCGGCCAGCAGCTTGCCGATGGCTACCCTCGCGACTTCGCGCCGCACGGGGTCGAAGCAGGACAGCGTCACCGCTTCTGGGGTGTCGTCGATTATGAGGTCGACTCCGGTGGCCTTCTCGATGGCGCGGATGTTGCGGCCTTCGCGCCCGATTAGCCGGCCCTTCATGTCGTCGCTGGGCAGCGGCACGGATGTGACCGAGACCTCGGAGACGACGTCGGCGGCCAGGCGGTGAATCGCCTGCGCCAGGATGTTGCGGGCGGCGTCGTTGGCCTCGTCCCTCGCGCGCACTTCCAGGTCGTGGCGCAGGTGGGAGAGTTCGAGCTCGGCCTCTTCTTCGACCTGCCTGTAGAGCAGGCTCCTGGCTTCGGTGGCGGACAGGCCGCAGAGCGCCTCGAGCTTCTGTAGCTCCTGGCTGCGCAATTCGTCCATTTCCGCCTGGAATTGTTCGGCTACCTTCTCCTTCTGGACCAGGTTTCGTTCTCTGCGCTCCAGGTTATTGGCGCGCCGTTCGACATTTTCTTCCCTGTTGGCGACGCGGCGCTCTGTGCGCTGGATTTCCGCGCGCCGCTCCTTGAGCTCCTCCTCTCCGGTGGACCGGAGTTGGATGGAGTCTTCTTTTGCCTTCAGTAGTACGTTTCGCCTTTCCTCCTCGGCTTGTTCCAGAACTCTAGACGCTTCGGACTGCGCCGCTTCGAGGCGCTTACCCAGTATAAGCCTCTTGCCGAAGTATCCTGCTGCTGCTCCTAATGCCAAGCCAACCAGGACGGCGAGTATCGCGGTAATTGCGAATTCCACGCATCTCACCTTCCTATTGAATTTCAGGGAGGCATTTGGAAATACCTCCCCAAGTTAGCATGGTAAGGCGAGCGAGACTGAGTGTCAAGCGACGCGCGGGCCGCGTAACGGGATGTGTGTCTGAACCCTCACCCCCATCCCCGTATCGAGTACGGGGCAGGCTCTAGCCTTCCTCTGGATTCCCGCTTTCGCGGGAATGACGGTTGAAGCGAGGGGGAAGGGAGTCATCGGAATGCGGTGACCCCAATTCTGTTAGATTCTGCGACATTCTGTTGTGTTCGTAGCTGGGCGGGCCGGCGGTTCCGCTCAATTCTGTAATGCCGGAGTGAGCAAATCGTGACATAAGCGTCGCGCCGCGTTACAGAGTAGGACGGTGGCCGGTGGCCTCACCCTCACCCTGGCCCTCTCCCATCAAGGGAGAGGGGACTTGCGGTGGCCTCACCCTCACCTTGGCCCTCTCCCATCAAGGGAGAGGGGACTTGCGGCGGCCTCACCCCCGTCCCGGCCCGTTCGACAGGCTCAGGGCAGGCTCTTCCGCCGTCGGGGGGAAGGGATTTCGGAAAGCCCCTGCCGTGAGCTATGATAGCACGTATGTGCGTATGGTGCAAGCCGGCTGGCGAAGTTTCGGGATCTGGGCCGAAACTGCGGGTGTGGGGGCGGATTTGTGGGAAGAAATTGCGCACGCATGGGGACCGGTGGCGCGTGGATGAGAATGGGTGAGACACGACCGGGAACGGGTGGCGCGGGAAAGTGACGGTTTTTCGGGGTACGTGGGCGGGAGCGAGCGGGTGTGGGTGTGAGCCGTCACCCCCATCCTGGCCCGTTCGACAGGCTCAGGGCAGGCTCTTCCCCCTGCGAGGGGGAAGGGACTTTGCTTCGGCTTCGTCACCCCCATCCTAGTATCGAGTACGGGGCAGGCTCTAACCTTCCTCTGGATTCCCGCGAAAGCGGGAATGACGGTTGAAGCGAGGGGGGAGGGGCAGAACGCGGTCACTCCACGCGGAACACCTTTAGCACCTCGTCGCCGAGGTGGTTGATGACCTTGACGGCGATACGGCCCGACTCTGGCTTGGCGAACGGGCGCGAGGTGTCGCTGTGGAGCGTGGCCCAGGCGTCCGCGTCGATCTCGGCCTTGAGCGTGGTCTTCAGCGACTTGTAGGGGTCGCCCGCGCCCAGGAAGTAGGCGTGGCGGACGAAGAACGCCTCCGCGTTGTAGTCGGTGTCGATGAACCAGCAGGCGATGCCGTCCGGCCCGTCGCTGCGTATCTCGCCGGTGTTGGGGTGAAAAACGTCGACTCCGTTGACCCGCACCCGGACCTGGTCGTCCTCGGCGTCCAGTACCTCGATGTCCGGCTCGCCGAAGATTACGAACAGGTTGCCCTTGCCCGTGTTCTTCAGGTCGCCCGCCATGTGCAGGTCGGCGTTCATGCGCGCCTTGAGCACCGGCACCCGGCCCAGATTCTCGAACTCGGTGGTGTGCGCCTCGTAGTTGAAGGCGCACGCCACAAGCACGTCGAACCCGCCGTCCGCGGCCTCGCGCGCGGCCTCCACCAGGTCCGGACGGGACACGGTGCCGAACTCGGGGCCGACGAAGATGGCGGCGCGCCGCTCGACGCCGTCCTCCTCGCCGCCCTCGGTGTAGCGGCCCTCGGCGCACACCAGCCCGTCGCCCGGCCAGGGCGTGAGCGACGAGAACTCTATGCGGTCCTCGCGGTGGGCCTGCTGGACGCCGGACGTTCTCAGGTTGTCCAGGATGACCTCGGCGAAGTCGTACTCGCTGCCGTAGCCGTTGGACGGGTCCGCCAGCACGTCGCCGTTCTCGTCCACGCCGAGCACGCGGTGAGGAGACACGCTCTCGACGGTGAAGGGGCCGGCCACGCGCACCTTGCGTTGGGCCTCGTAGGGCTTGTCGTACAGGTACTCGTGGTCGGCTTTGGCGGCGATGGAGGCGTCGATCTCCTTCTGGCGGGCGATGCGCCGCTCCCACCAGGCGGAGTGAAGGGCACTGGCCTCGTCCGGCCACTCGTCGTCCGCGTCGCGCGGAATCTCCCACTCCTCCCACGACTCACCGAGCGCTTCGTTAAGCTGCTCGCGGAGAGGCTCCAGCTCCTCCTGGGCGTCCTCCCAGATGACGTCGATCTCGGTGTTGTTGGCGATGGCCCGCAGCGTGATGTGGGGCACGCGCTCGTACACGAAGCCCTGGCGCACGTCGCCGTAGGTGGGCGACTCGGACGGCGCGCGGCGCTCGATCTCGGCCTGCCTGGCCTGCCCCTCCGGGCTGTCGGCCAGCAGGTAGTAGGGGTAGCGGGCGCCCATCACGCGGGCGCGGGCCAGCGCGAGCGCGACGCGGGAGGTGTCGACGGTGATCCAGCGGCGGCCCCACTGCTCGGCGACGTAGGCGGTGGTGCCCGCGCCGCACGTGGGGTCGAGCACGAGGTCGCCGGGGTCGGTGGTCATACTGACACACCGAGAGATGACCTTTGGATTGGTCTGAACTACGTAGGTCCGAGCTTCCGAAAAACCGCTCACGGAGGTGTCTCGCCAGACATCTTGAATCGGTACGGCCAAGAAGTCAGTGAAGAATCTCTTGTATCGGAGGCTATTCCCTATGACAAACAACCTGCTAGACCTTACCAATCGGTTCATGCCTTGGGGAAGAGTGCGCCATCGCTGACCAACAGGTAACGTGAACCTTCGCTTTTCGAACTCGAAATCAAACAGTGTAGTTCTCGCGGCCCCGGCTGT
Source organism: Dehalococcoidia bacterium (assembly GCA_965204815.1). Classification (GTDB taxonomy): domain Bacteria; phylum Chloroflexota; class Dehalococcoidia; order Lucifugimonadales; family CATOSD01; genus CATOSD01. The sequence continues at coordinate 285,278 of OZ242014.1, forward strand.
GTATGCACTCTGGTGGCTGAACAGCCTACCTTCAAGCTTCTGATTTAGGGCGGCTGCTGCCATTTCGTTAGCATTCAGTGGCCGAACATCCGCCATCTCTTCTTCTACCCATGTGTATTGGCTGGTTCCCTCACCTCCGATCTCTTTCAACATGTAGGGCTTTCGAAACTTCGCCATTGCTGAGTTCTTTGCAAACCAAAGGATGTAGTCATTGACATTCGGCAGGAACTGCGACTCGAGTCCGGCAGTTTTCATAAACGGAATCATATTCACGTAGTTGTCCGACCCAAATATCTCATCCATCAGTCCCCGGACGCGATGGACGTTTTCCTCACCGATTTGGACGAAGATGGAGCCGCTTTCAGCCAGCAGGTCGCGGGCGACGGTAAGGCGATCGCGCAGGTAGGAGAGGTACGTGTGGATGCCGTCGCGCCAGGTGTCGCGGTAGGCCCTCACCTGCTCCGGCTCGCGGGTGATGTGGGCGGCGTTGCCGTCGCGCACGTCGCGGCTGGTGGTGGACCACTGGAAGTTGGAGTTGAAGCGGATGCCGTAGGGCGGGTCGACGTAGATGCACTGCACCTTGCCGCGCAGTCCCTCCCGCTCGGCGAGCGACGCCATCACCTGCAGGCTGTCGCCCAGGATCATGCGGTTGGACCAGTTGGCGTCGTGGCGGTAGAACTCGGTCTTGGCGCTCTCGGACGGCAGGCCGTTGAAGTCGGCGAACATGTCGGTCTGATACGCGTCGGTCTTGCGGCCGTTGCGGGACTGGCGCATCAGGTCGTCGACGAGCGCCTTGGGGTGGACGCGCTCCTGGATGTAGAGCGGCGGGGCGCTGACGGCGAGGTCGTCGAGGTCCTGCTCGTCCTTGCCACGCCAGACGAGCTGCGGGTCGAGGTCGCGGTTGCGGCGCTCGTAGGCGAGCCGGATGGGGCTGCGCTCCTCGTCCTGCATCAGCGGCTGGTGCTCGGCGGAGGGCAGGTTGCGGCGGCTGGCCTCCTCGTGGGTAATCGACTCGACTTCGATGGGCTGCCTGGTGCGTGGGCGGCGTGGCATGGGTTTAACCCCTAAAGTGGTGAACGGGTGATAGCCGACGTAATCCTTTTCACTCGCGAGTCTGAGGCCTCCTCTCAGACTTGCGGTCTCGCTCGGCGCGGCGGGCCTGCGTGCCATAGACGAAAACGCTTGCCAGCGCGACAATATCTATACCAAAAATCGTCACGCCTGCCCAGACGTGCCCCTGAACGATGATGTAGATACTTCCACATATGGCTACCAGGGACAGTATGAATGCCGCCGCAAGCCCGAGATAGCTTCTTGTAGAATCGCCGCCGACAACTTTCTTCTCCAGTTCGATGCGATGTCCCAACTGCCTCTCGGCCATGCTCATTATTCTATCCGCGGCGCCCGGGAGAGTGGCCTCATAGCGCTCAAGCGCGTCCGGCGGAGGAATGGGGCCTGTCCAGGAAGTGGTGGTCTCGACGCTCTGTTGGCGTTGCAAAACGACATCAGCCTGCGGTTTCGCAGGCTGATCATTGTCGCACGCCCTGTCTTGTCTGCGTCGCCCGCTCATCGGCCTAGCCGACCCGTTCTAATTCGTCGCTGTCTGCCGCTTCGAAGTCCCCGATGGCTTGGCGCATGGCGCGCCCAACCGCCAGCCAGTCCATCGTCAGCGCAACAGTGTCCGGGTTATCAGAAGCGTTGTACTCGTTCAGCGTGCCTCCCATGTCCGCTATTCTGGCCATTCCCTCCAGGAAAGACGGTCTTGCGTAAAGGAAGTCGCTGTACATATCCTCCATCTGGTCCCCTTCCTCACGTATCGCTTCTCCGACATTTTAGCATATAGCAGACCAAAGCTCGGGCAACAAGGTTCGCCTTGAGTATAGTTGACCAACCATCAGCGGCTGGTGCTCGGCGGAGGGCAGGTTGCGGCGGCTGGCCTCCTCGTGGGTGATGGCATCCACCTTGATGGGCTGCCTGGTGCGTGCGCGGCGTGGCATGGGGTTGCTCCGCTATTGATTCTGGAACGGGTTCAGTATCGTCAGCCGCTGTATCCTCCGGCCGTGCTGCATGTCTTCACTGTAGACGCGGCTACATCCCGATTCAAGAGCGGCGGCGATGATTAGCGAGTCGTAGAAACTGAAGCTGTGTTCGGCCTGCAGGGCAAGCGCACGTCGATAGAGGTCGGCCGTGGGGTTTGACTGCCACAGGGGAATCAGGACGTCGTCCAGAAGCCGGCGTGCGGCCTCTGGACGGACGCCGAGCTTCCGGGTGACCACATTCATAGTCTCCTGGACGACTTGGTAGCTGATGCATCCGGTACCGTGTTCCAGGCTTTGATGGACCAGGTTCTCGGCCAGTTGACGTTTGCCGGTGTCGGTCTCATCGAACAGGTAAACGAAAACGTTGGTGTCGATAAAGTGTTCAACGCTCATTCATTTCGTCCCGAGTGAATTTGCGCCCCCCGGTGGCTATCGCGGCGCGAAGCTCCCTGACTGTCTGAATGGCGGCATCGGCCTGCCGCTCGCGGTGGACGTATCGGGCAAGCCAGTGACGAAACTGTTCGTTCAACGTCGTATTCTCCGCGGTCGCACGCCGGCGCGCGGCTTCGATCAGGGACTCGTCGGCGCTGAGCGTTATGTTCTTCATCACTGCTCCCGTCCACCTGGCTACACTATTGCAGTGTACACTACATTAGTGCGCGCGGTCAGCAGTTCCGAGACAACGGTGGTGTCGAGTAGGTACATCAGGCTTGTTTGTTCAGGTCATCATACAAGAATGAGACATCCCTTCCAGAATCCCGCGGGCGCGTGAGGTCCAGGTCGTCGAAGGACGGGCCGGCCATCAGCGGCTGGTGCTCGGCGGAGGGCAGGTTGCGGCGGCTGGCCTCGTCGTGGGTAATCGACTCGACTTCGATGGGCTGTCTGGTGCGTGCGCGGCGTGGCATGGGGTGGTCCCTCCTATTGCTCTATCCGGTGGAGGCCATCTTGTTCGTTGAATGGATTGAGCACTCGTACACCCAACCCTTCAACGTCCGAAACATTCCGCGTTACCAGGGTCATGTTGTGCACCAAGGCGGTGGCAGCCAGCAGGCCATCTGTGGGGGAGACATTGCGAACATAATACATCCGACCCCAAGCTTCGGCAATTTCATCGTCGATTGGGAGAATACGTCCGGCATATTGGCGTTTCAGATTTCCGAGCCAACTATTCAGGGCAGACGCCTGGCGTGAGTCACGATCTCTGATGATCTCGATTCCTTTGCGAATCTCACCAAACACCAGCGCGCACAGAAATGTCTCTTCCTCGGCAACTCTCGAGTACCATGCGATTACATTCCTGTCTCCTCGCGCTCCTTTGCGCAGTTCCGAAACAACGTTGGTATCGAGCAAGTACATCAGGCTTGCTTATTGAAGTCATCATACAAGAATGAGACATCCCTTCCAGAATCCCGCGGGCGCGTGAGGTCCAGGTCGTCGAAGGACGGGCCGGCCACCAGCATCTCCTTGAAACTGAGCTTGCTGACGTCCAACTCCTCGTACGGGACGCTTTGGAGCCATTTGTGCACGAACGTGAAGACGATGCCTTCGAACTCGGCCTCTATCTCGTATGCGTCCCTGAGCTCGGCGAAGGCCCAGCGGCCGTACTGGCGAAGGCGGTTCACGCCGGGGACCCAGTACGTCTCGATGGTGCGCTTCTTCGCCCGGGCGTCCTCATTGCGGAAGCCCTTTATCTCGATGACGAGGTTGAGCAGGTCGTCTTCGCCGTGGCCGTCGTCCACCCGGACTATGAAGTCGGGAAGGTAGGTGCGCGCGTCGGAGCCGGCGTGGTAGGGCACTTCCAGGCCGAGGTTGTGGTTCTTCACGTATGCCTTCACCCTGGGATGAGCCTCGACCACGCGGCAGAACTCGGACTCCCAGCCGCTGTCCAGCACCACGTTGTTGACGTGGCATCTGCGGGCGTCGGTGCGCCAGAGGTCGCCCTTGGACGTGGTGAAGTTCACGAACGCGGTGGACCCGGACGGGTTGTAGGGGTCCAGCAGCGCCTTGACGGGGTACTCGTCCGCGCGGCTGTTGGTGATGGCGGCGGCGATAATGTCGCACGCCCTGTACGCGAGACTCTCGTACAGGATCTGGGCAGGGAAGGCGCCGCCCTTGCAGACCAGGTAGTCTTCCAGCCATTGCGTGACGATGCCCTTCAGCCTGCCGAACAGGTGGAGCTTCGGGTCCTCGTTGTCGTCGCGCCACCTGGTCTCGATGAGGTGCCTGGTCAGGCGGAAGGCGATCGTGGCGAGCCGCTCCCGGTCGAGGTGCTCCACGGTAAGGTTGTCACCCTTCCCAACGATGCCCTCGATCAAGGTGTCCGTCGGCCCGACCATGCCGGGCGTCAACTCGAAGCGGGAGTCGTCGGTGAACTCGGCGTCCAGCTCGTCCCTGGGCGGGTCGACGCGGTAGCCGGTGACTCTCGGGAAGCGGATTTCGAGGTGGTCGCGGTCGGGGCGCACGGCCATGATCCGCGTCGTCGATGGCGGCGCCTTGCGGTTTGCGACGACGGGCTGGGCGTTGAAGTCGAACGGCACGCCGAGCACGTCGGCGTACTCGACGTCGAACAGGCCGTCGTCGTTGAGATCGTAGGACTGGCGGCGCAGGGCGCGGCCGACGACCTGCTCGCACAGTAGCTGGGTGCCGAAGGCGCGCACGCCGAGCACGTGGGTGACGGTGTTGGCGTCCCAGCCCTCGGTGAGCATGGACACCGACACGACGCAGCGGATGTCCTGGCCGAGGCGGCCCTCCTTGCCCACGGTATTCATCACCTCGCGGAGCAGGTCCTGGTCGGTGACGTTGTCGGCGTCACGCGCATCTCCCGTGCGGGCGACGCGCTCCCTGCGGAAGCGGTCTATCTCGTCGGCGGCCGCCTGGCGGAAGTTGCGGTCCAGCGCCTCGCCGGATTCCAGTTGCTCGCTGTCTATGAGCACGGTGCGCGGTATGGGCAGCGGCTCGCCGGCGTCGTCGAAGTTGCGGAACAGCGCCAGGCGGCCCTGCTCGAATCGCTCCGAGCCGTCCGCGCGCTCTTGGCGAAACCCGGAGACGTAGTCGTAGACGAGCTTGGACGTGGAGGTGTTGTTGCAGACGATTATGAAGCAGGGCGGCGGGCCGGCGTAGTCCTTCGGCTCGTACCAGGACTCGTGGACCTTCTCGTAGTGGCCGTAGAGCGCGTCCAGAGCGGTGCGAAGCAGCACGGGCAGCCTGAGCGGATCGAGGTCTCCTAGCGCCTTTCCGCGGCCCTTCCTGGGCATATCACCCCGGATGTTCTCCCACAGCGCCCGGTATATTGGCATGTCGCCGCCGGGGATGTTGTCGGCGACGGGTACACGCGGGAGCTTGACGATGCCGCTCTCGATGGCGTCCATGAGCGAGAAGTCGCTCACCGTCCAGGGGAACAGCGTGCCCTCGGCGTAGCCGGAGCCGCGCAGGAAGAAGGGAGTCGCGGACAGATCGACGACCTGGCGGACGCCCAGCTTGCGCTTGACGATTTCGAGTCCTGATATCCACACGCGGGCGGCCTCGTCGTTCTTCTTCGCCTCCTGCCTGTCTTCGCCCTTCAGCGCGCCTTCGTCGCTCTCGCCAGATTTGTGGCGGTAGCAGTGGTGGCCCTCGTCGTTAAGCACCCAGATGTTCTTCATGCCCATGAGGTCGGGCATGACGCGCCGCAGCATCTGGCCCTCGGTCTCAACAGTGTCGATTTCGGGGCCTCTGCCCTGCAGGAGAGCGCGCCCGCCGCGTGAGAGCGTCATGCGTTCGCGTAGCCTGAGCGCGTGGTAGTTGGTGATGACGATCCGGGCCTGCTCGAGGTCGGGGAGCATGTCCCAGGGGACGAGCTCCCTGCTGGCGTAGTAGCTGTCGGGGTCGTTGGGCTGGAGCACGCGCAGCCGGTCCTTGATGGTGATGCCCGGCGCCACCACCAGGAAGCCCTTGGAGAAGCGCGGGCTGTTGGGGTGGCGGACCTTGTTGATGGTCTGCCACGCGATGATCATGGCCATGACCGTGGTCTTGCCCGCTCCAGTGGCGAGTTTCAGCGCCAGGCGCGCAAGCTCCGGGTTGGCACCTGCGTTGGCGTCGGCGAGGCGTTTGAGGATGGGCCGGCCGGCTTGCCCGAGGCTTGGCGCGACCTCGGTGAGCCAGATGAGCGTCTCCACCGCCTCTACCTGGCAGAAGAAGGGCCTGATGTGGCTGAAGTCGTGGTGTCGCCAGTGTTTCAGCAGGCGCTCCGTCTCGGGTGTCACGTGCCAGTCTCTTGAGTTGGGCAGACGCCGCCACTGGTCGACCTGCTGGCGAATCTCGTTCACCGAGGCCGTGACGTCGTACTGCTGCTCCTCAGTGGACAGGCCCTTGTCGTCGTCGAAGACCAGCTCCTGCTGCTGCCCTGCCCGCCGGCGTCGTCGCGGCCTGGGAACGGGCGAGACGAATTCCGCGCCGCGCCGCGTCTCGATTATGCGCTGGGTCGGCTGGCCCTGCTCGTCCAGCTCCCAGTGCCTCGACGGGTACTCGTAGGGGGAGTTGAGTATGGGTTGATCGAAGAAGCGATTTTCCATGATTGGCCCCGTAACGTCGTCGCGTTTGGCGTCTGGCCACATTGTAGCCTGTGCGCCCTTGTAAGTGAATGCAACTGGTCACAGGAAGGTCCGCAGGCAGTGGCCGCCCACCACCCCTACGGCGCCTCGTCCGACACCACGAACCGCTCCCGCGCCGGCATCTCCACCGCGGGCAGGCTCCGCGCGTCCATCACGGCGTCGGCGGGCACTATCTCGTTTGCGTGCAGCAGCCACGCCACCACGGCGTACACCTCGTCCGCGCTCAGCGAGCCGGGCGCGTCGGCGGGCATGGCGCGGCGCACGTAGTCGAACAGCGTGGTGGCGTAGGGCCAGTAGTTGCCGACGGTGCGCGGGAACGGCGGCCAGGACGCCTCGGGGTCGTAGGGCAGCACGACGGCGCCGCTGAGGCCGGGGACGCCCTCGCCGTTTCGGCCGTGGCACGACGCGCACCTGGCGCGCCACACCTGCTCGCCCTCGGCCACGCTGCCGCTGCCCGCGGGCAGTCCGGCGCCGCTTGGGTCGACGTCGATGTCCCAGGCGAGAATCTCGTCCGCCGTCGCGTGCCGTCCGAATCCGAACGGGCCGGGGGGAATGGTGGGCTGGGGGACGATCTCCACCAGCGCAGGCCGCGGGTTCGCGGTCGCGGGGCCGGTCGACTCGTCCCGGTCGACGCAGGCCGCCGCCAGCAGCAGCAGGCACGCGAGCGCGAGGATTAGGTTACGCAAGGCAGCCGGGAAAGCCGCGCACGAGCGCCTCGCGGTCGCCGCCGGGGACGGCCATCGAGGTGCGGAACGGGTCGTGGGTGCTCAACACCGTGCCGTCCGACTCCACGCGCCAGGCCTGCACCGCGTTGTTGTGGTAGATGGAGTGCAGGCCGCGCTCCTTGACCAGGTCGTCGATGATGGGCTGGACCGCGCCGGTCTCGTCCGTGGCGCGGCTCATCAGCACGGCGGGTTTGCCGTCCCACGTCCAGGGGTAGCGGAAGCGGGTGTGCGCCTTGGACAGCACCGGCTCCTGAAGCCGGGCGTCGGCCCAGGTGCTGCCGCCGTCGGTGGTGACCTCGACGCGCGTCACGCGGCCCCGGCCCGACCACGCGAGTCCGCTCAGCTCCCAGAAGCCGGCGGCGGGGAGACGGTAGCCGCCGGAGGGCCAGGTTATCACCGACTTGGCGCCCATCTCGAAGGTGAACTGGAGCGACGTGCCGTTCGGCATGACGTCGGTGTAGCTGGCCGACTCCTCGCGTCCCATGAACGGGCGGTCCGTCACCTCCAGGCGTCGCAGCCACTTGATGTTGACCGAGCCCTCCCAGCCGGGGACTATGAGCCGGACGGGGTAGCCCTGCTCGGGCCGGAGCGCCTCGCCGTTCTGGCCGTAGGCGACCAGGACGTCGTCCCATGCCTTGTAGGCGGGGATGCTCTTGGCGAACACGGCGGCGTCCTGGGATTCGGCGAGCAGCCAGTCCGCGTCCGGGTCGGCGCCGGCCTCGCGCAGCAGCAGGCTGAGGGGCACTCCGGTCCATTCGCTCGTGCTGGTGAGGCCGTGCACGTTCTGGGCGGTATCGGTGGGCACCGGCGGGAACCAGGCGTTGGCGCTGTTGCCGGAGCACTCGATGGAGTAGGTGAGCGAGACCGAGGGGAAGCGGCGCAGCTCGCCGAGCGTGAACACCCTGGGACTGTCGACCTTCCCGTGAATCAGCAGCTTGTAGGTGGAGGGAGCGACGTCCGCGGTGCCGGCGTGGCTGACCACGTAGTGCAGGTCGGACGGGGTGATGATGCCGTAGGTGCGGTCGATGGGCGCGAACCAGGAGTGCTGGCCCACCTGCAGGCGGAAGGGCTGCTCGAATGGCGTGCGCGAGCCCACCTCGGTGGCGGGGAAGCCGGGCACCTTCGTGGTATCAACCGGCGGAGGCGACTGGCCGATCGCGAGACGGGCGGCAGCCGCCGCGCCCGCGGCGCCCAGCGCGCCGGCGAGTAGCTGGCGGCGGGTGAGGCGGGCGCGCAGCAGGCGTTCGGTGAAGTCTTCGGGGTCGGGCCGGCGTGCGGTCAAGGTGATTTCCTAAGTAGGGCCGCTCTGTTCGCCGCGCAGACGCCGCAGTTCCGCTTCGAGTTGCGCAGCGCGCGCCTCCGCCGCGAGCCGGGCGTTCCGCTCAGATTCGAACTGCGCCGCACGAGCCTCCGCTTCGAGCCGGGCGGCGTTCTCTTCCTGGTGGGTCATCAGCCACACGCTTCGCTCGGGGTCCCAGTACCGCAACTCCCCCTCCATCCACCACAGGTCCAAGTTCAACGCGTCGCTGTGCCCCCACACCGACCCGTCGCTCTCGCGGCGCATCTCCAGACGCTGATACTCCCCGTCCACCAACCGCTCGCCCACCAGCGGCTCCCGGTAGTAGTCGCCCCCTGTCTGGTCGTAGCGCCAGTACTCTCCTACGCCTATCCGCGCATACAGGTCGCGCTTGGCCCCCAGGTCCCTGCGCCAGGTGCTCGGTGAGCCTATCTCCATCACGTAATCAGGCGGCTTGCCCACTTCCCACAGCAGGTAGGTGTTGTTGCCCTCCAGCGATAGCGACTCCAGCGCGGCCTCGGACAGGCCGAACACCGCGTAGCAGTCTGGAGACACGTTGCGCCGTGGTTCGCCCTCGACGTAGTACAGGAAGGTGTTGCCGTTGACGTGGGCGCCCTCGACGCCCTCGAAGTGTACCTCGAGAGGGCCGACCACTCTGCGGAATATGGGCGATTGATACTCTCCATCAGGCAAGGGCATACCGTCCGACTCAGGGTAGAAGATGGTGGTGGCGCGTCCGGTGGTCATCGCATCCTCCTTGCTGCGCCGATTTTAGCACACCGCCGCCGCATTCCGGCAGGCGCAGGCCGACGCAGGGGTGGCCTTACGAAGTTCCCTTCCCCTCGTCCGGCACTCACACGAGCGGGCGTTGGGAACGGCAGGGCGAGGTTCTGTGATGGGGGACAGCGGCCAACCGCCGCCCGGCCCCTACCCGCCGCGAAGCCTCGGGTCGAGCTGGTCGCGCATCCCGTCGCCGAGCATGTTGAACGCCCAGACGCCGACGGTGAGAGCGATGCCGGGCCAGATGGCCATCCAGGGCGCGCGCTGCATGTACGACAACCCGGAGCCGCTCAGCATCGAGCCCCACGTGGGGAACGGCGGCGGCACGCCGTAGCCGAGGAAGCTGAGGGACGCCTCGGCGAGTATGAACACGCCCAGGCTGATGGTGGCCATGATGATGATGGGGGCGAATGCGTTGGGCACCACGTGCAGCAGGAACACGCGCAGGTGGCCGGCGCCCACGGCGCGCGCCGCCTCGACGTAGGTGGTCTCCTTGAGGGCGAGCGCCTCGCCGCGCAGCACGCGGGACGTGCTGATTCCCCGGTCGAGCGAGAGCACCAGGATTATCTGCCACAGGCCCTGGCCCACCACGCTCACCATGGCCAGCAGAATTATGAGCGTGGGAATGGTCATCCAGCCGTCCACGAACCGCTGCACCAGCATGTCTATCTTGCCGCCCATGTAGCCTGTGCCCATTCCGAACACGATGGCGATGAGGAGGAAGCCGGCGACGCAGGAGAACGCGACGACGAGCGAGACGCGCGCGCCCACCACGATGCGGCTGAAGATGTCGCGCCCGAGCTGGTCGGTGCCCATCAGGTGCGTCAGGCTGTGGCCCATCAGCGACTCCTGGAGGTTCTGCTCGCGGTAGTCGTAGGGGGCGATAAAGTCGGCCAGCAGCGCCGTAACCAGCAGCACGGCGACGATGACCAGGCCCGTGGCGGCGAGCGGCTTTTCACGGAACAGCCGCACCACGAAGTCTACCCAGCGGTTGCGTCGCTTTCGCTGCGCTACTCCTGCCAGAGCGACCTCTACACCCTGCTGTCTCTGTTCCATTCGGGCCTAACCTTCCTCTAGCGGTAGCGTATCCTGGGGTTGAGCCAGCCGTAGCTAAGGTCGACCAGCAGGTTGATGATCATCACCAGCGTTCCGGTGAACAGGATCACGCCCTGGATGACCGGGTAGTCTCTCTGCTTGATGGCGGCCAGCATGAGCTGGCCCATGCCGGGCAGCCCCCAGATCTGCTCCAGCACCACGGTGCCGCCCAGCGCGAATGCGAAGTTTATGCCGATGAGGCTCACCACGGGGATCATGGCGTTCTTGAGGGCGTGGCGCACCAGTATGGCGCGGTCCACGAGCCCTTTCGCACGCGCGGTGCGGATGTAGTCCTGGCGCATGACCTCGAGCACGGTGGCGCGGGTCATGCGGGCTACCTGCGATCCCTGCGACACGGCCAGGATCATGGCCGGGAAGAAGAACTGCTGAATGTTCAGCCACGGGTCGTCGAAGAACTCGTTGACGCCCCAGGGCGGGGACCAGTTGAACCACAGCGATCCGAACAGCAGCAGCAGCACGGCGGTCCAGAAAAAGGGCACGGAAAGCCCCAATATGGCGACGCTTCGTAAGACGTAGTCCATCCATGAGTCCTGGCGTACCGCCGAGAATATGCCGATGGACAGCCCCCAGACGACCATCAGCACGAGCGTGAATATCACGAGCTCGAAGGTAATGGGAAAGCGTCGCTTGATGTCCTCCACGATGTCTATCTTGGTGAGCAGGGACGCGCCCAGATCGCCACGGACTATCTCGCTGACCCAGACGAAGTACTGGATGTAGATGGGTCGGTCCAGCCCGAGGTCTTGGCGTATTCGCTCTTTGAGAGCGGGATCGATCTCACCGCCGCGTCCGCCCGAAAGCTGGGCGGCGATGGTGTCCACCACGTCGCCGGGGAGCAGGCGCACCATGCCGAACACGAGCACCGTCAGCACGAACACGCTGGGGATTACCAGCAGAACACGCCTTAGAATGTAGTCTCGCATACGACCCCCTGGGAGGCGCGGCCCCAATAGGCGCGCCATTGGCTCCGCGTGATTGCGGTGCCGGCCGCCCGGATTCAGTCAGCACTATGCAGGACACCCCGAGACACGGTTCGCGCCGCCGCCTCGGGGTGTCCGTCCGCTCAGTTTCTCAGGCTATCCTATCGGTCCACCCAGGCCAGGGCCAGGTTGTTGCCGATTGGGTAGGAGTACTGGTACTGGTAGTTCACCAGCCATGGCTGGATGGCCACGATCTGGATCCAGTTGGTGCTCATGGGGTAGTGCTGCTTCTCCATGAGATAGCGCTGGACGTCGGCCACCAGCTCGTAGCGCTTGGCCGGGTCGACCTCCGCCTCCTCGGCGTCAATCATGGCGTCGAGAGTCTCGTCCACCAGTCCGGAGACGGGCTGCACGTTGAGCGTGTTGCGGGAGTGGTAGCCCCTGTGCAGCCAGTCGCTGGGGTCCCAGCCGTAGCCGGGGAAGCCATAGCTGACGGTGAAGTCGCCGGACTCCCGGGCCTCCTGGAAGGCGGAGCCGTCACGCACGATGATCTCCAGGTCGATGCCGATGTTGCGCAGCGATTCGACAACCAGTTCGCCCTCGCTAAAGAAGCGGTTGCCCAGGTCGTTGCTGAGCAGGAACGTGCCGGTAATGCCGTTGTCGGCGGTGTAGCCGGACGCGGCCATCAGCTCCTTGGCGCCCTCCACGTCGTACTCCAGGTAGCGCTCGGCGGGTATGCCGTCGCCGTCGAAGTCGCCGTACTGTCCGGGCGGCAGCCAGAACTGGTTGCCCGGGGCGAGCGGCGTGGAGAAAGGCAGGCCCCAACCGCCGAGCACGCTGTTCACCCAGCCCACCTTGTCGATGGAAAGCTGCATGGCGCGTCGCACGTTGATGTCGTGGAACGGCGTGCCCTCGCTGAAGTTGGGGTAGATGGCGCGCTGGTTGGTGGGGTCTACGAAGATCTCCCACACGGTGTCGGGATTGCTCTTGTTGATGTCCAGGTAGCGCTCGGTGCTCATGCCGCACGTCTCGAGCGCGAGCGCGCCCAGCTTGCCGGTGCGGAAGCCCGCGTCCTGCGCGCGCTCGTCCTTGATCACGAACATCTCGACGCTGTCGATGAACGGAAGCTGGTTGCCGCGCCCGTCCTCCTTCCAGTAGAGGCTGTTGGCGTCGTAGGTGACCGAGACGTCCGGCGTCCAGCCGGTCATCACCCAGGGTCCGGTGCCGTACTGGTCTTCGACGTTGTTCATGGCGTCCGCCACCAGCAGGCTGGGGTCGTCGGCCAGGCGCTTCTTGAAGCCGTCCAGGCCGTAGAGCTGCGGCCCGCGGATGGCGAGCTTGTACAGGAACGAAGCCGTGGGACGGTTCAGAGTCACTTCCAGGGTGTAGTCGTCGATAGCCTTCCAGGACTCGGGACCGTCGATCTCAGGGAAGCGCGCCCTGAAGCGGCTGGTCTCGGGTCCGAACGCGAAGTCGGCCACTTCCACCCAGTCATGGGCGGTGACGTCGCGCTCCATGTCGACGGAGAGCTGGTCGTCGTTGTACTTCACGCCCTTGCGCAGGTTGAAGGTCCAGACCAGGCCGTCGTCAGTCACCGACCAGCTCTCGGCCAGGTGGGGCTGCGGCGTGTAGTCGGCGGGGTTGGTGCCCGGACCCTGCGGGAAGGTCACGAGCGTCTCGGCCCACAGCGAGATGTACATGTTGGAGTATGCGCCCTGGTGCAGCCAGTCCCAGTAGCGAGGGAAGGGCCAACCGTTGGTCACCAGGTCCACGTGTCCGCCCCTGATCGGGTCGTAGTTGGCGGGTGGCTGCGGAAGCTGCAGCGGCACGCCCATCTCGGAGGCGGCCTGCTGTATCACCTCGGACGCGGTCAGCACCGCCGAGGGCTCCTGCGGCATCGGCGTCGGCTGCATGGCCGGCGGCTGCGTGGGCTGTGGCGCGGTCTGCGCGGGAGCGGCGGTCGGCTGCACCTGCGCCGCCTGCGTAGGCGCCGCCGTATCGGTCTCAGCCTCGTCCGCGCTGCTACACGCGGCCATTACAAACAGGCCGATGACCAGGGCCAACGGCACAAGCAATAATCTCCTCATGGTTCCCTCCTCTACTAGGGTTCTCGTCCCGCACCCCGTCTATTGCCTGTCCAGGCCGACGCCACGGGCAAAAAGCCTCGCTGTCTCGTTCGGGGCTGGCGGATTTTGAGATACTGCCACTTTTTGCTGGCGGTGTCAATAAAATTGAACCTGACGGCAGTTGATTCCGGCGCTTCTGTGCTAGGATTGGCGGCGCGGGTCTTGCCCCCGCTACCGAATCACAGGCCCACGGCCCACCAAATGCGCACCATCAGGCTTACCACCGAGTCCTATCCCCAGCGTCCCGCGCTCGACACCGCCGTGTCCCGGGCGCTCATGCTGCGCGTGGCGGAGCGCTCCGAGCCGGAGACGCTGCGGCTGTTTCGGCCCGGCGACATCGTTGCGTTCGGCGCGCAGGACCGGCGCTCGCCCGGCTACGCCCGCGCCGTCGAGGCCGCGCGCGCTCACGGGTTCGCGGCGGTCAACCGCATGGTGGGCGGCACGGCCGCGGTGTTCCACGAGGAGACGCTCGCCTTCACCTGGACGATTCCCGACCGCGACCCGCGCCAGAACATCGAGGCCCGCTTTCGAGAGACCGCGTCGCTGATAGCCGCGGCGCTGCGCCGGCTGGGCGTGGACGCGCGCGTGGGAGAGGTGCCCGGCGAGTACTGCCCCGGCGAGTACAGCGTGAACGCGAGGGGCCGCACCAAGCTGATGGGCGTGGGACAGCGCATCGTGTCGGGCGCGGCGCACGTGGGCGGCGTGGTGGTGGTGGGCGACAGCGGCAGAATACGCGACGTGCTGACGCCGGTGTACGACGCGCTCGCGCACGACTGGTCGCCCGAGACGGCGGGCAGCGTGGAGGACGAGCTGGGCGCGGCGCGATTCGAGGACGTGCGACGGGCCGTAGCGGACGAGTTCGCCGAGCGCTACGAGCTATACGAGGCCGCGCTGCCCAGCGCGATCAAAGAGCGCGCGCTGGGCCTGGAGCAGGAGCACGCGGTGGCGTAGCTTTGTCAGGTGCTGTCCGAAAGTTCCTGCGCGTCTATCATCACTACAGCAGTTGTCGGAGCGATGCACGCTCGCGGAGGGTCATGCCTCCGTCTACACCTCGACCAGATCGTCCAAGACAGTGATGGGCAGCCCTTGAACGCGGCGGTAGTCGCTGTCATTCGTGAGAAAGAGCGCACACTCCACCTGTAACGCTGATGCCGCGTGGAGTGCGTCTGGTGTCTTCAATCCGGTGGTGGCTCGGATGCGAGCGGCGTCTTCCCATATCGCCAGCGTAGCGGGAATGAGCTCCATCTCCGCAGCGGCGAACATGGACCGAAACAGCATCTCAAGGCCAACATTGCCTTCCCGCAGGGGCTTGACAAGCGTTTCCAATACAACGAGCTCGCTACTGGCGAGCGTGAACCTGCCCGCTCTGGCTTCCTGCCACATCGGGGCCAGCAACCCTCGATACGGCTCAATACGCTCAACGCTGTAAATCATCGTATTGGCGTCGACGTAGACGGTTCCGCCAGCGGGTAACATCAGCGGCCCCATGCTTCCTTCTCTTCCGACAGGTAGGCCGCTACGTCGTCAGCTGTCTTGAAAGCAAGGTGCCCTGGCGCTTCGTCCAAAATGTCAATAACAGACCGTCGTTCTGACGCCGGCGATTGGCTGACGACCACGTCAACGGACTCCCCCACGGGAAGATCCTGGTCCACGATTTCTATCCTGCCTCCCGGCAAGACCGTCGTTCGTATGTGCAACGCCCTCTGCATCGTCAGTACTCCTTGAAGGAAACGGCCAAACGGCTACACAATTGTCGCACAGGTCGGAATGATACACTAGCAATCCGGCCGAGCGTGCGCTCGCGCTGGAGGCTGAGCACGCGGTGGGGTAACCCCCTACCCGATCGCGCCGCTCTCCATCATCGCGGCTATCTCGTCCGAGCCGTAGCCCAACTCCCCCAGCACCTCGGCGGTATGCTGCCCGAGCGTAGGAGGCGGACGGCGCACCGTCGCCGGAGTCTCCGACAGCTTGACGGGGATGCCGATGTTGCGGATTGTGCCCGCGGCAGGGTGTTCCATCTCCACCACCATGTCTCTGGCCTGCACCTGCGGGTCCGCGTACACCTGCGCCATGTCGTTGATCGGCCCGGCGGGAACGCCCTCGCCCTCCAGCGCCTCCAGCCAGCGCGACGAATCGCGCGTCTCGAACGTGCGCTGCAGCGTGTCGACCAGCGCGCCCAGGTTCGCCATCCTGTCCGCGTTGGAGGCGAACCGCGTGTCGGCTAGCAGGTCCTGCCTGTCGATGGCGACGCACAGACGCTCCCAGTTGGCCTGGTTGGCCGCGCCGATGTTGATGTGGCCGTCGCTCGTGCGGAACGCCTGGTACGGCGCCGACATCCTGTGTGCCGAGCCGAGCGGCGTCGGCGTCTCGCCCGTGGCGAAGTAGATGGCCGACTCCCAGAAGGTGTAGGCCAGCCCCGCCTCCAGCAGCGACGTGTCCACCAGCTGTCCCCTGCCCGTCCTGAGCCGGCCGATGTAGGCCGACAGGATGCCGTATGCGGAGTACATGCCCGCGTTGAGGTCGGTAACGGGCACGCCCACCTTCACCGGGTCGGAGCCGGGCGAGCCGGTGATGCTCATCAGCCCGCTCATGCCCTGCGCCACCAGGTCGAAGCCGCCGCGCCGGCTGTACGGGCCGGTGCCGCCGAACCCCGATATGTTGCAGTACACCAGTCCGGGATTGAGCTTCAGCGCGTCCTCGTAGCCCAGGCCGAGCCGCTCCAGCGTGCCCCGGGCGGAAGTTCTGCACCAGCACGTCGGCCCGCTCCGCCAGGCGCTTGGCCGCGGCCAGGCCGTCGGCGTGCCGGATGTTCAGCACCACGCTGCGCTTGTTGCGGTTGATGCCCAGGAACGCGGCGGACTCCCCCTCGATGAACGGCGGCCCCATGCGTCGGGTGTCGTCGCCGCCATTCGGCTTCTCCACCTTGATCACGTCCGCGCCCATGTCTGCCAGCAGCATCGTGCAGAACGGGCCTGCCATTATCTGCGTGAAGTCCAGCACCCTCACGCCATCCAGGGGCGGCGTCTGCGTCACGACATTCTCACCACTACCTTCCCCTGAACTCCGGCTGACGACGCTCCACGAACGCGCTCCGCCCCTCATGAAAATCCTCGCTGTCGAAGTTCGTGAACGGCAACAGCTCCTGCTCGGGCGTGAGGCCCTCCAGCGCCGGATTTTCGAGCACGAGCTGGCGTATCCGCTTGTGGCGCGCCTGGGACAGCGGCGCCAGCGGGACCATCTCGCGGGCGAGGTCGTAGACGCAGTCGTCCACGTCGGCGAGCGGCACGACCTGGTTCACCAGGCCTATCCTGAGCGCCTCGGCGGAGTCGAGCAGCCGCGCGCTCATCAGAATATAGGAGGCGTTGCCCGGTCCCACCAGGTTGATGAGACGCCGCATTTCGCGGTACCCGACCAGGATGCCCAGCCGCGCGACGGGTATGCCGAACCGGGAGTTGTCGGCGGCTATGCGTATGTCGCAGGCCATGGACATCTCGCAGCCGCCCCCCACGCAGAAGCCCTTGATAAGGCAGACGGTGGGCTTGGATACGGCCTCTATAGCGTCCATCGCCCCGTCGAACGCCTCCGCGTACACCTGCGCCTTCTCGGAGTTGTCGCGGTAGCTCTCGAAGTCCTTGATGTCGGCTCCGGCGGAGAAGGCCCGGTCGCCCGCGCCGGTGAACACCACCACGCGCACGCTGTCGTCACGGTCCAGGTCTATGGCGATGCGGCGCAGCTCCAGCCAGCCGTGGTAGTCGATCGCGTTGCGCTGGTCGGGCCGGTTGAACGTGACGGTCGTGATGCCGTCGGTGCGGTCGAGAAGAATATCGTCGGACACTGCGCGGGCCTCCACTGGGGTTGGTCGCGGCGTAGGATAGCACAGACTGGGGCGGACCGCGCCGCTGCGCACGGTATGTGTTATCATGGCCGCGCCGCCGCCCCCGGCGGCCCGCTACGCCTGCACATAGCCGCAGAGAGGTGCTTACGCCATGGCCACCGACGCTCAGCCCACCGACCACTTCGTAGAGGTTAACGGCCTCAATTACCACTACGTGGACTGGGGCGGCAGCTCCAATCGCGTGCTGCTGTTCGCGCACGGCCAGGGCGGCAACGCGCGCAACTGGGACCACATCGCGCGGGAGCTGCGAGACGAGTTCCGTGTGATCGCGGTGGACCAGCGCGGCCACGGCGACACCGACCACACGCGGGAGGGCTACGCGGTAAAGGATTTCGCCGCGGACTTGGCCGAGTTCGCCGAAATCGTGGGCATCGCGCCCTACGACTTCTGCGGCGCGTCGCTGGGCGCACGCAACGGTATACCCTACGCCGGCGACCACTCCGAGCACCTGAAGCACTTCATCTGCCTGGACTACGGCCCGGAGATGAGCCGATTGTCCGCCCAGAACCAGATAACCGGCATGAACGCCCGCCGGCTCGGCTGGCGCAGCCTCGAAGAGTACATGGAAAACGGCATGGCCCAGAACCCCAGGGCGCGCGAGGAGCACCTGCGAAACACGTTCGAGCACGGCTTCAGGCTCAACTACGCCGGCAAGTACGTGCCCAAGCAAGACCCGGAGATGTTCTGGATCAACGGCAGCTTCGGCGTGAGGGAAGTCCCCTACCTGTGGGACCAGTGGGCCAAGATTCGCTGTCCCATACTCGAGATGAAGGGCGCCGAGAGCAACTTCCTCTCGCCCGAGATCCTCGGCCGCATGAAGGAGCTCCAGCCCGGTATGCAGCTCGTCGAGGTGCCCGAGTCGGGCCACGGCATATCCGGCGACAACCCGGAGTTCCTCATCAACGAGCTGCGCCGCTTCCTGGTGGACTAGGCACAACTCGGGTCTCCTCTCCCCTGGCGGGAGAGGATTGAGGATTAAGAGCCTGCCCTGAGCCTGCCGAATGGGTGAGGGGGAAGAGACGGACTGACTACCCATGACTGACTTGCTAATCCAGAACGGCCTCATAATCGACGGCAGCGGAAGCCCCGGCTACCACGCCGCCATCAGCGTGAGCGACGAGCGCATCGCGATTCACCGCGGCGAGACGCCGGAACTGGACGCCGCCCGCGTCATCGACGCCACGGGCAAGGTGGTGTGCCCCGGCTTCGTGGACCTGCACTCCCACGCCGGACTGACCATCCTGGGCGAGCCGCACCACGACCCCAAGGTGCGTCAGGGCGTGACCACGGAGCTTATAGGCATCGACGGCATATCCCACTCGCCCTTCAAGTCCCACGAGGAGCTGCGCCGCTACATCTGGCTGGACTCCGGCCTGAACGGCTACCCACCGGAGCCGGCGGACTGGCTGAGCGTGGCCGACCAGCTCGACAAGTACGACAACACGGTGGCCATAAACATGGCCTACATCCTGGGCAACTCCTCTGTGCGCATATGGGGCGTCGGCTGGGGTGCCGAGCCAGCGACGGACGCGCAGCTCGCGGACATGCGGGCCGTGGTGCGCGAGGCGATGGAGGAGGGCGCCTGGGGCCTGTCGACCGGCCTGGACTACCCGCCGGGGGCCTACGCCAGCACAAGCGAGCTTGCGGCGCTGGCCAACGAATCGGCGCGGCTGGGCGGCTTCTACCACACCCACACGCGGGCCAGCCTGAGGGCGAAGGGCCTGCTCGCTCCGTGGGAGGAGGCGCTGGACATAGGCCGGCGCGGCGAGAGCGCCGTGCACCTCACCCACTACCGCCAGGGATCGCAGGGCGTGGGAAGCCACCTCGACTACCTGGGACTGGTGGAGGACGCCCGCGCCGAGGGCATGGACGTCACATTCGACTGCTACACGTATCCCTACTCGGGCACCACCGTCACGATAGGACTGCCCCACTGGGCGAAGGACGGCGGTCCGGAGCGGCTGATGGAGGCGCTCAACGACGCGGACGACCGCGAGCGGATGAAGCGCGAGGTTCGCCCTGAACGGCTGTACAACAATTGGCTCACCAACTTCAGGCAGCCTCAGAACCGCATCTACGACGGGCGCTCCATCGAGGAGATCGCCGAGATGCGCGAGCAGGAGCCGGCGGACGCCCTGTTCGACCTGCTCATCGAGGAGAACCTGGGCATATCGACCGTGGGCCTCGGCACCAACGAGCAGACGCTGCCCGCGTTCGTGTCGCATCCTCACGGCATGATAGCCAGCGACGCCATACTGTTCGGCGAGTTCCCAAGCCCCCGCAGCTATGGTTGCTTCCCCATCGTGCTCGCCGAGTTCGTCCGCGCTGAGAAGCACCTGCGCCTCCCGGAGGCCATACGCAAGATGACCTCGTTCCCGGCGCAGCGGCTGGGGCTTCCGGACAGGGGGCTGCTGGTGGAGGGCTTCAAGGCCGACATCGTGATATTCGACCCCAAGACCGTGAAGGCACCCGCCACCAAGCGCGAGCCCAAGCAGTTCCCCATAGGCATCGACTACGTGATCGTGAACGGCCGCGTGGTCATCGACGACGGCGAAAACACGGGCGCGCTGCCGGGCCGCTCGCTGCGCCGGGGCAGGACCTCGACCTAGCCGCGGCGGGGCATAGAACTTGCCTCCGCATTCTATCGACTTACCTTTTGAGCGGTGCTACACTGGCGCCCCTTCATCGGCCTACAGGTGGATATACAGGCATGTCAGAATTGTCGGCAACCGAGGTCTGGGAACGCGCCCTGGACGATCTGCAGATACAGGTAACGCGGCCCACCTTCGAGACTTGGCTCAAACAGACGACGGGCGTCGCGGTGAGCGATGCCTCCTTCGTCGTCGGCGCGCCCAACGCTTTCGTGGCGGAGATGCTCGAGCAGCGCATGTCCTCGCTCATCGCCCAGGCGGTCGAGCGCCAGACGAAGCGCCGGCTCGACGTCCGCATCGAGGTGGGGAACGGGGCCGCGCCGGCCGCCCATTCCGGCAACGGAGCGGACAACGGCACGGACGTCGCGGTCCCCCAGCAGCATTCGCCGCTCCCGCATGAACCCGCACCCGGCGCCGCACGAGGCCGGCGCGCTAGGCTGAACCCCAGGTACACCTTCGAGTCCTTCATCGTCGGCAAGTCCAACGAGCTGGCCCACGGCGCGGCGCGTGCCGTAGCCGACCGGCCCGGCCTGGTCTACAACCCGCTGGTCATATACTCCAAGGTGGGACTGGGCAAGACGCACCTGCTCCACGCTATAGGCCATCTCGCCGGCAGGCAGGCCGCGTCGCTCATCTACACCACCACCGAGGACTTCACGACCGAGTACATCCGCGCCATCCGGGAGGGCACGACGGCGGAGTTCCGCGAAACCTACCGCGCCGCGGACGTGCTGCTGCTGGACGACATCCAGTTCCTCATCGGCAAGGAGCAGACCCAGGAGGGCTTCTTCCACACCTTCAACGCGCTCCACATGAGCAACCGCCAGATAGTCATCACCAGCGACCGGCCCGTCTCGGCGCTGACGCTGCTGGAAGACCGCATACAGTCGCGGCTGCAGGGCGGACTGGTGGTGGACATCCAGCCGCCGGACCTGGAAACGCGCATGGCGATTCTGCGCGCGAAGGCCGAGGAGCGGGAGGTCGTTCTCCAACCGCAGGTGCTGGATCTGCTTGCCGGCCGAGTGCGGAAGAACATCCGCGAGCTCGAAGGCGTGCTAAACCGCGTCGTCGCCTACGCCGACCTCACCCGGGCGGAGATCACGACGGAGTTGGTCGCGCGCGCGGTGGCCGAGCCGGACGTGGAGGGCAAGAACAACCGGAGCTCCGAACGCGACGTTATCGACGCCGTTTCGGAGTACTACGACGTGGAAGAGGACGAGATCAAGGGCCGGCGCCGCGACAAGGCCACCACCCTAGCGCGGCAGGTGACCATGTACATACTGCGCGAGGACGCCAAGCTCGGCGCGTCGGCGATAGGCCACATCCTCGGCGGCAAGACCCACGCCACCGTGCTGCACGGCTGCCGCACCATCGAGGCCCGTCAGAACCTGGACCCCAACCTCCGCCGCGACATCATCGCCATACGCGGCGCCCTTGAGAGCTGGTAGCGCCCCAGGCTACCCCCAATCCCCCATTTGTGCCCGGCCAGTCACCGCAGGGGCGACGCCTCATCCCCGCTCCGGCGTCCGCGCGGCCTTGGAGTCGGCGTCGCGAGCACCAGCGCGGCGGCCAGCAGGTAGGCGGCGAAGAACGTCCACATCGCGACCATGTAGCTGCCGCTCTCATCGAACACGTAGGCCGCGAAGATAGGCCCTCCCACGGTGGCAACGAGCTGGAACGGCGACACGTAGCCGCGTATCGTTCCGAGGAAGCCGCGCCCGAAGTAGTCGGCCCAGATGAGCGACTGCACCACCGCCCACGCGCCGCGCGTGGAGCCGTACACCACCCCGAAGGCGATGGCCTCCACATTGGAGGCCGCGCCCACCAGCACCAGCAGTCCCACGGCGCTCCCCAGCAGCGACGCCGCGGTGAGGTACCGGATGTGGAACCGCTCGGCCAGGAAGCCCCACGCCAGCTTGGAAGGTATGGCGAATATGGCGTAGGTCGTGAGGCTGAACGCGGCAATCGTCGGCGATAGACCCCGGTCGGTGAGGAACGGTATCTGGTGCAGGATCACGCCGCTGACCGCTATGCCGGCCAGGTTCGTCGCCACGATGAGCGCCCATAGCGCGGGCGTGCGGAACGCCTCGGACGCGGACCAGCTACGCTCCTCGCGCCTCGGGCCGGCGACCCCGGACGCCCGCGCGCTTCGTGCCCCGTCCGGAGCGTCGCCATCCGGGAGCAGGCCCATGTCCTCCGGCTGGCGGCGCATCCACAGCCACGCGGTGGGCGCGACGATCAGCCAGGGCAGCACGCCCATCACCACCCATGCGCCGCGCCAACCCACGGCGACTATCAGCGCGAGCACCAGCGGCGTCATTACAACCTCGCCCGCGTTTATGCCGGAAGCGGATATGCCGGTCGCCCTGCCACGCAGCCGGACGAACCACTTGGCCAGCGTGGTGTTCGTGGCCACGTGGCTCAGCCCCGCCTGCCCCACCGCGCCCATCACGCCGAAGAAGAGGAAGAACTGCCAGAAGGAGTTTACCTGTGACATGAGAACGGTGGCGAGGCCCATGACGATCGCACCGCCCGTCATCAGGTAGCGCGGGCCGTACTTGTCCAGCATCGGACCCACGATGGGGTTGATGAGCAGGTTGATGACCTGTCGGGCGACGATGGGAAGCGTCGTGACGGTGCGCGTCCAGCCCAGCTCGCCGCTCATCGGCTTGAGGAACTGGCCGAACATGGGCAGCCCGATGCCTGCGCCGAGCCAGTTGGCGAAGAACACGCCGGCGACGATGCGCCAGCCATAGTAGGCGCGCCGGACCCGCCGCACGAGGCTGCCGACGCCACGTTCGCTTTGGCCGGGTTCTAGCAATCAGTTGGCCCGAACACTAAACCCAGAATCAACGCCGCCCTCCTGCGAATGTTGATAACTGGCCTGATATTGTTCATAACAGGCCCGAACTGTTAATAACAACGAGGATAGCCCGGCGGTAACGAGCCGTCCAAACCGCCTGTTCGCACAGTTGTGAACATGGCACCGATTCTGGAAGCGGCCTGCCATGCTACAATTGCGGAGAATACGACCTAGCTGGGCCTACCTGTCGTCAACACTATCGACAGGCTTACCATTATCGTTATTATCTCCCCGACATGATAGATAAAGCCTTCATAGATATAAACAGTGGCAACGGCGGTGACGGCGTGGTAAGCGGTCGGCGGGAGAAGTACGTCCCACGCGGAGGCCCCGACGGCGGCGATGGCGGTGATGGCGGCGACGTGTATCTCCGGGCCGACCCCAACCTGAACACCCTGGCCGGATTCCGGTACAAGCGCAGGTTCACCGCGGGTCACGGCGGCAACGGCGCCGGCGCGCGCAAGCACGGCAAACGCGGCGAGGATGTCGTGGTCGCGGTTCCTGTGGGCACCCAGGTGTGGGCCGAGGGCGGCGAGGCCCGTATGGTTGCGGACGTCGACTCGGAGGGTCAGCGCGTGCTTGTCGCCGGCGGCGGCCGGGGCGGCCGCGGCAACACGCACTTCGTCACGTCGCGCAACCGCTTCCCGCGGCTGGCCGAGGCGGGCGAACGCGGCGAGGCCCTGCGCCTGCGCCTGGAACTGAAGCTGCTCGCGGACGTCGGCATCGTCGGAGCGCCCAACGCGGGCAAGTCCAGCCTGCTGGCCGCGGCTACACGCGCCCGGCCCCGGGTCGCCGACTATCCCTTCACCACCCTGGAGCCGTCCCTGGGCGTGGTCGAGCGCAGGCGTGAGAGCTTCGTGCTCGTCGACATCCCCGGTATCATCGACGGCGCGCACATGGGCGCGGGGCTCGGCCACGAGTTCCTGCGCCACGTGGAGCGCACGCGGGTGCTGGTGCACCTGCTCGACGGCTCACTCGACGACGCGGTGTCGGAATGGCGCTTGGTCAACGACGAGATCCGCCAGTACGACGAGAGACTGGCGGACAAACCGCAGATCCTGGCTGTCAACAAGCTGGACCTGCCGGAGGCGCAAGAACGGCTGCCGGGCCTGACCGAGGAGTTTGCCGCGCTGGGCGTGGACGTATGGCCTGTGTCGGCGGCAACGGGCGAGGGCGTGGACGAGCTTATGGACGCGGCGCTGCGAGCGCTGGTGGAGGCGCGGCCGCCGGCGCCTGGCGACGCAGACGAGCTGCCGGTGCTGAGGCCGCAGCCGCGCAGGCCCTCGGTGCGCGTGACCCGGGACGACGAGGACTTCGTGGTGCACGCGCCAGGGGCGGTGCGCATCGCCCAGGTGCTCAACGAGGACGACTGGCACGCCCGCGCGCAGTTTTACGCCTACCTCAGTCGCATCGGGGCTATCCGGGCGCTGGAAGCCGCGGGCGTGGCCCCGGGGGACACCGTGCGCATAGGCAAGCTCGAGTGGGAGTGGGAGTGACGACCGAGAGTCCCTTCCCCCTCGCAGGGGGAAGGTTAGGATGGGGGTGAATCCAGTTGCGCGTAGGCGTCTTCGGCGGCACGTTCGACCCCATCCACGTCGGCCACCTCATCGCCGCCGAGCGGGCCACGGATCTGCTGGACCTGGACGAGATGCTGTTCGTTCCCGCCGGCCAACCCTGGTTCAAGGCGGGCGAGCCGGTGACGGACGCCCAGCATCGCACGAACATGGTGCGCCTCGCCGTCGAGTCCAACCCGCGGTTCAGCGTGTCCGACGTTGAAGTCGTCCGTCCAGGGCCCAGCTACACGGTAGACACGCTGGAAGAGTTACGGGCGCATGCCGGGGAAGGCACGGAGTTCTTCCTGGTGCTGGGCCTGGACGCCCTGGCCGAGATGCACCGCTGGCGCAGTCCGGCGCGGGTATTCGAACTGGCGACCGTGGTGGGCGTCGCACGGCCCGGCGCGAAGTTCGACCCCGAGACGCTGAGCGGCATCTTCCCAAGCGCCGCCGGGCGCGTCATAATGCTGGACGTGCCGATGGTGGACGTGGGTGCCACGGAGCTGCGCCGTCGCGCCGCCGAAGGAACCTCGCTGCGGTACCTCGTGCCGGACAGCGTGGAGCGATACATCCGCGAGCACGGTCTGTACAGGTGAGAGGCGAATGACAAAATCGGATGGGAGTGCCGAGTCGATACTCGAGCTGGCCAAGCGCCTGGGGGCCCTGCAGTTCGGCGAGTTCCGCCTGTCCGCGGGAGAGCTTACCTCCTATTACTTCGATGGACGCCTGCTGACGCTCAACCCGGAGGGAGCGAATCTCGTGGGCGATGCAATGCTCCCGTTCCTGGCCGAGTGCGGCGCCGAGGCGATAGCCGGCCCCACGCTGGGCGCGGACCCCATAGTCGCCGCCGTAGCCGTGCTCAGCCACCAGCGCGGCGCGCCCATCCCGGCGCTCATCGTGCGCAAGGAGGCCAAGAGCTACGGCATGGGCCGCTCCATCGAGGGGGCCATGCCGGACAACGGGCGCATCGCGGTTGTGGACGACACCTGCTCCACCGGAGCCAGCCTGTTCCACGCCATCGACGCCGTGGAGGCCGCGGGAGGCCGCGTGGTCAAGGTGCTGTCCATCCTGGACCGCCACGAGGGCGGCAGCGCGGAGCTGCATCGCCGCGGCTACGACTTCACCGCCCTGCTGGAAGCCAACGAGAAGGGGGAAATCGCGCCCACCAACGTCTCTTCCACTGCCAATCCAAGCGAATCCACCCCTGTCATTCCGAGCGAAGCCGAGGAATCTAACAAGCCATGAAAGTTCTGATGATCCGCCACGGCGTCACCGCCGCCAACGCCGAGCACCGCCTGCAGGGCCACGCCGACGTCGAACTGTCGCCCGAGGGCGTCGACCAGGCCGAGCGGCTCCACCGCCGGTTCGCGGCCGAGGGCCTGCGCCCCACGCACGTCTACTCCAGCCCTCTGCGCCGCACCGCCGCGACCGCTAGCATCGTCTCCCGCTCCTGGGACGTCCCCATCGTCCACTGGGACGACCTGAAGGAGACGGACGTGGGCGCGTTCACCGGCCTCACCATAGCCGAGGCCGAGGTCCGGTTCCCGGAGATGACGCGCGCCTTCCTGCGGGACGACAACTGGGACGTCGTCGACAACGCCGAGGGCTATCAGGCGCGCAACGATCGAGCGCGGCGCGTGGTCGACCGTGTCATCGCCGACCACGCGGACGGCGACGTGGTGGTGCTGTTCGCCCACGGCGGCATACTACAGTGCGTCGTGGCCGCGCTGCTGGGTACGGACAGGGTGTGGAGCGTGGCCGTCGGCAACACCGCCGTGTTCGAATTCGAGATCGACCTGGAGAGGTGGCGGCAGGACAGCGACCGGCTGAACAACCGGCGCTGGCGCATCCTGCGCTTCAACGACTCCGAACACCTGCGATAGGGTAACCATGCCCGTTCGGGGCCGACAGCCCGATTGACGGCCCGCGCGGCTGTCGTGTAACGTAACCCTGCGGCAGACCCGTCAACCACAAGGTGCGACATGAGCACACCGGACACTTTCGCCAACGCTACCGGAGTACGCGAGTTCTTCGTGTTCCCGGACCCGCCTGAGCGCACACCCGAGGACATGACCGGCTTCCAACATCTGGGCATCACCGGCAACGCCTACATGCTGAGGGAATATCTGGGGAACACCGAGACCACGCTGGTCGCCGGGGAGCGATACCTCAGCTTAGCGGTGACCTCGGACATGACAGGGGTGCGCTACCCCGACTTCCTGGTGGCCTTCGACGTGGACCCCGCGGCATACAGGGCGCGCAACGCATACGTGGTCTCGGACCAGGGCAAGCCGCCGGACTTCGTGATGGAAGTAGCGTCGCCGAGCACCGCACGCATAGACGTAGTCGACAAGCGGGTGGACTATGCGACGTGGGGCATTCCGGAGTACTGGCGGTTCGACGAGACGGGCGAGCACCACGGCGTGAGACTGGCCGGTGACCGGCTGGTCGGCGGTGAGTACGAGCCGATACCGATAGAGGAAGTCTCCGAGAGCGAGTTGCGGGGATACAGCGCCGTGCTGAACGTATACCTGCGCTGGAGAGAAGGTGAGCTGTGCTTCTGTGACCCCGTGACAGGACGGCCCCTCCCCTCCTTGCCCGGCGAACGCGCCCGCGCCGATGCCGCCGAACACGGCCTTGCCACCCAGCGCGCCCGCGCCGATGCCGCCGAGGCGCGAGTCCGCGAGCTCGAGCAGCGCCTCCGCCGGCAGGGCGGATGATGGGCACGCGCTAAAAGCCCGACACAATCTCGCTCTCGATACTCAGCACCTCGACGTCCTCCCGCCCGGACTCCACGTAGGCCAGCGCCTTCGCCAGCGCCTCGTCCGCGTGCCTCGCGTCGTTCGCCACGCACGCGACGCCCAGCGTGGCCACCTGCCAGCTATCGTTGTCGGCCACCTCGGCGATGGCGACGTTGAACCTGCTCCGCACCCGCGAACACAGCGACGCCACCACGCGGCGCTTGCCCTTGAGGCTCCGGTTGCCGTGCAGTCGCAGTCGCACCGTGCCGATGCCAATGACCACGCCGCCCGCTCCTCGTCCGGCCGCCTACGCCAACTCGGACGGCGACAGCGTGGCCACGTAGGGAAGGTTGCGGTAGTGGTCCCGGTAGTCGAGACCGTAGCCGACCACGAACTCGTCGGGTATCTCGAATCCCACCCAGCGTAGCGGTACCGGCGCCGTGCGGCGGGACGTCTTGTCGAGCAGCGCGCACACCTCCAGCGAGGCGGGGCGCTTGAAGCTCAGGTATTTAAGCAGGAAGTCGAGCGTCATGCCGCTGTCCACGATGTCCTCGACAACGATGACGTGTCGGCCCGCGACGTCTGTGTCTATGTCCTTGACGATCTTCACGCCCGACCCGCCGCGGCCCGAGTAGCTCGAAACCGCCATAACCTCCACCACGGCAGGCACGTCCATCGCGCGCATCAGGTCGGTCATGAAGCACAGCGCGCCGCGCAGCACACCGATCAGCACGACGTCCCGCCCCCGGTACTCCGCCGTGATGCGGCTTGCGATCTCGCGCACGCGCCGGTCGATGTCGCCGGTGGAGAGCAGCACCCGTTCCAGACCGCGCGGCAGCGTCACAGGAAGCGGCGTTGTCACACGGGGCGCGGTGGTAGCTACCAGGTCTCGTGTCGGCAGCGCGTCATCGGCAGGCAAATCGACCACCTCCCGGCGACGCTGAGGTCGCGCCGCCAAAGACTCTGCCGGGGCAAAACCACGGAACCTCGGCAGGTGGAAGTATCGCCCGCCCGCTCCCAGCCGTCAAGTGGGCGCGCTTGACCCTCCCGCCGATGCTGCTCTATGCTAGCGCGTGCTCGCGCGGGAGCGAGTTGCCCACCATCCGAGCACGGAGGAGGACGCCACATGGCCCAGGACGACGCGAACGCAGCGGGACGCCTGCTGAACGAGGTGGAGTCCAAGCGACTCCTCTCCGAGGCCGGCATCAACACGAACGCCACCGAGCTGGCCCAGAGCAGCGGCGAGGCGGTGGAGCTGGCCCGCCGGATCGGCCATCCGGTCGTGCTCAAGATCGCCTCGCCCGACGTCGTGCACAAGAGCGACGCCGGCGGCGTGAAGATCGGCGTCTCGGGCGACGACGCGGTGGCCGCGGCCTACGACGAGATAGTCGCCGCCGTGCAGGCCGCCCAGCCCGGAGCGCGCGTCGACGGCGTGTCCGTCCAGGCCATGGCCGAGCCGGGCGTCGAGGTCATCATCGGCGTGTCGCGGGACCCCCAGTTCGGGCCGCTGCTCATGTTCGGCCTCGGCGGAGTGCTCGTCGAGGTGCTCGGCGACGTCTCGTTCCGCGTCGCGCCGCTCACCGAGCGGGACGCCGCCGAAATGGTGCGTGAGATAAAGGGCTTCCCCATCCTGCGCGGACACCGTGGCAGCCCGCCCGCCGACCTCGACGCCATCGAGCGCGCCCTGCTCGACCTGTCCCGGTTCGTCGACTCCCGCCCCGACGTGGGCGAGATCGACCTCAACCCCATCATCGCCCACGCCAAGGGCATCACAGCCGTCGACGCGCGCGTCGTGCTGGTGTGATGGGAGCCTCCTCTCCCTTGGTGCGAGAGGATTGAGGTGAGGGGGATTCCGCCGCTTTCAAACCCGCCCGTTGGCCTGGAGCATACCATGACCCTAGACGTACAGAAGATCGACCGCGCCCTCAATCCCTCCACGGTCGCCGTGGTGGGCGACAAGAAGATCACCGGCTACATGTGGCTTAGAAACATGAGCACCTTCAAAGGCCCGGTCTACTCGGTGCAGATAGACCCCAACGACATCCCCGGCATCGAGGAGATGGGCATTCCCAACTTCTCCAGCCTCACCGAGATTCCGGGCGACGTGGACTACGTGCTGGTCGCCGTGCCCCGCAGGGTGGCCCCGTTCGTGCTCAAGGACGCCATCGACAAGGGCGTCGGCGGCGTCGGCATGTTCACGTCCGGCTTCGCCGAGACCGGCAGCGACGAGGGCGTCGAGTTGCAGGAGCGCGTCACCCAGATGGCGCGCGACGCCGGCCTGGTGCTGCTCGGGCCAAACTGCATGGGCCTCTTCAACGCCGAGCTGGGTGTGCGATTCGGCCAGGACCAGGTCGCCGGCGAGGGCGGCCCGGTCGTCTTCCTGTCCCAGAGCGGCGGCCACGGCGGGGCGTTCTCGGTCGCGGCGCAGTCCAGCGGCGTGAAGCTCAACAAGGTGGTCAGCTTCGGCAACGGCGTGGTGCTGGAGAACGCCGACTGGCTGGAGTACTTTGCCCAGGACGACGCCACCGAGTTCATCGCCATGTACGTGGAGAGCGTGCGCGACGGCCGCCGCTTCTTCCAACTCCTGAAGGAGACCTGCCGACACAAGCCCGTGGTCGTCTGGAAGGGCGGCCAGACCGCGGAGGGCAAGCGCGCCACCTCGTCCCACACCGGCGCTATCGCCGAGTCCATGGACACTTGGGACGTGGTCATCAGGCAGGCGGGAGCCATACGCGCCGACTCGATGACCGAGACCGTGGACATTCTCAAGGCCCTGACCACGTTCTCTCCCTTCACCGGCGAGGGCATTGGGTTGACAGGCGGCTCCGGCGGCCAGTCGGTGTCGATGTCCGACGCCTTCAGCAAGGCCGGGCTGCGCGTGCCGATGCTCACGCAAGCGTCGTTCGACCGCTTGGAGGAGTTCTTCCAGGTGATAGGCGCGAGCTACCTGAACCCCGTGGACATGGGCGGCATGAACCGCCCGATGATGGAGTCGATAATGGACATCCTGTCCTCCGACGCCAACGTGGACGTAGTGGTGATGCAGCTCAGCCCGCGCGAGCTCCAGCGCTCCGCCGAGCGCGGCGCGGCTCACGTGGCGGCGCTCACCCGCGCGCGGGAGGAGACAGGCAAGCCGGTGGCGGCCGTGCTCTTCTCGCCCGACCCCTACGGCGACGGCGAGGCCCTCAAGGAGCTGGACCTCCAACTGCAGGCCGCGGGCATCCCCAGCTACCCCAGCTACGAGCGAGCCGCATTCTCCATAAAGAAAGTGGTCGACTACTACCGCCGCCGCGCTGTGCGACAATAGAGTTGCGGCAACCACCGGAGTAAGACGGGAGAAGGCCATGCCTATCATCAAGGACGTGAGGGCCCAGTATCACAGGGGAAAACTAGTCCCTCTGCAGCCCCTCGACATCAAAGAGGGCGAGGTAGTGACCATAAGAGTAGAGGTCGAGACACCGGAAGAGCACGCCGAACGCGTCAAGCGGGGCCGCGAGGCGATGAAGAGAGCGGCCGGCGGCTGGAAAGGTCAGCATGATGACCCCGATGAATTGATACGCGAAATCTACCAGGCGAGGCTGGACGGCAGCAGGCAGAAGCCACTTCTGTAGGCTCCAATGCGCTATCTCGTAGATACCGACTGGATAATCCACGCTCTATACGAGATTCCCGCCTTCACTCAGCGTCTAAACGAACTGTTCAACGAAGGCATAGGGATAAGCATAATTTCAATGGCGGAACTGTACCAGGGCGTATTCTACTCTTACGACCCACAATCCAACGAAGCACGCATGTTGGATTTCCTAATCGGGTACGAAGTCGTTCAATTGGATGACGACATATGCCGCACTTTCGCCCTCGAAAGAGGCAGGTTGAAGGCGGCGGGAATGCCGATCAGCGACATGGACCTGCTGATCGGGTGCACCGCGCTACAGCGCGGACTCACCCTGCTGAGCAACAACGTCAGGCACTTCGGGCGGCTGCAGGGTCTGGACATCATAACGGTGTGATTCGCCGAACAGCCGCCGTGCCCAATGCACTGCCGACTACTACCGCCGCCGTGCGGGGTACGAGGCGTGAGGCGAGCGCGACAGGTCCCTCGTGTATGTGCATGACGGCTCGGACGAGTACTCGCTGCAACCCCAAAAGCGCCCGTATCTGCCATTCGTGACCCGCAGGACTCCGATACGGCACCTTGGGCAGACGGACGGAGGCCGGTCGCAAGTCTGGTTGGTGCACTTGGGCACATTCTTCGTGACTACCACATAGCCAGCATTGCAACTCGGGCAGCGTGGCGCCTGGTGATTACAGCGGGGATAGGTGGAACATCGCAGAGTCTTAAGACTCCGTGAGGATGTTAGGCGACCATTGGAGCAGCGCGGGCACTCAGGGGCTACTTGGCCGAACTGGCGCAAACCGGCGGATTCCCGAATCAACTCCTCCACGAACTTGGATGGTCTCGTAGGGTCCGCTATCAAGTATGCGCCAATCCGCGCGCGCGTCATAGCAACGTAGAAGAGCCGTCTCTCTTCCGGGTGTGGGTACGCTCTACCAGACATCGGAGGCAACACCAAGTCCATCAGCGGCTCGTCCTCGACCTTCGAAGGGAACCCCAAACGGTCGTCCTTGAGATCAAGCACTACCACGTAGTCCGCTTCGCGACCTTTCGCGCTGTGGACGGTGCTGAATTCAAACCGCAGAGACCTGTTTCGCCCGCTCTTTTGGAGTTCGTTTAGGCTACGCCGGTACCGACCGAGCACCAGAACGGAGAGGCGCGCACCCCGTCCGTTTGGCTCGATGTCTTGCACCACTCGGGTCATGCCCTCAGCGCGATTGTCATCATAAATTACGGTGATGCCCCCGTCTTTGAGGCCGTCCGCGGCCCGCAACGGCCTCTGAGTCTGCTCCGGGTTGCGTCTCACGAACGATGTCGATGGTTCGAGAATGCCGTCGGCAAAGCGGAAGGTCTGCGTCAGCGTTCGCTCCTGTACGTGGCCGAGCTGGTCCCCGCAATTGTGTAAGAGCCGGGTGTCACTCCCCGCGAAACGGTAGATTGACTGCCAGTCGTCGCCTACGAGAAAGTAGGCCATGTCTGCGCGTTTCAGGGACTGGAGGAGTGCCATCCTCCCTGCGGAAATGTCCTGGAACTCGTCCACGAGTACGTAGCGGTACCGCACCCGCCAGTCGTCCTCCTGGACGAGTCTCCGAGCATCGTTTATCAGGTCGTGGAAGTCCAGCGCGCCCTCTGCTTTGAGCTTCCGTTGGTAGCGCGTGTACACTTGCTCGAAAACAGCCAGGAAGGCCCCGCTTCGCCGAAACTCTCCTGCCTTTCGCGCGCGGGCGCGCAACTCGTCGGGCATCACGCCACTGCCCTTGACGTGGTTCAGAAACTTCGCCAGCAATTGTGCCAGCCACGAAATCAACTGCCCGGCTAGCTGTTGGACTAGATTTCGGCGCGGCACTCTCTTGAATTCGACTCCCTCATCTTCAAGCTGTTTGCGAAGTATCGGTAGGAGAACGCCTTGCCGGTGTTGCCAACTGTAGGTCTCTATCAGCTTAGTGCCGTGCTTTTTGTGGCGTTCTCTCTTCCACTCGGCGTCTTTAGCGTACTGACTCCACTCTGCCCCTGGCGGAGGGCGACCTTGTTCGTTCAGCGCGAAGTGTTCAATATAGATTTTGTGGTCGGGCAGGAAGAAGTCTGGCTTGTACTGCCCGCGCTCACTGGTTGAGGTATTGATTTCGTAAGGTTGTTCATACCGGAACTCTATCCCGTATTCTGTCAGGTAGTTGGCGATTACCAGCTCTTCCACGCTCTTGACCAGATCCCTGCTCAGCGTCCGCAGTTCGACGCTGCGGACGTACTCGTCGTACTCGGCTGGCGTCTTGAACTCGAAGGCTGATTCATAGGGCGCGTGGTTGTAGAGCAAGAAATTGATTACGGGGTTCGATTGCGCCGGATCGTGCAGTATCTCCTTTAGGATATCGTCAATGGCGCGTGATAGGGCGAGTTCATCCTCCGCGAGCTTAGAAATAGTAGGGGCAACTCCGCAATCACCGATTATGCTTCGACCGAAGCTGTGGAACGTGTGTACATCCGCTCGTGAGAGGTCGCCGCGAAGTCGCTCGCGTATCTCCGCAGCCGCCTTGCGGTTGTATGCCAGAACCAGGATTTCGTTGGGGGCAACGCCCTGATTGCGAACGAGATGTGCCACCTTGCCGACGATAACCGAGGTCTTGCCGGTTCCCGCGCCCGCCAGCACGAGCGTAACGTCCTCGTCCGTGGCGATGGCTTGAGCTTGTTCGTCGGTTAGAGACGCCGGGCGCGCGGCGGCCTGTACGTCTGGGACGTTGTTCGACACGAAGAGCTCGTTGGCCCGCCCTCTTGCCATCTCGAAATTCGCTGTGGCTTCCAGCGATTCAAGCCGAGCGAGTGCTTCCTGTGCTTCCCGTTCGAGATGTGCCCGGACCAGCCCTTGGCATTCCAGCAAGGCGGGCGCAATTGCTTTGTGCAGCTTGGCAGCGTCGTCGTGTCGAGCGTAGCGGTCTCCGGACAAGAGTTGACGCAGTTGCCCATCGAGGCGCTTCAGCCGTGGGCTAAGTTCTTCGGCGCACCGGACCGCTTCCGCCACCGCCACCGCATGAACTCGCGCAGCTTCCGCAAGCGCCGCGTCTCGAAATCGTGCGGCCTCCCCTTCGTCGAGTCCGCCGATAGAGTGCTCGCCTCCATCGGCTAGATGGATAGTAAGGCGGCGCCAGAATAGAGACGGGCGGACCGTGATAGCGCGGACATTGCCGAGGTGAACATCGGAGATGGCGTCGCCGTTGGCTCGCTCGATGCGAACCCTCTCGTCGACTAGCACAGCACGCGCTGCCCCCCCGGTCAACAATCGGTGCGGCCAAACGCTCTCGGTCGCAATGTGGCTGTAAGGTCTCATGTCGAATCTGGGCGGCTATTATACACGCCTTTCCCACTACACTCGCCGCGACCCCCGCTATAGAGCCTGTTGCAGAACCCCCAAGCGCTCCCCCGCACCCCCGAAAAAACCGTCACTTTCCCGCGCCATCCCTTCCCGACCGTGCTCCACCCATTCTCATCCACGCCCCACCAGTCCCCATTCGTGCGCCATTTCTCCCCACCAGTTCGCCCCGATCCCCCAACCGCGCCAGCGGTATTGAAATACCCGCACATGCGTGCTATCCTCGCACACGGTAGGGGCGGGCTTCAAACCCGTCCGCGGGACCGACCCGCCCCAGGCAGCCGTCGCGACGTCGAAGACTGGCCACCGGCCACCGACCCGACCCCCTGTCCTTTTCTGCCACGCGGCGCGACACTTATGCCACAAATTGCCCACGCCGACATTACAGAATTGAGCACGACCGCCGGCGCCCCCAGCTACGAACACAACAGAATGTCGCAGAATCGAACAGATTTCGCTTTCCCGCGGAGTTTGTCCCCACGGAGGCGCACGCAGGCTATAATGGAAGTCGTACCATGAGAGAAACAGTTCGCGAACTAATCGAGACGGCGATTCTGGCGCTGCTCATCTTCCTGGCGCTCCAGTTCAGCATCCAGAACTTCCGCGTCGAAGGCTCCAGCATGGAGCCGACGCTCCAAGAGGGCCAGTACATCATCGTCAACAGGCTCGCCTACCTGAACTTCGCCTACGAGCACCTCGAGACGCTGCTGCCCTTCGTCGACTTCCGGGACGACGACGGCGCCGTGTTTCCGCTCCAGCCCCCCGAGCGCGGCGACGTCGCCATCTTCCGCTACCCCGAAGACCCTTCGCTCGACTTCGTGAAGCGCGTGATAGCCCTGCCCGGTGACACGGTCGCCATCGACCACGGCGAGGTGTACGTGAACGGCGCCGCCCTTGACGAACCCTACGTCGCCCAGTACGACTACCGCGACATGGAGGAGCGGCTCATCCCCAGCGGCTCGTACTTCGTGCTGGGCGACAACCGGCGCCGGAGCGACGACTCCCGCGACTGGGGCAACGTGCCCGCCGAGAACTTTGTCGGCAAGGCCTGGGTCATCTACTGGCCCTTCGGCAGCTTCGCCACCATCGGCGCGGAAGGCTGAGCGCGACCGTGAAACTGCACCTGGTAGACGGCACCTACGAGCTGTTCCGCGCGCACTTCGGCATGCCCGCGCAGACCGCGCCGGACGGCCGCCCGGTCGCCGCGGTCCGCGGTCTGGTCCAGACGCTGCTGATGCTGCTGAGACAGGACGACGTGAGCCACGTCGCCGTCGCCTTCGATCACGTGATACCCTCGTTTCGCAACGAACTGTTCGACGGCTACAAGACCGGCGAGGACGCGCCCGAGGACGTGCTGGCGCAGTTCGAGCTCGCCGAGCGCGCCGCCTCCGCGCTCGGGCTGGTGGTGTGGCCCATGGTCGAGTTCGAGGCCGACGATGCCATCGCCGCCGCGGCCGCCAGGTGGGCCGACTCCCCCGGCGTGGAGCAGGTGGTGATGTGCTCGCCCGACAAGGACCTCGCCCAGATGGTGCGTGGCGACCGCGTGGTGGCCCTGGACCGCCGCAGGAAGCAGACGGTCGACGAGGCCGCCGTCCGCGACAGGTTCGGCGTGGCCCCCGCGTCTATACCCGACTACCTGGCCCTCGTGGGCGACGCCGCGGACGGCATACCCGGCATACCGCGCTGGGGCGCCAAGTCCGTCGCTGCCATGCTCTCGCGCTACGAGACCATCGACCGCATCCCGCCCGACCCTGCCGACTGGGACGTGAAGGTGCGCGGCGCCGCGGCCATGTCCGAGTCCTTGGAGTCGCGCCGCGACGACGCCATGCTCTACAAGCGGCTGGCCACGCTGCGCCTGGACGTCCCAATCAGCGAAACGCTTGAAGAACTGCGCTGGCGCGGCGTGCCACGCGACGAGTACACCGCTCTGTGCGACGAACTCGGCTTCGGCGGTCTAGCCTCTCGCCCCCACCGCTGGTATGATGATTAGGTTGCGCCAAACAGTCCCTTCCCCCTCGCAGGGGGAAGAGCCTGCCCTGAGCTTGTCGAATGGGTTAGGATGGGAGTGAACACACGCGAATGAAGACGCTCGTTCTCGGCGGTAGCCGCTTCATCGGGCTGCACCTGGTGCACCTGCTGCACTCGCTCGGCCAGGACGTGACGGTGCTCAACAGGGGCCGCACCGAGGCAGACCTGCCGGACGGCGTGGCCCGCATCTCCGCCGACCGCGACGACCCCGCCTCCCAGGCGGCGGCGCTGAGCGGCGCGAGTTACGACGTGGTGTTCGACATCTCCGCCTACACCACGCGGCAGCTCGCACCGGCCCTCGACGCGCTGGCCGGCAACATCGGACGCTTCGTCTTCTGTAGCACCACCTCGGTTTACGGGCCCAGCGACACCATCCCCATCCGTGAGGACTTCCCGCTGCACCGCACCCCCGACGCCAGCCAGTACGCGAAGGACAAGATCGAGTGCGAGGACCTGCTCGCCGAGGAGTTCCAGCGCGGCCGGATGCCCGTCACCATTCTCAGGCCGCCATACGTCTACGGCCCCGACAACTACATCGCTGCCCGGGAGTTCAGCTACTTCGCGCGGCTCAGCCGGGGACGCCGCATCATCATCCCCGGTGACGGTCTCACCCCAATCCACCCCGTGCACGTGGACGATCTGGCCGATGCGTTCTACGCGGCCAGCCAGACGGACGGAGTGTTCGGCAGGACCTTCACCATCTGCAGCCCCGACGCCATCACCGCCAACGGCTACGTGCGCGCGATAGCCGACGCGATGGGCGTGGATGCAGACGTGGTGCACGTGGAGCCGCGCGACTACGAAGCCCTGGACGACCAGATATACCCCTTCGAGTGGCAGGCGGCCCGCGTCTACACCACCGCCGAGGCCCAGGAGTGCCTGGACTGGACGCCCCGCTACCACATGCGCGACGGCCTCGCCATGACCTACCAGTGGTGGCTGGAACAGGGACTGGACAAGGGAGACTGGGACTTTTCCAACGAGGACGCGGCCCTGGCCAAGCTGGGCTTGGGCAGCGCATCGTCCGCATGATGTTGCGCAGGCACAACGAGCCACGCTCGAGCAACGCCCGGCTCGCCGTCGCTCTCCTCGCGCTCGCGTCGCTGTTCGCGCTGGCTTTGGCCTGCGGCGGTTCCGTCAGCGTCGAACTCAACGAGCCGACGCCCACGCCCGTCGTCATCGAACGGCAAGTGCTGGTCACGCCAACGCCTGCGCCCGACCCGCCGGCCGGCCCTACGCCAACAGCCCTGCCCGATACGCGCACCGTCAGCGACGACACCGGCCGCCAGGTCGAGATTCCCTACCGTCCCCAGAGCGTGGCCGTGACCAACGCCTGGATGGTGGAGCTGCTGATGACCTGCGGCTACACGCCATCGGCGCGGCCGCAGATCCCCTTCGAGTTCATGTATCCGCCGGAGGCGTTCGACATCCCCGTCGTCACCATCTCCCACTCCGCCGGCCCCAACATGGAGCAGCTCGCGGCTGTGCGGCCGGACCTCGTGCTGGCGACGCCCATGTACGCGCGCTTCGGCCCGCCCATCGAGCAGGCCCTCGGCGTGCCGGTGCTCGTCTACGACCTGGCCTCGGCGGACGAGGTCCTGGACAAGATGAACGAGCTGGGCGATCTGGTGGGCTGCACGGAAGGGGCCGAGGAGGCCGCGGCAGACCTGCGCCGGCGCATGGACGCCCAGCGGCAGGACCTGCCCGCGCAGGGACCGAAAGTGCTCGCCCTGTTCGGCTCCACCGAGGGCCTGCTGGCCTTCACCTCGGTGTCCTACCTGGGCGACATGGTGGAGCTGATGGGCGGCGAGCTCGTCGCCGACGAGGGACCTCCCTTCATTCACCAGGGCCGCCCCGACGCCGCGTTCACGCCGTTCAGCCTGGAAACCGTGGTCGAGCAGGACCCGGACGTGGTCTTCCTGG
Organism: Dehalococcoidia bacterium; assembly: GCA_965204815.1. Classification (GTDB taxonomy): domain Bacteria; phylum Chloroflexota; class Dehalococcoidia; order Lucifugimonadales; family CATOSD01; genus CATOSD01. The sequence continues at coordinate 323,501 of OZ242014.1, forward strand.
TGCGGCACGCCAACCCCACCAACCTGCGTGAGGAGGCCCTGGAGGAGCTGTTCGCCAGCCCCGCCTGGAACGGCCTGCGCGCCGTGGAGGAAGGCCGCCTGCACGAGCTGTCCGAGTGGCTCTACCTGCGCTACCCCGGCCCGCGAGTCGCCTGGGCCATGCAGGAGCTGCGCGCCCTCATGTATCCGGCGGAGCAGAGGTAGCGGGTTGGGCGCTGCCCGCACCGCCGTCACCGCCGCGGCGCCCGCCGCGCCGGTGTGGAGGCGAGAGAGCGTAAGAAGGACGCTGACGCTCGCCGCCGGGCTTGGAGCGCTCGCCGCCGGACTCGTCGCGTCGTTCGCCCTCGGCGCGGTTTACGTCAGTCCCGCCGACGTGGTCGCCTCGATCGTCGGCGAGGCCGACCGTGTGAACCGCCAGATAGTGTGGAACCTTCGCATCCCGCGCTCCCTGCTGGCCTGCCTCGTCGGGGCCAACCTCGCCGTCGCGGGTGCGCTGCTACAGGGCATAATGCGCAACCCGCTCGCCGCGCCCACCACCGTTGGCGTCTCCTCCGGCGCCGGACTCGCGGCCACCGCCGTGCTCATCCTCGCCCCCGGCCTGCCGGCGTACCTGCCGCTGCTCGCCTTCGCGGGCGGCATGACCGCCGCGGTCGCGGTCTACCTGCTGTCCTGGCAGCCCGCGCTCGGCACCTCGCCCGTGCGCATGATCCTGGCGGGCGTGGCGGTCACCACCATGCTCGGCGCGCTCACCACCGGCCTGATGACGGCGTTCAGCGACCGGGTGCAGCCGGTGGTGCTCTGGATGGCCGGCAACCTCGTGGCGCGAAGCTGGAACCACTTCGGGCTTGTATGGCCGTACAGCCTGCTCGGCCTGGCCGGTGCGCTGCTGCTGGTGCGCCATCTGAACGTAATGCAGCTCGGCGACGAGGCCGCGCGCGGGCTGGGCGTCCCCGTCGAGAGGGTGCGCTTCATCGCCATGGCCATCGCCTCGCTGCTCGCCGCCTCCGCGGTCAGCGTCGCCGGCCTGGTGGGATTCGTGGGCCTCATGGTGCCCCACGTCATGCGGCTGCTGGGCGGCCACAACTACGCCTACGTCGTTGTGGCGTCGGCCGTTGGGGGGGCCACTCTGCTGGTGTGGGCCGATCTGGCCGCGCGGCTGGTGATAGCGCCCCTGGAGGTGCCGGTCGGCATCCTGACCGCGCTGCTCGGCGGCCCCTTCTTCATCTTCCTGCTGTACAAGCGACGCTTCATAGGCGGCAGGGGCGTCTAGCGTCCTGCGTCGCCGCTCGAGAGGGACCACGCCATGGCACAGACGCCCCCTCACATCAGCGTATCCGGGGCGGAGGTCTCCTACGACGGCAAGCCCGCCCTGGGCGGCGTCGACCTGCACGTCGCGAGGGGCGAGATGGTCGGGATCATCGGGCGCAACGGCTCCGGAAAGTCCACGCTGCTCAAGCTCATCGGCCGGCTGCTCGCGCCCTCATCCGGCGCCGTGTACCTGGACGGCAAGGCGCTGGCGTCCCTGCCGATGGGCGAGCTTGCCCGGAGCACGTCGGTGCTTCCCCAGGCGCCCGCCCCGCCGGCCGAGCTGACCGTGCGCGAGCTGGTGGGCTACGGACGCTACCCGCACGTGCCCTGGCTGCGGCGATTCGGCGGGCAGGACCACGAGATAGTCGAGGGCGCCATCGCGTCGTGCCGCTTGGAGGAGCTGGCAGGACGGCGGCTGGACACCCTGTCCGGCGGCGAGCGCCAGAAGGCGTGGGTGGCCATGGCGCTGGCGCAGCAGCCGCGAGTGATGCTGCTGGACGAGCCGGTGACGTTCCTGGACCTGGGACATCAGCTCGAGGTGATGGACCTGGTCCGCAGCCTCAACCGCGACGAGGGCATCACCGTGGTCGCCGTCATGCACGACCTGAACCTGGCGGCGCGCTACTGCGACCGCCTGGTGGCCCTGAAGGATGGCCGCGTGTGCGCCGACGGTCCAGCCGACGAAGTGATGTCCCCCGCCGTGCTCCGCGACGTGTTCGGCATAGAGGCCCGCATCGGCCGCGACCCCGTCACCGCCCGCCCGGTCTGCTACCCGTACCTGTAGTGGGCGGGGACTGCTACGGACGCGCGAGCGGGGCGGATTCAGAGGGCAGCGGTCGGCGAAGCCGCAGTCTCAGCACGCCCCGGGCTGCGCGCTAGCGCCCCCTGAGCTTGGGGTCCAGCACATCCCTCAGGGCGTCGCCAAAGAGGTTGATGCCGAAGACCGCCAGGCTTATCGCGGTGCCGGGGAATATCGCCATCCAGGGCGCTATCTCGAAGTAGCGAACCGCCTCACCCGACAGGTCCCGTCCCCAGGACGGAGCGGGCGGCTTAACGCCGAGGCCCAGGAAGCTGAGCGACGCCTCTATCAGAATGGCCGCCCCCAGGAAAGCCGTGGCGTACACGATGAATGGGGCAAGGCTGTTCGGAAGCATGTGCCTCAGGACTATGCGCCAGGGGCTGGACCCTATCGCTATGGCCGCGTCCATGTACGGCGTGGCCTTCACGGCCAGCCCGCTGGAGCGGACCAGCCGTGTTGTGCCCGGGATGAGAGGCACCGCAATGGCAATCATCACGTTGTTGACCGAGCCTCCGAGGGCCGCCACCAGGGCTAAGGCAAGCACAAGCGAGGGGAAAGAGAACATTATGTCCATCAGTCGCTGGAGCAGGTTGTCGATGACCCCTCCGAAGTAGGCGCTGCCCAGGCCCAGCAAGAGCCCGATCCCCGTGCCCGCGGCGGTGGCAACCACGCCGACGTACATCGAAATGCGCGCGCCGTAGACGACGCGGCTGTAGATGTCTCGCCCCAGGCTGTCGGTGCCGAACCAGAAGTCGGTCGATGGCGACTCCAGGCGGTCCTGGCGGAACTGGAAGTTCGGCTCGTTGCGTGCGATGTACGGCGCGAAGATCGCGATGAGTACGAACACCACCAGCATGACGGCGCCGATGGCGCCCAGAGGCTTGCGCTTCGAAAAGTCCCAGGCCGTATGCAGCCAGGGTCTCCGTCCGCCCGGGCGCAACCGCGCCTGTATGTCTTCAGAACTTACGGCCATGCCGGACCCTCATCATTCACGTATATTTGATCCTGGGGTCTATCCAGGCATACAACATATCAACGAGTATGTTTACCACCACCACCACGCCGGCGAAGATGAACACCAGCGCCTGCACGGTGCTGTAATCGCGATTGAAAATCGATTCCACCAGCAGCCGCCCTATCCCGGGTATTCGGAAGACGGTCTCGATGATGACGATGCCGCCGAAGAGAGCTATCACCTCCAGGCCGATGAGCGTGATGACCGGGAGGATCGCGTTCTTCAGGCCGTGGCGGTTCATCACCACCGAGTTGCGAAGCCCCTTTGCCCGCGCGGTGCGGATGTAGTCTTCCCGCAGCACCTCCAACATGCTCGACCTGGTCATGCGCGTGCCGAGGGCCGAGAGGCGGAACCCGGTGGCCAGGGCCGGGAAGATGAGCTGCCGGAAGTTCAGCCAGGGGTCTTTCCAGATGGGCGCGTACTCGACGGGCGTGAACCAATTGAAGTATATCAACAGGCCCAGAATTATCAGGGTGGCTATGAAGAAGTTGGGGATCGAGAGCGCGCCGATGCTGACGATGCGCAGGGCGTAGTCCACCCACGAGTCCTGCTTCAGCGCCGCCACGAGACCGGAGGGTATGGCGATTGCCGTAGACACGACTATCACCATGATCATGAGATTGAGCGTGATGGGGTATCGCGCCTTTATCTCGTCCATGATTATCTCTCCGGTGTAGAGAGACCGGCCGAAATCGAGACGCAGCGCGCCCCAGAGCCAGCGGCCATACTGAACATGCAGGGGGTCGTCGAGGCCCAGCTTGTCCCGCAACTGCTGGACCATCTCCTGGGCGCCCTCCTGGTCCATCTGGGCGCCCAGAATCGCCGCGGTCACGTCTCCCGGCACCACGCGCATGATGAGAAACACCAGCGTTACTGCCCCAAGGAACGTGGGTACGGCGAAGACGACCCTGCGGAGCAGATATTTCTGCATGATAGTCCTAATTCAGCCTGGCTGAAGAGAGACCCAGCTTCAGCCTATACCAAGGGGGCATGATGAGCCTGACAAGCAGTCCTGCCAGACTCAGCACACCCCCTGTTTAGTCGGTGTGTCGGTTTCAGTTAGGAGCGATGTCGGTCGGCTATCTGCACTGCCCGCCCGTGCACCAGGTGCTCTCCAGGCGGTCGTGGTTGTACGTCCAGTCGGCCAGCCTCATCTCCCAACTCTGCACGTTGTTCCAGTGCAGAGTTGCCTGCCACCAGTAGTATGGGCGCTGGTCCGGCAGGTCCGCGAGGAGGATCCGTTCGATCTCGTGAGTCATTTCGATCCGCTTCTGGCGATCCAGCTCTTGGGACTGCATCGTGAACAGCTCGTCGAACCGCTCGTTGCAGTATCCGAAGAAGTTGGACGGGTTGTCGCACTGGAAGCGCGCCCAGTACCCGTCGGGGTCGTCGAACGCGGTTGACGATGGGAAAGCCATGACCGAGTACTCGCCGGAGTTCCGGCGGTTCACGATGGTGGCGGTGTCGACCGTGTTCACCTCGATGTCGATTCCAATTTGCGCCAGGTCTTGCTGTGCCGTCAGGGCGGCCTTCTGGTAGGAGATGCCGAAACGCACCAGCAGCTCGTCGCTGAATCCGTCGGCCAGTCCCGCCTCAGCCATAAGCGCCTTCGCCTCGGCGAGTCGCGCTTCCCTGTCCCGGCTGAAGAACGAGTACGTGTTCCGCTCTTCCTCAGGCAGGGCGAAGTCCAGGTGGGGCCCAATGAAGGCGCCCGGCGTTCCCCATCCCTCGATGGCGGCGTCGATGGTCTCCCACTGGTCGATTGCCAGCCAGATGGCCTTGCGCACGCGAACGTCGTTCCAGGGTTCTTTGTCCAGGTTGATCACTACGTTGTGCCAGGCGTTGCGCGGCGCGGTGATCAGCACCGCCTCGTCGGGATACTGCTCCAGGATCTGGTTAGCGACCGAGGGCTCCAGGTGCTGCGCCAGGCCTACGGTCGAAAGCTGGCGCGCGCGGAAGGCTAGGGACATCTGGGTGAGGTCCGGGAAGACCACGTCCTTGTATCCATCCAGGTAGGGGCGACCAGGCTTCCAGTAGTCCGGGTTAGCCTCGGCAACGAACTCGACGCCCTGCACGTGGGACTTGAACTTGAACGGCCCGGTGCCGTCCAGGAAGGACTCCTGCTTTTCCAGGCCGCTGCGGGGGTCCTCGGAGGCCACCACGGCGTCGGCTATAGCCTTCGGCTGGACGACGAACCGCGACCCGGCCAAGGCCGTGAGGAAAGCCGCCATAGGTTTACTGAGCGTCACGCTCAGCGTGTATTCGTCAGAACACGAAGAGCTCTCGTAAGGAGCGAGCACGCCGGCCAGGCTGCTCACCTTGGACGTCGTCATCTTATCCAGAGACGCCTTGGCGTCCGCGCACGTAAAGGGCGTGCCGCTGTGGAAGTTGACGTCGTCGCGCAGACGGAAGGTGTAGGTGGTGCCGGCCGAGTCCGCCTCCCAGTGCGCGGCCAGCTCGGGCAGAATGACGCCCGGCGCCCTCTGGTCGTAGGTCAGTATGGAGTTATAGGTGGGGCCAACCGGCTGGACGGCGTTGTAAGTGCCCGTCCAGTGCAGGTCAAAGCTGATGATGCCCTCGTTGGTCGGGAACACGAGCGTGCCGCCCTGGTCTATGTCGCCGGTCATGGGGGCGGGGGGCGCCATGGTGGCGGCCTCGATCTCGGCCCTCTGGGCTGCCAGCGCGCTCTCGATTGCGGCGGCTACCTGGGCCTCGGTCACACCACCGGGCCGTTCGGCAAGGGCGCCCTGTATGGCCGCGGCTACCTCTTCCGAGGTCACTCCGGGCTGCTGGGCGCTGAGCGCCTTGGCGATCTCGCCAGCTACGTCCTCGGTTGTGAGGCCCTCCTGCTGTGCGAGGGCGCTCGCTATGGCGGAGGCCATCTCCGCGGAGGTGACCCCGCCGGGTTGTGCGGCCAGGGCCTTGGCTATCTCGTTGGCGACGTCCTGGGTGGTAACGCCGGGTTGTGCGGCGAGAGCCTGCTGAATGGCGCCTGCCACTTCCTCAGAGGTGACTCCCGGCTGCACTTGGACTCCCGCAACCGCGCGCGACACTATGCCTTCGACGTCGATGGGGGTTGGTGTGGGCGGCGCGGGTGGCGCGGGCTCGGCCTCCGCGGCGCACGCTACTGTGAGCATCAGTAGCAGCACCGCCGACAGTACGATAAAGAGCCTGGGCCATACCCTGACGCTAGTCATAGATGTACCTCCACGTCACACCATTTGGTGGTGTGTCCAACTGTCAGCGAGCTTTGTCTGTTGCTCGGATTCGCGCAGACTAGCACAATCTAGATTGCACGGTCAACAACGGCCTCGCTTGCGCGGGGATGCCGAGTGCGGTGTAATGGGCGCGCACGCGGAGTGGAGTGGCTCCCGTTGGGGCGAGATGTACGGAGGACAAGGATTATGCTGACCGAGATTCTGACTATCGATTGCCAGGTACACTGCTACGAGCGCAACCGGCCGGAGCGGCCGTGGAGCGGGCATCTCGAAGGCCCCGACGAGGTGACGGGGGACGACATGGTCGCGGCGATGGACGCCGTCGGCGTGGACGGCGCCATCCTCATCTCGCCGTACTCGTTGTACGCCTACGACGCCAGCTACGCGCTGGAGGTGTACGCGAAGCATCCGGGCCGGTTCGGCCTGGTGCGCCCGTTCGATCCGGGGTCCGAGTCGGTCGCCGAGGAGGTGGCGGAGTGGACGTCGACGACGGGCGTGGTGGGCGCGCGCGTCATGCTGGCCTACGGGGACTACGAGGCGGACCATCCCGGCCTGAACGCGATATTCGCCGCCGCCGCCCGCGCGGGCGTTCCCGTGAACGTGATGGCCGCGGGCAAGCTGCCACTGCTGGCCGAGCTTGCCCGCCGCAACCCGGACACGCAGGTGATAATCGACCACGTGGGGCTGGCCCAGCCGTTCGTGCCGCCTCCCCCGGCGGAGCCGTTCGCCGACTTGGGGAACGTGCTCGCGGCCGCTGAGCTGCCCAACGTGGCCATCAAGATTTCGGGCGCCTGCACGCTGTCCCACGAGCCGTTTCCCTACCCCGACATCTGGGATTCGCTGGGCCGGGTGTTCGACGCCTACGGGCTGGAGCGGTGCATGTGGGGCACCGACTGGACGCGCGCCGTGCGGCTGCTGACCTACGAGCAGGGCGTGGAGGCGTTCCGGGTGACCGACCGCCTCTCGGACTCGGACCGGGCCACGCTGATGGGCGGCACCCTCGCGCGAATCTACAACTGGACGCCCGGAGTTTCACCCTCACTCTGACCTTCGCCAGTTTAAGGGGTAAGTGGCTCTTCACCCCCATCCTAACCTTCCCCCTGCGAGGGGGAAGGGATAACTCCGGAAGGCTCTTACTACTCTTCGGGGAGGAGGACGACGCGAACGTAGCGGTCGTCGGTGAGGTAGCGCTCTGCCGCGGCGGCCACCTGCTCCAGCGTCAGCGCCTCCAGCAATTCGTCGTAGGCGACTATCTGGTCGAACGACTCCCCGCGCCGCGCGGCAATGCGTATCTGGTTGAGCCAGAAGCTGTTCTCCCGCAGGTCCTCCTCGCGGTTGGTCCTGAACAGCTCCTTGGCGGTGTCCAGGTACTTCTGCTCGCCGCCCATCTGCAGCCAGTCTATCTGGTCGAACACCTCGTCCCGGAGCTCTTCGACGCGGTCGGGGTCGCTGCCGAACAGGACGTAGACTTGGTACTCGGGGTCCGGGAGCGTCTGGGTGCCGGCGGTGTTGACGCTGATGCTGTAGGTGCCTCCGAGCGCCTCGCGCACCCTTTCGCGCAGCCGGATGCCGAGAATCTCGCCGGCCACGTCGATCGTGAGCGCCTCCCGGCGGCTCCATTCCAGGTCTCCGGCGTAGACCAGCAGCGTCTGGCTGCGCGGCTCGACGCCGCTGCGGACCACTTCGTCCACGATACCCGGGGGCGGGTCGACTCCGTGGTCCCGCCACTGCTCGGTGCGTCCGGTTGTCGGCAGGGCGGCCAGGTAGTCCTCGGTCAGCGAGCGCAGGGTATCCCAGTCGAAGGCGCCCACGAAGACGAACGTGGCGTCGCCGAGGTCGGCGAACCGGTCGGAGTAGACGGCCTCCGCCGCCTCCATGTCCAGCTCCGCGAGCACTTCGACGGAGAGGGGGCGTCCGCGGTGGTGCCCCTGGCTCAGCAGGGAGTTCGCGCGGTTGAAGAAGACCCAGTCCGGGTCCGCGGCGCGGAACTCGGCGACGCTGAGGAGCCTGGCCTCGTATCTCGTGAAGAAGTCAGGATCGAGCCGGTGCTCGGTGGCGTACAGGGTGATTAGCTGGAACAGCGTCTCCAGGTCCTCGGGCGAGGCGTTGCCGCTGAAGCCCTCGAACAGCTCCTCGATGTACGGGGACACCTCAACGCGCTTGCCGGCCAGCAGCTTGTCCAGGGTCACGCTGTCGTGGGGACCCGCGCCGCTGCCCGATACGAGCTGCGCGGCGTAGGTGGCGGACTGGTGGTCCTCGTCCGTGACGAGCGAATTGCCGCCGGGGCTGAAGGCGCGGAACAGCACCTCGTCGTCGCGGAAGTCGGTCTGCTTTGCGATGACGGTGACGCCGTTTGACAGCGTCCACTTGACGGCGTCGATAGACTCGATACGCTCTTCGGCGGTGATGGTTCCCGGTTCCGGCAGGTTCGCCAGCAGCGGGACGTCGCCGACGTCGTCCGCGTAGGGCTCAACGGCCAGGGCGTGGGCCGTCTCGAGCTGGGTCAGCAGCGCCGTGCCGAGCTCGCTGTCGGTGCCGGCGGCGTCGGTCTCTTCGGGACGCACCACCAGCAGGGCCAGGTCCTCGGTCTGCGCCCAGGACCGCGCCACGTCAGCGAACTCGGCCAGGCTGATCTGCGGCAGCAGCTGCTGGTAGAGCTCCCATTCGGCCTCGATGCCGGGGACGGGGTCTCCGACGAAGAAGTGGTCGGCGTACTCGCCGGCGAGGTTCGTCGAGGGCGTCTGGTCCCGCTGCTTGTACTGGCTCTCGACGGTGCTGAGCAGGTTGCTCTTCTCCCGCTCCAGCTCGCCCTCGGTGAATCCGTGCTGGTGAGCGCGCTGAATCTCCTCGAGCACGGCCGCGAGACCGGCCTCGACGCCGTCGGTCTCGACCCAGCCCGAGAACGTGGCGATGTCGAGGGTGTACACGTACCGGTAGCGGGTCGCGCTGGCTGTTATGTACGGCGGTTCGGGGGTCTGGCCGCGCTCGAACAGCCGCGCGTTGAGCATTTGGAACGCTAGTCTCTCCACTACCTTGCGCCTGAAGTCGTCCTCGTCCTCCACCGTTTCGGGGTCGTACTTGCGGATGAGCACGAACTGCGTGGCGGGCGACTCGGGGTCTGTGAACACCTCGATGAGCGGGGTATCGTGGCCGGGAACGTCGATAACAGGCCTGTCGGTGGTCTGACCGACGGCGGCGCGCTCCTGCGCGGCCTCGCCCTCCGGGGGCGGCGCGAAGTACTGCTTGATCTTGGCCTCGATGGTTTCGACGTCGAAGTCGCCCACGGCGACGACGGCCATCAGGTCGGGCCTGTACCAGCGCTCGTAGTAGGCGCGCAGGGTCTCCACTGGCGCGTTCTCGATGACCTCGGTGATGCCGATGGGGGCGCGGCTGGCGTAGAGCGAGTCGCCGAAGAGGAGGTCGAGCAGGTTCTGCTGGAGGCGCGAGTCGAATCCCTGGTAGAGGCGCCACTCCTCCAGAACGACACCACGCTCGAGTTCGACCTCTTCCGGGTCGAACGCAATCGCAAAGGCCCAGTCGCTGAGAATCTGGAAGGCCCTCTCGGTGATCTCCGGGTCGTCTGCCGGGATCTCCAGGAAGTACAGGGTGTCGTCGAAGCCGGTGCGGGCGTTCAGGTGTGCGCCGAAGGTGCTGCCGATGGACTCGAGGTACTCGACGATCTCCTGCTTGGCGAAGCGCTCGGTGCCGTTGAAGGCCATGTGCTCGACGAAGTGGGCGAGGCCCTGTTGGTCGTCCGTCTCGAGGACGGAACCTGCCCTCACGGCGAGCGAGATGTGCGCCCTGCCGATCGGCTCCTCGTTGTGCCGGATGTAGTAGCTGAGGCCGTTGGAGAGGGTGCCCCTGACCACCGCCGGATCGAAGGCGAGGTTCGGGACGGGTTCCGGCGTGGGCGTCGGGACCGTGGTAGCGGTGGCCGTGGGTTCGGGCGCCGCTGTGGCCGTGGCGGTCGGGACCGCCGTGGGAACCGGGGTCGCTGTGGCCGTCGGCTCCGGTATGGCGGTAGCGGTGGGAGACGGGGTGGCCGTGGCTGTGGGCGCCGGCGCCGCGGTCGGCGTCGCGGTGGGTTCCGGCCTGGCCGTCGCTGTCGCGGTGGGAGGCGCCGGGGTAGCCGTCGGCTCGGGCGTGAGCGGTGTCGCGGTGGCTGTGGGCGCTGGCGTAGGCGTGGGCGATTCCTCCTGGCCGCACGCCGCAAGCGCGATAAGCGCCACGATGGTGAGCGTGGCGCAGATGAGGGCAAACTTTGAAGTCGGGCTTGTGTTCATATACCTCTTCTCTTGTCGTGAGTTGGCGCTAAAGTTTCGCTACCAATCATTGTACGACTACGAGCCGTAGAGGTGCATGGCAACGGGGGCGTCACCCTCTCCCATCGAGGGAGAGGGGACTGTGTGGTCACCCCCATCCTAACCTTCCCCCTGCGAGGGGGAAGGGACAGGTTTGGTCATGCGGAATCGCCGGTGTAGAAGGCGGCTGTGCGACTTGCCGACGCCGCGGCGACGTCGGGGTCCTCGCCGGCGGCGACCGCCGCCCTGCCCCATCCCTCGCTGCTGCCGATGGTGAAGGCCCTGCCGTCCGGCGACGCGGCGAAGGCCTCCTCGTCCGGCCTGGGCGCGTCCGGGTTGGCCAGGTGCAGCGCCAGTCCCAGGAACGCCAGCTCCCAGCCGACGCCGACCGCGCCCGGCCCGAACGTGGCCCAGTGCTCGGAGAGGTGCGCGGTGTGCGTAAGCGTGAGACGCGCCCGGCCTGCGCCCTCGTCGGAGACGCGCACCTCGACCCAGCTCAGGTCGCCGCCGAACTTCCAGGTCAGCGCGAAGTGGGACGGGCTTTCGCAGGCCGTGATCGTCCCGCTGGCGTTGCCCTCGATCTGGTAGTTTCCGCCGAGCCTGAAATCTCCGCTCACAGGCGCGAACCAGCGGGGGATGCGCTCGGCATTCGTCACGGCGTCCCACAGATCCTCGACGGCGGCGGCGTAGACGCGGGACAGCGTGACCGCGCGGGCGGGTTGGCCGTCGCGCTCCAGCGAGGAGACGGAGCGGTCGGTGGCGGCGAGGTTAGTATCGACGTCGAATTGCATGTCAGGCGGTCCTAAGTATGGGTCAGTGGCCGGTGGTCAGTCGTCAGAAATCAGTTTATCAGTGGTCAGTAGGCGGTAGTCAGGCGGTGTCCGGGGGCGGTTTTGAGGGAGATGTGTTCCATTTCGTTCCATTCTGTTCCACCGCGTAGCTGGGAGAGCCGCTTCGCCGAGACGCTCGGAGGCGCTGCGGGATACGGTTTTGGGTACGAAAGCACCGAGATCGCGCGGAAATGGGACAGGACCTCGGAGTCGCCAAGCGGGCTGTCTGTGTGGGCTGGTCGGTGGTGTCGGTTTGTCATGGAGGGAGAATAGCACGGATGTGCGGGGAAAGCAAGAGCCCTCTCGCCCTTGGCTACCACTGGCTCCAACTGTATACTGGACTCAGAGGGATTCCTATGACAATTCGGCTCAGCATCGCGAAATGATATCTTCTAGAATCACAAAGTCTGGGTCAGAACAGGTCACGATTGATTGGTTACAAGCCACAGCACAGCTAACAATTAAGGCATACACTGAGGGAGATGAAACGCTGCGTGCTCAAGAGTCAGGCGTCACTTCTTTTGAAGACTTTCGTGACACTCTCAGCAGGGCTAACATCACCTCTCTCCGAAATCCGCCGATGGCGAGAACATAGCGAGAGGGGTCACCTTGCTTCCTCTTGAACCAACTCTCGGTATCGATTGTACCTATTTGTTATGGTAGCTCATATCGTTGGCCAACATCCCGGCACGTTCGTAGATAACATGCGTCTGCCGGTTCACCGATGGTACCGGTACAGTGCCGGTTTTGGTGGACAGTGGGCTGAGGCAGTAGTGTCACAGGAACTTGCCAACCCTGAGGCCATGGTCCTTGATCCATTTGCTGGTAGCGGCACTACACTCATTGCCTCTGAGCAAAGTGGTGTAAAGTCTTGGGGGATAGACTCTCATCCATTTATCGCCCGGGTCGCACAGGCAAAGTTGGCTTACCGCTCGTCACAAGAAGAGTACTTGAAGAGAGCGGGTATGGCGATGGACGGGGCGAAGAAGCGTACGCCGTCGCTAGAATCCTACGCACACTTGATACGAAGGTGCTATTCCGACCCCGCATTGGAACAATTGGACTGCCTAAGGGCAGAAATTGAGGCAACTCGGGACGATTCCGAAGCTCACTTGCTCGTCTGGATGACACTTGTTTCGATTCTGCGTCCCACGTCGCGAGTCGGTACTGCCAATTGGCAATATCTCTTGCCACGACGGCGAAAGACGTCAGTTAAGAGCCCATATGAAGCCTTCGAGGATACTGTCAACACCTTCTACTCCGATATGTGCATTGCCAATGGCGTGTCAGGGCCGCGAGCGAAGTTTGCATTAGATGATGCCCGCTCCTGTTCCACGATCCCAGACGACAGAATCACTCTCGTCATCACATCGCCGCCTTACGCCAACAACTACGACTATGCTGATGCTACTAGGCTTGAGCTAACGTTTTTTGGAGAGATAAACGGTTGGGGTGACCTGCAATCCCACATACGACAGTATCTGATAAGGTCGTGCACACAACACGTACCCGACCGCTCAGTTGAGTTGGCCAAGGTATTAATGATGCCAGAACTCGACCCCATAAGAGCCGACATTCAAAACACTTGCGAAAAACTCAGCGACATCCGGCTGGGTCGAGGAGGAAAGAAAACCTATCACAATATGATAGCCTGTTATTTTCTTGATCTCGCTCAAGTCTGGACGGCGCTGCGCCGAGTCTGTAGGTCGCCTTCTAGAGTCTGCTTTGTCATTGGTGACTCGGCTCCGTATGGCGTGTACGTCCCGACAATGGAATGGCTCGGTAGGCTCGCCCTAGCATCTGGCTTCAAGTCGTACTCGTTCACTAAAACGCGAGACCGCAATGTCAAATGGAAGAACCGGAAACACCGCGTGCCGTTGTGTGAGGGTGAACTCTGGGTAGAGGGGTAGCATCGCAGTCATGGCCTTGTCGCCTGCTCACAGGCTAGGTCAAATAATCGGCGAACAACTTGAGGCGGCTGTCCGGGAACCTCTAGCTTCCCTCGCACGCGAGTTCAATCTGTACTTGGACTACCAACACCCTCGAAAGGTTCGGGGAGGTAGAAGCAGAGTTGTTTGGGAGGATTCCAAGGGGAACAGGCACATTCTGGACTACGTTATTGAAGAGGGTGGTTCTGACACCGTTCAAGGTAGGCCTCGCGCATTCATCGAGGTCGCTTGGCGTAGGTACACCAAGCACTCAAAGAACAAGGCCCAAGAAATTCAGGGCGCCATCACACCCCTTGCTGAAACTCACCAAGACTCTCACCCCTTTCTAGGCGTTGTGCTTGCTGGTGAGTTTACAGCTCCCTCCTTGGAACAGTTCAAGTCTCAAGGGTTCAATGTAATCTACTGCCCTTACGAGACAATGCTGGAAGCCTTTGCCAGTGAGGGAGTTGACGTTTCTTCCAAAGAGGAATCGAGCGATGAAGAACTTCAGAGGAAAGTGGACGCCTTTGAACTGCTAAGCCAATTTAGACAGAAACGTATTGCTGCGCGAGTTCGAGAACTCCACAGTGGGCAATTTGAGAGGTTTTTCGAAAGTCTACGCGGCTCATTGCGGCGCCGCGTAGACTGTGTGTTTGTCTTACCGCTTGCAGGCACACAACACAGATTCGACTCTATAGAGGATGCCGCCACCTACATTACCAATCATGACGAATCCACACCATCTACTCAGTTTGTCAAGTATGAACTGAATGTTCGCTACACGAACGGAGATGAGATTAAGGGCACGTTCCACGACAAACAGATCGCGCTTAAGTTCTTACGTCTGAGTTCAAGCTGAAAATGGTAGCATGCCTTCCTAGGTTCGTGAGTCAAAGAGCAGTTGTTTCGTTTTCCCTAAGTCGCTGAACCCCCTTACCTCAAGTCCGTCAAGCGTCCTGTTAATCCACTCTCGATCAACCCTTTGACGATTCAGCAGACTGCACAAATTGAATGTGCCGCTTGCGAACTGTGCAGAAGATTGCTTGGTGAGCAAGATGGTTCCGGTGAGGCGCGGACACTCCCCGCCCCCTGAATTCCCGCTCGGCGGCTGGAAAGACTAGCCGGGCCCCCGTCCTCTGCGCCACCCAACAAACGCCCGCCCGTGTTCCGCCCCTGGCTAGCCGTGTGCCACTATGCGGGGCGATGTTGGACAGGCACAGGACGCGCATCGTAAAGATTGACGACATTATGATGACGCGCTTTCGCTAGAATTTCGCGTCGTGGAACACGGGTGGGGGCAGGTCCGGTGGAACTTTCACCCCCATCCTAACCTTCCCCCTGCGAGGGGGAAGGGACGATTCGGCAGACTCTCCTCTCGCATCTTAAGGACTAGGTATGGCGCGCGCCGCTTGATTTCCTAGCCGCGGGCGCGCACAATTCCGGGTGCGCCGTGTAGCGGGGCATGACTCCGCCGGCCGAAAGGAGCCAGGAATCTTGGACCTTACGTCTCCCGAATCGGTGGGGTTTTCGTCCCCGAAGCTGGACCGGATCAACGACACGATGCGCGGCTACGTGGATGGCGGCAAGCTCGCGGGCGCGCTGACGATGGCCGCGAGACGCGGTAAGGTTTTCCACTTCCAGCCGCACGGCCTTGCCGACCTGGAGAGCGGCGCGCCGATGCAGCGAGACACCATCTTCCGCATCTACTCGATGACCAAGCCGATCACCACCCTGGCGGCGATGATGCTGTACGAGGAGGGGCGCTTTTCGCTGGACGACCGCGCCGACACCTTCATCCCGGAGCTGGCGGACATGAAGGTGTTCGACGGCATGGACGGCGAGAAGATGCGCCTGGTCGACCAGGAGCGCCCCATCACCATCCGCCACCTGCTCACCCACACGGCGGGACTGAGCTACGGGTTCGACATGGAAAACCCGGTCGACGTGATGTACCGCGACATGAGGGTGCTCGACCCGGACAGCAACCTGCCGGAGTTCGCGGACAAGATCGGTAGGATCCCGCTCGTCTGCCAGCCTGGCACGAAGTGGACGTACAGCAACGCGTCCGCCGTGCTGGGCTACCTGGTCCAGGTGGTCTCCGGCCGGCCGTTCGACGAGTTCCTGCGCGAGCGGGTGTTCACGCCCCTGGGTCTGGTCGACACGGCGTTCTTCCTGCCCGAGGACAAGCTGAGCAGGCTCGCCACGGTGTACAGTCCCGCGCGAGGCGGCGGCATCCGACCGCTGGACAACTCGATCACCAACCGGTACCGGAGGCCGCACACGTTCTTCTCGGGCGGCGCGGGCCTGGTCTCCACCGCGACCGACTACATGCGGTTGTGCCAGATGCTGCTGAACGGCGGCGAACTGGATGGCGCGCGCCTGGTGGCTCCGGAGACGGTAGAGATGATGCGCACCGACCAGCTCGCCGGCGACCTGAAGCCCTACGCGGTGGACGAGGGCATGGCGCCCTACACCAGGGGGTGCGGGTTCGGATTCGGGTTCTGTGTGGTCGACGACATGGCGGCGCACGGCGTGCCCGGCTCCGAGGGCATGTACTTCTGGTTCGGCGCGGCGAGCTGCTACTTCTGGATAGACCCGGCGAAAGAGCTGATAGCCCTGCTGATGACGCAGTTCATGCCGATCTGGCACCGCACACTGGAGAGCGAGTTCCGGGCGGACGTGTACGGCGCGCTCATCGAGTAGCGGGCCGATCTACTGCGTGAGGACGCCATACATGCACTCTCAGGAGCCAGGTCCGCGTTACATGGGGAGGAGGCCAACGAAGTTCCTTGTCGGCTCTGCATGACAAATGTCAGTTGGGTCGGCCGTCAGCGGATAGGCCGGCGTCACCTCTCATCAACTGTGACTCAAGTGAAAGTCCAGTGATAGCGTACAGCGAACCCGTACAGAGAGTCTGGATTGTCCCGCTTGAGCCCGTGGACAGATGTGAGCACACGATGCCAACGGCGCTTTGGAGAAAATTGACGCTGACTTACCGTAGAGATACACTCCGACTGGACAGAATTGACTGAAGAGCGTAGGCAGTCAAGATTGGTCGCTTGACTTGATCAGACGCCCAAGAAGGCCTCAGACTGTAAAGGTGCACAGAACTACAGCCAAGGTTGTTGGCAATGCAACGTCTAGAGCTTGTCGCCGAGCTTACAACAGTGAGCCCTATAGCTGATTGGCAAATTCTGGAATCACTCAGATGTTGTAGCATTGTGAACTTCGGACTGTAAGGAGGCTTCGACCCCGAGGCGTTCAATTGAAGAAAACACCTAGAAAGACCAAGCCGTTTTTGAGATGGGCAGGCGGCAAACAGTGGATATCACGTCGCCTGGCCAAGTTTATTCCACCCTATGAAGGGACCTACTTTGAGCCGTTCCTAGGAGGCGGATCGCTGTTCTTTGCCACTCTGCCCCAGAAGGCAGTACTTTCGGACACAAACCAGCGTCTAATCGAAACTTACCAGCAACTGAAAGATGCACCGCTTGACGTTATAGAAGTCCTAAACGGTTGGACGAACGACAAGCCGACCTACTATAAGCTCCGGCAGATGAAGTTCTCCGGCCCAAGTGCTCGTGCCGCACAGTTCATCTACTTGAACCGGACCTGCTGGAATGGTCTCTACCGAGTCAACAAACAGGGTTTGTTTAATGTTCCCTACGGACATCACAGCCGGGCGGTCTTCGACGCACATCTTCTTGTACACGTGTCCGAGATTCTGGAGAATGCCGATTTAATTCGCGCCGACTTTGAAGAGGCTTTGAATCGCGCTCAGAAAGGCGACTTTGTGTATCTTGACCCCCCGTATACCTCGCTTCATGGTAGTAACGGATTCCGTCAATACAACGAGACGCTGTTTAGTTGGCACGACCAGCAGCGACTCGCTCGTGTCGCGATGGAATTGGCAGAGAATGGATGCACCGTGCTAGTGAGCAATGCAGATCACCAGTCTGTGATTGAACTCTATCCGGGATTTTCTCATGCTAGGATGGTGCGTCACAGCGTCTTGGCGGCTAGTTCCGAATACCGGCGTGCGACTTCTGAGTTACTGTTTGCTTCAGACCCGAACTTGCTTCAAGTTGCAGTTGACGAGGTGAGGCCAGAGTCATGAACAAAGGAGTAGAACCAGCTGCTGGCTTCCAATTGCAGGAAGAGCCTACAATCATATGCGCGATGCTGTCTGGGAAGTGGTTGCTACAACGGACGACACCATCATGGCGGATTAAGAATCCACGGGATGGCTTCCAGAGAATGGTAAAGGAGGGTAGAGCTCGAGAGATTGCCCTAGCAGTCCTGGACCAGCATAGAACTTTTCCCAATGCAATCGTCTTGGCTACAGACAACGAGCGTGTAGAAGTGAAGTCTGGACGAGTCAATATCCCTGACGACGCAAGATTCCTGATTGTGGACGGCCAACATCGTTTGTGGGCCCAGAATTTCTCCCAGTTTTCCGCATCGTACGCCTGTCTGATTCACACGGGCCTGTCGATAGAGGATATGGCAAACCTCTTTCTGGAGATCAATGACAATCAGAAGCGAGTTCCTTCCTCGTTGCGTTGGGATCTCGTTAGATTGGTCCGTCCGGACGATGACCCAGAAGGAATCGGTGCAGCTGAGATCGTTTATCTACTTGCAACAGAGAAAGAAAGTCCGTTTTTCCAGAGGATTGACCTGACAGGTGAACAATCCGAGCTACAAATCAAACAGGGATCATTGGCCCCTGAGTTCAAGAGCTTATTGTCAAGCCGGTCTCCACTAAGGCAGTTCAATTTCCAACGGCAGTACGAGATCATTCTCGAGTATTCAATGGCTGTCAAGGAAATCGACGCTGACAATTGGGGCCGACCCGACTCGGCGTTCTTCAAGGCTAGGGTACTCAGAGCGTTGTTCAGACTTTTGTCAGACATCGTCAGAGACCTCGACGGTGGCGACCTGACTTCCGAGTCCATGATCCCCTACCTAGAAGAGATCGAAGAAGACTCGCTCGATCCTGAAGTCATTAGGTCAATACAGGGATCAGCTGGTATCAGAGCGATCTACCAGTCTATCAAATCTCAAGTGTTTCTAACGCGAACAAAGCGATGAGACCCTTCTCCATAAGAGGAGCCAGTCACTATTGCGGGTCGTTTAGGCCCAAGCCAGGGATTGCAGAACAGTCGCCCGAGGAATTTTGGGAGGCTCGCCTCGGAAGTGCACAGTCCATGTATGAGGGCACAAGTCTGTTCGATGAATATCGAGCTTGTGCGTTAAGAGACGCAGAGCGCTCTCTTTTCTTGTCAGCCAGTCACTACCGGCGAGCATTAGATCTTATGATTCCAAGTTCAAGCCACTGGGCACAAGTGACGCTCTATTATGGAGCTTTTCTTGCAGCACGCGCACTGCTGGGGATGCTTGGCTGTGGGGTCATTTACAATTATGTCATCCATGTAGGAAGATCGACGCCAGGCAGTCAGGAATTGACCGTCGAGCGAATGGGCTCAGGAGAGGGGCGTTATTTTGTTACCGAAAGAGGGTCACATAAGAGGTTTTGGGAGATCTTCTATCAGGCAATCAGCCCGATGAGACGGTTGGTTGACGCAAAATATGAAACAGCCCTAGTGCCTGTTTCAAGCAGACATACTTGGCTCATAGACCAACGAAATCAGGTCAACTATAGGACCACAGCGAGTTTGAAAGTCGCACGCGAGTTCCAGGGAGCTTTTACTGAAGGGGAATTCCCAGATAGCCTGCCAGGTAGTCTGCAAACACAATACAAGGTAAGTGAAGGACTACTAGCTTCAGGTTGCTCGTTTGCACGGCGATTTGGGCTAACCACTGACGCGCTGGACTTCCTAGGTTCTTCATCGCCTTTCGCAGACGTCGTTGGACATCACATTTACGACCTCGCTATCCCCGACCTTGTTGGCAGAACCGACCGGGATCAGATTTTTTGAAGACTAATGCAGTTTCCCGGTCTGCCCCAGCTAGCCTCGGAGGCTTGACTTCCATCGTTTGGCCCGGCTTCGTTTCAAACTGCCCAAACATTTCTACACGTTGCCTAACCGATATGTCCCTCACCGCGCGAATGCGCTGGTTTAGTCTCAAATGCAAGGGGCCTGAACAAGACGCACCATTGCCACTGTGGACAATTTGCAAGTTTCACTTTCAGATTGTGCAGGCGACTGATTGGCAAATGTGGCGGGTCGGTGGAGCCTTTCGCCCCCATTCCAACCTTCCCCCTGCAAGGGGGGAAGGGACTGGTAGCCGCCCGCAGTGGTCTGCTCCACCTCTGCGTCCTTGTGCTACCATGCGTCTCGACGCTGACACAGGAGGGGCATGGTGAAGATCGACGACATTACGGTGACACTCTTTCGGTGGGATTTCGCGCCGTGGAAGACGGGCGTGGGCGCGCAGTTCGGCGGGCGCAAGTTACTGGGCGTGCTGACGGTGCGCACGGACGAGGGCGTGGAGGGTCACGCCTTTCTCGGCTCTTCGGGGCAGGGTGCGGACGCCTACGCCGGGCCGCTGATGGAATTCCTCAAGCCAATGCTGGTTGGCCGGAATCCGCTGGACATCGGGGCGATATGGCGCGAGATGTGGAAGAAGAACCGCCAGGTGTCCACCAACGCCATCGGCGCGGTGGACGTCGCGCTGTGGGACATCGCCGGCAAGGTGGCGGGCCTGCCCACCCACAGGCTGCTGGGCACGTGCCGCGAGAGCGTGCCCGCCTACTCGAGCACCGCTTGGCATCCCACGTCCGAGGAGTACGCGGAGGAGGCGCTGCGCTTCCAGGACATGGGCTGGACGGCGCACAAGATTCACCCGGACGGCGACCCCAGGAAGGACATCGAGATCTGCGATCGGGTCCGGCGGGCGGTGGGCGACGACATGATTCTGATGCTGGACTCGATGTGGGCATACAACTACGAGGACGCGCTGCGGGTGGGCCGCGCCATCGAGGAGCTGGACTACTACTGGTACGAAGACCCTCTGGCCGAGGAGGACATCTACAACTACGTCAAGCTGAAGAGCAAGCTGGACATCCCGATCATGTCCACCGAGTACGCGCCGGGGCGGCTGTACGGCATGGCGCAGTGGATACAGAGCTACGCGACGGACATCCTGCGCGGCGACGTGGCGGTGACCGGAGGCATCACGCCGCTGGTGAAGATCGCGCACCTGGCGGAGGCGTTCGGGATGAAGTGCGAGATTCACCACGGCGGCAACTCGCTGAACAACGTGGCTAACCTGCACGTGACGATGGCGGTGCCCAACTGCGAGTTCTACGAGGTGTTCCCGGCGACGGGGGCGAACAAGTACGCGCTGGTGGAGGACATCGAGGTGGACGGCGACGGGCTGGTGTACGCGCCGACGGAGCCGGGGCTGGGCTACGAGATCGACTGGGAGCTTGTGGAGCGCGAGCGCGAGGGGGTCGTGGGGTAGGAGGGGCTTAGCCGGCGTCGGATTGTTCGAGGGCGGCGCTGAGCTCGGACAGGGGGACGGCTTCGCTGTCGCCGCGGGGCTGGCGCGCCGCGCCGCCGTACACTACCGTCCTGGCGGAGATGGCGGGGAGTAGCTTCGCGACCCTGTTGAGCGAGGTGAAGTAGTCGGAGGCTACCGTCGCGCCGGACTTGATCTCGATGGCGTGGATTCCGTCGCCAGTGTCGTATAACAGGTCGCACTCCAGCCCCCTCGAATCCCGGAAGAAGCTGAGGTTGAAGTCGCGCCCCCGGTTGAAGCGGTGCTTGAGCGCCTCTGCGACCACCAGGTTTTCGAACAGCGCCCCGCGTAGGGGATGGGTGGTCACCTGGTGGGCGTTCTGGATGCCGATAAGATACGCGGCCAGCCCGACGTCGTAGAAGTAGAGCTTGGGAGACTTGACCAGGCGCTTTCGGATGTTAGCGTGGAACGGCGGTAGCTGGAAGATGACGTAGCTGGCCTCCAGCACGGTGAGCCACTCGCGCGCGGTGGTGTGGGACACGCCGGCGTCCGAGCCGAGCGAGCTGAGGTTGACGAGCTGCCCGACCCGGCCCGCGCACAGCCGCACGAATCGCCGGAAGCCGGACAGGTTGCGAATCTCGCCCAGGCGGCGCACGTCGCGCTCCACGTAGGTCTCGAAGTAGTCGCCGAGCGCCTGTCGCGGGTCCAGCCCGTGGTCGAGGATGCGGGGATAGAATCCGGTGAAGATGATGTCGTCTATGGCGTCGCTCGCTCCAATGCGCTGCCGCTCGGCGAGGGAGAACGGCAGAAGGCGGAGCAGCGCGGTGCGACCGGCGAGGGACTGGCTGATGGCGCGGGAGAGGCTGAACTGCTCGCTGCCGGTTAGCACGAAGAGGCCGTTGCGCCCTGATTCGTCGGCGAGCACCTGGAGGTATGAGAGGAGCGCCGGGACGTGCTGGACCTCGTCGATGATGGCCCCCTCTCCAAGCTGTGACAGGAAGCCGTGGGGGTCGGACTCGGCGAACTCGCGCTGGTCGGGCGCTTCGAGGTTGGCGTACTTCAGATGCGGGAAGGTCGCGCGGCAGAGGGTGGTCTTGCCGGACTGGCGCGGCCCGGTGACGGTAACGAAGGGGTACTGGCCGAAGAGCGTCGCCAGGCGGCCGGTTATCTCGCGCTCGATCATGGCGGCAACGATACTGCCCGTCAGCACAAATTGCAAGTAATACTTTCAGGTTGTGCAGATTGGGCGGCTCTTCCGGTGCGCTAGATTCCTCGGCTACGCTCGGAATGACGACGAAGTTGAGGGCGGAAGGGATCAGCGGGCGAGGCCGGTGACGCGGTAGACTAGCTCCATGTCGAGGTGCTCCCGCACCAGCGCGGCGAGCTTGTCGTACTCGGCGGTGGGCTCGACGTCGTCCGCGGGCGGCGGCAGGGTCACGCCCCTCCGCCGCGCGGCGCACTCCAGTATGGACCGGCGGACGGCGCGGTTGTGGAAGAGGCCGTGGAGGTACGTGCCCAGCGTCAGGCCGTCGGCGTCCATCGCGCCGTCGGGCAGGTCCACGCGGCGGCCCGATCGGGACTCCACGACGAACGGGTGCGGCAAGCCCTCGTGGGTCGTGACGCCCATGTGTATCTCGTAGGCGGTGACGTCCGCGCCGCCGCAGCCGGCCAGGAGGCCGCGGGTCTCAGCCACGCTTCCCTTCACCTGGTGGGTCGACTTGCTCGCCGTGAAGGTGGTGGAGGCCGCCAGCAGGCCCAGTCCCTCGGTGCGCGGCCTGGGGGACTCCACGCCGTCCGGGTCCAGCAGCGCGTCGCCCAGCATCTGGTAGCCGGCGCAGATGCCGACGACGGGCGAACCGGCGCGGCGGTGGGCCAGCACCCGCTCGGCGAGGCCGGTGGCGAGCAGCCAGTCCAGGTCGGCGACGGTGGTCTTGCTGCCGGGGATTACGACCAGGTCGGGGTCGCCGAACTCCTCGGCGCGTCCCACGTAGCGCACGGCGACGGAGGGCTCGTTGTGCAGCGGATCGAAGTCGTCGAAGTTGGCGACGTGGGGCAGTCGCATCACGGCGACGTCCACCGCCGCCTCTGAGCCGGCGCGGGTCTTGGGGTCGAGGCCCAGCGAGTCCTCCTCCGGTATGAGGATGTCGGTGAAGTGGGGGATCACGCCCGCGACGGGCACGCCGGTGCGCTCGTGCAGGAAGTCCAGGCCGTTGCCGAGCAGGGACGGATCGCCGCGGAACTTGTTGATGACGTGGCCCTTCACCAGCGCCCGCTCCTCCGGCTCCAGCAGCTCCATGGTGCCCACGATCTGGGCGAAGACGCCGCCGCGGTCGATGTCGCCCACCAGCAGGACGGGCGCGCTGGCGTGGAGGGCGACGCGCATGTTCACGATGTCGTTGCGCTTGAGGTTGATTTCGGCGGGGCTGCCGGCGCCCTCGATCACCACCACGTCGTTGTCAGCGCGCAGCGTGGCGAGCGCGGAGGTCACCGTGTCCCAGACGGCGGGTTTCATCGCGTGGTACTCGCGCACGGATGCGGCCTTGAGGGGCCGGCCCATCAGCACCACCTGGGAGCGGCGCTCGCCCTCCGGCTTGAGCAGCACGGGGTTCATCTCGGCGCGCGGGACCGCGAACGCGGCGGCGGCCTGCACCGCCTGGGAGCGGCCGATCTCGGTGCCGTCCGGCGTGGCGTAGGAGTTGAGCGACATGTTCTGCGCCTTGAACGGCGCGACGCGTAGGCCGTCCTGGGCGAAGATTCGGCAGAGCGCCGTGGCGATAACGGACTTGCCCGCGTGGGAGGAGGTGCCCTGCACCATGATGACGCGGGCGGAGTGTGCGTTTGTTTCCATCTGGGCTATTGTACATGGGTGAGGCGGGGCGCCGGGCGCGTGATTTCCCGTCGGGGAGCAGGAGAAGCTGAGATGTTCACAGTTCAAACCGAGAATGCGGAGATCTACTACGAATCTCACGGTGAGGGACCGGCGATAGTCCTGGCGCACTGCGCGGGCGGAAACTCGCTGGTCTGGTGGCAGCAGGTGGTCCATTTTGCGCCCACTCACAGGGTGATCGCGTTCGATCACCGCGGCTGGGGAAGGTCTCGGTGCGAGCTAGGTCACAGAAGGGCGTCCCACTTCGCGGCGGATATGCGCGCCGTCATGGACGACGCCGGCGTCGAACGCGCGGCTGTCGTGTGCCAGTCCATGGGAGGCTGGACCGGAATGCAGTTCGCCCTGGCAAACCCTGAGCGAGTGTCGTGCCTGGTGCTGTCGTGCTCGCCCGCGGGGGTGCAGACGCCCGCGGCGATACGAGCAATGCAGACCCCGCCGCCCAGTCGAGCCGGCAACGCGGAAGGGATTGTCCCGTGGAACGAACCTCACATTGCGCTGGCCGCTGACGCCTTCGAGCGGATCCCCGACAGGGCGTTCCTCTACCGCCAGCTTTCGTCCCTGAATCCGCCTTTCAGCGACGTCGGCCTGGGTGAATTGAGAGTCGGACGAGAGGAGCTGGAGGGGTTTTCGGTTTCCACACTGGTGATAGCGGGCGCTCAAGACCGCATATTCGGGCTGGACGTTATGACCGAAGTGTCCCAAGCGATACCCGGGGCCGCATTCCACGTCATAGCGGATGCCGGGCACTCGCCGAACGTCGAAACGCCCAGGGAGTACAATGAGGTCGTCGGGAGATTCATCGCTGAGAACGCCTGATGCGGCCGGACGCTGCGTGACGGGCAATCGCGGCGCATTGGGGGGGACAAGCATAGGAGTCAGGACGGGATGCCTGTGGGCAGACCGGGATACGGAGGACTACTCATGGACGACAAGATCAGGAACGCGCTTAGCGTCGATATGACGATAGACATTACGACTACGGGGCGGAAGACCGGCGAGCCCCGGCGCATCGAGATCTGGTCGCACTACGTGGACGGCATGGTGCTGCTGGCGGCGTCGCCGGGAAGGCGGAGCTGGTACGCGAACCTGGTCGCGAACCCGCAGTTCACCTACCACCTGAAGGAGACGATACAGGCGGACGTGCCGGCCACGGCGCGCGCCATCACCGACGAGGACGAGCGCCGCAGCGTGCTCACGCGGCTGAAGGAGGCGTCAGCCTTTCGCCAAGGTCAGCCGATGGAGGACGTGGAGGAGTGGGTGCGCGGCAGCTGCCTGATCGAGGTGACGCTGGGCTAGCGCGGGCCGTCTCCAGTGTGGATGGTCCTCACGTTTCGGACGCTTTCGATCCTGGCCTCGGCCAGGCGGTTGGCGGCCTCCGCGGTGGTGACGCCGTCCGATTTCGAGCGGGCTATGACGTCCGAAATGGTCTGGTACACCCCGGTGGTCATGTCGAGCGCGGCGTCCCGGCCGTAGCCCGCCAGCTCGCAGGCGATCGCGATGACGCCGCCGGAGTTGATGGCGAAGTCCGGGGCGTAGAGTATGCCGGCGTCCCGCAGTTCCGAGGCGTGGCGATCTTCCAGAAGCTGGTTGTTGGCGGCCCCGGCGACTATGGGCGCCCGGAGGCGCGGAATCGTGTCGCTGTTGAGCACGCCGCCGAGCGCGCACGGGGAGAATACGTCGCACTCCGCGTCGTAGATGTCCTCCGGGGCGACGATGGTTGCGCCCATCTCGGTCGCCAGCGCGATCCGGCCCTCGTCGATGTCCGAGGCGATGATGCTGGCGCCGTCCCCGATGAGGTGCCGGGCGAAGTTGGACGCGACCTTGCCGAAGCCCTGGATGGCCACGGTCCTGCCCTCCAGGGAATCCGAGCCGAACACCTCGCGGCAGCACGCCTGGACTCCCTTGTACAGGCCGTATCCGGTGATGACCTCGGCGCCGCCCAGCCCGCCCATGGACTCGGGCAGTCCGGCGGCGTAGGGGGTCTCCTTTCGCATCTGGACGATGTCTTCGACAACCGTGCCCACGTCCTCGGTGGTGAGGAACCGTCCGCCCAGCGTGTTGACGAACCGGCCGTGGGCGCGGAACAGCGCCTCGGACTTGTCGGTGCGCGGGTCGCCGATGATGAGCGCCTTGCCGCCGCCGAGGTCGAGCCCGGCAAGCGCCGACTTGTAGGTCATGGCGCGGGCCAGCCGGAGCACGTCGACGATGGCCTCCTCCTCGGTGGCGAAGGGCCACATGCGGGTGCCGCCGCAGGCGGGGCCGAGCGTGGTGTCGTGTATGCAGATGAGCGCCCGCAGGCCCGACTGCTTGTCGGTGTACATCGCCAGTTGTTCGTAGTCGTACTCATCCATGTAGTCGAAGATGTTCACGGGTGGGTCTCCTTTGGCCGGATTACGTGGCGGCGGCTGACGTTAGGGAAGGGTAGATGCGAAGTCAAAGCTCGACAGGTCTCAGGGACGGCCTCTCAAGATCACTAGCCGCCGAAGCGCGATAGTGCCGAACTCGCGGAGCCGACTCCCACCTTGCAATCAACTGGGGCAAGACGAAGGCAAGGATTCTGAGTTGTTCTCGACCTGACATTACGCCCCGTCTCCTGTACATCCAGAGCGTTCGGATGCCGCTCGTCTGTAGGAGAGCCCTGTGCTGCCTCCTTGCCCGGTCGTCGGCATGAATCCAGGCTGCTCCCGTTTCACTGCACCACTCGATTATCTCGGGGTCGGTGGCTCCTTTCCCTCCCATGGTGGATGCGGCGTCGGTGATGTCGTATCCGACGAGATTCAAGGCTTGGGCGACGACTGGCACCAGCGATTCGTCGAGCAGGAACCGATGGCTAGCGCTCGCGGAGAAGAGATTCCCAGTCACAGGCCGCCACCACGTCGCAGTTCGAGATGTCGTAGGTCCTGGCTATCCACTCTACTGAATCGCCCGCTTCGACCATTCCGGCGATTGTGCGGGCCGGTATGCGCGTTCCTTCGATGCAGGGCGCTCCAAACTGGATTTCGGGTCTCAGAACAATGCCGGCTGCCGGCTTCCAAGACGTGGCCACATGCGTAACCTCGCTGAACTGGAGGCCATGTATCGGGATCAGGTATGCCGTCAGCATTTCGAGGGCCAGCTGACCGCCACGGCTGGCGGAAACCAGCCGATCAGTCCAGTCGACGAAAATCTGCCCCTGGCCCGTCCACAGATACTCCGTGGCGAAGGGCCGTTCGGATCCGGTGCTGGCCCGTAGCCATCGCTCGGTGCGGTCTATCTCCCGCCAGCCCACACCGGAGGCCCGCAGGGCCGCCACCACTCGCGCCGATATGAGGTCTTCGAACGCGATCAGGAGCTCCTGTCCTGGGAGGGCCACGAGTCGGGGTGACGCGATTCCGCGGCGTATCCACCTGATCAGCTTGGAGGAGCTCACAGGGTACACTGACAGGCCGTGGGGCGATGCCCTGAGGTATCGCGCGGCTTCGGGCACGTCGTATATGCCGGCAAATGAGGGTGGCGTCTCAGAGACGCTTAAGGTGGTAGTCACTTGCAACCTCCAGCCCAGCGGTCTGGTGCTCTCCACACCCCGACCGCGGCCGCTGCGCGGCGAGGGGTCCAGCTAAAACGTGTCGGCGTCCTCGTCGAACCACTTTCTGATGAGCGCGTTCAGTGAGCCGTCGTCTTTCATGGCGGAGATGGCGGCGTCCAGCTTCTCTCTCAGCTCGGCGTCCTCCTCGCGGACGCCTATGCCTATGCCCGAGTCGAGCGGCAAGTCCGGTCCGACGACGGCGAGCCTGCCGGCGCTCGCGGCGATGTTCTCGTGGGCGAACTCGCGGTCCACCAGGGCGGCGTCGGCGTCACCGTTCAGCACGGCCGCGATGACCTGTTCGGCCAGCTCGTACTCGACGAGCGTAGCGCCCGTCGCAGACAGGTGGTCGGCGTGGATGGTGGCAACCTGAGCGGCTACCGTGCCATCGACCGCGTCGTCGCCTGAGCCCGCAAGCGCGACGTAGACCGACGGGATCGGCGGGATGTAGGGCTGCGTGAAGTCGATAGTCTCGTCGCGCTCCTCGGTGATGCTCATCCCGGCCATGATGGTGTCGTACTGGTCGTCCAGCAGATTGGGGATGATGGTGTCCCACTCGTTGGTGACCCAGGTGCATTCGAGGTCGGCCCGCCTGCACAACTCGTCCCCCAGCTCGCGCTCGAACCCGACGACCTCGCCGGCGTCGTTCAGGAAGTTGTAGGGTTCGTAAGCGCCCTCGGTGCCCATCCTGACCTGCTCGGATTCTCCGACGCATGACAGGCACAGGGAGACGAGTGCGACGGCTACGAAAACCAATCTGACCATGCTCGCGTTCACCTCTCTCATTTAGTGTAACAGAGAGCATGGATTCCCCGTCCGCGCCGCGGTTTCAGCAGGCTGACTCCGGCTGCCCAGAGCTTAGCGGTCGTCGGTACTCGACGCGGCTGCGGCTTGAAGGCGCAGTCCCAGTGCGCGCACTACCTTTAGCACGGTAGCGAATTCCGGGTTGCCGTTGGCGGAGAGCGACTTGTACAGACTCTCCCTGCCCAGTCCCGCCTGCTGCGCCACCACCGCCATTCGCTGGGCGCGGGCGATGTCCCCAAGCGTCGCCAAAATCAGGCCCAAGTCGCCTTCTTCAAGCGCGACGTTCAGATAGGCGACCATATCCTCCTCGGTCTCCAGATGCTCCGCCGGATCCCACGGCCGCGTCTGCGTCTTTGCCATAACCGCTGCCTCCTACAATCCTCTTGCCAACTCCAGCGCCCTTCTGATGTCCCGCTCTTGACTATCCTTGTCGCCCCCGGCCAGGAGGACAACCAGTGCCGCGCCTTGTCTTGCGAAGTACACGCGGTAGCCTGGCCCGTAGTCGATGCGGATTTCGGATACACCCTCGCCGACCGGCCTAACGTCGCCGGGATTGCCTAAGGAGAGCCGACGGATGCGGCTGTCGATCCGCACCCTCGCCTGCCGATCGCGGAGTCGCCTGAACCAGCGCGCGTAGACCTCGGTTTGGCGAATCTCAACCATCACTGTGTTGTAGGCTACAGGATACTCTGAGGCAAGAGTTGTTGCAAGGGTCAGCAGGGTGTGTGGGGATCAACGTGAAGCAGCGAGTCGACCGCGCGGCGGACGAGCGAGGCGGCGAGCCGCACCTTGAAGTGGTTGTCGCGCAGTGGACGCGCGTCGCGGACGGCGAGTTGCCCCACCGCATCCGCGTCCACGCCGGCGACGGGCGCGCCGCGCAGCGCGTCCTCGGCCGCCGCGGCGCGCCAGGGCGTGGGGGCGACGCCGCCGAGCACCAGCGATGCGTCCTCGACGACACCGCCGTCGACTTGCAGGCTGGCGGCGACGCTGGCGAGCGCGAAGTCCTGCGCCCGCCGCTCCCGTGCCTTCAGGTAGAGGCTGCGCTGGCCCGGCGCCGGACTCGGTACGAACACGCGCGTCAGCAGTTCGCCGGTCCCCAGCACCGTCTCCGCCTCGATGTTGCGCTCAGGGCCCGCGAAAAAATCTTCAAGCGGCAGGGTCCGCGTGCCGTTCGGGCCGGCTATGGTGGCGGTGGCGTTGAGTGCGATAAGCGCGGGCGCGATGTCCGACGGGTGGACGATGTAGCAGTCCACGCCGCCCAGGATGGCGTGGTACTTGCTGCTGCCGTTGACCGCGAAGCAGATGGCGCCGCCCTTCTTGCGGCAGTCGAACAGCGGGCTGCGGTAGTACCAGCAGCGCGGCCTCTGGCACAGGTTGCCGCCCAGCGTGCCCACGTTGCGTATCTGGGGCGTGGCGACCGACGCGACCGCCTGCGCCAGCGCGGGGTAGTCGCGCGCGATGGTCTCGTCGGCCTCCAACTCGGCCAGCGTGGTCATCGCGCCGATGGCCACGCCGTCCGCGGTGTGCTCGACGCCGGCCATGCCCGGCAGCGAGGCCAGGCTCACCAGCGTCGCCGGCTCCACTACCCCCTCCTTGATCTCGCCCATCAGGTCGGTGCCGCCCGCGAGCGGCCTCGCGCCGGACGGGTCGGCCTCCAACAGCGAGACGGCGCGCTCGGTCGATCCGGCGTCCACGAATCGGAAGGGGTTCACTCGGTCTCCTTCAGCGTCAGCTCGTTCAGGATGACGTCCGGGGTGATGGGAAGCTCGCGCACCCGCACGCCGATGGCGTCGTAGATGGCGTTGGCTATGGCGGGGGCGACGCCGACGCTGGGCGGCTCGCCGAGCGCCTTCGCGCCGAACGGCCCGACGGGGTCCACCACGTCGGCGAATATCACCTCGATGGGCGGGCTGTCCAGAATCGTGGGGCTTTTGTGCTCCAGGAAGCTGGCGTTCAGCGTCACGCCGTTGCGCGCGTCGGTGAGCATCTGCTCGCTCAGGGTGAATCCGAGCATCTGGGAGACGCCGCCCTCCACCTGGTTGATCGCCATGTTGGGGTTGAGGATGCGCCCCGAGTCGTGCGCGGCGACGAACCTGGTCACGCTGACGGCGCCGGTGTCGGTGTCGACCTCCACCTCCGCGAAGTGCGCGCCGAAGGAGTTGACGACGAACTCACGGCTGCCCGGATCGATGGTGGCCTCCACCTCCAGCGTCCGCTCTGGGGCCAGCCCCGCGACCTGCGCCAGCGTCATGCGCCGCCCTGCCCTGTCCACCACGGCCCCGTCCGCGATGCCGAGATCATCCGGCGCAACGCCCATCGCAGACGCGGCGGCCTCGACGATGCGCGACCTGAGCTGCTCGGCGGCGCTCCTGGCCGCGAGTCCGCCCGAAAAAGTCGCCGTGGAGCCCGCCGTAATCGGCGCTTCCGGCGTGAGCCGCGTGTCGCCGGACACGACGCGCACCCGGTCGTAGGGGACGCCCAGCGTCTCGGCGGCCACCTGGGCCAGCACCGTCAGGCTGCCCTCGCCCACGTCCATGATGCCGGTCGTCAGCGTCGCCGAGCCGTCGTCCTCCAGCCGCATCCTGGCGATGGACCTGCCGCCGGGGCCGCCCCGGTACACGAACATGCTCATGCCCATGCCGCGCCTCGTCGCGCTACCCGCGTCCGGCAGGTCGTTACGCCGCTCGCGCCAGCCGATGGCCGCCGCGCCGCGCTCCAGGCACTCGCGCAGCCCGTTGCTGGAGAACGGCACGCCGCCCTCCACCGGCTGGGTGTCCACAACCTCGTGGAGCGGCGTTACGCGCTCTCCCGGCTGGCCCTCCGGCCCCACGTGGTTCTTCAGGCGGAAGTCCAGCGGGTCGATCCCCAGCTCCTCGGCGATCCTGTCCACCAGCGACTCCAGCGCGAAGTGGCCCTGCGGCGCACCAAGCGCGCGGTACGATCCGGCGGAGGGCTGGTTGGTGTAGACCAGGTAGCCGTCGTAGCGGGCGTTGGCGCAGCGGTACAGGTAGAGCGCGCCCTGCCCCGCGCGCCGGATGACGCCCGGCCCGGACGACAGGTACGCGCCGGTGTCCATGATGGTGGTGGCGTGCACGGCGGTCACCGTGCCGTCGTTGGTGACGCCAACTCTGACCTTCGTGGTGGTGGCGTGGCGGTGGCGGCCCGCGACGAACTCCTCCTCGCGGGATAGCTCGACCTTGACCGGCCTGCCCGCGCGCTGCGCCAGTATCGCCGTGATCGCCGACAGCCGCGTTTCGTCCTTGTTGCCGTACCCCGCGCCCATGTGCGGGCCGACGACACGCACGTTCTCCCTGGGGATACCGAGCGAGAGCGAGAGGCTGAGCCGGTCGGCGTGAATCCCCCGGCTGGACTTCCAGACGGTCAGGCGGTCGTCCTCCCAGGCGGCGACGGCGGCGCGCGGCTCCAGCGCCGCGCCGGAGTGGGACTGGGTGGCGAACTCGTCCTCGAAGATGCGGTCGGCCTGGGCGAACCCCTCATCCACGTCGGCACGCTCCAGCGCGATGGGCTTGCCGCCCACCAGGTTGCCGCCCTCGTGGACGCTGGGCGCGCCCGGGTTCATCGCCTCCACCGGATCGGTGACGAACCGCAGCGGCTCGTAGCTCACGTCTATCAGCCGCAGCGCCTGCCGCGCGGTGTCCTCGTCCTCGGCAGCGACCGCGGCCACCTCGTCGCCCACGAACCGCGCCTTGGTGTCCAGGATGGGCAGGTCCGGCGCCACGCGGCCCTCCGGCGCGTCGAACGGCGTCAGCACCGCGTGGACGCCTGGGAGCGCGGCGGCCCGTGATGCGTCGACGGCCGCGATGCGCGCGTGGGGATACGGGCTGCGCAGTATCGCGCCGTGCAGCATACCGGGCAGCCGGACGTCCGCGGTGTACTTCGCGTCTCCGGTGAGCTTCTCCGGCAGGTCGCGGCGCGGGTGGGAGACGCCGATGCTGCCGGTGTTCGAGGGCGTCATGGGCGGCTACGCCTCCGAGAGCAGCCGCGCGGCTTCACGCACGGACGCCAGGATGCGGCCGTAGGCGTTGCAGCGGCAGATGTTGCCGGACAGCGCGGCGCGAATCTCGGCGTCGGTGGGCGCGGGGTTGGCGTCCAGCAGCGCCTTCGCGCTCATCAGGAAGCCGGGCGTGCAGAATCCGCACTGGCCGCCGTCCATCGCCAGGAACGCGGACTGGACGGGGTGCAGATGGTCGACGCTGCCCAGGCTCTCGACGGTCTGGACGGCGCGGTCGCCCACCTGCAGCGCCAGGAGCTGGCACGAGTACACGGGCTTGCCGTCCAGTAGCACTGTGCACGCGCCGCACTCGCCGCGGTCGCAGCCGCGCTTGGAGCCGGTCAGGTCGAGCTCGTCGCGCAGGGTGCGCAGCAGCGTCCAGCGGTGGTCCACCTCCAGCTCGCGCGGGCGGCCATTGACGTGTAGCGTGATCCGGCTGCGGTGCATAGGGCTATCGACCTCGGGGTGAATATGTCGTACTCGGACGACGGCCCGATTCTAGCACTTTGGGTGAGGGTGGCGCGAGTGTGGGAATCGATACCATTCCGAGCTTGTCGAGGAATCTCAAGCGGTTGGCGAACGTCAATGTTTGCATTCAGATAATGCGCCCCGATACTATGAGCTAGATGGCACAGGCATCACGATACGCACCGATGGGGTGACGAATTGCCCCTGAACTGGTTCCAGAGAATTCTCCTGCGCCTGCGCGGGTTTCCAGTCGGTGACGGGCGGTCCGTCACCGTGCTGACCTCGTCGGGCGTGGGCGTGCCTGCGCTGGCTCTGCAGATGGAGAAGCAACCCAACGGCGCGGAACTGCTGGAAGACATTGGGCCGGCCAATTGGATAGCGGAACGTGTTCGGGGCTGGTCTGCGGAAAAGGGCTTGTTGGTGGGATGTGTCATCCCAGAAGGATTTGCGTCTTACGCGCGCGTCTTTCACCCGGCCGAGCAACGGTTGGAGAATGGGGAGCGGCATAGGGTGAGTTGGTCCACAGTGGCGTCGTGGAACGGAAAGGTCGTCCATCCGCAGGCGGCCTTCCACCGGATAGCGAACCTGGACCCCATGATGTACAGGAGGCCATCGTGGGGTAGAGCCCCATTTGTGGGCACTCTGCCTGAAGAGGAGTGCAAACCCCTGGTGGACCTGCTCAGCGAGTTCACATCGACGCCCGAGCTCTGTTACTTCGCCGTCTGGGAAGGATATGGAGGTCTCGACGAGCGCCTTGGCAAAGGCGTGGCCAAGCTGGAGTCCCCACATGCGGGCAGGAAGTATTACATCTTCCGCGGCACGCTGGACGGCGTGCTGTCGTTCTACAAGTGGTCGTTCTTCCACCGATCCCCCAACATCTGGTGGCCGGAAGACCGCGCGTGGTGTGTCGCGACCGAAATCGACGACTTGGAAACCTACGTCGGCGGCAGCGCGGCCTGCATCGAGCGTGTGCTGGCCCACCCTGAGTTGGAGGCGCTGCCCATTGCCATCGCGCGCGGGTGGACGCATACGGCGATACCATCAACGTGTAGGGGCTAGAGAAAACTCACGTTCCTCGAGCCTCCACGCGGCGTAGGCCAGGGACTGGTCGATGTCCTCGCGCTCCAGGTACGGATAGGCTTCGAGAATCTCGGCGTGAGAGCGGCCGGCGGCCAGCAGTCCGATCACCATGCCGACCGTGACGCGCATACCTCGTATGCACGCTTTGCCACCCATCACGCCCGGGTCGATGGTGATTCTGTCGAGGTTTCTCATGGTGAATGGCCTCACAGTGCAGTCTGTTCGATTTCCTGTAGGCAACTTATACTCTTCTCAACCCAGGGCCTTTTCTTTATCCATCGCAAGAGTGCTCGCATGTACATTTGAGTCACCTCTTGCATGGAAGGCCGGCTCCCCCACGCCCGCCAGCCGGAATCACCCCAGAAATCGTGTCTCAAAGCTTCCCAACCGCGTAACCCAAACGCCACTTCCATGTCTCGCTGGCGTCTCGAGTCTGCCATACACATGCCACACGAATGCCACAGAAATTCCCACTCACAGGCCATTCCCGCGATCTTATGTCAAGTAACCCCGCCTTTCGCCAACAAATCGGCCGATCCACCCAGGCGTATCGGCAAGCCCCTTGAACCTGCCATCGGGCGGCGCGGAGCCTTTGCGCGCGCCTGTGCCCCTGACAACTGATAACTGACCTACTGACCCCTCTTGATTCTATAGCACGCACGTGCTATTTTCTACTTGACAGGCGCTGCGGCCACCGGCCGGCGGAGTCACAAGGCCAGCATCCGGCCCAAGACCACCGTCGCGTTCTGCGACATTCCGCGCAATGCGCGTGACGAACCTTAACAACTTGGCTCACAGAAAGTGACAATGACATCGGCCCGCCCAGCTACGGAATGGGCGGAATGTCGCAGAATTGAGCAGATTTTTCTGAGAGCACCTCGTAAAGAAGACTCCAACCCTTCCGTTCCGAGCGCAGCCGGGGAATCTAAGGCCCCGTTCTGACCCGCCCTGCTGCCCGGAGACGGGGAATGAAAAGACTCTGCTACTCAACCCACGGCCTTCGGAGCACGGGTCGATTGTGAAAACACCTCAAAAGGGATAAGCTTAGCCCGTCCACAGTAAGGAGGGAAAGCCATGGTACGCATGACGGGCAAGCGGGCGCTCATGGAGGTGCTCAGGGCCGAGGGAGTCAGGTACATCTTCGGCAATCCGGGGACCAGCGAGGCGCCCATAATGGACGCCCTGGAGGATTACCCGGACATCGAGTACATGCTGGCCACCCAGGAGGGCGTGGCTATGGGCATGGCCGACGGCTACGCCATCGCCACGGGCAGGCCCTCCTTCGTGAACCTGCACATCGAGACGGGGCTGGCCAACGGCATCAGCCTCCTGCACCACGCCTGGGAGGGGAACACGCCGATGGTCCTGACCTCGGGCAACAAGGACGTGCGCAAGCTGGCCGAGGGGCGCACCGAGCTGACGGAGATGGTACGCCTCTTCACGAAGTGGAGCGTCGAGGTGACCCACCCCGAGCAGGTGCCGGGGGTGATGCGCCGCGCCTTCAACGAGGCCAGGACTCCCCCGGCGGGGCCCGTGTTCGTGGGGTTCTCGGCCAACGCCCTGGACGGTGAGGCCGACGTGGACGTCCAGCCCCTGACCAGGGGCTACTTCCGCACCGCCGCCGACCCGGAGGCCGTGGAGGCTGCCGCCCGGGTCCTGGCCGGGGCGTCGCGGCCCGTGATGGTCGTAGGCGACCGGCTGGGCCAGTCCCGGGGAGCCGCCGAGGCGGTGCGTCTGGCGGAGCTACTGGGCGCCCGCGTGTACGCCTCCTCCTACGCCGAGATGAACTTCCCCACGGGGCACCCCCAGTTCATGGGCAGGGTCAACACGGCGCTGCCCCCGGGGCGGGCGACCCTCTCCCAGGGGGACGTGGTGCTGGCCGTTGGGGCCAACGTCTTCTCCGGGTACTTCTTCGTCTCCGGCCCGGCCCTGGGAAGGGACACGCGGCTGATACACCTGGACTCGGCCCACGCCGAGATCGGCAAGAGCGAGCCAACGGAGATCGGGATAATCGCCGACCCCAGGGTGGGCCTGGGGCAGCTCTGCGACGCCGTGGAGGCGACGCTGTCGGGCTCGGCCAGGGAGGCGGCCCAGGGACGGGCGTCGTCCATCGCGTCGGAGAAGGCGCAGGCCCAGGCCGGCTGGGACCGGGACCTGAGGGACCGGTGGGACGCCCGGCCCATGACCGCCGAGCGGATGATGACGGAGCTGGCGAAGGCGATGCCCCCGGACGCCGTCATCTCCGACGACTCCATCACCTCCCGGGACGCCATCCACGGCGCCATGGAGTTCAGCGAGCCGGGCAGCATCCACAGCGAGCGTGGCGGCGCCATAGGGTGGGGCATGGGCAGCACCCTGGGCATAAAGCTGGCCCACCCGGACCGCCCGGTGGTGGGCATTCTCGGAGACGGCAGCGCGATGATGACAGTCCAGGGGCTGTGGACGGCGGCCAACTCCAACATCCCCGTGGTCTACGTCATATGCAACAACCGCTCCTACCGCGTCCTCAAGCTGAACATGGACCGGTACAAGACCCACATCCTGGGCGAGGAGGACGCCTCCAGCCGGTACATCGCCATGGACTTCCCCATCCCCTTGGACATGGCGGCCATCGCCAACGCCATGGGGGTGCGGGGACGCACCATCGAAGACCCGGAGCAGATCGGGCCGGCCCTGACCGAGGCCCTGGCTTCGGGTAAGCCCGCGCTGCTGGACGTGATCATAGACGGAAGCGTGTAGGGATGCTCTGAACCCCAACCCTCTCCCATTGGGGGAGGGTTGGATTGCTGGATCGCTACGCCGGCTCGGCGAGAAAGACCGGGATGAGGCGCTGGGTCCGCTCCTGGTACTCGGCGTAGGGCGGGAACGCCGCCACCGATATTTCCCACAGCCGGTTGCGCTCGGCGCCCTGCTCGATCTCGCGGACGCGCATGGTGTACACCTCCGTGGCGTCGCGGACCTCCACGTTCTGGTCGGCCCGCAGGTTGTAGACCCACTGCGGGTTCGTCGGAGCGCCGCCCCGCGAGCCTACCAGCACGTAGTTGTCGCCGTCCTTCACCCGCATCAGCGGCGTCTTGCGAATGCCGCCCGTCTTGTTGCCGCGGTTGGTCACGATGATGCAGGGCAGCCCGGTCTCTCGCAGCGTCGTCCCCTGCGTGCCACCGCTGCTCTCGTACAGCTCCACCTGTTCACGCACCCAGTCGCTGGGCGACGGTATGTACTCAGCCATGTTTCACTCCTCCTGGTTGATTGTCGTTGGATTGTATCACCTGCGGACTACAGGCCCAGCTCGGTCATGGACCTGTCCAGTATCTCCACGCCGCGGTCCAGCTCCTCGTAGGTGGCGGTCATCGGCGGCGCGATGCGCCACACGTTCGCGACGTTGGCGTAGGATGCCTGCTGGAGGATCAGGCCGTTGTCCAGGCACCGCTGCGTCAGCCGCCGCGTCTCCTCCACCGCCGGCTCCCGCGTCTCCGGATCCCGCACCAGCTCCATGCCCAGCAGCAGGCCGCGCCCCCGCACGTCGCCGATGATCGGGTGGTCCTCCCTCATCCGCAGGTAGGCGTCCTTCAGGTGCTGGCCCTTCGCCCTCGCCTGGTCCGCCAGCCCCTCCTTCACCAGCACCTCGATGACGGCGAGGCCTATGGCCGCCGCGAAGGGGTCGTTCTGGTGCGACGAGATGAACGACATCCCCTTGTCGTGGCAGTCCTGCTCGATCTCCTCCGATGTGACCATCGCCGCCAGCGGCAGTCCCGCGCCGAGCGTCTTGGACAGCGCAAGTATGTCCGGCACGACGCCGTCCTGCTCGAACGCGAAGGTGGCCCCCACCCTGCCGAGGCCGGTCTGCGCCTCGTCCATGATGAACAGCATCCCGCGCTCCTCGCACATCCGCTTCACGAACGGGAAGTAGCCGGGCGGAGGCTCCAGTATGCCCGCCGCGCTGAGGATAGGCTCGGCGATGAAGGCGGCCAGCGAGCCGGTGGACTGTGCGTCTATCATGTCGAAGCCGAGCCTTGCGCAGGCGTAGTCGCACGAGGGGAACGTCATCTGCAGCGGGCAACGGTAGCAGTACGGCGTGGGTATGGCCATGCCGCCCGGCACCCACGGCCCGTACCCGCCCCTGGCGTGGGAAAACGTCACGCTGAGCGCCCCGCCGGTGTGGCCGTGGTAGCCTTGCATCAGCCCCACCACCTCGAAGCGGCCCGTGAACATCTTGGCCACCTTCAGCGCCACCTCGGTGGACTCGCCGCCGGTGCTGAGGAGCATCACCTTCTGGAGTTTCTCTGGGAGCAGGTCGGCGAGGGACCTGGCGAGCTCGATGACCTCCTCGCTGACCAGGTGGGTGTTCAGGTGGAGGATGCGCTCGGAACTGCGTTGCAGCGCCTCGGTGATGGCGGGGTGGTTGTGGCCGATGCTGGCGGCCATCTGGCCGGAGCCGAAGTCCAGGTACTCCTTGCCGTCCGTGTCCACGAGCGTCGCACCGCGCCCGCGCGCGATGATCGGCTCGCCGTAGTCCCTCGCGGACCGGAACAGGTGCGCCCTGGCGTCCTCCAGCAGTTCGGCTTTTCGGGAGTCTTCGGTCATCTCGGCCTCCTTTGGGGGCAGCGCGTTCGTTCAGGGTTGCGGGCGACGCGTACAGGAAGTTGTACCATTGGGTGGCCTGTAGGGGCAAGCGGGACTGGCCGCTTTGCCTGTGGGTGTATGATAGTTGGCATCACGGATACCAGGGAGCAACTCGAATGTCGTGGCGCTACAGCGAAATCCCACCCGGCCCCGGGCGGCCATGACGGGGCTGTCTCTGCTCTGGCTGGCGGTGTTGCTTGCCGTGTGGACGTTGCTGCCTGCTGCGTGTGGCGAGGGCGTCGTGGAGTATCCGACGCCCGTCGCGGCGCCGTCCCCGACCGCGGTGCCGTCGCCCGTGGCAACACCCTCCCCGTCTGCCGCCGTTGGCGAGCCGTCCCCAGCGGCGGCGCCCGCGCCCGCCGTCGCAACGCCGGAGCCGATTGAGGCCAGGCCGCTCGCATCCGTTGAACTGGAGCCGGCTTTCCCCGGCATCGAGCTCGACCGGATGGTGCTGCTGACCTACCCGCACGACGGCTCCGGCAGGTTGTTCGTGGTGCTCCAGCCGGGGCGCATCGTGGTGTTCCAGAACGACCCCGGCGTGGAGTCCGCACGGACGTTCCTGGATATCCGGGAGCGCGTCAACGATTCCGGCAACGAGGAGGGGCTGCTTGGCCTGGCGTTCGATCCCGCCTTCGCCGAGAACGGCCACTTCTACGTCAACTACACCGCGTCCGGCCCTCGACGGACGGTCGTCTCGCGCTTCTCGGTCAGCGGGGACGACTCCAATCGGGCCGATCCCGACTCGGAGATCGTCTTCCTCGAGGTGGCGCAGCCCTACCGCAACCACAACGGCGGCCACGTCGCGTTCGGCCCCGACGGGATGCTGTACGTTGGCCTCGGCGACGGCGGCTCCGGCGGCGACCCGCGCG
Organism: Dehalococcoidia bacterium; assembly: GCA_965204815.1. GTDB lineage: Bacteria > Chloroflexota > Dehalococcoidia > Lucifugimonadales > CATOSD01 > CATOSD01. Next base: position 362,629 of record OZ242014.1, read on the forward strand.
GCAACGGCCAGGACACGTCCACGCTGCTGGGCGCCATCCTGCGCATCGACGTGAGCGCGCTGGACGAGACGGGAGGCTACGCCGTGCCGCCGGACAACCCGTTCGCGGGCGGCGACGGGGACGGCGCGCGGTGAGATTTGGGCCTACGGGTTGCGCAACCCGTGGCGGTTCAGCTTCGACCGCGAGACGGGCGACCTGTGGGCCGCCGACGTGGGGCAGAACCGCTACGAGGAAGTCGACATCATCAGGCCCGGCCTCAATTACGGCTGGAACGTCATGGAAGGCTCGAAGTGTTTCCGGCCCACGAACTGCGACACGCGTGGCCTGGAGATGCCGGTGGCCGAGTACGGGCGCGACGGCGGATGCTCCGTGACGGGCGGCTACGTGTACCGAGGGCGCCGGCTGCCCACGCTGTACGGCGCGTACCTGTACGCCGACTTCTGCAGCGGCAAGATATGGGCGCTGCGGCACGACGGCGCCGCAGTGACGGAGCAGATGCTCATCGCCGACACCGGCCTGTCCATCTCATCGTTCGGCGAGGACCCCTCCGGCGAAGTCTACGTGCTCACGTTCGAGGGCGCGATCCACCGCTTCGCCGCGCGGTAGGCGGGCGCGCCTTGACAACGCCCGTCCCTGCCCTACAATCGGCGGTAAGACCCGGCACACGCCGGGATGAAGGAGGAACCACCATGCCACACTACACCAGGGGCGACGTGCGCATCCGATACGAGGAGTCCGGGTCGGGTTTCCCGCTGCTGACCACGCCCGGCGGAGGGCTGAACTCCATCGTCGCCGGCTGGCCGTCGCAGGTGTTCGACGCCATGGCGCTGTTCAGCGACGACTTCCGCTGCGTCACGATGGACCAGCGCAACGCCAGCGGCGGCGAGTCCAGCGGCCCGGTCGACGTGGACGACCCCTGGGGCGCGCTCGCCGACGACCAGCTCGGCGTCATGGACCACCTGGGAATAGAAAAGTTCCTGTTCATGGGATACTGCATCGGTGGCCCGTTCGCGCTCAAGCTCATCGAGCGCGCGCCCGACAGGGTCGCCGCCGCCGTGCTGTGCCAGCCCGTGGGCCACGCCAGCAAGACGCCCGACGCCATGTACGATTCCGGCCTCGCATGGGGCGCGGAGTTGCGCGAGCGGCGTCCCGACGTGTCGCAGGAGACGATCGAGCAGTACCTGCACAACCTTTACCGCGTCCAGCCGGACTTCATGTACAGCGTGTCGCGGGACTTCGCGCGCGTGTGCCAGACCCCGCTGCTGGTGCTGCCGGACGACACGCCGGCGCACTCCTACGAGGCCGCGATGGACCTGGTGGAGCTTGCGCCCAACGCGCAGGTCACCGAGTACCCCTGGAAGGAGTCGAAAGACACCTACGACCGGACCGTCGCGCAGGTGCGCGAGTTCCTGCTGGCGCACGGGGTCTAGGACGTAGGCACTATCGGCGGCAGGTCCAGCTCCGACACCAGTTCGCCGAACTCGTTGAGGTCGCTCTCGATCACCTCACGCAGCCGCTCCAGGTGCGTGTCCACGCTGCCGGAGAACTCCCCGAACGCCTCCACCGACTGCTCGGTGGGCGTGCCGATGGCGCTGGTCACCACGCTGCTGACGGCGCGGAGCTTGGCGTTGAGCCGCGACGGGTAGCGCATGAAGTCCGCCCTGGACTTGATGCTGGTCTGGATCAGCTCCGACTCGATGGCGGACAGCTTCTCCCGGAGGCTGCCGGCGGCCTCGGCGACCGCGTCGGTGCGACCCTCGGCGCGCCTCTCCCACTCCTCCATCTGCGTGTAGATGCTCCGGATGCGCTGAATGGCGTCGTTGGCCTCCGACAGGCTGTCGCGGATCTCTATCAGCGTGTTGAAGCGGTCTTCGAGCTCCTCCTGGCTGGCAGACACGCGCGGGTCTTTCAGAATCTCGAACGTCTGGCTGTAGACCTGGCCGCCAGCCGCCAGCGCCACCTGGTACGCGCCCGGCGGCGCCTCCGGTCCGTTGTCGTTCGCGTAGAACACGTTCAGAGAGGGATCACCCTCCAGCGTCTTCGGGCCGGGGTAGCGCATGTCCCAGACGAACCTGTTCATCCCGCGAGCGACCGGCACGCTCTGCCCCGTTCCGTCGCCGGACGACTCCGCGCCGCCGGTGTAGCTCGCTATCTCCCGGCCGGCGGCGTCGGCGAACGTCAGCGTCACCTCGCCCTCCGGCTCCTGGTTCAGGTAGTAGTACACCGAGACTCCCCTGTGCGGGTTGTCGCCGGCGTCGACGTGGGCGCGGTACTGGCCGCCGTCGGCCCTTTGCCGGACGTAGAACGCGGTGCCGCCGTGGGCGTCCACCTGGTAGTTCTTCGCGCCGGGAATCGGTGGAAGCGGCGCGAAGACCGCGGGCTCAACGTCCTGGATGGTGTCCTTCGGCCCGAACAGGTGGGCGTCGGATTCGGCTACCCGCTCGTTGGCTTGGCGCAGCGGCGTCACGTCGTCCAGTATCCAGAACGACCGCCCGTGCGTGCACGCCACCAGTTCGTCGCCCTTCACCGCCAGGTCGTACAGCGGCGCGATGGGCAGGTTGAGCTGTAGCTTCTGCCACGACTCGCCGTCGTCGAACGACACGTACAGCCCGAACTCGGTGCCCGCGTACAGCAGCCCCGGCCTCACCGGGTCCTCCCGGACCACCCGCGTGAAGTCCTCCGGCCCTATGCCGTCGGTTATCTTGCGCCAGGTCTTGCCGTAGTCCTCGGTCTTGTAGATGTACGGGCTGTAGTCGTCGAGCTTGTAGCGGTAGGCCGCCACGTAGGCGGTGGCCGCGTCGTGGTGGGACACCTCGATGAACGCCACCGTCGTCCACTCCGGCAGATCGGGCGGCGTCACGTTCTCCCAGGTCTGCGCGCCGTCGCGGGAGATGTGGATCAGCCCGTCGTCGGAGCCTGCCCAGAACACGCCCCGCTCGTGGGGCGACTCGGTGAAGGCGAAGATGGTGCAGTAGGTCTCCGCGCCGCTCACGCCCTGCACCGTGATCGGGCCGCCGGACACCTCCAGCTTGTCCGGGTCGTTCCGGGTCAGGTCGGGGCTTATGGCCTCCCAGCTCTGTCCCTCGTTGTTGGAGCGGAACACCAGGTTGCCTGTGCAGTAGAGCACGTCCGGGTCGTGCGGCGAGATCAGGATGGGGTAGGTCCAGTGGAAGCGGTACTTCTCGTCCTTGGGCGCCCAGCCCCAGGTCTCCTCCGGCCAGACCGTGATGAGCTCGATGTGGTCGCCGAGCGCGTGGTCTGAGCGCAGCAGGTTGCCCCCGCCGCCCGCGGACGAGCCGATGCCGCCTGAGTAGACCACGTTGGGGTTGTCGGGCCGGACGGCGATATGGCCGCTCTCCGACGTGCCGGTCATGTAGCAGGCGCTCAGAGGGATGGAGCTGTCGTCGTTCCTGCTGGGGACGCTGATGGCGCTGTTGTCCTGCTGCGTGCCGTAGACGCGGTACGGGTACTGGTTGTCCACGTCCAGGTGGTAGAAGCAGGCGGTCGGCTGGTTGTAGATGCTGGACCAGCTTCCGCCGCCGTTGAACGTGACCGTCGCGCCGCCGTCGCTCGCCTCGATCATGCGCCTGGGGTTGCGCGGGTCGATCCACAGGTCTTGGTGGTCGCCGTGCGGCATCGGTATCTGCTCGAAGTTGCGGCCGCCGTCGTTGGACACGTAGAAGAAGCTGTCCATCACCCACACCGTCTCCGGGTCCTGCGGGTGCGCGAACACGTGGGTGTGATACCAGGGCCGGCCGCGGCCGTCGGTGTTGTTGACCATCTCCCAGGACTCGCCGCCGTCGTCGGAACGGTACAGGCCGCCGTCCTCCGCCTCCACCATCGCCCACACCCTGCCCTGCTTGGCGGGCGAGACGGCGACGCCGATGCGGCCCTTGATGCCTCCGGGGAAGCCGGGGCTGTCCGTCAGCTCGGTCCAGGTGTCCCCGCCGTCAGTGGACTTGTAGAGGCCGCTGTCGGGGCCTCCGCTCGAAATCTCCCAGGGGTTGCGGTACACCTCCCAGATGGCGGCGTAAAGGATGCGGGGGTTGTTCGGGTCCATCGACAGGTCTGCGGCGCCCGCCTTGTCGCTCACGAACAGCACCCTCTTCCAGGTGTCGCCGCCGTCCCTGGAGCGGAACACGCCCCGCTCGTCGTTGGGCCCCCAGGCGTGGCCCAGCGCCGCGACGTACACCAGGTCCGGGTCGTTGGGGTGAACGCGGACACGGAAGACGTGGCGAGTGTCGGACAGGCCCACGTGCTGCCAGGTCCTGCCCCTGTCGGTGGACCTGTACACGCCGTCGCCCGAGGAGACGTCGTTTCGTATGCACGCCTCGCCCGTGCCGGCGTAGAGCACGTTGGGGTCCGACTCGGCCACGGCGACAGCGCCCACCGCGGAGGACTTGAAGAAGCCGTCGGAGATGTTCTCCCAGTACGTGCCGCCGTCGTCGGTCTTCCAGACGCCGCCGTTGCACGCGCCGAAGTAGAAGGTCATGGGGTCGTCGGGATCACCGACCGCGGCCACGGAGCGGCCTCCCCTGTGGGGGCCGATGCAGCGCCACTCCATCGCCTGGAATACGTTCTGGTCTATCGTCGCCATTAGGAAGTGCTCCCTTGCTTGCCGTTCGACTGCTGGGCGGCGGTCAGCGCGGAATCGAGGTCCGTGTGGAGCGGGATTACCCTGTCGAATCCAACCATTTCGAATACCTGGTGTATGTACGGTTTCAGGCTGCAGACGTGAAGGTTGCGCTGGCGCCGGCCCAGTGCTCTGGAGATGCGCAGGAACGCCCTCAGGCCGGCGCTGCTGATGTAGGTGATGTCGGAGGCCTCTACCACGACGTTCGATTCCGTTCTGGCCGCCGCCCGCATGGTGTCCGCCTCGAAGAGGTTGGCGCTGAGAACGTTGATGCGACCCCGCGCTCTCAGCAGCAGTGTGGGGCCTCTGGACTCGAGAACCTCGACTTCCGCCAGGTGGAACTCTCTTTTCGATGTCATCTTTCGTCCCTTTGGTGCAGGTCTAAGTGTTCGAGCGCCCAGGATGGGCGCCGCCGCGGGCGCGTCTGGCGATGACGTGGCTTCGTTACGGGTCCGACTTCAGAAGGGCGGGCCGGATCCTCGTGGTCCAGTAGTCCCGGTCTCCCTCCTGGCGCAGCTCAGCCACCAGTAGCGCCGTCTCCTTACCCACGGCCTCGCTCAACTCGGCTACGGTGCGGTCTCCGGCCAGCGCGGTGATCGCCGCCCGCAGCTTGACCACGTAATCCGCGACTTCGAAGGCGGCCTTGTCGGACGCCGAGCGGGCCTGCAAGGCTTCGAGCCTCTCCAGCCACTCCAGTCCCCTTTCGGCCTCTTCGAAACCGTCGTCCAGCGCGTTTGTCGTGCTCATCTGGGCATCCTCCGATTTTGCAGCCCGCATCGGCGCGGGCCGCGTCTAAGTCATAGCTACCATCATACCACGCGATGCGAGGGTTGAAAGACTCAGCGGCGGTGATTCGGGAGGCAGCATCGGAGGGACGGTCTTGCGGCGCCGGCCGAAAGACGAAAGGCCCCCACGGCATGCGCCATGAGGGCCTCTGTTGGGGCTATTCAGTTGTCGCCGATTTGACGGGCCTACCCTTCGTCGGGTGTTCCCTTCATCTCGACCACCAGCGCGCCTGTGGCCTGTGAGCCATTGCCGCCCTCTGCGAGGACAGTGTAGACGCCTACGCCGATGGCCATCTCGGGATCAGCACCATCGGCAGGCTCCGCGCCGGCCAGTGTGCTTTCCACCATGAAGGCGCCGGAGTCGTTGGCGGTGCCGCCGACAAGAATCTTGTCTGCGCCGTCCACCAGGCTGATTATCGTGACGGTTACGGCTTCGCCGGGGATGAACCCTGCGCCGACGGCGGTGATAGTGGTATCGAGGCCGTTGGTCTCGCCATTGAGCGCCGTATCGGCGGTGGCCACCAGGCTGCTGGCCACTGAGGTCATAGGCGCGTTCGCGCTGGTGATCATCACAGGGGAGCTGGCCCTGCTGCCGTCTGCGCCCACGGCGAGAATCGACCTGACGCCAGGGGCGCGATCAAGAGCTCCGCGCTCGCCGCCGCCGCCGCCCTTGATGGAGTCGAAGCTGACGGAGAATGCGCCTGCGGCGTTGGCCGTCGGCTGCTCGGCTGTGCGGCCTCCGACGACGTAGCTGACGATGTTGTCGATCACGAGCGCCAGCGTCACAGGCTCACCGGGGATGAAGCCGGAACCGCTTATAGTCAGGGGCTCGTCCACGGACATGACGCCGCTGCTGACCAAGATCATGGCCTCAGGCGACACGCCGGGTGTGCCAGCGTCACCCTTGGGGCCCTGCGGGCCTTGCGGACCCTGCGGACCGGGGTTACCGGGGTTGCCCGGGTTACCGGGTAGGCCAGGCTTGCCGGGCTCGCCCTGCGGGCCAGCCGCGCCGGGATTACCGGGGTTGCCCGGGTGACCAGGCAGACCAGGCTCACCTTGGGGCCCGGTACAGGCTACGATTGCGAGGATGAGAAACAGGGAAAATGTCAGGGCTAAGGCAACACCCTTCGTTGGATAACGCACTCTCATTGGACCCCCTATGAGATAATGGAACAGGGCCGCGCGGTAATCACGGCGCATTGCTGGATTGGGTGTATTTCGAGCAATGCCGGCGCCGAGAATCCCGGCGTCTCTTACGGCGGGATAATCATTGCACTTGCACAATACAATGTCAAGCACTTTATATGCCCATTTGCCTTGCCAAGTAGCGAAGACCGCTTTTTGGGCCTAAGCCGCCCCGGTTGCGGGCGGGAGAAGCCGCGCCGCAAAGCCGTTTTCGGGCTGTGATATAATTCCGTGGCCGCCTTTCGAACGGCGCTTCCACCTATTCTAACGCTTGCCGCAGGGTGATTTTCTGTTGGATGCCGAGGCCCATTCCGTCGCGATGTTCGTCGCCCAGCTGGCGATAATCCTTGTGGCCGCCAAGCTGGGCGGGGAAGTGGCGGAGCGGTTCCTGCGCATACCCGCGGTGATCGGCGAGCTGAGCGTGGGTATCCTGATCGGCCCGTTCGCGCTGGGCGGCATAGACCTGCCCTACGTCGGCCCGCTCTTCTACTACGCGTCGGGCGACGCCGGCCACCAGCTCGCGGTCCCGATGTCCGAAATGCTGCGATCGACCGCCGAGGTGGGGGCGATAGTGCTCCTGTTCATGGCGGGGCTGGAAACGGACCTGAGACAGTTTCTGCGCTACTCCGGCCCGGCCTCGCTGGTGGCGCTTGGAGGCGTGGTCCTGCCGTTCACGCTGGGGGCGGGCGCGACGGTGCTGTTCGGCTATGCGGACGGGTTCGGCGACATAAGGGCGCTGTTCATGGGCGCGGTGTGCACCGCGACGTCCATCGGCATCACGGTGCGCGTGCTGGGCGACCTGCGGCGGCTGGACACGCCGGAGGGGGTGACGACGCTCGCGGCGGCGGTGCTCGACGACGTGCTGGGCATCATCGTGCTGACGATAGTGGTGGGCATCGGCGCGAGCGGCGCCAGCGGTCAGATTTCGCCGCAGTCCATCGGCCTGGTGGCGGTGCGCACGCTGGGGTTCTGGATAGTGCTGACGGTGGCCGGCGTGCTGCTGTCGAAGCACATATCGAGACTGATAAACCGCTTCAACGTGAGCGGGGCCGCCGTGGCCCTGGCGCTGGCGCTGGCGTTCGGCGCGGCGGTGCTGGCGGAGGTGGCGGGGCTGGCGATGATCATCGGCGCGTTTTCGATAGGGCTGGCGCTGTCCGGCACCGACCTCGCGCAACGGCTGGAGACGCCGCTGAACGGGGTGTACGCCTTCCTGGTGCCCATATTCTTCGTGGTGACGGGCATGATGGTGGACGTGAACGAGCTGGGCGGAGTCTGGCAGTTCGGGATCGTGCTGACGCTCCTGGCGACGGTGGGCAAGGTGTTCGGCAGCGGACTGCCCGCCCTCGCGGTGGACTTCAACCGCCGGGGCGCTACCAGAATCGGATTCGGCATGTTGCCGCGCGGAGAGGTGGCGCTGATCATGGCGAGCATCGGGATCACGGAAGGGCTGATAGGCAACTCGCTGTTCGGGGTCACGATCATGATGACCCTGGTGACCACCATCGTCGCGCCGATCGTGCTGTCGCAGCTTTTCAAGAATGAGCGCCCCGGCACACGCTCCGCGGAGATGTCCGCCGAGGCCGCCGCCAGAGAGTGAGCAGATGGCAAACACGTTCGAGGCAACCATTCCCAATCACTTTGTCACCATCTTCGAGCGGGGATTCTGCGACTACATGACGCGGCTGGGGTACGACCGGATGTCGCTGGGCGGCAGGCTTGGCCTGCGGTCTATGCACGAGTTCCGAAAGGACGACCACTTTCTCAGTTTCTCGCAGTTGCCCCAGGGGCAGGGCTACACCTCGGTGAGGCTGCACTCGGAGACGCTGGCGGTGGACGCGCTGACGATGGACGCGCTGACGGGCGGAATCGCGGACTTTCTGGAGATTTTCGTCCGCGAGCTCGAGGAGGGGCCGGCCCGGGATGTATCGTGGCTGCTGATAGCCGCGCTCAGGAACGCCTTTGACCCGACGGGCCCCCGCCGGACCGAACAGTAGCAGGGCAACCCCCCCCCCGCCGCGGTCCGCTTGTTGGCGGGGTGAGCGCCTGCTATAGTTGAGTGCATACGCCCCCGTAGCTCAGAGGATAGAGCGCTAGCCTCCGGAGCTAGGCGCGTGGGTTCGAGTCCCGCCGGGGGTACCAGACTTGACGAAATCAAGAACCTGCACGTTGCGGTTCGGCACGACTGTTCACGTAGAGATTGGCCGACGAGTCTTGGCCGAAAGCACGAATGAGTAATAGCATGACTCTTAATGCCTCTATGCATGACTCACAAGGAGTATGACGTGAACCAACTGACTGTCAGGGGATTCGACGACGAACTCAGCGCCATTATGCACAGCCTCGCCAAGCGGGAGGGAATCTCCCTGAACCAGGCTGCCTTGAGACTCCTGAGGAAGGGAGCCGGGATAACGGATAGCAAGAGAAATCCCAACACCATAGGGTCTTCGCTGGACGACCTGTTCGGTGTATGGAGTCGGGATGAGGCGGAGAGTTTCGATAGTGCTCTTGCGGTCTTCGAGACTGTGGACGAGTCGGCGTGGACATGAGGATTCTGCTGGACTCCAATGCCTACTCCGCGTCCCTTCGTGTCATTCGTTCCCGTGGGCCCTGTGACAGCTGACCGTTACTCACGTGTGATGACCGCGCTGAAGGCGAAGGGGCGACCAATTCCGACAAACGACGTCTGGATTGCGGCCCACGCGATGGAAACGGGCGCCGACCTGGTGTCGGCCGACCGCCACTTCGAGCACGTTGATGGGATTGCGTGGATACCGGTAACGACTAGCTGAGCGCCGAATTCCCACCCACTCCGTTTCGGCCACGTTCGTCCCTGAACCCTACCCGTGTCCCGTTCGCGGGGTTGGCCGCCGGATCCCCAAACGTAAAGAAGTCCCCCACACGCATGCACGTGTGAGGGACTCCTCCGGGAACCTCGATCGGATTATCCGAGCGGTCCTTTCCTGGGCCGCTTCAGACCGTCCGGGGTTGGTTCCTTTGTCTGCTAGTTAACCTGGGCGCAAACGGCGTAGACGGTGAGCGTCCAGACTTCCCCGGTTGGTTGGATCTCCACGGCGCTTCCTGTCCATGCCCCGGGGAGCTCTCCCTCCAGCGCCGTCGGGCGTGTCTCCACTATGGCTATGCTCGCCTGAGTGGGAGTCACACCGCTCACGTGCGCTCCACCACCGATGGCAAACAAGTCATCGCGCTCGCATTCCGCGGTTACATGCTTGTCATCGCTGTCGGTCACGGCGTTTGTCCTGACTTGAAGGTCGGATATTCCCGGTACGCCCTGTACGCCCTGGGGTCCGTGAGGTCCTTGGATTCCCTCAGGCCCTGCGACTCCACGCAGCCCTGCCGCCCCCTGTGGTCCGGTGGAACCTGCCGGCCCCTGGGCGCCTGGCGGTCCTTGCGGTCCGGCCTCGCCTTGATCACCCTGAGGCCCCTGCGGTCCGGGCGGTCCCTCCGCTCCGGCGGCCCCTGGCGGTCCCTGAATTCCCTGTGGTCCTTGTGCGCCTGTGTCGCCCTTTTGGCCGCGGGCTCCAATAAGCCCCTGAGGTCCGGTTGGCCCCTGCTCACCCTGCGGTCCCGGCGGCCCTCCGGGGGCGCCGTCCTGTCCAGGCACTCCCTGCGGTCCGGGCGGTCCCTGATCACCCTGCGCTCCCTGGGGTCCCACTTCTCCCTGCGGTCCCTGCGGGCCTGGTTCGCCTCGAGCGCCCTGTGGTCCTCCGGCCGGTCCCTGAGGCCCTGCCGGTCCCTCCGGCCCCAGCGGCCCTGCCGGCCCTGGGTTGCCCTGAGGCCCTGCCGGTCCTGGGTTGCCCTGAGGCCCTGCCGGCCCCGCCGGCCCCAGCGGCCCGGTCGGGCCTTGGTCTCCGGTACAAGCGGAGAACACGAGCGCCATGGCGGCCATTAGAGCCATGGCTCCTAGGTACTTCCAAACAGCCGATATCGGCTTCCTGTCGTTTCTTGACCACCTAGATAGGGGTTTCACAGATGCACCTCCAAGTTTCTCGCTCAAAGATATAATCGTCGGATTGCATTGTCAAGACTTGTTTCAAGTAAAAAATGGGTCTTGTCTTTGCCACATCTCGGATATTGCCCTCTTAGCTCAAATACCGCCTCAATGCCTGCGGGCAGGCGCCGGGGCCGCAGAGGACGGGGCGCGATGGCGTCGATTCCAGCCTCCCTACGCCAGGTGGGGCAAGACCTCCTCGACGCACCTCCTGAACTGGGTCTGTTGGTCCCAGCTTGGGAAGCGCAGCAGTATGTCCGTGGCGCCCGCGTCTACGAAGCCCTGGAGCTGTTCGACGCACTGCTCGGGAGGACCGCAGGCCACCCAGCCCTCTACGGCCTCCCTGGTGTAAGTCTGGGGCGCGTAGTAGCCCTCGAGGTACCTCTTCGATTCCTCGATTGCGGCATCGCGGTCATCGTTGATGTTGATGTTGTAGTACAGGGAGCACGGCAGGTCGTCGAAGCTCCTGTCGTAGTCGGCCGCGTACTCCAGTATCCGACCTCGAAGCTCCGCGAAGTCGGCGGGGGGCCAGGCGGTCGTCATCCAGCCGTCCCCGAGCCTGGCGACCCTTCGCAGGTTGCGCTCCGTCACGCGGGCGTCCGTGACTCCGAGTCTCGGGGTGCCTATCACCCAGATGGGCGGCGGCTCCTGCACCGGCCTGGGCTGCACGAACGCCTCCTCCAGCTCGTAGAATCTCCCCTTGAACGTAACGCTCTCCTCGGCCCAGAGCCTGCGCAGGATCGTTATGCCCTCTTCCAGCCTTGGGCCACGCTCCCTGTTCGCGATACCCATGTTTTGCAGCTCGATTCGGGCGAGATTCTGGGACTCCGGGACGCCCATGCAGGCGGCCATTATCATGCGGCCGTCGGAGAGCTGGTCCAGGCTGGCCCACTGGTAGGCCAGCACGACCGGGTGTCGGGACGGGAAACTCGCCATGCAGGCCGGCCCGATCTTCACCGACTTGGTGCGAGCGGCGATTCCGGCCATCAGCACTATCGACTCCATCCTGGGCTTGGCCATGATCTGGTCGCCCACCCAGACGTGAGCGAATGCGCCCGAGGAATCGGCGGCCTCCGCCATTTCGAGCAGTTCGGCCGGGGTCGTCAGCCCCAGCAACACACCCCTGTTCGACAGCGTCAGACCAAATCTCGCTGAGTTTGCCATGTCGTATCCTCCTGCTTGGCCTATCCGATGAGTCCCATCCCCACCGAAAGCGGGGGATGGGGGTGAAGACCTGGTTGTCGGATAAGCTCCAGGCCGTAGGCACGCCGTCGCCGGCCGCCGACATCCCATGCTACAGTTGGCGCACGAATCGGTCAATCGCGCCGTCTTGGTGAATGGACACGAGGCGACCTCGCCGAGATCGCCTCGTGTGTACAAGGGCTGCCAGCGCCGTCCACCGGAGCTAGTCTGTCTGTGGGATTCACACGTAGAGAGCGGGCCCGGCACCACGCGGGAGCAAGGAAGGGACGGGTGACATGCGGGAGCTTGTAATCCTCGCGATACTCGCCGCGCTCACCTACGCCTACTTTGTCTACATAAGGCCGGTCTTCGGAAGGAAGGCGGCAACCATGCTGGCCGGGCTGGTCTTCACCCTGCTCATCCTGGTGGTGGTGTGCCGGGGCGTCGTGTAGTCACTCATGCCCGCCGTCACGGGCGCGAAGGATACTGGACGGTTGCACACGCGTTCCCGCCACAGCCTTGCGGTCCCTGACTCCCTGCAGCCACGCGGCTATGGACGGCCGCGACGCGATGCGCTCCAACTCTCCACGCAAGAACTCCTGCATGGATTGGCGTTGAAGTGCTGCCCGCGCAGCGAGCTTGTCGCGAACTTCCTCGGGGACGTCTCTTATCGTAATCTGTACCGGCATGACCGCATCATCCCATCAGGACATGCGCTTTGCAATAGCCATCACCCTAGGCGAAACACCCTCTGGCGACGGCGCCCCCTATGTGCTTGCGCCCCCACTGCGCTAAACTACGAACATGCCTGCCAACACCGCCAAACTCACCTCCATCGTCGAAGAATACCTCGCGGGTGTTGAACGGTCACGCGGCGGTCTCGCCCGCGATGTTAGACTGTCTAGCATGAGCGCAACGAGGACACTGGCTCTGAAATGAAACCCGACTCAGACAGCGACCGCAGCCACGAAAGCGTCATCAACGACACACTGGCCCGATTTCTCCGGGAACGGTGTGGGCTGTCTGCGGTCGCCGAGACGTTGCATGACGGCAGGCGTCCCGACATCATCGTCCGCCTGTCGGAAGGCCCCGTGATTCTGGAGACTGAGTTTGAACCCGCCTCGACCGTGGAAGCGGACGCCCTCTCCCGCCTTGGTATGGAGATAGATGGCCACAGGGTGCAGAACGTCTTCGCTGTCACGGTTCCTGGGAGACTACGATCAGCGGGTCAGTTACACCTGTACCAGCGCATGGCAGCCGCAACCTTGGTGTGGCAGGAATGGCGCATCGACGGCACATCCGGCCCGAAACTCAGTGGGACCCCGATAGAGCTTGGGGATACCGTGCAGCGCACCACCCCGCCTACCGGCGACCTTGACCAAGCGGTTGACGCTCTCGACGAAGGGGCGAGGCGGGCAGGTTCGCGGCTCTATTCTTCCCCGGGGACGCTCGGCCGAGTCTCGAAGGTTTTTGACACCGACCCAGGCGACGAAGCCGCCAACATGGCCGCCCTCGTCATCATCAACGCGATGGTCTTCCAGGAGAGGCTGGCTAGTGAGGAAGTGGCCTTCCAGTCGGTGAGTGCGGCGATGCGAGACGGACTTTTCTCACGCCTGGCGCTGTTGCAGGTATGGGGGCATATTCTTAGCATCGACTACTATCCCATATTCAGCATGGCCAGGGACGTAGTTCAGGAGCTCTCCGAAGTCGAGGCGACGGATGTGCTTGGCGAATGCGCCAAGACTGCCGCAACACTGCTGGGCATGGGTGCTGTAGGACGCCATGATCTGGCTGGAAGAATCTTCAACCGGCTCATTTCGGAGAGGAAACTGCTGGCCGCCTTTTACACGAGCATCCCCGTATCCACGCTCCTTGCAGGACTTGCGTTGTCCCCGACAAAGTGGCTACAAGTCGATTGGAGCAATACCGAGGACTTGTCCCACCTACGGGTCGTTGACCCAGCCTGCGGCACAGGAACGCTGCTCATGGCTGCATACCGGCAGATTGTTCAGAACCAATCTGCCGCGACCAACGGCAATGCCGATGGCTCTCTTCTCCATCAGGCTCTTGTCGAAAACGTCATTCATGGGGCTGACGTCGTGCAGGCTGCCATCCATCTGACCGCCGCAACCCTCGCAGCGATGTCCCCTTCCGTGAGATTTGAGCAGATGCAGCTCCATTCCCTCAGATTAGGTGCCGAAGCACAAGTGGACCTTCAAGGCAAGGAGTCTAGGGACGTCTATCTAGGCTCACTCGATTGGTTGGAGGCCTCAGAAATTCAGTCTTCGTTCTCTGCGACTGAAGAGCAGGTAGGGGCGACCACGGGTGCTGGAAGCATCGTCCAGCGTCCGAAGGCAGATCTGGTAATCAGCAATCCTCCGTTCACCCGACGGGGTAGCGACGGTGGGAAGGAAGAGGCATTGACCCGCGTCTTCTCCCTGCCGGAGGGTGACACCGAGTCACAGCAGGCCATAGCGAAGCGTACATCTGCCCTGTTGAAGGGAACGGAAGCCAACCAGACAGCCGGACACGGCTCGTCCTTCACGGTCTTGGCGGATCGAATGGTTAATCCGGGAGGGCGCATTGCCCTGGTGCTGCCTGTTACGGCCTTGTTTGGCGAGTCATGGCGTGGGGTCCGCCAGATGCTGGCGTCCAGGTACGAGATCGAGTTCGTAGTCTCCTCCCACGATCCAAGCCTTCTCTCAATGTCCTACGACACAAGCATCGCCGAAGCGCTGCTGGTGGCTCGTAGGTTGAAAGAGGGACAGGCCCCAACCAGGCGCGGCTTGTTCGTCAACCTGTGGCGTGCGCCATATTCAGAGACGGACGCATTGGCGTTGGTTCGGGCCGTGAATGCGATGGCCTCAACTCCCGTATTGCGTTCCGACGGCCCTCCTGTCGGTGGCAGTCCTCTGATGGTAGGCGGCGAACAGTGGGGTGAGCTCGCGGATGGACCGGTTGGGGACGCGCCATGGTCGACGGCCAGGTGGAGACAGGACCTCATTGGCCAGTTTGCCTCAGCACTTGAGCGAGGCGACTTGTGGACCGAGGACGGAACCCGCCTTGTAGGGCACGTGCCAGTGGCGGTTATGGGAGAAGTCTGCAACGTGGGGCCGCAACACAGGAGGATACGAGGCTCACTGGGGGTGTTCGACGGATACCACGGCCAAAACGACCACTCTCAGTTCCCCGCAATTTGGAGTCTGGATTCGTCCGTTCACAATCGCATGGCTGCCGAACCCAACGCTTGGCTGGTTCCACAACCTAACCGTGACCACCGAGTGATCTGGTCGCAAGCTGGAATGCTCCACATCTCACCTTCCGTGCGGTATACATCCCAACCAATCCACGCCGTTCGCACAACAGTCAGAACGCTTGGTGTGAACACATGGTTCACACTACGCGTGCAAGACGATGACCCAGCATCCGCTGCAAGGCGCGAGGTTGCCTTGGCTCTATGGGCCAACTCTACGCTGGGATTATTGGTTCAGGCCAATCACGCCAATAGTGTTCAAGAGGGCAGGGGTATTGGCAACAAGGGAATGTTGGAGACTCTTATGACACTCGATGTTCGAAAACTCGAATCGTGGCAACTCGACGAGGCGCAAGCGTTATGGCGCGATTTTAGCGACCGGCAGCTTCTGCCCTTCTACAAGTGCGCCGTTGACCCCGTACGCATCGAGCTTGACGAACGAGTCGTGCGGGATATGCTAGGCCTTAGCAAAGATGCTACCACCGCCGTTGCTAGGCTGCGGACGCTGCTGGCCAGCGACCCATCCATACACGGCTCCAAGAAACCGGAGTTGCCGAAGTGAGAAACTAAGGAGGATACTTACATGCCTGCAAATACACCGTTCCTAGCGAAATTCGCGAAGGCTCCCGCCAAGGGAAGGCCAGAATCCAACTCGGATAACCCAGGGCCTGAGAAGGGTACTCTCATTACCAAGGTCGCACGAGAAACGACCGATGACAGCTAACACGGTTCTCCTCGTGACGGCATCCTACGACTTAGCGCCTCTGTACGTGGGTGCCGCCTTGGAGCGGAGAGGCATTCCCTTCTTCAGGCTAGACACGGACCGGTTCCCGTCGGAAGTCGAAGCAAGCTTCAATCCGCAGAAGGGCCTTTCCATCTCCGACGGGGACATACATATTTCCCATAGGGAGATCAAGTCCGTATGGTATAGGCGCAACGTCGCTCCCAATCTGCCTGCAGACCTGGATCATGGCAGTAGCGAGTTCTGTGAACGCGAGGCGCGGATGTTCTTGGAAGGCACCTTGGCAACACTGCCAACTCGACGCTGGTTAAGCTCCCCTCAGGCCATCTGGCTTGCGGAACGGAAGCCCTACCAACTCGCGATAGCAACTCAATTGGGCTTCACGCTGCCACGAACAATCGTTACGAATGACGAGGCTGTGGTAAAGGGCTTTGCCCTGGAAAATCGGCTCGTGGCCAAGGCCGTGAGTTCCGGTTACATCAAAGGTTCTGATGGGAACCGGGCGATCTTTACCAGTGCACTAGCGTCGGACGATATTGAAGAACTCAGTGGATTGGTCCTTGCTCCAGTCATCTTCCAAGAGAAGGTAGATAAATCTTCTGACATCCGCGTGACAGTGGTTGGCAATGATGTCTTTGCCGCCGAAATCCTATCCCAGGGCCGGGAATCAAGCAAAGTGGACTGGCGAGCAACTGATGACCCTGATTTGGAACATAGGCCGCACGATCTGCCCTCATCACTTGCTCGTCTGTGTGTAAGTCTGGTGACCCGCCTAGGCTTGGTCTTTGGCGCCCTGGACTTCGCTCTTACGCCAGATGGGACTTACGTGTTCTTCGAGATAAATCCTAACGGGGAGTGGCTCTGGCTTGAAGATCAGTTGGGATTACCTATCTCTGACCGAATTGCAGCATGGCTATGCGGGTAAGTGTTGTTCGGGAACTCTATGATCGCATTCCGGATTGGGCATGGCCACATCTGACAGGAGATGCAAAGCCCGCTCCTGAGGATCAAGACATCTTCAGTGTCGAGCACGTTGACAGTCTAGACGAGATAACCAGCGTCCTTTCGCCTCGCTTAGTCCTGCTGGAAAAGCGTACTAAATCTGTGGAGTCTAAGCTCCTGGCCCTGCTCACCCTGACCTCTGTACTTTTCACCGGAGTCGCCGCAAGTCTAGCTGCCGCCACAACCCTGGGGTCGGTTAAAGAAGATGCCAAACTCATAGCGTGGTTTGCCGTGTTCATAATCCTATATGCGGCTATCCAGGTTCTGCGTTCGCTCTGGGCCACTGTGGATGGTCTTGTGCGGCGAGGGTACAAGCAGTTATCTCCAGATGACATCGTTCCACAAAGCGATGAAGCCAACGTCGCTTACCGGATACGGCTGCTAAATCTCCAAGTCAATCACTTGAATTGGAACGAATGGGTGGACAACGAGAAGGTCAGTTGTATGGCGGTGGCTCACGCTGCATTAAAGAATGCATTGACAGCGATCTTCATCCTTGTTCTCCTGACGCTCGGGATAGCTGCCTATCATTTGGTATAGAGGTCCTGCTACCGTGCAAGACTCCAGCAAAACCAGCAGGCCCAACAGGCCAGTTGCTGAGGCTTCCACCCCGGCCGCGCTCCCTTCGCCCTCTCCCACCCCCAATCGCGCCCCCGCACCCCGAAAATTCCGTCACTTTCCCGCGCCATCCGTTCCCATCCTTGTCCCACCCATTCTCACCCGCGTCCCACCAGTCCCCATTCGTGCGCAATTTCTTCCCACGAATTCGCCCTGATCCGCCGATTTCGCCAGCGCTCTTGATTTAGGCGTACATCCGTGCTATTCTACCACACGCGAGGGACCGACCCCGCGGCCCGGAAACCCTGCCCCAAACGGGATGGGCGCCCAGGCATCCGTAGCGGCGTCCCTTGTGGGTGCCCGACGGCGGCTAAGACTCGGCCGGTCGGCTCGTCCGCCCCCTGTCCTCTTCTGCCACGCGACGCGACACTTTTGCCCTGAAGTGCCCAATCCGGCATGACAGAATTGAGCACAATCGCCGGCGTCCTCAGCTACGGATTGGGCACAATGCAGCAGAATCGAGCAGATTTTTCGTAGACCGACGCCCAGAGACGCAATCGCCGCCCCAACGGAGAGGAGTTACGTTGCCCCAAACGCCCGAAAACCTAGGCCTGCTCCTCGTACCAGTCCACGATCTCTTTGCCGGTGGCCTTCCACACGCCCGCGTGCCTGGATATGTGCGCCAGCGCCAGGTCCAGGTACTTGCTGCGGAACGGCTGGCCTATGAGCCACGGGTGAAGGCTCAGCACCAGCGTGCGCCCGGTTTCGGCGCCGTCGACGTACAGGCCGTCGAACGTGTCCCGGATCATCTGGCTGTAGTGCATGATGGAGACGCCGCGGTTCCACTGGGTGAACAGGTCTTCGACTTCCACGTGGACGGGCAGCGAGAACAGCTTGCCCTCGGCTACCTTCATGGGGTAGGGCTGCTCGTCGTTCGGCCAGTCGCAGACGTACCGTATGCCCTCCGCCGCCAGAAGGCTGGGGGTGCGCGTCGACTCGCCATATTCGGGGCCGAACCAGCCCTCCGGTCTCGTACCGGTCGCCTCCTCCAGCGCTCCGACGGACTCGCGGATGTACTGCCGCTCCTCCTCCTCGCTCATGTCGCTCGTGATCATGCGCGTGACGGTCTGGCCGTGGCCGATGAACTCGGCTCCGCGTCTGCGGCACTCCTCGACCAGGAGCGGGTAGTTGTTCGCGACGGTGGCGTCCATGGCGACGGTGGGGGGGATGCCGTACCTGTCCAGTATGTCGAACACGCGGAAGATGCCGACCCTGTTGCCGTACTCGTGGTGGGAATACGAGCGCAGGTCCGGGAAGATCCCTCTCCCCAGCCCGCCGGGGGACGGCGGCTGGAACCAGCCTTCGGGCAGGTTCCACTCGTAGTGTTCCAGGCTCAGTATCACGCACAGCGCGACGCGCGCGTCCGCCGGCCAGGTCAGCGCGGGGCGCGTGGTGATGGGAGACCAGTCGTAGAATTCGTTGTCCATGCCGGGTTTGCGTTCTGCGGGCACTGTATCTGCCTCCTGGAGTGTTCCGTACTGTCGGCGTCGCTCGAACGCTCAGCCGCTCACGTGGGCCACAACGTCATCGTAGTAGTTCTCGATGTAGTACTCCGCGATGTCGTCCGCGGTGGTCTTCCACACCCCGTCGTGCGCCAGTATGTAGCTGAGCGCCTCGTCGAGGTACTTGGCGCGGTGGGGCTGGCCGATCCAGTAGGGATGCAGCGCGATGCACATCACGCGGCCGCTTTCCGCCCCTTCCCGGTAGAGCACGTCGAACTGGTCCTTGATTATCTGGCCGAAGTACTCCGCCTCGTGGCCCTGGGCGTTGACCACGACGTCGTTCAACTCGATGCTGTATGGCACGGAGACCAGCTTGCCTTGCTTCACCTTCATCGGGAAGGGCTGGTCGTCGTGGAACCAGTCGGTGTGGTAGATGAGGCCGGCCTCCGCCATCAGGTCCGGCGTGGCCTCGGTGTTCGTGAGGGCGGGACCGAGCATGCCCTTGAGCTGCTTGCCGGTGTACTTCTTGAGCGTGTCGATGATGTCCCGGTAGAACTCCCTCTCCTCGTCCTCGGTCATGCCGTACAGGTAACGAGTGTTGTAGATGCCGTGGGACATGTAGTCGTAGTCGCGCTCCACCATCGCGTCGCGGATTTCGGGGAAGTGCTCCAGCACCGCCTCGTTCAGCGAGATGCAGCAGCGGAAGTCATGCTTGTCCAGCACCTCCAGCATCCGCCAGAAGCCGACCCGGTTGCCGTAGTCGCGGTAGGAGTAGCCCTGAACGTCGGGATGCGGCGTCCGCGCCCAGGGATCGCGGAACCCGTTCTCCGGCGGCAGGTATTCGTAGTGTTCCACGTTGGGGGAAATCCACAGCGCAACCCTGGCGTTGCCGGGCCACCGTATCGTGGGCCGGTCGATGATGGGCGAGTAGTCGAAGCGGTCTGGCGGCAGGGCCATGTTCATCTCCTCTCTTTCGATATACGGCGATATACGGATCTACTGCGACCCTCTCAGTCGCGGGTCCCAGATGTCTCGGAGGGTGTCTCCGAGCAGATTGAAGGCGAGCACCACTATGCTGATGGCGAGGCCGGGGAACAGCGCCAGCGTGGGCGCTCTCTCCATGAAGGCGCGGCCCTCCCTGCTGAGCATTCCGCCCCAGGAGGGTTCGGGGGGAGGGACGCCCAGTCCCAGGAAGCTGAGCGACGCCTCGATGATGATGGCGGCGCCCAGCAGCACCGAGACGAGCACCAGGATGGGGGCGACGACGTTCGGCAGGATGTGCCGGAACATGATGCGCAGATTGCCCGCTCCCACGCTCCTGGCCGCGTCGATGTACTGGTTTTCCTTTATGGACAGCACGGAGCCCCGCACCACGCGACCGTTCCAGGGCACCGCGATGAACGCGATGACGTAGATCACCTTGTCGACCCCCGCGCCCAGGACGGCGATAACGGCGAGCGCCAGGATGAGCGACGGGATCGCTTGGCTGGCGTCGAGAAAGCGCTGCACGAGCAGGTCGAACCATCCTCCCAGGTAGCCGCTGATGATTCCGATGATCGAACCGGCGCCCACTCCCAGGATCACGGCGGGGATGGCGATGAGCAGCGAGATCCGCGCGCCGTGAACGACGCGGCTGAACACGTCGCGCCCCAGGTTGTCGGTGCCCATCCAGTAGGTGAGGCCGGGGCCCTGCAGCCTGTCTCTTACATGCGCCTCCAGCGGGTCGAACGGGGCGATGAAGTCGGCGAAGACTCCCGAGAGCACCATTATGACTATGACGGCGGCGGACACCGCCCCGACCGGCTTGGCCCTGGAGACCCTGGCCAGGCGGGTTAAGACACCCGCGCGGCTGGGCGCGCGAACGATCCCGTCCCCGGGAGCTGCCTGTTCGGGCTGCCGCGGTGTGCTTCCTGTTGCCATGTCCGTTCTCCTCAGCAGTCGGCGAGGTTAGCTGTAGCGAATCCTGGGGTCGAGCCATCCGTAGGTCAGGTCTATCACCAGGTTGATCATCACCAGGAAGGTGGCGAGAAACATGATGTTGGCCTGGATCTGCGGATAGTCTCTCTGGGTCACCGCTCCGAGCGTGAGCTGTCCGACGCCCGGAAGCGCGAAGATGTTCTCGATGATTACGGTGCCGCCGATGAGCGCGTTCATCAGGTTTCCGATGATGGTCACAACGGGGATCAGGGCGTTCTTCACCGCGTGGCGGTACACCACCACTCCCTCGGCGAGGCCCTTGGAGAGCGCGGTGCGGATGTAGTCCTGGCGCAGCACCTCCAGCATGGAGGAGCGCACCATGCGCGCCGTGGTGCCCGACAGCTGGAATCCCAGAACGATTCCGGGAAGGTAGAACTGCGAGAGGTTTCCCACCGGGTCTTCCCACAGCCTGATGTAGCCCAGCGGCGGCAGGTAGGCGAAGAACAGCCCGAGGTACACGACGACCATGGTGGCGATCCAGAAGTTGGGCATGGAAATGCCCAGGATCGCCACAATCCTGGCGACGTAGTCGGTCACAGAGTCCTGCTTTATGGCGGAGATGATCCCCAGTGGAATGGCGAAGATCATGCCGATGCCCAGGCCTATCACCGCCAGCTCCATCGTGACCGGAATGGAGCTCCTGAGCTGGCCGACGACGGACTTGCGAGTGTAGTAGGAGTCGCCCAGGTCGCCGGTGAGGACGCCGCGCATCCACCGGAGGTACTGGGTGTGAAACGGCTGGTCCAGGCCGAGCCGGGACTTCAGACCCTCGAGCTGCTCCGGGGCGATGTTGCCGGTGTCGCCGACGATCGCCACCACCGCGTCGCCGGGGATGATGCGGGTGAGCGAGAAGATGGCGATCGAGACGAGTAAGAGGGTCGGGATCGCCAGCAGGAGTCGTCTAGCAATGTAACGATGCACAGGCCCTCCCTTGAATCGGCCCGTAGGCGCCGCGGGGCCGTGAACGTCCCGGCCGAGGGCGCTCCAAGGCGCCCTCAGCCAGGTCCGGTATCAACGTGTGTGGAGAGGAGGACGCTGGCGTTACCTGTCCAGCCAGACCGTCTCCATGGCGTTCAGGCCCCACCCGTTGACCCAGAAGTAGATGTCGTGGCTCAGCCAGTTACGAACTTCCGGCTTCGTCCACTCCGCGAACAGGAACACCGCGCCGAATATGCGGTATATCTGGTCGAACTCTCGGTCGATCACCTGCTTGTTGATGGCGATGCGGGCGGCGCGGTCGAACTCCCTCTGGCTGGCGTCCAGCAGGTTGTTCAACTCGGGGTCGTTGATGTCGAGATAGTTGCCCGGCTCGTCCGTGCGCATCATGCGGTAGGTGAAGTCGTCCCAGTCCACGCCGCCGGAGTACCAGGCGCCTCCGAGCAGGTACTCGAAGTCGTGGCTGAAGGAGGCGGCGTTGTACGCGACGTCCTCGTCGACGGTGAGGACGGGCGTGAGGCCGATGTCCTTCCAGAACTCGATTCCGAGGGCCACCTGCCCGTCCGTCTGGCGGCGGGCGGTGGTGTGGATCGGGAACTCGATGCCGTCGAGCCCTTCCTCCTCCAGCAGCGCCATGGCGCCTTCGGGATTGTACTGGTAGTACTCACCGAAGTCAGCCGGGGTGTAGGGGTACTCGCGTCCGAGCCAGTCGGTCGGGTAGCCGAGCGACCAGCGTCCCTGGTCGGCGTAGGCGGCCTGCACCATTGCGTCTCTGTCCAGCGCCATGGACAGCGCGCGCCGGAAGTTCACGTTGTCGAACGGCGGAACGTCGTGGGGAGGCCCGAAGAAGAAGTTGCCGCCCGCGTTCTGTTCCATCACCCGAAGCTGCGCGCCGCGGTCGAGCTCGGTCCGCTCGATGTTCTTGCGCGCGTCGCCGTTGAGGGACATGTAGGAGTCCATCTGGTCGGCGCGGAATGCCGCCACACGGGTGGCGTCGTCGAACATCCTCACCGACGTTATGCCTTCGAGGTAGGGAAGCTGCTGTCCGAACGAGTCCTTCTTGTGGTAGGTCGGATTGGCCTCGTACTCGATGATGCTGTCGAACACGTGGTTCGTGATCTGGAACGGCCCCGTCCCTATCGGCGGGTCCTCGTCCAGCCGTCCCTCCTGGTTGGCGGCCTCGGGCGCGAACACCGGGACCAGCGGCCCCGCCATGCTGTACATGAAGTACGCCGCGGGGGACGTGAAGTTGAAGGTGACCGTGTTCGCCGCGTCGTCCGCGACTATGCTCTCCACCTGCCGGAAGATGCTCTTCTGGCCTGTGGCGCGTTCGTCGGTGATGTACGTGTCGTAGGAGAACTTGACGTCCGAGGCGAGGAAGTCCCGCCCGTTCACCGGGGCGAAGTTCTGCCACTTGATGTCGTCGGCGAGGGTGAAGACGATAGACTCGCCCGCGTTCACGACCTCCCAGCTCTGCGCCAAGTCGCCTGTGAGGCAGATTTCACGCAGGCAGCGCCCCTTGGTCGCGATGGCCGTCTCCATGGTGTGGTCGGCCTTCAGCAGCCGGTTGTAGACCGCGTTCATCTGAATCGCCAGGGACGAGATGGCCGGGTTGCGTGGGTCCCAGGTGTTGAGGTCGAACCGGCCCTCCAGCCTGAACACTCCGCCCTTCTTGGGCTGCTCGCCGAACGGATGGGGCAGCTTGCTCCAGTGCCACTGCGCGATCAGCGGGAAGTTCTCGGCCAAGCCCTCGGGGATCAGGTCGTCGGGCCGCTCCATCGCGGTTTCGGCAGGCTTGGCGGGAGTGGGTGCCGCGGCGGCGGGTGCGGCGGTGGTCGGCACGGCGGCGGCGGGCGCGGTCGTTGGCTCCGCCTCTTCCTCGGCTCCGCAGGCCGCCAGAACTACAAGCAGGCTCAACACTGCCATCAACATTAGTCCGACCGCTACGCTGGGCATTCTCGTCATGGTGTCCTCCTCGTTTGCCAATCGTGCACCGCACGTCCAAGAGCGAATCGGTTGTTTTACCCACACGTCAGTCACGTGGCTCACCAGGCGCGGTTTACCGTTGGCGACTGAGGTAAAGGCACTGTGTCTCTGCTTGTAATTGGTGAATTAAGTCACAAAGCCTCCTGAATTCGTAAAAAGGCCGCATCTGCTATAATCGCCGGGATTGCGGCAATATAGCACCTGCTCCGCAGGGCGTCAACGTGTTCTCCAAAGCGAGGGGACGCGGGTCTGCCAATCCCGGCTTCCGGGCATCCCGGCGCCGCCGGCCCTTAGCTGTTCCTGTACAACAGAAGTGTCTCCCAGTGAATGTAGCCAGGAGGGTCTCATGACCAACGAAGACTCGCGGTTCAGCCACCTTCTGTCGCCCATACGCCTGGGCTCCGTGGAAGTGCGCAATCGCATCCTGATCAGCGCCCACAGCTCCGGGATGTATCAGAACAGCAGGCCGACTCCCCAGAACAACGCGTACCATGCGGCCCGCGCACGGGGAGGCGTTGGTCTCATCATCATCCAGGGCACCATCGTTCATCCCACCTCGTATGGCGGGCTGCAAAGCCCCACCGGCTACCTGGACGACGCGATACCCGCGTGGCGCGTGCTGGCCGACGCCGTTCACGAGCACGGCGCCAAGATATTCGTGCAGCTTCTCCACTTCGGAAAGTCCGGCCAGAGCCTCTCCACCATGCTGCCCCTGTGGTCCGCCTCCCGCACCAAGGCCCTTTCGGGCAACGAGTACACCCACGCCATGACAAAAGCGGAGATAGCCGACGTCATCGAGGGCTTCGCTCACTCCGCCGCCAACATGAAGCAGGCGGGCATGGACGGGATAGAGTTGCACGGTGCGCACGGCTACCTGATTCAGCAGTTCCTGTCCCCCGTGACCAATCACCGGACGGACGAGTACGGCGGCAGCGAGGAGAACCGCGCGCGATTCGCCCTGGAGGTGGGGCGAGCGGTACGAGAGCGTGTAGGGCCCGACTTCGCGGTCGGCATACGCCTCAGCGCCGACGAGCTGCTGCCCGACGGGATGACCCCGAAGGAGATGGCGCCCATGGCGGCGCTGCTGGAGGAGAAGGGCGACTTCGACTTCTTCAACGTCAGCTTCAGCGTCGGCGGAGGAATGCCCTTCGCGATGCAGCAGGCGGACATGACCTGGGAGCAGGCCCCGTTCGTGCACTACGCCGCGGAGATCAAGAAGGCCACAAAGGACATCCCCATCTTCACCGTCTGCCGCATCATAGACCCGCAGATAGCGAACGACATCATCGCCACCGGCAAGGCCGACATGTGCGTCATGACGCGGGCGCACGTCGCCGACCCCGAGATTGGCCGCAAGCTCATGGAGGGCCGGCCGTCGGATATCCGCCAGTGCATCGGCTCCAACGACGGCTGCGGCGGCCGCGCGCACCGGGGGCAGCCCATCGGGTGCAGCATCAACCCGGAGGCCGGGCGCGAGCTGGAGCTTGGGCAGATCACCCCGGCGGAAACCCCCAGGGCCGTCGCCGTTGTCGGCGGAGGGCCTGGGGGCATGGAGGCCGCGAGAGTGGCCGCGGTCCGAGGCCACACCGTGGTGCTCTACGAAAAGGCCGACCGGCTCGGCGGCCAACTCAACACCGTCGCCAAGGTGCCCACCAGGGGCGAGTTCGGCAACATAGTCGCCTGGCTGGAGCTGCAACTGGACCGGCTGGGCGTGGTCGTGAAGCTGGGAACCGAGGCCACGGTCGACGCGCTGGTGGAGGAGGGGGCGGACGCGGTCATCGTCGCGACCGGCTCGGCGCCCGTGTATCCGCAGATCGCGGGGCAGCGGGAATCGGGCGTGCCGGCGCTCGCCAGCATCGAGGACGTGATAGAGGGCCGCGTCGACGTGGGCAGCCGCGCCGTGCTGCTCGCTGCCGAGAACCACCACAGGTCGCCCAACGCCGCCGACGTGATGTCCGCCGCCGGCGCCGAGGTCCACCTCGTCACCATGGGCGAAATGGTCGCCTCCGACATCATCGTCACCAGCAGGCCGCCGGTGATATCGCGCATGAAGCGGAACGGCGTCGTCTTCCACCGCGAGCACTGGATCAAGGAAGTCTCCGAGAGGACCGCCGTCCTGGCCGAGGTGGAAACCGGCAAAGAAACGGTGATCGAGGACGTGGACACCATCGTGGGCGGCGAGTTCAACGCGCCCAACGACAGCCTGTACGAGGCGCTGATAGCGGACGGGCGCATTCCGACGGTGACCGCGGTGGGAGACTGCGTGTCCGCCAGGAAGCTGATCGAGGCGATGCGCGAGGGCCACGTGGCCGCGAGGTCTCTATAATGGCCTGATGCGGCTCTGCAAAATCCGGCCCGGAGGACTCACATGACCCAACCAGAAATCTCGCTGTTCGAGGCGATCAACACGCAGAGGGCGATCCGCCACTTCTCCACCGAGCCGGTGTCCGACGAGGACGTCGCCACGATCCTCCAGTCGGCCATACACGCCCCGAACGGAGGTAACAGGCAGCCGTGGCACTTCCTGGTCGTGCGGGATCGGGAGGCCAAGAGGCGGCTCGGCGAGTGGTACCTCAAGGCTTGGCAGGCCGCCGTCACCGGCGACATGCGGTCCGAGCAGCCCTACCGCTCCGGCGCCGACCTCGGCAACAACATGCCGGACACCCCGGTGGTGGTGCTGGTCTGCCAGCGGACCGACAGCTCCGCGACCGGATCGTCGATATTCCCCGCCGTGCAGAATCTGCTGCTCGCCGCGCGCGGCCTCGGCCTAGGCACCGTGCTCACCACCCTGCACACCGCCTACGAGAGCGAGGTCAAGCAGTACTTCGGCATACCCGACGATTTCGAGACCGTGGCGATGATTCCCATAGGCTACCCCGCGCAGGGCGAGCGCTTCGGACGCCCCCGCCGCCGGCCGCTGGACGAGGTCGCCTCCTACGAGATGTGGGGCAGGGCCAGGGACGACTAGATGACCGACAACGTAACGATTCGCAGGGCCTACGCCGACACGCCATACGGGCAGCTACACTACCGCCACGCCGGCGAGGGCGAGCCACTGCTGCTGATCCACCAGACCGCCACCAGCTCCTACGCCTACGAGCCGGTGATGCGGCGCCTGGCGCCAAGCTGCCGCGTTCTCGCCGTCGACACCCCCGGCTACGGGATGTCCGATTACCCCACCAACCGCGAGTACACCGCCGCCGACTACGCCCGCGCCTTCGCCGCCTTCCTCGAAAGCCTCGGCATCGAGCGCGCCTCCGTCTTCGGCCACCACACGGGCGCCAGTTGGGCCTGCGAGCTCGCGGCGGCGTTTCCCGAAAAGGTGGACAAGCTGATTATCGACGGCACCCCCTACTGGGAAGACCCTATCAACGACTTCCTCAGCAACGTGCACCCCATCGAGCTGAAGGACGGCGGCGAGCACCTGGCGGAAACCTGGCAGGAGCTGTCGGGCAGAATCGAGCCTTTCTTCCCCAGGCCGTTCAGCGAGGACACACTCAGAACGCTTCACTGGGAGGTGCTCTTCAAGCTGATAGCCGGGGAGCGCTACCACGAGGCCTACGTCGCCCTGGGCCACTACGACATCATGAGCCGCCTTCCGCACATTGAGGCGCCGACGCTGGTGATGAGCGGGGAACACGACGGCCTGCGCCGCACCGTCGAGCCGGTGGCGGCCCGGCTGAAGCGCGCCCGCACCCACATAGGGCCGGGCGGCTCCTACCTCAAGACCTACGAGGACCCGGAGGCGCTGGCCGCGGCGATACTCGACTTCCTGGCCGCCCCCGGCGTGTAGCCACGCCCGCCGCGCCCACGCGAACCCTACCGCCCCTGTCAATCCGAGCGCCCTCTTCCCACTGTCATTCCGAGCGCAGCCGAGGAATCCCGCGCCCGCGCGGAACCGGCGCCCCCTACAGCGGCGCGTAGGGCCCGCGTATGACGCGCTTCCCCCTGCCCCTCTCCGCGACGATCTCGCCGTCCTCGAACACCACGTCCCCGCGCGAGATCGTGTGCGTGGGCCAGCCCTGTATCTCGTAGCCCTCGAACACGTCGTAGCCCGCCCTCGAGCGCATCTCCTCGCCCCGTACCACGCGCTTCAGGTCCGGGTCCCACACCACCAGGTCCGCGTCCGAGCCGACGGCCACCGTCCCCTTCTGCGGGAACATGCCGAACAGCCTCGCCGCGTTCGTGGACGTCAGCTCCACCCAGCGGCCCAGCGAGATCCTGCCGCCCACCACGCCCTCGGAGTACAGCATCGGCATGAGCGTTTCCAGGTTGGCCATCCCCGGCCGGAAGCTGCCGACCGACAGGTCGGGGTCCAGCTTCTCGGACAGCGTCCACGGCGCGTGGTCCGAGCACAGCGTGTCCACGTCGTGGTTGACGATGCCGTCCCATATCCCCGCGATGTCCGACTGCTCGCGCAGCGGCGGCCAGCCGACGTACTTGGCGCCGTCCGGTTCCTCGTACAGGTCCCTGGTGAGGTACAGGTAGATCGGCCGCGTCTCCACGTACACGCGCTGCCCGCCCGCGCGCGCCTGCCGCGCCTCGTCGAGCGCGTCGGCGCAGGACACGTGGACCAGATACAGCGGTGATCCCGCCGCCCTCGCCAGCGATATGCCGCGCGCCGTGGCTATCGCTTCGGCGTAGGGCGGGCGGCTGTCGGCGTAGTAGCGGATGTCGCTCTTGCCCTCCGAGTGAAACCGCTCCTCGTAGTGGTGGTTTATGTTCGCGTCCTCGCAGTGCAGCATGGGGAGGATGCCGTTGCTGCCCGCCGCCTCGAACGCCCTCACGTAGTCGTTCTGCCGCCCGTCGAACGCGTGCATCACCATGAACGTCTTGGTGCTCGAATAGCCCGCGTCCAGCAGCTTCGGAATCTCGGCGATGATGTCCGGCGAGGGGTCGTCGATGATGGGGTGCAGCGTGAAGTCGATCAGCGAGTTACGCAGCGCGTCGTCCTCCGCGTACTCCAGCGTCGACAGCAGCCCCTTCCCCTCGCCCGGCTGCCGCGCGGTCATGCTGCCGACGGTGGTGATGCCCCCGGCGGCGGCTCCGGCGGTGCCCCAGTAGAAGTCGTCCGACATTCGCGGCGGAGCGCCCTCGGGCTGCGCCTCGGCGAGCTGCAGGTGCACGTGCATGTCCACGCCGCCAGGCACGATCAGCTTCCCGCCCGCGTCTATCTCCCTGGCGGCGGACATCTCCCCGCCGATCTGCGACACCTTCTCGCCCCGGACGCCCACGTCGGCGACATAGGTCTCGCCCACAGTAACGATGGTCCCGCCTCTGATCACCAGGTCCATGGGTCCCTCCCCGCCTCGGTGGCCTTACAAAAGTCCCTTCCCCCTCCCGCCCCTGTCATTCCGAGCGTAGCCGAGGAATCTAGTGCCCCTGCCCTGAGCTTGTCGAACGGGTTAGGATGGGGGTGTCGAAATGGTCCTCCTCTCCCTTTGATGGGAGAGGATTGAGGTGAGGGTGAAGGGACTTCAGCAGTTGTCCCTGTACCAGTCGACTATCTCCCGCCCCGTCGCCTTCCACACCCCGCCGTGCCTGTCGACGTGCGCGAGCGCCTTGTCGAGGTACCGGATGCGCCACGGTTGGCCGATGACCCACGGGTGAAGGTTCAGCACCATCATCAGGCCGGTGTCCGTCCCGTCCCTGTACAGCCCGTCGAACTCGTCCTTGATGATCTGCTCGTACTCCCCGATGAGCCTGCGCCCGTTGAGCTGGATGAACATGTCGTCCAGGTCCAGGTTCACGCCCAGCGAGAACAGCTCCCCGTCGTCCACGTTCATCCGGTACGGCTGCTCGTCGTTGGACCAGTCGCACACGTAGCTGATGCCCTCCGCCGCCAGCAGCCCCGGCGTGTTCATCGACTCCTGGAACTCCGGGCCGGACCAGCCGACCGGACGCACGCCCGTGGCGCTCTCCAGCCCCTCGATGGACTCCCGGATGTACGCCCGCTCCTCCTCTTCCGACATGCCCGCGTGGATGATCTGCCGCACGGTGATGCCGTGCGCGACAAACTCCGCGTTCCGCTTCTGGCACTCGCTCACCAGGAACGGGTAGTTCTCGGCGACCGTCTTGTCCATCGCCACCGTGGGCCGGATGCCGTACTTGTCCAGCACGCTGAGCACCCGGAAGATGCCGACGCGGTTGCCGTACTCGTGCTGCGAGTACCCGGCGATGTTGGGGAAAGGCCCCAGCCCCGAACCGAGGCCGCCGCTCCCCATCGCGCCCGCCACGACGCTCACCGGCATAGGCGTGTCGTCCGGAAGGTCCCAGTCGAAATGCTCCAAGTTGACTATCACGCACAGCGCCACCCGCGCGTTGTCCGGCCACCGTAGCACGGGACGGCTTACGATCGGCGACCAGTCGTAGTGCCCGTGGTCCTGCCCATAGTTGCGTTCTCCAGGCATGAAGATTCTCCTATTGTTCCCTTCCCCCTCGACGGGGGAAGGTCAGGATGGGGGTGTCGCCCCGCCTGCCGGCCAGTCCCTTCCCCGGCCCGTCCCTGTCATTCCGAGCGCCCCTCTCCCCTGTCATTCCGAGCGTAGCCGAGGAATCTAGCGCCCCTGCCCTGAGCCTACCCCGCCACCTGCTCCACCACCTTGTCGTAGTAGTGCTCCAGGTAGTACTCCGCGATGTCGTCCGCCGTCGTCTGCCACACCCCGTCGTGCGACATGATGTAGCCGAGCGCCTCGTCCAGGTACTTCGCCCGGTGGGGCTTGCCTATCCAGTACGGATGCAGCGATATGCACATCACCCTGCCGCTCTCGGCCCCCTCCTCGTACAGAACGTCGAACTGGTCCTTGATCATCTGGCAGAAGTAGGCGGCGTCCCTGCCCAGCATCGGCACGATGGCGTCGTTGATCTGGTACGTGTACGGCACGTAGATGAACCTGGCCCCGTTCTTCACCTTCAGCGGAAACGGCTGGTCGTCCATAAGCCAGTCGGTGTGGTACAGCAGCCCCATCTCGGCCATCAGGTCGGTCGTGTTCACCGTGTTGCCGCCGCCGGCGCCCAGCCTTCCCTTGAGCTGCTTGCCGGTATGCCGCTTCACGGTGTCGATCATGTCCCGCCAGTACTCGCGCTCCTCCTCCTCGGAGTAGTTGGTTATCGGCCGCGTGTTGTAGAAGCCGTGCGCCATGTAGTCCCAGTCGCGCTCCACCATCGCGTCGCGCACTTCCGGGCAGTGGTCGAGCACCGCGCCGTTCAGGCACACGCAGCACCGGATGTTGTGCTTGTCGAGCACTTCCAGCATTCGCCAGAATCCCACCCTGTTGCCGTAGTCCCGGTAGGAGTAGCTTGGGATGTCCGGCGTGGTGGGCCTGCTGAGCGGCGTGTACTCGTACCACTCGATGTTGGGCGCGACCCAGAAGGCCACGCGCGCGCCGTTGGGCCACTTGATGGCCGGCCGGTCGACTATCGGGGAGTAGTCAAAGCGGTCTGGCGGCAACAATTTCCTTCTCCTCGCAGCGTTCGACGCGGAACCCGTGTCAAACTGCTGGGTACACCTGCATTCGTCGAACTGCCGGGCACATCTGCATTCGTCATTCCCGCGCCGTCCCCCTCTCCCGTCATTCCCGCGAAAGCGGGAATCCAGGGGGGTGGGGCCCTCCGACGCCCTACCCGCCGACCAGCACCTCGTACTCGGACGGCCTACGGTCCGCCGTCTTCATCGGCGTTATCACCTCGTCGAGGTCGATGGTCGCCGTGATCAGCTCGTCCCCGCCCGATTCGGCGCGCGCGAGTATGCCGCCGTCCGGCCCCACGATCAGGCTCCCGCCGATGAACCGCACGTCGTTCTCCACCCCCGCCTTGCCCACGCCGATGGCGAAGCAGCCGTTGTAGTACGCGGCGGAGCGTATGCACATGTCCGATGCGTCCACGCCCTTCTTAACGTCGCCGTCGAACGCGGGCGTGTTGTACGGCGTGCAGATGATCTCGGCGCCGTTCACTCCGAGCGCCCGGAAGCTCTCCGGGAACCGGCGGTCGTAGCAGATCTGCACGCCCACCCTCGCGCCCGCCGCCTCCACCACCGGAAAGCCCATGTCCCCCGGCGTGAAGTAGCGCTTCTCGAGGATGTTGTTGCCCTCTTCCTTGGGCTCGAACGTGCCCGGGATGTGCACCTTGCGGTACGTGCCCGCCACGCAGCCGCTCTCGTCCACGATAGCCGAGCTGTTGAAGTACTGGTCTCCCGTCTTCTCCGCGTAGGGCAGCACGAACGCCATGCCCGCATCTCTGCCCGCCTCGAACAGCGGGCGCGTCACCGGCGACGGCAGCTCAGTCTCGAAGTACTCCTCCACCGACTCCCTGACGACCGTGCAGAAGTACTCGGTCAGCGCCAGTTCGGGGAAGCACAGGAACCCCACGTTGGCGTCCCTCGCCTCGGACATGAGCCCGAGCATCCGCTCGACGGTCTCTCCCTTGGATTCGGAGGCCGGTCCAAGCTGGGCCGCGCCTATAGTAAGTTCTCTGCTCACAGTACACCTCTCGCGCCTCTGTCATGTCGCGCCCCTGTCATGTCGCGCCCCTGTCACGCCGAGCGCAACTCCCCCTGTCATTCCGAGCGTAGCCGAGGA
Source organism: Dehalococcoidia bacterium (assembly GCA_965204815.1). Taxonomy (GTDB): domain Bacteria; phylum Chloroflexota; class Dehalococcoidia; order Lucifugimonadales; family CATOSD01; genus CATOSD01. The sequence goes on from OZ242014.1 coordinate 394,955, forward strand.
ATCTAGTGCCCCTGCCCGGCCGCTACGCCGTCCCTTCCCCCTCCTGCCCCTGTCATTTCGAGCGCAACTCCCCTCTGTCATTCCGAGCGTAGCCGAGGAATCTAGTGTCCCTGCCCTAAGCCGGCGCCCGCTCCCCGTCCTCGATCGACGCGATGTACTCGTACACCTCGCCTATCGAAACGATGTCCCCGTACTTGGACCCCATGTTGAACAGCGCCGCGGCGTGGGAGAGGTCGAAGCGGTCGAACACCGCGTCCTCCACTATCGACACCTTGAGCTGGTAGCCGCCCGCGTCGACCACGGTGGCGTGGACGCACCCGCTCGTGCTGTTGCCGGTCACGATGATGTTGTCCACGCCCTTGTTCATCAGCATGTTGATCAGACCCGTCTGGTTGAACACGCTCGCCTGTTGCTTGTCGACGAGCAGGTCGCCCGGCTCCATCGCGATCTCGTCCTGGATCTCGGACAGCTCGTTGAGTTCGCTGTACGGGCTTGCGGCGTCGGACAGCCCGAGGCCCGTGCTGACCCTGAAGTAGTGCCTGCTGTACACCACCGGTATGCCCGCCGCCCTCGCCATGGGCAGCAGGTCCTGCATGTGCCGAATCGCCGCCCAGGCGTTGGAGCCCATGGCCCCCGGCATCTCCTTGACCACCTCGTACACCGGCTCGTCCGGGCCGATGGCGCCCTTATTCATGTCGATAACCAGGATTGCGGGCCGCTCGCCGAACTCAGCATGTGGCTTGGGTCGCATGGCCTTGCGGTTGGCCAGCATCTTTTTGTCATTCTCGGAAAGGAAATCGTCCCAAACCGGCATATCGCCACCTCCTGCATTGGAAAATCCAACAACCTTAACGGTCGCTCACACGGCGCAAGTATAACACACCCCCCCACCCCGGTTTCGGCGTCATCGTCACCGGTCTACGGCCTGATGTCCACAGACTTCAGGGTGAAGATTCCGCTCTTTACGGGCAGCACGAAGCCGTCACCCTCGTACATCACGATTTCGCGGTCGTCCTTCGTGTACTTGATGCCGCGCGCGTTCTGCATGGGCGTGCCGCTCACGGACACGCGGGCGTCGATGTCAACTCCGACCCCGGCGTCCATACCCACGATGGGCGCTGTGCCTGCGGGGGTGTAGGCGTGGCCGAGGGCGTCAAACGGCAGGTGTATGGTGTCCGCGTCGAGCGAGGTCGTGTCGGTCGTGCCGACCATCGCGTCGTAGTAGGTCTCCGTGTTGCCCTTGACCGTGATGTACGATCCCACGTTCGAGCCCGTGCCGTACCTGCCGAGGTCCACAGTCGGCGACGCTATCACAGTCTCCGTCCAGTCGTTCTCTCCCCGGTATTCGAGCCGCCTAATCTCCTTGAAGCGCGGGATGGATCGGGTCCCGACCCCTATCGACGGGCCGTAGACCTCGTAGGTGAGCGTCATGGGCGGCAGCGGGTCCGAGAGGCCCGGCTTTGTGGGGCTCGCGAAGGCCACGGCGAGCGCGATTATCGCCGCGCCCAGCGCCACGGCGACCGTCGCCAAAGCGAGCCGCTTGTGGGCTGTTATCGCCTTTATCATGTTGCGTTCCTTCAAGAGGGCAACCACCGAGATGCCGGCGGCCACGAGGCCCTCCCGCGTGATTCGTCGCTTACTGAGCGCCCCTTCCATTACGATCGGGGCGGAGCGATGATTTCACAGATGGGGCCGCTGGCACGGCTGAGTCTCCTGTCGAGCGTCACCAGCGGACAATCCAGCGCCGCGCCGAGCGCGGATGCGCCGCCGACAGCCGTCACTTCCGGTCAACGTCACGGGCGCGAAGGATACTGGACGGTTGCACACGGGTTCCCGCCAAGGCCTTGCGGTCCCTGACTCCTTGCAGCCATGCGTCTATGGAGGGCCGCGACACGATGCGCTCCAACTCTCCACGCAAGAACTCCTGCATGGACTGGCCTTGAAGTGCCGCCCGCGCAGCGAGCTTGTCGCGAACTTCCTCGGGGACGTCTCTTATCGTAATCTGTACCGGCATGACCGCATCATCCCATCAGGGCATGCGCTTTGCAACAGCCATCACTATCGGCTACGCCGTAATCCATCGGATGGGAACAGGGGCGGGACTTACGTTAGAATAGTGCTGGAAGCTCTACAGATGATCACTGGAGTCGAGAATTGGCGAAGAGTGTCGAAGCTCTTGCAAATCCGCGCTTGCTGAGGTGGGCGAGGAGGACTGCCGGCCTGGACTTAGGCGCGGCGGCACAGAGGGCCAGAGTAGGCGAGGAGGCCCTTGACTCGTGGGAGCGAGGTCAAAGCCGCCCGAGCGTCGCGCAGCTTCGCAAACTCGGCAAAGTGTACAGGCGTCCAATAGCGGTATTCTACCTCCCTGAACCTCCGCAAGGGTTTACAGTGCCAAAGGACTATCGCCGACCAGGTGCCAGCTTCCCACAAGCCGCATCGCCTGAGTTGCTTTTTGAAGTACGCCAAGCCCATTCTAGAAGAGAAGTGCTCACGGAAATCCTGGACTCTATTGATGAGGTTCCTTCTCCGGTACGCATTTCGGCGACGACAGCCGAAGCGCCTGAGAATGTGGCGGAAAGTATCAGTGCCTTCTTGGGTCTCTCTATGGAGGATAGAGTTGTCTGGAAATCGCCCTACGACACGCTAAATGGATGGAGAGCCGCATTCGAGCGTGCCGGTATTCTTGTCTTCCAGATGTATGACGTCCCTTGGGAAGAGGCCCGCGGCTTTTCGTTGCACACTGAAGTCCTCCCCGTTGTGGTAGTGAACGCGAAGGACGCCCCCAATGGCCGGACGTTCACGATGCTTCACGAGATAGCCCACCTGGCGCTCAGGGACGGCGGCATCTGCGATCTTTCCCAACACGATCACGTGAGCAGCGCCACTAACCAAGTTGAAGCGTTCTGCAATGCAGTGGCAGCTGAGATGTTGATGCCTCGGCATGAATTCATCCAAGACCCGGTGGTTCTTTCATACGGCTCGGAGCAGCAGTGGACGGCCACCGATGTTTCCGCGCTGGCCAACAGGTTCCACTGCAGTCGCGACGTGGCTCTGAGGCGGTTGCTGGACTTCGACTTCATATCAACGCAGTCGCACAGGTCGATGAGGTCGCAATTCGCCGCTGCGGGGAGGTCGTCCGGCCAGGGATTCCCACAACCAGCGCAAACGGTGGTGTCGAAACTTGGTCGACTGTACGTTAACTCATTGCTCTCCGGGTTTTATCAGGATTACATCACCGGTAGCGACTTGGCCGACTTGCTTGAAGTCAGGTTGAAGCATCTGCCCAGAATCGAGGCCATTCTCAGCAAGTCCTCAAACTGAAATGCTACTTTCCGCATCCTATTGCTTCGATACGAGCGCCTTGGTTAACGCCTGGCGCAGAGACTATCCCAGAGATGTGTTTGGCAGTTTCTGGTCAAACATTGAGGCCATGATAGAGGACGGTAAGATTGTGGCGCCTGAAGAGGTTCGTGTCGAGCTTGAAAGAAAGGACGACGACATCCTCGAGTGGGCAAATCAACGCCGCCACATGTTCGTCCAGATTGACTTAGCAATTCAGACCGCGGTGTTGGCGGTTCTCGAACGCTTTCCCCGCCTGGTGGACACCCGCAAGAGCCGGTCGGGCGCGGACCCATTTGTGGTAGCGTTAGCGCTAGTCGGCGGGCTGACCGTGGTCACTTACGAGAAGCAATCGGGTAACCCTGCGAGGCCAAACATTCCTGATGCGTGCCGCGCGTTTCAAGTCAATTGCATTGGCTTGCTGGACATGGCGCGAAGGGAACAGTGGGTGCTCTGAAGGGCCTGTGCAAGCGGAAGTCTCAACATCCCTGCGCTGGAGCCCGTTTCAGATTGCCGGGCGCGCCCAACACCGTGTCTCTCTCGCGAACAAACCACACCCCGGCCGCGCCCCATTCGCCCTCTCCCGACCCCAAAGGCACCCCCGCCCCCCAAAAAAACCGTCACTTTCCCGCGCTGTCCCCTCCCCCTTGTCTATTGACAGGCGACAGGCTACGCCACTAGACTGCTGCTGTGATCCAATCGTTTAGGCATCGGGGTCTGAGGGCACTCTACAACGGCAGCGGTGCTCGACGAGTGGCTCCGGAGCATGTGCGCAAGCTGACTCGCATCCTCGCCGTGCTTGACCGTAGCAGTGCGCCTCAGGACATGAACCTGCCCGGGTTTCGACTGCATCCACTGGCGGGTCAGTTCACTGGCTACTACGCCGTCTCGGTGTCGGGAAACTGGCGGGTGACCTTTAGGTTTGAAGACGGACACGCAGTTGACGTCGATTACACGGATTACCACTGAGGAGCTGAGCCAGATGGGTATGCACAACCCTCCCCACCCAGGTGAGATCGTAAGATACGAGTGCCTCGAACCGCTGGGGCTGACCGTAACACGGGCGGCGCACGGGCTGGGAGTAACTCGACAGGCGTTGTCGGACCTGGTGAACCAGAAGGCCGGCGTATCTGTAGAGATGTCCTTTCGCCTGTCCCAGGCGTTCGGTTCCACGCCAGAGACATGGCTTGGTATGCAGACGGCTTATGACCTCTGGCAGGCGCGGGACCGAGCGAAGGAAATCGAGGTTGAAAACTTCAAAGCTGCTACCTTGAGCATGCCGAACGGATAAGCTCTAAGTGTAGCCTTGTGGTGGGCGTCTCGATTTGGAGGAAGCGCATGAAGCAGATTGCTGATATTGCCGTTTATTCACCGGATAACCAGCTAAAACTCATCGTAGAGGTCAAGAGTTACAGGAACGCGACCGACGAGTGGGCGGCCAAACTGCGGAGGAACCTGTTGGTCGATGGGTTCATCCCGGCGTCGGAATTCTTCCTGCTCGTTTTGCCGGAGTATTCTTACCTCTGGCGCAGATGCGAATCGCTTGATGCGGTTCAGGCTGATTACAAGTTTTCTACCAAAGAAGTGCTGCGACTTCGTGGAGATACGGCCAACCCGGACAATCTGAGCTCCTTCGGTTTGGAATTGTTGACCAGTTCCTGGCTGAACGCACTGGCTGTTTCCAGAGTATGCAGAGAGGAGGCGCCGGAACTGGATTGGATCTTTGACTCCGGACTGTATGACAGCATCAAGGACGGCTCGGTCGAGATCGAATCGGAGCTATGATTGCCTACATCGAATCCAACTTCGTGCTGGAAGTGGCTCTCCTTCAAGAGCAGCATCCGAGTTGCGATTCCATCGTAAGACTTGCGGAATCTCGGACAATCGACTTGGCAATACCGGCCTTCAGCTTGTTCGAGCCGTACGAAGTGTGGCGGCGTCGTGCCGTGGAGCGGACCGAGTTGTACAGGCGGCTCGATCTGGAAATGCGCCGACTGGCACGTACTGAGTCATACGCCCAAACCGTTGAGGACCTGAAGGATCTGGCATCGATTCTGGTTCTGAGCGGGGATGAGGACAAGCGCAGATTGGATCAGATCGTGAGTAGGATTCTCGACTGCGCCATAGTGATCCCTCTCCAAGCAGAAACTCTCAGGGCCGCCATCCAGTACCAGGATTCGCTAGACGTTTCACCACAGGATTCGGTCGTGTACGCCTCAGTGATTGCCCACCTGTCGGCCACTTCTCCCGGCCCCAAGTGTTTCTTGAACAGAGACCGTAGAGATTTCTCGAATCCGGATGTCAGGGAGGGATTAAGGCAATATGGCTGCCGGTTAATCACCAGGTTTGACGACGGCTTCAGCTACATAAACTCGGTACAAGCCTGACCTAACCCCAATTGCGCCAGCGCCCCTTGGCGCTCTACCACCAATTCCGCCGCTCACGGCTGGCTTGCGGGACGGGCCGTCCTCTGGACGTGCTCACGGAGGGCTCCATTGATGTCTGTCTGGTAACCGCGCCCTTCATGAGCCTGGGCCTTGAACCAGGCTATGATGTCCGCATCTATCCTCAGTGTGATCTGCTGCTTCACGGGCCGATAGAAGACCCCTCGCCTGGCATCCGACCAGTCGAGAATCTCAGGGATGTCCGCAGTGTCGATCTGGTCCTCAGGCATAGCCTCTAACGCCCGTATCTGCTCCTGGACGTCCGACGGCAGCTCAGTAATGTCCTTCTTCATAAGCCTCCCTCTCACGTCTCGTCGCTTTACGCGCAGAGATTATGCGACCGACCTCTTCGCCAGCCTCCGTGTCGAAATCGGGCCAAGTGTGGACTACCATCACGACTTGAGTGCCCACCATACACTACGTAATTGTAGTTACAGAACCGGCACGAAGTCAATCCGCGCGCAGCCCTGGAGCCTCTTTCAGACTACTGCGCGCCCAACACCGTGTCTCTCCCACGACCTACCCACACGCCGGCCGCGCCCCCATTGCCCTCATGCGCCCCCAATCGCGCCCCCCACCCTCCGAAAAAACCGTCACTTTCCCGCGCCACCCGTTCCCGACCGTGCCCCACCCATTCTCACCCGCGTCCCACCAGTCCCCATTCGTGCGCAATTTCTTCCCACAAATTCGCCCTGATCCGCCGATTTCGCCAACGCCCTTGTTTTAGGCGTACATCCGTGCTATTCTGTTATACGCGAGGGACTGACCCCGCGGCCCGGCAATCCTGCCCCCAAACGGGATAGGCGCCCAGGCATCCGTAGCGGCGTCCCCTGTGGGCGCCCGACGGCGGCGAAGACTCGGCCGGTCGGCCCATCCGTCCCCTGTCCTCTTCTGCCACGCGACGCGACACTTATGCCCTGAAGTGCCCACTCCGGCATAACAGAATTGAGCACAATCGCCGGCGTCCTCAGCTACGGATTGGGCACAATGCAGCAGAATAGGGCAGATTTTTCGTAGACCCACGCCAAGCGGCGCAATCGCAGCCCTAACGGAGGCGCTACACTGACCCGAACGCCCGAAAATCTGGACCTGCTCCTCGTACCAGTTGACCAAGCCGCGGCAGGGTCACTACGATTGCGATTGTCCCGCGGGCTGCCTGGACCGAGATTATGAAGACAACGCGATATTTCGATGAGCAGGTGCTCCGTAAACGGCCATACCTCAGGCTCTCATGGTGTGCTGAAGTCCTCAAGGCGCCGCTCCACCGGGAGGAGCAGCCTAACGGTCGCATACGCTATTGGGGAGAGGTCACCCGGCCTGGAGAAACAGATCCCCGTTATCTGCGCGTCGTGACGTTGGCCGACGGCGAGACCATTCACAATGCATTCTTCGACAGACGCTTTCGCAAGGAGGACCACCTGTGAAACTGCACTACTACCCGGAAACCGACAGCCTCTACGTCGAGTTCAAGTCGGGGCCAGGCGCCGAGACGCTGGAGGTCACGGACGGACTGAACGTCGATCTGGACGACAAGGGCGAGGTCGTAGGCTTCGACATCGACCACGCGTCCCGCCGCCTGGACCTGTCCACTCTGGAAACCGAGGCGTTGCCTCTCCACAGGGTGAAGGCAGGCTGAACCGTTTGCCATCCCCTCGCGGGTTGGCCAGACAGAAACAAGGAAAGGAGCACCTTGAGCAACGGGAATGGCGACGCGACCACCGACGCCGCCGCCGACCAGTCGGTAGCCCAGGACTACGTCCGGCTTCCCAGGCGCCAAGTCGTGCTGGCGATGACCGGCCTTCTGACGGCCCTGTTCCTAGCCTCGCTGGACCAGACCGTCGTCGCCACCGCCATGCCCAGGATCATCGCCGACCTGGGCGGCTTCGACAGGTTCACCTGGGTCACGACGTCGTACCTGGTCGCGTCCACGACCGCCGTGCCCATAGTTGGCCGGCTCACCGACATCTACGGCCGCAAGGTCTTCTTCGTGGCCGGCATCGTCATCTTCCTGGTCGGTTCCGTCCTCGCCGGCCTGAGCCAGACGATGAACCAGCTCATCGCCTTCCGCGCCGTCCAGGGCATCGGCGGCGGGATGATCATGGTCAACAGCTTCACCGCCATTGCGGACCTGTTCCCGCCCGAATCGCGCGGCAAGTACCAGGGCTTCCTTGGCGTCGTGTTCGGGATGTCCTCGGTCATCGGCCCCACGCTCGGCGGCTTCATCACCGACAACATCTCCTGGGGCTGGGTGTTCCTGGTCAACGTCCCCATCGGCATTCCGGTGCTGCTGCTGATCGCGTTCCTGTTCCCGGTCATCAAGCCGGAGGTGGAGAACAGGAAGCACGACTACGCCGGCATGGTCACGCTCGTGCTCGCGGTCGTGCCCATTCTGCTCGCGCTCTCCTGGGGAGGCGTGCAGTACGGCTGGGCCACGCCACAGGTGATCGGTCTGCTGGTGTTCGGGGCGGCCATGGTCGCGGCGTTCGTCACCATAGAGCTCAGGAGCGACTCGCCTATCATGCCGCTGGAGATCTACCGCAACCGGATGGTCGCCGTGTCGCTGGTGGTCACCTTCCTGACCGGCTTCGGCATGTTCGGCGGCATCATCTTCATACCGCTGTTCTTCCAGGGCGTGCTCGGCGCGTCCGCGACCAGCAGCGGCAGCTTCCTCACCCCGATGATGCTGGGCATCGTGGTCGGCGCGACGCTGTCCGGCCAGCTCCTCTCCCGGACCGGCCTGCGCTACCGCGTCTTCGGGCTTGTCGGCGTAGCGCTGATGACGCTCGGCCTGTTCCTGGTGTCGACGATGGACGAGACCACGTCGTTCGCCCGCGCGGTCGGATACATCGTGATCATGGGAATGGGACTCGGCTCCACCTTCCCGACGTTCACGCTCGCCGTGCAGAACTCCATCCCCTTCAACCTCATGGGCGCCGCGACTTCCGCATTGCAGTTCTTCAGGTCGATCGGCGGGATGCTCGGACTGGCCCTGCTCGGCGCGGTTATGGCCAACCGGTTCGCCGCCAGGTTCGAGGAGTCGCTGCCCGACACTGTGAGAGGCGTGCTGCCCGCCGACAGGATCGAGGCCATCAAGGAGAACCCGCAGGCTCTCGTGGACCCGTCCGCGCTGGCCGAGCTGCAGTCCAGATTCGCGGCCGCCGACGGCCAGCAGATTGCCGACCAGTTTCTGGACGCGCTCAGGGCCTCGCTCTCCGGCGCCATCGCCGACGTCTTCACCGTAAGCGTAGCGCTCGTAGCCGCCGCCCTGCTCGCCACCGCCTTCCTCAAACTCCCCCACCCCGACCACCCCCGCGACTGAGGTGGCGGACAGGCCCAGTGCGAACGTTTCCTACATCGGCAGTCGTCCCCCTACTCGACCGCATCCACGCGCTAGGCTCGCAGCCGGCGAGTGCCGCGTCCGCTGCCGCCTTTCGCGTGCTGTTCGGGTTGTTGGGCCTCGTCGCGGTCTGCCGGTTCGCGGCCAAGGGATGGATTTCCGACCTCTACATAGAACCCGCGCATCACTTCACCTATTCCGGCTTCTGGTGGGTCCAGCCCTGGCCCGCTTGGGGCATGTACGCCCATTTCGCCCTGCTGGGCCTCGCAAGCCTGGGCGTGGCGCTGGGCTACCGCTACCGCCTGTCGATAGTCGCGTTCTTCCTTCTCTTCACCTACGCGGAGCTAATCGACAAGACCACCTACCTGAACCACTACTATTGGGTGAGCCTGGCGAGCCTGCTGATGATATTTCTGCCCCTGCACCGGACCGCGTCGCTGGATGCCCGGCGCGACCCCTCGCTACGAAGCGAGACGATACCCCGGTGGGTGGTCTGGGCGCTGATGGCCCAGGTCGGCGTCGTGTACGTGTTCGGGGGACTCGCCAAGCTCAATCCCGACTGGCTGTTCCACGCCCAGCCGCTGCGAATCTGGCTGCACAACAGCGCCGACGTCCCGCTGGCGGGCCCGCTGCTCAGGCAGGCGTGGGTGGCCTACGCCATGAGTTGGGCGGGCGCTGTGTTTGACCTGACCATCGTCGGCTGGCTGCTGTGGCGTCGCAGCAGGCCGTTCGCCTACGCGGCGCTGGTGGTGTTCCACGTGATGACCTGGCTGCTGTTCCCGATTGGCATGTTCCCCTGGATCATGATCGCCGGAAGCCTGGTCTTCTTCCGCCCCGACTGGCCGCATCGCGCGGCGGCGTTCCTCCGGCGGTGTCCCGCTGCGCCCGCGTCCGTGACGAGCGACGCCCCTGTCTCCGGCCCGACGTGGCTCTCCCGCGCGGCAATCGTCGCGCTGGCGCTGTTCGCTCTCGTGCAGATAGCGATGCCGCTGCGCCACTGGGCCTACCCCGGCAACGTGCGCTGGAACGAGGAGGGCTATCGTTTCGCCTGGCGTGTGATGCTGACCGAGAAGACCGGGCACGTGCGGTTCCGGGTGACGGACGTCGACACGGGCGAGGAGTGGCTGGCGTATCCGGAAGCGTATCTCACCGCGCTCCAGGCGGAGCGTATGGCCTACCAGCCGGACATGATTCTGGCGACGGCGCACATCATCGCCGAGGACGCGGAAGAAAAGGGCCGGAGCGTGGAGGTGCGGGCGGATTCGTTCGTCGCGTTCAACGGCCGGCAGGCGGCGAGGTTCGTCGACCCCGACGTGAACCTCGCCGGAGTGGAGCCCGGAATCGGGCCGAAGCGCTGGATTCTGCCGGTGCCCAGGGACCGTGAGCTAACGGCTGCTATCCCCGTCAGTGTCGCTGAAGCCGACCGAAACCCCTAACAGGCTGACGACCTCCGTGTTCAGCGTGCGCTGCAGGTCCGCGAGCCTGTCGTGCACCGCCCGCACTCTGTCGGGGCTTTCCACCAACGACACTCGCAGCGGCAGCGTCACGGCGTCTATAGCCTCCAGGGTGGCACCGAAGCTCTCTCGCATACGCTCATCGGTATCGCCGGACAGGCCCTGCACGATGTCCGATATGCCGAGACCGTCCGGCCCGCCCGCGCCCACGTACATGTCTCTCATGCCGACCACTTGGTTGCGCAGGTCGCTGAGAGCGTTCAGGCCTCCGCCGCCGGGAATCGCCGACAGATCTGGGCCACCCTCCCGCAGCCCGAGCGCGGGCGCGAGTCTCATGTCGACCAGGGTGCGGACCAGGAACACCTGTGTCCTCACCGCCTCCGCGGTCGCCTCGCTGGTCAGCAGGGAGACGTTGGAGCGGCCGGTGAAGTATCCGCTGTAGGCGGGAAAGCCCTCCCCGCCCTGCGCCCACGCCTTCACGACACTGTTGGCCTCGGACTCGATCACCCGTCCCAGCGCGACCAGGTACTCGCAGCGCCCCGAGGACTGGTCGGACAGCAGGTCCAGCGCGTCCGGCTCGAACAGCAGGTACTCGACCGCTCCGAAGCCCCGCTGTGTAGACGCCAGGCCGTCCCTGACGGCGGTCTCGGTGGTGGCCGGATTGGCGGCCAGCATAGCCTCGATGCGGTCCGGCTCTACCTCGGGCCAGTCCATGAGACCAACGGAACGCCGGTCCATCACCGGGCCGAACCAGGTCGCCTCGGTGCGCTTCCACGCCGCCCGCGCGTCACGCCACTCCTGCTGGGCGTTCGCCAGCGCGTCCTGGGTAGGCTGCGCGCACAGAGTCTCGAGGGCGAGCCGGAGTTCGCCAGAGACGGCGGCGGCGGCCTCGTAGCCGGGCACGACTACCGTATCGGTCAGACTGGTGACCACCTCTTGCTCGTCCGCGGCGTCCGAACCGCAGCCGAGGAACAGGACGGCGAGCGCGGCCATGAAGCAGGTGAGAACGAAGCGACGCATCAGAGCGCCCTCAGGAAGCTCAGCAGAGCCTCGCGCTCTTCCGCAGACAGGTCGATGAAGAAGTCACGCGAGCCCTGCGCTTCGCCTCCGTGCCAGAGCACCGCCTCCTCGATGCTCCGGGCGCGCCCGTCGTGCAGGAACATCGTGTGACCATTGACCGTCTCCACCAGCCCGATGCCCCACAGCGGAGGCGTCCGCCATTCCCTGCCCGACGCATCGCCCTCAGGGCGATTGTCGGCTAGGCCCTCGCCCATGTCGTGAAGCAAGAGGTCGGTGTAAGGGAAGATGACCTGCCCGCTCAGCGCCTCGATGGGGTATTCCTCCGACGTCACGTGGCGCGGCGTGTGGCAGGACGCGCAGCCCGCCTCGACGAAGAGCCGCGCGCCGTCGCGGACGGTGGGGTCGTCCACGCTCCGCATGGCCGGCACGGCGAGCGTTTGCACGTAGAAGGTGACCTTTCCGAGCCGCTCGTCCGGGATCTCCGGAGAGCCGCCGTTCGGTGCCTGCCCGCAGGCCGTCTGAACGGCCGGGCAGTTCTCGTCGGGCAGCAGGCTCGAGGTTATGCCGATGTCGTTCAGAAACGCGGTCGCCGACTGCTGCTCGACCGTCGGTTGGCTGGCCTTCCAGCCGAAGCGGCCCAGGGCGCGGCTGCCCTGCCTGGTGTCCCACACCATCTGAAGGCGGCCCGATACGCCGTCGCCATCCTCGTCGTCCGGGTCGGCCAGCGCCATAATGCGCTCCTCTGGAATGGCTTCCAGCAGCCCCATGCCGAAGACCGCGGGCGCGATGCGCGGAGACGTCATCACCTCCATATCGAGCGGGCCAAACGCGGAGTCGAGGATGGAGTACGTGGGCTTGCGAAGGGTGTAGGGCGTGCCGTCGGCGTACTCTCCGGCGATCTCCTCGTAGCGAATCGAGATGCGGCCCTCGGCGGGGACGCCGTTGATGGCGCGATCCTGGAGCTGGCCTCCGTAGGACGGCTCGTCGACGGGACCATCTGGGTTGGGCACGCTGAGCTTGAGCAGCAGGCCGCGCACCGGATCGTCGTCGTGCGCCGGCGGCCTGGCCCTGCCGTCGTGGGCGTGGCACGACGAGCACGACTGGGCGTTGAAGGTAGGCCCCAGCCCGTCGCGCGCCTCCGTAGACGCGGGCGCGGTAACCCAGTTCTGCGTAAAGAAACTATCGCCCACCTCGAAGGTCCGCCTCTCCAGGTTGCCCAGATTGCGGGCCGAAAGCTCGAAAGCGTTGCGGCCCTCGCTGAACGCGGTCGTCTCGCCGCCCAGCATCTCGTCGTAAACAAGCGCGAGATCCACGTCGTCGCCCCGCCCGCAACCGCAGGCGGCGAGCAGGACGACGCACATCACCAGCACGGCGCGCATCAACTCACGCTAATGGTAATCCCGATCTTCTGGGCCGCGTCCACGATGGTGTCGGTCTGGTTTTCGAGCGAGGTTATCGTCCTCAGCACCGCCTGCCTGCCCGCGGTCTCGTTAGAGACGCCCTCGACCAGGTGCTGGTCGAACGGGTCCGGTATGGCGTTGGCGAGATTCACACTGGCGGCTATCTCAGACTCAAGCTGTACAGCCAGCTCCTCGTCCTCGGCGGCGATAAGGTCCTTGACGCCGGGGCCGGATACCGCGCCGTAGTCGCCCAAGTACACCATCTGGATGCCCCGCGCGTTGGCGATGATGTCGGCGGTGGTGTTGTCCGAGAAGCAGGAGTGCTCGTCCTCCTGGGAGCGGGCCTCGTAGGCGACGGCCATCCTCTCGCCCGCGAGTTCGCCGCGGCTCAGTTCGCCGATGCCGGTGATGATGTTCTGTATCGCGTCGTCCGCGTCCATCGACACGAAGGATGCGCGGTAGTTGCCGCCCACGCCGGGCGCCCAGGCGTCGACCATGTCTTGCAGGTGGACCAACAGCACGTCCGAGGCGACAGCCAGGTAGGTCGCTCTGCGGTCCGCGTTGTCGTTGGTGGTGTAGTCCTCGACCGGGCGTTGGCCCGGCCCGCCGTCGTTGAGGTCCTGGCCCCACAGCAGGAACTCTATGGCGTGCCAGCCGGTGGAGACGTTCTCCTCGCCCCCGACCTCGTTGAGCGAGACCAGCAGCGCGGCGTCGATGACGGGGTACTCGGCTGGGTTGTTGATGATGCCGGCCGTGGGGTTGCCCTCGACGTAATCTATGTAGGCTTCGTCGAGAGGCCAGGCGTTGATGAGACCCTCCGGTCCGTCGTCCGGGTTGTCGATGGGGCCGTCGTAGAAGCGGAACGCCTCGGTGGGGCCGTAGTCGTCGCGGGCATTGAGCCACATTCGCTTGGCCGCTTCGAGGTGCGTCGGCGTCGGATCCGCCACGAACCTGTCTATGGCGACGTCCATGGCCCTGGCCGATTCCAGGCTGACGGAGTATAGGTGATGTACCCCGTCGGCGTAGCTGTTGACTACGTCCTCCTTGAGTTGGTCGTCGGGCCCGCTCTGGGCACAGCCCGCGAGCAGCCCTAAGGCCGCCACCGCTAGCGCGAACAACACTGCGATTCTCTTCAAGACGTCCCTCCTTGTTTAGCGGGTCTTGCCCGCCGGTTCTATTCCTCGCCGCTCCGCTCGCCCAGACGGGCGTCCAACAGCAGGATTCCCGTTCCGTCGTCCCCCACCATTTTCAGGTGGTCGATTATCTCCGTAAGGCTCTTCTCTTCCTCAACCTGCTCGTCCACAAACCACTCCAGCAGGACGTGAGCCGAGTAGTCTCGCTCGTCCAGAGCCAACTCGTAGAGGCCATCTATCATGGCCGTTACCTTCCTCTCGTGCTCGAGCGCCATCTGCATGACCGAGGTCACGGACTCGAACTCCACCGGCGGCTGTTCGATTGCCTTGAGCACGACGCGGCCTCCTCTGTCGGTTATGAAGTCGAACAGCTTCAGCGCGTGGGACGACTCCTCGCTGTACTGGAGCTTCAGCCAGTGGGCGAACCCGCCCAGGCTGCGCGTGTCGCAGTACGCAGCCATCGACAGGTACAGGTGGGCGGCGTAGAACTCGCTGTTTATCTGCTCGTTTATCGCGTTTTGTAGCTTCTGGCTTATCACTTGCCTACTCCTCCTTCGTGATGCTACGGGTGTTCGGATGCACCGGGTACTGTAGGCGAGTCTAGCATGTGTGCGAAGTTTCGCTCTACGCGGCCCGTGTAGAGCATGGCGCCTATCGCCACGAGCCACAGGACGAAAGCGGTTCCGTTGATCGGGTGCATGAACGTGGCCGAGTCTACCCAGATGAACTGCATCAGAATGCCGATGATTGCCGACACGGGCGCTATCTTTCTGAGCGTGCGACCGGCCTTCCACTGGTAGCGTGCGGCGGCCAGCAGGCCGAGGCCCGCGATGGCAAATCCGATCTTGCCCGTCAGCCAGCGGACGTCGGATACGAGCTCGGTCGAAGACGTGCCGGCAAAGGCGTCGATCGCTCCCGGCACACCGGGGACGGACACCGCGAGCCAGGCCGCGCATGCCCCCGAGACCAGCGTGAATAGGCCGGACACGGCGAGGAGGATGGGCACGACGGGCGAACCGAACCGCTCCTTGATGATCCAGGTGTTGAGTAGGTACCAGGCGCCGACGACCAGGGTGACTCCCGAGATCAGCCGCGCCACACCGCTCATGCCGTAGACGACCCGGCTTTCGGCTACCGCGGTCAACGACTCCGCGAGCGTGGGTTGGTCGGCGTCGGCGGCGACCCTGCCGGCAACCATCACCACGGTCGCCAGGGCAGTGATCAGCAGGAAGAGGCCGGCCGCGCGCGCTGCGGCGTCACGCGGCCGGCGCTCTTCGCCGGGCGCCCAGGTCTGCGGGCCTGATGCGCCGTGGGTCATCAGGCCGACGAGTCCGCGGAGGCGGGGCCTGATCCGGCGTCGGGCGCGAGAATATCCTCCAAGGCGGCCTCGAACACGCTGGGAATCTCGGAGCCGCCTGGGGTTGAGGTCTCCCCCTGAGAGTCGGTCACACCCGGTCTGTTGACGTAAATGGGGATTCTGGCGTGCAGCGCGAACGCCACCAGCTCGACCACGTCGGCGTCGACCCAGGTTGTGTGTCCTTCGTGCGAAAGCGAGATGGCGCCGCTTGCGGGCAGAGTATCCTCGCAGTTGATGACGACAACTCCGAACACCCCTCCCACTTCACCTACGCACCTGGAGAACATGCTGTAGAGCGGACACCGGTCGTTGAGTCCGTGGGCCTCGAGGGCCAGGATGCCGGCCTTTTGACATGGCAGCGCGATCTTGATGCGCTCTTTCGTGAGCGTCGACTCCATGAGCATAACGGTCTCACGGGACGACTCGTCCCTGTACAGCCGCTTGACCAAGGCGCGTTCCATATATCTCCTCCCCACGAGACTGCCCCGCACTAACCGCAATCGCCGACGCCAGCCCAAATGCACTCCGACTCCGGCTTCAAAGAGCTAACGCGAGATTAAGCGTTATGAATACTAGTGTAGTATACTTAACATGTCAAGGGGCGCGGGAGGAGAAACATCTCGGGGAGGAGAGATCTGATGCGAGGGCACTACATCGACTTCGGGGGAGATGGGAATCAAGGGTCCGGTCCAGGACCGGGCGGGACTCTCGTCCCGCTTGCTTCTACGCGGACACAGGCCCCGACACGCGGATGTGCCGCGCCCACCGCGTGGGCATGCTGACCGCACGCTCGTCGAGGCTCAATTCGACAAGTCCTGCGCTGAGATCGACGTCCCGTATCAGGACCTCTGTGTCCGGCAGCACTCCGTTGTCGTGGGCGAAGTGGAGAAGCTCGTTGTCGTCCTCCCCCTCTTCGGTGATCCTCCAGACTTCTACGGTTTCTCCGGCGCGCGCGTCGGTCATCCTCCGCGCGCCCAGCAGCCTCTCTTCGTCCGCGGATCCCGGAAAGGGATTGCCGTGAGGGCAGGTCGTCGGCCCGTCCAGCTTTTCGTAGAGATACGCCTCCAGCTTTGGCGACAGCGTCTGCTCCATCCGCTCCGCCTCGTCGTCGGCGTCGGCCCAGTCGAAGCCCAGCGTATCCACCAGCAGCCTTTCGATGAGGTAATGGCGGCGAATGATCGACTCGGCGATGTCGCGGCCCTCGGCGGTGAGCTGTACGCCGGACTCCGGGTCGATCACGGCCAGGCCCTGGCGCTCCATCCGCTGAAAGGCCTGCGTCACCGCGGAGGCGGACACGCCCAGCCGTTCGGCCAGCCTGGAACCGACCACCCTGGAACCCTCACGCAAGGTCGTGTAGATGCGTATCAGGTATTCGCCTTGCACGGAGGAGGCGCCGGAACTGGAGGATCTCTGCGTCATAGCCCCTCGCGATCTTCAATGGTCGGTTACGTCAGTCAGGGGCATTGTACGACGGGGAGGCGGATCCTGCCAACGGAGGAAAGGCCTCCGTCGAGCGTCGGCACGGACCGGAGTCGGCGGTTACTGCAATACGCCGACATCCCTCATCAGGCGCAGCGTACCTTCCAGATCGCTGAGGTTGCCAAGGTCGACGTCGGGGGGGTCGAGCGACGCCAGGGGCGGCAGGTCGCCCTCGGGCTCGACTCCCGCGGCCACGGGATACTCCCTGATTTCGGACGCGAAGTAGCGCTGGGAATGCTCCGAAAGCAGGAAGTCGATGAACTCCCGCGCGGGCTCCTTGTTCTCGGCAGTCTTCAGGATGCCAGCGCCCGCCACCAGCACCAGCGCGCCCGGGTCGCCGTTGCCGATGTAGTGGTTGCGGGCCGTGAACCCTTCGCCGTGCTCTTTCAGAAAGCGTTCGAGATAGTAGTGGTTCACGAAGCCCACGTCCACCTCACCGTTTGCGGTAGCCGCGACCGTGGTGGAGTTGTTCGGGTATTCCTGGGCATCGTTGGACTTCATGGCTTCCAACCATTCTCGTGTGGCGTCCTCGCCCAGTTGAGTCCTCAGCGCGGTGACAAACGCCTGGAAGGAGCCGTTCTGCGGCGCCCAGCCAACTCGACCCTTCCATTCGGGGGCCGTGAAATCCAGAATGGAGGCGGGCAGGTCCGCCTCCGGGTCGATGGTTTCCGTGTTGTAGATCACCGTCCTGGCGCGGCCCGATGTGCCCACCCACTCGCCGCCCGGGGCGCGGAACCTGGCGTCGACCCTGTCCAGCATCTCCTGTGGAAGCCGGTCGAGCACACCTGCGGCGGACAGGGTGCCCAGGGAGCCGGGGTCCTGCAGGAACACCACGTCGGCGGGCGAGTTGTCGCCCTCTTCCAGCAGCGTGGCGACCGTCGACGCGCTGCTAGCGTACTTTACCCGGATGTTGATGCCGGTCTGCTCGCCGAAGGCCATGAGCAGCGGGGCCACCAGCGTCTCCGAGCGGCCGGAGTAGACGGTGAGCGTGCGGTCTTCCGGTTCCGGCACGGGCGTCGGTTCGGTCTCGCCGCAGGCCGCCAGCACGAGGGAGATCGCGGCGAGCAGCGCTCCAAGCGCCGGCAAAATCGACGGGAACGTCGGGCGAAGGGCGTGTGACATTTCGATTCCCCTATAGTCACGGATAATGTGCAGTCAACATTGTTGCGCCAGTGGCGGGCAGTTCGACGCCAGGCAATGTCCTTGAGCCTCGCCTGGATATTAAGCTCGCTAAATGCTAGTATAGGCGCATTACAATGTCAAGAGTCACCTGTTACCGATGCCCATACACGGCGACCAATTGCCCCAAAGGTGCCACGGGAGGCGGAAAATGAAACTGAACAGCGGCGAGGTTGCGATACCGGAAAGTTCCGTCAGCGTGTACGACGCTATCTTCCGCAGGCGCAACGTAAAGGAGTTCGCCCCGGAAGCCGTTTCCCGCGATACACTGGAGCGGCTGTTTTCCGCGGCGGTCTGGGCGCCCAATCACCGGCTTACCGATCCGACGAGATTCTTCGCCGTTCGCAAGGACAGCCCGATGAGGACCAAGATTGCCGAGGCCGCCTGGCAGTCGACATACGACGGTGTGGCCAACCCGAACCCGGACCAGAAGCGGCGGTCTGCCGACGCGTCCAGGGACCGCGTCTTGAACGGACCCGCGATGGTGTACGTCTTCAGCCTGGACGGGGCCAACGAAGAAGTGACGCGGGAGAACTACGCCACCTCGTGCTGCGCCATCCAGAACATGGCGCTCGCGGCAGTCGCCGAGGGCCTGCGGCTAGACTGGACTACGGGCGGGCTCACCAGGATTCCCGGCATCGCCGGTATCCTCGGCGCGGACGAGGCCTGGACCATGGTGGGCGTAGTGTTCGTGGGCAAGGCGGCGAGCTTGCCGGAAACGCAGCGAATGCCGCACTCGGAAGTGGTCACCTGGCTGGAGTGACCGCCGTCGGAGAGCAGATATGTATCCACTGAAGATGAGTGCGGCCAGGATGTTCGCGTCGCTCCGGGAGAGGAGATCGACCGGCAGTCTTGGGCCGGTTGGCGTGGTGCTGGGGATCATACTGGTCGCGCTCGGCTGGATCCTGGAGGAGCAGTCCATTGGCGCGGGCGCGGTGGTGCGCACCCTTGGCGGGATACTGTTTCTGTGTGGGCTCGGAATCTTCGTCTTTGGTGATCCCCGACGCCGCACGGCCGCGATCGGCGCTGCCGAGCGCACCTATGCGAGGTACATGAGTCGGACTGCGCACTGGGGCTGGCCGGACAGGTGGGGACTGGCCGGAGTTGTCATTGGGTTCGCGTTGGTCGTTCCCGCCGTGATGCTGCAGATCATCTTTCGAAACGGTGTGGTGATAGCGGCGCCGGCCGTACTCCTCTTCTGGATTGGGGTGTTCCTCCTCATCTACGGGAGATTTCACCGCCGGGGCCTGCCCTCATCGTCATCGCAGAGAAACAGGCATAGAGGGGGACGCCTCGGCTAGTGGAGCGCCTGCACCGGTCACTCTCGTGATACCGGCGAAGACCCTGGGAGAACAGTCATGACGATGCCGGGAACCGCATCGGTCAAGAGGTCGGGACTGGCCTACAAAGTAGGCTGGGCGTGATCACGGCCGGCGTCGCCATGTCCATACTCGAGACGGCTGGGATTGTGGCCACGGTCGTCGTCTTAGGTGCGCTTGCCGTCCTCATTCTCAGGAGACCCAACCTCAGGAGGGCGCTGCTCGGTTGGACGGACAGGATGGGATGGGGCAGGTTGGGCTACGGCTGGATCAACAAGCTGGCGCTCGGATTGATCGTACTTGCGTTGGTAGGGGGTATTTTGGGGTTCGAGGATCCCACCACTATAATCGCCGCGGCCGGGATTGCCATCCTGCTTGTTGGAATCGTTCCCCATTTCCTGTCCGGCGGGGGGCCGTAAGCAATAGCCGATTCTAGCCAGGCCGCCACGCGAGCGCGTGGTGGGCGCCCACAATTGGGTGGTTGCCGCCCCCGCTGCGCAATCATCCCGGCGACGGCGAAGCCGATGTCAGCCGCCTACACAGAGTCGTCGTCGGTGATGATCAGAAGATGGAGCGGAGGGTCGCTCACGCCGCGACCGTCGCTGACGGTGGCCCACACGAAGATTTGCTTGTTCGGCTCGTCCGCGCTGTTGTCGACCCCCGTGATGGTCACCGTCCCCGTGCTGTCGGTGGCCCCTGCCTTTATGGTGAGGGTCTTGTTGGAGGTGATGGTGAAGTCACCGCCGACCGCAGGGGGGTCTGGAGATGCCGAGACCTCGAGGACCACGTCCTGCGAGGAAGGATGGCTGAGCGATACGCTGACACTGGCGACCCCACCGTTCTCACTTATGCGGGACGGGCTCAGTTCGAGCGTCAGCGTGGGCGTGTCATCGTCGTCGCGGATGGTCAACGCCTGGCTCGAGGGAGCGCTCACTCCGTGGCCGCCGCTGACGGTGGCCGACACCGTGACGGACTTGTGCGGCGCGTCCACCCTGTTGTCGACCCCGGTGATGGTAACGACGTCCGTGCTGTGCGTGGATCCCGCCGCTATGGTCAAGGCGTTGTTGGACGAGATGGTGAAGTCACCGCTTACCGCGGGCGATGTGGGAGCCACGGAGATCGTCACTGTCACGTCCTGCGAGGAAGGGCCGCTGAGAGAAGCGGTAACGTCAGCGACTCCTCCGCGTTCACTTATGGAGGACGCGCTGATTTCGAGCGTCACCGTGGGCGTGGCATCGTCGTCGGTGATGGCCAGCGAGTGACTTGAAGGAGCGCCTATCCCCTGATCGCCGCTGACAGTGGCTGACACCATAACGGACTTGTCCGGCCCGTCCACCCTGTCGTCGACCGCCGTGATGGTCACCACACCCGTGCTGCGGGTGGAACCCGCCTCGATGGTCAGCGTCCTGTTGGGCGTGATGGTGAAGTCACTGCTGAGCGCGGGCGGCTCTGCAGATGCGGAGACCTCGACGGTCACGTCCTGCGAGGAAGGACCGCTGAGAGATGCGGTGACATCGGCGGCCCCGCCGTTCTCGCCTATAGAGGACGCGCTCAGGATGAGCGTCAGCGTGGGCGCGTCGTCGTCATCGGTGATGGTAAGCGTCTGGCTCGAAGGAGCCGTCACGTCGCGACCGCTGACGGTGGCTGACACCGTGATGGACTTATCCGGCCCGTCCACGCTGTTGTCGACTGCCGTGATGGTCACCACCTCCGTGCTGTGGGTTGAACCCGCCGCGATGGTCAATGTGTTGTTGGACGTCATGGTGAAGTCACCCTCGACTGCGGGGGACACGGGAGTAGCGGAGACCACGACGGTCACGTCCTGGGAGGAAGGGACGCCGAGATAGGCGGTGACGTCGGCGGCCCCGCCGTTTTCGCTTATGGAGTACGAGCTGAGTTCGAGCGTTACCGGCGTCGCCTCGTCGTCGGTGATGGCGAGCGTCAGGCTCGACGGATCGGCTACCTCGTGCCCGCTGGCGCTGGCCGACACCGTGACGGACTTGTCCGGCTCGTCCACGCTGTTGTCGACTGCCGTGATGGTCACCGTATCCGTGCTGTCGGTGGAACCCGCCGCAATGGTGAGGGTGTTGTTGGACGTGACGGTGAAGTCATCGCTGACTGCGTGCGACGCGGGAGATGCGGACACCGCTATGATCACGTCCTGCGAGGACGGGCCGCTGAGAGAGGCCGCCAGGCTGGCAGTTCCGCCGTTCTCGCTTATGGAGGACATGCTCAGCACGAGCGTAACGGTGGGCGTGGCCTCGTCGTCGGTGATGGTCAGCGTTCGGCTCTCAGGAGCGGTCACGTCGCGACCTGTGACCGTGGCGGACACCGTGACGGACTTGTCCGGCCCGTCCACGCTGTTGTCGACACCAGTGATGGTGACAGTGCCGGCGGCGCTGGTGGAACCGGCCGGTATGCTGAGGGACCTGCTGGAACTGATGGTGAAGTCACCGTCACCCGCGGGCGACACGGGCGATGCGGAGATTTCGACGGTCACCGGCTGTGAAGAGGGAGGGCTGAGAGTGGCGGTTACGATAGCGACTCCACCGTCTTCGCTGATGGAGGAAGGGCTCAGGTCGAGCGCCACCGCGGGCGCGCCGTCGTCATCGGTTATGGCGAGCGTCAGGCTCGGAGGGGCGGCCACCTCGTGTCCGGTGGCGGTGGCGAACACCGTGACCTGCTTGTGCGGCTCGTCCACGCTGTTGTCGATTGCCGTGATGGTTACCGTGTCCGCGCTGTGGGTCGAACCCGCCTCTATGGTAAGGGTGTTGTTGGACGTGATGGTGAAGTCTCCGCTGACCGCGGGCGACAGCGGGGATGCGGAGACTTCAAGGGTCACGTCTTGCGAGGACGGACCGCTGAGTGCGGCGGTAACGTTGGTGGCCTCACCGTTCTCGCTGACGGAAGACGAGCTGAGTTGGAGCGTCGCCCTGGGCGTCACTTCGTCGTCGGTGATGGTCAGCGTCTGGCTCGAGGGAGGGGTCACACCGCGACTGCCGCCCATGGTGGCGGACACCGTGACGTACTTGTCCGGCTCGTCCACGCCGTTGTCGATTGCCGTGATGGTCACCGTACCCGCGCTAACGGTGGAACCCGCCGCTATCGTAAGGGTGTTGTTGGATGTGATCGTGAAGTCACCCTCGGCTGCGGGCGGTTCGGGAGATGCGGAAACCACGAGGGTCACATCCTCTGAAGAAGGGCCGCTCAGAGACGCGGTGACGTTGGCGGTCCCACCGCTTTCGCTTATGGTGTACGAACTGAGTCCGAGAGTCACGCCGGGCGCACCATCGTCGTCGATGATGGTCAACGTAACGGCTGCCGGGTCTACCACGCCCAGCGTGTTCGAGGCTCCTCCGTATATGGAGACCGTCTTATCGGGGGCGTCTGCTGTGTTGTCGACCGCGCTCACGGTCAACGAGTCGGCGCTGGTGGTGGAGCCCGCCTCTATCGTCAACGTCGACTTGCTCAGAGTGTAATCGCCGGAATCGGCACCATCTCCCGGAGCGATGCTCACCGTAAGCGTAGTAGTCGTAGACGAAGGCGAGCTGAGCGACGCCGTCACTGTGGCGCTTCCGCCGTTCTCGCTTATGGAGGACGGGCTGAGGTGAAGACTCACGGTGGGCGTGTTTTCGACAACAGGAGGAATTACCGGAGCCTGGCTCGGAGGGCCGCTGCCGCCGCCCTCGCTCGGCTCACTACCGCCGCTCGCGCCACTGCTGTCCCCGGGTGGCGTTGGGGCCGCAATCCCTGGAGTGAATCGCGCCTCCGGTGAAGGCTCGTCGCTCGACAATACGTCGTAGTCAGTCAGCATAAAGAACGACCACACACCCGCCGCCAGGACCACGCTCGCCATGGCGATCCTGCCGGGCGTTCCCTTGTGGACTACGATGCGGGCCGCGCCCCCAATGACGACCGCTGCCAGTCCGGCGACGATGACCCACGCCCACACCAGGTTCACGGCCCAGTCGAGCAGGTTCAGGAATCGGATGGCGAGAGCGATGACGCCGACCCCGATGGCCACCGGATGCTTCGTCGCAAGGGCGATGAGCACGGCGATGATGCCCGTTATGAGCAGCAACCCGTTCACCACGCTCAGGAACACTTCGGTATGGATCACCCAACCGATGAACATCACGCCCATGCCGCCGAGCAGCCACCAGAGCCACGCCGCGACGACTAAGTCCGAAAACAACTGCCGCAAGGACCTCGGTTGGGTCACGGCCGGCTGGGCAGTCGGTACCGGCATCGCCGCTTGCGGCGCGGTGGATGTTCGAGGGGCCGGAGTTGGGGTGGCCGGCGCCGGGACCGGCAGTGTCGGCATTTCCAGCAGGGCTTCCACCCACTCTTCGGGCTTGGGCCGGGGTTCGCCTTCGTGGTTCTTGTCGAAGACGCGCCGGAACAGCTCTTTCTGCTTGTCGGTCAACGCCTCCCAGGCTTCGTTGTACGGGTCGGGAGCGGTCACGCCCCGGCCGGCGGGCGCGAACAGCCATGCGCTGATTCTCTCGCCGGGCAGCGCGTAGTCGGGTTGGTTGGTGACGGTGTAAGGATGGTAGCCGGTGAGCAAGTGGAAGATGACCACTGCCAGCCCGAAAAGGTCCTGCTCCTGGGTGCGGTTGGCGTAATCGCCCTGGGCTTCCGGGGCCTGGAATTCGGGACGGCCCATGTTGTTGGAAAAGGTTCGGCCGGTGGCCGGATCGGTGAAGCCGTAGGAGTCACAGTCCACCATGGCTATATCGTTCTGGCGGTTGACCTCGACGTTCTTTTCGTTGACGTCGCCGATGACGTAACCGGCCTCGTGAACGGCCTTGAAGCCCAGGGCCAGGTTGCGCGCCATGCGCACGCGGTCGTCAATCTGAATCTCGCGAGCCTGGGCCGCTCCGGTGCCCTGGGCGGCGCGGCGGTTGTAGTAATCAACGATGGCTTCCCAGTTTTCGGCCTCGTTGAGGATGGGCATGGTATATCCGGCGATGGTCCCACTCTCCATGACCATGCGCTGGGGCCAGGCGATGTGCCAGGTAACTCCCAGGTCGGGGGACACGGGATTGTTCACCAGATGCCGAATTTTGGCGTAGGCGTCCCGGGGCGTCTTGCCCGGATGCCAGATTTTCACCACCGAACCGGGATCGCCCTCCACCTCGCAAACAATTCCCTCGCCGCCTTCGCCGAGCTTTCGGCCCGGCACGACGGGGTTGCCGGCTTCATCTACAAAGCGGCGGTAGGCGAGAGGATTTGTGGGTGTGGTCAAAATTAGACCTGCGGAACAACCGACAACACCGCGGTCAGCGCGACGTGGGTGAATCCGACGTTCCGGTAGCCAAGATAAGAGTTGTGGATTCCCGCCCAACCCAGAAAAATAGCCAGATAGGCCGCCGTGGTTCTGCTTTTCGGGCCTGATGAGAACATCGCCAGCATAGGCTTACCCGCCTCTCCGGCCGGCTATAGCTATAAACTCAGGAAATCCTGCTCCGGCAGGCGGATGCCTTCACCAGGTTGGGACTGAGACACAGTGGCAACGGACCGCGATAGCCACTGGATGGAATTAGCCACTTGCGCCACGCTGTCCAGCCTCACCGGCGGTCGGTGAGAAGGAGCCAGCATAGAGAGCCTGTCCAAATCTCCATATCCATCGGCATGGAAGAAACCGAAAGTGAAGAAGGCGATGCTTCTATTCCGCTCCATTGCAGCCAAACGGGCGCCCGTCGATTCTAGATCACCATCGCCCTCATTTACGGAGAAACCCTGGGGGTGCCATACTTCAGCGACACCATCAGCGAGGAAATAGACAAGACTACGATAATACGCGACGCCGCTGTCCCGGTAGCTCTGCTTGCGGGCCTCAATCATGTCGAGCGCCATGTTAATGGAGGCAGAGTAACTCTTGGCGTAGATTGGAGGGAGTTCAGGGGGAATGAAGTCGGTGCCGTTAGTGAAGTCAAGCACCACTTGGTTGCTCAGCCCGCAGACAACAATTGCAATGTCGGCCCGCAAAGCAGTTACGGGGTCACCACGGATTATTTCGCTGAACCTAGGCAAGCTCGCGTGCATGGCTTCAATTGGGCCGCTTCCGCAATGGGTGCAGGGGGAAGTGTCCAAGATCAGGACAATCGGACATCGCGGTTCCGGGTTTTCGGCGAATTCGGCGGTGTCGTACACGCCTACCGTATCTTGAAAGCCCATTACTCACCTCCCCTTGTGCTAGAAATCCAGGTAGTCGGGCTCAGGCAGGCGGATGTTGTCCCCGGGCTGGGACTGGGACACGGCGGCCACGGAACGGGAAAGCCACTGGATAGAGCCGTCCAGCTGTTCCATGTTGGTCAACTCAATGGCTTTCCTGGGGGCAAGCTCGTCGAGCTTCGACATATCGGCAGGAAGGTCCGGCGAGCCGATGCCGAAACAAAAGAACGCGACGCTGCGGTTCTGCTCCATCTCGGCCAGGCGCGCGGCGGCCTGTTGCAGGTCCGCGTCGTTGTCGTGTTCCGGGTAGCCGTCGGTGAGGAAGTAGGCCAGGCTGCGGTAGTAAGCGATGCCACCCTCGCGGTAGCTCTGCTTGCGCGCCTCGGTAACGTCCAGCGCCAGGTTCACGGCCTTGGAGTAATTGGTGCCGCCCTTGACGGAGAGATCAGGCGGCTCGAAGTCGGTGCCGTTGGTGAAATCGAGGACTACGCGGGCTTCGTGGTCGAACTCGATCACGGCAACATCCGCCCGCAGGGCCGTAACCGAGTCTTCCTGGATAATATCGCGGAACTTGACCAGGGCCTGGTTCACGGTCTGAATTTTGCGGCCGCCCATGGAGCCGGAAACGTCCAGGATCAGCACAATGGAGCACCGGGCTTCCGGGTTGTCGGCGAATTCCGCCTGGTCATACACGCCTACCGAGTCTTGAACGCTCATTGCTGGTCCTCCTGTAAACTTCGCTTGATTCGGGCGGCGATAGCGATGGTCACGTCGTCGCTGGTGCGGGACTGCACCCGCTCGCCGCTGATGAAGGTGTGGAGCCTTTCCGGAACCGCCTCCGGTTCGTCCGTGTGGGCCAGATCATTCAGCATCGGATTCCAAAAGCCCATGAACGCCTCACGCTCCGGCATTTTCAGCGCGAGGTTCTGGAGGCCGTCGGTAATCAGCGCGATGGCATCGTAATCATCACCGGAAGCGTGGCCCACGTGGGCTATCTCATGGGGGTTGGAGCACGAAGTGATGAAGGTCGTCTCGTTAGCGTACTCCCCGCTGTGAGCCTCGCACAGAGTCGTGCCCGCGCCACTGTCGATGTCGAAGGCGATGACGGCTCCGTCGCCCACCTGCGCAGCGGTTATCAGGCTGTCGCAGGCGAACGCGACGATGAGCGTGGACGCCAGTTTCCGAGACAGGATGCCATGTTGCTCACCGTAGTGCTCTACTTCAACCCTGGCCCGCATGATTGCCTCGCGCGCCAGCGACTCGGCCGGATGTTTGAAGAAGGCCGCCCATGGCCGCTGGTCGATGCCGTCGACGATTGTGGTCACGGCGGCATCGACTGCAATCCGGGAACCCTCGTCGGAACGCGAGGCCGAGCCGGCCCCGTCAGCGACAGCGGCTATCAAGACTTCACCAATGCCTAACTCAACTATGCGATGGGCCACTGCGTCCTGGTTAGGGAGACCTTCCCTCAGGTGTGAACTGCCGGGGGCGGTGGCCGTTGCTATGTGCCAGTGTCGTTTGTCAGGCATCCCACCTACCTTGTCCATTTGGCAACGCTTCGACAGCCCCATTCTATGCTTTTCGCACGTTGAGGTAAAATTGGCATTTGAATTCCGCATCGATTGTGGCCGGGACTGGGTGGCGAGCGCGCCCACTACTCCGCTGGGTTCCCCACCATGCCTACCGGGGCAGACCACCAGACCGACAGATGGACTATGTCCTTCATAGGCCAGCTAGCCCTCTCAGCCGGCCGCCTCTCGACGGAGCCGCTCAAGCACCAGCCTGTCGGTGGGGAACGCCAGCGCCTCGGGAAGGGCGTCAAGCGGGAAAAACCGGACGTCGTCCAGGTCGTCGTCGGCCTGAAGCCTTCCCCCGGCCTTAACTCCAGTGAACCAGACGCCGACGGTCAGCGACCCGGGATCGTGGAAGTTGGAATGGACCTCGTAGACCGGGCCCAGTTCAACTTCCAGGCCGGTCTCCTCCAGGAACTCGCGGCGGGCGGCGTCTCTGACATCCTCGCCCCACTCCACGTATCCGCACGGAATGCACCACATGCCCCGGTAGGCTCCGCGGCTGCGCCGCCCGAGAAGCACGCTTGCACCGTCCATCAGTATCACCGCCACGCCGACAGCGGGGTTGCGGTAGAGAACGGAGTCGCAGGTGGAGCATACCAGGCGATCCCTGTCGCCTCGACGCCGGCACTGAAGGGGGCCTCCACACCTGGGACAAAACCGGTAGGACGGGATGTCGCTGTCTCCTTCGTCAGGCCCTTAGACGGCAGCGGCGGACCCCCCGGATGGTTGAGTCCGCCGCCCCTGTTTGCTTCCGTGTTCCGGGCCGATGCGGTTACACGAGACTCTCTCGGATGAAGGCCGCCATCTCGCTGAGGGCCCGCTGCGCGATGTCCGACTCGAGGTCCCGCAGCACTCCGTCGCCCTCCTCTTCGAAGATCGTTACGTCGATCCGTCCACCGGCATTACGGTACTGACTGATGAACTCGTCCAGGTCGGGGCGCGGATGCGACGCCTCGTAGCCCCGCGCCAGGCACAGCGTTGGCGGCAGTTCCGTGGACTCCCCATCTGCCAGGATGCGCGCCGGGGCGCCTTCCGCCATCGCCTCCTCCGTCACCCAGTACATGTCGTGCAGCGCCACGATGTTCTCGCCAATCGAATCGGGGCGTACCACGTCATCCCTAAGACCCTTGGCGTAATGGTAGCGACCCAGCGGGTCTATCACCGGGGAGACCATGATCACGCAACCCAGCGTGCCGTCCACGTCGGACGAGCCGTTGGTGAGGGACAGCGCCGCGTAGCGGGTATCGCGGGGGCGCATCCCCAGCAGCATGGCCTGGTGCGCGCCGCTCGATGTGCCCATGGCGCCGATCCTTTCCGAAATGCCGTTCCAGCTTTCGGCGTTCGCCTTGCACCAGCGGATTCCATAGTGGATGTCCGCCAGGGAAGCCGGGTACGCCGCCTCGGGCGGAACCCGAAAGTCCAGGGCGGCCACGATGACGCCGTTCCTGGCCAGTGCTTCATTGGCGACGTTGCCGTTCGCGCGGTTCCCGTTCACCCAGGCGCCGCCGTGCAGCTCGACCATAACCGGGAAAGGCCCGGCGCCCTGTGGCTTGAACAGTGTCGCCAGGAAGGGCTTATCGCCGTGACGCAGATACTCCACGTCTTCGATCTGGACTTCATAGGTGGTCCGTGTGCTGGAGGTCATGTCACACTCCTTTCGGCCGGTTGAACTTTGGGTGTGGATGAGCCTAGATTAGGACTCTGCCCTCTCCCTGTCAAACGACCTGCTGGTCTGTTCGTTTCTGTTGCATTCTGTTGTGTTCATAGCTGGCAGCGTCAAAGCGTTTCCCGCACCAGCGCACCTCTCCCCAACACGTCTATCGTGTGCTTGTGCAGAATCGGTTCTCAGCCGATGTGCTCCGGCGTCACGGTCGAAGCGACAGGCGCGACAGGTTCGATTCCCAACTCGGCGCACCCGTCGAGATACACGTCAATGGAGGCGCGGAACTCCCGCTTGATGCCCTCCACGTCGGTGGCTTCGGCATTGGCTATTGGATATGGACCGCTGTTGATGACTCTAGCGTGCAGAACCTCGGCCTCATCGTCATAGACGACTTTACCGACGTAACCCTTGTACTCCAGCATCAGCCTTCTCCTATGCGCTCGATGAACTTCGCGATGTCCCGGACGGTGTCGCGCCTCGCTGCGGGGCTTGGGTGCGGCCTGTGAACGACGATAGACTCCGCCCCCTTTACCAACTGCACCCTGGATCCGGCACGTTCAACCAGATCGACCTCCAACGCGCCCAGCAGCGACTCGATCTCCTCCCATCTGATGTCCGATGGGGTAGGCGTTGCCCGCATCCGCTCCAGTGTCCGCCGATGCCTCCTCCGCATTGTGTTGATTCCGCGTCCTTTCGGGCCACACCGGACGCCCTTGGTTGACTCGATGGAGCTGGCGGGCATTCGGTAGTGTTCAGCACTCCGTCCATGAGCCGGACACGCGTGGGCAGCCTGGCGAAATGATACCAGACCATGCTTAGCCATGAGTATGACTCACGTAGCATTCAGTCCGATTTGTACCGGAGCCAAGCCCCGCCGTGCTGGCGCTACTGACGCCGAATTACGCCGCAGGCCACGCGGCCGCCGGTGTCCGGCTCGTCAAGCCCGTAAGAGTCCGGCCTTTCATGCACGATGATGGCGGAGCCGTCGAGGTCGAACACGGAGTGTCTCGGCCCCTCGTCCAGCGTGATGCCAACCGTGAAGAAGTCGGCGCGGGCGGAGCCGTCGGAGGCGGCGTAGATGTTGGGAAGGTCGCCGCCGTGTGCTTCACCCGATTCGTCGCGATTCCAGGCCGGATGGATGAAACCGTGCTCGACGTCCTCGGGGTTGAAGTGGTCGCCGGCGGCGCTGAAGTCGGGCGCGCACTCTCCCGTCTCGTGGATGATGAAGGCGTGGCCGCCCGGGACCAGTCCCTTCACGTCCGCCATGACCAGAACCCCGCCGGCCGCCTGCCGGAACACGACGCTGCCCATGACATCGCCGGACGGCGACTCGAGCGCGGCCTCGGCCGTTAAGCCCACGGTGGGTTCGTCCGCCTCACGCGACTGGACTACCCTGAGCGCCAGAATGCCAATCGCTATGATTGCCACGGGGACCACGAAAACCGCCAGCTTCAATCCTCCAGTCATTTCGAGTCACCTCCCCGGCAGTGTCGCCAAAGTTGATATTATATATCAGTTATGCCCGAATGAGACCTATACTACTTTTGCGGCGATTGCGTGTCAACTCCTCTGCGGACCCCTGAAGTTCGCAGTTGCCGGACGACGTTCGCCTATGTAACATGAACAAAGGCAGGTGCAACTGGAGCAATCATCGAGTTGACGCCTGTTTTCGCATGTACACAGCCACTACTGAGATTTTATCGCAATAGATACGCGCGTTCAGGAGGATCTAGTGCCCGAAAAGCAGCGGAATCACCTTCAGGGACTCGCCCTGCCACCACTCAGCCTTGCGATCCGCCTGTCGGCGATAGCGGTCCCACTGGCCGCGCTGGCCGTGGGCTTTCTGGTATTCGGCTGGAGCGGCCCTGCCTGGGCGCAGGGTGCGTCGGAGTGCGAGACGACCGACCTCGGTGTGCTCAGCACCGACGCGGGAACCAATCTGACAGCCGATGGGCGCTCGACCACCAGCGACTGCGACTCCCGCTTCCGGCCGTCAAGCGACGCCCACACCTATCGTTTCGAGGTGAGCGAGGCCGGACGGATCAGGATCGATCTCACCTCGATGGAAGGAGACTCTTTCCTCTACCTGCTCGCTGAGGACGGAACCCGCCTGGCGGACAACGACGACGGCGGCGCCGGTCTCGACGCAAGGGTGGAGCGTGACCTGGAGCCGGGCGTCTACACCGTGGAGGCGACCACGGTCGGCGGTCGCAGCCGCGGCGCTGCCGACTTCCGGCTCACGATCGGCCGGGTCGCGGGCTGCGACCCGGTGCACCTGGGCTCGCTTTCGCCGGGCGGCGTGTTGACCGCGACCGGGTCATGGACGCTCGACACCTGCGGTTCGCGGTTCGTGGTGGAGCACCCCGCGCACAGCTACCTGTTCGACCTGCCGCAGGGCGGACGCGTGCGCGTGGACCTGATGTCGGAAAACGGCGACCCGGTGATGTCGCTGGTCTCAACCACCGCCGGCCTGATCGCGGCCAACGACGACGGCGGCGAGCGGCGCAACTCCCGTATAGAGCGCTATCTCCTGCCGGGCACCTATCTGCTGGAGGCGACCACCTACCTGGAGCGCGACTATCAGCCCCTGATGGCCGACTTCACGCTGGTGATTCAACTGGTGGACGAGACGGCGAGGCAGGACAGCTTCCTGCTCAAAATCGAGGAGGTGCACACACCGGAGCGCGTGATCGCGGGTCAGCCGTTTGACGTCCACTACCGCGTTGGCAACCTGGGCGGCGGCGACCTGGCCGACGTTGGCGGCAACGCGGTGGTGTACGTGGTGGGGCCGCGCGTCTACGAGTACACCGACCCCATAGAAGCCTCGGATGGGCGCTGGGAGTCCGGCGTCTCCTACCACACGGGCGCGCAGACCGCGAACGCGTCAAGCGAAGAGATAAGCGAGGTGACGCCATTCCGGGCAACACTCAGGAGCACCGGCCCATCGTGGGTGTTCGTAGCGGTCATCACCGACGACGAGGACGGGGAAGAGCGCGGGTTCCACGGCCAGTGGCAGAACGTGATGGTGCTGAGCGGCACGACGTTCGAAGATGCCACCGTCAGCGTGGACGGCACGGAGTACACGGTCGAAGCAAAGGCAGACGTGGACGGTGTGGTGACGACCACCGTGAACTCCGTCGACGACCCCGATGCCGACGTGGAGGACACGCTGCGGGCCAAGGCGATCTTCGCGGCGGGCGTGCGCTCCCATCTGCTGGACGGCCTTTTCGAGCGGCCGGAGATCGCGACGTTGCCGGTGACGGGAACTTCCATGCCCGCAGAAGTAGCTAGCCCGACGTCGAGCGCGCTCCTGGCGCGGTTCGCCGACCGGTACACGAGCGCGGTCGATGCGTCCGGCCTGCCCGGCGCGCTGGCGGCGCAGGAGGCGCTGAGCCCCACCGCCATCGAAGACCTCATACTCGGCACCGCCGGCTCGGCGTCGGCAGAGTACGTCGCCCTGGCGGCATCCTGGAGCGCGCTCCAGGAAAGCGTCGACGGAGGCGAGTCGCTCTCCTTCTCCGAGGCATTCGCCCTCTACTCCCAGTTGGCCTACTCCGAACGGGTAGTCTCTCCAATAGCGGAGGCGGGCAGAGTCGTGGAAGCGGCCCGGGCCGCCGAGTCCGGCTGGCAGGACGCCGGCGTCCAGGAAATGGTCGACGAGTTGGCACAACGGACCACCTGTCGCAACCCCGGCAGTGGGCTGCGGGAGGTCCTGTCGGAGGCGGACGACCTCGACGCGATGCTCAGGCTCGACGCCGAGATGCGCGCTGCGCTGCCCGCTTACGGCCCCGCCGTCGACGCGGTGCTGTGCGCGGTGGCTGACGCGGACTACGACAATTCCCTGTTCCTCGATGGGCTGGGAATCGACGACAACAGCGAGATTCTTGAGCTGTTCGGCCACGAACAGACTTCGGTGACGCCGGCGCCTGAGCCGCCACACCGCCTGCGAATCATCGCCAGGCTCAACGAGGACGGCCGGATCGAACACGGCGTCGAGCTGTCGAACGGCGAGCAGGTATTCCCCACCAGGCGCCACCTTGCGGCCGACGCCCCCGCCGGGGAATGGCAGACCAGCAGCGACGTAGAGGTGGACGACACACCAATAGGCAGGGTCCGGACCCGCAGGCTGGACGACGGGCGAGTCGAGCTTGGCTTCATGGACGCCGCCGGCGGAATAGTCACCCCCGAAATCCGCTACCTGTCCGCGGACATGCCGTCCGGGGTCTGGCTCCGCAGCGCACAAATCGAGGTCACAAAAGAACCCGTACTAGAGTAGCCAGCGCGGACCGCTGCGACAGATGATACGAACGAGCACAACCGCAAGGCCGACCTCGAGAAGGAGATTAGATTTGAACTCAGTGATAGATTCCTGGCGAGAGCAGGTCCTGGCATTCGATCGGGACATGGCCGCCCTGCGCGAAAAGGGACAGCAGGACGGCCACGGTCAGAGCCGCCCCGGCGGCTTCGGCTACGCCAACCGGCCCATGGACCCCCACCGCACCGACGACGCGGCCCTCAACAGCCTGTTCGCGGTGCTGGGCTCCGGCAAAGACGTCCTCGACGTCGGAGGCGGCGCCGGCCGGTTCGCCCTGCCGCTCGCCACGCGGGCTGAGCGCGTGACCGTAGTGGACCCCTCTGCCGACTCCGTGGACCTGCTGAAAGAGCGCGCGGACGACGCCGGAATCACCAACGTCACCCCCATCAACGAGCCATGGGAGGATGCGAACGTGTCGACGGCGGACATGGTCCTTTGCTCCCTCGTGCTGCACCACGTCGCGGAAGTCGGCCCCTTCGTGACCAAGCTCCATGCGCACGCGAGGGACCGCGTGGCAGTGCTGGAGATGGTCGAAACGCCCGGCGTGGTGAACCATCCCTTCTTCGAGCGGGTGCACGGCGCCGCGCCGACGGCCCTGCCCGGGCTGGCCCGGGTGCTGGAGCTACTCTGGTCGATGGACATCTACCCGGACGTGGAGATGATTACGCCCGAACCCGCCGTGGTCGGCCCCGACCTGGACACGGCGCTGGAGCAGCTGCGCCTCAGGCTGTCCGTGCGAGAGGGCGCCCCGGAGGACGACCGGCTGCGCGCCGCCGCGGACGACCTGCTCGAGGAGACACCCGACGGCATCACCGTCCGGGGCGTGGCCCCGCTGCGCCAGGCCATCATCACCTGGAGGCCGGCCGGACAGGTCTAGCCGCTCCCGGCTGGGCCGCTCGCTCGCACCCGCAATGCGGGGCACGACGCGGCCCGGACGTTCTCCAGACCCAGGCAGCTATTCGCAGAACTCCAGGCCTGTAGCCGCGAAGTCGTTGACCTGCACGTCTCGTAGGCCCT
Organism: Dehalococcoidia bacterium; assembly: GCA_965204815.1. Lineage (GTDB taxonomy): Bacteria > Chloroflexota > Dehalococcoidia > Lucifugimonadales > CATOSD01 > CATOSD01. The sequence goes on from OZ242014.1 coordinate 429,162, forward strand.
CCGGTATGCACCCGCTGAAATCGTTGACGTAGAGGATTAGCGATGTCAGATTGGACAGGTTGCCCAACTCCGCAGGTATCTCCCCGCTCAGCCTGTTGTAACCAAGCCACAGCGCTCCCAGATTGGACAGACCACCCAGCTGAGGCGGTATCACCCCGGTCAATTCGTTGCCACCGAGGGCCAGCACTCTCAGATTGAACAGATCGCCCAACTCCAGCGGTATCTCGCCGGTCAACTCGTTGTCGCCGAGGATCAGCCATCCCAGACTGTACAGATCACCCAGTTCCGGCGGTATCTCCCCGGTCAAGTGGTTATCTTCGAGGTTCAGCTCCATTAGACTGGGCAGGTTGCCCAGCTCCGGCGGAATCTCCCCGCTCAACTCGTTCACGTATAGGTACAGGATTTCAAGACTGGACAGGTTGCCCAACTCCGGCGGTATCTGCCCGGTCAACTCGTTGCTGTCGAGCCGTAGTTCTCGCAGAGAGGACAGGCCACCCAATCCCGGCGGTATCTCCCCGACCAGCCTGTTGTAGCCGAGCCACAGCACTTCCAGATTGGACAGGCCGCCTAGCTCTGGCGGTATCTCCCCCCTCAACTCGTTGCTGCTGAGGAACAGTATTCTCAGATTGGACAGCTCGCCCAGTTCCGCCGGTATCTCCCCAGCCAACTCGTTGTCACTGAGGTAAAGCCATTCCAGGTTGCCCAAGTTGCCCAACTCCGGTGGAATCTCCCCCCTCAACTCGTTGTTGCTGAGGAACAGTATTCTCAGGCTGGACAGTTCGCCCAGTTCCGCCGGTATCTCCCCGGTCAACTCGTTGTCACCGAGGTAAAGCCATTCCAGATTGGACAGGCCGCCCAGCTCCGGCGGTATCTCCCCCGCCAGCCCATTGCCGGGAATCTCGTAGGTGCCGCCGAGCTCCAGCCTTATCACGCGCCCTCTATCGTCGGTGGTTACGCCGTGCCACTCCCCAAGAGGCGCATCGCTAAGCCAGTTGGTGTTGTTATGCCAGTTCGCTCCCCCCGTCGCTTCGTAAAGCGCGACAAGGGCATCCCTTTCCAACGAGGTTTCCTCAAGCGTCGCGGTAAGGGATTCTGAGCAGAACTCCAGACCTGCATCCGCAAAGTCATTGTCCTGCACGTTTCGCAGACCCCCAGGTATGCACCCGCTAAAATCATTGACGTAGATGTACAGCTCCTTCAGGCGGTGCAGGTTGCCCAACTCCGCAGGTATCTCCCCGCTCAAATAGTTGTCGCTAATGTCCAACCATTCCAGATTGGACAGGTCACCCAGCTCCGGCGGTATCTCTCCGACCAGCCTGTTGTCGCCGAGGGCCAGCCAATGTAAGTTTGCCAGCGTATTCAACTTAGGCGGTATTTGCCCGGTCAACTCGTTTCCGGCAAGGCTCAGCAATTCCAGGTTGGGCAGGTCTCCCAGCTCCGTTGGTATCTCACCGGTCAACTTGTTCCTGTCGAGGATCAGCTTCCTTAGATTGGCCAGGTCACCCAACTCCGGCGGTATCTCCCCGCTAAAATCGTTGTAGTGGAGGGATAGTATTCTCAGACTGGATAGTTCTCCCAGCTCCGTTGGTATCTCACCGGTCAACTCGTTTCCGGCAAGGCTCAGCAATTCTAGGTTGGACAGGTTGCCCAGCTCCGTGGGTATCCCCCCTGTAAACTCGTTTCCGTCAAGGCTCAGCCAATCCAGGTTGGACAGGTTGCCCAACTCTGGCGGTATTTGCCCGGTCAACTCGTTTCCGGCAAGGCTCAGCAATTCCAGGTTGGATAGGTTGCCCAAGTCCGGCGGTATCCTCCCTGTAAACTCGTTTCCGTCAAGGTTCAGCAATTCCAGGTTGGACAGGTTGCTCAGTTCCAGTGGAATCTTCCCGCTCAACTCGTTGTTGTAGAGGAGCAGTATTCTCAGGTTGGATAGTTCGCCCAACACAGGCGGTATCTCCCCGCTCAAGTAGTTGTCGCTTAAGCCCAGCGACTCCAGATTGTACAAATCGCCCAACTCCTCCGGTATCTCCCCGGTCAACTTGTTCACGGCAAGGTTCAACACCCATAGATTGGATAGGTCACCCAACTCCGGCGGCATTTTCCCGCTCAACTCATTCCAGTCGAGGTGTAACTCCCTTAAGTTGAACAGGTCACCCAACTCCGGCGGTATCTCCCCGCTAAAATCGTTGTAGGGGAGGAATAGTATTCTTAGACTGGATAGTTCGCCCAGATCCGCCGGTATCTCGCCGGTCAACTGGTTGTGGTTGAGGCGCAGAATTGTCAGATTCGACAGGCCGCCCAGCTCTGGGGGTATCTCGCCGCTCAACTGGTTAGCTTCGAGGTCCAGGCCTGTTACGCGCCCTCTATCGTCGGTGGTTACACCGTACCACTCCCCAAGAGGCGCATCGCTCAGCCAGTTGGTGTTGTTATGCCAGTTCGCTCCCCCGGTCGCTTCGTAAAGCGCGATGAGAGCCTTCCGTTCCGAGGTGTCTTCCCCTGGCGTCGCAGTGAGGGTTCGCGCTGGCGCTTGAGGCGTGCCGGGAGCGGCGGTCGCTGTGGCAGGCGTTGGTGGCGTGGCGGTCGGCGCGGGCGCTGGGTCGTCATCGCAGGACGCCATCAGCAGCGCTGCCAACACGGCCAATGCGGCAAGTCTTGTGGAAATGGTGGTTCGGGAAATCACTCCTCACAGCCTCATACAGTTGGGCGAGCGCCTGGCTGTCGGCTGCTGTGGACAGGACAACCATCGTATATCCCTAATGATGCAGTGGTAATATTGGACTTTCCCACATTGAAACACAACCTCCTTGGGTATTCATCCGTTATACTCGTAGAGAGGGAATAGAGTACATCTGAGGAGGTGAACATGTTCACCAGAATCAGCGTGTTATCTGCCGTTACGCTCGCGGCGCTGCTGTTTGCAGTCGCGGCCTGTAGCTCGGCCGATGACGGGCCGCCGCCCACGCCAACGCCCATTGACGTCGCAGCCGTGATCCAACAGCAACTCGCGTCTCAGGCGCCCGCCATGGCCGCGCCCACGGCAGTCCCTGTGGCTCCCGCCGCGCCCGCGCCTGCCGCCCCGCCCAGCGCGACCACCTTCCAGGACACCCGCCGCACCCCGCCGGTAACGACTGCCCAGGACAGGGTTTCGACCTTCAGCCTGGATACGGACCGCACCTCGTACCGCCTCGCGCTCACCTGGGCCCGCGAGGGCTACCAGGTGGAGCCTGACTCCGTGCGCGCCGAGGAGTGGGTGAACTCGTTCCACTACGGCTATCCGCAGCCGACGACCAGCGACAGCTTCTCCATCTCCACCGACGTCTTCACGCACCCGCTGGACAGTCGCCTCCACCTGGCCCGCGTCGGATTCCAGGCGCCCCAGTTTGAGGACACCCGTCCAGTAAACGTGACGCTGGTGCTGGACGCGTCCGGCTCCATGGCCAACGGCAACCGGGTGGAAGTCGCCAGGGAGGCGGCATACGCCATCCTGAACAGCCTGGGCAGAAGCGATCGGATCGCGGTCGTACAATTTTCCACCGAAGTGATCGAACAGTACGTCGTACCGCACGAGTCACCCAGCCCAAGGGGAGCCGTGGCATCGTCCATCTCGCAGCTCAGTCCTCGAGCCAGCACGAACGTACAGGCCGGCCTGGACCTGGGGGTCCAGCTCGCCGACGAGGCCCGCCGCGCCAACCCGGACGCGTACAACTACGTCATCCTCATGTCGGACGGCGTGGCCAACGTGGACGCGACCCACCCCTTCGCCATACTGGAGTCGGCTTACGACCCCGACGCCGGCAACCCGTTGCGCATCATCACGATCGGCGTGGGCATCGAGAACTACAACGACCAGTTGCTGGAGCAACTCGCCCAGTACGGCAACGGCTGGTACCGCTACCTGGACACCGTCGACCAGGCCCGCACCGTGTTCAGCCGGGCGAACTGGCTCGCGCTGTCCATTCCCTTCGCCGACCAGACGCGCGCGCAGGTGACGTGGGACCCGAACCAGGTGGCGTCGTGGCGCCTCATCGGCTACGAGAACCGCGTTACGTCCGACGAATCGTTCACCGAGGCGCGCAAGGAGTTCGCGGAGATTCCGGCGGGCGCGGCCACGACGGTCTACTACGAGCTGGAGCTCACCGACGCCGTGCTCCGCTCCGGCGCCTGGCCGGCGCAGCTCGGCAACGTGGAGTTGAGGTGGGTCACGCCCGTCAGCAACGATTCCAACCGCCAGCACGCCTCCGTAACGGCCGGGAGTGAGGCCGACATCCGGTACCCCGCGGACCCGCTGGCGCACTTTGGGGCGATAGTGGGCCTGGCGGCCGACCTGTACAGCGCACTTCCCCGCGCCGGCGACACCAACTACGCGGGAGTGTACGGGGAGCTGTACCATCTGCAGTCCCAGCTCGATTCGCTTTCCGGGCAGCTCGGCCACCTGCAGTCGTACCAGGACTTCTCGTTCCTGTTGTCCCACATCATGAGGGACGCGCCCTCCGGCAGCACGATGCTACCGTCAACTTCATTCACTGACAGAGGATTCCTCGATTCCAGTCGCCGGCTGTTGTATGGTTCGGCCGAGACCCTGCCGTCATCCGATAGCATTCAGCTAACCCCGTCAGAAACAAACCAATTTGGCATGCTGATCCACCCACAACTGGCCAATTTCGAAGGACTAAGAATTGAATTCTCGTTCGAAATTGGAGGTGGGACCGGTGCAGATGGGCTCGGACTACTACTGCTGCGCTCCATGCCGGACTTTAGCCAGATCGAACCTCTCTACCACGCTGGAGGTGGCTGGGGTTCCAGATATCTAAGCGGATATGCAGTGTTGTTTGATACCCACTTGAACGCAATGGGTCACCCGGAATTCCATGGACGGAGTTTTTACTACCCTATTACTGATCCTTCGGACAACTTTGTAGCACTTGCCGAATTGGGAGCCGGGTCTGATGTTTTTGATATCACACATCTGGCGGTCAGGAATCTCTATCATGACCTCAGCAACTCTGGTGTATTCAATGCGGAGGTCGAATTGGCCGCCCACGGTCGCGTCAGCGTTTATCTGTCCAACGCACAGGTCGGGATGGAGAGAACTCTCGTCATAGACCATACCATCGAGGATTACACACCATTCGACGGTTACATCGGGTTCATCGGGCTTACCGGTGCCGCCACTGATCGACACGTCATTCATTCAGTAAAGTACGGCGTAGAATAAGTGAATCGATGATGCCGTTCCCGTTGCCGTAAATGAGCATTCTGCGAGGAAGAGAAGTACAGTTCATCGAGGAGGAGAACATGTTCACGAGAATCAGCGTGTTAGCCGCCGTTGCGCTCGCGGCGCTGTTGTTTGCCGTCGCGGCCTGTAGCTCAGCCGAACCCGACGCACGGCAGCAACCACAAGCACCCGCGCCCGCCGCGCCAGCGGCCCAGGTCCAGCAGCAGGCGCCCGCCATGGCCGCGCCCACGGCAGCCCCTGTAGCTCCCGCCGCGCCCGCCATGCCCGCGCCCGCGGCAGCCCCTGCGGCTACCGCCGCGCCCGCCATGGAGGCGCCCCAGCCTCCCGCGCCCGCCGCGCCCACCGTCGCGCCGCCCGCCGTGGCCGCTACCCAGCCGGGAGCCACCACGTTCCAGGACACCCGCCGCACCCCTTCGGTATCGACCGCCGTGGACAGGGTGTCGACGTTCAGCCTCGACACGGACCGCACCTCGTACCGCCTCGCGCTGACCTGGGCCCGTGAGGGCTACCAGGTGGAGCCTGACTCCGTGCGCGCCGAGGAGTGGGTGAACTCGTTCCACTACGGCTATCCGCAGCCTACGACGAGCGACAGCTTCTCCATCTCCACCGACGTCTTCACGCACCCTCTGGACAGCCGTCTCCACCTGGCCCGCGTAGGGTTTCAGGCGCCCCAGTTCGAGGATAACCGTCCCGTAAACGTGACGCTGGTTCTGGACGCGTCCGGCTCCATGGCCAACGGCAACCGGGTGGAAGTCGCCAGGGAGGCGGCATACGCCATCCTGAACAGCCTGGGCAGACGTGACCGCATCGCGGTCGTGCACTTCACCACGGACGTCCTTGGAGAGTACACCGTGCGGCACGAGCCGCCCGACCGTGGGAACGCCGCGAGATCCATCTCGCAACTGCGTCCTCAAGCCAGCACGAACGTACAGGCCGGCCTGGACCTGGGCGTCCAGCTCGCCGACGAGGCCCGCCGCGCCAACCCGGACGCGTACAACTACGTCATCCTCATGTCGGACGGCGTGGCCAACGTGGACGCCACCAACCCCTTCGCCATACTGGAGTCGGCTTACGACGCCAACGCCGGCAACCCGTTGCGCATCATCACGATCGGCGTGGGCATCGAGAACTACAACGACCAGTTGCTGGAGCAACTCGCCCAGTACGGCAACGGCTGGTACCGCTACCTGGACACCGTCGACCAGGCCCGCACCGTGTTCAGCCGGGCGAACTGGCTCGCGCTGTCCATTCCCTTCGCCGACCAGACGCGCGCGCAGGTGACGTGGGACCCGAACCAGGTGGCGTCGTGGCGCCTCATCGGCTACGAGAACCGCGTTACGTCCGACGAATCGTTCACCGAGGCGCGCAAGGAGTTCGCGGAGATTCCGGCGGGCGCGGCCACGACGGTCTACTACGAGCTGGAGCTCACCGACGCCGTGCTCCGCTCCGGCGCCTGGCCGGCGCAGCTCGGCAACGTGGAGTTGAGGTGGGTCACGCCCGTCAGCAACGATTCCAACCGCCAGCACGCCTCCGTAACGGCCGGGAGTGAGGCCGACATCCGGTACCCCGCGGACCCGTTGGCGCACTTTGGCGCGATAGTGGCGCTGACGGCCGACATCTACAGCAGCGTTCCGCACCCCGGCGACGCGGCATACGGTCGCGAGTACCGCGAGCTGTACGATCTCCAGCACCAGCTCGATTCGCTGTCCAGCCCGCTCGGCCACCTGCAGTCGTACCAGGACTTCTCGTTCCTGTTGTCGCACATAATGAGGGACGCGCCCGCCGGCAGCACCACCCGTCCGGCAACCGGCTACAGCCCGTGATCGGCCTCGTACCTCGGTACAGGCACAAGAGAACGGGAATCGCCCGATGACCGCCAGGGTCGAATAGGCAGGTAGCCATGTTGTTCAGATGCTTGATAATCCCGATGGCGGTGTTGGCCCTGAACGCTTGCGTCAACATCGACATCAACCTGTTTGGCGGCGACGACACGCCTGTGGTCGAGGTGGACGACGTGCGATTCGAGGTCGAGGTCGCCGACACTCCCGCGCTCCGGGACAAGGGACTGACCGGTCGAGACTACCTGGAGGAGCGGCGGGGTATGCTGTACATCCCGGACGGGCGCTTTGCGGGCGCGTTCTGGATGAAGAACATGCGGTTTCCGCTCGACTTCATCTGGATAGGAGAGGACTGCCGGGTGGTGGACGTCGCGGTGAACGCCGGCATCCCCGCGCCCGGCACTCCGGACGACAGAATCTGGAGATACCGTTCCTATCCGAGCGCCGCCTACACTCTTGAGGTCAACGCGGGAGAAGTCGACCGCTTCGGAATCAGGGTGGGCGACGGGGTGAAGTTCGAAAACATCCGCGGCGGCTGCTGACCGGAAACTCACGCGGCGCCGCGCCCGTAACCTCGCCGCGCCGCACGCCGCCGGAGTAAGATAACAAGCGCATACCACGTGGAGGAAAAACAACATGCCGAAAGACAAGGTCGCACAGACTCTCGAGATAGAGCGGGGACAGCTCGACTGGCTCGGCGAGGTGGCCGGGGAGTACGGGTTCGCTGACGAGTCCAAGGCGCTGCGCGTGCTGCTGGACTTCGCCATCCAGGACGGCGACAACGAGCTCATCTTCTCGCCTCAGAACGCGAGGTGCCGATTCTGCGGCTAGGCCGGGCATAGGTCGATCCGGACTCAGCAGCCTCAGCATTGAGCGTCCGGCCCGATTCTCGTTGACCCTGTGGATACATACCCCCACTCCACACAAGAGCGATTCAACGCGTCTCGGAGCCTACTCCTCGCGCCTCTGTCTAACTCCCTTCGTATTCGCTTAACGTTCCCGTTCTTACCTCATCGCAGCGCCCGCTGCCGGATACCCAAGTTTCCCTCCGCGCCCTTCCGTCATGTCCACGCTTGTGGATTTCACCGAAAAATGTTCCAAACTGTCGCATTTTGTCTCATTTCGTAGCTGGAAGTACCGTCGGCTTGCGCTGCTTGGAGACGCTGACGAGCACGGATTCCGGAAGGAACGGACCAATATGCGGCGGAAATGGGACAGCCGGCGGGAGTCCGCAGCGGAGGCGTTCGTGAGTGCCTGATGGCGTTGTAGTTGTGTCATGGAGAGAGAATAGCACGGATGTGCGGCACCTTCAAGAGCGTTGGCGAGACAGTCCCCCGGCTGCACTCCACTTGGAATGACAAGATTGGAGGCCCTGGCAGGCGACCGTAGCCCTGTTGCTCACGGAACAAACGTTTGACAGTGCAATTGTCGGGCAATACACTAGCTCAAGTGTCCGTTATTCAACCCAAAAGGCAGGAACATGTACAACATCCTGAGTGAACGGCTGATTCGGATGGACAGGGCCGACGGCACGCGCCTTGCGGCGTCGCTGCCGGAGGTGTACGCGGCACTGATGGCGGACGAGGTGGTGGCGTTCCCCGCGCTGCGTCCTCACCAGCGCCACGCCTGGCACGCCTTCCTGGTTCAGCTCGGCGCGATGGCGGTGCGCGAGGCGGGGCTGAACGAGCCGCCGTTGGAGGCGGACGAGTGGTGCCGCATCATCCGCGCCCTGACGCCGGAGTGGCCCGACGACGAGCCGTGGCAACTCGTGGTGAACGACATCACCAGGCCAGCGTTCATGCAGCCGCCGACCTCGTCGAAAGAGCACGAGGCGGACTTCAAGAACACCGTCGAGACGCCCGATGAACTGGATATGCTGGTGACGTCCAAGAACCACGACCTAAAACAGGCTGTGGCGAGTCAGGCGAACGCGGACGACTGGGTGTTCGCGCTGGTCACTTTGCAGACGATGGAAGGCTACAGCGGCCGGTTCAACTACGGAATATCCAGGATGCCCAGCGGCTACGGCAATCGTCCCGCGTTCAGCCTCGCTCCGTCCATCCATCCCGGCCGCCACGTGGAGCACGACCTCGTCGCGCTGCTGGGCCAAAGGCAGTCCATACTCGACGACTACCCGCTCTCGGACTCCGGGCTTCGACTGCTGTGGGTGATTCCGTGGGACGGCGCCAAGACGCAGTCGAGCGCGCTCTCCAGCATGGACCCCTACTACATAGAGGTGTGTCGGAGGCTTCGGCTGAAGGTTGTCGCCGAAAGGATAGTAGCCGCACGAGCCAATGCCGATGCGAAGCGAATAGTCGACGTGAAGGGAATGACCGGAGACCCCTGGGCGCCCGTTGGCACCAATCCGAATCCGAGAGGAACACCTCCCGCGTTTCTGGGGCCTCGCAAGTTTGGCTACGAGAGGGTAGCCGATGGGATGTTCTCTGAGGACTGGAAACGGCCGCTGCTGCTCACGTCCGAGGCGGCCGGCACAAGCGGCAGCGAAGAGATGCGACTGGTTGCCCGCGGCATGGTGCGCGGAGAAGGCGGAACTGAGGGCTATCACGAACGAATTGTCCCACTGAGGCACAGGATCCTGCAGGTGCTTGGAAGTCCCGGCGCCGCAAAGCAGTTGGAGGGCATCGCGCGAGAGCGGATACAGCAAGTTGGCACGGTGAAGAACATTTTGCGTCATGCGGTGGCGACATATGCCGCCAAAGGCAACAGCGATTTCAACTCACATCGCAACGGTCAGCCCTCGCCGAACCAGTTAGCGCAGAACTGGACCAACAGATTGGACGAAATCGTCGACGCGGGATTCTTCGATGACTTGCAGGACGAGTTCGACGCGGATGAGAGCGAACTCGATGCTATTCGCAGACACTGGCTGATGAACGGCGAAGACGGGGTGATCGACGACGCCGGGAGAATCCTGAAGGCGGCTGAAGACGCACTGCCATGCCCGTCGATTCACAGATTCAGAGCGCGCGTGAATGCCGACAGGGTGTTCCGGGGGCGTATGCGCGGCAAAGGCGGATTCGCATTCCTGTTTGAAAGTGAAGAAGAGGAGAACCAGGCATGACCGGACAACGCTCGGACCCTGAGCGGTTCTTCCAGAACCAGGCACATGACGTAGCCGCACATTACGGCTGGCGACCGTTCCACTTGCGTGACAGGGATAGCATCCACATCGTGCGCGGCAGGGGATTCCCCGATCTGATGATGTGGAGAAAGGATCACGAGACGGGAGAGATCGACCTGCTGGCAGCCGAGTTGAAGCGGGACGAGGAAAGCACCCTCTTCCCCGAGCAGCAGGAGTGGATAGAAGCTCTTGGGCAGCACATTCCCACATACACGTGGCGTCCCGGTGACTGGGACGAGATCGAGGACGTGCTTCTCAACGGGACCTCAGGTCACGGCAATACAGCCGGGCATTCAGTCCCTCCACGTGTCGTCAGTCCGATACCGTACAACTTCGGCGACGTGATTACGAACACCGTCGAAGCGATTGAGGCCAGTGAGATGTCGACTGGTGACAGGGCCAGCTTGCGCCGGATGAACCCTGAAAGTCCCAACAGCGCCGTGTTCTGGAAGCTGATGAGTCAACGAGGAATCTCAGGGAACGCGGATGTTGGCAAGTGGGGACTCATCATGCACGGCATGGCCGTGATGTCCCATGCTTCGGCCAGAGCTCACAATCCAATAATCAGAGTTGGCCGGGCGCTGTACGAGGGTGATGGCAGCAGAACGCCATTTTACAGCGAGGACCGGCTGTCGACCCTGCTTGCGGCAAGAGGGCCTGCGCTGCGTAGAATCCTGGCGCGGCTGTTTCGTATGCTGGCGAGCCGGAGGTGTGCCTTCAACTGGCGCGAGATGGCGTGGTTCATCCTGAACGAAGGAAGCCGCGAAGAACGCGCCGACGAGGCCAGGGTGGAAATCGCCAGGGCCTACTATCGCGCGGAATCCAGTTCATACCAGTCAAGTGCTCAGAACGAATAGGGGGACAAGATAATGCCGACATCAAGATTTTTGCAGATACACACGCTCCACTCGTACCCCGCTGCGCTGCTGAACCGCGACGACAGCGGCCTAGCCAAGCGCCTCAGCTTCGGCGGCAGCGTCCGCACGCGCGTCTCGTCGCAGTGCCTCAAGCGCCACTGGCGCACCGCGGACGACGACTTCGCGCTCGGTGCCATACACGCCGAGGCGGACGCCTTCCGATCGCGCAACGTGGTCGACCGCCGCGTGATCCAACCGCTGCGCGACGGCGGGGCGTTCCCGGACGAGTTGCTGGACGCCGTCCAGGAGCAGTTCAACATCGCCGTCTACGGCCCCGGCGGAGGGAGCGAGTCCGGCCGCCAGCCGCTGCTCCTGGGGCTGCCGGAGGTTGAGTACCTTCAGAGCAAGGCGCGCGCCATCTGCGAGGAGAACACAGGCGACGCCAAGGCCGCTGCTGACGCCGCCAAGCTGCTGTTCCAGCCGGCGCGCCGCAACGAGGAGCGGGACAACTTCATCGCGTTCCGCCAACAGACCTCTCTGCCCGGCGGGCTGGTGGGGGCGCTGTTCGGGCGCATGGTGACGTCCGACCCCGGCGCGAACATAGAGGCCGCAATCCACGTAGCCCACGCCTTCACGGTACACGCCGAGGAGAGCGAGAGCGACTACTTCTCGGTCGTCGACGATCTACAGGATCCGGACGAGGACGCGGGCGCCGCCCACATCGGCGACATGGAGCTCACCGCCGGGCTTGTTCTACGGCTACGTCGTGGTGGACGTGCCCGGTCTGGTGTCCAACCTGGAGGGCTGCGATGCCGCGGATTGGCAAAGCGCGGACCGCGAGCTCGCCGCAAAAGTGGTCGAGCACCTTGTGCACCTGATCGCCACCGTCTCGCCCGGCGCCAAGCGCGGCTCCACCGCTCCCTACGCCGCGGCGGACCTGATGCTGATAGAGGCCGGCAGTCGCCAGCCTCGCAGCCTGGCGAACGCATACCGTCGGCCTGTTCCCGCGCTGACTGGCGCCGCCACCGGCGCGCTGTGCGACTACCTGGCCAAGCTGGACGAGTGCTACGGCGCAAGGGAGGCGCGTCGAGCGTTGTCCGTCGAGCCGTGCGACGTGCCGAGCGCCGAGCGGCTGAGCTGCGACGCGCTGGCGGCTTGGGCCGCTGAGGCCGTCCGCGACGGAGAGGCGGTCTAGCCGTGCGGCATCTCATCATCAATCTGGAGGCGCCCTTGATGGCGTTCGGCGGTGAGGCCATCGACAACTACGGCGTCATCCGGCCCTTCCCGGCGGCGTCCATGCTCACAGGGCTGTTCGCCAACGCGCTGGGCTGGCGGCGCGTCCAGCGCGAGGCGCACGAGCGCCTGCAACGCCGGCTTGTTTTCGCGTCGCGAATCGACCGCGAGCCGGTGGGCGGCTACGCCATGACCGATTTCCAGACCGCGCAGCTTGGCGCGAGCGACCGCGGTTGGACCACGCGCGGGCGACCAGAGGGCCGGGCCGGCGGGGCGGCCACGTACAACGCGCCGCACCTTCGCTACCGCGACTACTACGCCGACATGCGCGTGACCGTCGCGCTGCGGCTTGATCCGGCGGAGGGCGAGCCGTCGCTGTGCGACTTGGCCGACGCGCTGGACGAGCCGGCGCGTCCGCTGTTCATCGGTCGCAAGCCATGCCTGCCGTCCACGCGGCTGTGCGGCGGTTTCGTGGACGCGCCCGACGCGCTGTCGGCTCTTATGGCCGTGCCGCTGGGGGACGACGCGGATTCGCAGACGGACCGCGTGAGGATGCAGTGGCCCGGTCGCGAGGTCGCCGTCGTGCCGGAGGGCGTGTCCGTGAGTCGAGAGATGATGCTCGCCGACGAGCGCAACTGGGTGTCCGGGCTGCACGGCGGCGGCAGGCGCGTTGTGGAGGGCACGGCGGAGCGGGGCGCGTTCGGCGCGACGGAGTCTGCACAGGAGGCCACGCAATGACCACGACGACCACGACCACGCTCCAGATGATGCGCGCAGACATCGACCTGCGCGAGTTCAATCGCTGGATGGGCACGAGGCGGTTCCAGGACCCGGACCACGCGATGCACTCCCTGCTGAAGGAGTGTCTCGGCGAACTCGCGCCCAAGCCCTTCCGCCTGGTGGCGACGCGCGACGCGACGACGGGCTGCCTGTACGGCTACGGCCAAGCCGACGCCGACGCCCTGCGCGAGTCCGCCGCCATCTGCGCCTGCCCGTTGCAGGCGCGTGTGCTGCCCGCCGACCGGATCGACACCAAGCCGATGCCCGCGGAGTGGCGCGTCGGCCTGCGGCTCGGATTCGAGGTGCGAGTCCGGCCAATCGTGCGGCTCCGAAAGGACCCATCGCGTGTGCCGCCCGACATGCTGCGCCGTTTCCGCACCCGTCCCGGCGACGCCGACGCGCCACGCCCCGGCAAGGAGTGCGACGTCTTCCAGTGGAAGGCCATGCTTCTCCCGGAGCGCGGGATGAAGAAGACGCGCGAAGAGGTGTACGTCGACTGGCTCGGCGAGCAGTTCGAGCGCCTGGGCGGCGCGAGCCTGGACAAGGACAGGGCCGGTCTGAAGTCGTTCCGGCGCACACGTGCCTTCCGCAGGCTACACAGCCGCCACAGCGAGGGGCCGGACGCGCTGATGCGCGGCGAGCTGGTGGTGAGGGATCCCGCCGCGTTCGCCGCGCTGCTGGCCCGCGGCCTCGGCCGGCACCGCGCCTACGGCTACGGGATGCTGCTGCTGCGCCCCGCCGGAAGGCGCGGCTAGGCGTCCTGCGAGGACTGCGGCCCATGGCACCTTAACAAGTCAATACGAGGGCGGCCGATCTAGGATCATACGTTGCCCCGCACGCGCGGGGATAGACCCGGAGCAACTGTTAGCATGTTCGTGATTGGTGCGGTTGCCCCGCATACGCGGGGATAGACCTGCGTTTCTCCCTTCCTAGCGGTGCCTCACATCGGCTCCCCCGCACGCGCGGGGATAGACCCGACCTGCTCATGGACGCCCCCTGCCTCAAGCGAGCTCCCCCGTACGCACGGGGATAGACCCATTTACCAGTACACCAGTGGCGGAACTATTGGGGTTGCCCCGCCCGCGCGGGGATAGACCCAGGTCGTAGTCGGCCTCGACCACCAACTGCCCGGTTGCCCCGCACGCGCGGGGATAGACCCGCCCTGGTGATCGGCCCGTCGTATGCCGCCCTGGTTGCCCCGACCGCGCGGGGATAGACCGTCGGGATTGGTGGAGATGTCGAACTGCCACATGGCTCCCCCGCACGCGCGGGGATAGACCGTGGTGGGGCCGCATGGGACCTCAAGAGGACTTGGTTGCCCCGCACGCGCGGGGATAGACCCATGAACACGATCCCGGAGTCCGATCCGACGGCGGCTCCCCCGCACACGCGGGGATAGACCCTACTTTGTGCCGTTCGTCGATTGCGCGTATCAGGTTGCCCCGCCCGCGCGGGGATAGGCCCAACCAGATCACGACGATCATCATGGCTGCCGTGGCTCCCCCGCACACGCGGGGATAGACCCTACATGACCGTGGATCCGTCCGAGCACGGGGTGGTTCCCCCGCCCGCGCGGGGATAGCCCCCCGATCATCATGGCGATCGTCACGATCATCGCGGTTGCCCCGCCCGCGCGGGGAAAGACTCTGACAAAGCTGAAGCCGAAGCTCCGCCGCGCTGCCCGCCTACGCCAGCGCAAGCACCGCCGCCGGGTTCCCCACCGTTATCGCCCGAATCACGTCCTCCGGTTGGCGCGGTTGCTGTAGTAGTTTCGCCGAATCTCCATGTAGTATGGTGGCGGCAAAGCCTAACACGACAGTCCGGCGGCGCAAAGCCGGCTCCAGGCAGATGGGAGGCCCCAGCCATGAGGTTCGCGGCGTTTACCACGGTGGCGAGTTCCGCCGGAGAGGCGACCACCGCCGCGCAGCATATCGACAACCTGCGCCAGCAGACCGTCCTGGCCGAGGAGCTCGGCTTCGAGGCGATGTGGCTCGGCGAGCACCACTTCGGCCCCTACGGAATCGGCGACCTGCCCAACCCGATCCTGCTCGGCGCGGACCTGGCGGCGCGCACGTCCACCATACGCATCGGCCAGATGGCGAACATCGCCCCCTGGTGGCACCCCATACGCCTCGCCGAAGACCTCGCCATCCTGGACAACATGACCGACGGCCGCCTGGAGGTCGGCTTCGGCAGGGGAATCTGGCCCTACGAAGGCCCGCAGTTCCACCCCAACGCCGACCCGCGCAAGGACGCCGAGAACCGCGAGCTGTTCAGGGAGACGGTCGAGGTGGTGCGCGAGATCTGGGCCAACGAGTACTTTTCCTACCGCGGCTCCAACTACAGCTTCCCGGTCGAAGACACCGTGTTCTCGCACCCCAGGTACCCGTCCAACCCCGCCTGGCAGGACGGCGACCGCGTGACCAAGCTGAGGGTGACTCCGAGGCCTCTCCAGAAGCCGCACCCGCCGCTGTGGATGACCGTGTCCACGGACCGGTCCGTGACGACCGCGGCGGAGCTTGGGCTGAAGGCGTGCTACTGGCAGCCCCCGCCTCGCAGGATTCGGCAGCGTATGGAGATCTACGCCCGTGCCAGGAGCGAGCGTGAGGGCAGGCCGTTCGCCCTGGGCGAGGACCAGGCCGTGATGCGTTCGACTTACGTCGCCTCTTCGATGGAGGAGGCGCGCCGCGACGCGGAAGAGGCCGTCATGTCCGCGTTCATCTTCAACGACCCGTTCCGAGGCAGGCAGGTCTTCACCAACCCGGGCGAGGAACTGGACCCGGACGGCAAGCTGGACTGGGACTTCCTGGAGCCCCGCACGCTGCTGGTGGGCTCCCCCGACCACGTGGCGGAGAGGATCCAGGAGCTACGGGAGGTCTGCAACCTCGACTACCTGCTCATCAGCTTCGCCCATATGGGCATGCCGCTCATCAAGACGCTGAAGAACCTGGAGACCTTCGCCACCAAGGTCATGCCCCACTTCCCCGCCGATAAGTCCCCTCTCCCTTGATGGGAGAGGGCTAGGGTGAGGGTGAGAATGGGGGTGAAGCCCCCCCTCAGTGGTTCCACTGCGGCGTCCGCTTCTCCAGGAACGCCGAAATCCCCTCGTGCGCGTCATCCTCCAGCAGATTGCCCACCATCACCTTCTGCGCCAGGTCGTAAGCCTGGGGACGCGGCAGCTCGATCTGCCTGTAGAAGGCCGGCTTGCCGATGGCCAGCGTCTGCGCGCTCGCCGACGCAATCTGCCGCGCCAGCCGCTCCACCGTGTCCTCCAACTCGTCGTCCGGCGTCACCCGGTTGACCAGCCCCATCTCCAGCGCCTCGCTCGCGGGCACCGGCTCGCCCGTCAGCAGCATCTCCATCGCCTTCTTGGTCGACGGCACCGACCGCGCCAGCGCCACCCCCGGCGTGGTGCAGAACAGCCCTATCTGGACGCCCGGCGTGCAGAACGCCGCCGACTCGCCCGCCACGGCCAGGTCGCACGTGGCAACGAGCTGGCACCCCGCCGCCGTCGCCAGCCCCTGCACCTGCGCGATCACCGGCTTGGGCAGCAGCCGTATGGCCTCCATCACCTCCGTGCACAGCGCGAACACCTCCGTGTACGACGCCTCGTCGCGGTCGATCAACTCCCGCAGGTCGTGGCCCGAGCTGAACACCGGCCCCTCCGAGCGCAGCACCACCACGCGCACCTCGTCATCGCGCTCGAACTCCCCGAACAGGTCCCGCAGCTCCAGCAGCGTCTCGGTCGACAGCGCGTTGCGCTTCGACGGATTGTTCAGCGTAAGCGTCACCACGCCCTCACTTGAGGAGCGGCGTACCATCTGTTCTTGCATAGCGGCCTCCTGCGGCCATTCTACCACGCCCCTCACCGGCAGTCCTCCACCAGCTCCGCGTCGCTCTCCGGCCCGCCCAGCGCCCGCCCCCCGACGCACCCGTCCGCGTCCGCCGGCCGCCTGACCGGTGCCTCCGCCGTCACCCCGGCGTACCCCTCCGCCGTGCGCACGCCCCGCGCCAGCACGCGCGCGTCCGTCCCGTCCCCGTCCACGCTGTACAGCACCACGCTCCGCGCACGTAGCTCGCGGTTCCTGTCGTGCACACCGGCGGGCTGCACCGCGATCCTCGACCCGTCCGGCGACCACGCCGATATCCCCTGTATCGGAGGACCTCTCTCGTCGCCGACCACGCTGCTCACCAGCAGGGAGTAGTAGACGAATGAGTCCTCGATCTCGACCCTCACGCCCGTGGACTCGAACAGCACCATCGCGCCGTCCGGCGACCAGGACAGGTCTCCCAGCCACAAGTGCCCGAAATCCCCGACCGGGTGGCCGAATAGCGTATCGAGCTCAGTCAGGCTGCGAAACAGGTCCGCGACCTTGACCGGGTCCGATCCGTCCGCCGCGAACGTGTACAGCGCCGCCCCTTCCTCACCCTCCAGCGCGGCCACCGCTATCCGCTCGCCGTCGGGCGACCACGCCGCCCCGCTCACCGCGTCCCCGACCTTCGCGAGCCCGGACCCGTCGGCGCCGACCGTGTACACGGACCTGCCCGCTTCCCAGTCGCCGTCGTACTCGTACACCACGAACGCCAGCCGCTTGCCGTCCGGTGACCACCTCGGCGCATGCGGACCCGCCGCAAAGTACGGATCGTCCGCGCCGGGCCCCACCAGCCGCACGTCCGAGCCGTCGGCGGCCATCGTGTACAGCCGGTAGTTCCTCGCGTCGTGACCCCCTGCGTCCGCCCTGCTGGAGATGAACGCGATGCGGCTACCGTCCGGCGACCAGGCCGGGTAGTTGTCCACGTGACCGTTATCCGTCAGCCGCCGGGTCCCCGCGCCGTCCACGTCCGACACCATCAGCTCGAAATTGGCCCCGGTGGAGTGCCTGCACGTCGAGTAGGCCACCCTGGAGCCGTCGGGAGATATGTCGAAGTACATCATCGAGCCGGTGTACATCCCAAGGGAGTCCGAGAAGGCCGAGTTCTCGATAGGATTCACGATCTCCCGCACTTGGTGACCGTCCGCGTCGACGCCATACAGCCCGACCGGCGGCGTCCCGCTCTTGCCGACCGAAAAGTCGAACAGTATCCGCGAGCCGTCCGGCGACCACCGGACGTGATTGGCGACTTGCCACGCCTCCGGAAGCTCCGGACCGGAAACGCTGCAAGGCGTAACGCCCGTATCCGCGGCGGCGACAGGCGCTGGTGCAGCCGTCGGGGCCGGCGTCCGCGTCGCCTCCGGCGCAAGCGTCGCGGTCGGCCCAGCATCCTCGCCCACGTCCCGCCCGCACCCGAGCGCCAGCACCACGATGCCGAGCGCGAGCAGCAGGATGACACGCGCGGTCAGTCGCGAGTACGGCCTCGGTGGTCGCGTCACGATCAGAAATGCCTGCGTCGACCTGCAAACCATGCCAGACCAGCCAGCATACCGACTACCGCGAGATCCACGGAGCCGGCCCGGCCGCATCCGCCCGCCGAAGGTGCCGGTGTCGGCACAGCCGGTGGCGATGTCGGGGTGTTCGGTACAGGCGTCACGGAAGGCGGCTTTGGCGTCGGCGTGGGAGTGTCTGGCACTGGCGTCGGCGTCGAGGTGGCCAGCTTTGGTGTTGGCGTCGGAGTGACTGGTACTGGCGTTGGCGTCGAGGTGGCCGGCTTTGGCGTTGGCGTAGGAGTGTCTGGCACTGGTGTTGGCGTAGGAGTGGCCGGTACTGGCGTTGGCGTCGAGGTGGCCGGCTTTGGTGTTGGCGTAGGAGTGGCTGGTACTGGCGTGGGAACAAATGGGTAAGCCGTCGGTGTCGGGGGCCATTGGTCGGTTCCTGTCCCTGAGAACGGGCTGGGTGGACCGAGGTTTGCCACCTGTTCTTCAAATGTCCCTATCGTTTCAGTCAAGTACGCCCTATACTCAACGCCTTCTTGAATCACTGTATTACAGAGGCTGATCTCCATGGATTCATAGGTGTAGACGAGATACCGCATTCCGACTACGAAATCTGCGGAGTATGGAAGGTCGCGGCACGCCGCTCCATTCCCGACGATTGCCGACATATATGCAACCTGAGGAACACTTCCTTTCCATACGGATTCGACCTCAAACCTGAAATCGACAAATGTTGAAGCAACGCCCAATAACGTGTGCTGCGTGTAAGTGCGTGTGTCCACAAGACGCCCCATGAAAATCACTTCGGAGCGCGATACGAGATACTCGTGGCTGGGTGGTCTCACGCATGAACAGGCATGGGCACGCTCTGGATACATGCTGACCATCAGCCCGACCAGCAGCGCAATCACGACTATTGTGGCCCTCCAGGGCGTCGTTGTTCGGCGTTCCATTCATCACCTCCACTGCATGGCCATCACCGCCCCGCCCCGAAATCGAACGGCACCGCCTCCACGTCCTCGATCCGCTCGTCCGCCGTGTACCGCCACACCCCCACGTGGCCGCGCACCAGGTCGCCATTCTCGTCCCAGTCCAGCGACGACGACGCCCCCTCGTAATCCACCTCGCCGCTCTCCCGCACGATCCGCAGCGCCTCATCGACGCCCTCCGGCCCCGCCAACGCGCGCTCGCCGGGCGCCGACCCCACCGAGCGCAGCCGGTCCCGTATCGTCGCCCCGTCCGCCGTGCCCGCCGCCTCCGCCGCGAGCGCGATGGCGACCACCGCGTCGTAGGTCTCCTTCACGTATGCGAACGCCGGAAGCTCCCCGTGCTCGTCCAGAAACGCCCGCTCCCACAGCGCCGCGGACTCGCTTCCCGGCGCGCTCGTGCCCGCCGTGCCGTACATGCCGCCCAGGCGGTCGCCGCCGATGTTCCGCACCAGGTTGGGACTCTTGGCGGCGTCGCCGAACGTGAAGCTGTCGTACAGCCCGCCCTCCAGCGACTCCCGGACGATGGTCTCGGCGTCCGCGCCGGACGCTATGATCACCAGCGCCTGCGCGCCGCCCTCCGCCGTCTCGGTGATCGCGGCAAGGTACGAGTCCTGCCCGCGCTCCACCGGCGCGAGACTGATCCGCCCGGTCCACGCTGCCTCGAAGGACTCCGCGAGACCGCGCCCGTAGGCGTCGTTCTGGTAGATGACCCCCACACTGTCGAACCCGCGCTCGCGCGTCACCCGCGCCAGCACCGGGCCTTGCGCCGTGTCCGCCAGCGCCGCGCGGAAGAAGAAGTCGCCGTCGTCCGCGTCCGACAGCAGCGGCGACGTGGCGGACGGGCTGATGTTGACCACCCCCGCCGGGCCGGTCACACGCTCTGCGACCGGCAGCGAGTTACCGCTGGAGCTTGGGCCGACTATGGCGTGTACCCCTTGGGTCTCGACCAGTCGGCGCGCCTCGGCCACCGCCGTGTCACTGTCCGGGCCGGCGTCGCCGCGTGCAGTCTCAACATTGAGGCCGAACACGCCGCCCGCCTCGTTGACGTGCTTTATCGCGAGCAGGAAGCCGCGCTCGCGCCACTCCGAGCGGTCGGCGGACGCGCCGCTGAAGCTCATCAGCAGCCCTATCTTCAGCGGCTCGCGCTCGGCCTCCGCGGAGCCGCCGCAGGACACGGCCACGCCGAGCGCCAGCACCGCCGCGGCCGCCAGCGCGAAGATACGAAAGCGCGCCATCCGTCTCATCGGTGTGTCCCTGCGGGGGTTATCCCAGCCTACCGTACGCCTCCGGCAGCGCCTCCTCCAGCCGCTCGAAGCCGCGCCACTCGCCGTAGCGCGGCGTGAGCGCGGCGATCGTCGCGGACGCCGCGTCCTGCGCGCTCCTGCCGTCCCGCTTGGCCGCCTCCAGGCTGCCGACCATGTCGTGGATGAAGTCCCGCGCCTCCACCAGCGCGGCGTGCTCCCCCACCGGCCCGTGTCCGGACACGAACCGCGGCGCGTTCAATTCCACCAGCCGGTCGTCCGTGGCGGGCCACTCCGACGGGTAGCTGTCCGCCAGGAAGGGCATTCCGCCGTCCTGCGCCACGTCCCCGCAGAACACGATGCCGTCGTCCGGCAGGTAGATGTGTGTGTCGCCGCCCGTGTGCGCCCTGCCCAGGAACAGCAGCCGCACCTCCCTGCCGATGTACAGTCTCATGCTCGTCTCGAACGTCAGATTGGGCGGCGTGATGTTCACCAGCTTGGCCTCTTCGGACCAGGGGTCGCCGGAGCTCACCACCTTCTCGCGCCACTGCCTGTTCCACTCCACGTCCACCATCTCCTCGTAGCAATTCTCATGCCCGATGATGGTCGCGTCCGGAAACTCCTCGTTGCCCCAGGCGTGGTCCCAGTGCGAGTGGGTGTCCACCAGGTACCGTATCGGCTTGTCGGTGATGTGCCGCACGTCGTGGATCAGGTCCCGCCCGAACGACGGCACCCGCAGCGAGTCGATCACCAGCACGCCGTCGTCCCCCACGATGATGCCCGCGTTCGTCAGCCCCTCGTGCAGCCGCGCGAACACGCCCGTTTCCAGCTCAATTATCTCTGTCCCCGGTGTAGTGGCCATAAGGATGCTCCTTCCTGACTGTATAAGAGCCTTCCGATAAGTCCCTTCCCCCTTGATGGGGGAAGGTTAGGATGGGGGTGATAACCTGGTTGTAGGATAGGCTCTAAGCGCATACTGTACACAGGTTCCCGCCGCTCCGCACCCACCCACCGGCGCCTGAACTGTACACCAATCCCGAAATGGCATAACCTGTCCCCTAACCTCACAGGCGGTCCCGTGAGAGTGCGTCACCCAGCAATAACCCTCGCCCTGATACTGACCCTCTCACTGCTCGCGGCCCTCGCGCTCACAGTCTGCGACGCCCCCCAGGACGAACCCGACCTGCCCGTCAGCACGGCCAGCCCGCCAACAGCGCTTCCGCAAACGGACCCCTCGCCAGAACCGACGGCGGCGAGTGGCCACAGCCATCCCGGCGTCAACGGCGTGTTGCCTGGCATACCCGGCGTATCGCCTGAGGCCATGATCTTGGTCAGCAGCGGCGTCATGTCCGTGGACGAGCCCCTGACCATAAACGGTTCCGGCTTCATCCCCGGCGAGCCTATCATGCTCCTCTTGGTGATCGACGACATCATCAGATACGTCGTCGGAGGCCACACCTCCGAGCAGCCCGTCGCCAACGCCGCGGGCGCGTTCTCCGCCAGCTTCGACTCCATCAGGGGCGGAGGCGGCGAGCGCGGCGCACTCGAACGCGCCCCCGGCGTCAGGTCGATTCTCGCCGTGGGCGCAGACGGCAGCAGGGCCGCCGCGCCGGTGATGATCACCAGCGCGCCCACACTCTCAGTCGCCTCTAGCCTGGTGGCCACCGCCGACACCGTGCTCAACGATGAAACCGGCGGTTTGGACACCACAATCACCGCCGTCGGCGCAGGGTTCGCGCCCCGCGAAGCCGTAACCGTCACGACCCACGGCCTGGTGGCCGGCGCCGACAAGGTTCTGACCGGCATCACCGCCAACGACTCCGGCACGTTCGAGGTGAGCAGCACGCTGTCCGGCGCCGCCCCGCCCGAGGGCGCCGCCCCCGAAATGCCCTTCGAGCCCGGCGTCTACACAGTCCTCGCCGAGGGCAGCCAAGGCTCAATCGCCACCGCCGCCCTGGTGGTCGACGACAGGTAGGCCGCCGCTCCGCACCCACCCACCGCCGCCTGAACTGTACGGCAAGACGGAATTGGCATAACCTGTCCGTAACCTCACAGGCGGTCCAATGAGAGTGCATCACCCACCAAGAACCCTCGCCCTGATCCTGACGCTCTCCCTGCTCGCGGCCCTCGCGCTCTCGGTTTGTGGTGCGCCCCAGGACGAGCCTGACCTGCCCGTCAGTACGCCTAGCCCGCCAACACCGCATCCGCAAACGGTCCCCTCGCCAGAACCGACGGCGGCGAGTAGCGACATCCTCCCCGGAGGGCCGGGGATAAACCACTTGCCGGCCGCCATGATCCTGGTGAGCAGCGACACTATCTCGTTGGATCAGCCGCTGACCATCGCAGGCACCGGCTTCCGGCCGGGCGAGCCTGTGAGGCTCGTCTTGGTCATTGACGACGTCATCAGATACGTAGTCGGAGGCCACACCGCCGAGCAACCAGTCGCCAACGCCGCAGGCGCATTCTCAGTCAGCTTCGACTCAATCAGGGGCTATAATGTCAGAGATTATGGTGCACTGGCGCGCTCTCTCGGAGACAAGACGATCCTTGCCCAGGGCGAGGACGGCAGCACGGCCAGCGCGCCCGTGAAGATCGTCGAATGGCGCCATCCCCCGCGCCCCGGCACCGGCAGCCTGGTTGCCACCGCCGACACCGTGCTCAACGATGAAACCGGCGGCTTGGACACCACTATCACCGCCGCTGGCGCAAGGTTCACGCCCGGCGAAGCCGTAACCGTCACGATCGTCGGCCTGGGGGACGGCGCAGACAAGGTTCTTGTCGGCATCACCGCCAACGAATCCGGCGCGTTCGAGTTGAGCAGCACGCTGTCCGGCGCAGCCCCCGCCGAGGGTGCCGACCCCGAGATGCCCATCGCCCCAGGCGTCTACACCGTCCTCGCCGAGGGCGCCAACGGCTCAGAGGCCACCGGCGCCCTGGTGGTCGAGCAGTACGAACTGCCCAAGCGCGAATAAGGCGCAGCGCGACTCCCAGCCCGCCCCCCGGCCTTGACCACCCCCAAAATCGTGTCTCAAACCTTCCCAACCGCGTAACCCAAACGCCACACCCCTTCCCATCAGTGCGCAATCCCTTCCCAACCGTGTCACAAAAATTCCCACTCTCAGGCCCACTCCCACCATCTTATGTCAAGTAGCCCTGCCTTTCGCCAACAAATCGACCGGTAACTGTTCAGACGTGATGATTGGCCAAGAGTCCCTTCCCTCTTGATTCTATAGCACGCACGTGCTATTTTCTATCTACCAAGCGTTGTATCCGCCGGTTGCGCGGTAGGGGCGGAGCCTGCCCTGAGCCTGTCGAACGGATTGCCGAACGGGTCGCGTCCCTGTCACATTCTGCGCCATGCCTGCGCCAAATTTAACACCGGTGTATCGCTAATGAGCAGAAAGAGGACAGCCCGCCCAGCTACGAAATGGGCAGCATGTAGCAGAATGGAGCATATTTTTCGGAAGGCCCCGCCCCCGACGCCCCGCGTAACACTTCCCCCACGTTAGCGAGTGGTGTACCATCCCAACTACACGGCGTCGCGCGGACGCCACAAAGGAGCGACTATGAACAAAGTTGGCGGCGGCGGACTCATCGTTGCGGGCGTGGTGGTGCTCTTGCTGGGCCTGGTGCTTCGCCTGGACCTCATCGACTGGCTGATAGACTTCACCGGCATAATCCTGATAATCATGGGCGTGGTGCTGGCGATAGTGGGCCTGATCCAGGTCTTCTCCGGGCGCGACGAACTGAGTTAGAGCGGCGCCGGCCCGAAGGCCGAATCTGCGACCCGCGCCCCACGACCACACCCCAACCGGAGGAACCAACATGGGAATGCTCTCCAGGATGTCCACCATAGTTAGAGGCAAGATGAACCGCCTCATGGACAAGGCGGAAAACCCCGCCGAGTCCCTCGACGTCGCCTACGACAAGCAGATGGAAATGCTGCGCAACGTCAAGCGCGGCGTCGTGGAGATGGTCACCGCCAAGCGCAGACTCGAGCTCCAGGCCGCCAAGGTGCAGGAGAACGTCGCCAAGCTCGACGGCCAGGCCAGGCAGGCGCTCGCCGCCGGCCGCGAAGACCTCGCCCGCGTCGCCCTCCAGCGCAAGCAGGCGTCCCTCGCAGAGCTAGACGGCCTCGACCAGCAGATATCCGGCCTCGAGCTCGAGCAGGAGAAGCTCACCCAGGCCGAACAGCGCCTCCAGCACAAGGTCGCCGCCTTCCGCAGCCGCAAAGAGGTCATCAAGGCCCAGTACAGCGCCGCCCAGGCCCAGGTCCGCATCGGCTCCGCTCTCTCCGGCATCTCCGAGGAAATGGGCGACGTCACCCTCGCCGTCGAGCGCGCCGAGAACAAGACCGAGCAGATGCGCGCCCGCGCCGGCGCCATCGACGAGCTTGTCGAGGCAGGCACGCTGGACGACTTCACCGGCAGCAGCGACCCCCTCGACCGCGAGCTAGCACAGCTCTCCGCCGCCCAGACCGTGGACGACGAACTCGCCCAGCTCAAGGCCTCCCTGCCCTCCGGCGAGCGCGACGCCCTGCCCGGAGGTGAGCGCCGATGATAGTGCGCATTCTCACCGAGGGCCAGTACAACCTGCCCGGAGCCTACATCGACGACCTCAACGCCATCGATAACGAGCTCGTCGAGGTGGTTGAAGCCGGGGATCGCGACGCCTTCGACACCACCCTCAAGCGGATGCTCGACCTCGTCCGCGAGAACGGCACGCCCGTGCCCGTCGACGAGCTGGTCGAGTCCGACCTCGTCCTCCCCGAGCCCGACATCACCCTCGAGGAAGCCGGCGAACTCTTCGTCGGCGAAGGCCTGGTGCCCGATTAGAGGGTGGTCCCATGAGTCCGTAGCGCATGGTTGAGCAGGAGTTGCCGACGACCATCGCAGCAGGCGGCGTCATCAGGCAGTTGACTCGCCACGCGCGGCGGAAAGGACGGCAAGGCGATTGGCGGAAGAGGGAAAGCCGTGGTTCGGGCAGAAGTGCCGGGAGTTGGAGGTGAGAGATGCGAGTTAGATACTACGCGGACGATGATGTCGTGGAACTCACCGCGAGCGATTTCGAGGTCGGCAGCGGTGGTACGCTGCGCGACGACTTCCGCGTCATCCTGACCTTCGCGCGCGAAGGTAGCGACGACGTTTCGCAGATAGACATACTGGACGTCAGCCGCTTCCTGCCTCTGAGCGTAGAGCGGGGCTACGACGCCGACACCGATACGCTGTCGCTGGGCGACAAGCCAAACAGCAATTTCCGCGTGGTGGACAACGGCGAATTCGTGAGCTACCTTCAGTTGTTCGACGATGGCAGCGAATGGGACGTGGTGGCCTTGGACCTGCGTCATGCGTCCAAGCACTTGGCGCAAGCGATTGCCGCCTTGCCTACCGACGAGCTGTTCGTGGGCGAGGGTCTGGCGCCGGATTAGGGAGTAAAGGCAAAACTATGCCACAGCACAACGACGAGAACACCACACCCCAACCCGCCCCCCAGGACCGGATCCAGTGGATCTACTCCTCCCAGGGCGTCGACCAGCTCGAAGAGCGCTACGACCGGTGGGCCGCCGACTACGACGCCGACCTGCTCAACGACTTCGGCTGGCTCGCCCCGCGCCAGGCCGCCGACGCCTTCCAGCGCTACGTCCCAACTACCGCCCGCATACTGGACGCCGGAGCCGGCACGGGCCTTGTCGGCGAGCAACTCAAGCGGCTCGGCTACTCCAACATTGAGGCGCTCGACCTATCGCTCGGAATGCTCGAGGAGGCCCGCAAGAAGGACGCCTACACCGCCTTCCACCAGATGACCCTCGGCGAAACCCTCGACTTCCCCGACGGCGCGTTCGACGCCACCATCTGCGTCGGCGTCCTCACCCTCGGCCACGCCCCCGCCAGTTCGCTCTACGAAATGGTCCGCGTAACCCGCCCCGGCGGCCACGTGGCCTTCTCCCTGCGCCCCGACGTCTACGAGAACAACGGCTTCCGCGAAGTCCAGGACGAGCTAGCCACCACCGGCAAATGGACCCTCGAGGAGGCCACCGAGCCCCTCGCCGCCCTCCCCAAAGGCGAACCCGACGTCCTCTTCCAAGTCTGGGTCTACCGCGTTATGACATGATCAGCCAAGTCCTCGTGGCATCTAGGCGGACTGGTAGATAGCCGGGCGATAACGCGGCGGAGGCACGGGCTTCCCCTCCTCCTTGGCCACTTCTATCCACAGCGCCTTTGCCTTCTCCACCTCTGACACCGCCTCCTCCGGGCTGCCCCCAAACGCGGAGCAGTACTGCAGGTCCGGGATGTCTGCCACGTAGCACCCATCCTCTTCGCTGTAGAACACGTTGATGTGGTAGTCTCTCAACCTACCGCCCTCCCCGCACAAAATCCGCGATTCGCTCCCCTATCATCATCGTCGTAACGTTCGTGTTCGCCCGGATGCAGTCCGGCATTATCGACGCGTCCACCACCCGCAGCCCCTCCAGCCCGTGCGCCCGCCCGTACTGGTCCACCACCGCCATCGGGTCCGACTCCGGCCCCATCTTGCACGTCCCCGAGATGTGCTGCCCCGTCGTCGCCTCCCGCAGCAGCCACTCGTCCAGCGCGTCGTCCGACTCCATCTCCGCGTCGGTCGGCTCGATCCGCTCCTCCACGATGCTGCTGAACTCCTCCTTCTCGGCCAGCTTCAGCGCCAGATGCACCCCCTCCCGCATCCGCTGCCGGTCGAACGGCTCCTGCAGGTAGTTGTAGTCCAGGAACGGCTGGACGTGCGGGTCCGTCGACGTCAGCCTCATCTCTCCCGAGCCCAGCGCCAGGTACAGCCCCACCGTCATGCGAATGCCCAGCGGCTCCATGCGCGCCCCGCCGCGGTTGACCCGCTCCGTAGCGTACGAGCTCATTATGATTATCATGTCGTTGCGCAGGTCCGACCCCTCCGCCGTGTAGCGCAGCGCGAACTGGACCCTCGGCGCGAACCCGTCCAGCTCGAACCCCTCCCTCGTCCTCCACGTCACGTACACGATGGGATGGTCCCGCAGGTTCTGCCCCACTCCGGGCGTATCCCGCACCACCGGTATGCCCATCTCCCTCAGGTGCGCCGCCGGCCCCACGCCGGACAGCATCAGCAGTTGCGGCGACGCGATTGCCCCGCCGCTCAGTATGATCTCCTCGCCCTCGACGCTGAACACCTCGCCCCCGCTCTCCACCTCCAGCCCCACGGCCCGGTTGCCCTCGAACATCACGCGGCGCACGGTGCAGTTCGGCCTCAGCGTCAGGTTCAGCCGGTGTCGCGACGGGTTCAGGTAGCCCAGCGCCGTGCTCCAGCGTATCCCGTTCGGGTTGTTGAAAGGCACCGGACTCAGCCCAACCGAGTCCGGGTTGTTCAGGTCCGGACTTTCCACGAACCCGCTGGCCAGGCACGCCGCGCGGAACGCGCTTTGCGCCGGCAGCCACTCCTCCGGCTTGAACCGCCGCGCTATGATCGGCCCGTCCGTGCCGTGAAAGTCGTCGTGGATGTCCGTGTCCGTCTCCAGCTTGCGGAAATATGGCAGCAGGCTCTCGAACTTCCACTCGTCGTTCCCGAACGACGCCCACGTGTCGTAGTCCTCCGGCACGCCGCGCAGAAACATCTGCCCGTTGATCGCGCTCGAACCGCCCGTCACCCTGCCCCTCGGCACCATCATCGGCCCCGCCGTGTCCGACGCCCTGCCGATGAACTGCCAGTTGTGGTCGCTCGTCATCACGTCAGTGGCCGTAGCGTAGCCGTGCCTCACCTCGTCCGGCAGGTTCTCGATCTCCGGATAGTCCGGTCCCGCCTCCAGCAGAAGCACCGACCGCTCAGGGTCCTCCGACAGCCTCGAAGCCATGATAGCGCCGGCCGACCCGGCCCCAACCACAATCGCGTCATACTTCATCGCGTCCTCCTCCCGTTGTCACGGCTATTCAAGAGCTTATCCGATAAGTCCCTTCCCCCTCGCAGGGGGAAGGTTAGGATGGGGGTGCTTACCCGGTTGTCGGAAAGCTCTAAGTTGGCATCGACTCTCCGCCGCTGGCCTCACCCCCCGGCAGTTGGCGTCGCAGCCGCTCGATTTCCGCCCGCAACTCCCTCTCCCGGGCCTCTGCCGCCTCCCGCGCCTCCTGCTCGGCCAACCGCGCCGCCCGTTCCTCCACAAGCGTTTGCTGCGCCGCTGCACGAGCCGCCCGCTCGTCCAGCAGTTCCTCCTGCCTGACCATCGCGAGATCTATAGTCCGCCCGGTCAGGGGACTTCGGACGTCGAACTGGTCCTCCAGTTCCAGGTCCCAGTGAAATCGCAGGCCCAGCACCTCGCTGTACCCCCAGATCGAACCGTCCTCCTCGTCGGTGTGCAGTTCGAAGGGACGGTACTCGCCGTCCACCAGGCGCTCCCCGCTGAGGGGCTGCCCGTACAGGTCGCCGCCGGCGGGATCCAGCCGCCAGTACTCGGCTATACCCAGCCTGGCGTACAGGTCTCGCTTGTGTCCAAGGTCGTTGGCCGCCGTGCTCGGAGACGCCACTTCCAACACGAAGTCCGGCGTCTTGCCAATCTGCCATACCCAGTAGTTTGCCAGATTGTCCCAGATGCCTTTCGCATCCACGTCGAACGCGATGTACAGGTCTGGAGCGATGCGTCGGTTGCCGTCCTCCGGGTCGTAGAAGATGAACCCACCGGCGGAAACGAACACGTCGGGATCGCCCCTGAAGTGGTCCGTCAGCATGGAGGCTATGCGAACGATGATCGGGGCTTGCTGCATTCCGTCCTCTACCGGCTCCGGGTCTTCGTAGAAGATGCTCGGAAGCGCTGTCGTTACGGGAGACACTTTGCTCGCTGCCATGCCAAGCCTCCGACGGGCCGTTCAGATTCACACTGTTCGCCCCATTATAGCGTAGTACGTGCCCCAGTCGAGAGCGCCGCCCTCTCCCCCTTACCGTCCTTCGTGCCCTTCGTGGATAATCAATCCCCAGATCCACCGCCTGGCTTTGGCGGGGGAGTCTTGTGATGGTGTCGCGAGGGTAGATGTGCGGTTCAGGGTCGGTCGGTTGGCACAGGGGAGGCCGCTGCGATGTTTTGGGCGGCGTGCGACGGTCTCATCGGCGGTGCGGGGAGTGTTTTGGCCGTCTTTCGGACACAGCGTAGCCTGCGACTTCGGTTCAGTCGCCTCGAGTGTGTGGGGACTCTTTGGGAGAGTCAGGCCCCGAGCGGCGTGTTGGCCAGTGCCCGTAGCCTGCGACGCGCGTCGACGAGCAACTCATAGGCAGGGTGCCCTCTGGCGAGACGTATGATGAGGCTCCTTGCGTGTCTGACCACTCGTCCGGCAACGCAGATGATCCCGAAGCGCACCGCTTTCAGACGCTTGCTCACCCACTCTCCTCCCAGCACAAGCTGCTTCATCGCCGAGTTCAGATTGAACGCCAACACCACTATCGCCCACCACGCCGCGTTTACCCCGAACTTCCCCGACGGCAGCCTGCCTCCCGCAAGGTCCTCCTTCAGCACCGAATGCACCTCCTCGCCCTTGCCGCACCTCTGCCTGTACCACCCGATAAGCTCATCCCCGGCCAACTCCCGGTTCGTCACCACTCCCGTCACCTTGTACCAGTTGCCATCCCCCATCTCCATGATGGGGACCGACGACTTCTCCCCTTCCACGTCGAACAGCGGCGGGTTCCTCACAGGCTTCCTTATCGCGATGAAGCGGTAGTCGGGACTGTTCCTGCTGTATCCGGTCCAACTGGTCACGTAGCACACCTCGGCGTACTGCTGGCCGGTGCGCTCACCATCGGTCCTGTACAGGTCGTGCCATTCCTCCTCCTCCACCTCACTCACCGCCGCCCTGAACTCCTCCATCACGTTCACTCCCACACAGAACTCGATCACTCCGAACCGCTCATCCCTCCCCTCCGCGCAGTACTTCAGAAGCTCCTTCTGGTAGCCTGCCGAATCAGACCTCATCATCACCTTGCTCACGCCCGCGGGCAGACACCCAAGCGACTCCTTCAACACTCTCAGCTGCTCGTAGCCCGCGTTCACGTTGCCGTCTCTGAACTCCGAGTGCACCACCAAGTCCGCCTCATGCCAGTAGGTGGTCAGCGGCTGGTACGCCTTGTACTTTTTGTAGCAGTGCCTGGCCTGCCGCTTGTTGGTCCCTATCAGCGTGGCGTCCATGTCCAACGTCGCCTCGGCGTGTCCCGAATGCCTCCCCGCGAACCCCACCAGGTCCGCGTTGACTTTCCCAAGCCCCCTCAGCGCGTCGTTGGCCGCCGGTATGAACGCACCCTCAGGCCGTCTCCCGGCCTCCTCGGCCTCGTCGTGGAAACTGCCCAGATACCTGAACACCGCCGTTGGCGACGGCGCCGCGCGACTCCTGTGTACACGCCACCTGTCGCGCTGCGCCCTGCGCTCTGCGCGCTTCATCCGGTGAGACTCCGCAACCGACACCGCCCTTCCCAGACCCTCGTCCTTCTCCAACAGCCGCAGGTCGTCCACCGACTCCCCTCCGGCCAGGTTCAGCATCGCCAGCGCTATCACCATCTGGGCGTCGGTCCATCCCTGCGTGCCCTCTCTCACTCCCACGTGACGGCGCACCGACTCCCCCAATCGCGCCACAGAGGCCAACTCCAGATACGCCGGCAGACCCGCCAACGCCGTCATGCCCGTCGACTCGTTCTCCTCCGCGTAGTGGAATGGAAGCGTTCCCTGATGCATAATAGTCGCACCTCGTTGGTGATGGCTTGTTGTTGTTCACTACCATCATAGCCGGCTTTGCGGCCGGCTCCAACGAGGCCTTCTTTTGTAACTAGGCGGTGGATTTGGGGAATCCCAACCCTCTTGACACGCGCCGTACAAATGTACTACCATCCCCACATGCCAAACACCGCCAACAACCGACCCGCCGCCCACACCGCCCAGCGTCGCGTCACGCCCCTCAGCCCTCGCCCGGCAGATCGCCGCGACAACCCGTCCCATTCCGCTCCCAAGCACCTCGAATTCCGGCCTTGCACCCGCGAAATCGTGACAGATACGCCACAAGGAGCGCCCCGGACGTGACAGCCCCCAGCTACGAAAAACACGAAATGGAACACTTTCAGCAAAAGCCGCGTTTGTAACC
Source organism: Dehalococcoidia bacterium (assembly GCA_965204815.1). Lineage (GTDB taxonomy): Bacteria > Chloroflexota > Dehalococcoidia > Lucifugimonadales > CATOSD01 > CATOSD01. Next base: position 460,957 of record OZ242014.1, read on the forward strand.
CTCCACCCGCGGGTTCCTACACAGCCGCTCCCCCCTCCGTGTTAGAATGGCCGCCGACACGACCACCACGCATCAGGGGAAGGAGCCTTCGCAAATGGCTGAGATCACCCGACGGCAGGCCCGCGAGCTTGCCACCGCCGCCGGCATCGACCTGGACGACGCCCGCGCCGACGCCGTACCCGCCCGCCTCAACGCCGTGCTCGACGAGCTGGGCAAGCTGCCCGCCGACGCCATCGCGGATGTCGAACCCCTGCCCGTCTTCTCGGCCGGGGAGGCTTCCGATGACTAACCCAACCACCCACGCCCTGTCCATCGAGGAATCCGCCGCCGCTCTGCGCAGCGGCAACCTCTCCGCCGTCGACCTCGCCACCGCCTACCTCGACCGCATCGACGCCCGCAACGACCACCTCGGCGCCTACGTCACCGTCACACGCGACGCCGCCCTCGCCCAGGCCGAGCGCGCCGACCGCGCCCTCGCCGCCGGCAAGGACCGCGGCCCGCTGCACGGCATCCCCATCGCCGTCAAGGACATCATCGACGTCCGCGGCGTCCGCACCACCGCAGGCTCCAGGGTGCTCGCCGACAACGTTGCCGACAGCGACTCCACCCTGACCGAGCGCCTCGACGCCTCCGGCGCAGTGCTGCTCGGCAAGCTCAACCTCAGCGAGTTCGCCATCGGCGGCACCATCGACCACCCCTTCGGCACCCCGCGCAATCCCTGGAATACCGGCCACTCCGCCGGAGGCTCCAGCAGCGGCTCCGGCGTCGCCGTTGCCGCCGGCCTCTGCGCCGGCGCGCTCGGCTCAGACACCGGCGGCTCCATACGCGGTCCCGCCGCCTTCTGCGGCATCGTCGGCATACGCCCCACCTACGGCCGCGTCACCCGCGCCGGCGTCGTCCCCATGTGCTGGTCCATGGACACCGTCGGCCCCATGACCCGCACCGTCCGCGACTGCGCAATCATGCTCGCCGCCATCGCCGGCCGCGACGACCGCGACTCCACCTCCAGCCGCAGCCCCGTGCCCGACTACCTCGCATCCATCGAGGACGGCGCCAGCGGCCTGCGCGTCGGTCTCCCCCGCGAGATGTTCGAGTACGAGGCCCTGTCCGCCGAGACCCGCGAGGCCGTGCTCAGGGCAGTCGCCGTGTACGAGGAGCTCGGCGCGTCGTCCGAGAACATGTCGCTGCCCACCACCGAGCACAGCGGCGCCGCGTTCGTCGCCAGCGCCGACGTGGACGCCGCCTCATTCCACGAGCACTGGATCAAGACCCGACCCGACGACTACGACTGGAGCACCCGTATAAGGCTCGAGTCCGCGCTCCTCACACCCTCCACCGCCTACATCAAGGCCCAGAAGGCCCGCGCCAAGATCCGCCGTGAGCTGCTGGAGGCGCTAGACAGCTACGACGTCCTCGTCTTCCCCACGGGACCGGTCACCGCCCCCGCGCTGGCCGCCTCCACCGGAGGACCGGGAGGCTACTACCAGGGCCGCTCCGACCTGGGCCGCCGCCGCTACACCAGCCCCGCCGCCCTCTCCGGGCTGCCCGCCATCTCGCTGCCGTGCGGCTTCTCGTCCTCCAGCCTGCCCATCGGCATGCAGATAGTTGGCCGCCCCTTCGACGAGGCCGCCGTATTCCGCGCCGCCCGCGCCTACGAGCGCGCCGCCGAGTGGCCCACCATCGCCCCTGATTAAGGAGCACCCGCCAATGACCCGCATCCATGTCCTCGGCGCCGGCACCCCGACGCCAACCCCCACCCGCTTCGGCTCGTCCTACGTCCTCCAGACCGGCGACGACAAGCTGATGATAGACTGCGGCCCTGCCGCTACCGCCAAGCTGGTGCAGGCTGGCCTCTGGCCCACCGACGTCGACTACCTCTTCTTCACCCACCACCACTTCGACCACGACGTCGACTACCCCTGCTTCATGCTGTGCCGCTGGGACCAGAGCATCGGCAAGGAGAACCGCCTGCAGGTGTTCGGCCCCACGCTCACTGAGCAGCTCACTCACCGCATCCTGGACGAGCGCGACGGCGCCTTCTCCCACGACTGGATCGCCAGAGTCAACCACCCGCTCAGCCAGCAGGTCTACGTCAACCGCGGCGGCGTGCTGCCCCGAAGGCCGCCCGACGTGCTGGCCAAAGACGTCGGCCCCGGCAAGGTGTTCTCCGGCCCCGACTGGCAGGTCACAGCCGCGCCCGCCGAGCACGTGCAGCCGTACCTCGACTCCCTCGCCTACCGCGTCGACACCCCCGGCGGCAGCGTCGTCTTCACCGGCGACACCCAGCCCTGCGACTCCGTGCGCGACCTCGCCAAAGACGCCGACGTGATGCTGTGCATGTGCTGGGACGACCAGGAGCGCATGGACGACGTCGGCGAGTCCGGCGGCCAGTGCGGCACCACCGGTGCCGCCGAGCTCGCCCAGGCCGCCGGCGTCAAGACGCTCGCCCTCGTGCACGTCGGCCCGCACCTCTCCCAGCACCCCAACATGGAAAAGGGCATCGGAGACGTCAAGCGCATCTACGACGGCCGCCTCATCTTCGCCGACGAGCTAATGTCCTTCGACGTGTGACGCCGGCCCGTCTCATAACCGGCCCTTAACGATTCGTTAAAGATACGTTCATTGTGAGTTCACTTGCGTAAGCTACTCTTGCGCCAGGCAACATCGCAATAGGAGGTATCGGACTGGCAATGAGAACGATACGGCAATCGAAAGCACGCTTCATGCTGCCCGCCCTCGTCGGGGCACTGGCACTCTCGCTTCTGGCGTTCGCGCTCGCCTGCGGCGGCAGCGACGAACAGCCGACTCCCGCATCCGGTTCGCAAAACGTGCCGGCATCGTCCGCCAACCTCACCGGCCAGATAGCCGTCGCCGGCTCCAGCACGGTCTTCCCCATCAGCGAGGCCGTCGCCGAGGAGTTCAGCATCGCCAACAAGGGCGTCCGGGTAAACGTCGCGTCCTCGGGCACGGGCGCCGGAGGCCGCGCCATGTGCGCCGGCGAAATCCAGGTGTGGAATGCCTCCCGCCCCGCCAAGGACTCCGAGCTCGAGACCTGCGCCGAGAACGGCATCGAGGTTATTGAGCTCCCCGTCGCGTTCGACGCCCTGTCGGTCGTGGTAAGCCCGGAAAACGACTGGGCGCAATGCCTCACCGTGGACGAGCTTGAGACCATCTTCGGCCCCGACGCGCAGGGCAACATCACCAACTGGAGCCAGGTGCGATCCGGCTTCCCGGACCAGGGACTTCGGATATACGGGCCCTCGACGGCGTCGGGAACGTTCGACTACTTCACTGAGGCCATAATGGGCGAGTCCGGCGCGCACCGCGGCGACCTGGACCTTGCGACCGAAGAGGACCCGCTTATAGCGAGTGGCGTGAACGGCACGCGGGGCGGCATCGGCTATTTCGGCCTGGCGTACCTCGAGCAGTACCGCGATCTGGTGCAGGCCGTAGAGGTTGTGAACCCTGGTACCGGCGAGTGTGTGGAGCCGTCGTCCGCGAGTGTGGCGAATGGGCAGTACATCCCGCTGGCGCGGCCCATCTTCATCTACGCGCGGCTCGACCACGTAGTCGAGCGCCCCGAGGTGGCGGCGTTCGTGGACTTCTACCTGGACGAGGCTGGCACGCTCTCCGGAGAGGTCGGCTACGTGGCCCTCCCCGAGAGCGCCTACCAGTGGGGCAAGAACAGGGTGACGAACCGGACCACCGGCTCGGTGTTCAACACCATTGCCGCCGGCACGCCGCTCTCGGAGGCCCTGGAAAGGGTGAACTAGTTGGCGACAATCTCCGCCTCCAGGAGCAATAGCGACAGGTGGCGGAGGAACCGCCTCTCTCACAAGGTGCGGGAGGCGGTTGTCCTCTCTTTCCTTTTCCTGTGCGCGCTGCTCTCCGTCATAACCACGGTGGGCATCGTGGTCACGCTGCTCACCGAGGCGGTGCCCTTCTTCGGCAAGGTATCGCTGCTGTCGTTCCTGACGGGTACCACTTGGACTCCACTGTTCGCTGAGAAGCACTTTGGCGCGCTGCCGCTGCTGTCGGCGACGGCGCTCATAGCCGTGCTCGCGATGTCGGTGGCCTTCCCCATTGGGCTGCTGACCGCGCTGTACCTCAGCGAGTACGCGCCGGAGAGGGTGCGCGCGGTGGTCAAGCCGGCGCTGGAGGTGCTGGCCGGCATTCCCACGGTGGTCTATGGCTACTTCGCCTTTATCTTCATCGCGCCCAACATCGTCAAGCCCGTGTTCGACCCTGAGACCGCCTTTACGGCGCTTGCGGCGTCACTCGCTATGGGCATACTGCTGATACCCATGGTGGCGTCGCTCAGCGAGGACGCAATACGCGCCGTCCCCGCTTCGCTGCGCGAGGGCGCATACGCGCTCGGCTCAAACCGCTTCCAGGTGTCCACGCGCGTCGTGGTGCCCGCCGCCCTCTCCGGCATAATGGCGTCCGGCCTGCTCTCGCTCGCTCGCGCCGTGGGCGAGACGATGATAGTGACCATCGCGGCGGGAAACGTACCCAACCTGTCCATAAACCCGGTCGAGGGCATGCAGACCATGACCGCCTACATAATGCAGGTGGCCACCGGGGACACGCCGCGTGGTACCATCGAATACCAGAGCATATTCGCGATAGGCTCGCTGCTGTTCGTCTTCACGCTGGGAATCAACCTGCTGGCGCAGGCTCTGCTGGGCCGCTTCAGGGAGGTGTACGATTGAGCGCGCGGGCGCGGCCGAGCGAGCGGCAACCATTCGGACAGCGGTCCAGGATAACACGCAAGGCGTCGTCCGTGGCGTTCGCCGCCCTCGCCATCGGCGCGACCGCGTTCGGCGTGGCCGCGCTCGCGCTGCTCTTGTTCGACATCGCGCGCGACGGCGTGCCGGGCGTAACCTGGGACTTCCTCACAAGCTTTCCCTCTCGCAAGCCGGAGGAGGCGGGCGTAAAGCCGGCTCTGCTGGGCACGCTGTGGGTGATGGGATTCACAGCCGTGTTCTCCATACCCTTGGGCGTGGGCGCCGCCATCTACCTGGAGGAGTTCGCGCCCCGCAACTGGCTGACGCGCGTAATCGAGATAAACATCAGCACACTGGCCGGCGTGCCGTCGGTGGTATACGGCCTGTTGGGACTCGCGCTGTTCGTCTATGGCGCGAACATGGGGCCGAGCATACTCGCCGCCGCCTGCACGGTCGCGCTGCTCATTCTGCCCATAATCATAGTCGCAAGCCGAGAGGGACTGCGCTCCGTGCCCCTCTCCACGCGCGAGGCGGCCATGGCGCTCGGCTCTACCAAGTGGCAGGCCATATGGCACCAGGTGCTGCCCGCCGGAATGCCCGCCGTGCTCACCGGCGTCATCCTGGCGCTGGGCAGGGCCATCGGCGAGACCGCGCCCCTCATCGTGATAGGCGCATTCACCTCCGTATTCTTCGTCCCCACAAGCCCGATGGACTCCTTCACGGTGCTGCCCATCCAGATATTCAGCTGGATTTCACGACCGGTGCGAGCCTTCCAAGAGAACGCCGCTGCGGGCATAGTGGTCCTACTCGTGGTACTGCTGCTGCTCAACAGCGTTGCCGTAGCGCTCAGGCATATGTATGGTAAGAGGAGCCAATGATGGCAACTTTGAATCTGAGGAAGCCCGCCTTGAGAAGAGTGGAAACCCGTGAGGCGCCATCGCCCACGTCGCGGGGCGGCGACTACGTGATGGAGATCAAGGACCTCAGCGCCTACTACGGCGACATCCTCGCGATCAAGAACATCAACCTCTTGATGCGTCGCAACAGCATCACCGCCGTCATCGGCCCCTCCGGCTGCGGCAAGAGCACCCTCGTGCGCTGCCTCAACCGCATGCACGAACTGGTGCCGGGCGGCCGCATAGAGGGCAACATCCTGTTCAACGGCGAGGACATCAACGCCCCGGCCGTCGACCCCGTGGAGCTCCGCAGCACCATAGGCATGGTCTTCCAGAAGCCCAACCCCTTCCCCAAGTCCATCTTCGACAACGTCGCCTTCGGGCTGCGCATCAACGGCTACAGGGGCGACATTGCCGAGGCCGTGGAGCGCTCCCTGCGCCAGGCCGCCCTCTGGGACGAGGTCAAGGATCGCCTCAAGCGCAGCGCCCTCGCGCTGTCCGGCGGCCAGCAGCAGCGTCTGTGCATCGCTCGCGCCATCGCCGTCGAGCCCGAGGTGATCCTGATGGACGAGCCCTGCTCCGCGCTCGACCCCATCGCCACCCTCGCCATCGAGGACCTCATCCGCGAGCTGCGCGAGAGCTACACAATCGCCATCGTCACCCACAACATGCAGCAGGCCGCCAGGGTATCCGACGAAACGGCCTTCCTGATGGTCGATGAGGACCGCGCCGGCTTCCTGGTGGAGTTCGATACCACCGAACGCATCTTCACCAACCCCAGCCACCAGCAAACCGAAGCCTACATAACCGGCCGCTTCAGCTAACTAACACAACATGCCTCCTCTCCCTTGTGATGGGAGAGCGCCTGGAGTCCCCTCTCCTTTGATGGGAGAGGGTTGAGGTGAATACAGAATGTACCTCCTCTCCCTTGATGGGAGAGGATTGAGGAGAGGGTGAAGAGAGAGGTTACCGCCATGGCGAGAGTCGGATTCAGTAATGACCTCAGAGATCTGCAAGACGAACTGCTGGTGCTGGCGAACATGGTCGAGAAGGCCATCGCACGCTCGCTGGACGCGCTCAAGAACCGCGACCTTGCGCTTTCGGAAGAGGTCGTCCGCGACGACGACGTCATCGACCTCAAGCGCATGGAACTGGAGGAGCGCTGCATCGACCTCATCGCCACACAGCAGCCGCTCGCCGGCGACCTCCGCGTGATCATCACCGTGCTCCACATGTCCGTGGAGCTGGAGCGAATCGGCGACTATGCCGAGGGCATCGCCAAGATAAGCCTGATGATGGGCAACGAGCCGCCGCTCAAGCCCCTCATAGACATTCCCCGCATGGCCGACAAGGCCACCGACATGCTCCGCCGCAGCCTCGACTCCTTCGTCAACCGCGACGTGGACCTGGCCAAGGCCGTGTGCGAGGATGATGACGAGGTAGACGCGCTCTACGAGCAGGTGTACAGGGAGCTTCTCACCTACATGATGGCATCGCCCGCGGCCATCCAGCGCGCGACCTTCCTGCTGTGGGTGGCACACGACCTCGAACGGATAGCGGACCGCACCACCAACATCGCCGAGCAGGTGATCTACATGGTCACCGGCGACTTCACGCAGGCGAACGCCAGGGTCTCGACCTACTGACCCCGCGTTCCTACTCGAACGCCCGCCACACCAGCAGCACGCCGACGACCACCAGCACCGCGCCCATCGAGCCTATCAGCGTGTTCAGGCTGGCCCGGCCCGTGTACTTCGCGCCAATGTAGCTGCCCACCATCGCGGCGGCGCCCATGCACGCCAGCAGCGGATAGTCCACCTCGCCCTGCACCGCGTGCCCAATGAAGCCGAGCGCTCCCAGGAAGAAGCCGATGAACAGGTTGGTGCCCGCCGCTATTCGCGGGTCTATCTTCAGAATGCGTATCAGCGCCGGCAACCGTATGCTGCCCAGGATCAGCCCCACCGCGCCGCCTAGCAGCCCAACGCCCAGGCCTATGCCCGCCTCCGCCGCGATCCGGTTGCGGCTGAAGATCCCCGGCGACCCCTCCAGGTCCGCGCCGAACAGGTGCTGGCTACCCGAGTCGCGCCGGTTTCGCACCAAAATGAAGAACTCTATGCCTTGCCAGCCCACCAGCAGGCCCGCCAGGAACAACAACAACCGCTCGTCCACCACGTCGCTCGCGAACCCGCCGGCGAACGCGCCCACGAACGCGGGCACGCCCATGAACAGCACCACCCGCATGTCCACCCGTCCCTCGCGGAAGTGGCGGATCGCCCCGGTCAGCGACGCTAGGCTGCTCACCAGAATGTTGGTGCCGCCCGCGATGGGTGCCGCCATGCCGATAAGCAGCATAGCCGGAAGCCGCATCGTCCCCAGCGCCAGGCCGACGAAGCCGCCCAGCAGCCCCACGCCGAACGATACCACCGTCAGCAGCGCCACCTGCCAGACCAGCATGTCCGAGGGCAGTCCGAACTCGTTAAGCGGCAGGTCCATGGCGCGCATTCTACCCTATCCGCGCTGCCGCCGCATTCATGCGGCGGGGTTGAACCCCAGGTGACCGCGTGCGTTGACTGAACGCATCCGGGGGCATATTCTTGAGTGACATCCAAACCGCCGAAGGATTCGCGGAGATCACTCTGAAATTGCTTCCACAGTTCATAATCGATGCCAGAGAATTGGCGAGAGTGGTACGGGAGCAAACGGATGACTGATCGTCTCGATCTGCCGCCCCGCTACCGGGAGCAACTTCAAGAACTGCTGAGAGATCACGTCCCCGACGCAGAAGTGTGGGCCTTCGGCAGTCGTGTGAACGGAGAGAGCCACGAGGCTAGTGACCTGGACCTCGTGATTCGCGGCCCAATGCTGGAACCGCTGGGCGCGGAGTTTATGCACCTGGTAGATGCGCTCGATGACTCAGGCATACCGATTCTTGTTGAGGTGCTTGATTGGGCAAGGTTGCCGGAGAGTTTCCACAGGGAGATCCAGCGGGACTACGTGGTAGTGCAGCGTCAGCCGGTCCAACGCGGCTGACGCCTACATCAGCTTCCCGGCTGAGCAACTACCCCGGCAGCTCTTCCATCTGCGCCTTCAACTCTTCCAACACCGCCTTAGGCGGCGGGTGGTGGCCGTAGCAGGCATTGGTGAACGCGGCCGTGGCCGACCGCGCCAGTCTGCGGGGCAGCACCTGCTCCAGCGTATGCTGGTACTCCAGCGGCGTCGCGTGATCGGGCCGGGGGAAACCCTGCTCGCGGGCCTGCTCCAGCAGGCCGAAGTACACCCTGAACACGTCCACTATCTCCGCCTCGTCGTCCGGAAGCCGCAGCCCCGCGGCCTCTCGCGTCCGCCGGAAGTGCCTGGGCAGGAGGTTGAGCAGCAGCCGCTTCAGGTCGTCTCCGGCGTCCGCTCCCTCCCGCACCGATTCGCGAGTCCCCTCGGACTGCACCAGCCGCCACGACAGCCGGCGCCGGAAGGCCGCCGCTATCACGAACAGCGCCCCCGCCACCAGCAGCGCCACCAGCGCCCACTGCGACACCTGCACCACCGCCGCGACCACCTCGTTCACCTCGCCCGTCTGCTCCCGCAGCTCCAGCAGCGTGCCGCCCATGTCCGGCGCCTCGAAGGGTACGTCGCTGTCAAACCAGCCCAACACCGTGAGCAGCCCCTGTGTGAGAGCGCCGACCACGAACGCGATGGGCACGATGATGACGTAGAAGACCACGGTGCCCAGCAGGTTCAGCACCACCAGCGCTGGCCTCGAGATATACTCCAGCACGTCGCGCTGCAACATGCTGACCAGCAGGCCCACTATCACGATCCCCAGCACCAGGCCGCCGATCACCTTCAGCCAGGCGCGCCCCTCGATGGCCTGCCGCGACGCCGGAAGCAGCCGTCCGGCGCCCATTCCGGCCAGGCCTGCCGCGAAGAACAGGATCATGGAACTGAACACCTGGAGGTCGGCCGGGTGCGCCACGTCCACCACCGCCGCGACCGCCACGACCAGCACTCCCAGCCGGAAGCTGGTGCTCAGGCTTTCTACGGGGAACTCGGACGCCGCTATCATCCCGCCGCGCCACCAGAGCGCCGCCCCCAGTATGCTGCCCACCGACGCCCGGAACGTGTAGCCTTCGACGTCCGCGCCCCTGACGACTGTCGCGATCCATCCCAACTCCAGGCCCGAGTTCGGGTCGACCTGCGAGCCCACCGCCACCACGATCATGGCGACGCCCATGGCCAGTTGGATCCCGTAAGCCATCCTGGTGGGCATCAGCACCATCTGCAGCAGCCGAGCGGTCAGTGTCGATATGCCCACCAGCGCGAGCACCGCGGACAGGCTCAGCGGGCTTCCGTCCTGCGCCAGCGTTATCCCAAGTAGTCCCAGCAGCAGGTACAGCCACGCGCTCTCGGCCAGAACGGTGGCCGCGGTTACCAGCCTATCTTGGAGTGAATGGGCCGGCATACTCTATGCCCTCGAAATAAGTGCGCAGCTCGTGGACGATTACGCCCTCCGGCATCTCCGGCCACTCGCCGTCGCCCACGTGCACCACCACAAGCCTGTAGCCCCGCGACTTCAGCGTTCGCACCACCTCCGCTATCTCCGGCTGGAAGAAGGCCGTTACGAGGACCAGTGTGGCGCCGAGCGGAAACTGGCGGGAGTTCTGCGCGAGCTGCGTCCACATCTGGCCCATGGCCATTGGGCGGATGGTCGCCAACGCCTCCAGTATGATCGTCAACTGGTCCGGCGACTGGCTGGGAGCGATCTTCATCGGACGGTCGGCCAGCATCGGCGTGCCGTTGGAAAACAGGCCCAGATTGTATCCCTGTTCCGCGGCGTAGCTCGCCACCGAAGCCCCCGCGACCGTTATGCGCTCCAGGTTGGCCGCCGAGTAGCCCTCCCAGTAGTGGGCCGTCGTGTCCACGTCCACCACCAGCACCACCGTGAACGACGTGCTCGGCTCGAACGTGCGCACCTGCAGCTGCTGCATACGCGCCGTCGCCTTCCAGTCCACAGTCTTCATAGGGTCGCCCAGCCGGTACTCCCGCAGCCCGAACGGGCGCGAGGCGTCCTCGAACATCCTGTTGCCGCCGCCCACGTCACCCAGCGGCCGCGACGCCGGAAACCCCAGTGTGGTCAGGGGCACCACGGTGGGATACACCAGCAGGTAGTCCCTTTCGGGGAAGGACTTCTCCGAGCTGAAGAATCCGAACAGATCGCCGCTCTCAACCTGGGCCGGCCCAAGCATGTGCAGGCCGCGGTGTGCACTCTTGACCTTGTACTCCCACCGTATGCGCTCATACCACGCCATGGACGTCAGGTGGCGCAGCGTCTGGGCGTTCGGGCTGGAGCTGCCGCTCGTTTCGGCGTCCAGCACTTCCACCTCCAGTGGAATCGTGTCCTGCACCGACAGCCTGGCCAGCGGCACCGGTTTCCCGTTCGTCACGGCGACGGTCAGTGTCACCTCTTCGCCCATGAACACCCGGTTTTGGGACAGCGACCTCTCGTACACCACGTCCTCCAGGGCCATACGGTCCCACAGCCACGACACGCCGGCCACCAGCAGGCCCATCGCGGAAAACCCTATTAGCATGCCGTGGCCCGTGAACACGCCCACCACGATGAGGATCAGGAACAACCCTATCCACAGGTCGTGCCACAGTCGTACCAGCAACGGCCTTACCTTTCGATAGGAACGGCCGCCGTGCCCAGGATCTCCTGCACGACGTTGTCCGCGGTGCGCCCTCGCAGTCGAGAGTTGGATGTGATGAGCATGCGGTGCGCGAGCACCGGCGACGCCAGCGCCTTCACGTCGTCCGGCGAAACGAAGTCGCGGCCCGCTAGGGCGGCGTTGGCCTGGCAGCACCTGTACAGCGCGAGCGCCGCGCGCGGGCTGGCCCCAAGCGACAGTCCGCTGTGTTCCCGCGTGGCCTGCACCACCGCCACGATGTAGGAGCGCACGCTCGGGTCCACGCGGACCTCCGTCACCAGCTCCTGCATCTGCCGCAGCTCGTCCGCCTCTGTCACGGCCTCCACGCTGGGATCCGTGATCGAGCGCTCGAAGCGCTGCAAAATAGCGGCCTCCTCGTCGGGCGTGGGATAGCCCAGGCGTATGCGCACCATGAATCGGTCGAGCTGCGCCTCCGGCAGAGGAAAGGTGCCCTCCATCTCCAGCGGGTTCTGCGTCGCTATCACCAGGAACGGCTCGGGCAGTGGGTACGTCTCGCCGTCGATGGTAGACTGGCGCTCCTGCATCGCCTCGAGCAGCGCCGACTGGGTCCTGGGCGTGGCGCGGTTGATCTCGTCGGCCAGCAGCACCTGGCTGAACACCGGTCCGGGGCGAAACTCGAACTCTGCCGACTTCTGGTTGAAGAAATTGACGCCCAGCACGTCCGAGGGCATCAGGTCCGGCGTGAACTGGATTCGCCTGAACGTGCAGCCCATCGACTGGGCGAGCACCTTCGACAGCGTGGTCTTGCCGATTCCGGGGACGTCCTCGACGAGCACGTGGCCGCGGCACAGCAACGCCACGATCGCCAGATCGATGGCCCCCGTCGCGCCGACGATGACGCGTTGCATGTTCTCTCGCAGCCTGGACGCGATCTCGCTGATACGCTCCACGTCCTGCCCTGAGCCTGTCGAACGGGTTGGCATGTCGGTCAAAGAACTCACCTGGGGGTAGGAGTCAGCGCTACGCGCCGCTGCCGCGAGCGGCAGACTGCCCGGCGAGACGGCCGAACACGGCGCCATGCATCAGTCCGGCGGCTCTCAGGCTATTGTGGTAGAAGATGCCTCCGACAATCTCGCCGGCCGCGAACAGCCCGAGAACAGGCGCGTCCTCCGCGCCGAGAACGCGGCCATTCTCGTCCACCTTCAGGCCACCATAAGTATAGGTTATTCCCCCGGTAACCGTAAACGCGGAGAATGGCGGGGCGTCCAGCCGAATCGCCCAGTTGCTCTTGGGCGGGTCGAGCCCGCGGGTAGAAAGCCCGTCGAGAGTCCGTGGGCTGTACTCGCCGTCGTTCGCTGCGGCGTTGTACTCGGCGACTGTCGCTTCCAGCGCGTCGGCGTCCACCCGCAGCTCGCCCGCCAGTTCTCGCAGCGTGAACCCCGTCGCCGCCCTGGCGAGCGCGTACCGCGGCTCCAGGTGCGGTGCGGCCCTGCTGTCGAAAAGCTGGAACGCCACACCGCCGTCCTGGCTCAGTATCGCGCTGCCCGCCGCCACGAAGGTCTGCTCTGCGAAACCGGCGCCCTCGTCGAAAAAGCGTCGCCCCTGCCTATTCACCGTAATACCCAGGGGATAAGACCGCCGCGGCATTCGCTCCGTAATCTCCACGCTGCCCGTAAGCGGCGCGTCCACGTCGATGGGCGTGGCGTGGCAGCCCGTCCACTGGCCGTATGCCTGTGCGCCAGCCTCCAGCGCCGCGCGGTGGCCGTCGCCGGTGTTGTAGGCCGAGCCTCGCACCTTCGCCCTCTCCCAGCCGCTGCCCAGGAACTCGGCGCGCATCTGGGCGTTCGCCTCGAACCCCCCGCACGCCAGCACCACGCCGCCGCCGCCGATGTTGTGCACGCCGTCCGCGTCCTGAGCCTCCACCCCGGTCACCGCGCCGGCGTCGTCGAGCAGCAGCCGCAGCATCTTCGTCTCGTACAGAATCGTGATGCCCGCGCGCCTCGCGGCGGTGGTCAGCATCTGTACCAGGCCGGGACCCGAGCGCCACGCCGACAGCCCCACGCTGTTCGGGATGACCGAGGGCGCCCCCGCCGAAACGCGACCGCCGGACAGCTCCCACCTCACGCCCTGCGAGTGCATCCAGTCCACCGTGGGCCGCGAGTTCGCAATCAGCGTCTCCATCAGGCGCGGGTCTACCTCGCCATGGGTCACCTCCGTCAGATGGCCCCGAAAGTCCTCGGCGGTATACGGCGCCATGCTCAGCCGCTCCGCCTCCGCGTCCGTAAGGTCCGGCAGCAGTCCGCGCAGGTCCTCTATCCCCTCGTGCACGAATCTGAAGCCGCCGCCTGTAAAGGGGCAGTTGCCCCCCTGGGCCGAAGGCGGCGCCTTCTCCAGCACCACCACGCTCGCGCCCTGCTCCCGCGCCGAAAGCGCGGCGCACAGCGCGGCATTGCCCGCCCCCACCACAATCACGTCGAAAAATGCGTCGTCCCCGTCCATGGCCTTCCCCTTGCCCCGGCGAATGTCTGGCGGGCGCCGAACGTGCCCGCGCGAGTGGCATAGAGTATAATGTACACCCGGCCAATCCTCTAGCGAGACGTCTCACCGTGCCGCCGGGGAAAAGTTGCCCGGTGGTGTAGTGGCAGCACAATGGACTTTGGCTCCATTGACCGAGGTTCGAATCCTCGCCGGGCAGCCCGTTCGCACTAAGACCTGTCCCGTACTCATGCGGAACGACAGCAATCCCCTGCCGTAGTTACGGGTGCCCGGTTAGACACGAGGCCACCGATGTCGCTATCATCGGCATGTAATGGCCAAGAATGCGGACAACAGCAGTAGCTCCAAGTCAGACGGCTCTGCCGCCCATCCCGGACCGGTCGGTCGATCCCAGGCGGACGCCGGCATGAGACTCGAGTGCCGAAACCTGTGGAAGGTGTTCGGGAACGGGCCGCGGGACCTCATCGACTCCCTGGACACTGCCCTGTCCAAGGAAGAGGTACTGGCCCGGACCGGCCGTGTGCTCGCCGTCAGGGACGTCTCCTTCCACGTCGGCGAAGGAGAGACCTTCGTCATCATGGGTCTCTCCGGCAGCGGCAAGTCCACGCTCGTCCGCTGTCTCAGCCGCCTGATCGAACCCACGCGCGGAGAAGTCCGCATAGATGGCGAGGACCTGCTCGCCATGAACAAGCGGCAGCTGCGGGACATCCGCCGCCACAAGCTGGGCATGGTCTTCCAGCACTTCGGCAACTTCCCCCACAAGCGCGTGTTCGAAAACGTGGTATATGGTCTGCAGGTCCAGGGAATCGACAAGGCCACCCAGCGCAGGCGTGCGGCCGAGGTCATCGAGTTGGTGGGGCTTTCCGGGTGGGAGGAACGGTACCCGCACGAGCTGAGCGGTGGAATGCAGCAGCGTGTCGGGCTGGCCCGCGCTCTCGCCGTCGACCCGCAGATCCTCCTCTTCGACGAGCCATTCAGCGCCCTCGACCCCCTCATCAGGCGAGAGATGCAGGACCAGCTCATCGGGCTGCAGCGCCTGGTCCAGAAGACCATGGTCTTCATAACCCACGACTTCCTCGAAGCCCTGAAGGTCGGGGACCGCGTGGCGATTATGAAAGACGGCGAGTTCGTTCAGACTGGCACACCCGAGGAGCTCGTCTCCAACCCCATCGACGACTACGTTCGCGACTTCACGCGCGACGTGCCGCGGTCCAAGGTGCTCACCGCGCGTTCCGTCATGACCCCGTCCCAGGTCTACACCACCGCCGATGAGGGACTGGCCGACGTGTTGGACGTGCTTGCCGACAGCGAGTGCGAGGTCGCGGTGGTGGTCGACCGCGAGGACCGCTTCATCGGTACGGTGCATCCGGAGGACGCGCCCGACAGCGGCGCGGCGGACTCCAGTGTCGCCTCCGCCATGCGCGACTCCTGTCCCGTGGTGGAACCTTACACCCGCCTCGAGCGGCTCATCCCCCTCGCGATCGCCGGCGACGCCCCCATCGCCGTTCTGGACGGCGACCTGTGCATCGGCACCATCAGCCGCGAGGCGGCCGTCGCCGCGCTCGTTGGCGACGAGGGCGCGGCCTCGTGATCCGCGCGGAGGCCCTCCAGGGCCGATTTCTGAAGGAGCCCCGGTACCGGGGCGTTCTGTGGGCCGCGATCGCCCTCGCCGCCTACGTGCTGGCCTACTCCCTGGCGACCTCCAACGCGGGCACAGACTTCGGGAACTGGCCGCGAAACTGGGAGCTTCCCATCCAGCAGCCGATCGACGACCTGTTCGAGTGGGTCCAGGACACCTTCGCCTGGTTCTTCGATCCGATCTCCGACGTCATCGACGCGGGACTCGCCGGAATCGACGCGTTTCTGCTCTGGCTCCCGTGGCCGGTCGTGGTGGCGGCAGGAACGATTCTGGGGCTAAGGCTCGGCGGCTGGCGGCTGGGGCTGTTCTCCGGCGCGGGAACCCTGTTCATAGGCCTGATAGGGTTCTGGGACTCCGCGATGGTCACGATGAGCCTCCTGGTGGTATCGGTGATATTCGCGGTTGCCGTCGGCGTGCCGATCGGCATACTCGCCGCCTTCAGCGACAGATTCGAGTCGGTCGTCCGCCCGGTCCTCGACACCATGCAGGTGCTGCCCGCGTTCGTGTACCTCATTCCCGCCCTGGTGCTGTTCGGAGTCAGCGGCACACAGGGCATCTTCCTCACAGTCGTCTACTCCATCCCGCCCGTCATCAGGCTCACCAACCTGGGCATCCGGCAGGTTCCCCGTGCCGCCATCGAGACGGCCATCTCGCACGGCTCGACGACCTTCCAGACGCTGTTCCAGGTGCAACTGCCGCTGGCCAAGAACCCGATAATGATGGGCGTCAACCAGACCATAATGATGGCCGTCTCCATAGTGATCATCACCGCTCTCGTGGGCGTGCAGGGTCTCGGCAGGGACGTGTGGCTCTCCCTGAGAGAGGTCAACGCGGGAGAAGGCCTCGAGAGCGGCATCGCCATCGTGCTTCTGGCGATAGTCCTCGACAGATTCAGCTACGCTCTCGCGCGGTCCGGCCCCGGCTCCTCGACGGCCATGGCCTCCGTCGGCCGAAGCCCCCAAAGCCTGGCTGCGCGTTACGCGGCTCCCATCGCGGGCGTAGGGCTGATAGCCGTGCTGATGGTCCTAGGCGCCCTGTTCGCGTCCCTCCGCGATTTCCCGGACGAGCTCACCTTCTCGATGGCGGAGCCGGTCAACCGCATTTTCGACTGGATGGCCGTCAACCTCCACTTCATCACCAGTTGGGTCCGGGACTCCCTGTTCCGTGAGCTTGGCTACTCCCCTATTCGAACGCTGCTCCTCTGGCTGCCCTGGCCCGCGCTGATGATTGTCGCCGCCGGGCTGGCCTACGTCACCGCCGGTTGGCGCGTGGCGCTTCTCGCCCTGGCGGGGCTGGCCTTCGCCGGGGCAGGCGGGGTCTGGGACGTCACTATGGACACCCTGAGCCAGGTGCTCACCGCCGCGGTGTTCACGGTAGTGGTCGGGGTCGCCCTCGGTGTACTCTCCTCCCAGAGCAGGGCGTTCGAGGCGGTTCTGAGGCCCGTGCTGGACACGATGCAGACCATGCCGATATTCGTTTACCTCATCCCGGTGATAATGCTCTGGGGAATCGGCCCGCTTGTCGGTATAATAGCCACCGCGGTGTACGCGCTGCCTCCGGTGATCCGCATGACCAGCCTCGGCATCAAGGAAGTGCCGGCCCAGGTGATCGAAACGGCCGAGTGCCACGGATCGACCGGCTTTCAGACCATGCTCCAGGTCAAGATACCGCTCGCGTTCCCCACCATTATGATGGGCGTGAACCAGACGATCATAATGGTGTTGGCCATGGTGATCATCGCGGGACTAGTAGGCGGCGGAGGACTGGGGCAGGAAGTCTTCATAAACTCGATCTGGCTCAGGATGGGCCACGGCCTCGTCGCCGGTATGACCATCGTATTCATGGCGATGGTGCTCGACCGCATGACCCAGGGCAAACAGGCCGCCGCCTTACCCCTCGCGGCGGTGAGGTAAAGCCAAAGAAACTAAAAGGAGGAAACAAATGAAAAAATTGAAGATCAAATGGATTGGACTATCGATAGTCGCGGCGTTCGCCATCGTCTTGGCGGTAGCCCTGGCCTGTACCCAGGACGCCGAAGACGACGCGGCCGCCGCCGAGGACGACGCGGTCGTCGCCGAGCCCGAGGCCAGGGGCACCCTGTACCTCGTCGACCAGGACTGGAACGGCCAGCTCGTCACCACGGCAGTGATCCAGATCCTCCTGGAGCAAGAGATGGACCACACAGTCGCGACCAAGTTCGCGCCGGCCGACTCCGCGCCGCTGTTCATCGGCCTCGAAACGGGCGACTTCCACTTCGTCTGCTGCAACTGGCCCTCCTACAGCGCCTCCCTCCTCAAGGAGTACGTCGACGCCGAAGACGGCGCCAAGGTGGAGCGCGTGGGAACGGTGGGCATCGTGGGCGAGACCGGCTGGTACGTTCCCTCCTACGTCATCGAGGGTGACGCCGAACGCGGCATCGACGCCGTCGCTCCCAACCTGCGCACCGTCGGAGACCTGAACCAGTACGCGTCCGTCTTCGCCACCAGCGACACCGGCAACAAGGGCAGACTCCTGGAGTTCACCGCCGCTTGGGACACCAAGCCCGAGGACCGTCTGGAAGCCTTCGGCGCCGACTTCCAGGTGGTGTTCGCCGGCTCCGAGGGCGCGGCCCTTGCCGAAATCGACGCTGTGTTCCAGAGAGGTGAGCCCATCCTCACGTACCTCTGGGAGCCCCACTGGGCACACGCCAAGTACGACCTGGTGCAGATAGAGATGCCCGAGTGGACTTCGGACTGCTATCCCGACGGCACCAACTACAACTGCGGCTTCCCCACAGACGCCGTGGCCAAGCTCGCCTGGCCTGGCCTGAAGGACGAGTTCCCCGAGGCCTACGAATTCCTCTCCAGGTTCCAGATGACCAACGCGCAGCAGAACGAGATCGTCCTCAATCTCACCGAGAACGACCTTACCGTCCGCCAGGCCGCCCAGGAGTGGGTAGACGCCAACGAGGCGGTCTGGAGACCCTGGATCCCCTAGTGGATTCACATTGAGGGGCCTGCCCAGGCTCGGGCCGCGCTACGGGTCACGCTCACGCCCCGGCGGTAGCGATGCCCTGTGTGGCGCGGTCTGGGCTGGGCGCGGACGGCGATGCGTTTGAAGTTGATCCCTAACACTCCGTAAACGTCCGCTTAAACTTCATCTGGTCTAATGGCCGTAGGAGGTGGTAACCCCTATGGCGAACCGGACCAGATGGATGGGGAAACTCGCTGAACACCATCGCCGGATGCGCGCCTGCCGTCCCCACGACAGGCTCATCATCCTGTTCGACATCGACGGCACCGTTCTGGACAACCGCTACCTCGTCCTGAACATCCTCAGGTCCTACGACGGCGCGCACGGCACAGACCACTTCAAGTCCCTCCGTGCGGAAGACGTCGTCACCTACGAAAGCAAAGTCCGCGACCTTCTGCTTCTTCTGGGGCTACCCCCTGAAGAGCGCGAGCGCGTCGCCGCCTGGTACGACAGCGTGTTCACGTCCTCCTACGCCCTTCCACATGCCCATCGGCCCTTCCCCGGCGTCATGGAGGTTATACGCTGGTTCCAGTCACAGCCCAACACCTTCGTCGGACTCAACACCGGCAGAACCGAACGCATCAGGCAGGATACGCTGGACTGCCTGCGCGCCTTCGGCAGGGAACACCACGTCAAGTTCGACGACCACCTGCTCCGCATGAACCCCTACGGCTGGGGCTCCCACATCCCACGCGCCAAGGTGGAGGCCGTGCGGTGGTTCCAGGACCAGGGATACCGCGTCATCGCGATGGTGGACAACGAGCCCGTCAACCTCGCCGCCATCGCGGAGGCGGACCCTCGACACGAGATACTGCTGCTGCACGCCGACACCCTCTTCGAGTCTCGCCGCGAGTCCCTCCCGGCCCGTACTATCGCCGGTGACGCCTACGACCTCGACCTCGTCATTCTTCCGCCCCAAGCCGGAGCACGCGCCTACCGGCCTATGCGCATGTAGCGGTCTCGCCGCATAGCCTTTCTACCTTCACGCCCCCTCACTCCCAGGTGGGACGCGGCATCGAGAAGGTGCTGTCGACCTCGACGAAATCGAGGTAGCCCAGCCTGCCCACGGGCCTCAGCTTCAGCGGGTCTATTCGGCCGTCCGTCAGGACACGCTCGTCGACGTGGACTCCGATCACCTCACCGAACACGACTGTGTTCGGGACGTCCGGGTCGTTCGCCAGCATCTCCACCGACCGGGTGTATCTGCACTCCAGGTGCACCGGGCTCTCCGCCACGCGCGGGCATCGCACCAGCCTGCTGTCGGCCTTGGTCAGCCCGGCGTACTCGAACTCGTCGACCTCTCGAGGCGCGGGCACGGAGGAGGCGTTCATCCGCTCCCTCAGGTCCCACGTGGCGAGGTTCACCACGAACTCTCCCGTCGTCTGCGCGTCGAGCACCGCGTCCTTCAGTCCGCCGGAGCTGTGGCTGCTCGTCGCGGCGAACATCACCTGTGGAGGGTTGTATGCGACCGCGTTGAAGAATGAGTATGGCGCCAGGTTCGGCACGCCCCCCTCGCTTAGAGTGGATATCCAGCCGATTGGCCTCGGCACCACTATGGCGTTCAGCGCGCTGTAGTGCCCGGCAGAGTCTTTTCCGATCTCGTGGAACATATACATCTCCTGTCGAGGCTGAGAATCGAATAGCGGACGGCCAATAGCCTATCCGATGAGTCCCTTCCCCCTTGATGGGGGAAGGTTAGGATGGGGGTGACGAACAGGCAAGTCCCTACCCCCGCGTCCCGCGCCGCCGCGTCACCGCGATCGCCGCGATGCTCGCCAGCACCCCCAGCCCGGCCAGACCGGCGCCGGCCAGCAGCGCGTCCGAAAAACCCAGAGCCACCGCTCTCTCGGCGGTCTCCAGCGCGCCCAGGTACGCCCGCTCCCGCACCGCGAATATGGCTCCGGCCGCCGCAACGCCTACCGAAAACGAGAGCTGCCGCCCCGAAGCGATGGACGCCGAAGCTGTCCCGTACCGGTCCGCTGGCACCGACCCCATAATCGTCGTAGTGTTCGGCGGCTCGTACAGCGCCGACCCCACTCCCGCCAGCAGCAGCGCCCCCAGTATCGCCAGTTCGGAGGAACCGGACGCCGCCAGCGCGCTCAGCCACGCCAGCGAACACACCATGGCCGCCAGCCCCAGCCCCGACAGCGTCCAGGCCCCCACGCGGTGCGTCAGCGCCCCGCTCACCGGCGCCAGGAACACCCTCATCAACGTGTGCAGCATGATGAACAAGCCCATCTTCGTCGCCGAAAAGCCCAGCGCGTCGATGAAGAAGAACGGCGCCAGAAGCAGGATCGCCCCCAGCGACGTATAGTGAAAGACCAGCACGCCCAGCCCGAGGCCGTATCCTGCGCGCCGAAACAGGCCGAAGTCCAGGATCGGCCTGGCCGACCTCCGCTGCGAAACGACCAGCACCGGAATCGATACCGCCAGCAACGCCGCCGACGCCAGCACCAGCGGCGACAACGGGCCGTCCTCCGCGCTCCGGTTCACCACCACCAGGAACGACGCCAGCACCGAGAACAGCGCCACGGCGCCCACCCAGTCGATGCCAAACTCCTTTCGCCCGCTGTTCATTCCTCTATCCAGCACCCACCACGACAGCCCCGCCGCGAACAGCGACAGGGGTATCCTCATGTAAAACAGCGCCTGCCATCCGAGCACGTCCAGCAGCCACCCTCCGGCCAGCGGCCCGGTGGTCAGCCCCAGACCCACGACGGCCCCGGCGATGCCGATGGCCTTGGCTCGGTTCTCCGGCTCGAACCTGTCGAGTATGATCGCGTTCACGCCCGCCAGCACCATCGACGACCCCACACCCATGAATATGCGGGAGGCGATGAGCTGCCAGAGATCCACCGAAATCGCGCAAAGACCCAGCGCCGCGGAGAAGAGCACGAAGCCCAGCGTGTACGAGAAACGGCGCCCGCCCACGTCCCCCAGCCACCCTACCGTCATCACCATGCCCACACCGGTCACCCAGAAGGCCACCGATACCCACAGCACGGTCGACGTGTCCGTGTCGAACGCCTCCGCCAGCGCCGGATACGAGACGCCCATCACGCCGCTGTCCAGCGTAAGCACCAGGTTGCCAAGGCACGCCGCCAGCAGCACCAGCCACTTGCTGCGCTGCCCGGACGCCCGCGCCGCTTCTGCGGACGGTGTAGAGTCCACTCTCAAAAAATCCCTCGCGTGTCGGTCCGGCCCTTATGTTACACCCACAAGCACACGAACTAGGCCCACGCCGGTGCGTTCTGCCTCCCCCGTGCGGCAGGGCCGGAACCACCCCAAAAATCGTGTCTCAAACCTTCCCAACCGCGTAACCCAAACGCCACACCCATTCTCATCAGTGCGCAATCCCTTCCCAGCCGCGTCACTAAAATTCCCACTCTCAGCCCCACTCCCGCAATGTTATGTCAAGTAGCCCCGCCTCGCGCCAACAAAATCGGCGGACTCACCTAATTGTCCCTGACGAGCCTGTGTCAGGTTACTAGGCGGCCATCAGTTTACACTTGTCTTAACCAAAACAAAGATGGGTGCAAAGCTGATGGCCACACTTAGCGTACACGAATGGATTGGAGCGGAACAGGGTCGGGAGTATGTGGGCTTGGAGGAGAGGAGCTACAGGGCTGGTTGCGAGCATTCGCGCAATGTGATGGTTGCCGAGTTGAAGGCGATCGACGACGAGTTGCTGAGTCGCAAGCCCAGGGGCTGGAGCGTGGTGGGTATGTACGACAGGACGATGGTGATGCGCTTCGGAGACGTTACCGTAAGGCGCAGGCTGTACCGGGACTCAGAAGGCGAGACTGTGTTCGCCCTGGACGAGCGCATGGGATGGAAGCCCCAGCAACTGGCAAGTCCGTCGATAGCCGAGCGAGTGGTGGAGATGGCGACTGACATGCCCTTTAGGAAGGTGTCTGAGACGGTGAGCGCGTTGACAGCGGGAGTGTTGTCACCCAACACGGTGCATCGGCTGCTGCAGAGAGTGGGAGAAGACGCGCTGTGTGAGGAGCGAGAGCGTTGGGAGAGGCAGTTCGAGCGTGGGGAGGACATGAGCGCTGGTCTTCAGAGACAGGAGCTTCTCTACACCGAGGCGGACGGGGTGTGGATACACTTGCAGCGAGAAGACCGAAAGCACTACGAGCTCAAGTGTGGCATAGCCTATCGTGGGTGGCGTGAGGTGGCCGAAGGCCGCTACGAACTGGTGGGTAAGAGGGTGTACGCACACGCACAAGAGTCGATCCCGTTCTGGGAGGGGGCGAGTCTTGAGTGGGGCAAGCAGTACGCGCTCGATGCGGTCAAGCGGTTCGTAGTGGGTGGAGACGGCGCCAACTGGATACGCCAGGGGGCATATGAACTGCCCAACTCAGAGTTCCAACTGGACGGTTTCCATCTGGCGCGTGCGTGCGGTCGAGGGTACGGCAAGAAGCTGGGACGCGCCATCTACGAGGCGATACGCTCAGGGGATAGCCGGCAGGCTCTGTCGCGGATGGAACGAGCCGCCCCTGCCAGGACCAGGACCTCCGCCAAAGACAGACGGTATGTAGAGTGCAACGTAGCGGCCGGGGTGGACTGGCGCAACCGCGTCTTGGATGTCCCCATAGATGCTCGGAGTCTGGGAACGATGGAGTCCAATGGAGACAAGCTCACAGCGAACCGGATGAAGAAACGAGGCATGAGTTGGACGATACGCGGAGCCAACCACATGGCCAAGACGATTCAGCTGTGCCGCAACCAGGAACTGTCCAGACACTGCCACACCACAAGCGTAACTCGACCCGATAGATCGCCGGCTCGCCTCCGCCCACGCCCCAAGACCGCGACCAAGCCGGGAACCGGTGACCTGCCCGAAGCATCCATGCCCGCACTGGTCGGCCCGCACTCGGCAAGACCATGGGCAACCTCCCTCAAACGCCTAGCCCAATACCCCTACCTAGTAATCTGACACAGGCTCGTCCCTGACCACCCTCTTGATTCTATAGCACGCACGTGCTATTTTCTACCTGAATAGGCGCTGTATCCGCCGGTTGTGGAGTAGCGGCGGGTTTGAAACCTGCCCGCCCCCGGCCCTGGGCCTCTGTCGCGTTTTGCCACATTCGGCGCAATGCGCGTGACGAACCTTAACAACTTGGCTCACAGAAAGTGACAGAAACATCGGGCCGCCCAGCTACGGATTGGGCAGTATGTAGCAGAATTGAGCAGATTTTTCGGAGAGCCGCGCCCAAAGCCCCTTCCGCTTGTCCGTGCACCGGGCAGGTGCTAGCATTCGCGGCATAGGGCCATTCGACAGTGGAGAGGGTACGATGGACATAGTTGGATACGCCGACCGCTACAGCGTCCGGGCCGGTGAGACCGTCCGGTTTATGGTGAGTTGCAAGCTTCCCAGTTACCAGGCCGACGTTGTGCGGCTGATTCATGGCGACGTCAACCCCGAGGGCCCCGGCTTCAAGGAAAAGTTCATCCAGAACGTCGGCACGTTCGAGGGCCGGTTCCAGGAACTGGTGACAGGTTCCTACGTCACCGTCCCCGACAGCCCGCCGCTCCGGATCAAGGGGAGCTTTACCCTCACCGCCTGGATCTCTTCTACGACTCCGTCCAGGTCCTCCCAGGGCATCCTCACCAAGTGGTCGGACTCCGGCGGCGCCGGTTATGGCATCATGCTTGACGGCGAACACGGCCTTACCTTGTGCATCGGCAGCGCCGACGGACACGTAGAGCGAATCTCCACCGGGGTGCCCGTGCGCGCGCCGGCCCTGCACTCGCCCGCGTGGTACTTCGTCGCCGCGTCCTACGACTCGTCCGCCGGAACTGTCTTGCTCTACCAGCAGCCTCGCACCATCTGGCCCATGGATGAGACAGCCGCCGTAGTCGAGCGTGAGATCGGTCGGCTCGAAGTCGCAGAGAACAGCGTACCGCTCGTCATGGCGGGCTACTGCGAAGGGGAAGCCTCCCAGGGCCCGGGACCCAGGGTGTCCGGCCACTTCAACGGCAAGATCGACAGTCCGGCCCTGTTCGGGCGCGCCCTGAGCCTTCCGGAGCTCGATTCGCTCAGGGACGGCGCTTCTCCCTCACAGGTCGGGGACGATCTCATCGGAGAATGGGATTTCGGCAGAGACTTCGCCACCGACCGGATCACCGACGTCTCTGGCAACGACCTGCACGGCAACACGGTAAACAGGCCCACCCGCGCCATGAAGGGCCATAACTGGACCGCGAACTACATCGACTTCAACCGTGCTCCCCAGGAGTACGGGGCAATACACTTTCACGACGACGACCTGGACGATGCCCGATGGGACGTGAGCTTCGAGGTCGAGGTCCCGCCCGACCTCGGCAGCGGCGTGTACGCCGCGCGCCTTACGGAGGGCGACTCCGAAGACTACGTGCCCTTCTTCGTCCGCCCGGCGGAAGGCGCCGCCCAATCGAAAATCCTGTTGCTCATTCCCACCAACAGCTATCTCACCTACGCCAACAACCACTCCTACGCCCGCACTGAGTACGCGGGAAGGGTCGCGTGGGAGCCTTCCACACCGCAGGACCTGTACATCGCCGAAAACCACCTGAACAGCACCTACGACGTCCACACCGACGGCTCCCCGGTCTTCTACTCGTCCTGCCGTCGGCCAAATCTCACAATGCGCCCGAAGTACAACTTCTGGTACCTGCGACTGGGAAGAGGCGGCCCCTGGCAGTTCAATGGCGACCTGCATCTTGTGGACTGGCTGGACGAGCAGGGATACGTCTACGACGTCGCTACCGACGAAGACCTGCAGATCGAGGGCATGGACCTCCTGAGTCCCTACAACGTCGTGGTAACCGGAAGCCACCCCGAGTACTGGACGAGCCGGGGACTCGACGCGGTGGATGCCTACCTGGCCGCTGGCGGCAGGCTCATGTATCTGGGCGGCAACGGCTTCTTCTCGGTAGTATCCTTTCCGCCGGACAGCACCCACTGCATCGAGATGCGCCGCACGGCGGCGCGGCCCCACGACGAGGCGGGACAGTCCCACCACAGCTTCACCGGCGAGCCGGGAATGAACTGGAACGCCAGGGGCAGGCCGTCGGGTCGAATCCTGGGCGTAGGCTCGTCTACCGGCACCGGCTTCGACTACAGCATGCCCTACCACCGGCTGGAGGATAGCTACGACCCCAGGGCCGCCTTCATCTTCGAAGGCATCGGCAGAGACGAGGTCATCGGAAACTTTGGACTGAAGCAGGGCGGCGCTGGCGGCGTCGAGATAGACCGCGCGGACTACAGCCTGGGCACTCCTCCCCACGCGTTGGTCTTGGCCGCCGCCTCCGGGTTTTCCGACCACTACCAGCTCATCATCGAGGCCGAGTCGGTCGGCGACTACTCGCGAGGCAGGCGTCGCGGCGGAAGCCAGAACCCCCTCGTCAGGTCGGACCTCGTATACTTCGAAGGCCCGGCCGGCGGCGGCGTATTCTCTGTTGGTTCCATAGCCTGGTGCGGAAGTCTCTCCCACAACGATTACGACAACAACGTGTCCCGTATCACGAAAAACGTCCTCGATCGTTTCGCGTCTGAAGATCGTTATTGATACAGGCTCAGCACCGCCATACACTTGACAGGCAGCTTGGCTTTGAAGTATAACTACGCCGAACTAAATGGAGGCCAAGAGCCGTCCACTGGTTCGCCATGTGAGGACAACCAAAAGGAGGAGATCAGTGAAGGTCTTTAGACTGATACCATTCATCGCGGTGCTTGCGCTGTTCGCGGCGCTGGCGCTGGCGTGTTCGGCCGCAGAGCCGGAAGAGCGCCAGCAGCCACAGGCGCCGGCCCCCGCCGCTCCGGCGGCTCAGGCGCAGCAACAGGCCCCGGCCGCTCCGGCCGCTCCTGCGATGCCGGCCCCCGCCGCCGCTGCTCAGACCGCACCCGAGACTATGGTGCGCACGCAGCCCGAGGCGCCCGCGGCCCCCGGCACTACGCAGCGCGCTATTCCGCAGGAGGCAGGTGCTAAGGAGGGCGGCACGCTCGTCTTCGCGCTCGCGGCCTCGGTCAAGGCGCTCGACCCCGTGTGGACGACGGCTGGCGTGACCTGGGAAATCTCCAGGCACCTCTACGAGTTCCCGCTGAGGCTCGACACCGTTGGAGCGTTCCACAACAACATGTTCGACAGCTGGGAGATCAGCGACGATCAGTTGACCTGGACTTTCACCCTGCGCGACGATCTCAGCTTTGAGGACGGCGACCAGCTTACGACCGATGACTTCATCGCGTCCTCTTTCCGCTGGGCGGAGCGCATCACCAGGGGCATCGCCCTCTTCCAGCGCTCGGTTGCCGGCAACAACTCCGCTGAGAGCATGTCCAAGGTGGACGACCTTACCTTCAAGATTCACCTCAAGGAGCCGTTCGCCGTAACGTCTCTGGGCTTCGGCCAGCAGCCCCTCATGATGAAACAGGAAATCGCGGGCACCGTCAGCCCCCACGACCGCATCGACGACTTCATCGCATCCGGTCCCTGGCGGCTGGATAACTGGGCTCCCGGACACCGCTTCGACCTGCTACCCAGGGAAGGTTTCCCCGCTGGCGTCTTCCCCGAGGGCGAGAGCGTGCTGCTCGACCAGCTCCAGATCGTCGAGATTCCGGACAAGACCACGATCCTGGCAGGCCTGAAGACGGGCAAGATCCACTACGGAACCTTCATGCCCTTCCACTTCTGGCCCGAAGTCAAGGACGACCCCAAGCTCAGCAC
This sequence comes from Dehalococcoidia bacterium, assembly GCA_965204815.1. Classification (GTDB taxonomy): domain Bacteria; phylum Chloroflexota; class Dehalococcoidia; order Lucifugimonadales; family CATOSD01; genus CATOSD01. Next base: position 488,101 of record OZ242014.1, read on the forward strand.
CTGGGTTCTCCCCGGAGGCTCCACGCCTGTCGTCCTCTTCAACCACACCAAGCTTCCCTTTAGCAACCTTAAGGCCCGCCAGGCGATACAGGCCGCGCTCGACGCCGACGACTGGATGCCAGCCTATGGTCCCACCGACCTGTGGAGCACCTGCGGCGCCATCTTCATCTGCGGCACGCCCAACGAGAGCGACGTCGCCCTTGAGCTCTACGACCAGGACGACTTGGAGAAGGCCCAGAGCCTGTTCAACGAGTTCGTACAAGAGACCGGCTGGGACCCCTCCACACCCATAATCATCCTGGGCAACACCAGCTACCAGGAGATGCGTGACATCAGCATCGTCAACAAGACGGTCACCGAGTCGGTCGGATTCAACGTCGACCTTCAGCAGCCCGACTGGGCGACGGCGGTAACCTTCCGCCAGGACCCCGAGTACTGGGACATGTTCCACACAAGCTGCTGCGGCGTGCCGAGCAACAACCCGGTCACCAACTGGTACCTCAATCCCAAGACCTACGGCTGGCACGACAACCTGGAGATCGAGGAGCTGAAGTCGCAGTACTCCCGCACCTCGGATCCGGCGGAGCAGAGGCGAATCTCCGACGCCGTGCAGAAGTCGTACTACGAGAACGTCACGCACATGATCCCGGGCAACATCACCGGCTACAACATCATCAACGCCAACGTCCGGGGCGTGCACGACCACCACTGGAACACCCGCATGACCGGAGTGTGGTTCGACAACTAATCTGGACTAGCCCAGACGGGCCGGAGGTCGACCCCCGGCCCGTCTGCGTTGTTAGTGCCCACCGCGCACAAACAAACCGCGCAAGGCGATCAATTGAAGGCGTCCCTGTTACGGGGGCGTCTTCTAGGCTATTCTGAGTTAAGAGGGGGCGCAGGGAAAAAAAAGAAACAGTTTCGAGCGAATAAGGCCCTGTCCGGCGGCGAGACCTCGGGCTGGGTCAGGAAGAGATACAGACACCTGAGACAGGAGGTAGGCGAGTGAAGATAACGAGATTGCTACCATTTATCGCGGTGCTTGCGCTGTTCGCGGCACTGGCGATGGCCTGCTCGGCCGCCGAACCGGAGGCGCGGCAGCAGCCGCAAGCCCCCGCCCCGGCCGCCCCCGCGGCGCAAGCGCAACAGCAGGCCCCGGCCGCCCCGGCCGCGCCCGCCATGCCCGCGCCCGCTGCCGCGGCAGTAGCCGCCCCCGAGCAGAGGCAGGAGACCCAGCCGGTGGCCCCCGTCGCACCGTCTCAGCGCCCAGCGCGCGTGGTGCCGCAGGAGACAGGCATGATGGAAGGCGGCAAGGCCACCTTCGCGCTCGGCGCCTCCGTGAAGACCATCGACCCCGTGTGGACCACCGCCACCGTCACCTACGAGGTGTCGCTGCACCTCTACGAGTTCCCGTTCAGGCAAGACCCCGGCGGCGCGCTCCACAACAACATGTTCGATAGCTGGGAAATCAGCGACGACCAGCTCACCTGGACCTTCAAGCTGCGCGACGACATGAGCTTCGAGGACGGCGACCAGCTCACCTCCGACGACTTCATCGACTCCACCTTCCGCTGGGCCGAGCGCATCACCGCCGGAATCGCGCTGATGCAGCGCTCCGTGGCGGGCAACAACTCCCCCGAGAGCATGGCGAAGATCGACGACCTCACCTTCGAGATCTACCTCAAGGAACCCTTCGCCGTCACCTCTCTCGGACTGGGCCAGGCGCCCCTCATGATGAAGTCCGAGATTGCCAGCGCCGTCAGCCCACACGACCGAGTGGACGACTTCGTCGCCTCCGGCCCTTGGAAGCTGGCCAACTGGACGCCCGGCCACCGCTTCGACATGGAACCCCGCGAGGGCTTCCCTCCGGGCATCTACCCCGAGGGTGAGCGCGTGCTGCTCGACGCGCTGGAAATCGTGGAGATCCCCGACAAGACCACCATCCTGGCCGGTCTGAAGACGGGCAAGATCCACTACACCACCGGCACTCCGCCGCACTTCTGGCCCGAGGTCAAGGACGACGCCAAGCTGTCCACCTTCGTATACCCCGCGGGCTACACGCCCGTGCTGCTGATGAACCACACCAAGCTGCCGTTCAGCAACCTGAAGGCTCGCCAGGCCATGCAGGCCGCGATGGACGCCGAGTCGATCATGGCCGCCCACAACCCGCGAGACCTCTGGAGCCTCTGCGGCGCCATCTTCATCTGCGGCACGCCCAACGAGAGCGACGTATCGCTGGAACTGTACAACCAGAACGACATGGAAAAGGCCAAGCAGCTCTTCCAGGAGTTCCTGGATGAGACCGGCTGGGACGCCAACACCGAGATAGTCATCCTCGGCGACACCAGCTACACCACCCACCGCGACCGCGGCATCGTCAACGCCGCCGCCGCCAGGGAGATCGGCTTCAAGGTCGACCTCCAGCAGCCCGACTGGGCAACAGCGGTAACCTTCCGCCAGGACCCCGAGTACTGGGACCTGTTCCACACCGGCTGCTGTGGCGTGCCGACCAACAACCCCGTGCTCAACTGGTACCTCAACCCCAAGACCTACGGCTGGCACGACAACCTCGAGATCGAGGAGCTCAAGACGCAGTACTCACGCACCAGCGACCCCGCCGAGCAGAGGCGCCTGGTGGACGCGGTGCAGAAGTCGTACTACGAGAACGTGACTCACCGCATCCCGGGCAACGTGGTCAGCTACACCGTCATCAACGGCAACCTGAACGGCGTACACGACTACTACCACCGCACCCGCATGACCGGAGTGTGGTTCAGCCAGTAGCGCCGAGCGCCCATAGGCCGTAGGGCCATAGGCAACGAACCCCGCCTGTCCCGGGAGTGCATCCACACCGGGGCAGGCGGTCTCTTTTCAAAGTCCCTTCCCCCTCGCGGAGGGAAGGTTAGAGCCATCCCCCGCTCTCGCGGGGGATGGGGGTGACGCCCCCCGCGGCGCGTTTGCGGCGCCGCGCCGTTGTGTGGTAGCCTTAGCCACTATCGAGCCGTCGAAGATGACGCGGAGGACGGAATGCAAAGGTACATCGTAAAGCGCTTGCTGGCGGCCATACCCACGATGATAATCGTCGGTGTCGTCGTGTTCGGCGCCATACACCTCGCGCCGGGAGACCCCGCCTCGGTAATCGTCGGTGACGAGGCCACCCCCGAAATGGTCGAGAAGATGCGCGAAGACATGGGCCTCAACAAGCCCATCATCGTGCAGTTCGGAATCTACATCAGGCAGATAGCAACCCTTCAGCTCGGAGAGTCCGTATTCTCCGGCCACAAGGTCTCCTTCCTCCTGTCGCAGCGGCTCCAGCCCACCCTGTCCCTCGCGTCGATGGGGCTGACCATGGCCATCGTAATCGCCGTGCCGCTGGGAGTGCTGGCCGCCTGGAAGTTCAACACCTGGATCGACCGGGTCGTGATGATCTTCGCCCTGGTCGGCTATGCCGTCCCCTACTTCTTCCTCGGCTACATGCTCCTGTGGGCCTTCGCGGTGCGCGTGCACATATTCCCCGCGGGCGGCTACACCTACTTCGGCGAAGACTTCGGCCAGTGGCTGCACGGGCTGCTGTTGCCCGCCATGCTGCTGGGCATAACCGGAGCCGCGCTCATCACCCGCATGACCCGCGCCACCATGCTCGAGGTGCTCAAAGAAGACTACGTGAGGACGGCGCGCGCCAAGGGCGTGGCCGAGCAACTCGTGCTGCTCAGGCACGCGCTGCGCAACGCCGCCAACCCCATTCTCACCATCATCGGCTTCAGCATCGCCGGACTCATCACCGGCGTCGTGATAACCGAGACGGTGTTCGCAATACCCGGCATCGGCCGCCTCATCGTCGACGCGATCGCCCAGCGCGACTACCCGATCATCCAGAGCATGGCCTTGGTGGTCGCCGCGGTCTACGTCCTGGTTAACCTCATCATCGACGTTATGTACGTCTATGTAGACCCGAGGATTCGATACTGATGGCAATGCAAGGCGGCAGTTTCGCAGCGGTAACCGAGGCGCAGCTAACCGGGCTCAGGCCAAAGCAGCCCCTCGTCAAGCAGGTGTGGACCACCCTGCTCAGCAACCCCAACATGCTCGTTGGGCTCATCATCGTGCTCTTCTTCGGCGTCGTGGCCGTTACGGCGCCGATCATAACGTTCATCAACCCCTACGAGCTCAACATGAGCGAGAGGCTTGTGGGCCCCAGCGGCATCCACTGGTTCGGCACCGACAGCCTGGGACGCGACCTCTACGGCCTCGTCGCCTACGGCGCGCGCATCTCCCTGTTCGTCGGCGCTTCCGTCGCCATAGCCAGCTCCGTCGTCGGCGTCTTCATCGGCGTCACCGCCGGCTACTTCCGCTGGCTCGACGACATCGTCATGCGCTTCATGGACGGCCTCATGGCCATCCCCGGCATCCTCTTCGCCATCGTGCTCATGGCCCTCCTGGGCGGCAGCCTCTTCAACGTCATCATCGCCATCACCGTGGTAGACAGCCCACGCACCGCCCGCCTCATCCGCTCCGCCGTGCTCAGCATACGCGAGCAGATGTACATCGAGGCCGCGCGCGCTTTCGGCGCCCCATCCTGGCGCATCCTCTTCTACCACGTCATGCCCAACACCTTCGCGCCCCTCATCGTGCAGGCCACCTTCCTGTTCGCCACCGCCATCCTGGTCGAGGCCAGCCTCAGCTTCCTCGGCGCCGGCGTCCCGCCCACCACCCCCACCTGGGGCAACACCATCGGCGAGGGCCGCACCCACGCGCTCACCGCGCCCTGGGTCGTCTTCTTCCCCGGCCTCGCGCTCTTCCTCGTCAGCATGGCCGTCAACCTCTTCGGCGACGGCCTCCGCGACAAGCTCGACCCCAAACTCCGCGGCAGAGGCTAATTCCCGCAATCCCCTCTCCCTTGATGGGTGAGGGTGAACGAAGAGCGCACTACCGCTAGTCCCTTCCCCCTCGACGGGGGAAGGCTAGGATGGGGGTGACGAACAGCCCGCCACCACTAATCACCTCTCCCTCGATGGGAGAGGGCCAGGGTGAGGGTGAACGAAAAGCCCGCCACCGCTAATCACCTCTCCCTCGATGGGAGAGGGCCAGGGTGAGGGTGACTGTGCTATAATACCCCCGATGTGGGGACGCGCGGGTTCGACAGGGGAAGTTCTTGCGGGATTGCAGGCCGAGACGCCATCCACCTCGTTAAACGGTGGCAAAAAGAAGTAACTGGCGACAGAGAACTTCAGCTAGCCGCCTAACCGCGGCTACGTCCACCCCCTCCTTACCCCGAGGGAGCGGACTGGGCGACGCAATTCGGGGTGCTGTCCGGGCAGACGCCGATACCCCGGACCCAAGACCATCGGCTGGCCTTTGCGGTTGCCCCCGCCGGCAGAGGGCCGCAGAGGTAAGAACAATCCGCTGGCTAAGCCTGTAGCATATCCCAGCCAAGGTTTCTTCTGGACGGGGAGTTCGACCCTCCCCCGTCTCCACCACCCCCCATTCGCCAGAAACAACATCCGCGCCGCCGCTCGTCCCCTCTCCCTCGACGGGAGAGGGCTAGGGTGAGGGTGATAATGAGGGCGCTACCGCTCGTCCCCTCTCCCTCGATGGGAGAGGGTCAGGGTGAGGGTGGACAATGAGCGCGCTACCGCTCGTCCCCTCTCCCTTGATGGGAGAGGGCCAGGGTGAGGGTAAAGATGAGCCAGGTCGAAAGGGCGCGAAGCCTGAGAAAACAATCAACCGACGCCGAGCGCGTTCTGTGGAAGAACCTTCGCCGCCGCGAACTCGCCGGGTGGAAATTCCGTCGGCAGGCGCCGATAGGCCCATACATCGTGGACTTCGTGACGTTCGATGGGAAGCTGATTGTCGAGGCGGATGGTGGCCAGCACGCCGAAAGCAAGCAACGTGACGAAAAACGAACAGCTTGGCTATCGAAAGAGGGTTTCCGTATCCTCAGGTTCTGGAACAACGACGTGCTCACCAACACCGGAGCGGTCCTCGAAACCATCAGAGTCGAGTTGGAAGGCAACGAGTCCCCTCTCCCTCGATGGGAGAGGGCCAGGGTGAGGGTGACAATGAGCGCGCCGCCGCTCGTCCCCTCTCCCTCGATGGGAGAGGGCTAGGGTGAGGGTGACAATGAGCGCGCCGCCGCTCGTCCCCTCTCCCTCGATGGGAGAGGGCTAGGGTGAGGGTGACAATGAGCGCGCTACCGCTCGTCCCCTCTCCCTTGACGGGAGAGGGTCAGGGTGAGGGTGAAAGATCAGCGGCATCCACCGTCAAGGAGCCTTACGTGACCAAAGCGCGAGTTAGACGCGCCGCCTTCACCCCCATCCTAACCCTACGGCAGGCTCAGGGCAGGCTCTTCCCCCTGCGAGGGGGAAGGGACTTGGTGGCCCTCGCCGCCCTCGCCCTCCTCGCCGCCCTCGCCCTCCTCGCCTGCGCCCAGCCCGCCGCGTCCCCCTCCCCCACGCCCCCGCCCGCAGTCGCGCCGCCTGCCACGTCCACGCCCGCCCCCACGCCCACGCCCACCGCGACTCCCGCGCCTACCGCCACCGCCGCGCCAACCCCCACCCCCACCGTCGCGCCACCCGAACTCCAGCTCGGCGCCCCCGCCCCCGACTTCCAGGTCACCCGCTTCAACGGCGACACCCTCCGCCTCAGCGACCTCCGCGGCCAGGTCGTCGTCCTCAACTTCTGGGCCTCCTGGTGCCCACCCTGCCGACGCGAAATGCCCTCCTTCCAAGACGCCTGGCTCGCCTCCCGCGACGACGGCGTCGTCTTCGTCGGCCTCGCCTCCGGCGACCTCGAGCCCGACGCCCGCGCCTTCGCCCAGCACGTCGGCGTCACCTACCCCCTCGGCCTCGACCTCGACGGCGCAGTCGCCAACGCCTACCTCGTCCGCGTCATGCCCACCACCTACTTCATCGACCGCGAAGGCCTCCTCCAGCGCAAACTCTCCGGCTTCGTAAACCTCGGCGTCCTCAAAGTCTTCATAGCCGGCCAAACCCAGTAACCCCATCTCGGAATCCCTTCCCCCTTCCCCTCCGCACAGTCCCTTCCCCCTTCCCCCCTGTCATTCCGAGCGCAGCCGAGGAATCTAGTGCCCTTGCCAACGAGCCCGCCACCTTACATCCCGAGCGCCCCTTCCCCCCTGTCATTCCGAGCGCCCCTTCCCCCCTGTCATTCCGAGCGCAGCCGAGGAATCTAGTGCCCTTGCCAGCCAGCCGCCCCCCCTGTCATTCCGAGCGGAGCCGAGGAATCTAGTGCCCCTGCCAGCCAACCGCCCCCTCCCATTCCGAGCGCAGCGCACCCCCCTCTCCCCCTGTCATTCCGAGCGGAGCGCCTCTTCCCCCCTCCCATTCCGAGCGGAGCGCCTCCTCCCCCCTCCCATTCCGAGCGCCCCTTCCCCCCTGTCATTCCGAGCGTAGCCGAGGAATCTAGTGTGCCTGCCAACCACCCTCCCCATTGACAAACCCCCCGCCTACCGGCCATAGTGAAACACATGCGACTGCCGTCAAAGGAAGCCGTCGGCCTCACCCTATTCTTTGTGCTGCTGGCGGCCTCGTTGCTCGTAGTGCTACTCGGCGCGGAAAAACTACCCTCCGGCGCCTTCCGGATCATCCGGTACATAGTCACCGAAATGGAGGCCTTCGTCGTCGCCTCCGGCGCCCTGGCCTACAGCTCCACAGAAGGAGGAACCATGATAGCCGAAGCATTCCTCAAAAAGCGCCAACAAAAAGGCCGCGAGGAGGAGCGCGCCGCCTGGATGGCTTGGTACGAGGCCAACCGCGAGCACCTGAAAGGCACCACACCCCCGCCCTTTATGCGAGACTCGAAAGAAGAGGACCAACCATGATAGCCGAAGCATTCCTCAAGAAACGCGAACAAAAAGGCCGGGAGGCAGGCCGCCGCCAGGTCGACGCCGAGTGGCGCCCCTGGTATGAGCGCTTGCAGGCCGCCAAACAGCGCGGCGAACCCTTCGACGAACCCCCGCCAGAGAAGGCGAAACCATGACCACCGAAGAACGCCTCGGCACACTCGAAGAACGCACCACCCAGCACGACGCCGCCATATCCGACGTCCGCGCCGAGCTCCGCGCCCTCAACAGCCGAATCGACCGCGTGTTCCTCGCCATACTGGGCATAGGCGCGGCCCAAATCGCCTTGCTGATCACCCTCATACTCCGCAGCTAAGGAACCAACGGGGAAGAACCATGACCACCGAAGAACGCCTCGGCACCCTCGAAGAACGCACCACCCAGCACGACGCCGCCATCGCCGACATCCGCGCCGAACTGCGCCAGGGATTCGCCGACGTCCGTGCCGACCTCCGCTCCGAGATACGCGCCGTCAACCTGCGCGTCGACTCCCTCAACGCCCGCTTCGACCGCCTCTTCTACACCCTCCTCGGCCTCCTCATCGCCCAGGCCGGCGTAATCCTCACAGTCGTCCTACGAACCTAGCGCCAGCGGCAAAGGACCAACCATGAACGACGCCACACAACAGACCCTGTTCGAACTGGACAAGCGCGTAGGCGTTATCGAGGCAGAGCTCAAACACCTCGCCACCAAAGCCGACCTGAGCCTGCTGAGAGCCGACGTCGAAAAGGCCATCAACAACCAGACCCGCTGGATGGTAGGCGCCATCATCGCCACCGCCTCGTTGGTGGTGCTCATCACCAGGATCTTGGCTTAGAGGAATCCCATGACCACCACCGAACAACGCATGACAATCCTGGAAACCGAGTTCAGAACCGAACTCAAACACCTCGCCACCAAAGCCGACCTCAAAGACCTCGAAACCCGCCTAACGTCCGACATGAAAGAACTCGAAACCCGCCTCATGCTCCGCCTCGGCGGACTCATGGTCGCCGGCTTCGGCGCCGTCATAGCCGCCCTCCGACTATGGCAGTAACCACCTATCCCTTCCCCCCCTCCCCCCTGTCATACCGAGCGCCCCTTCCCCCCTGTCATTCCGAGCGCAGCCGAGGAATCTAGTGCCCTTGCCAACGAGCCCGTCACCTTACATCCCCTCCCCCCTGCCATTCCGAGCGCCCCCTCCCCCCTGTCATTCCGAGCGCAGCCGAGGAATCCAGTGTCCACTCCCTCCCACACCACCCCAAAATACCGCCCCCACGCCCATTGACACCACACAACATGTCCTATACACTTTCCGCTGTCGTATGAAATGTGTCCGGCATCCAACCCCAGTGCGTCCGCGCAAACGCACATCGGAGTCTACGCTTTGACATTTCCCGTGCGCCAGGGACACCCGCCCGCCATCACGCAGGCGCCCCAACCCTCGCCCACCTCCGCTCTGCCCGCACCCAGCGGCGCAGAGCCTTTCTGCGTCTACCACCCACCCTCACTCCGCGACGAAAGCGAGGTCTACCATGCTTACGCCTTCCGCCTCTTCAGGAGCGGACCCTCCCCACCTTAAAGCCGGCCCCCGCCTCGTCACTCCCGCCAAAGCGGGAAACCAGGGCGTGGGTCACAACAAAGGAGCACGGACTCATCGACATCTTCTCTAATCTTCCAACCAGCAACCCCAACATCAACCATCCGTCAAACCCAACTCACAGGGGGAAATAATTGAAAAGCTCAGTTAGGATACTAGCCATAGCCCTCGCGCTGGCCTTCCTGCTCCTGGCTCGCACCGCCTTCCAGGACAGCCCCACCAGCGCGAAGGAGCACATAGACCTCAAGGACGGCGAGGCTTCCTTCGCCGACCCCATCGAGCCCAAGAACGAGGCCAAGTACCTCGGCTTCGGCAGCACCGCCACCCAAACGGTGACCTTCTACATCAAGAGCGAGGACCTCGGCACACAGATCACCGCCAGGACGTCATCGGTGGATTTGGCCGCTGCTACAAGCACGTTGACCGCTCCCGCGCCACTCGACGCCGCTCTCATCTACACTCTCCGGGGCGGCAGAACGGGGCCTGCCACCATTGATCAGATGGGCACAACTTCAGCGGTGACGGATATATCAGCTGTAAACCTCGCCGATGCCGCCGCGACCACAACCATCGCAGCGGGTCTCGACGCCTTGTATTGCGATACGAGCGCTGCGATTGAGGATTATGTCTTGGAGTACGCCGGCGGTGACGCTTACACCAAGGAGGACGCGGCGGACGCCATGATCAAAGTCGTCGGCTGGGGTGTAGCAACTACCACCATTGAAGGTGCCGCAGGCGCCTGCCCTACCGGTGCTGCGCGAGCAGAGGGCGATCGCATGGCAATTACGGATAGTAAGCGCAACGAGCTTGCTATGGCCGCGGTAGCCGCAATAAGGCAACTCAACACAGACGAGGAAAATGCGGCCAAGGAAGCCAACGATCTGCTCTACAGCTACAAGAGCGGCAACGACTACGTAGCGTCCACCTCCACGAACCCCGCGCGGCGCTATACGAACCAAGTGCTCGCTGACCCAAGTGCGCCAACGCGCGACACGGTGGGCAGCACAGAAGACAACAAAAAGCCTCTGGCTGCAGGCGGCGTCAAGATCACGGTGGTGGATACGGACACGTCTGGCACCACGCCTGTCGTAACCACCAGGACACCGCCGACTTTCGACGACAACAGAGATGGAGGGGTGTTCCGCATAGCCTTTGCGCTTGGCGCCGCGCCAAGCCCAGGCACTAGGGAGATCACCGTCGACGCGACCTTCGACATCGTGGATGTGTACGAGGCATCGGACATGGCGTCGACGACAACGCTCTATCCCGATTACACCAGCGGCTACAGGCGCGCGTACGTGAGCAGCGGCTCCGACAGCGGCCAGTGGGTGGAGATCAAGGAAGTGGTGTCGACCACTGACGAGAATGGTTCGCCTACCTCCAACCTGTTCCGGGGCACTGTCGTTATCACCAACGACACCAGCCAACTCACGGGCAACAACCCGCCAATCTACGCGCAGGACGGCGACACGCTCACCCTGCAGGTCTTCGACGAGAACGACAACCGCAGCAGCGACGTGCTCGCCACGGCGACCGCGCTCATCGACGACTCCCCGCCGACCATCAGCGACCTCAACCCCGCTGACAAGAGCGTCATCGACGACGACACGCTGCAGATCTCCTTCAACGTCAACGACGAGGGCGCCGGCCTTGACTTCAGGGCCGTCGACGAGGAAAAGGTCGTGACGAAGGTCGAAGCGCAGGTTATCCAAGACGACAAGATGGGCAAGAAGTGCACGCTGGCCGGTGGCGACAAGTACCAGGGTGACATCGACAACGCCGGCGGCAACGCCAGCCGTGTCGGAGTCCTGGTGTCGCCGAGTGGTCAGAAGTTCTCCGGCCGGTGCCCCGACATCGTGAAGACGGCGGGCGGCGGCAAGTTCAACCTCATAATCACGTCGCGGGACCTCGCCGGCAACATAGACGAGCACATCACGCAGCTCACCATCGACACGGCCAAGCCGAGGGTGGACGAGAACCCGGAGGTGGGCCAGGCCTGGGACGAGGACAAGAACAAGCGCAAGAACAGCGTGAACTCCATACTCATTGAGTTCAGCGAGTCGCTGGACCCTGACACCGTGGCCGCCACCGACTTCACGGTCGCCGGCTACACCATCGACACCGTCCAGGTCGTGGGCACCGACGACGACAACAACAAGAACCTCAACAGGTTCGTCGTGCTCACGCTCACCGAGGACCTCGCCAACAACGCGCGGCCCAGCGTGACCGTCACCGGCGTGGACGACGTCGCCGGCAACACCATACAGAAGGTGACGCGCACCTCGGACAACAAGATCGCGGCCAAGCTCACTGTGGTGCCCTTCTCGGCGCTCATAGCCAAGGACAAGGAGCTGGCCATCAGCTTCACCGCCGACGAGGCGCTGCGCGCGACGAGCGACATGTACAAGACCGAGGCGTCGGTCAACGGCGACAAGGACGGCTTGGCCATCAAGGTGGCCGCCGATACCATGGGCGGCTCCGGCACCTTCAAGCAGAAGACGTTCGACAAGAGCCGCGCCTACGGCGTGATGATCCGCGCCGTGGACGTGAATAGCAACAAGACCGACGAGGGCGCCGAGAGCGTCGACGACGAGGACCTGACGCTGAAACTCCAAGCCGATAAGGATGAAGGCGAGACCTTCGAGGTAACGCTCAAGAAGTGGCCGCCCGCTGACGCCAACCTGGACGGCGACTTCGGCGGAGAGGTCGTGGCCAAGATCGACGGCAATGAGGTCGCATCCTCGACCGACGCCGACGACACGGTCAACTGGAGCAACGGCAAGGTGACGCTGAAGGTTAACGCCGGCGAGGAGGTGGCCAAGGACGCCACTGTCACCCTCGTCTACAAGTACGTCACCGCCGACCAGGTAATCCAGGTCGACGTGACCAAGCCGACGATGACCTCGAACCCGAAGGACAACACCGAGACCGACTACGCCTCCGGCGCGATCCAGTTCATCTGGAGCGAGGCCGACGAGTACGCCGGCGACAGCTACAAGACGGTCACGCTCAACTCTGCCATGCACGAGGCGAGCGGCACGAGCACGGACATACTGTCCAAGCTCAGGACCAACGACAACAAGACCTGGACGTTCAACCCCGAGGCGCCCCTGGCGCTCGGAGCGCACGAGTTCACGCTCAAGGCCACCGACGCCGCTGGCAACAGCAACACTGTGTCGGTCACGATAACGGTCATCGAGCGTAAGCCGGTAACGATTAACCTCAGCCCCGGCTGGAACCTCATCTCGCTCCGCGGCATGCCCGCAAGCTCGGACGTAAACGCCATATTCGCCACCTCCAGTGGCGTAAGCGTGGTGTCCCAGTACGACGGGCGCAGGGTCTCCCCCTGGACCGTCTGGAACCGCCGCGAAGACGGCAGCCTGTCGTCATCGCCCGCGGGCAGGACGGTCATCGACTCCGGCCTGGGCATGTACGTCCTCAGCGACGGCACGCCTCTCAAGGTCGACATACCCGGCACGTCGAGAGACAACCCGGACGTAGTGCCGCCGTCCATCGAGCTGATACCCGGCTGGAACCTGGTGGCCGTCATCCTGGTAAGTGAGGACACGGTCGGAGTGAACGAATACCTGCCTGAGGGCGCGTGGTCGCGGGCATTCCGCCTCAACAACACCACCGGGCAGTTCCAGAGCTTCTCGCCGCTTACGAGGCAAGACAACGGAATGTTCAACGACGATCCGCCGCTCAGTTCGGGCAACGCCCTCTGGGTCTACGCCACCAAGGCGGCGACCATCGTACCCAAGTAGCCCCTCGGGGTTGCTAACCCAAAATTAGCCAGGAAGCAATGAAAAGCGGCCCCCTGCCCGTCACTCCCGTCAAACCGGGAACCAGGCAGGGGGCCGCCCTACTTACGCCCCAGTCCCTCCCCCCTCACTCCCCCCGTCATTCCGAGCGCCTTCGTCCCCCTGTCATTCCGAGCGCCCTCCCCCCGTCATTCCGAGCGCCCTCCCCCCTGTCATTCCGAGCGCAGCCGAGGAATCTACCGTCCCTTCCCCCTCGACGGGGGAAGGTCAGGATGGGGGTGCCAACAAGCCCCCTACCTCTTACTCCCCTCTCCCTCGTCCCCCTGTCATTCCGAGCGCAGCGAAGCGGAGCCGAGGAATCTAGTGCCCCTGCCACCCACCGAGCGTGAAAGACACAAGGAACCCCACATAGCCACCAGCCGCCGCCTGCTGGAACAGGCCGAGCGCGAGTACCGGGCAGGCGACGTCCTACAAGCGTCCGAGAAGGGATGGGGCGCGGCCGCGCACGCAATCAAAGCCATAGCCGAAGAGCGCGGCTGGGAGCACGGCCGGCACGGCCACCTCGTCAGGGCCGCGCGCCGAATCTCCAACGAGCTGGATCAGCCCAGGGTATGGGAGCTATTCCAGGTCGCCAGCGCCCAACACCAGAACTTCTACGAAGGCTGGCTCGACAACGAAGACGTCGAACAAGCCCTCGTCAGAGTACGCGAGCTCCTCGCCCTCCTCGAATCCGCCGCGCCGCAAGCACCGCGCCACTAGCCCCCACCGCTCGTCCCTCCCCCCTCGCCCCCTGTCATTCCGAGCGCCCTCCCCCCTGTCATTCCGAGCGCCCACCCCCTGTCATTCCGAGCGCAGCCGAGGAATCTAGAGTCCCTTCCCCTCGCCCCCTACCGCTCGTCCCTCCCCCCCCCGTCATTCCGAGCGCCCTCGCCCCCCTGTCATTCCGAGCGCAGCCGAGGAATCTAGCGCCCCTTCCCCTCGCCCCCCACCGCTCGTCCCCTCTCCCTCGATGGGAGAGGGCCAGGGTGAGGGTGTGAAAGGCACAACAAGCCCCCCACCCCCCGGTGTTGACAACAACCGGGCCGGATTATAGGTTGTACACGTCCCAACTGATTCAGAGGGCCATGCGAAAGGAGTAGATTGCGACCGGACAAATCACGCGAAGGGCTATACCTGGCGCTGCTTGCGGCGGCGCTGACGGCGGGATTGGCAGCAGTGGCCTGGTACGAGGTCAGGCACAACACGACCGACGGCGTGCTCGAAACGGTCCTCGCCGTATTCAAGCATATGCAGGGTGTAATAGTGTTCGCCGCGGCGGCAATCTACATCGCAGTGGAAGGAGGATACATGCTGGCAGAGAGATACCTGCGCAGGCGGTACCGCGAGGGCCGCGAAGACGGGCGCGAAGAAGGCCTGCGGGAAGGCCGGAAGGAACGCGACGCGGCGTGGTCGGCGTGGCACCAGCGCATGTTAGACGCGCAAAGGCGAGGCGACCCCTTCGACGAGCCCCCGCCCAAAATGGAAGACACTCCCGGCTAACCCCCTACCGCTCGTCCCCTCTCCCTCGATGGGAGAGGGCCAGGGTGAGGGTGAACAAGCGTGAAGCCGCCCCAGGGCCGTTGACGCGCCGACCGCCATCGTAGACAATACCCGCGAAAGCGAGGCTAAATGACCACCGAAAGCCGCCTCGGCGCCCTCGAAGGCACAACCGCCGAGCACGCCGCCGCCATCGCCGGCCTCAGAGACGACCTGCGCGAGGGCCTCGCCGACGTGCGCACCGAGCTACGCGACGCCCGCGCCGAGGCCGCCGCCCTCCGAACCGCCGCCCTGCGAGCCGAGATGCGCGCCGACTTCGCCGCCCTGCGAGCCGAGATGCGCGCCATCGGTGCGCGCATGGACCGGATCACGCTGGCCCTTGTCGGCGGAAGCATCGCCTTCACGCTCGCCCAGATTGGCACAATCATCACAATCATCCTGCGAACCTAGACCCTACCGCTCGTCCCCTCTCCCTCGCCCCCTGTCATTCCGAGCGCCCACCCCCTGTCATTCCGAGCGCCCACCCCCTGTCATTCCGAGCGCAGCCGAGGAATCTACCGCCCCGCCATCACCCCCACCGCCAGCCGCCCCTCCATCTCCAGCCCCCGCCCCAGCGGCCCGTCCATCCCGTACCGCAGCGCCCGCTTCGCCGCCGACACCGCCCTCGGCTCCAGCGCCGCCAGCGACTCCGCCAGCGCCAGCGCCTCCCCCGCCAGCGCGTCCCGCGACACCACCCGGTGCACCAGACCCGCCCGCCGCGCCTCCTCCGCCGACAGCCGACGCCCCGCCAGCAGCATCTCCAGCGCCGTACCCAGGCCCGCCACCCGCGGCAGCGTCTGGCTCCCGCCCGCCGCCGGAGCCATCCCCAGCGCCGTCTCCGGCATCGCGAACGTCGCGTCCTCCGACGCGACCCGCAGGTCGCACAGGCACGCCATCTCCACCCCCGACCCTATGACGTACCCGTGCAGCGCCGCCACAATCGGCTTGTCGATAGCCAGGAACAGCCCCCACACGTCCCGTTCCCACCGCACCGCCCGCGCCACCGCCTGCGACGGCGCCGTCCCGAACTCCGACAAGTCCGCCCCTGCGCAAAACGCCCTCTCCCCTGCCCCGCTCAGCACCACCGCCCGCACCTCCGCGTCATCCCGCACCGCCTCCAGCAGCGTGAACAGCTCATCCCGCATCGCCACGTTATACGCATTCAGCCGCCGCGGCCGATTCAGCGTCAACCGCGCCACCGCCCCCGCCTTCTCAAACACCACCGTCCCAACATCCGACGTCATAGCCTACCTCGCTTCCGTCGCCACAGCCTACCTCGCTTCCGTCGCCACAGCCTACCTCGCTTCCGTCGCCACAGCCTACCTCTCTCGCCCCTCTCCATACACCCACGCCCCCGTCCATTCCGAGCGCCCCCATCCCCCCGTCATTCCGAGCGCCCTCTCTCCCCCTGTCATTCCGAGCGCAGCGAAGCGGAGCCGAGGAATCTAGTGTGCTTGCCAGCCACCACCCCTGCCCCACGCCCCCTGTCCGCCATCACCCCTACACCACCCGCCGTCATACCCTGTCCCCTGTCACTCCGAGCGCCCGCTCTCCCCCCGTCATTCCGAGCGCAGCCGAGGAATCTAGTGTGCTTGCCAGCCACCACCCCTGCCCCACGCCCCCTGTCCGCCATCACCCCTACACCACCCGCCGTCATACCCTGTCCCCTGTCACTCCGAGCGCCCGCTCTCCCCCCGTCATTCCGAGCGCAGCCGAGGAATCTAGTGTGCCTGCCAGCCACCACCCCTGCCCCACACCCCCTGCCCGCCATCACCCCCACACCACCCGCCGTCATACCCTCTCCTCCCGTCATTCCGAGCGCCCGCTCTCCCCCTGTCATTCCGAGCGCCCGCTCTCCCCCTGTCACACCGAGCGCCTGCTCTCCCCCCGTCATTCCGAGCGCCCCCATCCCCCTGTCATTCCGAGCGCCCGCTCTCCCCCTGTCATTCCGAGCGCAGCGAAGCGGAGCCGAGGAATCTAAAGCGCCTATTCCGCCAGATCGTACCAATCTCTCGACAAGTCCTCCCACCTCGGATTCATCGACTCGATCAGCACTTCCTTCTTGCTCCTGCGCCACTTCTTGAGCTGCTTCTCCCGCTCGAGCACGGCCATGACGTCTGAGGACTCCTCGTAGTACACCAGCCAGGTAATGTTGTACTTCCTCGCGTGGCCGTCCACGAACTTCCGCTTATGCTCGTAAACTCGCCTGACGAGGTCGTTTGTTACGCCGACGTACAGGTTTCGCCTGCTGTTGGACAACATGTAGACGTAGTACTTGTGGGTGGATCCTGAGTACATGGGCTTTAGATTCCTCGGCTACGCTCGGAATGACAAAGCGGACGGCCGCTATTCCCGGAGTGATGGAAACCCCCTACCTCGCAGTCCCCTCTCCCTCGCCCCTCTGCTATTCCCCGCGCCCTCTCCCCCCGTCATTCCGCGCGTCCCCTTTTCCCCCTGTCATTCCGAGCGTCCCCTCTCCCCTGTCATTCCGCGCGTCCCCCTTTCCCCTGTCATTCCGAGCGTAGCCGAGGAATCTAGTGTGCTTGCCAGCCACCACCCCTGCCCCACGCCCCCTGCCCGCCATCACCCCTACACCACCCGCCGTCATACCCTGTCCCCTGTCATTCCGAGCGCCCGCTCTCCCCCTGTCATCCCCGCGCCCCACTCCCCTGCCATTCCGAGCGCCCTCTCCTCCCGTCATTCCGAGCGCCCTCTCCCCCGTCACTCCGCGCGCCCCCCTCTCCCCTGTCATTCCGAGCGCCCCCCTCTCCCCTGTCATTCCGCGCGTCCCCTCTCCCCCGTCATTCCGAGCGCCCCCCTCTCCTCCTGTCATTCCGCGCGTCCCCTTTCCCCCTGTCATTCCGAGCGTAGCCGAGGAATCTAGTGTGCCTGCTCTGAGCCTGCCGAAAGCCCACCCCCCTACTCCCCCCGATACACCGCCCCCCGCCGCTCCAGGAACGACGCCACCCCCTCCGCGCGGTCCGCCGTGCTCTGCAACAGAAAGTTCAGGTCCCCCTCCAGCCGCAGCCCCTGGTCCAGCGACATATCCAGCCCATCGCGCACCAGCTCCTTGGTGTACCGCGTCGCGATGGGGCCGAACGACGCCACCGCGGTCGCTATCTCCCCCGCGCGTTCGCCGACCCGCTCCCGCTCCACCACCTCGTTCACCAAGCCAATCTCCGCCGCGCGGGCCGCGTCCAGCGTCGCGCCGGTCAGCAGCATCTCCGTCGCCGCGGCGCGCCCCACCAGGCGCGGCAGGCGCTGCGTGCCGCCGTCCCAGGGCAGCAGGCCCCGTCCGAGCTGCGTCATGCCCAAACGGGCGTCCACGGAGGCCACGCGCACGTCGCACGCCAGCGCGAGCTCCAGCCCCTGGTCGAGCGCGTCGCCGCACAGCGCGGCGATCACGGGCTTCTCCACGGCGGCCACGGCCTCTGCGACCCGCAACTCCGCCAGCGCCGACGGCAGCGCGCCGGCGTCCAGCCCCGCCAGCCCGTCGAGCGCGTCCGGGTCCGTCCCCCCGCAGAAGACGTCGCCCTCCGCCTCGAGCACCACGACCCACACCGCGTCATCCTGCCGCACCCGCTCGCACGCCTCCCGCACCTCCGACGCCGCGCGCCCGTCGATGGCGTTCCCCGCCTCAGCCCGCGCCAGCCTCAGCCGCGCCACCCGCCCATCCACCTCCAGCCGTACCCGCTCATAACCCATACCGGACCTACCTCTCAGTCCCCTCTCCCTTGATGGGAGAGGGTTAGGGTGAGGGTGAACGTGTGCGGGCCGCCCTCCCCCAACCCCCATTGACACCCACGCACATCCGTGCTACTCTCTCTCCATGACACGCCGCCACCAGCCCAACCACCCAGGAACACTGAACGGAAAGAAACAAAAAGAACAGTTTGCGACAGAGTTTTTCGGGTCTCCCCTACCTCTTAGTCCCCTCTCCCTTGATGGGAGAGGGTCAGGGTGAGGGTAAAAAACGGGATGAACGTGCCCGCCCCTACCGCGCCCGCACGATCACCTTCCGCTCGTCACCCACTCCCGTGCTCTGCGTGGTCACCTCAGCGTGGTCCGACAGCGTGATGTGGATGATGCGCCGCTCGTTGGGCGGCATCGGCTCCAGCGTGATCGAGCGCCCCGAGGCCGCCACGCGACGGGCCACGCGCTGCGCGAGGTTGGCCAGCGAGTCGTTGCGCCGCTTCTGGTAGCCCTCCACGTCCAGCGTGAGATTCACCCGCTCGCCCAGCCTGCGCCCCGCGATGAACTTGACCATGAACTGCAGCGCCCGCAGCGTCTCGCCCCTGCGGCCTATCAAAAGCCCGGAGTCGTCGCCCGCTATCTCGAAAATAGGCCCCTCGTCCTCGCTCTCGGCCTGCCGCAGACTCACCACCGCGGATACGCCCAGGTTGGTGAGCACCTGCTGCAATATCTCGGTGGTCACCGTCACCAGCTCGGACCGCTGCTCCAGCAGCGTCACCCTTACCCTGGCCGGCTCGCTTCCGATTCCCATGAAGCCGGCCTTGCCGCGGCTAACGACGTCTATTTCTACTTCTGCGCGATCTGCGTCTAGCTCCCTTAGAGCGAGCTCGATTGCCTCTTCCGGTGTCTTCGCCGACGTTTCTATCTGTCGTCTCATCGCTTGCAGTCTCCTCCGCTGGCGCCGCCAGAGCCGGGGCCGCCGCCTGCTGGGGCTGCGGCTGTGGCTGTCCCCGGCGGATTATGAAAGTGAAGATCGAGGTTATCGGCTCCCAGCCGGTCACGAACCCCTGGATGACCACGCCCACCGCGTTGGACACCACCCAGTAGATGGCCAGCCCGCTCGGAAACTGCATCGTGAAGAAGCCGAACATGATCGGCATCATCCACAGCATCATCCGGTTCGTGGACGCCTGCCGCGGGTCCGCCGAGGGCATCGCGGTCATCTTCTGCACCAGGTACATCGACGCGCCCACCAGTATCGGCAGCACCGGCGTCCGGTCCGGCAGCGCCAGGTCCAGCCACAGGAACGAGCTGTTCAGCGGTATCACCTGGTGAACCTGCGGCAGCCAGGAGTAGAGATGCCCCGACAGCCCTATCAGCCGGTCGGGCGCCGCCGGCAGCGTCTGCAATATCGCCTGGTAAAGCCCTATCCAGATGGGGAACTGGATCACCAGCGGCCCGAGGCACCCTATCGGGTTCACCCCGTTCTCCTTGTACAGCCGCATGGTCTCCTGGGTTATGCGCTGCCGGTCCTTGGCGTACTTCTCCTGTATCTCCTTCACCTTCGGCTGTATCGCGTTCATCGCCTTGAGCTGCCGGCTCTGCCGCACCGTGAGCGGAAACATCACCACCCGCACCAGGATCGTGAAGATGAGGATGCTCACCCCGAAGCTGTTGAAGAAGAGGTAGTACAGCATCACCAGGCTGTTGATCATCGGCCTGATGATTACCGAGTTCCATATGTCGATTATGATTTCCAAGTGTACGGTCCTGCCGCGCTAGCAGGCGGCGGCCTGTCCCCGCTGCGTGGGGCTGTCCTGGTTGGTGAAGTGTACCCACTCTTCGTCGGGATTGCCATTCGGCTTCACCCGCAGCGCCCGTATGGAGTGGTCGCGCGCCCCGAAGTAGATGAAGTCCCCCTGCGATACCACGGGCGTCCGTATCTCCTCGTTCACGTTGCAGACGTCCAGCACCGAGCCGCCCATGCCGATGAGCCGCACCCTGCCGTCCGTGGACGCCAGCGCGATCATCGAGTCCCCCACCACCGCCGGCGAGCCGACTATCGGCCCCTCCGTCTCCACCGCCCACAGCAGGTTGCCCGTGTCGGCGTTCAGCGCGTACAGGTTGCCGTCCAGCGACGGCGCCAGTATCACGTCGCCGTGCACCACCGGCCGCGCCCAGTACCAGTTGCTCGCCCCCTCGAAACGCCACTCCTCCACGCCCGTCCTGGCGTTGAGAGCGTAGAAAGAGCCGTCGAAGGCCCCCACGTACACCCGACCCCCGTAAACGACGGGAGAGGCCGCCACAGCGCCGCTGGCGGCGAACTTCCACTGCTGGGAGCCGTCGTGCAGCGCCACGGCGTACACGCTGTGGTCCAGCGAGCCGAAGTAGGCCACGCCGTCGCTCACCGCGGGGGTGGACCACACCTTGCCGCCCGTCGCGAACCTCCACTGCTGGGAGCCGTCCTCGACGTCCAGCGCATACACGTAGCCGTCCGATGCGCCCACCACCACCAGGCCGCCGCCCAATGCCGGGCCGCCCACGATGGCGTCTCCCAACGGCTCCACCCACTTGTCCCGCCCGTCCAGCGCTATGGCGTACAGCACGTTGTCGTAGCCGCCCACGTACAGCGTGTCCCCCTCCAGCACCGGCGTGCCGTACACGGCGCGGTACTGCTCCTCTCCGTGCAGCGCGAACCGCCACCTGGTGGAGCCGTCGTCGACGCTGATGGCCCTCACCTCTCCCTCGGACGTGCCGATGTAGAGCGTGTTGTCGTCCACTACGCCCCCCGACCATCCCTCGGGCACCGCGATCCTGCCGCAGCCCGCCAGGATCAGCAGCGCCAGCGCCGCCAGCGCGAGAAGCGCAAGCCGGCCTCGCACGCGCCTGCTTAGCAGCTCTGTGGAATCGCCGGGCCGATGGGCTGTCCTCTGGAAAATCACGGCAGCGGCACCGGATCGTAGCCCCGCCCGCCGAAGGGACGGCAGCGCGCCAGACGCCTGGCCCCGAGCCACACGCCCCTGGCCACGCCGTGCGCGGATATGGCGTCGTAGGCATAGCCGGAGCAGGACGGGGAGAAACGGCAGCGTCCGCCCAGGTACGGGGACAAAGCCGACTGGTATAAGCGAATCGCCCATAGCGCGAGAGTGCGCATCACGCCACCCGCGCGCCCGAACGCTGCCCCGCATCGGAATGGGTGGGCGTTCCGCGTCGAGGGCGCAACAGCTTGGCCCGCTTGAACAGATTGGTCATGGAGCGCTCTAGTTCGTGGTAGTTCGCGCCGTCGGCGCCGGCACGGGCGATAAGCAAGATGTCCCAGCCTGGACTCACGTCGCTCAGTCGGGCCGCCTCCCGCAGCCTGCGCTTCACCCTGTTGCGGGTGACGGCGTTGCCGACGCGCTTGCTCACCGAGAAGCCGAACCTGGCAAGGTCCAGGCCGTTGGGGCGCGCCACGAGCACGAGCAGCCTGCCCGGCCAGCTACGCCCCTCGCGACGCACCAGCGCGAAGTCCCTGGACTTTCGGAGGCGTTGCTCACGGCGCATGATACCGCCTGGCTGCGCACAAGCCGGGTACAGGCTCGGCCAGTGCGCTGCTTGCCCGCGGCGTCACACCGTGAGGCGATGCCTGCCCTTGAACATGCGCCGCTTCAGAACGTTGCGTCCGGCCTTGGTGCTCATGCGCGATCTGAAGCCGTGAACGCGCGCGCGCCGTCGTTTTTTTGGCTGATAGGTTCGTTTCGGCATGGTTGAAATGTCCGGTTCCGCGGCCCGCGAATCGGCCCGCCTGGTCCGCGAATTATATCTTTTGAACGCTATCAGGTCAATTGGAACGCTTGGCATCAGGCGGCCAGTCTCGCTCAACTAGCCACTGGCCGCCTTAGGTGGTATTCTTTAGCACATTCTCGCTTCCCAAAGGGGGTTCGGGCGTTAGATGAACACTACCGAGTTTCTGAACATAGCATCGCTTATCGTGCCGGACAGGCCGGCCATCGTTTTCGAGGACGCGCGCTACACCTACGGCGAACTGAAATCCCGGGTGAACCGGCTCGCCAATGCCCTCTCCGACCTGGGAGTTGGGGAGGGCGACCGAGTGGCAGTGCTGCAGGTGAACAGCAACGAGCACGTGGAGCTATGCTTCGCCGCCGCCCAGCTCGACGCCGTGTACGCGCCTCTCAACTTCCGCGCCCGCGCCGACGAACTGCGCTTTATGGTCGAAGATGCACAACCCAAGGTGCTGGTGGCCGGCAGCCGCTACGTGAGCATCGTGGACTCGTTCGCGGCAGACCTCGCCAGCGCGCCACGACTGGTGTCCCTGGAGGAGCCTGCCGACGGCTGGGAGTTCTACGACGACCTCGTTGCCGCGGCCCCCGACGAGGAGCGCTTCCCGGAAGGCGACGGCCCCGACCTGACCGTGCTGCTGTTCACCTCCGGCACCACCAGCATGCCCAAGGGCGTGATGCTCAGCCACGACAGCTTCTCGTCGTACATCCTCAGCAACGTTTCGCCCGTGGACCCGGACGACGACGAGCGGAACATTCTCACCGTTCCGCTATACCACATCGCGGGAGTACAGACGGTGATGTCGTCCATCTACGGCGGCCGCACGCTCATCATACAGCGCCAGTTCGAGCCTAAGCAGTGGATGGAACTGGTCGAGACCGAGCGAGCCAATCGCGCCGTTATGGTGCCGACCATGCTCAAGATGCTGATGGACCATTCCGACTTCCACGACCACGATCTCAGCAGCCTGAAGATTATCACCTACGGCGCCGCGCCCATGCCCTTCGAGGTCATCAGGCGCGCGATATCGGAACTGCCGGGCATCCTCTTCATCAACGCCTTCGGCCAGACCGAGACCGCTGCCACCATCACCATGCTCCCGCCGGAGGACCACGTATTGGAGGGAAGCGAAGAGGAGGTCGAGCGGAAGCTGCGCCGGCTGACCAGCGTCGGCAAGCCGCTGGAGGACGTGGATGTCCGCATAGTCGATGAGGACGCCAACCCCGTCCAGGACGGCGAGGTGGGCGAGATTGTGGCCAGCGGCCCTCGCTTGATGAAGGGCTACTGGAACCAGGAGGAGGCCACCTCGGAGACCTTCCGCGGAGGCTGGCTGTACACCGGAGACCTCGGCTACATGGACGAGGACGGGTACATCTACCTCGCCGGGCGCTCCAAAGACTTCATCAAGCGCGGCGGCGAAATGATCTCTCCGGAAGAGGTGGAGCAGGTGCTCCACTCCCACGACGCCATCGAGGAGGCGGCCATCATCGGCGTGCCCGATATCGACTGGGGCGAGCGCGTGAGGGCCGTTGTCGTGCTGAAGGACGGCCAGAACGCTGAGGACGGCGAGATCATCGAGTACTGCCGCCAGCGCCTCGCCAGCTTCAAGAAACCCGAGTCCGTGGTGTTCGTATCCGAGCTGCCGCGCAATCCCATGGGCAAGGTGCTCAAACGCCTGCTCAGGGAGGAGTACGACGAGCCTATCACGGGGTAGTACACTCGACATATTGTGACGCGAAGGAGACTCTCATGAACGGCGCACAGCTCAGAGAAAAGGTCGCCAACGGCGGCATAGTGTACGGTACCATGCTCTCGCTCAGCCGCAACCCGCGGTGGTCTACGGCGATGGCCGACTTCGGCCTGGACTACGTGATCATCGACACCGAGCACTCCCCGCGGGGCCGCGAGGACGTGGCCGACTTTCTGGCGGCGTTCAGCTTCAGCGGCGTCGTTCCTATAGTCCGCATTCCGGCGCCGGAGACGTATCTCGTCACCATGGCCATCGACGCTGGCTCCCACGGCGTGCTGGCCCCCTACTGCGAGACGGTGGAGGAGGCCACGTTGGTCGCCGAGGCGTGCAGGTGGAGACCTCTCAAGGGCGCGCTTGCCCGCAAGGCCATCGAGACCGGCGAGCTTCCCAGCGAGGCCTCCCGCGAGTACCTTGAGAACCGCAACCGCAACAACGTTTGCATCATCGGCATCGAGAGCGTCCCCGCGATCGAAAACCTCGACAACATACTCGGTGTGAACGGCATAGACGCCGTGTTCGTCGGCCCCAACGATCTCAGCATATCGCTGGGCATCCCCGACCAGTACGACCACCCCGATTACGAGGCCGCGCTGCGCGAGATACTGCGCGTATGCGGCTCTCACGGCATCCCCACGCTGATACACCACCAGACCGTCGCGCTGTCCCAGAAGTGGCTGCGCGAGGGCGCTCGGTTCGTGCTTTACAGCAGCGACTCCCGCACCATGCACAACGGATTCCGCGAGGAGTTTGGCGCCATCCGCAGCGTGGGCGTGGAGCTCGGCGGCGAGGCCGCAGCAGCCGTCGGCGAGTCGCAAGAGGTCATCTAGCGACGGCCCGCACCCCGAATGGAAGCCGACATAATCGTTATCGGCGGCGGCATTGCCGGCGCCTCCGCAGCCTACCACCTCGCGGCCCGCGGCCGCTCCGTTGCGCTGCTGGAGCGTGGCGACATAGCCTCCGGCGCGTCCGGCGTAAACGGCGGCCTGCTCGGAGGCTCCGGCTGGGGACGCCTACCCGGTCTCGACGAACACCTCAGCATGGGCAGCCTCGAACTCTTCAAGACGATCCAGGCCGACCTGGGCTATCACGTCGAGTTCCGGCAGTCCGGCTCCCTCACCGCCATCCACACCGAGGAGCAGTACGCCTACGCGCTCGGTATGGTGCAATCCGCACGCGCCGACGGGCGGGACGTGGAGCTGCTCAGCCCGAGGGAGGCGCGGGCGATAGAGCCGTTCGCCAGCCCCGACCTGCCCGGCTACGTCTACACCCGCCAGCGCGGCAACGCCAACCCCGCCAAGGCCACCCGCGCCTTCGCGGACGCGGCCGGCCTGGCCGGCGCCAGCGTGCTGACCGGCCACGAAGTGACAGCATTAGAAGCCGTCGCCGACGGCTCGTACAGCGTCTCCACGCCGCGTGGCGAGCTTCGCGGGGGCATCCTGGTACTCGCGGCCGGGGCGTGGTGCGCGCCGGTGGGCGAGATGCTTGGATTGAACGTACCCGTCGTCCCCGTGCGCGGCCAGATGTGGGCCACCGAGCCGCTGCCGCCCCACGTGTTCCAAGGCATATCCTCCATGGAGTCGCAGCACTTCTGGCGGGAGCACGGCGAGGATACCACGCCCCACGATCTGACTCACCGCGGCGGCGTGCGGCAGACCAGGCACCTGTACGGGCGACAGACACAGTCGGGGGAAATCGCGTTCGGCGGCGACAGGCAGCTAGTGGGCTACGACACCACGCCCGACGCCCAGGGTATTGAAGTGAACAAGACGCACGCCGGAGAGGTGCTGCCCCTGCTCACCGAACTGCCCATAGCCCGCACCTGGGCCGGACTGATGCCCTTCACAGTGGACGGCGACCCGCTGATAGGAAAGATCCCGCTGCGTGAAAACCTGTACATAGTCGGAGGTCTCGCCTCCTCCGGGTTCGGGCGCGGCCCAATGGCCGGCAAGCTCATCGCCGACTACGTGCGGACCGGTCACATGCCTCACGTGCTCGCCGAGTCCGACCCCGCCGACCGCGTCACCGAGGCGTAGCGCGGGCCGCTGGCCCGGTCTGCCCGGCCGCCAACTGGACGCGCTCCGGCGGGTTGCATATAATTTGACCGGTCGCGTGGCGGGCCTTCATGACCCGTGTCGTGTGACCGCACAATCCGCAGAACTGAACGTCCGCGACGGGAAAGGCTTGTATTCACATGGCAGAAGAAACGGTACGAATCGGTTTAGTGGGGGCGGGGGCCAACACCACCCTGCGCCACATCCCCGGCTTCAAGGCGATAGAGGGCGTCGAGCTGGTTAGTGTCGCCAACCGCAGCCGGGCCTCAGGCCAGCGCATCGCCGACGAGTACGGCATCCCCCAGGTGTTCGACAACTGGGTTGACCTGGTGGAAGACCCCGACACCAACGCCATCTGTATCGGCACTTGGCCCTACATGCACCACGCGCTGGTACTGGCGGCGCTCGAATACGACAAACACGTTATCACAGAGGCCCGCATGGCCATGGATGCGGACCAGGCGCGCGATATGCTCTACGCCGCCCGGCTCAAGCCCAATCTCGTCACCCAGATCGTCCCCTCCCCCATGACGCTGAAGGTGGACCAGACGATCCAGGAGCTGATAGCCGACGACTACCTGGGCGACGTGCTTTCGGTGGACGTCTCGGTGCGGCAGGGCGGCTTCATCGACCGCGACGCGCCCTTCCACTGGCGTCAGAACCGCGACCTGAGCGGCTACAACATCATGAGCATGGGGATCTGGTACGAAGCGATGATGCGCTGGGTCGGACACGCCACCAGCGTTACGGCCCTGACCCGCGTCAACGTGAAGTCGCGCAGGGACGACGCCGGAGCGACGCGCCACATCTCCATACCCGACCAGATAGAGGTGCTGTGCGAGATGGAGTCCGGCGCCGTCGCACGGCTCGGCATGAGCGCGGTGTTCGGCCACGCCCCCGCGCCGGAGGCGTGGTTCTTCGGCACTGAGGGCACCCTCAGGCTGGACGGCGGCTCGATGACTCTCTACGGCGGCCGGCGCGGGGACTCTGCGCTGTCCGAAATCGCCATACCGCCCGAAAAGCAGGGAAGCTGGCGCGTGGAGGAGGAGTTCATAAACGCCATAAGAGGCAAGGAGCAGGTGACGCACACCAGCTTCGAGGACGGCGTCAGGTACATGGAGTTCACCGAGGCCGTAACCCGCAGCGCGGAGTCGGGCCAGACGGTGAGCCTGCCCCTCTAGCCGCGCCAAAAAACCCGATTCCAGGACTACACAGCAGGAGGCGCGACCATGAACTACGACGGACTGTTCTCCAACAGGCTGCCTGCGCCCGTCAAGACACACCCCGGTCTGGCGGCCGACACCAAGTACGTGTTCTCGGTCACCTACGCCAACCCGCAGACACTGCCAGCGGACGGCTTCGTGGACGCGCTGCGCGTCGCGATGAGCACCCAGGCCGAGGACCTCGCCAAGTACCCGCCGTCACAGGGCCACGTGGGTATGCGCGAGCTGATAGCCCAGAGGCTCGAGGAGAACCGCGGCCTGAAGACCGATATAGACTCGATCTTCCTGAGCAGCGGCGCCGGCGGAGCGATCCAGGTGATACTCGACGCCTTCATCGATCCGGGCGACATCGTGCTGGTCGAGGAGTTCTGCTACCTGGGAACGCTCGCCATGCTCCTCTCCCGGCGCGCCAACGTCATCCACGTGCCCACCGACGAGCAGGGCATGGATACCGACGCCGTGCGGAGCATCCTGGTGGACCTGGCGTGGCAGGGCAAGCGGCCCAAGATGATCTACACGATATCCGTTTACCAGAACCCCATGGGCATGACCATGAGCCTGGAACGGCGCAAAGCGCTGCTCGAGTTGTCTCAGCAGTACGGCGTCCCCATCGTCGAGAACGAGTCCTACGCCGACTTCGTGATCGACGGCGACCCTCTGCCGCAGGCCATCATGGGAATGGACGACGAGGACTCGGTGATGTACGTGTCGGCCTACACCAAGCTGCTGGGCTGCGGCCTGCGCCTGGGATACGCGGTGGTGCCCGACGCGGTGAAGGAGACGCTCGGCAAGCTGCGCTTCGGCGGGTCTCCAAGCCACCTCGCCTCCATGACTGTTCACGAGTACCTGAGGGAGCACAAGGACGAGTACATCGAGAGCGTAAGCGAGAGCCTGAAGGTGAAGCGTGACGCAATGCTCGCCGCGCTGGGCGAGAACTTTCCACCCAGTTGCTCCTGGTCCACGCCCAACGGCGGCATGATGATATGGGTGCGACTGCCGGAGGGCGCCGATAGCTGGGCGGCGCTGGACAAGGCCGTCGAGGCGGACGTGAAGTACAATCCCGGCCCCGTGTTCAGGGCTGACCGCGACCGCCCCAACCATCTGCGGCTCACGTACAGCCACAACTCGCCTGACGAGATCAGGGAGGGCGTGGGGATCCTGGCCTCGGTGTTTGAGCGAGAGGGGCTGTTCGGCTAGCCCGCGCCGGGCAGATACCGGACGCCGCTTGAGGTACGCCGCCGACCTCCACGTCCACTCGCCGTACTCGCGCGCCACCAGTTCCCAGCTTACGCTGCCCAATCTGGCGCAGTGGGCCAAGCTCAAGGGCATAGACCTGCTCGCCACCGGCGACTTCACCCATCCGGCGTGGTTCGCGGAGTTGCGCGATAACCTGGTCGAGTCGGCTGAGGGCCTGTACACCTACGACGGCGTCAGCTTCGTTCTCGGTAGCGAGGTAGCCTGCATGGCCGAGCAGGGCGGACGCAATCGCCGTGTGCACGTGCTCATCTTCGCGCCCGGTCTCGACGCGGCGGAGCGCGTCAACACCGCGCTCGCTCCGCACGGCGACCTGGCTTCCGACGGACGCCCCATGCTGCGGCTGACCCCGCGCGACCTGCTTCACCTGCTGCTCGACGTGGACGAGCGTTGCCTGCTTCTGCCCGCTCACGTGTGGACGCCCTGGTTCGGCGTCTACGGCTCCAAGTCCGGCTTCGACTCGCTGGCCGAGTGCTTCGGCGACGACGCCCCGCGCATCCTCGCGGTGGAGACGGGCCTGTCGGCCGACCCGGCGATGTGCTGGCGCATAGCCGAGCTCGACGACGTGGCCATCATTTCCTTCTCCGACGCCCACTCGCTGCCCAACCTGGCCCGTGAGCTTACAGTGTTCGATGGGGAGCTGAGCTACGACGGCCTGGTGGCCGCGCTGCGAGCGCAGAGCATCGCCTACACCGTCGAGTTTTTCCCGGAAGAGGGCAAATACTACCACTCCGGCCATCGCAAGTGCGGCGTGCGCTTCACGCCAGCGCAGGCCGACGAGCACGGCGGGCGGTGTCCCGTCTGCGGGCGCAAGTTGACGCTGGGCGTCTCGCAGCGCGTGGAGAGCCTGGCGTCGCGCGGCACGGTGTCCCAGGCGCGTGAGGACGGCCTGGTGCATGGCCCGGCCGGGCGGCCGCCCTACCGGCCGCTCATTGCGCTGCGAACGCTAATCGCCGAAAATGTGGGAAGAGGCGTTAACACCAAGGGCGTGCGTGCCGAATACATGAGACTGGTGGGCGAATTCGGCAGCGAGCTGGCGCTGCTGGTCGACGCGCCCGCGCCCGACTTGGCGCGAATCGCCGGCGAGCCGCTGGCCCGCGCCATAGACAGGATGCGCCGGGGTCGGGTGAGTATCACGCCGGGCTACGATGGCTTGTACGGGACCGTAAGCGCCTTGTATGGGACTGACGAAGGTCAAACCCTCCAAAGGCCCCTTCCCTTGATGGCAGAGGGTTAGGACGGGGGTATGGAAAGGAATACCACACATGATATCCATCGAAGGGGAGATGCGAGAGCTTCTCAACAACGCGCTCGACGACGGCTTCTACAGTTACGTCGGCACAGCCTCCCGCGACGGGCGCCCCCAGATAAGCATGAGAGGCAGCCTGAGCGTGTACGACAGCGAAACGCTCGCCTTCTGGGAGCGCTCGCGCCGGTCGTCGCTGGACAACGTGAACGACAATCCGCAGGTCGTCATCTTCTACCGCAACCCGGACAAGCGAATCAACTGGCGCTTCCACGGCACCGCCACGCTCCACGAGTCGGGGGAGGTGCGCGACAGGGTTATGGCGCAGACGCCGCAGCCCGAGCTGGACCGCGACCCGGAGCGCACAGGAATCGCGGTGCTGGTCAGGATCGACACCATCACCAGCCTGTCGGGAGAGGTGCTCCAGCAGCGCGAGGGCTGAGCGCGTTACGCCTCCCTCCCGATTGATCGAGAGAGGGCGCGAAATTGTGGTTGTAGTTAGGGAGGGCCGGGAGACCGGGGCGTGTGAGCCCCGCGCTCCCGACGCCTCCCGTTGCTAGTCGCCGTCGCCGCCTGCCGCGCCGCCCATCGGCGTCGGAGGCGTTGGCAGCATCATGAAGCTGTACAGCCTTCCTTCGGTGCCTATCACCGTCTCGTTCTTGATCGCGGCCTGGCTTACCAGCGGCAGGTTGTTCACGCGCACGTTGCGCGCCATCTCCATGTTCTGCAGGCCCACACCGTGCTTGGTGAAGGTGAAGGCCACGCCGCCGAGTCCTCTGATGGGAATCTCACGGCCGCCTACCATTTCCTTCGAGAACAGCTTCTGCCGTCCTTCGCGCTCCAGGTTGGCAAAGTCCACCACCATGTTGCCCTCGTCGTCGAAGATGTACCCGTAGGGCGATCTGCGCGTGAGCCAGTAGACAGTTGCGCCGGCGAGGGCGACCAGCATCACAGCCGGAATCGTGAGCAGGCCCCAGTAGTTGCCGGGCGCGGGCGGCGATTGCTCCGGCGTCGGGCCGGTGGGCGCCGTCGGCGGAACTGCCGAGGACGCCAGTTGCCTCACGGAAGGCACGGCCGTCGGCATAGACGACAGCACGATGGAGTCCGACAGGTACGTGTACTGGCGTCCGGCGTAGACCAGGTTCAGCCGCAGCTCCAGCGTGTGGAGCGCGTCGCTCGCCGGCGTGAAGTAGATGTCGTACTTCCAGGCGAGGTTATCGTCCACCAGTTGCTGAGGTACGATCTCCAGCGCGCCCGCCGCAGTGTCCGACGCCACGATCGCGCCGAGGTCCGACGGCGCGACGGCGTATGGCTGGCCCAGAATGTTCGCGGCCACCTCGCCGACCTTCGTCCGGACTCCTGCCTCAAGTCCCTCGGTGTGAACCATTGTCACGTCGATCGACGGGAACGCCAGCGTCCTGAACTCGGACTGCGAAGCGATGCGCTGGTCCAGGCCGGGCCAGGTCAGCTCCAGGTGCACCTGGTATCGGCCTTCGACCACCAGCGGCGGGATAGTGGCTGAGAAGAATCCATCGCCGGCTACCGCGTCGCCGTTCTGGCCGTCGTCCTTGAGGTCGAACTGGAGCGTCTCGCCGCCGGGCGTCCTCACCTGGGCGGTGAGCATCACGCCCTCGGCCATGACCTTCTCTCTTTCGTGCTCCACGTAGGCCGTCAGCACCGCCGGTTCGTTCAGTGGCGTGGTGCCGAGCGGAGAGAGCACGGGCCTGTAGACGTTCATGCTCTGGCGCCAGACCATGGCGGGACCGTCCACGCCCCTGACGTGAAGCTGCCACTCGCCCGGCTCAGGCTCGACCAGCCGCCAGATGATGGCGTTCGCGGTTTCCACCAGGAACGACGACACGCCGTCTCCGGTGGTTCGCACCGCTCCGGACGGGCCGGTGAGAGTTACTCTGCCGCCGTCGTTCTGCTTGAAGGTGATCAGGTGCATCTCCCGGGTGCCGGGAACGGCCGAGGCCGCGAGCGTCAGCGAGTCCGAGCTGGTCAGCTCGGCTCCGCCCAGGTTCGCGAGGCCCGACCTGCCATCCAGCCGCAGAACGCTGTCCGTAAGGGCGGTGTAACCTTCCAGGCCCGAGAGGTCGAAGTGCTCGCCGCCCAGTTGGTTCGCGAGGGACGCGAGCTGGCCGTGCTGCTCGCCGAGTCCTGCCGACACGTAGCGCCAGCCCTTGTCCTGGAACGTCGCGGCCAGGCCCTCGGCGCTCGTGGCGGACTTGGTGAGATCGCGCTCTCCGCCCTCGCCGCCGATCAGGTACACCGTGCTGCCGGTGGGGGCGAGAGTGGTCTCCATGAACTTGGCAATCTCGGCCACCGCGCCGAGGACGTCCACGTCCTCATCGGCGCCGGGCGCGAGCAGCCAGCCGCTCAGGCCGCCCTGGAACGCCGTGTAGGCGTCGTCGGTGGCGAGCATCGGCCCGACGCCCCCGACGGGATCGTCGGCGCCTACGAAGCTGAAGGCCGCGTCCGGTCTGAGCGTCGCGACCAGCCCGATGACGGACTTGGCGGAATCGACGCCGTTCGGCGTCAGCGACAGCGCGTGCCTGTCCACGACAAACACGACGCTTTCGTGAACGGTGTTTGACTGGACGGCTTGACTACCGAAGCCGACCAAGGCGACTATTGCTGCGATAAATATGCTCGGAATCAGTCTGCGCATCTGGCACCTCCCCTTGTCGTCAAAATATCGGATTACCGATTTTTTAGTCAATTGAAATTTGGGTTAGTTTTGAGCTTTCGACCAGACAACGTCCATTTTTTCGGCCTTCGCCGAGCCGGTGTTTGAGTCCTTGCGACAAGGCCGGTTTCGCCGTCTCACGTCGGCTGTCGTCGTGCTGCTGCTGGCCTGCGCCGGAGTGGTCGGCTGCGGCGGCGAGCCGGACGCCGGGACGGCCCGCGGCTACGTGATTGCGGTGGAGTCCAGGACGCTGCTGGAGCTGGACTCGGTGAGCGTGCGCAGTGAGGAAGGGGAGACGATCGAGCTTCACGCGAGAGGTAAGTTCTTCCCGGGCTTTTCGCCGT
This sequence comes from Dehalococcoidia bacterium, assembly GCA_965204815.1. Classification (GTDB taxonomy): domain Bacteria; phylum Chloroflexota; class Dehalococcoidia; order Lucifugimonadales; family CATOSD01; genus CATOSD01. Next base: position 520,907 of record OZ242014.1, read on the forward strand.
CTCACCTGAGGGAGCACATGGTGCAGGGGCTGCCGGTGACGGTGACCTATCACCGGGAGAATGGCGAATTGGTGCTCGACGACGTGAGGGACTAGCTTTCGGCGGCCCGCCTCGCGCGGCGCGACCTGATCCACAGGTAGACCACGCCGCCCACTATGGCGCCGGTGGCGAGCACGAACACTATCGTGCCCTCGATGCCGGGCAGCAGGGGCTGGCGTCCGATGCGCAGCGGGGTGTCCAGCGATGTCGGGCCGATGGCGTCGTGTTCCAGTTGGACGCGCAGCACCCAGTTCCCCGCCCTTCTGAAAGTGATGTTGGCGTCGTAGTAGGGCGGCGAGGTCTCGTCCGATCCGGGCGTGAGCAGCGCCGGAGCCTTGTACACAGGCTCGCCGTCTTCGTCGACGGCGTACACGGTTATCTCGGCGTCCAGCACGGGCCGGGAGGTCGCCCTCTCGTGGGGAATGACCGAGATGTGCACCGAGCCGACTACGGGCCGCACGGGCTGAACCTCGACCTCGACGTAGTAGGCGCCCGTGACGCCGCGGAAGACCACGATCGTGGAGCCCTGTCCGTGGGCCTGGGCGCGGCCCGTCGAGATGAGGAGCGCCGCAAGCAGCACCGCCGCGAGCAGTCCTCCCGCCGCGGCCACTCTCAGCGCGACCGGCGTCAGGCACCTAGGCGCGCGCCTGCGCTGGCGTTGCGGTTCGTCGAGCAAGTTCAGCCTCCACAACTGCATAGTCGGATGTGCGCCAAGCATGGTACGCGTCGGCGCGCCCGGAAGTCCAGAGGCCGAAATCTGCTCCATTCTGCTCCGTTCTGTTCGTTTCGTAGCTGAGAGTGTCGGCGGGTCTGCGTCATTCTGTACTGCCGACGTGGGCAAGATGGAGCAGAAGCGTCACTCCGCGCGGCAGAATAGGACAGGCCTGAGGCGGGGCCAACCAGCCGCACATCGGCTGGTCCGGGGCGCCCACGAAGGACGCCGCTCCGGGTCGTGGGGTCTTCACCCCGATGGTGGCCCTTCGGTAGGCTCAGGGCAGGCTCTTCCCCGACAATGGGGAAGGGACTCTTCGGTTGGTGGAGTTGCTTGAACATGGAGCTAGAGTAGTACGCATGTGCGTATATTGTCAAGAGCGTTGGCGAGGTCGGCGGATCAGGGCGGAATTGTGGGAAGAAATGGCGCAGGCGTATGGACGGAGCGGGGCGTGGGTGGGGAAGGGATGGGGCAGGGCTGGGGACCGGGTGGCGCGGGGAAGTGACGGAATTTTCGGGGTATGTGGGGCGCGATGGCACTTCGGCGGCTTATGCCGTGAGGTGGCCGCTTTAGATTCTTCGGCTACGCCCTCGCCTGGATGACGACTCTGCCCCCGTGCTCTACTTCGATATTCAGGTTGTGGCGGTCCAGCATCCGCATACCCACCAAGGGCGTTGCTTCGGCAGCGTCTGCCTCTACGTATCTTGGCTGGCCGTCCCAGTGCACGGCAACGTCGTAGACATCGAAGCTGACCTCGCTGCCGTCAGCAAGGGTCCCACGGCTCGTGCCACGGAAGCCCAGTCCCAATTCCGCCGCCAACGCCGGGGTCACGGTCAGGTAGCCGTTGAAGCCGGTGTCTATCACGGCCTCTATCTCACTTGTCAGACCGGACGGGCCGTGCACGGTAAGGGTTACCACAGGCTCATAGGCGGCGTTCACCGCGCCCTCGATCACTCGCCGCTTCGAAGGGGGCGGCCGCCGAAGTGGTAGAGCCCCCGGTGGCCGACACGGAGCAGCCAGACGTCAACGGCGTCAGTGCCCTTTGCCCGCAGTTGGTCCGTCGCGGCAATCACGTCGTTTCCAATAGCCCAACTCCCGCTTTCTACGTCGATTGCCACCACCTCTCCGTGGTGGTCCGCTTCGACCTGAGTGCGGATGTCCCGCTCGTATATCTCGTCGCCGAGGCGGGCCGTCTCTTCGCGAGGGCGGCGCTGGAGCGCGGCGACGCTCTCTCCCTGCGCGTCAGCCGGGATCAGCGCATCGTTCATTCGTTCACCTCTTTGGGCATACCTACACACGTCGCATTTTAGCGCTTTGGCGCGGGCACGGGCAATGATGATGGGGCGAGGTCGGCGGATCAGGGCGGAATCGTGGGGAGAAATTGCGCACTAATGAGAACTGGCGGGACGCGGGTGAGAATGGACAGGGCACGGATGAGAACGGATGGCGCGGGAAAGTGACGGTATTTTCGGGGTATGTGGGGCGCGATGGGCCGAGTTAGGGCGAGATTTGAGTGGCCGAAGGGGCTGATACGGGCAGGCCCCAAGGAAGGATCTCCACCTTGCTCACTTGTTGAAGAGTGATTCACAAGTGAATAGAATGTGACCAGCAACTGTGTAGGATGTTCAAACGCAGCTAGGGATCAGAACACACTCACATGAGCAATCAACAGGAGACTACTGCTGGCGGTCACTTCGACGCTGACCGGCCCATTGAGCGGCGCGAGCAAGACCGTCTCGGCCGGCGGTCATTCGCGGAAGCGATTGCTCGACAGGTGCGTGCCGTTCCCGCTGAACATGGTTTCACCGTCGCCGTCGAGGGGGAGTGGGGATCGGGGAAGACTTCGGTTCTCAATATGGTGGCAGAGACACTTGAAGCTGATGATGACGTAGCCTTGCTCCATTTCAACCCCTGGCTCTTCAGCAGCGCAGACGACCTCGTGACACGATTCTTTAGCGAATTGAGCGCGCAACTCGATCAAGATAGGTTTGAAGGATTGAAGGACGTCGCGACAGCACTCGTCGGCATGGGACAAGTTCTTGCGCCCCTGTTCCCCGTGCCAGGCGCAACCGGAATGATGAATGTTGCTGCCGACCAGATTACTTCTCTGATGAAGCCGCCAAGCCTCCACGAGAAACGTGACCGGCTCAGGAGAGCACTAGAACAGGCAGACTCGAGAATCGTTGTCGTCGTTGATGACATTGACCGACTGGAGCCCGGCGAAATTCGAGAGGTAATGCGACTTGTGCGGTTGACCTCGGATCTTCCGAACGTCGTCTTCTTAATGGCATTCGATAGCGGGCATGTCGCGAGGGGTTTGAGAGAGAACGAAGGAGAAGGCCGACGGTACCTGGAGAAAATAGTTCAGGTCAGCCATGACCTTCCCACTGTGCGTGAAGCGATCTTGCCTGATATGTTCTTGCGATGGCTTGATGAGTTGATACGGGGGCGAGACCTCACTGAGTTGGATAGAGACGTGTGGGGGCGCGTGTTCTACGATGTGATTAGGCCTCTTCTTGGCAATCTCCGAGACGTAAAGCGCTACATCTACTCGCTCCCCGTGACCCTCGACACCATCGGCCAAGAGGTTGCACTGGCCGACCTTCTCGGCTTGGAAGCACTTCGTGTGCTAAGGCCCCCCTTATTCAATGAATTGAGAACACACGTCAATTGCTTGGTGCACTCCGAGTCAGTACCAGAATCGTGGTTGATTGAAGAGGTCCGCAATAGGGAGATCGAAAAGATACTTTCGGTGATGCTTGATCGTGCAGAAGACAACCGAGCGATATTGAATGCCGTCTTTGAGATTCTGTTCCCAGCAACGCAGACGTTTCTTGGACGTATGGGGCATGGACCAGAGTGGGATGCGGTCTGGCGGAAACAGCGACGGGTGGCATGTGAGGAAGTGTTGCGCATATACCTGCAAGCTGGGCTTGACGAGGGCACAATCCCATCACGTGAGATCCAGGATCTGGTAGGAGCATTGACCGACGATACGAAACTCGTGAGTCTGTTAGACGCTCTTGACGAACAGCGCCTCGAGGCAGCCCTAGAGAGGCTTGAGGACTACGAACACGATTTCCCGATGGAGGCCGCGCCTGTAGCTGTGCCGGTGCTCTTGAACCGAATATGGAGACTGAGTCCCCACTCCGCGGGCGCGCTTGGGTTGGCTCCTCGTTCCAGCGTGACTAGAGTTGTGCTTCGGTTGCTGAGCAGGTTCGAGAATGCGGAAGAACTCGCAACTAGGCTGTCAACTATTCTTGAGGGGATCGACACCCTGTCCGGCCTATTGGCGATAGTCGAAATGGTTGGATATCGCCAGTTAAGTGGACGCAAGCTCGTCGGAGAAGAGCAAGCAAGGAAGCTAGAGGAGCAGTTGGTGGATCGTTTGAAGTCCGCAACAGCAGAGGATCTTAGGGGCGAATGGAACCTCTTTGCTCTCTCGCTACGACCTCTGAATTGGGTAGAGGGTGAAGAAAAGAGTAGACTCACTTCCAGGTTGCGTGAGCATCTGGTTGACGACGGATTTGTCCTTACACTTCTACGCACTTCCGTAGATTATGCTTACCTCAACGGCCGTCCCCAGAAGCGGCTCTTCTGGGACCTTCTTGTTGAAATCTTCGGCGACGGTCTTTTGGTAGCGGTCAACAGGTTAGGTCACTCACAGTTGTACCACGACCTGTCACAGGAGGACCAGGACACCATCAATCTCGCCGAGAAGTACGCGACAGGGTGGCAACCGAGAGGATTACACAATCGCTAGTGCGCCCACATCGCTTCTGGGCTGCCCAGCCACAGACGCAATAAAGCAATTCCAAAGATAAGAAGCGTAGAGCAGCGAAAGGGTATCTTAGTGCCCATGGGCGTAACCACCATAACCAAAGCCTATGGCGAGGCTGGCGACAAACGCAGGGGCGGCTTGCCTATCCCGTTTGTGTCGCGCCCACTCATCGCCGCTCTGGTTGTGCTCCTCATCGCGAGTCTCAGCATGATGCCCGCCAACGCCAACGCGCAGGCCCCGCCCGACACAGTCGAGTCGGACAGAGCGGTGCTGGTTGCGCTGTACCATGCCACAGACGGCCCGAATTGGCGTAACAGAACCAATTGGCTGAGCGATGCGCCCCTCAACGAGTGGCACGGGATAACGACCGACGGCAGCGGTCGCGTTGTGACCGTCGACCTCTTTCTCAATGGTCTGGCCGGCTCTATGCCTACGGAACTCGGCAACCTAACCGCGCTGAGGACATTGACTCTGTCGGGCAGTTCCTTGAGTGGTCCTATACCCTCTGAACTCGGCAGACTCGCCAACCTAGAGAAGCTGAGCCTAATCGTCAATCGACTGAGCGGTACCATCCCTCCCGAGCTCGGCAACCTTCACAAGCTGCGACTGTTAACGCTAAGCGCCAATCAGCTGACCGGTACTATCCCTCCCCAGCTCGGTAGACTCGCCAACCTAGAGAAGCTCGTGCTTGCTGACAATCAACTGAGCGGCGCCATCCCGACTGAACTCGGCAATCTTCATAAGCTGCAACTATTAACGCTAAGGGCCAATCAACTGAGCGGCGCCATCCCGACTGAACTGGGCGGTCTCACCAATCTGGAGGAGCTCGACCTCAGCGAAAATGTACTGACCGGGTCGATCCCTCCTGAACTCGGCAGTCTCACAAACTTGCGGATACTCAACCTTTTCGACAATCGACTGAGTAGTTACATCCCTCCCGAAGTACGCAAACTCGGCGTCCCCGTGTACCTAGACCAGCCCCCGCCGACGCCGACGCCTATTGCGACGTTTGCTCCGATAGGGGCGGTTGCGCAGGACGGGGCGGTGGTGAGGCTGGCGCTTTCCTACTATGGACGGCCTATATCGCAGATTACCGATGCTGTAGCGGAAATCAGGTGTCTTACGGAGGATTGGCCGGCCGTGGAGGTGGAGGCGTTGGTTTTGTACGATGGCGTTGCTGAACGCTACGAGGTGCGGGGCCTAGGGCCTGGCAGGTATTGGGTGGATGTGTTCGTTGATGCTGCCGAGCCGTTCAATGGCGAACGCGGGTTTGGGCTGGACTTTGAAGGTGTAGGCTCCTTCGAAATCTCCGGGGATGGGGGGGTGGTGGAGGCGGATGTGCATTTGACGAAACATATTCGGCTCACCGCGCCTGTAGACAATCTGAGTACGCTTGGCGGTGCCGAGGATGGGAAGAACGCATATCCGCCCGGTCCGCTTCTGTTTTCGTGGGAGGAGGTACCCGAAGCCGAGACATATTTCGTGCATGTAGGTGTGTGGGGAGAAGGGTTTTCGTCGTTCCTTGGTGGGACGACTACGGTGCCTGTTGAAGAGGTATTGGCTCGAGAGCTGAAAGAGACGAGCGTGGAGTTGGACCTTGAAGAGAGCCGTGAGGGTGAGTTTTACGGCTTTGAGGTAACGGCATTTGAGAGCGATGCAGGCTCTGGGAGAGGGGCGCAGGTGGCGTCGTTGTCGGTGCGATATTCAGGGAAGCGTTATGGACCCGGCTACTACTTCAGGATCGTGGGTGGTTCAGCAGGAGGAGGGGCTGGTTCGAGGGGTTCGTCGGCTGCGGAGACGGCTGCGCCGACGCCGGTTGCTCCGAATGCGCCGGCCGGGGAGTCGGAACCCATGCCAACTCCCGCGCGGGCGTCAGTGGTCGCACCCGTTCCGGCACCCAAGGTGGAGCGGGGTTTCTTCACCAACTCGGTGCCCTCGCCGGACGACGTGGAGGCGGGCCTGCCGTTCGACATTATGGATCCGGTGACGCTGTCGCTGATAGGCGTACTGGTGACGCTGGGCGCTACCGCCATCCAACTGTTCAGGGGGAAGTGACTATGGCGACGCGAGTGCTGGTCAACGTGCTGGTGGCGCTGCCGTTCTTCGTGGTCGGCGTTGTGGGGTTGGTGCGCGACGACCTGCCGGATGATGCATCGGCGGCGGTGCTGTCCATCGGGGCGCTGGTCGTCCTGGTCGGGCTCTACGTGAGCGTTCTGTCGCGCCCACGGCTCAATCTCATGGCGAACGAAGAGACGCTGGAGTTGCGGCACCCTTCGATGAAGCCGGCGTTCGCCCGGATACTGCTGAGCGTCCCCTTCTTCCTGGGTGCGGGATACCTGTTGCAGTTCACGACTCTGCCCTACGTCTATCCGTTCGTGCCCTTTGTGATTGCGATGTACCTGTACTTTCGCGGGGTCATCAAGTACTGGGTCAACCACCACACCACCTACTACGTGACGAGCCGGCGGGCGGTGCATATGTACCGGTTCATCTGGCTGGATACGACGGAGATACCGGTGAACTCGATCAACTCCATCTCGGAGACGAGGAGTTTCATCGAGATGCTCACGGGCCGGGGGAGCGTGCTGGTGGCGAGCGGGATAGGGGCGCGGCACAAGGTTCGGATGGGGGAGATAGACAGTCCGGGGCCGGTGGCGGCGGCGCTTCGGGGGCTTGTGCCGTAGGCGGGCCGCTTTAGATTCCTCGGCTGCGCTGCGCTCCGCTCGGAATGACAGAGGGGGCATGGAATGACCGGGGGAGTTGCGCTCGGAATGGCAGGGTGGTTGGCGGAGAGGGGGCTGGCGGAAGGCTCGTCGTCACCCTCACTCTGGCCCTCTCCCATCGAGGGAGAGGGGACGAGCGGTAGGGCGGTCCCCGTCGTCGTCACCCCCATCCTAGCCTTCCCCCGTCGAGGGGGAAGGGACTTGTCGGACAGGCTCTAGTTGATACAGGTTCCGGTATCAAAACCAAATTGACAGAGGCGGCAATCTGGTGGTAGGCTGAACGCATTCTGGGCAAGTGTTTGCTTTTTTCACAAGCGCTGGGAGGAATGCTATGGGACAGTCTAAAGTCTATTACATGGACGCGCATTCGGAATCGACGGAAACGAGCCTGGTCTCGAAGATGCTCACCGTCTTCGACGCGGCCGCCCTCGACGAGCTGGTAAAGCCCAACGACATCGTGGCTATCAAGGTGCATTGCGGCGAGTGGAACAACTCCGCGTACCTTCGTCCCGTCTACGCCCGGGCGCTGGCGGACAGGATCAAGGAGCTGGGCGGGCGCCCGTTCGTCTGCGACACCACAACCTCGACCTACTCGCCGTGGGGTTCGAGGTCGTCCGAGCTGGACATCGTGCTGACGGCGGAGCGCAACGGCTACAGCTCGGCCACGCTGGGCTGCCCGTTCATCTGCGCCGACGGCTTCATCGGCACCAGCGACTACCGCGTGGACCTGCCGGAGGGCTACCTGCTCAAGGAGGCCTACGTCGCGCAGGCCATCGCCGCGGCCGACGTTCTCATAGCGCTGACCCACTTCAAGGGCCACGGCATGGGGGTTATCGGCGGCGCGCTCAAGAACCTGGGAATCGGCGCCCAGTCCAAGCGCGGCAAGCTCAACGTTCACATGGGCGGCCACCCCAACTACGGCTACGGCGCGGCGGCCAAGTTCCATCCGGAGCGGTTCAAGGGCAAGGCCGAGACGCCCGACTGGGAGATTCTGGAGGACTGCTGCCCGTTCAACCTGTACCACATCAACGAGAACGACGAGCTCGAGTGGGAGCGTGAGCGCTGCGCCACCTGCCTGGGCTGCTTCGGCGTGATGGGTCCTCGCGGCCTGGCCGAGGTGCCGCCGGTCAACTTTGACGCGGTGGACGTTGCGATCGCCGACGCCTGCCTGGGCGTTGAGAAGGCGGTGGGCCGCAGTAAGGTCGGCTACATCAACATGGCCATCGACGTGTCCCCGCGCTGCGACTGCGCGAACCACGCCGACATCCCGATAGTGCCGCACCTGGGCGTGTTCGCCAGCAAGGACGCCGTCGCCATCGACATGGCGTGCGTCGACGCCGCGCGGCAGTCGGTGGGTATGCCCGGCTCCGCGGCGGAGCTGATGGAGGCGCACCACGCGGGCGACGCCAAGTTCGAGGCGGCCGCGGCGACCTTCCACGGCCAGAGCGAGGTTGCGAGCATCAACACCGGCCACGAGATCGGCCTCGGCAGCCGGGACTACGACCTGGTGGACGTGGCGCCCGCCGACGGCGACAAGTACAAGTTCCCCTACGACCGCAGGCCCAGCCGCCAGCGCTTCGGCGAGCGGTTCGAGAAGTTCCAGCCGTTCCCCTACGACAGGCACGACGGCAAGGGATTCTCCCGCCACGACGAGGTGGACCTGGAGGCGATGAAGAAGCACTACCCGCACTACGTCAACGGGGAGCTTTCCAACGGCCACGCCGAGGTCCCGCTCGAGGAGCTCGTGCCCGCGGACGACAACGACTAGCACGAACCCGGCGGCGGCCGGACGGTCCACACCGCTTCCGGCGCGCCGCCGCACAACGGAGAGGCGCAGATGCCACAGTCAGGACAGGACATGCTCGACGAGGCGATCGCCACCTGCCGGCAGATCGCCGACGGCCTGGGAGTTCAGAACCAGGCGTGGGAAGACTCGGTAGTCGAGATCGTCGAGAAGTTCGACGAGGTCAGCGACACGTTCTTTTTCAAGACGATGCCGAGCGTCCCGGTGACCAGGAGCTGCAACCGCGACGCGGCCGCGGCGCTGGAACTCAAGAGCGCCCAGGACTGGGACTCCTTCGGCCCCGCGCTCGAACAGCTAATCGCGAGCGCGCAGAACGTGATAGACAAGGCCGGCATGAGGGGAACGACCCTCACGTGACGCCTCCCGCCCAGGCAGGTGACAATGGATGACACCACCCAGCGAGAGAGCGGGCTCGTTCTCGTAACGGGCGGCGCGGGAAGCGTGGGCCGACAGCTCATAGACCGACTCAGAGGGGCCGGGCGTCCCGTTCGCGTGTTCGACCTTCCGGTAATGGACTTTTCGGGTCTGGAGGACGACCCCGGCATAGAGATCGTGAAGGGGGACATCACCAGGCCCGACGACGTGGCGAGCGCCGCCGTAGGGCTGTCCTCAGTGGCGCACCTCGCGGCGCTATTGCCGCCGAACAGCGAGCGCGACCGCGACCTGACGTTCGCCGTGAACGTCGACGGTACCCGCAACCTTATCGAGGCGCTGTGGGAACACAGTCCCAGCGCGACCCTGGTGTTCACATCATCGATCAGCACCTACGGCGATACCTCCGCCGAGCAGCCGCCGGTGACGGTCGAGCACTCGCAGCGGGCCATCGACCTGTACGCGGAGAGCAAGATCGCGGGCGAGAAGCTGGTCGCCGAGTCGGCACTGAGCGCGGTGTCCTTGCGCATCGCGCCCATCGCCGTACCCGCGTTCCTGGAGCCGCCGCAGGTGTGGCCGTTCATGCCGGACCAGCGGGTGGAGATGGTGCACCGCGACGACGTGGTCGACGCGCTGTTCGCGGCGGTCACGCTGGCGGAAGGCGCCCAGGGCGTGCTGAACGTAGCAGGCGGCCCCTCGTGGCAGCTGACGGGGCGGGACTACGTGAACGACTTCTACGGCTTCGTCGGCGCGCCCTCGGACGACGCGGTGTACCGTGACTCCCCCGGGTGGGTGGACTGGTACGATACGGAGGAGTCGCAGAGAGTCCTGGGCTACCAGAACCGGCCCTACGGACACTACGCCCAGCAGATGCGCGACATAGTGCAGGCGATGATGGAGGAGTAAGGCCACCGCCATGACGCTCGCGCAGGACAACATAACGACCAGCCGCCAGCTCATCGAGCACGCGGAGGAGGAGTTGCGCAGCGGCGAATCGCTACAGGCGTCGGAGAAGGCGTGGGGCGCGGTGGTGCACCGCCTTAAGGCGATTGCGCGTCAGCGACGATGGCGACACGGCGGACACTACCACTTGGGGCAGATTGTAAGACGCCTGGTGGATGAGAACGGCGATGGTGAGATTCAGAGCTTTTTCTCGATAGCAGAGAGCCTGCACGCCAATTTCTACAACAACTGGAAGACGGAGGCGGCGGTGCGCGACGACATAGAGTCAGTCAAGCTACTGCTGGACAAGCTGAGCACCGTGTACGAGAACGGAAACTGAACGGCGGTTGCTCGCCGCCCGTGGAGACGATTAGATGACTACCCCGATCCAGACCCAGCCGAGCGCCGACGTTCGGGAAAAAATGGAGCGGCTACGCTCGATTCTGCGAGAGATGGGAACCGTAGTCGTCGCCTACTCCGGCGGCGTGGACAGCGCGTTCCTCGCCGCCGCCGCGAACGACACGCTCGGCAACCGGGCACTCGCCGTGACGGCCAACTCGCCGAGTCTCGCGCCATCGGAGTTGCGCGAAGCGGAGGAGTTGGCCGAGCGGCTGGGTCTGAACCACCGCGTGATACACACACAAGAGGTGGAGCGCGAGGACTACCAGGCGAACAACCCCAACCGCTGCTTCTTCTGCAAGGACGAGCTGTACACGCATCTCAGCCGCTTCGCGCCGGAAGAGGGCTACGACTGGATCGCCAACGGCACCAACGTCGACGACCTCGGCGATTTCAGGCCCGGCCTGAACGCCGCCAAGCAGTACGGAGTGCGCAGTCCCCTGGTCGAAGCCGAGCTTACCAAGGCCGAGATCCGCGAGCTGTCGAAGGGAATGGGCCTGCCGACGTGGGACAAGCCCGCCCAGGCCTGCCTGTCGTCCCGCATACCCTACGGCACCACGGTCACGGTGGAGGCGCTCACACGCATTGCCCAGGCGGAGGAGTTCCTGCACGACCTGGGGATACGCCAGCTCCGCGTGCGGCATCACGACAACGTGGCCCGCATCGAGGTGGAGGCGGCGGACCTGCCCAGGCTGGTGGACGAGTCCGTGCGGCAGCAGGTGGTGGACAGGTTCCGCGAGATCGGCTACTCCTACGTGACGGTCGATTTGCAGGGCTTCCGTTCGGGCAGCATGAACGAGGTGCTCGCCGGGCTGAGACGGAAGAAGGCGTCGGAAACGAGCTAGAAGGACAGAACCATGAGACTTGAAGGCAAAGTTGTTCTCATCAGCGGCGGCGCGCGCGGCATGGGCGCCGCGGAGGCGCGGCGGTTCGCCCGCGAGGGGGCGAAGGTGGGCATCGCGGATGTGCTCGAAGACGAGGGACGCCGGCTGGAGGCCGAGATCGCCGAGGCCGGGGGCGACGCGGTGTTCATCCGGCTCGACGCCACCAGCGAGGACGACTGGAACAGCGCCGTCGCCGAGGTGGAGCAACGCTACGGCAAGCTCGACGTACTCGTGAACAACGCCGGCATCTACCGGCGCGGCTACGTGCTGGAGACCGACTCCCAGACCTGGGACGACGTGATGGACGTGAACGCCAAGGGCGTGTTCCTGGGCACCAAGGCGGCCATTCCTGCCATGCGCAGAGCCGGCGGCGGCTCCATCGTCAACATCTCGTCTACTGCCGGGCTGGTCGGTGGCGGCGCGGCGGCGTACAACGCGTCCAAGGGCGCTGTGCGGCTGCTCACCAAGGCGACCGCCATCCAGTACGCCAAGGAAGGCATCCGGGTTAACTCGGTACACCCCGGACCCATCGACACCGATATGCTGGCGATGGTGTACACCTCGCCCGAGATGCGCGAAGAGCGCCTGGCGAACATACCTCTGGGCCGCGCGGGCCGTCCGGAGGAGGTGGTGAACGGGGTGCTGTTCCTGGCGTCGGACGAGGCGTCGTTCATGACCGGCAGCGAGCTGGTCATCGATGGGGGCGCTACCGCGCAGTAGCCGGCGGCCTTAGATTCCTCGGCTACGCTCGGAATGACATGGCTACGCTCAGAGTTATCTGACATCTACAGGAATGACATTGGTGACGCGGCGTGCGCCACCAGCCTGTCGAACAGCCTGTCGAAGTGCGGCGGAATCTCCTTCCGCCGCTCCGGGTGGAACTGCACCGCCAGCACCCAGGAGTGGGTCGGGCTCTCCAGGGCCTCCACGTAGCCGTCTTCCAGCGAATAGGCAGACGCCAGCAGTCCCGGCGCTTTCTGCGCCTCCCTCACGGCTTGGTGGTGGATGCTATTGACGCGCACGAAGCCGCCGGAACCGACCACCGACGCGAGCAGGCTGCCGGGCGTGATGAAGATGCGGTGGTAGTCGGAAACGTGATTCTCGCCGTCCACGGTGCCGCTGTGGTCTTCGATGTGCTGGAGCAGCTCGCCGCCCATCACGACGTTCAGCGCCTGCATCCCCCGGCATATGCCCAGCGTGGGCAGGTCGGCCTCGAGCGCGGCCTCCAGCACGGGCAGCTCCACGTCGTCGCGCGCCTCGTTCAGGGTCAGCTCGACGCCGGGCTGCGGCTCGTGTCCGTACCAGCGCGGGTGAATGTCCTCGCCGCCGCAGACCAGCAGCCCGTCCATGCGCGCTGCCGTGTCCCCGGGGGAGAGGTCGTGGCCGGGCAGAATGAGCCACGGCCTGCCGCCGCTGCGCTCTATCGCCGCCGCGTACTCCCTGGCGTAGCTGGTGTTGTTGATGGTCAGGCCTATGACCGGCCTGTTGTCGTCAGGCATCCGAATCTGCGTCCCTAGTGGTAGCGCGGCTCGCGGCGCTCGCGGAACGCGACCAGCGCCTCCTTGTGGGATGGGGTAGCCTGGGACTGGCGGAATATCTCGGACTCTATGTTCCGCACCATCTCGACGTCCCGCTCCATGTAGTGGTCGTGGATCAGCCGCTTGGTCTGCGAGAGCTGCCACTCGGGGTTGGACGCGATCTCCTGGGCCAGCCCCACGGCCTCATCCAGCATCGCCTCCGCCGGGTACACGTGGTTGACGAGGCCGATGGTCTTGGCTTCCTGCGCTTCGATGAACTTGCCGGTGAGCATCAGCTCCATCGTCTGGCCGAGCCCCACCAGGTACACCAGGTAGTGCGTGCTCGCGTACTCAGGCGTCAGGCCGATGCGCACGAACCGGAACGACATGCGCGCGCCCTCGGCGGCGACGCGAACGTCGCAGGGCAGCGTGGTGGTGATGCCCATGCCCACGGCGACGCCGTTGATGGCGCACACGATGGGCTTGGATCGGCGCACCAGCGCGAGCCAGTCCTCGCCTATTGGCGATGGCCTGTCGCGCCGCCCGCCCTCGCGCACCGTCTGCTCGAAACTGCCGATGTCGGCGCCGGAGGAGTAGCCGCGTCCGGCGCCGGTTATCACCATGGCGCCGATCTCCGGGTCCTCGTTCCACGCCGACATCTGCTCGCCCATCTCGCGCGTCATCGTCGACGACATGGGATTGAGCTTCTGGGGCTGGTTCATCGTGATGATCCCTACCCTGCCCTTTACCTCTGTCAGTATCTGCTCGTAGCTCATTGGTCACCCCCTACGGTATCTCCATTCTGCGAAGCCTCAGCGCGGTGAGCAGGAAGAAGACGACCGTTACCAGCGCGGCGCCCACCAGCGCCGCCTCGAACTCGATGGCCCGCTCGCCCAGCATCTCCAGCTCGTCCTTGTCCAGGGCGTGGGCGACGGCCCGTGTGTATGCGCCAATACTCAGGTAGCGTATTCCCTCCAGGAAGCCCGCCAGCAGGCTCTCCCAGAGGAAGACGTACACCAGCGCGAAGCCCAGCGCGCGGCTCGTTATCGCGCCCGCCCAGGTGAAGACGGCGGAGTAGGCGATTGTGCCGCACAGGATGCCCGCGCAGACGGACAGGGCGGGCCGGACGTCGCCCTCGAAGGCGATCAGCATCGCCGCCAGCGTTCCCACCAGCAGCGGGGGCGCAGCGAGAGCGACCGACGCCAGCAGTTTCGGTAGCGCGATGCGCCAGTGCGCCAGCGGCTTCGTCGCGAGCAGCCCCAGCGTCCGGTCCTCTATCTCGTTGCCGAACGCCGTCGTCGCGAGCGCTATAGTCACGATGGGCAGCACCACGCCTACCATAAGCTGCTCTATCAGAACCTGCACCAACTCGGCGTCCACCGAGCCGTCGATATTCCAGGCCGCCCACGCCACGATTATCGCGGGCAGCGCGGCCAGGAACGCTATCAGCGCGAGCCTCCACCGGCTCGCCATCTGGCGCATGGACAGCCGAAACACCGCGCCCACGCTACGCCTCCACCAGGTAGCCGAACACGCTCTCCAGCGAGTCGTCCAGCGGCTCCACACGCGTCAGGCGGACCTGCTCGCGCTGCGCCAGCCGCGGCGCGGTGCGCTGCAGCTCCGCGACGCTCCTGCTCAGCACCACCAGCGCGCCGCCGGGCTCGAAGGCCACGGACTCTACGGCGTCGAGCGCGACCAGCGCGGCGGCCAGCGCGCGCGGCTTGTCGCACTCGATCAGCACCTTGTACGGGCGCTCGTCCAGCTTCTCGCGAATCGCGTGAAAGTCTCCCGCCGCCGCGAGCTTGCCGCTCACCATGAGCAGGATGCTGCCGGCGAGCGTCTCCACCTCCTCCAGTATGTGGGACGAAATCAGGATGGTGCGCCCCTGCTCGGCAAGGTCGCGCAGCAGGTCGCCAAACTCGATACGCTGGCGCGGGTCTGTGCCGTTCAGCGGCTCGTCCAGCAGCAGCACTTCGGGGTCGTGCACCAGGGACGCGGCGAGGCGGATGCGCTGCCTCATGCCGCGCGAGTAGCCGCCCACCTTGCGCCCCTGCGCGTCGCCCAGGTTCACCATGTCTATCGCCCGGCTCGCCGCGTCGCCCGCGTCCGCCAGCCCGTGCAGCCGCGCCGAGAGCTCCACGAACTCCCGGCCGGTGTAGAACGGGTACAGGGCGTCGTGCTCCGGCATCACGCCCACGCGGCGGTAGATTTCCGGGTTGGCGCGCACCGGCTCGCCGAACGCGGTAATCTCGCCCTCGGATACGCGCGACAGCCCGGCCATCATGCGCAGCAGCGTGGTCTTGCCGGCCCCGTTCGGTCCCAGCAGTCCGGTGATTCCGGGGAACACGCCAAAGGACACGTCGCTTATGGCGACGACGTTGCCGTACCACTTGGAAACATGGCTCACGGATATGGTGGGGGCGCCCCTGTCCACGGTCACAGCGCCAGCCTCCGGTAGCGTTCCCACAGCAGGGCCGCGGGCAGCACCACGCTCAGCGCGAACGCGCCCCACACGGCGTAGGACGGCAGCAGAGCTGCGTACTCCGATGCGCTGGATGGGGACTGAACGGACTCTTTGGCGAAGACCATGTCGTTGATGAATACAGGATAGTCGCTGATCGAGACTAGCGCGAACCACTTCGCCAGGTCCTCCGACGCCTGCGCCGTGGCGATTCCGGCTATCACGTTCGCCACCAGCACCACCGCGATGACGAACACGGCGGCGTAGGCGCGACGGCCCACGAACGCGGACACGCACAGTGGAAGAGTGGTGGCGAACATCGCGAGCGCCGCCCCCGCCGCGACGAATCGCGGCACATCGGTCCAGTTGTCACGTATGTATTCCACCTGATCCCCGGCGCCCAGTATAAGCCCGGCGGACAGTGTCGCCTGCGGCACGAGCAGCATCACGAGGGCGACGCTGAAGAAAGCGAGCCATCTGCCCAGCACGTAGTCCGAGGTGGTGAGCGGGCGCACGAGGTACAGGTTTATGACGCCGCTGCGCCTGTCGGAGACGAGCAGCTCCGGCCCGACTATGGCCGTGAAGAGTATGAACACGAGGACGATTGGAGGCGAATAGAATTCGTCCTGCCCCGGGATGATGTCCCCAAAGCCGTCGGAGCCGCCGAACATGGCCGAGAGCACCGGAAAGAGCAAGGCGGGAATCATCAGCACGAGAAACGCGAGGCCGGGGATGATCTTGGCGAACAGCCCTCGCCCGATGCCGAGCGAGGTCCGGACGCCGTTGGTCCACAGCGTCTTGATGGCGCGGACGCGGCCCTCGCGCTCTCCGTGGTAGCGCTGGTAGCCAATGTCGAAGACCTCGCCCTGGGCCTGGGTCACGTCCGGTCGCCTCGGAAGATGTCAGCGAGCTGCCGGCGGCGCGGCGCAAGCCTGCGCAGCCGCGCGCCGGTCTCGACGACGGCGTCGCGCACGTCGTCGAACTGCTCGTCGGTGAGGTTTTCGGCAACGATGCCCGTGCCCATCGGCTGCACCGCCAGGCCGCGCTCGCCCAGGGCCGCCAGCACCTCCTCCTGCTTGTCGTCCACCTCGATGAACAGCATCTGCGTGTCCTGGGTGAACCCCTTGACCTCGCCCTGCTCCATCAGGGATCCCGCGTCCAGCACCACTATGCGGTCGCAGGTGCGCTCGACGTCGCCCATCAGGTGTGTGGACAGCACGATGCTTATGCCGAAGTCGGCGCCGATGCGACGGACGAGATCGAGCATCTCCTCGCGGCCGGCGGGGTCCAGCCCGGCGGTTGGCTCGTCCAGCAGCGCCAGCACCGGGTCGTGCACCAGCGCCTGCGCAAGCTTGACTCGTTGCTTCATGCCGGTGGAGTACTCGCCTATGGGCCGGTAGCGCTCCTCGTCCAGGCCCACGTGTCTCAGGGTATCCGCCGCGCGGGTGCGCGCCTCGCCCGGCGGCAGTCCGCTGAGCTGGGCCATGTGGGAGAGGAACTCCGCGCCGGAAACGTTATCGGGCAGGCAGTCGTGCTCCGGCATGTAGCCCAGCCGCTCGCGCACCGTAACGTTGTGGTACGGCTCCTCGCCCAGCACGGTCGCCGCGCCCGCCGTGGGACGCAGCAGGCCCAGGAACAGCTTGATGGCGGTGCTCTTGCCCGCGCCGTTCGCGCCGAGAAGCCCGGTAATGCCCTCCGACACCTCGAAGCTGACGCCGTCGAGGGCGACCGTGGCGCCGTAGTGTTTGGTCAAGTTATTGGCTTGCAGTAGCGTCGTCATTTGGTGTCAGCGGGGGGAGTATGGGACGTGCTGTGCCCCTGTGGCAGAACTGGGTTTGTGCGCCGACGGAGAAGGCGTCGATCTTAGGCGACGGCCGCCTACAATTGTAGCACACGGCTCCGGGAGGGGCCTTGGGTCGTCACGCGCCGATTGGGTCTCGCGTCGTAAGTTCTGGGAATAGCGAAAAGTCCCGGTCCCGGGTCAGGAGCGCTTCGGCTCCGTGGGCTACGCATATTGCAGCTATCCTGGCGTCGTGAACGACTCCTCCCATAACTCTGGGACGTCGTATGAACCCTTCCAGTATCTCCGGGAAGTCCTCGGTCTCCCCTATCAGCCGTAACGATGGAGAGGCTATCCACGCTGAAAGCTGACGCCACGATTGCTCCGGGCTAGTGGCGTTCTCCTTCCAGATGCGCGGATTGGTCACCACGCTGTGGAACTCGTAGCAGCAGGGCCAGGGAATCGCCCAAGCATCATTGCCTTCCGCCAATTCCCGCACAATCGACGCAGCCGCGTCGTGATGCCTCGATTCGCGGCGATGTGCGTACACGAGCAAATTCGTGTCGATGGCGATCATCGGGTTGCAGGCTCTCCGTAAATGACCTCTCGAAGGTCCTGCCAAGAGAACGCCTCCAAGGGGTCCTTTCCCCCTGCTTCGCCCACGCTGTGGTCGGGCAACCGATAGCTTCTGCGGGGAGCAGAGCTGGAGAGCACTTGGCGAAGACCGTCTTCAACTACGGCACGCAGCGTGCGTCCGGTCCGCCGGGCATGCCGCTTCGCGCGGACTAACAATTCGTCCTGGATTTCAAGCGTGGTCTTCATAAGACCCATATTAGCCATATCGCTAACAACGGTCAAACCATATTGGAGCTATCCGCTCCAATCTCTTCCGAAATTTTGACTCAATTCAGCATCTTGACAGCACCGCGCGCCTGCTGCTAATATCCCCTTGATTTCCCGTATGCTTTGTCTCATATAAGTACCTGGCGTGGATTGAGATTACATCTCAGTCTATCGACCATGTGGTTGGCTTGAGGCTTGGATGCGGGGCGGCGACAGTTTGTGATGGCCGCGTCACGGGCATAACGAGCATCGCCACACAACTCTCACACATCATGCCGAGCGAGGTGAGCTTGACGGCTGTAGTGAGATAAAATCTCACTAGATATGAGACTACATATCAAATGACTGGATGCCGCGCCTCTCCTCGCCGGGCTTGGCCCACAGGCGAGGTGTAGGCGCGCGGCCAGAAAGGGATAGCCTTGGAGGTGTTGAATTGAAGATGTTTAGCAAAGAATGGTTCTGGCGCTCGCTGCTGGCCGTGGTCGCGCTGTCCGCGCTGATCGCGGTCGCCTGCGGCGGCGGCGACGAACCGGATCCCACGGCGCAGCCCGCCGCCGCGACGGCCCAGCCGGCTCCCGTCTCTCCGACGCAGCCCGCGGGTGCGCCCGCGCAGCCCGCGACCGCGGCGACGGCGGCTCCCGCGGCGACGGCGGCGCCCCCGGCGGCCCCACCCACGGCAGCCCCCTCGCAGCCCGCAATGAGCGACGCGCCAAAGGTGCAGGTGGTCACCACCACCAACTTCGCGGCGGATTGGGCGCGAATCGTGGGCGGCGATCGCGTCGAGGTTTTCAGCCTGTTGCCGGTCGGCGCAGATCCGCACTCCTTCCAGCCCGGCGCGGCCGACGTGGCCAAGCTCGCCAAGGCTGACGTTGTCGTGTCCATTGGGCTCGGCCTGGAGGGCGGCTGGCTCGAAGAGCTCATCCACAACGCCAGCGCCGAAGATACCATCATGATCGAGCTGGGCCACGAGATCGACCCTATCGAGTTCGCGGTCACCGGCCACGATGACCACATGGAAGAGGAGGGCGGCGATCTGATGGGCCGTCTGCTCATCGCGGACCGTGACCAGGCATCGATATCGGTGCTCGACCTCACGTCCGGGCTTCTGGCTGAGAACAGCCTGCAGGTGGCCGCACCGGGCGCGACGCTCTACTCCAGCCCCAGCGCCCGCTTCGCGTTCGCGCTCGCGCGCGGACCGGAGGACAACGACGACCGGGTGCACATAATCGACGGCGGCGTCTATCTCGAACCCCACGACGGGCACATGGACCTCGTGACGGGTCCGGTTTCGCTGCTATCTCTCGGCACCTCGGACGAGAGGCCTATACACACGAGCGTCCACAGCGGCTGGACCGCGATCTACCACGACGGCAGCGGACGCGCGGCGCTGTTCGAGGAGCACGACCTCGAAGAGGAGCGCGACGACTACGAGCCGGTCTGGTTTGATGCTGGATTGCAGCACGGCGCGGTGGTGGCGCTGGGCGATGACTACTTCATGGTGACCTCCAACAACCCGGATTACCCGGCCACCGCCGAGAGCAGCCTGCCGCTCGGAGCCGAGGTGTGGACGTTGGACGGCCAGGTCGTCTACGACGCCAGCAACCGCTCGTGCCCCGGGATGCACGGCGAGGCCGCCAATGCCCACGGCGTGCTGCTGGGCTGCGTCGGCGGCGTCCTCTTCATCGAGGGCCACGACGGCGAGTTCGAGCACGACTTCATCGACAACCATGCCGACATGCACGAGTCCGCCCGCATAGGGAGCGTATGGGGTCACGACGACTCCGAGCACTTCTTCGGCAGCGCGAGCTACCGGGAGGACGGCGAGAGGAAGTCCGGCGGCCTGTGGATGATCGACCCCGAGGGCGGTTCCATGACGCGCGTGTCGCTGTCCGATGGTAGCGGGCAGGTTTACGGCACGGCCTTCGACGGCCACGGCGAGGAGTTCTTCGCGCTGACGGCGGACGGCATGATCAACGTCATCAGCACCGAATCAGGCGAAGTCGAAGAGACGGTCCAGCTCATGGACCCGTTCGACGGCGACACGTCGCCGTACTTCATCGTAATCGGCGAAGTGCTCTACCTGTCCGACAGGGCCGGCGGGCGCATCGCCGAGTTCCACATAGCGGAGGGCGAAGTAGAGAACGAGTGGCCCATCGGCGGAAACCCGGGCAGGCTCGCCTTCGTTGGCGTAGGCGCCGGGGAGGAAGGCGAGGACGGTCACGCGGAGCACGGCCACGGGCCGCTGGACCCGCACTTCTGGTTCGACCCGCTGCGTGTAAAGGTGGCGGTGGAGGGCCTCGCGGAGGAGTTTGGGCATATCGATCCGGACTCCGCCGACACCTTTATGGCGAACGCGCGCGCATACGGCGCCGAGCTGGACGACGTCCACGCCTGGGCCCAGCAACAGCTCAGCGTCATACCGGAGGAGCGCAGAGTGCTGGTGACCTCGCACGACAGTTTCAGCTACTTCGCGGTGGTCTACGGCTTCGAGGTGGTGGGCACGGTGCTGCCCGGCGGAACGACCGAGGTCGACCCGTCGGCGCGCGACGTGGCCGAGCTTATACATACCATCGAGGAGCACGGCGCGGGAGCGGTGTTCGGCGAGACCACCGTCAGCGAGCGCGTGGCCAGGGCCATATCGCAGGAGGCGGGCGTCGAGTTCGTGGCGCTGCACTCCGGCTCGCTTGGCGCGGCGGGAAGCGGCGCGGATACCTACCTTGGGATGTTCCGCCAGAACGTCCAGGCCATCGCCGACGCTCTCAAGTAGACATCCAAAAGGGGCGCGCCCGACCACCCGGCCGGGCGCGCCTTAGTCTTCTATCCCTCGAGCGTGAGGGCCAATGCAGTCCCTTCCCCCTTGATGGGGGAAGGTTAGGATGGGGGTGAGTGACCCGGAGACGCCCCTACTGTAGCGGCGAAAAATCCGTGGGCGCCCACAGCGCGTTGGTGATGCGCGTGGTCAGCGGCCCGTCCACCTCGGACGCGGCCCGCACCTGCTGCCACTCCGGGTCGTCGCGGAATGACGCCCAGGCGCGCTCACGCTGCCCCTCGTCCTCGAACGCCACGATGTAGATCAGCTTATCGTTCCAGTCCCCGACGCTGGCCGTCCAGTAGCCCACGTTCTTGATGCCGTGGCGCTCGAAAATCTCCAGCGTGTGGTCGCGGAACCGCGACTGCAGAGCGGCCATCTTGCCGGGCGCCGCCTCGTATACCCTGAGTTCGTAGATCATCGTATCCTCCTGTCCGTCACTCTATTCCCTCGATTTGAGTTGCTCGGTAAGTCCCTGCGCTATCGACTCGAACACGGCGTCCGGCGCTCCGTTCGAGAACACCAGGTCCACCGGCGTAATCGAGATGCGCTTGTTGCGCACCGCCCACCTGTCCGTGCCCTCCGCCGGCTGATTGTTGATCGACCGGTTGTGGCGAATCCAGAAGAACTCGCGCCGCCCGTCTCCGCCACGCTCCACGTTCTCCAGGAACGCCTTGGGACCCAGCCGCGTTAGCTGCACCATCTCAATCTCGTCCAGGCCGAGAGCGGGCAGGTTCACGTTTAGCAGCAGCGGCAGCGGCATGGGACTGGCCAGCACCGCCTTTGCCAGCGCGCCGGTGATCCACGCGGCGGCGTCGTAGCGCGGGTTTGTGAGCGACGCGACCGAGACGGCGATGGAGGGGATGTCGCGGAAGTAGCCGTGGAACGCGCCGCCGACGGTGCCGGAGTTGATGACGTCCAGCCCGAAGTTCGCCCCCTGGTTGATACCGGACACCACCAGGTCGAACGGCTCTTTCACCAGATGCTCCGTCGCCAGTATCACGCAGTCGCCGGGCGTGCCCTGCACCGAGTAGGCGCTGACGCCTTCGATGGGCGACGTGACCTCGGACATCCGAAGTATGGTGCTCAGCGTCATCGCCGCGCTTACGCCGCTCAGGTCGCGGTCCGGCGCGACCACCGTGAGCTCGCCCAGCCCGGCGAGCGCCTCGGCGGCGCTCCAGAGGCCCTTGGCGTTTATGCCGTCGTCATTCGTTAGCAGTATTCTCAATCCGCGGTCCCTCTCATGTATCGTTCCACCAGAAGCCGTATCTCCTCCGACCTTTCCTCGCTGAGCGTGCCCTTCTCCACCGAGAACGGCAGCCCGGCCAGCGCGAGCTCGCAGTACAGCGGCAGCACGTGCGGCGCTCGCTCGCTGAGCGCCTCCAGGTGCTTACGCACCGTGCCCACGTCGCCGCGCGCGTAGGGTCCGGCCACCGCGCCGGGCAGGCCGGACGACGACAGGTTGACGGACACCTGCCGCATCATGGGCATCAGCGCCCGAATCCCGTCCTCGCGTTTGTAGCCCAGCTCCTCCCACAGCGTCGCCGTAGCCGCGCCAAGAGTGGTGAGCAGGCCGCCCATCATCACCCCCGTCAGGTGGTACAGCGGCTTGTCCTCCGACCGCACGAATATGGGATACGCGCCCAGGTCGTCCGCCATGGCGCTGAGGAACGCGCGCATGTCGGCGCCGCCCTCTATGCCAAAGGTAATGCCGCGTATGCTCTTGGAGCCGTTCTCTATGGACGACACCGCCTGCAGCGGATGGAACGCGCCCGGTATCGCTCCCTGCGCGGATGCCTCGTCGAGGGCGTCGAGCGACGCCGCGCCCGAGCAGTGGGCCACGCCCTGCCCTGCCCGCCAGTCGATGGAGCCGGCCACGCCCGGTATCGCGTCGTCGGGCGTGGTCAGAAACACGAAGTCCGCGGCGTCAACAGCCCGCTGTGGCGACTCGTAAGCCGCGCAGCCCTCGGCCCAGCGCGCCAGCTCCCGGGCCGACGCGAACGACCGGCTCGCGCACGCCGCGACGCTGTAGCCGGCGCGGCTGAGGGCGGCCGCCAGCGAGCCGCCGACCACGCCGGCACCTACGAATGCCAGCCGCGTGTTGTCCTTAGACCACGCCACTGCCGTCCAGCTCCCCTACGGCCGGCACGCCGCCCAGTCCGGTCGCGGCGCGCACGCCGCTTGCGATGGCCCTAGCCGCGCACATCGCGACCGCGGCGCACAGACGGTACATGTCCGGCGGCCCCTCCACGGTGCCCGTACCCAGCGCGAACATGGTGTCGCCATCGTTCATCGTGTGCGCGGGCCGGATCGCCAGCGCCAGGCCGTCGTGGGCGGCGGAAGCGAGCTTGTTGGCCTGCTCCTTGGAGAGCCGCGCGTTGGTGGCCACTATGCCAATGGTGGTGTTGGTGGCGGCGGGCGGCTCGCGGGTGTAGCCGGGCGTGGTTATCAGCGACATCGACTCGAGCATGGAGGCGCCATCGTCGGACAGCGGACCGGCTACCAGGCCGCCCGTGTCGACGTCGTAGACGCCGCCGACGGCGTTCACCGCGACGATTGCGCCGACCATCACGCCGTCGCCCAGGTCCAGGCTGGAGGTGCCGATGCCGCCCTTTATGGAGCGCGTCCGGCCCAGCGCCTTTGCCACGGTCGCGCCGGTGCCGGCGCCGACGCTGCCCTCCGCCACTCGCCCGGCGGTGGCGCGCAGGCAGGCGGCGTAGCCGTCGTCAGGGCCGGGGCGCACGCGGTGCGTGATCAGCCGCAGGTCGAACAGGATCGCGGCGGGGACTATGGGAACCGTGATGCCATCGCCGGCGGGGTATCCCACGCCACGCTCCTCCAGGTAGCGCATCACGCCCGCGGCGGCGTTGAGGCCGAAGGCGCTGCCGCCGCTCAGCAGCACGGCCTGTGCCTCGCTCACGTTGTTCATTGGACGCAGCAGGTCCGTCTCGCGCGTGCCCGGCGACGAGCCGCGGACGTCCACGCCGCCCACGGCGCCATCCTCGCACAGCACCACGGTGCAGCCGGTGGCGGCCTCCGCGTTGGTGTAGTGCCCGACCCGTATGCCGGGCACGTCGGTAATGTCGTCCATATCCGTTCCTATTTGTCCAGAACTAGCTCGTCTGCCAGTCCCAAAAGTCTGCCCAACGTTTGCCTTTCAACGCGGCAACCTCGACTACAGGGGTTCTGTTCCCTCGCTCAGAACGTCGAGGTAGCGGTTGTAGGCAAACAGCCGGTTTCGGCGCCGGCCCGTAATCTCGCGAGCTATGCCCAACTCGACCAGCAGGTTCATTCCCGACGTAGCGCCGGGAAACGTCAGTCCTGACTCCTTCTGCGCGTCCGATAGCGACAGCAATGGGCGAGAAGTAAGCACCTGATGCACGCGAAGTGCGGAACCGGCCCTGCGGGCCCCGTGTCGCGTGATGCTTGCATGGTCTTCTTCGAACACGTCCAGCAATTGCCGTGTCGTTGCCACGGTGCCTTGGGCCGTCTCCTGCACGCCCTCGAAGAAGAAGGCTAGCCACTTCTCCCAGTCACCGGTGCGCCGCACACCGTCGAGCAGGTCATAGTAAGTTGAACGATGCCGCTTGAGGTACAGGCTCAGGTACAGAAGCGGCTCGCCCAGCACGCCCGCTTCGCAGAGCAGGAAGGTGATGAGAAGCCGTCCCACGCGCCCGTTTCCATCCAGGAAGGGGTGAATGGTCTCGAACTGCACGTGCGCCATCCCCGCGCGGGCGAGCATGGGAAGGCCGTCCGCCCTGACGTGCAGGAAGCTTTCCAATGCTCCCATGCACTCTATCACTTCAGTGTGCGGCGGTGGCACGTAGGCGGCATTGCCCGGGCGTGTGCCGCCAATCCAGTTCTGAGACGTGCGAAACTCTCCCGGTAGTTTCTCGCTGCCCCTGCCGCTCGAAAGCAGTACCTTGTGGATCTCCCGGATTAACCGGCTGGAGAGTGGGAAACCGCCGCGCAGCCGCTCAAGCCCGTGATTGAGGGCAGATACGTAGTTCGACACTTCCACAACATCGTCGGTGGGCGCGCCGGGAGCTTGGCCATGTTCGAACAACAGCAGGTCGGATAGCGAGGACTGCGTTCCCTCGATCTGCGACGAGAGAACCGCCTCCTTGCGAACGTAGTTGTAGATGAACAGTAGCGGGTTAGGCAGCAACTGGGTAACGCTATCGAGCCGACCAAGCGCGAGGAGCGCCTCTTCCAACGACTGCTGTAACGGGCCATCCAGCATAAGCGGCGGGTCAGGCGGCAGAGGGGCCGGAATAAAGGCCCGCACTACCTCGCCACCATAGTTAGTAACTTGGTAGCGGCCGGTCTTTCCACGCTCCACGACAGATTACACCTGCAAGTTTGATTATCCGAGCTATTGCATCAACCCTTAATACTTTGATTGGTTATTGAGGGTTAGCAGCTAAAGCTTAATAGCAAGTTTGATTATCCGAGCTATTGCACCAACCCTTAATACTTTGATTGGTTATTGAGGGTTAGCAGCTAAAGCTTAATAGGGATGCATTGAGAAGTCAAACGCGGAGCGTCCGATCCCGCCCTAGATGATGCTGTCGGGGTCGACCAGCGACTCGGCTCGCTCGCGGTCGTCGGTGGAAACGGCGATGGTGGTGTGACCCTCGCGGCGGTCGAGGATGTGCAGGGTCTGGATGTTGATGCCGGCCTCCTTGAACCGCTCGGCGACTTTGGCGAGCGCGCCGGGTTCGTCACGCAGGCTCAGCATCAGCGAATCGTCCGCCGATGCCTTGAACCCGGCGTCGGTCAGCACCCGCAGCGAGGCGTCATCGTCGTCGGTCGTCAGCGTGATGACGCCCTTGTCGCCCAGGGCCTTAGCGCTGATGGTCTCGATGTTGATACTGGCGTCGGCCAGCGCCCGGCTGATGTCCGCGATGACGCCGACTTCGTTCCTCGCCATTATCACAATCCTGGTCATCCGGGTCTCCTTCCGTGCGCGGGCAGTGTGCGCTATCTGAGGCAGTCGTCCACGACCGCGTCTATCTGCTCGCGGCTGACGTTTGGCATGGCGATTATGTGGGCTATGTCCTCGTAGGGGGCGATCGACCACCTGTGGACGACCTCCTCGGAGGGGCGCGGGAACACCACCGTCACGGAGTTCCTGTTCCGCCAGGCGGGTATGCCGCTGTCGTTGAACCGCGTCACCGCGTACTCGGCGGTCTCGAGGCACCTGGCGACGATGCTCCGGTAGCCGTCCAGGCCGTGCTTCTGCAGGGCGTACCAGATTATCAGCGGCGCCAGCGCGCTGCGGGAGCCGGTGAGCGTGGTGTCGAGCACCCCAACGTATTCGACCGAGCGCGAGACGCGCGCCACGTACTCCCGCTTGGTGAGCGCGACGCCGCACGGCACGGGTGAGCCGATCATCTTGTGTCCGCTCACGGCCATGCTGTCGATGCCGGAGTCGAAGCCGTAGGCCTGCGGGTCGTCCACGAAGGGCAGGATCATGCCGCTGAGCGCCGCGTCGGCGTGGATGTAGCGCCGGTTGACGGCGAGGTCGTCCAGCATGTCCCGCACCTTGCGCACGTCGTCCACGGCGCCCTTCATGGTCGTGCCAATGTTCGTGACGACTATGGCCGGCGCGTCCCGGTTGACTCGCACTGCCTCGTACAGGTCGTCGTAGTCCACCTCGCCGTTGTCCTGGCTCTTGACCATGATGTTACGGGCATTGATCAGGCTCATTATCTTCACGACGCTGTAGTGCGTGTCCTCGGAGTAGTAGACTATGCCGTCGGGGAAGAGGGCGCGCCCCAGGTACAGGCCGTACATGTTGCCCTCGGTACCGCCGGAGGTGACGTAGCCCCACGAGTCGTCGCGCGAAATGTGCATCAGGTCGGAGAACGTGTCGATGACCTCGCGCTCGAATTCGTGCGTGTTCATGCTGAAGTTGCTCTCGTGGAAGGGGTCGCCCACGTTGTTGATGCTGAACTCCAGGAAGGGCAGCAGCTCGGAGTAATCGAAGTCCTGGTTGACGGGATAACCCACAAACCGGGGCGACATCTCTTGAAACCGGGCGTACAGGGCCTGAAGTCGTTCTTCAGTAGTCATTTGCGCCTCCATCCCGCATTTGGTGTCGCACACGAAGACTGCGACGCAATAGCCCGACATGCTCTCCGTTAGCTGCGCTATATCACGCCGCACGCGATTCGGGCGCCCGCCGACCCCACGTCCAGGTAATCGTCAGCGTCAGCGTCACCTCGCCCATCGCGTGTCCGACCGGCGCGGTGTGCGTCGCACGGGCGGTCGCGCCAACCTCCCCCGGTGAGTCGCCGCCGCTGCATGCAGCAGCCGCGAGAAGTGCGACTGTGGCGAGGATTGCTCAAAGCGTTCTTGGCATCTGTACATCCTTCATTGCCGTGGCATCGCTACCTGGATGATCGAGATGGAGTATAGCATAAGCGGCGCTGGGAAGACGCCCGGACGCGCGCGCTCGAGCCTGTCCCGGATTCGTGGTTGAAGTTGAAGAGCAAATTGAACTCGCAAATGTTATGATGGCCTAACAAATCCGTGTCTGTCTTTTGAACGCTGGTGCAGCACTGAATGGCCTGCCATAGACACGCTAGGGAAGGTGAGTCATGCAACGCGATAACTTCAACAGTTATTGCGAATCCCTGCTCGCTCAGTACAACCGCAGAAACACCCAGGCAACCAGAAGGCGCATAGACGGGCTGTGCAACATTCTTAGACAAGAAGGCAACCACACGGTGCAGACCATGTTCGGCGGCTCGGTGGGACGGCGCACTTACGTGAACGGCCTCAGCGACGTCGACGTCCTGCTGATAGTGAACCAGTCTTCGCTTGTGAACCAGCCCCCGTCAAAGGTCATACAGTACGTGCGGGACACAATCCAGCGCCGCCTCCCATCTAACTCCGTAAGCGCGGGCAGACTTGCTGTGACGGTCGATTACTCTGACGGAACCGAGATTCAGATACTGCCCGCCATTAGGAGGGAAAGCGGGAACGTTCGGATTGCACGCCCAGGAAGCACCAGGTGGAGCAACATCTTGCAACCTGACCGCTTTGCCGAAGAACTCGCCCAGGTCAACCAAGCGAATGGGGGCAGAGTGTTGCCGACCATAAAGCTCGCCAAGGCGATGGCGGATTGTTTCATCACAAATCAGGACAGGAAAATTAGCGGCTTTCACATGGAGGCTCTCGCCATTGACGCCTTCAGAAACTACACGGACGACCGCGATCACAAGTCCATGCTAGTTCACTTTCTAAGACACTCCACGAGAGCAGTGATGCACCCTATCGCCGATCCCACCGGGCAATCGCGACATGTGGATGAATACTTGGGTCAGTCAGGTTCCCTAGAACGTAAGCGTGCGTCAACCTATTTTGGCCAAATGCGCGGCGAGGTTAATCGTTGCGTCACAAGGGCGCGGTTCAACAAGCTGTTTTGTGTCAACTGAGACAGGTGTTGTTAGCCAATGAACGGTAAGTTCATCTACATCTCAGGCAGTGCAAACCCCTCGTGCTCCCAAGACAAGTTGAAGTTCGCTTACCAGTTCGTCACGCTCTTTACCGCAGAGACGCTTAGGCGCGGCGGCGGCATAGTCGTACTCGCCGGAGATGAGAAGGACACTGGCGATGAACAAGGCGCACCGCTCATATTCGACTGGGTGGCTCTGCGAGAAGTTGAGCGCTACGCCACTACCACGACCGAACGCCCTCGGAGCTACGCGCGTATCGTCATGTCCGACAAGGCGCGCGAGTCGAAGATAAGCGACGCCAACTTGAAGCTGCTGAGGGACCTTGAGCAGAGGGACGTTGTAGAAGTCCAGCAGATACGGCGGCAAGTGTACACTGGCGGTGAATACCGCATAACGATGGTCGATTGGGCCGACGCCATGCTCGCGATAGGCGGCGGCAAGGGCACGTATGCCGCTGGCACTGAGATGCTTGAGCAAGGCAAGCCAGTGTTGCCGTTCGACCTACAACTGGGATCCAGAGTCGACGATGGAGACGGGGCAGTCACCTTGCACAGAGAAATGGCGACGGAGGCTAGCCGTTTCTTTCCCAACACCCATAACGACTTGGCGAACAAAGTTGGGTTGCTCGCCCTGGACCGGGGAATCAACGAAGTCGAAGCTGTGGCGCAGGCGGCGGCGGAGATGCTCGCCCAAGAGTTAGAGGCCGCTCCCCAGACGGAACAGCCTACGGGCATCAAACGGCGGTTGGCGACTGCATGGCAATTCGTAAAAGAGTTCTCTGTCGGCGCATCTCTAATCAGGTTTGCCGAATGGGCGAAAGGCTTGCTCCCTTTCGTGTAGTTGAAATAATGACTCAGTAACCTACACTTCTGGCACAACGCGCGGTTGCCCTGCTCCACCCCACCAAGTAAAATGCGGCTCAACACACACTCTCGCTGCCGCGCCGGAGCGGAACTGGCGGAGGCGTGGAGGACGGCGTTGGCCTCTCGCAGACTGTTCGTATGAATTCATCCGAAGCCCCCGAAGTAGTTGTCATTCGACTGCCCATGTACGTGCGGGCTTTGACGCAACTTCTCGACGAGGGCATCTCCGTAGTCAGCTCCCAGCAACTCGGCCACAGATTGCAGATGACCCCCGCCCAGATACGGAAGGACCTGAGCTATTTCGGCAGGTTCGGCAAGCAGGGCAGAGGATACGACGTGGGCTTTCTGCTGGAGGAGTTGCGCCAGATTCTCGGTCTCAACCAGGAGTGGGACGCCTGCCTGGTGGGCGTCGGCAGGCTGGGGCGCGCGATCATAAACTACCCCGGATTCGCCCCGGAAGGTTTCAGGATGCGCGCGGTGTTCGACAGCGACCCGCGACAGGTGGGCGGAGTGGTGGGCGGCCTGCGGGTTCAGCCCATGTCGGCGCTCAGCGAGATGGTCGAGCGCGACAACATCGCCATCGGCATCGTGGCGGTGCCCGCCGCGGAGGCGCAGTCGGTGATCGATCAGCTCATCGACAGCGGAGTCCAGGGCATTCTCAACTACGCGCCCATCGCCCCGCAGGTGTCGATGCACGTGGTGATTCGCAACATCGACCCCGTGCTCGCCCTGCAATCGATGACGTTCTACCTGCGCAAGCTGGACTGAGCGGGCCGTCCGGTTCCTACACCGGCGGCGCCGCCCGCCGCGGCCGCCTTCTCCTCGCCACCTTGATGCGCGCCTGCGACCGGCGTATGGACGCCAGCGCGCGCTCCAGGTCCACCTCCGATGCTGAGGCGACCACCCGTTCTTCGGCCCGCTTCAGCGCCTCCTCGGCGCGCTCCAGGTCGATCTCGTCCGCGCGCTCGGCGGTGTCGGCCAGCACGATGACCCTGTCGCCCAGCACCTCGAGGAAGCCGCCGCTGACCGCGATAATGCTCTCCTCGCCGTCCTGCCTGACCATGATCTCCCCGGGCCTGAGCACCGTCAGCAGCGGCGCGTGGTGCGGCAGTATCCCCAGATCGCCGTCGATGCCGGGCGCGACAACGATGTCCACGTCCTCGGCGTAGACCTGCCGCTCCACGGTAACTATCTCGAGTCGAATTGACATGGTGAACTTCACCCTCGCCTCAATCCTCTCCCGTCAAGGGAGAGGAGGACCGTAAGGTATATCTCGGCGTGCGCTACACGGCCTCCATGCGCTGGGCCTGCTCGACCGCCTCCTCGATGGTGCCCACCATGTAGAAGGCCTGCTCCGGCAGCTCGTCGTGCTGGCCGTCCAGGATCTCCTTGAAGCCGCGCACCGTCTCCCGGATAGGCACGTAGCGGCCCTCCTGGCCCGTGAACGCCTCGGCCACGAACATCGGCTGCGTCAGGAAACGCTGTATCTTGCGCGCTCGCGCCACCGTCTGCCGGTCTTCCTCCGACAGCTCCTCGATGCCCAGAATGGCAATCACGTCCTGCAGCTCCTGGAAGCGCTGCAACACCTGCTGCACGCCGCGCGCCACGTCGTAGTGCTCCTGCCCGACCACCGCCGGCTGCAGGATGTTGGAGAACGACGCCAGCGGGTCAACCGCCGGGTACAGCCCCTGCGACGCCAGCGAGCGCTCCAGCGCCACCACCGCGTCCAGGTGGCCGAACGTGGTCACGATGCCGGGGTCGGTGTAGTCGTCCGCCGGCACGTAGATGGCCTGGAACGACGTGATGGAGCCGTTCTTGCTGGAGGTGATGCGCTCCTCCAGGTCGCCCATCTCGGTGCCCAGCGTGGGCTGGTATCCGACCGCGGAAGGCATTCTGCCCAGCAGCGCCGACACCTCCATGCCCGCCAGGATGTAGCGGTAGATGTTGTCCACGAACAGCAGCACGTCCTGGCCGCGCGTCTCCTTGAAGTACTCCGCCATCGTCAGGCCGGTCAGCCCCACCCGCGCGCGGATGCCGGGCGGCTCGTTCATCTGGCCGAACACCAGCACCGTGCTCTGGAGCACGCCGGACTCCCGCATCTCGTGCCACAGGTCGTTGCCCTCGCGCGAGCGCTCGCCCACGCCGGCGAACACCGATACGCCCTGGTGCTCGGTGCCGATGTTGCGTATCAGCTCCTGGATGATCACCGTCTTGCCCACGCCCGCGCCGCCGTAGGCGCCGATCTTGCCGCCGCGAGTGAACGGCGTTATCAGGTCCATCACCTTGATGCCGGTCTCCAGCACGTCGATGGTGGTGGACTGGTCCTCGAAAGTGGGCGGCGGGCGGTGGATGGGCCAGTTCTCCTCGGACTCGACCTCCTCCAGGTTGTCGAGCGTCTCGCCCAGCGCGTTGAACAGTCGGCCCAGCGTGGGGTCGCCCACCGGCACCGAAATGGGGTTGCCCGTGTCCACGGCGTCCACGCCGCGCGTCAGACCCTCCGTGGGGCCGAGCGCCAGGCAGCGCACCCAGTTGTTGCCGATGTGCTGCTCCACCTCGAGCACAAGCCGGCTGTCCTGGATCGTGGTCTCGAGCGCGTTGTAGATGGCGGGCATGTCCTCCGGCGGGAACTCCACGTCCACGACGGTGCCGATAACTTGCGTAACCTTTCCTGTAGCCATGGTTCCTCCGGGGTGTTTGTAGTCCAGGTTCAGTGGCGGTATCCGCCCTACTCCACCGCCGCCGCGCCTCCAACGATGTCCAGCAGCTCGCGTGTGATGGTCTCCTGACGCACCTTGTTCATGACCAGCGTCAGGTCCTCGGCCATGCTCAGGGCGTTGTCGGTGGCGCTTCGCATCGCCACCATTCGCGCCGACTGCTCGCTGGCTATGCCCTCGAGCACGGCGTGGTAGGTCTGCATCTCCACGAAGCGCGGAAGCAGCGCCGCAAGCACGGTCAGGTCGAACGGCTCGTATATGTAGCCCACCGCCTCCTGCGGACGCAGGTCGGCAGGCTCGACGGGCAGCAACGGCTGCACCACCGGGCGCTGCTGCGTGGTGTTCACGAAGTCGGCGTAGGCCAGATACACCGCGTCCGTCTCCTCCCTGGTGTAGGCGTCGATGACCAGGCGGGTTATGGGCGTGACGTCCGTAAGCAGGGGCCGGTCGGGCATATCAGTGAAAACGGCGCGCACGTCCTGGCCGGAGCGCACCATGAAGTCGCGGCCCTTGCGCCCCACGCATATCACGCTCACCTTGGCCGACTGGCCCACGATGAACTGGGCGGCGGCCCTGTTGATGTTGGAGTTGAGGCCGCCGGTGAGTCCCCGGTCCGGGGTAATCACCACTACCTGCACGTTGTTGACCTCCCGCCGCCTCAGCAGCGCCGGCATCCGCTCCTCATCGTCCTGGGGCTGCGCCGCCAGGTGCGACAGCAGGCTCTGTATCCTGTCCGAGTACGGGCGGCCGCTCAGCGCCGATTCCTGGGCGCGGCGCATCTTCGACGCGGCTATCATCGACATGGCCTTCGTAATCTTTGCTGTGTTCTCCACGCTGCGAATGCGCCGCCGTATCTGCCTTACGCTTGGCATGTTTGGCTCTTTCCTTGCGATGCGGCCGCATTCCGGCGGCGCGCTATCGCGCTCACTTGTGCTACGGAACGTCTCTTTCCGACGGCGCGGGTTCGTCGAACGGCTCGCCCTTCGCTTGCGCCTCGCGCATACGGTTGAGCCAGGCGCTCCACTCGGCGTTCGCCTCGGCGCGGCCCTCTGCCCTGCGTCGTTCCCGCGTCTTCTCCAGCTTTTCCTCAAGGCTTCTTGACAGCACCAAGAGATACCTCCCTATTTCAGCGTATATCAGGGCCGCCGTGGCGGCCCCCAAGGCGATGGCCCCCGATTTCAGCCAGATGTACAGCGCATAGTCCGCCAGCGACTCGTGTGCCTGTTCGCCCTTCCATACTAGCAGACTTATACCCGCGATGAAGTGGATGATGAACAGGACGAAGTAAGCGGTCTTCGTAGCCTTCGGCACACTCCAGATGGATTCTCTCTCGTCACCGTCCCTTTCGCGCGCCACAGCCTACCCGTCCGCTTGGCGCGACGGCAACCCGGCGATGCGGATGCGCCGCCGCATCTGCATCATGCGAAGCATGGCTTAGTCCTCGTCGCCCTTCCGCTCCGCCAACCGCTCGGCGTCCCGGATGTAGTCGGCGGTCTCGCGAATCAGACTAACAACGCTCTCTATCGGGTCACACATACCGCTCAAAAAGCAGTCATCGTGCAAGACAATCAAGAACGTCGAGTTGCGAGTAGCTAGCGCACGCACCGAAGGGTCGGCTATCCCAAGTTCTCTCAGCTTTCTTGACGAATCCCGCGAATCGGCCGGCACTTCGCCCGTGCGTGCGAGCACAAGCGCGTTCGTCGCACTCTTGACGGCCATCCACGCCATCTCCGAGGCATCACGCACGCTGCCCGCCGCCATCAAATCCAGAGAGGAGCGCTGCATCCGCCGCGCGTCGGCGAAGACGCTCGCGGCGTTGACTTCCGCAGTAGCCATCGCTCAGGTTCTCCTAATAAGGCACGTTCGCCTTGAAGTCCTCGATCGCGGCGGTCAACTGCTCCCGCGTCTCGTCGGAAATGTCGCCCGCCTCCGCGATGCTCTTCAGCACCTCGGGGTGGTTCGAGTCCATGTAGGCGCGGAAGCCGTCGCCGAACGCGGGTATCCGGGGCAACTCCACGTCGTCCAGGTGCCCGTTCACCAGCGCGAACAGTATCGCCACCTGCTGCTCCATCGCCAGCGGCACGTTCTGGTCCTGCTTCAGCACCTCCGTCGCGCGCTGCCCGCGTTCGAGCTGCGCCCGCGTGGCCCTGTCCAGGTCCGCCGTGCCGAACTGCGCGAACGTCACCAACTCGCGGTACTGCGCCAGGTCCAGCCGCAGCCTGCCCGCCACGCCGCGCATCGCCCGCGTCTGCGCCGACCCGCCCACGCGCGATACCGACAGGCCCGCGTTCACGGCGGGCCGTATGCCGGAGTTGAACAGCTCCGGCTCCAGGTATATCTGGCCGTCCGTAATCGAAATCACGTTGGTCGGCACGTAGGCGGAAACGTCGCCCGCCTGCGTCTCGATCACCGGCAGCGCGGTCAGCGAGCCGCCTCCGCGCTCGTCGTCCATCTTGGCCGCGCGCTCCAGCAGACGGCTGTGCAGGTAGAACACGTCGCCCGGATAAGCCTCGCGCCCGGGAGGACGGCGCAGCAGAAGGGACATCTGCCGGTAGGCCCAGGCGTGCTTGGAAAGGTCGTCGTAGATGATGAGCGCGTCCCTGCCCTGGTTCATGAACTGCTCGCCCATCGCGCATCCCGCATAGGGCGCCAGGTACTGCATAGGCGCGGGGTCCGAGGCGTTTGCGGCCACGATGATGGTGTGCTCCATCGCGCCGTGCTCTTCCAGCGTGCCCACGAGCTGCGCGATCTTGCCCACCTTCTGACCGATTCCGACGTAGATGCAGAGCAGGTCGCCGCCCTTCTGGTTGATGATGGTGTCGATGGCTATGGCCGTCTTCCCGATGGAGCGGTCGCCGATGATAAGCTCGCGCTGGCCGCGCCCAATCGGAATCATGGCGTCGATGGCCTTGATGCCGGTCTGCACCGGCGTGTCGACCGACTTGCGGGAGGCGACGTCGGGCGCGACGATTTCGACGGGCCGGGACTCGGTGGTCTCCACCGGCCCCTTGCCATCCAGCGGCCGGCCCAGCGCGTCCACCACGCGGCCTATGAGCGCGTCGCCCACAGGCACCTCGACGATGCGTCCGGTGCTGCGGCACTCGGTGCCCTCTTTGACGGCCAGGGGGTCGCCCATGATGACGACGCCGACGCTGTCCTCTTCGAGGTTGAGCGCGAGGCCGATGACGCCGCCCTCGAACTCGACGAGCTCGTTGTAGGCCACGCCGGAGAGGCCGTGCACGCGCGCGATCCCGTCGCCGACCTCGACGACGGTGCCCACGTCCACCATGGTCAACTGCGCGCCGAACTCCTCGATCTGGCGCTTGATAACGGATGCGATATCCTGTCCCCTGGTCGTCATTCCGGCCTCCCTGTGCGAGTGGTCATCCCACTCTTTCGACAATTCTGCGCCGCATCTGGTCCAGGCGCGTCCGGGCGCTGCCGTCTATCACGCGGTCGCCCACCCGGGCGACGAACCCGCCCAGTATCGACGGCTCCACGCGCGAGTTGAGGCGCACCTCTTTGCCCACCATGCCCTCCAGCAGGTCGGTCACGCGCTGCTGCTGCTCGTCGTCGAGTGGCACGGACGACACCACCTCGGCGCGCTCCACGCCCCGATGGTCGTCCAGCAGCGACTGGTAGCCCTCCACCACGTCGGGCAGTATCGACGCGATGCCGCGCGACGCCAGCAGCGACAGCAGGTTCGCGGCAAGCGGCGTCACCACGTCGCCGAGGGCGTTCTTGATGAGCTCCACCTTGCGCTCCACGCTCACCTGCGGCGCGTCCAGAAACGCGGCAAACTCGCCGTCTTCGAGTGCGGCGGCCATCGTCGACAGGTCGTCGTACCACTGCTCCAGGCTGTCGTGCTCCGAGCCAATCTGGAACACAGCCTGTGCGTAGCGTCTGGCGGATGCGGCTTTCGGCATTCGGTTGATTCTCCGTACTTCCCTCTCCTGCTAAAGGAGAGGGCTTTCCCATGGTCCCCCTCCGAAGTGGAGAGGGCTTCCCCATAGTCCCCTCTCCCCTCCGTGGGAGAGGGTCAGGGTGAGGGGGCGTCTACTAACAGACTAATTCCGGTTGGCCTGCGCCCCCTCCTCCAGCACGCTCTCGATGAGCGCCCTGTGGTCATCCTCGTCCAGCGAGCGCTCTATCACCCGCTCGGCGGCCGTGATGGCCAGTCCGGCGAACTCGCGGCGCAGATCCTCAATGGCCGCGTCGCGCTCGCGCTGGATGTTGGCCTCGGCCCTCGCCCGCTCGGCCTCGATCTCCTGCCTGGCCTTGGAGATCTCCTCCTCCCGGAACCTGTCGGCCACCTCGCGCGCCTGCGCGATCAACCGCTGGCCCTCCTCGCGAGCCTCGGCGTTCTGCTGCTCCATCGCCGCCTGGGACTCCGAGGCCTCCTGGCGCACGCGGTCCGCCGTCTCCAGGCTCTCCCTTATGCGCCGCGAGCGCTCGTCCAGCGCGCGCGTGACCGGCTTGTACAGCAGCACCCAAAGCACCACCACCAGCACCGTAAAGCTGACAAGCTGCGTCAGCAGACCGGCTAGGTTTATGCCCAAGGCCTCCATGGCTTCTCCTTAGCGTCCTGCGCACGCGATGCCAACTTCCACCCCTTGGGCGCGCCGTAGCGGTGCGGCCCGAGAGTGCGGCTCTGGCTCGCGCGGAACTCGCCCTGCCAGAGGGCGGACCGGGCTACACGAACTTGATGATGATGGCGACGACCAGGGCGTAGATCGCTATCGCCTCTGCGAACGCGATCGCCAGGATCATGTTCTGCTGGATGGGCCCTGCCGCCTCGGGATTGCGTCCCAGCGACTCCATCGCCTTGGCCGCCAGCATCCCGATACCGATACCGGGACCCAGCGCTCCGAGTCCGATGGCCAATCCGGCTCCGATGTTCTGAATGTCACCTTCTATCATTTCCGCTCCTCTCAAGGGGATTTTGCGTACCGATTCTCTCCATTTGTCCCTTCCCTTCCTTGACGGGGGAAGGTCTCCTTCTGTCCCTTTCCCCTCGCAGGGGAAAGGTAAGGTTAGGATGGGGGTGTCTGTCACAGGTGCGTCGCAATTGACCGCTAGTGGTCCGCCGCCGCGTGGCTTATCGTGGCGAGCGATGCGAACACCAGCGTCAGCATGGCGAATATGAACGCCTGGATGACGCCGACGAAAAGCTCCAGCCCCAGGAAGGGTATTATGCCGATTACGGGCATGAGGAAAGCCATCGCGATCAGCAGCACCTCGCCCGCGAATATGTTGCCGAACAGGCGGAATGTGAAGCTGATGAGCCTGGCTATCTCGCCGATGCCCTCCAGTATGCCCACGAAGAAGCCTATCGGCCCCTTGGTGAAGTCCAGGTACTTGCCAACGTGGCCGAACACGCCCAGAGTGCTGAAGCCCCAGAAGTGCACCATCACCATCGCGACGATGGCGATTGCGAGAGTAGTGTTCACCTCGGTGTTCGCGCTGCGCAGGAACGGCACCAGCAGGCCCGCCTGCTTGCCCTCGCCCGCGCCGTGGTCCTTCTCCCACTGCTCCGCGCTGATTACGGCATCGTACGAGCCGAGCGGCAGCACGCCGAACGCCCCGTCGCCGTCGAATACCTGGAGCTTTATCTCCTTCAGGTTTACTTGCGTGCCCGCCTTCTTGGCCTTGTCCTCGGCGTGGTGAATCACCTCTTCCGCGGACTCGATGCGACCGATGGTGGCGAACCCGGGCAGTATGCCCATCCAGTTCGCCGTCATGATGAACAGGAAGATGGCCAGCACCAGCGGCAGGAAGCGCCGCGCCTTCTCGGGTCCGGCGATGGCCTCGCTCAGGTTGATGAAGAACTCGATGAGCACTTCCACCAGGTTCTGGAGCCCGGTGGGCACTTCCCGCATCTTGCGGGTGGCGAAGAAAGAAATGACCACGAGCACGATGATGGCGAGCCACGTGGTGACCATGGTGTTGGTGAGGTAGAAGCCAGGGAAAAGCTGGTTGGCGAGCACAGGCTCGGCGGGAAGCTGGATGTGGGCTATGGGGGAGCCGAGGAAGCCGCCGCCGAATTCGTTACCGAGCGCGCCGCCGGCGAGACTGACCACCAGTACGGCAACGGCAACGAGCAGAATAGTCAGCGCCTTGGGATTCCTGAGTATCCTCGACACCTGGTTAATTCTCCTCGCTGTCTGGCCTTGTCGAAAGCACCGCCATCAGCATGCGGTACATTCCCACCACCGCGGCAACGATGCCCACTCCAAGCCCGGCCATGGTCAGGATGGGGCCGCTGTCGAGCCTGCCGTCGAGCCAGAGTCCCGCGAACGCGCCCCCGCCTATGCAGATGGCGACATACCATCCGATACCGATGAGCCGGAGCGCCGTAGCCATGAATCCGGCCTTCAAACAGGCCCTCCTAAAACGGTTGTGTAGTGTATCACAATCGAAAACGGCGGGCCAACCCACGACATTTCGCGTACAAGTGTGCTATGTTATGGCAGTCTAGTATGTTAGGGCGGGATGCAAGCCCTCAGAGAAGAGAGTACAGGCAATTCGACCTCGCATTGGGGACAAGGTGGCGGAATGAGTCAGTTGGCCATGCACAACCTTGAACAAAATGAACCGGGAATCGAGATGGCAGTTGGGGCAACTGAGAAAGACTCAGCTTATCTGAACCAGATTCTTGTGGGTGACGCCAGATTACGCCTCGCTGAGATCGAGACAGCCAGCATAGACCTCAGCTTTTGGTCTCCACCGTACTTCGTGGGCAAGTCTTACGAGCGGGACTGGACGTTTGATGACTGGTCTGACTTGATGGCAGCAGTCATTCGTGAACACGCACGTATCATAAAGCCAGGCGGCTTCATGGTCATCAACATCGGCGATATTCTCTGCTTTCCTGACCCTGATATGCCTCGCTTCCAAGCGGACAATGTGCGGGGCAAGAGGGTCAAGGTGACAAGGGAAGCGGTCTTGGCTGCCAAAGCGCAACACCCAACCGCAAATCGGCACGAGTTGGCTGCCATCCTGGGTTGTAGCGAACAGACCGTCCAGCGTCGATTGGAAGGTAACAATGTAAGGGGGGGCAAACACGAACCAAGTACAAAGATTATGCTAACCGGGTACATGGTGACGGACTGGGCGGAGGAATCTGGCTTTTACCTTTACGACCAACGGATATGGCACAAGGACCCTTCCTGGGCCAATAGCCGTTGGCATTCCACTTCCTACAGGGCTGTGGACGAGTTTGAGCACGTGTTCGTATTTTGGTCTCCAGGCATCACGGAGTTTGACCGAGCTCGCCTTAGCGCCGACGAATGGTCGGAATGGGGTTCGCGGGGTGTGTGGAACATTCGCTCAGTTCGTCGCAATGACCGCCACGAGGC
This sequence comes from Dehalococcoidia bacterium, assembly GCA_965204815.1. GTDB lineage: Bacteria > Chloroflexota > Dehalococcoidia > Lucifugimonadales > CATOSD01 > CATOSD01. The sequence goes on from OZ242014.1 coordinate 560,374, forward strand.
AGAGTTCCCAGAAGAGTTGGCGCGCCGAGTAATCCGCCTGTTTTCGCCGCCCGGAGGCATCGTCTTAGACCCATTCGTAGGTACGGGAACGACGACGGCAATGGCGAAGGGCTTAGGACGTCAGTGGGTCGGCATCGAAATAGACATTAAGAGCGCACTTCTTGCTGAGGCTCGCACCAATGACGCTTGATGAGATTGAGCGGTTAGAAGAGACCGCAATGTCGGTTGTAGTTCAGGCATTGATGGACTACAGACACCAAGCTGTCACGATCTTCAGCGAAGAGACAGACCTGCCACAGGACATTGCTGAGGATGTGACACGGGAAGCCCTCGAATCAATGGGCGTGTCACGGTTCAACGAGCGACTTTATGGCAAAGTAGATGTGAAGAAAGCGATCTACGTGTTCCTACCGGAGGCTCAGCCCATTGCTTTGATGCTCGATTCCAAAGCCGAAAAGGCTAATGGTGATCGCACCGCTACCATACAGATGTCGCAAACTTCCATGAATGTCAGGATGCGGCGAGGCGGGCACGCGATTGATGAACCTGGCCGTCTGGATAAGACCATAGTGCGAGGACCCCGCAGCCTTCACGTTGTTACCGTGGTCGCCAAGTACGTCTATGAGGATTCTCAGACTTCCCAAGTATTGCGCCGCATAATCGTTGCTTGCATACCCAACGGCATTCTACAAGACCGCTACAACCCGGACGCTGACGACGGCATTTGGTTGGCAGGGCGAAATGCTCCCAGCAGAGGTGAGGACTTTCGGGTTCGCCTGAGTTACTCACGTCTGCGTTCTAAGGCGGCATGGCGGGTTCAGGAAGTCCCTCTAGCATGAGAGAGGTCGCCGGCTTGATCCTACTGGTGTGAGAGCGTTGGGAAACTTCCCTACCCCCTCCCCTACACTTTCCGCAGAACGTAAATCGCGCCCGACAGCTTCCCGATGAGGTGGTACACACCCCAGTAGCAGTCGGCCAGCTCGATCTCGTAATCCTTGCGGCCAACCCTGTCGACAAGGCTGTCCCTGTTTCTCAACATGCGGGCTATGCGAAGCATCTGCCTCGAGGTGTGGCCGTCACCCTCCTCTTCTCGCCACTCTCTCCATTCGCCGTCGATTCGTTCGCGCTCCACAATCCGAAACCCCGAGTCGAGAAGGGCCGCCTCGAAGTAGCCGCTGGACAGATTGTCGGCGCGGACTCCCAGCGGTCCGTAAACCCGCTCGGCTTCCGACGGCTCCATCAGGTCCGTGGCAAAGTTGGTGAAAATCAGCATGTGTCCGTCCGGCTTCAGAACGCGGGCGCACTCCGAGAAAGCTCGCCGCAGGTCCGGCACCAGCGGCAGCATATCCCGGCACCACACGACGTCGAACGTGTCGTCCTCAAAATCCAGCGATTGTATGTCGCCCCTTGCTGCCCTGACCCGCTCCGACAGGCCTCTGTCGGCAATGTTCTTCCTGGCAAGTTCGACGTTGCTCTCCACGAGGTCGATGCCCCAGACCAGCGCGTCGAAACGCCCCGCGATCTCGCACATATGCGTCGCGTCGCGGCAGCCCGCGTCGAGGACCCGCGCCTCGTTCACTCCATGTAACAGCACACCCAGCTTGTCGTAGAGAACGTCGGGGGAGCGTGGATGCAGGCTGCTGTCGACAATCGAGTAAAACTCGTCGTCGCCCATATCTGCCTGTTCAAAAGCCTCCTCGGCCGACAGCCTGAAAACTTCGTCAGACATTACTCACCTCTCGACGACGCGCCGTTTTGTGCCAGCACTGACCGCTGTGGGTAGTATGCGACAGCCTGTAGTTTTCCTCAACTCCCTTGATAAGAGCGCACATACGTGCTACTCTCCCTCCACAACGCACCTTCACAACCCCATAGCCAGCCTCGACCACCCCCGCCGGCGCTCTGGTCCGTTGCTCCATTTCTGTCACATTTTCGACCCTTTAAGTCACAGAATCGCGCAACCCGGCTCTTCCAGGGGACGAAACGCCTAGGTCTCCCAGCTACGAATGCAACGGAATGCATCAGAATGCCACACTTTTCGCCGCTACCCCATCCCTCGATCGTCCAGATGGCCCCGCTCAGCGGCCGCCGCAGCCGAATCGACGGGGTTGACTACGCCAACCCCATAGGCGTAGTGTGGAATTGAGGGACCACATGAATAGCTTTGTAGAAAAGCTCGCCGCGGCCTCCGCCGCCAACCGCAGCCTGCTATGCGTGGGCCTGGACCCCGACCCGGATCTGATGGCGGTCCGGGACGTGGCCGCGTTCAACCGCGAGATCGTGGACGCCACCCGCGACCTCGTCTGCGCCTACAAGCCCAACCTGCCGTTCTACGAGGCGCTGGGCCGCGAGGGGTTCGACGCGCTGGAGCGCACCATCGACCACATCCGCGATGCCGCCCCCGACGTCGTCCTGGTGGGCGACTCCAAGCGCGGCGACATCGAATCGACGAACGAACGCTACGCGCGAGCGCTTTTCGACGTGTGGGGCTTCGACGCCGCGACCGTCAACGCCTACGCCGGCGGCGACTCCCTCGGGCCCTTCCTGGACTACGCCGACAGGGGGGTGATCGTCTGGTGCCGCTCGTCGAACCCGGGCGCGGACGACTTCCAGGACCTGCGCTCCGCCGATGACGACGGTATGCCGCTGTACGAGCTGATGGCCAAGCGCGCATCCGGCTGGAACAAGCGCGGCAACGTCGGCCTGGTGGTCGGCGCCACCTACCCCCGCGAGATTGCGGCGGTGCGGGCGCACTGCGCCGGTATGCCGCTCCTGGTGCCCGGCGTCGGCGCCCAGGGGGGAGACCTCGAGCAGTCGGTGAAATTCGGACTGGACGGCGACCGCCCCAACCTGATGATCTCCTCCTCGCGCGGCGTGACCTACGCCTCCCGCTGCGCCGGCGACTTCGCCGAGGCGGCCAGGGCCGCGGCCTCGCGGCTGCGCGACGACATCAACGCCGTGCTGGCCAGGGAAGGGGCCGGATGGTGCTAGAGCTGCGCATGGGCGACGTCGTCCGGCTGAAGAAGGCGCACCCGTGCGGCGGCTTCGAATGGGAGGTCGTCCGGCTCGGAGCCGACATCGGTCTGCGCTGCCTGCGATGCGGGCGCCGTACCCTGATGGCGAGGTCGGCGCTGGAAAAGCGAGCCAGGCAGGTAGCGAGAACTGCTCGAAACTTGACCTAATTTGCGCCGCAGCGCGTTGACATAGGCAAAATCGTACCCATAAAATGGCGCCTAACCCGGGAAAGGGCCCGTTTTTTTGGAAGACAACCGGGAGGAACTGGAAATGCACGAAATGGTCATTGACAGCATCCGCGTAAGCATGCAGAACTACCAGCGCGTCGTCATTCTGCGCGCGAAGGGGTCGGACAGCTACCTCCCAATTTGGATTGGGCCCAACGAGGCCGACTCCATCGCGCTGAAGCTCCAGGAGGTGTCCGTGCCTCGACCGCTCACCCACGACCTGCTGGGATCGGTCATCGACAACCTGGGCGCCTCCGTGGATCACATCGTGGTGTCCGACCTGACCGACGACACCTTCTACGCCAAGATAGTGCTGACCCACAACGGCGGCACGCTGGAGGTGGACTCGCGACCCAGCGACGCCATCGCGCTCGCCGTTCGCTCGGAATCGCCCATCTACGCCGAAGAGTCGGTGCTCAAGAAGGGCGGCGTCCAGATGGACATGGAGACGGGCAAGGCCGTGGTGACGGGCCGCGAACAGCAACCGGCCGCCCCGGTTACCGCCGACGAGGTGTCCCGAATGTCGGCCTTCGAGCCGTTCCTGAACACGCTCAACCTCGAAAACCTCGGCGAGGGCGAACAGGAGCAGGAGCCCACCGGCTAAAGCGGCCACAACCGACGGTAGACACAGCGGAGCCGCCTTCAAGGCGGCTCCGTTCGCTTAGAGGTCATCCCACGAGTCCCTTCCCCCTTGATGGGGGAAGGTCAGGATGGGGGTGAAAAGCGCGCTTCAGCGATCTTACACTGGCGCGTGCACCCAGATACTGTTGGCCTTGATGATAAGGTGCACGTCCAGACCCGGACTCAGGCCGAGCTCCTCGAGCGCCCCCGCCGTGATCTCCACCATCAACCGCTCGCCCATGTCGCAGTAGACCAGCACCCTGCCGCCCCGCGACAGCGTGTGAATCTCCTCGATGACCGCCGGAATCACGTTGCGGGCGCTCATCCTGGATGGAGGGTCCGTCGTCAGAATCACGTCGCCCGCCCGAATCGACGCCGTCAGCACCTGGCCCTCCCGCCTGCCGTCGGCCCGTGCGACCAGCCGCGCCTTGCCGACCCCGAGCTCCGCCAGCCCGTCGCCCGCGCCCGTCGACTCCACCCTGGCCTCAAGCAGGTTCTCCAGCGCGTTGTAGTCTGCGAAGTCCGCTATCGCCGGATGCACCACCACCCGCGGCGTCTTGTCGTGCACCGCCTTCCGCCCGTCGACCAGCACCAGCGTCGTGTCCGCAAGCGCCGACACCTCCGAGATAGAGTGGGACACGTAGATCATGGACGTTCCCAGCTCGCGCCGGACGCTCTTCAGGTGCTCGATGATCACCCCCCGGAATCCGGCGTCCAGCGAGGCGAGCGGCTCGTCCAGCAGCAGCAGCTCCGGCGAAACGGCCAGCGCCCGCGCCAGCGCCACGCGCTGACGCTCCCCGCCCGACAGCCCCCCGACGCGCCGGGCCATCAACGCGCCCAGCCCGAACAGCTCGGCCAGCGTCGACGGATCGGTCCTGCGCAGGTGCTTCGGAGTGAGCTTGTAGCCGTAGCTGATGTTGTCGCGCACGCTCATGTGCGGAAACAGCGCCGAGTCCTGGAAGACGTATCCGAAGCGTCTGCGCTCCGGCGGCTCGTTCCGGCGGCGCGCGCCGGAGAACACCACGTGGCCCATCGCCTCGATCTCGCCATCGTCCGGCGCGACCAGGCCGGCGATGCAGTTGAGCAGCGTCGTCTTGCCGCTGCCGGACGGCCCGAAGATCGCCGTCACGCCCGGCGCGAACTCCGCCTCGCAGTCCAACTCGAACCCGGCGAACCGCTTCCTCACCCGCAGCCTCATCAGTGGCGTCAAGTCGCTAAACCTCCCGTGGCAACGCTGGCCTCCTCTCCCCCGGTGGGAGAGGATTGAGGTGAGGGGGACTACGCCGCCCACATTGGCAACAGGCGTCCACGCGCTATATACTCGCACAGTACCCGCAGGAGCCGCCAATTCGATGCCCGACGAGATTGTCCGACTTCCCCTCTTCCCTCTGAACGTGGTGATGTTCCCAAACACCACCATACCGCTTCAGATATTCGAGGAGCGCTACAAGCAGATGTTGAGGGACTGCCTGGACCGCGACTCCAGGTTCGGCGTCACGCTCATCAAGGAGGGCGTCGAGGTAGGCGAGCCGGCGACGCCGCACGTGGTGGGCACGGTGGCGGACATCGTGCACGTGAACCGCGTTTCCGGCGACCGCTTCTTCATCTCCATATTCGGGCGCGAGCGTTTCGAGATAGTGGCGGTCTCACAGCAACGCCCCTACCTGGCCGCGGACGTCAGGCTGCTCGCGGATGACGAGGACGTGGACGTGCCGCCCACCGAGATGGCGCAGATTCGCAAGGCGGCCACCGAGCACGTGCGGCTGCGCTACGGTCTGAACGGCGGCTGGGTGCGGGAGTCCCAGTTGCCCTCCGACCCGCTCGACCTGTCCTACTTCATCGGCGGAATGCTCCAGGCAAGCCTCGAGGATAAGCAGGCGCTGCTGGCCGAGCCTTCGACGTCCAGGCGCCTCGAGACGGAGTTGGACCTTCTGCGACGCGAGGGCGATGAGCTGCGGAAGCAGGTCACCCAGCAGCTCAGGTCCCGCTTCAGCAGGCAGTAGGCGCGTGGCCGCTGGCTAGGGGCTCTCGGCCACGCGGCGTACATCGTGCGCGGGCGCGCCGAACGCCTGCGGGTGCAGGATGGCGGCGAGCAGCTCCACGCCGTCCACCAGCCTCGGGCCGCTGCGGCTGAACAGGCTGCCCGAGTCCACGGCGTACACCGCGCCGGAGCGCCACGCCGATAATCCCTGCCACCGCTCCCGATCCGGCAGGCTATCGAACTCGGCCGCCGCGCGGTCGGCGTCCATGCCGCACGGCATGAGCACCAGCACGTCCGGGTCGCAGGCGGCCAGCTCGTCGAACTCGACGCGCCGCGACGGGCCGCCCGGCTGGGCCAGGCCGTCTACTCCACCCGCGAGCGCGACCATCTCCGGCACCCAGTGGCCGGCGACGATCAGCGGGTCGAGCCACTCCACGCAGACGACCCTCGGCGCGGTTCGGGACTGGGCGATGGCGGCGCGCACGCGATCCAGCCGCTGCCGGGCGACCGCGGCCACCTGCTCGGCCCTCTCCTCCGCTCCGGCGGCCCGTCCGACGCGCACCACGTCGGCGAGCACGTCTTCGACGCCGTGGGGGTCCAGCGAGATGACCTGCGGCGCGTTCGGCAGACCGGCTATCGCGGCCTGCACGTCGTCCAGCGAGACGGCGCACACCTCGCACAGCTCCTGCGTAATGACCAGGTCCGGTCGCGCGCGCTCCAATGCGGCGGCGTCCACCTCGTACAGCGGCTCGCCCCTGCTCATCAGCTCCGAGACGAGCCGGTCGATCTCCGCGCTGCCCAGCCGGTCGGAGTCTATCCTGCTCGTCACCACCCTGGGCTTGGCGCGGGCCTCTTCCGGGTAGTCGCACTCGTGGCTTACGCCGTACAGACTGTCGCCCAAGCCGAGCGCGTAGACTATCTCGGTCGCGCTGGGCAGAAAGCTGCAAATGCGCACGTCTAGCCCCTGAGCAGTCCCTCGCCGTCAAGCACCTCGGCGAACTTTGCCACGCCCTCGTGGATCTCCTCGGGAGTGTTGTAGCCGAAGCACAGCCGGAAGTAGTTCTTGCCGGATACGCCGTCGGGCGCGTACTGGACGCCGGTGTGGTAGCCCACGTCGGCGTCGTCCATCACCTTCTGCTGCACGCTCACCAGGTCGGCGCCCTCGGCCAGCCGGCCCCACACGTACATGCCGCCCTGGGGGTTGCTCCAGGTGGCCGCCGAGCCGAAGTTCTCGCCAAGCGCGGCGACCATGGCGTCGCGCTTGGCGCGCAGAATGTTCTTGAGGTCGGCTATGTGGTCCTCCAGGCCGGTGGTGGCGTAGCGGTGGACGGTGAGCGCGGCGAGCTGGTTCGCGCCGCCGCCCTGCTTCACGGACTGCGCCCTGGCCAGCACCTCCGGCGGCGCGGCCATGTACCCCATGCGCACGCCCGGCGCGATGATCTTGGAGAACGAGGCGACGTACATGACGCGGCCGGTGTCGTCCAGCGCGTGCAGCGAGGTCACGTCCTCGCCCTCGAAGCGCAGGTCGGCGTAGCAGTCGTCCTCCAGTATGGGCACGCCGTATTCCTGCGACAGCCGGACGACCTCTTTGCGGCGTTCGAGCGTCATGGTCCAGCCCTGCGGGTTCTGGAACGTGGGTATGGCGTAGATGAACTTGGGGCGCTTGCCCTCGCCGACGGCCTTCTGCAGCGCGCCCTCCAGCGCGTCGGGCACGAAGCCTTCGTCGTCGCACTCTACGCCGCGTATGTCGGCGCGGAAGCGGCGCAGCGTATTCAGCGTGCCGCCGTACACCCAGTTCTCGGTGAGCACGACGTCGCCGGGGTCTATGAGCGTCTCGATGAGCAGGCCGATGGGCTCGCCGGAGCCGCCGCCGACGAGTATGTCGTCCGGGCCTACGCGCATATCGCGGTTGCTCTGGAGCTTGGCGGCGATGTACTCGCGCAGGGGCGGGTAGCCCTGCGGGTTCGGGTAGACGGCCAGGTCCTGGCCCTCGTCCCTGAACGCGGACGCCAGCGAGTCGAGCAGGCCGTCCAAGGGCACCGACGGCGGGTCGGCGTAGGCGACGGCGAAGTCGTACTTGCCGCGGCGCACCGCCGCGCGGGGCCGCGCCGGCGGCGTGGACGACGCAAAGGAGTCTTCGAAGCTGAAGGGTTGGTTTGCCATGGGGGAGTCCTCCTGGGACGAGGGCGTTTCTGCGCTCTGCGCGAGCGCCTGGGGAGTGTAGTTGATGGGGGTAAGTGTAGTGGCAAGGGCCGCTTTTGACAAACGCGGCAGCAAGCCCGCCCCTGCAAGCGTCCCGGCGCCGGGTCGGTGCCGGAAGAGCTCAGCTAACCGCGATTCGCAGCCGCTTGTTGATGCGCCCCTTGCTCTCGTGGCCCACCACGCGGATGTACCCCACCTCGCTGGTACTGGCGACGTGCGTGCCGCCGTCGGCCTGCAGGTCCAACCCGACGATGTCGACGATTCGGACTTGCTTTATCGAGGGTGGAAGCAGGTTTATCTTGGTGCGGATGAGGTCGGGGATCTTGAAGGCTTCCTCACGCGATAGGGAGCGTACCTCGACGGGACGGGCCGCCTCGACCTCCTTGTTAATGAGCACCTCGACCTCGGCGGCGAATTCCGCGGACATGCGGTCGAACTCGAAGTCCATCCGGGCGGTCAGCGGCTCCATATTGCCGCCGGTCACCTGCGCGCCGTAGTCGCGCCACACCACGCCGCACAGCACGTGGAGTGCGGTGTGCGTGCGCATGAGCTGGTAGCGTCGCTCCCAGTCGAGCACGCCTTTCACCTGTGCGCCGACCTCCGGCCTGTCGGGGCCGTCGATCTGGTGCACCTGCTGGCCGTCTTGGCGCGAGACGCGCTTGACGGCGTACAGCTCGTCGCCCGCGCCCAGCATGCCGGTGTCGGAGGGCTGGCCCCCACCTCCGGGGTAGAAGGCGGAGCGGTCCAGCACCACGCCCGCGGCAGTGACGGCGGTGACGGTGGCGTCGAACTCCCTGAGGTAGCTGTCGTCGTAGCAGAGAAACTCGGTCATGGTCAGCCTCGTATGGCGTTAGGCCAGCGGGACGGTGGCGGTTACGCAGGGCGCGTCGCCGTGGACGCCGGTGGTGTGGCCCCTGCCGGTGGTGTCCTCCACCAGCCGGGCATCGCCCGGGCCGAACACCTTGGTGGTGCCATCGCTGAAGCCTATCTCGAGTTGGCCGGACAGTATGATGACGAACTGGCGGCGCGGCGCCGGGTGCCAGTCGACGAAGTTGCCCACGGGTATCTCGCGAAAGGTTATGTCCACGGTGTCGAGCCCGGAGGTCCAGTCGGGCGCGTCCGCAAGCTCCACTGTCTCCCAGTGCGTTTCGCCGTCGTCGCCGGTGTACATTCTGTAGGTTCCCATTCTCAACTCCTTAGCCGGTGTAGTCCTTCACCACGGCCAGCGGCTCGTCGCCGTTCGCTACTCGCTCGATGTTGCCGTAGGCGAACTCGGCGCGCCGGAACACCGCGTCCCAGGTGGTGCCCGCGCTGTGTGGAGTCACCACCACGTTGTCCATGCTGAGCAGCGGGTTGTCCGGGTCCACCGGCTCCTTCTCGAACACGTCCAGCCCGGCGCCGGCTATTCGACCCTCCTGTAGCGCCTCTATCAACGCGGGCTCGTCGATCACGGGGCCCCGGCTGGTGTTGATGACGACCGCCGTCGGTTTCATCGTGGCCAGCCGCTCGCGGTTGACTACGTGGTACGTCTCGGAGGTCAGGTTGGTGTGGCAGGTGATTATGTCCGACGTGCGGAACAGCTCTTCCAGGGAGACGCGGGAGACGTTCAACTCGCGCTCGCGCTCCGGCGGCAGCGGGTACTTGTCGTAGTACTGCACCTTGGCGTCGAATCCCTGGACGCGCTGGGCCACGCGCCGGCCGATGTTGCCCAGCCCGATTATGCCCACCAGCTTGTTTGCCATTTCGAACGCGTTCACGGCGGTGATGGGACCGCGCCAGCGCGCATCGCGCACCGATTTGTAGGTCTGAGGCAGCAGCTTGTAGACAGACAGCATAAGCAGCACGGCGTGGTCCGCGACAGACCAGGAGTTCGCGCCGCCGTTGTTGGCGCACGGAATCTCGAGCTCGCTCAGCAGGTCCAGGTCCATGGCGTCGTAGCCGGCCGCCAGTAGCTGTACCAGCTTAAGGCGCGTGGCGGCGCGGAACGCCGTCTCGCTGGGCGTGCCGCCGTACAGAATCAGGAAGTCGGCGTCGCGCAGCGCCTCGATCTGGTCCTCCTCGGAAGTCTCGCGACTCCTCAGCACCGTCGTCGTGAAGCCCTCTGGCTGGTACGACAACACCGCGTCGATAGCCTGCTGAGGAAACCCGGTTATGAACACTACCTTGTGGTTTTCGGCCATCGGTCTGTACCTCGATTCGCCTAGTAGCGCCCCGCCAGAAGCTCCTTCAGACCCTCGGTGGTGAAGTCGGGCGACTGGCAGAAGTCTATGATCACGCGCTCGTCCTTTTCGACGTCCTCCACCGCGCGGGGGATGTCCGCCGCGATTTCGGGTGGGATGGTGAGCACGCCGTGCTGGTCTCCCATCACGATGTCGCCGGGTTCCACGGTGAGACCGCCGACCTGCACGGGCACGTCGTACTCGACCAGGTGGACGTAGGCGTGGGACACGAGCACCTCGCTCGCGAATGCGAAGAAGCCGAGATCCCGCATCTCGTCCAGGTCTCGCACGCCGCCGTCGGTCACGGTGCCCACGCAGCCGAGCGCCTTGTGCACGTTGCTCTGCACCTCGCCCCAGTACGAGCCTATCACGTCTGGGTAGTCCAGATCGTGCAGCACTATCACGCGCGGTTCCGGAATGGAGAGCACGTAGTCCACCCACTCCGAGCGCGCAATGCGCATGTGCGGGCTTGGCGGCGCGCTCGCAGTGATGACGCCCGTGACCGCGTAGCCGATCATGTGGCCGAGGTCGGGGAAGATGCTTCTCACCTGGGGAAGCATGAAACCCTCGTCGCGGTCCTGGATGTCGAATGTCTCGATGGCGTTGGCGATGGCGCAGGACGGTATGCGTCCTATCGCTTCCAGTTGTTCCCTGGTAAGGTCGGTCATGTTCGGACTCCTTTACGAGGTGATTCCTTTCGAGCCTCCGCTCCCTCTACTCCGGCAGCCTGTACACGCCACGCGAGTGGGAGGTCGACTCCAGCGCGGTCTCCAGGGGCACGCCGTTCACAATGTGTTCCAGGCCTAGGTACGTCGCGAAGTGGCCCACCACCAGCAGTGTCCTGCCGCGCTCGGCGCTCGCGATTTGATCGACGAACTGCCTCATCCGGTGCATCACCTGATCATAGCTCTCGCCGTTCGGGAATGGCTCGTGCAGGTGGCTTGGCCGCAGCGCCTCCACTTCGGCCCGCGGCCCGCCCGTCATGTCGCCGTAGTCGCACTCCCTGAGCCGAGCGTCCTGTGTGATCTTCAGCGCCCGGCCGTTCAGCATGAGCCTGGCGGTGTCGTACGCGCGCCGGGTGTCGGAGGTGTAGACCGCATTGAACGCGACTCCCTCGTAGGCCGCGCGGAAGTCCGTGGCGGCCTGTTGCCGACCGTGGCCGGACAGCTCGGTGTCGTGGTGACCGGATGCCACGCCGCGCACCATGTCCAGCGTCTGAGCGTGGCCCCGGTAGTGGATGGTGATCAACGGCCGCCCCGTGCGTAGGAGATGGTAGGCCACGATGGAAAGTCAGCCGTCATCTTCCACAATCTCGTAGGTGCTGGTGATCTCGCAGCGACCCGAGAGCGTCGCGCCCACCGAGCAGTACTTCTCCTCCGACAGCTTGATAGCGCGCTCGACCAGCGACTCCCTGAGACCCTTGCCTCTCACCACGTAGCGCAGCTCGATGTTCTCGTAGGTCCACGGCGGATCGGGCTGCTGGTAACCTGTCACGCTAACCTCCAGCGCGGTAATGTTCTGTCGCTGCCGGCGCAGGATGTTCACCACGTCTATCCCGCTGCAACCCGCGAGGCTCGTGAGCAGCAGTCCGCCGGGCATCATGCCCTCGAACTCGTCGCCGTCGCTCACGGGCGCGTCCACCGTCACCGAGTGGCCGTGAGTGTCCGACGAGACGAACCTGTAGCCGCCCTGCCAGCTTAGCTCGACGGACGTGGAGGGCCTATCGGTCATGGCTGGCGTCTCCTACTCGGGCATCCCCGCGTCGATCCAGCGCACCACCTCCTGAATCTCGTCCTCTTTGACGAACGGCCCGCTCATGGGCATGCGTGGAATGGTGCCGAATCCGCGTCTAAGGGAGATCACGAGGTTGGTCTCGTCGCCCGGGACGCCGGGCTCGATGAACACCTTGCCCATCGATTCGTCGTTGGCCAGGTGCTCGGGGCTGTCCCAGTGGTAATCGTGTATGCCCAGCATCCCCTTGCGGCCTTCGCGGCGCTCCCAGCGCTCCATGACCGATTCGAGAATCTCTCTGACGCGGGGCCACCTGACAACGTCGTCGCTCACGGGGGTGCCCTCCGGTTCTCGGGTGCGTAGCCGTGGCTGGAGTGCGTGGCATCCAGCGCCCGGCCGCTCGCCCCCAATGGTAGCGACGCACCGCCATGGCGTCAAATGTGGGCCGTGGACTGGGGTGCCTCGAGCTGGGTGGATGACGGCCAGTGTCTCAGCGGCAGCACACGCTCCTTGACGGGGTTTGCACCCCGTGATAGCATGGCCCCACTTGACAACCATTCGAATGCACCGCGCAAATCCTGCGCACGGAGGTATACGACTTGGCAACGACTCAGCTTATCGAGGTTACCTCGGCAGCGGCAGAGAAGCTCAGCAACATCATCGAGGAGCAGGGTGAGGTCGGCTCGCTGCTGCGCGTGATGGTTGTGCCCGGCGAGCACGGCGGAATGCAGTACATGCTCGGACTGGAGAAGGAAGCCAAGGACGGCGACTTCGTGATCGATACCGATACCGTCCAGGTGCTGATCGACCCCGACAGCGCGCCTCTTATCGAGGGCGCCCAGATCGACTACGTGGACAGCCTGATGCGAAGCGGCTTCGTCATCAGCAACCCCAACTCCATGGGCGGCTGCGGTTGCGGAGGGGGTGGCTGTGGATGCGGTGGAGGCGGAGGTGGATGCGCCTGCGGAGGCGGCGGCTGCGGGGGAGCCTGCGGCGGCCACTAGGCGCAATCCCTCCCACCCAACCTGAAACTAATGCGGCGGGACGCCATGCGTCCCGCCGTTGCGTTAGCCCCCCTGTGCTTACCGGCAGAAAGGGCGGCTTGTCTCTTTCGCGGCCTGCACCGTTACGTCTACGGCCTTCGCTCCTCCCTTGTGAACGTCCTTGATTTTCCGCTACTTCAATCTCTTCCGCGATGACCCGGCCCTGGCGGTTCTCGCCTTCGCCGCCACGTGCATATCGCTGATCGTCGCCGTAACCTTCCACGAGTACAGCCATTCGCTCGTCGCGACCAGGCTCGGCGACCACACTTCGCGCCGGCTCGGTCGCCTTACGCTCAACCCGCTTTCCCACTTCGAGTGGCTGGGTGCGCTAATGCTGCTCCTGGTCGGCTTCGGATGGGGCAAGCCCGTTCCTGTGGATGCCAGCCGCCTGCGTGTCGGAGCGCGCGCCGGCATGGCGGCGGTGGCGCTGGCCGGCCCCTTCGCCAACGTGGTGATTGCGGCGCTCGTGTTCCAGGCGTCCAGAATCACCGCGCTCGCCCTGCCGGGTGGACTTGGCGCGCCAGTTGTCGGCGGCTCTATGCTGGGCGTCGTAATCTCCGAAGTCGTCTACTGGAACCTGCTGCTGGCCGCCTTCAACCTGCTGCCCATCGCGCCGCTCGACGGGTTCAAGGTCGCGCTGGGCGTGCTTCCCCGAGCCATCGCCAACCAGTTCGCCCGGCTCGAGCCCTTTGGCATCTTCATACTACTCGGCGTGGTATTCATAGGCAGCTGGATTCCGGGGCCTTCCGTGCTACAGAGGGTTGTGGAGCCTATGATGAAGGCGCTCGGCTTCATCGCGTTGGGTGGACAGTCGGCGTGGTAAACTGTTATGAAATCAGCGACTGGCTCTGGGTCTGCCGGGTTCGGACGGAGGTGATAACTTGGAACGTATAGCTATCATAGGCTTCGGGGCCTACGGCGCCTCCATTGGCCTGGGCTTGAAGAAGGCCAAGCTGTCGAACACCGAGATAGTGGGATCGGGCAGGGAACGGCGCGTGCTGAACGCCGCCGACAAGATGGGCGCGATCGACCGTGTGATGGGCGGCCTCGCCTCGGCGGTCGAGGGGGCCAGCCTCATCATCCTGGACACCTCGATCACCGAGACCAAGGAGCTTCTGGAGGTGATAGGCCAGCGCGCCAGCCCCGGCTGCGTAGTCACCGACGTGGGTACCTCCAAGTCGCTGGTTATCCAGTGGGCCGGTGAGTATCTGCCCGAGGGTGTGAACTACGTGGGCGGCCACCCGTTGCTCAAGTCCTCTGCCGTGGAACTGGAGGAGGCCAGCCCGACGCTGTTCGAAGGCGCCGACTACTGCATCGTCGCGTCCGACGCCTCCAGCCAGACCTCTATCAGGACCGTTGTCAACATGGCCGAGACGCTGGGCGCCAAGCCGCTGTTCATGGACGCGCAGGAGCACGACAGCTTCGCCATCGCCATGAACTACCTGCCCATGCTGCTGTCGTCGGCTTTCGTAACGGCGACGTCGGGAAGCGAGGGATGGCGCGACATGCACCGCCTGGCCGCCAGCGAGTTCAACCTCGTGTCCCAGCTCGCGGCCACCGACCCGCAGGACATCGAGTCGGCCTGCCTCGCCAACCCGGACGACGTGGTGTACTGGATAGACCAGATGATTACCGAGCTTTACGCCTACCGCAACCAGATCACTGAACGCAGCGACAACCTGCTGGACACATTCATAAGGGCGTGGGAGGCGCGCGCCAAGTGGGACGCCAACGCAGTCCTGGAGGACGACTCCACCAAGGCGCCAAGCGCCACCGAGTCCATGGCCACGGTTTTCATGGGGGAGATGCTGCTAAAGCGCTACCAGGAAATCACGCGCGGCCAGGACCGGAAGCGCAGCCCCTGGACCTACTTCCGCCGCGACTAGACCCAGGCCATCCAGTGAACCAGCTCATCACACCAGCGAAGCGTATCGAAGGAGAGGTCGTCCCGCCGGGCGACAAGTCCATCTCGCACCGCGCCGCGCTGCTCAACTCCATCGCCGACGGCACCGCCCACGTGTCCAACTTCTGCGTCGGCGACGACCGCACGTCCATGCTGCGCTGCCTGCGGGGCTTGGGCGTCCCCATCCGACGCCACGCCAACTGCGAGGTGTCCGGCGCCCCCGAGTGCTTCTCCGTGCGCGGGCGGGGCAAGCACGGGTTGCGAGAACCTGACGCTCAGCTTAACGCCGGAAACAGCGGCACTACCATGCGGCTGGTATCCGGGCTGCTCGCTGCCCAGCCCTTCCTCAGCGTCATCTCGGGCGACCGCTCGCTCAGAAACCGCCCTATGGACCGCATCATGACGCCGCTCAAGCAGATGGGTGCAAGCGTGATGGGTCGCCAAAACGACTCGCTCGCTCCGCTCGCGATCAGGGGCGGCGAATTGTGTGGCATAGACTACGAAATGCCCGTCGCCAGCGCCCAGCTCAAGTCCTGCCTGCTCATCGCCGGGCTTCACGCCGAAGGAGAGACCGTGCTACGCCAGCCGGCCGCCTCCCGCGACCACACCGAGCGCATGATCGCGGCGATGGGCGCGTCCACCTGGTCCGACGGCCTGAGCGTTGGAGTGCGCGCCTCCGAGCTGACGGCGATGGACGTTAGCGTGCCAGCCGATATCAGCGGCGCCGCCTTCTGGCTAGTCGCCGCCGCGTGCCATCCCAACGCGAGCGTCCGCGTGAAGGGCGTGGGAGTCAACCCCTCGCGTACCGGCGTGCTCGACGTGCTCGACCAGATGGGCGCGGGTGTGCGCGTGGAGAACGTACACGAGGAGGCGGGCGAGCCGTCGGCGGACCTGGTAGTCGAGTCCGGCAGCCTCCGGGGCGTAAGGATAGCCGGCGACGTGATTCCCAGGGTTATCGACGAGCTGCCGGTGCTCGCGCTCGCGGCCTGTTTTGCCGAGGGCACGACCGTCATCGAGGACGCCGCCGAGTTGCGCGTGAAGGAGTCGGACCGCATCCGCGCCACCGTGGACGGACTTACGCGACTTGGAGCGCGCGTCGAGGAGCGTCCGGACGGCATGGCCATCACCGGCGGCGCGGCCCTGAGCGGCGCCGAGTGCGACAGCTACGGCGACCACCGCATCGCCATGACCATGGCCATCGCCGGGCTGCTCGCTCGCGGCGAGACCACCGTCACCGGCGCCGAGGCGGCCTCCGTCTCCTACCCCGCCTTCTGGGACACGCTGCGCGACCTGAGCGGATCTTGAGCGGCGCCCCGTCCTCAGGCGGCCATCCCCTGCTGGTGGTGCTGTCCGGACCGTCCGGCGTCGGCAAAGACGCCGTACTGGAGCGCATGAGGCGGCTCGGAAGCCCATACCACTTCGCCGTCACCGCCACCACGCGCCCCATGCGCGAGGGCGAGCGGGAGGGTGAGCCCTACCACTTCGTCGCTCGCGCCGAGTTCGAGCGCATGATAGCCAACGGCGAGCTTCTGGAGTGGGCCGAGGTCTACGGCAACCTTTACGGCGTGCCCAGGGCGCAGGTGGAGCGCGCGCTGGCCGAGGGGCGGGACGTGCTGGTAAAGGTGGACGTGCAGGGTGCGAAGACGATTCGCGGCCTTATCCCGAACGCGGTGCTGGTATTCCTCGCTCCGCCGGACCTAGATGAACTCACAAGGCGGCTCGCGTCGAGGGGAACCGAGGCGGAGGATGCGATGCGGCGGCGGCTGAGGGAAGCGGAGGCGGAGATGGAGGCCGCGCCTCTATTCGACCACGTTGTGGTGAACCGGCGCGGCAAGCTGGATGAGGCCGTGCGTCAGATCGAGGCGCTGACGGCGGGCGAACGCCGCCGCCGGGCGTCCTCGTAGCGGGAGGACACGGCGTAGGCGATTGCGGCTAGCGGTTGCGGCGGCGTCGCTGCCTGCGCAGGCTGCGGGCGCGGTCCAGCCGGCGCTGCTCGCCCTTCGAGCGGAAGAAGCGGCGGTTTCGCAACTCCCTCAGTATGCCGGAGCGCTGCATTCCGGTCTGGAACCTCTTGAGCAGAGCTTCCGGGTCTTCTCCATCGCGGAGCAATACGTGCGTCAAAACACTCTCCTGGGGCCATGTAGTTCGACTGAACGAGTATAGCACACGCCCCGCGCCCACGTCAGGCGGCCAGTCGTGCGGTTCGAGTCGCCCGTGGCCCACCAACCGGCACGGTAGATAGCACCGAGCCGTTCAGAGCCATATCCTCGGCGCTCATGCCGGGGGCGAGGCTATCCACCGGCATAGGCACCGTGTAGCGCATCAGGGCGTTGTCGGGCGTGACGACGATCTCCTTGACGAAGGACTCGATGAAGGTCCTGCGCTCGGTCAGCCCGCTCTTCTTCAGGAACCTGCTCATGTCCTGGGCATAGGCGGCGATGGTCTCCACCTGTTCCAGAACCTTCCTGCGCTGGCCGAGCTTCGCCCTGGCCTCAGCCTCCGCCGCCTCAAGTCGCTCCTGCCTGTCCCTGTGGTCGCGGATGCGGGGCCTGAAGTCATTGATGTCCATGTCGGTGGTCTCAACGAGGTCGTAGAGGCGGTCGAGTCTGCGTCGCACGTCGGAGAGTTCCGTCTGGATGGTCTCCAGCCTCTTGCGCTGCTCACTCGCCACACCATCCATCTGCTCGTCCACGATCTTCACCAGGGCGCGGATGTTGGAGTCGGTGAGGACGTTGGATCGAATCTTCCGAACCACCAACTCCTCGAAACGCCGGGCGGCGAGCCTGGGGGTATTGCAGGCTTCCTTTCCCCGCCTCATAAGGGACTGGCAGACGTAGTAGGGGAACTGGCCGCTCTTGGAATACCCGCCGGTGAGCGCCCCTTTGCACGTCTTGCACTTGACCATTCCGCTGAGCAGGAAGGAGCTTCCGACCCTTCGGGGGTGCCTGACCTTGGGAGCGCGTCGGCGCAGCTGCCTGCCGACGCGCTGGAACTGGGTCTTGGAGACGATGGCGGGGAACGCCTTGTCCACGCGCACCGGGTCGCCCCCGTCCTTGGCGTTCACGCCCCACAGGAGAGTCCCCGTGTAAGCCTCGTTGACGAGAACCTTGTGAACGCCGGTCTTGCCCCAGAGCTTTCCCCCGGGGCTGGCGATGCCGTCGTCGTTCAGGGCGCGGGTGATGTCCACCATCCCGCTACCGGCCTCGGACATGTCGAAGATGCGCTTGACGACGGGGGCCGTATCCGGGTTGAGGTCCAGTGTGGGGCGCTTCTTGGCCCCGTCCTGCACCATGAGCTTGCTGTAGCCGTAGGGCACCTTGCTGCCCACCCAGAAGCCGCGGGAGGCGGCCTCTCTCATGCCCCGCAAGACCTCCTGGGCCAAATTCTCGCTGTAGAACTCGTCCACGCTCTCGATGATGCCCTCCAAGAGCCTGCCGGTGGCCGTGTCCTCGGCCTGCTCGGTGATGGACACCACGCGGATGCCCTTGCGTCTGAGCATGGACTTGAAGGCGACGGCGTGCTCTCGCTTGCGGGTGAACCTCGAAAACTTCCAGACGAGGATTTCCTTGAAGGGGGCCTTGGGCTTGGCGGCCTCATCCAGCATCTTGCGAAACTCGGGGCGGTCGGCGACGCGACCGCTCTCGGCCTCGTCCACGTACTCCCCGACGACCATGTAGCCGTTCTTCTCGGCGTAGTTTCTGAGTGCCCTCAGCTGTGCGGCCACGGAGTTGTCGACATCCTGCCGGTCGCTGGACACCCTGGCGTAGAGGGCCACCGGCGTATAGTCGTGTCTTTCATTCATCTGTTGCTCCTCCCTGTATCTTCGTGTTCGGTCTGGCGTGAGCGCCGAATCTGCGTCCTCTCCCGCCTGCGCCACTCCCTATCCTCCAGGTAGAGGCGAAACCCCTCGCGCAGAAGCTCGCTCACGGTGCGGCCGTCCTCCTCGGCCACCTGCCTCAGTTGCTTTTCCATAGCGGGCGGCAGGGAGAGGGTGACGGTCCTTCGCTTGTCCGGCATGTTTTTTTGCCTCTCGATGTAACACAATGTCTTACACGTATCATGAACGAATCGGCCCCCGTTGTCAATAAGCGCACCTCTGTAGAAGGCAGTCCAAATCGGCTAAAATGGGGGCATAGGCCACTATAGACGGCGATAGCGTCTCTCCATCGTGTTCTTGGAGAGGACGAGGCCCCTCCGCTGCCTAGGGCCTATACCCTGGAAGGCCTCGCACTCGCGGTGGACCCCGAGGCTCAGCGGCTGGTTCCCTCGCACATGAGCCTCTATTGGCGTCCGGCCCACCCTGAAACGGAGTTTGCCGCGAACCGCCGTGTCCACTGGCTTCAAGCACAGTGTCCTGTGGCCTCGTCCAGACTCAATTGAAGTACATCGAGGAAAGACTATGAATGACGGAAGGCGAGATAAGGTCATCAACATATCGCGCGATGAGCAAGAAGCTCGCCTCTTGGCTTCAGTCATTCTCGAATACAACGATGAATCCCAGTACCTAGCCAGAGACGATAGAGAGGACTTGATCACTTTCGGCGATGGCCAAGGCAATAAGTTCCCGATCCCTTTCCAGGAAGGGGAGAAAGTCCTGTGGAAGCAAATGCGACGTTTTCGCAATCTCATTGTGCATGGATTTACCCGGTTTGCCGAGGATGGTTCAATCACAATCCGTCCCTCTGAGGAATGGAAAACTCCCAAGTATGATGCAGACGTTGAGCCCTTCCCTAACGGCTTGGGCCAACAGGTCGATGGTGTCTACGAGTATTCGCTGAGTGACATGCGAGGATTGGCGGGGTTGTTTCGAGGTATGTCACCGCTGAATCGACTCCAGGCGTCCCTAGACGCGTATCACCTTTGTCCTTCATGTGGTGCTCCTTCCCAGAGCGTTATCGGACTTGAGGCTGGCTCGGTGCTCGAATTTGCGTGTGGCTTCCAGACGTTGCATCAACAAGATGGAGGTACCCTTAGCGAATGCAAAGCAAATGAGGCGGATGATTCTCCTCATACGGACTGAGACGACGGGTTGGGGCGTTCATGGACTTTCCCCTTCGCCTTCGTCCTCAGCCTGGGACACGGCCTGCTCCTCCATGTATGAGCGGATGGCGACGCGGGCCAGGATGCGTAGGCCCTTCAGAACCTTCTCCCGCTCCCTGGGGGTGTAGGACGACAACAGAGCGTCCAGCGAGTCGTCTTGGCCGTCCTCGCCGGGTGTCTCCGGTCTCCTCTTGTCTTCGTTGTCTCTCATGGGTCACAGTCGCAGCGGCTCTCGTCTGGGGCCGCTGGCCTCTCGTTTCAGGTGTTGGGTCTGGCCGCCGGTGCGGACGGGACGGGGCGAGCACCGGCGGCGCTATGGGGTCAGTCCCTGAGGAAGGACATCTGGTAGCCCTCCCCCATGAGGATCACCAGCCCTCCGTTCAGCCGACCGGCGAACTTGTAGAGCCGGTCCATGGCCGCGCCGCTGGGTTCGACGCCGTGCTTGCGCCACTTGTACATCTGGCGGTAGTCGACGCCGATGGCCCTGGCGAACCCGGCCCAGGTGAGGCCGGAGAGCTCCTTGAGCCGCGTCAGGCGTTCGGGGAAGTCCTTCGGCAGCCCGTTTCCGTAGGGCATGGGTTCCATGTCCGTGATGTGTTCCAGTCCCCCGTCTCGACGGGGTGTTCCGTTAGGTTGTGTCATCTCTATCCTCCAGTTCGAAAAGGTCTTCAAAGCTGTCCACTTCAAGGGCCTTCTGCATCCGCGCACGGATGCGACCGGAGGGCGCTCGCCCCGTGTTGACCAGCATTGAGAGGTATCCGTGGCTGATGCCGACCTCTCGGGCAAGCCAGCTCTGGGAGCGGTTCATCAGTGCCAACCGCTGCCAGAGCGCCGCCGCGTTGAGCCGGACAACGGCCCGTCCTCCACGCCTCCGGTGTCCCTTCGCTTCGTTGGCGTCCTGCGAACTCATGGCTGTTCGGTCTCCTCTGTGAGATGGACGCGGGAGCGGCCGTGGGGCTCACGCTCCCGCCGTCGTGTTCTTTGTTCACTGGGGCGTCGGGGCTTGGGGCGACTCCCAATCGCCCGGGACGCGCCATGCCCGTCCCAGCGGCCCTAGGGCGTCTATCGCGTCCCTGTGGGACACCCACAGGGGGACCGACGCGCCCTCCGCCCGCATCTCCTCCCGCGCCACGCGCAGGAAGTGGGTCTGTGCGATCTCGTCGTCGAAGACGACCAGGACGGCGGGCCGTGTACCGTGGTCGTCGGTGGGTCTGTGAGATGAGTAGTAGCGCAGATAGGGGGCGAGACGCTGCGACATGGTTGAGGGGCGCACCGCCCTCCTCTCCCACTCAAGGAAGAAGGCCCAGGTCGTCTCGCCCTTCTTCAGGACTCCGAAGGCGTCGGGGTTGACCGAGCGCATCCCGCCCTCGTGCCTGAAGTGTCTCGATGCCCTCCTGGGCGGGTCGATCTGGACGACCTCCCACCCCAGCAGCGGGGCCTGGGCGGAGAGGGCGCCCATGAAGGCGTGGACGGCGGCGGTGTGCTCCATGTTCCTGAGAAGCTGGCGGCTCCTGCCGCCGGTGACGTTGCGCCACTCCAGCGGGGCGTCGGCGTCCCGCAGGGAGACGCTCCACCGCTTCCTCGCCAGGCCGACGGAGGTGCGGTCCCTGCGTGCGAGCAGGGCCAGCCCCCGGTCGGCGACCACGAGGCGTCCTCCCGCGTCCCTCGGACGGGCAGCCAGGTCCAGTCCCTCCAGGGGATTGACGAGCTGGGAGGCCCTCTGAGGGGAGACCCCCAGCAGCCCGGCCAGGTCTGCCAGGGCGATCCAGGGCCAGTCGAAGATGGCGTCGAGGGCACGCTTCTCGGCGGACTTGAGCATGAAGGGCAGCATGGGATCGGATATGTCCCACTCCGGCCCCTCGGTTGCGACGTCGTCGGGGAAGTCGGCCCGCTGCGGCTCCGGCTCTACCGGAAGCTCCCCGCCCGGTGCGAGCCGGTCAAGGACGTAGCGCAGGTCGAGGGACG
The DNA here is from genome assembly GCA_965204815.1 of Dehalococcoidia bacterium. Lineage (GTDB taxonomy): Bacteria > Chloroflexota > Dehalococcoidia > Lucifugimonadales > CATOSD01 > CATOSD01. The sequence goes on from OZ242014.1 coordinate 582,321, forward strand.
CACTGACGGCGGAGGGACTCCATATCCGGTCTCCGGGCTTGGCCAGCACCGCCTCTCGCTCGACGGCGAACAGGGCGGGAATTGTTGTGGTGGACAGTAGCCTGCGGGCGTGCCTGAGCCGCACATCGTCCGCCATGAGCATGAGCACGACGCAGGGCATCGGCTCGTCGCGCATCCGCCAGATGCGCTTGGCGAACCCCGACCTGTCGGCGGTGAGTCCCTGCCTGACGACGCCGATGGTCCTGCCGTCCGGGAGGGTCATGGCGGCGTCCAAGGGCATGGCCCGGTACCAGCGGAACTCGATGGGGTAGCTGAGATTGGAGACGATGGAGGCCAGGTGATAGACCGAGGCCAGGGCGTCCACGCGCTCCATGAGGTTGCGCCGCCACTGGGCGGAGACGGGTCGGGAGCGCACCAGCTCGGCGGGAGACACGTCCTCCTCGTCGGCAAGCCTGCGCAGCCCTGCGGCGGTGAGGTGGAACCTCCGCGCCGGGGGGAGTATGTCGGTGGCGTGGAGGGCCGAGGCGCAGAGACCCTCCGATTCCAGCCTTGCGGCGACCTCGTAGACGGGTCCCCTCGACCAGCCGGTGACGGCGACCATCTCCAGGCGGTCGAGGAAGGGCATTGCGACCAGGGCGCGGAGCAACTCCGCCTCGCATCCTTCGTTTCTCATAGCTCAGGCTCCTCTCCCTCGTCTTCGCCGGTGCGGTCCTCGGCGGCGTCCTCCGGCTCGCTCCCGGCGTCCGGCGCACCCCGGTCTCGCTTGCTCTTCTGCGTTCTGCGGTCCGCGTCCTCCTCGCCCTGGGCCTCTCCCGTCCCTCCCTGTTCAAGGTCTTCGACGCCCCTGTGGAAGTCGTCCACCTTCCTGTGGCCGTCGGCGTCGGCGTAGCCGCCATCGCGGTCGGAGACGGTGTAGGCGAGGGACGCCTCGCGGATGCGGCCGGCGACGGCGGGGTCTCCGTCCTCGGGCTTGCGCACCATCATCGAGAAGGCGGGAATCCGCTCCTTGCCCACGGTGGCGCGGACGTAGCACTGGTGGACGGGGAGCGACGTGATGTCGTCCTCGGTCACCCGCTCCTTGCCCAACTCCCACACCAGCGTCCTTGCGTCGTTGCCCGCCACCTGGAAGACGGCGAGGCATCCGACGTTGGCGAGCAGAGTGTCCCGCATGGTGCGGGAGAGGTCGTCCAGCTTGGCGAGACTCTGGGTGGCGAGAATGAAGGACGCGCCGAACTTCCCAAGCTCGGAGAGCATCGACTCGTAGTCCACGCCGGGCATCGACTGCATCTCGTCCACGACGACCAGCGCACCCCGGCGCTGGTCCAGCCGCAGGCTTCCCTGCTCCCGTATCACGGCGTCCACGAGGTTGAGGAGGGACGCGCCCACCAGGGCGGCCACGTCCCTTCCCACCGTTCCCTGGGACGTGGAGACGAGCAGGATTCCGCCGTCGTGGATGGTGCGGCGCAGGTCGATGGTTGAGCGGCGCTGTCCCAGGATGGCCCGCGCCCTCTTCGACGATGCGTAGTAGGAGAGACGGGTCTGCACCGGGGCCAGGGCCTCGGCCTTGTATTGATGGCCCCACTTGCCGAAGTCCCTGGCCCACCACTCCAACAGGTAGGGGTCGGAGACCTTCTTACGCACGTCCTTGGCGAACGTCTCGTCCGACAGGAGCTTGAGGCCGTCGAGGATGGTGTACTGCTGCTCCTCCTCCACCTGCTCGTTGGCCTCGTGGAGGGTTTTCACCGTCTGTTCGAGGATGGACTGCATCCTCGGCCCCCACTGGTCCCAGAGGCCCTTCGCCACGCGCACCACCGAGTCGGCGGTGCGGTCGCGGTCTGCAAATATCCTTGTGTCCAGCAGGTTTATGCCGGGGGAGCGGGTCTCGTCGGACAGGTCGATGAGGCGCACCCGGTCGATGAGCGATTCGGGGACGTGCTCCATGAGCCCGGCCACCAGGTCGGTGTGGGGGTCTATGACGACGATGGCGTCGCCGTCCCTGCCCGCCGCCTTCTCCCGCATCTTGTGGACGGCGACGTGGTGCATGAGGGTGCTCTTGCCCATGCGGGTTCGGGCGACGTAGAGGTGGTGGCGGCGGAGCAGGTCCTCGGGGAAGCGGATGTCCCGCTTGGCCCCGGCGGTGGTGTCTCCCACCAGCGCCCCGCCCTTGACGCCCTTGGCCAGGGGGCTGAGCGCCCTAGCTCCGGAGCGCTCCACCAGGGGCGTTTCGTCGCCCGCGCCGGGCGGGTGCCACAGCGAGGCGATCTCCCTGACTCCCAGGACGCTGCGCCTTCCGAACAGGCCGGGGCCTGCCGGGTGAAGCATGTCCGGGTCGGGAACGACGGGGCGCACGCGGCTCACCTTGAACCGCGCCCCAGCGGGGTTGTCATAGTGACGATATGCGGCGGCGACCGGGCCGAGAAGCTCCCCGGCCCGCTGCGGCCCCGTGCGGGAGGGCACTATCGCCGTGACCTGTAGCTCTGCGTCGAAGGCGATGCGGCTGACCTTCTCCCGTATCAGGATGGGGTCCTCAACGCGGGAACGGGCCTTCTTCCAGCGGTGCCAGGCGAGGCCGCCGGCGGCCATCCCCAGCGCCGTTCCCAGGCCGAGGAGCGCCGCCTTCCACACCTCGCCGTCCTGCACCCAGAGATAGCACTTGAGGGCGGCCAGCGCCCCGATACCAAGGACGGCCATCGTCACGCCGTCCAGCTGCAGGGGCTTGGTGTTGAAGGTGTAAGACGGCTCCCTCGGCTCCATGCCGGGCCGCCTGTGGGCCTTGTCGAGATGGCCCTGCGACCAGTCGGGTCCGAGGGAGCGCAGCATCAGCCTCGCCACCACCCGCTCCCTCTCGTAGAGGGCGGAGAGCGCGCCCATCAGCGCGATGAGGGGGTCTGAGCCGGGGTCGAGGAGGTCGTCGTCCCGGAAGGTTCTGAGGGGGACGTATTCGGGGGCGTCGGCCCGCAGCGTGACCGACCACGCCTGCTCTCCCTCGCCCAGGCGCAGGGGGTCGTCCTTCGGGTCGACCTTCTGGATGCGGGCCTGGGGGTAGTGGGCGGAGATCTGGCCGCGCACCACCCTGTCGTCGAGGCAGCGGGCCATCAGGGTCACGCCGTCCATGTCCCCGGCCAGCTCCAGGGAGAAGGGTTCGGGGACGGCGATGGATTGGAGGAGGTTCTCGACTCCAAGGAGGGTGCGTTCTCCCGCCCTGGGCGGCGTCACCGCCAGCAGGACCGGGCCTCTCTGCTCCTCGTCGCTTCCGAACAGGATGCTCTTGGGATTCAGCTTCATGGTGAAAATCCTTTCTCTATCGGTGTCCGGGCCGCCACTCGATGACGGCCGTCTCCTCCGGGGTGGCCTCGATGCGGACGGGGAAGCGGTTGCCCCGCGCCAGCAGGAGGCCGTCACCCCTGGGGCAGGACAGGAGCCATCGTTGGAGGTCTTCCGGCAAATCGAAGGCGTCGCCCACGGTGCCGATGGCAGCGGCGTCCTGCTGCAAGAGCAGCTTGAAGGCGGCGTTCTGGAGGAGTGCCCGTCCAGAGTGTCCGGTGATGGTGCGGGAGGAGTCCTCGCTCAACAGGTCCTGGACGTCCTGGGTGATGAACTGCAACCCCAGCCGGTGCTTCCTGGCCCGCTTCGCCATCGACACCATGAAGGCCGCCCCCTCGGGGTGTTGCATGATGCTCCACACCTCGTCCACGACCAGCAGGCGGGGCTTGGGGTCCTGGGCGGCCGCGGCCCACACGGTTTCCGTGCAGACCATCGCGGCGGCGGGCCTCAGCTCCGGTTCGAGGAGTCGCAGGTCGAAGACCGTCACCAACGCCTCGTTGCCGAGCAGGTCGTCGCCCTCGTCGGAGAGAAGATGTCGGAGGCTGCCGGTGGCGAAGGGCCGGAGCAGCCTTGCCAGGTCGGGGTCGCCTGCATCGCTCTCCTGCAGATACGTGTAGAAATCGCGGAAGCCGGTGCGCTCGCGGGGCTGGGAGTAGTAGCCCGCCAGGGCGTGGTCGAGGGATGCGCGGCGCTCCGCGCCAAGGCTCTCCCCCACCATGACTTCGATCAAACGGCGCAGGCTGCCGATGCGCTGGAGCATCTCCTCGGAGTCGCCCCGCTCGATGACGAAGGGGTTCATGCCCTCGCCGGGGACGCCGGGGCTGAGCACCCGTCCTCCGGCCGCACGGGCCATGTCCGCGTACTCGCCCTCGGGGTCGATGACGTAGGCCGTGATGCCCCTGGTCAGACCCCTGAGCACGCCGAGCTTGGTCGAAAAGCTCTTGCCGCTCCCCGACCGTGCCAGGACGGCGGTGTTGGCGTTCAGGTGCGTCCCGTCCCAGGGGTCGTAGACCACCGGCGAGCAGGCCCGCATGTCGATGCCGTAGAGGGTGCCGCTCCGGGTGTCCAGATCGGGCGGGGAGAATGGGAAGAGCCGGGCGATGCTGGACGTGTCCAGGCTGCGCCACTCGGCCACGGCGTTCAGGGCCAGGGGGAGCGTCGATAGCAGCCCCTCGCGCTGGCGGAAGGCCAGGTTGTCCAGCTTGCCCAGGGTGGCGGCGAAGTGGGCCTTCGCCCGCTGCGTCATCTCCTTGAGGGCGTCGGCGTCCCTCGCGTGCAGGGTCACGGACAGGGAGGAGTGAAACAGCCTCTCCTTGCCCCGCTGCACCTCGTCCCTGAGCCGGGTGATGTCCTCCAGGGCGATCTCCGCCTCGGGGGACATCGTGCGCCCGCGCTTCAGCGACAGGCTCTGCGCCGACTCGAACCGCACCTTCTGCCATTCGAGGGTTCTCGCCGCCTGCTCAGCTGGTATCGGTCCGACGTGGACGGAGAGGTCCATGGGCGCTCCCGCCGCCATCAACCCTTGCAGGAAGCCGGGGGCCAGCGACCGGGGCCACTTGCCCAGGTGGAGGGAGCGGACGAGCCGGTCTCCGATGCGCACGTCGCGACGGTTGATCTCCACCTCGACGGGCGTCTCCTCGTCGAAGTCGGCGGGCGAGCCGCCGAGGGTCGCGGAGATGAGGAACATGCGAAGCTGCCTGCCCTTCAACTGATGGACGGACAGCCCGGCCCTCGCCAGCAGGCCGCGCAGGTCGTCGATGCGCCCGAACTCGCACACGGCGTAGAAGCGCCGGTCGAGGATGCCGTCCCTCGATTCAAGGTCGGTGAGCAGGCGCTGGAGGGACTCGCCCGCCGCCCTCGTCTGGGGCGGCAGATCGCCGGGCTGGGCCTCTTGCAGCCTCTCCCGCATCCGGCCCAGGCGCGGCGGGTGCTGCCTGATGAGCAGCTGCGCCGGGAAGTCCAGGGCGTTGAGCGCCCCGGCGAAGGCCCCCAGCTTCGGCTCGTCGAGCTCAAGGCCCATCACCTCGCACACGCCGAGCTTCACCCCGTCCATCCTGACCGGGCCGTCCTCTTCGAGGTGCGAGAGCATGAAGAAGAGGGGCGGCTCGGGCGGCGGCTTCGGGACCGGAGCGGGGCCGTCTTCCGGCCTCTCCCCCAAGGGTTCCTGCGCTCCCCGTCGCAACAGTCGCCGGACGCGCTCTTTCAACAACGTTCCAGGATTGCCCAACGGCGTCTCGCGGGAGGCCCCGGCCTCCTCCGGCGGGGTTTCCGATCCACGCTTGGTGATTCGTTCAATCAGTTTCTTCAAATCGGTGGCTTCCTTTGCACTAGGGTGTTGGAAGGGGGACGATGCCGGTCCTGAGCAGCGCGGCCACGCCCTTGGCGGACAGCACCAGAACCAGGCCGACGATTGCCAGGACGACGGCGGTCTTGGCCGAGCCACCGCCGCGCTCCCCGCCGCCCTCGGCCATCAGGACGAAGCCAGCCCAGACGATGGCGAAGACGCAGAGGCCGGAGCCCGCGTAGGCCATCGCCGTGAGGACGCGGTCGAAGGCGGCCAGCATGGCCTCCTCTTCCGCCGGGGCCGCGCCGGTCGTCGCCAGCGCAACCCCGGCCAGGAGCGTGATCGCCGACGCCCGCCTCACCAGGGCCACTCCCATCCGAGCCTCTTGAACCACTCACGCAGCCCCTCGGCGGGCTCCTGATCGGCGGGTGGGTCCTCCGGCTCGGGTTCCGGCAGCGCCAGGACGGCGTAGGGCTCGTCGGCCCCCACCCCGGACGGCGCAAGTGCGAGGCTCTCCTCGCGGGTGCGGGTCACGGGCTCGCGGTCCACCGTCTCTGCCCTTACGTGCTCCTTGTGCAGCACGTCCACCGTCACCTCCCTGGTGATGGTCCTGCTGGGGACGTTGGCGTAGGCCGTCGCCGTGGCTGACTCCGTTGTGCCGTCCTCACTGGTCACGGTGACCGTCTGGCTGTCGTAGTCGCTGGCCCCAGGGCGATTGAGTTGGACGGTCTTGGTGATCTGTTCGACCCGCTCCGGGTGGTGGGTGAGCACGGTCAGCGGGGGGACGGGGATGCTCAGGTTCGCCTCAAGGCTCACGTCCACTGCGAGGGCGTGAATCGCCTCGCCGGTCGGCACGCTGAGCCGGAAGCTCGTCTCGCCATCGGGGACGAAGGCGACGCTCGCATTGGACGCGCCGGTCGTTGCCGAGACCGTCCCCGTGATGGCCGTCACCCCAGCGTCCATGATGGTCGTCTCGGTGACGCTCTCGTGTCCGGCCACGGTCTGAAGCTCGACCGGGTGCTCGATGGCCGTCACGCACTCGGACTCGACGACTCCCTCGACCGCCCCCGGCCTCCAGCCGAGGGAGGTCATCTTCAGGTCGCACAGCTCCCCCTCGATCTCGGGGAGCGGGTGCGGGATCTTCTCGTGCTCGACGGTGAGCGCCCCGGCCTGGCCGAGGCCGTCCTCCCACGACACGGTGAAGGACGGCACGGGGCCGTACAGGGGGAGCGAGTAGTCGATGCGCTCCCCCTCGGCCAGGGTCGCCGATCCCCAGAAGCGCAGCCACGCGCCGGTCGGCCCGCCGAATGCCCGGACGCGGATGTCCAGGTCCGTGGCGGCGCGGAGGGTGACGGCGGCGCGTTCGCCGGAGACGGTTATGCCCTCGACGTATATCCGCCGTCCCTCCACCGGCTCGGTCAACTCGAAGTCGATCTCGTCGCGCCAGCGTTCGTCCTCCGGGCTCTGGGCCATGACACCGTGGGGGATGGCCGCGGCCAACGCCACCAGGACGACGGCCACGGCGGAGAGCCACCCCCTCCGGGGTCCGCTGCGCCTGCTCTCCAGCGTCTCGGCCCTGTTGCCGTGATTCTTGCGGTGCCCCGCGTCCTTGCGGCGCTTGCCGAACCAGCCGTGGGGACGGAAGGGCATCCGCCCGTCGCGCCGGTCCCTGCGGCGGTTCTTCTTCTTGCTCCGCAGGTTGCGCACCCCGCGCCGCGCCCTTCGCGCCATCAGGCGCAGGGGGCCGGGGCCGCGCTTCACCGGCTGCGGGGGAGCCGGGGCCTCGGTTCTCACCAGCTGGGCGACCTGCCCGGAGTAGACCCGTGCGCCCAGCCGGTACTTGAGGAGGTCGGCGGCCACCAGGGGCAGCCGCCTCCCGCCCACTCTGCCCACGACCATGGCGATGCCGACCAGCCCGAAGACGACGGCAATCGCCATGCGCACCTCGGACGGGCCGACGGGGGCGTAGCGGTACGCGCCATAGGAGATGGCGCACACCGCCAAGACCGCCACGATCTGCGGGAAGGTGAACCCCAGCAGCACCCGGTCCTCGGCCTGGACGTGGGTCGGTACCTCGTGTTCTCTCATGTCACTCTCCTCCTTCCTCACGTCCGTTTATCCACCGTCAGGCGTTGGCGTTGGCGTTGGGGTGGCCGGGTCGGGCAGTTTGACGTCCACGGCCGGGTCCACGACGGCGTTCATCACCAGCTCCACGACGCCGTAGGCGACCAGGGCCAGCACGATGCCCGCGAGCGCGGTCATCATTGCGCTCTTGCCTCGCTCCATCTGATGGGGCGCTCCACTGGCCGTCAGGTACAGGTACGCGCCGTAGATGAAGAACCCGACGCCTATCCCTCCCACGACGCCCAGCATGATTCCCACCAGGTTCGAGATGGTCTGCGTCAGTTGTTCCATTTCCTCTCTCTCCTCTCTCCGTTTTCGAGCCTTCCGCTCGTCTCTATCGGTCGTTGCTTCGTGAGTCCCGTTAGCTGCACATCGCCGCGCCTCCGTCGTGGTATTGGCGGGCGCGGCCTCTCGCCTGCGCCCGTCTTGTTGTTGTCCGGTCCTGGGGCTACTCGCCGCTGCTCCGGGGCGCTCCGCCGCCGCCCCCGCCAGCGGACGGGGTCGCCATCGAGGCCGCCGAGCTGATGCCGCCCGCAGCCGCCGAGAGGCCGGCGCTGGCGGCCATCGCTCCCACGGCAGCCCCTCCCGGCCCTCCCGCCGCGCCGCCCGCCATGAAGCCGAGGACCCTGGCCGAGCGCACCATCGACGCGGGCAGGTTCATCCCGAAATAGAGCATCGAGAGCCATGAGTCGAAGGTCCCGGCGTTCCCCATGAGGCTCGGCACCCGGGTCGCCATGTAGATGAAGGCCAGCGACAGAAGCAGCTTCCAGATCAGGTCCTGCACCGGCTCGAAGGCAGCGATGGCGGCGACCTCGTTCAGGAAGGCGAACCCCATCGCAAGGGCTATGAGCTGGATGGCCTGCTGGAAGGTGGTCGTCATGAAGAGGCGGAGCCAGTGACGGCCCCAGCCCGCCGTGTGGGGCAGAATCCACAGCCCCAGTGCGATGGGGGCGAGGGCGAGCAGGATGTCGATGAGGGCCAGCCTCAACACCATCTGCACGATGACGTAGAGGACGAAGAATCCGTAGACGAGATAGAGGACCGCCAGGAGCAGGGCCATGCCCACGCTCCCGGCGTTGACGGCGGTGAGCAGCGTCTCCAGGGTGGAGCGGAGCATGTCGCCCGCCGTGACATTCAGGGACGCGGCGACGAAGCCGGAGACGGCGTCGGCCACGTCCAAGACTAGGGCGCACCACCAGAGGGACGAGGCGGCGGCGACCAGGCCCAACACGAGCCGGGGCACCATCTCCCGCCATCCCGCCTGCTGCCGTCCCAGGTGTTCGGACATGACCAGCGTGAGGCCCATCCAGCCCAGGATCACCACCAGCGCGCCGGAGGTGACGGCCCAGACGACCATCCACGCTTGGCGCACGATGTCGTGGGCGTAGGTCAGGTCGGGAGGGGTGCCGGTGATGATGTCGCTCATCGGCTACCCGCCCCGCAGTTCTCGGCGTCCTCGCCGGACGCCCGCTCGATGACCCCGCAGAGGGTCCCGTGGACTCCCTCGACCATCCAGCCGGCGAAGGCCCTCGCCCACCGTCCGGGGTTGAGGGCACTGAGAATCTTGTCCCAGATGCGGCCCGGCTGGTGGATGGGGATGACGGCGTAGAACTCGCCCCGCTTGCCATCCTCGGCGACGGCCAGCATGACCAGCAGGTACGCCTTGTCCTTGTCCAGGACCGGCTGCTCGTCCAGCTTGGGGTACTCCCACGAGTACTCCCAACCGTCGCTGCGCTTCTTCTCGCCGCCCCGGATGCTGTACATGGCGGTGATCCACTCCCCCGTGTCCGCGTCGCGGACGCCGTAATGGAGGGTCGCTATCTTCCGGTCGAAGATGGGACGGGGGACGAACTGGCCCTTGCCCTTGCGCTCCACGAACTCCAGGTCGGCGTTGACAAGGGTCAGCTCGTCGCCGGGTGGGGCCTGGGCGAGAGCCGTGGTGCTCGCGGGTATCGCAAGAAGCGCCGCCAGAAGCAGCGCGGATGCCAGGGGAATCAGCCGTCTAGCCGACCGGAGTTTCGATTTCAGCGCCAACTCGTTCACCTCTCTGCGGTTTCGTGCGGCCCATCGGTTCGGGGCCGCCGCAGGAGAGTCTGAACAAGCGAAAAACGGTTAGAAACTACCCGTAAAGTGCATCACTCGTAATACACCTTACGAGGTCATTGGAAAACGCCTCCATCCATGCAGTAATGGGGCTGTACAGGAAATTGAGTTTCGGGGGAAAACGAAAAGTGGGTCGTGCCAAAGTTGAAATGGGCATAAATCACCCCCTACAGGACGTGAACGGCGAGCAATCTGTTGAAAGGGTGCGTTCAGGTAAACCGGCACAAAACCCCCTCGATGTGGGGGGGCACGCAACACGGCAGAGTGGCAAGCGGAGCGGAAAACCGGGCGCAAAACCCCGGCGATGTGGGGGTGCGTTACGTCAGTTGACCGCCGGACCCGGCGACGGGCCAAGGCTGGGCCGTAGCTGGGGCGAAGTCGAAACGAGTTTCTGAGAAGGAGGAAATTGCCATGAAAACGACCGAACACGGCATCGAGGAGAGCAAGGCGGTGGAGAACATGTACCACATGCGTCTCATGGCGCTGCTGCAAGAGCTGGTGCGAAAGCGGGGTCCGAAGGGCGCGGCAAGGGTGCTGGAGGTCGACCCCAAGACCGTGGGCGAGAGCATCAGGACGGGACGCCTCTCACGACGGACGAGGGACGCCCTGGAGCGTGCGTTGCAGGAGGGCGTCGGCTCGGCTGCGGAGCGCCAGCGTGAGCGCAACGAGAAGCTGGAGGCCCGCGTCGATGCGCTTGAGAAGGGCCAGGACAAGATGGGCAAGGAGCTGCGCAGGCGGGTGGCCTCCGTCGAGGGCGGGCTGGCCTCGCTGCAAAGGGACGGCCCCCAGGGGACCGGGGCCGGTCATGCCGGCGCCGGTCCCTCCCCCCAGGATGAGGATGCGACGGGAGCAAGCGGAAGGAAACCCCCGGCGAGACCCTCGATGCGTCGTGAGTACCCCGACCTTGCGACGCTGGAGCCTGCCGATGACGACGAGGAGATATTCGGCGCGGCATGGCCCCTCATCGTGCGGTGGCGGGAGCTGCTGGACGCCCACCCCGAACGGGGCGAGGGCGTCGAGTGGCTGACCACCCAGGAGAAGGTCCTAGAGGTCGAGCTGGCCCTCCTCGAAGAGCACGGGATGACCCTGCCGCCCGAGAAGCAGCCACTGCGGGGCCTCGACCGGAGCGGGCAGATCACCTGGCGCAGGACAGCTCTCTCCGACACGCGGAGGGAGCTGAGGAGGGCCGAGTTCATGCGCAAGGTCACCTTCGGGCTCTGGCGCAGGTGATGGGCCGAGACAATGCGCCGGAACGCTGCACGGGAACCATGTGAACTTTTTCGGATGTTTTTGTGACGTATATGTGCACTGGATAAACGGGTTTGCTCCGTATCGCCTCCAGTGCATATTCAGCGCCGAAAAGGTCGGGCAATAATAGTGGCACTGTTTGGCTTTCACCACGGTTTCCGACCCTAGAAACCTGGGTGCATGATCCCTGTTGCACGGGCATTGCCCAAGAGGGAACGCTGCCACTGCGGAGTTTGACGTTGGTCCTCCGCAAGCAGCACGGGCCGAATCGACGGAGTTGACGCAAGCGCCTTCGTCCTCGGTCCTGTCCGGCGGGTTGGAGTCGACGTTCGTCCTCTCCCGCTGGACTCTCGTCCGGCGAGTGGAGTTGACCGCTTCGCACACCGGGCATCGGTCTGGCGGTTGGGGTTGATCGCCTCGTTCGCCGGACCCGGGGGACGGAGCGCCTTCTGCGCCTCGTCCTCAGCCAGTCGGTCGGAACGCGCTAGTCGCTCCGACCGGCTTCACATGCCTGCGGCATGGCTGTCACGCAGCCGGGCCGCAGCTTCGACACGCGCCGGTCTGCGGTAGTAGCAGGCTGGCCGCTTCACACTTCGCAGCTTTCTCCCTGGACGATGTGCGCCCTGGGCGAGCTGCGTCTTCGACACGGCACGAGATTCAAGCAAGGAGGTATCGCACATGGACGAATCACGGACACGGACGGAGAGGTACACGGGACCGAGCGCGGCAAGGATCGCCGACCTGCTGCCGCACCGGGTCAGCTTCGAGCGGGGCTGGTTCTGGACGAGCACGGCGGTCTGTCACGGCGGCAAGTCCGACGGGCTGGCGTTCCGGCAACGGCCTGACGGCAACGGCATCGACGTGCGGTGCCACACCCGTGGTTGCGGTAAGGGCGTGATAGTCACCGAGCTGGAAGAGCTCATCGGGCTGCCCATCTGGACGGCCTACGAGCCGGTGAGCGACGCGGCGGTCGAGGCCGAGACGAAGAAGCCCTGGTGGAAGCGCAAGAAGGCCGTGGTGGCCGGGGTCATCGCCCTGGTCGTTGCGGCCCCGCTGCTGACGCTCGACCTGGAGCTGTTCTTCCTGAACCTCGTCGGGCTGGGCATAGGCTGGCTGCTGCTCCGGCGGTTCATGCCCCGGCGCACGGTGCGAAGGTTCCGTCGCTGACGGCGCGGGCTTCGCCCCTCACAACCGATCCCAACACGCAGAGGGTCGTCTCCATCCGGGGCGGCCCTTCTTCTTTGCCCGCAGGACGGGCGCACGGACTCAAGGCAACACAAAGCAAGAGCACTTAGGAGGTGCGTAATGACGACGGCAACACTGGTAGCAGGCAATCGGACGACGGACACGGTGGACAGGCCCAGGCGCAGCCTGGAGGAACTGGTAGACCAGCTCTTCGCGGCGATGGGGTTCAGGGACGACTCGGCGGAGACGGAGGAGCCTCAGACGGCGACGCGCTCCATCCACGAGGCGAGGCGGCTCAGGCAGGCGGGGGACGTGGACACCGCCCTGGCGGTGCTGGGAAGCATCGACACGGCGAGGGCTGAGCCGAAGCAGGTTCGCTGGGCCTTTTCCGAGTGGAAGGGGCTGGTCAGGCGGCGGTTCGGAGACCGGGGCACGGTGCTCTACAGCCAGGGCGCGGGTCGGGCCTCGGCGCTGGTTCCCCAGGGCGACGGGACGCTGGAGGTCGCGGCGGTCCTGGGGATGCGCTGGCGGCCGGGCAAGGTCGTCTCGGAGCGCAGCCTCCGGGGGCTCAGGCCCCTCGCCGGAGGTGCGTGATGGTCACGGCCAACGTGGACATCCCCGCGCTGAAGGCGCGTCACCCCCTGGGCGACACGGTGGAGGCTTCGGGCGTCCGTCTCAGGGGAAGAGGCAGGGTCCGCCAGGGCGTCTGTCCCTTCCACGACGAGGCGGAGGGCTCGTTCACGGTGTACGAAAACTCCCAACGCTTCTGGTGTTTCGGATGCGGAGCAGGCGGCGACGTCCTCGACTTCGTGCAGAAGGCCGAGGGCCTCACCCTGCCCGAAGCCATCGCTCGGCTGGACGGCAGCCCAGGGCTTGCGCCTCGGTCCGCTCCTCGTCCAGCCCGAACGCGGCGTCCTTCGTCCGCCGCGCTTGCTCCCCGCGACCCCGCCCTGCTGACGGCAGCGGCGCGCTTCTACGCCGGATGTCTCCGGCGTTCTCCAGAAGCGCGGGAGTACCTGGCCTCGCGGGGCGTCGGCCCGGTCGCCGCAGCCCGCCTCTCTCTCGGCTACTCGCCGGGCGTCGGGCTGCGGCAGGCCCTGGAGTCCCTTGGCTTCTCCGAGAAGCGCATCGGGGACTCCGGGCTGTTCACCGAGCGGGGTTCGGAGCGGTTCGCCGGCATGGTGGTCGTTCCCGACGCCTCCGGCGGCCTCGTCCGCTGGCTGAAGGGCCGGGCTGTCAGCGAGAGTGTGAAGCCTCGCTTCCAGGCCCTTCCCGGCCCCAAGCCGGTGCTCGGACTCGGCGGGCTCGGCCCCGCGCCACCGTGGGCGGTCGTTGCCGAGGGCGTCTTCGACTGGCTCCTCCTTACCGGATGGGGCCTTCCCGCCTGCGCCGCCCTGGGCACCCAGGGCGTTGAGCGCATCGCCTCTGCCCTTCGGGGCTGCCCCCGCGTCTTCCTCGCTTTCGACAACGACGACGCTGGCCGGGATGCGACGGACGGACTTCTGACCCTGCTCGGACGCAGGGCCGCCGCCGTCACCCTCCCCCAGGGCATCGGCGACGTGGCGGAACTCTCCGCCCTCCCCTACGGACGGAGCGTCTTCCTTCGCCTGCTCTCGCAGGCGGCCCGCTCCGCCCGGTAGCGGCTCCCCGCCGCTCTCCTGCGGGCACCCCCGCCCGCTCTTCACCCATCCCCACTTTTACCGCCCAGGAGGACCTATGCCCAATTCACGACGGGCCTTGCCCGCCCACGGACTCCCGTAGGGATTCCGCATCGCTCACTCGCTACAGGAACAAACCATCAGAGAAGGAGACACGCAATGTCTAGCGACAACAACAACGGACGCCACCCCAACGGGACCGGCAACGCCGCCGTCCACGTCAACGGCAACGGGCACAAGCCCGAAGCCGCCATCCCCGCCGAACACGAGCTGCTCTGGGACGGGCTCTCGCCCGCCGTCACCCACAAGCTCTCCGAGCCCCTCGACTCCGCGCTGGTCTCCCAGCGCAAGGGACGCGGCGGCAAGTCCTTCGACTACCTCGAAGGCCACATCGTCATCGCCCAGGCCAACGCCATCTTCGGCTACGGAGGGTGGGGCTACGACCTAGTCGGCGACGTGACCCTGCGGCAGGTCGAGACCGTCGACCCCCAGACCGGCGAGGTGAAGGTCTCGCTCGGCTACAGCGCCCCGGTGCGGGTCACCGTGGCGGGCGCTCCCCCGCGCACCGACATCGGCGTCCACCCCGTCACGGAAGAGACCTTCGACGGCCATGACACGGCGATGAAGGGCGCGGTAACGGACGGCATGAAGCGGGCCTTCCGCAGCTTCGGCGTCCAGTTCGGAAACGCCTTCTACGGAGACCAGCCCTCCGCCAACGGCTCGGCTCAGCCCCAGCGGGCGCCCGCCAGGGCCCGGACCAACGGCAGGTCCGCTCAGTCGCAGCCCAAGGACAACGGCGGGAAGTCCCAGGCGCAGCCCAAGGGCCGCAGCGACTCCCAGGCCGAGAAGCTCCGCAAGCAGCTCTTCGAGATCGCCGCCGAGCAGGGCATCGACGGGGCCACAGTGCGGACCGCCGTGGAGAAGCGGACGGGCAAGGGCATCGACGACCTGACGGCCGGCGAGCTCGGAGAGCTGGTGGACGCCGCCGCCGACAAGCTCCAGAAGATGAAGCAGGAGCAGGCGCAGCAGGCCGCCTAGCAAGCACAAGGGAACGGGGTCGTCTCCTTCAGGGGGGCGGCCCCGCTCTCTCATCTACAGGAAGGGAGGAAAGTACCGATGACGACGACGAGCACAACCACAACCTACACACCCTGGGGTTGGACCAAGGACGTTGAGGAGCTTGCCGAGGGAGTCTGGCGAGTCACCACTCCCAGCCACGGCGGGCTGAAGCTCAGCCGCGAGCGGTGGGACGAGCTTCCCGCCGCCGTCCGCGACACGATGCTCACGCCGACCTTCGCCGAGGAGGACTGCGAGGAGCCCCTCGTGCGGCTGCTCCTGGACATCGGCGACGACCGGGACCGGGAGATGGCCCTCATGGTGGCGGACTACTTCGAGAGGTACGCCCCGGCGCTCCCCTTCATCCGGCACTACCCGCCCGGCCTCCACTACCACGTCTTCTTCTACTGGGGAGGCTACGGCTCGGACCCCTTCGAGAGGTTCGACACCCGCGTGGAGGCCGAGTCCTTCGCCAGCGACCCGGAGACGGTGAGGAAGTACGGGCGGATGGAGGCCATCGAGTGCACCCGGACGCGCCCGCTCTGCGTGGCGGAAAGGGGCAGGCCATGACCGCGACCACGCGGGACAGGCCCCGCAGCCTGCCCAGCACGACGACCAAGCTCCAGACGGAGTTCGGCAACCTCTACGTCACCGTCTCGACGGACGAGGACGGCGAGCCCTTCGAGGTCTTCGGCTTCCTGGGGAAGGGCGGCAGCTTCCAGCACGGCGTTACCGAGCTTGCCTGCCGCCTCATCTCCCTGCACCTGCGGAGGGGGACCCCTCTGTCCGAAATCATCGGCCAGATGCAGGGGATTCAGGAGATGGCTCCCTTCTGGAACAACATGGGCGACGGCAGGAGCGTGCCGATTCACGGCCTAGGCGACGGCATAGCCCACATCCTCAAGGCCCACCTGAAGGCCGGGGAGGAGCGGGAGACGGCGGAGGTCAAGCAGGCCGCATGAGCGCCCTGGACGGCCTTCCATCTACCGGAAACAAGGAGGCAGAGACGATGACAACAACGACAGACACGGAGAGGGCGGAGGTCTTCTCCCGCCCTGCCGCACAGATCAACGGGGACGGCGAGATGGTGGTGCGGGCCTCATCGGCCCTGGGCTGCCGCCGCGCCCTCTGGTACGCCGCGACCAACTACGAGCCGACGAATCCCCCCAGCGAGGAGTCGCTGACGGCGATGGAGGCGGGCAACGCCCTGGAGCCGGTGGTGGTCCGGGCGATGGAACGGGCCGGGTGGAAGGTGGACGCCGCCGACCCCCAGGACCCGCAGCAGGTCGTCGTGCGAGTCGGCCCGAACCTGCTCGTGACGGGACACCCGGACGGCACGGCGCGGATGCCACTGTCCAACGACGAAGCGGCGGCCCAGGCCCAGAGGCTGCTGTTCGGAGACGCAATCCCGGCCCACGGCGACCCGATGGTCGTCGAGATCAAGACGCGGGGGCCGGATGCCTTCAAGCGCTGGCAGACCCTGGGGGCGGAGCGCAGCCACCCGGCGGCGGTGGCCCAAGCCGCCTTCTACTCCCTGGGCGAGTTCGGCGAGATGCGGGACGCCGTGATCGCCACGATGGACACGGGCAACCGCACCTGGGACTACGAGGTCATCCCCGCCGAGAGGCTGGAGGCGGCCCTCCAGGACGCCTGCGCATGGCTCGGCGAGCTTGCGGCCCTCCAGGTCCAGAACGGCCCTGACCCCGACGCGCTGCCCGACCGGGACTTCTCCGCAGAGAGCTGGCAGTGCCGAAGCTGCCCCTTCCTTGCGGTCTGCCTGCCGGGGATGCAGGAGCAGGAAGACGACACCGAGGACGACGGAAAGGAGGTGAGCGACGAGGAGGCGCGGGACGCGGTGGCGGCCTATGTCGAGGCACAGGACGCCATCAAGGAGCCTGAGAAGGCCAAGCGCGACGCCCTGGACACCCTGAAGGCGTGGATGCGCCGCCAGGACGACACGAAGGCGACCGTCAACGGAAGGAAGGTCAGCCTCGTGCGAACGACGCGGTACTCCGTGAACCACCGGAGGCTCAACGAGGCCCTCGACCCTGAGACCAGGGCCGGGATAGTCACCGAGGGCGAGTCGGAGTACGTGCGGGTCAGCTAGGACGCTCCCCCCAACGGGAGCGCCGGACGGGGCCGTTCTTTCCTCTACAGGGGGACGGCCCCGCTTTCGTCTCAAACGGGCGCGGAGACACCGCGCCACACCATCCACACAGGAGGAAATCGAAATGTCGAGAACCATCAACAAGGTAACGCTGTTGGGCCGGGTCGGGACCGACCCCGAGATGCAGTACACGCAGGGAGGCACGGCCCTCACGAAGCTGAGGCTCGCCACGGACCGCTACCGCTCCAACGGGGACTCGGAGACCGACTGGCACTCGGTGGTCTGCTGGGACAAGGTGGCCGAGGCGGTCAACACCTACGTCGGCAAGGGGCAGCGCATCTACGTCGAGGGCCGCCTCGTCCAGAACAGCTGGGAGACCGAGGACGGCCAGCGCCGCCACCGCACCGAGGTCCACGCCTCCGAGGTCGTCTTCCTCGACGGCGGGAACGGCAACGGCGCCCAGGAGGAGGACGACTCGCCCTTCGACTAGGCGCACCAACCCACAGCCGCACAGCGACGCCCGCCTCTCAGACGGGCGCAACCCATACGGGGCCGCTTCCAATCTACGGGAGGCGGCCCCGCTTCTGTTCTAACCGATAAGCAAGGAGACCGACATGCCCAGGAAGAAGAAGCAGGCCAAGACCCTGGCGCTCACCTTCGACCCGGCCTCTCCGCCCAGCGCGGAGGGACAGGCGCTGCTGGACGCCCTGCGGAGCAACCTGAGCCTGCTGGGCGAGATCGCCCTGCGCTACGAGATCAGCAACATGCCGGAGCGCCCGCAGGACCCGCCCTCCATTGGGACGCCCGGGGACATCCACAACCTGCTGGGCCCGGAGATGTCCGCGCTGGCCCAGGAGCAGCTTCGGGTGCTCCTGCTCGACACCAAGAACCACGTCATCGGCCAGCGGGTCGTCTACCAGGGGAACGTGAGCTCGGCGATAGTCCGCGCCGCTGAAGTGTTCCGGCACGCAGTGGTCGAGGCCGTGCCCGCCATCGCGATAGCTCACAACCATCCCTCTGGGTCGGCCGACCCCAGCCCCGAGGACGTGGCGATCACACGGAAGCTGAAGCAGGCGGCTGACCTCCTGGACATCGAGCTGGTCGACCACGTGGTCATCGGCCAGGGGCGGTTCGTCAGCCTCAAGGAGAAGGGCCTCATGCCCGCCTAGAGGCCCCTCGAAGACCGGCGGCCCAGGCCGTCCGGCCCCCACGCGGGGCGACGCCCCGCGCACCGACTCCAACACACCCGACAAGGAGGTTCGCAATGCTCGCAACCCACACCATAGACCCCGAAGACCTGTTCACGATAAGCGCGGGCGGGTTCTCGGCCACGGTGGACGCCTTCGCCCGGGACGACCGGACGGAGGGCCTCTGGTTCGTCTCGATGGTCGGCTCCCAGACCGCGCTCAAGGCCATCTGGGCGTCGCTGCTCAAGCAGCCACCGGACACCGCGCACATCATCAGGGGTGCCGACGGCATGGCCCTTCACGGCGGCTACCAGCGCTGCATCATCCCCTACGAGACCATAGGAAGCTGGACGACCAAGATCGCCCGTCTGCACGCCACCGGCGGCTGGCACGCATTGGTGTACACGAAACAGGCGGAGTTCGGGTTCGAGAAGGACTCGTTCCTGCTGCTGGCCCAAAGCCGGGATGAGGCTCCGGCTCTCCACCACCGCTTCCTCGACAAGCGCAGCCCTCTGCCGCTCCACGACTCCTGGGCCGGTTGGCTCTGGGAGCGGGGCATCGAGGAGGAGGAGATAGTGCCCCTCCAGTCCGTCGGCGTCTTCGGCTACCGGTGCTCCCCCAAGGCCGACAAGCTCCGGGAGGACCTGTCCGACGCCGTTGCTTCGGGCAGGCTCACGCTGCCCAGGGAGGAGGCCGCGGCGGTAGGGGCGACGTCATGATCGGCTACCGCTACGACGACGGCGGGCGGGCACACGCCGGATACCGGGGCAAGACGGGGGACTGCGTCGTCCGCGCCATCGCCATCTGCGCCCGCGAGGACTACCGGGCCGTCTACGCAACGATGGCCGAGCACATGAAGAGCAACGGCTACGCCGCCAGCGGCAACGCCTACGCCACACGGGAGCGCAACCGTAAAACGCCCCGCCGTAGGGGCCAGCTCAGCGCCCGGCGCGTCCAGGACAGCGTCCTCGAAGCCTACGGCTTCAGGAGGGTCCGCCTGCCTGCGGGAGAGCGGCCCACGTTCACGGAGGCGCACCGCCGGTTCGGCGACTGCGTCGTCGGCACCACCAAGCACGTGGCGGCCATCGTGGACGGCGCCCTAAGGGACATATTCGACGGCCGCACCTACGAGTGGGACTTCGAGACGCGAGAGCGCAAGGCCCAGTCCGTCTGGGTGCGCTGATAGGAGAAACAAGAGTAAGCAAGAAAGGAGAGACGACATGAGACTAGCTGCGCAGGCGAAAGGGGGGTACTACCCGACTCCCGAGCGGGTCGTCGACCTCATAGCCGACCTGATACATACCCCCTCCGGCTACTACCACCGGGCGCGGGAGACGGTTCGCATCCTGGACCCCTGCTGCGGGGCCGGGGACGCGCTCCAGAGGCTGGCCGAGCTCCTCGACCGGCCCAACTCGATGACCATCGAGACCTACGGCGTGGAGTTGCACCGGGACAGGGCGGAGGAGGCCGAGAAGGTGCTCAACCGCACGCTGGCCTCGGACCTGTTCCAGACCTCCATCGCAAACGGGGCCTTCGGTCTGCTGCTATTGAATCCTCCGTATGATTACGACTCGGAGGACAAGCGCACCGAGCACGCCTTCTTGACCCAGACGACGCGCTACCTGGCGGACGACGGACTGCTGGTCTTCATCGTCCCCAGGCCGCGCCTCGCGGTCTCGGCCCGCTACCTGTCCACCCACTACGGGCGGATGCAGTGCTGGGCCTTCCCCGACCCGGAGCGGGAGGTATTCGACCAGGTGGTGCTCTTTGGCTACCGGAAGACGGACCCCGTTCCCGACGCCTACGCCGAGGGCATGGTGACGGAGTGGTCGCTGGGACAGCCGGAGCCGTTGCGCTCCCGGCGCGACCCCTACTCCTACGGGGAGTACACCCCCGCCACGTCGCCCAGCGGCGACATCCTGTTCACCACCCGCACCGTCGATCCCGTCGCCGCCGCGACCGAGGCGAGGCGGTCGGGGCTGTGGACGAACACGGAGATAACCGACACCCTCTGGCCCGCCGGGGACAGCCGCACCCGCCCGCTGATGCCCCTCAGAAGGGGCCACATAGCGATGCTGGTAGCGGCGGGCTTCCTCAACAACCTGGTCCTCGAAGCCGACGGGCGACGCATCCTCGTCAAGGGGCGCACGTCGAAGGAGATGGAACTGGTGGAGGACTCCCCGCAGAAGGAGGTCCACCGGGAGCGGCTCGTCACCACCGTGGTGGCCCTAGACCTGGACGGCGGCCACATCGAGGACATCGCCGCCTAGACGGTTCGCTCAGGGCCGCATCCCCACGAGGCTCCGCCTTTCTCTACAGGAACGGCGGGGCCTCGCATTGGTTGGACGAACACAACACACCCCCAATTAAGGAATGGAAGGAAACGAGATGCAGACCCAGACCATCATGGTGCTCGAAGACTGCTCGCGCTGCGGGCAGCCCATCGCCCCCGGCGAGCCCGCCATGCAGACCGCATCGGTGGACCTGGACGAGTACGGCAGGGCCGTCTCCTCGCCGGTCAAGGCGTACCACCTCAGCGGGCGATGCTACGAGGACCGCCTCCGGGCGCTGCCTCACACGACGTGAAGAGGCGGCGCAGGGCTGTCAAACAAGCTCAAAGAATGGGAGAGGGTGCCTCGTTGCCCTCTTGGGAGCGCCTTGGATAGACGCAGCCCGCTGCCCCTGCACCGCTCCTGGGCCGACTGGCCCTAGCACAGGGGCCTGGAGAGGGCGAGATAGTCCCGCTCCAGTCCTGCTGGGAGCTGCGAACCCCGACCTAGTGGAGCGGCTCCTGCGCCGCTGCAGTACTCGCCGAATCACCAATCGCATCAACGGAAGGAGTTGAACCATGCCACGACCAACGAAGTGGGACCGTGAGGTAGCCGACGCCGTGTGGGCCAGGCTCCAGGAGCTGGCCGACGCCAACGGCCAGACATCGCCACGTGCTTTCGTGGCAGCCGTCCGGAAGGACGCCACCGCCCTCGTTGAGGCACTCATCGAGGACGCCATCAAGCACCACGAAGCGAGCGCCGACGTCGAACCCTGGGACGACGACGCTGTGCCGCCGCCGGAAGTCGAGCGGCAGACCGCCGAAGCCCACCGGAACGACGACCTGGCGCTCCGCGACAGCGGGTACTAGCCATGCTCATCAAGCAATGGCTCCTGTACGCACACGCCGACCACGAGGATGACGTTACCACGGAAGGGATCGACGACCTCGCATCGCAGCTCGAGGAGCTCTGCTCCCACTACGCAGCTGAGTACGGCCTGCGCATCTACTACGAGGACCTCGGCGAGACGCCAACGGCAGGCCCTGGAAGGTCTGCTCCACCCAAGGCTGCGACACCGTCTACGCCATCGAATCGGAGCACCTGCGCCTCGCTCCGTTTGGACACAACACATCCCAAGTGGGAAGGAGACACGATATGAACCTCGGAGGATTCATAGACACGTTCAAGGACGCCATCGCCCGGCGGGTGGTGGAGTTCTACCCGCCGCTCTACCGGCCCTCGGAGAACGGCGGCACGCTCCCCAGGCTGCTCCGAAAGCCCCTGGGGGCGCAGGCCGACGCCATCAAGGGCGCGGCCCTCTCCCTCAAGGCCCACCGGGGCACGACGGTCGTGGGGGAGATGGGGACGGGAAAGACCTTTATTGGGGCTGCCGCGGCGCACATGGCCGGCTTCCGGCGGGTGCTCATCATCTGCCCGCCGCACCTGGTGCGGAAGTGGAAGCGGGAGGTGGAGATGACGGTGCCCGGCGCACGGGCCGCCATCGTCACCTCCATCACCGACCTGGAGAAGCTCAGGTTTTCCATCGGCCCCGGCCCCCTGTTCGCGGTGATGTCCAGGGAGAGGGCGAAGCTCTCCTACCGCTGGATGCCCGCCGTCATCTACCGGTGGGCGACGTCGAACGGGAGGCTCATCAGGTTGGAGGAGACGAAGGAGCCGTTCCGGGTCCCCTGCTGCCCCGACTGCACGGCGCAGATCGAGGACAAGGACGGAGTGCCCCTGACGGACGCCGACCTCAACCGCCGCAAGCACACCTGCGAGGCGTGCGGCTCCCCTCTGTGGCAGGCCGACCGCTCCGGCCCGGCCCGCTACCCGCTCAGCGACTACGTGAAGCACCACATGAGGGGCTTCTTCGACCTGCTGATCGGGGACGAGGTGCATGAGTTTAAGGCTCGCGGCTCGGCCCAGGGCATCGCCGCCGGAGTCCTCGCCGACGCCTGCGGCAAGTCCCTCAGCCTGACCGGGACCCTTCTCGGCGGGTACGCCTCGACCATCTTCCACCTGCTCTACAGGTTCTCGCCCGAAATCAGGACGGAGTTCGGA
This sequence comes from Dehalococcoidia bacterium, assembly GCA_965204815.1. Classification (GTDB taxonomy): domain Bacteria; phylum Chloroflexota; class Dehalococcoidia; order Lucifugimonadales; family CATOSD01; genus CATOSD01. Next base: position 604,928 of record OZ242014.1, read on the forward strand.
CGCTCGGACGAGGGCCGGTGGATCAAGCGGTACGGCTTCGAGGAGCACTCCATCGGCAAGGACGACGATGACGCCCTGGAGGACGGGCGCAACAGCCGCCGCCGCAAGTTCCGCAAGGTGGTCAGGGAGAGGCCGGGGCTGGTGCCCAGCGCCCTCTTCCACATCATCCCCAACACGGTGTTCCTGCGCCTCTCCGACGTGGCGTCGGGCCTGCCCGACTACGACGAGCAGATACTCCTGTCCTCGCTGGACTCGGAGGAGGACGGGACGGGCTACTCGCAGCGCAGCGCCTACAACCGGGTGTTCGGCAACCTGAAGGAGGCCCTCTCCAAGGCGCTGAAGTCCGGCTCCAAGCGTCTGCTGGCGACCTACCTGCAAACCCTTCTGGCCTACCCGGACGGCTGCACCAGGGGGGAGACGGTCTTCGACCCCAGGAGCGGCGAGGTCATCGTCTCGGTCCCGCCCCTGTCCGAGGAGCGGGTCTACCCCAAGGAGCAGGCCCTCATCGACCTGGTGGCCGCCGAGCGGCTGGCCGGGCGCAGGGTTCTCGTGTACGTCACCCACACGGGGACGCGGGACATCACCGGGCGGATGGACGACATCCTCACCCGGCACGGCTTCAGGGTGGCGGTGATGAAGGCCGACGCCGTGGCCCCCGACCGCAGGGAGGCTTGGGTGGCCGACCGGGTGGAGAAGGGGCTGGACGTGCTCATCTGCCACCCCCGGCTGGTGCAGACCGGCCTGGACCTGGTGGACTTCCCCAGCATCGTCTGGTTCGAGACCGACTACTCGGTCTACGTCATGCGGCAGGCTTCCCGCCGGTCGTGGCGCATCGGGCAGATCCGCCCGGTCAAGGTGGTGTTCATGTCCTACCGGAACACCCTCCAGGCCGACGCCCTGAAGCTGGTGGCGAAGAAGCTGCAAAGCTCGCTGGCGGTGGAGGGCGAGCTGCCGGAGGACGGCCTCGCAGCATACGGCGACGACGGGGACGACCTGATGATGGCCCTGGCCCGCAGGGTCGTGAGCGGCGACGAGGAGGACGCCGACGACGAGACGGTGGAGGAGGTCTTCGCCCAAGCGCGGGACGCCGAGGCCGCCGCAGAGGAATTCCTCGTGGACGACGGCTGGAAGGCCGTCGATATCGAGCCGGAGGCCATCGCGGTCAACGGCAACGGGAATGGCAACGGTCACGGGTCCGACATCTTCGGGCCGACGGTGGAGCTCGTCCCGGCCAGCGGCCACACCCCCAACGGGAACGGGGCCAACGGCCACCACGACGACGAGGCGGAGGAGCCGCAGCAGTCGCTCTTCTCCTGGGCCGAGTTCATGGCCGAGGAGCCGGTGAAGCCGAAGCGGAGCAACGGGAAGCCCCAGCCCGCCACGATGTCCATGTTCGAGTGGGCGATGGAGCTGGAGCGCGAGAAGCAGGAAGAGACGGTCGGCGCGGGACGCTAGACCGCAGTTCACGGAGAGAGGTCGCCGCCAACGGAGCGGCGGCCTCCCCCGCACGTTTCAGGACACCCAGCACCGAAAGGAGAAAGACCAATGGCACGCGTGTTTGTTTACGACGACAGAGAGTTCCCGGACCCCGACCCCCAGATGACCGTCGAGCAGGTGAAGGGGACCCTCGCCGACTTCTACGGCGAGATCGCCAACGCCTCGGTCAAGGAGACCAAGAGGGGCGACGACACCGTCTACGAGTTCCAGCGGCGGGTGGGCACCAAGGGGGCCTTCACCCGGTAAGGAGGCACCCGATGGACACCCGCACCTTCGCTGGTCTGCTGGCGGCCTCGCCGCCCGTGGACCTGCGCATCATCGAGCTCACGGCGGAGCTCACACGGCCCGACGGCTCCCTCGACCTCGAAGCCGCGGCCGCACGGCAGAAGGACATCGAACTGGCCTGCGCCCAGGCGCAGGACTACGCCTCGGCCACGGGGCGGCTCAGGGAGGCGCTGCGGTGGCGACTGCGGTCCCGGCGCTCCTGAGCGGCCTTCCCCAACTGCTCCTGCGGCGTCCGCCGTCGCTGCGGGAGTTGGTCACGATAGTTGGATACGCAGAAGACTACGCATGGTTCGCGGAGCTGGTGCGCCGCCTCTTCCCCGATGAGGGGGAGGCGGCGCTCTCGCTCCCGGACGTGCGCACCAGGGTGGAGCGGTTCGCCAACCTCTTTGGCGCGAAGCACTTCCCCCTCTACGGACCGTTCATCGAATACTGGATGGAATGGGAGGGGGAGGAACCGCCCTGGTCCTGGCTCAGGCGGGGCATCCCCTTCGACCTGATGGGCTTCGGCTACGAGGGCCTCCACGAGCTGTGGAACGGCTACCGGGACGGCATCTCGGCCATGCTCCTGCTGGTCAACCCCCCGGACTCCTTCTACGGGGAGTCCGACGAGATACGGACGGCCTGGCTGGAGTCGGCCGCCGAGCGCATCCCGCAATCGACCCTGGAGAGGATTCCCCGGGGCGGCATACCCGTCGAGGCCCTCGCGGAGGCGGTGAAGGAGACCCGGTTCGAGGGGGCGGCGAAAGCCGCCTCCTGGGTCTTCGCCGAGACCGGCAACTTCTTCCTCGATAACTGCTACGAGGACGGGTCGTTCGACGGGTTCTGCGACCCCTGGGAGGACGAGATCATCGCCGAGGGAACGGAGGAGTGGCGGAAGGCCAACGCCCTGATGGACTCGGTGTGCAAGCTGGCCGACTGGCTGGAGGAAGACCTCCCGGCCCGCTTCGCCGAGATGCTGGACACCGTCCTGCCCCGACTGCCTGCACAAGAACAAGGAAAGGAGGACGACGACCATGACGACCGAAGTGGAGAAGACCGAGTGGTCCCTGCCGGGGCCGGATGAGATGCCCAGGGACAGGCTGAACCTCCAATTGGAGGTTTACGACGAAACGCTCCTTCTGCGGGGCTTCGAGGGCGAGTCCGTCTGGGTCAGGACCGTCTCGGCGGACGAGATCGCCAACGTGTTCACCCAGCACCTGGGCTTCTCCTCGGGGCTGCTGCCGGTTGACGCGCTCTGGTGGAACCAGGGCGAGACCGGGCAGGTGGTGGCCCTCTGGCGGCCTCCGCAGGTCTGGCCTGTGGCCCTGCAACGGGAGGCGTTCAAGCCCCCCGCCCGGCTCCGGCTTCCCATGCCGGGGCTGGTCTTCGTCTGCTCGCCGGGCCGTGCGCCCTGGGTCTACGCGGCCAAAGAAAGGCCGACCGACCCCGAGCAGATGCTCTACCGGATGCCCGCCTTCAACGTCTTCAGGGACGGGCGGGTCTGCCCCGGAAGCCACCGCTTCCCGGAGGAGGTGGGACAGATACCGGAGTCCTTCTTCCAGTCCTACTTCTCGGGCACCGGGGACTCGCGGGAGCGGTCGAGGAAGCATCCCGACAACCTGCACGCGCTATGGGAGGAGTTGGATGGAAAGACTGACTACCCGGTTGAGGACCTTGTTCCCCAGTGCACGGTGGCCCAGGCAATCGCGGTCTCCCAAGGGAGACGGGGCTATGGCTACCGCTAGCCAGACGCCGTCGCCGGTCGGCTACCTCGTCAATCACAGGGACGGGCTGAGCGGAGCGCACGGCATCGGATTCGACTACGTTCTCGGAGCGGGCGGCCTCTACGTCCAGTCCGAGAGCGCCCACCTGACGGCGCGGGTAATTGTCGCTCCCTGCGAGGTGCGGGGGCTGGCCTCCGTTACCGAGAAGGTGGAGTTGGCCCACGGCCCCATCCCTTCGGGACTCTTCGAGGTGGGGCTGCGCTGGTTCCAGGACGACCCGGACACCGAGCGGTTCTTCGCCGTGCGCTGGGACGGGCGCTCCTACCGGCTGGTGGTCCCTGAACAGGAGGGGACGGCCACGTCCCTCGAATACACGCCTCCCGCCGGGGTGGTCGCCGAGTTCCACTCCCACGGGACCTCACGGGCCTTCTTCTCGAAGACCGACGACGGCGACGAGCAGGGGTTCCGCATCTACGGCGTCGTGGGACGCCTCGACACCGACCGGCCCGATCTGAGCCTGCGGGTCGGCGTCTACGGCCACTTCGCCCCGGTGGAGTGGTCGCAGGTCTTCGACGGCCCGCAACCCGGCCTCCGGCTGGTGGGCGAAGGGCCGGACTCGGATGAAACGAGTGACAAGGAGGTGATCGAATGCCCTACCACCTGGACAACGCTTTTCTGCTCGACAACCCCTGGATAACCGTGGTCGGCTGCGGAGGGACGGGAGGCTTCGTCGCCGAGGGGCTCTGCCGCCTCTTCCAGGGGCGGGAGGCCACCATCGTCCTGGTCGACCACGACCGGGTGGAGCCCCACAACCTGCTCCGCCAGAACTTCTACGCTGGGGACGTGGGAAGGTTCAAGAGCGAGGCCCTGGCCGACCGGCTGACCAAAGCCTACCGGCGTCCCATCGGCTACTCGGTGTACCCGTTTCGGGAGTACAACGAAGACTCCCGCACCACCAGGCACGGCTACCCCGGTCTTATCGACTTCGGAGAGAGCCTCATCATCGGCTGCGCCGACAACGCCCTCGCACGAAAGGCTATGGCCGAGTGCCTGCCGGGGCACCCCGCCCGCTGGCTCATCGACGCGGGCAACGACACCAACTGGGGGCAGGTTCTCGTCGGCAACGTGGCCGGCCGGGTGGACTGGGAAGAGCCGCCATTCGAGGGCGAGACCTGCTACCTGGCCCCGGCGCCCACGCTCCAGCGACCCGACCTGCTGACGGCGGTCTCGACGAGGCCGCCGGACGTGGACTGCGCCGCCGCCCTCGACCTCACCGACCAGGACCCCACCATCAATCAGATGATGGCGTCGCTGGTGCTACAGGTGGTCCGCCGCATGGTGGCGGGCACCTGCCCCTTCATGGCCCTCTACCTGGACATGGACCTGGGAACGGTCACACCCACCTACGTCACCCCGGAGGCGGTGGAGCGGACGGTGGGGACATACGCCGAGTGATCGGCGCAAGCGAACGCAGTCAGAGAACGAACAAGAGAGGAGAAACCATGACCGACAAGAACGGAACCACAGGGAAGATCTGGCAGGACCCCAACAGCGGACTGCGCAGGCACAAGCTGATGACCAAGGAGTTGGGGGACACCATCCCCGCGCTCTACGCCAACGAGAACGTCGAGGACTACGACTCGGTCCTCGCGCCCGCCAAGCTGTTTTGCCCCTACAACGGCTGGCGCTGGTACATCACCGAGTGGAACCCGCAGACGGGAGAGTGCTTCGGCCTCGTGGAGGGATTCGAGACGGAGCTGGGGTACTTCGATCTCACGGAGCTGGCGGAGGCGACGGTGCTCGGCGGAGTTCCGGCAATCGAGCGCGACCTCTACTGGAAGCCGACGACCCTCGGCGAGATAAAGAGGCAGGCGTCGGGGGTAGCGGCCTAGCCAACTGCGCCCGCAAGCGCAGCACGGAATCCAACAAGGAAAGGAGAAGACCATGCCCGACGATATTGGAACGGAAACGACCCGCTCGGACGCCCCGAGCGTGGACGACAGTCTCTTCGGCGATGCTCCTGCGGCGGACGACAAGCCCGCCGCTGCCGTCGAAGAGGAGGACTCCACGGACCAGACCGAACAGGACGGACAGGGTTCGGACGATGCCGGGGAGCAGGACGCCAAGGCGGAGGCCGCAGAGGACGAGCAGGCTGCCGATGACGCCGGGGAAGAGACTGGCTCCTCGGACGACCTGAAGGTCGTCGTCTCCATCAAGGGAGGCAGGGCCGTCATCGGGGTGCAGCGGCCCTCGGCGGACCCGCACATCGAGACCTTCGACGACGGAGACCTTGCGTCGCTGGCCCAAGAGGTCCCGGCGGTGACGGAGAGGGCAAGGGCCAGGTGGGAAGAGACTCCGAAGCATCCCGCCTACGAGCGGCCCGCTCCCCCGGCCAGGCGTCGCAACCGACGTCAGCAGGGGACGGCGGAGGCGTCGAACGCCGAGGGGGAGACGGAACAGGAGCAGGAGCAGCAGACGCTAAGGCTGTTCTAGGAAGCCTGAGCGCGAAGCACGGGGGAGGTCGTCGCAGCCAATGCGACGGTCTCCCCCGCCCATCCATATGTGCGGCCTTTTTGCGTTTGCGGAGTGCATGGCCGGGGGAGGCCGGCCATGTATGCAGCCTTGTTGCGTTTCAATAGAAGGGCGACGCGACCTCCGGGTCCCCGCGCCAAGTGGCATCCAGCACGTCGGGGATGTGTGCGTTGGTCAGCTCGCCTTTCCAGTAGGCGGCGCGCTCGGCCTTGGCGAGGCTGGCCGGCTGAACCTCCCATCCGGGGTTGGACTCCCGGATCGCACGGGCGATGTCCGCGAGCGTCGCGCCCCGCGTGCAGAAGTCGTCGACGACGATCACCAGGCCGGGCTCGCCCCCGATGGTGGAAGCCAGGTACACACCGTCCACGGCGGCGTCCCGCTTGCCCGCGGAGGCGATACCGGTGAGGCTGGGATGCCGATCCTTGGTGACGTGGTGGGGAAGCCACTCCCAGCCACGGGATTGTGCAAGCGCGTACGCCAGTGTCGACGCCGGCGTGTCGGATTGCACAATGTTTTGCCCTGAAGAGACCGAGGAGACGACGACGACGCGCGGGTTCCCGGGGGGGAGGAAGTCCTCGAACGCCGCACAGAACGTGCGGGTGGCCGCCCTGGCGGCGGTAGGTTCGCCATACTTGAACTGGTTGAAGCGCCGGGTCCACTTCTCGCCGGGCCGATCCGTGATGCGGAAACCGACCGTGAGCAGCCCCAGATCGCCGACCGGGAGTCGCTTGATCTCCATCAACCGGCCCATTACGCCGTAGTTGCCCGCGGCCTCCTCGCCAAACAGGCGGGCCGCGTAGGAGGACGGCACTTCGGTGTTGCCCGGGGCCTCCTCGCCGAATAGGCGCGCAGCCTCGTCGCCCGCTGCGTTGGCGGACGGCGCTTCCGTTGCCGGTCCCGTTTCCTTGTCCATGCGTTCTCCTCCTGCACGCTCCCGTATACGACCCCAGTTGCAATGCGGTCAGCGGTCCCCCACCGGCCATGTGTGCGACCTTTTTGCGTTCAGGGAGATGGCCTTCGCCGAGCCGCATGTATGCGGCCCTTTTTGCGTTCCCGGCCCTCGGACCGCCTCAGTCGGTGAAGATGTGGGCGAGGCCCAACCCCTCGGCCAGTTCGAGCAGGGCCAGCATGTGCTCCGTGTTGGGACGGCCCCGGCCTGCTTGCCAACGCCACACGGTGTAGCGGTACGTGCCGATGCGCCGGGCTATCTCCGACCATGACAGGCGGGACTCCACCTGAAACCGCTTCAGGCGCTCCGGGAAGTCCTCCGGAAACCCATAGGTTGGTATGTTGTAGTCAATTCGCTGTCTCGGCATCGAGCCGGTCCGTTACCAGGATTCATCAGTGGCTACCCCCGTAAGGGAGAGGCCGCACCCCGGGCCTCTCCGTGTGTGCGGCCCCTTTTGCGTTTTGGAGCGGCGCGTACCGCGCTATGGCCCGCTGCTACCGACCCTACTCGTAGCGGCTCCAGCCGGAGCCGAAGAGGTAGCCGTCGTAGCTCGCCAGGAACACCCGCAGCGACTCCGACTCCACCGGCTGGCCCGTGACGTGCATCGACATGACGCCGCTGACCGTCACCTCGGCCTAGCCTCCGCCCTGCTCCTCCCCGCCGTCGTCGTCCGGCGGGGGCTCCGCCTCTGCCTCCGGCACGGTGATGGTCGCGTGGACGCGCTCGCCCTTGCCCGCATCGTTCTCCGGCCGCACCCACACCTCGTAGGTGCGGCCAGGTTCCAGGTTCTCGAAGGTGACCTTCGTCTTGCTCGCCTTCGGCGTCTTGGTCCTGCCGCTCCCGGTCCCGCCGTCCTCCGGCTTGATGTGGACGATGTAGCCGTCGGGCGAGCCGCCGCTCTCCGGGACCTGCCAGCGCACCGTCACGCTGCCCTCCGCCGTGGCCGTCACCTCCAGGCCCGTTACGGGGCCGGGCAGCACCGCCGGTAGCGTGATGGTGGCGTGGACGCGCTCGCCCTTGCCCGCCTCGTTCTGCGCCCGCACCCAGACCTCGTAGGTCCGGCCGGATTGCAGGTTGTTGAAGCTGACCGTCGTGCTATCGGTGCCGGGCCTCTTGGTCGTGCCGCTGCCCTGTTTGCCGCCCTCCGGCCTGATGTGGGCGATGTAGCCAGCCGGCGCACCGCCGCTCTCCGGGGCGCTCCAGCTCACCGTCACGCTGTCATCCGCCGACGCCGTCACCGTCAGGCCCGTCACCGGGCCGGGCAGTTCCACAGCCTGCTGTTCCTCGGCGGGCACCGTGACGTCGAAGGCGTCGCTGACGCTGTTGCCGTCCGAGTCCTGGGCCGTGACCGTGATGGTCGCCGTGCCCGCGCTCACCCCGATTGCAGTGACGGCGGTCACCGACTGCGTCGATTCGTCGATGGTCGTCGAGACCTGCACGACCGCAGTGTTCGATGACGCTGCCTTGACGGTCAGGCTGTCCCCGTCGGCGTCGCTGAACACGCCCGACAACGAGACCTCGTGCGTCGCGCCAGTCTCCAATTCGCTCACGTCGGCAATGGCCGACGCCACCACCGGCGCGGCCTTCACCGTGACGGTGAACGTGTCCTCCACCGAGCCGCCGTCTCCGTCGGCGGCGGTCACGGTGATGGTCGTCGTGCCACGCGCCTTGGCCGACACCGTGAGGGTTGCGAAGTCAGCGGCCACGGCGACGGTGGCCACGCCCTCATTCGACGAGCTAGCCGTGATAGTCAGCGCATCCCCGTCTGCGTCGCTGAAGACGCCGGACAGTGATGCCTCGTGCGTTCCGCTCTCGTTCACGATGGTGGCGTCCGATATGGCGCTTGCCACCACCGGCGCGGCCTTCACCGTGACGGTGAACGTGTCCTCCACCGTGCCTCCGTTGCCGTCGTCGGCGGTCACGGTGACCGTCGCCGTGCCCCGCGCCAGGGCCGACACCGTCAGCGTCGAGTGGTCGTCGGACACCGACACGGTGGCCACCGTTTCATCCGAGGACGCGGCGGTGACGGTCAGGTCGTCCTCGTCAGCGTCGGTGAAGACGCCGGACAGGGATACTTCGCTCGTTCCGCTCTCGTTCACGATGGTGGCGTCGTCAATGGCGCTCTCCACCGTCGGCGCTTCGTTGGGCGGGGCCACGGGCGTGGTGTGTACACCCTTGGTGCGCACCCACTCGCTGGAGTTCCCGTCGCGCTCGCTCATGTTGCTGCGGTAGCCGACCATCGAGCGGATGAACACGCCGGTGGCGACGCCGTTCTTGAGATCGGTGATGGTGAAGGTGGTCACGCCGGGGTCCACGGAGAAGCCGTCGTTCTTGCCCACGGCCCGGGGGTCGCGCGGGTTGGCCCACACACCGAACTCCTGGCTCCAGCGCAGCACGTGCCAGACATCCGAGTCCTCGTACCCCTCGCGGGAGGAGATGTTCCACGTCACGGTCAGCGTGCCGTCGCCGGGGACGACCTTGATGTTCCACGGCTCGGGCCCCTCCGGCGGCTCGTCGTTGTCCACAATGGTCACGGTCGTAGTGCCGGTCTTGCCCGGCTCCACGGCCCACAGCGGCTCGCCGACGTGCGACAGCGTAACGGTGAAGGTCTCGTCCTCCTCGACCGCCTCGTCGTCCAGGGTTGGCACGGCGATGGTTGCGCTGCGCTGCCCCTCCGGCACCGTGACCGTCGAGACTATCTCGCCGATGTCACCGGCGGTTGTGCCTTCGTCGGTATCTCCTGCGTCGTCGAATGCGGTGGTGACGTTGAACGACACGCCGCCCCTAGTCGCGGGGCTTCCCAGGCTCACGGTGACCGTAGCCTCTTCGCCCTCCGTGACACTCGCCTCCGGGTTCACGCTGAACGTGCGCGGCGGCGGGTCGATGATCACCAGGTGTGTGTGGACCTGGTCGCCGTTGGTGACCTTGACCCACACGTAGGTGTTGCTCTTTTCGGCGCTCAGCGGGATCGCCCCGGTCAGCCCGCCGGCGCCGACGGCGATGAAGCTGGTGGGCGGTTGGTCGTAGGTCCCCACGCCGTACGTGATCGTGCTGCCCGGCCAGTCGCCGCGCAGCAGCAGCCTGGCGTGGGTGGTGATCGCCTTCTCCCCGGTGTTGACGCTGACGAACTCGCCCGGGATGACGGCGATGAGCGCCTGGTCGAGCGTCGCGTGCGGCTTCGCCCGCGCGATGTCCCAGCGGACGAAGCCGTCCACCGGCTGGCCGTTCTTCATCTCGTCGTAGTAGACGCGCACCGTCTGCAGGCCGGTGGTGTCCGGGATGATGCGCACGCCGACGGTCGAAAACGCGGCCCAGCCCAGGGCGCTGCTGCTCTCCACCCACGTCCAGGTGTTGGTGTTGCCCACCCGGTTCTGGATGCGGATCGGCAGCCGGATCGACTGGCCGTTGGCCGTCAGCTCCAGGGTCGTGCCGTTGAGGTCGACGGTTCCGCCGTGCTCCTCCACGGTCAGCGTGACGCGGCGAACGATCTCGGAGTGGCCGTACTGAGCGACGAACTCGACGCTGAGCTCCGTGATGTGGTAGCTGCGCAGTCCGTTGAACTTGGGCGCGTTGACCGAGAAGCGGTTGCCGCCGAACACGACGGGGTCGCCGCAGTCGATGTCGCCGCCGCAGCCGGCCTTGCTGTCGCTGTTGTTGATGCCGCGCGCCCTCATCGTCGGCTGCCACTCCGTCACGCTGGGACCGACCGGGGTCAGGTAGAGGCCCACGTCGACCACCTGGTCGTCCGCGTGCTCGTTCACGGCGATGCCGGTGTCGGCCCACTCGACGGTGTCGAGGTTGTCAGTCCATACGCCGTCCCGGAGCGGGAACGAGCGCCCGTCGAAGACCAGCGTCAGGCTGTTGCGCAGGCTCTCCGGGACAGCCTGCGTGAAACTCAGGACCAGGCTTCTCGGCACGTTTGCGCCCTGGAACGCGGTGTACAGAACGGAAATCCTGACGCCGCCGTACTGCCTGGAGGCCCGCCAGTCGTTGTCCCCCCGGCTTTCCGTGTCGGTGGCGGACCAGCCGGGCGCGCCGGCGAAGTAGAACGTGTCCTGCGACAGCGTGGACGTGTCGTTGCAGCGGTCGCCCGCAGCAAAGCTGAGGTTATAGCAGCCCATGAATGACCCGCCGCCGAGGTCCCGCATGACCAATATGGAGGTCCAGACGGTGTTCCCGAGCTGCCCCGCCGCGCCGCCGCCGCCCGACGTGAGCACGAAAATGTAAGCTTCGGTTACCCCGGAGAGCGCCGTTACAGCCACATCGACCCTGGCCCCGCCGACCGGGATGGCGGCGCTGGGCGCGCCGCTGGCCGTCGCCACTGTGTTCACGGTGATCGTGGCGTCGGGGTGGTTCGCGGTGGGCGTGAACTTGACATGGGTCGCGCTGGGGGAGATCTCAATCGTGTAGCTGCGCGTGGCCGGGTCGAACTCCGGGGCCAGCTTCCCACTGCCGGGGAAGGTCGCGCCGCCGTCCGCGCTGAAGCTGAACGACAGTGCGCTCAGCGTCGTGTCGTTGGGGTTGACCCTCACCGCCACGGAGCCGATGGCGAGGTTGCTCGGGTACTTCGTGTCGCTGCTCGTGGCGGCGTGGGTGATCGTGGACGAGCCCCCGGACACGCCCGTCACCGTGAAGGTCTGCGGCATGTTCCAGTTGGTCGCCGTGAACGTGCGCGAGGCCGGCGCCACCGTCGCGTACGCCGGTGTGCCGCTCGTCGCCGCCACCGTGACGTTCGCGGTGGGCTGCGAGTCCAGCACCACCGTGTAGGTCGTCGTCGCTCCGTCCTGGACGTCGCGCGTGGTCTCGCTGACGGTCACCCCGGCGGTGTCGTCGTCGGTGATCGTGAGCGTCACGCCCGTGACGGTGAGGCCGCTCACCGTGGTCGTGAGGATGACCGTCTCGTTGTCCTCGTCGATGGCGTCGTTGACTATCGTCACCGTGCCGGTGCCGGAGCTCTGGCCCACCGCAATCGTGAAGGCCGCCGGCAGCGAGTAGTCGTCCGTCCCCGCGGCCGTGCCGGTGGCCGTCAGCGTCACCGGGACCGCCGTCGTCGCCGGCCGGTTCAGCGTGGCCGTGACCGTGACCGTCCCGCCGTTCTCGGCGATGGTGTTGCTCGCCGCATCCGTCGTCAGCGCCAGCGTCGAGGGAGGCTGCGGCGTGACCGTCACCACCACCGACCCCACCGACAGGCTGCTCGGATAATTCGTGTCCGTGCTCGTCACCGAGTGCGAGATCGTGGACGAGCCCGCGGACACGCCCGTCACCGTGAAGGTCTGCGCCGTGTTCCAGTTCTGGGGCGTGAACGTCCGCGACGCCGGCGCCACCGTGGCGTTGGCCGTCGTGCCGCTGGTCGCCCCCACCACGACGTTCGCCGTGGGCTTCGAGTTCAACACCACCGTGTAGGTCGTCGTCATCGGCACCTCGACCGTGCGCGCGGTCTGGCTGACCGTCACCCCGGCGGTGTCGTCGTCGGTGATCGTCAGCGTCACGGGCGTGACCGTGAGGCCGCTCACCGTGGTCGTGAGGATGACCGTCTCGTTGGCCTCGTCGATGTCGTCGTCGACGATGGTCACCGCGCCCGTGGCGAAGCTCTGGCCGGCGGCGATGGTGAAGGCCGAGGGCAGCGAGTAGTCCGCCGTGCCCGCCGTGCCGGTGGCCGTCAGCGTCACCGAGACGGCCGTCGTCGCCGGCCGGTTGAGGGTGGCCGTGACCGTCACTGTGCCGCCGCCCTCGGCGATGGTGTTGTCCCCCGCGGTCGTCGTCAGCGTCAGCGTCGTGGGCTCCGTGAGCGGCATGGACGCAAACATCGGCGAGACGGCCACGGAGGCCGTCACCGAGGCGATGGAGATGGCGTTGTAGGCCGTGTCGGTGCTCGTGGCGGCGTGCGTGATCGTGGACGAGCCCGCCGTCACGCCCGTGACCGTGACGGTCTGCGGCTGGTTCCAGTTGGTCGTCGTGAACGTCTTTGCCTGGTTGGTGACGGTGGCCACGCCCGTCGTGCCGCTGGTGGGCGTGACGACGACGTTCGCCGTGGGCGCCTTGTTGAGCTTGATCGTGTAGGTCGTCGTCGAGCCTGTGACCACGCTGGCGAACGTCTTGCTGACCGTCACCCCCGCGGCGGGCGTGGCGGTGGGCGTGCCCGACTCCGAGCCGGACCAGAGGCCCCAGCCGTTGCCGCTCCCCGTCTGGCCGTCCGTCGCCCGTACCACCACGCGGTAGGACGTCCCGTTCGTCAGCCCCGTGATCTCGGCCGTGCCGGTCGTGCCCGAGGGCGTGATCGTGACCCAGCCCGTGGACGGGTCGCCCGCCGTGGTCGCGGTCTGGTTGGCCGCCGTCGCCGCCCTGTAGCGCAGCTCGTAGCCCGTCACCGGACCCACCGGCTTCGACCACGACGCCGTCAGCTTCCCCGACCCCGCCGTCAGCGACAGGCCCGAGGGCGCCGCCGGCGGGTCGTTGTCCGTGATGGTGATTACGATAGTGGCGGGCGTGCCGACCGTGTAGCCCGTGCCCGCGTCGAACGTGATCTTGAACGTCTCGTCTTCCTCGTTCACCGAGTCGTCGGCGGTCGGGATCTGTGGCATGTTCAAGTAGGTAGCGCCGGCGCTCGCCGAGAAGGTCGTGGGATAGCCCGTTTGCAGGTCCGCGCTCAGGCTGGCCGGGTTGGTGTCCCCGGCCGCATAGGTCAGCGTGCCGCTGATGGCGGCCTGGGTCCCGGTTTGGATTCGCTGACCAAAAGAGGACCCTTCCGAAACGACATTTGTCGCCAGATTCCAGTGGAGCGCGAGCACCGGCGTCCCGGTCCCGAACGCCCAGGCGCCGTTGACGCTGCCGTTCACGCCCCGCACGCGCCACCGGTAGGTGCGGCCGTTGTCCAGGCTTGAGAGCGTCTGCGACGCCGTGGGCGGCGACGTCTCCGAGCCGCGCGTGGCCGCGACCCAGGCCGTAGCCGGATTGCTGCCCGAGGCCGCCGCGTCGTTGGCCACCATCCCCGTGCCCGTCGACGGGGCATAGGTGTAGTGCACGTGGTAGCCGGTCAGTGTCCCGGCAGGCGCGGTCCAGCTCAACGCAAGCGAACGTTCACCCGCGTCGGCGGACAGCGCCGTGGGCGCGGCCGCCGAAACCGTCACCATCACGGAGCCGATGGAGAGGCTGCTCGGGTACTTCGTGTCCGTGCTCGTCACGGCGTGGGTGATCGTGGATGAGCCCGAGGCCACGCCCGTGACCGTGAAACTCTGCGCCGTGTCCCAGTTGGCCGGCGTGAACGTGCGCGAGGCCGGCGCCACCGTGGCGTTGGCCGTCGTGCCGCTGGTCGGCGTGATGGTGACGTTGGCCGTGGGCTTGGAGTCCAGCACCACCGTGTAGGTCGTCGTCGAGGCCGCCTGGACCGAGCGCGCGGTCTGGCTGACCGTCACCCCGGCAGTGTCGTCGTCGGTGATGGTGAGCGTCACGGGGGTGACCGTGAGGCCGCTCACCGTGGTCGAGAGGATGACCGTCTCGTTCTCCTCGTCGATGTCGTCGTCGACGATGCTCACCGTGCCCGTGGCGGAGGTGGAGCCGATGGGGATCGTGAAGGCCGAAGGCAGCGAGTAGTCCGCCGTGGCCGTGGCGGTGCCAGTCGCCGTCAGCGTCACCGAGACGGCCGTCGTGGCGGCGCGGTTGAGGGTGGCCGTCACCGTGACGTTGCCGCCGTCCTCGGCGATGGTGTTGCTCGCCGCGTTGGTGGTGAGCGTCAGCGTGGTGGGCGGCTGCGCCGTCATCTTCTGCCGCGCGCCGCCGTTGACCTGGATCTGCCGCACACGTGAGGAGCTGGTCCACGTGGACCCCGACGGCGACGCCGAGTTCTGCCAGCGGGCAGTGTCCGCGATGGTCCAGCCGTCCGCCTCCCCGGAATCCTGCGCAGTGGACGCCGTCCAGTCGATATTGAGCTGGCCGCTGTGGGTGTTGCTCGCGTCGTAGATTACGAAGTGGTAGGTGGTGCTTGCGGCAAGGTGGGTGCCCGCGGGCGCAGTGAAGGTGACGATGTTCCTGCCCGTCCCAATGGACGATGGGGTCGTCAAGTCTCTGAGCTTGGCGTTGGGCGAGCCGTTGTTGTCCGACCACAGCTCTCCGCTTACGGTCGAGAGACTGGGGTTGCCGGTGATTTGGACTAGGGCGACCCCGATGCTGGTCAGCGTGTACCCGTCGCTGTTGGCTCCCGTCCTGAACGCCTGGGCGTGCGTAAACTGGAAGCCGCCCTTGGGACTGGCGATGGGCGTCTGCCCCGTGTTGCTCACCAGCGTGGACGGCGCGAGGACCTTAGCCGTGACGGAGGGCAGCGTGATGCCGCTGTAGTTGGTGTCGCTGCTGGCGGACGCGTGGGTGATGGTGGACGTTCCCGCCGTCACGCCGGTGATGGTGACCTCCTGCGCGTCGTTCCAGTTCGTCGTGGTGAAGGTGAGCGCGCCGGAGACCGTCGCCACGCCCGTCGTCCCGCTGGTGGGCGTGATGGTCACGCTCGCCGTGGGCTGCGTGTTGAGCTTGACCTCGTACACCTCCGTGGAGCCGGCAATGACGCCCACGCCGGTGCTGCTGAGGGTGATGCTGGCGGTGGGGGTCTGCGCCTGGGCGGCCGGCGCGTCGCGGACGGTGAAAACCGCCATCACAACGAGCGCGGCGGCCAGGAGGAGGAATGGAGAGCGCCGAGGGATGCCAATGGCCCGGGTCATGCCGGGCCTCCCGCGGGTTGCAGAGTATTGAAGCGGTGGAGGACTAGAACGCAGGTTCTGGGGGGGGGGTAACGGGCATGACCGCCCTCAAAAGGCGGCGCACCCTGCTGCTGCTATCATTGAACATGGCTGTCATGCCTCCTCATTGCCGGCGTTCCGATTCATCGGTCGGGATGGACTCGCCGACCCCGGCGGAGCGGTTGGTTGCATCTCCCGTGCCTGGGTGCGGCGGCGGCCCGCGTCGCCCCTCGGAGCGGGGACACACAAACCCATCTAAACTCTACCAAACTACCTGTAGCCTCAGCGTATCTTTCAAGGGTTCTTTTGTGTACTATGGTGTAACATGCTGGAGGATTCCTGATGTTGCCGGGGCCGTGACCAGGCACAACTGCGTACAGGTCGGGAAGGAGGGTTGGGTGACGCCGAGGACTGCCGCGAGCTGCTCAACAGGCTAGCGAGGGAGACGGGCTGGATCGCGGGCCGGACTAGGGACCGCCCATGTATGTCGCCCTTTTTGCGTTTCCGGCCCCGCGCCGCCTCATTCTGTGAAGATGCGGGCGAGGCCCAACCCCTGGGCCAACTCAAGCAGGGCCATCATGTGCTCCGTGTTGGGACGGCCCCGGCCCTCTTTCCAACGCCAAACGGTGTAGCGGTATGTGCCAATGCGCCGGGCGATCTCCGACCATGACAGGCCGGATTCCACCTGAAACCGTTTCAGGCGCTCCGGGAAGTCTTCGGGGAAATTGTAGGTTGGTATGTTGTAGTCAATTCGCTGTCTCGGCATCGAGCCGGTCCGTTACCAGGATTCATCAGTGGCTACCCCTGTACGGGAGAGGCTGCACCCCGGACCTCTCCATCTGTGCGGCCTCTTTTGCGTTTCGGAGCGGCGCGTACCGACCGACCTCTGGCTCGCTGCTATCGGCCCTACTCCCCGCGGCTCCAGCCGGAGCCGAACAGGTAGCCGTCGTACTCCGCCACGAAGACCCGCAGCGACTCCGACTCCACCCAGACGCCGGACTCGGTGGCCTCGAACGTCTCATCGCCGAACAGGTCTTGGACGTCCCCGCCGATCTTCGTGATGTCGGAGTGGCCCACGATCTTGCCGTCCGGGCCGCCGATGAAGGCGAACCAGTGGCCGTCGATGGTCTCGGCGGCGTTGTAGTAGTCGACGGCGGCGTCCAGTCCCGCCAGGGCGCTTCCCGGACTGGCGAAGTAGGTCATGGTCCCCGTCAGCCCAACGTCGCGGTACTTGTCCACCGCGACGGACACCAGTTGCTTGGTGAAGGCGTCGGCGTCGATGTACCAGCCGGAGGCGAAGAGCAGCCCGTCGCGGCGCTCCACCCACACGTTCTTCAGCTCGAAGTCGCCGGAGCCGATGCCTCCGCTCTCCGGGTTGCGGTACACGTAGGACACCCACGCGCCGTCCTCCGTGGCGGCAAGCATCGCGGGCCCGAACTCGTAGCCGTTGGCGTCGGTGCCCACCCAGCCATTCAGGTCCAGGCCCAGGCGGCCCGGGTCCGGGTGGGCGATGAACTGGTCGTGCTCGTCGATGATGAACACGTACCACTGGCCGTCCACGCTATCCTCGCGGTTGTAGTGCGCCACCGTGGCGTCGAGGCCCTGGCTCTCGTAGCGGGCGATGGCGCTCTCGACGACGTACTGGGTGTACTCGGCGGGGGCGGACTTGGAAGGTATACCGGCGATGGCGGCCCGGACGATGGCCTCGACCTCGGCGCGGGTCAGGCCCTGCTGCGCGGGCATGGCCGCCGTGTCGTCGTTGCTGATGGACCCCGCTGACTGCGCTTCGTCGGGCAGGTCGGCCATCTCCGCCCGCACGATCTCCTCCACCTCTGCGCGGGTCAGTCCCGCGTCGCCGTCCCCACAGGCGGCGAGCAGCGTTGAGGCGAAGAGCAGGAAACCGGCTATGGCAATGGCGCGCTGCATCTTTCCCCCCTCTAGCCGCCGCCGACGCAGGCGTTGCCCCCGTCATTGTCTTGTATGGCGAACGTGAACTTCTCGTGTACCGCCCGGTCCGTGCCCGGCCACATGGTCATGGCCAGGATTATGGTCTCGCAGCCCTCCTCCTCGCTATCGTCAATCGGCTTGACCGGCGTTGAGGCCGTCGTGGTGCCGGCGGCGAACGTGGGAAGACTGATGCGCTGGTAATCAGAAGAGTCGGCGGTGCCGCCCCGCCTCCATTGCAGCGAGGTCTCCTCCGTCACAGGCTTGCTCAGGGTCAGGGTGAGACAGCCGACGTTGGGCAGCCTCAGATTGACCGTGTCGCCGGCCGACCAGTTCAAACCAAAGCCCGCGCCACTGATCTCGGTCAGGGTTAGCGTGCTGTCCGAGTCGGTGAGCGCCACGTCCACACCGGCCCCGGCTATACCGTCATCCGCAAGGCGGATCCTGGCATTGCCGGCGTACAGCGTGAGGCACGATTGGAGGTTTTGCGGAATCGCCTTGTCCAGCTTCAGCGTGAGCCTTTCCGGGTACGTGGTGATGTAGGAGATGGCTTCGACCCAATACCTGACCCCGTCAAACGTGAAGTCTCTGCGCGTGAGCGCGCTCCTGCAACGGGCGCTGGAATTGCTGTTGCTGTCGTCGCAGCCAACTTTTGCCGGGGCAGTCGTGCTCAGGTCCTGCACCGTCAGGGTGGGCGACCAGAGATCATGGGCGCTGTTCGTCTCCCAGTCCTCTTTGACCGGCTCATCAGGGGAAAAGGATGCGGTCAGCGTCTGGACTGGCTCGGTTAGCCTCACCTGCACCGTTTGGCCGGCCGTCAAGCTCAGACCGGGGTTATTCCAGGATATTTGGTTATTGGTGCCAGCAAGACTGTTGCGAGTGCCCTCAGCGAGGGCGAACTGTCTGTCGCCGACATACAGTGTCAGCGCCGACTTGAGGTTGTTCGGGATCGTTTTGTCGAGTGTGAATAAGAGTGGACTGCCACCGGGCTGCGTCATGATTGTCTTGACCACATAACTCTGCCCCGAGTATGTGAAGGAAGTGTGCTGGAGTGATCCGATGGCACCGTCCCAGAAACCGCGAATACCAGCGACTGTTCCCCCCACCGTAATCGTGCTTGACCAGATTTCCCTGGTGCTGCCGTCGCTGGACTGAGCCTGGGCGCGCGGTGCCTGGTTGACAAAGAAGACCGCCAGCGCAACGAGCGCGGCGGCCAGGAGGAGGAGCGGGGAGAGGCGTGAGAGGCGGAGTACCCGAGTCATGCCGGGCCTCCCGCCATGTTCAGATGGTGAAAATCGGGGGGGGGGGGGGGGTAACGTGCATGGCCGCCCTCAAAAGGCGGCGCATCCTGCTGTTGCTTTCGTTGAACATGGCTGTCGTGCCTCCTTATCGGCCAGCGTTGCGCTTCATTCGGTCGGGATGGACTCGCCGACCCCGGCGGAGCGGTTGGTTCCATCTCCCGTGCCCAGAGTGCGGCGGCGGCCTGTGTCGCCCCGCGGAGCGGAGACACACAAACCCATCTAAACTCTACCAAACTACCTGTAGCCTCAGCGTATCTTTCAAGGGTTCTTTTGTGTACTATGGTGTAACATGCTGTCGGATTCCTGATGTTGCCGGGGCCGTGACCAGGCACAACTGCGTACAGGTCGGGAAGGAGGATTCGGTGGGTTCAGACCAGCTCTACCGTGAGAACGAGGCGCTGCGGGAGCGCCTGTCGCGCCTCAGCGCAGCCAGCCAACACATCAACGAGAGCCTGGACGTGGACACGGCGCTGCGGGCAGTGATGGACAGCGCCCGCTCCCTGACGCGGGCACCCTTCGCCTCGATCATCACCCTGGACGATTCCGGGTGGGTGGAGGAGCACCTGGTTCTGGGATTCGAACCCGGCTACTTGGAGCGGCTCTGGCAGGCTCCCCAGGGGCAGACGTTCTTCGAGTACCTGAACGCCCTGCCGGGACCGCTGAGGGTCGGCCCACTGGAGGAGTTCACCAGGTCCATCGGTCTTGAGGAGTTCCGCTCGCCCGTGGCTCTCACCGCCTTCATGGCGGCCCCGATACTCCACCAGGGCGTGCGCTCGGGCCATATCTACGTGGGGAGCGACGAGCTGGGCCGGGAGTTCACCCAGGAAGACGAGGAGACGCTGGTGATGTTCGCCTCACAGGCGGCGCTGGTCATCGCCAACGCCCGCGCCTACCGGGAGGAGCGGCAGGCCAGGGCCGACCTGGAGACGCTGGTCAACACCTCGCCGGTGGGCGTGGTGGTCTTTGACGCTCGTACGGGAATGCCGGAGTCCGCCAACCGGGAGGCCAGACGGCTGGTGGAGGGCCTGCTCGACGAGGGCCAGCAGGCGGAGGACATCCTTGACGTGGTGACCTGCGTGCGCGGCGACGGCAGTGAGGTCTCCCTTCGGGAGTTACCCCTGGCGGAGGTGCTCGGCTCAGGGGACACGGTGCGGGCCGAGGAGATCGCGCTCAGGGTACCTGACGGGCGCAGCGTCAGCCTCCTGCTCAACGCCTCTCCCATCCACGCCGAGGACGGGCACGTGGCGTCCTTCGTCGTCACCATGCAGGATCTGACACCCCTCGATGAGCAGGAGCGGCTGCGGGCCGAGTTCCTGGCCATGGTCAGTCACGAGCTGCGGATGCCCCTGGCCACGGTCAAGGGCTCCACCACCTCCCTGCTCAGCGGCCCCGACATGGACCCCGCCGTGGCCGCCCAATTCCACCGCATCGTGGACCAGCAGGTCGACCACATGCAGTACCTCATAGGCGACCTGCTGGACGTGGCCCGCATCGAGACGGGGGCGCTGCCCGTGGACCCGGAGCCGTCGGAGCTACGCCTGCTGGTGGAGGAGGCCAGGAGCAGGTTTGTGACCGGCGGCGCAGGGAACCCCCTGGACGTGGAGATGGCGGCGGACCTGCCGATGGTCATGGCCGATAGGCGGCGCATCGTCCAGGTGCTGGGCAACCTGCTCTCCAACGCCGCAGGGTATTCCCCCGATGGGTCGCCCATCACGGTGAGGGCCGCGCGGGACGGCGTCCACGTCGCCGTCTCCGTCGTTGACCGTGGCAGAGGCATACCGGCGGAGCTTCTGCCGGAGCTGTTCCGCAAGTTCTCGCGGGCGTCCGGCGCGGCGGCGACGTTGGGCGTCGACGGGTCGGGCCTGGGTCTCGCCATCTGCAAGGGCATCGTCGAAGCCCACGGGGGCCGCATCTGGGCGGAGAGCGACGGGCCGGGCCTGGGGGCGCTCTTCACCTTCACGCTGCCGGCGGTTGAGCGGTCAGCGATTGAAGCTCCCGACCCTGCATCCACCGGCTCGACGCGCACGGCCCGGGTCCGCGTCCTGGCCGTGGACGACAACCCCCATGACCTGCGGTACGTCCGCGACGTCCTCACACGCGCGGGCTACGCGCCCATCGCGACCGGAGACCCCGGCGACGTGCCACGCCTCATGGAGGAGGAAAAGCCTCACCTCGTCCTGCTGGACCTGGTGCTGCCTGGGAGCGACGGCATCGAGCTGATGAACGACATACGGAAGACGGCGGACGTGCCGGTGATCTTCCTGTCGGTCTTCGGCCAGGACGAGACCGTCGCCAGGGCTCTCGACATGGGGGCGGCCGACTACCTGGCCAAACCCTTCTCGCCCACGGAGCTTGCGGCGCGGATCAGGGCGGCGCTCAGGAAGCGGCTGGAGCCGTTCCAGGGTGAGCCGTCGGGACCCTACGCGGTCGGAGGGCTGAGCATCGACTACGCCCTGCGCCGGGTGACGCTGAACGGGGAGCCGGTGGAACTGACGGCCACGGAATACGCGGTGCTCTACGAGCTTTCGGTCCACGCTCCCCGCACGCTGACCCAAACCGTGCTGCTACAGCGAATCTGGGGGCCGGAGAAAGTCGGCGAGTCCTGGCTGCTGCGGAACATGGTGAAGCGGCTCCGCCGCAAGCTGGGCGACGACGCAGCAGACCCCAGGTTCATCTTCACCGAACCCCGCGTCGGCTACCGGATGGCGAAGGGGGAGACGGGCGACATAGAGATTCAGGAGTGATCATGAACGACCCCCACGTGAAGGCCATCCATTACCTCATCGAACATGACGATTCGGTCGACTACGGGGACGCTGCACCCTTGGATTGTGAGGACGACCTCTTCCGCATCCAGGCCGACGAGGGCAAAGTGGTCCTAGAGCCCAAGAGTCATTACGCGACGGCGGCAGAGGCAAGGAACGCGGTTGACGGACTCGTGAAGCGGTGGGAGTTCAAGGCGGCCCTTCGCGCGCGGTCCAGCGAATTCAGGCTCTCATATGTGGGAGTCGACATCATCGACCGCAACCCGCCGCCCCCGACGCCCGGGGTGGTGACGGTGCGCCCCGTGACCGTCCGGGCCGGGGTGCCCAAGGCGCGGGGCAAGATTACCAAGATGCCGTCGGCCTATCCCGCTCCTCACCAGGGCGCGGCCATTGATCCCGCTGACCCCGACGCATCCTTCATGCTATACCGACTCGACCTCTATCGTCAGGGAAGAGAGCCGCTGGCGGGCGTCGCCAACGTCTGCCTCACGGTGCTGGAGTACTCCGCCCTGCAGGCGGCCGGAGGCGGCGGGAACAAGCGCAAGTCGGCGGCCACCCACTACCGGATTGAAGAGACGGTTCTGAAAAGAGTTGGGATGCTCTCGGCCAGTAGGGGCGGCCCCGTCGCTCGGAAAGCTGAGGGCCGCGGCGACCCATTCACGCAGGAGGAGACACGCTTTCTGGAAGCGGCAGTGGCCGCCTTCGTTCGAAGGGCTGCGGAGAAGGCGGCCGACCCCAATGGAAAGCCATCCGTCATCACGATGGCCGACCTACTCAAGCCGACCAAGTAGGAACGATCCAGAAGACGAAGGACTAACCATAGCAGGAGAATAGATGACAATATCTGAACGCACTCTCTCGCGGTGGAGTCACCACCAGGCTTCCACGGCCTTTACGCAGGCGCACCTGCCCATCCGGGAGGCCCTGAATGCCCACAATCGACTGTCGCAGTTCAAGTACGAGGTCTTTCTTCAAGGCTCGTACAAGAACGACACTAACCTGGGCGGGGACAGTGACGTCGATGTGGTCGTGCGGCTGTCATCGAAGCTAAAGCCCGCGGTGGCCGACCTCACCGGAGAACGGCTTCAGGAGAATGGTTCTCACAAGTTCGTCCACCGGCAATGGAAGTCCTTCCGGGACGAGGCGCTGAAGGCGCTGCGGGCCAGGTTCGGGACGGCCGCGAAGAGCGGCCGCAAGACCTTGAAGGTGCCGAAGGGCAAGATCCCGGCGGATGCCGACCTCGTGGTCACGGTGAGCCATAGACAGGGAATCGGCTTATATCTCCCTGACGAGAGGCGTTGGGTCGTCAGCTTTCCGCAGCAGCACCATGAGCGGGGGTTGAAGAAGGAAAAGGCCACAAACATGCGGTTCAAGAGAACCATCCGCATGTTCAAGGCAGCCCGGAACCGGCTGGTCGAGAAGAAGGTGCTCAGGAAGGAGGACGCTCCCTCCTATTTCATCGAGTGCCTGCTCTATAACGTTCCCGACAGTCTGTTCGCAACGAAGCTAGCGCCGACCTATACGGGCGTCCTCGGCTGGCTCAAGACCGCGAAGCTCAAGGACTTCAAGTGCCAGAACGGACATGTGCCGCTATTTGGACGAGGGCGAGAACAGTGGACCCAAGAGAAGTCGCGGGTCTTCGTCAAGGCGTTGCAGGCGCTGTGGGATGCTGGGGGATGCCTACGGGGAGGATGCGGGAAGTCGCAACTCCTGTCTGATGACTAGACAACACCGGAGCCTCATGGACTCCCAGTTGAATCGGGTGAACCTGTAAAGCTCATCCGAATCTCAAAGACGGTTCTATCAATCGTCACGTTCGGTTGGTTCTCATAGGTACGGTCACACATGTGCGCCTAAATGGATCCGGTCGGATGCTACCAGCGTCGCCTAGACGTCAACAGAGCCGGCCGCAATACCCTCGGCTGGGGCGCCGATAGTCAGTGCCCAGTGATAACCCGTTTTGGGATATTCCAAAACGGGTTTTATCATATTGCCGCAAGTCCCTGATTGGTCGAGGCGGTATTTGAAGTCGATATTCACGGACGAATACAAGGCGTTCCTACAGCGGCTCGCCTCGGCTCGCAGAGAAGCTGGGTTGACACAACACGATCTGGCAAGCCGTATCAATAGGCCCCAGTCGTTCGTTTCCAAATATGAGCGGGGGGAGCGGCGACTAGACGTCCTCGAGTTCGTGATGGTGTGTGGCGTATTGAGTGTGGACCCTTGCAGCATCGTCCGCGAAGTTGAGAGCCGCTTGTTAGGACAGGAGCACAATGAGAGTTTGTGACGCTCTTGATTCTATAGATGTGCCTCAGGATTCGAGGCCTCCCTGTAAACGGTGGGTGAGAAGCCGATGACGTTCCTTCTTGGCCCTAGCCGTTCGGCATACAGTTCCCTTCTGGAAGTGCCGACTCGGTTCGAAATCCGCAACGGAGTTATAGTCGTTGCCTGGGCTCGCCGATCTGGTGTCGGTATTCTCCACGCTGCTTTAGGCGAGAGCCTGCGCAACGTTGATGTCGTTGTCGGGATGGCGAACCGGGGTACTTCTGCCGAGGCCCTGGCGCTCCTCCGATCCTTATCGCGGAGAGTGTTCGTCTACCACAAGCACCATCTCCAGACCTTTCATCCGAAGGTCTACCTCTTCGATGATGGTCAAAGTCCGCCTTCTGATGCGCTTCTGCTGGTGGGTTCGTCGAACCTGACCGGCGGCGGTCTCTACCAGAACATTGAAGGGAATCTAGAGTTGGCACTACGGCCGACTGATCACGAGAAGGATAGGGCAACTTACGATTCGGTCGTCCAAGAGGTCGGCGGTTTGATGGCGTCGCCTTTCTGTGAACAACTTGTCGATGACGACCGCATCAGGCAGCTTCTTGAAGACCGTTATGTATCCAATGAGGCAACGCTGGCACGAAAGCGTCGCAGAGATAACGGCGAAGTTGCCCGGCGAGGTGAACGTCGTAAGAGACCTGAGGCTCCCCCTCCTCCCCTTCCGCTGTTCTCACTACCTCCACTACCAGTGTCCTTCGGAGGTCTTGAGACGGAAGAGGCCGAAGTCGAACCCGCACACCCCGAGGACCAGGCACTCGGTGGCATTGATCTAACCGAACACTTCTACGTTCGCACTCTGACTATAAACGACGTGAACAAGCTACACGGTGTGACCCCGGGCACAGCTGAGTGGGATATAGGCGTGACTGCCCGAAATGCGCGACCGGCCTTCTGGGGTTGGCCAGACCGGTACGCCAATGTTGTCCGAACGCTTCCAAGGCTCGAGTGGCGTATAACGGGCTCCCTCCGGTCCTCATTGACTGGAGATGAGGGAGTTGATGTTGAAATATCTATCTGGTTTCGTGAGGAGCGCCCTGGGCACGCCGCGGAGCACCGTTTGAGAATTGGCCCCAGGGCGACCCTTGTCAATGCAACGCCCAACAACTTTGATACAACCTCGTTGGTGGTGTTGGAACGATTGCCAGTGGGCAGGACCCATACCTTCTTCGTGCAGTTACTCACTGAACAGGACGCGGGGTACGACGACTACTTCCGGTACTTGACTCAGGATAGACCGCGCCATCGCTACGGCTACGGGCCATGATTCCTAGTTCGTTCGGCTAAACCCGCTTCGCCACGAGTTGCCCCAGAGTAGCGGTAACAACGGGGGAGTTCAACGTGGCGCCATCTCAGAGGGCATCGAGATTTGACTGCCCCTGCGGTCCGAGATTCTCTAGGAGCTCCAGCACGAATCGGGAGGGACCGTTTTCAAACTGTCTGCCGCTCGGTATCTCGTACCAACCTGAGTACATCAAGTATACGACCAGTCTGGCCCGCGTTATTCCAACATACAGCACTCGACGTGCTTCAGCGACTCCATCAGGGACTGTGGCGTTATACCGAGGCAGACGTCCCTCCTCAAGGCCAGGGACAATAATAGCGTCGTATTCTCGGCCCTTGCTGCTATGGAGCGTGGTCAGCGTGACTACGTGGGGGTGCCCTCTACCGATAGCAAAGTTACCAAGTGTGAGCTTCTCCAGTGACTTTCCATGCTCACATTGACTCCGAATCAGCTTCCAATTGGCTAGAGCCTCTGGTTGCCTAGGATGGTCCGCAAGGAATGTAGTTACGTCTATGCCATCATTGAGTCGGTCCAGCCACTCTGACAGAGGCATTTCGGCATTGGAGAGCGATTGTAGGAACGCGTGAAACTGGCTACGGTCAGCCAAATCCGCCCAGGCTACAGATATGTTTGCATCAGTCCTGAGCTGCACCCAATCCTGATATACATCTTCGAAGGCTGGGTCTAGCGTAGACTCTGGGTAGCTAGTGCACCAGGCAGCCACATCTTCCAGCCATCGTGTGAACGGCGTCCTGGGATACCGCCTATCGCGTTCTCCAGCGAACTCTATCCCTGCATCGGTGAGGGCTCTGCTCAGGGCGGGAACATCCATGTAGTCTACGTACAAGATCGCGATTTGGTCATTCGGGATACCTCGCTCATTCAGAGCAGGGACGATTCCACTGGCTATCGTGGTGGCTTGCGATGCCAGCCCACCTTCATCCTCAACAAAGAGGAGATCACCCTCAGTATCGTCCCTCGCAGATCTGTACCCTCTAGGTTCAGGAGGCGCAAGGGCAATCTCGGAACCGTCGATGATGCGCTGAGCACACCTGTAGTTCATGTCGAGACGCACGGCGGAAACTTCGGGGTCGCTGGCCAACTCCCCAAGATACTTGGGGTCAGCTCCGGCGAATCCATAAATGGACTGGTCCTCGTCACCCACTGCAAACACCGTGATGCTAGTGTTTGCCATGATTTCTCGAACGATCCGATGCAAGGGATACCCGAGGTCTTGGTATTCATCCACTACGAGGTACGGGAAACGAGCCTCCAACGCCTCTCGAACGAATGGCTGGGTCCTTATGAGATCGAGGCCGATCAAGACCATGTCATCGAAGTCAATTAGGCCCCGGTGATGGAGGGCAGTTTCATAGGCGTCAGCAACCCGCTCAATCTGCTGATCCTGGTATCCCCCGGTCAGGCGGGTCCTTCTGTGCAGATTGATGGGCTCGCGCCAATCCGACGCGTTGCTTCGAATCCTAAGGCTGGCCAGGGCTTCCGTAATCGCCCCTGTCACATCCTGACCGGTCGCAATGTTCGGGTTGGCTGGCAGATCCTCCCTAAACAAACGTCCGAACGGGCCGACGATGCACGACATGCAAAAGCTATGCACCGTGCCCAGAAACAACTGTTCCCCGGGTCGGAGCCCTCTGTTGACGAAGCGCTTCCGCAGTTCTCGCACGCACTCATTGTTGTAGGTAACACAGGCGACCCCTCGCGGACCGGCTACTCGGTGGCGAAGTAGATAGGCCACTTTGCTGACAAGCACTCTGGTCTTGCCGCTGCCGGGACCTGCGAGTACTGCGCAGTGCCCCTCAGCTAATAGTGCCTTCTGCTGGAGATCATTCAGGCCGTCGAGGCCGTCACCATGGCTTTCAATCTGAGTCATGGCCTAGCTGACCTATGACGTGTTGAATCGCCCCCTTGATGTAGGCTGGGCAACTCTCCATAGTGACTTTCTCGGCGAGCCTTTGAGCAAATCTTCCCTTGCCGATACTCTCAATCCGCCTCAAGATAGTCTGAGCATCGTCTTCACTCACATCAGGACCTGCGTCCACCAAATCCTTGAACTGCTCTAGCCGTCTTTCCGAGGTACCGAGTTCTTTGAAGGACTCACACATCTGGTGGCCTAGACCGCATTTCAACAGGTCGATCTCCAGAGTGTGCTGACCTACGAACACCCCCGCCGCTCCCAGCCGTTCATAGAGTCCGTTCCAGTCACGCTCTTCAAACGCCTGATGTAACGCCTCCACCTCTCCGAGATTTGCCCCATCCGCCACACGTATTCCCCGAGCCAATCCTCTGCTCAGGATCTCTCCCTGCCTCTCCGTCCAGTCTCCATCCGTGGCAATGACAAATGGAATAGAAAGACCCTTGCTACCCGCAAGCTTGGCGTAGGGAGCGAAGTCAGTACCATGAACGCTACAAACAGTGATCCCGTACTCATCGAGGGGGTAGCCTAAGACTTCCGCGTACGCTGGGATGAGGAACAACTCCGCTGCGCCTTCAACAAAGATGATGCCTTTAGCAAACAGCAGTTCAGCACGTGTGGCGTCCAAGTAGCGTTCCAAGTCTGCGATCTCTTGGGCATCTAGTCCTGCTGTCACAACTGACTTGCCGCCACTACCGTTCGACTCACCGCCATCTCGTAGGAGGAGAATGCTCGACAACGGGGCGACACTCGCTACATGGGGCGAATGCGTAGTAAGAATTACGGGAGCTTCTCTCCTCAGGAAGTCCCGAAAAAGCAGTCTTTGGAGATGGGGATGGAGGTGGGCTTCCGGCTCCTCTATACCTAATATGGTCGCGGCCCGCTCTGATGACTTCTGTTTTTCCTCCAGTTCTATAGCCAGAAGAAGTAGATACAGGACGTTGCTGACTCCCAGGCTTAGATCACCTACCGGCCGTTTGAACTGCCCGTCTCCGTACAGCCTCAGTCCCCTGAGCAGACGGGCTGGCTGGCTGGACGCGAAGCCTAGTGACGGATCAATCGCAATCACGCCGCCGATCATCTTCTGGAGTCTTTGTTGAATGCCTGTCTCCAGAGCTTGCACATCTTGCTCGGAAAGCAACTGCCCGGTGGCAGAGTCCAATGCTGTGGCAACTGCTTGCAGGGTATTGTCAGCAACCGATAGACGGTCGACGAGAGGTCGCAAGGGAGACCTTCGCCATGAAGACAGATCGCCCTCAGCGTCTCTAAGGGCAGGAAGGACTTCCAAGGCCAACCAGCGCCGCTCTCGGTAGCCAACCTGGTTCGCCTCGTTCTCTCCCCCGAAAATCACGAATTCGTAGTCACCGATAGTGGGAGGGCGATCCTTTGGCAAGGGACTCTTCGGTCGAAACTGATAGGTAAGGCGCGCCGTGTCCGGAGGACCGCCTTTTACCAGGTACTGCTGCAGGATCGAGAAGAGATCCTGATTCTTCTTGAAGTCTGTCAGCTCAATGTAGACCTCAATGACTTCGTGTGCCTTGACCGGGTCAGCTAATCCGTCCCAGAAGTCGTCCTGTCGAAGATGCCGAGCGGAGTCTGGCAGAGTAGGGTCGAGGAGGAGTCGGAGTGCAAACAGCAAGTTGGACTTGCCGACATTGTTTTCTCCTACAATTACCAGCTTGGGCCCCAGATCAACGTCAAGATAGCGGAAGTTCCTTAGATTGGTGACCCGAATGTGGCAAATGTGCATGGTAGTGCTACTGTCCTAGGCGCTTGGGGCCTGAGGTGTCGGCTTTGCATTTGCTGGCATTGCGCTGGGATGTCGTCCGCACTCGTTGAATTTGCATTTGGGGTCTTGGCAGAGAGTCCGCAATTGGCAATTACGCCCGCCTCCCTCACCGAACCCTTTAAGCTGGCAGGCCAACTCCGATGGCAGCGGGAGGAGGTCTACGGTCGCTGCATGAATAGAAGCCGTTCCTCGCGGATGGAGTTCCTGCTGTGAACATCGAAGCGGCTGTAAGCGTTCAGTTCATGCATATTGCGGAGTTGTAGCCCCACGTGTCTCCCGGTCGCGGCTAGCAAGGCTGGAGTGTCGATCAGGAACTCGACTCCACCAAGTGTCGTACGGTTTGGACCGACAATGAAGGCTAGCCAACCTCCTTTTCTTAGGTATTTCTCTGTCATCGCCATCACTCGTGTCATGTCGGCAAAGTAACGGTAAACGACTGCCGGGGTGTTTTGTCGCCGGAAGCCGTCCCGCGACGGGTCGTAGGCCTCTTGCAAGGCCTTGCACACCGCCCATACCTCTTCAGCTACGTTATCCCGATTCACCCTAATGGATTGTTCGAGAGTGAGGCGCTCTCCTGTGGACACTTCCCGGCTTCCAACTAGAGATCCATCGAGCTGACGAATCTCTTTAACTGTGGCCAAACCGAAGAGCGCGATGCTCAGCCGTTGAGTGTCGATGTAAGGTAGTGCTGTGGCATAGGGCGGACTGCTGAGGACGCAATGCACACCCTCTTCCAGGAATCTTCGAGCGCTTTCATCTACTGAGCGGATTTCCCCACTGTCTCCTAGGAAGGCCGCTTGCCATCCCTGGTTATGTGAGATGTGGCCCTGCGCAGACAGAACGGCATCGACGCGAGATTGTAGTGCGGTGACATACGCTTCAATGGCGGGATAATTCGGAGCGGGATTCCTTCGCCGCCTGACGCGCAGATCGCCGGGGTCCTGCCAAGACACCTGCCGGAGAATATCGCTAAGGATAACCTTGAACACTTGACGAAGGTAGGGTGGGGCTACTTCGTCAATAGTGTCGAGTATGGTCTGCAACTGTGCCAGTACGGGAATGGGAAACCAACGTACAAGATAGTCTGGACACGGAAGGCGCTCTAGCCAATTCCTGCCGAGGCTCTGTGAGATCGTCTCATCATTGGGAACGCCTTCCGACATCCACTTCGCCCGCATTTGAACTTGCTCAGCTACCAAGTCGGCCGTATGTTGAAGGGAACCCGGACTAGTCCCTATAGCTGACAGCTTTGCGTTTGCGATAGCGACCGCCAGCGGATTGAGATCTACGCCAACGGCGTTGTAGCCCTGATGCCGGGCTTCCAATAGGACCGTTCCGCTGCCGCAAAATGGATCCCAAATCCGGTCTCCGACATTCAAGCCCAAGATGTTCGTAACCGTTCGAACCATTTGCGGATTGAACTTGCCTCGATACTCGTGAAGACCATGAGCAGAGTACCGCGTGTGCTGACGACGAAGCTGGTTCGGGTTGCCGTGGTTGCTGGCACTGGCCTCAAGTCGAGCCTGCTGCGGTATAACCGCTGGCTTGCCATGGACGATTGCATTTCGAAAGTACGTCAGCCTGTCCAAGACCTCGGGGGCGACACCGTTTACCGTTTCAAGATGTAATGAACCATTGATTCGCTGAGGCGTAGCTCCCAGGATTTGCTCAGCTTCCAACTCTGCAAGGCGAAACTCATAAGGCAGGTATCGGTAATCGTGAAACTCCAACTCGATTCGGTTCATGATTACTGCCGCCGAAAGACCAAGAGAGTTTCCGCGTCTATAGCGCCGTGCGCAGGATTGAATGCCTTCTTGGTCGTAGGGATTCGACGGGCGGCCGATGCAAGGTGCTGGAAGCCGCGCTCGTCCGCGGCCGTGCGTAGGAGTTCGGCGTTGTCGATGGTCTTGCCCCTTATAATCGATCGCCCTATGATCATGCAAACCAGCGCATCGGGCACCGTGACTTGTCTAAAGAGCCCAAAGCAGTGGCTCATCTGCCTGCGGAAGTCGTCGGGGGTTTCTGGGTTACGCCTGAAGTAGTGTGGCCGTGCTCCAATCTCGGCGGTGCGAACAGGTATCGGGTCCTCACCCAGCCAGTACATGCGGTATTTGTGGTATAGCCAGTACTCGTAAGCGTTCGGATACGGCGGAGACGTAATGATGAGTCCGAACTGATGAGGCAGCTCATGGGGCTCAACAGTAAGGATATCCCTAGCAATGACCTGGCTCGGGGCCCATTGACGGAACATATCAGAGTGCTCCATCTTGAAGATGTCGTCGAGAGCCCTTGCTGACTCCACGAAGAGGCTGTATACATCGCCCTCGTCAACAGAACGGTCAACTGCGGCATAGCGGGTGTCGCTGTCCTGGCGAGAGACCCGAACTATTATTCGCGATAATGCAACCCGCAAGGCATCGTGAACCCTTGGTTCGGTGATTTCGCTTAACACCCTTGTTAGCTTCGCCAGAGCTAGAATAGCGCCGGGGCTGAACCAGTGAGCCAAGCGAGGAATGGTTGGCGCCGTCCCGTCTGTGGCAGCTTCTGCCGCAGATGCAAGCCGAACAGCAATGGAACTTATATCTTGGCGGGGAGGGTTCGTCTTGACAGTTGATATGAGGGCGGCGATTGGATTGACATCGATTCCGAACGACGGGATGCCCCGCGCCTGAGACTCAACTAGGGTTGTCCCGGACCCGCAGAAGGGGTCAAGCACCGGTCCATTTACGACAGGCTGGAACAGTCGGATGAGGTTTCGGGGTATCTGTGGGACGAATCTAGCGGGGTATGGGTGAATACTGTGCAGCCCAACATTCGTCTTGTCCTGCGCAAACGTCCAGTCCACGCTATGAAACTGATCTAGCGCCGCATGTAGCTCATTTGAGAGAGAGGTGACTACTGTCATGAGATCCTGTCTTGGTTCGCTGGCGACTTGGGTTGACCATCGAACACACTCGCGTCAAGATGGTCTCGGATTAGCCGAGCTATCAGTGTGCTCTTCTTGAAGCCTCTCTCTTGGCAATACGCGTCGAATCGGGCGAACTCCTTAGAGTCCAAGAGAACGCTGATCTTGACACGCTTGCGGCTCATGAAGGCACCCAACGCCGGTAGATATAACGCAATTATCCTCAAAAGTCAATACATGTGCTCAGTATTGCGCACTCGAAGGGGCGCCCTTCATTGGGAGGGAACGTCGGTGTCCATGACGAACACAGGCCGGTGGCCTTGATCGGCTTCTCAGGCCTAGCAATGGTCCGGGGTGGTCCTGTGTACCGCCGAAATAGCTCTACAGAGTGCCTAGCCACATCTCGAAGACGGTGCCATCTACCGTCCCCTCCGGCCCCCCACCTACTCCTCCACGATAGGCTGTGCGATGATCCACAGGCTCGTCGCCGTGTAGAGCACCATCAGCAGCAGCATCGGAAGCTGCCCGCGCAGCGCCCGGCCCCGGTGAGCCACTCTGCGCATCGATACCAGGTGCGCCAGGTACACCGAGACGACGTGACCCGCCACTATCGCCGCGACGGACACGTACCACGCCACCCGCGCGTTGATTATCGCTATGTTCGTACTGTAGTCGGCGGTGCCCAGCAAGTCCCAGCCGTTGCCGAACGGATCCGACAGCAGTGGTATCACCGTCTGGCCGCTTATCAGCAGCAACGACAGGTAGTGCGCCAGATTGTAGGCCAGCGCGATTGGCACCAGCGTGAGCACGTACCCCTTGGCCACACCGCCGGTTCCCCCCGGATCGCCGGACAGCCGCGCCACCGCCCACGAGAACGCGGCGTACACAATCACGAAAAGCGCAGGCACCACCAGAAGCCCCAGCGTGTCGATGGTGCTCACCACATTGGGCCCGAGCACCGACACCTCGTCGTACACCGCGGTCTGGACGCTCACCCACGCCGGCGTCTCCTGCAGGCCGTCGAACGACACTATCGCCAGCGCC
This sequence comes from Dehalococcoidia bacterium, assembly GCA_965204815.1. Lineage (GTDB taxonomy): Bacteria > Chloroflexota > Dehalococcoidia > Lucifugimonadales > CATOSD01 > CATOSD01. The sequence continues at coordinate 637,911 of OZ242014.1, forward strand.
AGCAGCACGAACGCGGCCATCCCCAAGCTGGCGCGGTGCGGGTTGGCCAGACCCACGGCCCACGGGCGCAGGTTGAACTCCCGCCGCGGCCGGTCCACCCGCTCGAAGCACTCGTAGCAGTCCACGCAGTCTACGTCGCAAGCGGATGAGCACCGCGAGCAGGCGCGGCGGTCGGCGGCCCTCACCTCCGTCGGCGAGAAGCGGGCGAACAGACTGAACAGCACGCTAAACACCTCGCCTCGGCTCAGCCAGGTGTGCTTGCCGAAGGCCGCCATGCCCATCCACGTCACCAGCGAGTAGGCGATGATGAGCTGTCCCAGGCTTCCCGGCAGCGTCGCGCTGGTGTACACGTTCTCCAGCCAGGCGAACGCCAGCAGCAGCGCCACCGCCGGCCATACGTCGAGCCGCTCCGGGTAGACGAACAGCCCGCGTCCATCGCTGCCGAGCAGGCGCTCGCCCCACTCGTAGATTATCTTCCACGGGTTTACCAGCATCCATACGTTGCCGAGCAGCGCCGAGACGTAGCCCATGCCCACCCACCACACCACCCAGACGAAGGTGGGCGCGAACACTTCCAAAGGGCGACCGTTGCCGAAGAAACATGTGGCGAGCACAAGGCCGAACACGGCCACGGACAGCAGCCGCACCGCGAAGAGCGTGACAGGGCTCCCGAGCACGGCCCCCAGCCCGCGGACCGAGAGCAGGTCCAGCCGCGGATATCCGCGCTCGCCCTCCCCGCGCCGCACGAACAGCCCGATGACCGCGAACGAGAGCGCGACGGTGGCGGCGCCGCCCACCAGGAAGTAGCTGAGCGGTATGGGAAGATCGTAGCGCTCGCCGAAGGCGTGCGCGCGGGCCGATGCCGCGAAGCCGAGAAGTCCCAGCGCGGCGACGAATGCCGCCGCGGCGATGTTGCGAAAGTGCATTGGGTGTTTCCTGTGTCCTTCCGATACGCCGCGGGCGATTCCCGGACCGCCCGCGGCTACCCGCGTCCGCCTACCGGGGGCGCACCTCCAGCACGCCGAGCGAAACCTCTTCGCCCTCGTCGTCTGGTACGTCCGCCACGGCCGGCGGGTCGCCGCTCGCCACGCGCTGGCGTTGCTCGGCGGTGTTCGTCCACATGATCATCGTGCCGGGCCGCACGTTCAGCATCGGGGGCGAAAACGAGCCGTCCTCCAGGATAGTGACCTCGGCCCGCTCCGACGTCTCGGCGTCCGCGCTCACCATAATCGACGCGGTCATCTTGTGGTTCATGTGGTTGTGGTACGGGATCATCTGGCCGTTCATGTCATCCATTACGTGGTACACGAAGCTGTCGCCCTGCTGGAGCGTGTCGGACTCGAACATCACGCCGTGCTCGGTGGCGTGCGAGTGGCCGCCAGCGCCCGGGTGAAACGTGATGCCGAAGCGGCCGGTGGCGTTCGCCGTGAAGCTCAGCGTTGCCGTCTCTCCAACCGTCAGCTCCCGCTCCAGGTCGTATCCGTGCAGGTGGAACGCGCCGGCTTCGTCAGTCTCGAGCTCCAACGTGATCTCGTCGCCTTGCTTCACAACCAACTCGCCCTCGTTGATGGTGAGTTGCCGTTCCTGAACAGCGAGGTCGAACCGTAGCGACTCGGGGTCGCCTCCGCCGCACGCGGCGAACGCGAGCGCGGCGACGAGCGCCAGCAGCGGCCACAGGGCCAGCCTGAATTTCCTGTAGATCAAGTCTATTCTCCTTTTCGAGGCGGACGGCTCTCGCCGGCCTGCATCGGGCACGGGGCCGATGCCCCGCGGACGTTTCGGGTTACGATCGTCTTTTGCCCCTGCTCCTCTCGCGGAGAAATGCGCGCAGCGAGTACCCCAGCGCGGCCAGGAAGGCCACCAGCGCCGTTATGGTGACGATTCCGATGAGCGGACTCTGCGATTTCACCTCGATGGGGAATCGCGCCGTACCCTCTCCTTGCGGTCCGTTCACCGACACAGTGAACATCCACTCCCCCTGCCTGTCCACGAAGGTGTTGATGTCGTAGAAAGAGGGGTCGTCGGCGTTGTGCTCCGCCCGCAGCGGCCCAATCTCGACCGTCTCGGACTCCGGGCCCGCTCCGGACACGCTGACTTCGGCATCCAGGACAAGCTCGTCGCCGGGCTGGGCCGTAATCGTCATCGTGACGTGCAGGTTCCCTACGACCGGATTCTCCGGGATGGTGCCGACGGACAGCATGTAAGGGTCGGCCGTGTGGCTCTCGAACCGGATCACCCGCCCGTTGGCGTGCGCAGTAGCGAGCGGTACGGCGAGCATCGCCGCGGCAGCTATCAGCCACACCGCCAGGAGCCTGCGTTTTGGGTCAGACCACATGGGAACTCGTCACTATCTCTCACTTGAGCCGGACTGCGTGGATTCGCCGTCGCCCGCCGCTCCAACTGCGGCTTTCGCGGGTCGCTGGAAAGCGAAGTGTTCGGGGAATCTACCCTCTCGACTCGGTCCGTGCGCGCATCGCCGGGATGCAGGGGCTAGGCGAGCACGCGCGGCGGCTTGTCGGGCGGGGGCGTCTCCTCAGAGCGCAGCCGCGCCATGGGCGGAACCGGCAGGTTGAACAGGGAGGATGGCTCGAAGTACATGAACGTCGTCGCGCCATCGCGGTCCGTCACCACGTTCGTAACGCCAGCGAATCCCGCGTCGCGCTCCAGCAGGACCACCACGCCGCGCGGGGCGTCCGGCTGTGAGCGCACGTGGTCGTGTGTGTTCGGGGCGTTGTAGTCGTGCACGTGGGGTCGGACCGCGCCCAGGTGCGAGTGCGTGGGGTCGCGCTCCACATAGTGGTGGTCGATCAACGGCCCGACCGCGGACAGCACCAGCAGCGCCGAGAGCGACACCGCCAGAAAGTACTCGTGAAATCTCCTCATCGGGCCAATTATACCACTGGGCGCTCACATGAGGCCCGCCGGCGCCGCTCAGCGCCGACGCTGAGCTTGAGCATATGCCCATGCCGCAATATAATGAACTCACGCCACCCCGTTTCGCGCACGTTTATCTCATCGAGGAGGGTTCCCGCCATGCAGAACCAGGACATCGCGTTGCTGTCACACCTTATGCGCCGCGCCGGATTCGGCGCGACACCCGATGAGCTGGAACGGTACGCCGAAATGGGCTACGAAGCGGCCGTCGAGGAGCTGCTGCACCCAGAGAACATGCCGCCCGCGCTCGAGGACGAGGACCTGATCAGGCGCTACCACGTCGACGAGAACGGCCTGCTCATAGTCGATAGCTGCCAGACATATCTCGTTTACCGGATGATCAACACGCGCCGACCGCTGGAGGAGAAGCTGGCGCTGTTCTGGCACGGCATATTCGCCACCGGCTACACCAAGCTCAACCAGCCCAAGGCGATCCTCAATCAGATAGAGATGTTCCGACGGTACGGATTCGGAACGTTCCGGGACCTGCTCGTCGAGCTGTCCAGAGACCCCGCCATGATCTTCTGGCTGGACAACAAGGACAACCACAAGGACGCCGTGAACGAGAACTACGGCAGGGAGATCCTGGAACTGTTCTCCATGGGCGTCGGTAACTACACCGAGGACGACGTGAGGCAGTGCTCCAGGGCCTTCACCGGATGGACCATCCGCAACGCCGCGCACCACACCGTGCGCACCGCGCAGGACTCGGTCTGGCCGTACGGACGCCTGGACTGGCAGTACGAATACCTACCTGACGACCACGACGACGGCGAAAAGACATTCCTGGGCCGGCAGGGCGCCTTCGACGGCGAGGACGTCATCGACATCATCTGCGAGGAGCCCGCGACCGCCCGGTTCATCTCTCGCCACCTCTACAACTACTTCGTAGCCGACGAGCCACAGGTTCCCGCCTGGGAGACCGTGCCGCCGCGCGACCCCGCCGCGATAGACACGCTGGTCGATTCCTATTTCGAGAGCGGCGGCGATATCCGCGCCATGCTTCGCACGCTCTTCAACTCCGACTTCTTCAAGAGCGCCCGTTTCGCCAAGATCAAGAGCCCTTCGGAGATGGTCGCCGGGGTCGCGCGACAGTCCGGCGGTTTCGCCTTCCCCGAGGTGGAGGACATCCAGCTCGCGTTGGAGACCGGCAACATGGGCCAACTTCTGGTCGATCCGCCAAGCGTGGAGGGCTGGCACACCGGCCCGGAGTGGGTCACCACCGCCAGCCTCGTCAACCGCGTCAACTTCGCCGTGAAGCAGTTCGCCGACGAGACGAAGCCGGGCGTAAGGTCCATCATCGAGCGCATCCAGGCGCGCGGGCCGGGCCAGACGCCTGAGCAACTGGTGGACGGCTGCCTGGATCTGATGGGGCCGATGGACGTCTCCCCTAGCACTCGTGACGAGCTCGTGGCCCACGCCGCGGATGCCAACGGCGACGGCGAATCGGCGGAGCGCGTGAAGGGGCTGCTTCAACTCATCGTCTCCACCCGCGAATACCAGATGGCCTGATAGAGTGTTTCCAAATCCCTTCCCCCTCCGATGGGGGAAGGTTGGGATGGGGGAGAGAGGCGCGCCATGGTCACCACTGATCTGCTATACAACTATAGTCACACCATAGGTATGTACGCGCTGCAGGGACGGGGGTTCAACAACCCCGTCGATCTGGCATTCGGAAAAGACGGTCTGCTCTACGTGCTCAATCGCGCGGGGCCGGAGGTTTCCGCCAGGCTGCCCTACAAGCGGGTGACCATGTGCACCGTGGACGAGGACTACCTGGGCGAGTTCAGCAGCGGCGGCGTGGAGGACGGCCAGATGATGTGGCCATCCTCCATAGCCATCGATGACGACGGCAACGTCTACGTGTCCGACGAGGCGCTGCAGCGAATCTCCATATTCGATTCGCGCGGACGCTACCTGGACAAGTGGGGAACCAGGGGCCGGGCCGACGGCGAGTTCAATCGGCCGTCGGGAATCGTTTTCGACGCCGACGGCAACCTGCTGGTCACTGACAGCCTCAACTGCCGCGTCCAGCGCTACACCAGCGACGGCCGCTTCCTGGAGTCCTGGGGCCGCCCGGGACGCGCCGACGGCGAGTTCAACCTGCCCTGGGGCATACACGTGGACGCCGATGGCGGCGTGCTGGTGGCCGACTGGCGCAACGACCGCGTGCAGCGGTTCGAAGCCGGCGGAAGCCACGTCGCCACCTACGGTGAGCCGGGGGACGCGGACGGACGGTTCAACCGGCCCGCGGGCGTCGAAACCGACTCCGACGGCAACCTGTACGTAGCCGACTGGGGCAACGAACGCGTGCAGGTGCTTGATCCCGACGGCGGCTTTCTCTTCAAGCTGCGCGGCGAGTCCGGCATATCCAAGTGGGGCTACGAGTACTTCGAGGCCAACACGGAGGAGTTGCGCGAGCGCCAGAACTCGAACATGGAGCCGGAGGTCGGCCCTCTGGCGCGGGGCAGCTCGCGCGAGGAGTCGGCCAACATCGAGAAGCTCTTCTGGGGTCCCACCGCGGTCAAGGTAGACGAGGAGGGCAGACTCTTCGTCGTCGAAAGCTGCCGCTTCCGCATCCAGATCTACCAGCGCGCCTAGCGGTTCCTCCGCGCTACACCAGTTGTGTCTTCAGCGCCTTGAGGCGCTCGGTGCGGTACGCTTCCTGCGCGGAACCCTCGTAGACGTGGGCCAATAGCGCCGCCGTCTCCAGCCGGTACAGCGTGTAGGCTTCCGAGCCCCGTTCCACTTTCCCGTGGACCGACTCGTAGCCGGCCCAAAAACCCGCGTCCAGGCCAACCCCCTCGTCTACCCGCGCGAGATCGAACGCCGGGTCCCCGGCAAGCGAGTTTGCCGCGTCGACGATGCCGGTTATGCTGAGCGCGCCGCCCTCCAGCGTCGCCAGCATGTTTGCTGACCTAAAGTCCATGTGCAGCAGGCGGGGCTGGGAGAGTTCGACCCCGGCCGCTCTTCCCGCTAGCGCGTCCACCTCCGCGTGCGTCATCAGGCCGCCCTTCGCGTGCGGCTCGAGGCGTCGGCGTAAACGGCGGCTGAAGTAGCCGCCCCAGGAATCGGACGAAAGCCGTGATAGCCGCCCGACTCTCTCGAGACGCACGCCGTGTATCGTGGCCAGCAGCCCGCCCATCTCCCGCGCCGCACTCCGGCGTTGGACTGCGGACGCGACGGGGAGCAGCTCGTCCAGCGGCGTGCCGCGCAGATGCGTGAAGAAAGCGTATGGGAACCCCAGCGCGGCCTCGTCCGGCTCGAAGTGGATTGGCCTCGGCACCGGCAGGTTGGGGAGCAGGCGGTAGAACTCTATCTCGTCGGCGAGTATCAGGTCCCAGTCTATCCGGCCGAGGTAATCCGAAACCTGGTTTCTCTGGCCACGGAAGACAACGGACTCCCCGTCGCGAAAGTCGATCCGCCGCACGTCGAAGTCGAACCCGGCCTTGAGCGGTTGGATGTCGCGCACGGCTCGCCCGGGAAAGGCCAATGCGACCGCCGCCTCGACCTCACGGCGCTCCAGCAACGCGGTTCCGCCGCGCTACGCCAGGCGCCCGAACTCGCTCCTGTAGTACGTCAGCGGACCGCCGCTATCGTTCAGCCTGATCTCGTCAACCTCGCCAATGAAGATGGTGTGGTCTCCGGCGACGTGATCGGCCACCACGCGACAGTCCAGGCTGGCCAGGCTATCCTCGATGACGGCGGCGCCCGTCTCGGTGAAGCTGAGTGGGACGTCAAAGGATGCGTCGCGACGCTCCGGGGGCATTGCGAAGTGCTCGGCTATCCCCCGCTGTTCGACGTTGAGGATGTTGATGCAGAAGCGGCGGCTTTCGGAGATGTGCTCGTGGCTGTGCCGATTGTGGCCCACGCATACCAGCGCGAGCATGGGGTCCATGGAAACCGAGCAGATGCCTTGGGCCGTCATGCCGTGTACGTCGCCGCCGCGCTCTATCGACGTTACCACCGACACACCGGTTGCGAACCTGGCCCAGGCTTGTCGAAATTGCTCGGAGTCGACCAACGCGGCACCTCTCGCGAGTTGATTGTTCAAAAGGGGAAGGGGTACGGCCGCCTGTTGGGTCGCGGCGGCCTCAACTTACCACAAAGGGGTGATTCAGCGCGAACGCCTGGCCGGGCGGGGACGGTCTAATCGTCCTCCACGCCCTGCTCTTTGAGAAAGTCGAGCGCTTCCCGGACATTGGTTATCTGCTCGGCCTGCTCATCGGAGATCTCGAGCTGGTTGCCGTCGGTGCTGAACTCCTCTTCAAACGCCATAATCAACTCCACAAGGTCCAGGGAGTCGGCGTTGAGGTCCTCTGTGAACGAAGAGTCGAGTTCCACTTCCTCGAGCTCTACGGCGAGTTTATCGGCGACCAACGCCTGAACGCGCTCGAGAACTGTTGCCATTTTGCCACCTCCAAGGCATGTAACCAGCCAAAGTCCGAATTGAGTTGTGCGCCCGCGCCGTCTGTGAGCGCCGGCGGGCTATGGGTCGACTGAGGCTGTCAGACTCCCACCTTTTCCAGCAACGAACCGAGCACGCCGTTCACGAATTTGGGCGAGTTTTCGGAGCCAAAGGCTTTCGCCAGCTCCACCGCTTCGTTGATGGCCACTCGGGGGGGCGTCTCACCGCCAAACATTATCTCATAAATCGCCACGCTAAGTATATTTCTGTCCACGAGCGCCATCTGGTGAATAGGCCAACTCGGGGCCAGCTCCGCGATAGGCGCGTCAATCTGCTCCTTGTGGCACAGCACGCCCTGCACCAGCCCTCGGGCGAACTCCTCGGCCTGCTTGGTAAGGCCAAGCTCGGCGGATATGTTCGCAAAGGCCTCGTAGGGGTCGTGGGCCACGGCGCTGGCCTCGTACAGCGCCTGTAGCGCTGCCAGGCGCGCCATGCGTCTGACGCCGGGTCGCTCGGACGTCCCGCGTGCGTCAGTGGACATAGGATGCCGATCGTTCAGACAACGCTTCCCTCAGTCCGCTCCGCGCAACTCGCCCGAGCAAGGTCGCCTAGTTAGCGTGCAGCTTGAGAATGGAGTCGATGTCGCCGACGCTCGACACCTTGGCGCGCTTGTCGATGCGCTTGATCATGCCGCCGAGCGCCCTTCCCGGGCCGATTTCGAGGAAATCGACGATGCCCGAGCCAATCATGTGGTCGACGGAGCGCTTCCACTGCACGCAACCGCAGATCTGGGCCGCAAGCTCCTGCTTCACGCTCTCGGCGGTAGTGAGAGGCTGGCCCGTGTAGTTGGCCACTATCGGCACCTGTGGATCTTTGAAGTCGAGCTTGTCTATAGCCTCGATCAGTCCCGCGCGGGCCGGCTCCATGAGGCCGGAGTGGAACGCGCCGCCCACGCTCAGGGGCACTACCCTCTTCGCGCCGCGCGCGGTAGCCAGGTCGAGCGCCACGGCAACCGCCATCCGTTCGCCGCTGATCACGATCTGCTCGGCGGTGTTGATGTTGGAGATGTAGGTCCCGGTCTCCCTGGCTATCTCCTCGATGGTCATCTCGTCGAGGCCCAGTATGGCCGCCATGGTCCCGGGGTTACTCTCGCACGCTTCCTGCATCAGCAGGCCGCGCGTCCTGACGAGCTGTGCGGTCTCGGCCACGTTCAGCACTCCCGCGACGGCCAGGGCGGTGTACTCGCCCAGGCTGTGGCCCGCCATCAGCAGCGGCTGGGGCATGCGATCGTTGCCGAGATGTTCTTCCATGGCCTTCATACAGGCCAGGCTTACGGCCATGATGGCCGGCTGGGCGTTGACCGTCTGGCGCAGATCGTCCTCGGGGCCGTTGAACATAAGGTCTGCGAGCGGCCGCTCCAACGCGTCGTCCACCTGCCGGAAAACCTCGCGCGCCGCGGGCGAGCGGTCGAACAGTTCGCGGCCCATTCCGACGGCCTGCGCGCCCTGGCCCGGGAACAAGAACCCGACCTTGGCCGCGTTGGGCTCTGTCTTGAGTCTCAGTGTCATGTCCGCCTCCTGCATCGCTCAGATGTGACTGGGCACTGTCGCGGCCCATTGGGGCCGAGCGATCAGCCGACGACGGCCACCTGCCGGCCGTTGTAGTAGTTACAGCTTGGACAGGCCCGGTGGGGCAGCTTGGGCAAGCGGCACTGAGGGCAATCCGAAAGCGTGACGGCCCTCAAGCCGAAATGCGCCGTGCGGCCTCCCTTGCGCTTTTTGGAGTGCTTCTTCTTTGGCAGTGGTGGCATTGGAATCTCCAGGTTCGATCAGGCGTAGAATCGCCTGTTTCCGGAACGATCCGAATTAGTCGTCGCCTCCGGTCGAGGCCAACTTAAGCAGCGCGTCCCACCGCGGGTCGGTCCGGGGCGGCCCGCACGTGCACTCTGCCTCGTTCAGGTTCGCGCCGCAGCCGGTGCACAAGCCCGCGCAGTCGTCGCCGCACGTCGGTTTCATGGGAATATCAAGGTAAGAATACTGCCTCACGGCCTCCGTGATGTCAAGGATTTGGTCGGAGCCGATGAAGAACTCTTCCTCCTCGCCCTCCAACCAGGGTTCGAACACCAAGCCGTCCAACGGCGCGGCAAACTCGTCGTCGATCGTAATGCGCACCGGCTGATGGTACTCGCGAAGGCACCTGCTGCACTGGCAGACCGCCGCCGTGTCCAACCGGCCGCTCACCCATATTCCTTTGTCGGTGCGCATAAGCCTTACGTTGCCCAGCACGCGGCCGGTGGGCACACCACCTCCCGACTCCGCCTGCTCATCGACCTGGTAGTGCCGGGTAGAGCCGATGCCCTCCTTCATAAGTTGGGCAACGTTAAAATGCATCGTAACCGCCTCCACCCGCGCTGTCCCGCTCCAAAGTTTGAAAGGACATTCTAGGGCCGACGCCACTTTGTGTCAAGACGCCGACTCCGCCCCTGCCGTGCCGCGAAGCCTTCCCTCCGGGCCTCACAGCCAAATCAGCGCGAGCGTAACGATCCCTCCAAGCAGCAGCGCCACCGCCCAGAACAGGTCCACGTTGATCCAGCCGCGCCTCAGGAACGCCAGGCCCACCTTCTCGTAGACCACCATGGCGATGACGAACATCACCAGCAGCATTGCCAGCGTGTGTATGCCGAGGCCGATGCCCCACGCCACCGACGTGTCGGCCAGGTCCAGGAAGTCGGCGTGGTGCGCCAGTTCGCCCAGATCGTGCTGGCGCTCCTCCAGGTTCAGGATTATCGGCGCCAGCATCAGCCCCGCGCCGTGCGACGTTGCCATCAGAAACGACCAGAAGATGAGGTCTCTCGAGCTGACCTGCATCCCCACCCACCTGGGATGGCGGTAGTATCGGAACACCTTGTATGCGCCGAAGAGCAGCAGAGTGACGCCGGCGAGTATCCTCACCCAGTCGAGCGGAACGAACGCCCCCACGAGCAATAGGAAGGCGGCCACGACCACCAGCGAGGCGGCGTGGCCGATGGTGATAAACGCGAGCGCCCGGGATACGGCCCAGGCGCTCTGTTGTTGCAGTCCCAGCGCCACGGCGAACAGCCAGCCCATGGCCGGGTTCAGGCCGTGAAAAGCTCCCAGCGCGGCCAAGCCGGCCAGCGCCCCCAGGGACGCCAGCGCGGCGGGCTCAACGTGGGCGAGCGGCGACAGGAGCATCCAGGGGACGCTCTACGGGTAGCAGAACGAGTCGGACGAGGCGTCCCCTCCCTCGAGCCGTAGCTGGTGCGCCCTGGTGCTTCCGAAGTCGACGAAGAAGTTCGGGTCCAGCTCCATGCCGCCCTCTGGGTTGGTGTCCATCTTGATCATCCAGCCCGTCATGTCGTCGTAGAACACGTCGTCCCAGGAACTGTACAGCGAGTTGGTGGCGTACACCCGCCGCCCGTCCCGGCTTATCTCCACCATCTGCGGCGCGCCCACCAGCGGCCCGGCGGAGGGATGCTCGGCCTTCCTCACGACGCCGCCCGCCTGCACCGTGCCCGTAAGCTCGGGGTTGAACGGGTCGGACACGTCGTACTGGCGAAGCTCGCCCGTGCCCCAGCAGGAGACGTACAGGAACTTGTCGTCCACCGACAGGTCCAGGTCGGTGATCAGCGGCGGCACCGCGCCTAACGGCTTCAGGGCGTCGGGCAGCACGTCCGCATCGGCCGGCTCAGCCGGAATCTCGATCACCTTCTTCGCGGCCCACTTGCCGTTCTCCCGGTACCATGTGAATACGGAACCCGACAGGTTGCTGGCGTTTACCACCACGCCGACGAAGCCGTAAGCCTCGGTGGGCGCGTGGGCGGGCCGCAACTCCAGCGCCATCTGGTGCTCGGAGCCGAGGTCTACCTCCTGCACGTGCCTGCGGCGGCGCAGGTCCCAGAAGTGGATCTTGTGGCCGTAGTTGTGGTTCACGATGTGTTCCAGCACCGGGCCGTTTTCAAACATGTCCGGCGTGCCCCACTCGCTGGTGATGGCGACGTCCAGGCCCATGTGCCACCAGAAGTCGTAGGACATCTGCTGCGTGCCCCGGTCCAGCTCCCAGCGGCCCAGCGGCTCGAAGGTGTTGTGGTCTATGCGCATGATCCCGCCGGGCGCGCCGCCATCCGCGGAGCCGATGCCGTTCAGGTAGATGGCGTCGGGGCCGCAGTGGACGGTGTGGAGCCGGCTGTAGCCAGTGCGCTCGAATATGAGGTCGGACTCTATCGTCTTGACCAGCTTGGGGTTGTACGGGTCCGGCTTGGTGTCCAATATGTAGATGCGGGACGTCCGCAGCGTGGGGACGACCAGGTAGCGGCGCTCCAGGTGGGGATGAGGTGCGTATGGACAGAGCGCGGAGCTACAGGCGTTCCAACCGAAGTGGTGCAGCTCGTCGCCGACGTTGGGCATCTCGACGGTGCTGACTATCTTGCTGTAGTTGGAGGACTCGGGGTCGAGGTCCACCACAGACATGCTGTCGGGTCGTCCATCTACGTTGAGGCCGGCCACGTATCCCAGCCGTTCGGGCGGGGCTTTCGTAGCCATCTCGGGCGACGGGTAAAAGGTAGGGTCCGGTTGGATTAGAGCCAAAACTGCACCTCGCTGAATTTGGGATGACCGCATTCTAGGCGATGCGGCGCGGGGGTTCAAGTTGAACACAGCCGCGCCGTCCCCGCGATGCCGCGCCGGACATAAGAGCACATCGCCGTTTCGCCAGCGGATAGGCCTTGAGGACGGCCGCCGGGTTGCATCGCTCCTCTAGCTGGATTAACCTTCCCGGCACTGGGCGGGGGCCATTCGCTCTGCCCGCGGGACACTGCCAGCAGGAGGCGCGGCTATGACTGCTATCAAGGTTGTGGTACAGGGGGCTTACGGCAAGATGGGGCTGGAGACCGTTGGCGCCGTGTGCGGGGCCGACGGCATGGAGCTGGTGGGCGCGGTGTCGAGGCGCGGCAGCCTGGGCGATGTGTACGCGCTGCCGGATGGCTCCGGCGAGGTGCCGATGTCGAACTCGGTCGCGGACGTGCTGGCAAGCGCAGACGTGGTGGTGGATTTCACCAACGCCGACGGTGCGATGTCCGCGATACGCGCGGCGACCGCGGGCGGCGCGAACGTGGTCACCGGCTCGACCGGACTGACCGAGGCGCAGCTCGAGGAGGCCGGACGCCTGGCGGACGACAGCGGGCGCTGCGTGATAGTCGCGCCCAACTTCGCGCTCGGCGCGGTTCTGCTCATACACCTTGCAGGGGTCGCCGCGCCGTTTTTCGACTACGCCGACCTGACCGAGGTCCACCACGAGGCCAAGCTGGACGCGCCATCGGGTACGGCGCTCGCCATCGCCAGGGCCGCCGCTGCCGCCAGGGGAGAGCCGTTCGCTGCCCCAGCCGCAGAGACTGAAACGCTGGCCGGCACGCGCGGCGGCACACTGGACGGGGTGGTCATCCACAGCGGGCGCATGACCGGGCGGGTAGCCCACCACGAGCTGGTGTTCGGCGCGCTCGGCCAGACGCTGACGCTGCGCCACGACTCCATCAACCGCGAGAGCTTCATGCCGGGCGTGCTGCTGGCCATCCGCCGCTCCACCGAGATGACCGGGCTGACTGTCGGCCTCGAAAACCTACTCGGCCTGGGCTAGGTTGTCCTTATAGCCAAGCTTGCCACGCCGCACGCGTCGGGTATATGCTAGGCGCGGCGCTCAAGGCCACCCCACAAGAACAAGCACACTTATCAAGGAGGTCCAGTCCAGCATGGCTGATCTATCCAGAACAACCGCCATAGTCGGCGTCGACGAGTCCGACGTAATCGGCAGAGTCGAGGGCAAGTCCAACCTTCAGCACCACGCTGAGGCGGGCTACAACGCGCTCGCCGACGCCGGGCTGTCGATCAAGGACGTCGACGGTCTTTTCTGCGCAGGTTCTTCCACCCTCAGCACCGCCGAGTTCATGGGGATACAGCCCCGCTACACCGACAGCACGTCGGTCGGCGGCTCGTCGTTCGTCATCCACGTGGGCCACGCGGTGGCGGCGATCAACGCCGGCTACTGCGAGGTGGCGCTGATTACCCACGGCGAGGCGGGTCGCAGCGCGCGCAGCCGTCCCGGCGGCAACGCCGCCGAGCCGGGATCCCAGTACGAGACGCCCTACGGCTTCATCGGCGCGCCCATCAACTACGCGATGGCCGCCCGCAGGTACATGCACCAGTACGGCGAGGACCGCACCCGCCAGGCGATGGCGGAGATAGCGGTGGCCACCCGCAAGTGGGCGCAGATGAACCCGAAGGCGTACATGAAAGACGTGCCGATGTCCTTCGACGACTACCACGAGTCGCGCTGGATCGCCTGGCCCTTCCACCTGTTCGACTGCTGCCTGGTCACCGACGCCGGCGGCGCGGCGGTGGTCACGACGGCAGAGCGGGCGCGCGATCTGGCCAAGAAGCCCGTCTACATCCTGGGCGCGGCCGAGGGCCATTCGCACAACATCATCAGCCAGATGCCGGACCTGACGCAGACGTGGGGAGTGAACTCCGGCCCCGCGGCCATGGGCAGGGCGGGCATCACGCACGACGACATCGACCTGGCGATGATCTACGACTCGTTCACCTACACCGTGCTCATCACGCTGGAGAGCCTGGGCTTCTGCGGTCCTGGCGAGGGTCCCGAATTCGTGGCCAACCAGCGCACCGCGCCGGGCGGCGACTTCGCGATGAACACCTCCGGCGGCGGCCTGTCGTACACCCACTCGGGCATGTATGGCATGTTCCTCATTCTGGAGGCCGTCAGGCAGCTCCGGGGCGAGGCCGGCGAGCGTCAGATAGACGACCCCAAGATCGGCCTCATGCACGGCACCGGCGGCTCGCTTTCGTCTACCGGCACCGTGGTGCTGGCGGTAGACTAGCCCGCGCCGAGAGGTCCGACCGAGCACGAACGACTACAACAGGAGATTTCGATGACCCAGCAGTACAACAAGCCGATCCCGGTGCCGCAAGGCGAGTCCGATGTGTACTGGAACAAGGCCAAGGAGCACGAGCTCTGGCTGCGGCGCTGCAACGAGAGCGGCAAGGCCTACTTCTACCCGCGCGACATCTCGCCGTACACCTTCTCCAGGGACACAGAGTGGATAAAGGCCAGCGGCAACGCGACGCTCTACACCTACGCCATAGTCCACAGGGCGCCGCATCCCGGCTTCGTCGGCGACGTTCCCTTCGTGACCGCCATCGTCGAGTTGGAGGAAGGCCCGCGAATGCCGACGAACATCGTGATGGACGATCCGACGCCTGAGAAGCTGCAGATCGGCATGCCCCTCAAGGTGGTCTTCGAGGACATCACCGACACCATCGCGCTGCCCAAGTTCGCCCCCGCCTAGCGCGGCATCTACGAACCAGCCGGCGGGTCAGGGTATCCTGGCAATGAGATCCGGCCCCTCGTTAGCAACGGAGTTGACGAGGGGGGACACCGCATGAACCTCCATAGCATCGTCGGAGTAAGGAGTAAGGACGCTACTGAGCACGGCGGGATTGTCGACGTTCTCGTCCAGCCATAGGTCCTCAGTGTCTCTGGGCAGAATGACCGGCATACGGTCGTGTATCGGCCTGAGCAGGTTATTGGCCGAGGTCGTGATGATGGTGCACGACGGTATGCGGTTGCCAACCGGGTCACGCCAGGTCTCCCACAGCCCCGCAAATGCAAAGGTCTCTCCCGTCCTCAATACGATCCGCATGGGGCGCTTGGTCCTGCTCCCGGGCACACGTTGCCAATCGTAGTATCCGTCAGCGAGCACCAGGCACCGCCGCCGCCGCAGCGCATTGCGGAAGGCGGGCTTCTCGGCCACGGTCTCGGCCCTCGCGTTTATCATCCGGCGCCCAATCTTCGTGTCCTTGGCCCAGTGGGGAATCAGTCCCCACCGCATGAATCCCGCGCGGCGTGTTTCGCCGCCTACAACGGTCAGGACCTCCTGTGTGGGAGCGATGTTGTACCTCTTGTCGAAAGCGTCTATGTCGCCGTCGAATTCGTACTGCCGCGCGAGCTCTCCCAGGTCCGCTATCAGGCTGTATCTTCCGCACATATCCCCCTTATGATGAACTACTCGAGGTCGTTCGTGCAATGCCCGTCTCGCGGCACCTGGACTTCCGCGTGAGGGCGTCGCCGGGCTTTCGCTTGTGCGGTGATTCTGCAATAATGCCGCCGTAGCCCCCCTCTTCCGCGGTCGCGGCGGTTAACCCTGGGGACGCTACTACGAAAGAGGTGACTTATGGGCGCCGACCACGACGACCACCCCGGTATGTTGCGGGACTCGGCCTTGAGCGACCGGGCCAAGCGCGCTCTCGCAATCAGGGAACTGCTGCTGGAAAAGGGAATCATCGACGCCGACGACGTCCGAAGACGCGCCGACGAGCTTCACCGCCGATCTCCCGCAGACGGTGCGAGAGTCGTCGCCCGGGCCTGGGTGGACGCCGATTTCAAAGCGCGGTTGCTGGACGACGCAAAGGCGGCGGTGGCCGAGCTCGGCTACGAACTGCCCCACGACGCCGAGTTGGCGGTGGTTGAGAACACCGATGAGCTACACAACCTGGTCGTGTGCACGCTGTGCTCCTGCTACCCCACCACGCTGCTGGGGCCTCCCCCGGATTGGTACAAGAGCCTGGCGTACCGGTCCAGGGCCGTCAGGGAGCCGCGCGCGGTGATGGCCGAATTCGGCTTCACGCCCGCCGACGGCGTGGAGGTGCGCGTGCTGGACAGCACCGCGGATCTGCGCTACCTCGTGCTGCCGGCGCGTCCAGCCGGCAGTGAGGGCATGAGCGAGGAGGAACTGGCGGGCCTCGTGACGCGCGACAGCATGGTGGGCGTGACGGCGGCAGAGTCGCCGCAGGCGGCGGCGGTGTAGGCCCTGCCGACAGACGCGAAACGGGGGCAGCCCCGGATGGGACCGCCCCCGCCGATGGACATTCACCCTAACCCGTTCGGCTCCGCTCAGGGCAGGCTCCCAACCCTCTCCCATTAAGGGAGAGGGGGCTAGCCGACCGTGAGCGAGAGTTTCTTGGCCTTCTTGGACTCCAGCTTGGGGAAGTTGATCGTCACGACGCCGTTGTCGTAGTTGGTCTCCGCATTGTCCACGTCGACCGTGTCGGGCAGCCGGAGCGCACGGTGGAGGCTGCCGCTCCTGCGCTCTCGCATCAGGAAGTCGCCCTCCGCCGTCTCCTTCTCGGACTCCGTCTGGCCGTTGATAGTCAGGACGTCGTTCTCGACGGTGATCTGGATGTCGCCGGGGGCGACGCCCGGCACGGACGCCCGCACCTCGATGTCGTCGCCCTTCCTCACCACGTCCAGAGGGACGGCCCAGGCCTCGAATCCGCCGCTCTCGGCGGGGCCGTGGTAGCCCCTCCACATCCGGTTCATCGTGTCCTGCATCTGCCTCAGCTCGCCGAACGGGTTCCAACGCTGCATTGTCATACTCGTTACCTCCAAGTGATTGATGTTCTTGATTTCCAGCGAAGCATAGTTGCTGCTGACATACACTATTATATGTATGCACTTTAACAATGTCAATAGACTTATACTATCTACTGCAAGATATGTTGTGCCCGCGTTTGACCTATGCTAGACTTGGGGTGTAATCCCCTTCCGTGCTGAGGCAGCGATGGCGACCTATTATGAGACGCTGGGCGTTTCGAAAGATGCAAGCGAGAAGGACATACGGCAGGCGTACCGACGCCTGGCGCGCCAGCATCACCCCGACCTCAACCCGAACGACGACGAGGCCGAGCGCCAGTTCAAGAAGATCAACGAGGCCTACGAGGTGCTGTCCGACGCGGACAGTCGCAAGAAGTACGACCGCTACGGCGACATGTGGCGCCAGGCCGACAACATCGAGGCGCAGCGGTCCCACGGCGGGCCGCGCACCTACACCTGGACTACCGGCGGCCAGTCCCCCGGCGGCGTGGACGCGGACTTCGACCTTGGCGATATTCTGGGTGGGTTTGGCGGCGACCTGGGCGATCTTTTCGGCGGTGGCGGGCGGGCGCGGTCGCGCGGCAGGCAGCGGGCCAACGCCGCTGTGACGGTGTCGCTGGAGGAGGCGTTCGCGGGTACCAAGCGGCGGGTGTTCGCGCCGGACGGCGGCGGGTCTAGGCGGATCGAGGTGAGCATACCGCCGGGGGTGGACAACGGCTCGGTGGTGCGCATCTCGCTCGAGTCCGGTGCGGAGCTCTACCTCAACGTCACGGTGTCGCCGCACTCGCAGTTCAGGCGCAAGGGCAGCGACCTGGAGGTGGACGCGCCGGTGCCGCTTGCGGACACGGTGCTGGGCGGCGAGATCGACCTGCGTACGCTGGGCGGCCGGCTGCGGCTGAAGATTCCTCCGGAGTCGCAGAACGGGCAGCGCATCCGGCTGGCGGGCCAGGGGATGCCCAGGCTCGGCGAGCCGGGGAAGCGCGGCGACCTGTACGCGATAGTCCGGCCGGAGATGCCCTCGAACGTGACCGACGACGAGCGGGAGCTGTTCGAGAGGCTCCGGGAGATTCAGGCTAAGGGTTAGTGCGATGGCGGATATGTTCAGTCGGGACGAGCCGGTATTCATAATCAGCGTGGCGGCGCAGATGCTCGAGGTGCAGGCCCAGACGCTGCGCTACTACGAACGGCTGGGCCTGGTAAAACCGCAGCGCACCAGGGGTAACCAGCGGGTGTACTCCCACAACGACCTTGACAGGGTGCGCCGGATACGGCGGCTGATGGACGACCTGGGGGTGAACCTGGCGGGCGTGGAGGTGCTGCTCAATCTGCTGGACCGGCTGCAGGAGGCGGAGTCGACGATCGCGCGGCTGGAGGCTGAGAACGAGGGGTTGCGGAACCTGCTGAACGCGATGAGTTGATGGGGGCACCCCCATCCTAACCTTCCCCCTGCGAGGGGGAAGGGATTTGGCGGAGTGCGGGGCCTTTCACCCTCACCCGCCCCTGGATTCCGGCTCGGGGGCCGGAATGACGGTGGAGGGCGAGGGGGAAGGGACCTGGTGGTGGCTAGTCTCTTCGGGGGCCGCCTCGACCGCCGCCGCCGCGGGGGCCGCCCTGGCCGCCACGTCCGCCTCGGCGATCGCCGCCACCGCCGCCCTGGCGGTATCCGCCGCGTCCGCCGCCGTTGGACCTGCGGCCCTGCGGCCGGTAGCCTCCACGGTCGCGGTCTCGTCCGCCGCCACCGCCGCGGGCCATGGCCGGCTGAGCGTCGGGGTCGAACTCCTCGCCCAGGAGCAGCGCCTTGCGGGAGAGGTTGATGCGTCCCATCGAGTCTATCTCGCGGACCACGACGGTAATCTCATCGCCGACGTCGACCTCGTCCTCGACCTGGGCCACGTGGTGCTCGGACAGCTCGCTGATGTGGACGAGGCCGTCCTTGCCGGGCAGGATCTCGACGAAGGCGCCGAAGTTCATGAGTCTCACGACCTTGCCGGTGTAGATGTCTCCCACCTTCACCTCGCGGGTGAGGTCTTCCACCATCTGCACGGCCCTAGCCGCGGAGTCCCCGTCTGCCGAGCCGATCACCACGGTGCCGTCGTCTGAGACGTCGACGGTCGCGCCGGTGGCCTCGACGATGCCGCGAATGGTCTTGCCGCTCGGGCCTATGACGGCTCCGATCTTGTCCACGGGTATGCGGACCTGGAGCACGCGCGGGGCGTGCGGGCTGAGCTCGGGACGGCTCTCGGACAGGGTCTCGGAGATGCGCTCGAGGATGTGGAGCCGCGCCTCCTTGGCCTGTTCGAGGGCGTCGCGGCAGACGTCCAGGCTGATGCTCTTCAGCTTGATGTCGAGCTGGATGGCGGTAATGCCTTCGGTGGTGCCGGCCACCTTGAAGTCCATGTCGCCGATGTGGTCTTCCTTGCCCTGGATGTCGGTGAGGGTGACGTAGCGGCCATCGTCGCCGGTGACGAGGCCGACGGAGATGCCGGCGACCGGTGCCTTGATGGGAATGCCGGCGTCCATGAGGGCGAGGGTGCCTGCGCAGACGCTGCCCATGGAGGTGCTGCCGTTGGAGCTGAGCACCTCGGTGACGATCCTGATGGTGTACGGGAAGTCGTCCTCGGAGGGCAGCACGGAGGTGAGAGCGCGTTCGGCGAGAGCGCCGTGGCCTATCTCACGCCGTCCGGGCGAACCGACGCGCCGGGCCTCGCCGGTGGAGTATGGCGGGAAGTTGTAGTGCAGCAGGAATCGCTTGGTGTCCTCGGGGCTGAGGGTGTCGAGCTTCTGCGCGTCGCCCACCGAACCCAGAGTCACCACGCCCAGCACCTGGGTCTCGCCGCGGGTGAACAGGCCGGTGCCGTGGGTGCGGGGCAGCAGGCTCACCTCTGACGAGATGGGGCGAATCTCCCTCAGGCCGCGGCCGTCGGGGCGCTTGCTGTCGTCAAGGATGACGCGGCGGAGCGCCTCTTCCTCGGCAACCTCGAAGGCGCTGGACACGTCGCCGCGGTCGTACTCGTCCGCGAGCTGGCCGGCCAACTCCTCTCGGAGAGCGGCGACCCCCTCGTCCTGCTCGTCGCCGTCGGTGGAGCGTAGCAGCGAGTAGAGGCGCTCGTGGGCGTTCTTGGCCATCCAGTCGTCCAGGCTTTCGGGGTGGAGCTTGGAATCGTAGCCCAGCTTGGGCTTGCCGAACTCGCAAGCGGCCTCTTCCTGGAGGGCTATCACGTCCTGGTTGGTCTCTTGCGCTCGCTCGATGGCCTCCTGCACCAGGTCTTCGGGCATCTCGGTCACGCCGGCCTCGATCATAACGACGCCGTCCCGGGTGCCCGCGACGATGATGTCGAGGGTGCTGGCTTCGAGCTGGGTGTAGGTGGGGTTGACCACGAATCTGCCGTTGACGTAGCCCATGCGGGTGACGCCGACGGGGCCCTCGAAGGGGATGTCGGAGACCGACAGGGCCGCGGAGGCGCCCATGAGGCAGAGTACGTCCAGGGGGGTTTCCTGGTCGATGGAGAGCGGCGTGAGGATGACCTGAACTTCGTTGCGGAACCCCTTGGGGAAGAGCGGTCGCAGGGGCCGGTCGGTGAGCCTGGCGATAAGTATGCCGTGGGTGCTGGGTCTGCCCTCGCGGCGGAAGAAGCTGCCGGGGATCTTGCCCCTGGCGTAGAGGCGCTCCTCGAACTCGATTGTGAGTGGGAAGAAGTCGATGCCTTCCCGGGGTCTGCTCATTGTGGCGGTTGCGAGTATGACGCAGTCGCCGGATCGAACGAGGACGGAGCCGTTGGCCTTCTGGGCCAGCTTGCCGCCCTCCAGGGTGATTGTTTCAGCGCCGATTTGCCGGCTAAAGCTGAACGACATGAGAGTACGGTACCTCCTAGCGGTGGTGGGGAACCCGGCAGATAGAAAGAAAGCTCCGATTGATTCGGAGCTATCTTCTCAGCCCAAGCCTGGCAATGAGAGCCCGGTAGCGGCTTACGTCTTCCCTGTTGAGATAGCGGAGTAACCTACGGCGACGCCCCACCATCTTTAGCAGTCCTCGGCGGGTTGACTCGTCGTGGTTGTGTATCCTGAGGTGCTGAGTCAACTCGGTAATACGTTTCGTCAGCAGCGCTACCTGAAGTTCAGCGGAACCGGTGTCGTTTTCGTGAGTACGGTACTCTTCGATTACGGCCTGTTTCTCAGCCTTGTCCAAACCCTTCTCCTGGGTCCCTCGATATGGGTGATTTGGTTGCGGTTTTGGTGTCGCCCGGGCGTTCGTTCGCGCTCCTGGGCGGGGTTGTTTGTTGGCGTAGGGGTGGTTGATAACTCCGATGGATTGTACCACTTGGGCGCTGATAAGGCAATTGCAGGGCGCTCTCAACCCTCACCCTAACCCTCCCCCAGTCCTGGGAGAGGGGACTGGCGCACCTCCGGGCGATGGCTACCGGAGCGCGTTACAAAGTAAGCCTTCGCCGGAAGTGTTCCATTTCGTGCCTTTCGTAGCTGGGGACTGTAACGAAGTAGCGGGCCTTTGCGACCGAACTGTCACGAATTCGGGCTTTCCCGCCACGAATTCCGTGGGTTCGGGGGCGAAACGGGACTGGGCGTCTCGCGGGATCAGCCGGGCGTGCGACGGGGTCGCTTCGGTTGTTAAGGTTGGCATGTGGGGATAGTAGCACGCATGTGCGGAGGTGTCAATGGCCCGCAGGACATCAAAATTATGGTTGCCGAGGTGGGCTAGAGCCAGCGTGCGCGGGTGAGCATCTCGCGGGCTACGTCGGTGACGTGGCGGCCGGGGCCGTTGTCGACGGTGAAGTTCTCGATGGCCGCTGGCTTCATATCTTCTCAGAGAGCGCGAAGAACGCTCTGAAATTTCTTCATCATGACGCAACTGGCGTCCTGCATTGCGTTGTCCAGGCGCCACGGTGGTGTCATTCCATCGACAACGATAGGCTTGTATGAGGGGTCCTTTGTGGTTGACCTGAATGTGCAGACCCCGTTTTGGGTATCCACGATCATGATCTTCCGCCACTGCCTGTCGGGTACCTCGAATATGACAAACGTAGGAGCCGACCCCCAGTCGGGATCCCGCTTCGCGTTAAGGATGGAGGCCAACTCTCGTCGACGTTCTCGTTGTCCCAGGTTTCGCGAGTCGATGACTGTGTTGTTGGTGCCCCGGTGACGTTCCTGGAGATCATCATATCTGTTGTCGAGCATACCGTCTGATTCGGCGCGGTTCAGTAGTTCGAGTGCAACCGAGACTGGTATCGTCCAGATTCCCGTCCCGTGCCTTACGTCGTTGTAGAAGCGCCGGTTTGCGCTCCCGGAGGGGAGCACAGTCCGCCAAGACAGGCAGTAGAAGTCGACTGGTTCGACGCCATGTCTTACGTGAAGGATGAGATGCACCGGCAGACCTGCATGCCTCAGACTGACCCGGCAGATTTCGGTGTAGGTACTCAAAGTCGGCCTCCCATAGAGCATTCTCCCAATCCACTAATCCACGCGATACTGAATCGAATTTCAAAAAATCATCAAGGTGCGCGTTATCCAAACCTGCGAAAGTGCGGTTCTAACGCACACCAGACTTGCGTCAGGCACGACTGGTCAGGCTACGATTCATCCACAATGCCAATGTGATTGAAGGCTCAACCTCACCGCAGCGGCGGGTGCGATTGGCCCGACTGGTTATTCCCCCAACACACGATGACTCCGTCCTGCCGCAGGCCGCAAGTATGATTTCCGCCGCTGCTGATGGAGATAAATCGCTCGTTATCGGGCGGTGAGACTGCAGGATGCCCCTCAAGTCCCCAGCATACAGCTGTGCCATCGGCGCGTAATCCGCACGTGTGCTCATCACCGCTGCTGACGGACATAAACCGCTCATCATCGGGTGGGGCGGTTTCGCCCTCGTAATCTTGCCCCCAGCAGACGGCAAGGCCGTCCATGCGCAATGCGCATACGTGGTGTGTACCACTGCTTATGAATGTGAACCCCCCATGTTGCGGTGGCGAAGCCCTCCCACCATCATCATATCCCCAGCAGACGATGAAGCCGTCGTCGCGGAGGCCACAGGTGAACCATCCGCCAGAGCTTACAGACGTGAAACGTTCATGTTCTGGCGGCATAGTCTCACCTCTTGCATCATGCCCCCAACATACGGCAACGCCGTCGGAGCGCAATCCGCAGGCGTGGTAGGCACCACTGCTAATGGACGTGAATCGCTCTTGTTCTGGCGTCGAGGCTAGATCACCCCAGCAGACGGCAATGCCGTCCCCTCGCAATCCACACATGTGCCGCATACCTCCGCTTATGGCGATGAAACGATCATACATGGGCGGCGATGTAACGTTGTACTGATCGCTGCCTCGGCAAACGACGGTGCCATCCTCACGCAATCCGCATGTGTATCCGCCATTTGCATAATAGTACTCGTAGGGACTAGGACCATAAACACCCCATGTGTTACCACCAGCAACTACCGCCGCGAAAGGCGGTATCGGTGTCGGCGATGGAGTCGGCGTAAACGTCGGTGTGACCGTCGGCGTTGGCACGGGTGTTGGTGTTGGCACGGGTGTTGGTGTTGGCACGGGTGTTGGTGTTGGCACGGGTGTTGGTGTAGGTTCGGGCGTCGGCGTAATCGTCGGCGTGGGAGTCGGTTCGGGCGTTGGGGTAGGCTCAGGCGTCCACGTCGGGACGGGAGTCCATGTCGGCGGTGGCGTCGGTACTGGGGCCGCCGCCCATGTGGGCACGGGCGTCCAAGTGGGAGCTGCGGTCCAGGTGGGAACCGGCGTCCACGTCGGAGCCGCCGTGGGACCTGACGGCGTGGGGACAGCGGCCTGCCCGCCCAGCAGACCGGCGAACTCTGCCGACGATACGGCGAGGCCGACGCCGGCCACGGGCCGACCGCTCTCCGTCTCCGACACCCTCAAAGTGTTGACGCCAATCGCTTCCCCAGCCATGTTGACCAACGGGCCGCCGCTGTTACCCGGGTTGAGCGCCGCATCGGTCTGGAGCAGGTCGACGCCATCGACGCTCCTCACCGCCGATATGATGCCCCGCGTCACCGTCAGGGATATGCCAAGCCCCTCGGCGACCGCAGGGTAGCCAAGCGCCAGCACTTCGTCGCCCAGGCGCATCTGTCCCGCATCCCCCACGGCCAACGCTGTGAACGGCCCTCCGCTCTGTATCCGCACAGTGGCGAGGTCGGTCATGTCCTGCCTTGCCACGACCTCGCCGGTGTAGCGGCGCCCGTCGGCCAGAATGACCTCCACGCTGTCGAAGCCGTCGACGACGTGGCTGTTCGTAACCAAGAGGCCATTGGGGTTGACGATGAATCCAGATCCGCCGCCCGAACCAGCGACCACCTGAACCACCGCCGGATGAATCCTCTCGACCAGCTCGGCGAGCGCGCTCCGCGTATCCTCAGTCAGGGCCTCGCCCCCAACGAAGTTGATCTGCACGGAATCCGGGGCGGCTGGCACAGCCTCTCCCGATGCTCCTAGATCCGGCGGCGTCGAGGTATCAGTGGAGCACGCGGCCAAAGTGATCAGAACGAGCGCCAGGAGGTACAAGCGCAAGACAGCCTCCACAAGTGTCGTTCAGGTACATTCATCGTGATTGCCACTAGCATCTGCGCGGAAGCGGCGCGTGAGCGACTTCATGGCCAAGTGAGAGATGGATTGAGTGGAAGTCTAATTCGTGCGCAACGATAAGGCAACATTGGTTGGACTTCGACAGGGAGGGGTTCCGCCGAGACTGCTTCAGACTACTATGTGGCTTCACGGACGAGTGCCCAGCTCCCTGAGGTTCACGCTGAAGGCTTGGGCTTACGTGATGGGACTCTGAAGGACGATGCCCTCGGTTTCCCAGACTGCGTCAAGTGTGTGGTCTGGGGGAGGAAGCGTACTGTCCCACGATCTGCCCAGGCAAATCCAGGCGGTCCGCATGTTCATTCGAGACGCACCAATGATGTCTTCTTCAGCATTATCGCCGATGAACAACGTGGAGTCCGCCTGAGCGCCGATCAGCTCGAGAGCGTGGCGGAAGATTGCCGGGTCGGGTTTGCGAGCGCCGAAATCCTCGGAGACCACACAGGCGGTAACCAGCGTCGCGATGCCGGTGTTTCTCAGCTTGCCCCATTGCGTCTCCGAGCCTCCGTTGGTGACGACACCGACGGGTATCCCCTGGGACTTGAAGCGCGTGAGCATTGCTTCGGTTCTGGGGTGAAGGCTCACCACCTTTGGCATCATGTCGAAGTGGGCCTTGGTTGCCGCGGCCAGGCTCGGAAAACTCCCCGGCCACTCGTACAGCATGTCCTGGTAGATGTCTGGTATCGGCTCGTTGCCGTAACCGCGCCGCGCCATCCGCGAGACGAACTCCGCCTTGTCTTGCGGCCGGTTCTTTGCGGGCAAGGCGTGGTACCAGTGCTCGAAAAGTCGGCCAAAGGCCGTCGCTCGATCTATCAGGGTGTTGTCCAGATCGAACAGGACGGACTCTATCGGCTGGTGTGTCAACTTCACGTTGGCGATAGTATCACCGGGTTTTGGTGGGAACAACGGGCCTGGATCGGTAAAGCAGGCGCTTTAGATTCCTCGGCTAGGCTCGGAATGACAGGAGGAGGGCGCTCGGAATGGTTGGGGGTGGCGGTTGGAATGGTAGTAGGGGGGTGCTCGGAGTGTTTAGTTCGGAGTGGTAGTAGAGGTGCTCGCGGCGGCTAGGGAGGAGGGCCTGTGGTACAATTGCGGCGATTTTCTGCGGGTTGCGCGGTGGGTGCCGGTGGGGTGCATGTGCCGCAGTTGGGCGGTTAGTACGGAGGGTGTTTTCCATGGGTTATGACTTCATCGAGTACGAAGCGTCCGACGGCGTTGGGCGCATCAGGCTGGACAGGCCGGAGAAGCTGAACGCGCTGAGCCAGCAGCTTCAGGACGAGCTGGTCGAGTGCGCGCTGCGGGCCGACGACGATCCCGACGCGCGGGTGCTGACGCTGCGGGCGAACGGGAGGGCGTTCAGCGCCGGGTACGACATCACGCCGTCTGCGCCCAGCTCGCCGGAAGAGGCGGAGCGGGCGCGCGAGCGGCGCGAGAACATCCGGTGGGACATGCACAGGATGAAGCAGACGCCGGCGCGCTGGTCTACGCTGCTGAACCTGAGCAAGCCGATCATCGCCGGGGTGCACGGGTATTGCATCGCGGGTGGCACGGACCTGGCGATGCACTGCGACATCGTGATCGCGGCGGACGACGCGCAGATAGGGTTCCCGCCGGTTCGCTCAATGGGCACGCCACCGACGCACATGTGGACGTACATGGTGGGGCCGCAGTGGGCCAAGTGGTTCCTGCTCACCGGGGAGTCGGTGTCCGGGGCCAAGGCCGCGGAGCTGGGCTTCGCGCTCAAGTCGGTGCCGCGCGAGGAGTTGGACGACGAGGTGGAGGCGCTGGCGGAGACGATGGCCAAGATCCCGTGGGAGCTGCTGGCGGCGAACAAGAGCATCGTGAACAAGGCGATGGAGCTTATGGGCCGCAACACGCTGCAGGTGCTCGCGGCGGAGACGGACGCGGTGGCACACCAGGCGCCTATCGTCAAGGAGTTTACGCGGCGCTCGCACACGGAGGGGCTGAAGTCGGCGCTGGACTGGCGCGACCGGCCGTTCCGCGACTACCGGGGCCGCGAGGGGTAAGCGAACCCCCATCCTAACCTTCCCCCTGCGAGGGGGAAGGGACACAAGGAGAGTACCCTGCCAACCCTACGGCAAGCTCAGGGCAGGATCCTGTCGCTGCAGGTCAGCCGAACGCCGTCCGCGCCAGAGGGGAGCCGCTGGCAGCCCTTCGACGTGCCGTTCGCGGGCGAGAGCATGAGCCTGCTCGACGGCCTCATCTGGATTCAGCGCAACGTTGACCCGACGCTGGCGTTCCGGTGCGCCTGCCGCGTGGGGATGTGCGGCACGTGCGGGGTGGTGGTGAACGGCAGGGAGGGTCTGGCGTGCCGGACGATGGCGCGGGACCTGCTGGACGGCGGCGCGCGCGTGGAGCCGATGCGTCACATGCCGGTGGTACGCGACCTGGTTACCGACCCTTCCGCGTTCCATGCCAAGGTGGGACAGGTCTCGCCCGGAGTGCCCTACCCGTCCGGCGGTGCGGGCATCGCGGTCGTCGACCCGGGGACGCGGGAGCGCGCGGCGGTCGACCTGCAGCGGGAGTGCATCTACTGCGGGCTGTGCTACTCAGCGTGCACGGTGGCGGGTCTGGACGAGGAGTTTCTGGGGCCGGCGGCGCTCAACCGGGCGTTTCTCACGATCCTGGACGAACGCAGCGCGTCGGCCGACGAGACGCTCGACGCGGTGGCGAACGATCGTGGGCTGTGGCGGTGTCACACGATGTTCGAGTGCGCGGCGGTGTGTCCAAAGGGCATATCTCCGACGCTGGCGATCCAGCAGCTCAAGCGGCGGGCCATCGGGCGGAAACTGAGGCGGTTGTTTGGAAGGTGAGCTATGGCTGAAGCGTATACGCGGTGGGATGTTACGGAGTACCTTCACAACGTGGATGAAATCCGCCTATTCCTCCAGGAGTGCGCGAAAGAAGACCCCGGCGATGGCAGTTTGATTGGTGCTGCACTCGACAACCTCGCCGAGGGTAGAAACCTACACCGCATGATACGCCAGATTACCTAGATCGGAAAATGACTGTAGCTGGGGCGATGTACGACGAGCTGGAACTGGACGTGCTGATTATCGGCGGCGGCGGCGCTGGCCTGATGGCGGCGCTGCACGTGCTGGCGCGCGAGCCGCGGCTGAGGGTGGGCGTGGCGGCCAAGGGGCTGTTCGGTCAGAGCGGCTGCACGCGCATGGTGCAGGGCGGCTACAACGCCGTTATGAGCGAGAACGACTCCATCGAGATGCACTTCGCGGACACGATTCGCGGCGGGGCGTTTCTGAACGACCAGGAGCTGGCATGGACGCTGGTGAATCGCGCGCCTGGGACCATCGCGGAGCTGGAGAGCTACGGCTGCCTGTTCGACCGGGGGCCGGACGGCCGCATCTATCAGAAGGCGTTCGCGGGGCAGTCGTTCGACCGCACGGTGCACAAGGGCGACCTGACGGGTATAGAGATCATGTCGCGGCTCAAGGACGCGGTGCTGTCCACGTCCGCGCTGACGCTGGATGAGCACCGCGCGGTGGCCCTGCTGGGCGACGCGGGGTCCAGGGTGTCCGGCGCGCTGCTGCTGGACGTGAGGACGGGCGGGTTCGTGGCGGTTTCGGCCAAGGCCACGCTGATGGCGGCCGGAGGCGGCGCGCGGATGTACCGCATCGCGGCGCCGTCGCTGGAGAAGGCGGGCGATGGCATGGCGCTGAGCTACTGGGCCGGTTGCGTGATGCAGGACATGGAGATGTACCAGTTCCACCCGACGGGCCTGGTGGCGGGAAGCTCGGTGCTTACGGGCGCGGTGCTGGAGGAGGGGCTGCGCGGCGCCGGAGGCCACATGCGCAACTCGCACGGCGAGCGGTTCATGGAGCGCTACGACCCCGAGCGGATGGAGCGGTCGACGCGAGACCTGGTGTCCAGGGCCGGCTACATGGAGATTCAGGCCGGGCGCGGCACCTCGGACGGCGCCGTGCTGCTAGACGTGTCGCACCTGGGCGCGGAGTTCGTGGAGGCGACGTTCCCAGGAATGGCGGACCGCTGCCGGGAAGTGGGCTACGACCTGGCTAGGGGGCCTGTTCGTGTGTCGCCGACGGCGCACTTCCACATGGGCGGCGCTCGCATAGACTCCGATTGCCTGACCAACCTGGAGGGGCTGTTCGTCAGCGGCGAGGACGCGGGCGGCGTTCACGGCGCGAACAGGCTGGGCGGCAACGGCGTGGCGGAGTCCACGGTGTTCGGTGGAATCGCGGGCGACGCGATGGCGGGCTACGTGGTCGGGCGTGAGCAGCCAACGTTGTCGCGGGAGCAGATCGAGCAGGCCATAGCCGAACTGCTCGCGCCGATGAGCACCGAGTGCGGGGAGAACGTGTTCGCGATACGGTCGGAGATCGAGGACCTGATGTGGGAGAAGGCGGGGCTGGTACGCGACGAGCGGGGGCTGACCGAGGCGCTGGCGGGCCTGGACGCGCTGGAGGAACGGCACGCGCGCGCGCCTGTGCCGCCGGTGCGGGAGTTCAATCCGGCGTGGCAGGAGTGGCTGAACGTGCGCAGCATACTGACGGTGGCGCGGCTGACGTGCGTGAGCGCGCTGGCCCGAACTGAGTCGCGCGGCTCGCACTACCGGAGCGACCACCCGCAGGCGAACGACGAGGAGTGGGTGCGCAACCTGCTGGTGCAGGCCGAGCCGGACGGGAGCGAGCGGGTGTGGGACGAAGAAGTGGCGTTCACGCGGATGCGGCCGGGGGAGTGAGGGAGCCTGCACTGTCCGCGTTTTGCATTGACGCCTAGTTGCTTTCGCTCTACAATCAGGCTCATATCTCATACTGGTAAAAACGCTTGCTCGCGAACTGACGTCAGACAACCAAGCTGGTAATGAAGGAGGTCTTCCGTGACGCTTACCAAGTACAGACTCGAAGATTTCATTCACGACATGACGGAGCTGGTCGAGAGCCAGCCCGAGCAGGACAAGCTGTTCGACAAGGGCTCGTCTTACCTGGAGCGGCTGATCAACAACCCTGACGGCATTCCCGAAGAGTACCGAACGCCGAGGGGAGTCGGGCCGAGGCCCAACCACGGGTCCTATCTGCTCCACCACAACCCCGAGAACGGTCTGCTCATCACCACCGTCGTCTGGGGTCCGGGCGACCACACCGGCCCGCACGACCACAAGACGTGGGGCATGATCGGCGTGATGGGGAACACGCTGACCGAGACGCGCTTCCAGCGCAAGGACGACCGCTCTCGCGACGACTTCGCCATCCTGGAGAGGGACCGCGTGACCAACGTCCGGCCGGGCGAGGTATCGCTGCTCATTCCCGACGTGGATGAGATTCACCAGATGGACAACCTGACGGACCGCCCGACGCCGGAGATACACGTGTACGGCGACGACCTTCGGGGGCTCGAGCGCTGCCGCTTCAACCTCGATACGGGCGAGATCAAGTCATTCATGACGACGCGGTACGACAACTGCTGAGGGAGTTCGTCGAACTGAGGGTTCTCGGACTTAGACTCTCTCTTGGGGGACAAATTGGCGCGTTACGATGACGACTCTTGTGGCGTCAGATGCTCTTGCGACGCTCGTTTCGACCGAATTGATGACCGTTTCGAGCATCTGGAAACTCGCATATCCTCCTTGGAGCAGAGGCTGGCGTGGCTAGAAGGCTTTCGCCTCGGATTAACCATTGCGGGGCGCGGTAGCAGCCGCACCGGTGGGAGGTGAGGAGACAATGCCAGGCGAAGTTTCACCCGGCGTGCTGCGGGACATGCTGTCCGGCAGCTCGCAGTTTGCGCTCATCGACGTCCGGGAGGCGGGCGAATACAACAGCTCGCACATCCCCGGCGCGAGCCTGATACCGCGCCGGCTGCTGGAGTCGCAGGTCGGCGACGCGGTGCCGCACGCAGCGACGCCGGTCGTGGTGTGCGACGACGACGGCCGCCGCGCGAGACTAGCGGCGGGCACACTGGAGCGTCTGGGATACGGCGACGTGTCCCACCTGGCCGGGGGCATCAACCGCTGGGTTACCGAGCATCTCCCCACCGAGTGGGGCGTCAACGTGCCTAGTAAAGACTTCGGCGAGCGCGTGGAGGTCGAAAACGGCGTCCCTGAAATCACCGCCGTGGAACTGCAAGAGCGCATCGACCGGGGCGACAAGCTGGTGGTGCTGGATACGCGCACGCCGGAGGAGTACAACCGCTTCTGCATCCCCGGCGGGCGCAGCGTGCCGGGCGCGGAATTGCCGCTCAGGATCACCGACATCGTGCGGGAGAGCGGCGACGACACCACGGTCATCGTCAACTGCGCCGGCCGCACCCGCAGCATCATCGGCACCCGCACTTTGCAACGCATGGGCATGGGCAACGTGTTCGGGCTGCAGAACGGTACGTCCGGGTGGGTGCTGGCCGGCTACGAGTTGGAGACGGGCGCGGACCGCTTCGCGCTGCCGGCTCCCTCCGATGAGGGGCGGGCCGAGGCCGAAGAGTACGCGCGGCGGGTGGCGAGCGAGGACGGCGTGCGATTCGTCGACGTGGATGGGCTGCGAGGGCTGATGGCCCGGCGTGGCGGCGAGACGGTGTACCTGCTCGACGTTCGCACGCAGGAGGAGCACGAGTCAGGCCACATACCGGGCTTTCGCTGGTTCCCCGGCGGGCAGGCGGTGCAGCGGTCCGATGAGGCCGCGACCGTGCACAATGCGCCGGTGGTGTTCGCGTGCGACGGCATTGCGCGCGCGGCGGTGACGGCGTCGTGGTTCCGGCAGATGGGGTTTGGCGAGGTGTACGTGGTGGAGGGCGGCACGTCCGCGTGGACGGCGGCTGGTCACTCGCTGGAGACGGGACTGGCGCCGTCTCGGACGCTGGGGCTGGACGAGGCGCGCGCTCAGGTGCGTTCGGTGTCTGCTGCCGAACTGGACGCCGCCGGTCCTCACACGGTGCTGTTCGTAGACACGAGCCAGGACTTCGCGCAGGGACACGTGTCCGGCTCACGCTGGGCGCCACGCGGGTGGCTGGAGTTGTGGGCGGGCGACCTGGCGCCGTCGCTCGATGAGCCGGTGACGGTGACCTGCCTGGACGGGGTGCACTCGACACTGGCGGCGGCGACGCTGCTGGAGCTAGGCTACACGGACGTCGCGGTGCTGGCTGGCGGGTTGGGCGCGTGGCGCGAGGCGGGGCTGGCCGTGGAGTTGGGGCTGTCGGGCGTCATGTCTTCGCCCAACGACGTGGTGCTGTCCGGGCCGGACCGGAACTACGCCGATATGATGAACTACCTCCGCTGGGAGGAGGCGCTCGGCGAGAAGTACGAGCGCTTGTAGCCCGACTGGAGGGACGCCGCCATGCCAATCATAAGTCACGGTGAAACGCCGATGCCGCAGCCGGTGGACCGCGTAAGCGAACGCGCGCTGGCGTCGAGCAGGCACGGACTCAGCGACCTGCGAGTGCGCCAGGTCGTGGTCCATCCGGGCCACCCCGGCAAGCTGCACACGCATCCGACAGACCAGGTGATCATGGTGACGGCGGGCGCGGTGCAGTTCATAGTGGGCGACGAATTCCAGACGGTGCGCTCCGGCAATTCGCTGGCGGCGCCCGCGGGCGTACCGCACAAGGTCGTCAACAACCTGTGGGTGGCGGCCACGATGCTGGTGATAGACGCCACAAACGATCTCAGCACGCAATACCTCGAAGACTAGGAGGCGCAGCGAAAATGGCAACCGCACAGACCATAGTTACCGCGAAGCCGCAGCTCATTCCGACCAACGTTGGGGAGCGTACCTTCGCCACGCCTCCGGAGGCGATGCAGGGGAATATCGTACCCAACGACCTGTTCTACATCCGCAACCACTGGAAGGGCGCGCCCGACATAGACGTGGACGCGTACCGGCTGGCCGTCGACGGCGAGGTAAAGCATCCGCTAAGCCTGTCGCTAGACGCCATCCGCGAGCTGCCGCTGCAGCGGTTCGAGGTCACGTTCGAGTGCTGCGGCAACAGCATGGTGCCGGAGTACTGGGCGAAGAAGACGCGGGCGGCGATGGAGCAGCTCAAGGGGCACGGCATCATGGGGAACGCGGAGTGGGCCGGGGTGTCCCTTCGGGACGTGCTCGAGCAGGCCGGGCTGAAGGACTCGGCGGTGGAGGTGCTGTTCGAGGGCGCCGACCACGGCCCCGACGAGGTGAACGGGGACCCGCCGGAGGTGACCTACGAGCGCAGCCTGCCGGTGGAGAAGGCGATGCACCCGGACACGCTGCTGGCGTTCGAGATGAATGGCGAGCCGCTGCCCCCGATGCACGGCTACCCGCTGCGTCTGCTGGTGCCGGGCTGGTACGGCATGACGTCGGTGAAGTGGCTGGTGGGCATACACGTGATCGACCACGAGTTCCAGGGGTTGTACCAGAAGGAGCGGTACATGGTTATCGCTGGCCCCGAGTCGGACGATTTCTACAAGTACCACACCGAGATGATGGTGAAGTCCATCATCACCGCGCCGATGCCGGGCGAGACGGTGCGCGCGGGCGAGGAGTACACCGTGAGCGGCGCGGCCTGGTCCGGCGAGGTGGAGATTGCGCGGGTGAAGGTGAGCGCCGACGGCGGACGGACGTGGGAAGACGCCGAGGTGCAGCCTCGCAGCGGCTACTCGTGGCACCGCTGGTCCTACAACTGGCGCGCGCCCGCCGCGGGCGGCCACACGCTCATGTCGAGGGCGACCAACGCCAAGGGCGAGACGCAGCCGATGGAGTTTCCCAACCAGTGGGACGGCCACAACTACGGCAACAACATGGTGTTCCCATTCGAGGTGCAGGTAACCGAAAGCTAGCGTAAGCGGCGCGCTCGCGCGCGCGAGGCTGGTCACAAAAGGGGGTGGGCGCCAAGCGTCCGCCCCTTTCGTCGTTCGGGGGGCGCCAGACGGGAACCCTTTTGGCCGTCACTGCGTATAATCTAATAGAGGGACTGTTCGAGCCGGCGGCTGGAGTCTCCGGTCCGGCTATCAAACTCAGGAGGAATGTGAATTGAATCAAGTAAAGTGGTTTGTCGCCGTCGGGGTGCTGGCAATCGCGCTCGCGCTGGCCGTGGCCTGTGGTGACAACGGCGACGATGACGATGAGGGCCATACACCCGCACCGGCGCCCGCCGCCATGCAGCAGACAGCGCCCGCGGCCGCGGGCGAGGCGCGGACTACGCAAGTGACGCAGCAGGTGTCCGGCCAGCAGACGGGCATCTGGGTGTCGGGCGTGGGCAAGCTGTCGGTGGAGCCTGACTTGGTGGACTTCAGGGTCGGCGTGGACGTCCTGGGCGAGACGGTCGCTAAGGCCAACGGCGCCGCGTCCGACGCGATGGCCGCCATCGTCGCCGTGCTCGAGCAGAACGGCATAGAGGACAAGGATATCCAGACGAGCCGCTTCAACATCCGTCCGGAGTACGACTACCGGGAGACGACCGTGGACGGTGTCCGCACGAGCTCCCAGGTGCTGACGGGCTACAACGTGAGGAACACTGTGACGGTGAAGGTGAGGGACCTGGAGGGCCTGCCGGAGCTGGTGGACGCCGTGGTCACGGCGGGCGGCGACAGCATCAGGGTGGACTCGGTGGAGTTCACGGTCGAGGACCCCGACGCGCGGCTTGGCGAACTGCGGGAGCTGGCGGTGGCCGACGCCGCGGCCAAGGCGGCGCACATGGCCGAGCTGGCGGGCGTGACGCTGGGCGACCTTACCTATCTGAGCGAGGGAGGCGCGCCGTCGGTTCCCTCGCCGTTCGCGGCGCCCGCGGCCTTTACGATGGAGGCGTCCAGGGCAGCGCCCAGCTTCAGCGCGGGCGAGTTGGAGCTATCGCTGGCGGTGCAGGCGTCGTTCGCCATCGAGTAGGAGGCGCGACGGCGAGCGCCTTAGATTCCTCGGCTCTGCTCGGAGCGGAACAGGCGCGCGTTCCGCTCAAGACCAGTGAAGGGTTCACGCCTGCCAAGGAGCGGCAGGCGTGAACCTAGAGACGGTTTGACGAAGACAACCGCAGGTCAGGATCAACAGTTGGTATGGTTCGAGCCCGTGCTACGCCGAGAAGAGGCTCTACATACTCAAGAAAATATTGAAAGCTCTCGTTCGTAAGAATCGCCGCGCGGTGCGGCAGATGGTTGCAGACTTTCAAGCACTGGTCCGTGAACTCAGTGAACTTTGAAATGATGGCTCGCCTCAAGAAGCGCCAGGTTCACATAACCACCCCAAGCCCCCTCTCCCCTACTCTGCGTATCTGCTACTCCCCCAGAATCCGTCCGGCAGCTCCAGCAGATCTCTCACGCCTGCCCTGTCCAGCATCCTCTCTGTTGCCCTTTGAGCCACCTCCAGCGCCTCCGACTCGCTCACGCTCTTCACCGCTCGGCCTTCCATCAGCACCTTCCCGTCCACCATCACCGTATCCACGTCGTGCCCGCTGGCAAAGTTGGTGATGCGGAACACTGGCATATTGGACGGGTAGAGATGCGGCTTCTCCATGTCGACCAATATCAGGTCTGCCTTCTTGCCCGCCTCCAGCGACCCCAGATCGTTCTCCACACCCAGCGCCCTCGCCGAATCAATGGTCACCATCTCCAGCACCTTGCCCTGCGGCATGTATGACGGATCGTGAAAGTGCGTCCTCTGGTAGTGCATGCACTGGAACATGTGCCTGAACATGTCGAAGCCCCTGTCCGGGGCGTTCCCGTCCGAGCCGAGTATCACCGTCACCCCCGCGTCTATCAGCTCAGGTACCGGGCACCGAGCCATTATCGCCGCCACCGCGCTGGGGTTGTGCACAATCTTGGTGTCCGTCTCCCGGCAGATCTCTATCTCCTCGTCTGTCAGCCCCGTGGAGTGCGATAGCAAAGCGTCCGGCCCCAGTACCCCCAGCTGCTCATGCGCGAACTTCACCGAGCCCCTGGAGTGCCCGTCCTGCGCGAACATCACCCCGTGCTTCCTGGTCAACGACCTGACAGCGTCTGCCTGTGCCTTTAGCTCCCCCGAATCGACGCGACCGCCTTCCGGTTTGTGCACCGGAAGCATCACCATCAGCCGCATCCGTCCATCCGCCCCTCCATGCCACCCCTGTATCAGCGATTCGCTGCTGGCAAGGTAATCCTCGAAACCCACCATCCTCTCACTGCGCTTCTCCCCGTCCCATTCCACGTACCTTCTCGGATACGGGGCGTTGCTCGGCCCCACTGCCAGGAACTCCCGCGTTCCCATGCGCTCCACCGCCTCGCAGTGCCGTTCTCCGTATACCTGACTATCCGAGCGGACCACCATCGTCCCGCCGCCCAGGAAGGTGACGCCCGAGGTCACTCCGAACTTCAGCCGCTCCAACGATGTGAGCAGCGCGTCCGCGTACCAGTACTCCTCGTCGGTGGCTTCGGCGTATATGCGATCCGCCGTCTCCGCCCACACCCCAGGGCGGCCCACCCCCAAGGTCTTCACCAGGCTGTGGCCCGCGTGGCCGTGGCCGTCAATCAGCCCCGGCATCACCACCTTGCCGCTTGCCTCTATCACCCTGCCTGCCTGGTGCCTGGCCTCCACCTCCCCCCTGGACCCCACCTCAAGTATGCGGTCGCCCCCTATCGCCACCGCGCCGTTCTGAATGACCCTCCGACCTGGGTCCATGGTTATCACGCATCCACCGGCAACCAGTATGTCAGCCACGCTTAGCCCCCAACTATAGGCACGTACAGCACCTGGAGTCTGTTTTTCAGGAATGACACTAAGCTACTGGGCCGTTACCCCGCCGTCGATTACCAGCTCGGAGCCGGTGACGAACGAGGACTCGTCTGAGGCTAGGTAGAGGATTCCGTAGGCTATCTCGTCCGCGTTGCCGATTCTGTTCATCGGTATGCGGGCGAGCAGTTCCGCCTCCCGTTCTGGTTCGTCGAACCGGCGCCTGGTGAGCGGTGTGCGCATGAAGCCGGGGTGGACCGAGTTCACGCGTATGCCGTCGGGGGCGTACTGGATGGCGGCGGCCTTGGTGAAGATGCGTATGGCGCCCTTGGCGGCGTGGTAGGCGGTCGAGCCGACGCTTCCCACCAAGCCGTAGATGGACGAGGTGTTGATGATGGAGCCGCCGCCGACCTTGCGCATTTCGGGGATGGCGTATTTGGTGCCCAGAAAGACGCCCTTGGCGTGGACGTCCATCTGGCCGTCCCAGACTTCAATCGTGGTGTCCTCGACGGTCGCGGGCCCGCTGGTGCCTGCGTTGTTCACCATCACGTCGAGCCGGCCGTAGGCGTCGAGCGTGGCCTGGATGGCGTTCCGCCAGTCCTCGTCACTGGTGACGTCGAGCTTGACGAAGATGGCGTCGCCGCCCAACTCGCGGATTTCGGCGGCGGCCCTCTCGCCCTGCTCCACCAGGATGTCGGTGAGGACGACCTTGGCGCCCTCGCGGGCGAACATCCGCGCCGCCGCGCCGCCAAAGCCCATCAGCTCCCCCTCGACTCCGGCGGCGGCGCCGGTTATCAGAGCGACCTTGCCTTCCAAGCGCATTTTTCACACTCCTTTGCTGCCGTCCGCCGGCCCTGGCCTCTTCACCCTCACCTCAATCCTCTCCCATCAAGGGAGAAGAGGTTATAGGTTGGGTTGGATGATAGCCGATGCCCTTTGGCGCGGCAAGCTCTGCTAGAATTGGCGCCATGCCGCTACTACTGGCAGCCGAACGCCGCGCCCGTCTGGGCCGGCGAGTGCGGCGGATTTCCCTGTGGGCGGCCCTGGCGTTGGGCTGCGCGGCGGTCGCCGTGTTGGCGGCGCGTGAGGCGAACTTGCTCGACAGACTGCTTGTGTACTTTCCGGTGCGGACGCTGGACGCCACGCCCGCGGATATGGGTCTCGATTACGAGGACGTGTACTTCGAGACGTCCGACGGCGTGAAGCTGCACGGCTGGTACGTGCCGGGCGCGGACGACCCTTCGGCGGGCTCAGGGCAGGCTCCGTGCGTGGTGTGGTTCCACGGCAACGCGGGCAACATCGGACACCGTGTGTACAACCTGGCGCTGATGCACTCCCGCGTGGGCGCGAGCGTGTTCCTGTTCGACTACCGCGGTTACGGTCGCAGCGAGGGCAGCCCGTCTGAGCCGGGGCTGTACCTGGACGCCGAGGCGGCGGTGGAGCAGGCCAAGCTGAGGTGCGGGGTGGGCGACGAGGGCATCGTGCTGTTCGGACGCTCGCTGGGCGGCGCGGTCGCGGTGGAGATGGCGACGCGGTGGCCGTTTCGGGCGGTGGTGGTGGAGTCGGCGTTCACCTCGGTAAAGGCGATGGCGCGCTTCTCCAACAGTGTCATCTCCCGCTTCCTGCCGCCGTTCGTGATAGTCAAAGCGAGGTACGACAACCTGGCCAAGATTCCGAGCGCGCAGTCGCCGGTGCTGATCGTGCACGGCGACGCGGACAGTACGGTGCCCCATCGTATGGGTATGGCGCTGTACGAGGCCGCGCCGGAGCCCAAAACCTTCCACGTGGTGGAGGGTGCGGGGCACGACGACGTTCACGTGCTGGGCGGGGAAGCGTACTTCGACGCGCTGCGGAGGTTTGTGTGGGAGCCGGGGCGGTGAGCCGCGCGCGCGTTGACGCGCCGGCATAAGGAAGTTGACACATGGACCGGTGAATGAATCTCTGGACGTCGCCCGAAATCGGTGGTGCTTGGCCGCGCACGGACCGGCTTTACATATGCTAGACTTGCTTAGTTATCCAACTTATGGAGGCTGAAGTTAGATGGCGCTCGACTACAAGAAGATTATCGACGAACGAGATTTACTCTCGACGGTTGAAAATGCCGTTCGCCTGTTCGTCGATATGTACGCTGACCATGCTCACTTTATTCTTGAATTGCTTCAAAATGCGGAGGACGCGCTTGGGAAGCGGGGTCCAGAGTGGCAAGGGCCGAGGGCGGTATTGTTCCACCTAACGAAGGACGAGCTTCGCTTCGAGCACTCCGGTCGACCATTCGATGAGGCAGACGTTCGCAGCATTTGTGAAATAGGCGAGTCCGACAAGGCCGAAGACTTCACGGCAATCGGGCGCTTCGGTATCGGCTTCAAGTCCGTATACGCCATTACGGATCGACCCGAGGTCCACTCCGGCCCTGCAGACTTCGTCATAGAGAACTACATCGAGCCTGTCGGGGTTCCAGCTATCGAAAGAGATGCGGACGACACCGTATTCCTGTTTCCTTTGAAGGCGGATGCAGAGTCTGCCTACGAAGATGTTGCTGCTGGGCTCAGAGGGCTTGGGGTATCGACTCTGCTATTCCTGCGCCAGATCGAGGAGATCGAGTGGAGCGTCGAAGATGGTCGCAGGGGCCAATACCTGAGGGAAACCGAGACAGTAGCAGATGATATTCGGAAAGTAACTCTCATTGGCCAGGAGTTTGGTGAACCAGACGTTTCGGAAGAGTGGCTCGTATTCTCGCGGCCTGTTGATAGCGATGGGGGCAAACCTGCCGGCCACGTCGAAATCGCGTTCGCGCTCGACACAGTAACTCAGAAGATTCGGCCGGTCAGTGATTCGAAATTGGTGGCTTTCTTCCCCACCTCGCTGACGACGCATCTCGGTTTTCTGATTCAGGGACCTTATCAAACGACTCCAAGTCGAGACAACGTGCCACCGCATCTGCCTTGGAACAAGCGCCTTGTAGAAGAGACTTCGGATTTGCTCGTTCGCGCGCTGCGTTGGCTTCGTGATAGAGGCGATCTGACCACAGGGGTATTCCACTGTCTTCCGCTACATTGGGGCCAATATTACAGACTAGATAGTGGTGTGGAGTTCGGACCTTTTACTTTGCTCGGTCCCTTGTTCTATGCCACCAAGCAGGCTCTAGCAACTGAGCCACTGTTGCCACGCCTGAACTCGGGGTACGTTTCTGCCGACCGCGCGTTGCTGGGCCGTACTGAAGGTATACGTCAACTCTTTTCCTCAGACCAGCTTGCGACGCTTTACGGCGACGACGGAGAAGTGTCCTGGTTGAGCGGAGACATCACGCAGGCCCGCGGGCAACGGATCCGCGATTACCTTATGGACGAGTTGGACGTCGAGGAAGTAGTCCCGGAGTCCATCACAAGAAAGCTCAGCCGTGCGTTTTTGGAAGCGCAGTCTGACAAGTGGATACTGGAACTCTATGAATTCCTCAATGGGCAGGGTGCAATCATTCAAATGCTGACCGGACAACACCGGTACGACAGATTGACTACACCCGTCGTCAGATTGAAGGATGGGCGGCACGTAAACCCTATGCAGATGCAAGTGTTCTTGCCCGGGGAAGGTGAGACCGACTTCCCT
The DNA here is from genome assembly GCA_965204815.1 of Dehalococcoidia bacterium. Lineage (GTDB taxonomy): Bacteria > Chloroflexota > Dehalococcoidia > Lucifugimonadales > CATOSD01 > CATOSD01. The sequence continues at coordinate 677,588 of OZ242014.1, forward strand.
ACGGTTCGCCGCTCCGTATGCTCGTCAACTGAGTCGCTCCGTTTCCTGAGCGACCTTGGGCTTAGAAAGCCTGACTTGGTGGACGACGTCATTCGCAATTTACTTCCAAAGTATCAGGATCAAGAGCGCAAGGTGGACGATGCCAAGTACGAGGCGGATATAGGGCGAATACTGCGAGCGTACGCTACTGATTCCAACACACAGCGCGAGAAGCTGTTGGGCGAGCTTCGGAAATCTAGGTTCGTCAGGTCGGTAGATGCTGGAACCTCCAAGTCTCGTCTCTCAAGACCGGATGAAGTGTACTTGCCCACAGAACGGTTGAAGGGGCTGTTCGCAGGTGTTGCCGGGGTCTGGTTCGTGGATAATGGCTATGGTTGCTTGCGCGGCGCGGAAGCGCAGGCGCTGCTTGAGGCGTGTGGCGCAATGCGTTACTTGAAGCCAGTCCGTTTTGATCCGAAACTCACGTGGGGACAACTCCGTGATTTGCGAGGAGGGGACGGTTCAACGCGAGGTCATAAGGTAAGCGACTGGAAATTGAGGGGCCTTGACAATCTGTTGGAACAGCTAGAATCGCTGGACTCAGATCTGCGACGTGACAAGGCTGAAATGCTTTGGGAAGCCCTCGTTGACTGTGTGGAACATGAAGGCACACGTCACTTTAGAGGGACCTATGAGTATTTCTACTATTCCAGGCGATATAGAAATTTTACCGCCACCTTCGTCAAGAAACTCAACGAGACTCCGTGGGTTCCAGATGAAGGCGGCACTCTGCGACGTCCTAACGTTGTGGACTTCGGTTCTCTCGGATGGAAAGACCACCCCGACCTTCAGTCTCACATCTCATTCAAGCCGCCCATACCGCCTATTGTCGATGCTCTAGCCAAACAGGTCGGAATAGACCCGGAAGCAATCGACCTGATGAAAGAGTACGAGGTTACTCCTGACAAACTTCGAGCCATGTTGGGCCTTGCAAGGAATCCGACGGAACCTATCCCTGTAGGCGAGGCTACAGGGACGGTGACTAGGCCGCCTTCTTCGTCGCCCGCCAATGGCGGGGCGGAGGAGCCTGCGGACCCATTCGCCAGACGCTTTCATAATGCCCAGACCACTTCGCCATCGTCCGGCCCTGACAACCCAATCACGCTGCCGCCCGGAGGCCCCATGACTAGGGAATCGGCCAGGCGATATACGGCCACATCAATTCATGTGGGGCGTACGGAAAGCCATCAAGTGAGGTTGGTGAGAAACACGGAACCTGGGCCGCAGGGCAAGGCACTCGCTGAAGAGTTCCACGACATGGTCACCGGGGACTACGGCAAACGCTGTCAGATTTGCAGCAGAACCTTCGTCAGAACCGGCGGCGGTTGGCAGGTAAACGTCGTCCACGTCGTGCCGCCAGGAGAAGACCACCGAACCAACAACTTCGGCGACCTTCTCGGACTGTGCGGCTGGCATTTCAACCTGCTGCAACACGGCGAGTGGGCCCTGTTAGATCCTGACACGGGCTCGCCTTTCGAGGACGCGAACGGGGCACCCGGTTGGGAACGGATGAAGTCCGCTATACTGAATCTTGCCCCGGAAGCGGATGATCAGGGCAACGATTTCGTGAGGCTACCCATTCGATTCTACAACGTGTACCAAGGCTGGGAGGCCGACCCGGTTACAATCAAGGCGCAGATTCACTACAGCATCCCCCACTGGACGTTCCTGTGCGAACTCCTCAAGGCGTAGGCGAGATAACATGAGCAACATCCGTCCCGACACGAAGGTTAGATACAAGGCCGACCCCGCCAGCGTCGGTTGGGTTATCGGCGTGTCCGGCGACAGGGCGCGTGTCTTCATCGACGGCGCCACCAAGCTAGTGCCCATCTCAGAATTAGAACCTGCACCCGGGTTGACAGAGGTAAGCCCAGACGAGTTCAGGACCGCGCTGACGCAGCGCAGACTTGAGCATCCCCTAACGGACCAACTTCTTTCGTTCAAAGCGTCGAGGACGGACCTCTACTATCACCAATTCCTTCCGGTCAAGAAGATGCTGGAATCTCCAGACCAACGCCTATTGATAGCTGACGAGGTGGGTACGGGCAAGACCATAGAGGCTGGCCTGATATGGGCGGAACTGGAGTCGCGCGCCGTACACGGCCTCGAAAATGTGTGGGTGGTATGTCCCAACTCGCTTGTGGGCAAGTGGCAAGAGGAGATGCTCCAGCGATTCGACTTCCGGCTTGAATCTCTAACTTCTCAGGGTCTCCGGCAGGCCCTGGTTTCGCTGGAACGTGACGGCGTCCTACCACCGAGGTTCGCCAAGTCGATTGTCAACCTGGAGTTGATTCGCGCTGCGGAGCACCAAGCACGGCTGGGGCAAACAGCTATCTCATGGGACCTGGTTATCTTCGACGAAGCCCACCACCTTCGCAACACAGACACCTTGTCACACGAACTGGCGAACTTGATGTGCGAACGGTCGAAAGCCGCGCTCTTCCTGACAGCCACACCGCTGCAGACCAGCCTATCAGACATCGTTCACTTGATGGAGGCGCTGGGCGTGGACGTTGCGGAAGACCCAAGCCTACTCGAAGAGCAGATGCGTTGGGATATGGAATTGAACGAATGGATACGACTGGTTAGGCGTCAGCCTCCTGACTGGCAACAAGAAGCAGGGAACATATTGGGGCGGCTTGTCACGGGCGGCATGAAAAGGCCAGGCTGGGTTGGGTTTCTGAGCCTCCTTGCTGAATCGGACATGGATGATCGGAGTCAGCGAACAGTTGTGGTGGACGCCGCTCGTGACTTGCAGGTGTTGAGCCCATATATGACTAGAACGCTCCGCGCTGATGTGGACGAGGATAGACCCACACGCGAAGCCATGACACGAATCGTAGAGTTCAGCCCAGAGGAAAAGGCTTTCTACGATGAGGTCTATCAGGTGTGCTTGGAGCGCGCAAGGGACATAGGCGCGCCGCCCGGTTTCATCACGCAGATGCCTGAGCGCCGAACGGCAAGTTGCGTGCCCGCGGTGGCGTCCGAGATTCTCAGGTACGCGACTGAAGATGAGGACGAGGAGCATCAGGCGAGCTTTTCTTCCGGTGAGGTGAACACACTGGAGCCATTCGCGCGAGCGGCGCTCGGTTCACCGGACAGGAAGTTGGGGGTGCTGCTGGAGGTGCTTGATCATGCCTTCACCAACCTGAACTCGGACAGGGCAATCATCTTCTCCACGTTCAGGGGAACGCTCCATTACCTTGCGAAAGCGCTTGGCGACAAGGGCTACACGCATGAATTGATGTATGGCCCGACACCTGCCAGGGATGAAGACTCTCGTCGCGGCGAAAAGAGCCGGGAGCGAATCGCGGCGGAGTTTCGCCGAGGCGAGTTCCAGATTCTTCTCGCGAGTGAGGTCGCAGGAGAAGGATTGGATTTCGAGCACTGCCACGTCCTCGTAAACTACGACCTCCCCTGGAACCCGATGCGTGTAGAGCAACGTATTGGACGTTGCGACCGCTTGGGGCAGCGCTCCGACAAAGTCTATGTTGGCAATCTCGCCAGCGTTGGAACTATCGAGCAGCGCATCCTTACGCGCCTGTACGAGAGGCTCCACGTCTTCGAGCGGGCCCTAGGCGACATGGAACTTGTACTAGGCGAGGCTATCGCCTCGTTTGAGCGTGACGTGTTCACAAGCGGCTTGTCGCCGAGCCAGCAAGAGGAACGCTTGGAGCAGATAAGCCAGGCGATTGAGAACCGAGAACAGCAGCGGGAATCCGTTACTCAATCGGGGGTTATCTCACTACAAGGCCGCCAGTTGATAGAGTCAGACCAGGAAGACATCAGAGAAGCAGAAAACAGATTCCTTGCTCAGGAAGAGATAGAGGAGTTTGTCTATGCCTCTCTTGAAAGCAACCTTCCGAGCAGCGTAAGGAGGACAGCCACCAGTGGCTTTGACGTCAACGGAACCAGGGAATTGCAGGACGCGCTTCAGGGGCTGCTACGCTCCTATCCGTCCACCTACTACGCTCGAACCGAAATAGTCCGCTTCCGCAGACGCTTGGACGACCAGAAGAGGATCAAGGTCTCGTTCTCAGGGATGGACACGGAATTCATACACCCTCGACATCCGTTGGTGTTGCTGGCTCGACACATAGCGCGAGATGCATACTCAGACATCCCCTATTGCTCCGGTGTCGTTCCATCTGGTGCAGTGGACGAATCAACCATGCTGGTCTGGGCCGTAGGCTCGCTCGAGGGCTACACGAGTCGCGCGGAACTCCTTTGTGCAGCTGTGGGTTGCGCCACTGGCTCGGTCAGCCCTATCACAATTCAGAAAGGCCAAGAGTTGATGCGCGCGCTAAAGGGCAGCCACCAAACCAGCGACTCCGACATAGAACAATTGATGACTGAGGCGGAACGCTCCCTGCTGGAGCAGTTCGAATATGTTGCCAACACGTTCAGGTTGCGGAACAACCTACTGACCGACAAGGCGCGACAAGCCCTTCGCTCTCACGCAGAGCGCAAGCTAAGCCGATTTACGCGACAACTCTCCCGTCCAGACCTCAAGTCCAACTTGAGAAACCTCTATCTCGGATGGAGCAGGCGCGTAGAAGCCGAAACTCAGTCCAAGATGGAGGAAATTGAACGAAAAGCCCAAGTCCGTTCCGCCTTGGAGATAATCGGTGCCGCGGTCATGTACCCTGCCCCTGAAGTAGCTTCTAAGACTGCTTGTCCAGCTCCCACAGCGTGATGTGTAGTCCGCGCCGGAGCCCAAGGCCGTGCACGTGGTGGGCGGCGAGGCGTACTTCGACGCGCTGCGGAGGTTCGTGATGGAGCCGCGGCGGTGAGCGGGGCGCCTCCCCTTCCCTTGAGTCGGACACAGAAGGAGTTTAGGCGACATTGAGAATACTATCGGTGGGTCTGATGGTGCTCGTGGTTGTGGCCTTGGCGGCGTGTGGCTCGAACGGCGACGGTACGGAGGAGGCTGAAACTGCGCCTTCCGTCTCGGACAGCCAGGCGTCCCAAGCTCCCGCGCGCCCGTTGACAAGTGGCGTGGTGAGAGTCATCAACAGAGACCAGGGAGGGAGCGGCGAGTACAGGTTCGACCCCTCACAGCTTCGTTTCGAGGTTGGTCAAGAAGTGACATTCTCGCTGAGCGGGGAGACCGAGTTTCACACTTTCACGGTGGAAGCGTTGGGCATCGACGTGTCCATGGACGTGGGGGAGACAGTCGAGTACACGTACACGTTCGACACGGCGGGCACTTTCAAGCTGACGTGCATTCCACACGAGGCTCTCGGGATGACCGGCGAGATAGTCGTAGAGTGAGATCGCACAGGGTCCGTACGTTGACGCGTCGGAGTCTCAAACAATACAATCGAGTTCGAATACCCCTACGAATCCATAAGGACTTTTCGCGCACATGATCAAGACGCTCGTATCCAGGCTCACGGCCGCAATCAGGCGCATACGCCGCGCTTTTCCGTCGTCGCGAGTGCCCGTACTGTCGCAGTCGGACTACGACCAGATGCGGCGCGTGATGTTGAAATGAGACGACGAATATATGGCCGTGAGCGCCATATACGAGATGGCCGGGGTGAACAGGATTCCCCGCAACCTGTAGTCCTTTCCGCACGTGCGCTTGCTTATGCGGGAGTCGCCCCCATCCTAACCTTCCCCCTGCGAGGGGGAAGGGATTTTTCGGCAGAGAGGTGAATCGTGGAATTTGGATTTGGAGTGCCCACGCGCGGGCCGATGGCCAACCCCGACAGTCTCGCCGCGCTGGCCGGCGGCGGCGAGGAGATGGGCTTCGAGATAGTGAGCGTGAGCGATCACCTGGTGATACCGCGCAGCATCGAGTCGCGCTATCCGTACAACGAGACGGGCGAGTTCGCCGGCGGGCCGACGGGCGAGTGCCTGGAGCAGCTCACCATGCTCAGCTTCCTGGCGGGCGTGACCTCCAGCGCGCGGCTGCTCACGTCGGTGATGGTGCTGCCGCACCGCAGTCCTGTGCTCGCGGCCAAGATGATAGCCACCGCGGACGTGCTGTCCGGCGGGCGGGTGATACTGGGATGCGGCGTGGGCTGGATGCGCGAGGAGTTCGAGGCCATCGGCGCGCCGCCCTACGACGAGCGGGGCGCGGTGGGCAACGAGTACATCCGCGTGTTCAAGGAGCTGTGGACCAGCGACGACCCGTCGTATGAGGGCGACTACGCCGCGTTCTCGGACGTATCGTTCCAGCCCAAGCCGGTGCAGAAGCCGCACCCGCCAATCTGGATCGGTGGGGAGAGTCCGCCCGCGCTGCGGAGGGCCGGGACGCTGGGCGACGCCTGGTATCCTATCGGCAGCAACCCGCAGTTCCGGGTGGCGACCATCGAGCAACTCACCGGCTACATGTCGCGAGTGCGCAACTACGCGCGCGACGCGGGCCGCGAGCCGGACGAGATCGACTTCGCCTACAGCGCCGGCTGGTACAACGACCGGGAGGCGCAGACCGGGCCGGACGGCTCGCGGCTCGTGTTCACGGGCACGCCGGAGCAGATAGCGGGCGACGTGCGGGCGTTCGAGGAGTTGGGCGTGCGCCACCTGATGGTCGGCCTGCAGGCGGACAGCGTGGACGAGTCGCTGGCGCGGATGGACCGGTTCGCCGGGACCGTGCGGCCTCTAATCTAGCATCCCTGAATCTGAGACCGGGAGAAACGATGAAAGCAGTCTACTTGACCGAGCATGGCGGGCCCGAGGTGCTGACCTACGGTGATCTGCCGGAGCCGACGCCAGGCCCCAACGACGTGAAGGTACGGGTGAGGGCGTGCGCGCTCAATCGCCTGGACGTGTTCACCCGCGCGGGCGTTCGCGGCACGCGCATCCGCTTCCGGGGTCCGCACGTGCTGGGCGGCGACATCGCGGGCGACGTGGCGGAGGTGGGCAGCGAGGTCACTAACGTGAGCGTCGGCGACCGGGTGCTGCTCAATCCGCGCGTGACGTGCGCACAGTGCCAGTACTGCCTTTCGGGTGAGGACGAGTTCTGTCCCCGCTCGTACATGCTCGGCTCGCGCAACGGCGGCGGATACGCCGAGTACGTGTGCGCGCCCGCGGCGAACGCGTTGGCGTTGCCCGAGTCGGTGAGCTACGCGCAGGCGGCGGCGCTGCCCACGGTGTTCTTGCCGTGCTGGACGATACTCATGCGGCGCGCGGCGCTCAAGCCGTGGGAGACGGCGCTCATCCTGTCAGCGTCCAGCGGCGTGGGCACAGCGGGCATACAGGTGGCCAAGAACGTCATCGGGGCCAACGTCATCACCACCACCAGCACGGACGAGAAGGCGCGCATGGCAAGGGATCTGGGAGCGGACGAGGTGATCAACTACACCAGCGAGGACATAGCCGAGCGGGTGAAGGAGATCACCGGCGGGCGCGGCGTGGACGTGGTGCTGGACCACGTGGGCGCGGACTTCTGGCCGGCGGCGACGGCGTCGCTCGCGAGGGGCGGCCGCTACGGTATCTGCGGCGTGACCACGGGCTACCGGGCCGAGCTTCAGATGGGCGCGATGTTCCTGAACTACCACACGGTCTTCGGCGTCTTCATGGGACGCAAAGAGGACCTGCGGCTCATCCTGGACAGGGCGTCGCGCGGCGTCATCCGCAGCGTCATCCACCAGGAGTACCCGCTGGAGGAGGCGGCACAGGCACACCGCGACATGGAGGGCCTGAACTTCTTCGGCAAGCTGGTCCTGACGGTGGGGTAAGAGCAACCCTTGTGGTTGCCCGCGCCATCTGCGGCCTTGCCTGCTCGAGGGCGGGTACGGCCGCAGGCAGCGCGGGCCAAAAATAGACGCCCCCCGGCAGGCGGAGGACGTCGGGCCAGAGATGCTATCTCTGGGGGGGTGCATCTATTCTAGCAAAGCCCGTCATATTGTCAAACCCTGATTGAGGTTTCAAATGCGGCGCGTGAGAATGTACGTTGACGGATTCAATCTGTTTTACGGTCTCCGAGCCAAGGGCTGGAGCCGGTACTATTGGCTCGATCTTCGCCGCCTTGCCGAAAACCTGCTTCGGCCTGGACAACGACTGGAAGCCGTCCGCTACTTTACCGCAAGAATTGAACCCGACCCCACAGACCTCGGCAAGCAATCCCGCCAGGACACGTACTTGGAGGCGTTGGCCACCCTGCCAGACCTGTACATCCACTACGGTTACTTTCAGGTCAAGAGCCTGAGGTGCCGGTTTTGCGGGCGCATCTCGCGGACCTATGAGGAAAAGATGACTGACGTAAACATCGCAGTGGAATTGCTCCGAGACGCCCATGACGACGCTTTCGATGTAGCCATCTTGGTGTCGGGAGACGGAGACTTGGCAGGGCCGCTACGGGCGCTCAGACAACGTTATGCTACAAAGCAAGTGCTTCTCGCGTTTCCGCCCCAGAGAAGTTCGAAGGCGTTGCGAAAAGAGGCCACCGCTTTCAAGTCCATTGGCCGGGACGTGCTTCGCGACAACCAGTTGCCGCCGCGAATTACGAAGGCCGACGGTTTCGTGCTGGAGCGGCCGCCCAGCTGGGTATGAGATAGTTCGGTTTGTTGCGCCCGCCAACCCCATCCGCTATAGTCCCCCCAACATGACCGGGAGGCGACGGCATGATACTCGAGGGTCTGCTCGAACTGGTCAACGAACTCAAGCGGCGCATCGAGACGCACGGCCCACAACTACGCTCGAACGAGATGCAGACGCGCTACGCCCTCATTGATCCGCTGTTGCGCGAGCTGGGTTGGGATACGTCCGATCCATCGGTGGTGACCCCGGAGTACTCTGCGAGTGGCGGACGAGCCGACTACGCGCTGCTGAGGAGTAACCGGTCTGCGGTGATGGTCGAAGCTAAGAAGCTGGGCGAGGATCTGCAAGGCGCGGTGACTCAAGGGATAACGTACTGCATAGACCAGGGAACCCCGTACTTCGCCGTTACGGATGGCCAACGATGGGAAGTGTATGAGACTCACCGGCCTGTACCGATTGCGCAGAAGAAGGTGGTTGCGTTCGACGTAGTACAAGACGTTCCAGGAACCGTTTGCCTTGAGGCGCTGGCCCTGTGGAGACCTAGCGTGCTGGACGGCAGTGTTCGTGCTGGCAATGAGCCGATTCTCAGTCAGGATGGCATTACACCGGATCCACCAACGGAAAGCCCTGGGTCATTGCCCGTTACGGTACCAGAGCCAAGCCTTACCACTCCAAACACCTCTGCTACTGCGTCCTCACCTCAGTGGAAGCCCCTAGACAGGTCTAGTTTGAAGCTTGACGAGAGTGGTCACAACGTCCAGCCCGTCGAAATTGCGTTCCCCGACGGCTCCTCTCTTCCAGTGAGGTATTGGTGGGAAATAACGGCTTTGGTCGCGGGATGGCTTATCGACAACGAAAAACTCACTGCAAGTGACTGTCCCATCAGTCTGGGGCGCGCGCGCAGGTACATTCTCTCAGCCAGGCCAGTCCACTCAACTGGCACTGCAATGAAACAGCCCAAACAGGTAAAATCGCTTTACATGGAGGCCAATTACAGTGCCGCAAATCATGTGGACAATGCCAGGGCTGTCGTTAAAAAGTCTCTCCAGGACCCAGCGCAATTCAAGCTGCGTTTTCCGTAGGACACGGTTTCAGAAGCGACTCTCTTGACTACACAAAGGGAAACCACCGTAGAAGAATACGCCGCGCAGGCGCTGAAGTTTCTCGATCAGTCTGACGCGGAGTTCGCGGCGGGCGACACGCGACAGGGCGCCGAGAAGCTGTACGGCGCGGCGTGCCAGATCGTGATCGCCGCCTCCAAGCAGCGCGGCTGGGGGTACAACTCCCACCGTGACAACAAGAACGCCACTGTGCGACTTGCAGATGAGTATGATGACCCGTTCCTGCTTGCTGGATTCTCCGCCGCCGAGATGTTTCATTATCACTCTCGCTACGGCAACTTGGAGGACTACCAGATAGAGTTAGACCGCCCCGCGGTTCATAGCTACGTGCGGCGCATGGCGGCGCTCATCGAGGCTTACGCAGCAGACTGAGGCACGTGAACCCTCGCCCAATAGCCGTAATTGCCGCAAACCCCTGTCCCAGACCTTCCCGACCGCCCAACTCCAACGCCACCCCTCGCCCAACTCCAACCCATTCGCGCCCACATACCCCGAAAAAACCGTCACTTTCCCGCGCCACCCGTTCCCATCCGTGCCCCACCCATTCTCACCCACGTCCCACCAGTTCTCATTCGTGCGCCATTTCTCCCCACAAATTCGGCCTGCTCCGACAATTTCGCCAACCTTCTTGATTCTATAGCACGCACGTGCTACATTCTACTCAGAGCGTATCCGATAAGTCCCTCCCCCCACAGGGGGAAGAGCCTGCCCTGAGCCCGCCGAACGGGTCAGGATGGGGGTGACGGCCAACGACCACCCTCGCGCTCCTGCTACATTCTGCGCCACGCCTGCGCCAAATCTAACGCCGGTGTACCGCGATTGAGCACAAACAGGACGGGCCGCTCAGCTACGAATTGGGCAGAATGTAGCAGAATTGAGCAGATTTTTTTCGGAGAGCTACGCCCAAAGGCCCAGTCCGCTGAGGCAGCAAGTTTGACGCGCTTTTGGGCGCGGAGTATCATAGCCGCAAACCGGGTGCGGGCCGCTTTGCGCGGCTGAGTCGCTCAGTACACCGTGAAATGGCAACGTCCAGAAGGGAGGAACGTCTTGGCAAACACCGTACTTTTCGAGGTGCGCGATAGGGTAGCGTACCTAACGCTGAATCGCCCTGAGAAGCTGAATGCGATCAACAACGAGATGATCGGCGACCTGTTCGACACCTTCAACGAGGTGAAGACCAACCCCGACATCTGGGCCGCCGTGGTAACCGGCTCCGGCAGGGCCTTCTCCACGGGCCACGACCTGGTCATGGGCCGAGCCGAGCGCGAGGAGTCGTCGTCGAGCAGGCCGCGCGGCAACACCGACAACCTGTACCTGTTCATCAGCCAGGTCTACAAGCCCATCATCGCCGCCATCAACGGCTACGCGCTGGCGCAGGGCGGCGGCATCGCGCTGCTGAGCGACATCCGCATCGCGTCCGACAGGGCGCAGTTCGGGTGGCCGCAGGTTAAGCGCGGCATCGCCTCCATGAGCGGCCCGACCATCCTGGCGCACTACGTGCCGCTGGGGTCGGCGTTCAAGTTCCTGTTCACCGGCGAGTTCTGCGACGCCGCCGAGGCGCATCGCATCGGCCTGGTGCAGGAAGTGGTCCCCCACGAGCAGGTGCTGGACCGCGCCGAGGAGATGGTGCGAGGCATCGTCGAGAACTGCGCGCCGCTGGCCGTCCGCGCGATCAAGGAAGCCGCCATCACCGGCCGCTCCTTCCCCAACTTCGAGGAGCGCATGAAGAACGCCTCGAAGGTGAACTCGGGCATGGCGGGCAGCGAGGACCAGCGCGAGGGACTGGCGGCATTCGCGGAGAAGCGCAAGCCCAACTTCAAGGGCCGCTAGCCAGCGGATTCCCGCCAAAGCGGGAACGACGCACGCGCCAAATGACTACCGCTGACCGGCACACTGAAACAAGTGCAAAGTTTCTAGAGCAAGCCGAGGCCGAGTTTGAGGCTGGCGACTTGGTCCAAGCCTCAGAGAAGGCGTGGGGTGCCGTGTCGCGGTATGTCAAGGCGGTGTCGTCACAGCACGGCTGGGATCACTACTCGCACTACCACATCCGCCGCAACGCCATCAGGCTGATCAGATTGACCAGCGCCGAGAGAGCGAACCGAGACAGGTTCACTCATGCTGAACGACTGCATGCCAATTTCTACGAAGGCGACCTTGAGCCAGTCGACGTGCGTTGCTACATGGACGACGCACGCGACTTGCTCGAGGCGCTGAAGCGAGTCACGCCTGGGTCGTAGCGCTAGCCGCGCCATCTCGCTAAGGGAAGGAGATTGGACTCATCCCCATCCTCTTGCCAAGTGCGGGGATGGCTCCGACCTTTTCCCGCCAAGGGGGAAGCAGCCCTTGACGTCTCCTCTCACTCAAGATGGACGGAAACGCCCGAATCGAGGTGAGCCATGACCCACGCCCTGGAAGGCTACCTGGTCGTAGACCTCACGCAGCGCGTAGCCGGGCCGTACTGCACCAAGCTGATGGCGCTGCAGGGCGCCGAGGTCGTCAAGATCGAGCCGCCGGGCACGGGCGACACCATGCGCGGCATGGGTCCGTTCGTGGACGACGACGCCAATCCCGAAAAGAGCGTCCCGTTCCTGTTCCTGAACACAGGCAAGAAGAGCGTGACTCTGGACGTGGAGCAGCACAGCGCCCGTGGGCTGCTGCTGGAGCTCGCCAAGCGCGCCGACATCTTGGTCGAGGACTTCGTCCCCGGCTACATGGCCTCGCTTGGGCTTGGTCACGACGCTCTGCTGGAGGCCAACCCACGCTTGGTGGTCAGCTCGATAACCCACTTTGGGCAGAACGGCCCTTACAGCGAGTACAAGGGCGAGGAGATCGTAGACCAGGCTGTAAGCGGCCACGTGAGCATCACGGGCGAGCCGGACCGCGAGCCGATCAAGATGGGCGGGAACCTGGCGCAGTACGTCGGAGGTCAGGCCGCTTTCGCGTCCACGCTCATCGCGCTTTACCACGCCGCGCTGACCGGCGAGGGCCAGCACGTCGACAACTCGATCACCGAGGCCAGCGTCGATTTGCTGGATAGTTGGGGTATCAACAGCCTGTTCGGCGACGTGCCCACACGGTTGGGCAACGCCGCGCCGGAGGCGGTGCTGCGAGGGCGCGGAGGGCTGTATGAGACGGCGGACGGCTACATCGCGCTGGGGCAGGTTCCCGGGGGGTGGGACGCGTTCGTGGACATGACAGGGCTCGAGGAGTTGCGCGATCCTAAGTACGCCGACCCGGGCTCGCGCTCCGAACACCGCGCCGAGCTGGAGGCCATAGTCGCCCCGTGGGTGCGGGAGAATAGCAAGCTGGACATCTACAACGCCTCGCAGAGGCGGCGCAACGCCATCGGTTACGTCGCCACGCCGCACGACATGCTCACCTCTCCGCAGTTGGAGCATCGCCAGTTCTTCCAGGAGATCGACCACCCCGCGGCGGGAAGCGCCAGGTATCCGGGACCGCCCTATCGCCTGACGGCAAGCGGCGAGACGCTCAGCCGCGCGCCGCTGTTGGGCGAGCACAACACGGAGGTGTTCTGTGACCTGCTGGGGCTGGAGCGCGCGGAGCTGGTGCGGCTACGGCAGTTGGGTGTTGTGTAGCTCAAATGGTGTTGTGGAGTAACCGTACAGGTCGTATCAGGTAGGACCGGACCTCACACTGGTCGAAAAGTTCCGGACCATCGGGAGCTGAAAAATGCCGCGAATGCCGCTTGAGGGATTGCGAGTGCTGGACGTTACGCAGATTCGCGCCGGGCCCAAGGCCGCTCGCTGGCTGGCGGACGCGGGCGCGGAGGTGATCAAGGTCGAGTCGGTTACACGGCCCGATGGCCGCATGCGCGCCGCGTCGGCCGCTGTCATTGCGGGAATGGCCGCCGTGGGGGCGGGCGCGAGGTACAGTCGTCCGATCCCGGAGTCTACCCAGCGCGAGACCAACCGCACCGGGTTCGACGTGTTGCACCGCAACAAGATGGGGCTGTCGGTCAACCTGCGCAGCGAGGAGGGCGTCGCGATCTTCCGGGCGCTCGCCGCCGTAAGCGACGTGGTGTTGGACAACTTCAGCCAGGGCGTGATGGACCGGCTGGGTCTTGGCTACGACGATCTGCGCAAGGTCAACCCGGCGATCATCGTGCTGTCCATGCCGGCGTTCGGCTCGGATGGGCCGGACAAGAGCTACATAGGCTTCGGCTGGGCGCAGGAGCACCTGAGCGGCGTTACGTCGATGACGGGATACGAGGGAGGCCCGCCGTTGCGTACCGGTACGGTCACGCCGGACCCGCTGAACGGCGTCCACGCGGCGGGCGCGATCATGGCCGCGCTGCTGCACCGCGCACGCACTGGCGAGGGCCAGTACGTGGAGCTCTCGCACTGGGAGTCCATGATTTCGCTGGTGGGCGACTGGCTCATGGAGTACTCGTACAATGGCACCGTCGCTAGGCGCCTAGGCAATCGACACCCGGCGTGGGCGCCGCAGGGCTGCTATCCGTCCGAGGGCGAGGACCGGTGGGTCGCGCTGACGGTGACGTGCGACGAGGAGTGGACTGCGCTGTGCGGGGCCATGGGCAGGCCGGAGTTGGCGAACGATCCGCGGTTCGCGAGCGTGCTGGAGCGTCGCACGAACCACGACGCGCTGGACGAGATCATCGGTGAGTGGACGCGGGGGCGCTCGAATGTCGATGCCATGGAGGCGCTGCAGCGCGCTGGCGTGCGGAGCGGCGCGGTGCTGGACAACAAGGAAGCGATGACGAACCCCCACGCGGAGGCGCGCGGCACGCTGCCGCGTATCACCCACCCGGACGGCGTGAGCCACCCTTACATCAACTCGCCGTGGCAGTTCTCGCGCACTCCCCAGGGCGTGCGAAAGGCCGCGCCGATTCTCGGCGAGCACAACGAGTACCTGCTCGGCGAGGTGCTGGGCATACCGGACGACGAGCGCCGTCGCCTCGAGTCGAGCCAGGTGACGGCGACGTTCCTGACGCCGCCGGCGGAGTAGGGTTACGGGGGAGTGGGCCCGACCGGGCGGTTCCCGAACCACCCCTACATCAGCGTGGGCTAAACCAACGACTTGAAGGGGATAAGGGATGAAACTCGAAGGCAAGACAGTGCTGGTGACGGGCTCGGGGCGCAACATCGGGCGGGCTACGATACTGGCGATGGCGGCGGAGGGCGCGAACGTGGTGGTGAACGCCCGGACGAACCAGGCGGAGGCGGACGCCGTGGCCGAAGAGGCTCGCGCGCTGGGCGTGGGCGCGATCAGCGTGCTGGCGGACGTGGCAGACCGGGCGCAGGTGGACGCGATGGCGGCGCGCGCGCTGGACGAGTTCGGCCGGATCGACGTGCTGGTGAGCAACGCGGCCATTCGTCCGCATAAGCCTTTCCTGGAGGTCACTTACGAGGACTGGCGGCGCGTGGTGGGCGTGGTGCTGGAGGGGGCGTTCTTCTGTGCGCAGGCGGTGCTGCCGTCGATGCTGGAGAACGGCGGCGGGCGCATAATCTTCATCAGCGGCGACGGCGCGTTCGCGGGATCCGCAACGCGCGCCCACGTTTCGGCGCCGAAGATGGGGCTTTCGGGACTGGCGCGCGGTCTGGCGTCCGAGTTCGCGGGACAGGGCATCACGGTGAATGTGGTGTCGCCGGGCGCGATAGACACGACGCGGAACCTGTCTTGGTATCCCGGAGGGGCCAACCCGAGTGCCGGGGCGAGCCGCATCCCCGTGCAGCGGCTGGGCAAGCCGGAGGAGATCGCCGCGACGTGCCTGTTCCTCGCGTCGGAGGAGGGCGGGTTCATCACGGGGCAGACGATCCACGTCAACGGAGGCGCGGGGTATTTTTAGTGGCCGGTGGCCGCCAAGGAGCGCACTATGCCTTATGCTGAAGTGAATGGCGTTAGCCTTTACTACGAATCGACGGGGGACGGGTTTCCACTGGTGTGGAGCCACGAGTTCGCGGGGGACTACCGGTCGTGGGAGCCGCAGGTGCGGTTCTTTTCGCGTCGATACCGGGTGATCACTTACTGCGCTCGGGGCTATCCGCCTTCGGATGTGCCGAGTGAGCTGGATGCCTATAGCCAGGAGCAGGCGGTGGAAGATCTTCGCGGGCTGCTCGAGCACTTGGGCATCGAGCGCGCCCACGTCGGCGGGCTGTCGATGGGCGGCAACGTTGCGCTCAACTTCGGGCTGGCACATCCGGACATGGCGCGGTCGCTCGTCGTCGCGGGCACCGGCACCGGCTCGGACAGTCCAGAATCGTTCGCCGAGAACGTGGCCGGCTTCGCGGGTCGCATGGAGTCCGGCGGCATGGCGGCGATGGAGGACTACACGCGGGGGCCAGCGCGCGTGCAGCTTCTGCGCAAGGACCCCAAGGGCTGGCGGGAGTTCGCGGACCAGTTCGCCGAGCACTCGGCCACCGGGTCGGCGTTCACGTTCCGCGGTGTACAGGGCAGGCGGCCGCCCATCTACGCGCTGGAAGACAGGCTGCGAGCGCTCGACGTGCCCACGCTGATACTGGTGGGCGACGAGGACGACCCGTGCGTCGAGCCGGCCATCTTCATGAAGCGGTGCATTCCCGGTTCCGGGCTGGCGATGATCCCGCAGTCCGGCCACGCCATCAACCTGGAGGAGCCGGACTTGTTCAACCGGCTGGTGCTGGACTTCCTGACGGCGGTGGAATCGGGTAGCTGGGCGCGCCGGGACGCGGGCCTGCCGTCCGGCTCGCTGACGTAGGGGTGGCGACACCTCCATCCCAGCCTTCCCCCGTCAAAGGGGAAGGGACTTTTGGGACAGTGATGACCACTTCGTATGACTTTTCGGCGCACCTGACGCGGTTCTGCCGGGCGCTGCGCGGGCATGGGCTGTTGGTGGGGCCGAGCGAGGCCGCGGACGCGGTGCGCGCGCTGGGTGGGGTGGACGCCCTGGACCGGACGCGGGTGTACTGGACGCTGCGTGCGGCGCTGATGTCGCGCCGTGGCGACGGGCCGGTGTTCGATGCGCTGTTCGAGCGCTTCTGGGACTTCGAGCCGCTGCCGGAGAGTTCCGTACCACGGGGTCTGTCGTCGCCCGCCGAAGGAGCGCGCCGGCTGAGGCCGCGTCCGCGCTCCTTCGCGCTGTTGGATGAGGATCCCGGTTCCAAGGACACCCTGATCCAAATGTTGCGCACCGGAGCGAGCGCCAGAGAGTGGATGGCGGGCCAGGAGCTCGTCGCGCTGGGCGAGGGAGAGTCGGCGGAGCTGGCGGCGATTGCGGCGCGCATGGTGCGCGCGCTGGCGTCGAGGCCGGGGCGCAGGCGCAGGCGGCACAGGCGCAGGGGTACGCCTGACCTGCGGGGGGCGTTCAGGGCGAATCTGGCGACCGGGGGCGACATCATCCGGCTGCCGCGGATGCGCCGAGTGCCGCGCACGCCGCGGCTTCTCGCGCTGCTGGACGTGAGCGGCTCGATGCAGAGCCATGCGTGGCTGTTGCTCCAACTGCTCTACGCCGTTTACAAGCAGACCAAGCGCATAGAGACGATCGTGTTCAGCACGAGGCCGACGCGCGTGACGCGGCAGATGCGGGCGCCATCGCTGCGGGAGGCGCTGCGTCGGATGGGCGAGTCGGTGCCGCACTGGTCGGGGGGTACGCGCATCGGTGAGAGCCTGGCGCGGGTGAACTCCGAGTACGAGTGGCTTCTGGACCGGTTCACGACGGTGATGCTGCTGAGCGACGGCTGGGAGACGGGCGACCCGGAGGGTCTGGCGCGGGAGTTGCGCCGGATGCGGCGGCAGGTGCGGCGCGTGGTGTGGCTGAATCCGCTGCTGGGCACGCGCGACTACGAGCCGCTGGCGCGCGGGCTGCGGGCGGCAACGCCGCACGTGGACGACTTCGCGTCGGCGCGGGACGTGGCGAGTCTGAAGCGGCTGCCGGCGCTGTTGCGGGGGAAGAGACTGTAAATCGCGCCCACCCTTACTGGTTGGTTTCCCTCAGCCTGATCCCTTCGGACATGGCTTGGGCGGCGGCTGAGTATGGGTCGATTTCGGCGCGCTCGACGCGGGAGGCGAGGTCGGCGAGGGGGCCGCCGGGGGCTGCGGCGTCTGCCAGCCGGGACTGGATGCGCTCGGTGAGGGTGCGGGTGAACTCCTGGCGCAGCCGCTGGCCGCGGCGTCTGTGGAGGCCGCAGCCGGACTGGAGACTCTCGCGGTGGCGGGCGATGGCGTCGTGCAGCTCGGGGATGCCGAGGCGACGGTGGGCCTGGGACGCTATCACGGGCGGTGTCCAGTCGGGGCGATGCTCGCCGATTTCGATCATGGAGCGGAGGGCGGAGACCATCCGGTCGGCGCCGGAGCGGTCGGCCTTGTTGACGACGAACACGTCGGCTATCTCCATCAGGCCGGCCTTCATGGCCTGGACGGCGTCTCCGGCCTCGGGTACCAGCGCGACTACGACCGTGTCGGCGACGCGCATCACCTCTAGCTCGGTCTGGCCTACGCCGACGGTCTCGACATACACGATGTCCCGTCCGCAGGCGTCCAGCAGACGCTGTGCGGCCCAGGCGACGCGGGACAGGCCGCCGTGCGCGCCCTTGGTGGCCAGGCTGCGGATGAAGACGCCGCGGTCGAGGAAGTGCTGCTGCATCCGTATGCGGTCGCCGAGCACCGCGCCGCCGCTGAACGGGCTGGTGGGGTCGACGGCCAGGACGCCCACGCTGAGGCCCTCGTCGCGGGAGGCGCGTACGAGGCCGTCGACCAGGGTGCTCTTGCCGGCGCCGGGGGGACCGGTGATGCCGACGGTGTAGGCGTTTCCGGCGTGGGCGTGTGTTGCGCGCACGATGGCGGCGAGGGTGTCGTCGTCGCGTTCGAGGAGGGTGAACAGGCGGGCGAGCGCGCGGCGGTTGCCGCGGATCGCGTCGTCAACGAGTTGGGAGACCACGTAGGGCAAGGTGACTAGGAGTCGGCTTCCATGGCGGCGAGCAGGTTGGCCATTTCGATGGCGGCGAGGCC
Source organism: Dehalococcoidia bacterium (assembly GCA_965204815.1). Classification (GTDB taxonomy): domain Bacteria; phylum Chloroflexota; class Dehalococcoidia; order Lucifugimonadales; family CATOSD01; genus CATOSD01. Next base: position 696,202 of record OZ242014.1, read on the forward strand.
GGCGGAGTAGCCGTTGTTGCCCTGCTTGCCGCCGGCGCGGTTGATGGCCTGCTCCAGGGTGTCGGTGGTGAGCACGCCGAATATGACGGGCCTGCCGGAGGAGAGCGAGGCGGCGGATATGCCCTTGGCGGCCTCGCCGGCGACGTGCTCGTAGTGGTCGGTCTCGCCGCGGATGACGGCGCCGAGGCATATGACGGCGTCGTACTTGCCGGACTCGGCCAGCTTCTTGGCTGTGAGCGGCAGCTCGAACGAGCCGGGGACGCTCGCTACGGTCATGTCGTCGTCCGACACGCCGTGGCTCTCCAGCGCGGCGCGCGCGCCCTCCAGCAGCCTGGAGGTGATGAAGTCGTTGAAGCGGGCGACGACGATGGCGACGCGCAGTCCCTCGCCGCGCAGGCCGCCCTGGAGCTCGCGGCTCATTCCTGGTCACCCGCGGCGACGCCGGCGCCGTCGATGTTGAGCATGTGGCCCAGCCGGGACTGCTTGGTGGCGAGGTAGCGGCGGTTGTGCTCGGTGGAGCGGGTGATGATGGGCACGCGCTCTACGATGTCCAGGCCGAAGCTGTCGAGGCCGACGACCTTCTTGGGGTTGTTGGTGAGGAGGCGCATCTTTCGGACGCCGAGGTCCACGAGGATCTGGGCGCCGACGCCGTAGTGGCGAAGATCGGGCGCAAAGCCAAGCTGGAGGTTGGCCTCCACGGTGTCGAGGCCGGTGTCCTGGAGGGCGTATGCCTTGAGCTTGTTGTGGATGCCGATGCCGCGTCCCTCCTGGCGCATGTAGAGGAAGATGCCCTTGCCCTCGGCCTCGATGTCGTGGAGGGCCTGGGCCATCTGGTCGCCGCAGTCGCAGCGCACGCTGTCGAACACGTCGCCGGTGAGGCACTCGCTGTGGACGCGCACCAGCGTGGGCTCGTTGGGAACGACATCGCCCTTCACAAGCGCCACGTGCTCGTCCCTGTCCACGATGCTGCGGTAGGAGACGGCGGTGAACTCGCCGTAGTTGGTGGGTAGGCGGGCCTCGGCGACGCGCTCGACCAGCTTCTCGTGCTCGCGGCGGTAGGCGATTATGTCGGCGACGGACACTATCTTGATGTCGTAGCGTTCGGCGACGAGGTCGAGCTGGGGCATACGCGCCATCTCGCCGTCGTCGGCCATCACCTCGCAGATAACGGCGGCGGGGTACATGCCCGCGAGCCGGGCGAGGTCCACGGACGCCTCGGTCTGGCCGGCGCGCACCAGCACGCCGCCCTCCATGTAGCGGAGCGGGAAGATGTGGCCGGGTCGGCCGAGGTCCTCGGGCTGGGTGTCCGGGTGGATCAGTGCCTTGATGGTGGCGGAGCGGTCGAAGGCGGATATGCCGGTGGTGGCGCCCTTGAGCACGTCCACGGACACGGTGAAGGCGGTGCCGAGGCGGGCGGTGTTGTCCTGCACCATCATGGGGAGCCTGAGCTCTTCGAGGCGGCTGCCCATCATGGGCACGCAGATCAGTCCCCTGCCCTGCGCCGCCATGAAGTTGATGGCCTCGGGCGAGACCGACTCCGCGGCCATGGCGAAATCGCCCTCGTTCTCGCGGTCCTCGTCGTCCACGATTATGACGATTCGGCCCGCCTTGAAATCTGCGATCGCTGCTTGTACGGACGAAAGAGGCATCGTTACTGCTTCCCCCTATAGCTCGTCCAGAATGTCCGCCGGCGCTCGCGGCACGGAGGACAGGCGCTCGACGTATTTTGCCAGGATGTCGGTTTCTATGTTGACGGTATCCCCCACCCTTCGGCTGTGGAAGACGGTGTTGTCCCTAGTGTAGGGGATTATGGTTACCGAGAACCTGTCGAGTGCACAGTTTACAATTGTGAGGCTCGTTCCGTCCACTGCCACGAAGCCTTTCTCGACGATGTAGCGCATGATCGAGGTCGGCGCACGGAAGCTTACCATGAGTGCCTGGCCGTCGTCGGTGATGGAGTCGATGGTGGCCAGGCCGTCCACGTGGCCCTGGACGACGTGGCCTCCGAGCCGGTCGCTCAGGGCGAGCGGGCGCTCCAGGTTGACGGGGGCGCCCTCACTGAGCGCGCCGAGGTTGGTGCGGCGCAGCGTCTCGGGCACGACGTCCACGCTGAAGGTGTCGCCGTCGAGCTCGGTGACGGTGAGGCAGGCGCCGTTGACGCAGATGCTGTCGCTGACCTTGAGGTCGGTGGTGACCTTCGGTCCGGCGACGGTCAGGCCGGTCGGCTCTACGCGAGCCACGGCGCCGACTTCTTCCACGATTCCGGTGAACATTTTCACGCTCCCTAGCCGCCCGTGTGCGGCGTATTTTAGCAGAGGGGCGGGGCCTTTGGGTGCGGCACTCCAAAAAATCTGCTCAATTCTGCTACATTCCGCACATTCCGTAGCTGGGCGGTCCGATGTTCTTGTCACTTTCTGTTAGCCAAGTTGTTAAGGTTCGTCACGCGCATTGCGCCAAATGTGGCAGAACGCGACAGTGGTCTTCACCCTCACCCTCACCCCAACCCTCTCCCATCAAGGGAGAGGGGACGAGAGGTACCGTCCTCGCTGTCACCCCCATCCTAACCTTCCCCCATCAAGGGGGAAGGGACTTTGGCAATCACGACCTCTGGAGAGTCACCGCGGCGACTGCTGAGTAGAAAATAGCACGTGCGTGCTGTAGAATCAAGAGGGTTGGCGAAATTGTCGGGGCAGGCTGAATTTGTGGGGAGAAATTGCGCACGAATGGGAACTGGCGGGACGTGGGTGAGAATGGATGGGGCACGGATGGGAACGGGTGGCGCGGGAAAGTGACGCTATTTTCGGGGTACGTGGGCGCGAATGGGCTGGAGTTGGGCGAGTGGTGACGTTGGAGTTACGCGATTGGGGTGCTTTGGGTGGGGGTTCAGATCCTCAACAATTCGGCAAGCTCAGGTCAGGCTCCTACGTCTCTCCCGTCAATGGAGAGGGGACAAGCGGAGAGGGACGCCAGCGATCATTTACTCTGTGCAGTTTGTTCGACTGATTGACCAGAGCATGCCACACCTAGGGGTCTCTGTAGATCAACGGCGGCCCGTTAGAAGCCTTCCATCTGTCAAACATCTCAGACAGGTTCGTTTCGTTGGGGCCGAAGCCGTAGTGCTCTATCATCTGGGCCAGGCTGCCAAAGACCATCTCAATTAGCATACTTTCAGCCCGCCGGTCATGTCCTTGCGCAAAGTAGCTTCGTGTCCTGTCTCCGCATCCACAGTAGCAGTAACCCGTCTTTCGTGCTTGCTCCATGTATCACCTACTCTTGACTCTGTTCCTAAAAAGTGAGATAATAGAGTTAGCCCTGCGAAGGAATACGAGGAAGGAGATCGACCTTACCCGCGCAAAGCCTCTTCGCAGGGCCACAAGCATAGTATAGCATACTAATGTCTCAACTGCAATCCCGCAACTTACGGGCTTCCTGAATCAAATTGAGACTACGGCGACCCCGTCACCAAATCCCACAGCAACCCAATGAACGATATCTCGGGATTCACCCACTCCGCCAGCAGTACAAGCACTACGAAAAGTGCCAGCGTTCCAATCACTGCACCAGTACCCTTCACTTTGTCAGCTCCTCGTAAGACTGATGGTCCGCGTTAGGCGTCCGTTCGAGCGTCATATCCCACAAGCAGGGCTCCCTGTACGTCACCTTCCACGCTAGCTCGTTCAATTACAGCGGCAAGTGCTTTTGACACCACTGGCGCACGCCCCCTGCCAGCAGACGTGACCGGCGCCACCGTCGTGATGTCAGCGTGGCTCACCGGGGGCTCGTTATCGTCATTGAACAGGCCGCAGCCCACCAGTGCGTTTGCCAGAGCTGTCGACAGGATGAGTGCGAGTGTTCTCATGGTTCACATTCCCGGGTTCTTTGGCTCACTGTCTTTACTATCCATGATGCCTGGGTTTGTCTCGCGCTTCGCGCGCATTATCGCGCCTCGCGGATGCGGAGCATTAGCTTGTCGCCGCTTTGCCAGGGTTGGGAGGGCGCGGGCCAGGTCAGGGTGTTGTTGGCGGCGTCGACTGTGGCGTCGGCGACGTTGAGGGACAGGGTCACTGAGCCGTCGAGGGCGATGAAGTCCGCGACTTGGCCCGTGATGCCGGTGTGGGGCGAGAGCCTCATCTTGACGGTGCCCGTCGCACCTGAACCGGGTTCCCAGGCGATGCGGTGGATGGTCGAAGTCGCGCCGTTAGTGTCGGTGAAGATTGCGGGTTTGAGCACGCCGTTGGCGCTGTCGGCAGCGACCGCGTTGCCGACGGCGACGGGGTCGAAGAACGCCTCATGCAGCACGCCGTCGGGGGCGATGGCGGTGACCGTCCATTCATTGCTAATGACGAATTCGCAGATTATTTGATAGCGCCAAGGTTCCTTCAGATCGAATCTGTACTCTCCTGCGGGAATCGGACGCGCGAGTATGATCGTCTGATCGTACTTGATCGTGTCGTACTCTCCATCTCCGTCCGTGTCGGAAGCCGTCGAGTCGCTGTCCGCAGTGTCGAACAAGGCTGAGTCGCTACCCTCAAGCCAGAGTGGTACTTTAGCATCAGGATAACCTCCGTAGGCTTCTCTACGATCGAGTACGGTGCCTGCGGGCTGGCCCGAAGCAAGACTTTGGTTGATATTCCAAAGAGTGAAGGGTCTTCCCTTTTCCTCTGGGAAGTTCTGCTGGTTGCGAATGTGCCTGTACTTCTCCACGATGCAGTCTCGGTATGCCTGCGACCCGTCGCCGCCGTTGAACTCGGCGGTAACCTCGGTGATACGCCTCTTCAGAGCACCGAGTGTGATTGTTTCAGTAGGAGGCGGCACGTCGAGTAGAAACTCCTGGGCGTCGCCGGTAGAACTCGTGCTTGTGTCTGCGGGAAGCCAATACCTGCTCGAATTGCTGTGCAGGCTGTACCGGTCGTCACGAGAAAACCTGTCCCCAAGCCCTAGAAGGAAATGGTCGGCAAGTTGTAGCTGTTCATCAAGCTGGGTTCCAAATCCACCGGCGTTGTCAAACAGGAAGAAGATAGCCTCTCTGTCATCCCATTGATCGTCCCGCTCCGCAAGAATGACAGTTCTCGCAGCATTGGCCTCTGAGTTCGTATGGTAGGACCTGCCATCGACCCACACCGCCACGATGCTGGACGGACCAGAGCCTTTCAGGTACTCACTCACGTCGAGGCTGAACTTCAACACCGCAGCGTATTTGCCGTTGGCTTCGACAACGACCTCCGAGGAAAGCGAACTCATCGTCGCCTTGACGATTACTGGGCTTTCGATGACCTTCTCCTCAATCAAGGAGTCCCCAACGTAGGGAGAGAGCGGCAAAGCCACAGAGGGTGGCGGCCCTCCCGTCGGGGGTGGGGCCGGAGCGGGCTCACCGAATTGCGGAGTCGGGTGTTCAGCCTGTTCAGAGGGTCCTTTCCCCTGCTCGGTTTGTCCTTCGGCACTCGCATTGGGGGGCTCCGCAACCGACGTGGCGGGATTATCGGTTCGCGTAGCTTCGCCGCAGGCCAGCAGGACTGCTACCAGCGGGATGAGGAGCAACAATGCAATGTCGGTGTTGCGGTTCATTGGGCGCGGCTCTTTCATGGGCGCTCCAGATCAGCGTGGGCACATGCTTGTAGCCGCTGGCACGATGGCCGACGGCTCGCCCCACCCTAGCGCGTAGATCGTCCCAGTGCCGAAGGTGCTCACCCGGAACAGATAGTCGGCGCCACAGGTGAGTTCGTTAACGATGTGACTCGTGGCATCGACTCGATACTCAATCCAGTGGGTGGATGTGGCGGGTCTGTACTCGACGAGGTAGGAGACGGCGCCTGCGACCGCTTCCCAGTTGAGAGTAACGCTCGTCTCAGTGGACGTGCCCGCAGTGAGGTCCTTTGGCGCCGGGGCAGCGCAGTAGTGTAGGTCGAGGGAGGTGAGGGAGGTAAGGTCGTTCGTCGACACGCTGATCAGCGCCAAAGGGATGCAGCCGGTGAAGCTGTTTCCCGACAGCCGGAGAACCTGTAGGTTTGAGAGCAGGCCCAGCTCGGCGGGTATGGCGCCCGTCAGCGAATTTCGTTTCAGGTCCAAGTGGGTCAGCCCCAACAGCTTCCCAAGATACTCGGGAATGCTCCCATCCAGTCCCTCATTGGCAAGCTCCAGCCGGGTCACCCGGCTGGGCGAGCCGCCAATGGTGACTCCATCCCAGTTCGCCATGGGTGTGGAGACGCCCCAGTTCAGGGCACCCGACCCACGGAGCGTATCCATGACGACGATCAGGATTTCACAGTCTCGCGCGAGGGCCGGATTGGCGCTTGTATCTGCCACCGCGCCTGCTGAGCAGTCCGGTGCTTCGCGGATGCGGAGCATGAGCTTGTCGCCGGTGTGCCAGGGCTGGGACGGCACGGGCCAGGTCAGGGTGTTGTTGGCGGCGTCGACGGTGGCGTCGGCGACATTGAGGGACAGTGACACCGAGCCGTCGAGAGCGATGAAGTCCAGGATGTGGTTGGCGATGCCGCTGTGGGGTGAGAGGGTCACCTTCACCGTGCCCGTCGCGCCTGAACCGGGTTCCCACGCGATGCGCTGGATGGTCGAGGTCGCGCCGATGGCGTCGGCGAACGACGCGGGCTTGAGGGCGCCGTTCGCGCTGTCGGCGGCCACCGCGTTGCCGTCCGTGACGGGGTCGAAGAACGCCTCGTGCAGCGTGCCATTGGGGGCAGTGGCGGTGACTGTCCACTCGTTGATGAGAAAGGCGTTACACGGTATGAGATAGGGTTCCAGGTCTTTGACGGTGAAGCTGTACTGCCCTGCCGGAATCGGTCGGACCGGCCTGAGCGATTGGATGTACCGTATGGAGTCAATCCCATCGGTGAGCACACCGTCGCGGTTCCAATCATCGGGAGTCGTGGGACCGTCGAAGGTCTCAAACAGGGCGGCATCACCGCCTTCGAGCGAGGTCTGCATTTTGGTATCCGGGTAGATGCCAAACACATCGCTCTCGAATATGACGGTGCCCGCGGACGACCCGGACGCCAGGCTGTGAGTGTCGAGCGCAGCCCTGACACCGAACTTCCTGCCCTCGCTTTGGGCGTGCTGTGCCATGCGCTCATGCTGGTACTTATAGCTAACGCAATTCCTGTAGGCTTCAGAGCCGTCCCCTGCGTTCACCTCGGCGTTGATCGCAGCGATGCGGCTCTTAAGCTCTCGGATGGTTATCTTCGGGGTGTCCTTGCCTGGCTCGGGCGCGGCGAGCAGAAACTCCTGGTCGTCCCCAGTCCCGCTCGTCCCCGCGGACGGAAGCCACAGCTTGGTATGTCGGTCTTGCAGGCTGTACCAGTCACGGTAAGTGTCACCGATGGTGTCGCCGATGGTTAGGAAGTAGTCGTTGGCCCCCAGAACCGACGTACTGAAGACGTCGTAAGGGTCATCGCTATTGAGGAAGATGATCGCCTCCCGGTCGTCCCAGGTGGTAACCCTGTTGGCGGCGACATCCGGCTCTGCGTCCTCGGCCTCCCTTCGGGTGTCGTAGTCTCCACCTTGAATCGTGAATGCCGTAATGCTGCTTGCGCCGCTGCCTTTCAGGTACTCGCTCACCGTCAGGTGGAACCTCAGGGCGACGTAATAGTAGTCGCTCCACTCTTCAGTCAGCGTCGTGACAATCTCACTCGTCGTGGTGCTGAGCCGCGCCTTGACGATGGTGTCGGCATTCACTATCCGCTCTTCAATGGATTGTTCTCCAAAGTAAGGAACCGCCGCGAGATCCACAGCCGCAGGACCGCCTGTGGATGGGGGGAGTGCTGCGGTTGGAGGATTGGCGGTGGACACGGGTACAGCAGGGGGCGCGGTGGTCGGCTCGACCGGCTCGGCTGGTTGCGTGGATGTGGAACAGGACAGCAGCGCGCAGGCCAGCAGCATCGTTATGATCAGTCGCATCCTCATGGCTGCTCTCCCAGTTTCAAGTATCTCATGGAGCGCTGCTTCGTGAAACACCTCGAAGAATGGAGCTGGTTTCGGACTGCTCGGTATAGGTTCGTCACCCATGCTAACATGGCGTCGGGAGGGCTGTGACGTGCTCGTGATGAAACAGACGTTGTCTTTGGAAGGCGGGGGACGCGGGTCCGTAGCTGATGCGCGTGGCTCCGGGGGTGAGGGCCCGGAGTACCTGACGCGGCAGCTTGTCACGTATATCGGGAACAAGCGGGCGCTGCTGGGGCAGATAGGGGGTGCGGTTGAGAGGGTGAAGGAGCGGTTGGGCAAGAGGAGGCTGAGGGTGTTGGACGCTTTCAGCGGGTCGGGGGTGGTGTCGCGGCTGTTCAAGGCGCACGCGGAGATGGTGGTGAGCAACGACATCGAGCCGTATGCGGCGGCGGTGTCGCGCTGCTTTCTGAGCAACGGGAGCGAGGTGGACCTGGAGGCGCTGCCGGGGGTGGTTGCGGAGCTGAATGAGCGGGTGGAGGATGCGCCCTACCCGCCCGGTTTCATCGAGGAACTGTACGCGCCGGAGGACGAGTCGCGCATTACGCGGGAGGACCGGGTCTTCTACACGAAGGAGAACGCGAGGCGTCTGGACAATTACCGGCGCATGATGGACGAGCTGTCTCCTCGAATGCGGGAGATGCTGATGGGACCGCTGCTCAGCGAGGCGTCCGTACACGCGAACACGGCGGGGGTGTTCAAGGGGTTTTACAAGGACCGGCATACGAAGGTTGGCAGATTCGGTGGGAGCGGCTCGGACGCGCTGAGCCGGATCAGGGGGCGAATCGTGCTGAGCGCGCCGGTGCTGAGCAGGTTCGAGTGCGAGTACGAGGTGACGCAGGAGGACGCCAACGTGCTCGCGCCTCGGTTGCGGGGCCTGGACCTGGCGTACCTGGACCCGCCGTATAACCAGCACCCCTATGGGTCCAACTACTTCATGCTGAATCTGCTGCTGCGGTACGAGAGGCCCGAGCGCATCAGCCGGGTTTCGGGCATACCGCGGGACTGGCAGCGGTCGGGGTACAACGTGCGGGCGAAGGCGCTGCCGCTGTTCGAGCAACTGGTGGAGTCGCTGGACGCGGCGTTCGTGCTGGTGTCGTTCAACGACGAGGGGTTCATTCCGGCGGAGATGATGCTGGCTACGCTGGAGAGGTTCGGGGCTGTGGAGACGTTTTCGATGCGGTACAACGCTTTCCGGGGCAGCCGGAGTTTTCGGAACCGGTCGGTGCACGTGAACGAGTACTTGTTTCTGGTGGACAAGCGGAAGTAGAGGGGTGGCGCGGCGAGTCTGGACAGTGGGCCTTCACCCCCATCCTAACCTTCCCCCGTCAAGGGGGAAGGGACTTAGGAGACCCTACTCTTCGCAGTAGCCTATGATCGCCATGTCGCGGCCCAGGGGCAGGGTGCGCACGCGGGTGAGGAGAGCGGCGTCGGCGATGCGCTGGGCGCCGGCTCCGGCCACGGGGGAGGGTGCTCCCGCGCCGCCGATGATGGTGGGGGCGACGAAGGCTACGACCTTGTCGACGAGCCCGGCGTCGAACAGGGATCCGTGCAGCTCGCCGCCGCCCTCGACGAGGATGCTGGTGGTGTCGGTGCGGCCGAGCTCCGCGAGCAGGGCGGCGAGATCGACGGCTCCGTCGGACGACGGCGCGCGATGTATGCGGGCGCCGGCCTGCTCGAGGGCGCGACAGCGTGTGGCCGGGGCGTCGGCAACGGCGACGACGGTATCGCCCGGCTCGGACAGCATGCGCGCGGACGGCGGGAGCCTGGCGTCGCTGTCCACGACTACGCGCGTTGGCTGGCGCGGGCGCGGGTTGCCGCGGGCGTCCCTGGCGGTGAGCTGGGGATCGTCGGCCAGCGCGGTGCCGATGCCGACCATTATCGCGTCGGTGGCTGCTCTCAGCTCGTGGGCGTAGGCCCTGGCCTGCTCGCCGGTGATCCACCTGGATTCGCCGGTGGCGGTGGCGATCTTGCCGTCCAGGCTGGCGGCGAACTTGGCGGTCACGAAGGGCATGCCGGTCACGACGTGCCTGGCGTAGGCCTCGATGATCTCGCGCGCCTGCTCCTCGCACTCGCCCACCCTCACGGCGATGCCGGCCTCGCGGAGTTGGTCGAATCCGGCGCCGTTTACGCGCGGGTTGGGGTCGGTGACGGCGGAGCGGACCTCGGCGATTCCGGCGTGGATGATGGCCTGGGTGCAGGGGGGAGTTCTGCCGTGGTGGGCGCACGGTTCGAGCGTGGTGTAGAGAACCGCGCCCGTTGTGCGGCCTCTCGCGCGGCGCAGGGCCTCGATTTCGGCGTGCGGGCCGCCGGGCGGCTGGGTGTGGCCCTCGGCGATCACGGCGCCATCCCTTACGACGACGGCGCCGACGGCGGGGTTTGGGCTGACCGAGCCTACGGCGCGGCGAGCCAGATCGAGCGCCCGCTGCATGTGGGACATGGGCCTAGGACTCGTCCGGCTCTTCGAGGGTTTCCTGCCTGGTGGCGTCTTCGCGCGGGGCGTACTGGGGCAGGCGGGTCAGGGTGAACAGCTTGGGCCGATTCTCGGCGTTGGGCACGCGGCGGCCATACACCCAGTCCTCCACGGTCTTGAGTGGAAGGTCGAGCGTGTCCGCCAGCTCCTTCACGTTGCCGTCGAAACGGCTGTCTCTGAGCCACTGTCTCAGGGTGACGGGTTCCCAGCGCCTGCGCCCGCCTGAGGCGAAGTTGAGGTAGTAGCGGCTGGGTGTGGGCGCGTCCTGGCGCTGGTACTTGCTGCCGAGGGTGCCGTGGCCGTAGGGACGCTCGGCGGGGCTGGAGGTCTGGTAGAAGGAGATTTGGGCGATGGGCATGCCGGCGTAGAGGGTGATGGGCAGGGGCGAGATGTTGCTGAACTCGAGCACTATGCCGCCCTGGAAGCCGGGGTCGATGAATCCGGCGGTGGAGTGGACCAGCAGCCCCAGCCTGCCGAGGGAGCTCTTGCCGTCCAGGCGGCCCATCAGGTCGGCGGGGAGCCTTACCCACTCGCCGGTTATGCCCAGCACGAACGCGCCGGGGTGGAGGATGAAGGGGTTGAGCTCGTCGATCTCCACGACTTCGGTGAGGTTGGGCATCTCCTGTTTGACGTCGATGAGGTAGTAGCGCTCGCTGCGGAAGACGCGGAGCTTGTTGCCGAGGGTGAGGTCGACGCTGACCGGCTGCACGGCCTCTTCGCGGTAGGGTTCCACGACCAGGCGTCCGGCGCGTATGGCGCGTTTTATGTCCCTGTCGCTCAGTGCCACAGTGTCAACCTCCCTGCGCCCAAAGCTCGCGGCCGGCGACCACGCCGGCGAAAGCAGCAGCGAGTCCCACCGCGATGCTGCCGAACAGGTTCGCCGAGGCTCGGGCGACCTGGCCGTCGCCGATTAGCTGGATGCTGGCGACGGTGAGCGTCGAGAAGGTGGTGAACGACGCCAGGAATCCCGCCGCGAGGAATGGGCGCGCGGCCTGCGGCAGGGTGGGCCTGTCCAGCTCGACGGCGACGAAGACGCCCAGCGCGAACGAGCCGGCGATGTTGACCAGGAACGTGGCCAGCACGCCGGGCCCCAGCGCGGCCGTTACGGCGCGGTCCACTCCGAATCTCGACAGCGCCCCGAGCGAGCCGCCCAGGGCAACGAACAGCCATTCCATCAGCTTTCCGGTTTATGCGCCAGTCTCGTGGGCAGTTGTTCAGAGCTAATGAGGCGAGTCTTGGCAAAGGGCCCTCACCCCCATCCTAGCCTTCCCCCATCAAGGGGGAAGGGACTCTTGACACTACAGGCGGCGTGCTAGCCGCGGGGCAGGCCGAGGCCCCTGCCGGCGATGATGTTGCGCTGAATCTCGGAGGTGCCGCCGCGAATGGTGAGCGAGATGGAGTCCATCCACAGCCAGGCTAGCCTGCCGTCCAGGTAGGCCCACTTGGAGCCCTTGTCCAGTATGCCGTACATGCCGAGCATCTGGACGCCCAGCTCGTGAATCTGCTGGGCAATCTCGCTGCCCATCATCTTGGAAATCGACGCCTCGCGGTTGGGCACGAGTCCCTGGCTCTGCATCCAGGCGACGTTGTAGGCGATGGTCTTGCCGGCCTCGTTTCGTGTCCAGAGCTCGGCGAGGCGCTGGCGAATCATGGGGTCGTCGTTCAGGGGCTTGCCGTTGGTGCCGGTCTCGCGGGCAAGCTCGACAAGCTCCTCGATGCTGCGGCGGTTGGAGGCGAAGCTGGCGACGCCGGAGCGCTCGAAGTCCAGGGTGGTTGCGGCGATGTACCAGCCGCGGTCCTTCTCGCCGATCATGGCGCGCTTGGGCACGCGGACATTGTCGAAGAATACCTGGTTGAAATAGTGGATGCCGAACATGTTGATGATGGGCCGGACCTCGATGCCGGGGGTGTCCATGTCGACTATGAACACGCTGATGCCGCGGTGCTTGGGGGCGTCGGGGTCGGTGCGGGTGAGCAGGTAGCAGTGGGTGGAGCGGTGGGCGCCGCTGGTCCAGATCTTGGAGCCGTTGAGCACGTAGTCGTCGCCGTCCTCGACTGCGCGGAGCTGGAGGGAGGCGAGGTCTGAGCCGGACTCGGGCTCGCTGAAGCCCTGGCAGTAGACGGCCTCGCCGCTGGCGATTTCGGGCAGGTAGTGGGTCTTCTGCTCCTCGGTGCCGTAGAGCATGAGGGTGGGGCCGACCATATGGGTGCCGATGCTGACGTCGCGGGTGGGGGCGCGGAAGTAGGCGGTCTCCTCGTTGTAAATCATCTGCTCGATGTGGGGCCGGCCCTGGCCGCCGTATTCCTTGGGCCAGGCGAGGGTGAGCCAGCCGCGTTCGGCCATCTTGGCCGTGAGGTCGCGGATGTGGAACCAGTTCTCATCGTGGAAGTAGGCGTCGGGGTCGATGCCGCGCCAGTCCTCGCCGAGGTTTTCGGTGAGGAAGTCGCGGAGTTCCTGGCGGAAGGCTTCCTGTTCGTCTGTGAAGCGGTAGTCCATTGTGGGTGCTCCTGGTGGGGGTAGTCTCAGGTTACAACGAGCGGTACACGTCTCGGCGATGGCCTATCTGAATTATAGTCACCAATCCAGCGGCGTCGTCAATCTCGTACACGATTCGATACTGTCCGGTTCGAATTCGGTAGTGCCGCTCCTGGCCTCGTACTTCTCGGCGTCCCGGCGGTCGAGGAACGTAAGAGAGGCCAGCCATAGCGCCTTCAACTCTCAGGTGCAGGTTAGCGGGTAGTCCTCGAAAGTCCCTGGACGCTGACGCCGATAGGCGGACTGAGTAACGCTCAGCCTCAGTCATCCGTGTGTCTTTGCCTCTCCAGCTCCTCTTCCATTTCAGATTTGAACTGTTCCCAGGGAATGGTGGGTTCACCTTTTCGGGATTCGACAACCATGGTGTCGTAGATGTCCTCCCACAGCTCAGGGTACACATCCAGATCTATGAGGACAGACTTCACCTTACCATGTTCGTCGTAGAGAAACTGGAATCCCTCTTTCATGTGGTCGTCCTCTCACAGCCTGGCCTACACGCTGTCCAGTGGCAGCCGTGGTGAGTGATTCTTCGCCGTCCCTATGCCTCGGGCCAGGCGGCGCCTTTGACGTAGCGGTGGGCGGCTATGGCGGCGGTGGCGCCGTCGCCGGCGGAGGCGACGAGCTGGGCGGCGGAGTGCTGGCGCACGTCGCCGGCGGCGAGCAGGCCGGGCAGCGGCGTGCGCATCCAGGCGTCGGTGGGCACATGGCCGCCGCCGTCCAGGTCCAGCAGGGCGTCCAGAGGGCCGGAGTTGGGGTCGAGGCCGACGTAGATGAAGATGCCGGACAGGTCGACGCGGGTGGTCTCGCCGGAGTCGAGGTCGGTTATGTTCACGGCCTCGACCGCGGCGTCACCGAGAACCTCGTCGACGGTGGTATTGTAGCGGACCTCGATCTTGGGGTTGGCGGCTGCCCTGTCCTGGAAGACCTGCTGGGCGCTCAGCTCGCCGCCGCGGTGGAAGATGACCACTTTGGACGCGAACTCAGTTAGCACGAGTGCCTCGTCCAGCGCGGAGTCCCCGCCGCCGACCACGCCGACAGTCTCGCCCTGGAAGAACGGGCCGTCGCAGGTGGCGCAGTAGGAGACGCCGGCGCCCTCCAGTTCCTGCTCGCCGGGCACGCCGAGCTTGCGCAGCGTGGAGCCGGCGGCGTAGATGACGGCGCGCGCGTGCTCCTGGCCGCCGTAGAGGTCGATGGCCCACAGGGGCGGCTCGGAGCGCAGCGCGGTGACCTCGCCCAGGCGGATCTCGAGGCCGTAGCGGGTGGCCTGGTCCTGGAGCAGGGGGCCGAACTCGGCGCCGGGGACGCCGTCGGGGAAGCCGGGGAAGTTCTCGATCATCTCGGCGTTGATCACCTGGCCGCCGGTCATCAGGCTCTCGAAGAGGACGGTCTTCAGTCCGGCGCGGGAGGCGTACAGTCCGGCGGTGAGGCCGGCGGCGCCACCGCCGACTATGGCGAGGTCATATGTCTGGTTGGGCATTGATTCACCCCGTATCGTGGTTTACGGCGGCGGGCGGGTTGTAGAAACCCGCCCCTATATGGTTGGTTGCGGCGCGCGGCGCAATCCCCCTCACCTCAATCCTCTCCCGCCAGGGGAGAGGAGGTAGGAGATGCCCAGCCTAGATGAGGCCGGACTGGCGCAGCTCGGTGAGCGCGCGCTCGGTGGCGTCGACGGTGTCGTCGACGTCCTGCTCGCGGTGGGCCGAGCTCATGATGAAGCGGGTTGTGGCGTGTACGCCGTTGTTGAGCATCGACAGCACGAACTGGCCGTCGCGGTGGGCGTCGTGCGCCCGCGCCGCCTGTTCGGGCGTCATTTCGGGGTCCTGGCCCAGCCGCAGGAAGATTAGCGACGCTATGCCGCTGGCGTAGCCGGGAATCTCCATGCGCGTCAGAAGGTCGTTCAGGCCGTCCTTGAGGCGCGCGCCCATGGCGTTGGCCGTCTCGACGACGTCGGTGTTCATGATGAGGTCGAGCGCGACGGTGCCGGCGGCCGCGGAGAGGGGGTTGGCGTTGAAGGTGCCGTTGTGGGCGACGCGGCGGTTCCGGTCGAAGTCGGCGTCGCCGCGCGCCTGGATCATGTTGATGATGTCGGCCTTGCCGGCGACCGCGCCGCCGGGGAGTCCGCCGCCCAGGATCTTGGCCATGGTGGTCATGTCGGGCGTGACGCCGTAGTGGGCCTGCGCGCCGCCCTTGGAGATGCGGAAGCCTGTGACGACTTCGTCGAATATGAGCACGACGCCGGTGCGCTCGGTCAGCTCTCTCAGCTCGTTCAGGAAGCTGGGCTGAACGGGGATCTGGCCCATGTGCGCGCCGGTGGGCTCCAGGATGATAGCCGCGACGTCGGGGTTGTCCTGGACGGCCTTTTCCACGATGGCGATGTCGTTGGGCGGCAGCACGATCATCGTGTTCTTGGTCTCTTCGGGAATGCCGCCCACGCCCGCGCTGCCGACGGAGAGGTAGTCGCTCCAGCCGTGGAAGTGCTCGACGAACTTGATCACCTTGCTCTTGCCGGTGTAGGCGCGGGCCATGCGAATGGCCATCATGGTGGCCTCGGTGCCGGAGCTGTGGAAGCGCACTTTCTCGGCGCTGGGGATGAGCTGCTGCACCTGCTGGCCCCACTTGATTTCGAGGTCTGAGGAGGCGCTCAGGTGCGTGCCCTTGGCCATCTGGCTGGCGACGGCGGCGACGATTTCGGGGTGCGAATGGCCGAGGATCATGGAGCCGTGGCCGGTCCAGTAGTCGATGATGCGGTTGCCGTCCACGTCCCACTTGTGCGGGCCGATGCCGTGGGTGGCGTAGATGGGGAAGGGGCTCATGCGGCGGCCGTCGTGGGTCACGCCGTCGGGGAAGATGTCCCTGGCCTGGGCGTGGCGTTCGAGCGAGCCGGGGTGAAGGTCGATGTAGCGCTGTTCGATTGGGCTGACCATGAGGAATGGGCCTCCGTTCGGATAAGTGTGTAGAGTGTGGTGGGTATTATAGCCGCCGTGTGGTTGGCGCGCCACCGATGGGGTGTACGCGAGCGGCGGCAAGCGGCCCGGGAACCGACAGTGTATTGCCATGCTATAGTAGCTGCGAGTCAGTGTATCTGGCGTGGCAGCCTTGGACTACGATAACGACCCGGCGGGCCGGGCCGAAGGGCGGCAAGAATGAGCGAAAAGCAGTGGTACAAGGGCAACATTCATACCCACACGACTGAGTCGGACGGTGACGAAGACCCGCACAAGGTCGCGAGCTGGTACCGGAGGCACGGCTACGACTTTCTCGTGCTGAGCGACCACAACCATCTGACGCTGCTGGACTACAGCACCGGGCGCCGCCGCTTCCGAAAGCCGCTGATGGTGCCGGGCGAGGAGGTGAGCGTACGGATCGACGGGGGAGAGACGCCGATCCACGTCAACGGCGTCGGGATTTCGCGTGTCGTCGAGCCTGTCGACGCAGGCGACGTTGTGTCGACGCTGCAGGCAAACGTGGACGCGATAGTAGCGGCCGGGGGCATCGCGTCGATCAATC
Source organism: Dehalococcoidia bacterium (assembly GCA_965204815.1). Taxonomy (GTDB): domain Bacteria; phylum Chloroflexota; class Dehalococcoidia; order Lucifugimonadales; family CATOSD01; genus CATOSD01. The sequence goes on from OZ242014.1 coordinate 712,668, forward strand.
ATCCGAACTACGGGTGGGCGTTCGACCACCGCGCGTTGACACGTGTGCAGGGCGCCAGCCTGCTGGAGGTGTTCAACGGGCACCCGGGAACCAACGTGTTCGGCGCTCCGGGGCTGCCGAGCTACGAACAGATATGGGACGGCGTACTCAGCGCCGGCCGGGTGATCTTCGGAGTCGCCACCGACGACTCGCACAACTATCATGACTTTACCCCGAGGCACTCGAATCCCGGACGCGGCTGGGTGGTAGTAGAGGCCGACGAGCTGACGCAGGACGCGATCGTGGACGGCCTCGCGTTGGGCAGGTTCTACGCCTCGACCGGCGTCGCGCTCACGCGGCTGGAGTGCTCGGCCGACGGGATCGCGCTGGAGATCGATCAAGAGCTCGACTTTGTGTATACGACACGGTTCACGGGCAAGGGCGGCGAGGTGCTGGCGGAGAGCACGGGGCCGACAGCCGAGTACGAGGCCAGCGGGGACGAAGAGTACGTCCGCGCGACGGTGGTCTCTTCGTCCGGGCCGAAGGCGTGGACGCAGCCGGTCTTTCCTGCCGTTCGAGGCTCTGAGGACGAAAGTCCACGACTACACGACGTCGGCTGAATTCATCTATCATGTACGTGCCCGAACGCCTCAGACCACGGAGGAAATATGAAGAGCTATATCACCGAACTGGAATGCACCTACTGTCACGAGACCTACTCGGCGGATGAGCCGCACCGCACGTGCGACGAGTGCGGCAAGGTGCTGTACGCACGCTACGACCTGGATGGCGCGGCGAGAGCGCTGGACCGCACCGCGCTGCGCGACAGGCCCGCCAACATGTGGCGGTACTTCGAGGTGATGCCCGTACGCGACGAGGCGAACGTGATTACGCTCGGGGAGGGATATACGCCGATGTTCCAGGCAAAGCGTCTGGGGGCGGAGTTCGGCTGCAGGGACCTGCTCATCAAGGACGAGGGGCTGAATCCCACCGGGTCGTTCAAGGCGAGAGGCCTGTCCGCCGCGGTGTCCAAGGCCAAGGAATTGGGTCTCACCCGGCTCACGATGCCGTCCGCGGGCAACGCCGCGGGGGCCATGGCCGCCTACGCCGCGAAGGGCGGAATCGAGGCGTACGTGTTCATGCCGAAGGACGTTCCCGACTCCAACCGCAAGGAGGTCGCCATTACCGGTGGCAACCTCACGCTGGTGGACGGTCTCATCAACGACGCCGGTCGAGAATCGCGCGAAAGGGCCGCGGAAGAGGACCTGTTCGACGTGTCCACTCTCCAGGAGCCTTACCGCGCTGAGGGCAAGAAGACGATGGGCTACGAGATAGCCGAGCAGCTCGATTGGACGCTGCCGGACGCGATTCTATACCCCACGGGCGGCGGCACGGGGATCGTGGGCATGTGGAAGGCGTTCGAGGAGATGGAGCACATGGGGTGGATCGGGAGCGAGAGGCCGCGGATGTACTGCGTGCAGGCGGAGGGCTGCGCGCCGCTGGTGCGGGCGTTCCGGGAGGGCCAGGAGTTCGCAGACCCGTGGGAGAACGCGCACACGTTGGCGCCAGGCATCCGGGTGCCGGCGGCGATAGGCGACTACATGATCCTGCGGTCGCTGCGGGAGAGCGGCGGCGGCGCGCTGACGGTGTCGGACGACGAAATCATGCACTACATGGGGCTTGTGGCGTCGCTGGAAGGCATGTTCGTCTGCCCGGAGGGCGCCGCGACGGCGGCCGCGCTCAACAAGCTGCTCGCGGACGGCTCGGTGCTGCCGGACGAGCGCGTGCTGCTGATGAACACGGGGAACGGCCTCAAGAACCTGGAGCTGGTGGAGGGGTAGCAGGTAGATTGAGGACCAATGTTACCACCAAGACCATCACAGAATCACTCGCGAGGCCGCGCCAATGAAGAACATAACTGTTTCAGTAGATGAGAAGACTCATCGCCTCGCATGCGTTCGGGCCGCAGAACTAGATACGTCGGTGGAGGCGCTTGTGCGCGAGTACCTGAGCGGCCTCGCCTACGGTAGACTAGCGCCGAATAAGGTTACGACTCAATCGACAGAAACTGATCGCGAGCGCCGCAAGAGGCTGATGGACGAAGTCTGGGAGGACATCCGAGCAACGCGTCCGTGGTTTACGGCGTCCGACAACCTGCCGCGCGAGGCGTTGCATGAGGAACGCAGTGAGGTTCGTTGACACGAACGTGTTGGTGTACGCTGGCAGCCCAGCGTCCGAGGATGCTGACAAGCGCCGCAAGGCACGCGATCTGCTCACCGACGGGGAACTGGCGCTCTCTGTTCAGGTGCTGCAGGAGTTCTACACACAAGTGACTCGACCAAGCCGAAGCGACCCCTTAAGCAGTCGGCAGGCGTTGGATTTCCTAACGTCCATTGATGCGTTTCCGGTCCTCCCAATTACGCCGGACCTCTTTCAAGCGGCCGTTCGCATAAGTCAGCGCTATCGTCTGTCCTATTGGGACTCAGCCATAATTGCGGCAGCGTCCACTATGGGATGCGACGCGGTTTACTCGGAAGACCTGAACACCCAGCAGGACTACGGTGGCGTAGTCGTGGTGAATCCTTTCTGATCGCTGGTGCTGCCACCGCTGCTCGTGCGGGTTCGAGTCCCGCCAAGGCACTCGCCGTCGTTCGGACGGGACTCGAACATGGCTGGAAATGTCTGCCTAGTTGAGGCGCTCGAAGATTGTGGCTACTCCCTGGCCGCCGCCTACGCACATGGTGACCAGGCCGAGGTGCTGGTCGCGCAGGGCGATCTCCTCCATCAGCTTGACGGTCATTATGGCGCCGGTCGCGCCCACGGGGTGGCCCAGGCTGATGCCGCTGCCGTTGACGTTGGTCTTGTCCGTGTCCAGTCCCAGCTCGCGAACGCAGTAGAGCGCCTGGGCGGCGAACGCCTCGTTGAGCTCGATCAGGTCGATGTCGTCGACGGTCATGCCGGACTTGTCGAGCGCCTTGCGCACGGCGGGCACGGGGCCGATTCCCATGATGGCCGGATCAACGCCGGCGACGCCGCGGGTGTGCCAGCGCAGCCGGGGCGTGAGGCCGAGCTCGGCGGCCTTCTCGGCGGACATGATGACCACCGCAGCCGCGCCGTCGTTGATGCTGGAGGCGTTGCCGGCGGTGACAGAGCCGTCGCGCTTGAAGACGGGGCGTAGCTGGGCGAGACGCTCGATGGTGGTGTCCTCGCGGGGGCCTTCGTCCACGGCGACCGCTATCGGGTCCGCCCTGCGCTGGGGGACGTCCACGGTGGTGATCTGGCTCTCGAAGCGTCCGTCCTTGATGGCGGCGACGGCGCGCATGTGGCTGTTGAAGGCCATCTCGTCCTGGTCTTCCCTGCTCACGCCGAAGCGCTCGGCCACGTTCTCCGCCGTAACGCCCATGTGATAGCGGTTCACGGGGCAGCCGAGGCCCTCTATCAGGCCGTCCACCATCTCGGCGTTGCCCATGCGGAGGCCGTCGAAGCGCGCCTTGTAGTCGAGCAGGAAGGGAGACTGGCTCATGTTCTCGGTTCCGCCGGCGATGGCGATGTCCACCTCACCGGTGCGGACGAGCTGCGCCGCCATGTTGATGGCCTCCAGGCCCGACGAGCACTGGCGGTTGACGGCGATGGTGGGCACATCTTCAGGGATACCGGCCCTGATGGAGGCCAGCCGCGCCGCGTAGCCCGCCTCCGTCGCCTGGAGGGCGTTGCCCATCACGACCTCGTCCACCTGATCGGGATCGAGGTTGGCCCGCTCGAGCGCGGCCTTTATCGCCGCCGCGCCCAGCTCCGGCGCCGAAATGTCCTTGAACGCCCCGCCGAATCTGCCGACCGGAGTGCGCGCACCGCTGACTATAACCGCGTCCTGCATATGAACCCCCTGCGAAGTTGCATGATCTTGACTTGATGACTACCGCCAAGCATAGCATTTTGGCCGGGGTTCAGGAAGTGTGGCTATCGCGGCGCCTCCGCGCTATGCGGGCGGCCATAGCGCGCCCTGGGACGGCGGCTCGGGCCAGTCTCGGACGTAGGCGCGCTGTTCGGACGTTTCGGGGGAACGGGAGTGCGGGCGAGCCTTCTGCATTTGCCGGAACCACTCGCCGACCTGGCGGAGTGCGGCGTCGCCGGTCTGGCCGTGCCGCACGAGCCAGCAGCCGACCACTGTGCCGGTCCGACCCACTCCGCCCCAGCAGTGGACGTAAACCGTTTTGCCCTCGTCCAACGCGTTGTCGATGGCGTCCAGGGTCTCGGTCATCTGCTCCGGTGTACGCGGGACGCCCAGGTCCCTGATAGGGTGACTCGCGTGTTCGACGTCCAAGCCGAGCCGTTCGGCTTGCCGCTGGGCAATGAGTGCATAGGGAGCGAGGCCGTCCCGCCGCTGGGTCAGATCAATGAAGTGGTCTATACCGGCGTCGAGCATCCGCGCGAGCTTGTCCGCGGCCATGTCGTCGTTCCAGTGGCCGGGGTACTCTCCCGCGGCGAATCGTCCGGGGACTACCCAGTAGCTGTTGGGGATGGGGCGTCTGGGCGGGTCGGTCGGACGCATGGGAAATAGGCCTCCTTGCTGCGGGACTGGGGGAGGTGTGGATGATGCGGACTGGCCCGCGCCGTCGGCTATCGGCGCGTGGTGTCGGTTTGCTATTATACACTCACCCAACTCCGAGCGAGGTCTGGCAATGGCTGCTTTGGCTATGGACAAATACACGGGCGCCCCGGACGAGCTTCTTGAGCGGGCGCGCAAGGCCGCCAAGACGCCGGAGTCCGCCGCGCTGATGCTGGCCGCGGTCAACAAGCGGCTGGCGGAGATAGCGCCTGGCGAGGAACCGTTCGCTGCCGCGAAACGGCTTGCGGCGGAGTGGGATAACTCGAACATCGAGGCGGGGTATGACTTGCTTCTGTGGTACTACAAGGACAGCCTGAATCCGCCGAGGTTCGGTGTGAACTATGAAGACGTAGACCACGAGGAGTACATGGGTGTTGGAGAGACAGTTATGAGAATCCTGAAGAGCCGCGATGACTGAGCGTCAGCCGCAGGACTTCGTACGCTCGGCAGAGCGCCGTCTCAGAAACGCATCCCACATATGCCGATTGGCAAACCCTCGGGTCTACGATGACATCTTCCTCGATATGGCGGACGTTGCGATGCTGGTGTGGAGCGCGGGCATAGACTTAGTGTCCACACTAATGCTCCTCGCCGGCGAGGCCAGTCTGGGCGCTTCTACTCAAAGGCGGCGCTACTTGAGGGAAAGACTGGACCCTGCGCATCCGGATCTTGGGTTGCTGGTTCTCTGGGCCAGTCTGGCGCGGCTGCACAATTTCCAACACAATCTGGATATGCCGCAGCCGCAGTTCGAGTTGGACTGCGGCCAAAGCAGCCGACTGTTTGACGAACTGAACACGCTACTGCCGGTTGCTCTCCAACTGCCATCTGACGCCTACGGGTGGCTGGCCGAGGTGGGTTAGGGCAGGCAGGCGCCGCGCTGCCGTTCCACTCTTCACTATGCGCTGCCCAGCGTGATATTCTTGCGACAGCTTACGCAGGGAGCGGCGCGTTGTACGTCATAGGCACCGCCGGGCACGTGGATCACGGCAAGTCCACGCTAGTCCAGGCGCTCACCGGCATCGATCCGGACAGGCTCAGGGAAGAGAAAGAGCGCGGCATGACCATCGACCTGGGCTTCGCTTGGCTGCGGCTGCCCAGCGGCAACGAGGTCAGCATCGTGGACGTGCCGGGTCACGAGCGCTTCGTCAATAACATGCTGGCGGGTGTGGGCGGCATCGACCTGGCGCTGCTGGTGGTGGCCGCCGACGAGTCCGTTATGCCGCAGACGCGCGAGCACCTGGCGATCCTGGACCTGCTAAAGGTCGAGCGCGGCCTGGTGGCGGTGACCAAGGCGGACTTGGTGGACGACGACTGGTACGAGCTGGTGGAGGCGGACGTCGAGGACGTGCTGGAGGGCACGGTGCTGGAGGGATCGTCCATCCTGCCCGTGTCGGCCATCACAGGACAGGGCCTGCCCGAGCTGCTCGACGCGGTGGACGGAATGCTGGCCGACACGCCGCCAAAGCGGGACCTGGAACGGCCCCGGCTGCCCATAGACCGGTCGTTCACCATCGCGGGGTTCGGCACGGTGGTTACAGGCACGCTGATCGACGGTTCGCTCGACGCGGGCGAGAGTGTGGAGCTGGTGCTGTCGCGCCGGGAGACTCGCATCCGGGGCTTGCAGACGCACCGCTCGAAGGTCGAGCGCGCGCTGCCGGGCACCCGCGTGGCGGCTAATCTGAGCGGCGTCTCACATGAGGACATCAGCCGCGGCGAGGTGCTGGCCCGCGCGGGCTGGCTCCGGCCCACCGGCGCGATGGACGTGCGCCTGAAGGTGATCCCGGACGCGCCGCATCCTGTGCGTCACAACATGTTCGTCACGGTGCACACGGGCAGCAGTGAGGCGATAGCGCGGGTGCGGCTACTCGAGGCACAGTCCGCTGCGCCCGGCGACGCCACCTGGGCGCAGCTCAAGCTGAGCACGCCGCTCGCCGTGATCAAGGGCGACTCGTTCGTCATCCGCTCCAACCGGACCACGCTGGGCGGGGGCGACGTGGTGGATCCGCACGCCCGGAGGCACAGGCGAATGTTCGCCCCGCTGCTGGACAGGCTGGAGGTGATGGACAGCGGCTCGGAAAGGGACGTGATCCTGAAGACTATCGAGCTGTCGGAGCCCAGCGAGTTCAGCACGCTGGTCACGCGTGCCAACCTGGCGCCGGAGGCCGCGCGCAGCGAGCTGCAGGCTATGGCCGACGAGGACATGGTTATGCCGCTGGGAGGCCAGGCCATCGGGCCGGGGGTGTTCGTCTACAGCGCTGCGGGCTGGGACGCGGTGTCGAGTGGCGCGGAGGCCGCGCTGGAGGCTTACCACAGGCAGTATCCGTTGCGAAAGGGCGCTCCAAAGGAGGAGTTGCGCAGCCGCATGAGGATGACGCAGCAGATCTTCAATGGCGCCCTGCCCGCACTGATGGACGACAACGTGCTGGTAGAGGAGGGCGTTCTGGTGCGGCTTTCCGGTCACAGCCCTCACCTGAACGAGACACAGCGCAGAGCCGCCGACGACTACGTGCGGCTGCTGGAAGCCGCACCCTACTCGCCGCCCACCGACGCTCCCATCGACCCGGAGGTGCTGAACCTGCTCGTGGACGAGGGGCGAGTCGCCCGGGTCAGCGACACGGTGGTGTTTTCGGCGTCGGCCTACGAGGAGCTGCTGGAACGGGTTACGGCGCGCCTCAGGGAGCACGGCGAAATCACAGTCGCGGACGTGCGAGATATGTTCGGCACCAGTCGCAAGTACGCGTTGGCGCTGATGGACCACCTGGACAAGCGACGCGTCACGCGGCGCGTGGGGGACGCGCGGGTGCTGCGGTAGGGTGGCGTACCCCCATCCTAACCTTCCCCCTGCGAGGGGGAAGGGACATGAGGGAACGTGATGGGCCTGGATCTGGGCCGCACGGCCTTGCAGATAGACCACATGGCGGACGAGGTGAGCGCCCGGCAGTCGGATTACGGGGAGCGGTTGCGGCGCGCGCTGGACTCGCTGCGCAACTTCGACACGTACAGCTACCTGGACAAGCTGGGCCGCAGCAGGTCCACGCTCGCCTGGAATCTGCCGGAGCCGATGGACGATCCGGGCGCGCGGTACTCCCCGCCTGCCCTGCCCTCGGACTACCGGGTCGTGGCGGTGGACGGCTCGCACATTGACGTGGACAGGCACCTCGCGGCGCGGTGCTTCCTCATCAACATCGGCGTCGCGGCGCTCACCTACGGCTCGGTACCGGACGCCGATCTGTACAGCAGCCCGAGACTGTACGCTGGCGACGACGAGCTCGCCATACGCGATCCGGACTCCGGGCGGGAGGAGCAGGTACAGGGCGCGGTGCTGGGCGCCAAGCGCGCGGTGGAGGAGTTGAACGCCCTCGTAGACGCGGTGCGGGAGATGCCTTCCAAGACGCCGACGCTGGCGCTGATGGATGGGACGCTGGTGATGATGGGCATAGGACTGCTGCGCTACGGCAACCGCCAGTTCGTGCTGAAGCACCTGGTGGAGGACGGATTCGCAAGGGCGCTCTCCGAACTGCGGGAGATGGCACGGCAGCGTCCGCTCGCCGTCGCAAGCTACGTGAGCCTGCCCAACAGCGCGGAAGTCGCCAACGCGACGAGGCTGCTGGCCTGTCCCTACGAGGTGGCGGCGTGCGAGGCCAGGTGCGGCGGTCTGCCCGCGAGGGAGAGGCCGTGCGACGTCGCGGTGGGCGGCCTGCGGGACCGGCACCTGTTCGGCGAGATGCTGGCCAGGGGGGAGCGGTCGGCGCTGTTCAGAGGAAGTTACCGCATGGTGGAGGACTACTACGGGGATCAGCAGGTTTGCTTTTTCTACGTCAACGCGGGCGAGGAGATCGGCCGCGTGGAGGTGCCGTCGTGGGTCGCCGAGGACGAGGCGGCGTTGGGTCTCGCGCACGCCATGATCGTGGACCAGTGCGGCAAGGGGCCGGGCTACCCGACGGCGCTGATGGAGGCGCACGAGCAGGCGGTGGTCACCGGGCCGGACAGGCGGCTGTTCGCCGAGCTGGTGGAGAACGCGCTTCAGAACCGGGGGCTGCCAGTGTACACGTCGGAGAAGAACCGCACCAAGCGGCTGAGGTGGGTGTAGCGGGATGAAAGACGTGACGATTCGGGCGGTCAGGGCAGACGACTGCGACGACCTGTACGAAATGCTGGCGTGTCCCGGGGTCGTCAGGAACACGCTGCAGATCCCGTACGTCTCGCTGGACAGGCGCGAGCAGTGGCTCAGCAACCTGACGGACAACGACTACATGCTGGTAGCGGAAGTGGACGGCAGGGTGGTCGGCAACATTGAAATCACTCGCAGGAAAAACCGTCTCGCTCACGTGGCGCAGCTTGGCATGGCGGTGCACGACGACTACCAGGACAGGGGAATCGGGACGGCCTTGATGGAGGCCGCGCTGGATCTGGCGGACAACTGGCTGAATATCAAGCGGGTGGAGCTGGACGTTTACACCGACAATGACCGGGCCGTTCACCTGTACGAGAAGTTTGGATTCGAGATAGAGGGTACGCTGAGGTCGCTCGCCTTCCGCGAGGGCGAGTACGTGGACGCCTACCACATGGCGCGGCTGAGGGGTTCCGGGCCGCAGACGGGTGCGGTCGAACCGGCATCAGTCGATGACGCCCGCGCCCTTCGAGGCACTGGCTGGGAGGGCGATCTCGACGCGATGCGGTCCAGTTGCGCGCCGTGATCCTGATAGACAGTTCGGCATGGATAGAGTTCCTGCGAAACACTGGATCCGACGTTTGCAATCTCGTTGACGAACTCTTGACCGAAGAGGTCGCAATCTGCGACGTAGTGCGAATGGAAGTGTTGGCCGGGGCGCGGGACGAGTCGCAACTGCGGAGACTTCGGGGTCTACTGGCGCGGGCGGTGGTGATACCGACACTGGCGACGGACTACGACGATGCTGCCACGCTCTATCGCCGTTGCCGTCGTCAGGGAGAGACAGTTCGCAAGCTGGTTGATTGCCTTATCGCCGCCACTGCAATACGCGCCGACGCGCCGATTTTGCATAGTGACACCGACTTCGAGGTGCTCGCTCGCCACACGGAATTGAGAGTCTATTGAACTGGAAGCTGAGCTGAGAAACACTCCCATGCAACACGCTGCGCCTCCCAACTGCGCCGGTACCCGGCTCGGCGAGGTGGGTGTGAGGCGCTTCTGAGTAGATGGCTTTGCGCTCTACTGCCGGTGGGTGTATCTTGGACGTATGGTACAAACCGACGCCGACTTCCTGGTAGTGCGCTCGGATCGTTTGTGATGATTGCGGATAGAGTTCGACTTGGACATAGTTGCTGACACGCCATGGTAGATACACACCCCCTGATCCCCGTCGTAGAGGAGCGCATCGCTGACCTGGAACGCCTCTGCACGCATTACCAGGTCAGCAGGTTGGACCTGATCGGCTCGGCCGCGACCGGCGCGTTCGATCCCCAAAGGAGCGACCTGGACTTTCTGGTCGAGTTCAAGCCGGCGGTCAGAGGTTTCTACTTCGACCTGCTCGTGGAACTCGAAACCCTATTCGGCCGTCACGTGGACCTCGTGATGGAGTCCGCCATTCGCAATCCGTATTTTCGCCAGTCGATACAGCAGGCGCGAATTCCGATTTACGGGACATCTGAGCATGTCCATCAGTCCTCCGATTTCAACCGGGCCGGCAGTCTTGCCGACAAGCCTAACAGGTCGCAAATGAAACTCTACAGTCTCAAGTACCTTTACGACATGCAGCGGGCCGTTCACTCGATAGAAGAGTTCACGGCTGGCAAGACGTTCGACGATTACCAGGACGACTACATGATGCGTTTGGCTGTGGAGCGCCTGTTTGGAATAATCGGGGAAGCGATGAGTGGCTTGGCTAGAGTGGACAGGCCGACTGCCGAACGTGTCACGGACTACCAGAACATAATCGCCTTTCGCAATGTGATCATTCACCAATACCCAGACCTCAACGATCACGAAGTATGGGAGAAGATCACAGTCTACCTTCCGACGCTCGGTTTGGAAGTGGATGCACTGCTTGGCGAGGGTGGCGACGCCTGAATGCCCGCCTCTGTTCCATAAGGCCGCGCTCGCTGTAGAATACGGCCCATGCAGTACACCCAGCCCCACCCGAATGGCGTTCGGCTCGGCGAGGTGGTGGAGTCCACGTCCACCGGGTTTACGACGCACTGCTACAGGCTCGACGAGCTGCCACCGCTGGGCGGCCTGGTGCGGGGCGGTGAGACGGCGCAGGTGTACGGCATCGTGTACGCGGCCTCTACGCGCAGCATAGACCCGGCGCGGCATCCGATCCCGCGCGGCGCGGACGCCGAATCCGAGGAGGACGTGTACCGCGACAACCCCCAACTGGAGCGGCTTCTGGTGTCCGAGTTCCAATCGGTGATCGTGGGATACCGGCTCGATGACCAGGTGCTGCGTCAGTTGCCACCGCTGCCCCCGCGCATCCACTCGTTCGTGCGGGAGTGCGACGGTGAGGAGGTGCGCGAGTTCAGCGCGTCGATGGACTTCGCGCCGCTGCTGCTGGCGGCCTCCACTACCGCGCAGGACGAGGTGCTGGCGGCGTTCCTCCGGCTGGCGCGCGATTCGCACGCGGACCCGGACGGATTCCTGATCCGGGCGGGCCGCGAGCTGGTGGCGCACTTTCCGGGCCAGGCGCAGCGTCTCGGCGGCGTGCTGAGGAGGCTGGCATGGTGAACGGCGGGGGCGCGTTCGACTCGCTGGGCAGGGTTCGCGTCGGTTCCGTGGTGAGCGGTTCGCTCACGGGCGGGCTGGAGGTGCGGCTCGATCCCGAGGCGTCCATCGAGGACATCAAGGTGGGCGCGTTCGTGACGATGCAGGGCGAGAGGCAGCGCTACTTCGGCGTGGTGACGGACCTGGAGCTTGGCGCCACCGACGATAGCCTGCGTCTCAACCCGCCGGGGTTGTCGGACCCACTGGCGGCGCGGGTGTTCGCGGGCACCGCCGCCTATGGGTCGATCATGGTCGAGCCGATGCTGACGGTGGGCGCCGATGCGGAGGACGGACCGCAGCCGGCCAAGACGATACCGCCGCACTTTTCGGAGGTCTCGCTGGCGTCCGAGCAGGACATCCAGGACGTGTTCGGCGAGGAAGGGCCGGGCCACTTCTGGATCGGCAACCCGCTGGACATGGAGACGCGGCTGTGCCTGAACGTCGGCGAGCTGGTCAAGCGCAGCAACGGCGTGTTCGGGAAGAGTGGCACGGGCAAGACCTTCCTGACGCGGCTGTTGCTGATGGGCATTCTGCAGAGCGGGCAGGCCACCAACCTGGTGTTCGACATGCAGAGCGAGTACGGCTGGATGGGCTACAGCGAGGCCAACCGGCAGGTGAAGGGTCTCAAGCAGCTATTCGAGTCCAGGGTGGCGGTTTTCTCGCTGGACGAGGAGAGCTCGCGGCGGCGCGGGCTGAGTCCCGATTACGTGGTGCGCATCGGGTTCGACGAGGTGGACGCCGACGACGTGAGGATGCTGCGGGAGTCGCTCAACCTGTCCGAGGTGGCCGCGGACGCCTCTTTCGAGCTTGAGCGCCACCTGGGAGGGAACTGGCTCAGGAAGTTTCTGGACTACGAGGGCGGAGAGGCGTTCCAGGAGCTTGCGTCCATGCTGAACGTGAACCAGGCGGCGCTCAGCTCGCTGCGGAGGAGGCTGGCTCGGCTGGAGCGGTTCGGATTCATGGACGACAAGACGGGCCACAACTCGGTCAACCGGATTCTGGACTACCTGGGCAGGGGCATGCACGTTGTGCTGGAGTTCGGCCGGTACGGCAACGACATCTCGGCGTACATCCTTGTGGCCAACTTGATTACGCGGCGGATATACGACCGCTACCAGGAGCTTACGGAGCGGGCGAGCGGCGACGACACGCAGAAGCCGACGCCGCTCGTGGTGACGATAGAGGAGGCGCACAAGTTCCTGACGCGAGAGGTCGCCGGCCAGACCATCTTCGGCAACATCGCCCGCGAGATGCGCAAGTACAACGTGACGCTGCTTGTGGTCGACCAGCGGCCCAGCGGCATAGACGATGAGGTGATGAGCCAGCTCGGGACCAAGATTACGTGCCTGCTGGACAACGAGCGGGACGTGGATGCGGTGCTGACCGGCGTGTCGGGCAGCCGCAAGCTGCGCTCGGTGCTGTCCAAGCTGGACTCCAGGCAGCAGGCGCTGGCGTTCGGCCACGCGCTGCCCATGCCGGTGGTGTTCCGCACGCGGGACTACGGCACCGAGGAGTCGTACCGGGAGTTCGGGTACATGGACGAGGCGGAACTGCAGGCGCAGACGGAGCGCGACATCGAGGAGTTGTTCGGGCCGGCGCGGTGATGGGAGGAGAGATACATGAGCGTTGTATTCGACGGCCATGCCCATTGCTTCCCGCCTCTGGCCGAGGACAGGGGCATCAAGAGGCGACGGCTGGCCGAGCATCAGCACCACGTGCGCTTTCACGGCCAGGGCATACGGAGGCTCAGCGACGGGGTCAGGGTGCCGGAGCAGTTGCTCGTAGGCGAGGGCGACGGCATCTCGTCCCAGCCCGACGTCGACTTTCGGATTGGCCCCTTCGGCAGGCTGGAGTTCACCCACGGCGGCGAGGACTATTTCATCCAGTGGATGCCTCCGACGCTCCGGGATATGTCGTGCCCGCCAGAGCTGCTGGTCGCGCAGATGGACTACGTGGGCGTCGACCGGGCGGTGCTTCAGCACGACAGGATCTACGGAAAGCTGGATGACTTTTTCGGGGACTGCGTGCGTCGCTACCCGAACCGGTTCGTCGCCCTGGCGCAGGTGGACGAGTGGGTGGGAGGCCGGGACGACCAGCTCGAAAGGCTGCGCCGGCAGGTCGAGGACCTGGGCCACTCGGGGTTGTTCTTCTCCACCGGCGGGTTCTTCCAGGACGACTTCAGGATCGGCGTCAACGATCCCAGCCTAGAACCTCTGTGGGACCTTGTGAGAGAGCTGGGCGTCCCCATTCACTGGTACGCGGCAAAGCTGAGGCAGCCCCTGGCCGAGGATTACCTCGAGGAACTGCGGGAGTTCATCACCTGGGCGGAGGCTCACCCGGGCATACCCTCGGTGCTGACCCACGGGCTCAACAACGTTCACTACGACGTCGGCAAGCCGGACCGGTTCAGCGTCCCGGATGAGATTTGGACGCTTCTGAGGTTTCCCGGCTGGCACATGGAGCTGATGCTGCATCTGATGGCCGGGGACCTGGAGTTTCCTCCCTATGAGGACGGGCTGTCGGAGCTGGTGCGGTCCCTGGTTGAGGGCGCGGGCGCCGACAGGCTCGTGTGGGGATCGGACATGCCCGCGTGCGAGCGGACCGTGACGTTCAAGCAGTCGATGACGCTGTTCCGGTCGCGGTGCGAATTTCTGTCCGAGGAGCAGCTCGACGCGATCATGGGGGAGAATCTGGCGCGGCTGTACCCGCTGCCGTCCTAGATGCCGAGGCTGTCGAGGGAGGGGTCGTCGTAGCCGAAGTGGTGGGCGACCTCGTGGGTGATGGTGTCGCGTATCTCGCGCATGACCTCTTCATCGGTTGAGCAGATGGACTCGATGGCCTTCTGGAAGAGCGTGATCTTGTCCGGCAAGACCATGTCGTAGCCGTAGCGCTCTGTGAGCGGGATGCCCTCGTACAGTCCGAGGAGCAGCTCGTCCTCGTCGAGGCCGGAGCCGATTAGCTGGTCCTTCGTGGGCCAATCTTCCACGACCAGGTCCACGTTCTCGAGGTTGTCGAGGACGTCCTGGGGGAGCTGACTGAAGGCCTCTCTCACGAGGCGCTCGAACTTGGATCGGGTGAGGGCTGCCAGTTTGCTACCTGTTCGCTTCGAGGAAGCGCCTCGAGCCGTCGAGTATGAGCGAGTTGAGCGCCACGGTCTCGGTTATGTCGGTGGACAGCTTGCGGCCGGCGGCGTGGATGCGTTCGCCGATGGCGTTCTGCGCCTCCTGGACGGCGGGGTGCTCGGGCTGGCCGGGGTAGCCCATGGACTGGGCGAGGTCGTTGGTGCCCCAGGCGAAGGCGTCGATGCCCTCCACCTCGAGGATGGCGTCCAGGTTGGCGAAGGCGGTGGCGGTTTCCAGCTGGCACATCACCAGCATCTCGGCATTGGCGTGGGTCATGTACTCCGAGCGGTCGAGGCCGGGCTGGTCTATCAGGCCGCTCTCGTTGTAGAAGGTGCCCCTGCCGCCGCCCCAGCTTCGTTGGCCCTCCGGGACGAACCGGCAGGCGTCCACCAGGGCCTTCGCCTGCTCCGCGGTGTCCACATGCGGGCCCAACACGCCGATCACGCCGCGGTCGAGGAAGGAGTTGATGGTGGAGGGCATGATGTTGGGGACGCGGGCGGTGACGGTCAGGCCGTAGCCGTCGGCGGTGCGGCACATGTGGTCGATGGACTCGGGCGAAAAGAGGCCGTGCTCGCCGTCCAGATTCACGAAGTCGAAGCCGCCCAGCATTCCGGCGAGTTCGATGGCCTCTGCGGAGGGGAACACCAGGCCGAGGCCCAGTCCCTTCTTTCCCTGGCGGTTCTTTTCGAGGATATTGTTCGTGCGGAACCTTACCATTGCGCTTTCCTTGGGCTTATCTGTTTGGCTTGGCGGGACGTTTGCCTTATGTCGCGGACAAGGGGTTGGGTGGAGCGGGAGAAGGGATTCGAACCCTCGGCCCTCTGCTTGGGAAGCAGATGCTCTACCCCTGAGCTACTCCCGCGTTCGGCGTGGGGTTGATTTTAGCAAGTCGGTTGGGTTTGGACAAGGCGCTGCGCAGCTTGCGCAGTGATTGCATAAGATAGTATGATTTAATGACTCTGTGATTCATACGAGGTTGCCATGCGAATATCTGAGCGAGGCCAGATCACTATCCCCAAGCCTCTGCGGGACCGCTATGGGATGAACCACAATGTCGAAGTCGACATTACACCGACCGAGCACGGATTGCTCATACGGAAGAGAGCCGCGGCGGAGCACCCGGTGGAGCGCGTGTACGGGATCCTCGGCAGAGGAGCCCTAGGCCAGGGTGTCAGCGTCGACGACTATATCGACGAAATCCGTGGAAGATGATCACTGCAGTCGACACCAACGTACTCCTGGATGTGTTCATACCCGACGATGAACATGGTCCCCAATCGAAAGAGTGGTTGACCGCTGCCTACAACTCAGGCGCCATCATAGTATGCGACATCGTGTATGCGGAGCTCGTTCCATCCTTCGACGATCGGACTGCACTGGACAGGGCTCTACAAGATATCAACGCAGCGCTCTCCCCAATCGACACGGAAGTCGCCTATGAGGCAGGACTGCGCTGGCTCAGATACCGCCGCCGGGGCGGGCCGCGTCAGCGGATCATCTCGGACTTTCTGATCGGCGCCCACGCCGTCGCCGTGGCTGACAGCTTCCTCACGAGGGATCGCGGCTTCTACACAACGTACTTTCCTGAATTGGCATGAGGCCGACCCGCGGGGGATCGCGCAATGGTTCCCTGGAGAGTCTCCAATTCCACTCCGCCGAATGGTTTGAACAGCTCATGTATGGCTGTGCCAAGATTCCTGTCCGGCGCGGCGTCTTCGTCAAGGGCCGCCCGCAGGATATCCCGGACCTCCTGCTCCATGGAGCGCCCGTTCTGGGCCGCCCGGATGCGTAGTCGACGCTTTAGCCCGTCGTCCAGATTGCGCACGGTTATGCTGGCCAAGGCCCAGCCTCCTTGTCGTGATACGCAGAATTATACCATGATTGCATTGCAATCATGAGTGAGAGCCAACTCGGACCGGACAGACCCGGCCGTGTTCGCGGAGGCCGGCTCGCTTGCGGACGTTGGCGTCGTCTTGTATATTGCAAAAGAGGGCAGCCGAGTCGGCGGCGCTTGTCTTTTGGATGGATTCACCAGCAAATCGTACTATCGCCGGGAGGTCTCACCATGACGACCGACAATGAGTCTCTGAAGGCTGTCAAGGGATACGCCGATGACAACGACCTGGACCTGGGGTGGATGGATACGCGCGGCGAGTGGGGCATCAAGGCCGAGCCGGGGCGACGCGGCCTGACGCTGGCCGACATCCAGGAAGGCTCCTACGGCGACGCGCCGGACCACAGCGACAACTACACGGGCAAGCCGAGGGGCGCCGCGTCGCGGCCCGGTTCCTTCCGCATCGGCGGCTACTCGGTGGCCACCAAGTCCGACATCTGGCTGACCAACGCGGCCATGCTGTACGAGGAGGCGCTGCAGCGCCAGTGGAGCTCGGCGACGGACATCCCGTGGGACAGCGTGAAGCCGCTGCCCGACGACATCGAGCGCGCCCAGTGCCAGCTCGCCACGTTCCTGACGGAGGTGGAGTTCGTCGCGGCGGACGTTCCGGGCAGGTGGGTCGCCAACACGACGCCGGACTACTTCGAACCGCGAATGTTCCTCATCACGCAGATAATGGACGAGTCCCGGCACCTGGACGTGTTCCGCAAGCGGGCGTTCGCCAACGGCGGAGGGCTGATGCAGCGGCCCACCATCACCACGAGCGGCGTGGTGGGCAACATCGACCTGTCCCGCGACTTCACCGAGATGTCCTCCAGGCTGCACATATCGGGCGAGGGCGGCGTGCTCACCATCTTCCGCATGGGCGAGCTGATGGCCTACAACGAGGCCGAGAAGCGGATGTACCGGCTCGCCGCGCAGGACGAGTCCCGGCACGTGGCGTTCGGAGTGATGCACATGCGCTACCTGTCCGAGACGGAGCCGGACCGCCGCGAGGAGGTCCACACGTACCTGGACGAGGGCGAGCGGGCCATGATGGCTGGCAACCAGAACCCGGCCGGCGGGGACTCCGTGACCACCGAGGCGATGGCGATACTGCTCGGCGGCGGCAAGAACAACTACGACGAGGGCATCAAGAAGCTGATGGCCATACGCCGCCGGCAGGTGAAGGAGTACGTCCAGCGAATACGCTCGGCGGGCTTCGGGGAGCGCTTCGTCAACGGGCGCGCCAACGCCGAGATGATGGCGTATCTGTAGTGGTCGGTGGTCAGTGACCAGTAGTTGGTGGCCGGTGGCCGGAGTCTCTAACTAATGACTGAGCAGAACGCGCAGGAAGCCGTGGTGGAGGAGCCGGCCGCCGAGCCGGAGATTCCCGCGCCGTCGCTGGAGTGGATGGGCCGCACGCTGGAGTGGGGCGTCCGCGTGCGGCCGGGCAAGTCCGGCATGACCCTGGGCTCGCTCAACGTGGGCGTGTACGGCGACATCCCGGACCACTGGGACGACCAGACGCGAATGCCGCGCGGCGCGTACCCTATGCCGGGCGTACCGCCTATCGGCTTCAGCATCCGCAACAAGCACGAGCTGTGGGCCGACAACGCTGCCGACCTGTACGAGGAGGCCATCCAGCGGCGCTGGGCGCCGGCGACCGACGTCCCGTGGGACACTATCGAGCCGCTGCCGGACGACGTTGAGACCGCTATGTGCCAGCTCTCCACCGAGCTGAGCCAGCAGGCCAACGTGGAGTTCGAGACCATCGGCGGCTGGCTTCACCAGATGTCCTACGGCTACCACGAGGTCAAGAACTTCCTCGCCACCGAGATGTTCGACGCGGCGCGCCACTGCGAGGTCTTTCGCAAGCGCGCGCTCGCCAACGGCGGCGGCATGGGGCTGGAGAGCAAGGGCGACGTCAACCGCATGATCCTGGAGAGCAAGGGTGGCTGGACCGAGACGGTGCTGTTCCTGCACCTGCTGCGCGGCGACCTCACGATGACGGTGTACCGGTACGGGGAGCAGTTCGCCCACAACGACGCCGAGCGGGTCATCTTCTCCCGCTGCGTGCAGGACAAGGCCCGCCACGTCGCCTACGGTCTCCAGCACTTGCGCTACGCGCTGTCGCACCAGCCGGACAAGGGGCTGGTGTTCCAGCGGCTGCTCAACATCGGCGAGCGAGTGCTGGAGCGCGAGCTCGAGGATCCGGCGTTCAGGGAGTCGTTGGCAATCATCCTGGGCGGCGGAATCGAGGGCGCGCGCGTGGGTATGGAGCGGTACGAACGGCTGATGGGCGACTACGTGCGGCAGTACCTGGCACACCTGGAGTGGCTCGGCATAGACCGGGGCCAGGGGTTCCCCGCCGGGCTGGCGCGGTACCTGGAGGCGTAGCCGTGCCGGTGTTCCCGTCCGTGGAGTGGTTCGACGCGGTGCGCGAGGTGTACAACTCCGACGATGCCTACCGCGGCGCGGGCGGCGGAATGTGCGACGCGCTGGTGGGCATCAAGATCGGGCAGCGGCTTTTCAAGCTCGTGTTCGAGGGTTTCGAGTGCTCCGGGGCGAGCGAGATCGTCGAGGCGGATCTGGAGGAGACGGACTTCTACCTGGACCTGAGCGCCGAGGAGTGGCGGGAGATGATCGCCAACATCGGCGAGAACGGGGCGGCGGACTTTGACCACACGCTGAACACGCTGGACCTGGAGCTCGAAGACGGCCTGGCGCACTCCGCGACCGGGGACCAGTACAGGCAGGACCTGTTCTTCCGGTACAACCAGACATTTCAGTTCTTTTTCGACGCCTCGGCCCGAATAGAGACCACGCAGGAAGAGTGACGCGAGTGCCGGAGTTTC
This sequence comes from Dehalococcoidia bacterium, assembly GCA_965204815.1. Lineage (GTDB taxonomy): Bacteria > Chloroflexota > Dehalococcoidia > Lucifugimonadales > CATOSD01 > CATOSD01. The sequence continues at coordinate 731,845 of OZ242014.1, forward strand.
CATCGCTGGAGTGGTTCGAGGAGGTTCGCAGCGCGGCCAACGCCGGCGGCGCGCTGCGCGGGCTGGGATCGTGCAACGCGAGCGTGGGTGCTAAGGTGGGAGAATGCGCCTACCTGCTGAGATTCGAGGGTTTCGAGTGCTCCGCCGTCGAGCGCATCGAACCGGATGAACTGCTGTACGCGGATTTCTACATCGACATGCCGCTCGACGAGTGGCACGCCCTCATACGCTGCATACGCGACAATGGCCGCGCCGACGCCGAGCACAGCCTGAACCGGCTCGACATCGCCGTGCCCGGGGGCATCGTGAAGTCGGCTGACGAGTACAAGCGCAACGGCTTTCTGCGCTACCATCTTACGCTGCAGGCCTTCTTCGATGCGGCGGCGGAGGTGGAGACGACGTTCCCGGCGCGGGAAGTCCGGGCGTAAGGCGTTCGGCGAGTCGAACGCTTCTTCCGAGGAAGGCGAAATGCCCATATACGAGTACCGATGCCGCAGTTGCAGCCACAAGTCCAGCAAGCTATGGCGCAACTTCTCGCCGCCGGAGTCCATCGACTGCGAGCAGTGCGGCGACGGCGACACAACACGCGTCATATCGTCCGTGGCCTTCCACAAGTCGCTGTCCACGCGGCTGGGGGAGCTCGACCCCCGCTACGACAAGATGGTGGACGCGGCGGCGGCCAGCACCGCCGAGGCCGATCCGTACCGCTTCATGGGACGCGACATCCAGCGCATGAGCGACGCGCCGGAGCCGCCCGCGGAATAGGCCGCCTTCCCTTCGCCCCTAGCCTACTACCCTCGGATGTGCCATACTCTCTGCGGCGACACATCCGCGTCGTCGCATACCTGAACCCGTACACAAGAGGTGCCCGCTATGCCACTGCAACCCGCTATCCTGGAGATGGGACTGGGAATAGACCTTCACGGCGGCGATTACACCAAGGCCGCGCAGCGCGCCGTCTGGAACGCCGTTCACCAGAGCAGCCTGATGTTCCTGGGACTGCTCGGCCCTGACACGAGCCGCGAGATGATCGTGGAGGTGACGCTGGGCATCCCTAAGCCGGAGGAGGTGGATGAGGAGGCGGTGCTCAGTGTGCTGCCGCACGGCAAGGGCGTGCTCAAGGCGGTGCCGGGCGGGTTGGAGATCGAGCCGCGTGAGGGTTCCGGCGACCGCACCATCATGGCGAACGCGGCGCTAGTGGTAAAGGTGGACGTGCCTTAGGCTGGGGCCGGTTCTCGCCGCAGCTCAGCCTCCCCATTCCCGCGCGCCGCAATCCACAGGAGACCCGACCCATGCAGACTATCGCCAACGGCCCGGGCAACTGGGCCTACGTCATAGGGCCGTACCGCGAGCCGGTGGCCACGGTGCGGCCTGGCGAGACGTTCGCCGTCGAGACGGATGACGCTTTCGAGAACAGGATCGACTCGCCCGACGCCGATATCACCAAGCTGATCGTGCTGCCCTTCGTCAATCCGCTGGCTGGGCCGATCTACGTCGACGGCGCGGAGAAGGGCGACACGCTGGCGGTGACGATTCACTCGATCGACGTGACCCGCGACTACGGCGTGAGTGCGCTCATCCCGGAGTTCGGCGGCCTGTGCGGCACCGTGTTCACGCGCACGCTGAACCCGCCGCTGCCGCCGCGGGTGATGCTGCACCCCATCAGTGATGGGGAAGTCACCTTCTCGGAGCAACTCGACATTCCGACGATACCCTACGAGCCGTTCTACGGCACGATAGGGACGGCGCCGGAGGTGGAGGCGGTGTCGTCGCTTTCGCCCGGTTTTCACGGCGGTAACATGGACGCCGCGGACGTGGCGCCGGGCAACACGGTGCACCTGCCTGTGAACGTGCCGGGTGGGCTGCTGCACGTGGGCGACGGTCACGCGGCGCAGGGCGACGCGGAGGTGTGCGGGGTGGCGACGGAGATACCGACGCGGGGCGTCTTCACTGTGGACCTTATCAAGCAGAAGCCGATTGCGACGCCACGCGTCGAGTCCGACGACTTCATCATGACTATCGGCAGCGCCCGCCCGATGGAGGACGCCGCCCGCATCGCGTTCTACGAGCTGGTGATGTGGCTGGAAGCCGACTACGGCATCGAACGGCTGATGGCGTACCAGCTCTGCTCGCAGGTGGCGCGGGTGCGGCTGGCGAACATGGTGGACATCCTGTACTCCGTGGTCGCCAAGTTCCCGAAGCGTTACCTGCCACAGGTGGCGGCGTGAGCGACGACGGACCGGCTCCCACCAGCGGTCACGTGGACGCCGGGGGCGTGCGGCTGCACTACGTCGACTGGGGCAATCACGGCGCGCCGGCGATGGTGCTGCTGCACGGTCTCCAGGACTGCGCGCGCAGTTGGGACTTTTTCGCGGCGAGCATGAGCACGGACTACCACGTCGTGGCGCTGGACCATCGCGGACACGGCGACAGCGGCAGGGCGACGGCTGAGACATACGGCCTGCGGGACTACGTGTCCGACGTGCACGCGCTGGTCGACCACCTGGGGCTGCGGTCGATAACGCTGGTCGGCCACTCGGCGGGAGGGCGCAACGCCTTCATGTTCGCGCTGGACCGCCCGGAACTGGTGCGGGCGCTGGTGATAGTGGACATCGATCCGGACGCGGTGAATCCCGATTCGCGGCAGATGTTCGTCCGCTACAACACCGAGTCGGACGAGTGGGAGTCGCTTGCCGCGGTCGTGGAGCGGCTGCGGAGCCGCCAGCCGAACTCCAGCGAGGAGATGCTGTCGCACCAGGCGCTGCACATGACCTCGGAGTTGGCCGACGGCCGGCGGGCGTGGAAGCGGGACCGCGCGCTGCTGGCGGCCTACGAGCGCCCGGACCTGTGGGCGGAGTGGTCGCGGCTGCGCTGCCCGACGCTGGTGCTGCGCGGGCGGCAGAGCGAGCTGCTGACGCACGAGGTGGCGGTGCGGATGAGGGAGGCGGTGCCGGGTGCGCGGCTCGCGGAGCTGGAGGGCGGAGGGCACTGGTTCTACCAGGAGCAGCCGAGCGACTTCGAGGGGGCGGTGAGGTGGTTTCTGGAGGGGCTTGAGGAATAGGGGCTAACGCAGCTTTTCGGCCATGCAGGTGAAGAACTGGGACATGAGGGTTTTGGAGACGGTGCCGAGGAGGCGCTGGCCCACTCTGGCTACGACGCCGGTCACGCGGGCATCGCCCTCCACCGTGACGCGTGTGCCGTCGCCGTCGGGCGCGAAGGTGAGCACGCCCTCTCCCCGGATTCCGCCGCCTCTGCCTCTGCCCTGCACTATCATCCGGTACGATTCGGCGTGCTTCCGGTCGGCTACGGTGACCTTGCCGGTGTAGCGTCCGGATATGCCGGCGACGCCGACGCGCATCACCACGTCGTAGCTGTCGCCGCCGGTTGGATCGAATCGCTCACAGCCGGGCAGGCACGCGGAGAGCGCGTTGGGGTCGAGCATGTGGTCCCAGACGGTCTCGACTCCGGCCGGGAAGGTGAAGGCGCCCTCGATCTTCAAGTGGCGTTCCCCTCGCCGGTGCCCTCTTGCGCCGGATTGTCGGCGACTACGGCTTGCTGCTCACCGACGGCGCGGCGCTGGATTTCGGAGAGTACGCGGAGGTGCTGGCCGAGGTAGCAGCCGCCGAAGTACATGACGTACCACTCTCGCTCGTCCCAGGTGGTGGAGGTCGTGCGCTTGGGCTCCAGCTTGTGGGCGACGAGGTAGTCGCGCACTTCCCGGTCTTCGGGGTCGGGCGTCTCCTCATCGAAGAAGAGGTAGACGGCGTGCATGAGCCAGTCTTTGGGTTCGAGTCGGACGATCACGTCGTCATCCCTGCCCTTTCACCCCCATCCCCGTATCGAGTACGAGGCAGGCTCTCACCATCCCCCTGCGAGGGGGAAGGGACCACCCTTTCACCCTCACGCTGACCCTCTCCCTCGACGGGAGAGGGGCCCAGCTTTCGCGCCTGCGCTACTTGTTTATGAGCCGCCAGACCTTTTCGGGCTTGGCGGGCATGTCGAGGTGGCGGACGCCGAAGGGCGACAGCGCGTCGACCACGGCGTTGATGACCGCGGGGGAGGCGGCGATGGTGCCGGTCTCGCCCGCGCCCTTCACGCCGAGCGGGTTGGCAGGCGACGGCGTGGTCGTGCGCCCGGTCTCGAACGAGGGCAGGTTCTCGGCCTTGGGGATGGCGTAGTCCAGCATGCTGCCGGTGATGAGTTGGGCGTCGGCGTCGTAGATGCCTTCCTCCAGCAGCGCCTGGCCGATGCCCTGCGCGACTCCGCCGTGCACCATGCCGTCCACTATCATCGGGTTGATCACGTTACCCACGTCGTCCACGGCCACGTAGCGCAGCACCTGGGTGTCACCGGTGTCGGCGTCGACCTCCACCATGCAGATGTGGGTGCCGAACGGCCAGGTGAAGTTCTGCGGGTCAAATATGCTCGTGGCCTCGAGGCCGGGCTCCAGTCCCTCGGGAAGGCCGTCGTACCAGTACGACGCGAGCGCGATCTCCTGGAAGGTCTTGGCCTCGGCGGGCGCGCCCTGCACGAACAGCTTGCCGTCCTCGTACACGACGTCCTCGGGCGCGGCCTCCAGCAGATGGGCGGCTATGCGCCTGGCCTTGTCCTTGATTTTGTCGGCGCTCATGTGGATGGCGGTGCCGCCGACGACCGCGCTGCGGCTGCCGAACGTTCCCGTGCCCTGCTGCACCTGCGCGGTGTCGCTCTCGACGACCTCGACGTCCTCGACCGGGATGCCGAACTCGGAGGCGGCGAGCTGGGCGAAGGTGGTCTCGTGGCCCTGGCCGTGTCCGGACGAGCCGCTGTAGACGGTTACCTTGCCTGTGGGGTGCACGCGGACGAGGGCGCTCTCCCAGACGCCGGCCCTGGCGCCCAGGGCGTAGGCGACGGCGGACGGCGCCATGCCGCATATTTCGACGTAGGTGGACAGGCCGACGCCCAGGTAGCGGCCCTGCTTGCGGGCCTCCTCCTGCTCCTTGCGGAAGTCGTCGTAGCCGATCATGCCCAGCGCCTTGTCGAGCGCGGCCTCGTAGTCGCCGCTGTCGTAGATGACGCCGGTGGCGACCTCGTGGCCGTCCTCGAAGGCGGGAATGAGGTTCTTCCTGCGGACCTCCGCCGGGTCCATGCCTATCTCGGCGGCGAACAGGTCGAGCATCCGCTCGACGATGTAGGTGGCCTCGGGGCGGCCCGCACCACGGTAGGCGTCCACGGGCGTGGTGTGGGTGAACACGCCTATCACTTTGCACTGTATGTTCGGGATGGTGTACGGGCCTACGAGCATAAGCCCGAACAGGTAGGTGGGGATCGCCGGCGCGAAAGTGGACAGGTACGCGCCCATGTTGGCGTACACGGTACCGCTCAGTCCGGTTATCGTGCCGTCGCGGTTGCCGGTTATCTCCCAGTCTCCGATGTGGTCGCGTCCGTGGGTGGTGGCGAGATAGTTCTCCTGGCGGCCCTCGATCCACTTGATGGGCTTGGCGAGGTCCTTGGCTATGACGAAGGCGATGACCTCTTCGGCGTACAGGTAGAGCTTGCTGCCGAAGCCGCCGCCCACGTCGGGCGAGATGACGCGGATCTGGTGCTCGGGGTGGCCGGTGACCAGCGCGAGCAGCAGCCGCACGAGGTGGGGAATCTGCGACGAGGTCCAGAGCGTGACCTGGTTGGTGCCCGGGTTGAAGTCGGCGATGACCGCCCGGCCCTCCATCGAGTTGGGGATGAGGCGCTGGTTGACGATGCGCTGGGAGACGCGCACCTCGGAGTCCGAAGCCGCCTGTGCGACGTCGCCGCCACCGACCTCCCACTCGAAGCCGATGTTGTTCTCGACCTCTTCGTGCACCAACGGGGCGCCGTCCTTGGTGGCCTCCTCGGCGTTCGCGACGGCGTCCAGCGGCTCGTAGTCAACGTCCACCAGTTCCGCGGCGTCGGCGGCTGCAGCCGCGTCGGTGGCGACCACGGCCGCGACCGCGTCGCCCACGCAGCGCACCTTGCCGACTGCGAGCGGCGGATGGGGCACCTCCTTGGTGTCCGGCACCACCCAGCCGCAGATGAGGCTGCCGAGCTGGTCGGCGAGCTGTTCGCCGGTGTAGACGGCCACCACGCCGTCGGCGGCTTCGGCGGCGGAAGTGTCCACTCCGTTGATGTTGGCGTGGGCGTAGGGGCTCCGCACCAGCGCGAGGTGCAGCATGCCCACCATCTTGATGTCGTCGACGTAGGTGCCCTGGCCGGAAATGAGCCTGGGGTCTTCACGCCGCTTGATGCTCGCGCCGAAAGGGGAAGTGGTCGAAGTGGTCATGACGTCCTCCTTGCTGAGCCTGTGCAGTCAATCGTGACACGAACCGAGGAGCCGCTCGACGCTGGCTGGCGAACCGCCACCGAAGAAGGAAGAAAAAGCCCCCGGTCGTGTAGCTTGACACTGTATCGCACCGCGCCATTCAAGGCAAGCCGGCCCCGGCGCCTGAGCCTGTGTCAGCCTGGAGCCTGTCCGATAAGTCCCTTCCCCCTTGACGGGGGAAGGTTAGGATGGGGGTGATGAACGGCGGCACGGTGGTTGAGCAGGCCGCCGCTGGAGGAGATCGCCGACAGCCACTGGGTGGCCTGCTACAACACCATCGCCTACGACTAGCGCGCGGTGTTGGGGCGCCTCAAATGTCCCCTCTCCCTTGACGGGGGAACGTTGGCGTCAATGAAGGCCGCCGGGCTCGTGGGCGGCCTCCAACTCGCCGGAGAGGGTGTCCGGGTCAGGCGGGTCCTCCACGTTCAACCCTATCAACCGCTCAATCGCCTGCCTCCGGCGCGCACGGACGATGTCCTCAATAGGCGTCATCGATCAGGCATCGCACCACGTCGGAGATGGGGATGCCTCTCTCTTCGACAAGCTCCTCCAGCCGGCGCCGGCGCTCCGCGTCGAGCCGCACGTCCAGACGCGCCATCTCATCCTCCCTGTACGGATAGCAGTGTGCGGAACCCAGTATGCGGCGGGCGACTCCCCTCTGTCAATATCCGGCCGCGGGGCGAGCAGGGCCTTTCGATTATCGTGCCGCTGCGACGTTTTCTCGCCTTGTCATGCTGAGCCTGTCGAAGCATCTTAGACCCTTCGGCTACGCTCAGGGTGGCAGAAGGGGACAATCGAAAGGCCCTGGAAAATTGCGCGATGATGTGGCGCGCGCGGCGCCTCTTCTGCTATACTGGCCGACGTGCCCGGACGCTATTGATACTGCATATCGATAGGAAATAGAATCCGGCGGCGTTTACGGGCATCCGGAGCGTAAGTTCGCGGCCCGTTTTCGCCTTAAAATGATATGTTATCTCATACCATCAGCCGGACGGCCACGCGCGCGACACCATCGCGCAACGGGAGGAACTCGAGCCCCATGATCGACGCCATTCGCAACGCAACCCGCACATTCACGCCCTCCGCCCGGCGGGGCCTGGTCCTCGCCGCCCTCGCCGTCGCCATGCTGGCGGCGTTCCTCGCCCCCCCCCCCCCCGCGCGCATGCCCAGGAACTGCCGCCCATCGCTGATGTTCGAGACCTGTCGGTTAGATTTGATGTCGAGACCGGCAATGATCTTTACGTCTATGTTCAAAATCACTCCACCGTTCCAATGCGGAACGTGCAGGTCAGGCTGACAACCGACCCGCCGGAAGCGCGGGCAAATCTGCGAGCTAACCCGGAGCTATACGACTCCTCCAGCGGCATAATCACATTTCCCGAATTAAGCGCTAGTGCTTATCGGGGTGACACTACAGCTAAGGGTCAAATTTGGTATCGATCCGGACACAGAAGAGTTGTCAAGGTTCGCGCCGAAATCATCGGTTCGGTGCCGGCTGAAGACTCGACGAAACTCGACAATAACCAGGCGGAGTTATGGGTTAATTTCACTGCCACTCTTGGAGAGCACAAGGTTCGTTCCAATACCTCTATCTCCGCGGAAGTGGTCAACCGGTCGCCGGCGCAAGGCGAAAATCATGCTTTCAGAGTGAGAGCGTCCGAAGTAACCTCTCTCGATACGGAGACCAAAAATTACGACGAGGACGTGGCGGTGAAGGTCGAGCTTTCGGAGGGGCTGGCCTTCGCCCCGGGCCACAGCGCGGAGCCGGGCACCCGCTTTTCCCGGATTTCCGAGACCGCCGGCGTCTGGCGTCTCGGCGACGGGGCACGGGTAACCGGCGAGTTGACAATTCCGGTACAGTTGTCCGCCGGCGATGCGCCGCCGCTGAATCGCCGGTGCCTGTCCGCCCAGATCGTGGGCGGCAGGCCCCCGGCCACGGCACATGAACACGGGAAGGTGCATACCGAGTGCCTTGGGGCGCCAAAGCCTGTGATTGTCTCCGATGGCGACGTGGATATAACAGTCACATCATGCAATGCTCCAGTGGTCTATCCCTGTAGGGAGCGTGATGGAACCGTGACCTTGGTAGCGAGAGTCCGGGCCCCCCAAGGCCACCAGGATTACCGGCCGGAGGACGTGATCTTCCTGGTGGACCCAGTGGAGCATCAGAGTGCCGGCACACTTGGCGACGTAACCTGGTCGTGGTCAACCGGACAAACCCTGGCAGCCGGACATGGACAGACTGCGTATGACCATAGTTTGCCGGGTGTGAGGCTCACCTTTTATCTACCAAGAAACACCGTCGGTAGAGACCGCAAGTGGACAATCGGCGACGTCGTCACTCCACACGAGAGGCCAGGAACGATCGCCATAATGGCCCGCTATGGTAGCGGCCCGACTCTGGTTGAAGCATTGAATCCCGACAAAGATGATAAGTTGACTAATGATATAAGTAGGCATGCGGTAACTGTCGCATATAGACGAATCGTCGTATTCAGCGACCCCGGCCTGTACAAAGTCAACTTTGGGTCAGGGTGGACTCGCATATCTGACGGTGAAGAGCTCTCGGCGACCTCCACCCTGACCTTTGTCGTGGGCGACGTCGCGGACCTGCAGGTGCATGACGCGGGCCTGCACGCCACGCTTCCCCGCGGCCAGCGGGCGTACACGCTGCGCGCCGAGAACAACCTGGAGAGGACCGCTGAGCTGGTCGAGGTGGCGCTGACCGGCGTGCCCCGGGGGGCGAAGGCGGAAGTGAGCGAGGACGGCGGCCGCTACGAGCGGGGCGTCTGCGACGCGAACGGCCTCTGCTCAGGCATCTGGAAAATCGGCGACCTGGAGGGCCGGGAGGAGCGATACCTCAGCGGCCGCAGCGACGGGCCGACGCTGACCCTGCTGGTGGACGGCGACCCTGACCCCATCACCGCGACCATTACCAGCGAGCAGACCACCAGGGTGACCGCCGGGGGGCAAACCCACACCATCAGGACAGCGGTCCTCGACGAGTCCATCAGCAAGGACGTGAGCGTCGCCGTGGGAACGGGCCGCGGGGAGCGTGATCCCGACGCGCTCCAATCCCTGCGGGTGGAGAAGTACGGCTCCATCGCGGTGCTGCGGTGGGAGCCGCCGGAGGACGGGAAGGTGGGCCGCTGGCCGGTGTCCCACTACGAGCTGGAGCGCAACCGCCGGCTGGTGGAATCCGATCTGCGGGAAACGCTCTACGTGGACCTGCGCAGCGGCTCCGGCCGCACCACCTACCGGGTGCGGGCGGTGTCTGACCAGGGCGTGCCCGGGCCGTGGTTGTCGTCAGCGGAAACGGCGGGGCTGGGCGCGCCCACGGGCCTGACCGCCGCGCCGGGCCGGGGCGAGGACCACGTCGCCCTTAGCTGGTTCGCGCCGTCCGAGGAGGGCGGCCTGAGCTACCGCATCGAGTACGCCTTCGACGGCGCCGGCCCCTGGCTGACGCTGAGGAGCCAGGGCGGCACCACCTATTCCCACACCGGCCTGCGCCAGGGCACCACCTACTTCTACCGCGTGGCTGCGGCGCAGGGCGGCGTCGTCAGCCCCTGGGCATACGCCCAGGCGACCACGGACAACCTGGGCGTCAACGCGCCCGGCTGGCCGGAGAACCTGCGGTTCACCAGGGTGGACCGCACCGCGGTGACCCTGGCCTGGGACCCGCCGTTCGATGACGGCGGCAGCCGGGTGACGGGCTACGAGTACCGCGTGTTCGGCCCCTGCGCGTCCGGCTCCGACGCGGTGTGCGACATCGTCGCGCCCAGGCGGGTGAGCGGAACGTCAGTGAGCATCTCCGGGCTGAACCGGGAGGGGACGTACCAGTTCGAGGTGCGCGTGCTGAACGCGGCGGGCGCCGGGGAGTGGTCCCTGTCCATCGACAAGGAGGTCGGCCCGGCCGCCCTCTGGCGGGTCGTCATCCCCGCGCGGCTGACGGTGCGCGAGGGCGGCGAGGCCACCTACCGGGTGCAGCTGAACCGGAGTCCTGACCTGCCGGTGGCGGTGTTCCTGCACTGGATGGGGGACGAGGACCTGGGCGGCAATCTGCCGTCCCAGCAGGGCCAGCTCCTGCTGCCCAACGGCTACGACCTCACCAAGCTGTCGGAGGACTGCTTCGGCTACAACTACCAGGACGCGGCGAGGGCCTACCGCTGGAACGTGGGCGTGCCCATCACGGTGACGGCCGCGGAGGACGACGACTCCGAGCACGGAAAGCTGACCATCAGGCACGACGTCGGGACGGTGCCGGAGTCGTGCTTTGAGACCGCCCCGGCCGATTACGAGTCCAAGTCGTTCGAGGTATACGACCTCGCCCTGGAGGTTACCGAGCGGGACAACGATTAGTGGCGAGTGGTTAGTGGGCGGCGGCCGGTGGCCGTCGCCCGGCCAACCCACTTTGACATCACCCGCACGTGTGTGCTACGCTTTCCTCAACAAAGGACCGACCTGCCACGCCGGTAGTCCCTTCCCCCTTGATTTGGGAAGAGCCTGCCCTGATTCTGCCGAACAGGTTAGGTAGTGTTGACATTTCATCTTAGCCATATGAGAGCGCCGACGAAGTGGAGAAATCCAAGGTATCTATCCGCCAGCTTGTCGAATCGGGAGAAGATGTGGCGGTAGTGCTTGATCTTGCCTATGAAGCACTCAACGAGATGCCGCTCCCGGTACAGATACTCATCGTATGAGGGTGGCTCCCTGCGGTTCGAGCGAGGCGGGATCACCGGGGTAGCCTCGTTGCCGATGATCGACTCACGAAACTGACGGGAGTCATATGCGCGGTCTGCAATCACATACTCGCTCTCCATACCCCACACGAGCGCCTCGGCCTGAGTGACATCGTGCTCCTGTCCTGCGGTCAGCGTATACCTCAAGGGATTGCCGAGGCCATCGACAGCCACGTGGACCTTCGTAGTGAACCCACCTCGGCTTCGACCGAGGGCTTGAGATGCTTGACCACCCTTTTTTTGGGTGCGCCCGCAGCCGAATGATGGGCCCGGACTATGGTACTGTCGATTATCAGGTGCTCCATGTCAGGATCATCGGCGAAATGCTGATGCATTCGCTCCCATACTCCGTTCTCACACCATCGGCCGAACCGCTTGTAGACGCTGTTCCATTTCCCATACTCGGAAGGCAGTAGCCTCCATGACGCGCCAGACCTGCTCATCCACATGATAGCCTCGATGAACCGCTCACAGTCGGCCTCCTGTCCGACATACACGTCTGGCTGGCTACGAAGGAACTCCAACACCCGTGACCATTGCTCTGGAGATAGGTTAACTGTTGACATATACCCAGTATAATGCAAATGTCAACACTACCTAGTGCCTACCCCGTGCTTGATACGGGGACTGGGGGTCAACTGCCCCCGGCGCGCCTGTGTCATTCCTGCGACCTTCCGCGGCATTAGCACCTGTTATCGTGCTCCCAGGCGCCCCCGGCCATGCCCCGCCGGCGCTCCGTCCAGCTACGAAATGTCCCCAAAAGTCCCCGTTTGACACACATTTCGCCAAGCTCCCGGCAACCTTCCCAGCTACGAATATAGAGTCACGGCGAATTCACATTTCCTTTACAATACTGTGATAGCGTTGAGCGAGTCGTCCGTAGACTCCTCGGAAGAATGACTACTGAAGCGCACGATTCGGACGGCGGTTTTCGTCAATTCGGCAGGAGGTATATGGGCAGCATCGTGAGAAGATCGCTGGGCGCGCTGAAGAGGCTGCTCCGCTGGCGCACAGTTCTGGTCGCGGTGTTTGTGCTGGTGGCCATCGCCGTGGGCTACGGTGTGTACACGCTGCTGGGCGGCTCATCGCAGACCGCGTTGGAGGAGAACCAGCGCGAGCTTCCCGTGCGGATGGGAGTGCTGACCAGGGAGATCTCAATCGACGGCAGCATCGTGTTTCCGGAGAAGGAGACGCTGACGTTCGCGTCTCGCGGATTCGTCGATGAAATCCTGGTCAGTGAAGGCGAGGAAGTGAAGGCGGGCCAAACACTCGCGAGGCTGGACGCCGAGAGCGTTGCCGCGCTGCGCCAGGCCGCCGCCCAGGCGGAACTGGATTTGCTGAAAGCGCGAGACGACCTCGCCGCCACCGAGAATCCCACGCTGCTGCTTGCGGAATCGAGGCAGGCGGTGTTGGACGCCAGGGCAGCGTTGCAGGCAGCACAGCGGGAACTGGACACGCTGCTCGACCCCCCGGCTCACGCGCTGGCGCAGGCCAGGGCAGCGGTGTTGGACGCGAGGGTAGCGCTGCAAGCAGCACAGCGGGAACTGGACACGCTGCTCGACCCCCCGGCTCACGCGCTGGCGCAGGCCAGGGCAGCGGTGTTGGACGCGAGGGCCGCTGTTCGCTCGGCCCGGCGCGAACTGGACGCTCTCTTGAATCCCTCGGATCATACGATCGCCCAGGCCAGGAGCGTGGTCGCGGAGGCCGAGACGGCTCTGCGAGATGCCCGGGAGAGACTGGCCAAAGAGCGTAATGACGCCCAGGCCCAGGTTGACGCCGCGCTGGAGGACCTGGACCTCGCCAAACGTCGCCTGGCGGACGCCAGAGACGACAGCGGCTATCAGGAACACCGAAAGGCCATCGCCGACGCGGAGCGGGCGTACGCGCAGGTGGTTCTCAAGTGGACGGGCGCCGACCTCACTACCGAAGAATTGAGTCTTTCCCCCGACGCCCTCTTCAGAGCTTGGCGGTTCGACCCCGACGCGGCCTACGAGCGGGGCTACGACCCGTTTGCCGGTGGTGCGCCGGGGGACGATCCCGCGACCAGATGGAACGAGATCACAGTCTACGCGTGGACGGCGCTTTACCCAGCACCCGACTCGATACGAGCCACGTGCGGGGATTCCGAGCTGCTGCCGGTGGGAGCCGGCGGGGGTGAACCACAGTGCGTTCTGAGGGAGATCAACAGCGCATGGGAGCCCCTGGACGAGGCGAGAGGCAGGCTCAGCAGGGCATTGGCCCAGCACGAGACCGGCATCGCGGAGGCGGAGGTGGCCGTGCTCCGGTCTGAGAGGTCTCTAGCCGAGGCGGAGAAGGCGCTGGCGGGCCTCGACGGTGGTCCCAGGGTCAAGCTGTTGCTGGGGCAAGTGGACCTCGCCGAGTCCAACCTGGCGAAAGCGGAGGCGGACCTCGCCGCGCTGAGCGCGCCCGATCCCGCGGAGGTGGAGGCCAGGCGCGACCGGGCGGCCCTTGCCGAGGCGAGCTTGGCGAAGGCGGAGGCGGACCTTGATAAGCTGAGCGTGCCCGATCCCGTGGAGGTGGATGCGAGACGCGACCGGGCGGCGCTTGCCGAGGCGAGCCTGGCGAAGGCGGAGGCGGACCTGGCCAGGTTGAGCACCCCCGACCCGGTGGAGGTGGAGGCCAGGCGCGGACGTGTGGCCGTGGCCGAGGCGAGCCTGGCGAAGGCGGAGGCGGAATTGGCGAAACTGAGCGAGCGCCGGGAGCTGGAGATTACGTTGCGGGAGACCGCGCTGATCACAGCGCAGGCGAACCTGGACGGCGCGGTGTCCAGGCTCGACAACTCGACGCTCAAAGCCCCCCGGGACGGCTACGTGTCCAAGATACTGGTGGAGGAGAACCAGGAGATAAGCGCCGCGGACGCGGTGCTCGAGCTGATTGACTACGCCGTAGCCGAGGTGGATGGGCGCGTGGACGAGTTCGAGGTGCTGGAACTGGAGCGCGGCGCGGTCGCGGCGGTCAAGATGGACGCGCTGCCCGACCAGATGTTGGAAGGCGTGGTTTCCAACATAAGCACAGACGCCAGCAACGAGCGTGGGTCGGCGACATTCAATGCCAAAGTGAAGGTTGAATTGCCGGATGGACTGCGCGTCCAGGAGGGTCTACGGGCGACGGCCAAGGTGTCGCTGGGCGAGGAAAGTGGGCTGTTGGTGCCTAACCCGGCCATCCGCGGTACGTACGACCATCCCACTGTGCTCGTGGTCGGCGGCGTTGAAGTCGAGGAGCGCGCCGTGGTGCTGGGTAGCACCGACGGTTTCTGGACAGTGGTCAGAGAAGGGCTTGCGGAAGGGGAACTTGTCGCCGTCGATCTGGGTCGTTCGGGGGAGGGAGTCTTTGGGACGGAAGTGACTGTTGGGGGACCGCAGCCTGAAGAGGAAGAAGAGACCATTGTTGTCGAGGAGCCGTAGAGCGCCAACGAGAGCGAGTTAGCCTTGAGCGCCATTGACGTCCTGAGAACAGCCTTAGGGTCTGTGAGAAGCAACAAGCTCAGGTCCGTGCTGACGCTGCTGGGCATCATTATCGGCATAACCGCCGTGACGGTGCTGATGACTATCGGCAGGGGCGTCCAGCGCGGGATCACGGCGCAGATCGAGGCGCAGGGAACGAACCTGCTCTTCATTTCCGCAACGTTCAGAGGGCCGGACCTGGCGCCGCCCGGGCGGGAGGGCGGCTCGTTTGGCTACGCCGCAGCGTCCAGCCTGCGTCCACCTCTCCCGCTTACGCTGGGGGACGCCTATGCGCTGATCGATCCCGTGCTGGCGCCGTCGGTCAAGTCCAGCGTGCCATACAAGCACGTCAGCGCCCGGTTAGCGCCGGCGGGTGGAGCGCACCCGGGCGGCTGGGTGGAGACCCAGGCAGCGGGCGTGACCCCGGAGTACGCGCGGTTGCGAAACGTGGAAATGGCGCAGGGAGAGTTCATCGCCGACGCTCACCTGAGGAATCGCGCGCTTGTGGCGGTAATAGAAGAGTCGATCGCTGAGCGGCTGTTCACCACCCGGAACCCCGTGGGTCAGCCGATAAGGTTCAACGGGCGCCTGTTCACGATCATTGGAGTGAGGGAAAGTACGGGAATAAGCTTCTTCGGCGGCGGTGGCGAAGAGGTCCTCATACCCATAACGACGGCGCTGTACAGGTTGGACGAGCCGTCGCCGTTCGGCGATCCCGGAGCCGTTGACACCATCTACGCCGAGGCCGTCAGCCCGGAGGCGGTGGACGACGCCAAGGACGAGATTCGCCTCATCCTGCGGCTGCGCCATCGCCTGATGGGGCAGGACGACTTCGAGATCGATACGCTCCAGGAGCTAATCGAGTCCCTCAACCAGATAATCGCGGTGTTCGTGCTGTTCCTGGGCACCATAGCCGGAATCTCGCTCCTTGTGGGCGGGATAGGGGTTATGAACATCATGCTGGTTTCGGTTACGGAGAGGACGCGGGAAATAGGCATTCGAAAGGCGATGGGCGCGAAGAGGCGGGACGTACTGCTCCAGTTCGTTGCTGAGGCCGTGCTGTTGACGATAGGCGGCGGGGCCATCGGGCTGCTGCTGAGCCTGTCTCTCACGCCAGCCATCAACCTGCTGGTCGGGTTCATCGTGACGGAGGGGGACCCGAGCTCAGCGGCGGCGACTCCGGGCGTGGGCTTCGATCCCGGCATAGCGGCGGTGGCGCTGCTGGTGTCGGCGACTATCGGGCTGTGCTCCGGAATCTATCCGGCGCTGCGCGCCTCCAGGATGCACCCGATCGAGGCGCTGCGGTACGAGTAGATGGGGCGTGGGCCGGGAGCGTCGCTACGCCAGTGTCAGCCCGGGTACGGCCAACTCGTTGGTGATGTCCTCGAACCACTCGACGACTTCGTTGTGGAGAGGGATGCCATTGGCGCGGCGGTCCTGCTCCTCCTCGTGCTCGGAGAGGCCGGGGTAAAGCACGCGCTCGTGGCCGGGCGCGGGCGGCGTCTCGCGCAGGGTCTTGAGCATACGGTCCATGTCGCGCTTGAACTGGTCGACGTCGGTGAAGGCGGCGATGTTGTAGGCGGCGAAGTAGTGCTTCGATCCGGTGACCGACGGATCCACCATTGTGGGAGGGACGCCGGAGAGCATGGTGGCGAGCACCTCGGGCATGAGGCCGAATCCGTAGCCCTTGTGCGAGCCTTGCTCGCGCGTGCCGCCGAGGGGCAGATGGTAGTACTCGCCGCGCGGGCGCACGGGCGTCTCCTCCATGATGGGCGTGCCGTCTACGTCCGATATCCAGCCGGGCAGCAGGTCGGCGCCCACGCGCATGGCGAGGCCCTGCTTGTTGCCGGCGATGGCGGACGTGGCGGCGTCGAACAGCAGCGGCGGCTCGGTGGCGGCGGGCGCGGCGATGGCGATGGGGTTGGTGCCCAGGCGCGGCTCGGCGGCGAAGGTGGGCAGCACCATCACGCCGCCGGCGGTCATGCACATGCCGACCATGTCCTGCTCGGCGGCCAGCATGGCGTGATGGCCGATGCCGCCGGAGTGGCCGGCGTTGTGCATGGACACGACGCCCATGCCCACCACGCGGGCCTTGTCGATTGCCATGCGCATTGCCTTAGGGCCGAGTATGACCGCGAGGCCCTTGTCGGCGTCGATGGTGGCGGTGGCGGGCGACTCGCGGAGGATGCGCCAGTTGGGGCGCGGGTTGAGGTTGCCCTCGTTGTACTGCTGGACGTAGGAGCGCAGCATGTTGGAGACGCCGTGGGTCTCGACGCCGCGCAGGTCGGCCATGACGAGGGTGTTGGCGCCCTCGGCGGCGTCGTCCGGCGAGACGCCCATCTTCTCGAATATGGCGGCGACGGACTGTCGCAGCGACGGTTCGGTTATGCGTATCTGGTCTTCCTCACGGGGCTTGAAGCGTTCGAGCATGGCGTCTTCCTCTCTGGATTCCCGATGGTGTGAGTGTGCGGCTAATGCGTTGATTCTACCACTTAGCGGCGAACGCGGGATGCCCCCTGGAACAGACCACAGGGCGGCGGCCTGAAGGCTACCGGCCGGTGTAGAGCTCGGTGTCGGGGTGGAAGGCGTACCAGCCGAACCAGTAGGCCTCATGGGAGGGGACGCGCGGCAGCACGCGTGACGAGTCCAGCGGGCGGACCAGTCCGTGCTCGGCGATTTGCCAGACGTCGCCGGCGGAGTCGCGCAGTTCCTGGGGCGGCGGACCGTTGGGGTCGCTCACCACGTAGCCGTCCGGCGGGGTGAAGGTCTCGTCGCCGCGCTCGTAGGCGGCCGCGCCAAGCGTGGTGGCCGAACCCGAGACCAGGACGACGTTTACGCCGCCGACCTGGTCGTTGACTACGCGCTCGTCCTGTAGCGCGTCCAGGGAGTAGGCCTTGCTGACGTCGCCCGCGCGCACGATGATGACGAAGTCCTTGGTGGCCAGCCTGTCGTCGCGCTGCCAGATGGGGAACATGGTGAGGGGCGTGTTCCGGTAGTCGTAGTAGAACGACTGCGGGTTGTTCTCCGACTGGTAGACTTCTGGCGGGTAGATGCCGGTGTTGCGAGTGATAACCGTGGTGTCCGGGTGCTCCTCGCGCCACTCCTGCCAGGTGGTGAGGTTGACGGGGAAGAAGTCGAGCTTGATGCCGCTGTCGGCCAGCTCGCCGATAACCGGCTCGCCCAGTAGCTGGCTCCAGATGCTGCGGGTGGTCCTGTCGTACATCAGCTTGTTGCTGCGGTAGAGCAGGCCGGAGGTGCCGAAGGTTGTCGGTTCTCCGTCTATCTTCGCGGAATACACGATTCCGGCGCCGCAGAGCGTTCACCACGCCAGGGCGATGGGCTCGCCTCCCAGCACGTCGTTCACCATCTCGTGCGGGTTGGTGATTCGCAGCGGGTAGGCGCGGTGCTCGCCGTTGATGGACACCCCGAACACCCTGTCGCGCGCCAGCAGGTAAGGGGCCTCGTCCGCGGGCACCGCCTCGGGATCGCGCAGGTCGGGTATGCCGTCGATGGCGACGCCGCCCCAGGTGACCTCGGTGAGATCAATCCGAGAGGTCTCCCCGGAGTCGGCGAGCAGCTCGATGTAGCCTTCGTCGATGAAGGACAGCAGGTTGGCCTTCCAGCCGGCGTAGCCCTCGGGCGGCCGGTATTGCTCCCGGTTCGGGCCGTACCACTCCATCCACTTGTCCCACTCCCACCGATCGAAGTCCTGTCCGGTGAGCGAACGCAGCGTCGACGCGGCAAGCTCCTGTTTTTCTTCGTCGAAGAAGAAACGGAGGGACTCGATGAGGACCGGGACCTGGGAGCCGTCTCGCTCGCGCAGGATGTCGGCCAGGGCCTGTTCGGTTTCGGGCTTATCGAATCCAACCTTCGGAAATACCCTGTACATGGTGGCCGTCGGGTCGTAGTTCGGGTCGGGCGCGGTTTGCGGCGCGGGGGCAGCCGTCGCGATGGGCGCTGGCGGGGCTGTGGGCGCCGGTGACGTGTCTGGGCCGACAACGGGTGTCGGCGCGGGCGGGACCGACGGTGCTCCGAGCGCAGGCGGGGTTGTGGGCGCGGCTGGCGCGACCGCGGATGTTGGCGGCGGCGATGCCACAGGCACAGCCGGGATCGTGGGCTGCGGCGGCGCGGCGGTATCGCCGCCGCAGCCATAGGCCGCCACCGCGAACGCGGCGACGGCCAGGACGAGGAGCAGACGTATCGGGCGAGGCGTCAATCGCTACTGCTTGAGCAGCTCTTCGCGGAGCCTCTCGATCACGATACCGAGCTCTTCCTCGCTGAGGTTGAAGGGGTCGATCACCAGCGAGTCGGGGTCGCCGACGTTGTGCAGATAGATCGCGGGATCATCCTCGGTAAGCGAGTTCCAGATCTCGTCGCGGCTGCGGCCGTTCCACTCGTCGGTAAGTCGCATCACGGCGTGGGGGATGAGGAAGTTGTACGGGTCGTGTTCCACCGAGGCCTCGACGCCTGGCATCTCGATGAACGCGTCGACCGCCTGCTGGCACATCTGCGTGTAGCGGTCGTTCTCGGCGTCCTCGTCCTCTTCGACGAAAATCTGCAGGGCGCTGACTAGCCCGATAATCTCTTCCTTGGCGACCTTCATGCCGCGTCCGAAGAACTGGTGCGGGCTGCCGTTGGCGAAAGCCGCCTCGATGAGATCGGCTCGTCCGGCGAGGATGCCGGTGCCCTGCGGACCGCGCACGGCCTTGCCGCCGCTGTAGACCACCATGTCGGCGCCCTCGGCGGTGAACCGGCGCAGGTTGCTGCGGGGCGGGATGAACGAGGCGGCGTCCACGATGACGGGCACGCCGCGGGCGTGGGCGATCTCGCATACCTGCGGGAACGGGATGGCGCGGCGGGAGACGAACGGGGAGAAGAGGTAGGCCACCGCGGCGGTGTTCTCGGTGAAGGCGGCCTCGAGCTGCCAGGGCTGGCAGCGGCGACCGTCGCCGATCTCCACGAACTTGGCGCCGACCGAGAGGTAGCACTGGTCGTAGGGGAAGCGGTGGCTCTTGTGGATTATGATCTCGTTCTTCATGCCGTCGGTGTTTGGCAGGCGGGCCATCTTGGCCGGATCGGAGCCGGCGACGACTGCTGCCGCCTGAAGCACGAGGCCGCCGGCGGCGCCGCTGCAGACGAAGCCGGCCTCAGCCCCGGTGATGTCGGCGAGCACGCGGCCCGCGGCCCTGTTGAGTTCGTCCATGTTCACCATGGCGTTGGACGCGCGGTTCATGGCGTCCATCACCTCGGGCCGCAGCTTGCTGCCACCGTAGGCGGTGGTGCTGCCAGATGCAGATATTATCGAGTTCACCCCGATGCTGCGATAGAAGTCCGGAGTCTCGCCGCTCCAGGTCATGTGTTGCCCCCTGAATGTGTTTGTTGATTCTACTAGGCACGCCGGTTGCTCTTGCGGCACCCCCATCCTAACCTTCCCCCTGCGAGGGGGAAGGGACAAGGCGGCTAGCCGCTGAGGTGGCGGCCCAGGAAGTCCCAGATCTTGTTCCAGCCGTCCATGGCCTGGTCTATGCGGTATGCGCCGCGGTCGTGGTAGAAGAAGCCGTGGCCCGCGCCGTCGTACATGTGGAACTCGTAGTCCTTGCCGTGGTCCTTGAGGGCCTGCTCGTGCTGGTCGACCTGGGCCGGAGTGGGGCTCATGTCGTCGGCGCCGAACAGTCCCAGCAGGGGGCAGGAGAGGTCCGCCGTGTAGTCGATTGGCGCCACGGGTTGGGCGGGAGAGAGCTGCTCCTGCGACATGACCACGTTGCCGCCCCAGCACTCGATGGCGGCGTCGAACGCGGTCGTGCGGCAGGCGGCGAGGAACACGTGGCGTCCGCCGGAGCAGGTGCCGAACACGCCGACCTTGCCGTTGCTGTAGGGCAGGGAGCGGATGTAATCGGCGGCGGCGGAGATGTCGCCCACGACCTGGTCGTCCGGCGCGCCACCCTCGGCTCGCACCTTGGCGGCGACGTCGTCGGGAGTGCCGTGGCCGGAGCGGTGGTAGAGGTCGGGGGAGATGGCGAGGTAGCCGTGGTGGGCGTAGCGGCGGGCGAACTCGCGGTAGAGCTCGTCCCAGCCCGGCAAGTGGTGGATGAGCACCACAGCGGGGAACGGGCCGGCGCCGAGCGGCCTGGCGAAGTAGGTGTTGATGGCGTCGCCGCCGTGTCCGTTGATGGAGATGGTTTCAGCGATCATCCCCTCGTACATGTCGGTGGTGTAGGTCACGTTTGCCTCCTGGATTCGGTGTGAGTTCAGGCGCGTTCGCGCCAGTGGAATCGCGCGTGTTGAGCTAGTGGCGAGTGTAGCAATTTTGGCGTGTGAGCGTCAAATTGAGGGGGCACGAAAAAATCTGCTCGATTCTGCTACATTCCGCTCATTCCGTAGCTGGGCGGCCTGTCCTCTTTCTGTTCGCTCGCGTCTCATCGGTGTTAGGTTTGGCGCAGGATGTGACAGTAACGTAGTGGTGGTCTTGGGCCGAGGGCGGGCGGGTTTCAAGCCCGCCCCTACTCCCCAACCGGCTGTCATAGCGCCTACGCTGTAGAGAATAGCACGTGCGTGCTATAGAATCAATAGGGTGGTGAGGGTCGCAGGCGCAGGCAGACGCTCCCGCCCCGCAATGGCGGGTATTGGGCAACGACAAGGGATTGCCCCTATAAGTGCCTGACCGACCAGGGTGATGCAGGCTACTACTTGACGTATGATCGGGGGAGTGGGGCTGAGAGTGGGAATTTTTGTGGCACAGATGGGAGGGGATTGTGCACAGATGAGAAGGTGTGTGGCGTTTGGGTTACGCGGTTGGGAAGGTTTGGGACAGGGGTTTTGGAAGATTCCGGCCAGGGGGCGAGGAAGTATCCCCCGTCGATGAGAATCGCTACTTTCGCCGTCACAGACACCTTCCAAAAAGAAAGAGCCCCAGGGGATCGGCCTCGCTCACGATTAACGGATAGTCCGGGAGCTGGGCGTACTGCCAAGGGGCGAATCTGGATTCAGGCGAACAGGAGGTGACCGTTCTGTCAAATTACGGCGCGCCAAGGAGCCTGTTTCAGATCGCTAGGCACACCTACATTCGTCATTCCCGCGAAAGAACGTCACCCCCGTGAAAATGGGGGCGGGAATCCAGGGGGCTGGGCGTTCGCCCGCTAAGCCACCTAGTAGTCTGACACAGCCTCCGCGCCAAGAGGGAATTGTAAAGCTATTGAGAAGCGGTCAAGTACCTGATTGACCTTATACCTCTCCGGTCACAATTGCCTTGCCGCACTCACCCTCGTCTCGGCAGTCTCCGTTATCCAAGTGGTCGAAGATGGAGTGCCAGCGATAGTGTGCCATGGAAGGGAAGGAGACGGAGGTAGCGTAGGCGATGTTAAGTCCGCACGGAGCCTCAAACCTCCCGGTATTGATCTGCCCACTGGTTAGACGAGGAAGTGGCTCACTATCGGGTAAGAGACAGTCGAGGTGCCTTCTAACTTCCTTGGACACATCCCAGTCTTGATGGGACAATTCCTGATGTCGGAGAGCATCTATTGCGGTACAGGGACATTGCTGTAAGTCAGGATGCCCGCAACCGCAGCACCCATCAGTCCCGAACAGGCCAGGGAATCGGCATGGAATAAACGTTGGATTGTCTCCGTCGGACCGGCGATTCCTCCTCCATTGTCGTCGCTCATGTTTGTTCTGTTCTCTTTCCCACTTTCGTCGCTCGCGTCTATTCATCGATACTCCATGGGCTCGGTTCCGCTTACTTTGGGGGTTTTCTCACCCAACGCTGTTCCTGCTAAACCCCGTAAGTAAACGGTGCCAAGGATTCTCTCCCGTCGTCAGGCTTCTCCACCCATGTTACTTACCGACCACAAAAGGACTTGTTCAGAGTACCCCTAGGTGCCTAGATAAACGAACCTTGCCGCGGTCGGGCGTGGACTCCGGCTGGGCAAATGTACTCTTCTATGACAAGCCGCGACCACGGGTCGAACTGGTTGCGCCACTCCGCTAGCGTAGACGCTGGCACGAACTTTCCGGTGTACTTAGACTCTTTGCTACTGAACTCCTCCAGAGCCTGTGACGACACGCTTTCCGCAACCATTTCGTGCAGAAAGGCGACATGACGGGAAGCGACAATCGATGAGCCGTCGATGATCACCCCGACCGGCTGCGGAGGCTCCTCTAAGGAAACTCCAATTTCCTCGTCAATCTCCCGAACCAAATTGCGCGACATGGTATCGAGGAAGCAATTCTGGTCATCTGCCTCGTCGATATGGCCGCCAATAATCAAGCTCAGTTTCTGGCTCAGGTCTCTTCGGTTTTCTGTGACACGTCGAAACAGGCAATATCTGTCTCGGCTGTCTTTGACAATTGTGCACGGGATGGCCTGCACCATATCCTCGGACTGCTCGGCCTCGGGTCTTTGCAGCCATGAGAAGGTACGTTCGATCTCGTCAAGTTGGTACTCGACAGATTCCCAGGGCAACAGCGTGAAGGCTGACCCGAATACCGTCCTGGGAAAGACTAAGACTTTGGTGTCTTGCATAGCGATCACCTATCAGCCGGGGACTGTGCCAATTGGTCTACTATTGCCTCCGCGACCGTGAAGGCCGTTGATAGTTCGGTTGACTCTCCTTTTCGGGTGTCGATGGTGAAGAAACGCTTGAACTCATCAGCGTATTGTTCCCTTGTAGTGTCATAGGCAGCATTCAGACTACGCAGGAAGTTCGGGTTCATTGCTCGTCCAGGCTCTTCTATCAACTTGTTTCTGTTCTCGCGTTCAAGCGACGTGTCTGGATCAGTTTGGAAGAGGAAGACCACATCGACAAGCTCACGCCAATGGCGCAAAAGAAGAAACTGGTGTATAGCAGAGCAGTCGTCTGAGGTGATGTCGCCGTTTTCCCTCAGCAGTTCGAACCATGCCAAGGCGTCGAACAATCCGCGGTCCAGAATGACTATGTGGTATTCGTCCGTCCCATACCGGCCTTCCAAGATATGGGTGAGGGCATAAGTTGCGGACCAGGCGTTGAACGCTACGTAATCATCTTTGAGATAGTAGGGAGTTCGTTTGGATGCTCCTTCGGTTGGCGCGAGAACCTTATATCCTGATCTTCTGAAGAAGTGATTAACGGTGTCAATGCAAGTGCTCTTACCGCTCTTCGGCGTTCCCGCGAACTCAACGAAAAGCGGACGGCTCCGCGGACACTTCTTGAGACGCTCAATCGTTTCCGCCGCTTTGGCTTGGAGTTCCTTCTTTTGGTCGTCAGTTGGATTCATGCTAGCCTCGTACAACTCAGGCTAGCCCATAATCACCCTGTGACGCAACTGACGATGGGTGGCGGAGGCGGCCTCGGCCGGCGTTGGGCCTATCCGTTGACACTTGTTGCGGTGGGGACTTACACTCGCGGCATCTTGCGGCGCTTGCGGCCGCAGTGCAGGAGGCTACCGATATGGCCAGCGAAATGACCGGATTGGCGCAGACGGTTACCGGCCCCGTGGACCCGGGCGAGCTTGGCGTTACGCTTACGCACGAGCATCTGCTGGTGGACGGCACGCACATGTCCGAGCGGCCGGTGGAGGCGAGCGCGAGGGAGTTTTACGACCGGCCGCTGTCCATGGAGATCATGGGGTACATCCGGCATCACGCCTCACCCAACATCAACAACTTCCGGGTGAACAGCGTGGAGACGGCTATCGCGGAGACGATGCTGTACAAACAGTACGGCGGCGACACCATCGTGGACGCCACGAGCCTGGGCATAGGCCGCGACCCGGTCGGGCTGGCGCGAATCTCGCGGGCGACGGGCGTGAACGTCATCATGGGCGGCTCGCACTACGTGGACCAGGCGCACCCGGAGGATATGGACGAGCGCTCGGAGGACGAGATCTTCGGGAAGATCGTCGAGGACGTGATGGTGGGAGTGGATGGCACCGGTATCAAGTGCGGCATCATCGGCGAGGTGGGCTGCACCTGGCCGCTCACGGACAACGAGCGCAAGGTGCTGAGAGCGTCGGCCCGCGCCCAGCAGGCCACCGGAGCGCCCATCCTGATACACCCGGGACGCGACGAGGTGGCGCCGCTGGAGATAGTCGAGGTGCTGAGCGAGGCAGGCGCCGACCTGGGCAACACCATCGTCGGCCACCTGGACCGCACCATCTTCGAGCGGCGGACGCTGAAGATGCTGGCCGAGAGCGGGTGCTACCTGGAATGGGACCTGTTCGGTCAGGAGCAGTCGTACTACACGGCCAATACGAACATCGACATGCCGAGCGACGCAAAGCGGATGGACGACATCGCGTGGATAAGCGCCGAGGGGTACGGCGACAAGGTGGTGGTGGCACACGACATCTGCCAGAACCACCGGCTGGTGAAGTATGGCGGCCACGGCTATTTTTACATTCTGAATCACATCGTGCCGAGGATGAGGGAGCGCGGGTTTTCCGGCGAGGCTATCGACAAGATACTCGTGGACAATCCCAAGGAGGCGCTGGCCTTTCGGTAGGGGCGCGGCGGGGGCGTTTCACCCCCATCCTAGCCTTCCCCCTGCGAGGGGGAAGGGACTTTTGAGCGGGCGGTTAGCCTAGCGTCGGCCCAGGACCATGCGCAGCAGCGGGTTGATGACCATCGTGAAGGCGATGAATACCGCCATGACCGCGCCGCCGGCGGATAGCGCATTCGCCCAGATCTGGTCGTCCGGGAGGGCGGCGTTGGCCGACAGCAGGCTGAGCACGAACGACACCCAGACGAAGAAGCCGAGCGCGGGCACGAACGGCACGGCCTTGCGCATCGCCCAGCTTCGGAGCGGAGGCAGTATCGAGGCCGCCGCCAGCGCGAGGGACGACGCGAGCAGGAAGCTGACGATGGCGACGTAGACCGCGTCCAGCACGTCCGGGATGGTGTGGCCGAAGGGTAGCTGAATCGCGCCGCCGGACAGTCTCCACGACTGGGCCAGCAGCAGTGCGCCGCCGAGGGCGACCACGCTGTTTCCGGCGAGCCAGTCTTTTCTCAGGTCTGCCTGGTTCATGGGGCTCCTCGATAGGCGTTTTCCTGTGGTGAGGGGGAGGCTACCACGCGATCCGGGCGCGGTCGTAGGTGGACGGGGGTGTGGTACTCGGGGCTTTCACCCTCACCCTGACCCTCTCCCATCGAGGGAGAGGGGACAACGCCGTCACCCGCATCCGAACACTACGGCAGGCTCAGGGCAGGCACACTAGATTCCTCGGCTACGCTCGGAATGACAGAGGCGGGGGTCGGAATGACAGGGGTGGGAGGGGGAAGGGACAATTGGGAGGGCTTTCAGGGAGAGGGGACAAGCGGTTTGTTTCCCATACGGGTTGGGCTGTTGTACACTACGCCACAGCCGCTCCGTCGGGCCCTCGTCCCGGTTGGGCGGACGTTAGAGCACCTATGAGGCGCAGCCGTGGACTTCAAAGCATACGACCTGGACCCCACCATATACGACGAGATGTTCCTGCCCGGCGGCGAGCCGCGCGAGCATGTTCGTCTGCTCCACGAGGAACTCCTGGAACTCACGGCTGAGGACCTGGAGAGCATTCAGGAGAGGGTCACGCGCTCGTTTTCCACCGAGGGCATTACGTTCACGGTGTACGGAGACGACGAGGCGGACGAGCGGATCATTCCCATCGACTGCGTGCCGCGCGTGCTGTCGGGCGAGGAGTGGAACGGGCTGGAGGCGGGTCTCACCCAGCGGCTCAAGGCGCTGAACATGTTCCTGGAGGACGCCTACGGCCCGGCGCGCATAATCGAGGACGGCGTGATACCGGTAGACGTGGTGCGGGGCTGTCCGCAGTACCGCGTGGAGATGCGCGGCTTCTCCGCGCCTCACGGCACGTGGGTCGCCATCTGCGGCACCGACATCGTGCGCACCAACGACGGCTTCATGGTGCTGGAGGACAACCTTCGCGTGCCGTCCGGGGTGTCCTACATGCTGGCGAACCGCAAGGCGGCCAAGGCGAGCCTGCGGCGGCTGTACCGCAACTCCCGCGTGCGGGACGTGGAGCACTACGGGCGGATGCTGGTGGAGACGCTGCGGGAACTCGCGCCGCGCGGGCAGTCCGATCCGTCCATCGCGCTGCTGACGCCGGGCGTGTACAACTCCGCTTTCTACGAGCACATGTTCCTGGCCCACGAGTTGGGCGCGGAGTTGGTGGAGGGCCAAGACCTGCTGGTTAACGACGGGTTCGTGTACATGCGCACCACGTCCGGGCTGAGGCGGGTGGACGTGATCTACCGCCGCGTAGACGACGACTTCATCGACCCGCTGGTGTTCCGTCCCGACTCTCTACTGGGCGTCCCTGGGCTGATGCACGCCTACAAGCAGGGCAACGTGACGCTGGTCAACGCGCCGGGCACGGGCGTGGCGGACGACAAGAGCGTCTACGCCTACGTCCCGGACATGATCCGCTACTACCTGTCCGAGGAGCCGCTGCTGGCCAGCGTGGAGACGTACCTGTGCCGGCGGCCGGAGGACCTGGAGTACACGCTGGATAACCTGGCGAACCTGGTGGTCAAGCGCGTGGGCGAGTCCGGCGGGTACGGGATGCTGATAGGTCCGCACTCCACGCCGGAGGAGCGGGAGGAGTACGCGAAGGGCGTACGGGCGGACCCGGCGGACTTCATCTCGCAGCCGGTGCTGTCGCTGTCGCGCTCGCCGTGCGTCATCGACGGCCAGTTCGAGCCGCGCCACGTGGACCTGCGGCCGTTCGTGCTGCACGGTCGGGAGACGCGGATAGTGCCGGGGGCGTTCTGCCGCGTGGCGCTGCGCAGGGGCAGCCTGGTGGTGAACTCCAGCCAGGGCGGGGGCGGCAAGGACTTGTGGGTGTTGGAGTAGAGAAGGCCCGCCTGCGCGTTGCCGCGCTCGTGGGGTATGCGCTAAAATGCCAACGTGCGGCGTTTGCCGCAAGACCGGGTTTACGGCCCGTGACGACGGAGGTTCCACAGTGCCGAACGACAACATTGCTCTAACCGCTCATCTCATGCGCCGCGCGGGGTTCGGCGCGACTCGCGGCGAGCTGGAACGGCTGGACGCGATGGGCTACGAGGCCGTGGTCGAGCAGCTCCTTCACCCCGAGGACGCTCCCGACGTCGACGAGGACGTGCTGAGGCGTTACTACCCCGAGCTTACGTACCCCGACTCTCTCCCCATCTGGGTGGGCCGCTGGATGTATCGGATGATCAACAGCCAGCGTCCGCTAGAGGAGAAGATCGCGCTCTTTTGGCATCACGTCTTCGCCACCGCCTGGTACAAGGGCGAGCACACGCCCAGTAACATTAAGCAGATCGACTGGTTCCGGGAACTGGGACTATCCAACGTCCGCACCATTCTGGTGGAGTTGTCCAGGGATCCGTCGATGAACTACTGGCTGGACAACTGCGAGAACCACAGCACGCAGCCCAACGAGAACTGGGGCCGCGAACTGCTGGAGCTGTTCTCGATGGGCGTGGGCAACTACACCGAGGACGACATCAAGAACGCCGCCCGCGCGTTCACCGGCTGGACGTTCACGCAGCCCATACCGCTGTATCCCTACGGTCACCACGACACCGAGTTCGTGTACCTGGAGCAGGACCACGACGACGGTGAGAAGGAGTTCCTGGGCGAGGTCGGCAATCTCAACGGCGAGGACATAATCGACATCATCGTGAGGCAGCCGGCCACGGCACGCTTCATCTCGCGGCACCTGTACAACTACTTCGTCGCCGACGAGCCGCAGGTGCCGGCCTGGGAGCTGGAGCCGCCGCAGGACCCGGAGGCGATAGACGCGCTGGTGGACGCCTACTTCGAGTCCGACGGCGACATGCGGGTGATACTGCGGACGCTGTTCAACTCCGACTTCTTCAAGAACGCCCGCTCCGCCAAGGTGAAGAGTCCCGCGGAGCTGGTCGCGGGCACCATCAAGCTGGCGGGCACGCACACGTTCCCCGAGCTTGGGCTGACGCAGGTTGGCGGCGCGCCGGGGCTGATGGGCCAGGAGCTTATGAATCCGCCGACGGTGGAGGGCTGGCACACCGGCAAGGAGTGGATCGACGGCGGCACGCTCAACCAGCGGGTGAACTTCGCGGTCAACGAGATCGGCGACGTGTCCAAGCCGGGCGTGCGAGACATCATCGACAGGCTGGCCGCCGAGGGCGGGCCGGTTGCGCCGGAGCGGTTCGTCGAGCGATGCCTCGACCTGGCCGGTCCAGTCGACGCCGGTGAGGAGACGCGCGCCGGGCTGCTCAACTTCGCCAGCAGGGGCGGCGACCTGCGGTTCGACAGCGATGAGGAGCGCGAGGTGAGCGAGGCCCGAATCGCGCGGATGCTCCAGCTCATCGTCGCGACGCGGGAGTACCAGTTCGCTTAGGGGTTCACCCTCACCCTGACCATCTCCTATCAAGGGAGAGGGGATTGAGGTAAGAGGGATTCCGATCGTTCACCCTCTCCTATCAAGGGGAAGGGATTTGACTGAGGAGGTCCATCCGATATGGTAGCCATCAAGAAGCCGCCGGTGCTGGTGATTGTGCAGCTCACGGGCGGCAACGACTTCATGAACACGGTCATCCCCTACACCAACCCGGTGTACCACGACAACCGGCCGCTGGTGGGCATCCCGCAGGAGCAGGTCATACCCATCGACGACACGCTGGGGTTCCATCCCAACTTCGGTCCGGTGAAGGAGCTGTACGACCAGGGTAAGGTCGCCATCGTGCAGGGCATCGGCTACCCCAACTCCAGCCGCTCGCACTTCCGGGGCATGGACATCATGCACACCTGCGAGCCGGAGCGCGTGGCCACCGAGGGCTGGGTCGGCAAGACGATACGCGAGCTGGACCCGAACGGCGACAACGTGCTGACGGGCATCAACTTCGGCGTGGGGCTTCCGCGCGCTTTGTCCGTGCCCGGCGTGCCGGTGACGTCGGTGAGCGACCTGGACAACTACGGTCTGATGACGGGCATCTCGGACGTCGATCAGCGCGATCAGGCGTTGCAGATATTCAAGGACATGTACGGTCCGGCTATAGGCACGGGGCCGGTGATGGAGTACCTGGCGCAGACCGGCAACGACGTGCTGAAAGGCGCGGACAGGCTGAAGGAGGCGCCCGCGATGTACTCCTCCAACGTGGAGTACGCGGCCACGCCGATAGCGCGCGCGCTGCGCGACGTGGCGCGGGTGCACCTGGCGGGGCTGGGGACGCGCATCTTCTACACGAGCCAGGGCGGCTACGATACTCACGCCAACGAGGTGCCGACGCATCCCAAGCTGGTGGACGAGCTGTCCCGCGCGATAATGGACTTCTTCCAAGACCTGCGCGAGCACGACGCCTCGGAAGAGGTGGTGATGTACGTGTTCACCGAGTTCGGGCGGCGCATCTACGACAACGGCAGCGGCACGGACCACGGG
This sequence comes from Dehalococcoidia bacterium, assembly GCA_965204815.1. GTDB lineage: Bacteria > Chloroflexota > Dehalococcoidia > Lucifugimonadales > CATOSD01 > CATOSD01. Next base: position 761,757 of record OZ242014.1, read on the forward strand.
TCGGGCGGCGGCGCGTTCATCATCGGCGAGCGGGTCGAGGGCGGCCTGTACGCCGAGTATCCGTCGCTTGAGCCGGACAAGTGGCTTAACGGCGAGGACCTCGCGCACACAATCGACTTCCGCGGCATCTACGGCACGCTGCTGGAGCAGTGGCTGGGAGTCGAGGCGGCGCCTATAGTCGGCGGCCAGTTCGAGCAGGTCAATCCGTTCGCCAACTAGAGGGGGTTCCCATGGGCAGACCATACGCTTTGCTGAGATCGGGATTTCCGTACCACATGACGCTGGGGATGCGGCGCGTGACCTCCAACGCCGTGGACGTGGCGCTGGGTGACGGCGGCATCGTCTACGTGCTCTGCCGCGGCGGGCTCGGCACGGAGATACGGGTCATCAACTTCGACGACGAGAACCTGGGCACCATCGGCGGCGCGGGAGGGGGCGAGGGCCAGTTCACCTGGCCGGCGTGCCTGGTACGCGACTCGGAGGAGAACCTGTACGTGTCCGACGAGGCGCTGCACCGCGTATCGGTGTTCAGCAAGGACCGCGAGTTCCTGGCAAGCTGGGGCGAGCACGGCAGCGGTGAGGGACAGCTCGACAGGCCGTCGGGCATCGCGTTCGACGCCGACGAGAACATGTACGTCTCGGACACGCTGAACCACCGCGTACAGAAGTTCACCAAGGACGGCGAGTACCTGGGCGGCTGGGGCAGCCAGGGCAGCGGCGAAGGCGAGTTCGACATGCCGTGGGGCGTCACGGTGGACGAGTTGGGCGACGTGTACGTGGCGGACTGGCGCAACGACCGGGTGCAGAAGTTCGCGGCGGATGGGGAGTTCCTGGCCTCGATCGGCGAGTCCGGCTGCGGCGACGGCCAGTTCAACCGGCCGTCGGGTGTGTGCGTGGACGCAGACGGCGACGTGTACGTGGCGGACTGGGGCAACGACCGGGTGCAGCTCTTCAACGAGCAGGGGCAGTACGTGGAGAAGTTCATCGGCGACGCCAGCCTGTCCAAGTCCGGCTTGCAGTACGTGCTGTCGAACCAGATAACGCTGCGTCTGCGGGACATGAGCCGGCTGGAGGCGGGCCGGCGGCTGCGCGGCCCGATCAGCGTGCGGGTGGACGGCGAGGGCCGGCTGTACATCCCGGACTTCGGTTCGCACCGGGTGCAGATTTACAAGAAGGAGGCCTACCCGCTCACGGAGAGCCAGATAGCGCCGCTGCCGCGCAACCCGATGCTGTTGACGACGTAGGGCGGCGGGCCGGGCCCCTAAACGTCGTTACTATCCCCTTCCCGTCATTCCCGCGCAAGCGGGAATCCAGCGGCGTGCGCGTCGTCCCAGAACCAGGTTGGTCGGGTACTGGACCCTGTGGAGCATCCAAAGCGTAAGACCGTAATCATGAAGTTTGAGAACGGCATTGAGCTCAGAGACCACGCCAACGGCTTGCTGGTGAGTCAATACGATGACGCCTACGTTGTCATCGGGTACTGTCCACCCTCAAGCTGATTCGCAAGATTGCCCACGTGTATCTTTGGGGAATTATATACCTTGCTACGCAGGCGAAATCACTAGATTCCCTTCGCCGCGAAACCTAGCTACTGCGTATCCTGACACTCACACTGAATCCAGCCCTCAATAGAGCCTCTAACGGATCGTGTTCGTCACTCGCCTTTCTCACGGCGGCTATCAGTTCCTCACACGCCTTCTTCTGTGCATATTCAACAGAGTTAGCCTCTACTGGCCCTTGCTTGTCGAACTGTACATAGTACCCCATTGTCCCTACTCCTTTCTCTCACCGCGAAGATGCGGCCCTCTAGTGTACACATCGTTGAACACTGAAATTGTGTTCATAAATCCAAGTTTCCTGTGCGCTTCAACCTCGTCACTCAACAAGTCAGCCCGCCCCAACAGCCCCTCTATGTCGTCGTCTAGCTCCAAGCCTTGATGCCGCGCCATGACCGCCAGAAGGTCTGTAATGGCGTCAAATGCGCCGACTGCGTACTGAGTATCTGCCGCAACCTGCTTGTCTGTCATTTCCCTGTTCCTTTCACTCGCCGCGATTTTCACGCTCCATGATTATCACCAAGTCTTCCATTCCCCTGTGGTGCTGATCATGTGGTGTTGCTAGATAGAGCGTCGTAGACACGACTCGAAAGCCGTCAGCACCGTGCCGATCCAGCGCCTCTAGCATGGCATCAGGAGCAGCGATGACTGGTATCTTGAGTACTTTGTAGTTATAGGTGGGCATTTCGACTCCCTTCTTGCCGCGATTTTCTCTACTTACATTATACGCCGTCTCTGCCCGTCCATTGACACGATACGACACGAAAACCTGAAATGGCCCTTGACGCTTGCAGAATCTTACCCTTAGCCTAGAAACACAGAGAAGCTCCGACCAGAGTACCTCCCTCCAATCGGAGCTTCAACGACCGGCTGTGGCGAAATGGTAAACGCGGGGGAATAGCACTCCCCTGGGATACCTCCCTTGCTCGGTTCGAATCCGGCCAGCCGGACCAACCTTTAGGCCAGAAATGCTTTCTTAGTTCCAACCTTCAGGTTTTAGGATTTTGACACATCCGTTACAATGTGTCAACGTCAAGGAGCGGTGTTCTCCTATTCTTATCACGCGCCTCTAGCATCGCGTCTGCGACTTGATAGGCGTACTCAGCAGCCATCCTAGCTGCACCACTGCCGCTAAGTTCACCACTAGCCGCCAAGCCTACCAACGCTTGTCCAGCGAACCAGTCACGTAGGCTCATGCCGCCCTCTGTTTGGTAGTAGTAGATTTCGTCCTTCTCGTCCTTTGCTTGACTGAGCGTATGTGGGAATGCTGGCCCACCATCGTTTCTGTCTCTGCTAGTCATATCTTCTCCTCTTGGCTATCCTCTTTCGCCACTATGATTGCTCCAGGTACGAACAATGCCACCATCACCAAAACCCACCAGGACACTTCTCCGATAAACGCAGCCCAACCAAGCGCCGCTCCTACAGTGAGAGATGCTATCACAGTATCAAACACTTTATCGTCCCGCGAGGACACAGTTTGAGCTAAGCTAACTGCTAGCAGACCTCCGAGAACATATGACCCTTGTTTCGCTGCGCTGCCCCAAAACCCCATAGGGATGAACTCTAGGTGCGCTGCCAATTTGTACAACAGTACAGGCGCAAGAAAGCTGATAATGACAACGAGCGGAAGGGCAACCCACCTTAGAACAGTCACTTAGAAACTATCTCAAAATGCTGACCCACAAGTGCATTGAGGGATTTGAGGGACGAATCGTATGGTTTCTCCAAAATGATCAGGAGAGGCCTTATGTCGAAGCAGGAGACGTTAGGAACCATCTGGGAAGTGCCGGACGAACTGTGGGAGCTCGTTGAACCCATCATCCTGGAGGTAGACCCGCCCAAGGCCAGGGGCCGCAAGCGCGCAGACCCTCGGCAGATGCTCAACGGCATCATCTTCCGGCTACGGAGTGGGTGTCAATGGAACCGAATGCCAAAGGAACTCGGAGACGACAGCACCATCCATCGCACCTTTCAGCGGTGGGTGGAGACGGGTGTCTTGCGGCGGATATGGGGAGCCCTGGTGGAAGGGTGCGAAGAGTTGGTCGGTGTAGACTGGGAATGGCAGTCGGCAGACGGGGCCATGGGCAAAGCTCGTTTTGGGGGGATTTGATTGGATCCAACCCGACGGACCGTGGCAAGGCTGGCTCCAAGCGGAGTCTGCTTGTGGACGCAGAGGGCGGCCCATTGAGCATTGTGGTTGCTGGAGCGAACGTACACGATGCAAAGCTGTTGGAGGCGACCCTGGACGCGATTGTGGTCGAACGACCACAGCCCACTGAGGAGGAACCCCAACACTTGTGTCTGGACAAAGGGTATGACAATCCTTCAGGCCGTGAGGCTGCCGCCAGACACGGCTATAGGGAGCACATCCGACGCATCGGCGAGGAGAAGCTGGACGTCTCAGGGGTCAAGCGGTATCCGGCTCGCCGCTGGGTTGTAGAACGGACGCTGGCGTGGCTGTCGAAGTGCCGTGCGGTCTTGATTCGCTACGACAAAAAGGCGGCCAACTACCTCGGACTGGTGCAACTCGCATGTGCGCTTCTGTGGTTCCGACGACAGTGGCGCATGTCCGTTTTGAGATAGTTTCTTACTACTTGAGATTCTCTAATCTCTTCTGTATGTCGTTCAGCTTGCTCAGCGCGGCCTCTTTCTTCGAGAGACTTCTGATGCTCTCTTTGCCCGTTCCGCCATGTTCCTCGTCGTGAAGCTCATTGGCAAAGGCAACGGGATCATCCGGGCCGTCCATACCATCTATGCCCGCGTCAATCACATGCCCGTCTCCGAACTCAACTGTGGCATCACTGATAGGACGCGATTCTGTCTCCCCTGTACTATAATGTTCTGAACTTCTACTTATCTGTTTCATCCTCTTTACCTCTCTCCCTGAGATACCGCCAGTCCTCTTTCGGCGGGCCTTCATCGCGGTCAGGGCCACGTTCTCAGGCGTGTCAGGAATAGGCTCAGGCATCACGTTCTTTACTGGACGGCCTCTCGACCGCTTCTCTTTGTTCTTACTCATATCTGACCTCCTATCTCTACTGTACACCGCTTTACGCCTTCTGTAGACACTTTCCTTGACTTCTCTTTCCCACCCGGCTATCATCGCAAGTGCGACAGTGGGTTTTGCGACCCGGATTACTCGAAGGGCAGGTCAAAGTGGCTGATATGGAAATGAGCACTTTCCTCTTTTCGTGTCCCCTTCTGGCCTGCTCTTCGGGTTGAACCACTGTCGCAAGTGTTCTCTCCATTCAAGCCAGAAGGGGGCCTCCCTATGACTAAACCAACTAAGCACAAAGTTGGCCGCTTCCTACTCTTCTCCCTCGTTCCAGCCGCGATTTTATTCTTCTTCAGCTTCGCCTTTGATGTTCTAACTAACACTGAAGGAGGTGCAGCGTTAGCGGCTGTCCTAATCATGTACGCGATCTTAGTTGCGCCTGTCGGCCTTACTCTTCTCATTTGGGGTAATGTCGAGTTCAGCCGCGCATACAGGGCCTCTATGCAGTACGCAGAACGCAACGGCTGGCGTCCTATATCTCGCACAGCTTGGCGCAACCGCAAGCGTGACAACGCGGCTCTCTCTGTCAAGCAGGCGTACAAGAAACAAACCTACCTTCTCCAAATCGAAGCTCAAGGCGACACCATCACAGTAGAGGAGTTTGAATCCTCACTGTGGGCCTTACAGTTTGGCGATTGGCTCTGGCGCGAACTGCTCCAAGTCAACCTCAACCCTGATAGAGAGGATATTGAAGAGAAACGCGCAGAGTGGGAGACCGCTCTAGTAGAAAGGACATACTAATGACACACATAACATCTGACGGGGAACGAGAGCTAATCCTAGAGAACCTGAGTCGACTGGCCTCCTGCGATTGCGACGATTGCAAGAACGGCGTTCGCTGGCTATGCCATCCGTCCAGGGTTAAGCTACTGTTCCAACTACAGAACAGAGTTAGAGAAGTTAGGCAGAGAGCGTTGGCGCGGTTTAGTGACAATCCGTTCCGCGATCCTAACCTCACTCCTGAACAAGTAGAACGCATAGAGAAGCGCAACGAAGCTCTACGCATCTACAGAGAGACGGGAGATGAAGGGCCAGCTATCGAGATAGGGCTGTTTCCTCGAAAGAAGGACAGCTAGGCGGCAATCAAGTCCTTGTACTTCAGCCGCCTACCCTCCAAGCCTCTGACCATGTTCACCATCTGATCTATGGTGTCGAGCGGGCGATCATTGTGTCTGCCCGAAAACTCCGAGATGTAGCGGCCCAGGTGCTTCAGGCTCATATGATGATACGTTCCATCATGGCCGCGCTTGAGCATACTCCAATGGCTCTCTATGCCGTTCGTATGCGCTTGGCCCTTCACGTATTCCCCTACGCCGTGAGAGACTGATTCGTGATTCTCCAGGCCCTTGTATGCCGCCGCTTCGTCAGTGTAGACCTTCGCGCCCTCTACAGTGTTCTCCTTGACTATCTGCTGTAGAGTGGCCTTGTCTGTGACGTCCACGACTACTGTGTGAACAGTGTTCGTCTCTCTGTCCTTGATACCCACCACAGGAATCTTACCGACCGGGCCGCGCCCTGCCTTGAGCTTCTTGTTGGAGTGCTTGTTCTTCTCTTTGCCGCCGATGTAGGTTTCGTCTACTTCGACAGGGCCTAGAAACTCATACCTCTTGTCCTGCCAAGTCTCTCTGATTCTGTGGGCCAAATGCCAAGCCGTCTTCTGAGTAATGCCCAAGTCACGATGCAGCTTCATGCTAGACACTCCCTTCAGGTTTGTTGTTACCAGATAGAAGGCGATAGCCCAAGTCCTCAGTGACAGATTCGAGCCGTGCATTAGAGTGTTCGTCTTGACACTGAAAGACTTGCGGCAACCCTTACACCAGTAAGGCTGTGGCTTGCGATTCTCCCTCTCCTTAACGTCGTCAAGTGAGCCACAATGCGGGCAGGCTACCCCATTGGGCCAGCGAGTTTCTACGAACCACCGCTCGGCGCTATCCTCGTCTGAGAACTTCTCGATAACGTCAAAGAGACTCATTCCCTCTCTGTAGTACTTCCCTGGTGCTGACTTCCCCATAGCGTCACCCCCAGTGGTGTCTGTCCGGCGGCCAGAGTTCTAGGTGCACCTAGATCGGGAGTAGCGTCCTCACCACACCACCATTTTTCGCAGCGAAATGCGCCTGTGCTTCAGTCTGCGTAGTTAGGTATATAATTCCCTATCTTTGCGATACTCTTACATGGATGACCAACCCCCCGCCCGCTAGCCGGAACCACCCAAAACCCCTGTCCCAAAGCATCCCCAATCGCGTAACCCAAACGCCACACACCTGCTCTTCTACAGGCCCGCTACCGCTACCCATGTGCGCCACTTTGCTACACAAATTCCCGCTTTCAGGCCCACCCCCACGACTTTATGCCAGGTAGCCCTGCCTCGCGCCGACAAATCGGCGGATTCACCCTGGGATGGCGGCGAGTCTCCGACCCTTCCATTCCGAGCGTAGCCGAGGAATCTGGGGTGTTTAACCCGTGCCTAGGAATCTGGCTACCCTCTTGATTCTATAGTACGCGCGTGCTATTTTCCATTTGGCAGGCGCTGTGACCGCCCATTGGCGGCATCGGAAAGGCAGAGTCCGGCCCAGCACCACCGTCGCGTTCTGCGACATCCGACGCCGTGCCTGTGACAGACTTTGACTCCGGTGTACTGCGCGAATGACAGGAAAATCGAACCGCCCAGCTACGGGATGCATCAAAATGCAGCAGAATGCAACGAATTTTCGTAAAGCCACGCCCAAAGGCGCAGTCGCCGCTCGGATTCCTCCAACCCTGACCCTCTCTTCTGGCCGGAGTGGGGGGATGAAGAGGTTTCGCAATGATTGGTCCGGCGTTGCCATTGAATCAGCTTTGCCCTATACTTGGCTTGGATTCGCGCCCGGCCCTGTACAGGACGGCCCGCGGCCCAGCCGAATGACGCCGCGTCCGTACCCCCCGGCCCATCTGGCGCGGTTCGTGGTGTTCCGGCAAGGGGCATGCAGGCGCGCCTCCCTGGGCGCATCGCGCTGTGGTCCCCTCAACCCAGGATTCGAGGTGAGGCTTTGAACGTCCCCGGCATTTCGCGACACTTCCACTCCACCCTTTTCTCGGATCTGTTACGGCCCGGCAATCGCCGTTTCCGGGCGCTTGCCATCGTCGCCGTCGCGCTTGGCGCGGTGGGGCTGTTCGCGGCGAGACCGGCCATCGCCAACGCCGCGACGGACGCAGAGACCGCGTTCGTGCTCAACACTTTCGCGTTTCTCGTGTGGGGCGCGCTGGTGATGTGGATGTGCGCCGGCTTCACCATGCTCGAAGCGGGCTCGGTGCGCACCAAGAACGCGGCGATGATCTGCCTGAAGAATATCGGCCTGTACTCCATCGCGGGTCTGGCCTACTTCGTCATCGGATACAACCTGATGTACGGCGACCTGATCGGCGGCTTCATCGGCGAATTCAAGCTGTTCTACGGCTCGACGGCGGGTGAGGTCACGCTGGTTGGAGCAGAGGGGGCCGCGGCCGCCGCGGCTGCCGCTGAGGTGGCCGGCGAGCAGGACTACGCGACGATGTCCGACTGGTTCTTCCAGATGGTGTTCGTGGCGACGACGGCCTCGATAATCTCGGGCGCCATCGCAGAGCGCGTCAAGCTGTGGAGCTTCTTCATATTCACGCTCATTCTCACCGCGGTGCTGTACCCCGTGGTGGGCGCCTGGACATGGGGCGGCGGATGGCTATACGAGATGGGGTTCAAGGACTTCGCCGGCTCGACCATCGTGCACAGCACCGGCGGCTGGGCGGCGCTGGCCGGCATCATCGTCGCGGGACCGCGTCTGGGCAGGTTCCGGCGCGACGGCACCGTCCGCGCGAGGCCACCCTCCAACGTGCTGGTGGTGACGCTCGGCGTGTTCATTCTCTGGTTCGGCTGGTTCGGATTCAACGGCGGCTCGGTGCTGGCGCTGGGAGACGCCGCCAGCGCGGTGAACATGGCCAACGTGCTGGTGAACACCAACCTGGCCGCGGCCGCGGGGGTGATAACGGCGATCGCGATTTCGAGGCCCATATTCGGGCGCATAGACCTGTTTGCGGGGCTAAACGGCGCGCTCGCGGGCCTGGTGGCCATAACCGCCGGCCCCGACTTTACCGACCACTACTGGGCCATCATCATCGGCGCGATCGGCTCTGTCATCTGCACACTCGGCATCAAGCTGCTCGAGGTTGTGAAGCTCGACGACGTGGTTGGCGCGATACCGGCGCACCTGTTCGCGGGCATCTGGGGCACGCTCGCCGTCAGCATCGCGGGCGGCGGCGACCTCGGCGTGCAGTTCGTGGGCGTGATAGCCATCGGCGCGCTCGTGTTCGTAGTCTCGTACATCGTGTGGCAGGTGCTGCATTGGACGCTGAGCGTGCGCGTATCGGCCGACGTGGAGCGGCTGGGGCAGGACAGCGCGGAGCTTGGCATGGAGAGCTACCCCGAGTTCGTGCTGATGCCCGAAGAGGACGACGAGGAGTAGCGGATAATGCTGTCCCGCAGTGCCCAGGGCCTCTACTGGCTGGGCCGCTACCTGGAGCGGGCGGAGCACCTGTGCCGCCTGCTCCAGCTCCAGACCGAGGCGTTGGTGGACAGGCCCATCCAGGAGATATATTACGGCTGGCGCCGCATATACCAGTGCATCGGCGCGCAGCCGACCGTCGGCCTGTTCGACCCGGGGGCCGACGACAACTATACGTTGGCGGACTCGTACACGCTGGCCGACGAGTTGACGTTCGAGCGCTCGAATCCCGCGTCGGTGTGGAGTTGCTTCGCGCTGGGCCGGGAGAACGCCCGGCAGATGCGGCACTGCATCAGCGCGGAGATGTGGACGTCGCTCAACGTCCCATACCTGCGGCTCCGGGAGATGTCGATCCAGAATATATGGGCCACCTCACCGGAGAGCTTCTACGCGCAGACCTCGGCGGACGTCAACACCTTCACCGGCGTCGCCGGAGCGACGATGTATCGCGACGAGGGCTGGCGCTTTCTGCAGCTCGGGCAGTTCGTCGAACGCTCGCAGCTTACGGCGTCGCTGCTGCTGGCGCAGATGGGCATAGACGCCCCCGAGCTGGAAGACACCTACGCCGGCTGGAACGGCCTGCTGCGGATTTACCATGCCTCCGAGATATACGCGAGCAATTACGGTGTGGAGGTGCAGCCCGGCCAGGTGCTGGACCTGCTCGCCACCGATCCGCTGCTGCCAAACTCGCTGTGCCGTTCCATCGACAAGGTGTCGGAGGAGATCGGCCACCTGGCGGCCGGCCCGGACCAGGCGTCCAACGGCGCCGCGCGACGCCTTACGGGTCGTGCGCGGGCCATGGTCCACTACGACTGGGCCGACGTGGACGACCACCGGGGTCTGCTGGAGCGGGTGCGCGGATTCTGCCGCGACCTGCACGCCCTGGTGGTTACCGCCTACTTCGACTATCCCATAGGGGATTGGCCCGCGCGCTGACCAAGCGGGACGGTGTGCTTTAGTGAAGACCGCCTCGCAGATAGTCCTTGCGCTGGCCGCCGTCCTGGCTTTGGCCGGAGGTGTGTTTCTGGCCTTGAGGAGCCTTCCCCGAGACGACGAACCGGTCAGGATAGTGCTGCCCGACGAGTCGGCGGCCGCCGAGGTCAAGGTGTACGTTACCGGCGCGGTGAACGCCCCGGGGGTGTACACGCTGTTCGAGGGCGCACGGCTGGCAGACGCCATCGAGGCGGCCGGAGGCGGAACGGACCGGGCCGACATCCAGGCCGTCAACCTGGCCCAGCGCGTGAAGGACGAGGACTACTGGCACATCCCGGAGCTGCGCGACCCAAATGGCACAGCCGGGGCGGTGCCGAGCGCCGGGGTAACTGGCGCGAATCCCGCCGCAAACACCACACTGGACCCACACTCGCAGCCGGGGGCCAAGCTGGACATCAACTCCGCGCAGGTCGACGCGCTGATGGCGCTGCCCGGCATCGGCGAGGTCCGGGCTCACGCGATAGTGCGCCACAGGGAGCAGAACGGCGACTACGCGAGCGTGGACGACCTGCTGGGCGTACCGGGCATAGGCCCCGCTACGCTCGACGCCCTGCGGGAACTGGTGGAGGCGCGATGATGTGGGGAGAATGACGACGAGTCACGGAACGAGCCATGCTACCTGACGCGATAACGGACTCCCACTTGTACAGCGCGCTGGCGCTGGTCGCCGTCTTCGTCGTGTTGCAGGTCGGCGCGTTGATTGCCAACTTCGTGCTCAAGGCGCTCATCCGGCGCGCGGAGGGGCGGGCGCCGGGCGGATACGCCGCGCAGGTGCTGTCTTCGGTGCGAGGGCCGGTGGTGCTGGGGATGGTGGCGCTGGGGTTCTTCGCCGCGACGTTCGTGGTGGAACAGCTCGAACTACCCCCGTTCACCGCGCTGGAGGGACTGACGACGTGGATCACCAACTTCTGGCTCGTCGCCACCATACTGATGGTGACCTACGCCGCGGCCAAGGTAGTCGAGGTGGCGATAACGTGGTACGGCCACAACGTGATGAGCCGGACGGAGACCAGTCTCGACGATAGGCTGCTGGGGCCGCTGAGGCGTGTTGTTCCGTGGATCATCTACGTGGTCGGGCTGCTGGTTGCGCTGGACAGCATTGGCGTGTCCATAAGTCCACTCCTCGCCGGCCTGGGCATAGCCGGCCTGGCGGTCGCGTTGGCCATTCAGCCGACGTTGAACAATTTCCTCTCCGGCACGTACATAGTCGCGGAGGACATTTTCGAGGAGGGAGACTTCATCGAGCTGGAGAGCGGCTTTTCGGGCTTCGTGATAGAGGTGGGTTGGCGCAGCACCAAGCTGCGCAGCTTCATGAACAACTTCGTGGTCATACCGAACGCCAAGCTGGTGGACAGCATCATCACGAACCTCAACCGGCCTCAGCCGCCGGTGAACGTGATCGTGTACTGCGGCGTGAGCTATGACGAGGACCTGGACGAGGTGGAGCGCATAGCCACGGAGGCGTCGGCGGAGGTGCTCCAAGAGTCCGAGCACGCCATCAAGACCGAGGCGCCCTTCTTCGGTTTCGAGACGTTCGGCGAGTCGAACGTCGTATTCTGGGTGTTCGTGCAGGCCACGGACCGCCTGGGCAGCTTCGTGTTGCAGCATGAGATCGTAAAGGGGCTGCACGCGCGGTTCAGGCGTGAGGGCATAGTCATCAACTACCCGGTGCGCAAGCTGGTATACTCGCCCGACGGCGCGGACCTGCCGCCGCGTGCAGCCTGGGCCGCCCAGGAGGCGGCGCGAGCCAGGGAGGAAGCGGGGCGGTCCCGGCCGGAAAGCGAGGCGTAGCTGACGTGGGCCAGGTGCTGCTCGACAATTGTACGCTGCTGGACACCCCGACGGGGCAGATGCTGGAGGGCCGCCGGGTGCTGGTGGTCGACGACCGGGTGGAGGAGGTGTCGGAATCGCCGATTTCGGCACCCAACGCCAGGCGTATAGACGTTCGCGGTAGAACGCTGATGCCCGGCATGATCGACGCGCACGTGCACTGCACCGCGGCGACCATGAACCTGGCGAACATGGCTTACATGCCCGCGACGCTGATGGCGCACGAGGCGGCCACGATTCTGCGCGGGATGCTGGCGCGGGGATTCACCACGATACGGGACGCGGCGGGCGCGGACCGGGGCCTGGCGGCGGCCGTGGACAGGGGGCTGGTGCACGGGCCGCGCATCTACTACGCAGGGCGGGCGCTGAGCCAGACGGGCGGACACGGAGACCTCGCGCCCATCCCGGATGAGCCTGAGCTGTGCGCGTGCGGGATCAAGTCCACATGGATGGCGCACGTGGTGGATGGCGTGGACGGTGTTCGCAAGGCCGCGCGCGAGGAGCTGCGCCGGGGGGCGCACGCCATCAAGATAATGGCGTCGGGGGGCGTGGCCTCGCCCACCGACCCTGTCAGGAATACGCAGTACTCGCGCGAGGAGCTGCGCGCCATCGTGGAGGAGACCGAGGCGTTCCACACATACGCGTTCGCGCACGCCTACAGCGCGGACGCCATCACCCGCGCAATCGAGGCGGGGGTGCGCACAATCGAGCACGGCAACCTCATCGACGACGACGCGGCGCGGCTCATGGCGGAGCGCGGCGCGTTCATCGTGCCCACGCTGGTCACGTACCACACCATCAGCGAGTTCGGCTCCTCGTTTGGTTTCCCGGAGGTCAGCCTGCGGAAGACCGACGAGGTGCTGGACGTAGGGCTGGCCTCGCTGGAGATGTGCAAGCGGGCGGGCGTGAGCATTGGGTTTGGCACCGACCTGCTGGGGGAGATGCACCCACACCAGTCGCGGGAGTTTCTGATACGCTCGGAGGTGTACAGTCCCTGGGAGATCATCCGCGACGCGACGGTGACCAACTCGCGCATCCTGCGTATGGAGGGGCAGCTCGGCGTGGTCGCGCCCGGCGCGCTCGCGGACGTGCTTGTCGTCGACGGCGACCCGACGCGCGACCTGGGCGTGCTCCAGGGCCAGGGCGAGCACATACCCTTCGTGATGAAGGCGGGCGAGATTCTTATAGACAGACTACAGTAGAGCCGGTAGAGCTCACCAAGGAGGACCCATGGTCCAAGTCAAGGGAATGCAGGCCGCCGTCAGCCTGATGCACGGCGGGTTCAACGGACCCAATCGCGCGGCGGAGGAGGCGCTGGAACTGGCGCCGGACTTTCTGGCCGCGGACGCGGGCAGCACGGACGCCGGGCCGGCCTTCCTGGGCGGCGAACGCGGCATGACGCACCGCGGCGGCATCAAGGCGTCGTTGGAGTACATACTGCCGCAGGCCGTGGGGCGCGGCATACCCTTCATCATCGGCTCGGCGGGACTGGGCGGCAACCGGACGACGGTGGGCCACTTCCGCGAGATCATCGAAGAGGTCGCGCGGGAGAAGGGCCTGAACTTCCGGCTGGCGGTCATCAACTCGGAGCAGGACAAGGACTATCTTCGAGAGAGACTGCGGGCGGGCAAGATAAAGCCGCTCGCGCCGTCCGAGCCGCTGACCGAGGACGCGATAGACCGGGCGACGCACGTGGTGGGGATGATGGGCACGGAGCCTGTCGAGGAGGCGATCAGGCGGGGCGCCGACGTTGTGCTGTGCGGGCGCATCAGCGACTCGGCCATGTTCGCGGCGGTGCCGATCATGCGGGGTGTGCCGCCGGAGCAGGCGTGGCACATGGCCAAGGTGATCGACCACTCCGGCACGAACATCGAGCCGACGAGGGGCGTGAGCACTCACGTCATAGGCATCGCGTCCGACGACCACTTTATCATCAAGGCCACCGACCCGAACGGCAGGGTGAGCGCGCACAGGGCCGCGCACGCCACCACCTACGAGAACAACAGCCCCAACTACCTGTTGGAGCCGCCGGGGATGCTGGACATCTCGGACTCGCAGTACGAGCAGCTCGACGACCGCACGATCAAGGTGACCGGCAGCCGGTTCGTGGAGCGGCCCTACACCATCAAGCTGGAGGGCGCGGAGCGAATCGGCTTCCGTACTATCACGCTGGGGGGCACGCGGGACCCGGTGCTGATAAGCGTGCTGGACGAGTTCCTGGAGATATGCAAGCGGCGCACGATAGACCACGCCGCCGCACAGGGCATAGGCGAGGACGACTTCAAGCTGCTGTTCCGCGTGTACGGTCGCAACGAGGTGATGCGCGAGTGGGACCCCGAGCAGGACTTCGTGCCCAAAGAGGTCGGCATAGTGGCCGACTGCGTGGCGGAGACGCAGGAGACGGCGAACGCGATAATGAACATGTGCCACGCCCAGCTTCTGCACTACAACTACCCGGGCCGAATCCACACGACGGGCAATTTCGCGTTCCCCTACTCGCCCTCCGACATCGAGTGCGGCCCGGTGTTCAGGTTCAGCGTGTGGCATCTGCTGGAGCCGGACGACCCGATGGAGTGCTGCGAAATCGAGATTGTGGACCTGTAGGAGGTTGGGCGCATGGCAAAGCTGAAGGACCTGGCATACGTCATCAGGAGCAAGAACGCCGGGCCGTTCGAGGTCACGCTCGACATACTGTTCGAGAACGAGACGATATACCGGCGCGTCCGCGACACGGGCGCGATAGACGCCGGGCTGTTCGCGCGGCTGTACGGCATTCCGGAGTCGCAGTGCAACTTCATCGCGTTCGACAAGGGGTGGTCGTTCAAGTGCACGCTTGTGCGTCCCATCGCCGCGGGCGAGTTTGAGGACATGGACGTCTACGGCTGCCAGCAGTACGCGGGCCTGCTCGAGGTGGAAGTGCCGCTTGAGGAGTAGGCGCGGCTAGCAGCGATGAGGCTGCCCCTGCTGTCCGCGGCTTTCGCGGCGGGCGTGCTGATCGGGGCGCGCTGGGATGCCGCTCCGGTTACGCTGGCCCTGTTCGCGCTCGCCGCCGTACTGGCGACCGCGCTGCTTGCCTCCGCCCGCCGCTCCCTGTTGCTCGGCTTGGTGGCGCTCGCGCTGGCGCTCGGCGGGCTACGGGCCGATGCCGCCGATCCGGCCGCCGCCGACGCACTCACACCGTACCAGGGCGCGGGCGCGCTGCTGGTGCGCGGCACGGTGGAGCGCGCGCCGGAGCCGTCGGGCGCCCACACCCGCCTGAGGCTTCGCGTCGACGGGGTGGACGACGGCAGCGGCTGGGCGACCGCCGAGGCGAGCGCGCTGGTTACGCTGCGCGCGTCTCAACGCATCGTGGAGCTGCGGGACAGGCCCTACTTCCGGTACGGCGACAGGCTGCTGCTGGAAGGCGAGTTGGACGCGCCCGAGCCGTTCGAGGACTTCGACTATCCCGCCTACCTGGCGCGGCAGGGAATTCGCACCGTCATGCTCTTTCCGAGGGCCGAGCTGGTTGGAGAGGGTGAGGGCTCGCCGTTCTACCGGGCGCTCCACGCGGTCCGCTGGCGGCTGGCTCGCTCGCTAGCCGCGTCCGTGCCAGAGCCGCAGGCCGCCATGGGACAGGCGCTGCTGCTGGGTATGCGCGACGGGCTGCCGGACGACCTGGTGGAGCACTTCCGCGCCACAGGCACGGCCCACGTGCTGGCCATATCGGGGCTGCACGTGGGAGTGCTACTAGGCATCGGCATGTCGGCCTCGGCGTGGCTGTTCGGGCGTCGCCATCGGCTATACCTGATAGCGCCGTTCGTGCTGGTGTGGATGTACGCGCTGCTGGCGGGCGCTTCGCCGTCGGTGATAAGGGCGGCCACCATGGGCAGCGTGTTCCTGGCCGCACGGGTGCTGGGCCGGCCCGGCGCGGTGATGCCGGCGCTGGGTTTGGCCGCGGCGGTGATGGTGGCGCTAAGCCCCGGCGTGCTGTGGAGCGTCTCGTTCCAGCTCAGCTTTGCCGCCGTGGCCGGTATCGCGCTGCTCAGGCCGCGGCTGGGGGAGTGGACGCTGGGTGGGCGGGACGAGAGGGGCGAGTCCGGCGGGCCGCTGGCGTGGCTCGCGGACGCGGTGGGCGTGTCGGTGGCGGCCACGCTCGCCACGCTGCCGCTCATCGCGTTCTACTTCGAGCGCGTGTCGCTGGTGGGCATACTGGCGACGCCGCTGGTGCTTCCGGCGCTGCCGCTGGCGCTGGTGCTGTACGCGGCGACCGCCCTGGTCGGCGTGGCCGTGACGCTGCCGGCGCAGGTCATTGGGCTGTTGTCGTGGGTCGTCGGCGGATACGTCGCCGTGGTGGTGGGACTGTTCGCGCGGCTGCCCGCGGCGTCGGTGGAGGTGGGCCGCGTCGCGCCGTTCCTGGTGTGGGGGTACTACGGCGCGCTGGCGCTGCTCGTCTCGCGGCGCGCGTCTGGCCGGGCGCTTGGGCGTGTGGCGGAGTGGTTGCGGGCCGTCGCCGCCACCGTGTTCGGCGGGATGGGTTCCTTCGGTGGCCTGCGCGTGCCGTGGTGGGCGAGCGGCCTCGCGCTGGCGGTCGCCGGGCTGGTGTGGGCGCTGGCGCTGCTGCGGCCCGGCGACCGGCTGGAGGTGGTGTTCCTGGACGTGGGACAGGGCGACGCGGCGTTCATCTCCACGCCGGCTGGTCGCCAGATAGTGGTGGACGGCGGACCGGGCCGGCTGGACATGGTGCGCTTTCTCGGTGAGCACATGCCGCCGGGCGACCGGACGCTGGAGCTGGTGGTGCTGACACATCCTCACTCCGACCACCTGACCGGCCTGCTGGAGACGCTGGAGCGGTACGAGGTCGGCGCGGTGCTGGAGCGCCGGGTGGAGTACGGCGGGCCAGGCTACGCGGCGTGGCGCGAGTTGGCGGCCGCGGAGGGCGCGCTGGTGATGGACGCGATGCCCGGCCAGCGAATCGACATGGGCGACGGCGCGGTCGTGCAGGTGCTGGGGCCTCCGTCGCGTCTGCTGGGCGGCACCACGTCCGACGTGGACAACGCATCGGTGGTGGTGAGGATAGGCTACGGCGACGTGAGTTTTCTGCTGACGGGCGACATGTTCAGGGAGGGGGAGGCGGCGCTGGTGGCCAGCGGGCAGCACGTGCAAAGCGACGTGCTGAAGGTGGGCCACCACGGGAGTCGCACCTCGTCGTCGCGGGTGTTCGTGGACGCGGTGCGGCCCACCGTGGCGGTGATCTCGGCGGGCGCGGACAACCAGTTCGGGCACCCTCACGCCGAGACGCTGGAGGCGCTGGGCCGGCACGTCGACCCCGGCATGGTGCTGACGACGTTCGAGCGCGGGGACGTGCGGTTCGTGACGGACGGCAGGGAGTTGGAGGTGCGGACGGAGCGGTGAGGTCTCTATCCTGGATTTGGGCCATTGATGTATTTCCGTATTTGCGCTAGTGTTGTTGGGCAGTTCGTGCCAGGAAAGGAACCCGTGATGCAAGCAAAGAAAAAACGGCTCACCCTGGATCTCGACGCACCGGTGCAACGGCGGTTGAAAGCGGTGGCCGCGCTCAAAGGCGTAAGTATGAGGTTGTACTGCCAGGCGGCGATAGAACAGGAGTTGGCGAAGGACGAGGCTAGTGGCCTGCTCTCAGGCAGGTTCTCGTTTGCGAAGTTGGAGGCGAGTCGAAACGAGATCGTGGGGGATAGAGAATTCAAGGGAGACTCGGTCGAGTTCATTCGACAAGCCCGCGAGTCCAGACGCATACTGTGAACGGCTGTGTTGTGGTGGACGCGAGCGTTGTCGTGAAGTGGCTTGTACGCGAAGAGCGCTCTGATGAAGCTCGAGAGATAGCCCGATCATGGCAAGATGACGGAGTTCGCATAGCCGCGCCCTGCTACATGCCGGTGGAAGTGACCAACGTACTTCACAGACGAGTCGTCGGAAATGAACTGAGCGTAGAGGAGGCAGTCGCTCTTGTCAGTGCGCTGTTAGCGTCAGGGATAGAGCTGCACGACTCCCCCGACGTTCATGGCAGGGCCCTCGAATTGGCGAGTCTGCTGAGACAGGGGGCGGCTTACGACGTCCACTACCTGGCTCTTGCTGAGTTCTTGGATTGCGAACTCTGGACAGCCGACGAGCGGTTCTACCGCGCGGCAACCGCGGCCGTTCGTCGCGTTCGCTGGATTGGAGAACCCGCGACGCGCGGTTAGCGCCGCGCCTTGACGCATCTGGCAAGCGCCCTGTAATCTTCACGTATACGCACTTTTCGACATCTCGCTTCGAGGAGACATTTCGCGATGCCGCGCCTTGCCGCAAACCTGTCGATGCTGTTCACCGAGGTCGACTTTCTGGACCGCTTCGAGGCCGCCGCGAGCGCGGGCTTCCGGGGTGTGGAGTTCCAGTCCCCCTACGAGTACGACAAGGACGAGATCGCCGCCAGGCTGCGTGAGCACGGGCTGACGCTGGCGCTCCACAACATGCCTGGGGGCGACTGGAACGTCGGGGACAGGGGCATTGCGTGCCTGCCGGACCGGGTGGACGAGTTCCGGGAGAGCGTGGCGTTGGCCGTCGAGTACGCCTCCACGCTGGGGTGCGAGCGCGTGAACTGCCTGGCGGGCATAGCTCCGCCGGACGTGCCGGAAAGTACGCTCCGCGAGACGTTCGTGGCCAACCTGCGCTTCGCCGCCGAGAGGATGGCCGAGGTGGGGGTGCTGGTGATCACCGAGCCGATCAACAACGCCGTCGACATACCGGGCTTCTTCCTCAACTACTCGGCGCAGGCGCGCTCCATAATCGAGGAGGTCGGCTCCGACAATCTCGCCCTCCAGCACGACGTCTACCACATGCAGATCATGGAGGGCGACCTGGCGCGGGGCATCCGGGCGAACCTGGACATCATTCGCCACATTCAGATAGCGGACAACCCCGGTCGAAACGAGCCGGGCACCGGCGAGATCAACTATCCCTACGTGCTCGGCCTGCTGGACGAGGTGGGATACAGTGGTTGGGTGGGCTGCGAGTACCGGCCTCTGGGTACAACGGAAGAGGGGTTGGGCTGGGCCGCGCCGTACCTCGGGGCGTAGCCGGTTCCCCAACAGGGAAGTAGTGGACATAGCGCAGACCGACAGGAGCATCGCATGGCAACACAGGTGACTCAGGAGGCTCCAGCCGACATTATCGAGCGCGACCGCGCGCTCACCGAGATACAGGACAAGGTGTTGTGGCTGGCTATGCAGATGGTCTACCACGCCAACGAGGTGCGCCCAAGCCCGGACGAGGGCAAGGTGGGCGGCCACCAGGCGTCCAGTTCGTCCATCGTGACGCTGATGACCTCGCTCTTCTTCGACTTTATGAGCGCGGGCGACAGGATTTCGGTAAAGCCCCACGCCTCGCCCGTGTTCCACGCGATCCAGTACCTGCTTGGCAACCTGGACCGCGAGCACCTGACTCAGCTGAGGGCCTTCCACGGTCTGCAGGCGTATCCCAGCCGCACCAAGGACCCGGACCCGGTAGACTTCTCCACCGGCTCGGTG
Source organism: Dehalococcoidia bacterium (assembly GCA_965204815.1). Classification (GTDB taxonomy): domain Bacteria; phylum Chloroflexota; class Dehalococcoidia; order Lucifugimonadales; family CATOSD01; genus CATOSD01. The sequence goes on from OZ242014.1 coordinate 781,225, forward strand.
GGTCTTGGGGCCGTCGCCCCCAATTTCGCCGCGCTGACGCACGAGTACGCCCAGACGCGGATGCACGTGGTGGACCTGCACAAGGTGCGCTACATCAGCGTGGTGGGGGACGCGGAGCTGGACGAGGGTTCCGTGTGGGAGGCGATTGCCGAGCCGGCGATGAGCGACCTGTCGCACGTGCTGTGGGTGGTGGACCTGAACCGGCAGAGCCTGGACAGGGTAATCCCCGGCATACGAGTGCGCGCCTGGCGGGACATGTTCGCGGCCAACGGCTGGAACGTGGTGGACGCCAAGTACGGCAGCCGGCTGGAGTCGGCGTACCAGGAGCCGAACGGCGAACTGCTGCGCGTGTGCATCGATGAGATGCCCAACGAGCTTTACCAGCGGCTGCTGCGCCTGTCGCCGAGGGCGCTGCGGGAGTGGCTGCCCCAGTCGAGCCGCTACCCCAAGGATATGAGCCGGTTCCTGGGCCGATGGAGCGACCGGGAGCTGCGCGAACTGTTCCACAACCTGGGAGGCCACGACTTTTCCACGCTGCGTGAGGCGTTCTCCAAGGCGGACGTCGATAGCGGACCCAACGTCGTTTTCGCCTATACGCTCAAGGGGTGGAGGCTCCCCTCGGTGGGCGATCCCCAGAACCACACGGTCACACTGTCGAACCTTCAAATGGAACAGCTACGCCAGGAACTGGGCATCGGCGAGGAGGAGATATGGGACGGGCTGGAGCCGAACAGCCCGGGCGGCAGGCTGTGCGCCGAAACCAGGACTCGGTTGGAAGTCCCGGAACGCCGGCGAACGACCCCGACTCTCGCGCCCGTTCCGCCCGACTTCGAGCGGCCCCACCGCGGCAACATCTCTACGCAGCAGATATTCGGGCTGTTTCTTACCGACATCGCCAGGAACCTGCCGGAGGTGTCCGAGCGCATCGTCACCGTCAGCCCGGACGTCGCCAGCTCGACCAACCTCGGCGGGTGGATCAACAAGGCCGGCGTGTGGGCGCGCGGCGATTCCGGGCCGCTACCGGAGGAGGGCATACTCCGCGCGCTCAAGTGGGAGGAGCTGCCACACGGCCAGCACATAGAGCTGGGCATATCCGAGAATAACCTGTTCATGATGCTGGGCCAGCTCGGCCTCGCCTACGAGATGGACGGCGAGATGCTGTACCCGATAGGCACGCTGTACGACCCGTTCGTGAGGCGGGGTCTCGACGCCTTCGTGTACAGCGTCTACTCCGGCGCGAAGTTCATCGCGGTTGGCACTCCCTCCGGAATAACGCTCGCTCCGGAGGGCGGCGCTCACCAGTCTCTGATAACGCCGTCGATAGGCGTGGAGATGCCGGAGGTCGCTTTCTACGAGCCGTGTTTCGGCCAGGAACTGGAGTGGATTATGCTCGACGCGCTGGAGAAAGTGCGCACGCGCCGGAACTCCACCTACCTCAGGCTAACGAGCAAGCGGGTCGACCAGAGCCTGTTCACCGTGCCCGCAGAACACACACCCGCGCGCGAGCGGTTGCGCAAGCAGGTGCTCGGCGGCGCGCACCGGCTGCTGGACAGGAGCGGCGCGTCCGATTACCGGCCGGACGAGAACGTCGTACACCTCGTGGCCTGCGGCGCGATGGTGCCGGAGGCTGTGAAGGCGAGCGAGTTGCTGCTGGAAGAGGGCGTGTACGCGAACGTCGTCAGCGTCACCGGCCCCGGGCCGCTGTACCGGCGCTACCAGGAGGCTGCGCGAGCGGAGATGCAGTCCGGCCCCGACAGGTCGACGTTCATGGCCGACGTGGTGCCGCTGGCGGAGCGCGCCGCGCCCCTGGTCACGGTTGTGGACGCTCACCCCCACTCGCTGGCGTGGCTCGGCGGCGCGATCAACACCAGGTCGCTGCCGCTGGGAGTCAGCGGCTTCGGGCAGTCGGGCAGTCGAGCCGAGCTGTACAAAGAGTACGAGATCGATGTAGACAGCATCATGTCGGCGGCTTACACTTGCCTGGGCGTGTAGCGCCGCGCCGCAGCTCACATCAATGCACGGAGGAACACAGACGCCAATGGTAGACAACACCGCCGCGCCCGCTGGGCGCAAGCAAACTGTCGCAGCCGCCAGCCGGGTCGCGCGCACTGCGGCCTGGGCCGCGGGGCTGCTGCTCGCGTTGGCGATGGTCATGGCCGTCGCCTGCTCTGCTGAGGAAGACGAGCCAACGCCCACCCCGCAACCGCCGCCGGCACCCGCCGCGGCCACGGCGGCACCAGCACCACAACCACAGCCAACGGAGGCCTCGATGACCCCAAAGCAGTACGACTCCCCGCCCGCCATGGCGATAGACACCGCCAAGAGCTACACCGCCACCATCGAATTGGAGAAGGGCGGCGAAATCGTAATCGAGCTCTACGCCGACAAGGTGCCCATGACGGTGAACAACTTCGTGTTCCTGGCGCGTGAGGGCTACTACGACGGCGTGACGTTCCACCGCGTGATTCCCGGCTTCATGGCCCAGACGGGCGACCCGACGGGTACCGGCATGGGCGGCCCAGGGTATCGCTTCGACAACGAGTTCCACCCCGACCTGCGCCACGACTCGCCGGGCATCGTGTCAATGGCGAATGCGGGGGTGCGCAACGGGCGCGGGACCAACGGCAGCCAGATATTCCTAACGTTCGTGCCGACGCCATTCCTGGACGGCCTTAACCCCGACGGTTCCGAAAAGAACTGCTCGGCGGAGTCCTGCCACTCGGTGTTCGGCAAGGTGGTGGAAGGCATGGACGTGCTGCTGGCAGTCTCGGAGCGCGACCCTCAGACGGCGACGACGCCCGGCGACGCCATGAAGACCGTCACCATCAGCGAGCAGTAGAAGGTCTGGCCGGGGCTCAGTAGTCCCTTCCCCCATCAATGGGGGAAGGGAAGGATGGGGCGGCGTCCCCGCTACGCGCCGCCGCGACGCTGGCGCGCGCGTGTGGCCCAGTAGGCGATGCCTATGCCTACGGGAATAGCCAGGATCACCATGCCCAGCAGCAGCGCCATCGCCGCGGGTCCCAGCCCGACCATAGCGTCTATCTGGTGACGCATCCACTCCAGGAGCGCCGGGTCGCCCGGTTCCGAGTGGTGAAAGGGGATGGACAGCGGCGGCACGTGCCTGTCCTCGGCCTCAGCCGCCGGCCGCGGTAGGCAATGGCCGTTGCGAGGGCGCCTGCTGGAACTTGGCCGAGTACTTCTTTTCCCGGACGCTGAACGCCGCGATAGTCGCCCCAATGAGCATGATGCCGGCTATGGCGAAGGGCACGGTATAGGAGTCGAACACGTCGTACAGCGCGCCGCCCAGGTAGATGCTCACGGCTCCGCCTATCTGGTGCGCGAACGTGGAGGTTCCTCCGAGCGTGCCCATGGTTCGCAGCCCGTAGATGTCGGCGGTGAGCGATGAGGTGAGCGCCGCCGACGCTATCCACGAGAATCCGGCGACCACGGCGAAGAACCAGATGCCCCACGCGCCCGGCAACGTGAGCAGCGCCACGTAGGCCACGCCTCGGCCCGCGTATATGAACGCCAGCACGTTTTTGCGACCTACCTTGTCCGAAATCCAGCCTGCCGCGAGTACCCCGGCGATGTTGAGTGCGCTCATCACGCCGAACGCCACCGCCGCGATGCGGGGGTCGACGCCCCGCTCCACCGCGAAGGGTATGTAGTGCGCGGATATGATGGCCGTGGTCATGCCGCAGACGAAGTAGGCGCCGGTTAGCTGCCAGATGGGGGCCGATCTGAGCGCGTCCCGCCAGTAGTCCACCTCCAGGGGGCCACGCCGCGCCGCGTCTCGCCCTCCCGCCGCCTCGCCGGGCGCCGGGCCGCCGTCCTGCTGCTCGCCCATATCGCTGGGGTCGTTCCTTACCAGCAGCCAGGCCAGGGGCAGCGCGAAGAACACGACGAACATGCCCAGGACGGTCCAGGTCGTGCGCCAGCCAACGGACTCGATCATGAACGCCGCGAACGGGACAAGCAGCAGCGAACCAGCGGACGCCCCCGCCGTGCTTATGCTGATGGCGAGGCCGCGCTTGCGCGAGAACCACCGCGCGAGGACGGCGTGGATGGTCACGAGGGACGCGCCGCCGGACGCTACGGAGATGACGAACCCGTAGACGATCACCAGGAACCAGAACCGGTCCATCACGAAGAGTCCGAACACGGAAATGTCGTTGACCAGGCTCAGCACCATGGTGCATCCGCCCACCACAAGCAGGCTGACGGATATTACGGTGCGTCCGCCAAAGCGGTCGTATATCCTGCCGATGAAGGGCTGGCTCACGCCGTTACACAGCCAGCCGATGGCGATGGCGAGCGAAATGGTGCCCCTATCCCACTCCAGCTCGTCGCCCATGGGGATGACGAACGTGCCGAAGCCGTTGCGCGCGCCGGTGACCATGAACATGGCGAAGAAGGTCGCTGCCAGCACGAACCAGCCGTAGAAGATGCCGTTTCTGCGCATGGACTCCGCCAACACGCCCTCCGATACGCGACCTGTGCTCCACCGAGAGGTGAATTGAGGCGAGTCTAACACCGAGTGCGACCAATGGCAACGCGATTGGCGCGTGCCAGCGGCCGAACCCGGCGCCTATGCGCCCTGGTTGGTGAGAAGCCTGAAGATGACTATCCGCAGCGCGAATTCGCCGACGAGCCAGCCGACGGCGGCTGGGATGATCGCCTTCGCCCAGCCCTCGCCCTGGATTTCCCGCACGGCTACGATGGCCGCCAGCAGCATCCAGCCCATGGTGACAAACAGGTAGATGAACGAGACGATCTCTGGAAGGCCAAAGGTCAATGGTAGACCGGTGAACACCAGCATCACGCCGGGCGCGTGCGCGAGACCGATACCTCGCTGCAGGAGCCGGTTGCTCACGTGGGCGCCAAGCAGGATGCTTATGCCGAAGGCCGTGTAGGACCAGACTATCCAGCCGATGATGGTGGTGCTGGCGGGAATGAGCACGGCCAGCCACCGCGGGCCCCCATCGTCCACCGGCAGCGTGTTCTGCACGCCGATGCCGAAGGCGAGCGCCACGATAAACACCACGCCCAGCGCGCGCAACATGTGCTCGGGGGCTTCGGTCAGGCCCCTGTAGACGGTGCCGTCGAGCACCGCCGCCCGTATGGCGGCAACGGCGAGCCCGGGGCGATCTTCGTCCGATCGGTCTTCCATCAGCGGTTAATCCAGGTCAGCGCTGAGCAACGGTCGTGTAGAGTGCGCGCATGGAACTTTGTTCACGGAAATTTGCCGAGGTCCCGCCCGGACCGATACAGGATGATCGAGCCCAACAGAAGGAATGTACCCCCGACGGCGACGAACCAAGCGCCGCCGGTCACAAAGGATCCGAGCCACCCATCTAATTGCCAATACGGCAAACGTAAAGCGATATACCAGCAGGTCGTTCCAAAAATGAGCCGCCGAATCCTCATTCCCTTGAACGTCGGATCACTCCAGACAACCGCCATGAGGATGAGGTGTCCAAGGCCAGACAGTATCAGCCAGACGGTCAGTACAGCGTTGGCGTCCACAACCTCCCCTTACATGTCTCCCATAAGCGCGGCCATCTGCTGATTACTGTCTTCCTTCCCCCGCCATTCGAACAGCTTCGCCCAGTGCGCTCGTCTTTGCCCCAACGTTCCTCACGGCCTTCGGAATCATGCATTGACGCTACCGTTGGTGCTCGTTTGCGCTGGGCGGCGGCTCGCTGAATTCTCGCCCCTCGCTTTCGGCCCTCTCCTTGCGTCGCAGCCAGGCCTCCCACAGCCTCTGATTCTCTTCTTTGCCCTCCTCCCTGCCCTCTTCCCTGCCCTCTTCCCTGCCCCTCTCCATGGCTCTCTCTAGCATCTTCCTGGCAAGTACCACGACCGCAATTCCTCCTTCCACAATTGCGACGGTAATCGCCGCGCTAGCTACCCCAACGTAGCTCGTGCCGACAATGGTAGCGTACACACTGTCGGCGACGTCATCATCCACTCGCACCGCGCTCTGATACCATATCACGAACACCGTTCCCGCAATCATCAGAGTCAGGTATATTGCGCCGTATGCCGACTCCAACTGGGGAAATATCGACTCGGCCACACGGCTGCGAAGCCTGTCGTTCACTTACGAGTCTCCCGGTTTCCAGGAGAATCTACCACTCCCGCACGTCGACGAAGTGGCCCGCGATGGCCGCCGCGGCCGCCATCGCCGGGCTTACCAGGTGGGTGCGGCCGCCCTTGCCCTGCCTGCCCTCGAAGTTGCGGTTGGAGGTGGACGCGCAGCGCTCGCCGGGCTGGAGTATGTCCGGGTTCATGCCCAGGCACATGGAACAGCCCGCGACGCGCCAGTCGAAGCCGGCGTCCGTGAAGATGGCATCCAGTCCCTCGTCTTCGGCCTGCTTCTTTATGGCAGCCGACCCCGGCACCACCATCGCGTACACGCTGTCGCTCACCTTGCGGCCCTTCGCGATCTCGGCCGCGACGCGCAGGTCCTCGATGCGGGAATTGGTGCACGAGCCTATGAAAACGCGGTCCAGCGAGATGTTCTGTATGGGCGTGTCCGGCTCCAGATCCATGTACTCCAGCGCGCCCGCCGCCGACCTCTGCTCCGCCTCGTCATCGTATGAGTTGGGGTCTGGCACGCGTCCGGAAACGGGCGCGACCATGCCAGGGTTGGTGCCCCAGCTCACGTGCGGCTCGAGCGCAGCGCCGTCGATTTCGACGACCTTGTCGTAGACGGCGCCCTCGTCGGTCGCCAGGTTACGCCACTGCTCCACGGCGGCCTCGAAGTCCTCGCACCGCGGGGCCTGCGGCCTGCCGCGCACGTACTCGAACGTGGTGTCGTCGGGCGCGACCATTCCGGCGCGTCCGCCGCCCTCGATGGACATGTTGCAGACGGTCATCCGGCCCTCCATCGAGAGCGAGCGTATCGCCTCGCCGGTGTACTCGATGACGTGGCCGGTCGCGCCCGCGACGCCGATTTCGCCGATGATTCCTAGTATCACGTCCTTGGCCGTAACGCCAGTCTGGAGGGCGCCATCGACGCGAACTTCCATCGTGTTGGGCTTGAACTGCCGCAGCGTCTGCGTGGCCAGCACGTGCTCCACCTCGCTGGTGCCGATGCCGATGGCGAACGCGCCGAACGCGCCGTGGGTGGAGGTGTGGCTGTCGCCGCACACGATCACCTTGCCCGGCTGGGTGTAGCCCTGCTCCGGCCCGATCACGTGGACTATGCCCTGCAGCGGGCTGAACCTGTCGTACAAGGTGACGCCGAACTCTTCGCAGTTCTTCGTCAGCGCGTCGAGTTGCTGCTTGGCTATGGGGTCGGTGATGGGCAGCGCCAAGTCCCAGGTGGGCGTGTTGTGGTCGGCGGTGGCGACTGTCAGGTCGGTGCGGCGCACGCCGCGGCCCGCCATGCGCAGGCCGTCGAACGCCTGGGGCGAGGTGACCTCGTGCACCAGGTGCAGGTCCACGTACAGGATGGTGGGCTGTCCGGGCTCGTTGTGTACGACGTGGCTGTCCCAGATCTTCTCGAACATAGTCTTCGGGGCCATCTCTACTCCTTTGGCTTTGAGAGTGATTGGGCGGTCAGCGTATCTCTATGCTGGACGCGCCCGCGTCGATTTCCAGGTCTATCCGGTTGGCGGACGTCTCGAAGTCGCGGGATTGGTACACGTCCCCCGACCTGGGAAAGCGCGCCTCATCGATATCCAGGTCGGATATACCCGCGTCGGTATCGATTCTGGCGCCGATGTTGTCGGGAATGACGACGACGATGCTGGCGGCTCCCACGTCTACGTCTATGTTCACGTGCCCGGCGTCCGCCGGCGCTAGGATCTCGATGTCCGCCGCGCCGCCGTCGACCGAGACGTCGCTGACGTTCATGTCACGGAGGTCCAGATACAGGTCGGACGCGCCCGCGTCCACGTCGATGGATGCCCTGGGCAGCGGCGACAGCCTTACGTCCCAGCGGCGATCGCCGCTGCCGAAGAAGTCGAGGCTGAAGCCACCCGTCGAAAGGTCGATCTCAGCGTGGCCTCCGGAGCGTGTGATGGAAGTCTGCACCTCCGAAACGCCAAAGCTCCTCAGGTCGCCCTCGACCAGGCTTGGCGAATCGTCGGGCAGCGAGCCGACCGAGAGCGAGCCGGCACCGATGTCTATGGTTACGTCGGCGGTCGTCGCGTCCAACAGCGGTTCGTCAAGCGAATGGACGGACTCGACGCCGAAATCGGACTGGAAGTAGAAGAGGAACAGCGCTATCGCCAGCACTGCTATCGCAATCGCTGTAAGCGTGCCCGAAAGCCATGACATGCGGCCGCCGAAGGCGATGTTGATGCCCAGCACTATGATGAGAACGGGCCACAATCGCCAGACGTCGCCCCACACCCCCCAGGGGAGCACGCCGGTGGTCTGGAGCAGCAGCACGACTCCCAGCGCGATGAGAAAGACGGCGAACAGCGGAAAGCCCCGCCGGGTCCGTGTCCCGCTAGCCATCGTCCCTTCCGGCCATGCGGCTGGCGATGATGGCAACTCCGACGGCGATGATGACCACCGGCCAGAAGATGTCCCAGCGCCACCAGAACAGTGCTCCCAGGCTATTCAAAAGGAACAGAACGCCCAGGACTATGAGGACGCCCCCCAGGAAGGTGCGCCCCCGGCTCCACCGCCGTCCCGCGGGAGGCGCGTCGTACTCGTACTCCGGGTCGCTCGATTCGGCGCTCACCTCAGCGGTGGGGTTGGGCGCGTGGTGGGGCAAGGCGTGCTTTGGCATGATGATCGCGAGAATCAGGTAGGCGATCAGGGCGATTCCCGCAGACGCAAATGCCAGCACCACCCAGGCTATCCGGACCAGCGTAGGGTCGACGTCGAAGTACTCGGCCATTCCGCCGGCGACGCCAAACAGCATGGATTCGTTTGTGCTTCTGTGGAGCCTCTTGGGTTCGACGTTCATGGCGATGCCCCCCAGCGGTCAGTCGTCTATCTTCAGGCTGCCCATTACAACCTGGCCCGTTATGATCAGGTCGGGCGCGCCGTCTTTGCTCTCCTGGTTGGAACGTTCGTCCTTTGCCTCGCCCATCACGGTCGTGTTCTCCAGCCGCACGCTCCAGTTCCGGGGTACTCTGAGCCTGGCCTCGCCCATCACCACGGTCATCTCCAACGTGGCCGGCCTGTCCTCGACCGCCGAGTCCCGCAGGTCCACGTGCGACGAGCCCATGACCGTCGTGGCCTGGCCGCCCCTGAAGTCGCCCAAAACGACGTTCTCCCTGTTGGAGCTAAAGATGTTGAAGGCGTCGACTTGGCCACCCTCCGCCGTGAACCGGCTTGTCTCGGGCGATCCGGCCGTCTCGGGCTGCGGACGCCTCCTGGGGCCACGGCCCAGAATTATGGCGACACCTGCCGCGATGAGGACCACGGGCCAGAAGACGGCTCCGTCCACGCCAAGCCAGCTCAACTGGACGAGTACGGCTATGGCGATTATCAGCACAGGCCAGAACACGCGCCGAAAGCGGTTGGCAACGAGCCGCCACAGGCCGAACAGGATGAACAGCGATGGCGCCCATCGCACAACGTCGTCGAAAGCGGCGACTCCGGTGTTCTGCAGAAGGAGCAGCACGCCCACGACCGCTATCAGCAGCCCTATGACAATCCGGCTGGAATTCCGGCTTCCATTCATTTGGGTATTGGCCTTTGGGGGTGGCGTGGTAGCCCTTTACGACGGCGAAGCGCGGCTGACGCGCCCCGCCGTCGGTAACTTGGCCTACGAGGTGGGCACGTCGAAGGTCGGGCGCGTGTCCTGGGTGGCCAGCAGCCGGTTGAGGGCGTTCATGTAGGCCTTGGCGCTCGCCACGATGATGTCCGTGTCCGAGCCGCGTCCCACGTAGGCCCTGTCGTCCTTCTCGATGCGAATGGTCACGTCGCCGAGCGCGTCGATCCCCTCCGTCACGGCGTCTACCCTGTACTCGGTGAGTTTGTTGGGCACGTTCACCAGCCGGTTGATCGCCTTGTACACGGCGTCCACGGGGCCGGTGCCGGTCGCGGCGTCCGTGACCTCGCGGTCGTCCGGGTCGGTCAGCGTGACGGTGGCGGTGGGCACCTCGTGGTTGCCGCACGACACCTGGATGTGCTCCAGCCTGAACACGGAGGGAATGTCGGCGATGCGGCGCTGGCTCGACATGAGCGCGCTCAGGTCGGCGTCGGTGACCTCGGGCTTGCGGTCGGCGAGGCTCTTGAACGCCTCGAACGCCTCGTTCAGCTCGTCCTGCTCCAGGTTGTAGCCCAGCTCGCTCAGCCGCGCCCTCAGGCCGGCGCGTCCGCTCAGCTTGCCGAGCACCAGCTCGTTGCTGGGCCAGCCGATGGACTGCGGGTCCATGATCTCGAAGGTGGTGCGTTCCTTCAGCACGCCATCCTGGTGGATGCCCGAGGCGTGGCGGAAGGCGTTTGCGCCCACCACGGCCTTGTTGGGCTGCACCATGAAGCCGGTAATGTCGCTAACCAGCTTGCTGGTTCGGTATATCTGGCGCGTGTCGATTCCGGTCTCGACGCCGTAGTGGTCCTTGCGGGTCTCCAGGGCCATGATGACCTCTTCGAGCGCGGCGTTGCCCGCCCGCTCGCCCAGGCCGTTGATGCAGCCCTCGACCTGCCGCGCGCCCTCGGCGACGGCGGCGAGGCTGTTGCCCGACGCCTGGCCCAGGTCGTTGTGGCAGTGCACGCTCAGCACGGCCTTGTCGATGTTGGGCACGTTCTCCTTGATGAGCCGGATGCGCTCGCGGAACTCCCAGGGCATGACGTAGCCCACGGTGTCGGGGATGTTGATGGTGGTGGCGCCGGCGTCTATTGCGGCCTCGAGCATCCTGTACAGGTACTCGATGTCCGTGCGGGTGGCGTCCATCGGCGAGAACTCCACGTCGTCGCAGTAGCTCTTGGCGCGCTCGACCGAGGCGATGGCCATTTCCATGACCTCTTCCGGGTTGCGGCGGAGTTGGTGCATTATCTGCACGTCCGAGCTCGAGATGAACACGTGTATACGTGGCCGCTCGGCGTCCTTGATGGCCCCCCAGGCGGCGTCGACGTCCGGCAGCACGCAGCGGGCGAGCGATGCGATGACGGGCCTGCGCACCTCGCGCGCGATGGTCTGCACCGCTTCGAAGTCCCCGGGCGAGCTGGCGGCGAATCCGGCCTCGATCACATCCACGCCCAGCCTGTCGAGCTGCCTGGCGATCTCCAGCTTCTCCTGCGTGGTCAGGCCGATGCCCGCGGACTGCTCGCCGTCCCTCAGCGTGGTATCGAAGATTATTACTCGGTCATCCGACATTGTGTGTCTCCTGTGTGGGTCTGATGTTCGTAGGTCGGCTTCTGGTGTGATGGCGCCGCCTATCGAAGGGCAACGCAGTCCGCCGAACCGAGCCTCGCCAGGACCCGGCCTATGCGGCGAACTACGTGTGGTGTCTCCTTGTGGTTCATTCTAGCTGCACCTCTAGTCGTGCCCGGTCACATGAATTCTCGGGGCGTCAACTCCGTGAAACGCTCAAGTCCGCCAGTTCCACGTCCAGCCAGCCCTCGATGTCTGAAAGGCCCTCGACCATGAAGCCTATCACCTTGCCGTTTTCGTCGTACCTCGCCTGAACGTTGTCGCCGCCGGGTAGCGCGTCGTAGTAACCCGCCTTGGACTCGAAGTGGACGAAGAGCATGTCAGCATCCCCAAGATAAGAGATTCTCACGTTTCTCTTTCCCATTCCACTCCCTTCCCGGTGAACCACTCCTTAGTCAATATAGAATCTTGAACAGAAAGGCGGAATCCAGACTTTGCCCAGAGCCTACCTTGTCCAGGCACTCTACTTGTGCCCGCTCTCGAAACTTCTGAGTCTCAAGCACTTGGCCGACGTCGATAGCAGCATCGCCATATGTCAGTCCCAGAACGCAACGCACATTTCCTATACGGAAACAGATCCACGCTCTTCCCTCACGCCGAGACTTCTCAACTTGTTCGCACAGGTAGGTCCGAATCTGATATGCACTCCCTTGTGGCATTTCGTTGCCCCTAGTCGGCGTCCTTCAGGAAGCTCATCATGCCGCGCAGGTCCTCGCCCACCTGCTCGATCTGGTGCTCGGCGTTCTCGCGGCGCAGCCGCTCGAAGCGCGGGCGCCCCTCGTCGTTCTCCGCGATCCACTCGCGGGCGAAGCTGCCGTCCTGGATGCGGGCCAGCACCTCGCGCATGTTGTCCTTGACGCGCTCGTCGACCACCACCGGGCCGCGGGTGTAGTCGCCGTACTCGGCGGTGTCGCTCACCGAATAGCGCATGTAGCCCATGCCGCCCTGGTAGAGCAGGTCCACGATGAGCTTGAGCTCGTGCATGCACTCGAAGTAGGCGGACTCCGGCTGGTAGCCCGCCTCGACCAGCGTCTCGTACGCGGCCTTCACCAGCGCCGTGACGCCGCCGCACAGCACGGCCTGCTCGCCGAACAGGTCCGTTTCGGTCTCCTCCTTGAACGTGGTGTCCAGCACGCCCGCCCGCGTGCAGCCGATGCCGCGCGCGTATGCCAGGCTCAGGCCGTGGGCGTTTCCGGTTGCGTCCTGGTGTACGGCCAGCAGCCCCGGAACGCCGGAGCCTCTGGTGAACACCTCTCTCATGCGGTGGCCCGGCGCCTTGGGCGCGACCATGGAGACGTCTATGCTGTCGGCGGGCTTGATGGTGTCGTAGTGGATGTTGAAGCCGTGGGCGAACATAAGCGTCTGCCCCGGCAGCAGGTGGGGAGCGACGGACTCGCGGTACACCTCGGCCTGCAGGTGGTCGGGAATCAGCATCATCACGATGTCGGAATCGCGGGCCACGTCGGCGACGAGCCCGACCTCGAGGCCGTCCTCCTCCGCCTTGGCGATGCTGCGGCTGCCCTCGTACAGACCCACCTTCACACTGACGCCGCTGTCATGCAGGTTCAGCGCGTGGGCGTGGCCCTGGCTGCCGTATCCGATTATGCCGACTGTCTTGCCATCCAGCAGGGACATGTCGGCGTCGTTCTCGTAGTACATCTTTACCATTATTGTTTATCCTCACCTCAGTCCTCTCCCATCGAGGGAGAGGAGGTCTTTAGGAACTGCGCTACACGCTGCCCGTTTCCAGGGGCTTGCGTGCTCTTGCCTGGGTCCCGTTGCGCTGCACGGTCGGGACGTTCATGCCGCGAGCCAGCGCGATTTTGCCGGTGCGCATCACCTCCAGGACGCCGAAAGCGCCGAGCAGGTGTTGCAGCGAGTCTATCTTGTCCTCGTCGCCGGTCACTTCGATTATGAGCGAGTCTGGCGCCAGGTCCACGATGTGCGCGCGGAAGATGTCCGCGATCTGCATAATCTCCCCGCGCGTCTGGAAGTTCGATCGCACCCTTATCAGGCCCAGCTCCCTCGTCACCGTGTTCTCGTCGGACATGTCGGTGACTTTCACGACGTCGATGAGCTTGTGCAGGTGCTTGGTGACCTGCTCGACCACGGCCTGGTCGCCCTCGACCACGAACGTCATGCGCGAGAGATCGGGCAACTCGCTCTGCCCCACCGCCAGGCTGGAGATGTTGAAGCCGCGCCTGCGGAACATGCTCGACACGCGGTTGAGCACGCCCGGTCTGTCGTTGACCAGCGCGGTGATGGTGTGTCTGGACATGGAATCGGTCATCGTCATCGGTTCACCCTCTGGAGCGTGGGCTCTTCCATAAGCTGCTCGACTGTGGTGCCGGCCGGAATCATCGGGTACACGTTGTCTTCCTGCTCGACGACGAAGTCCACCACGGCCGGGCCGTCGTAGCTCATCGCTTCCTCGATGGCCGGTCTCACCTGGAGCTTGTCGGTCACTCTCAGTCCCAGCATTCCGAAGGCGTCGGCCAGCTTCACGAAATCCGGGTTGTGGCTGTACATGGTGGCCACGTAGCTCTTCTCGTAAAAGAGCTGCTGCCACTGCCGCACCATGCCCAGGCAGTTGTTGTTCATGATAGCGAACTTCACGGGTATGCGGTTCTCCACCAGCGTGGCCAGCTCCGCCATGGTCATCTGGAAGCCGCCGTCGCCCGCGATGGACCACACCACCTTGTCGGGGCGGCCCACCTGCGCGCCCATCGCGCCGGGCACCTCGTAGCCCATCGCGCCTGAGCCGCAGGACGAGATGAGCGAGCTGCGGTGCTTGAACGGGTAGTGCTGCGCTGCCCACATCTGGTGCTGGCCCACGCCGGTCACTATCAGCGCCTCGCCGTCCGTGGCCTCGGCGATCTGCTGGATGATGTACCGGATCTGCAGCGCCTGGGCGTCGTTCGGGTCCACCAGCGGGTGCTCACGCTTGAGCTGGTCGATGCGGCTCAGCCAGTCCAGGTGCGAGCCCTGCTCCACCTGGCGCGTCAGCGCCGCGAGCGTCAGCCGCAGGTCGCCCACAATCGGCAGGTCGGCGGGCACGTTCTTGCCGATCTCCGACGGGTCTATGTCCACGTGTATCTTCTTGGAATTGAGCGCGAACAGCGCGGGGTTGCCAGTGATCCGGTCGTCGAAGCGCATGCCCAGCGCTATCAGCAGGTCGGCCTCTTCGATGGCGAGGCTCGCGTAGGCCATGCCGTGCATTCCGGGCCAGCCCGAGTAGAGCACGTGGCTGGTGGGGAAGCAGCTGACGCCCATGAGCGTGGTGATGACCGGTATCTGCGTCTTCTCGGCAAACTCGCGTAGCTCGTCGTAGGCGTGCGACAGGATAACGCCGTGTCCGGCGATGATGACCGGCCGCTTGGCCTCCTTGATGAGCTTCGCGGCCCTTCTCACCTGCCCGGAGTGGGGCGCGAGATTGGGCTTGTAGCTCTCCATTTCGGGCGTGTCGGGGTAGACGAATTCGCCCTCCTCCGTGAACACGTCCTTGGGGATGTCGACGAGCACCGGACCGGGCCTGCCGGTGGAGGCGACGTAGAAGGCCTCGCGGATGACCGAGGGAATCTCTTCTGCCGTCATCACCAGGTAGTTGTGCTTGGTGATGGGCAGCGTAATGCCGGTGATGTCGGTCTCCTGGAAGGCGTCACTGCCGATGGCCGCGCGCCCCACCTGGCCGGTGATCGCGACCATGGGGATCGAGTCCATCTGCGCGGTGGCGATGCCCGTCACCAGGTTGGTGGCGCCGGGACCGGACGTGGCCCAGCACACGCCGGGGCGGCCGGTGGCGCGGGCGTAGCCGTCGGCGGCGTGCGCGGCGCCCTGTTCGTGGCGCACCAGGATGTGGCGCAGGCCCGGAAACTCGGGCAGCGTCTGGTATAGGGGAAGGATGGCTCCGCCCGGGAGGCCGAAGATCGTGTCCACACCCTCTCGCAGCAGGCTTTCGCAAACCATCTGTCCACCATTCATCTTCATGTTAGAGCAAACCTCCGTGGGCTTTGGGGTAGCGCTTGAAACCGCGTATAAAAAAACCCGCCCCTGCGCAAAGGGACGGGATTCGTGAATCTCGTGGTACCACCCAATTTACCCCTGCGGGCGCGACCTTGACAGACGCACTACACGGGGCCACTTGTGGGCTGTATAACGGCGGCCAACCGCCCGACCCTAAGCGGAGAAGTGAGTCCTAAATTACCAAGCGCGCAGAGCGCGTGATAAAAACGCCAAAGCTCTGCAACGTCTGGACTCCTCTGCGCTTCAGGCCGGGTGCTCCGGGGCGAGTTCTCGGAGGTCCTGGCGCCGGCTCACACCGCCGCCGGCTCTCTGGGGCCGGTATCTCCGGTACTACTCCCCTTCGTCGCATCTGGCTGTATTTCAACTGAGTGACGAATAGTATCAAACGGGGGAGTTGTTGTCAAATTGCTCGGCCCCGACAAGTCTGTGTAAGTCCTCTTCATCGAATGCGCCTTTACCCCGACAGGTAGTCTTTACAGGACACCGTTGGCGATGCTGTGAGCCTTATGGATGAAACCCTCGAGCCGATTGATGCTTGCTACCTTAGTATCTCCTACCGTCTTATGCCTGGATGATCCGCTGGATTCAGTTCAACGCTGCCGTAGCTGCGGGGTCTGGGATTGAGTCTGTCATTCTTCTGTCATTCTATGGTGCAAGCTCTGTGGGGGTCCTTGAGTGGTGTGACAATATCCTGACAGCTAGACTGCAGCGGCTATACAGCCAAGATCAGTAACCGTCCCATAGGCGGTGGGAATGAAAGAGGCAGGGAATCTTGGTAAAGTCTGGTAAACGTACAACCGAACCAGACCAAGAGGCCCTGCCGATGCCCAGAGTAAGATTCACACTCCCACAAGTCAAGCTCTCTCCGGACAGCCGACCTTCAGCCTGCATACACTGCGGCAGCGTGTACTTGAACCGGCACGGGTAGGTGACAAAGCCCATCCGTGACCTCTACGTTAGCGAGGTGACCGTGCACAGATACCGCTGCTGTGACTGCGCCCGCACGTTCAGGCACTACCCACAGGGTGTTGACCGACACGACCAGAGCCATCGTCTCAGAGGGTTTGCTGCGCTGAGTTGGGCGCTGGGGCTGTCTTTGCGTTCTGTGAGTCATCTGCTGGGGGCTTTGGGATGTGAGCTGTCGAGGATGAGCATATGGCGCGACGTTCAGCACAGCGGTTCCAACTCGCTCAGCGGCTGGATGAGCAGGGTGCGCGGGCGGGTGAGGGTGATGGGAGCAGACGAGACTGTGGTGAAGGTGGGGGGCAACCAGACGGTGGTCGGGTTCGTCACAGACGCCCAGAGCGGGCGGTTGGTGGGAATGGACGTGCTGGCCCAACGCGACAGCGAGGGTTTCGTGAGATGGCTTGAGGGATACGTGGGCAGGTTCGGAGTGGAGGCTGTGGTGACAGACGACCTCAACACCTACAAGCCGGCGGTCGAACATGTCGGGGTAAGTCACCAACTGTGCATCGCGCACGTGAGGAAATGGGTGCGGAATCGACTCAGCAGGATACAGGGGTGGGACTCGTACAAGGCAAGGATATGGCTCCTTATGGCCGAGTTGCCCGGTGGGGGCGGTCGAGAGTTGCTTGCGATGGAGCGCGCGGTTCGTGGACAACCGATGCTTCACAGGCTGGTGGTCGAGTTATGTGAGAAGTGGCGCTCTCTGACATGTCACCAACGAGTGAGGGGGATGCCACAGACCAACAACTGTACTGAGCGGGCGATAGGCAGGAGCAAGATAAGGTACAAGACGATAAGAGGGTACAAGAGCGAATCGGGAATGATGAACGGGTTGGGACTAACACAGTGGGTATGGAGCGGTCAGGACGGCCTCAATCTCGGTGAACTGGTTGCCGCCTAGATCGAAGTCCCTTCCAAACCCACGCCGCCCAGCCCACGTTCCCTCCCCCAACTCCTCCCAAACTTCCCCACCACATATGGGACGGTTACCAAGATCATGCCGCCTTGCATCACCTGCACGGACGCTCCCTAATTTCTTAGGTTGATGTACCAACCCATTACCTGAACAATCTGGCGTTCATCTTGTTCGAGAGTCTCAATGAGAACTTGTTGAACTTGATCTACTGTAGGGTCTGCAATCGTATGTAGTTTATCAAGCCGTTGGCCGATCTGACGAGCAATCGTGCGTTCCGAGACAATGCCATCGTCTAGTAGTTGGACACCCCATGGACTATCAATTCCCAACTCAACAAAACGGGCCCACTCGCGCCAAGGTCGCTCAGGGTGATCATCAATTTCGGCTAGAGGTCGAGCAGCTCTCAAGACCCAAGGCAGAAAGTACTCCACCACACAGTAGGTCATGAAGTCGTGAAACTTCGTAAAGTCCTCGATCCATGTACTCTCTCCGGGAGTCCCACGGAGCCACACATCGAGCTCAATTGAGCGTCGTGCTCGCCTCTTTGACGGAAGCTCGGCAAAGATCTCCTCAAACGACTGGCCAGAGGCCCAGAGCCTCAGTGCGACAGCCAACTCGTCCATGCGTACTACAGGTCGGCTATTGGGTTTCGTTACGCCCCGTCGTAGATCTGGGTTACTTTGCTCCGGAACATCGCCCAACGATTTGAGCAATCCCACACTGACCTCGATGAAATCCTCTCGAGACGAGCCCAAATGTGCCAATTCTCTCAGCGCAGCGCGAAGCCTTTTGGCCGTAGTAGGAGACAGCCCTCCAGAATTTGCCGCCTCTCCGAAGGCTGTCAGTTGTATCGGGCTTGCAGCAACTGCGAGGGGTTGTCCATCTGAGTCATCAAGAATCTGGTTGTGGGCTATGGAGATACGTTCGGCCGCAACAGCTTGATCACTCGTTTGGTATGCGAAACTGAGTGTGTGGAAGGAGTGAGCTAAGTTGTCCATTGCAGGGTTCTCAGCGATTGCAGCTAACAACTGAGACCCCACGTTTGAAATTGCGCTTTCTCGATCCAGGCCGCCGATTGCGCTGATCAGGGCAGGTTGATCGTCTGAGAAGAATACCCTGTCCTGGAGTTGAGGACGCCGGGATGGGTGCGTTAGTTGAGCATCGCCGACGGGGTTATCGAAGATGATTGTATCACCTTCGGTGAATTGGCCAGCTCGGCCGCATCTCCCGGCGATGTTCTTAAAGAGCAAACTTGCCATCGGCCGGGTTGTTTCTCCATCATACATCGTCCAATCGGCCAAGATCGTCGTGCGAAACGGCAGATCCACTCCCTCTGCCAGAGTCGTTGTTGCGGCGATAACTCTTAAGTCTCGACCCTCTATTGCCCGTTCTATACCCTCACGCACTTCATGAGGAAGGCTTGAATTGTGGTAAGCGACACCCCTTCCCAGTGCCTCCCTTAGGGGGCGAAGGTAAGGATATTGGTGGTCGATTAGATCAATGACGGCTCTGATGGACTGAGGGAGAGGCTCAATAGGCGAAAAGCGTTGGGCGAGCTGGTCGGCGAGAATCCTGGTGTTGGAACGGGTAGAACAGACGCATAGAACAGGCTGCTTGTAAAGGTTACGTTTGAACTCGGCGAGGTACGCTACGTTCTCCATCGCCTGCGGTAACTGCCTTCTGCTCTGGAAGAATCTCGCTTGGTAGAAGCCCTTTTTGGGCCAAGGTAGAAGGGTCTCGCCAATGACTTCGATCGGATTGTGCCGTAGAGGATCGTCAGTCGGTCTATGCCGTAGAGGATCATCACCTGCGTGCATCTTAAGCATCCCATCCTCGGTCCACCGTAACAGTCGCTTTGCACTTGGCCGCCATGTCCCGCGGACAACATTTGCAGGTTCGATGTCGATCCACTTGGCCAGCGCTTCGGAATTCGAAAGCACGGCAGACAGAAGAACGAACCTGGGGACTTGGCCACCACGTATGGACTTCAGTCTCAGCCTGGTAATGATGCCTTCGAGCCGGACTCCCCTTTGCCCATTGCCAATCATGTGTGCTTCGTCGAAAACTACGCAGCCGATTGAGGGAAGCACTTCTGGTCGAAGGCGAAGCAGTGCGTCGAAACGTTCTGGAGTGGCGACCAGAACCTCTTGCCGATTCTCGGGATCGAGTGGATCAGGTTCCTGGTAGTTTCCGACTAACCGGTGTACTCGAACTTCCGCAGGTGTGTGACGGTTTATCTTGTCCGCAACTTGACGACCTAGCGCTACGTAAGGCGCGATGTAACAGACAAGGCCAGGGTCCCTCCCCAGTGAGCTCATGAGCGCGAGTTCACCCAGCAACGTCTTGCCCGTTGCAGTAGGGAGAGCGATAAGATGGTTTCGATCGGATGTGGCAACACCTTTCATGGTGATGGCTTCGTACTGTGACGGTAGTAGCAGTGGTGAATCGTCCACTAGTCGCTTTAGGTACCCTTGAGGGAACAATCCCTCGTATGGTTTCAAGACCTTCGCTGTGGAGAGTCGGCTCATGTGAGCGAGTGACAAACGACTAAGCCTTAACAGGTACCCTTCCCATGCATTAGGTTCCTCGAAAGTGGCACTTTGCAGGGCTTCACTAGCCATATGCAGTTGTTGCTCATCTCCTGATGCCAAGAAGGCCAAGACATGCTCTATGCAGGCTCTATGCCTCGACCTGATCGGGATCTTCCGAACAGCCTCCCGTGCAATCGCTGGAGAACTCAGCGAAAGTGCGACTAATTCGCCTTTACTCAGTTCGGTGTTGAGTAGGCGATGACCATCTATGACAGCGGTTGCTGATACCGCAGCTCCAGACATACCAAACGCACAGGCCGCAAGGGTAGCGACGTCCCTGCGGTTTTGTACATCCGAAATGCCATGGGTGGTGGCAGCAAGGTCAAGGATCCGCGCTGCCGCCACAAGATCTCGCCATTCGTTGAATTCGTAGGAGTTGGATAGTTCAGAAACAGGTGTGTCAGTGCGGGCCGACAAGACAGTCTGAGCGTGGGCAAGCAGTGTCCCCCACGCGTCGGCGGGACCTGAGAGGTCTCGCGCCATCACTGCTGCAGTCCGCTCAGAGGACTCGAAGTCAACCCAGTGCGGAAGTAACGTCATCGCTGCCCTCGTGCAAGCCGAGTGAGCCGTTCGTCGATATCTCCCAAGACTATAGACCAGCACTCAATGCTACTAGCTGGCCATCCTTGACCCAAGAGTACCTGCCGAACACCGTTCATCTTGGGGAAAGAGTCGTGAGCCGCATCGTGTACCAGAGTTGGCATGAGTCTTATCCCATTTGCCATGTTGGGACTTGGTCCTCCTAGTGCTGTAACGCGAGGCGCGAGATGTCCCAAGCCCCATTGATCGAGTCTGTTCTTCAGCGATGTGAGGCGCGTCTGCAGCGTCATTCGTGGGGCTTCGCCGAAGAGTTTGTCGTAATCGTCATTGAGCGTGTCGGCGAGATTCAGTGAAGAGTCCCCAGTAGTCTTCACTTCTTGGAGTGCAATCCAGTCTACAGATTCGCTACTCCCAAGATGAAGCCACACGATATCAACCCCTGTCCTTGATTCAAACGCCAGAGGGGCAAAGGCATTCGCAGTGTCCGCTCGCACATGGTCTGGGAAGAAATGTACTGCCCCGATTTTGTAAGCGATGAACTCGCCCAAGTTCCCCTTTGTGGTAGCGGGCAGGCTCGCAGTGGGCGAGAGGAAGACCGAGGGCGAACTTATGGCGTTTCTGAGCCAGTCGAGGATGGTTAGATGAGCAGAGTCATCGTCAGGATCGCCTACCCAAACTAACCACCCAATGGCACCACCAGAACTCTCCGCGAAACCGGGCATACATCTTCTCCCAAGAGATTCCATCGGTGTGGTTCGCGCAGTTTATCATTACTACGAGCGTCGTGTGCTGAACCCCGCGGGAACATTTGTTTCTGGCCGTCACGGGCGGACACATCAACCTATTGTATGAGTAGTATCCAGTCTGTGAATTTGTTGCTGTCCAGCCGCCCCCGCAGCAAGGGTGAGGAGCACGCCGCCAACCTCTGTCCGGACTCGCCCGTAGCGCCGCCGAAACTGGCGCACAAAACGTATCGCATTTGGACAAGATTCGGTCTAAAATGGTGGCCCATCGTTTTCGACCAGTATTCGGAGTCCCGGACTTAAGCGAGGAGTTGCCTCCAAAGCGTCCCAATTGGGGGACGGCCGTACTCGAACCGCCGCCTTACGCGGCGTCCGTCTTCAGTTTCGGTTTCTGCCTTGGCCGCCCCCGGCGGCCCCGACAGCCCGGTTGCAGGTAGAAGTGACAGGCCCAACTCAAGAACTCCAGGACTCCGGCTCCCCTACCCGGCTCGCCGCGTCTCCGGCTGTCGCGCCGCCGGAAGTCCCGTCCACGCGGCGGCCGGCCCGTGGCGTCGGCTCCACGCTGCGCTCCATCCGAGACTCCGGCTCCCGTATCCCGCGGCCGCACGTGCCACGCATCCGGCCGTCCAGCATCCGCGCGCGCGTGCACACCTTCGAGTCGTTCAAGTACCGCAACTACCGCCTCATGTGGGGGGCCACCGCCTTTTCCAGCGGCGCGTTCTGGCTGCAGCAGGTCATCATCGGCTGGATAGCCTACCAGCTCACGGAGTCCGCCTTCCTCACCACCGTCGCCATGGGCCTGGACGCGCTGCCGATTCTCATTGTCGGCCCGCTGGGAGGACTGCTGGCGGATTCGTGGGACAGGCGCAAGCTGCTGGCGGGAGTGCTGGCCTACCAGTGCGTCGCGACGGTCATATTTGGATTCGTGGTGATGGCGGGGCAGCTCGAAACCTGGCACATTTTCGCCTACATTCTGGCCATGGGCCTCGCGTTCGTCATCCTGGACCCGACGCGCATGACTATCATAGCGAGCTCAGTGCCCGCCAACAGCATCGTCAACGCCTTCGCGCTGAACTCGCTCGGCTTCAGCGTGATGCGGCTGGCGGCGCCTGCGGTGGGCGGCGGCGTGCTGGCGCTGTGGGGCGCCTGGCCGGCGCTCATGCTGGAGGCGTCGCTACACCTGATCGCCGTCGGATTCGCCCTCGGGCTGAGGCTTCCCGTGGTGGAGCAGGTGCCCTTGAGGTTCGGCTCCGCGTTCTCACGCATAGCGGAGGGCGCGCGCTACGTCAGGGGCCAGCCCGTGATTCTGGGCATTATCCTGATGGGTGTGCTCATGCCGCTTTTGGGGTTCACGTTCGTAAACGGGCTCATGCCCGTCTACGCGGCAGAGGTGTTCTTTGTCGACTCGGTGGGCCTGGGTCTGCTGATGGCGTCGATCGGGGCGGGCTCGACACTGGGAACGCTGGTGCTGGCGTCTTTCGCCACCATAGGCAGCCGGGGGCGGCTTCTGGTGCTGGCGGTGTTCCTGACCGGCGTGACGATGATACTGTTCTCGCGAGTGCCGAACATGAGCACAGCCATTCCGATGCTGATGCTGGTGAGCGCGTCCACGATGCTATTCTTCTCGACGGCGAGCGCCACCATACAGAGTCTGGCGCCGGAGGCGTTCCGGGGCAGGGTGGCTTCCCTGTACGCGCTCACGTTCGGGGCGTTGCCGGTGGGCAGCCTGCTGGCGGGGGCGCTGGCGCAGCAACTGGGCGCGCCGATGGCCACGCTGCTGGCGGGGGCGTTCATGCTGGCGGCGCTGCTGGTGCTAGGGGTGCTGTTCCGCTCGCTGTGGCGGCTGCGGTAGGGGGGCGTAGCTTCCCCGTCACAGCTTGCGCAGTATCTCGTCCGCCACGTGCTCGCGGCCTTGGGGCACCAGCACTCGGAAGGGCACGCGCTCGCCCCAGGTGGTGATGTCGCCCTCGGGCAGGATCTTGGTGGGCAGGCCCTCACCCTCGAGGGCGTCCTTCCACATCTCCGCCATCATCAGGTTCGGCACCCGCTTGTACTCGACCCACACGTGCGCGCTCCTACTTCCTCAACAGGTTGGCGTCGGTCACGAACACGCTCTGCCTGCTGCGGTAGATCGCGATCACTATCGCCAGGCCCAGCGCGACCTCCGCCGCTGCCACGGTGATGATGAAGATGGCGAACACCTGCCCGGTGAGCAGGAACTGCACCACCTGGTCCGCCGCCTGCGAGGGGTCGTCCGAGAGGCCCGCGGGCGTCACGTAGCGCGACAGCGCCACGGCGGTTATGTTCACCGCGTTAAACATCAGCTCCAGGCACATCAGCACCGTAATGGCGCTGCGCTTGGTGAGCACCCCGTACAGGCCGATGGCGAAGATTATGGCCGCGACCGCGAGTATCGATTCGAGACTCAAGCCTTATCTCTTTCTGCGTATGAGTATGAACAACCCGGCGCCGATTGCAAGTCCCAGCACCAGATAGGCTACCACTTCCAAAAGGTAGTCCTCATCTCTCGCGCACCAGCGCCAGCGCGCCGATGATGGCGGCCAGCAGCAGCACGCCCGCTATCTCGAACGCCAGCACGAAGTCCCGTATCAGCAGGCGGGCTATCCAGGGTACGGTGTTCGAGAACACCTCCGACGCCTTGGCGGACGCCTCCGCTCCCAGGTCGGCAGCCTCCAGCAGGTTCCAGTCCGTCGACACCGCGACGAAGATGGCCGCCGCGGCGAACAACGCCGACACCACCGCCGCAGGGATGCGCAGCCTGTTCGACGGGCTGCCCTCCTCCACGTCCCGCGTCATCAGGATCGCGAACAGTATCAGCACAGAGATTGCGCCCACGTAGATGAGCACCTGGATCACGGCCAGGAACTCGGCGCGCATGAGCACGAACATGCCCGCCACGCCAACGAACGATACTATCAGGAACAGCGCCGCCCTGAACACGTCCCGCAGGTGCACCACCGCGAGCGCCGCCACGATAGTCGATACGGCTATCGTCCAGAACACGATGTCGACGATGAGCGTGGACTCCACGCCGCCGGGCGTCATCGCTTGGCCCACCTCTCTTCCAGGTCGTGCTCGCTGGGCTGCTCGTGCCGGCCCACCTCGCGCCAGGAGGCGTCGTCATCCTCCATCGGTTGATACTGCCTGCCCTCGAGCTGCGGACGATACCAGGTGCTGGGGTGCTTGGGAGCTTGCTTCAGCCGCTCGACGTCGATGATGAGGTCGTCGCGGCGGTACTGGCCCTCCTCGAAGCCGCTGCCCATGTGCAGCGCGTCGTAAGGGCAGGCCTCCACGCACAGGCCGCAGAACATGCAGCGGCCTATGTCGATGTCGAACACGTCGATGGAGTAATTCTCGCCCTCCTGCATCGCGTCGCCGCTGGGGCTGGTGACGATGCGGATGATGCCGAGCGGGCAGTACTTGGCGCAGCTCGCGCAGCCGGTGCAGCGCTGCTCGTACCAGCTGAACTCCTCGCCCCGGAAGCGCGAGTGCTGCGGCAGCCTGTCCGGCACCGACTCCAGGCCCACCAGCGCCTTGATAGCCCTCACCGGTCTCGTGAACGCGAACGCGAGCGCGTTCGTGCCCTCCCGCTTGGCGAGCCCCGGCAGCCCGATGCGCCTGTCCGGGTACTGGTGCAGCGTAAACCGTCGGCTGGGCAGCACCAGGTTCTTCATCGTGACGCCTAGGCCCTTGACCATTCCCAGTCCGTACATGTCAGTCTGCCTCCGCGGCGTTCATGTTGGCGAGTGGCGAGGGAGCGGGCTCCGGCCTCCTGAGCCGCCGCTGGCCCAGGATGTTCGCGATAACCACGATGGACACGAGCGTCACAACCCAGTTTATCGCCGCCATCAGCCACATCGAGTCCGTGGATAGCCGGCCCGTCTCGGGGTCGCGCAGCACCTGCACCTCCACCGCGACGAGCACGATGTTGATGAGGGCCAGCGCGAACAGGCCCTTCCACGCGAACTCCATTATCTGGTCCACTCTCAGGCGCGGCCAGGTGGCCCTGACCCAGAGCAGGAAGAAGACCACCAGGAACACCTTGAGCACGAACCAGGCCTGGCCGGGCACCGGGTCCCAGCCGCGCCAGCCGCCCAGGAACACGGCGGTTATGACGACGGCGGTGACGATGGGCGCCATGAACTCGGCGAGCTGGAGCACGGCGAACTTCATGCCGCTGTACTCGGTGTGGTAGCCGGAGCCGAGCTCCGACTCCGCCTCTATCTGGTCGAACGGGGTGCGGCTCATCTCGGCGCTGGCGGCGGCCACGAACACCAGGAAGCCCAGCGGCTGCACCAGCAGGAAGGGCACGCTCTGCTCTTTCACGATGTCGTACAGCGACAGCGAGCCGGCGATGAGCGGGATGCCCACCAGCGCGAGCGCCATGGGTATCTCGTAGCTTATCAGCATCGCCACGCCGCGCATGGAGCCGAGCATGGCGTACTTGTTGCGCGACGCCCAGCCCGCCATGAATATGGCGATGGCGTTGATGGACGATATGCCCAGGATGAACAGCAGCCCGACGTTGAGCCTGCCCAGGAAGGAGTTCTCGCCGAACGGGATGACCACCACCACCGCGACGGTGCCTACCAGCAGCACGATGGGCGCGACGTTGAACACCGCGCGGTCCGCGCCGTCCGGCACCGTGTCCTCCTTCAGCGCCAGCTTCAGGACGTCGGCTATCGGCTGGAGCAGTCCGAACGGCCCCCAGCGGTTGGGACCCAGCCGCGACTGGAAGCGGGCGAGAGCGCGGCGCTCGAACCAGGTGTTGAGCGCGGTGGCCATCACCATAGCGTTGATGACGATGAGCGCGCTCACGACGCCCGCGATGGCGTAGGCCAGCCACGACAGCCCGTCGCCCGGCAGTGCCGCGCCGAAGAAACGGTACAGGCTACAGAAGTCGAGTATGCCGCCGGTCGGGTCGGCGCACATCAGCGGTCCACCTCGCCCAGCACGATGTCGATAGAGCCGAATATCACTATCAGGTCTCCCATCTTCCAGCCGACGGTCATCTCCCTGAGCGCGGACAGGTTGATGAACGAAGGCGAGCGCACCTTGCACCTGTAGGGCGCGATGCCCCTGTCGCTCACCAGGTAGAAGCCCAGCTCACCCTTGGGGCCTTCCACGGCGGCGTAGGCGTCGCCCTCCGGAGGCCGGATGAAGTTGGGAGCCGGCGCCCTCACCGGTCCGCCCGGCAGGCCGGCCACGCACTGCTCGATTATTCTCAGGCTTTCGCGCATCTCCTGGATGCGCACCAGGTAGCGGTCGAACGTGTCGCCCACCGCGCCTATCGGCACGTCGAAGTCGAGCCGGTCGTAAATCTCGTAGGGATCGGCCTTGCGCAGGTCCCATTGTACGCCGCTCGCCCTCAGCATGGGGCCGGTTATCGAGCAGTTGATGGCCTTCTCTGCGGAGAGCACGCCCACGTTGCGCGTGCGCGCCAACACAATCTCGTTGCCCGTTACCAGGCCTTCCAGGTCGTCCACGTACTGGGGCATGTCGCGCAGGAACACCGCCAGCGCGTCCCAGAAGTCGTCCGGCGCGTCCTGGAACACGCCCCCGGGCCGCATGTAGCTCAGGGTTATCCTCGCGCCGCACAGCATCTCGAACATGTCCAGAATGCGCTCGCGCTCGCGGAAGCAGTACATGAGCGGCGTTGCGAAGGCGCCCAGGTCGTTTACCAGGAAGCCCGTCGCCATCAGGTGGCTCGCGATTCGCTGGAGCTCGGCGCTGATGACCCGCAGGTACATGCCGCGCTCCGGCACCTCGATGCCGGCCAACTTCTCGACGGTGCGCACGTAGGCCAGGTTGTTGGACATGCTCGCGAGCCAGTCCATGCGGTCGGTGAGCGTGACGATCTGCACGTAGGTACGCGACTCGGCGAGCTTCTCGCTGCCGCGGTGCATGTAGCCGATAACCGGCTCCACGTCCAGCACCACCTCGCCGTCGAAGGTCACGCGCAGTCGGAACACGCCGTGCGTGCTCGGGTGCTGCGGACCCAGGTTGATCGTTACCGGCTCAGTTCGTATCGCCAATTATGTCCCTTCACGGTCCCTTCCCCCTTGATGGGGGAAGGCTAGGATGGGGGTGACGCCCCGCCCCTAAACAAAATCCCGCCTCAGCGGATGCCCCGGAAAACCCTCCCACAGCAGGATGCGCTTCATGTTCGGATGACCCTCGAAACGGACGCCCAGCAGGTCCCAGATCTCGCGTTCCTGCAGCTCCGCGCCCTGCCACAGCGGCGTCAGCGACGGCGCGGTCGGCTCATCTCTGCCGTAGCAGCGCGCCTTCAGCGCCACGCTGTGGTTATGGCGCATAGAGAGCAGATGGTAAATCAGCTCGAAGTGCTCCACGTAGTCGACGCCGGTTATCGCCGTGAGAAACGCGAAGTCCAGGTCGGGCGTCTCCTTCAGGAAGCGCGCGGCGTCGACCAGCGAGTCGAGTTCGAGGTGCACGTAGCCGTCGTCGAAGCCGGTGGCCGCGCCGGGGTGCTCCTCGTTGATGCGAGCGGCGACGGTCTGTGGTGAGAGCGCTGTGGTCATGGTGTGCGTTCTCTCAGCGCCCGCGCCTGATCGACTCGCGCTTGATCTTCTCGTGCAGCCGCATGACACCGTACAGCAGCGCGTCCGGGCGCGGCGGGCAGCCCGGTACGTACACGTCCACCGGCACGATGTGGTTCACGCCGGGCACCACGCTGTAGGAGCCGTAGTAGGGGCCGCCGCTGGTGGCGCACACGCCCATGGATATGACCCACTTGGGGTCGGGCATCTGCTCGTACACGCGCTGGATTGCGGGGGCCATCTTCCAGGTGACCGTGCCGGCGACTATCATCAAGTCCGCCTGGCGCGGCGTGGGCCGGAACGCCTCCATGCCAAAGCGCGATATGTCGAAGCGGGACATGGCGCTGGCTATCATCTCGAACGCGCAGCAGGCCAGTCCGAACGTAAGTGGCCAGACCGCGGACTTTCGGCCCCAGTTGATCAGCGCGTCTATCGAGGTCACCGTCAGGTTGCGCTTGAGGTCGTCCGGCACCTCCAGCACGCTGTCGGCGATGGCCTGGGTGTGGGTGGCGATGAGCTCGTTTACCGCCTCGCCCTCCGCCCTGTCCACGTCCCAGGTGGTGGCGTGCAGCGGGATGCGCAGGTCGGGCGCGGAGGTCTGTTGGTCGTCCATAGCTAGCTCCACTGTAGCGAACCCTTACGCCAGGCGTATATCCAGCCGAGCGCGAGCACGCCGAGGAATATCAGCATGGCCCAGAGGACGGAGAGGCCGAACTGGATGGACAGAAGGCCGAAGGCCGCCGCCCACGGGAAGAGAAACACGACCTCGACGTCGAATATCACGAAGTCGAGGGCGATGGCGTAGTAGCGGAAGTTGAACCGGCTCCACCTGCCCGAAAGCGTCTCGAAGCCGCACTCGTAAATGCTCTTCTTGACGGGGCTGGGGTTGTTGGGCCGTATCCCGAGCAGCGAGAGCGCCCAGGACATGAGCAGCATCCCCGCGGGAACGGCGACGGCCACCGCGAGGAAGATGGATATGACCCCGTATTGTCTCAAGTAGTCGTCGAGCATCGCCCGCGCAGCAGCTTTCTCACAGGGATCCGGCCCCGCCAGGCACAGGCGGCGGCGCCCCTGAATATAGCATAGGGCCGCGCGGCCTTTCAACCGGCCTACAGCGCCAAGAGGGGCCGGCCATATGACCGGCCCCTGCTCAAGGCGGAGCTTACGCCCGCCCCCTCAAGTCTGCTGCGCTACTGTTGCGATTGGATGCTCTCGGCTCGGGAGACGAGCGATGCGAACTCCGCCACGTCCTCGTCGGAGGGGAGCAGCCGATGCACCCTGCCCGCCTCGGCGGCGACACGCTCCAGGCTGCCCTCCTGCGCCCAGTAGCTCTCGCGGAGTATCTCCGCGTACTCGGCCACCACGGCGGACATCTGGAACCTGGCCGACGCCTCGCCGAACTCCATCGCCAGCTCGCTCCGCAGGAACTCGCGGTTTATCTCGCTCACCTCGCCGGTGTCCGGGTCCTCGTAGCGTAGGAACACCGTGCCCAGCACGCCCTCCCTGTCGTCGTGCAGTTTCAGCTCGTACAGCGCGGTCACGCTGTGGCCCGCGCCGACCTCGCCCGCGTCCACGGTGTCGTCGCGGAAGTCGTCGTCGTCCACGCGGCGGTTCTCGTAGCCCATCAGCCTGTAGCTCCGCACCACCTCCGGGTTGAAGTCCACCTGGACCTTGGTGTCCTTGGCGATGTTCTGGAGCGTGCCTACCAGGTTCTCGACGAACACGCGCCTTGCCTCGTTGATCGTGTCCACGTAGTAGTAGGAGCCGTCGCCGTCGTTGGCGAGCTGCTCCATCAGCACGTCGTTGAAGTTGCCCATCCCAAAACCGACCGTCGTCAGGGAAACGCCCTCGTCGACATACCCCCTGATCCGCTTGAGAATCGAGTCGGGTCCGGTGTTGCCCACGTTGGCCACGCCGTCCGATAGCAGGATCACGCGCGTCACTCGCCCGGGCCGTACACGCTCGGCGGCCAGTTGGTAGGCGAGCCGCAGACCGTCCTCGGCGTAGGTGGAGCCGCCCGGCTCCAGCCTGTCGATGGCGCCGATGATGGAGCGCTTCTCGCCGCCGTCGGTGGGCTCCAGCAGCACCTGCCCGACCGAGCCGTAGATGACGATTCCGACCTCGTCGGTGGGGCGCAGCTCGTCCACGAGCAGCCTGAGCGACCTCTTCACGAGACCAAGCCTGTCTTCGCGTCCCATGGAGCCGGACACGTCTATGGCGAACACCAGCGTAGCGTCCTTGCGCGCGTCGCTCGCGATCTCCTTGCCCTGCAGGCCGACGCGAACGAGCCAGTGCTTGTCGCCGCCGAACGGCGAGGGCGAGCCGTCCACGTGGATGGCGAACGCGCCCTCCTCGGGCGGCGTGTATCCCTGGTCGAAGAAGTTCACGAACTCCTCGACGCGCACCGAGTCCGGGTGGGGCATGTTGCCGTCCTGGACGAACCGGCGCGCCACGGTGTACGAGGCGGTGTCCACGTCGATGGCGAAGGTCGACAGGTGGTCGTCCTCGGTGTCGATGAACGGGTTGACGCCGTAGTGCTTGAAGAACGTGAGGTCGTAGGCCTCGTCGTTCACTGTGGCGGACCCGCCGATGGTGTTGAACCCTTCCGGCTGCGCCATCATCGCTTGGGACTGTGCCGCCATAGCAGGGGCCGCGGCGGCGGCCATGGCTGTGGGCGCCGTCGGCGGGGGTGAGCGTCTAATCGACGCTGGTTCTACCGCCTCAGCTTCCTCGTATTCGGAGCCGGCGCACGCAACCAGCGCAACAGCGAGCGCGACTATTCCAATCAGCCCGACAATCTTTCCAAACATCGTTCACACCTCCTATCGATGCGGCTCCGTCTCCGTGCCGCTTGGATTTCGGCCCGCCCGGGACCGGCGAATGATCCGCTCCCGGGCCTTCTATCTGATCTGAACTCTCGTGCTCAGGTCTCCTGCCCCACGAGCGAGCGGACGCTATCTCGACAAGTGAGCCAGTTCCGCTTCAACCAGTTCTACTACAAGATCGTCGAGGTTCTCCACGGAGTACTGCCCTACGCTGTGAGGCGTGCTTCCGCCGTAGAGGATGAAGAGGAATCGTCCCATTGTGTGGATGGCGATCTGTCTGAAGATGTACTCCCCCTGGGCGCTGAGACCGCTCGAAGCGATTGGGAAAATCTTGATGCCCTGCCGACTGGCTTCGACCATCTCCACCGCGTAATCGTAGTCCTGCGCGTAGTCCAGGTGCGGCGGAGCGTCGGCTATGAGAAACACGAGCCGTATCGCGTCCTGCCGCCACTCGGGTTCACCGACCGCCACGTGGAGCGCTTCGTTCAGGGACTCCGGTTCGTCGCCACCACCATCGGCCTGCACGTCTCGAATCGAGTTCAGGAATTCCTGCACGTCCGTCTCGAAGTGGTATGTGCGGGTAATGAAGTCATCACCCCTGTCACGATAGGCCACCATTCCAAACCGGAGGTCAGGATTAGATGGCAAGTCGCTGATGCGTGACGAGATCGAAAGCATCGTGGCCTTGATCTGGTCTATCTCGTCCGACATGCTGCCGGTCGCGTCCAGCAGGAACAGAAGGTCCAGAGGGATCCTGGCCGGAGTTTCCACTGCTGCGTCCAGAGTGAAGTTCCAGTCCGAGTCTTCGCCCCTGGCGAACTGTCGGGACTGGATGATTCCATCCACTTCAACATGAACCGTGAACTCCTGAGCATCGCTGTGTTGGAGCGAAGTACGCGGGAAGAAGACGGTCTGTCCGTTGGCGTAGGTGCGACCCTCGAACAGGTCTACGGCTTCTTCGGTAGCGATTCGGACCTCAGCGTTGGGTACGGGATAGCCGTCGGCATCCAGGACCGTGATGATGTATCTCTCGGAAACATCGAGGTCATGGACCGCGAGCCCTTCGTACGCGTCCCGGTACTTGATGTACTCCGCCCATCTCTCGTTGTCGTCGACTTCTCCCGCCGAGATCGATACCGGTTGGTAGGCCGGAGCCGCCGCCTCACGTGCGGGGGCTGGCGCAGGGGGCGCGGAGGCATCGGACGCGGCGCCAGGCGCGGCGATTGCGGCTGCCACGGGCGCGGGAGCCACTGACATGGCGGCGACCACCACATCGGCGGGAGCCTCCGCCGCCGGTGCGGCCGGCGCCACGGGCGCGGGAGCCACTGACATGGCGGCGACCACCGCGTCGGCGGAAGCCTCCGCCGCCGGCGCGGCCGGCGCTGCGGGAGCGGGTTGGGCCGGTGCCGCCACGGCCTGCTGCGCCACTGGTTGTGCCGGGGCAGCCGGAGCGGGCTGCCGGGGCTGCATTCGCGCCTCCGGCTCCGCCTGTCCGCAGGCGATCAGAGCGCCCACAAGCGCGACTATTCCTATCAGGCCGACAATCTTGCCAAACATCGTTCACACCTCCTATCGATGCGGCTGTGTCCGCGGTTCCGGCTGGCGGGCGAGTCCCGCGCCGTCCGCCGACACGTCCAGCGTCGCACCGGATGGTGTACACTCCGAACGTCGATTGTGTTTCATTCAGCGAGTTTAGCGTATCTGAGTTGTAACAGTTGCGGACTTTCGCCGAACTGCTGACGCTGTACATGGAGCGGACCGGAGTCGGCGACGCGGAGCTGGCCCGCCGCATCCCGGTCAGCCGCCCTACCCTCATCCGGTGGCGAGAGGGAGTGACCACGCGCCCCCGCTACCGCGAGGACGTGCTGCGCTGCGCCGAGGTGCTGCGGCTGACGCCGTCGGAGACCGATGAGTTCCTGCAGGCGGCGGGATTCTCGCCCGAGACTGCCCTGGCCGAGGCGGATCCCAGCCCGGCTGACGCCGCAGTCGAGGAAGCGGTTTCGGCTCCGGCACCTGTGCCCATGGAGGCGGAGGCGTCCCCACCCCCACCTCGCAGCAGGCGAGGCTTCGTCGTGCCGGCCGCGGTGCTGGTGCTGATCGTCGTGACAGTCGTCGCCATCGCGATTGCGATGGGCCTGCGAGACTCCACGGACTACCCGGCGGCGCTGGACGGCGAATCGCTCATCGTCATAGCCCCCTTCGTCAACTACACCGGCGGTCAGCAGGGTTACAACGTGCTGGGTCGCCTGAAGCACGAGATAGACGGCGAGGTAAACACCGCCGGGCTGTCCGGCGTGCGAACCGTCGAGTGGCCCAGGCAGATAGCGTCGGAGTCCAGCGCGGACGAGGCGGGCAGGCGCTCCGACGCCGTGATCGTCATCTGGGGCGAGTACGACAGCGGTCGCGTGATGGCCAGGTTCACGACGCCGCGTGTGCAGTCCACGCAGCGCGACCGGCAGGTTGTGGACATCGCCTCGTCGCCCTCCGAGCTACCCGCGACCATCAACGCGGACCTCACCGAGCAGGTGCGGTACGTGGCCCTGCTCACCCTGGGCCAGCTTTACCTCGAGCAGGGTGAGCACGACCTCGCCAAGACGGTGCTCATTCACGCCTCGGACAGCAACCCGACCGATCCGGCGGCGCTGGCGAACATAAGATACCTGCTGGGCCGCTCCTATCTTGGCGGCAGGCTGGCGGACTTCGACGAGGCGGTCTGGCTGTTCACGCAGGTGCTTGCCGTCCGGCCACGTTCGGTGGAAGCGCTCAACAGCCGCGCGCTGGCCTACCTGGAGCGTGGCCGGAACGGCGACGTGGACCGCGCCATCGACGATCTGGTCCAGGCGGCCACGGTCAACCCCACCCACGCCGCGACCTACGTCAACCTCGCCGCGGCACACGTGGAGCGCGGAACGGACATGGACCTGGATCGAGCCGTCGCCGAGTTGACGGAGGCGCTGGAGATTCAGCCGGGATACGCGAGCGCCTACGTCAACCGCGCGGGCGCCTACGTCGCGCGCGACAACCCCGGCGACCTGGAGCGAGCCTTCGAAGACCTGGACGAGGCGCTGGATGAGAACCCCGACCTGGCGCCTGCGTACGTCGCTCGCGGCAACGCGCACCTGGCGCGAGGCGCGGAGGGCGACCTGAACAGGGCTTTAGCGGACTACAGCCGCGCGGTCGACCTCGCCCCGGACTCCCCGACGGCCTACTTCAACCGCGGCCTGGTGTACTCGGAGATCGAGAACTGGACGGCGTCCCTGTCCGATCTGCGGTGGGCACAGTCGCTAAGCCCGAGTAACGTGGTGTTCAACCGCGTGCTCTGTTGGCAGATGGCGGTGTCGGGAAGTGCGCAGGAGGCGATGCCCGTCTGCGAGAGGGCTGTCGCGCACGATCCCACGAGCCAGTCGAGTGAGGCAAGGGGAGTCGCATACGCTCTGACAGGCCGCACCCAGAAGGCGATCGCGGATTTGGAGGCGTTCCTGGAGTGGGTCGGAGCCTCTCCCAAGGATAGCTGTCGGGACCTCTACTGGCAGAGCCGGGCGGACTGGATCGACCAGCTCCGCTCCGGGAACGACCCGTTCGACCCGGCAACGCTAAGGGGGCTGCGCGTGCGTCCGGTGTCGCCCGGCGCCGCGCCCTGCTAGTCGGACTCCCCTACGCGAACGTCGCCAGCACCTCGCGGGCGGCGTCGTAGTCACGGCGGCCAGCCCTCAGGATGGGCGGCACGAGGTAGAAGGTCCTGAATCCCGCGTCCATAAGCTCGCCCACAAGCTGCGCCGCGATGTCGGCGCCGGGCCGGCCGGCCGCCAGGTCGTCCGTGACCCGCGGCGGCACCTCCCCCAGCGCCAGGCTGCCGGGCGCCATCACCGGGACGCCGAAGAACACCGGCGCGTCGAGCTGACCATACTGCGAGGCGTAGTGTTCCAGGAAGCGCGCCGGTAGTTCGGCGTCGAAAGTGGGCTGCGATATGAAAAACTGCGCCCCGGCCTCCGCCTTGGCGTGCGTGAGACGCGCCTCGCCGTCGATGCCGCGTCCCAGGTCGATTGTGGCCCCCACGCAGAGGTGCGTCGGGCCGCGCAGCCTGAGACCGCGATGGTCCACACCCTCGTTCATCGCGCCGATCGCTCGAATGAGTCCGCTGGGCGTGAAGTCGTGCACCGCGCGCGTGGACCGCAGCTCGCGCGCTGAAAAATCGTCGCCGCGCACGACAATCACGTTCTCCAGCCCCAGGAGCTCCGTGCCCAGCAGCAGGCTCTGGATGGCCACGCGATTCATGTCGCGCGTCGCGATGGTAAACGCGACCTCCGCGCCCGTCTCGCGCCGCAGCCAGTAAGCCGCCGCCACGGGGTTTACTCGTACCGATCTTCCCGGGTTGTACGCCACAGATACAAAGCTCGCGTCGAGGCCGCGCAGCGGCTCCAGCAGGCCAGGGTCGGGGCCTCTCGGCGGCGATGCGTCACAGATGAAGACCGGCTTGCCCGGATTTTGGAGAATCTCGTCTACTATCTTCACGATGTGCCCGGTTTTGCGTCCAAAGTAATGGAAGAAATTAGAGAAAAGTTAAGGGGAGCACGTTAGACGCGCTCCCCTTGAGCAAGCTGCGTTTTCGACGGTACTCACCTCTTTGTCATTGGCAATGGTAGGGCTACTTCCAGCCCAGGTCTCCGTTCCGACCCGGTGTGAGTGACACCCTGTGACCCAGGTCGCAGCTGAACCTCTCTTCGCGAACCTCCCTGCGCTTGCCCGATAGCGATGACTGCTCCATGTCACCGCCGCAGAACGGGCAGGTTACCCCGTACACGACCCTGTTTCGCAGCCGGCGCAACTGGACGTATGTGAGCGTTTCGACCAGAGAAGGAAACTCGCCTACGTATCGTAGAATGAAGCGGGTTCCCGCGCCGATTATGCTCCTGTGTCCATTTGCCGACGCCGGCGGTGTGTAGTGATAGTTAACGTACCCACACTGCAAGCACTCAGGCTCGTCGTAGTTCATTCTGAGTTGCGCCTCGCACCTTGGGCAAATCATCAGGTTTCGCCGTGACGCGACCGGTGCTATGCGCAGTAACGGTTCTGCTTCCCCGCTTATCAGGGTCTCCGCTGTTGATGTCGTCAACTACTCCATCCTTTCTATAGATTTCGGTGGGCCTGCTCTCGAGTCTCCAGGCTTTCCCGATTTGGGTGAGGCTCCCATCCGGCTGATCGCCTGTCGCTGTCGCTCGCGCCGTCAGATCGCCTCTGTCAGACTAGTCCTGCCCCATGGCTTTACTTTGTATAAATATATTTTCGGAAAAGTAAAAGCCAGTCAAGGCAGAATCACTGCAAAGTTGGCACAATCTATGGGAAAAAATGGGCTAATTCTCTGTCGTTCATAGCTAGCACGCCCCTCTCCGCGTGAAAACGGTGAGTTTTTGGCATGGATGTGCATATTGATTCCGAGCACTGTCAGAGAACAGAGAACGCCGTTGAAAGATGAAGACGCGTTCGCGGTCGGTATTCTGGACTCCTTACGGCACGAAGGCTGGCGTTCGCCTTGAAAGCACACCCGCCCGAATCTATCATGGCTTGGCCGGCATGGGTATCGGCATGGAGTCGAGAATGTTGATCTATCCTGTAGTCCTAGCCGGCGGTTCGGGCACTCGCCTGTGGCCGCTGTCGAGGTCGCTCTACCCCAAGCAGTTCCTTGCCATCGGGGGCGAGCGATCGCTGCTGCAACAGGCGCTGCTTCGGCTGAATGGCCTCGAGAATGCCGCGGCGCCCGTCATCGTGTGCAACGAGGAGCACCGCTATCTCGTCGCCGAGCACTGCCGCCAGGTCGGCGTCACGCCGTCGGCGATTGTGCTGGAATCCGCGGGACGCAGCACGGCGCCGGCGCTCACACTGGGCGCGCTGTGCGCCGCGGACCTGACCCGGCGTGACGTGTCCGCGAGCGACCCCGACCCCGTCCTGCTGGTCTCCCCCGCGGACCACGTGCTGCGCGGCCCCCAGGCGTTCGCGGACGCGGTAAACGCGGGTGCGGGATTCGCGTCGGCGGGCGGGATGGCCGCGGTCGGTGTCGTTCCAACCTCCCCGAACACCGGGTACGGCTACGTGGAGATGGGAGATTCCCTGGGCGGGGACGCGCGCCGAGTGGCGTCATTCGTCGAAAAGCCCGAAGAGCAGGTTGCGCGCAGGCTGGTCGAGAGTGGCCGCTTCCTGTGGAACAGCGGCATCTTCATGTCCCGCGCGTCGGTGTGGCTGGAGCAGATCGGGCTCCACCGCCCGGACATCGCCGAGGCGTGCGCGCTTTCGTTCGAGTTGGGGAGGCAGGATGGCGAGTTCTTCCGTCCCGACGTCGAGGCGTTCGCGCGCTGCCCGGGCGACTTCATAGCCTACGCCATACTGGAGAAGATAGCCGGACGCACGGGCGATACGCCCGCGTCGACCGCGCCGCGACCGTTCGACGGCCCCGAGTGCGTGGTGATTCCGATGAGTGCGAGTTGGTCTGACGTGGGGAGTTGGTCGTCGATGTGGGAGGAGGAGCCGCTGGACTCGGACGGCAACGCCATTCGCGGCGACGTGCTCGCCGAGTCGACGAGAAACTCGCTGCTCATAGGCCGCGACAGGCTGGTGGCCGCGATAGGGTTGGACAACGTGGTCGTGGTGGACACCGAGGACTGCGTGCTGGTGGCGGACATGGGGCGCTCGGAGGAGCTGAGGGCCGTTGTAGAGCGCCTGAAGGCCCAGGGCCGCCCGGAGGTGTAGGACGCCCCCTTACGCCGCCAGCCGCGACCGCACTCTCTCCACCACGGACCAGTACCAGTCCATGTTGGCGAGCGCCCTGTCGATGAAACGCAGGTTGGCGACGTGGTCCGTGAACAGCGGCTCGAACCCTGCCCCGACGAGCCTGCCGGGATCGCCCCAGGTGTGGACGACGTAGTTCTTCACGTGCGCCGGCACCTGCGTGTGAACGATCTCAGGTCTTCGCCCGATAAGCGCGCCCACCTGGTCCACCATCTCGCTCACCGAAACCGGCCTACCCTGCCCCACGTTGTAGGTCAGCACGGATACGTCCTCCAGGCGCGGCTCCGGCGCGGGCAGTGACAGCAGAAACAGCACAGCCCTGGCCACCTCAGCCGCGAATATCGTGTCCCGCGTCTGCTCACCCGGGCCGAAGACTCCGTCCTGGCCCCACACCTCAAACGGCACGCCCTCCCTGGCATGCCAGAGGATCTGCGTGTACAGGTTGCCGAAGTTGCCCTTGTGCTGCTCCGTCACCCCGTACACCGAGAAGAATCGGCAAATCTGCACTTTCAACCCGTCGCACAATGCCTGCTGAATCGCCATCTCCTCCATCATCAGCTTGGTCAGCTCGTACAGCGAACCGGGCCAGGCCCTCTCCGTCTCGACGGAGGGTCGCACCTTTGCCAGGCTGCTGGTGGAGGCGAAAACGAGCCGCACGTCGTTCTCGACACACCACTCCAAGATCGCCTTCCAGCACTCGATCTCCTCCAGAACGTCGTCCAGACTGCGGAAGTGAGGCGCGCTGGATCGCCCACCGACAAAGATGAGCACGTCCGGCGCGGGCGGAGGCGCCGCCACGAACTCGCGGTGCGTGCGCCTGTCGACGATTGATCGGAGGGGCGCGGGCAGATTGTCCGGTCTGCCGAGAGAGAGGGTGTCGTTTATCGACAGGCGCTCGGGCGTGTGCCCAAGCTCGTACAGCTTGGTAAGCACGTGCGAGCCGACCTGCCCGCAGCCGCCCATCACGCAGATCGTCTTGTCCCGCAGGCCGCGCGCCGACCTCACCAACGGATCTACCACGCTCCTGTCGACGTACCAGGACTCGAGCTCGGCCAGTCCGCCGCTAGACCGCTTGGAAAATGCCATTCAGCAATCACCCTATCCGGCTACGCGCCACCTGTACATTGCGCAAAGTCTAGGCTACGTCTCTAACCCCCGCAAGGGTAAGGGGTGTCCCTCGTTGCCGTTAGTAGTACAATACAGGCCCGCCGCCCAGGCCGCGGCGCGGCACATCAAGCCTCAAGGAGTTTCCCAATGGCCCAAGACGCTCTTCCCGAGTCCCAGATGCCCAGCGTGCCGCCTCGAATCCTGCTGGGTCCCGGCCCAAGCAACGCCAATCCGAGGGTGTTGCAGGCGATGATGTCCAACATGATCGGCTACCTGGACCCCGACTTCATGCTGATAATGAACGAGGTGTCGGCGCTCCTGCGCAGGGTGTACCAGACGGACGAGGGGTTGACGTTCGCCCTTTCGGGCACAGGGTCGTCGGGAATGGAAGCGGGGCTGTCCAGCCTTCTCGAGCCCGGCGACACTGTGGTCATGTGCATCTACGGCTTCTTCTGCGAGCGCATGGTGGATATGGCCACCCGCATAGGCGCCAACGTGGTGCCGCTTCGCGCGGAGTGGGGCAAGCCCTTCCCGGAGGAGATGCTGGAACAGGAGCTTGGCAAGCACGCCAACGTGAAGATGGTGACAGCCATACACGCCGAGACGTCCACCGGCATCCGTCAGCCGCTGGAGGACATATCCGCGCTGGCGAAGGCCCACGACGCGCTGTTCATGGTCGACGCCGTGACGTCCCTGGGCGGCAACGAGGTAGCCGCCGACGACTGGGACATAGACTACTGCTACTCGGCAACCCAGAAGTGCCTGGGTTGCCCGCCCGGGCTCTCGCCCGTGATGGTCAGCCCGAGGGCGCACGACGTGGTGAAGAGCAGGGAAACCAAGCCGGTGTCCTGGTACCTGGACCTGGCGCTAAACGCAAACTACTGGGGATTCGACCGGGTGTATCACCACACCGCGCCGGTGAGCATGATTCTGGCCCTGCGGGAGGGCCTGCGCATCGTGCTGGAGGAGGGCCTGGAGGCGCGTTTCGCGCG
Organism: Dehalococcoidia bacterium; assembly: GCA_965204815.1. Taxonomy (GTDB): domain Bacteria; phylum Chloroflexota; class Dehalococcoidia; order Lucifugimonadales; family CATOSD01; genus CATOSD01. Next base: position 820,636 of record OZ242014.1, read on the forward strand.
CCACCGGCAGAACGCGGACGCGCTGCGCGCCGGCCTGGACGCGCTGGGGCTGGAGGCGGTCGTGCCGCGCGAGCACGCCCTGGACCAGATTACGCCGCTGTGGATTCCGGAGGGCGTGGACGACGACACGGTGCGCGGGATGCTGCTGCGGGAGCACAACCTGGAGATCGGCAAGGGCCTCGGCGAGTTGGCGGGCAAGGTCTGGCGCGTGGGTCTGATGGGCGAGTCCAGCAAGGCGGAGTACGTGCTGGCGCTGCTGTCCGCGCTGGAGGACATACTGCCGCGCGTCGGCTACGAGGTGCCGCGCGGCGCGGGCGTCGGCGCGGCAAGCACGTCGCTGTCGACAGCATAGCTGCCGGATAGGTCGTGTGGACCCCTCTCCCTGCGAGGGAGAGGGCCCGGGGCGAGGGAATAAGACCCGCCGGGATCTACGCGCTCGCGGCGGCTCCCTCCAGCACGCGGACGCCGTCCCCGACCTTGATCTCGCCGCCCTGGACGACGTAAGCCAGCATTCCGCGCTGTCGCTCCAGCTCTACGCGCAGCCCGGGCCGTATTTCGTCCATGCGCGAGCACGGCGCGCAGTGACCGGTGATGCGCACCACCACGTCGTCTCCGAGCGCCACCTTGGTGCCCGCCTCGATGTTCGCGAGCTCCACACCCGAAGTCGTGATGTTCTCGCGCACCTGGCCATGCGAAAGGCCGAAGCGCTCCAGCGTCTCCTCGTCCATCAGCAGCACCTGCCGGGCGATGCGAACGCCCTCGGAAATGGCGTGACGGTCGCCCTCGATGCCGTGGTTAGCTATGACGTTTGCGCTTTCTACATTCTGCATGGGCTCTCTGTGGCCCACGCACAATTGCAGCGATACGATGGAACCCTGCTGAGTGGAAGTCATGCTGCTGCCCTCCCCGGTTGAGTGTTCGCCTAACGTTACACGTACACACGCCGCAGGGCAAGGGCTGGGCGGAGCGCGTCGTTGATTCCCTTGCCCACCGTCGCCGGGTCAGCTACCATTTGGGCATGGCCATTATCGTAACGGCATACGTCGATAGGCGAGGCCGAAGCCCCTTTCGCCGGTGGTACGACCGTCTAAACCCTGGAGCGGCGGGCAGAGTGCGGATCGCCATTGCTCGCATGGGAGAGGGTAACCTGTCGAACGCTAGAGGCGTAGGAGCCGGCGTGCTGGAATACCGCATAAACGTGGGTCCGGGCTACAGAGTCTATTTTGGCAGGGACGGCCAAACCTTGATAGTCCTGCTTGGCGGCGGTACTAAGGCGCGCCAGCACGCGGATATTGAAGTCGCGCGAAGACTCTGGCAACAATACAAGCGCGAGAAACTACAATGAGGTGTGAGACATGGCGCCTACCATCGACTTTAGGGAGATTGTGCAAGAGCGAGCACTTCGCGAACCTGAGTTCCGAGAAATGTTGTTCACAAGCGGCGTCCAATGCCTTTTGGATGGGGAGATCAACGTGGCCAAAGTAGTGCTTCGGGACTACATTGAGACCACAATGGGCTATGAGAAGCTTGGGAAGCTGATCGACGCACCGGCAGGAAGCCTCGTCTGCATGTTCGGCAAAGACGGCACCCCCAGCGCGGGAGACCTGCTCGAGGTCGTCTGTAGCATTCAGCGGCACGAAGGGGTCCGCCTCGAGGTTCACGCCGTCAGGTGAGTCACCGGTCCGGCCAGTGGGAGATGCCCTTCCCGCCCCAAGCCGGACCTAACGTGCTATACTCTGTCCAAAATCGGCGGCGCGCAGCCTTCGCCGCCACTGTCCTCTCACATGCCACACGACCACCAAGGAGGCGCACACCATGACTACCGCATCGAACGGGCTGAACACCGTCGTGAGGAATATGAACGAGGCAGGCTCGAAGTTCCTGGCGAGCCTCGAACCAAAGCAGCGGGACAAGGCGATGTACCCGTACCTGGACGGCGAGCGCGTGTTCTGGTACTACCCGCCGCTCAACCGGCACGGCCTGGCCCTGCGCGATATGGACCACAACCAGCGCAAGCTGGCCTACGATCTGATGGCGACGGGTCTCACGGACAGGTCGTTCGAACAGGCCAAGCAGATCATCGAGCACGAGTCGGTGCTCGGCCCGCTGGAGAAGGAGCAGGGCATCGTCTCATTCGTCCGTGACCCCGACCTCTACTACTTCACCATCTTCGGCGAGCCGGGCGGCGACGAGCCGTGGGGCTGGCGAGCGGAAGGACACCACGTCTCGCTGCACTTCAGCATCTGGGGCGACGACATCATCTCGATGACGCCGTTCTTCTTCGGCGCCAACCCAGCCGAGGTCCGCAAGGGACCCAAGTCGGGTCTGCGCATACTGGGTGCTCGCGAGGACATGGCTTACGAGCTGATGGACAGCCTGGACGCGGGGCAGAGGTCGAAGACGGTCATCTACGACGAGGCCCCCTACGACATCCTCACCTACAACAGCTCCAAGGTGTCGCTGCCCAAGGAAGAAGGGCTATCGGTCTCGGCGATGTCGGGCACCCAGCGCGAGATGCTGATGGGCCTTGTCACCGAGTACGTGAACCAGGTGAACGAGGAGTTGGCAGGCCGGAGGCTCGCGGCGCTGAAGGACGGCGGATTCGACCAGCTACACTTCGCGTGGGCGGGCCCGCTGGACAGGAGCGCGGCGCACTACTACCGGATTCACGGCGGCGAGTTCGTCGTCGAATTCGACAACAGGCAGAACGGCGCGAACCACATCCACTCGGTCTGGCGCGAGGTCGAGAACGACTTCGCCGGAGACGTGCTGCGGGACCACCTGCTGATGTACCACGTCCTCTAGGGCGAGGGCATAGAAAGTCCCTTCCCTCTGATGGGGGAAGGTGCTCCAAAGACCTCCTCTCCCTCGACGGGAGAGGATTGAGGTGAGGGTGAGGTCGGGCGCAGGTGTCCCGGCGCTCTTATTCTCTCTCGGTGCTGCCGTCCGCGTCGTCCTCCGTTGGAGACCACTGGACGCCCAGTATGCCGGGGGTGGCGCGCACTGCCTGTGTAACCGACTGCCGCTCGCCCTCGTCACGGATCGCGCCTTCGAGATGTAGCACGCCGAACTGCGACTTGACCACCACGCGGTCCAGCAGCGGCGGCGCGTACCGCGATATGCGGGAGGCCGCGTCCAGGTCTATCTCCCAGTCGCTGAATAGCCGGTTCTCCACCGCGACGCAGCCGCGGACCGAATTCGCGACCCTCTCTACCTCGCGGTTCACAGTGGGTGAGCGGGTGTTGCCCTCCAGCCGCACCACGCCCTCCGCCACGCTGACGCGGACCTCGTTCAGGTCCACCTCGGGCAATTCCAGCGAGCGTTGCAGAGCCTCGATCAGGTCGCCCTCGACCTCCTCGTCCCTGCGGTAGTCGACGGGATGGCGCTGCTCGACGTCCGCCTCCATGCGAAGGCCCTCCGCGCTCAGATCATCCGACCCGGACACCGCCAGCAGCGCCGGGCGGGCGCGCCGTTGCTGCCCGATGACGTGGGTCACCCTCCGTAACTCGCCAATCACGCGCACTCCGCGCAGTCGCAGCCGCTCGCCGCCGGGGGCGAGCACCCACGTGCGGGGAGTCAGGGCGATGCCTGGAGGCGGATCGGAGTCCGCGTTCGGCAGGTCCAGCATCTCGACCAGCCCCATGCCCAGGCGCAGGCTTTCGGTGTCGCCGCCCGCTAGCAGTCCCACCCGGGCGCTGCGGCGCGTGGCCAACACCAGGCCCCGCTGCACCGTGAGATGGGTTACGCGCATCGGAGACTCCGACACGACCACGCCTCGCAGCCGGCCGGCCCAGCCGTCGGTTGCCGATACCTTTTGGCCCCACGTAAAGTCCATCTCGTCGTCGCCTCCGTGCCGCGCCTAGCTCCGGTCGTCTACTTCGCGGTACTCGCCCTCCACGGTGCCGCCGGGCGGCTCGTCCGACGGCCCCGGCTGCGCTTCGCCCTGCTGCTGTTGCTGGCTGGCAGCGGCCTGTGCCGCGCGCTGAACGGCTTCGTTCAGACCGTCCAGCGCCGACTTCATCGCGGTGGCGTCCTGCGTGTCGAGCGTGGCCCGCACCGCGGCGATCTTGCCCTCCACGTCCGACTTCAAGTCTTCGGGAATGGCCTCGCCGTTTTCCCGAAGCAGCCGCTCGGCGGCGTATGCTGCGTTGTCGGCCTGGTTGCGCGTCTCTGCGACCTCGCGCCTGCGCTGGTCGTCCTCCGCGTGCGTCTCGGCATCCCTCACCATCTGGTCGATCTCCTGCTCCGTGAGGCCGGAGCTCGCCGTGATGGTGATGTGCTGCTCTTTGCCGGTGCCTTGGTCCTTCGCGGACACCTTGAGGATGCCATTGGCGTCGATGTCGAACGTCACCTCGATCTGGGGCGCGCCCCTCGGAGCCGGCAGTATGCCGTCCAGCATGAAGCGGCCTATGGTCTTGTTCTCGCCCGCCATCGGGCGCTCGCCCTGCAGCACGTGCACCTCGACACTGGTCTGTCCGTCGGCGGCCGTCGTGTACGTCTCGCTCCGCGCTGTCGGTATGGCGGTATTGCGCGATATGAGCTGGGAGACCACGCCGCCGAGCGTCTCGATTCCAAGCGTCAAGGGCGTAACGTCCACCAACACGATGTCCTTGACGTCGCCCTGCAGCACGCCTGCCTGTATGGCGGCGCCGATTGCCACCACCTCGTCCGGGTTCACGCCCCTGTGCGGCTCCCTTCCGAACAGCTTCTGAGCGGCCTCCTGGACGGCGGGCATTCGCGTCATGCCGCCCACCAGGATCACCTCGTCCAGGTCGGAAGGGGATATCCCCGCGTCGGCCATCGCCACTCTGCAGGGCTCGACCGTTCGCTGGACCAGTGCATCCACCATCTGCTCGAGCCTGGAACGGGTCAGCGTCATAACCAGGTGCTTGGGGCCGGATGCGTCAGCGGATATGAACGGCAGGTTGATCTCCGTCTCGACGAGCGTCGAAAGCTCGATCTTGGCGCGTTCGGCGGCTTCCCTGAGCCGCTGCAGCGCTGTGCGGTCCTGTTGCAGGTCCACGCCCTCCTCGCGCCGGAACTCTTCGCACGCCCAGTCGATGATCCGCTGGTCGAAGTCGTCGCCGCCCAGGTGCGTGTCACCGTTGGTGGCGACCACCTCGAACACGCCCCCACCGATGCGGAGTATGGTGATGTCGAACGTGCCTCCGCCCAGGTCGTACAGCGCGATAGTCTCGTCGCCCTTCTTGTCCAGCCCGTACGCGAGCGCCGCGGCAGTCGGCTCGTTGATGATGCGCAGCACCTCCAGCCCCGCGATGCGGCCGGCGTCCTTGGTGGCGTTGCGCTGGCTGTCGTTGAAGTAGGCGGGCACGGTGATTACCGCCTGGTTGACCGGCTCGCCCAGATTGTCTTCGGCGTCGCGCTTGAGCTTCTGTAGCACCATGGCCGAGATCTCCGGCGGCGCGTACTGCTTGCCGCCCATGGTGACGTAGGCGTCGCCGTTGGTGTGCTCGCTCACCTCGAACGGCACCAGGTCGACGTCGCGCTTCACGCTGTCCTCGGCGAAGCGGCGGCCCATGAACCTCTTGACCGAATAGACGGTGTTGCGGGGGTTCGTGACCGCCTGCCGCTTCGCCGTTTGGCCCTCGTAGCGCTCGCCGTTGCGTGTGTTGAGCGCCACCACCGAAGGGGTCGTCCTCGCCCCCTCGGAGTTTTCGATGACGCGCGGCTCACCGCCTTCGATTACGGCCATGCACGAGTTGGTCGTGCCCAGGTCTATACCCAGTATCTTTGCCATCGAGCGTCTCCTATTTGGTAGTTTCGGTCTCTTCTTCGAGTGCCGCTGACACGGCGACGACCACCTGGGCCGGCCTCAGCAGCCGGTCGTTAAGCATGTATCCCTCGCGCACGACGGATGTAATGGCGCCCTCGGGGTGGTCGTCCGTCGGCACGCTTTGAATCGCCTCGTGAACGTTCGGATCGAACTGCCGCCCGGCGGACTCGACCCTGCTGACGCCCTGCATAAGCAGCTTGCGGTCAAAGCTTCGCCGCGCGTTTCGCAGGCCCTCGAGCCACTGCGGGGCCACCGCGTCGTCCGGCACGTAATCGAGTGCGCGGTCGAAGTCGTCCACAAGCTCCAGCATGTCCATGAGCAGCCCGGACGTTATGTTGCGCTTCAGCGTCTCGCGCTCGTCCTCGGCGCGGCGCCTGTAATTCACAAGATCCGCCTGCGCCCGCTGCGCCATTGCCCGGAACTGGTCCCGTTCCCGCTCCGCCTCCTCCAGCATCTCCCGCAGGGAATCGTCACCACCGGCCGCGGGAGCCTCGCCCGCGTCGCCGCAGTGTTCTTCCGGCACTTCGTGCTCGTTGGTCTCGGTCATGTACTGTGTCCTCCAGTTCGGATACGCCGCCCGCTACTTCCGCTTGCCGTCCAGCAGGCTGAGCATCTGGTGTACGTTGGTGTCCAGAAAGCTCTTGAGCTCCTCTCCATCCAGTTCCTGGGCCTGCGCCCGCATGTTGATCAGCCGGTTGAACAGCTTCAGCGCCAGCTCCACGCCGGCCAGGTTCAGTCCCAGCTCGTCCACCAGGTGCTTGATCAGTCGAAGCCGGGCGATGTCCTCCTCCGAGTAGAGACGCAGCATCCCAACGGTCCGTGACGGAGACACCAGGCCGATGCGCTCGTACTTTCTCAGCGTCTGGGGGTGCATCTGCAGCACGCGCGCCGCCACGCTGATAATGTACACGCCCTGCATCTGGTCGTATTGCTGTCTCCTGTCGTACACCGTTCTCTTCACCTCCCACGAGTTTCCGGGACCGAGCTAACCTATTCGCCCTCGGCCCGTTATAAATGGCACAACAGCAAATGGTGAGCAAGCCTCGCGGGCTTCTCGGGTCACTCGGTTGGCCGTATTATATCCCTTGACACATAACGTGTCAACTATATATAATTCGTCCATGTCAGACAGCCTGATAAGCACAAACAGCTAAAACGTGGCCGCTCCCGCCCGCCCCGTTCCGCGAAAAAGCGGACGCGGGCCAGGCTGCGAGAGCGGAGACTCTAAGAGGAGGAAGCGAAATGTTGTATTTCAAGGCGTGTCCAAGGTGCAAGGGTGACGTACACCGCGACAGGGACGTGTACGGCGAGTACCTGAAGTGCCTGCAGTGCGGCCACATGGTGGACCTGCTCAAGATCCACGGGCGGCTGACGATGAACGCGGCAGAAGGACGCGAGGACGTGCGGAAGGTGAAGGTGGCGTGATAGCGTTAGAGGACCTCCCCTGTCCGCCGGACGGGGCGCCTCGCCAGGGGCGCCCCGTTTCTTTATGAGAGACCTTGCCAGTCGCGACGATCCAGGCCGGACTCAGTACAGGCTGCTCCAGAACCGCTCTTCCTTCCAGGGATCGCCCTCCATGTGGTAGCCGCGCATCTCCCAGAAGCCTGGCTCGTTCTCGGCCATGAACTCTACCCCGTTCACCCACTTCGCGCTCTTCCACCCGTACCGCTTCGGCACCACCAGCCGCAGCGGCCAGCCGTGCTGCGGCGTCAACTCCTCGCCGTCGTGCTTGTACGCGAACAGCACGTCGTCGTCCGCAGCCACCTCCAGGGGCAGGTTGCTCGAGTAGCCGCCGTAGCAGTGCGTCATCACGAACTTCGCCTCGGGGCTGACCCCCGCAAGCTTCATCACCTCCGTAAACGCCACGCCCTCCCACGTGTTCTGCAGCTTGCTCCACTGCGTCACGCAATGAAACTCCGCGTCCAGCACCACCTTGGGTAGATCGTTGAACTGCTGCCAGTCCAGCGTCACTTCCCGTTCCACCAGCCCGAACACCCGGAACTGCCAGGTGTCGATGTCGATCTGCGGCGTCGAGCCAAAGGTGAGTATCGGAAACTTGTCCGTCACGAACTGCCCCGGAGGCACGTCCACGTCCTCCAGTCTCTGGCGAATGGTCGTCACCCGCCCCAGCTTTCTCAGCATACTTGCACCCTCCACTCGTGTGGCGTACTTGCGATTCAGGTCTTCACATTGTACAGCACCCACCCCCGGTTTTGCATCGCGCGCCGACCCCAGCTTGACAGCCTCCGCCCCCGCATTGAGAATGCCACCATCCCGAAACCCGCACCAGGAGCGCCCGTCCCATGCCCGACATGCCCGCCGCCCTCGCCACCGACCTCCAGCGCATCCACTGCGACTACGTGCCCTTGCCCAACCCTGAGCACGGCAAGGTGCTGGTCAGGACCAGCCTCGCCTCAATCTGCGGAAGCGACCTGCACATCGTCTACATGGGCTGGAACGCCCACGAGTTCCCGCTGCCGCACGGCTACCCCGGCCACGAGGGCCTCGGCGAGGTCGTGGACGGCGGCGGCACCGACTTCTCCCCCGGCGACCTCGTGCTCACCGCGCCCAACATCTGGGGCTCGCGCACCTTCGCCGGATACCAGCTCATAGACCCGCAATTCCTGCTCAAGCTGCCGCGCGACGTCCCCCAAAAGCACCTGCTCATGGCCCAGCAGCTCGGCACCGTGGTCTTCGGCTGTCGCCGACTGCCGTCGCTCATCGGCCAGACCGTCGTCGTGGTGGGCCAGGGTTCCGTCGGCCTGTTCCACGACTTCATGCTCCGCAGGCTCGGCGCCCACCGCATTATCGGCATCGAGCCGGTGCCCGAGCGCCTGGCCGCCGGCAGGGCGATGGGACTGGACGAGGCGGTCGACGTGTCCGGCCGGCGCGCGACGGACGCGGTGATGGACCTCACCAACGGAGAGGGCGCCGACCTCGTGATCGAGGCGGTGGGCAGCGTCGAGACGCTCAACCAAACGCTGCAGCTCGCCAGGCCGCTCGGCCGCATCGCCGTGTTCGGTCTGCCGCCCACGATGGAGCGCGTTCCGTTCGACTGGGACACCTTCTTCCGCAAGCGGCTGGACATGCACACCGTCTTCGGCGCCCAGGACGAGCCCGGCCTGCCCGCGTTCCAGATAGCCGTCGACTTCATCTCCCGCGGCGACATCGACATGGCCCCGTTCGTCACCCACACCTTCCCCATCGACCGCGTCCAGGAAGCCTTCGACCTAGCCCACTCCAAGGAAGACGGCGCGCTCAAGGTGTCGCTAACGTTCTAGGGCGCGGCTTGATCCCTTCCCACTCGATGGGGGAAGGCTAGGGTGGGGGTGCCGCATATCCCCCTCCACTGGCGGGAGAGGGTCAGAGCGAGCGGCTATCGGGGTGCGTTCAGTCGGTCGGCTCGTGAGTGTGCGACTGCTGCCTGAGGATCTGGGAGAGCGTCTCGTTGATGCCCTCGAAGCGAGCGTGGCTGCGCTCGACCTCGGTGAGTCTGCCGCCCACCGCGTCGATCTTGGCCTCAAGGCTGTCGCTCACCGCCTTTATCTCGGCTCGAAGGCTGTCGCCCTGCGCGTCGATCTTGGCCTCGAGCCTGGTGTTCTGGAAGTGCATCTGCCAGGTGAATATCAGCGTCGACAGCGATATACCCACCAGAATCGCCGCCAGCGCAATCAGTTCTCCTGTGTCCATGAGTGTGGCCTCCAGAGCCGATGTGGACACATTCTAGCACACAAACACCAACCGCGAAGAGGCGCCAGAGTCTGCGAGCACAGGGCCTTGCGTCTCCGCCTCTATCCTTCCCCGCACCTGCGGCCAATGCCGTACAATAGTCCCACCATGCCCACCTACCCCCACATACAGCGATACCACGAGCACCTCGCCCGCCTCATCGAGGCAGGCGGCTCCGACCGCGAGCTGAACATCCGGCCCGCCTTCCAGAACTGCCTCGCCGCCTACTGCGACGCCCACAGGGAGAAGCTCACCCTCGTACCCGAGCTGAGCGTGGGCAGCGTGCGGCCCGACGGCACTGTGAAGGATGCCCTGCGCATGACCCGCGGCTACTGGGAGGCCAAGGACACCGGCGACAACCTGGACGCCGAGATCCAGCGCAAGTTCGACTCCGGCTACCCGCGCGACAACATCGTCTTCGAGGACTCCCGCACCGCCGTGCTCGTCCAGAACCGCGAAGAGGCCATGCGCGTGGACATGAACCAGCCCGGCGCGCTGCACCGCCTCATCCGCCGATTCCTCGACTACGAACTGCCGCAGATCGAGGAGTTCCGCGGCGCCCAGTCCCAGTTCAAGGCCGACCTCCCCAACGTCATCGCCAACCTCCGCGAGGCGGTGGAGGCCGCCGAGGCCGACAACCCCGAATTCCAGGCCGCCGCCGCGAGCTTTCTTGAACTGTGCCACGCCTCCATCGGCCCGGACGTGACCGCCGCCGACGTGCGCGAGATGTTGCTCCAGCACATCCTCACCAAGGACATCTTCCTGCGCGTGTTCGCCGAGGACCAGTTCCACCGCGAGAACAACGTCGCCCGCCGGCTCGACCACCTGGAGGGCACCTTCTTTACCGGCGAGGTGCGCCGCCAGGCCAGGGATCGCCTCCTCACCTACTACGGCGCCATCGGTCGCGCCGCGGACGAGATAGCCGACTACGCCGAAAAGCAGCAGTTCCTCAAGGCCGTCTACGAGGATTTCTACAAGGCCTACAACCCCGCCGCCGCCGACAGGCTCGGCGTCGTCTACACCCCCAACGAGGTGGTGGACTTCATTATCCGCGGCGCCGACCACCTGCTCCAAAAGCACTTCGGACGCGGTCTCGCCGACGACAATGTTCAGATACTGGACCCCGCCACCGGCACCGGCACCTTCATCACCAGCCTCATCGACTACCTGCCCACCGACCGGCTGGAGTACAAGTACCGCAACGAGATTCACGCCAACGAGGTGGCGATTCTGCCCTACTACATCGCCAACCTCAACATCGAGTACGCCTACAAGGAGAAGACGGGCCGCTACCTGGAGTTCCCCAACCTCGTGTTCGTCGACACGCTGGAGAACCTGGACTGGCAGGGCTCGACTGGCGGAGTGGCGGAGCGTCAGGCCGGCTTCAACCTGGGCGGTCTGTCCACCGAGAACTGGATGCGCGTCCAACTCCAGAACGAGAAGCCCATCAGCGTCATAATCGGCAACCCGCCCTACAACGACAGTGCGACTCTCTGGGGCGACGGCGGTGCGAATCGCTCCTACCCTGATGTCGACCGCCGCATCAGGGAGACGTACATCAAAGAGAGCACAGCCCAGAAGACGCACCAGTACGACATGTACAAGCGGTTCGTCCGCTGGGCGTCGGACCGGCTGGACGACGATGGCGTGATAGCCTTCGTCAGCAATAGCGCATTCCTAGATTCGCGGCAGGACGACGGCTTCCGCAAGGTCGTCGAATTTGAGTTCAACGAGTTGTGGGCCATAGATCTCAAGGGCAACGCCCGCACCAGCGGAGAGCGCCGCCGCAAAGAAGGCGGCAACATCTTTGACGACAAGATCCGAGTCGGCATCGCCATCTACTTCCTCGTGCGCCGCCAGGACAGGAACGACTTCAAGATACTCTACACCGCGGTGGATGACTATGCTAAGGCGCCTCAAAAGGCTCGCTTCATCCGCAACAAGACGCTCAAAGACTTCCAGTTTGAGCAAATCACGGCGGACGCTCAGCACTACTGGCTCAACCAGCCGCCCGCCAACGACTTCAAGAAGCTCGTACCTCTCGGTCACAAGCAGACAAACGCGGCCAAGTCCGAGGGTACAGGAAAACCTGTCTTCGAGCTGATGGCCAACGCCGTGAAGTCCAACCGCGACGACTGGGTGTACGACTTCGACGTCCGCAATCTGCGGAACAAGGCGCTGTTCTTCGCGGACACCTACAACCAACTGCTGGACAGAAGCGACGAGTCCTATCCGCCCATCATCAAGTGGAGCAGTACGCTGCGCGACAGATTCAAGCGCGGCGAACACCTGATTTACAACGACGCTAACCGCTTGCAATCGCTATATCGTCCGTTCGTCTCAAAGCACTTCTTGGCTGAAACATCGATGAACGACAGGCTCACCAGAAATCACCGTGAGATGTTCGGACCGGACCTGCGGCAGCCCAACACTGCCATAAACGTGTGCGTAAACGGCAAGCAATTCTACGTTCTGGCCGCCAAAGACGTGCCCGACTTCCACCTCACCGGCGACACCCAGTGCCTCCCCCTCTACCGCTACACGCCCGACGGCGAGCGCGTCTCCAACATCACCGACTGGGCCCTCCGCCACATCAACGACTACTACCGCAAAGGTTGGGGCAAGCAATTCGAGGAACTCGCCGGCGGCGACAGCATCACCGCAGAGGACATCTTCGCCTACACCTACGCCATCCTCCACGACCCCGATTACCGCCACGAATACCGATTCGACCTGCTGCGCGAGTTCCCCAGAATTCCCCTTTTTCGCGACTTCTACGACTGGCTGATAATGGGCCGCGAACTGCTCGACCTGCACATAGGTTTCGAGTCCGCCGAGCCGTTCCCGCTCGAACGCCGCGACGCCCCCTTGCGGCACGACGGACCTCCCAAGCCCATCCTGCGCGCCGACAGGCAGAAGGGCCTGATTCTCCTGGACGGACAGACCACCCTAGCCGGCGTGCCGGATGACGCCTGGCGCTACGTGCTCGGCAGCCGCTCCGCCCTCGAGTGGGTTCTCGACCAGTACAAGGAAAAGAAACCCCGCGACCCCACGATCCGTGAGAAATTCAACACCTACCGCTTCGCCGACCACAAAGAGCGCGTCATCGACCTGCTCAGGCGCGTCTGCACCGTCAGCGTCAAGACCATGGACATCGTGGACAGCATGGCCTACTGGTACGATGACCTGCTGGTAGTCTCCTTCGACCGCCAGTCTTTCGTGAAAAGCAAAGTAGTTCGGGGCAACATTGAAGTTGTCGACGATGCAAGCTGGCTGGCCGACCTGTAGAACATGGCCAACTTCGACAGATTTGCAGTATTCACACTACAAGAATCCAAGCTTGCGGGCCTGTCTGATGAATTTCTTCTCCGCCTTGGCCCACTCAGTCGGATGTTCTATCCAGTAAGACTGCACACGAGTCGCAGCATGCTCTCCTGGTACCTGTGTCCCACATCTTGAGCATATCCAGATCCAAGTCATACTCGGTTTGGTGAAATAGGATTGCACTGAGAATTGGCCTCGTTCATCTGGACCGTGAATGGCTGTGTGTGTGCATAACATTTGTAGCTTCTGCTCTTGTCGTTCGTGTCGTTTTTCTTGCCATCTGTTGATGTCGAACCGAACTCTCAGTGCAATAACTCCGAGGACAGCAAGAATGACTACTAGTATCAGCTTCCAAGATATATCTACCCCGAGTGCCTCCATGATCAACTCCTTGCTTAGATCCTGACAATTGTATCGCAAAGTAACTATCACGTTGAGGTCGACGCTACTTAGTAGACTGGCACGAGTTAGATAGTATCCGCTAGACTGCTGAAAGCCAAATTACAGAGGTACACCCCATGACCAACCTCCACCAACTCACCGTCGCACAGGCATCCGCACTCATCGCCGAGCGTTCCCTATCCCCCGTCGCGCTGATGGAGGCGCTGCTCGCCCGCGCCGACGCGCTCGAGCCCGCCCTCCGCGTCTGGGTCACGCTCGACCCCGACGCCGCCCTTGCGGACGCCCGCCGCAGCGAGCGCGAGCTCGATTCCGGCAAGGCCCGCGGCCCCCTCCACGGCATCCCCATCGCCCTCAAGGACATCTACAACACCAAGGGCGTGCTCACCACCGCCTGCTCGCCCATCTACGCCGACTACGTGCCCGACCACGACGCCCACTCGGTCGCCCTGCTGCGACAGGCCGGCGCCGTCATCATGGGCAAGGCCGTGACCACGCAGTTCGCCAGCGGCGACCCCTCGCCCACGCGCAACGCCTGGAACACCGAGCACACCGCCGGCGGCTCCAGCAGCGGCTCCGCCGCGGGCGTGGCCGCGCGCATCTTCCCCGCCGCGATGGGATCGCAGACCGGCGGCTCCATCCTGCGCCCCGCGTCCTACAACGGCGTCGTCGGCCTCAAGCCCACCTACGGCCGCGTCAGCAAGCACGGCGTCTTCCCGCTCGCCTGGTCCCTGGACACCCTCGGCCCCATCACCCGCAGCGTGGAGGACGCCGCCATCGTCCTGGACGCGCTCGCCGGCCACGACCCCAAGGACCCGACGTCGTCCACGCGGCCTGTCGGCAACTACCGCCGCGCCGCCGTCGAGGACGCCCGCCCTCCCCGCGTCGGCTACGTGTCCCGGTTCTTCGACGACAACAGCGATGACGAGACGCGGGCGCACACCCGCGCCGCGCTGGAGCGCCTGGCCGAGTCCGGCGCCGACGTGGTGGAGTTCGCCACCGACGCCGACTTTGAAGAGCTAAGGTCGGCCCACTCCATCATCATGGCCGTCGAGGCCGCCGGCATCCACGAGGCCGACTTCTCCGAGCGCCCCGATGACTTCGGCCCCCGCATCCGCTCGTCCATCGAGCGCGGCCATCTCACGCCCGCCGTGGCCTTCGTCCGCGCCCAGCGCACGAGAGAGAAATTCCGCCGCGCCATACTGCGCGACATGGCGGACGTGGACGTGCTGCTCACCCCCTCCACGCCCGAGCCTGCGCCCCGCGACCTCACCACCACGGGCGACATGATCTTCCAGAGCCCCTGGACCACCTGCGGCTTCCCCGCCATCACCCTGCCGTCCGGCCTCGCCGAAAACGGCCTGCCGCTCGGTGTGCAGTTGGCCGCCGCACCCTTCGCCGAGGAGACGCTCCTCTCCGCCGCGGCTTGGTGCGAGCGCGTCCTCGCCTTCGACGCCGCCCCGTCGGTATGATGTAGCACAAATTTCCTCCTCTCCCCTGGTGGGAGAGGATTGAGGTGAGGGGGAAACAGAGAACATGGCCACTCCTGATCCGATACACCCAGGTGAACACCTGTCGGAGATACTGGGTGAAATGCGTATCACGCAGTATCGCCTGGCCAAGACGATAGGCGTGCCCCAGGTGCGCATTCACGACATTGTGAAGTGTCGCCGGTCCATTACTGCCGACACCGCATTGCGAATCGGACGCGCGCTGGGAATGACACCTGAATTCTGGCTGAACCTCCAGCGAATGTACGATCTCGAAGTCGCCCGCGCCAAGACCGACCTCAGCGCCATCAAACCGCTGGTAGACACCCCATAGCCTGACGCCCCAGCGCACACCACGGCCGCACCCTCTCGCCCTCACCCAGTCCATTCGCGCCTCCGTACCCCGAAAATTCCGTCACTTTCCCGCGCCACCCGTTCTCAGCCGTGTCTCACTCATTCTCATCCACGTCCCGCCAGTTCCCATTCGTGCGCAATTTCTCCCCACTAATCCCCCCCGATCCCTCAAAATCGCTACCCCTCTTGAAGGCGCCGCACATGCGTGCTATTATCGACCACGGTATGGACGGGTTTCAAACCCGCTCGCGGGACCGATCCGCCCCGGGCATCCGTCGGAGGCGTCCTTTGTGGGCGTCCTATGGCAGCGAATACGGGCTGGCTGGCCCGTCCGCCTCCCTGTCCTCTTCTGCCACGCGACGCGACACTTTTGCCGCGAATTGCCACATCCGGCATTACAGAATTGCGCGGAACCGCCGATGCTCCCAGCTACGGATCGCACAATATGTCGCAGAATCGAACAGAATTTTCGGGAGCTAGGGTGTCGTTGGTGCCCGGCAGGCCGAAATAGCCCCCACGTCCGGCGCTACCTTGCGCGCCGGAATTTGATGGGCTAGGGTAGTGCCAAACCACTGAATACTGATAACTGAAGGCTGAAAACTGACCACTCGACCATGAAAATCGCCATTTGCATAAAGCAGGTCCCCGTCGTCTCGATGCTGCGCTTCGACGAGGAGAGCCGCCGCGTCGTCCGCGAGGGCGTCCCGAACGAGGTCAACCCTTTCGACGTGCTGGCGGTCTCAGCCGTTGCCGAGTTGAAGCAACATACCGACGTCGAGGCCGTCGTCTACACGATGGGCCCGCCGCAGGCCGAGGAAGCTCTGGTGCAGTGCCTCGCCATGGGCATGGACCGCGCCGTCCACCTCGTCGACAGGGCGTTCGCCGGCTCCGACACGCTGGCCACCGCGCGGGCGCTCGCCCTGGCGCTGCGCCGCGAGTCTTTCGACCTCATCCTCTGCGGACGCAACAGCGTCGACGCCGAGACCGGCCAGGTCGGCCCCGAGGTCGCCGAGATGCTGGGACTGCCCCAGGTCACAGGCGTGAGGCGGTTGGAATTGGACGAGCGGGCAGGCCACGTCATCGCCGAGCGGGAGACCGACGAGGGCCACGAGCGGCTGTCGTGCCCCCTGCCCGCCCTGCTCACCGTCACCGAGGGCGTCGCCCCCGAGACGTTTCCGCGTCCCGACGACGTGGAGGCCGCGCGCGCCGTCCCCGTCGAGCAGCTCACCGCCGCCGATCTGTCGGACGACGCTTCACTGTTCGGCACGGACGGCTCGCCAACCTGGGTCGGCGAAGTCTACTCCGAGGAGTCCGACAGGGACGCCATCGTGGTGCGCAACGAGCCTGTCGAAGTCTCAGTGGCCCGGCTGATGGAGTACCTGGAAGAGCGCGGCGTATTCCAGGACGCGGACGACGCAGACGGCGGAGCCATCCCCCGAGGGCCGGTGCGAGAGCGCGGCGAGTCAGGCCCGATCTGGGTCGTCGCCGAACTGCTGGGAGGCGAGGTGCGCCCGGTTACGCTGGAGCTTCTGGGCAGGGCGTCCGAGCTAGCGACGCGGCTGGGCACGAACGTGGAGGCCGTGCTTCTCGGCGATGCCGCGGAACGCCACGCCGCCCTGCTGACCGCATGTGGCGCGGACGTGGTGCGGCTGGCCGACGACGCCCGCCTGGCCCGCTACGACACCGAGAGCTACACCGCGATTCTGGCGAGGGCCGTGGCGGACCACGCGCCCTACGCGGTGCTGTTGGGCGCCACCGCGAACGGGCTCGACCTTGCGGCGCGGCTGGCAGCCCGGCTGGAGCTTGGCTTGACCGGCGACTGCATCGGCCTGGGTCTGGACGACGAGGGCCGGCTGGTGCAGCTCAAGCCCGCGTTCGGCGGCAGCGTGGTCGCGCCCATTCTGTCACGCACCCGCCCCCAGATGGCGACTGTTCGCCCCGGCATTCTCACGCCCGCCGCGCCCGATTTCGCCGTCCCGCCCGACGTTCGCCCGCTTGACGTGGACGACGTGGCGGAACCGCGGGTGCGGCTGCTGGAGAGCGTGTCCGCCGGCTCGGCGGAGGGCGCGGAGCTGGAGCACGCCCGCGCGGTCGTGAGCGTCGGCATGGGCATTGGCGGCCCCGAGAACCTGGGCGTGGCACGGGAGCTGGCCGATGCGCTCGGCGGCTCGCTCGGCGCGACGCGGGACCTGGTGGACGCGGGATGGATGCCCCGGCAGCACCAGGTGGGCCTGTCGGGCAAGGCGGTATCGCCGCGTCTGTACGTTGCCATTGCGCTCCGAGGCCCGCTCAATCATACTGTGGGGATTCGCAAGGCGGGCACAGTAATCGCCGTAAACAATAGCCCTCGGGCGCCTATCTTCAGGGCCGCCGACTTCGGCATAGTGGGAGACTACGCGGAGGTCGTACCCGCCTTCACCGCCGCCGTCCGCGCCCGCCGCGCAAATTGATCGAAACGGAGGACACACATGGCAGACGTTACCATAACACCCAGGAAGAACGGCCCCTACATGGTGCAGGGCCCACTCAAGCTGGTCGACCCCGCCGGCAACGAGTTCAAGGTCGAAGACGACATAATCATGCTGTGCCGCTGCGGCGAGTCCGAGAACAAGCCCTTCTGCGACGGCGCCCACCGCGCCTGCGGCTTCGAGGCCGACACCACAGCTGGCTAGAGTCCCTCCCCCCTCGCAGGGGGAAGAGCCTGCCCTGAGCCTGTCGAATGGGTCAGGATGGGGGTGACGCCCGGTACGCCTCTATACCGTCGTCCAGCGCCGACCACGGCAACAGTGCGCACTTGATCCGCACCGGAAACAGCGTGACGCCGGAGAGAACTTCCAGATCGCCCAGCCGCGCCCACTCGGCGTGCGCCGGCTCGTTGCTGCGCATCATCTCCCGGAACAGGTCTGACAGCGCCTCGATCTCATCCAGGTTCTTGCCGTGGACAGCCTCGCTCATGATGGACCCCGCGGCGCGGTTGATGGAGCAGCCTTTGCCCTGAAGACCGACGCGCGCCACGCGGCCTGAGTCGTCCAGGAGAAGCTGTAGACTGATCTCGTCGCCGCAGAAGGGGTTGACGCTCTCCCCGGTCACGTCGGCGTCTGGGATTACGGCGTGGTTGCGAGGATTGCGGACGTGGGACAGTATGGCCTCGCGGTACAGCTCGTCCAGCTCATCCAGGGCCATGCGTGAAGTACCTCAGCGCCTCCCTTACCCCGTCCACCAGTAGGTCGATCTCTTCCTCGGTATTGTAGACGTAGAAGCTCGCGCGGCCCGTGGCCGTCACGCCAAGCTCGCCCATCAGCGGCATCGTGCAGTGGTGGCCGGTGCGTATGGCGATTCCCTGCCGGTCCAGCGCGGTGCCCAGATCGTGCGGGTGCACCTCCGGGTGGTGGAACGGGATGATCCCGCCGCGCTTGTCGGCATCGTCCGGGCCGAACACATCCACCTCTTCGAGCTGCTTGAAGGCGTCCAGTGCGTACCGCGTCATCTGCCGCTCATGCTCGCGCACGTTATCCATCCCAAGCGCTTCCAGGTAGTCCACCGCGGCGCCCATGGCGATGCTGTCGGCGATGTTGGGTGTGCCCGCCTCGAAGCGCATCGGCAGGTCGTTCCACGACGCGCTCTCGTATGTGACCTCCAGCACCATCTCGCCGCCGCGCAGGAAAGGCTCCATGCGCTCCAGCACGGCGCGCTTGACGTACAGCGCGCCGATGCCCGTGGGCCCCAGCATCTTGTGCCCGGAGAAGGCCAGGAAGTCGCAGTCCAGGTCCTGCACGTCGACCGGCATGTGCGGCACGCTCTGCGCACCGTCCACCGCCACGGCCGCGCCCACCGCGCGCGCCTTCGCCGCCAGTTCCTTGACCGGGGCTATCGTGCCAAGCGAATTGGACATGTGCACCACGGACACCAGCTTGGTCCGCGGGTTTATGATGCTATCGACGTCCTCGAGGTCCAGGTCGCCGTCCTCGGCAAGCGGCAGAAAGCGCAGCACCGCGCCGCGTTCCCGCACCAGCTTCTGCCAGGGCACCAGGTTGCTGTGATGCTCCATGCGGGTCACCACGATCTCGTCGCCCGGGCCGATGTTGTCGACCGCCCAGGTGTTGGCGATCAGGTTCAGGCCCTCGGTCGTGTTGCGCGTCCAGATGATGGTCTCCGGCTCGGGCGCGCCGATGAACCGCGCGACCTTGATGCGCGCCTCCTCGTAGCGATCGGTGGCCTCCATGCTGAGCGCGTGCACACCCCGGTGGACGTTGGCGTTGTAGCCCTCGTAGTAGTCCACCAGCGCCTGGATCACCGAGCTGGGCTTTTGGGACGTGGCGGCGTTGTCCAGGTAGACGAGCGGCTTACCGTACACCTGCCTGTGGAGCACCGGAAAGTCCTGGCGCACCTTCTTTACGTCGAACATCATTCTCCCTTCGGGCGGGTCCGCTTCCGATATCCTCCCTCTCCCTAACGTCCCCTACACGTCGACTTCGATGTCGTCGCCCTCGACCCGCACGCCGAAGGTGTCGATGGGAACTACGGCGGGGAGCGCAGTGACCGCGCCGGTGCGAACGTCGAAACGCGCCATGTGGCGGGGGCACTCTATCTCGAATCCGTCCAGTTCGCCCTGCTCGAGCGAGCCGTCGTCGTGCGTGCATACGTCGTCCACGGCGAACAGGCTGCCGTCCACGTTGCACACCGCCACGTAGCGGTCGCCAACCTCGAACACCTTGGCCGTCCCCGGCGGGACTTCGCTCGCCTTGCCTACCTTAACGAATGCCATGCTCAGTTCTCCTCGCTTGTTTTTCCTCGTCGCCGCTACACATACCCCCTCTCCCCCGCGCGGGAGAGGGTTAGGGTGAGGGGGCTCCGTCGCTGTACTACGCCTTTCAGTGCGTCCCCGCCAACTGGCGTTCTCGCGCGGCGTCGATCTCTCGCGTGCGCGCCACAAGATCGGCGATGCTGGTGGAACCCAGGATGTCGTAGACTGCCCTGGCCACGTCGCGCCACACCTCCCGCTGCGCGCACGCGGGCGCGTGGACGCACACCTCGGCGTCGTCGAGGCAGGCGACGAGCGTCTCGGCGCCCGCCAGGCACGCCATGACGTCGCTCAGCCGAATCTCCGACGGCTCCATGGCGAGGGAGTGGCCGCCCTGAGGCCCGCGCTGGCTGTGCAGCATGTTCTGCTTGCGCAGCGCGCGCAGCACCTGGGCGAGGTACGGCTCCGGTATCGCCATCCGTCTCGCGATCTGTGCGGCCTGCACCGGGCCGCCCTCCGAGTGCAGCGCGATGTCCACCAGCGCGCGCACGCCGTAATCAACCTTTATCGGGATATGCATATGCGTCTGCCTCCCGTTTCCGACGGGGACTTCGCCGCCCCGTCTACTCCGTGCTGACTCGCTCGTCCTGCCCGTTCAACGCCGAGTGCAGCGTGTGCCAGGATAGCGTGGCGCACTTGATTCGCGCCGGGAACTCGGTCACACCGGACATGATCTCCAGGTCGCCCAGCAGATCGGCGTCGTAGTCCTCCTCGGGCCCGCGCGTGATCATGTGCCGAAACGCGTCGAACACGCGCTCCGCCTCCTCCACGGGAACCCCCTTGACGCGCTCGGTCATCATGGACGACGTGGCCTTGGAGATTGCGCACCCCTCGGCGATGAACCCGATGTCGCTTATCACGTCGCCATCGACGCTCAGGTACACCGAAATGCGATCCCCGCACAGCGGATTGAAGCCCTCGGCGCTGCGGTTGGCGTCGTCCAGTTTGCGGAAGTTACGGGGCCGCCGGTTGTGGTCCATCACAACCTCTTGGTACAGTTCGCGAAGATCGTACATGTGGGCCTTTCTCTAGCTCGCCAACTCAAGGATCATCAGTGGTCTGGTCGCCGACAGGCTAGAACTCGAACCTGTAGCTAGGCAGCGACTCCAGGAAGATGCCCTCCAGGAAATCCCTCAGCTCGTCCAGTTGCACCGTGTCGATTATCTCGCTGGCGAAGCCGTAGATGAGCAGCCTGCTCGCCGTCTCCAGGTCCACGCCCCGGCTGCGCATGTAAAACACCGTGTCCTCGCTTATGTTGCCGGCGGTGGCGCCGTGGCCGCACTTCACGTCGTCCGCGTAGATGTACAGCGCCGGTTTGCTGTCCACCTCCGCCGTCGGAGACAGTACCAGGTTCTTGTCCGACTGCAGCGAGTCGGTCTTGATGGCGCCCTCTCGCACCCATACGGTGCCGCCGAACACCGCCCTCGACCTGCCGCTGAGGATGCCCTTGTAGTACAGGCGGCTGGTCCCGTACGGCTTGGCGTGGTCGATGTTTATGAAGTTGTCCATGTGCTGGCGACCCGACGTGATGTACAGTCCGCTCAGGTCGCAGTAGCTTCCCGTGCCGTCGAGCGTAACCGCGAGGTCGTACCGGCCTATCGCGGGTCCCTTCTCGAACGACCTGGACGTGTAGACGCTGTCCTCTGCCTGGTGAACCCGCGCCACTCCCACGTGGTAAGCTTGCTCGCTCTCCAGCAGCAGCCGGTGGTGGTCGACCTTCGCCCCGCTCTCAAGCGCCATCTCGGTAACCGAGTTGGTGAAGTAGCGCGCGTCCGCCGGCCCCACGTAGCTCTCCACGATGGTCGCCGCGCTGCCGGACTCCGCCACCACCAGCGCCCGCGGGTGCGATGCCGTGGGCTCGTCCGATGCTGTCGAGCAGAAAACGAGGTGAATCGGCGAATCGGCCTTCACGCCCGCGCCGATGCGCACGTACGCGCCGTCCCGCAGGAAAGCGGTGTTGAGCGCCACAAAGCCGTCGTCCTCGGACCTGGCGTACTCCGTAAGCCGACGCTCGACGTCCGGCTCGCTCCCGGCGATGGCCTCGTCCAGGCTCATCGCGCGCACCCCGTTCGCGGACGACAGCGGCGAGGACAGCGCCTCCGAGAAGCGACCGTCCACGAACACCAGGTTGGTCCAGCCATCGGTCAGAAGGGCGGTGCCACGAAGCTGCGCGCGCGCCCGCTCGGTGGCGGCCGCGGCGTCCTCCGCGCCACTGCCGTGGCGAAAGCTCGCCGCCGCGATAGGTCCGACGTTGGTGTACTTCCACTTCTCGTTGCCCCGGCGCGCCGTGGGCATCCCCGTGTCCAGGAAGCGCCGCCAGGCCTCCGCGCGCAGCTCGCGGACGCGTCGCGTCTGACCCTCTGCACTCAGGGCTGCGTAATCTGCCGCATACTGGTCGAACTGTGTCAGTGTCGTTGTCATGCTACCCCACCGCCTCGCGCACCCAATCGTACCCCTTCTCCTCCAGTTCCAGCGCCAGCTCCCGCCCGCCGGACATCGCCAGCCGGCCCGCGACCAGCACGTGCACGTAGTCTGGCGTGATGTAGTTGAGTATGCGTTGGTAGTGCGTTACCAGCACGATGGCCTTGTCCGGCCCGCGCAGGTGGTTGACACCGTTGGCTACGATGCGCAGCGCGTCGATGTCCAGGCCCGAGTCGGTCTCGTCCAGCAGCGCCAGCTTGGGGTCGAGCAGCGCCATCTGAAGAATCTCGTTGCGCTTCTTCTCGCCGCCCGAGAACCCCTCGTTGACGGAGCGCCTCACCAGGTCGGCAGGCATCTCCATAAGCTCCATCTGAGCCTCGAGGTGGCGGTCGAACTCCCGGATGCTCAGCTCCTTCTCGCCCTTGTGCTGGCGCACCGCGTCCAGCGCCGTCTTGAGAAATTGCCAGGAGCGCACCCCGGCCAACTCCACCGGGTACTGGAATGCCAGAAAGATACCCTCGTGCGCGCGGTCTTCGGGGAGCATTTGGAGCAGGTCCTGTCCCTGGTACAGCACCTCGCCCTGGGTGATGGTGTATTCGGGTCGGCCGGCCAGCACGTTGGCGAGAGTGCTTTTGCCCGAGCCGTTAGGCCCCATGATGGCGTGCGCCTCGCCCAGGTTCACCGTGAGGTTGACGCCGTTCAGTATCTCGGTGTCGTCCACCGAGGCATGCAGGTCCCGGATTTGCAGAAGTGGTTCGGTGTTGTCCGTATCCTGAGTCATCGCTATCGGAGTGTCCCTTTCGGTTGGTGTTTGTCGCTGCTTATGGATTGCCGTCCCGCGTCCTGACGAATGTATGTCATCCCCTAGCCCACCGTGCCTTCGAGGTTGACCCTCAGAAGCTGCGACGCTTCCGCCGCGAACTCGAACGGCAACTCCTTGAAGATGCCCCGGCAGAATCCGTTGATGATCATGTAGTTGGCGTCGTCGAGCGAGATTCCCCGCTGCTGCAGGTAGAAGAGCTGGTCGTCGTTCACCTTGGACGTGGTCGCCTCGTGGCCCATGCGCGCCGTGGGGTTGCGCACCTCGATGTAGGGCACGGTGTGCGCTCCGCACTGGTCGCCGATCAGCAGCGAGTCGCACTGCGTGAAGTTGCGGGCGTTTTTGGCGGTGGGCATGATCTTCACCATGCCCCGGTACGTAGCCTGGCCGTGTCCCGCCGATATGCCCTTCGCGACGATGGTGCTGCGCGTGTTCTTGCCCAGGTGGATCATCTTGGTGCCCGTGTCGGCCTGCTGGTAGTTGTTGGTCAGCGCGACCGAGTAGAACTCGCCCACCGAGTTGTCGCCCTGGAGTATCACGCTCGGGTACTTCCAGGTTATGGCCGAGCCGGTCTCCACCTGCGTCCACGATATCTTGGAGTTGGCGCCCGCGGCCTGGCCCCGCTTGGTGACGAAGTTGTACACGCCACCGTTGCCGTCCTTGTCGCCCGGGTACCAGTTCTGCAGCGTGGAGTACTTGATCTCCGCGTCGTCCAGCGCCACCAGCTCCACCACAGCCGCGTGAAGCTGGTGAGTCTTGCGGATGGGCGCGGTGCACCCCTCGAGGTAGCTCACGTAGCTTCCCTTGTCGGCGATGATGAGCGTGCGCTCGAACTGCCCCGTGTCGATCTCGTTGATGCGGAAGTACGTCATCAACTCGACCGGACACCGCACGCCCTCAGGCACGTAGCAGAACGAGCCGTCGCTGAAGACGGCCGAGTTCAGCGCGGCGTAGAAGTTGTCGCTGTACGGCACCACCGAGCCGATGTACTTCTTCACCAGATCCGGGTGGTTCTGCACCGCCTCGCTCATCGAGCAGAAGATGACACCCGCCTTCTCCAGCATCTCCTTGTAGGTGGTCGCGACGGACACGCTGTCCAGCACCGCGTCGACCGCCACGCCGGTGAGCCGCTTCTGCTCCTCCAGCGGAATCCCCAGCTTGTCGAAAGCCTCCAGCACCTCCGGGTCGACGTCTTCCAGGCTCTTGGGGCCGTCCCCCTGGGACTTGGGCGCGGCGTAGTAGATGATGTCCTGGAAGTCGATGGGCGGATGCTCGATGTTAGCCCACGTAGGCTCTTCGTTGCCCAGCGTCAGCCAGTGGCGGTACGCCTTCAACCGCCACTCCAGCATCCACTCCGGCTCCTGCTTCTTGGCCGAAATCAGCCGGACTATGTCCTCGCTGAGACCTCTGGGGGCTATGTCCGACTCGATGTCGAGGTCGAAGCCCCACCTGTAAGCGGCCTCTTCTATGCCCGTCTCGCGGGAAATGACCTTTTGGGTGGTCATGCGTGCGCGTCTCCTGTCTGGTCCTGATTGCCGGTAGAGGGCCGCCCCGATTGGTCGGGCGCTCGCAACCGCCCTCTCCGTCGCTGCGTGAACTTTCGTGTTTGGGTAAAGTTCTTGATGAAATAGGTCAAGAATAGATTATGCCATTTCTGAGGCCAATTCGCAAGGCCAACACCACGAATTCCCCATGTGCATGGCGCCGGCTACGCTGCGCGCCGGGCGACTGGGCCAAGCCTGATATAATGCTTCCAACCCCCTTTGGAGAACCAACCATGCTTGTACTCAAAGCCAGCCCCTCATTCCTGCAGAGGATCGCCGTCGTAGAGGTGTTCGGCACCATCGGCGGCAGCGTCAGCTCGTCCGCCCACGAGCGCGTCTTCACCGCTATCGAGAAGGACGACAAGATTCGCGCCCTGGTGTTGGACATCGACTCGCCCGGCGGCGGCGTCTCGGCGTCCGACTACCTCTACCACAGCGTCGCCAGGATAGCCGAAAGGAAGCCCGTGGTCGCCAGCATACGCGGCCTCGGCGCGTCCGGCGCCTACTACATAAGCTGCGCCGCCCAGATCATCGTCGCCTCGCCCGCGGCCCTGGTCGGCTCCATCGGTGTCTTGTCCGTCCGTCCCGCGCTGCGTGAGATGCTCCAGAAGGCGGGCGTGCGGGTAAGCGTGAACAAGAGCGGACGCCTGAAGGACATGGGCGCGGTGTGGCGCGACGCCACCCCCGAAGAGTCGGAGAAGATGCAGGAGATGGTGGACCACTCCTACGATATGTTCGTGTCGATTGTCGCGAAGGCGCGCAGCCTGGACGAGGACGCCGTCCGAGATCTGGCGACCGGCGAGGTGTACTGGGCGCCGAGAGCGCACGAGCTTGGCTTGGTCGACGAGCTGGGCGACCTGCAGAGGGCCATCGACATCGCCGCCGAGCTATCCGGCGCGCCCCGAAAACCCGTCTTCATGCGCCCCAGCCGCTCGCTCCGGGCGCGGCTCTTCGGCGCCATGGCCGACTCCCTGGTGGACTCGGTAGCCAACCGCATCGAGCGCCGCATCTACAACGACGCCATGAGGTTCTAGGGAGTTCCAAATGTCCCTTCCCCTCTCGACGGAGGAAGGGACACTAGACCTCCTCTCCCTTGATGGGAGAGGATCGAGGTGAGGGTGAAGACTCCCCCTAGTCCCCAAATCCCCGTATCACCCTCCCCGGCGTCTCCCCCGTGAACTCCCCGCTCTCGATCACCAGCGCCCCGTTCACCGCCACGTGCGGCACCCCCACGGGGTAGCTGTGCGGCGCCTCGAACGTCGCCGTGTCCGCCACCGTGTCCGGGTCCAGCGCCACCAGGTCCGCGGCGAACCCCGGCGCGATGCGCCCCCTGCGGCTCAGCCCCATCCGCTGCGCCGGCAGCATCGTCATCTTGCGTATCGCCTCCTCCAGCGACACCAGCCCGCGCTCGCGGACGAACTGCGCCAGGAACCGTGGGTTCGTGCCGTAGCTGCGCGGGTGCGGCTGCCCCACCGAAAGCACGCCCTCCGTGGACAGCGACGTCCCGTCCGACCCTACCGAGATCAGCGGGTGGCTGGCTATCGTCTCCATGTCCGGGTCGCGCATCGCGTGGATGATCACCTGCCCGTCGCCCTGCTCGTACATCTTCAGCGCCGCCTCCGTGGCCGACAGCCCCATGTCCGCCGCGATCTCCGCCATGCTCATCCCCTCGTACCGCGGCTCCGGCGTGAACCGCGCTATCACCACGCCCTCCGGGTTCCCCGTCTTGGAGTAGATGACGTCCATGTCCGCCATCAGCCGCACCCTGGACGCCGGGTCCGACATGTGCGCCAGCGTCGCCTCCCTGCCCCCGTCCAGCGACCAGCGCGGGAACAGCGCGCCCGTCAGCCCAGTACTGCCGGCCGTGTACGGATACTGGTCCCCCGCGACGTCCAGACCCTCGTCGTTGGCTCGCTCGAACAGCGCCAGCGCGTCCGCGGCGCGCCCCCAGACGGATGGCCCCATGCACTTGACGTGCGAAATCTCGACGCGCACGCCCGTCCTGCGACCCACCTCAATAGCCTCGTTGATGGCGACGAACAGGCCGACGCTGTGGTTGCCCTCGTCGCGCATGTGCGTGGAGTACACCTTGCCGCGGCTCGCCGCCTCGCTCGCGATCTCGATCACCTCGTCCAGCCGCGCGTAGTTGCCCGGCGCGTAGAACAGCCCCGTCGAAAACCCCATCGCGCCCGCGTCCAGGCACTCGCCCGCGAGCGCCTTCATCCGATCAAGCTCGTCGCCGGTGGGCGCGCGAGAGTCCAGCCCAAGCACGCACGAGCGCAACGTGGCGTGCCCGACCTGCACCGCGATGTTCAGCGCCGGACGCGCCCTCTGCAGGGCGTCCAGGTAGCCGCCGAAGTCGTCCCAGTCAAGCTCGAGGTCGTCCTCGTACTGCGTCGCCCGCGTCTCGAACAGCTCTTTGGCCGCGCCCAGCAACGGCGCGCAGAAGCTGGAGCCGCAGTTGCCCGCAAGCTCCAGTGTCACGCCCTGTCGCACCTTGCTCTGTGCGGTGTTGTCGAGCAGAAACGACATGTCGCTGTGCGTGTGCAGATCGATGAAGCCGGGCGTGACCACCAGTCCCGACGCGTCGACGCGCCTGGCGGCCTCGCCCTCCAGCCGCCCTATCGCCGCTATCTCGTCGCCGACCACGCCCACGTCCGCCTGATACGCGGCGCTGCCGGTTCCATCGATAATCCGCCCGTTCTGGATGAGTAGGTCGTACATGGGGGGCCTCCTGGATGTGTGGTGTTATAGGGTTAGGCGTTACGCGCGACGGGCAGGGATACCTTGAGTCCGACGCAGCTTGGGGTAGTGGACGCTAAGACCACAGCCGTCGCCACTTGTTGAACCAGCCAGGCAACCCCAATAGGTCAGCCTCCCAACCGACGTCACGCGCATAGACCATCGACATCATGCTCCTGTTGGCTTTCACTACTGCCGCCAGCCCGAACCCGCCGCTCCGCAAGATCGACTTGACCGATGGGATGACTGCTCTCTGCGGGTTACAGCCCTTAGCCGTCGAATAGGTAGACAACTGCATGAGGACTCCGCCCCTAACGGCGTCCAACGCGCACAGCGCCAATTTCAAGTCCTCAGGGTAGAGATAGCCTGCGTTGCCTGCGGTCTGGCAGGGAGGAGAATGCCTGCTGTACATGTACGGGTCGAATGAGACCAGTGTGAGGGAGCCGTTCGGCAGGCCCGCCGTGTTCGGGTCAGGCAGCCCTTTCTTAAATCTGGTCCTCCAATCGCCTCGGAATAGGTTGGCCCCCTTGCACTTCGGCGATCTGCGAACGCCGGGCAGCCAGCAATCAATCTCGGCGGCGGTCCCGGGATCATTCTCACACAAGAGCATGGAGTAATCGTCTTTCCATACCGCCCGAACAAAAGTCGCGCTGTTAGGATAGGCATCGCGCCGCTCCGGCGCCAACCTATGCCACTCTTGCTCATAGACCGACCCTTGACCAGGCAAGGCGTCTCTCACGGAATCGAACTCAGCATTTTGGCCGGTGCGTCGGCTGGTGCGTGCGTTCGCCAACGGCACCATAGCGTGAGCGTCGATGAAACTCAAACCGGCGGTGTGCTTTTGGGCGGCTTGCAGCACCTCGCAGAGCGTCCAATGTTGCATCAGGTTGCCGACATTGCCTTTGTACTTACCGACAATCCACCTCTCTATGGTCCATGTTCTCAATGAAGTCGTCAGGGAATTGTTCCTTTATCTCGTGAGGAATCCTCTCGGCGAAGTCGTCCAGAATCTCGTACAGCGTGCGATCCCTACGGTCAGACGCGCCGCTCTTGTGGTGTCCGGCGCCTTCGACGCGACTTTGAGTCTGCTTGACATTCACCACCTGCTGAGGCATTTCGGCAGCGTCAGCGCTTGCGCCGCTAGTAGGGCTAACGTCGTGGGCGTCGGCGCCACCGGATTGATTGTCCATGTCCTGTTCAGTGACTTTCTCCGTGTGTTCCATCAGCGTCTCCTCACTGTTGGCCCGGTCGTCTCGACGATGCCGCGCTGCCCGTGCCGTCGATCGTTACCCGCAACCTCCGCCCTATGGCGCCCAGCGCGGCGTCCATCATGTCCAGCCGCGACCGGTGCTGGACGTCCAGCACGCGGTCGACCTGCGGCAGGTGCCACCCCAGCCGGCGCGCCAGTTCGGCCTTGCCCACATCCTGCTCCCTCATTCCCTGGTACAGCATCACCTTGACCGACGTCAACGTTGGCAGCACGGCACAGTTCTCGCCCCGGGAGGGCGAAGGAGTGTCCTTACGGTCGTGGATACGGGCTGCTATCGCCTCTTCCAGCGCGTGAACAGCGCGAGCGATAGCCTCGTCGCGGTCATCTCCAAAGGTCGTCACCTCCGGGAAGTCGGGAGAGGTCGCCAGCACGGTCCCGTCGTCGTCTTCGAGCACAATCGGAAACGCGAGCATCATTCCAACCCCAGGTCTTTCTTGATCTTCGCCACGAGTCTCCGCGCCAGCATCTGGCGGTCTCCGGCATAATCTACGTGCATATTGCGCGGAACCTCTGTTGCTGTCAACGTTTGTGTTGCGTCGCTTTGCGTGACCTGACCTCCACCACCACCCCAAAGTGGTCCGATAGCCGCCGCTTGCCGTTGAAGTTGTCGATAACACCCACCGACTCCGCCGCCAGGTCGCCGCTCAGAACGACGTGGTCGATGCTCTTCCGTCCCTGGTATGCCAACTCGGATGTAACGATCGCCATGCCCGGCGGAAACGCTGCCCGCAGCGCCTCCCGGAGCTTAACCGGCGCACGGGCGCCCTTGCCTATTCTCTGGTTGAAGTCTCCCATCACAATCAGCCGCTCGGTGACGTGACCCGCAAGGAATTCCGTTAGACAGGCCAGGTACGACTCGTGGTCCTCCCAACGCTCCCTCCGTTCCGGCCCTCGTCTCGCCTCCGTCCGACATCCGAACCAGGGAATGCAAATGCCAATCACCGTGACCCCACCCAGCGACGTCTGCGTGACCCCGGACACGAACCGCCCAGGCGGCATAGAATCGATCCCCAGATCGTCGACCCGCTCCCAGGGTTCCCTGGACCAAAGCATGATCTTCCGACGGCCTCTCTTGAGCGGATACCCGTAGTCTGCCTGCGAATAGATGGTGTAGCCGTCCTCGGACAACAGGCTTTGATCAGTCTCGGTGAGACACACCACCTCGGAGGCATCCAGATCGACGCGTCGCAGTATCTCCCCGCTGCGCCCCGACCGTGGCGTAGCCCACTGCACGTTCCAGTTGACCAACCTCATCATACGGCCGCCCATCCACCTTTCGCCGGGGCCAGGCAATTTCCTGTGTGGTGTGCTGTTACGACTGAAGTACTCGTCGAGCGCCTTTTCTGGGCCAAAAACGAAATGACACTAACTTGGTGGACGCATCTGTGCAACTCATGGCTTCGTTGGAAACATGGCATACTGATGGTGTGTTCTGCAACAATTGCGTCTGAAAACGAGAATCCTACTATCAACCTTAGCCGATTCGATCAATCAAAGACCACCCGAGTCTGCAGGGTAGGCCAAGAGAAGGGCAAGAAAGTGGAGACTAAGACCATTCTACGGACATCTGCGAAATGGACTACTGTGGCTACGTTGTGGATAACAGATGCGTTGATACTGATTATGCTGCTCACCCGGCCCAATGAACGCCGGATTCGACCCACCGAGAGGACTCCTTGGCCGAAGGGTCTTAAGCGGCGCCTGATGCGACAGCAGGATAACACCTGTGTGTATTGCGGATTTCGACGTAGGGCTACCAGCATGGAGATAGATCACATCATCCCCGTCGTCCGCGGTGGGTCCAATGATGAGAGCAACCTCCAGGTAATCTGTCGCCCCTGCAATCTGCGCAAAGGAATTCAAACCGATGAAGAGTTCAGGGCAAGATACGCCCGGCTGGTCCCTAGTAGGCGTCTGACGCCCCCACGCCGGCGCATTTCCCAAGGTGAATTCAGCGCCGAGACTCGACTCACGAGTCAGGTTGACAGTGTTCGAGAGTTTAGGAGGACGCGATTTATCTCAAAGCGCGAGAAGGTCAATTTTGGCTGCCTCGCTCTCGGCGTCGTAGTAGGTCTGGCAGTGCTCTTTACGCTGTCCTCATGGGGCGCAGACGACTTCTTGTTGTATCTGCCGACACTGGTATTGGGCGTAGCTGTTGGCTTGGGAGTCCGGTATAGGGCGCATGTGACAGGCGCGACTATTGAGGAGGACTAGCGGCTAAGCCTTGCCACCGCCCCTAACCCCCCACCCCAAACCGCCAGCGCGTCGCGTCCTCGAAAAACACCCTCCACGCATACGCGACGTCAGGCTCGAACACCAGCACGTCCTGGTTCTCGTAGTCATCGAGAGACTGGCCATGGCTCTCATCGTACTTGGCGCGCGACATCTCGAAGAGACGCTCCGCGAGCGCCCGGTCGGTGCGCATCACCGTCACGGTTCCGTGCAGAATCACCGCCTTTTCGCCATCCTCCAGGTTTACGCAAACCCGGGGATTATGTTCCAGGTTGCGCCGCCAGCCCGCGTCGGAGCCGCCCCCGAAATACAGCCGGCCATCGAGCCAGAATCCGTCTATGGGCCGCGTATGCGGCGCGCCCCCCGGCGTAACCGTGGACAGCCAGTAGTGCTTGGCCTCCGCCAGCCTGTCGTCCGCATACGGCCATGGCAGAAGCCTCTCCGTGTCCGCCGGGACGCCGTACTCCTCCGGAAACTGCGGGCGGCTGGCGACAGGTTCCACATCTACCTCCTCTCGATTGCTCTCGCGGGTCTAGCGGATTCATCCTACCACCTGCCGCCCGTGAAGCACCAAAGCAGTTTCCTCCACGGTCTTGCCTTCTCCGCACATCCGTGCTACGGTCAATGCATGACTCACCCGCACAGCCACGCGCCAACACCCGCCGCGACGATTGGGATTTCCCACAGACTGTCCCATGTCGGTCCCAGTTCCGGCTTTTTCGGCCCGACAGCGTCTCTTCCGCAGAGCGTTACGCCTCGGTCCGCCGATGCCCCAGCTACGAAATGAGACAAAATGAAACGGAATGAAACACTCTTGGCCAAAATCCCCGTCGGCGCGGACGGCAAGTGGCCCCACCTCCGGCTCCGTTCCGGCCTCATCCCGGCTCATGCCGACGAGAGGCCGGCCCCGCTATCTAAACGTCACGTCGAGGGCGCGCTTGAGGTTGCCCAGGTACTCGCCGAAGGCCCGCCGTCCCTCCGGTGTCGCCTCCACCCACGTCCGGGGCTTCGAGTCCACAAACTCCTTGGCCGTGCTCACGTACCCGGCATCGACCAGCTTGCGCAGATGGATGGTGAGGTTTCCCCCCGTCAGATCAAGGGTCCTCTGGATGAATGGGTAAGCAACCCGGTCCGACTCGGACCTCGACACCAGCAGCGTCATTATCCGCAGCCGCGTGGACTGGTGGATAGTCTCGTTCAGAACGACCGCCCCCTCACTCATGCTACTCCGCTCTTCCGTGTCCACGCCCACGCGACTGCCACGACCGCAACGATGAGCGCCGCCGACAACACCGGCGCGGCATCGCCGGCGAAGTGCGCGGGTAGGTAGAAGGCAACCGCGATGCCAACACCCACCAGGGAGATGGCCGGGTGGTGCAATATGCCGAACAGCACGTATCCCAGCGCGATTATGCCGACGCCAGTTCCGGCGATGCCCACCGGGTCGAGGTCTGATGTCCACAAACCGGACGCCGCGGGAATCACGAATGCGGCCGCAACCACCGCCATCCAGAACCCGAAGACGCGCAGACCCGCTGCCGTGGCAGACGGTCCGCTCGCGTTCCTCTTGCTGGCTCGGTGGCCGATGATCGAGCTCGCGATCATGCCTGGGACTCCCAGGCCGAGCCACAGCGGCCCCGGATACCACGGATACTCGGCGGCAAAATCGGGCGCCCATGTCCCGACTGCGTACATCGAGACGTACCCCACCGCGACGATGGCCCCCCACAACAGCATTATGCTGCTCCAGCCCGCCATGTACATAGAACTGCGCGACCTGTCCAGCGTCGCGTGTATCGACGCCCATCCCTGGCCCGCGCTGATCTGCTGCCCTTCGCTCTCTCGGTTACTCATGCCGACCCTCCTCTCCTCGGTGCAAACTAGTTTGCACTGTAAACTATCTCCGCGGACTTGTCAAGAGCCGCGTCTGGCCCCAGATCCACCGCCTGGCTTTGGCGGGGGAGTCTTGTGATGGTGTCGCGAGGGTAGATGTGCGGTTCAGGGTCGGTCGGTTGGCACAGGGGAGGCCGCTGCGATGTTTTGGGCGGCGTGCGACGGTCTCATCGGCGGTGCGGGGAGTGTTTTGGCCGTCTTTCGGACACAGCGTAGCCTGCGACTTCGGTTCAGTCGCCTCGAGTGTGTGGGGACTCTTTGGGAGAGTCAGGCCCCGAGCGGCGTGTTGGCCAGTGCCCGTAGCCTGCGACGCGCGTCGACGAGCAACTCATAGGCAGGGTGCCCTCTGGCGAGACGTATGATGAGGCTCCTTGCGTGTCTGACCACTCGTCCGGCAACGCAGATGATCCCGAAGCGCACCGCTTTCAGACGCTTGCTCACCCACTCTCCTCCCAGCACAAGCTGCTTCATCGCCGAGTTCAGATTGAACGCCAACACCACTATCGCCCACCACGCCGCGTTTACCCCGAACTTCCCCGACGGCAGCCTGCCTCCCGCAAGGTCCTCCTTCAGCACCGAATGCACCTCCTCGCCCTTGCCGCACCTCTGCCTGTACCACCCGATAAGCTCATCCCCGGCCAACTCCCGGTTCGTCACCACTCCCGTCACCTTGTACCAGTTGCCATCCCCCATCTCCATGATGGGGACCGACGACTTCTCCCCTTCCACGTCGAACAGCGGCGGGTTCCTCACAGGCTTCCTTATCGCGATGAAGCGGTAGTCGGGACTGTTCCTGCTGTATCCGGTCCAACTGGTCACGTAGCACACCTCGGCGTACTGCTGGCCGGTGCGCTCACCATCGGTCCTGTACAGGTCGTGCCATTCCTCCTCCTCCACCTCACTCACCGCCGCCCTGAACTCCTCCATCACGTTCACTCCCACACAGAACTCGATCACTCCGAACCGCTCATCCCTCCCCTCCGCGCAGTACTTCAGAAGCTCCTTCTGGTAGCCTGCCGAATCAGACCTCATCATCACCTTGCTCACGCCCGCGGGCAGACACCCAAGCGACTCCTTCAACACTCTCAGCTGCTCGTAGCCCGCGTTCACGTTGCCGTCTCTGAACTCCGAGTGCACCACCAAGTCCGCCTCATGCCAGTAGGTGGTCAGCGGCTGGTACGCCTTGTACTTTTTGTAGCAGTGCCTGGCCTGCCGCTTGTTGGTCCCTATCAGCGTGGCGTCCATGTCCAACGTCGCCTCGGCGTGTCCCGAATGCCTCCCCGCGAACCCCACCAGGTCCGCGTTGACTTTCCCAAGCCCCCTCAGCGCGTCGTTGGCCGCCGGTATGAACGCACCCTCAGGCCGTCTCCCGGCCTCCTCGGCCTCGTCGTGGAAACTGCCCAGATACCTGAACACCGCCGTTGGCGACGGCGCCGCGCGACTCCTGTGTACACGCCACCTGTCGCGCTGCGCCCTGCGCTCTGCGCGCTTCATCCGGTGAGACTCCGCAACCGACACCGCCCTTCCCAGACCCTCGTCCTTCTCCAACAGCCGCAGGTCGTCCACCGACTCCCCTCCGGCCAGGTTCAGCATCATCAGCGCTATCACCATCTGGGCGTCGGTCCATCCCTGCGTGCCCTCTCTCACTCCCACGTGACGGCGCACCGACTCCCCCAATCGCGCCACAGAGGCCAACTCCAGATACGCCGGCAGACCCGCCAACGCCGTCATGCCCGTCGACTCGTTCTCCTCCGCGTAGTGGAAAGGAAGCGTTCCCTGATGCATAATAGTCGCACCTCGTTGGTGATGGCTTGTTGTTGTTCACTACCATCATAGCCGGCTTTGCGGCCGGCTCCAACGAGGCCTTCTTTTGTAACTAGGCGGTGGATTTGGGCTGGCCGGGAGGATTCTCCGTGGACGTGGGTGTAAGAGTCGCCACTCTTATGCCCAGACGCTGGCAATGTCCGTCGCAGACGACTGGATCGCCTCTTGACATGCAACCCTGTGATTGCGTATAGTCTGTGCGTATGCACACAGACTTGGTCTTCAGGGCACTCGCGGACCCAACACGAAGGTTGATGCTGGACGAGCTCTCCGAGCGCAACGAGCAGACTCTCTACGAGCTCACGGCGCGCTTGATCATGCGGCATGAAGTCGCCATCTCCCGACAGGCCCTGGCCAAGCACATTGATACCCTGGAAAAAGCAGGTCTCGTAAGCTCAGAGAAGCGCGGCAAGTATCGGATGCTTGTCTTCGACGATGGACCCCTCAGGGCTGTCATGGATCGATGGCTCAAGTGACACTATGAATGGAAAGGGAGGCCGAATATGGTAACCGTCCCATAGGCGGTGGGAATGAAAGAGGCAGGGAATCTTGGTAAAGTCTGGTAAACGTACAACCGAACCAGACCAAGAGGCCCTGCCGATGCCCAGAGTAAGATTCACACTCCCACAAGTCAAGCTCTCTCCGGACAGCCGACCTTCAGCCTGCATACACTGCGGCAGCGTGTACTTGAACCGGCACGGGTCGGTGACAAAGCCCATCCGTGACCTCTACGTTAGCGAGGTGACCGTGCACAGATACCGCTGCTGTGACTGCGCCCGCACGTTCAGGCACTACCCACAGGGTGTTGACCGACACGACCAGAGCCATCGTCTCAGAGGGTTTGCTGCGCTGAGTTGGGCGCTGGGGCTGTCTTTGCGTTCTGTGAGTCATCTGCTGGGGGCTTTGGGATGTGAGCTGTCGAGGATGAGCATATGGCGCGACGTTCAGCACAGCGGTTCCAACTCGCTCAGCGGCTGGATGAGCAGGGTGCGCGGGCGGGTGAGGGTGATGGGAGCAGACGAGACTGTGGTGAAGGTGGGGGGCAACCAGACGGTGGTCGGGTTCGTCACAGACGCCCAGAGCGGGCGGTTGGTGGGAATGGACGTGCTGGCCCAACGCGACAGCGAGGGTTTCGTGAGATGGCTTGAGGGATACGTGGGCAGGTTCGGAGTGGAGGCTGTGGTGACAGACGACCTCAACACCTACAAGCCGGCGGTCGAACATGTCGGGGTAAGTCACCAACTGTGCATCGCGCACGTGAGGAAATGGGTGCGGAATCGACTCAGCAGGATACAGGGGTGGGACTCGTACAAGGCAAGGATATGGCTCCTTATGGCCGAGTTGCCCGGTGGGGGCGGTCGAGAGTTGCTTGCGATGGAGCGCGCGGTTCGTGGACAACCGATGCTTCACAGGCTGGTGGTCGAGTTATGTGAGAAGTGGCGCTCTCTGACATGTCACCAACGAGTGAGGGGGATGCCACAGACCAACAACTGTACTGAGCGGGCGATAGGCAGGAGCAAGATAAGGTACAAGACGATAAGAGGGTACAAGAGCGAATCGGGAATGATGAACGGGTTGGGACTAACACAGTGGGTATGGAGCGGTCAGGACGGCCTCAATCTCGGTGAACTGGTTGCCGCCTAGATCGAAGTCCCTTCCAAACCCACGCCGCCCAGCCCACGTTCCCTCCCCCAACTCCTCCCAAACTTCCCCACCACATATGGGACGGTTACCGAATATGCGCATTACACTCACCGGCGTTTTCGTAAGTGACCAGGACGAAGCTCTGAGGTTCTACACGGAGACCCTCGGCTTTTTGAAGAAGCATGACGTCCCCGTGGGGGAATTCAAGTGGCTTACCGTCGTCTCGCCCGATGACCCAGATGGGACCGAGCTTCTGCTCGAGCCAAATGAAAACCCGGTAGCACAGACATATCAGAAAGGGCTATTTGACCAGGGCATCCCAGCGGCGTCCTTTAGCGTTACGGACATCCGTGCGGAGCATGAGAAACTGAAGTCACTGGGCGTAGCCTTTACGATGGAGCCAACAGAATTGGCCAACGTCACTGTCGCGGTCTTTGACGACACCTGCGGCAACCT
Organism: Dehalococcoidia bacterium; assembly: GCA_965204815.1. Lineage (GTDB taxonomy): Bacteria > Chloroflexota > Dehalococcoidia > Lucifugimonadales > CATOSD01 > CATOSD01. The sequence continues at coordinate 857,373 of OZ242014.1, forward strand.
GATCCAGATAATGCAGACGTAACCTCGATTGACCAGACTGTCCTGGTAGGGACGCGGGCGCAGTCTGGCCCGTCCAGGCGCTTGGTGGGCTCGGCAGGGATCGAACCTACGACCAATCGGTTATGAGCCGACCGCTCTACCGCTGAGCTACGAGCCCACGAGGAAGTGGCACCTCAAGCGTACTCAAGCCCCAATGGGGTGTCAAGGCATCGCGGGGTAGGGCCAGGGTCTTTCGGTTATCGGTTTCACACCGTAACGGCATCCGCTCCCAAACTTGCAGCTTTGGTCTGAACAAGTGGATATGGCGAGAAATCGTCAGCAATTGGCAATAGCCGAAAGACTCTGGGGTAGGGCCATTGACACCCCAGCACATCCGTGCTACGCTTCCCTCATCACAAATGACCGGCCACCGAGATCACCGGCCACCAACGTAACAACCGTGACAACAATCCGTCAGATAAATTCCCGTCCAACCGAAAAACGTTCCATCCGCAGCCTGAAATGCCGAATGCCCAGCTACGAAATCAGAGGAGATAAAACAGAAGAAACGAAACGGGACACTTTTTTCTAGCTTGTTTGTCCCACCCGGCAGTTTGGCCACTGCCTCTGCCCGGATGCTACTCCGCTTGGTAGCCCGTCACCCGTCCATCCCGGACGGATGACCAAGGCGAAAAGCCGTCCGGGACCCGTACCGCGCACGCCACTAGGCCGGCGCGGAGTTCCGGTCTCGGTTCCGCATCACCTTGCCGACGGCGTCCCCGGCCCAATCACGCGGCAGCAGGTCGAGAGGTGCTGCGCGGTCTGTCCTCGTGGCCACCGCGCGAGCCAGTCCCGGCCCTGCCGCGCCGCCACTACCGCAAGTCCCTTCCCCCTCGCAGGGGGAAGGCTAGGATGGGGGTGACGCTCCACCCAAGAACCTTTAACAACTTAATCGGCGATAACCATCATCCGATGGATTCGGCAGCAGTCACGTGCCGCGCCACCGTATCCCAGCCCTGGCCCAGCAGCGCCCGCATGTTGGCGCTGGTCGCCTCCTCCACCTCCGCTGGTTCGCGGCCCTGCAGCGCGGCGAGCCTGTCGGCGATCACCCGCAGATGGCGTGGCTCGGTCCAGTTCTCCCGCTTCGCCTTGAACGGCTGGGGGGCCGCGTCCGTCTCCAGCACGATGTTGTCCAGCGACAGGTTCGCCGCCGCCCGCTGCAGGTGCGGCAGCCGAAGCAGCGGCCTCGCCAGCGACACGTAGAAGCCCAGCTCGATCGCCTTGCCAGCGGTCGCCTCGTCGTCCTGGAAGTAGTGCATCACGCCGCCGACCTCGTATGCGCGCTCCTCTCTCAGCACTCGGAACACCTCGTCGTGCGCCTCCCGGCTGTGGAATACCACTGGCAGCCGCAGCTCGCGCGCCAACCTGACCTGCTCCCGGAACGCCTGGTACTGGATGGCCCTGTCCGGCGCGCCCTCCATGAAGTCGAGGCCGATCTCGCTTATCACCACCACCTTGTCGCTCGAAAGCGCCATAGTGCGCAGCCGCTCGTAGGTGTACTCGTCCACCGGCCCCGTCACGTTCATGGGGTGGATCCCTACACCGGAGAAGAAATCGTCAAAGCTCTTCGAAAGCTCGATGGACCGCTCGGATGTCTCCAGCGTCGTGCCGGCCGAGACGACAAACCCGACTCCCACGTTCCGCCCGCGCTCCAGGATCTCTCCGACCTCGGCGTCTGAGTAGGAGTCCAGGTGTGCGTGGCTGTCTATCAGCATGGCGAGCTTCCTTTCATTCCCACCCCTGGACTCCTCGGGCGCTGAAGTGCCGGCGCCGTTCCGGTTCGATGACACCGCCCCGCTGCTGGCGGCGGCGGGTCTAACTGAATTATACTACAGTGCCGTGTGTTGCCCCCTTAAGCGGACCGTTCCGCGTATTGACTCAGTGGTCTACCCTGTATGAAACGTGCGCTGCAAAGCTTCGGCACCTCGGCGCTGGGCATCGCGGCCAGCCTGGTTCTGGGCTGGCTGGTCATACGCGGCCTGGAATGGGGGGACGTCGTCGACTCGTTCCAGGGCGTATCCGTGCCCCTGGTCGCGCTCGCGTTCGTCGTATTCCTCGCGGCGAGCGCTCTGAGGGCGGTCCGCTGGCAGATGCTCTTCACCGAAAAGCGCGTCTCGACGATGCGACTGTTCATCGTCCAGAACGAGGGCATCGGGCTGAACAACCTGGTTCCGGTGCGCATCGCCAGCGAGTTGGCGCAACTGACGGTGCTCTCGTTGCGGGACGGCGTCCGAGTCTCCACCGCCGTGGCCACGCTCGGCATGGAGCGCGTGCTCGACCTCGTGGCAAGCGCCAGCATCCTGGCGGCGGCCTTCTTCGGACTGGCCTTCTTTTTCGGAGGGTCGGAAATGGAAGTGTTCACGCCCGTCATCGTCGGCCTGCTGATAATCTCGGTGGTGGCCGTCGTGGTGGTGCCCGTGGTGGCCTGGGGCGGCAGCGGCGCGGCGGTCGTCCTCAAGCGGCTGCCCTTCCTGGCGGAAATGCTCGCGAGCCTGTCGCAGGCCCTCAAGGACCTGGGCAGAAGCCCCGGGCGGCTGGCGTCGGCTTCGGCGCTCACCCTCTTGTACTGGATCCTGGTGGGGATTACGGCCTGGCTGGTGGCCCAGGCGGTCGACGTGCAGATTTCGCCCATCGTCGCGACGCTCGTCATACTCGGCTCCATCTTCTTCGCCACCAGCGTGCCGGGCGCGCCCAGCGCCATAGGCACCTTCGAGTTCGCCGTCGTCGGCGTCCTGCGCGTTCTGGGCTTGGTGAACGAGGACAACGAGGCCGCCGCGTTCGGGTTCGCCGTGATTACCCACGCGGTGTTCTTCCTGCCATCCACTGTAATCGCGGCGGTGTTCCTGCCCCGGGAGGGCCTTGGCTCCATCCGGACCGTGCGCCGAACGCTCTTCAAGAGCGCGGAGAGCGCGAGGGCCGGTAATGAGACCCACGCCTAGCCTTGCCAGGCGCGCCCTCCGCGCCTTGCCGCTCTCCACCCTTGCGCTGCTCTGCGCGATAGCCCTCGCGTGCTCGGACGACCAGGAAGCTGCGCCGACCGCCGCCGCGCCCACTCCGGCTCCCACCGCGACGGCTCCGCCTCCGACGCCGACGGCCATCCCGGTACCCACGTCTTCTCCAACCGCGCGCCCGGACGAAGGCCCGTCGCTGGCCGCGGTCACCGCCACGTCGCACCCCGCCCCCGCCGCGACGGCCGCGCCGCCCCCGCCGACAGCCGCGCCCGTGCAGACGCCGGTTCCGGAAGCGAGCGGCGGCGTGCTCAACCTCGCCGTGAGGCACGCCGCGCCCCACCTGGACGTGCACCAGGAGGTCTCGCCCGCCCTCTCGACCTGGGGGCCGGGCATCGTCTACAGCCGGCTGCTACGGCTGCGGGCCGGGCCGGACGTCGAGCTGCCAACGCTCGCCGTCGAGTGCGAGCTGTGCGAGTCCTGGCGCATGGAAGACCCCGCCACGCTGGTATTCACCATGCGGCGAGACGTGCGCTGGCAGGACGCGGCGCCTGTGAATGGGAGACTACTCACCGCCGAAGACGTGGCGTACAGCTACGACCGCCAGCGCCAGCCGGGCTGGCCCAACGCCGGTCTGCTGGCGATGGTCGACAGCGTCGAAGCGCCCGCCCCGGACGAACTCAGGGTCTCACTCGCCTACGGCGACGCCGACTTCCTGGTCGGGCTGGCGGACGGACACACCAAGGTCGTGGCGCCGGAGGCGGTGGAGGTCGGCGGTGACCTCAAGGCGGGACCGGCAGTTGGCTCCGGGCCGTGGCTTCTCGCCGGCAGCGGACTGGCAGAGGGCTACGTCTTCGAGCGCAACCCTTTCTACTTCGAGGCCGGCCTTCCCCTGCTGGACGGCATCAGGATGCACGTTATCGAGGACGAGGCTACTCGCAACGCCGCCTTCGGCGTGGGCCGCATCGACGTTCACCAGGTGGATGCGGCCGATTGGCCGGCTCTGCGCGAGCGGCAGCCGGATGCGCCCCTGCTGCGCAGCGTGGACTCCGGCGCGGGTCTGGAGATAGCGCTGAACACGAGGGCGGCGCCCTTCGACGACCCCCGCGCGCGGGCCGCCGCCTTCCTGGCCATGGACCCGTGGCGAGCCGCAGAAGAGGTGTGGCTTGGCGCCACGTTCGTGTCGCTCGGGGTGCCCCTGGCGCGTCCGGACTGGCTGCTCGAAGACGACGTGATGCGGTCGTTCTTCGCGGACCCGGACGCGGCCCGCGACAGGTTCGCGCCGCTGCCCGGTGACGCGCCCAGAACGGCCCGGCTGACCTTGGGCGACTTCGGCGAGCGCTACGACAGCCACGCCCGGCTGGTGGCCGCCGAACTGGAGGCCGTCGGGTTCGAAGTATCCCTGGAAGAGGTGAACCGCCGGGTGTTCGCCGAGCGGGTGTGGCTGGGCGGCGACTACCAGATGTTCGTGGGGCCGATCGCCCCGATGGTGACGCCCAACGCATACCTGCTGACGCTGCTGCACAGCCAGGGCCGCTGGAATACCACCGGACACCGCGACGACACGCTCGACGCGCTCATCGAGGCGCAAGCCCAGGCGTTCGACGAAGCGGAGCGCCGCGACCTGGTGAGGGACATACAGTTGAGGGCGCTGCAGGGGGCCTACCGCTACATGCCGGCGGCAGGCGTCTCGCTGTGGACCTGGTCGCCCGGGGTGCGCGGCTTCCACCCCAACTTCGCCGCGTCGGAGTACGCCCACTGGCGCCTGGTGTGGCTGGAGGGCTAGCGCCGGGACGAGGTCGGCGCGCTAGCCGGACTCCTCCTCCATGGCCGCGTACTTGGACGGGCACTTCACGATCACCCGCTCGCTCACGAAGGGCTCTCCGGGCACGTGCGCGCCCTCCAGTATGATCTCGGAGTGCTCGTTGAAGAACAGGTCCGGCAGTATGCCGTCGTGGATCGCGGCCAGCGTCTCCGTGCCGTCGGTGAGGGCGAAGTTGGCGACCGTGGAGCCGTCCGCGCGGTGGAAAGACTCCGGCACCAGCTTGCCCCCGACCCGCACCGTCCTGCCTTCGGGAGTGGCCTGCTGGTCGCCCATCTCGCTCACGGTGTAGAAGTACACCGTGGCGCTCTGGAAGGCCAGGAACGCGAAATAGCCCAGCGCCGCCGCCAGCACTGCCAACCCGACCAGCAGCCTCCACCGGCCGGCGAGACCCTCGGCGGGCGCGCTTGCGCTCTGCGCATTCATGGCCGGACTAAGCTCCTGGCTCACTTCGGCTCCTCGTTTCCATCGCGCCGCCTCGCGAATCTCTCTCCGAGATGGCGCGTTTCAGTTCGTCGATCTCCCGCTGCATCTCCCGCTGCCGCCTCGACATGTAGAACACGTACCCAAAGAAGGCCAGCCAGGTGATGATGAACACGGCGAACAGGTACGGCAGGTTAGCTTCCGGCTCCGCGCCGGTCTCCTGGGCGGCATGGGCCGCGGGAGCCGGGAGCGGCTCCGTATCAAACGCGCGGGCCGGCGCGCCGGGCGTCAGCAACGCGACCAGCAGCGCCGCCGCGAGCAGCGCGAGCCCCAAGCGCCGGCTAAGCGGCGCGCCTGTGTAGCTCGTCAAGGTCATTAGCCGACTGCTTCAGCGAGTACCTCTCTATCAGCAGGAAAACGTACAACACCGTGAACGCGACCAGCGAAACCAGGAAGGTCAGCGCCATTCTGGAGTCGAGGCCGCCGGACTCCGCCAGCGGTCCGATGTTCAGCTCGGGATGGGCCGTTCGCCACCACAGCGTGGCGAAGTAGATGATCGGCGCGTCGATAGCGCCTATCAGCGCCACCACCGACGCGAACCGCCGGCCCTGCGATCCGGCGGGCGCATACGCCTTGACCATCAGATAGCCGACGTAGATGAACCAGAGTATGAGCGTGGTGGTCAGCTTGGCGTCCCAGGTCCACCAGACGCCCCAGACGGGCTTCGCCCAGATGCTGCCGGTTACGATGATGAGCGTGGCGGCGATCAGCCCAACCTCGGCGGTGGAGTGCGCCAGGCTATCCCAGCGCTCCCGCCCCGTGACCAGGTGCATCACGCTGGCGAACGCCACGATGACAATGGAGACCATGCCCAGCCAGCCCAGCGGCACGTGGAAGTAGAAGATGCGCTGGGACACGCCCAGGTTCTGCTCAGTCGGCGCCCACATGAAGATCATGTACAGGCTGAGCGCCATGAGCAGCGCGCTCAGCACCAGCAGACCGTCGCGCGCGGGAGACCACGCACGGATGCGCTTGCCTGGGGCGGTTGCGGTCAACTCGGCCATGTGTGCAATGTATCACAAAGTCGGTGTTCCCGCCAGCAGCGGCCGGCGCGAGGAGCATGTATCAGCCTAGTCGGTGCGCGGCCCTTCAACTCGACGCTGGCAGAGATTCGTTACGCCCGAGAAAGCGGGAGTCCAAAGGTCGAGTGTGAGAACGGCTTCGACTCAGATGGCATACCTGTTAGGTTGTTAAAGGCTCGCGGTTAGCGAGTACGGGTTGGCGGCGCGGCAGGGCCGGGACTGGCTCGCGCGGTGGCCACGAGGACAGACCGTGCAGCACCTCTCGACCTGCTGCCGCGTGATTGGGCCGGGGACGCCGTCGGCAAGGTGATGCGGAACCGGGACCGGAACTCCGCGCCGGCCTGGTGGCGTGCGCGGTACGGGTCCCGGACGGCTTTTCGCTGACGTCACCCCCATCCTAACCTTCCTCCTGCGAGGGGGAAGGGACGATAGGGATGGACGGGTGACGGGCTACCAAGCGGAGTAGCATCCGGGCGGTGGCAGTGGCCAAACTGCCGGGTGGGACAAACAAGCTAGAAAATAGTGTCCCGTTTCGTTTCTTTTGTTTTATCTCCTCGGATTTCGTAGCTGGGGGGTCGGCGTTCCTGGTTACGGATGGAACGGATTTGGGTTGGACGGGAATTTATCTGACAGATTGTTGTCACGGTTGTTACGTTGGTGGCCGGTGACCGGCGGTCGGTTGTTTGTGATGAAGTGTATGTTAGCACGGATGTACTGGCGTGTCAATGGCCCTACCCGGGCCGCCCACAAGGGCCGCTCCTCCTTGTGGGGCGCTGACTAAGCTGATACAGATTCCGGCACGAGAAGTACCTACGTTTCACGGTCCAGCTCGTTTCTCTTTGGCAAGAGTTGCGGCTAAAATATCAGTATGTTGCTTCATATGGGTCTGAGTGCGGCGAGCACTGGCCGCACAGAGTTTCCGGCCCGAGAAACGGAGGGGATTCGGCGCCTCCCGCCACTCCTCACCGCGTGCGTGGTCGTCGCGGCGCTGTGGCTGGTCGGCTGCGGTGGGTCGCCTGCCCCCCAGCCGACGCCGGACATCGGCGCGACGGTGGAGGCGGCCGTTGCCATGGCGATGCCGACCGCGACGCCGACGTCCAAGCCGGACATCGAGGCAACCGTGGCCGCGGGCGTGCAGGCGACCGTCGTCGCCATGCGACCCTCCCCAACGCCCACCCACGCGCCTACCTGGACGCCAACCGTCACATCCACGCCGACAGCTACTCACACACCAACGCCGACCCCCACGCCCACACGCAGGCCCCCGCCTACGCCTCGGCCTACGCCCATTCCCACGCCCACAGTTACCCCTACTTACACTCCCACGCCCATCCCCACGCCCATCCCCACGCCCACTCCCACGCCTATTCCTGCCGCCACGCTCATTCCCACGCCCACCGACACCCCAGTTGCTACTCCCACGCAGGTCACCAGCCTCTCGGTCGCCGACGTGGTGGACAGGGTCAGGCCGAGCGTCGTGCGAATAGTAAGCTCTGACGGCGGGGGTACCGGCTTCGTAATCGATGCCGACGGCCACATACTCACCAACGAGCATGTCGTCGAAGGAGAAACGCGCGTGTCGGTCGTGTTCCACGACGGCGTGCGACTGTGGGGGCATGTGGTGTCTGCTGACGCGGCCCGCGACATCGCGCTGCTGAAGGTAAGCACGAACCGTAAACTGACGCCTTTGACTTTGGCGGGCGAAGTGAGGGAAGGCGAGGACGTAATCGCGTTGGGCTTTCCGCTCAGTCTGGGCGAAAGCATGACAATAACACGGGGCATCGTATCCGCCATCAGGTCGTATAACGGCGTAGAGTACGTGCAGACGGACGCCGCCATCAACCCGGGCAACAGCGGCGGGCCGCTGCTGAACGACAAAGGCGAAGCGGTGGGCATGAACACCTTTACGCGCCGCAATATAGAGGGGCGCGACTATGAGGCTCAAGGCATCGGCTTCGCGGTGTCCGCCAACGTGCTGGAGGCGCGGCTAGCGACGATGAAGGCTAACCCGTCCCCGCCGTCCACGCCGGTGGCCGGGGCAACGCCGACGGCCGTCATTCGGGTCACGCCCACCCCTGCTGCCGGGAGCGGGTTCGGCCCGGTGAGCGGCGAGTTGGAGCACCGCGATGATAACCTCCTTGTTCACCGACGGGCAAACGTCAGCTTGACCAACGCGTTGATAGAGGCGACGTTCATTGACACGCATTCGGCGGAAGGGAGAAGCTGGAGCCACGGCTTTCTGTTTCGTACGGTGGAGCAGCGTTACTACATTCTCGTCATATCCAGCCACGGCAATTGGCACCTGAAGCGTCGGAACAACGTGCCGCCATACGACCCCATAGACGTTCAGAACGGATTCTCATCAAACATCAGAACGGGCCGCAATGCGGAAAATCACGTGCGCGTTATAACACTAGACGACAGGGGCTGGCTCTTCATCAACGGAGCCTTTGAAGTGGAGTTGGACTTGAAGGAGATTAGCGGCACTGGATCCGTCAGCCTGATTGATCATTGGTTCAGAAACCATCAGTATCCTGGCAAGACCACCGTCTACAAGGATTTCAGCGTTCGTCCGATTGAATTGGAGCACGGACCGGAGGACGGCTCAATTGAGCACGACGCTGACGATGGCTTCGTTGACGTACACCCGGTTAGGGTTTGGGTGGCGGACGGCATAATCGAGGCGCGCTTCTTCAACCCATTCTTCGTGCCTGAGCGTGAGTGGAGCAGCGGATTTCTCTTTAGAAGATCCGACGACGGAGTACACGCGGTCATCATGGCCGGCCAGGGATATTGGGAACACAAGGTCTCGACGGAGGACGGTTGGGAAGACTTGGCGGGCGAATGGGACGACACAATCACAACGTCCCGCGGCAACGCAAACTTATTGATGGTAGTAATGCTTGGCGAACGCGGCTACCTGTTCATCAACAACACATATTTGGTTGACCTTGACCTAAGTAACCTGATGGAAGCTGGGGGCGTCCGAGCGGTCGGTTCATTCTTCACAGGCCACGCCGTCAACGGCGTGTCGACGCAGTTCGAGCGCTTCGCTGTGTGGTCGATTGCGGAGTTGCCGTAGGGGTGCTGAGTGAGTCACCCCCATCCTGACCCGTTCGACAGGTTCAGGGCAGGCTCTTCCTCCATCGAGGGGGAAGGGACACGGAGCCACGAACCGTCCCTAGCCTGTGACGGCGCCCTCGGACGCGCTCGACACCAGCTTGGCGTACTTGGCCATTACGCCCGTGGTGTAGCTGGACGGCGGCGGCGTCCAGCGGTTGCGGCGGCGCGCAAGCTCCTCTTCCGGCACACGCACGCTAAGCTCGCGGGTTTCCACGTCCATCACGATGCGGTCGCCGTCCTCGACGAGCGCTATCACGCCGCCCACGGCGGCCTCGGGCGCCACGTGGCCTATCATCGGTCCGCGCGTCGCGCCCGAAAAGCGCCCGTCGGTGATTAGCAGCGTGTCTTCACCCAGGCCCGCGCCCATGATGGCCCCGGTGACGGCCAGCATCTCCTGCATACCCGGCCCGCCCTTGGGCCCTTCGTAGCGGATAATGACCACGTCGCCGTCCTTGATCTCGCCGGATGTCACGGCGTTGAACGCGGCGCGCTCGCCGTCGAACACGCGCGCCGGTCCGTCGTGGCTCAAGTGGCTGGTGCCGGACACCTTCATCACCGCGCCTTCGGTGGCGAGGTTGCCCTTGAGTATCACCAGGCCCCCGGTGGGGCTGCGCGCCTCTGAGACGGGGTAGATTACGCGGCTGTCCGGCATGGTGTCGAACTCGGCCAGGTTTTCGGCGAGGGTCTTGCCGGTGATGGTCAGCACGTCCGGATGCAGGTGTCCGGCCCTGAGCAGCTCGTTCATCAGCACCGGCAGCCCGCCGGACTTGTCCATGTCGGACATTACGAAGCGCCCCCCGGGCCGCAGGTCGGTCAGATAGGGCGTGCTGCGGCTGAGCCGGTCGAAGTCGTCGATGTGGAGGTCCACGCCGGCCTCGCGAGCTATGGCGAGAAGGTGGAGCACGGCGTTGGTGGAGCCGCCCATCGCGAGCACCACGGTTATGGCGTTCTCGAACGCCTCGCGGGTCATGATGTCGCGCGGCTTGATGTCCTTCTCAAGCATGTCGTAGAGCACCGCGCCCGCCCTGTGGGCCATGTCCTCGTTGCGGGGGTCCACCGCCGGGATGGACGCCGCGCCGGGCAGGGACATTCCCATCGCCTCTATGGCCGAGGACATGGTGTTGGCGGTGAACATGCCTGAGCACGCGCCTTCGCCCGGGCAGGCCACGCGCTCCATGCCGTACAGCTCGTCCAGGGTGAGCTTTCCCTGGGAGTAGGCGCCCACGGCCTCGAACATGTCCTGGATGTTTATGTCGCGGCCCATGTAGTTGCCCGGCAGAATCGCGCCGCCGTAGACGAACAGCGACGGGACGTTGAGCCGCGCCATGGCCATCATCGCGCCGGGCATGTTCTTGTCGCACGCGGCGACGACGATGAGGCCGTCCATGCTCTCACCGAAGGTTACAGTCTCTATGGAGTCGGCTATGACTTCGCGGCTCACCAGCGACGCCTTCATGCCCTCGGTGCCCATGGAGATGCCGTCGCTGATGGTAATGGTGCCGAACAGGAAGGGCACGGAACCTCCGTCCCACACGCCCTGCTTGGCCTTCTGCGCCAGCCTGTCCAGGTGCACGTTGCAGGGCGTTACGTCGCTGGCGAGGTTGGCGACGGCGACGAACGGCTTGTCCATGTCGTCGTCGCTGAGGCCCACGGCGCGCAGCATGGCGCGGGCCGCGGCGCGATCCGGACCCTGGCTCACCACGTGGCTGTTTCGCTTGAGCGATGCTGCGGTGCTCGTAGTCATGGTGAGTTCTCCCGTGGGAAATGTGTTATCCGGAAGAGGAGCCGGCGCCCTCGCGGGATCGAGCGAACAGCGCCTCGCGCAGACCGTCGAGCACGCCTGCCAATCGCGCCTGGGCCTTCTCAAGTTCCGTCACGCGCGCCGTCAGCTCCCTGAGTTCGGACGTAAGCCCGTCGATGCGCTTGTTGGTGTCGTCGATGCGCTTGTTGGTGTCATCAATGCGCTTGTTGATCATCTGAAGGGTGGCCACGTTAAGAGCACCCAACGAGACGCCTACCGCAATGATGGCCCAAAACTCGGGTGTCATCTCAGGTCGCCTTCTAGTCTATTCCGGCTTGTGCTTCTCGATCAGCGCGACAACCCTGGAATCGAACTCGTCGCCCAGGGACTTGCCCGCGTCGGAGTAGGCAATTCCGAGATGGAGTTGGCGGGACAATTGCTCGAACTCGGCCGATTCGCCCCACTCGCTCTCGAGCTCGCCGAACGCCGCGTCAAGGTCGTCTTTTCTGAACATGTAGGCAGCCTCACGTATAAGGGCCAGCGCGCGGCTGGCCCCTGTTTGGGTTTTCAACGGGCCGGCGACGCGGACGGACCTAGTGAGGCCGCCCGCGCCTCTTGCCGCGCTTTCGGTTATTCGTCTCCGCGGGTGCTGTCGCCCTCGTCCAGGATCTTCTTCAGATCGGTGGCGAAGCCGACGAGCTCCTCGTAGGCCGGGACGCCCTCTTCGGAGAGCTTGTCCTTGAACTGCTCGAACAGCCACTCCTCGCGCCTGCCGTGCGGGATTTCGAAGAACTGGCGGTTGAACCTGGGCAGCTCGCCGGGGCCGAAGTAGCCCTTGTCCCTGATGGTGTAGCCCTCGAGGTTGTGGGTGCCCTTGCCGAGCACCTCGCCGGTCTCGACGTAGTGCTCCATCACGGGCTTCATGCCGTAGCGCTGAACCGGGCAGACCTTGATGCAGACGGCGCAGCCCTCGTAGCGTGCCATCACCGGGCGGCAGCGCTCGTAGATGACCTTGAACTTCTCGGCGCCCCGCCACCAGACCCTGTCCTTGAGCAGCGCCCTGCCGGGGCAGCGGTTCACGCACACCTGGCAGATCTTGCAGAACTGGTTGATGCCGTAGTCGACGGGCTGGTCGTAGGTCACCGGCGCGTCGGTCGTGATGATCGCGAGCCTGGCCCTGGAGCCGAAGTGGGGCGAAAGGAGCTGTCCGTTGGCGCCCAACTGGCCCAGTCCGGCGTTGATGAACATGGGAATATACGCGCCGCTGTTGTCGTTCGGGCTGTGCACCTGGGCGTGGTAGCCCAGCGTGCGGATGTGGTCCGCGAGGTCGAGCGCCAGCGCGCCCTCGATCTCGTATGTGCCGAAGTGGGCGTACTCGGCCTCCAGGCTCGGAAGCGTCTGGGTCTGCAGGTAATCCTGCTCGAGCGCGACGCAGATCGCGTGCTCGTACTTCACCCAGGTCTTCTTGCTGCTGTAGGCGTAGTGGTGGTCGAACCGGGTGAAGCCGACCTCGTTGAAGCCAAGCTCCCTGGCCTTCAGCCGGATGGCGTCGGTCATGTCAGTGCCGGTTTCGGCCTCGCCGGTCGGCTCGATGTCGCCGCTGACCAGCGCGGCGTCGACCAGCGGCTGGTTCAGCTCGTCGTGGCGCTCGCGGTACTCGAGCACGTCGGGAGTGTAGACCGTCCAGACCCAGTCTCGGTCCGCGGCCTTTTCGATGTTCTGGGTCTCCAGGGGGTATACCCTCGTGTAGAAGGAAACGTCCTCCTGCCGCACCGGCGCGCCCGGTACGGTAGCGAGGTCTTCTGCAACGGGAATGTCAACCTCCGGGTCGCCGTGCCTCCGACCGGGGCGAGTTACAACGTGGTGAACTTCTTTAGGCATAGGTGTACCTCCCGCAGATTTTCCTCGCTTGGCGCGGAGTGTACTCGCAAGTCCGCTACAAGTCAAGCGTTTTTGGGGCGCGGACCTCGAAGGCTCGCCGTGTCGAATCTACGCCGTTCCCGGCGAATCCGGCGCGGACCTCCCCCTGGCGCTCGCCAGTTGCCTCACCACCAGGACCAGCCCGCCGACGACCAGGACGCTGAGATAGGTGATCGAGCGGTCCACGAGCGCGATGGACACGGCCTCGTGGCGGGCCAGGCTCAGCGCGAGCAGCCCGGTCACGCCCGGCTCGACGGCCCCCACGCCGCCCGGCGTCGGCACGGTGCTCAGCAGCGCGTGGGCCAGGGCCACGATGGCCAGCATGGGCAGCCCGATCTCCGCGCCGAGCGCCTGCACGACGAAGCCGAGCCGCGCGATTTCCATGAGCCAGCCCAGCAGTCCGAGGGCGAACAGCGTGGGCAGTTGCTTGAAGCTGCCGAACGCGCCGCTGCGGAAGCTCAGGAAGGCCGCCTCGAGCCGCTGGGGCAGCAGCCGAGCCAGCCGGGCGCCGAACGCTTTCATGGTGAGGGCGAGCGCGCCGAGCGCGACGGTCATCAGCGCGGCGATGGCGGCGGCCCTGAACACCAGGCTCCTCGCGTCCGGCGTGTCGGCGGTCAACGCCAGCGCCAGCACGCTCACCGCGATTATCGCGGCCACCGTCGCAATGTCCATCATGCGCTCGGCCAACACCGTGCCAAGGCTCCACGAGAAGCCGGTTCGCGACTCCTGTGAGAACAGGTAGGCGCGGTAGGCGTCGCCGAGCCTGAGCCAGGCGATGGAGTTGACGAACCAGCCGGCCACGATGAGCGTGGCGCACCGGACCGCCGAGGGCAGCCGCGTGTCCGGCCCGTCTTCCAGTCCCGCGTTCTTTGCGAGTAGCCGCCAGCGCAGTCCCCGGAACGCAAAGCTGACGTAGTACAGCGCCAGGGCCAGCGCGTACAGTCGCGGGTCCATTGAGCGCAGGTTCTCCAGGGTCGCGCCCCAGTCCAGGTCGAAGCGCGTGGCCAGAAAGAACACGAACGCCGCGGCCACCGCGAAGGACAGCAGCGTCGGCAGCGAGAGGACTCGCCGGCGCAGCGACATGGCGGGCGCGGAGTTCCGGCGAGGCCAGGCCTCTTCGCCGCGGTGCTCCGGTTGGCTCACAGCGGGCGCTTGCCCGGCATGCCGGGCCGACGGGGGTAGCGGTCCGGTGTGGGGGCCACCTTGTCCAGCACGACCAGGGCGCGGGGGCGGTCCAGTCCGGGCACGTCGACCGACCTGACCTCGCGGATTGCGCCGCCGAGCGTGCGGACGGCGGTCTCGGCCCCGGCGGCCTCGGCTTCGGCGTCCGCTCCCTTGGACGCGACGACCACGCCCCCGACCCGGCAGAGCGGCAGGGTGAGCTCGGCGAGGGTGTTCAGCCTGGCGACGCCGCGCGCGGTCACGACGTCGAACGCCTCGCGCGCCGCCGGGTCGCGGCCCAGCGTCTCGGCGCGGCAGGCCAGCACCTCGATTCCGTCCAGGCCGAGTGACTCTCCCAGGCCGCGCAGGAAGTCGGCCTTCTTGCCGGTGGCCTCCACGAGCGTCACTTGAAGGGACTGGACGGCTATCCGCAGGGCGATGCCCGGCAGGCCCGCGCCGCTGCCGACGTCGGCGAGGCGGCCCGATCGCAGCAGCGGGGGCGGGATGGCCGCCAGCACGCTGAGCGAGTCGAGGTAGTGAACGGACTGCGCTCGTTCCCAGTCGGCTACGGAGGTGAGATTGACGCGGCGGTTCCCGCGCTCCAGCTCGCGGTGGTAGCGCCGGAAGGCGTCGAGCTGCTCCGGGGTGAGCGGCACGCCGAGCCGCTCCGCTCCCTCGCGCAGCGCCGTCGCGTCCTTGGTTTCGTCCGGCGTTTCGTTCGGCGCTTCGTTCGGTGGGGGCGCGGCGGCGCGCCGTGAGTGTTCGATCATTCGGTGCGGATGGCCGGCGGCGCTCAGCCCTGGCGGGCGTACTCGGTCGCCAGCATCCCCATCACCACCGAGTCGAAGCGCGAACCCTCGTGCGGGCGGCTCTTTCGCAGCGTCCCCTCGTGGACGAACCCGAGGTGGCGGAACAGCGTGAGGGCGGCGGCGTTGTACTCCGGGATGTCCGCCCAGACGCGGTACAGCCCGTAGTCGTCGAACGCCTTCTCCAGCGCGGCGCGCATGGCCGTGGTGCCGAAGCCGTGGTGCCACATGTCCTTGCGTCCGATCAGGATCGAAATCTGCCCGTCGCCCAGCGATTCCTCGATGGCGAGGTGAATCTCGCCGATGTGCTCGTCGTTCTCGCTGTAGATGGACAGGATGCGATGCTCGGGGTCGTCGAAGATTCGCTGCCACTCCTCATCGGAGACTTCCAGCACCTCGGTCGGGTGGTATCCCAGGTGGGCCGGGTCGCCGTAGGAGTAGCGTCCGAACCAACTCTCCGCCACTTCGTCGTCGTCCAGCCAGGTGCGTATGCGGGAGACGTCCTCCCTGGTCACGTCCCTCAGCGTAACGTGATGTTGTTCCATTGGTTACCTCCTGGGTGTACACCCGCGTCCCCTGTCCTACCCGTATCCTACGCGCCGGCCGCCCTGGCGCCGATTCTGCCGGGCAGCCTCAGCATGATTGCCAGCACCAGCGTGCCCACCAGCACGAGGGCGCCGCCGTACACGAACGTCGCCTCGACGCCGTAGTTGTCCCATATCAGGCCGGCTATCACGGGCGAGAGCGTGCCGATGAAGCTGGCGCCGTAGATGAGCGATACCACGGTCGATTGTACCGCTCCCTCGGCGGCCTCTATGGCCGCCGCGATGAATATGGCGTGCAGCGCGTACAGCACGGTGCCCATCACCATGATCGTTACCACAAGCCAGCTTATCTCCCAGAAGAACGGCTCATGGTCGGCGAATCCGAGCGCCATGGCCAGCAGGCTCATTATCAGCATCGACGGCACCAGGACGGGCTTGTAGCCGAACTTGTCGGCCAGGTAGCCCATCACCGGCTGGGCCACGATGCCCACGACCTGGGCGAGAGAGAGGTAGATGGCCACCTTGGTCGTCGAGAAACCCAACCCTCCCTGCTCCACGTTTTCTCGGAGATAGACGGGAAGAAAGATCATCACCGAGCTCTGGCCCACGCTGCGAAGCGCGGTTACGATGACCAGCACGTAGAGCGCCTTGCGCTTGAGCAGCGACAGCAGCGACGAGAAGTACTCGCGCACGGAGCCGACGGCCTGCATCTCGCCGCCGGGCACGTTTCGCATGAAGAGCCAGATGGCGACGGCGCACACGAGCGCGGGGAAGAGGCTGTAGACGAGCACGGAGTCCCAGCTCATGGCCAGCCAGCCGAGGAGGACTACGCCCGCAAGCAGCGGACCGCCGACCTCGCCCACGCTGCCGCCGGTGCCGTGCAGCGAAATGGCGAAGCCGCGTCGGTCGGGGAAGCGGCGGGAGAGCGCGCCGATGGCTGGCGGGTGGTAGAGCGACGGCCCGACGCCGACCAGCAGCATGATGGCGAGGACGGCGATGAAGATGAGGTTCTCGGAGACCAGGCTGTCCGCGATGCCGAGCAGGAAGTAGGACACGCCCATCATCAGCAGCGATATGCCGAGCATGAGCGAGGCGCGGTCGGCGAACCTGTCTCCGAGGAAGCCGGCGAACACCGTGGTGACCCAACTGGTCGCCTGGCGCGAGAAGGCCAGGGTGCCGAGCTGCGTTCCGCTAAGGCCGAGTCCTATCTTGATTTCGGGGAAGAGTATGGACTGCAGCGCTGAGTTGTAAACGTGCTTGATTGCGTGTCCGACGACGACGGTTGTCGCCAACTGGTTTCGCCCTCGCTTGAGTTCGGGCGATACTTGGATGGTTTCTGTGGACAAGTCCGCTACCTCGACTCCGGGAAATTGCAGGCGCAATTATAGCACGTAGGCGAGGCGGGCTTGGCGGCCTGTTTATCACCCGCATCCCTTCGGCAGGCTCAGGACAGGCACTCTAGATTCCTCGGCTACGCTCGGAATGACAGGGGGGAAGTGGCTCATCGGAGTGCGGGAGGGACTCATCGGACTGCGGGAGGGCTAAATCTGCTCATTTCTGTTGCATTCTGTTGAGTTCGTAGCTGAGGGAGGCGTTGATCCTGCTCGATTCCGTAATGCCGGACTGGGCAATTCTGGGCAAAAGCGTCACGTCGCGTGGCAGAAGAGGACAGGGGGCGGACGGGGCCGACTGGCCGTGTCTTCGCTGCCGCGGGGCGCCCACAAGGGACGCCCCTACCTGTCACCCCCATCCTAGCCTTCCCCCATCAAGGGGGAAGGGACATTGGGAAGGCCCGGGTCGGTCCCGCGGGCGGGTTTGAAATCCGCCCCTGCCGTGGGTGATAATAGCACGGATGTACGGATATTTCAAGGGCGGTGGCGAAATTGGGGGGACAGGGAGGAATGGTGGGAAGAAATTGCGCACGAATGGGGACTGGTGGGACGTGGCTGAGAATGGATGGAGCACGGATGGGAACGGGTGGCGCGGAAAAGTGACGGAATTTTCGGGGGTGCGCGTGATCGCCGTATAGTGGGGGCCTGTGCCGAATTGCCGGGCTACATGACATCGACCTGACCAGATGCGACCACGCGCCGAATGGTTATTCGGCCTGATAGTAATGTTTAGTCACCCATGTGGTACAGTAGCCTGTGATTTCGTCAAAGCGGCCTGTCCCAAGCGGCGGGCCGCTTCCCGCAGGCATGGGGAGCGGCGGCGTAGAGTGTGTGGGTTATGCGTGAACATCGGCTGAACATCATAATCGGGCTCGCGGTGGTGGCCGCGGTGGGCTTCATGATGTGGCTGTCATTGCCGCGCGCCCATCTGGACGCCCATGAGCATTACGACTGCGACGACCCCAGCATGAGCGCTTACTGTCCGCCTATGCCCCCGACGCCCACGCCCACGCCGACTCCCACGCCCACACCCACGCCTACGCCCACACCGACTCCCACACCCAGGCCACCCGACCCGCCGCGTCCTCTTCCTCCGCCCGTGACTCCGTTTGATTTCAAGACGACCCAGGTGAGAGACAACAGCGTCAAGTTGAGGTGGAACGAGAGCGCCAAGTCCATCATCCTGCAATCCATCAGCCGCTACAGGGTGGAAAGTAGGAGGAGCGGCTCGACCTGGGAGACCAAGAGCTCAAATATCAATGCTCTGGCGTACACCGTGTCCGGGCTGGACGAGTGCACCACCTATGACTTCAGGGTGAGCGCGTACGGCAACGGCTCCGACGCCACCGCGGAGTGGAGCAGCCCCTCCAGTTCGATAAGTGCCACGACTACCGGCGGCGATAATTGCGACCCTGATCCGTGCGTCCCGACATTCGGGAGTGCGTCCATCACGGACAAATCGTGGAGGAAGGGCATTGCTATAGCGGCGTTCACACTTCCCCTGGCAACCGGCAGCGACTGTGACCTGTCCCACACGCTGAGTCCCGATCTGCCAGCCGGCGTAACTCTCAATTCAAGCACGCGCCGGGTGTCCGGCACGCCTACGGCTACCATGGCCCGGACAGAGTACACCTGGAAGGCGAGTCACTCTGGCGGAGGCGCTGTGTCTCTTACGTTCTATGTCACCGTGGCGCCCCCGCCACCACCACCCTTACCATCGAAGCCCAAGATCAACCAGGGCTTACCCGGATCGCAGCGCGGCTGGGTCGTTTTGGACTGGAACAGCACCAGCAATACAAATGGCTACAGGGTCCTTCAACTGAAAGACGGCACCTATACGGAGCTCAGTTCGCCGTCCGAAGTCAGCATCGACTTTGAAGAAACAACTGCCGTGGTGTTGGGGCTTGATCCAGACGTCGAGCACATCTACTCCTTCAAGGTGAAGGCCGTCAACAATCACGGCTCGTCGCTGTCGGATCCCTTCACTGTGGACATCCGGCCACCGCCCCAGAACTTGATTGGGGAATACAAGGATGGCGAATACGGAAAACTCACTCTCACGTGGGATGTCGTCTCAAATCCCAGTGCGACATACATAGTCGAGCAGCACTTCCCTGACATTATCCCCTTTGACAACGACTGGCATGCGCTGCCCCACGACGGAGTATCCGCGACCATAACCAATCTGTCCGACGGCAAGATGCAGGCCGTCATCGGCCCACTTGCGGTTGGTGCAACCTTCAAGCACAGAGTCAGGGCCAATAGTGTCCAGGGCATTTCGGAACCGTCCAATGAGGCTGAGACGACAGTGAAGGATGAGGGGCCGGAGAAGCCAACTGGACTCGCAAGCAGACCTCGCAGCACCGGCAAGCTAGACCTTGAGTGGAACGATGCAAAACTAGCCCTCTACTGGAACCCTGTCCCTGACGCTGGCGTCACATATGAAGTGCAGCAAAAGAAGCCGAGGTTTTCGATTGTGCCCGATGCCTGGGAAACGCTGCCATCCGATGGATTCACGCTCAACGGGTCCTCTGACGGAAACGTCAGCATTACCGACCCGAACGTCCTGATCGGAGGTCTGGAGTTCGATAAGAGCTACGAGCACAGGGTGAGAAGCCTGAGAGGAGGGCAGGCCTCCAAGTGGTCGGACACTCTCAAGACACGGCTGCCCCTTCCTTTCATCGGGCATCAGGCGGACCACACCGTGCAGTACGTGATCGGCACCCCCGCGCCAGCGCCCACTTCAGGTGGCCCACCGCTCCCCGACCCTCGAATTGTCATCCCCAAAGCCTTGGATCATGCCATAGAGGCATGGAACTCAGAAGTGGCGTCGTCGTCGCCGAACGTGTTATTTTGCGAGAGCGGGAAGTGTGGGAAGGACCGGCTTGACGATGGAAGGACGGTCATCATAAACGTCTCCTCCGTGTCGGGTTGTGGAGACCTCTCGGCCTGTGTCAGGTTCCCGGACGGGCCCGCCGCCGATGCAGATGGCCACATGAATAACCTGGAAATAGTTATTGAGGAACCGGCTTCGGTACCTCTCTTATACAGGGGGCTTAAGAACCCTCTCCGTTTCGTTTGGACAAGTGATCCTGGCTTGCATCGTGAGACTGTAAAAGGCATGAACGCCCTGTACGCGTATCTCCCGCAAGTCTTTATGCACGAACTTGGCCACGCCTCGGGACTACATGACCTGTATAGGTTTGACCAGAGGCGGTATCGCGGCTATCTGATGGGTCCGCACCGGCGAGAAGAAGATGCGCACACGTCTATCCCCGACAAGGACCTTGACTATCTGCGTGAGGTCTATCGCAACCACACGCCGCATCCGATGCAGCCATCAGCACGCTGATACAATCACGGAGGCTCTCTATGCTGCACCGATTCCGCTTAAACATCAAACGCTGCTGTGCGCTCGCAGGCGCCACTTTCCTCTTGGCGTTCGCGCTGGCCTTGACAGTCTCCTGCGGTGGCTCCTCCTCCGGTACGGGTCCGGCCGCGAGAACGGTGCCGCCCGCGGAAGTTGGACAGTTAGGCTCCATGTTATTTTACCTCGGTCCAGCCTCGCTGGAGGAGCGGGTCGCGGGGGCTGACGTGATAGCCAGGGTGCGGCTGCGGTCGGTCTCCTCGGGGGCGGAACTTGAGTATAATATCTACGACGATGGCGTCCTAAGGCATGTTGCCGTGCTGAAGCACAGGTTCGAGGTTCTTGAGTATCTGAAAGGGAGCGGGGGCGGTGAGCTCGTGGCTGTGGTACATGAACTAGTTGACCACGAGACCGCAGAGCGGGCCGCGGAGGCCGCCGCCGTACTTCTCGCGGAACGTGACATGCGCTGGGACAGAAGGGAAGCGATCATCTTCTTGTGGTACGGCTTACGGCAGAGGGATCGCTATTTGCTCGGCACTGTCCTCAACGCCGAGTACTACGGTGATTATTTCAAAGACCACTACACCATAGAGAGTCCTCATGAACAGAAATGGCTGCCCGCGGCATCGACTGGCAGCGGAGAGCAACGCTTTCTCTTGGACGTGCCGGGTACGGTTCCGTCCGATGGGTCGGGGCAGGCTGCGAGCGTGCCGACGATAACGTTGGCCGAGATGAAGGCGAAGATCGCGGAGATCGAGCGTGAGGCCGTTGCCGGGGGCGGCTCGGAGGCCTACCGGGAATGTCTCTATCACAAGTACCGTTGGGAGCGGGAAGTCCGGTACCGGAAAGGGGGGACGGCCGGCGACTACTTTTACATCCGCCATGACCATGCCATAGGTTCGGGACTTCCTGTTGGGACTCGGGCGTTCACGGATCCTCACGGAGGTAGCGGCGAGACGGCCCCGGCTGATGGAAGCGAACTTCAGATTATGGGCAGGGACGCGCGGTGGTTCAGCGTGCGATGGCCGGGAGTGGCGGATGCGGCGCGCCCCCTGCCTGCGGGAGAGTACAAGTTCTACTACACCTATGTGCCAGGGAGATATGTCATCTGCGACGGGGAGCCCGAAGAAGAGAAGAAGCGGCAAGAGGTGTTCGTGCAAGTCACCGCTCCCGAGGGCGTGCTGCACGAGGCGTTCTTCGACCCGGTGGCCGTCGGCAACGCCGTGGGGGCGGACGGCGCGAACGGCGTGCTGAAGCCTGCGTCGTTCACCGACTCAAACGGCGCGACCTCGAGCATCGAGAGCATCTCCTGGGAGGCCGGCAAGGTGAAGGTGAAGGTCGTGCCATGGGATGCACTGAGAGGTGTCCTGGACTTCATCGAGCTGGACGGCACGGTGTCGACATCGCTGAACCTCGCCAACTCGTCGGTCAATCTTGGCAACAACACGTTCACCTGGTCGGTGGCGTCGCAGCCGTGGGAGGACGGGGACAAGCTGATGGTGCGCATCCGGGAGGCCCCGCCGTTCGCCAACCCGCCCCGGCTGCTGACGGCCGCCGCGTCGGGGGCGGACGCGGTCGACCTTTCGTGGGGGCCGGTGAGCGGCGCGGCGGGCTACCACGTCCAGCGCCGCGAGAGCGGGGAGGAGGCCTGGGCGAGCGTGGACGCGGGCGTGACGGGCACGACCCGCACCGTCTCCGGCCTGTCGTGCGAAACGGACTACGAGTTCCGTGTGGGCGCGTACGGAGACGGGACGAGGTACGACACGCGGGTGGGCCCGTGGTCCGGCGCCGCGACCGCGACGACGGGCACGTGCACGCCTCAGCGGCCTCCGGCTTTCAGCACCTCGACCTACGCCTTCAGCGTGGGCGCGGAAGCGGCGACGGGCACGTCGGTGGGGGTGGTGTCGGCCATTGACCCCGACGGCGGCGCGGTGTCGTACTCTATAACGGTGGGCAACGACGCGGGCGTCTTCGCCATAGCCACGTCCACGGGGGAGATAAGCGTGGCGAAGCCTCTGCTCAGCCACGCTGCGACCCACACGCTCACGGTGCGGGCGGTAGCCGCCGATGGCGACGCGGCGACCGCCAGCGTCGCCATCACGGTGGCCTCGGTGTGTGGGAACGGGGTGGTCGTGTCGAACCCGGACGCCAACCCCGCACTCGTCGCCGACTGCCTGGTGCTCTACTACGGAGTCAGGGAGAAGCTGGCGGGGACAGCGACGCTCGACTGGGGCGCGGACACGGCGCTGGCGTCCTGGCGCGGCGTGAGCGTGGGGGGAGAGCCGCGCCGGGTGACGGGGCTGCGGCTGGAGGATGCGGGGCTGGACGGAGTCGTCCCCGCCGAGTTGGGCGGCCTGTCCGCGCTGACCCTCCTCGACCTCTCCGACAACTCACTGGGCGGGGAGATACCGGCGTCTCTGGGCGGCCTGTCCGGGCTGGAGTCGCTGGACCTGGAGTACAACCGGCTGAGCGGCGGGATACCCGTCGAGTTGGGCGTGCTGAAGAGGCTGCGCCAGCTGAGCCTGAGCGCGAACCGGCTGACGGGGCCCATTCCGCCGGTCCTGGGCGGCCTCGCCAGGCTGGTGACCCTGGACCTGGCGCAGAACCGGCTGACGGGCCGGGTCCCCGACGAGCTGAGCACGCTCCCGGCCATACGCTACCTGAGCCTGGGGTCCAACCAGTTGACCGGCGCCGTGCCCACGTGGCTCGGCGGGCTGAGCACGCTGCAATACCTGTACCTGGACGACAACGACCTGACCGGGGGCGTTCCGGCGGAGCTGGGCGGTCTCTCCGAGCTGCGCATCCTGTCTCTCGGCCGCAACCGGCTGACGGGAGGCATCCCCGCGGTGTTGGGAAACCTCTCCGAGTTGGAGGAGTTGTCTCTGAGGCGCAACGCGCTGGCGGGAGAGATACCGGCGGCGCTGGGCGGTCTGAGCCTGGAGTATCTGTACCTTTCGGGCAACGCGCTCACGGGCTGTGTTCCGCTCGGGCTGACAGACGTGACCAACAACGACCTCGCGGACCTGGGGCTGCCCGACTGCGCCAACCGGGCGCCGGTGTTCGCCACGTCCACCTACGCCTTCAGCGTCCCCGAAAACGCCGCGACGAGCACGCCGGTGGGAACGGTGTCGGCCGTCGACCCCGACGCGGGGGACGCGGTATCGTACTCGATTACGGCGGGCAACGCGGGCGGCGAGTTCGCCATAGGCGCGTCCGACGGCGCGATCACGGTGGCGGGAGCGCTGAGCCGGAAGACCGCGGCGTCGCACACGCTCACGGTGCGGGCCGCGGACGGCAGGGGCGGCGCGGCGACGGCCACGGTGGTGGTGAGCGTCACGGCTGCCCCGTAGAATCCGCCGGCCGAGTTACGCGAAGGTTCAGGGTGGTGGTGAGCGCGCGGGGTGGCGGCGGCCGCTACGCGAAGGGTAGCTGGCGGCCGGCGCCGGTTTGCGCGGCGAGGCGGTAGGCGCGCAGGCCGAGGCGAACCTGAAGCGGCTGGGATTGGGTGATTGACCTCGCGGCTGGCTGGCGCAATAATCTATCCAGTGTCACCAGCCAGGAGGTGCAGAAATGGCCGAATGGTCACTGCAAGACGCCAAGAACCGTTTCAGCGCCGTGGTTGATGCCGCATTGGACGGTGCGCCCCAGACTGTCACGCGCAGGGGCAAGCCCGCTGTTGTTGTACTGGCGGTGGAGGACTACAAGCGGCTTTGCCGCGCGGAGAAGGACGGCGCGCCGAACTTCGTGGAGCACCTGCTGGCAATCCCAAGGGGCAGTGACGACGATGGCTTCGAGTTGCCCTGCCGTACCCGGGATTACACGCCCGGGCCGTTCGATTTCTGAATGTACCTTCTGGACACGGTGGTCATTTCGGCATTGCGGTGCCGCGCGGGGTGGCGGCGGCTACGCGAAGGGTAGCTGCCGGCCGAGGCCGCTTTCCGACGCGAGGCGGTAGGCGCGCAGGCCGAGGGCTATGTCCTCTAGCGCGACGCCCTGGGACTCGAAGAGCGTCACGTCGTCCGGGGTGCGGCGGCCCGGCGAGCGGCCGGCGAGCGCGTCGGACAGCGGACTTACCCGCTCCCAGCGGGCGGCGCCGGTTTCGACGGCGTGCATCAGGTCGGCGCACTCGGTGCGCGCCTGCGCGAGGTCGTCCACCACTATGGCGTCCGCGCGGCGCACCGCCTCGTCGTCCAGCTCGCGGCGCGTCCAGTTGTTGGCGCCGGCGGCGTTTAGGTGCGCGCCGGGGCGCAGCCATTCGCCGCGCACCACCGGCTCGGCGGAGTTGGTGATGACGGCGAGCACGTCGGCCTGGGCCACGCACTCCTCGGCGCTGCGGGCCGCCTCGACGTCGACGCCGAGCGCGTCGGCGGCGCCGGAGGCGAAGGCGCGGCGACGTTCGGGATCCCGGCTGTAGACGACCACGCGGTCTATGGGGCGCACGCGCAGCACGGCCTCGGCCTGGGGCAGCGCCTGGCGGCCCGTGCCAATCAGCCCCAGCGTGGCGGAGTCCTCGCGCGCGAGCAGTCTTGTCGCGACGCCGCTGGCCGCTCCGGTGCGCAGCCGTCCGAGCGCGCCCGCCTCGATGATGGCGAGCAGCTCGCCGGTCTCGCTGCTGGACAGGTGGACGTGGAAGCTGCCGCCCGCGTAGGCCTTCAGTCCCATCACGCCCAGGCCGGGCGCGGCGGCGGTCATCAGGTTGAAGTGGCCGTCGGCCAGGCGCAGGCGTTCGCGGGGGCTGTTGGTGGCGAGGCCGTTGGCCTGGTGGCGGAAGGCGTCCTCCACGGCGTCGATGGCGGTGTCCATGTCGAGGAGGCGGGAGACTTCGTTTTCGGTCAGGTACAGGGCCACGGGACGATCACCCCCATCCTAACCTTCCCCCGTCAAGGGGGAAGGGACTCTTTGGAAGGGTAGCATCTTCACCCGTGAAGGGGGAAGGGACTTTCGAGAGTAGCACCTTCGCCCGTGAAGGGGGAAGGGACTTTTGGGAAGGGTAGCATCTTCACCCGTGAAGGGGGAAGGGACTTTTGGGAAGGGCAGGCTTAGCCTGGCGTGTCTTCCAGCATGTAGAAGTGGTTGAGAGGTCCGTGGCCGCGGCCTATGGGCTGGGCGAGGCGGATGGCGGAGGTGACGTAGGACTTGGCGAGGGAGACGGACTGCCTGAGGGGCAGGCCCTTCGCCAGGTTGGAGGCTATCGCGGAGGCGAAGGTGCAGCCGGTGCCGTGGGTGCTGGTGGTTTCGATGCGAGGGGAGGTGAAGGCGCGGAACTCCTCGCCGTCGTACAGCATGTCGGTGGGCGGGCCGCTGAGGTGGCCGCCCTTGACGACGGCCGCCCGGGCGCCCATGCCGACCAGGGCCTGGGCCGCCTCCTTGGCCTCGTCCAGGGTCTCGATCTTCACGCCGAGCAGGGTTTCGGCCTCCGGCACGTTCGGCGTCAGCACCGTCGCGATGGGAATCAGCAGCGAGCGGAGGGCGTCCACGGCGTCGTCCTGCAACAGCTTGTCGCCGCCCTTGGCCACCATCACCGGGTCGACCACGAGGGCGTCCATCCGGTGCTGCCTGGCCTTGGCCGCGACTATCTCGATCACGGCGGAGCTGGAGAGCATCCCGGTCTTTACCACGTCGGCGCCTATGTCGGAGACAATGGCGTCGATCTGGGACTCGATGAGCGAGGTGGGCAGCTCGAGCACGTCGGTGACGCCCCGGGTGTTCTGGGAGGTGATGGCGGTGAGCGCGGAGGCGCCGTAGACGCCGTGGGCGGCGAACGTCTTGAGGTCGGCCTGGATGCCGGCGCCGGCGCCGGAGTCGGATCCGGCGATGGTCATAGCGCGATAGACGGTGCTCATGGCGTGTTCACCTCCGGTTGTCGGGCCAGGTCTCGCCGTGGTAGGCCGCCTCCCAGAAGAGGTACTCGTACCGCAGCGCGGTAAGGAAGATGTGCTCGGTCCTGGCCCTGCGCCGCTCGGCCCCCTCGCGGTCGACGTGGCGGCCTAGCCAGTCGACCAGGCCGCCCAGCACGTCCGGGCCGTGAAGCTCGATCCACTCCCGGTAGATGGGATTCGCGGGCCGCGCGCCCTGCTCCAGCAGCCGCGTACCCCAGTCCAGGTAGGTGCCCTCGGTCACGTACAGGATGGTCGCTATGTCGTCGAAGCCGCCCTCGTAGCCGGTCCTGACCAGGAAGTCGCCGAACGCCTGGGTGGTCGGCGAGGCCGCTGCCGAGGAGTACTCGGCCTCCGTGGCGCCCAGCTCGCGGAAGGCGCGCACGAAGAGGTCGTTTTCCTGCGCGCCCTCCGGCGCTACGAGGCCGGACAGGAAGCGGTGAAGCACGCCCGCGGCCTCGATGGTGGGCGCCTTGGCGATGCCGAGCGAGATCAGGGTGGCGAGGTCGTTCACGAACACGTAGTCTTGCAGGAAGTACGCGCGGAACTTCGACGTTGGCAGGGTGCCTGCGCCCATCTCTTCGACGAAGGGGTGAAAGACCATCTTCTGCCAGAGGTCATCATACTTGAGCCGTAGTTCGTGCGTCAACGACATGTCTTCAACACCTGTTGCCAATCTGTACCGCTAGAGTTGCCTGAGAAGCCTGTCGTATTCGTGGTGGGGACCTATCCAAAACCACGTAACCTGGTTCTGGATTACCAAGCCGAGTGCGCGATATCCTCTGCTCACTCGCACGGAGTACACAGGGTACCGCCGACCCACTCTCTTGAATTTCAAGCTACGGTGATGAGGGTTTGACGCGAAGAGTCTATATGACTGGCGCGCTTGCTGCCGTACATGCTCGGGGAGGCGTCTGTAAGCGTCCCAAAAGCTACGCCGTACACGCGAACGCAAGCTTTACAGGTCTTCCAGTTTTAGTGGCTCAGTCAGCCCCGCCTTGTAATCCGCCAGCGTCTCTTCGGCCATCTGGCTCAGCAGTTCCTCTGATTCGGGACGGGAGAAGAGTTCGTCCCACTTGCGTTCGGACTCCATTTCATCCAGCAGGATCTGGGCGAGCATATCCTGTTGTTCTTCGGGTAGCTCGGACGCCACTTTGAACGCATGTTGTAGAAGGTCTGTCATGTGAATTTCCTTCCTGACCGACTGTCCCCACACCGCACGAAGCTCATTCTATGCGTTCGAGCGTCAGCGTTCGGCAGGTCAAATCAGGCGCTACGCACTATGGGATGATTGTACACGATGCGGCAGTCCTACTCGCCGGAGAAGCGGTCGGTGTAGGCGTCCTGTGCCCGCACGCTGTCGGAGAGCAGGCCGTTTTGCTGCATCCAGGTGGTGAACGCCTCCCACTTGCCGGCCTTCTGCTCGCCGAACTCGGCGGTGTCGGTCTGCCACAGCGGAGCCAGCAGGTCGGCTCCTTTGCGCTCTATCGCCTCGTTCACCTCCTCGCCGGCCAGCTCAACCAGCACGTCCACGCCACCCTGGGGATCGGCGACGGCGTCCCGGTAGCCGCGGCTCACGGCCCTGACGAACTTCTCGACGATGTCCGGCCGGTTCGCGATGGTGTCCTCGCTCGCCACGATCACAAGCTCGTAGTAGTCGGGCACGCCCCATTCCTCCATCCGCATGATGTTGACGGGGTGTCCCTCGAGCTCTATGAGAATGCTCTCGTGGGTCCAGTACGCGCCCACCACCGCGTCAACGCTCCCGCCGATGAGCGCGGGGCCGAGGTTGAATCCGACGTTGACCAGTTCGACGTCCTCCAGGCCGCGCGCGCCGTCCGCCTTGAGCATGGTGTCCAGCAGCGGTTCGTTGGTGGGGATGCCGGGGTAGCCCACCTTCTTGCCGATGAGGTCGCCGGGACGCTCGATGCCCGAAGAGGCGAGGGCCATCACCGAGTTGAGCGGGTGCTGCACCATGGCCGTCACCGCCACCACCGGTACGTCCTTGCCCCTGGCGAGCAGCACGTCCGGCTGGTAGCTGATGCCGAAGTCGTCCTCGCCGGCGCCGACCGTCTGCAACACCGTGGACGGGTCCACCGGCGTGTACATGTTGACGTCCAGTCCCTCCTCCTCGAAGTAGCCGTTCTTCTTGGCGATGAAGAGGCCGGTGTGGTTGGAGTTCGGGTACCAGTCCATCGCCAGCTTGACGCTGGTGGACTCCGGGTCATCGCTGCCGCACGCCGCCGCGACTACGAATAGCGCGGCGATCAGGGCCGTCGCGAATGCCAACTTCGCCAACCTGGAGTAGGGGAGTTCCATGTTCGTCACCTCATTTGGTATTCGGGTTGCTGACGCGGGGGTGTCACCCCCATCCTAACCTTCCCCCTGCGAGGGGGAAGGGATTTCGGAGTCGCCGCCGCGCCGGACGTGCGACCAGGGTATTGCGAGCCGCTCGACGAGTCCCACCAGCAGAAACAGGCCCACGCCCATCGCGGACAGCAGAGTTATCGCGGCGAAGACTCGCTCGGTGAGAAACTGCGGCTTGGACCGGATCATGAGGTAGCCCAGACCCTCGCTGGAGCCGACCCACTCTCCGATGACCGCGCCGATCACGCTGACCGCCACGGCCACGCGCGCGCCCGAGAACAGGTACGGCAGCGCCGTGGGAAGCTGCGCCTTCAGCAGAATCTGCAGGCGGCTGGCCCCGAGCGTGCGAAGCAGGTTCACGGTGTCGGGGTCCACGGACTTGAGCCCGTCCACGGTGTTGACCGCGAGCGGGAAGAAGGCGATCAGCGCGACGACGATGATCTTGGGCGTGAGGCCGTAGCCGAACCAGATGAGCAGCAGCGGCGCTATGACGATGATGGGGATGGTCTGGGAGGCTATGACGAACGGGTAGAGCGAGCGCTCGACGGTGCGCGACAAGGCGATGCCCACCCCGAGGGACACGCCGCAGATGAGCGCCACGGCGAATCCGACGATGACCTCCTCCAGTGTGACCCAGCTATGCCGCGCGAGCAGGCCGGCGTCCTGGACCAGGGCGGTCGCGATGGCGGAGGGCGATGGAAGCAGCCACGCCTTGATGTCGAAGAGGCGGACGCACAGCTCCCAGGCCCCCAGCACGAGGACCACAATCGCCATCGGCGCGAGCCACCGGCCCGCCGACTCGTTCATCCGCGACACGAGCCCGCGGCGCGGGGCAGTTTCGACGACCGCTTGCGGCACGGCGCGTTCGGCGCTCATCGCGCCTCCCTGCCGTTTTCGCCGCGTATGGCGCTCAGCAGCCGCGCCTTCATGGCGACGAACTCCGGGTCCGTGAGCACGTCCAGCGGGCGCGGACGCGGCAGGTCGACGTCGAGGACCAGCTTCATGCGGCCCGGACGCGGCGACATCACGTAGACGCGGTCGGACAGGAAGATGGCCTCGTCCACGTCGTGGGTGACGAGCACCACCGTCTTGCGCAGCGACAGCCAGGTGTGCTGCATCCACTCCTGCATCTGGGCGCGGTTCAGGGCGTCGAGGGCGCTGAGCGGCTCGTCCAGCAGGAAAATCTGCTGGTCCGCGAGCACCGTGCGCAGGAAGGAGACGCGCTGCCTCATGCCGCCGGAGAGCGCGTGCGGGTAGGCGGACTCGAACCCCGACAGGCCGAACGAGTCCATCAGCTCCAGCGCCCTCTCACGCGAGTCGCGCCTGGGAACACCCCTCAGCTCCAGACCGATGAGGGCGTTGTCGACCACGTTGCGCCAGGGAAAGAGCAGGTCCTTCTGCTGCATGTAGCCGACCTGCCCAAGCCTCCGCTCGGCGCTGATGCCGTCGAGGTGGATGGCGCCGCTGTCCGGCTCGTCGAGGCCGGCGATGATGTTCAGCAGCGTGCTCTTGCCGCAGCCGCTCGGCCCCACGATGCTGACGAACTCGCCGTCGCGCGCGAAGAACTCCACGCCGTCGAGCACGGTCAGCGGGACGCCGTCGTACTCGCGGCGCTTGACCACGCCGTCGAGCCGAATCTTGACGCCGGTATCTACCGCCGGCTGCACGGCGGTGGCGGGCTGTGCCGTCACTTGCGTCTCCCCTCAGGTCGCGTCTCGGCTGAGCCGAGCGCTCCTTCGCCCAATATCGCGGACAAAAGAAAAAGCCGCTCCGGTAATCCGGGCGGCTGCGGGTTCTCAAGGGTCTTAATGCTAACCCTTTCCCTACGCTGGCATTACCCAGATCAGGTCATTCGGGGTCGGTAGCGTCAGCGCTACCCTCTCAGCCTGGCCGTTCCAAGCTCCCCCCGGGGGCACATTCGATTGTCTGGACGCAAGTCTAGCGGTTGGTAAGGCGGGTGTCAACCGCAACCCGATTCCACGAATCTCCTTACTCCAGCTCATCGAGCCTCGTTTCGAGGATGCGGCGGCGGCGGCGGTAGTCGGACTCGCTGAGCGAACCGCTCGCCAGGTCGTCGTCCAGGCCGGCCAGCATCTGGCGCAGCGTGACTATCTCGGCGAACGCGCCCATCTCGACGTCGGACTCGGCGCAATCGTCCGGCCCTGGCCGCGCGGCGCGGCGGCGGCGCCACACCACGACGCCGAACGCGCAGACAATCACCAGGCCGAGGATGCCCAGCGCGCTCGCCTCCGGAGGCACCGACTCGAACCACTGCCTCACGGACTCCGGCCCGCTCAGCTCCGGAAGGTCCTCCAGCCGCACCGTCACGCGGTCGCCGCGCGGCAGATTCCAGGCCTCGATGAGGTGGTAGGGGCGACCGCCCAGCACCACGGATCCAGCCGCGCCGAGTTCGCCGCTCGACAGCGAAAGCTCGCCCTCCGGCGCCAGCACGCGCAGGTGCTCGGCACCGTACAGCAGCGACTTGGTAAACTCGGCGCTTCCTCCCGTGTAGGGGAAGCTGTAGGAGTAGAGTACCTCGTGCTCGCCCGGCGGCACGCCCGCCAGCAGCGCGAAGCCGCGGTCCACCTGGGCGTAGTCGGCGTCCGGCAGGGTGGTGTCCACGTCCAGGCTGTGGGCGTCGGGCGGAAGACCGAACCGCAGCAGGTTCATCGGCTCAGGGCCGGGCACGTAGGTCTGATTGGACTGGTTGACTATCCTGACGATTTCGAGCGCCGCGACCGTCTGCTCTTCCCGGTCCGCGGAGGCGAACAGCACGGACGCGAGCACGGCCCTCACCGCGCCGTCGTCGTGGGTGGACTCGTAGATGGTTAGCGTGACCGGCCCAGGCGGGCCCGCGGACGTGTCCAGGTCCATGCCGTACAGCGCGCCCTGGTAGACGACGGACACGCCGTAGGCAGCCGCCGGGTCCAGCGGCACGTCGTCGAAACGGAACGCGCCCTGATCGTCGGTGAGCGTGGGCTCGTCGGTGCGGGCGGCGCCCCGCACGGTGTGCAGCACGACCTCGACACTGGCCGCGGCATCGCCGCTGGTGCCGTTCTCCACGCGGCCCTCCACCGCGAAGGTGGCCTCCTGCGCGCGCGCGGGCATGGCGGTCAGCGCCCACGCCGCCAGCAGCAACAGCGCCGCCGCCGACAGCCTAGCCACCGGACGCCTCCGACGGCCCGGCGCTCTGGCCGAGCGCCCGCTCTCGCACTCGCCTCACCTCGCGCTCGACCTCCTCCAGGAATTCCCGCTCCTGTGCGCTCTCAAGCTCCATGCTCTTGAGCACCAGCGCGGCCTCGACCATGTACTGCCGCCTCAGCCAGCGGTAGTCATCCTCGTCCAGGTTGCCAATGGCGGACTCGAGCTCGGTGTTACGCAGGCCCTCCAGCGCCGCCTCCCAGCGCCGCGCGAAATCCGCCGCCTGGGAGCTCTCGTCCTCGGCGAACTCGTCCCTTCCGAGACGACGCAGCAGCGGGTACAGGATGGCGGCGGCAGGAATGAGCGCCAGTGCCAGTGCGAGGACGATCTCCATACGCTGTGCTCGCGCCCCGCGTCACGCCCCGGCGGCGCGGGTGTTCGCCGGGAGACGCAGCGTGGAGGGCGACGGCTGGCGGCGCGGCGAGATGGCGAGCAGCACGCCCAGCGCGAGCACCGGCCCCGACGCCCACATCCACCACACCATCGGGTTGATGAGGACGCGGAAGATGGCCGAGCCGTCGTCGTTGAACTCGGACGGCACCAGGTAGAAGTCCTCCACCGGCGTGCTGCGAATCGCGCCCCGCGTGGAGGCGATGCGAAACTCGGGATAGACGGCGCGGAACGGGTACATCCTGCCCAGGTACTCGTCGCCCGAGTACACGTCGAACTCGGCCGTCTCCTCTGTCCTGTCCGGAAACTCCACGGTGGACACGCCGATGTAGGTGAACGAGTAGTCGCCCAGCGCGGCGGTCTCGCCCGGCGACATGGCCACGTCGCGCTGCGCGCTGTAGAACGACGAGGCCGTAGCGCCCACCGCCAGCATGATGATGGCCAGGTGGACCACGTAGCC
Organism: Dehalococcoidia bacterium; assembly: GCA_965204815.1. Lineage (GTDB taxonomy): Bacteria > Chloroflexota > Dehalococcoidia > Lucifugimonadales > CATOSD01 > CATOSD01. The sequence goes on from OZ242014.1 coordinate 890,035, forward strand.
GCCGTACCGCGGCCGGTTGCCCGAAAGCAGCCTGCCGAACGCCAGCGCGTAGTTCTCGCCCCTGCCATGCCGCGCCCGCACGCCGCGCGCCCACTCGTGCGCTATGCCCGTCACCACCAGCGCGCACGTCGCCAGCGCCACGAGCGCCGGAATCTGCCTCACGCCCACCGCGAACAGCACGACGCAGGCGATGGCCGCCGCGATAAGCGGATAGCGCAGCGTCCGCACCAGGTTGCGCGGCGTCGCCCTGCGCCACGGGAGCAGCGGTCCGACGCCCATCAGGAAGACTAACGCGAGGAGGAGCGGGCCGTTGATGCGGTTGAAGAACGGCGCGCCCACCGTCAGCGTCACGTCCTGGGCGGCCTCCGAGAACACCGGGAAGATGGTGCCCCACAGCGTGACGAACGCCACCACCAGAAAGAGCACGTTCTGCGCGAGGAACGCGCTCTCTCGCGACAGCAGCGAGTCCAGTCCCTCCCGGCTCCGCAGCGAGTCCATGCGCCACACGAACGCGGCCAGCGACAGGATGAGCGTGCCCGCCATGAAGGCCAGGAACAGCCAGCCCATGGTGGACTGCGCGAACGAGTGGACCGAGGGCACGGGGCCACCGCGGTTGATAAACATGCCCATCTGGGCCAGGGTGAAAGCCACGATGATCAGCACCATGTTCCAGGTGCGGAACATGCCCCGCCGCTTCTGCACCATTATCGAGTGTACAAACGCCGTCAGCGCGAGCCACGGCAGCAGTGCGGAGTTCTCCACCGGATCCCAGGCCCAGTAGCCGCCCCAGCCCAGTATGGTGTACGCCCACCAGCTACCCAGCAGCAGGCCGGTGGTCAGGATGAGCCACGAAATCATCGCCCAGGTCCTGCCCAGGTCCACCCACTCGTCCCGCCCGCCGCGCCGGGCGAGCAGCGCGCCCATCGCGATGCTGAACGGGATCGCGACGACGATCAGCCCGGTCATCTGCATGGGAGGATGGATGAACATCCCGAAGTGAACGAGCAGCGGGTTGATGCCCTGGCCGTCCGGCGGCGTGATGGGCAGCCGCTCCAGCGGGTTGGCGAAGAACACGATGATGGCCAGGAAGAACGCCAGCACGAGCGCCATGATCCCCGTGGCGTAGGGCGCGGTGTAGGGCAGCTTTCGGCGTATGCTCAGCACCGCGACGGTGGCGATAAGCGCGAACACCCCGGCCAGGAACAGCAGCGAGCCGGCGTTGCCCGCGTAGAATGCGACCCACGTGTAGGCCCTTGGCATGGCGAGGTTGCTGTTCTCGGCGACGTAGCGAATGCTGAAGTCGCTGGTGACGAACGCGTACACCAGCGCGATGGAGGACACCACCAGCAGCGGTGGCACGGCGTAGAAGGCGTAGCGTCCGCTGACCGAGAGCTCGGGTATGCGTCTCCAGGCGGCCGCGAACGACGCCACCGCCGCGTATACGGCCGTGAGCAGCGCGATGGGCAGCGCGATTTGGCCCGCTTCGATCATGCGTCAGTTCCGACGCAGCGCGTCCTCGACGCGCGCGAAGTACTCCTCGCTCTCCTCATACGTCAGCCGCTGCTCCGGTTCGGGCGTCCTGCGGCGCATAGCCCGCAGCGCCACCACGAGCGCCGCCAGCGCCGCCGCCAGCGCGACCGGCGGCCCGGCCCACGCCAGCAGGCTGAACCCGGACGCGGGAGGCTCCATCACCACGCTCGGCCCGTAACTCTCCACGAAATAGTCCGTGATCTGCTCCTCGCTCCAGCCCTGTTCGAGCCTGTCCCGAACGACGCCGCGCATCTGCGCCGAGAGCGGGTTGCGCGACTGGTCGATGGACTCGCCCGGGCACACCGGGCACATGATGGCGCGGTTCAGCCGCTGCTCCCTCTGCTCGAGCGTGGGCACCTCGGACGCCGAGTCGCACGCCAGCCCGAACAGCGCCAGGCACAGCGCCGCGAGCGCCGCCGCGGCACGGGCGAACCGGCGCCAGCCCGCGCCGCCGCCGCCGCTGGATTGCACAGGCCGACTCCGCATCATGGTCGGATAATGGTATCACACAACCGCCGGGCCGGGCCGCGCCACCGCCGCCGCGCGCTCTGCTATAATTGCCCGCGCAAGAGTTCAACGCAAGGAGACGACATGGCCGTGCTCATCGTCGCGTCGGACGCTGAGGGAGTGGGCAAGACGGCCCTGTGCGCCGCGCTGGCGCATCTGCTGGGCCGCAAGGGCGTCCGCGCCGCCGTGTGCAAGCCGATGGCCGCGGAGGGCCTCGCCGCCGATGATGACGCCGACCCGCGCGTGTACGCCGAACTGCTGGGTCAGCAGGCAGGCCCCGGGCCGCTGGAAGCGCCCGCCGGAGGGCTGACACCTGAGACCACCGCCGATATACGGGCCGCGGTGGAGAGCGCCGGAAGCGACGCCGACGTGACGATCGTGGAGAGCAGCAGCGCCCTCTCGCCCCGAGACACGCGGGCGCTCGCCGACGCCATCGACGCCCGTGTGCTGGTTGTCGGCAGGCACTCCCCGGACCTGGCTGAGACGTTCAGCGCCTGGCGCGCCGCCCTGGAGGAGCGCGCCGCCGGCAGCATCGCCAACTGCGTGACTCGCTACGCCGGCGCACGGGCCGAGGCCGAACTCCGCGCCCGCTCCGACCTCCCCGTGCTCGGCGTCATTCCCGAACAGCGCCGCCTGCTCTCTCCCAGCGTACGCGACGTTAAGCGACACCTGGGCGGGCGGATGCTGAACGACTGCGAGGACGACGCGCTGGTGGAGCGCTTCATGACGCTGGGGTTTTCGATGGACCCGGGCGAGCTGTACTTCGGGCTTCACGACGACAAGGCCGTGATCGTGAGGGGCGACCGTCCCGACATTCAGATGGCGGCGCTGATGACGTCCACGGTCTGCCTCATCTGCACCGAGGGCAAGGAGCCTATCGAGTACGTCCAGAACGAGGCGGAACTGGACGAGGTGCCAATCATCATTGTGGAGCCGGGCACCCTGGACACGATGGATGCCCTGGCCGCGCTTGCCGACGCCGCCCGCTTCGACCATCCCCAAAAGCTGGAAGCGTTCGCGCGGCTGCTGGAAGAGCGCGCCGACCTGCCGTCGCTCTGGTCCCGGCTGGGACTACAGCTCTAGCCGGCCCTGGCCGCTGCCTGGCGTATCGCCCTCGCGGCGAACACCGACGTTAGATGCGCCCTGTATTCCGCCGAGGCGTGGATGTCGTCCAGGTAGTCGATACCCTCGCCCGCCTGTGCCGCCGCCGCGCTGACCGCCGCGTCGTCGATCCGCGATCCGCGCAGCGCCGCTTCCGCAGCCGTCGCCCTGGTCGCGACCGGACCCGAGCCCGTTACGCCGATGCTCGCGTGTTCGCAGACCCCATTGGAGCCCAGTGAGACCACCGCCGCGACGCCCACGATGGCGTAGTGCGAGGCCTTGTTGCCGAACTTGGCGTATGCGCTGCCCGCCCCTGCGGGTAGCGTGGGAATGGCGATCTCGTTGAGTATCTCGTTCGGCGCGAGCGCCGTGGTCAGCAGGTCGACGAAAAATTCGTCCGCGCTCAGCGTGCGGTGATCGCCGGTGCTGCTGGTGATGAGTCGCGCGTTTAGGGCAATCGCCACCGCGGGAAGGTCGCCCGCGGGGTCGGCGTGGGAGAGGCTACCGCCGATGGTGCCCATGTTGCGCACCTGGGGATCGGCCACCTGGGACGCCGCCTCGGCAAGCACGGGCGCTCTCGCCGCCACCAGGTCCGAAGACTCGAGCTGGGCGTAGGTCGTCATCGCGCCTATCGCGAGGCCGCCGTCCTCCTCGCGGATGTAGGCCATGTCGCCGATTCTGCCCAGGTCGATGACGACCTGCGGCTCGGACAGCCGCAGCTTCATCAGCGGAATCAGGCTGTGGCCGCCGGCCAGCAGCTTGGCGTCATCGCCGTGCTGCTCCAGCAGCTCGGCCGCCTCGGCAACCGACGTGGGGGCGAAGTATTGGAAGGAGCTGGAAACCATCTTCATCTCCTGTCCGGCGTTTGAGCCGTGGTCATCGAGTTTCGTGCCGCGTTCCCTTGCATCTCAGAGAGAGCGTGCCCTTAACCCATGTTGGCTGCCGCGCTCTGCACGGCCTTTACTATGTTGTGGTAGCCGGTGCAGCGGCACAGATTGCCCGAAAGCCCATCGCGTATCTCCTGCTCGGAGGGATTGGGCGTGTTGGCCAGCAGGCCGTAGGTGGACATTATCATGCCGGGTGTGCAGAAGCCGCACTGCAAGCCGTGCTCCTCCCAGAAGGCGACCTGAATCGGGTGGAACTCTCCGCGCGCGGGGGCCAGCCCCTCTATGGTGGTGACCTCGCGCCCGTCGGCCTGGACCGCGAACAGCGTGCATGCCTTCACCGCCGCGCCGTCGAGCAGCACGGTGCACGAGCCGCAGCTTGACGTGTCGCAACCGACGTGGGTGCCGGTGAGGTTGAGCGTCTCCCGAATGTAGTCCACCAGCAGCAGCCTCGGTTCGACCTCGCTGGTGTGCTGGGCGCCATTGACGGTGACGGTGATGCTGCTTGCCATGAGTTACCCTCCAATCGGGAAGATAGACGTGGGCGCGGGCCATTGGCCGGACGCCCTCGGCTGTGGCAGCATTCTATAGGAAATCGGCGCTACGGGGCAACTGACAACCAGCCCCCTCTCCCGCGAAGGAGAGGGGGCTGGTGAGTGGCGATTATCTTGAGCCGGGCGCGGCTTCCGCGCGGGTTGCCGGCTCTACCTTCTGCGGTTGGCGTTCAGGTAGAGGCCCACACCTACCACTACTACGATCAGCACGACGACAATCACGCCGACCAGCACTATCGGGAATCCGCCGCCCTCTTCGGGCACCGGCGTTGCCGTCGGCTCAGGCGGCGGGGCCGTGGGCGCCGCGGCTGCGGGCGTCTCAGTGGGTGGCACGGGCGTCTCAGTGGGCGGCACGGGCGTCGCGGTGGGCGGCACGGGCGTCGCGGTGGGCGGCACGGGCGTCGCGGTGGGCGGCACGGGCGTCGCGGTGGGCGGCACGGGCGTCGCGGTGGGCGGCACGGGCGTCGCGGTGGGCGGCACGGGCGTCGCGGTGGGCGGCACGGGCGTCGCGGTGGGTGGCACGGGCGTCGCGGTGGGCGGCACGGGCGTAGGCGTGGGCAGCCCGGTGAAGATCAGGTTCACCGTCTCGAACAGACCCGGCTGGAATACCACGTCCGTGGACGCGGCAACGCCGTTCAGCTCGAACGTGACGCTCATGCCGACATAGGTCTCGCCCATGGGGTCCACAATGAGGTTAGCGTAGCTTTCGCCGTCGATGCGGGCGGGCTCGGACGTGTAGTCGCCAATGCGGGCGACCAGCACGGCGCCGGCGGGCACTCCGGAGCCGGCCGCGGCGATCTGGCCTGAGAATACCGTGGGCGCCACAGTCACCGGTGTGGGCGTGGGCGTCGGGTCCGGCAACTGCGAGAACGTCAGCGGGTAGTTGTCATTGATTGTCGGTATCTGGTTGGCGGTCACTGTAGCAGTCTCGTTAGCCTTAACGACGCCATTCAGGAAGAAGTTGACCATCTTGCCTCTGAACGACGGGTCAGGAGCGGTTATGCTAAGATCCGAGTACTTTCCGCCGGACACCGTCACCGGCTCGGACTCGTACTCGTCGCCGATGCGCGCCACGATTGTCGAGCCGTCGGGCGCGGGTTGGCCCGCGACCGTCACTGTGCCCGAGTAGAGTTCGGGAGCGGGAGGCGGGGACTGCGCCATGGCCGGTGCTGTCGCCCACACGGCGGCCAGCAGCGCCAGCGCCGCGACTCCGAGCAGCGCCAGCGCGCTCCTGTTCGTCCAGAAGTCGAACGAGTTCATTGTGAGTTCCTCCAAAGTATCGGAAAGTTCTCTGCGTATGTACTAGATATTATATAACCTAAAGCCTGCATATTGTCTACGCAAAGTGAGAGCTTCTCAAGAGCATTGTGCGACCTTCAGCCATGCTCTTCCTTCGTCATCGTCCCCCGAGCCGGAATCCAACACGGCCAACGAGGGGTTCGCGCCCTGCGACGCGCAGTTGGTCGCGGACGCAAAACGGGGCCTTCGAGTCTGCCCCGAAGGCCCCGTGCCGAAGGTACTTCCTGACCGCGAGCCGCTTCGAGCGGCGGGCGGGCCGACACACCTTTCCGCTGATTGGTTCGCGAATGGCCTCTACCGGCCCAGCGCCTCCCGCTGCGCCGCCAGCAGGCTGTCTATGCCGCGCTTGCCCAGGGCGAGCATTGAGTCGAGCGTGGCGCGGGAAAACGGCGCTCCCTCCGCCGTCCCCTGCACCTCCACGAAATCGCCCGCGTCCGTCATCACGATGTTCACGTCAACCTCGGCGCTGGAGTCCTCCTCGTAGCACAGGTCCAGCAGCACCTCGCCGGCCACCACGCCCACGCTCGTCGCGGCCAGGGCGGCCCTGAGCGGCGAGCCGGACAACTCGCCGCGCGCGTCCATGCCGTCCAGAGCCTGACGCACCGCGACGTATGCGCCGGTTATCGCGGCGGTACGAGTGCCGCCGTCGGCCTGCAGCACGTCGCAGTCCACGGTGAGCGTTCGCTCGCCCAGCGCCCGCAGGTCCACCACGGCCCGCAGCGACCGCCCGATGAGCCGCTGTATCTCCCTGGCGCGACCACCGGACGACGCGCTGCGCGGCGTGCGCGTAAGCGTGGAGCGGGGCAGCATGGCGTACTCCGCCGTGAGCCATCCTTGACTCCGGCCGCGCAGGAAGCGCGGAACGCCCTCCTCCACGCTCACCGCGCACAGCACGCGGGTGTCGCCCGTCGAAATGAGCGCGGAGCCTTCGGCGTAGGCCAGCGCGCCCGTTTCGATACGCACGCGTCGCAGGTCGCCGGGGGAGCGTCCGTCGATTCGGGTCATCGCGGCCTCCGGTTCTCCGCCTCCGTCAGCCAGCCGGGATGACGGGCAGCAGTATGTGGGACGGGTACTCGCGGGAGTGCTCGACCCGCTGGCGCGCCTGTCGCATCTCGGTGTCGGTGGCCAGGTCGTTGCCAGTGTTGAGATTGCGGTCGAAGCGCGGGAAGTTGGACGACGACACCTCGACCCGGATGCGGTGGCCTTTCTTGAAGACGTTGCCGGTCACGGCGAGGTCGATCTCGTATTCGTACACCTGCCCCGGTTGGAGCAGCGTCGGCTCGGTGAAGCTGTCGCGGTAGCGCGCGCGAATGATGCCGTCGCACAGGTTCTTTGCGTAGCCGGTCGGCGAAACGTCCACCAGCTTGGCGGTCCAATCGGTGTCGAGACCGTCGCTGGCGGCGTACAGCACCACGATTATGGGTCCGGTGACCTCGAGGTCCCGCTCCAGCGGCTCGCTGGTGTAGCAGAGGACGTCGGCCCGCATCTCGACGGGGCGCTGGTCGTACGGCCCCCAGGGCACGATGTGGGGCGAGCAGCAGTTGTTGCCGCCCATCGTCTGCACCGGAAAGTCGGGGTCGTAGACGTAGTGGTCGGCCTGCTCGTCGCCCGGCTCCTCGCGTGACAGCGCGCCGTCGCCGAGCAGCGTGTTGGCCCCGCCGCCGGAGTGCAGGTACCATTTCTGCCAGTCCGTCCTCGCGAGGGGCCACTCGTGCTCGTCGCGCCACTCGTTCACGCCCATGATGAACAGCTTCAGCGGCGGCTCGTTCGCTATCCCGTTGTCGATGCCGCGCAGCCAGTAGTCGAACCAGCGAAGCTCCAGCGACTCCAGGTCGTACAGCGAGTTCGCGCCGAAGTCCACGTCGCCCGTCTTGGTCGACGTGCTGAGCGCGTGGGGCCACGGGCCGACGATGAGCCGCGACTGCCGGGCTTGCGGCGTGAGGCCGCGCCGCCTCAGCCCGTTGAAGTTGATGAAGGTGTTCTGGGAGTACAGGTCGTACCAGCCGCCCATGATGAGCGCGGGCGCGGCCATCTGGTCGAACTTCTCCTCGACGTTGACCGTCTCCCAGTAAGGGCCGTACTCGGTGTGGGTGGCCCAGTCCTTCCAGAATTGCAGCGACCTGCCCGCGAGCTGGTCCATGTCCACGAGCGGCAGCGAGCGGAACGCCTCGGTCCAGTTGTGGTACTCGATGCTCTGAGCGGTGCGCCCGTTGGTGCGCATGCCCCAGGTGAGCGCGACGTTGAGCTGGAAGGCGCCGCCCGGGCGGATCAGCCCCGTGTACAGGTCCGCGCACATTACGCGCGGGGCGAGGCATTTCAGGAACTCGCTGCGGTGGGGCGCGCTCTGCCACTGCACCCAGCCCAGGTACGACCCGCCGGCCATGCCTATCTTGCCGTCACTCCAGGACTGCCTGCCTATCCACTCCTGCGTGTCGAAGCCGTCCTCGCCGTGGTTGAACAGCGCGTAGTGCACGCCGTCGGAGTCCCAGCGGCCGCGCACGTCCTGGATGACGCAGGCGTAGCCGTGGTTCGCGAGCCGTATGCCCTTCTCGATCATCGGCGCGGTGTTGTTGTCGTAGGGCGTGCGCATGAGCACTGTCGGGAACTTGCCCTCAGCCCTGGGCAGGTAGATGTCCGACGACAGCTCCACGCCGTCGCGCATGGGCGTCCTCACGTTCAGACGCATCTCCACTTCATGGTTGGGCTGCATGATGGTTGCCTCCTCAAGTCCCTCCCGTCTTACGGTACGGGACGATGCTACATTCCGACAGGGCGCAGCGGATGCTGCCATCGAAGTCCTGGGAATCGGCCGAAGTCGGAGTCGGTGGACACCATGGTGCAGCCGTGCTCGACCGCAACCGCTGCGTGTTGGGCGTCAGCGACTAGCTTCCCGGTGGCTCTGGACTCGCGGCACAGTCTCTCGAATATGTCCAGGTGGTCGGGACCGGGCCCCACGATGCGCGCGTTAGGCCGTTCCACGAGCGATGCCACGAATGCGAAAGTCTGATCGAGAGTTGATGGTCGGTCGAAGACCCGGGGGTTGGTTACTATACGAACAAAGCCCGACAAAACAAGGACAGAGAGGGCGAAGGGTTCCTGCCCCGTCGCCAAGTGAGTGATCCAAGACGCATACTCGGTGTGGTCGGGAGTGGAGTCCTCGACGTGCGCGTATATCGGGACATTTACGTCGGGAAGCAGCATCTAAGGTCATCGACTGCTGTGCCCGAACCGGGCTTCGTCATCCTGTGAATCGAGCGCTCTCGGGCAGTCGAGATCGACACCGGGGCGCACACGCCCTCCACGCACGGTCACCAGCCGGAATGGCGGCGGCTCCAACGGTTCGCGACGCTTCAGGGCGTCATCCAGAGTCTTGGCAATAAAGGCGCTAACGCTCATGCCGCGCGCTTCAGCCGCGTGACGCACCTGTTTAGCGAGTTGGTCGTCAAGCGAGATCGTTGTCCTCATAATGCATCAGCATAATGCATCTTCATCACTGCATCAACGCCGTTAATGCACCAAGTTACGTCCGATGGTTCGCGAAGTTTGCTTACGACTGGGTCTCCCCGTTCGCCCAGGCCTTGATGAGGTGGTGAGCGATGGCGATCGGACTGGGCACCGCGAGCACGTCGCTCTTGCCATCCAGGGCGAGCAGCACCTCGTCGCGGTCGAACCACCGAACGTCGGTCATCTCCTCGGGGTCCATATCGATCTCGGTGGTGGCGGCCTCGGCGTGGCAGCCGATCATCAGCGAGGACGGGAAGGGCCAGGGCTGGGAGGAGTGGTAGCGCACGTTCTTCACCGCTATGCCCGCCTCCTCCATGATCTCCCGCGCCACCGCTTCCTCGATGTTCTCGCCCTGGTCCATGAATCCGGCCAGCGCGGAGTACATCTTCATCTGCTGGAGCCGGCCCCGGGACTGGCCGAGCAGGCACCTGTCGCCGTCGGTCACCAGCGTAATCACAACCGGGTCGGTGCGTGGGAAGTGCTCGGCGCGGCACGAGGGGCACCGCCGCACCTGCCCGCCGCGCCACATGGCGGTCGGCTCGCCGCACACGGAGCAGTGGCTGTGGCGGTTGTGCCAGTCGAGCTGCGCCCTCGCCTGCGCGATCATGCCCGTCTGAGGATCGAACCCCATGCGCTCCGCGGCCGAGCGGCAGTCCTCGAACCTGCGCTCGCCGTCCGAGGCCAGGCCCCGGGCGCCCGCCGCGCCGGACACGTCCACCACGAAGTGCGCCCTGCCGTCCCGTAGCCCCAGGAACACCGGCTCCGAGTCCGCGTCCAGATCGACGAACTCGTCGTAGTCGAGCCAGGCGAGCGCGGGCGGGTTCTCCGTGCTCACCAGCACATTCAGGTTGTGCATGGGCAGAAAGCGGCTGTCCGCCTGTTGGGCGCGGTCGACGATCCAGTTCTCGTCCCGTCGTTCGGCCTCGCCCCGGTTCAGCGGGTTGCCCGCGAATATGTGTGGAGTCATACGTGCCTTTCCACTAACGGCTGATCGCCGGCCGCCGGCACCTACTCCGCCTCTATCCGGTCGAAGCCGGTGTACGGGCGCAGCACCTGCGGGATGGTTACGGAACCGTCCGGCTGCTGGTAGTTCTCGAGTATGGCTATGAGGGTGCGCGGGATGGCGAGCCCCGATCCGTTCAGGGTGTGCGCGAACCGCGGCGACGCGCCGGGCTTGGGCCGGTAGCGTATCGACGCCCGGCGCGCCTGGAAGTCGGTGCAGTTGGAGCACGAGCTAACCTCCAGCCACTCCCCGCAGCCGGGCGCCCACATCTCCAGGTCGTAGGTCTTCACCGCCGCGAACCCAAGGTCGCCGGTGCACAGCTCCACTATCCTGTAGGGCACTTCCAGCCGTGCGCACACGACTTCCGCGTCGGCCAGCATCCTCTCCAGCGCGGCGTCGGACTCCTCCGGCTCCACGAACTTGAACATCTCCACCTTCTCGAACTGGTGCACCCGCTTGATGCCGCGCGTGTCCCGGCCCGCGGCGGCGCGCTCGCGCCTGAACGACGGCGAGTGCGCCACGTAGTCCAGCGGCAGCGCGTCGTGGGAGAGTATCTCGTCGCGGTGCAGGTTCGTGATGGGCACCTCGGCGGTCGGCACCAGCCACAGGTCGTCCTCGGTGTCGTGGTACATCGTGTCGGCGAACTTGGGCAGGTGGCCGCTGCCCACCACCGACTGGGTGTTGACGAGGTAGGGCGGGTACACCTCCCGGTAGCCGTGTTCGCCGGTGTGCAGGTCGAGCATCCAGCTAATGAGCGCCCGCTGCAGCCGCGCGCCCTTGTCGCGCAGGACGAAGAAGCGGGAGCGCGCCAGCTTGACGCCGCGCTGGAAGTCGATGATGCCGAGCCGCTCGCCGAGTTCCCAGTGCGGCGCCGGCTCGAAGTCGAACTCGGGTAGCTCGCCCACCGTGCGTACCGGAACGTTCTCAGTCTCGTCGGCGCCCATGGGCACGTCGTCGCGCGGGATGTTGGGCACCTGCGCGAGCAGCTCGTGCAGGTCGCCGTCCGCCGTGCGCACCGCCTCGTCCAGCTCCCGGATGCGCCCGCCGGTCTCGCGCATCTGCTGGATCAGCTCCGGCGGCCGCTCCTTCGCCTGGCCCAGTTCGCGGCTCACGCGGTTGCGCAGCGCGCGCAGGTTGTCGCGCTCGGCGATGGCGGCGCGGCGCTGCCTGTCCAGCTCCAGGATGCGCTCGACGGGAGTCTCCTCGCCGCGCCTGCGTCCCGCTTCCTGAACAAGCTCCGGTTGCCTGCGTATCAGGTCAAGGCTAATCACCAGTTACTCTCACCCTCACCTCAATCCTCTCCCATCGAGGCAGAGGAAGTCATAGGGAACACCCTAAATCGTGACGCCCAGCTCGCCCGCCACGGTGTCCATGTCCTTGTCGCCGCGGCCGCTCAGCCCCATCAGGACGATCTGGTCGCGGTCCAGCGTGGGCGCGAGCCGGGACACGTAGTGGAGCGCGTGCGCCGGCTCCAGCGCCGGAATGATGCCCTCCGTGCGGCACAGAAGCTGAAAGCCCTCCAGCGCCTCGGCGTCCGTGGCGTTCACGTACTCGGCGCGGCCCGTCTCCTTCAGATAGCTGTGCTCCGGTCCTACGCCCGGATAGTCCAGTCCGGCGGAGACGCTGTGCGCCTCGATCACCTGGCCGTGCTCGTCCTGAAGCAGGTACGACATGCTGCCGTGCAGCACGCCGACGCGCCCGGCGACCAGCGTGGAGGCGTGCTTGCCCGTCTCGACGCCCAGCCCGGCGGCCTCCACGCCCACCAGCTTCACGGACGGGTCGCCGATGAAGTCGTAGAACAGCCCGATCGCGTTGCTGCCGCCGCCCACGCACGCCACCACGTAGTCGGGCAGCCTGCCCGTCGCCGCTACAATCTGCTCGCGCGCCTCCGACCCCAGCACCGCCTGGAAGTCCCGCACCATGCGCGGGTAGGGGTGCGGTCCGACCGCGCTGCCTATCAGGTAGTGCGTCGTCTCGACGTTCGTGACCCAGTCCCGAATGCACTCGTTGATGGCGTCCTTCAGCGTGCGGCTGCCGGACGACACCGGGCGCACCTCCGCGCCGAGCAGCCGCATCTTGAAGACGTTGAGCGCCTGCCTGCGGATGTCCTCCTCGCCCATGTACACCACGCACTCCTGCTGGAGCATGGCGCACACCGTGGCGGTGGCGACGCCGTGCTGACCGGCGCCCGTCTCCGCGATGACGCGGTCTTTGCCCATCTGCTTCGCCAGCAGCGCCTGCCCAAGCGCGTTGTTGATCTTGTGCGCGCCCGTGTGGGCCAGGTCCTCGCGCTTCAGGTACACCTGCGCGCCGCCCAGCTCCTCGGACAGCCGCTCGGCGTGGTACAGCGGCGTGGGCCGGCCCACGTACTGGCGGCTCAACTCCGCGAGCCGCGCCTGGAACTCTTCGTCCGCCTGTGCGGCGACGTACGCGCTCTCCAGCTCGGCGATGGCGGGCATGAGCGTCTCCGGAACGAAGCGCCCGCCGAACTGCCCGAACCGTCCCATGTTGTTGGGTAATGTGCTGGTCTGCACCGCATCACCCCCATCCTAACCTTCCCCCGTCGAGGGGGAAGGGACTCAAGGTATTCTCATCTTCGCTGTCGAGGGGGAAGGGACTCAGGGTATTTTCGCTATTCGATTGACGTAGATGCCCGGCGTGTGAATCGAGTTGGCGTCCAGGTCGCCCGGCTCCACTATCTCGTCCACTTCCATCACCGTCACGCGCCCGGCGGTGGCCATCACCGCGTTGAAGTTGCGCGACGTGCCCCGGTACACCACGTTGCCCAGCGTGTCGGCCAGGTGTGCCCTTAGTAGCGCGAAGTCGGCTGTCAAGCCCAGCTCCATCACGTACTCGCGCCCGTCGAACTCCCGCGTTTCCTTGCCCTCCGCAAGCAGCGTGCCGACACTCGTGGGCGTGTAGAACGCCGGGATGCCCGCGCCGCCCGCGCGGATGCGCTCCGCGAGCGTGCCCTGCGGCACCACCTCCAGGTCCACCTTGCCCTCGCGGTAGGCGCGCTCGAACGACGTCGGCCTGGACGGCGACGGCGAAACCGGATACGAGGCTATCACCTTGCCCACCTGCTCGTTGTCGATGAGTATGCCGATGTCGATGGGGCGCGTACCCGGTATCGTGCCGAAGCCGATGACGCTCGCCAGCCCCGCGGTGTTGCTCACTATCGTCAGGTCTCTCGCACCGTGGTTCCTGAGCGCGCGTATCAGGTTCTGCGGCGTGCCGCCCGGACCGGCGAAGCCGTCTATCATCAGCGTCGCACCGTCCGGAATGTCCGAAACGGCCTCGTCGAAGCTCTTGGCTACCTTGTCGAACGCCATGCTGCCATCCGTCTGCGTGTCCGGTCCTGTCCCCGCGCCGCGCCTAAGCCCGCGACCGTCGGGGCGGCGCGAACACCACCAGCATCTCCAGGTCCTCCTCGATGGAGTAGAAGCGGTGCACGTCGCCGGCGGCAACGAAGACCACCGAGCCGGGGCGCACCGCGCGGTCCTCGCCCGAGACGCTTATCTGACCGCGCCCACGAACAATATAGTAGATTTCGTCCTCCGTGTGTGGCTGCTGCGGGTCTATTTCACCAGCCGCGAGCCGGTATATGCCCAGGCTCAGGTCGGCGCTCTCGAAAAACTCCAGGTAACGCTCGCCCGATCCGGCGCGCTGCTTCAGCAGGTCGGCGATCTCCCAGGCGTCCATCGTGTCGTGCTCCTTCAGTCCCTTTCCCCTCGCATCGGGAAGGTCGTGTTCCATTAGTCCCTTCCCCCTCGCAGGGGGAAGGTTAGGATGGGGGCGCCACGCCCCTCAGCGGAAGCGGAACGTGCGCATGGCAACCGCGGCGCTCAGCACGATCCACCCGGCCACAATCGCAAGCTGCGTGGGATAGTCCCAGAACCTGCCGGAATCCAGCGCGACGTCCCGGAACATCTCCAGCAGCGGCGCCAGCGGCAGGTACTCTATCACGAACAGCAGCACCGCGGGCAGGCTGTCGGTGGGGAAGAACACGCCGGACAGGAACATCAGTGGCAGCGAGACCGCGTTGCCCAGCCCGCTCGCGGCGGCCACGGTCTTGGAGAACGCGCCGATGATGAAGCCCAGGTTCAGGAACACCAGGTTGCCCATCAGCACCAGCACGCAAAGCTGCGGCGCCTGGCTCAGCGGTATCGGCACCCGGAATATCGCCATGCCCACCGCCAGGATGATGGCGGCCTGCACGATGGACAGCAGCAGCGACGCCAGGATCTGCGACGTCACGAACACCCTCACCTTGAGCGGCGTGGTCTGTATGCGCATGAGTATCCGCTTCTCGCGGTAGACGGCGATGGTGGTGGCCAGCCCGATGATGGAGAAGCTCATAACCCCCCAGACGGCCAGGCCGGGCAGCAGAAAGTCGATGTAGCTGAAGTCCTCGGACGGCTCCGACTCGCCCGAGCCCCGCACGTCCAGCGCGAGGCGCACGGGTGACTGCGCCAACTGCAGGTTCGCGCCGTCCACGAAGCTGGACACCGCGCCGACGACTATGCCGCCGAACGCGTTGCTCTGGTCGAACACGAGCGTGAGCCGCGCGGGCGGATTGGTCGTCGCGGTCCGCGCCAGCCCCTCCGGTATGATGAGCAGATGCCCCAGGTCGCCGTCTCCCACCTGCCGCCGCGCCTCCTCCTCGTCGTCCCTCATCTCCACAGTCAGGCCGCCCAACTCGGAGAGGTTCGCGACCAGACTGCGCGACATCTCGTCGTTGGCGTTGTCGATGACGCCGATCGTCTGCGGCGAATCGACGTCCCTGAAGAACAGGCCGAATACCAGCACGAACATCAGCGGAAACGCCAGCGCCCAGAACAGCGCCTGGCGGTCCCGCACAATCATCTTCATGTTCGCCAGAGCGAGGTGGTAAACGATCACGGTAACGGCTAGTCCCTCAGGCTGCGCCCCGTCAGCGACAGGAACACGTCCTCCAGGTTGGCCGGTATGACCTCCAGGTGCGTCAGCGTGGCTCCCGACGCGGCAGCCCACGCCATCGCCGCGGGCACCGTGGCCGATGCGTCCGACGAGCTCAGCCTGTACGCGCCGTCCTCGTCCTGGCGCACGTCTTCCACGCCGGCCAGTCCCCGCAGTTCCTCGACGCCGTGCGCCTCGCCCGTGGCCATCTTCACCTCGTACGGCACGTCCAGCGACGCCACCAGGTTGGCCGGAGTGTCCAGCGCCACGATCTTGCCCTCGTCCATGATCGCCACCCGGTCGCAGAGATGCTCGGCCTCCTCCATGTAGTGCGTCGTGAGCACGATGGTGCGCCCGTCGCTGTTCATCGCTTGCACGAAGTCCCACAGGCTGCGTCGCGCCTGGGGGTCCAGGCCGGTGGTCGGCTCGTCCAGGAACACCACTTCCGGGTCGTTCACCAGCGTCGCCGCGATGGCGAAACGCTGCTGCTGGCCGCCCGACAGCTTGGCGACGGTCGCGCCGGACCTGTCTTTCAGTCCCACCGTCTCCAGCAGCTCCTCGTAAGGCACGCTACGCTGGTAGAACCTGCCGAACAGTTCGAGTATCTCCTTCAGCGTGAGATTGTCGAAGTACGCGGACGCCTGGAGCTGCACGCCGATGCGCTCGCGGATGCTGGCGGAGTCGCGCCGCGAGTCCATGCCGAGTACCTCGGTGTGCCCGGACGTCGGCACGTTCAGCCCCTCGATGCACTCCAGTGTCGTGGTCTTGCCCGCGCCGTTCGGGCCGAGAATGCCGAACACCTCGCCCTCCGCAACGCCGAACGAAATGTCGTCTACGGCGGTGAGGCTGCCGTACCGCTTGGTCAGGCCCTCCACGGCGATAACGGTGCCCCGTTCGCCGCCGGGCGCGGGCGCGGGCCGGGATGTAGTCGGATTGTCGCGTGTTGTCATGTAAATCCAGGAGTGGGGTTTCAGTCGGTGTGGGCGTCGCCGTCGCACGCCGCGCCGGTCTGGGCGCGTCCGCACATGGTATCAGAAAAAGGGGAGTTTGGACGGCGCGGCAACACGTAAGTTTGTAATACAAAGTAGTTTACATCACGCAGATGGTGCTGTCAACGACCTACTCGCGGTAGCGGCTAACGCCCCTATTCAGGGTGTCAAGGGCGGTCAGTTATAGAGCCTTGTTCCGCATCTCTCGAGCGGACAACAGATCAACCTGCCTCTTCACGACTTGGTCCAGTTGCTTGCCTTCGGTGTAATCGGCAGGAGCGACGCAATCCACTCGTTCGTCCGTAGCGAACTGTTCTGCCTTGTTGCGGGCGTCTTTCGTGTTTGGTTTGAACACCGCCACAGACAATCCACCCAGATCCTTGACCAGCCTGAAGCAGGGCACATCGGTCTCACCGTCTCCGATGTAAACCATGTTTTCAAATGGAACCGGACGGTCTTTCATCGGGACGAATTGATTGATGCTTTGGTTGTCGCTCAGGTCGTGGGCGCCTTTGTTGATGCGAAAGAGGAACTGCGTCTTGGTTGTGAAGTTGATGGCCAGTGCCGGCCAGCAGGCGGCGCCGTTCTCGTCGTACATGAACTTGGAGCCATATATCTGCTTAACATGTTTGGCGATTGTGGTTCCTTCGATAATCTCAGCGTTTCCCGAAGAGACGATATAGTGCGCTACATCAACGCCCTTGGCTTTTCCGTAATCCGTAATGCGATCAAACCAGTCCGCTACGCCATTAAACAACTTGACATCGGCTCCCCGTTTCGTGAAGTCGTCCCGGCGCACCGGCACTCTCGCTGCTTTGGCCCGGTCCAGCATCAGGTACATATACATCAGGGTCCCATCGGCCTGACTCTCGCGTGAAAGGTGGTTCACCTCACGCCAAAAGTCCTGCTTGTCCATGTTGATGTCGGGAATGAAACTGTTTTCTTGCAAGTTCCCCGGAGCCAAGGTTCCGTCGAAGTCATAGACCAAGGCCATCGGGACATTCTTATTCGGCATCGTCGGCTAACTCTCCATGAACTGCCGCCTCACTTCGCCGGTGCCCACGAACTGGGAGAGCAGCCGGTAGTTGCCTGTCTCATAACGGACTCGACCCGCGATGATGGCCGGGTGAACTCCGGACTGCGCCGCCATGTTCAACACCGCCATAGGCCCTGAGCTTTCCAGAATGGCGCCGCCGCCCCAGATTTCCGGTGGTATCAGGGCATTCTGAGCGAGTCGATCAGCATCCTGTTCTGAGGTGTCGCTCCCGCCAGCTTCAATGCCCCGCAGGCTGTGGTCATCCACGAAGCCCGTCCCACCACTGCACGCACCCATGTGCAGAGCCACATGGCTCAATTCGTGCAGCAGCGTGAACCAGAAGTTGTCGATCCGGTCGTAACGTAGAGTCATGCCGATAACTGGCCTTCCGTCGCAGAGTCGCAAGGCCGCGCCATCCAAGTGAGTACGGGGCAGGTGTTTGACGTACTCCAGGCCGATGCCATGCTGGGCCAGGGACTTTCTGGCCTCGATCGGGCCGTCTACGAGCAAACTCATCTGAGCGATCTGACGCAAGAATTGAGGTGTAACGCCACCCGGTTCTCGGTCTGGAGGTAGACCCCTCTCCTCGGCTTGGGCCAATACCTGCCAGCACCAGGCCCTCAATGCGTATTCATCAGTTTTGGCGTTGACACGACGACCGTCATTCTTACGATACATGGGGGCAGCAGCGAATTCTGGACCGCCAGCGCGTTTCATCAGGCCGGTAATCAATTCCTCGGCATGGTCATTCAGGTGTTGAACGGAAGGTATCCAACCTGCCTTGACCATAGCCCTCAGAGGGAATCTGTCATACTCCAGCCCCGGCACTGTATCCGACAGGCTGGCGCCTCGATCCTGTAAGAGAATGTCCGCAGGGATCCCCAAGTGCTGGTGCAAGGCCCGGGCCATGGACATGCTGATGGCGCGCTTCCCCGAAAGCACCTCCGAGACTTTGGCGCGGCTTCCGATGAAGGGCGCCAGGTCGCGGGGGGTCAAGTTGGCCTGCTCCATGCGGAACTTGATGGCGGAAATGGGATCCGGGTCCGGTATGGGTTGTTGCTTGCTTTCGTAGAGTTCCACCAAGTCCAGCAGCACGCTCAACTCATCGTCTTCCGGCGTACCCGGCACCGCGTCAAATATCTCCTCGATGCGCGCCAGGGCGGTGTCCAAATCTTCGTCAGATCTGATGGGCTTTATCGCGTTCATGGTTCTACCCTCTCAACGTCGATCCGGTCGTACTCGGCATGAGTGCCAAACCACTTGACGTAAATCGCTTGGTGGGCGTAGTTGATCCAGACCACTAATCGGAATCGCGTGCCTCCGATGTTGAAGACAATCCGGTTGTCTCTGATTATGCTGGCGTTGGGGAATCGAGTTTTAACTTGGGCGGGAGTGGTCCAATGCGCTCGCCTTACTTCCCCTAACCAGGCTTGCAACGGATTCTCAGCCGCTGGATGACGCCTCCAAAAGGCTCGCAACGTTTTTTCGGAAACAACCCTCAAGTCAACTCACGTCTTGTCCCATTAGGGTAAATAGTAAAGTGTTCCCAAAATGATGTCAATAGTCAGCAGAGTCGACGTTAAGGTTAGCCGTTGGCAACCTCTCTTTCACACTACCCCTCCCCTTCAAACTTCCTTAACATGTCCCCCGTATAGTGGGTGTCAGACCGGTCGAAACCCGATTCTGTACACCACGGAGGTTTTCACACGATGAAGAGAAGATGGTTTATCGGCGGCGTGGTCGCCGCGCTTGCGCTGCTGGGTCTCGCTGGCGGCGCCATCATGGCCCAGGAGGCGACCGAGAAGCAGTCGCGCTTCTCCGCGTTCGCCGAGAGAGTGGCGAGCATCCTCGGCCTGGAGGCGGACGACGTGGAGGACGCGATGGAGCAGGCAAAGGAAGAGCTCGCCGACGAGGCGATGGACGAGAAGCTGGCGATGATGGTGGAGAAGGGCGCGTTCACGCAGCAGCAGGCGGACGACTGGAAGGCGTGGATGGAGGCCAAACCCGAAGGCTTCAAGTTGCCCTACTTCGCCCCCGGCAGGGGCGGCGAACGCCTGGACGCCATGCTGGCGGCGATGGTGGAGAAGGGCGCGCTCACCCAGGCGCAGGCGGACGAGTACAAGACGTGGATAGAGTCCGCCCCGGAGGACGTGATATTCGGCGAAAAGCGCGACCATCACAAGTTCGAGTTCGGCGATAAGCGCGGCCGCCACAAGTTCGGCGACCGCGACGGCTGGAAGGGCTGGTACGGCGACAAGTCCGACACAGACGACGAATCCTAGCAGTCCCCTCTCCTCTCAGCGGGAGAGGGTTAGGGTGAGGGGGCGTCTAAGAAGACCACACCATGCCCGGCAAGATTCTCATAATCGAGGACGACCCAGACACCGCGAGACTCGTGGGGCTGTACCTCACGCGGGATGGCCACCACGTGCTCGCGGCGTCCGACGGGGTCGAGGGCCTGCGTCTCGCCCGTGAGGCCCGGCCCGACCTTGTCGTGCTGGACCTGATGCTGCCGGGCATGAGCGGCATGGACATCTGCCGCGAGCTGCGCGGCGAATCGGCTGTGCCTATCGTGATGCTCACCGCCCGCGTGGAAGAGGCCGACATGCTCGGCGGCCTGGAATCGGGCGCGGACGACTACGTTACCAAGCCGTTCAGCCCCCGCGTGCTGGTTGCGCGCATAAAGGCAGTTCTGCGCCGCACCGCGCGCGAGGCGCTGGAACGCGGGCCGGGACAGATTTCGCACGGCGACGTCACACTCGATCTCGAGCGCCGCACGGCGCGCGTGGCGGGCGAGCCGGCGCAGCTCACCCCGACCGAATTCCGCCTGCTCTCCATGTTCATGCGCGAACCGGGCCGCACCTTCACTCGCGACCAGATAATCGACAGGGTTTTCGGCTACGACTTCGACGGCTACGACCGCACCGTCGACGCCCACGTAGCCAATCTGCGCCGCAGGCTCGGCGCGAGCGCCAGGTACGTCCACACCGTCTACGGCGTCGGCTACAGGTTCGGCGATGCCTAGCTGGCTCTTCAGCCTCCAGTTCCGCCTCGTGGCCGGCTTCGCGCTCGTGCTCGCGCTCGTGCTCGGCGGCGTCAGCGTCTACATCGGGCGCGCCGCGGACAGGGAGGCCGTGCGTCTGGAGGACATCAGCGACAGGGCGCACGCTCTGAGAGTCAAGCAGGCGCTGGCGGACTACTACGAGCGCAACAAGGACTGGAAGGACGTCCAGCCCGTGCTCGACAGGACCAGCTTCGTCTTGAGCCGCGACATCGTGGTCGAGGACAGGGACGGTGCGCTTATCGGCGACACCAGGCGCGACAAGGCCGCCTACTTCGACAAGCGCAGGCAGTTCACGCGGGTCGAAGTGGGTTCCGGCAGCGAGGCGAAGGTGTACGTCGGCCCGCTCAAGAGCGCGTGGGGTCTGACGCCCCCAAAGATGCCCACTCAGCCGCCTCTCCCCCCTATACCCGTATCGCCCGCTTCCTTCCAGCCGCCCGCCTCGCCGGTCTCCCCCCTGCCGCCCACTTCGCCGGCCTCCTCCCTGCCGCCCGCCTCGCCGGCCTCCCCTCAAGCGCCCGTGCCTCCAGAGCCGCCTCACGTGGACGTCGGCGAACTGGACGAACCGTCGTGGGCCAGGTTCGCGGACTTTACCAACCGCTCTCTGCTGTGGGCGGTCGCGGTCGCCGGCGTCGGCGGACTGCTGCTCGTATCGCTCACGTCCCGCCGCGCGCTGCGCTCGGTCCGCGCTCTCACCACGGCGGCGCGGCGCATGGGCGCGGGCGACCTGACGCAGCGCGTGGACGCCGGGGGACGCGACGAGATCGGCGAGCTTTCTCGCACATTCAACGGCATGGCCGACGCCCTGGAGCGCGCCGAACGCCAGCGCCGCCACCTGGTGGCTGACGTCGCCCACGAGCTGCGCACGCCGCTGTCCAACGTGCAGGGCTACGTCGAGGCGCTGCGCGACGGCGTGCTGGAGCCGGACGTGCAGACGTTGGCGACCATCCACCAACAGGTGCTGTACCTGTCCGAACTGGTGGAGGACCTGCGCCTGCTGGCCGACACCGAGGCGGGCGACTTCAACTTGCACCGGGAGCGCGGTTCGCTGGCCGACGCGCTGCGTGAGTGCATAGAGGGCGTTCGCGCCCGGGCCGAGGCTAAGGGCGTCGCGCTGGCGTCTCGCCTGCCCGCGAGCGCGCCCGAAATGTCGTTCGACCGCACGCGGCTGGCGCAGGTGGTGGGCAACCTGCTGGACAACGCCATACGCCACACGCCGCCGGGCGGCAGCGTAACCGTGGAGATGGACGTCGGCGCCGACGCCGCGACGGTCTCCACACGCGACACCGGCGAGGGCATCGCCGAAGAGCAGTTGCCCTTCGTCTTCGACCGATTCTACCGCGTGGACCCGTCCCGCAGCCGCATCACCGGCGGCGCCGGTCTCGGCCTGACCATAGCCCGGCAGCTCGTCGAGGCCCACGGCGGCACAATCCGCGCCGAGAGCACGCCCGGCCAGGGCGCAACCTTCGTGATCGAGCTGCCCCTGGCCACCTGACGGTCCCTAGCCCCGCGCCGCCCGCGCCAGCGCCGCCTTCGCCTCCCGCCTCTCGCGCCCCCTGCCACCCCGCCGCACGTACGCCAACCGCCCCCGCGCCAGGCTCGTTTGCCGTCCGGCGTCCGGATGCGCCCGGCCCAGGTAAGCCGCCGCCGCCAGTCCCGCCAGCCGCCCGCTCTCCAGCGCCACCGCTCCGTTCTCGACCCCCGCGCCGTCGCCGCACACGTACACGCCCGCAACCGGCGTCGCGAAGCGCCTGTCGTGCGCTGGCGTGTCGCCACCCATCACAGGCAGGTCGAGCGTGGGTAGGCCAATTTGCGAAGCCAGCCGCACGTCCGGACTGCGCGGCCCGGCCATGCACAGGCAGTCCGCCTCGATCACACGCCGCGCTCCGCCCGTCTCCACTATCAGCGCCTCCAGCCGCTCCCCGCCGTGCGCCTCCACCAGACGCGTCGCCGTCAGCAATTCCACCCCTGCGTCCCGCAGCGGCGCGGCGTTCACCTCGCGCCCCACCACTTGCGGTGACTCGTCCACCACCGCCGCGACCTCGACGCCCGCATCCAGCAGGTTCGCCGCGATCAGCAGCCCGGCGTTGTCCGATCCGGCCATCACCACGCGCCTGCCGGGAACCTCGCCCCACCGCGTGAGGGCTTCCTGCACGTCGCCCGATATGGCCGCGCCGTTCGGGGGCATTCCCGGCACGTCGTACCACGGCTCGTTCGAGCCGGTGGCGAGCACCACTGCGCGTACCCAGAGCCGCGCGGCGCGCTCGGCGGCCCACTCGGGGTCTTCGGCCCAGAGGTCATTGTAGCGCGATGGGATTGACAGGACCTCGAAACCTGATTCAGGAGGATCGAACGGAGTTATGCGCTTGACCGTGTTGCCGAAGGCCAGTTCCGCACCGGCGTAAAGGGCCGCGGCGACAATGTCTGCGCCGTAATCGATGCCGGTCAAACCGCCGTAAATCGTATTGGGCCCTTGCAGAGGCTGCGTCTGAAGAATGAGCCGTCCACCCAGCCAGTCGACCGCGTCCAGCGTCAACACGCGCAGACCCGCCTGGGCCGCCATCGCGCTCGCCATCAGCCCGGCGGCGCCGGCGCCCACTACCAAGAGGTCGCTGTCATACATATCGGCATCCATGCGTCCATAATCACGCCTTCCCCGGTGGCCGTCAAGCGCTGTGCTATACTGGTGCCCACCGCTCTGAACAGGGGGCCTTCGTGAAAGACTCCGCCATATCCGTGAGAAACGCCACGCGCTCGGACATCCCGCGCCTGTGCGAATTCCAGCAGAACATGGCCCGCGAGACCGAGGGCAAGAGCCTGGACGCGGAAGTGCTCGCGGCGGGCACGTCCGCGGTGTTCGACTCGCCCCTGAAGGGGTTCTACATCGTGGCCGAGGCCGCCGGAGAGGTGGCCGGCAGTTTGCTCGTAACCTACGAGTGGAGCGACTGGCGCGCCGCCACCTTCCTGTGGATACAGAGCGTGTACGTGGACGCAGCGTGGCGCCGCCGGGGCGTGTACCGCGCGCTGCACAACCACGTCGTCGAGATGGCCGAGGGGCGCGATGACGTATGCGGCGTTCGCCTCTATGTCGAGCGGGAGAACACCGTCGCGCAGCGGACCTACGACAGCCTCGGCATGACCCGCTCGCACTACGACATGTTCGAGATAGACTTCGCGTTTCCCGCCGACTGTTAAGAGGAGCACCCTCCATGGATGACAGCGTAAGAGACTTCCTCACCCGCAACCACAACGCGGTCGTGACCACGTTCCGCCGCAGCGGAGCCGCGCAGCTCAGCATCGTGACCGTCGGCCCATACGCCGGCGGGGCCGCCTTCACCACCACCGAGGGCCGTGCCAAGCTGGCCAACCTCCGGCGCGACCCGCGCTGCTCGATTCTCGTGTCCGCCGCCAACTGGTCAAGCTATCTCGTCCTCGAGGGCCGCGCGGATGTGAAGGCCGCCGACAACACCGACCCCGACGAGTTGCGCGACGCCCTTCGCGCCGTCTACGTCGCAGCGAGCGGCTCCGAGCACCCCAACTGGGAAGAGTACGACCAGGCCATGCGCGACGACCGCCGCGCCGCCGTCATCGTCGTCCCCGACCGCGTCTACGGCGCCGCCCTGTAAAGGAGCACACCCCATGAACGAAGTCTTCGAAAAGAGGGACCCCGCGTTCGACCGCATCATCGGCGACAGCCCCCGCCTCGACCACCTGGCCACTGGGTTCGGCTTCACCGAGGGCCCCGTCTGGTGCGGCGACCACCTGCTGTTTTCGGACATCCCCAACAGCCGAATCGTGCGCTACGAGCTCGCCGAAGAGGGGCCGCGCGTCACGACCTTCCGCTACCCCAGCGGCAACTCCAACGGCATGACGCTTGACCGCGAGCGCCGGCTCGTGACGTGCGAGCACACCCACCGCCGCGTCTCGCGCACAGGCAACGACGGACGTCTGACAGTGCTGGCCAACAGGTACGACGGGCGGCGCTTCAACAGCCCCAACGACGTCGTAGTCAAGTCCGACGGCAGCGTCTACTTCACCGACCCGCCCTTTGGCCTCGCCGGCCAGTCCCAAGGCAAGGAGCAGGACGTCAACGGCGTCTACCGCGTGTCCCCCGACGGCTCCGAAATCGCCCTCGTCGCCGCGGACATGGAGCGACCCAACGGCCTCGCCTTCTCCCCCGACGAGAGCATCCTGTACGTGGACGACTCCGCGCTCGGACACATCCTGGCGTTCGACGTTCAGAGCGACGGCTCGCTGGGGAGCAGCCGCGTCTTCGCCGAACTGAGAGGGGATGAGCAGGGTGTGCCGGACGGCATGAAGATCGACGTCGAGGGCAACGTCTACTGCACCGGCCCCGGCGGCGTGTGGGTGCTCGATTCGTCGGCGCGTGTGTTGGGCCGCATCATGCCGCCCGAGGTGCCCGCCAACTGCGCCTGGGGCGACTCCGACCTGCGCGGCCTATACCTCACCGCCCGCACCGGCCTCTACCGCGTGCGCCTCGCCATCCCCGGCATCCCCGCCGGGGGCTAGCGCGCAGGCGCGGATACGACTAGTCCCCTCTCCCTCGAGGGAGGGGTCAGGGTGAATCCTGAGCCCTACGGCGACGCCCTGAACACGTGCGACACCCGGCTCGACGACAGGTCCGTCTCCGCCAGCTTCTGGCCGCTCTCCACGGTGCTCTGCACCTGCGGCAGGATGATGTCCAACTCCTCGTCCGACAGCGGAATCAGCCCCATCTCGTCTATCATCCGCTTTAGCGTTTCCTTGGTTACAGCCATGATGCTCCTCCGTGGCCCACCGGCGCGATGTGTGGATTACGCAAGCGCCGCCTCCACCGCCGGCGGCACAGACCGCCCCTGGCCCGCGCTCCGCTCGTAGCGGTGTGCCACCCTGTACAGCAGACTCTCCTCCCACGGCCGTCCGTACAGCTGCAACCCGACGGGCATCCCCGCGCTCGAGAATCCGCACGGCACCGACAGCCCGGGCACGCCCACGAGATTGCCGGGGCTCGTGTTGCGCCCCATCACCGCGTTCGAGCCTTCCAGCGAGTCCACCCTCACGTCCGAGTCGCCTAGCGTGATGGTATCGTCCTCGAACCGCCACGCCGGCGCAGGCGTGGTGGGCGTGACCAGGAAGTCCACCTCGTTCATCACCTTCAGCCACTCCCTCTGAATCAGCCGCCGCGCCTGCTGCGCCCTCACGTGGTCTTTGGCAAGCACAAACTGGCCGCTCAGCATCCGGTGGCGCTCCTCCGGGCTGAAGTTCTCACGCGCCTCCCGTAGCTGGTTCTCGTACGCGACGACCGAGTTGGCCCTCGACGCCGCCTGCACCAACGGGAGCAAGTCCAGCCGCTTCATCTCGACCGGCCTCGTCTCCACGCCGAACTCCTCCAGCACCGCGATGGCCCGGGACACCGCCTCCGCGACCTCGGTGTCCAGCGGATCGTAGAAGTGGTTCTCCGGTATGCCCATCACCAGGCCTCGGATGTCCCTGTCCAGCGCGCCCTCGTAGTCGTCCACGGCCACCGGCACGGTCGAAGGGTCGAGCGGCTCGTCCCCCGCTATGGCGCCCAGCACTATCGCGTTGTCCCGCACGCACCGCGTGTGCGGGCCGACGTGGAAGTTCGCCGGATCGACCCCTTCCAGGCAGCCCAGGTTGCTGACGCGCCCGTATGTCGCCTTCATGCCGACGATGCCGCAGACCGCCGACGGCTGGCGCACCGACCCGCCCCCGTCCGTCCCCAGCGACGCGAACGTGACGTAGGCTGCCACGTTCGCCGCCGAGCCGCCGCTCGAGCCTCCCGCGTACCGCTCCGTGTCCCACGGATTGCGCACCCTGCCGAACCACGCGTTGTCGCTCAGAAAGCCCGCGCCTATCTCGTGCATGTTCTCCTTGCCGAGTATCACCGCGCCCGCCGCCCTGATCCTGCTCACCACCGGCGCGTCCTCGTCCGGCACGTAGTCCTCCAGCGCCTTGCTACCGTCGGTTGTGAGCACGCCCTTCGTCTCCAGCATGTCTTTCAGACCCACGGGGAGGCCGTGCAGCGGCCCGAGCCATTCGCCCCTCATCAGCATGCCCTCCAGCTTCTGCGCCTGACGCAGCGCAAGCTCAGGCGTGAGGGTGATGAACGACTTCAAGACAGGCTGCATACGCTCCGCGTGGTCTATGGCCGCCCGCGTAAGCTCGACGGGCGACAGCTTGCGGGACTTGACCAGGGGGGCTACCTCGTGGATGTGGTAGGACAGTGGGCCTAGCTCTTTCATGGAGACATCCTTTCACTGGCGTCCGCGCCGATGGCCGAAAGTTAGCACTCGCCATTTGGCGTGTCAAACGCCCGCTAAGCCCGGAATGGCGCTGCGAACGCCCGCTGGCGGGTTCCGGCAACACGATTCGGTGGTAGAATGTTGTGGCGGGCCGCCGCGGACACGGCGGCGCGCAAGCCGGAGGCCACCCACGATGCCCCTCGAGAACATAGTCGTTCGCGGCGCTCGCGAGCACAACCTAAAGAACGTAAACGTCACCATTCCGCGCGATAAGCTGGTCGTCATGACCGGCGTGTCCGGCTCGGGCAAAAGCTCCCTCGCGTTCGACACCATCTACGCCGAGGGACAGCGCCGCTACGTCGAGTCGCTCTCCGCATACGCGCGCCAGTTCCTGGGCCGCATGGACAAGCCCGACGTCGACTACATCGAGGGCCTGTCCCCCGCAATCTCCATCGACCAGAAGGGCGTGTCCCACAACCCGCGCTCCACGGTCGGCACCGTCACCGAGGTCTACGACTACCTGCGCCTGCTGTTCGCCAGGGTGGGCCGCCCCCACTGCTACAAGTGCGGACGCCCCGTCGAGGGCCAGACCGTGCAGCAGATCGCGGACGCGGTGCTCTCTCTGCCGGAGGACAGCCGTATACAGATAATGTCGCCGGTGGTGCGCAGGCGCAAGGGCGAGCACAAGGAGGTGTTCGAGGACGCGCGCCGGGCCGGATTCGTTCGCGTGCGCGTCAACGGCGAAGTACACGAGCTCTCCGAGACGTTCGACCTGGACAAGCAGAAGTGGCACACCATAGAAGTAGTCGTCGACCGGCTCGTAATCGGCCAGAGCGCCGAGACCGGCCGCGTTACCGATTCGGTGGAGGCCGCGCTGCGAATGGCGGACGGCGTTGTGCTCGTATCGGTCGTGGACGGCGACGAGATGCTCTTCTCCGAGAACTTCGCCTGCGTCCACTGCAACATCGGCCTGGGTGAGCTAGAGCCGCGAACGTTCAGCTTCAACAACCCCCACGGCGCCTGCGCGCGTTGCACCGGCCTGGGCTACAAGCTCGAGATCGACCCCGACCTGGTGCTGCCCGACAAGCGCCTCAGCATCCGAGAGGGCGCGGTCCAGCCTTGGGCGCGCTCCGGCTCCATGAGCCCCTGGTATCGGAGCCAGCTCGAGTCTGTCGCGAAGGCATACGAATTCGACACATCCACGCCCGTGGGCGAAATGGACGACGGCGATCTGGACTTGGTGCTCTACGGCACAAAGGGAAAGTCCATAAGCGTCAGCCACGAGACCCAGCGCGGAAAGACGTACCGCTGGCGCACGTCGTTCGAGGGCGTGGTGAACAACCTTGAGCGCCGCTACAGGGACACCGAGTCGGACTACGTGCGCAACGAAATCGAGCGCTACATGGCCGCCCGTCCCTGCCAGGACTGCGGCGGGCGCCGCCTCAGACGCGAGGCGCTGGCCGTGACCGTGTGCGGCCTCAACATCATGCAGGTCACCGACAAGTCCATCGGCCAGGCGCTGGAGTGGATGCGCGGCATTTCCGGCGAGGCTCCCTCCACCAACGGCGCGTCCCCCGGCGATACGCTTACGGAGCGAGACAAGACCATCGCATCGCAGATACTCAAGGAGATCGACGCGCGGCTGGGTTTCCTGCTCAACATCGGCCTGGACTACCTCACGCTGTCCCGCACCGCCTCCACGCTCAGCGGCGGCGAGGCGCAGCGCATACGGCTGGCAACGCAGATCGGCTCCGGGCTGCTGGGCGTCCTATACGTGTGCGACGAGCCGTCCATCGGCCTGCACCCCGCAGACGACCACAGGCTCATAGAAACGTTGAAGGGCCTTCGCGACATAGGCAACACGGTGCTGATAGTGGAGCACGACGAGGCGATCATGCGCGCCGCCGACCACATCGTCGACCTGGGACCGGGCGCGGGCGAGCACGGCGGCCACGTGGTCGCCTCCGGCACGGTCGACGACGTCATCGACACCCCGGACTCGCTCACCGGCCAGTACCTGGGAGGCCGTAAGCGGATTCCACTGCCTGAGGAGAGGCGTCCGGGCAACGGAAAGACCATCACCATTCGCGGCGCCAGGCAGAACAATCTCAAAGGCGTGGACGTCCGCATACCCCTGGGCGCGTTCGTGTGCGTAACCGGCGTGTCAGGCTCGGGCAAGAGCACCCTCATCAACGAGGTGCTCTACAAGCGGCTCGCGCAGGTCTTCTACCGGGCGAAGGATCGACCGGGCCTGTTCGACTCCATCGACGACGTAGACAACGTGGACAAGGTCGTGAACATCGACCAGTCCCCCATCGGGCGCACGCCCAGGAGCAACCCCGCTACCTACACCGGCACCTTCACGCCCATACGCGAGCTGTTCGCCACGCTCCCCGAATCCAGGGTGCGCGGGTACAAGCCGGGCAGGTTCTCCTTCAACGTCAAGGGCGGACGCTGCGAGGCCTGCAAGGGCGACGGCTACATCAACATCGAGATGCAGTTCCTGCCCGACGTCACCGTGCCCTGCGAGATTTGCGAGGGTCGCAGGTACAACCGCGAGGCGCTGGAGATAGTCTACCGAGGCAAGAACATCGCCGAGGTGCTGAACATGACCGTCACCGAGGCGCTCGACCACTTCGAGTACATCCCCCGCGTCCGCAACAAGCTGCAGACGATGAGCGACGTCGGGCTGGGCTACATACGCCTCGGCCAGCCCGCCACGCAGCTCAGCGGAGGCGAGGCGCAGCGCGTCAAGCTGTCCACCGAGCTCTCCAAGCGCGCCACCGGCAGCACGCTGTACATCCTCGACGAACCCACCACCGGCCTGTCGTTCGAGGACTGTTCCCACCTGCTGCGCGTGCTGCACCGCCTCGTGGACGCCGGCAACAGCGTCGTGCTCATCGAGCACCACCTCGACCTCATAAAGAGCGCCGACTGGCTCATCGACCTCGGCCCCGGCGCCGGCGACGCGGGCGGCCACCTCGTAGCCGAGGGCACCCCGGAACAGGTCGCCGCGATGCAGCACTCCCACACGGGCCGCTATCTCGCGCCTATCCTAGGCGCGCGCGAAACGGCGGCAGTGGCCGATTAGCCGTTAGGGGCGGCTCTGCCGCGCCAGCCGCCGCTTCGCCTCCTGCCACAGCCGCTCCTTGTCGTCCAGCGGCAGCGCCTCGAACGACATCCCGCGCTCGCGGCACATCCGCTCCATAAGCGCGAACCGCCGGTAGAAGCGCGCGTTCGCCGTCCTCAGCGCCTCCTCCGCGTCTAAGTCCATCCATCGCGCCGCGTTGACCGCCGCGAACAGCACGTCGCCGAACTCCGCCTCCCGCTCGTCGGCGCTCTCGCTCGCCGCCAGCTCGCCCACCTCCTCCGCCAGCTTGTCCAGCACTCCGGACACGTCCTCCCAGTCGAAGCCGGCGTGCGCGGCGCGCTGCTGGATACCCTGCGCCTGTGCCAGCGCCGGCATGCTCTTCGGCACGCCGTCCAGTATCGACTCCCCTGCCTGGCGTCGCTCGCCGCGCTTGATGGCCTGCCAGTTGGCCATCACCTCGTCAGCGTCGCCCGCGTCCGCGTCGCCGAACACGTGCGGATGGCGGCGGCGCAGCTTGTCGATGAGCCCGCCGAACACGTCCTCCGGCGTGAACTCTTCCCGCTCGCGCCCGATCTCCAGTTGGAACACCAGGTGGAGCACCACGTCGCCCAGCTCCTCCACCACGCCCGCGACGTCGCCGCTTTCTATGGCTTCCGCAAGCTCGTAGCACTCCTCCAGGAACTGCGACTTCAGGTCTTCGCGCGTCTGCCGCCTGTCCCACGGGCAGCCGTCTGGGCCGCGCAATCGTCGCAGGATCGCCGATGCGCCGTCGAAGTCGTGGGTGTAGTCGTCTGTGCCGCTCATATTCTCCTCCGGGCCGTCCTGGCAAGACGCCGACATGCCGTTTTCTGGCAGACCTGCTCCGCGTAGATGCTACCACAGCGCGCGGCGCGGAACGGTGTGGCGAGGCGCGTCGCCGCGAACGCGGCCCGTAAAGGTGCTATCATTGCCGCACACCACCGAGGGGAGAAGACGACATAGAATCTACCCGGCGAAAGCGCGCGAAGGGATGGCTAAAGGCGCTGGCGACTGTGCTATTCGTTGCCGCGGTGCCGCTCTTTCTCATCGTCGGCAGCGTGCGCCTGGTCATCAACGCCCCCGCCCTGTACAGCTACGGCTTCGACAGGTACAACATCGCCGCTTACACCGGCATCGAGCGCGAGGACCTGCTCGACGTAGCCGCGCGCATCCGCACCTACTTCAACGACGACTCCGAGTTCCTGATAGTGCCCACGACCGTGCGGGGCGTGCAGGTGCCCAGCCTGTACAACGAGCGCGAGATTCTGCACATGCGGGACGTGAAAGGCCTGGTGCGCGGCGTCTACTGGGTACACGAGGCGACGGGACTGTACCTGCTGGCGTTCGCCGCCTTCGGTCTCGCGCTGTACCGGCGCCCCTTCCTCGCGCGGCTGGCGAGGTACGCCGGTTACGGCGGCGGCCTGACGCTGGGCATCGTGCTGCTGGCCGGAGTCGGGTCGCTCGTGGGATTCGACAGGCTGTTCCTCGCCTTCCACCTCGTCAGCTTCGCCAACGACCTCTGGCAGCTAGACCCGACGCGCGACTACCTCTTGGCCATGTTCCCCGAGGCCTTCTTCTTCGACGCCACCATGCTCATCGCCGTAGCGGCATCCGTGCAGGCGGCGCTGCTGGTGGCCATCTCGGTGGCGTTGCCTCGGTGGTGGCGACCCGGCGAGCCCGAAGCCTAAGAGTCGGCCACAAGGGATCGCACCGCACGCTCCCCTTGAAGGCTAGCCAGCCTAAACCCGTGCCGTCGGACAATTGCAGCCGTCGGCCGCCTCCCCTGGCGAAAAGTCCTCCAGCGCGCCAAGGAGGTCGTCTGCCACGATCAGAGCGAATCCCATTAACTCCGCCGACTCGAGGGTTCGTTGGCCAAGCCGAATCGAATTCCCTAGGGTGTAGTCAGAAGCGTTACGCATCCGCCTGATGTTGTCTAGCCTTCGCGCTATGTACTTTTCTGAGCGCCCTGCTTTAGCTCGGTAACGTTGAGCGAGTGCCGAATGCCTCCCATTACGCGGCAGCGGGCGGTCGTTCGGATACTCTCTGAAGTAGCGGCAGCAGGCTTCGTGATGCAGGCCGTAGTAGAGCCGGTTGACTGCGGTACGATGCTCTACCTCTGTGCTGGCGGAATCTGCTAGTTGCAGTCCAAACCGGTAAAAGGCGAGCGGCCTCATATCCTTAGAGGAAATATCATGTAGCTGATCATTCTCGAGGAGTCCACTCTTTCTGCATCGGTCCAGGAAGTCTCCAATGCAATCTCCGCCTCAACCATCGCCTTCCCTACTCGCGACCATTCATACCGGTCAATGTCCGCGACAAACGTGAGGTCTAGTGTCGGA
This sequence comes from Dehalococcoidia bacterium, assembly GCA_965204815.1. GTDB lineage: Bacteria > Chloroflexota > Dehalococcoidia > Lucifugimonadales > CATOSD01 > CATOSD01. Next base: position 922,152 of record OZ242014.1, read on the forward strand.
GGTGCAGGTTCCCAGTGGCTATCATCGACGTCGACAGTGGCCGACTCGAGCGCAGGCCCGAGTTCCCTACATCCAATCTCGTACAGCTCTTCAAGTACGTGCTTCCTGAAGGGCGTGAGTAGTTCCATCGCCTCGGGTGTGATTTGAAGCTGAACTGTCCTGTCTTTAGCCGTCATCGTGAACTGCCTCGAACATTGAGAAATGTCTAGCCTATCTAGTTTCTTGCACCCCCCTTCAAAGTGTCAAGCGGACGCTGGTTCGTAACCGTCCCATATGTGGTGGGGAAGTTTGGGAGGAGTTGGGGGAGGGAACGTGGGCTGGGCGGCGTGGGTTTGGAAGGGACTTCGATCTAGGCGGCAACCAGTTCACCGAGATTGAGGCCGTCCTGACCGCTCCATACCCACTGTGTTAGTCCCAACCCGTTCATCATTCCCGATTCGCTCTTGTACCCTCTTATCGTCTTGTACCTTATCTTGCTCCTGCCTATCGCCCGCTCAGTACAGTTGTTGGTCTGTGGCATCCCCCTCACTCGTTGGTGACATGTCAGAGAGCACCACTTCTCACATAACTCGACCACCAGCCTGTGAAGCATCGGTTGTCCACGAACCGCGCGCTCCATCGCAAGCAACTCTCGACCGCCCCCACCGGGCAACTCGGCCATAAGGAGCCATATCCTTGCCTTGTACGAGTCCCACCCCTGTATCCTGCTGAGTCGATTCCGCACCCATTTCCTCACGTGCGCGATGCACAGTTGGTGACTTACCCCGACATGTTCGACCGCCGGCTTGTAGGTGTTGAGGTCGTCTGTCACCACAGCCTCCACTCCGAACCTGCCCACGTATCCCTCAAGCCATCTCACGAAACCCTCGCTGTCGCGTTGGGCCAGCACGTCCATTCCCACCAACCGCCCGCTCTGGGCGTCTGTGACGAACCCGACCACCGTCTGGTTGCCCCCCACCTTCACCACAGTCTCGTCTGCTCCCATCACCCTCACCCGCCCGCGCACCCTGCTCATCCAGCCGCTGAGCGAGTTGGAACCGCTGTGCTGAACGTCGCGCCATATGCTCATCCTCGACAGCTCACATCCCAAAGCCCCCAGCAGATGACTCACAGAACGCAAAGACAGCCCCAGCGCCCAACTCAGCGCAGCAAACCCTCTGAGACGATGGCTCTGGTCGTGTCGGTCAACACCCTGTGGGTAGTGCCTGAACGTGCGGGCGCAGTCACAGCAGCGGTATCTGTGCACGGTCACCTCGCTAACGTAGAGGTCACGGATGGGCTTTGTCACCGACCCGTGCCGGTTCAAGTACACGCTGCCGCAGTGTATGCAGGCTGAAGGTCGGCTGTCCGGAGAGAGCTTGACTTGTGGGAGTGTGAATCTTACTCTGGGCATCGGCAGGGCCTCTTGGTCTGGTTCGGTTGTACGTTTACCAGACTTTACCAAGATTCCCTGCCTCTTTCATTCCCACCGCCTATGGGACGGTTACCTGGTTCTCACGCGTACCCACTTTGGTCTGCTCCGTTCCGGCACTTCCGCGTTCCCATTGGTCACGCCAAGGTTCCAGTTCGCCATCGTCGGCCAACCGCCCCAACCAGGAAGCAGGAACGGAACAGAACAAATGAAACGCAATGGGACAGGTTTTTAAGGAGTTCTCGGTGAGGCGGGCGCGTGGCCGTTTGATTGGGCCATTGGCCTCGCCTATAATCCCCTGTGGCGGACAGCGAAGGTCTGGCAACCGCCGCAATTCGAACGAAACGGACGGACAAGCATGGAAATCAGGATGGGCAGTCTTCTCAGGGACGCGCGCGAGGCCCGCGGAACGGTCATCATCATCGACGTGTTCAGGGCCTTCACCACAGCGGCGGTGGCCCTCTCGCGCGGCGCCTCGAAGATCGTGCTCGTCGCCGAAGTGGACGAGGCGCTCGCCCTGCGTGAGCGCGGCGTCGGCGAAATCTGCATGGGCGAAGTGGACGGCAAGCGACCGGCCGGATTCGATTTCGGCAACTCGCCTTACGAACTCTCCAGTGCCGACGTGCGCGGCAAGACGCTCATTCAGTCCACCCGCGCGGGCACCGTGGGAGTGAGCGCCGCGGCCAACGCCGATGTCATCTACGGCGGGTCGCTGGTGCTCGCCGAGTCCACCGTGAAAGCCATCCGCCGCGAAGCCCCTGAGCTCGTCACCATCGTCGCCATGGGCGCGGAAGGCCGTGTGCGCACCGACGAGGACGAGCAGTGCGCCCTCTACCTCCGCAACCTCTTCCTGGGCCGCACGCCCGACCACGCCGCGGTTCGCAGCTTGGTGCTGGCCGGCCAGGAAGCGCAGAAGTACGGCGACCCACAGCGGCCCCACTTCCCTGCGGAGGACCGCGACATGGCGCTGCGCATCGACTCGGTCCCGTTCGCCGTCAAGATCACGCGTGAGGACGGCCTGCTCGTCGCGCGGAAACATCCCGTCGACTAACGAAACCATGCGCCTAAACAGCCAGCTAGTGCAAACGGAAAGAGGAACAATCGCTTGAAATACAGAAGACTTGGAAACTCCGGCCTGAAGGTATCTGAGATAGGACTTGGCGCCAACAACTTCGGGCGCCGCGTGGATGTAGAAGGCACCGCGGCGGTAATCGATCGCTCACTGGACGTCGGCATCAACCTCATCGACACCGCCAACACCTACGGCGGCGGAAGGCGCTCCGAGGAATACATAGGGAAGGCTCTCAAGGGCAAGCGCGAAGATGCCCTCATCGCCACCAAGGCCGCGATGAGCATGGGCGACGGCCCCAACGACAAGGGAGCGTCCCGTCTCCACCTCACGTCCGAGCTCGAAATCAGCCTGCGCACCCTGGATACCGACTACGTGGACCTCTACCAGGTCCACTTCCCCGACGACGACACTCCCATTGAGGAGACCATGCGCGCTCTCGACGACATGGTCAGCCAGGGCAAGGTCCGCTACATCGGCTGCTCCAACTTCGCGGCCTGGCAGGTCTGCGAGGCCATCTGGACTTCCAGGGCCTACGGCCTCGCGCCGTTCGTCAGCGTCCAGCCCCACTACAGCATGATGGAGCGCACCATCGAAGCGGAGTTGGTGCCGTTCTGTCGGGAGTACGAGGTCGGCATCCTGCCATACTTCCCGCTCGCCAGCGGCTTCCTCACCGGCAAGTACCGGCGCGGCCACGGCGCACCCGAAGGCACGCGGCTCGCCGAGGGCGACAGGGGCATGTTCACCGACAGCAACTTCGACCTGCTGGAGAGCTTGGAGTCCTTCGCCTCCGAGAGGGGCCACACCGTGCTGGAGCTGGCCTTCGCATGGCTGCTCGCCAATCCCAACGTCAGTTCCGTAATCGCGGGCGCGACGAGAATAGAGCAGGTGGAAAGCAATGCCGACGCCGCGAACTGGGAGCTGACGCCGGAGGAGAAGGTCGAAGTCGACGCGCTGCTGGACGCCTAGCTCAGGCGGCGCAACACAGGCCTCGGCACCGCGCGCGGCACTTGTCCAGGCAATCGAGTAGCCCATACAGGCAACCGCGGCACCAGCACAGCACCACGCCTTCCTCGCGGTCCTCGCCGCGCACGCCCTCCAGTCCCTCGCGCAACAGCCACGGCACCAACAGCAGCGCGGTGGCCGCGTCCAGCCACCACCAGCCCAGCAGCGCATTGGCTACCAGGCCGACCAGAAGCGTCAGCGACAGGTAGGAGCAACCGATGGTCTCCTTGGCCTCGATAGCGATGGAGTTCAGTCCGCTCTGCGCGGCAATGCGCAACTTCCAGAGAGCGAGGATCGGCATGAGCGCGACGGACGCCGCCGCGACCGCGATACCCAGCATCGACTCCTCGGCGCCGGTCCGCTGAGATAGCGTGTAGGTGGATTGGATCACGATCCCGACCGAAAGCACGATGAAGGTCCAGCCGATCAGCCGCACCACCCTGCCCTCGATCCTTTCGCCCCGCGCCTCGTCGACTACACTCAGCCGCCACAGTACCAGGCCCGCGGCACCTACCTCCAGGTAGCTGTCCATCCCGAAGCCCGCCAGCGCCACGCTGCGGGCCATCGCCGCCGACCAGAGCGCCAGCACGCCCTCGACGACGTTGTACAGCAGCGTAAACCAGAGCAGGGCCTTCGCGATTCGCATTGTGCAGTCATCTCCGGCTCGTGAGAATGTCCGCCAGTCTACCACATAGCCCACGCCTCCACTCATGCTATAATTGCGCCCGGCCTGCGCGCGCATGGCTCCCGCTCGCCGGGAGTTCCCGGGCCAAGCTCGATAAACCGTGCTGGAGGTGTGCCCTTGAAGCTGCTCTTGAAGGCGGACAGGCTGATCGACGGGACCGGCGCGCCGCCCATCCAGAACGGCGCCGTGCTCGTCGAGGACGGACGCATCGCCCAGGTCGGCGCCCGCGAAGAGATACGCCTTGAGCCGGGAGAGCCGGTCGACGAAATCGAGGTGCCCGGCGGCTCCATCCTGCCCGGCTTCGTCGAGGCCCACACCCACATTCACTGCAGCGCCGAGGCCGACGCCTACCGCCACGTCACCACCGAGAGCGACGCCACCCTGATCATGCGAGGAGTGCAGGCGGTCCGTTCCGCGCTCACCTCCGGCGTCACCACCATGCGCGACCTCGGCAGCAAGAACCAGGTAATCTTTCCCATCCGCGAGGCCATCGAGACCGGAGTCATACCCGGCCCCAGGCTGCTCGCGGCGGGCACGCCCATCACCACCACAGCGGGCCACTGCAACATGTTCGGCACCGAAGCCGATACCGCTGAGGAGGTGGTGAAGGCAATCAGGCAGCAGTTCAAGCTGGGCGCCGACTGCATCAAGATAATGTCCACCGGCGGCGGCTTCACTCCAGGCACCAACACCCGCGCGCCGCAGTACCCCGCCGAGACCCTCCGCGCCGCCGTCGAGGACGCCGAGCGACTCGGTCTCCGCGTCGCGGCCCACTGCCACGCCGCCGCCGGCGTCCGCAACTGCGTCGAGGCCGGCATCCACAACCTCATCCACTGCACCTGGCTCGCCGAAGACCCCGACGACATCTACGACTACGATACGGACGTCGTGGATGTGATGGTCGAGAAGGGCATCTACGTCGACCCCACGCTCGCTCTCGGCCGGCTCAACCAGATGCGAGGCCGCGAGCGCCCCGCCGGCCGGGCGTTTGGCGATCCTGAGCGGCGGTTCGAGATCCTGCGCGATATGTGGGACCGCGGCGTGAAGTTCGTCACCGGCATGGACGCGGGCATGACCAACGCCCGGTTCGACGATTTCGCCTACATCCCGGAGGTGATGGTGGACAACATGGGCATCTCGCCGATGGAGGCGATAGTGTGTTCCACCCAGACCTCTGCCGAGTGCCTCGGCATCCTGGAGGAGACGGGAACGCTCGCGCCCGGCAAGGCGGCGGACGTGATAGCGGTGGCCGGGGATCCGCTCTCCGACGTGCGCGCGCTCCACGACGTCAACACCATCGTCAGCCGCGGGCGAGTGGTCAAGCGCGCCGGCGAGCTGCTCATCTAACGGAGAGAAATCATGGACTACGAGTTCATCCTGCTGGACAAGACCGACAAAATCGCCACCATAACCCTGAACAGGCCGGAAAAGCGCAACGCACTCAGCGCTGACCTTCTCCGCGAGTTCAATCACGCCCTGGACGACGTGCAGGACGACCACGACATAAACGCGGTCATCATCACCGGCGCGGGACGGTCCTTCTCCGCCGGGTTCGACATCTCTCCCGGGCAGTCCTACCCGGAGAGGCCCAGCACCGCGAACTGGGACGCCACGCATCTGCCTCCCCGTGCCATCATGAAACTGTGGAACCTCAGGCAGCCCACCATAAGCGCCGTGCACGGCCACGCCGTGGCCGCGGGCAACGTGCTGGCGATGACCGCCGACCTCGTCATCGCCTCAGAAGAGGCGGTGTTCGGCGAGCCGGAGATACGCCACGTGGCGCACTCCCCGGCCATCATGCTGCCCTACATCGCGCCCTTCCGCCACCTGCACTGGCTGTACTACACAGGGGATATGATCGACGCTCGCACGGCGGAAAAGTGGAACATGGTCAACAAGGTCGTGCCATCTGACAAGCTGATGGAGGAGGCCCGCAGCGTCGCCGAGCGTATCGCCCGCGTGCCCCCGTTCGCGACCCAGATGATGAAGCGAAGCATCAAGGCCGCCTACGAGAACATGGGCTTCACCGAGGCGTTCGACCAGCACCTGATGCTGCGGATGATCGAGAGCATGACCCCGGACGCCGACAAGCAGGCCCTGGACGACATCCGCAACGAGCAGGGCCTGCAATCGTTCCTCCAGGCCCGCGACGGCCCGTTCCGGTAGAGGGAGGACGGTCGACTACTCGCCGACGGATGCGTTTAGTCTTGCGGCGCGTTTCCTTATCGCGGCAAGCTCGTCATCAGGCACACGGTCTCGCCACAGGCGCCACCGTGTCTCAAGATTGAGCCACACTTCGGCGCTGGTGCCAAATGCGGCCGCCAGCTCATTGGCCGTTCGGGTCGTAATTGCCCGCTTGCCATTGATAATCTCGCTGACCTTTGGTTCACTCCTGCCCAGTGCCTCGGCCAACTGTCGCTGGCTCCAGCCGCGTGCTGTCATTTCGTCCTTGATGTACTCGCCCGGCGGAAACGCCTCAGCAGTTGGCCTATCCATCTCGGTTTCCCCTTAGAACGCATTTCGCTAATGATAATCGATGACTTCCACGACTTCGATTATCGTATTTTCTTCTATCCGTTCCAGTTCTACTATAATCCTGAATTGATCATTCAAACGCATCGAATATTGGTGAGATCGGTCGCCGCGTAACTTTTCGAAATGAAGCGACTTCATGCTTCGTAAATCTCGTTCGTCTTTCGCAGCGCGAATCCAGCCCATCACCTTCCGATAACTCTTTACTACGCCGGTAGGAAGTCTCGCATCAAATCGTTGGTCCTTTTCCAAGCGATCTAGGTCGGGTTGTCTGAAGACTACGTGCACTTTGAATCTCCGCCCATAGAAGTGACCATAATGTTATCACGAAGTGATAATTGCATCAATGCCTGATTCGGAGAGAATCTGTACCAGTCTCATCAGGCGGAACTCGCCCACTTCGCAGACTTCTTCAATTGGGGCGGGAGTGGAATCGGGCGATACTCCCCGTCGTCACACCACCCGCGGCAGCGCCTGGCCGTCTACGAAGTTGAGGATTGCGGTCGACACGGCGTCCGGGCGCTCCATGTACATGTTGTGGCCCGTGTCGTTGACCACCAGTACGTGGAAGTCCGCGATCTCCTCCTCCAGCTCGTCGAGTAGCGGGTAGCCCTTCTTGCGTTCGGCGCTGACGATGTACAGCATCGGCACGCCCATCTCGCGAAACGCCGGCCGCAGGTCCTCGTAGTCGCCGTCGCGCTCCTCCCAGGCCATCGAGGATTGCGCCCACTTCATGTCTATCGAGCCGTCGGCGAGCTCCATCGTCTCGTGCTCCACCACGTCGCGAATCACGTCGGCGCGCCAGCGGCCCGCCGCGCGGTGCCGCGTCAGGAAGTCGAGCATCTCGGGGCGGCTGGGCCACGTGCGCCGCGGACGCTGCGGAGAGTCGATGCGGGAGACCCGTCGCTGGAACGCCTCGTCCACGACTATCATCGGCTCCAGCAGCACCAGCCGGTTGAACAGCCCCGGGGATCGCTGGGCAACCAGCGTCGTCACCACGCCGCCCGTGGAGTGCGCCGCGACCACCGCGTCGCGCAGCCCGATGGCCTCGCAGAAGCCGCTCAGGTCCGAAATCCTGTCGGCGAAACGGTAGCCCGACTCCGTCCAGGTGCTGTCGCCGCTGCCCCGGCAGTCCACGGCCAGCACCCGGAAGCGATGCCGCAGGTCGCGCGCCACCGCGTCCCAGCTGCGGCTCGTACGCATGTCGCCGTGTACCAGCAGCAGCGGCGGACCGTCTCCGCCCCAATCGGCGTAGTGCAACCTTATCTCGCCAACGTCGACGTAGCGGCTTACGGGTCCGCCCATTGCGCCGGGCTAGTCCAGCAGGTCGAGCTGTCGGAGTATCGACGGAAGCTCGGCCTTCTCGTCCTCGGTCAGCGGCCTGAGCGGGCGCGACACCGTGTCGCTGTCCAGCACGCCCATCATTTTCAGAGACGACTTCATCGCCGAGAAGCTGGCGGCATTCGCGCCGCCGCCCTTCGCCACCCGCGCCACTCCGTTGGCGATGAGCAGCTTGGCGTCGCACTCGCGCACCGTCTCGGTGTCTCCGCGCTCGCCCGCCTCCCAGCCGCGGGAGGAGATGGCGGGCACGAGGTTGGCGATGCCGGGTATGACCCCGTGGACGCCGACCGAGCCGGAGGTGGTTATCCGAAACACCGTCCCCAGGAAGCGCAGCAACTCGATCTCGCCCTGGTCGCACAGGATGTTCAGCTCGGCAAGTAGCTCGCCCGCGCCGGAACTGTCCTTCACGCCGACGACCGCACCCTCGCCCGCGAGCGCGGCGACCGTGCCCGGCGCCACGGCCGTCTTGACGGTCACGGGTATGTTGTACACCCACACCGGTCCGCCCACGCGGTCCGCGATGTAGCGGTAGTGGTCGCCAATCTCGTCCTGCGCGTTCGGGTAGTAGTAGGGCGGCGTGAAGGCCAGACCGTCCAACCCGCTCTCGCGCACCGCCATCGCCAGCTCGATGGAGAGCTGTGTGCTGGGCTGCGAGACGTTGCCGATCACCGGCACGCGCCCGTCGACCTCGTCGACGACAGTCTCGATGCTGGCCACGCGCTCACTGTCCGACAGCGCCGCGAACTCCCCGGTGGTGCCGGACACCCAAATGCCGTGCGCGCCGCTGTCGAGGAGGTAGTTCACCAGCCGCCTCAGCGAAGCGGTGTCCACGCTCTCGTCGTCGTTGAGCGGCGTGAGTATCGGGACGATTACGCCCTTGATCTGCTTTTCGTCAGTGTCGGTCATAAGTCCTTACTCCTTCTCTTGATGAGTTGTCAGCGTGTGGGTGAGGTTAGATTTCCAGAAGCTGGAAGCTCACGGCGTAGTCGCAGCCGAAGCGTTCGCCAACCGCGTTGGCGTTCATGCGCAGGAAGAAATCGGGGTCGAAGTTTCGGTCCAGGCCCGCGATGTATGCGCGATGCTCCTCCAGCGATGCCACGCCCTGGTCGATGAAGTCTGTTACGTCGACGGCGTGCGTCGGAGCGTTCGCGCCCGCAATGAGCACTCGCTTGACGCCGTTCCAGGGCTGGTGGCCCTCGTCCAGAAGCTCGGTGAAGATCCAGCGGTTGCCGGCGTCTCGCGCGGCGTCGAGAGCCGCGAGGCCGACTGCCCGGTGGTCGGCCATATTGAAGGAAGTGCCGCCCCACGTCGTATCGAAGTTGCCGATCACCAGGGTGTCGGGCCTGTGCCGGCGAATCGCGCGGGAGATGTCCCTGCGCAGGGGCAGTCCGTACTCGATTACGCCGTCGGTGTGGTCGAGGAAGTCGACGGTTTCGACGCCGACAAGCGCCGCGCCGTTGCGCTCTTCGTCCTCGCGCAGAGGACCGGCCTCTCCGGGGTGCATGGAGTCGATGCCCGCTTCCCCGCGTGTCGCGAGTAGGTAGACCACTCGCTTCCCCTGGGACGTCCACCGCGCGACCGCACTGGCCGCGCCGTACTCGATATCGTCTGGGTGCGCCATTACCACGAGCGCGGTGTCCCAGTCCTCGGGGAGCGTCAGGAGCTGCGGCGTCGTGTTCATCGCGGCGAAGTTCCCCTCACCCGCCGGCGATTGCGGGAAGGAAGTGCACCTCGCTGTTTTCCCCCACCTTCTCGAGCATTCCCATTGGGGTGATCTCGCCGTCGATCGCGACCGAAATGTTGGGCTTGATGCGGTTGCCTTCGACGAGCCGCTCTTTCATGCCGGGGTAAGCGCTGTCCAGGTTGTTGACAATCTGGCGCACTGTCGCGCCTTCCACCTTCACCTGGTGCTCGCCCGCGGTCAGCGACTGCATGAGTGAGGGGATGAAAACGGTTGCCATGTCGATGCCCCTTTCGCTACGACTCGCCGTCGGAGTTGGACGAGATGTCGGGCGGCGCTTCGGTGAAGGGCTCGCCGCGCGCCTCGGCGTCAAGTCTGCGCTGGTTCCATTCCGCCCATCTGCGCTGGACTTCGTTGCGTGCCTCTGACTTCGCTCTGGCAGTTGCCTCGGCAACCGCCCTGTCCAACCGTTCCTGTTCCCGTTTCTTGAGCCATCGCTCGAGATTACCTCCGATAACCATAGCTGTGCGTGCAACCTCCATGAGCGTTATGGTGACAGCGGCTGCCCCAACCCCGACCGAGGGGAGTCTGTCGATTATGTTCAGTACCGACTGAACGAAGCCGTCTCCGTTCAGGACCGCGATCTCATACCAGCATACCAGAGATATGCCTGCGATGTTCTGTATGGCGAACAGCGCGAAGTAGGCTGTTTGCCATCTCCCGGGAACGCTCCAGACCGACTCCCTGTCCGGCGGCGCCGAGCTGTGTATAGCCGTCTCCTTGTGTGCCGCAAACAAGATACGGGGCGGGCCTATCAAAAACCCGCCCCGCGCTCTTGTGCCTATGTCGTCTCCGCTGGCGCTGCGCCGGCGGGACTTGTAGCCGTATCTAGCCCCCGTTGTCCTTTGCCGCAGCTATGATGGCCACCGGGTTCATCGGCGTCTCGAAGAGCCGCGTGCCGGTCGCGCGCTGGATGGCGTTGGCTATGGCGGGCGTCGGCGGGATGATGTTGGACTCGCCCACGCCGCGCACGCCGTAGGGATGGCCGGGGTTGGCGACCTCCACTATCACGGTGTCTATCATCGGCAGGTCCAGGCTGGTGGGCATTCGGTAGTCCAGCAGCGTGGAGTTGACCATGCCGCCGCCCTCGTTCATGTAGTACTCTTCGTTGAGCGCCCAGCCTATGCCCTGCGCCGACCCGCCCTGCATCTGCCCTTCCACGTAGGACGGGTGGATGGCCTTGCCCACGTCCTGGACGACGGTGAAGCGCACCACGTCCGTCTTGCCGGTGTCGGGATCGACCTCCAGGTCCACTATGTTGCCTGAGAACGAGCCGCCCGCCCCGGTGGGGCTGACGGACGCCGACGCCGATATGCCGCCGCCGGTGCGTCCCAGTTGGCCGGCCAACTCCTTGAAGCTCATGTTCAGTTCGGGGTCGGCCGTGGACTTGATAACGCCGTCCTCCATGCTCACGGAGTCGGCATCCACGTCCCATATGGACGCCGCGCGCTCTATCATCTGCTGCTTCACCATCTGCGCGGCCTCGTATGCGGCGTAGCCGGTGGCGAAGGTGGTGCGGCTGCCGCCCGTTACGGCGGTGAAACCTATCGAGTCGGTGTCCACCACCGAGGGGCGGATGTCCTCGGCGGGTATGCCGAGCACCTCTGCGGCCTGCATCGAGATGGAGGCGCGCGTGCCGCCGATGTCCGTGGATCCCTCGGTCAGGTTCACGGTGCCGTCGGCGTTTACGGCCAGGTTGACGCTGGAGTCGAAGCCGATATTGAACCAGAAGCCTATGGCTATGCCGCGTCCCTGGTTCTCGCCCAGCGGCGCGCTGTAGTGCGGATGGTCGCGCATCGCCTCGAGCGTCTCCACCAGGCCCACGCGGTTGAAGGTGGGGCCGTCCACTCGGCGCGTGCCTTCTTTGGCGGCGTTCTTGAGCCTCAGTTCGATGGGGTCCATGTTCAGCTTGAGCGCCAGTTCGTCCACCGCCTGCTCGACGGCGAAGGCGGCGTTGGGGGCGCCGGGCGCGCGGTAGGCGGCGGTCTTGGGCTTGTTCACCACCACATCGTAGCCGTCCACGACGCCGTTCTCCAGGTCGTAGGGCGCGAGCGCGCACATCGCGCCGGCGCCCACCGGGGAGCCGGGATACGCTCCCGCCTCGAAGGCCAGTTCCACCTCGGCTGCGGTCATCGTGCCGTCGCTCTTCGCGCCTATCTTCACGCGGCTGTAGGAGCCGCAGGTGGGGCCGGACGCCTCGAACACGTCGGCGCGGCTCATCACCATCTTCACCGCCTGGCCCGTCTTCCTGGATAGCAGCGCGGCCACCGGCTCCAGGTACACCGGAATCTTGCCGCCGAAGCCGCCGCCTATCTCCATGGGAGTTACGCGGATTTGCGAGACGGGCAGGTCCAGAATCGAGGCGAGGGCGTCGCGCACGGTGAACGCGCCCTGCGTGCTGCACCAGACGTGCAGCCGACCGTCGCTGTTCCAGAGCGCGGTGGCGTTGTGCGGCTCGATGTAGCCCTGGTGCACCGTCTTGGCCCGGTACTCGCGCTCGACGATGACGTCGGCCTCGCCGAAACCCTTGTCCGGGTCGCCCTTCCGGTGCTGGAAGTGCTCGGCAACGTTGCTGGCCGTGTCGGTCTGCTCGCCGAGCTCGGACGTGAACAGGTCGTCGTGCAGCAGCGGCGCGCCGTCGGCCATCGCCTCCTCGACGGTGGTGACGGGCGGCAGCAGTTCGTACTCGACCTCTATGGCGGCGAGTGCCTCTTCGGCCTCGTGCGCGGTGGTGGCGGCGACGCCGGCTATGGCGTGGCCCTTGTAGAGGACCTTGTCGCTGGCGAAGATGTTGTCTCGCTCGCGCTTCTTGCCCACGTCGCCGTCGCTGGGCGGCAGGTCGGACGCCGTGACCACGGCACGGACTCCGGGCATGGCGAGCGCCTTGCCGGGGTCTATTGACTTGATCCTGGCGTGGGCGTGCGGGCTGCGCAGCACCTTGGCGTGCAGCAGGCCGGCGGTGGTGAAGTCCGCGCCGTACAGCGCCCGGCCCGTGACCTTGTCGTGGCCGTCGTGTCGAATGGGCCGCGTGCCCACGACCTTGTACTCCACGTTAGACAGCACCATGTTGGGCTCGTAATCGGTGGTGGTCATTCTAGGCCTCCTGCATCTTCTCCGCCGCGTCCTGCACGGCGCGAACGATCTTGTCGTAACCCGTGCAGCGGCACAGGTTGTTGGCAAGCCAGAAGCGTATCTCGTGCTCCGTGGGATTGGGGTTCTGGTCCAGCAGCGCCTTCGAGGCGACGATGAAGCCGGGCGTGCAGATGCCGCACTGGAGAGCGGCGTTCTCCAGGAACGCCGTCTGCACGGGGTGCAGTCCCTCGGGGGACGCGACGCCCTCTATGGTGGTTATCTCCTTGCCCTCGGCCTCGACGCCCAGCACCAGGCATGACGTCACGATTCGGCCGTCGAACACCACCGTGCAGGCGCCGCAGTTGCCGTCGTTGCACCCTTCCTTGCTGCCCGTCAGCCCTATCACGTCGCGCAGGCACTCGAGCAGGCTCTGCCGGGGCTCGCACAGGAAGTCCACGTGCTCCCCGTTGATTGTGGTCTGTACGTAGGTCTTCGCGGGCATCTATGCCTCCTTAGCTCTCTCGATAGCGGTGTTCAGTGCGCGGCGCGTCAGCACGTTGCACAGGTGCTTGCGGTATTCGATGGTGCCGCGCATGTCCGTGATGGGCCGCGCCGCCTCCTCCGCGATGCTGGCGGCCTCCTGTACGCTCTCATCGTTGGCCGGCTTGCCCACCAGCGCGTCGCCCGCCTCCCGCACGAACAGCGGCGTTGGCGCCACGGACGCCAGGCAGACGCGGGCGGACGTGATTACGCCGTCCTCGAGTTCCACCGAGACCCCGGCGCCCGCCACGGCTATGTCCATCTCGTTGCGGGGAATGAACCGGATGTATCGCGCGCCCGAGTTTGGCTTGGGAGCGGGGAAGTGAAGGGAGACCAGCAGCTCGCCGTCCTCCAGCGCGTTCTGGCCCGGCGCGGTGCAGAAGTCTTCCACGGCCAGCGTGCGCTCGCCGTTGGGGCCCGCGATGTTGGCGGTCGCGCCCAGCGCGACCATCACGGGGATCGAGTCTCCGCTCGGCGCCGCGTTGCACAGGTTGCCGCCCAGCGAGGCGCGGCCCTGAATCTGCGTGCCGCCGATCAGCGAGGCCGCGTCTATCAGGCCGGGGTAGGCCGCGCTTACGGCGCTGTCGCCGTAAATTTGGTAGCACGGCACGGCCGCGCCCAGCGTGAGGCCGGAGTCGGCGTCGTAGCTTATCTCGTTGAGTTCGGGAATGTTCTTGCCGTCCACTACCAGGTCGGCGTTCGAACGCCCGACCCTGAGTTGAACGAGCAAGTCGGTGCCGCCGGCCAGAATGCTGGCGCGCCCGCCCGCCTGCGCGAGCAGGTCGATCGCGTCGCCGACCGAGTGGGGACTTTCGTAGTCAATCCACTTCAAAGGTCTACCTCCTTAATTCAATTCTAATTGGGTCAAACTGGGTCTTTCTGTGTCAGTCCGGTCAGACCGCGGGGATTGCCATTCCGCCACGCTTGCGCGCGGACGCGCAGAGACGGGCGGCAGGCGGCAAAAGTATAGCAAAGCGCGCTTGGCAGAACAACAGCGGGCGCCGCTGTTCGCTCCTGACCCAGGCGAGCTTCGCGCCCGGGTGTTGGAGCGTTCCCTGGAGGCTCGGCTCTCTGTGGGGACCCACCCCTAAAGCTGTGCAGTGGCCCACGGATACTGCGTCCGCAGGCGATCCGTCGTGTCAATCTTGCGTTTCGGGGGCAGCGGGCCGTGCGGCGGTCCGTTTCCCGCGTTGTCGCCCGGCCCTACTCGTCCGGCTAGTTCCGGCTCCAGCCGGAGCCGAAGAGGTAGCCGTCGTAGGCCGCCACGAAGACCCGCAGCGACTCGGACTCCACCCATTCCCCATCCTCGTGGGCATGGACCGGCTCCCCACCGAACAGGTCCGAGGTGTCACCGCCGATCTTCGTTATGTCGGAGTGGCCCACGACCTTGCCGTCCGGGCCGCCGATGAAGGCGAACCAGTGGCCGTCGATGGTCTCGGCGGCGTTGTAGTAGTCGATGGCCGCATCCAGCCCCGCCAGGGCGCTCCCCGGACTGGCGAAGTAGGCCATGGTGCCGGTCAGCCCAATGTCCCGGTACTTGTCCACCGCCACCGACACAAGCTGCTCGGTGAACGCATCGGCGTCGATGTACCAGCCGGAGGCGAAGAGCAGCCCGTCGCGGCGCTCAACCCACACGTTCTTCAGCTCGAAGTCGCCTGACTCGATGCCCTCGCTCTCCGGGTTGCGGTACACATACGACACCCATGTGCCGTCCTCCGTGGCCGCAAGCATCGCGGGGCCGAACTCGTAGCCGTTGGCGTCCGTGCCCACCCAGCCATTCAGGTCCAGGCCCAGGCGTCCGGGGTCGGGGTGGGCGATGAACTGGTCCTGCTCGTCGATGATGAACACGTACCACTGGCCGTCCACGCTCTGGGGGCTGTTGTAGTGGGCCACCGTGGCGTCGAGGCCCTGGCTCTCGTAGCGGGCGACGGCGTTGTCCACGACGTATTGGGTGTACTCGGCGGGCGTGGCCTTGGACGGCACGGCGGCGATGGCGGCCCTGACGATCTCCTCCACCTCGGCGCGGGTCAGACCCTGCTGCGCGGGCATGGCCGCCGAACCGTCGTTCGCGGCGCTCTGCGCCTCGTCCGGCAGGTCGGCCATCTCCGCCCGCACGATCTCCTCGACCTCGGCACGGGTCAGCCCCGCGTCGCCGTCACCACAGGCGGCGAGCAGCGCTGAGGCGAGAAGCAGGAGAGCCGCTGTGACAATTACTCGTCGCATCTCTGCCCCTCTACCCGCCGCCGACGCAGGCGTTGCCCCCGTCATCGTCCTGTATGGCCACCGTGAACCTCTCGTGTACCGCCCGGTCCTCGCCCGGCCACATGGTCATGTCCAGGATGATGGTCTCGCAGCCCTCGGCATCGCCATCGTCAATCGGTTTGATCGGCGTTGAGGCGCTCGTGCTGCCGGCGGCGAACGTGGGAAGACTGATGCGCTCGTAGTCCCCGGACAGATCGGTGGTACCGCCCCGCCTCCATTGCATCGAGGTTTCCTGCGCCACAGACGCGCTCAGGGTCAGGGTGAGGCAGCCGACGTTGGGCAGCCTCAGCTGGACCCTATCGCCGGCCGACCAGTTCAAACCCCAGCCCTGAGCGCCGATGTCGGACCAGGTTACCGTGTCGTTGTCGACATCATTTGTTGTTGAACTGCTGAGCGTAGCGTACTGACGCACTTCCCCAAAGCCGAACTTGGTATCGCCGACGTGCAGCGTCAGGCACGACTGGAGACTTTCCGGAATCGTCTTGTCGAGCGTCAGCTTGAGACTTTCCGGGTACGTCTTGACAGTGAACGTGCTGGTGTCCGCAGTGACCTTTCTCTGGTTGTAGGAGATGGCCTTGACCGTATACCGGACCCCCTTGAACGTGAAGTTTCTGGGACTGAGCGCACTGCTGCAACGAGCGCTGGCTTGGCTGTCGTCGCAGCCAACGTTTGCCGGGGCTGATTCAGGCGTGGTCAGGTCTCTCGCCCTCAGGGTGGCGGACCAGAGATCATCACGACTGGGCGTCTCCCAGTCCTCTTTCACCGGCCCATCAGGGGAAAAGGATGCGGTCATCGTTATGTTCGGTGCGGTCAGCCTAAGCTGCACCGTCTCGCCGGCCGTCCAGCTCGGGCCGGGGTTGGTCCAGCCTGCATACGTGTTACCTCTCTGGAAATTGGCGTCTGCAAACCTGAACGCACTGCCGTCGACATGCAGCGTCCAATCGGACCTGATAGCCGCAGGAAGTGCCTTGTCGAAAACCACACTCAGTCCTGCGTTGCCCAAGGAAGTAATCTGGGTGAAGGCATAGTCCACGCCGGCCTGCCTGAAATCATCGTCAGTGAGATGCGCACTGCACTCACCACCGGAAGTAGCGTTGATGCACCCAAACTGGGTCTGGATTCTCTGCACCGTCAGCGTGGCGGACCAGACCTCTACCTCGGCGGTCTGAGCCTGGGCTGTCGGCGCGTCGTGGTAGTTGACGAAAAAGACCGCCAGCGCAACGAGAGCGGCGGCCAGAAGGGGGAGCGGTGAGAGACGTGAGAGGCGGAGTATCCGGGTCATGCCGGGCCTCCCGCCGTGTTCAGATGGCGAAAATCGGGGGGGGGGGTAGCGGGCATGGCCGCCCTCAAAAGGCGGCGCACTCTGCTGTTGCTTTCCTTGAACATGGCTGTCGTGCCTCCTTATCGGCCAGCGTTTCGCTTCATCGGTCTGGATGGACTCGCCAACCCCGGCGGAGCGGTTGCTTCCACTCCCGTGCCTGGGTGCGGCGGCGGCCCGTGTAGCCCGGTCGGAGCGCAGGTGCACAGACCCACCCAAACTGTACCAAACAAGCTGTATAATATGCATATTTTTGGGGGCTTCTGTTGTGTAATCAAGTGTATAATTCTATGGGCTTTCTGATGTTGCCGCGGCCCTGAGCAGGCGCAGCCGCGTACAGGCAGGGACTCTTTGACACACCCTCGCCCTGACCCTCTCCCATCAAGGGAGAGGGGAATTATCGGCGGGGCGGGGCGGCGCGGCGCGCCTTGTGGCTCGCCGCTACCCGCCCTACTCGTCCGGCTAGTTCCGGCGCCAGCCGGAGCCGAAGAGGTAGCCATCGTAGCCCGCCACGAAGATCCGCAGCGACTCGGATTCTACCCAGACGCCCTCCTCGGTGGCCTGGAACGTCTCTGTGCCGAACAGATCCCGGACTTCCCGTCCGATCATCGACGAGTCCGAGTGGCCCGCTATCACCCAGTCGGGGTCTCTTATGAAGGCGAACCATTGGCCTTCCACCGTCTCGGCGGTGTTGTAGTAGTCGATGGCCACGTCCAGGCCGGCGAGGACGCTTTCCGGGCTGGCGAAGTAGGCCATGGCTCCCGCCAATCCCAGGTCACGGAACTTGTCCACCGCCACCCCCACGAGCTGCTTCGTGAATTCGTCGGCCTCTATGTACCAGCCCGACCCGAAAAGCAGCCCGTCGTGCTTCACCACCCACGCGTTCTTCAACTCAAAGTCGCCGTAGCCTAAGAGGCCGCTCGCCGGGTTGCGGTACACGTAGGAGACCCACTTGCCCTCCTCCGTCGCTGCCAGCATATCCGGCCCGAAGTTGTACCCATTGTCGTCGGTGCCCACCCAGCCCTTCACGTCCAGTCCCCGGCGGTCGGGGTCCGGGTGTCCGACAACCAGGTCGTTATCGTCGATGACGAAGACGTACCACTGTCCGTCAATGCTATCCTCGCGGTTATAGTGGGCCAGGGTGGCGTCGAGTCCCTGGGTCTCGTAGCGGGCGATGGCGTTGTCGACGACGTATCGGGTGTAGTCGGCGGGGGCTGACCTGGGCGGAATGTCGGCGACGGCGGCTCCGACTATCTCCCCGACCTCGGCCTGGTTTGGCCCTGACGATTCCTCCGCGTTCCCGTTTCCGCAGCCGATGAACAGCATCGGAAAGAGCAGCAAAAGAGCCGCCATTGAAACCATGTAGGGCATTCTACCTGTCATATCGATCCACTCCTTTAATCTACGGTCCGCCCAAGTTGGCACAGTCGTCACCCTCCGTAGCGGCGGCGTTTTGACGAACAGCATTGGGATGAGGGGCAAGAACGACATGATCGCAGCCGCGTAGAACGCTCTTGCGGTCATGTCGTTCCGCCCCGTTTCCTCTACAGTCCGCCGACTTGGCGCGTCCCCGGGATCGTGATTCCGTGGCTGTATATCTTCTCACCCTCTATGGGGTTCAATGGGTCACAGCCGGGTCTGACACAGGCGTAGACATGAAGGCTCTCGTGGTCTTCATCTTCGTTGTCGGCGGTGATGGCAATGGTTATCAGGGCGCTGGTTTCACCCTCGCCGATGGTGATGGTGGACGGCATCGTGAAGTCGTCGCTGCTTGCTGTTTGAGTGGGGCTGGTGGCCAGGGTTACGATGGTGCCGTTCTCGGGCGCCGGGTTGGACAGCGTCAGCATCAGGACCGCGTCTCTGCCTTCGAATGGGGTCACGCAGACCCTCAGACCCTCAAGTCCTTGAGTGTAGCTTCGGCACTGTTCGAATATGGCAGAGCGCTGAGGCTGGTCAGTCGGGTCGCCGCCGTCGCCGTTGCCGTCGTCGCCGTCGCCGTTGCCATCGTCGTCGGACCCGCCGTTGCCGTCGTCGTCGGACCCGCCGTTGCCGTCGTCATCGGACCCGCCGTTGCCATCGTCGTCGGATCCGCCGTTGCCATCGTCGTCCGGGCTATCGGGTATCCTGGCCTTCAAGCTCATTGGG
The DNA here is from genome assembly GCA_965204815.1 of Dehalococcoidia bacterium. GTDB lineage: Bacteria > Chloroflexota > Dehalococcoidia > Lucifugimonadales > CATOSD01 > CATOSD01. Next base: position 941,273 of record OZ242014.1, read on the forward strand.
AGCCTCTGGCCCTTGGTCGGGAAGAACTCCGGCGCCGCCTTCCCGCTGCTGTCCCTGGGTACAACCCATCCGTCGCCGTCCTCTAGCCAGCGGAGGCGCGTTTCGTCAGTCTCGCCGAGGTAGATTGTCTTGTCGCCGACTTGCAGAGTCCCAGTGCGCAGGCCGGAATCGGACGGCACTTTGGAGTCAAAACCCATAGTCGCGTGATGCCAAGGGTCGGTGACCTCGTAGAGGGACGTCCACCTGTAGGTCGCGCCGGCAAACTCGAACTCGTCCTCGGTGAGCGCCGTGCGGCACTCGGCGATGCTTACAAGGGAGAATTTGCTGTCGATGCAGCCGTGGGTGTGGTTATCGGGCAGTGAATCGCCGTCCGAGTCAGTGTCGTAAACGTCCACCGTGAGGATGGCGGCCCAGACAACGTCTTCGTGGGGGGCGGCGCTGGCGACGTCGGACCACTGGCCGTCGCCCTCGCCGTTGGATGCCCGCACGCGAACGTCGTAGTCGACGTCGTTGGTCAGGCCGGCGATTTCGGCCGTGGTCTCCGTGGCGCCGTCGCTGGCCGTCACCCAGCCGTCTGCGGGATCGTCGAAGTCGGCGGGCCGGTCGGCGGCTGTGCTTTGCTTGTACTGCACCGTGTAGGAGTTGACGACTGCTTCGCCGGCAGGCGGATTCCAGCCCGCGACGAGCTTGGCGTTGCCCGGGGCGACGGCGAGGCCGACGGGAGCGCCGGGCGCGGCGTTCGCCGAAGCCATCGGCGCCGGCAGGAAGAGGGCCGCCACCGCGATCAGAATGCCGAGCACGGCGGCCGGGAGCGGGAGACCGCCCCGCGTTATATGCCGGGGGGCTTGCCGCGCTCCCGTTCTACAGTAGGGTTTCATGTGTCTGGTTCCTCCTCGTGTCTTTGGCGGAGGCCGTTACGCGCCCCGCAACCGGAATACGGTAAGAAAGCCTACAGAAACCGGTGTGTATTTTTTGTGTGCGCCCCCGGCGCAAATGTGGGGATGTTGTGTGGTTTTCGCGTTTTTGGTATAACTAGTCCCCATGGACAGACTCATACACGAATCGGAGGCCGCCGGGCTGAAGCGAGAGATAGAGGCGCTGCGAACCCGCCTCTCCGCGCTGAACGAGGCTGCTCTTCACATCAACGAGGATCTGGATCCCGACGCCGTCCTGCACGAGGTCATTGACAGAGCCAGCGCGCTGACCGGCGCACGATACGGCGCGCTCCTGGTCCTCGATCCGTTTGGCGGAGTCGAACGGCTCATCACCGCCGGCATCACACCAGAAGAGACGGAGGCGATCGAGGCCGAGCCCGAGGTCAAGGGGCTGCTCCAATACCTCAACGAGGTCAAGAGGCCGCTGAGACTCCGAAACATCGCCGACCATCCCAGGTCGGTAGGCTTTCCAAAAGGCCACCCGCCGATGAAGAGCTTTCTGGGGACACCGGTTATCCATCGCGGCGAAAGGTTCGGCAACATCTACCTCACAGAGAAGGAGGGAGGCCGCGAGTTCACGCCGGAGGACGAAGAGAGCCTCGTCGTGTTCGCCGCCCATGCGGCGACGGCCATCTCCAACGCCCGCAGATACGAGAGAGAGAGGAACGCCAGGGCCGACCTGGAGGCGCTGAACGAGCGCTTTCTCATGCTTTGCGAGGCCGTTCGCGTCCTCAGCGAAAGCCTCGACGTCGATTCCGTTCTCGACATGATTGTGACCAGCGCGAGGTCGCTCACGGGAGCACGCAACGGCTTGATTACGACGCTCGACGAGTCCGGGCGGCTGGAGAACTTCTACCCCTCCGGGTTCACTCCCGAAGATCGCCAGGTTCTGCTGGACGTGCCCCGAGGGCCGGAGATACTGGACCACTTCCACAACCTGCCGCGCCCGTTGCGCGTGCCGGACTTGACGGCCCATATCCGCAACCTCGGCTTTTCCGATGAGCTTCCTCCCCTGGCGACCGCGCTGTCCGTGCCGGTATATTTCCGCGACGTCCGCGTGGGCAACCTCTACCTCGCCAACAAAGAGGGTGGAGCCGAGTTTACCGAAGGCGACGAAGAGTTGATGACCGTGCTCGCCTCCCAGGCGGCGGTCGCCATCGCCAACGCCCGAGCCTACCAGTCCGAGCGCCAGGCCAAGGCCGACATGGAGGCCCTGGTGGACACCTCGCCCGTGGGGGTGATGGTGTTCGACGCGAAGACGCTGGACCTGGTGTCGCTCAACCAGGAGACGAGGCGGATAGTGCGTGGGTTGAGCGGGCTGGGCCGCAGCCGGGAGGCGATGTTCAGCGTGATGAGCTTCCGGAGTCCGGACGGGCGCAAGATTCCGCCCGAGGAACTGCCGACGGCCCGAGCGATACGCGACGGCGACTCGGTGCGCGCCGAGGAGGTAGTCATCGATCTCCCGGACGACCAGACAGTCAGAACTATCATCAACGCCACGCCCGTCTTTTCAGAAGAGGGAGAAGTAGTCTCCGTCATCACCACCATGCAGGACATGACGCCGCTGGAGAGGATGGAAAGGCTGCGCGCCGAGTTCGTCGGCATGGTGAGCCACGAGCTGAGAACGCCGTTGGCCGCCATCAAGGGCTCCGCCGCCACCGTGCTGGGCGCTTCGTCCGCCCTCGATAGCGAGGAGATGCGTCACTTCTTCCGGGTTATAGACGAGCAGGCGGACCGTATGCGCGGCCTCGTCTCGGACCTTCTCGACACGGCGCAGATAGAGGCTGGCACGCTGTCGGTCGATTCCGAGCCGGCCGATATGGCGGACCTGGTCGAGGAGGCGAGGCGCGCCTTTCTGCGCGGCGGAGCCACGAACGTCATCGAGGCCGACCTCCCGCCGGGCCTGTTCCAGGTCGAGGTGGACCGGCAGCGCATGAGGCAGGTGCTGAACAGCCTCTTCGCCTACGCCTCCAGGCACTCGCCCCACATGTCTACCATCAGGGTAAGCGCGTCGGTGGACGACGTGTACGTTTCCATATCAGTGGCGGACGAGAGCAGGGACGTGTCCGGCGAGCGTCTGCGTCAACTTTTCAGAAGGTTCTCTCCGGTGGACGGCGAAGACCGATACAGGCAGTCGGCGGGAGAGGGCCTGAGTCTGGTGGTATGCAGGGGGATAGTGGAGGCGCACGGGGGCCGCATATGGGCCGAAAGCATCGGCCCGGGCCTGGGCACGCTGTTCACCTTCACCGTTCCGTCCGTCGAGGAGGCCGCCCGCGGCGCGGCGGAAGACTCCGGCTGGCTCCTCGACGACACTGAGCGAACGGGGGGAGCGCGGACGCGCATTCTGGTGTTGGACGATGAGCCGCACATACTTTTGCACCTTCGGAATACCCTGCGGGAAGCGGGCTACGCCTCCATGGTCACCGACAATCCGAAAGAGGCGCACCGCCTCATAGAGACGGATAGGCCCCACCTGGTTCTGCTCAACCCGACGCTGGCCGACCCTGTATCGGAGTACTGGACGGGCGAAATCGAACTGATGGACGACATCCGCGAGTTCACCGACGCGCCGGTCATATTCATGTCGGGACAGGCCAGCGACGAGGACATCGCACGCGCCTTCGACGTGGGGGCCGACGACTACATCCTCAAGCCCTTCTCGCCGACCGAACTGGTGGCCAGAATCAGGGCGGCCCTGCGCCGGCAATCGGCACAGGAGCCGACACAGGCGCGCGAGCCTTATCTGCTGGGAGACCTGATGATAGACTACCAGGAAGGCCGCGTGACGCTCGCGGGCCGGCCGGTGCAACTGACCTCCACCGAATACAAGCTGCTCTCGGACCTTTCCGCCAACGCCGGACGAGTTTTGAGCCACGACCAGTTGCTGAGACGGGTCTGGGGACCGGGCTACGAGGGCGACACACAGCCTGTACGCACCTTCGTCAAGAATCTCCGCCGCAAGCTGGGAGACGACCCGAGGAACCCCGCCTACATCTTCACCGAGCCCCGCGTCGGCTACCGCATGGCAAAGTCGGAGGGGCAGAAGGCGCCACGCCGGACGCCGTAGGCGAGGCGCATGACTCATGGCGATTAGGATAGTCACCGACAGCTGTTCGGATTTGCCGCCCGAAGTGGCGAGGCGCAATGACATCAGCGTGACGCCTCTCTACGTCAACATCGGTGGCGACACCTACCGCGACGGGATGGACATCGGCGCCGACCGCTTCTACTCCCTCCTGGAACGGCTCCCCGACCTGCCTACCACCTCCCAACCCTCCGTCGGCGACTTCATGGACGTCTACCGGCAACTGCTGGACGAAGGCCACCAGGTAGTGTCCATTCACGTCAGCGGCAAACTGAGCGGCACCTTCAACTCCGCGACCCAGGCCAGAGCGTCGCTGGGCGACCCGCCCCAGATAGCCGTCATCGACTCCCGCCTGGCGGGAGGGGCGCAGGCGCTGCTTACGCTGAGCGCCGCCCAATACGCCCGCGAGACGAACGACGTAGGGGAAGTCGCCCGCAGAGTGGAACGTTCGATAGAGAGGCACCACTGTTTCGTGGTGATAGACACGCTGAAGTACCTTCAACGGGGCGGGCGCATCGGCAAGGCGCAGGCGTTCCTCGGAGGCGCGCTCCGGTTCAAGCCCATCGTCAGCGTCCGCGACGGCGAGGTTCACCCGGTGGAGCGTCCGCGAACTCGCCGACGGGCCATTGCCCGCGTCATCGGCCTCGCGCGCGAGATGGCCCCCGTAAGCCGCATACACGTGAGCTACACCACCGGGCGGGAGTTGGCCCACGCCGTTATCGAAGGTCTGGCCGACCTCGTGGAGCCGGACAGCATCACCGAGTCGCGGTTCGGGCCGGTGCTGGGCACGCATCTCGGCCCCGGCGCCGTCGCGGTAGCGTTGAGCCAACCTGATCCGGACGCATAGCCGCCCGGCTGTCACGGACCGCACAGCGGCTCGATGAGCCTGCTCTTTCGCACCACAATCGCGCGGTCGAAGGCGTCACGCTCGGTCTCCGTCCACAACGCCGGCGATCTGCCGACGCTCCCGGTAATCGACCGCACCCACTCTCCGGACAGGGCGATTTCCTCCGCTACTCCATTCACCTCCGCCACCACCTCCACGATGCGCGAACGGCCGGCGCTCATGGCCGCGTCCCAGGCCTCAGCGTGCGACCACCCGCTGTCGGCGTAGTACTCGCACGCCTCGGCCAGATCTGCCGGGGTGACACCCATAGAGACGAGCCGCGACCGGGCCTCGGCCACGTCGGCGTCCGACACCGTCGAAAACTCCGTCGGCGCGACGCCCCTCCTGCCCGAATCTGCGCTGGTCGTGGCCGGGTCGTCCCCAATCGCCACCGGTGCCGGCGCGGGAGAACCGGTCGTGCATCCGTTCACCACTCCGGCTATGACGAGCATAGCCAGGATATTGACAACGCCTAGCACGCCTTGACTGTGGCAGCTAAATTCAAGTAGCATTCTCGCGTACACTTCTCCAGGGGGCACACCGTGAGTGACGCGAATATTCCGCCGCAAGTGTTAGTGCCTTTGTTCTTGGCGTTCGTTGTGCTGCCCATTGTCGGCATCTGGTCGATGGTGGTCTACCAGCGTAAGCTGAAGCACACTCGCCCTGAAGGCGAGATAGAACGCACTGAAACAACCCTTGAAGAGGACATTGATTTACTGGCAAGTATGAAGTCGCCGCTTCTAAAAGAGGCCGAGGCCCTGCGTCGAGCAGAGAACGAACAGAGATGCCGCCCCGATGATTCAGTCGGTAACCCAGAAGAGAACCCCACGAACCGGCCCTAACCCGTCGGTATCACCGCCCGCTTGTGCGTCGCCACCCCGATCTTCTTCTCCCCCTCGAACGCCTCGATAGCGAACGTCAGCCGGTTGCGGTCCACCTCCGTCAGCTCCGACCGCACCTGCACCTTCCCGCCCAGCGCCGTCGGCGCCATGTGGCGCATCCCGTCCACCGCGTAGCCAACGGTGGTGTGGCCCTCCGGCAGGCTCGGCTCCGTAACGCGAATGCTGGCCTGCTCCATGAGACCCAGCAGCGACGGCGTGGACAGCACGTCGGCTCCCTCCCTGCCCATTCGGTTGGTGGTCATGTCCCTTGTGACCTCGGTCTCCAGCAGGTAGCTCTGGCCGGGGCTGAACTTGTCCATCGTCATCTGCGGTCTGCCTCCACGGGTCTTGGTCGTGCGTAATCCGCCTTGCCGTTGCCGGGCTTGCGAGGGCTGGCCCGGCGCGGGCCAACTATAGCACAGTTGGGGATATCCCAGCCCATCGGCGCTCTGTCCGGCCGCCGCCGGTACGAATCCGACACGTTAGACGCGCCCAAGGCTTGTTTGCTTTGGGGCGGCTTTGATGTAGAATTAGCTTGAGAAGGTTTGACCACTGCGGCCGCGGACTGACCCTACGGAGGCTCAATGAACTCGCGCTGGATGCGTAACAGCTTCATATACCTGCTGGTGATAGTGGCGATAATCGCCATCTTCTTCACGCTGTTTTCCGAACCCCTTGGCGGCTCGAGAGAGATACCCATAAACCAGGTCATTTCCCTCGCGGCGCGCAACGACATCCAGACCATCGAGGTCCGGGGCGAGAAGCTGACCATCGTTACCACCAATGCCGAAACGTTCACGTCCCGCAAAGAGGAAGGGTCCAGCATAGTAGAGGTCCTCGAGAGGGCCGGCATCGACCTGCTGTCGGCGAACATCCAGATAGTGGTCAAGGGCAGCAGCGGACTGGGCAACTTCATCGGCCTCTTTATCAACTTCCTGCCGCTCATCTTCTTCGGCGCCGTGCTGTTCTTCATGATGCGCCAGGCGCAGGGCAACACCAACCAGACCTTCAGCTTCGGGCGCAGCCGCGCGCGGATGCTGGTCGGCAACAGCCCGCCGGTGAGCTTCGCCGACGTCGCAGGCGTCGAGGAGGCCAAGGAGGAGCTGCAGGAGGTCGTCGAGTTCCTGAAGTTCCCCGAGAAGTTCATGACCCTGGGCGCGAAGATTCCCAAGGGCGTGCTCCTGGTGGGCCCTCCCGGTACCGGCAAAACGCTCATGGCGCGCGCCGTCGCGGGCGAGGCCGGTGTCCCGTTCTTCTCCATCAGCGGCAGCGAGTTCGTCGAGATGTTCGTCGGCGTGGGAGCCTCCCGCGTCCGCGACCTGTTCGACCAGGCCAAGCGCAACGCACCGTGCATCGTCTTCGTGGACGAGATCGACGCCGTGGGCCGCCACAGGGGCGCCGGTCTCGGCGGCGGACACGACGAGCGCGAGCAGACGCTCAACCAGATCCTGGTCGAGATGGACGGCTTCGACACCACCACCAACGTCATCGTCATAGCGGCGACGAACCGCCCCGACATCCTGGACCCCGCGCTTTTGCGGCCCGGCCGCTTCGACCGCAGGGTCACGCTCGACAACCCCGACATCAAGGGCCGCGCCGCCATCCTGGACGTGCACGCCAAGGGCAAGCCCCTGGCCGAAAACGTGGACATGGACCGCGTGGCCCGCCAGACCGTCGGCTTCAGCGGGGCGGACCTGGCCAACCTGGTCAACGAGTCCGCCATCCTGGCCGCCAGGCGCAACAAGACCATCATCGGCCCCGAGGAGTTCGCCGAGTCCATCGACCGCGTAATCGCGGGGCCGGAGCGCAAGAGCCGCGTCATCAGCCAGAAGGAGAAGGAGCTCACCGCCTACCACGAGGCGGGCCACGCCCTGGTGGGCCACCTGCTGCCGCACGCCGACCCCGTGTCCAAGATCTCCATCGTCGCCCGCGGCCAGATGGGTGGCTACACCCGGTTCGTCCCCAAGGAAGACCGCTCGCTCATTACCAAGCGCCAACTCGAGGCCCGACTCGCCTACGCGCTCGGCGGCAGAGCCGCCGAGGAGATAATCTTCGACGAGACCACCACCGGCGCGAGCAACGACCTGGAGCAGGCCACCAACATCGCGCGGACCATGGTCACCCGCTTCGGCATGAGCGAAAAGCTGGGCCCCCGTACCTTCGGCAAGCGCGAAGAGCTCGTCTTCCTGGGCCGCGAGATTTCCGAGCAGCGCGACTACAGCGACCAGGTGGCCGAGACGATCGACGACGAGGTCTTCAACCTCATCGACTCTGCCAACCGCAGCGCGCGCGACATCATAGTCGAGCACCGCGCCAAGCTGACCAAGCTCGCCAAGTACCTCATCGACCACGAGACTGTGGAAGAGGACGAACTCATCGAGCTCCTCGACGCCAAGCCGCCCCTCCCCGACGCCGCCCCCGCTTAGCTCCCCTCACACCGGGATGACCCACACGTGACGGCGCTCGCTTTCTGCGGCCAGGCTCTGAATCCCCGTGTCCAGCGTCGCCAACCGACCCCTCCGCTGCACGGCGGCGGCCAGCAACAGTGCGTCGGTTATCTGCCTGTATCCCCTCAGCCGAACGCCTATGGACTCCGGCAACCGCAGGATGGAAGTGTCCAGGGGCCAGAATGTGTGCTTGCCGGTACGGATGAGCCGCCGCAGCACCGCGATGGCGTCGAGCGGAGTTACGTCGTGCCTGACCGCCGATGGATTGCACGACACTCGTACGAACCCCGCCTCCGTCAGCGTGCAGGTCGCCCAGCCTTCAGCCCTATGCGCGTCGAACCACGCCCACGCCGCCGCGTGGTGAACGTGATTGGGCCAGGCCAGGGCAATCAGAACGTTTACGTCCGGCAGCGAAATCACGGCCAATCGCTCAGGGATCGGTAGACGTCCTCACTGGTGATCGGCCCCGCGCCCGGGGCCACGTCGAAGACTGCGTCGCGCTCCGAACCGGCCGGCGATGTCTTGAATCCGCGACGCGCCAGGTCGGATAGCGCGCGCCCCACGCTGGTGCCGTTGCGCTGTGCGAGCGCGCGGGCCACCGCCAGCACGTCATCGTCGATTGTCAGTGTGGTCCGCATTAGAGCATCATAGCATCAAGACATCATCGCCGCAAATCGCAACATCGCGTGCGTGTGGAAGCGCCATGTCCAGCGACTCCCCATCGGCAACTTCACAATTCCTTTACAATAGTGTGGTAGTGTTGAAGGAAGGGGGTCCGTCTATCCCCCAGACGGCGTTCGATTCAAGCGCGTTCACCAGACACTTGAATGAGCAACAGCCAGGAGGCAGGTCTCGCGCGCCCGCACTGTTCCACCGAACGGCCCCGACCTGGGGTCTACATCCACGCCAGCGGCGGCGGGATCGCCAGAGCCAAGTCCGCCCGCGTGGAGAAGGCGCTTGGTGTCGCTGCGCCACCGGCCCGCCATCCTGGCACTCGGCGCGCTTGCCGTGGCGGCGCTGCTGCTCGCGCTCTGGTGGACCGCGCGCCCGGACAGCCAGCCCTCGTCCTCGGACGTGGCAGCGACGAGCGACGAAGCCGTGGATTCCGAAACTCCCGCCGCGGACGTCGCCGCGAGGGTGTACCAGGCCATACTGCCGTCGCTGGTCATCGTGCAAACGGACAACCCGCGCCAGGAGAAGGCCTTTGGCATAGGGAGCGGAGTGGTGATCAACGGCGACGCCGAGGTGCTCACCTCGCTTCACGTCGTCGACGGCTCCACGGTGATCGAGCTGATCTTCGCCGACGGCACCAGGTCGCCCGCCACAGTCAGCAACGCGGATCCGGCAAGGGACATTGCGGTGCTCACGCCGGCGGCGCTTCCCCAGGTCGTCCTGCCCGCCACCATAGGCAGTTCCTCGGCGCTGCGGGTGGGCGACGAGGTGTTCGCGGTGGGCAACCCCCTGGGCCTGGTGGGCTCGCTGAGCGCAGGAGTGGTGTCCGGTCTCAACCGCGAGTCCACGCCGCCCGGCAGGCAGGACGCGCTGGAAGGTCTCATCCAGTTCGACGCGGCGGTGAACCCGGGAAGCTCCGGCGGCCCGCTGCTGGACCGGCGCGGCCAGGTTGTGGGCATCGTGACGGGACTCATCAACCCGGGCGAGGACGACGTGTTCATCGGCATCGGATTCGCGGTGCCCATCGACATCGCCGCGGAAGCCGCCGGAGGCCCGTCGCAGTAGTCGAGCGAAAGGTGTACGCAAAGCATGACAGCTAGCGAAAACGGCCAACCCATGGAACGGGTGCTGTACGAGGTCAAGAAGGTCATTGTGGGCCAGGACCACCTGCTCGAGCGCATGGTGGTCGCTCTGCTGGCCAGAGGACACATCCTGGTGGAGGGCGTCCCCGGACTCGCTAAGACGATGGCGGTGAAGACGCTGTCACAGGCGATAAACGGCGAGTTCCAGCGCATACAGTTCACCCCGGACCTGCTGCCCGCCGACCTCGTCGGCACGCGCATCTACAACCAGCGGACGGGCGATTTCAACACGGCGCTGGGCCCGGTCTTCACCAACCTGCTGCTGGCCGACGAGATCAACCGCGCCCCCGCCAAGGTGCAGAGCGCCCTGCTCGAGGTGATGCAGGAGCGGCAAGTCACCATAGGGCGGGAGACCCACCCGGTGCCCAGGCCGTTCCTGGTGATGGCCACCCAGAACCCCATCGAGTCCGAGGGCACCTACCCGCTTCCCGAGGCCCAGGTCGACCGCTTCATGCTCAAGGTGCTCGTCGGCTACCCCACCGCCACCGAGGAGTTCGTCATCGTCGAGCGCATGACCGGCGCGCTCCAGGAGGTGCAGGCGGTGATCGACACCGACGAGCTCGCCGCCCTCCAGCGCCGCGCCGACGAGGTCTACGTGGACCCGGCGCTCATCGAGTACTCGGTGAAGCTGGTCTCCGCCTCGCGCCGCCCTGATGAGTGCGGCCTCGGCGACCTTAATCGCTACATGCTGTTCGGGGCCAGCCCCCGCGCGTCCATAAACATGATAGTCGCGGGCCGCGCGCTGGCGTTCGTGCGCGGACGCGACTACGCCCTGCCCCAGGACGTGCGGGACGTGGCGCTGGACGTGATGAGGCACCGGCTCGTTCTCTCCTACGAAGCCCTCTCGGATGACGTCACCAGCGACGACATCCTTAACAGGCTGATGGAGGCCGTGCCGTTGCCGGAGGTACCACTGCGTGAGTACGCGGACTTCCGAACCGTCCACTAGCCGGGAGGCTCCGGAGCGGGTGCTGAACCGGCTGGACTGGCACGTGCTGCGCCGGCTCGACGGCATCCTGCAGGGAGACTACCGCAGCCTGTTCATGGGCGGCGGTCTGGACTTCGCCGAGCTACGCGAGTACCAGCCCCCGGACGACGTGCGCCACATCGACTGGAACGTCACCGCGCGAATGGATATGCCCTTCGTGCGCCGCTACCTGGAGGATCGGGAGGTGACGGCGTGGTTCCTCGTCGACCTGAGCCCGTCGATGGCGTTCGGGGCGCGCGAGCGGCGCAAGGAGTCGGTGGTGGTGGACCTGGTGGGGATGCTGGCGCGGCTTCTGACGCGCAATGGCAACCGCGTGGGCGCGATTCTGTACGACAACGACGCGGAGCGCGCGATCCCGCCGCGCGGAGGGCGCGCCCAGGTGCTGCGGCTGATCAACGACATCCAGCGCCAGCAGTCGTCGCCCGGAGGCTCGATGACGGACCTCGCCAGGCTGATCGAGACCGCACACAACACCATCAAGCGCCGTTCGCTCGTCTTCCTGGTGTCCGATTTCATCTGCGTGCCCGGCTGGGAGCGGAGCGTGGACCGGCTGAACCGGAAGCACGAGACGCTCGCCGTTCGGCTGTGGGACCCGCGCGAGACCGAGCTTCCCGACGTCGGCGTGGTGCAGGTGGAAGACTCGGAGACGGGAGAACAGCTAAGCGTGGATACGGGCGACCAGCGGTTCCGGCGGCGGTTCCGAGAGGCGGCCCAGCGCAGGGAAGAGGAGCTTGCGCAGTCCTTCAGGCGCGCGGGCGTGGACGAGCTGACCCTCTCGACGGACGAGGACATGGTGCCGGCCATTCTGCGGTTCGCGTCCTTGCGGAACCGCGCGCGGCGGCGCGACAGGTAGGCGGCGGCTGTGGTGTCGTTCATCTGGCCTTGGGTCCTGGTCTCTCTGCTGGCGCTGCCCGCGTGCGTCTACGTGTACATGCGCCTGCACCGGCGGCGCAGCGGGGACGCCGCCAGGCTGGGCACGATAGGCGAGGCGCCGGAGGGGAGCGCCGCGCCTGCGGGAAGGCTGCGCCACGTCCCGCCGCTCGTCGTCCTGCTTGCGGTCGCGCTGCTAGCGGTGGCGTCGGCGCGCCCGCAGGTCACGCTGCCTGTGCCCCGCATGGAGGGCACCGTCATGCTGGCGATGGACGTGTCCTCCAGCATGGCCGCCGAGGACGTGGAGCCTACCAGGATGGACGCCGCCAAGCTCGTCGCGACAACGCTGGTGGAGCGGCGGCCCGACCACTCCAACATCGGCGTCGTAGCCTTCGGCGAGGGCGGGCTGGTCGTGCAGCCGCCGACGGACGACGACGAGGCGGTGCTGGCCACCATAGAGCGCCTCGCGCCCTACAGCGGCACGTCCCTGGGCAGGGGGATGCTGACCGCGCTCAACCTCGTCGTGCCGGAGTCCGAGGCGCAGCCCGCCGACCAGGCCCTGCTGGACGAAGCGGAGCCCCGCGCGGCCTTTGCGCCGGCCATAATCGTGCTGCTGACCGATGGCGAGAACACCGACCCGCCCGACCCGCTGGATGTCGCCCAGTTGGCCATCGAGCGGGGCGTGCGCGTGTACACCGTCGGCGTCGGCACGGAGGAGGGCGCGACAATCGAAGTCGACGGCTTCAACCTGTTCACCCAGCTCAACGAGCCGGTGCTGGAGGAGATCGCGCTGCTGACTGAGGGGGTGTACTTCATGCTGGACGACGCGGAGGACACTCCGCTGGTGTACGAGGAGCTGGAGACCGAGTTCGTGGTCGAGTCGGAGGAGGTGGAGGTAACGTCCTTCCTCGGGGGCGTCAGTGCCCTGCTGCTGCTCGCCGGCGGTCTCCTCTCGCTGTTCTGGTTCGGGCGAATGCCGTAGCCGGGGGGTCGTGTCATGGGCGTGCTTTGGCCCGCATTTTTGCTGCTGCTCTTAGTCATACCGCTCATAATCGCCGTCTACGTGCTGGCGCTGAAGCGGAGGAGACGCTACGCCGTCCGCTACTCCAGCCTGTCCCTAATACGCCAGGCGATGCCCGGCGGACTGCGCTGGAGGCGTCACGTGCCGTTCGCCCTGCTGGCCCTCGCCCTCGCCCTTCTCATCCTGGCGCTCGCCCGCCCGTTCGCGGACGTGACCGTGGCCTCCAACAGGTCCACCGTGATGCTGGCGCTGGACGTGTCGCTGAGCATGTGCGCCGACGACGTCTACCCCAACAGGCTCAGCGTCGCGCAGGAGGCCACCAGGCGGTTCATCGACGGCCAGGAGCCGGGCACGCGCGTGGGACTGGTCGCCTTCGCCGGATTCGCACAGCTCGTCGTCCCGCCCACCACCGAGCGGGAGGCGCTGCTCGAAACGCTCGGCAGTCTGACCACCGCCCGCGCCACCGCCGTCGGCAGCGCGATCGCCCGCTCGCTGGACGCGCTGTCCGAGATCAACCCCGGCATCCCGCCGCTCAGCGTGTTCGTGACCCCTCGCGGCCAGGTGCCCGGAACCGAGGGAGAGTACGTCCAACAGCCCGACGTGATAGTGCTGCTGACTGATGGCGCGAGCAACCGGGGCATGATGCCGCTGGTGGCCGCGCGCGCCGCCCGAGACCGGGGAGTGCGGGTCTACACCATCGGCTTCGGCACCACCAACCCGGCGGTGATGCGCTGCTCGCCCGACCAGCTCGGCGGCGACGAGTTCGCCAACCGCATAGCCAGGGGCGGCTTCGGGAGCTTCAGCAGGGGGTTTGGAGGCAGGAACTTCCTGATGCTGGACGAGCGCACCCTGGGCCTCGTCGCACAGATAACCGACGCCGAGTACTACACCGCCGAGACCGCCGACGAACTTCTCGAAGTCTTCTCCACCATCCCCCTCCAGACCGAAAAGAAGACGGTTCGCATGGAGGTATCCGCCCTCCTCACCGCCGCCAGCGCCATCCTCGCCCTCGCCGCCGCCGCCCTCGGCCTCCGCTGGTCCCCCCTCCCGTGACGGGCGCACCGGTTCCGTTTACTTTGGGGGTTTTCTCGCCCAATGCTGTTCCTGCTGAACCCCGTAAGTAAACGGAACCCTAGACACCCTTCGAAGACCGTAGCCCACTGGACTGCGCAAGCCGAGGGCGGCCACGCACCCGCTCACTGCCCGCCGAGGAACGGCCCGCCGTGGAGCCGCCGGTACACGTCGCGGAACGCCGCGTCGCGGTCCGGCGGGGTGTGCTCGAGGAAGATGCGATAGACCTCTTCCTCGGTGGGGTAGTACCGGTAGTCCAGGTACCGCTCGTAGAGCTCCCGCATCGCCGATGAGAACGCGGCCAGCCCCATGACGTCGTACAGGTGGGTCAGGAAGTACTGGCCCAGCGCGTAGCCGCAGGAGTCCTGGAACTCGCTGGGCTCCGCGAGCGCGGCGATGGTGGTCACGCCGTTGTTTACGCACCACACCTTGCCCGCGAACTCGTTGCCCTCGAACAGCGGCACCTCGCCGTCCCAGTCCTCCGTGCCGTCCCACGCCTTCCGGTACGCCCGAACGAAGTTGGCGCCGCCCTCGAACAGCCAGTGCGGCCCGATCTCGAAGGCCAGGTGGTAGTGCGCAACCTCGTGGTACAGCAGGTCGGCGTGGGCAAAGTCCTCCCAGTCGCTTCCTATGGACAGCACCATGGAGTCCCGGAAGTTCGCCCCGCCGAATCCGTACCCGTACGACTCGGCGTTGACCTGGAGCAGGATGATGTCGGTCACCGGAAGCGGGCTGGCCATCACGCGCTCGGCCGCGCGCGCGCCGTCCGCGGCGGCGGTGAGCACGTCGCCCTCGATCGCGTCGTGGCCGAACGCCCACAGGCCGACCGCGCCGCTCAGCGGCAGATCGACGGACGCCGACTCGGTGAAGCGTTCTTCCAGCAGGTCGGCGTAGAGCGCGTCATCGGCGACGATCTTCGCCAGCACGATGGCGAACGCGCGCTCCTCCGGCGAGAGGCCGTCCGCGAACCAGTCCCGGGCCTCCAGGCGCTCGAAGGCGGCCGGGCTCTGCCACGCCATGAAGCCCAGCGCGCCCATTGCGTGGACGTTGAGCGTCCGCGTCGGCTCCTCCGCGCTGTGGGCGAGCATCCGCCGCGCCAGGGCGGGGTCCCGGTCGTACAGGTAGGAGAGGCCATACACGGCGTCGGATTCCAGCGGGCCCAGGCCGTCCTGGAGCCACGGTGCGCGTGCAAGCTCCATGCCGAGCCCGGCGTCCTTCAGCCATACCTCGAGGATGGGCACGACGGCGAGGGGATACGGCGGATCGTCGTACCAGGGGAGCAGCCGCGACAGGGCGGCGCGGGCCGCCTCCTCGGCAGTGAGATGCGGTGTGGGCGTCGCCGTCGCCGTCGCCGCGGTGGTGGGCGTCGGCGCTGGCGCGGTGGTGGGCGTCGGCGCTGGCGCGGTGGTAGGCGTCGGCGCTGGCGCGGTGGTAGGCGTCGGCGCTGGCGCAGTGGTGGGCGTCGGCGCTGGCGCAGTGGTGGGCGTGGGCACTGGCGCGGTGGTGGGCGTGGGCGCTGGCGCAGTGGTGGCCGTCGGCTCTGGCGCGGTGGTGGGCGTCGCTGCTGGCGCGGGTGCGAGGGTAGGCGTTGCCGTAGGCGCAGTGGTTGGCGTTGGCACTGGCGCGGTGGTAGGCGTCGCTGTTGGCGCTGGCGCGAGGGTAGGCGTTGCCGTTGGCGCGGGTGCGAGGGTAGGCGTTGCCGTCGGCGCGGTAGTGGGCGTCGGTACTGGCACGGTGGTAGGCGTCGCTGTTGGCGCTGGCGCGAGGGTAGGCGTTGCCGTCGGCGCTGGCGCGAGGGTAGGTGTTGCCGTCGGCGCGAGGGTAGGCGCGGTGGTGGGCGCCGCCGTGGGCGCTGGCGCGGTGGTAGGCGTGGGCACTGGCGCTGGGGTCGCCGTCGCCGTCGGCGCGGGCGTAGGCGTCGGCGGATTGGCGCAGGCCGCCGCCGCCAGGGCCACAAGCGCCAGCGCCGCCGCGAGGCAGGCGCGAACCATGCCCGGAAGCGTCATTGTTGAGTGTAGTGCCGGTTTTGTTCTGTCATTTTGTCAGGCGCGCCGGTCGGACCGGCGGACGGGTTGCAAACCCACCCCTACGGGCGAGGGGGAATGGGCCTTTCGGCGTGCTCTTCGCCCCGCGAGGGGGAAGGGGCTTCCGCCGCTGCCGTCTCCTCCTCCTCCTCCTTCCCCTCCATCCGGTAGCCGATGCGCGGCTCGGTGAATATGTGCCTGGGGTTCGCCGCGTCGTCGCCCAGCTTGGCGCGCAGCCGTTTCACCACGTTGCGCACAAGCCACGCGTCCCTGCCCCGCGCCGGTCCCCACACCCGCTGGAGCAGCACGGCGTGGGTCAGCACCCTGGGGGCGTGCACCGCGAGCTCGTACAGCACCGCGTACTCCGTGGCCGTCAGCTCCACCGGCTGCCCTCTCACCGTTACCCGGCGCAGCGCGTAGTCGATGGTCAGCCCATCCGATACGTAGGGCGCCGACGGCTCGGCCTGGAAAGGCTCCATCTGCTTCCTCAGCGCCGCCCTTATCCGCGCCGCGAGCTCCGTCGGCGAGAACGGCTTCACCAGGTAGTCCGCCGCCCCCATGTCCAGCGCGCGGGCCACGATCTCGTCCTGGCCGTACACCGACAGGAAGATGACCGGCACGTCCACCGCATTGCGGATGTCGTTCATAAGCTCGATGCCGTCGCTCTCCGGCAGCACCAGGTCCAGCAGCGCCAGGTGGGGGTTCTCCTCCGCCAGCAGGCGGGGCACGTCCGCGGGGTCGCCGGTGACGATGGGCGTGTAGCCCGCGCGCGTGAGCACTTCCCGCACGTACCGCAGGTCATGCGGGTTGTCGTCCACGGCGAGCACGCGCACCCGGGGCGCGCGCCGCGAACCGGTGGGCGCGCGGTCGCGAGCCGGAATCACGGCCCGCTCCACCGCCGGCAGCGTGAAGGTGAACCTGGAGCCCAGCCCCGGCCCCTCGCTCTCCGCCCGTATGCGCCCCCCGTGCGCCTCCACTATCCCCTTGCAGATGGCCAGGCCCAGCCCCGACCCTTCGATGCCCGATCCCGTCGCGTCCCGCCCGCGGGAGAACTTGCGGAACAGCTCCGGCATCAGCGCCGCCGGTATCCCTCTGCCCCGGTCGGCGACGGCGACGGCGACGTGTACGCCTTCCCGCTTGGCGCTCACCGTGATGGTCGACCACTCCGGCGAGTACGCGACGGCGTTGGAGAGCAGGTTGCTGAGCACCTGGACGACGCGCAGCCGGTCCGCCATCACCAGCGGCAGGTCGTCCTCCAGCTCCACCCGCAGCGGATTCCCCACGTCCTCGCCCCGGAACCGGAGTTCCGCCTCGTCCACCAGCGCCCACAGCTCGGTGGGCTCCGGGTTCACCGCCAGCGCCCCCGCCTGGATGCGGGCCACGTCCAGCAGGTCGCCGATCAGGTGGCGCATCTGGTCCGACTGGTCGCGGATGATGCGGTGGAACTGCGCCATCTCGGCCTGGTCAAGCTGCCCCGCCGACTCCAGCAGCGTGGTGATGGACCCCTTGACCGCCGCCAGCGGCGTTCTCAGCTCGTGGCTCACCATCGCCAGGAACTCCGCCCGCAGCCGCTCCTGCTCCTCCAGTGGGGCCATGTCCTGCAGGGTGACGACGAAGGACGCCACCCGGCCGTCCTCGGCGTGGATGGGTGAGGCGTTGAGCAGGAGGTTGACGCTGCGCCCGTCGGGCACACGCAGCGCGATCTCCTCGGCCCGCACCGTGTCCCCCGAGCTGAGCAACTCCGCCAGGGGGAACTTCCGCAGGGAAACCTCGCTGCCGTCGCCGCGCACGCAGGTCACCGCGTCGAGTATGTCCTCCGGCCCCTGGCCCGCGTCCAGCAGGCCCTCCACCAGGCGTCTGGCCTCCCGGTTGAAGGACAGCGGCCCTCCTGTCCGGGCGTCCAGCACGACGACGCCCACCGGCGAGGTGTTCACCAGCGTCTCCAGGTCCGCCCGCGCCCGCCGCTCCTCCCGGTGCGCGCGCGCGTTGGCGATCACCAGCGCCGCCTGCGCCGCGAACATCACCAGCGTCTCCTCGTCCGCCAGGCTGAACTCCTCCCCGTCCTCCCTGTCGCCCACGAAAACGTGGCCCACACGGACGCCCCGGTGGAGAATGGGCGCGGCCATGAATCGCAACACGTCCACCGGCAGGGGCACGGCGAAGTCCGCGAACCCCAGGGCGCGCACGTGAGCCGCCAGGTCGGGAATGCGCAGCGGTTCCGAGACGTGGGTCAGCGCCTCGAAGAGCCGGTAACGGTCCGGGGTGAGCCAGAGCCGCTCGGCCACCTCGGGGGTCATCCCCGACGCCAGGAAGTCCCCCACGCCGCCGCCGTCGTCGTCCAGCAGCGTCATCACGCCGTACCGGGCGGAGGTGAGGGAGCGGGCGGAGTCGAGGGCGCCCTGGAGCACGGTGTCGAAATCCAGGCTCTCGCTGATGCGGAGACTGGCCTCGCTGAGGCGCGACAGCCGCTCCCGCAGCGCATCGAAATCATGGTCCGGCCGGCCTGGCGTCGTCAATGGCGTTCCTCCTCGGTTCGGGCGGCCCGCCCGCGCGCGGAGGCGCGGCGCAGAGCGGTGCTCTCACTGAATTATACACCATATTTCACAAAAACAGCAGGAAAATATACCCACGTGATATGCGCGATTGGGTATGATTTGGCACCCGCCAGGGGGTGAGTAGAATAAGGGCGCAAGACCTACAGCCTCACCAACTGACGAATTCGAGAGAGACAGCATGAAGACCACGAAAACCAGGAACCTGAGCAAGGCGGAGCGGACGGCGCCTCTCCTCGCCGCCGCTGCCCTGGCGACGCTCCTGGCGTGGTTTCCTCACACCGGCGCCCCGGCGTCGTCGCACACCGCCGAGCGCTCCTTCTCCGTTACGCGCGCCGCCCCCGGCGAGAACGTCGAGGTCACCGTCGCCCTGGCGGATTACGGCGCGTTCGCTCAGTTCGTGGAAACGCTCCCCGACGGGTTCGTCTACCAAAGCTCCAGCGTCGACGAACGCGCGGTGGAGGTCGACGGCCAAACCGTCTCCTTCATCATCATCGGCGCCGTGGAGAGCGTCGTCTATACCGTCGCCGCCCCGCAGACGGAAGGCTCCTACGTCTTCTCCGGCGTGGTGATGGACCAGAACAGGGACGAGCGGGGGGTCGCGGGCGAGACCCGGATCACGGTCGCCCTCGCGCCGACCCCGACGCCCGCGACGCCCACGCCCACGCCCACGCCTGAGCCGACCCCGACGCCCGCGCCTGAGCCGACCCCGACGCCCACGCCGGCAACGGCGCCGACCGCCGCACCAGCGACGGCCACACACGCGCCCGAACCGACCGCCGCCCCCGCGACGGCGACGCCCACGCCCGCAACGGCGACGGAGGGGGTGACCACCCTCGCGACGTCCACGATCGCGACGACGACGCCCGCGCCCGAACCGACGCCCACGCTCGCGACGGTCACGCCGGCGCCCGAACCGACCGCGGTGCCCGCACCTGCGACGGCCGCGCCCGAACCGACCGCCGTGCCCGCGACGATGACGCCCGCGCCGGAGCCGACGAGCGCCCCCGCGCCCGAAACGGAACCCGGCGGCCAGGCAAGACCGCTGGCGTGGATTCTGATTGTGATCGTACTGGTAGTGGGGACGGCGGCCGTCGCCGGCATTGCCGTCCGTCTCAGGCGCGGGCGCGGGCGTTAGCCGCGCCGGTCCTGGGAGGCGGAGGAGAACAGAATAATGCGGAGTTGCACGATGGTTAGACTGACCCATACCTTCGCGCTACGCGCCGCCGCGCTCGCCGTGCTCCTGGCCGCGGTCGCGCTGCTGCTCTCGGCCCGGCCGGCCGAGGCGCAGAACCCCACGACGCTCGCCCTGTCCACGGACGCGGCGTCCAACACCGTCGCCGAGAGCGGCGGCACGGTGATGGTCACCGCCACGCTGAACCAGGCCGCCGCCGACGACGTGTCCGTCACGCTGACGGCGGCCGGCGGCTCCACGGCGACAAGCGCCGACTACGGGGCGCTGCCGACCATCACCATCCCGGCGGACCGGACCTCGGGATCGGGCAGCGTCGTCATCGTAGACGACGACCTGGACGAGGACAACGAGACCATCGTCCTCACGGCTACCGCCAGCGGCCTCACCGTCACTGTCACGAACGTGACGCTCACCATCACCGACGACGACACCGCCGGGGTGACCCTGAGCGAGACGACCCGCACCGTGGAGGTGGACGCGCAGACCACCTACGCCGTCACGCTGGACTCGCAGCCCACGGCCAGCGTCACCATCACGCCCACCAGCGCCGACACGTCCACGTCCACGGTGTCCGCCGCGCTGACGTTCACGACATCCAACTGGGATACGCCGCAGGTGGTCACCGTCACCGGCGAGGCCGCCGGCACGGTCTCCATAACCCACGCCGCCACCGGCTCGGACACGGACTACACCGGCCTGACAATCGACCCCGTGTCGGTGACGGTGAGGGACGCCGGCAAGTACGTCAGGATCACGTCGACGCTCACGGCGAGCGAGGGGTCGAACGCCGAGCTCACGGTGTCGCTGGGCGAGGCCGCGCCCACGGGCGGGCTGAGGGTCAGCTTCGCCTACGACTACGCGGGCATCGCGGCGACCGCGGACGACACCGGCACGACGCCCACCACGCTGACGATCACGGCAAACCAGAATACGGGGACGCTGAGCGTGCCCATCACCCAGGACGCGCTCGTCGAGGACGATGAGACGTTCACCGTGACCGTCTCCGCCACCTCCACCTGGACGGTGGTCAGCGGCGAGGGCTCCGCCACCGTGACCATCAGGGACGACGACGCCAGGAACGCCAAGATCGCCTTCGGGCGCAACGCCGCGTCCGCGTCGGCCCTGAGCACCAGCACGGCGGAGACGGGCGGGACGTTCAACGTGCCCATCACCGTAAGCCACCTGCCCCAGTCGGAAACCATCTTCAACGTCGAGGTGCTGAGCGCGGGCACGGCGACCGAGGGCACGGACTACACCATCGCCACCAAGTCGGTCACCTTCACGAAAACGAGCGACAAGACGCAGAACCTGGCGATCGCCATCACCGACGACATGCTGGTGGAGGGCGACCAGACCATCGTGCTGCGGATCGCCGACAGGGGCAGCACCGGCCTGGGGCGGCACTACGCCCGCCACGACAGCAGCCGCCAGGCCACCGTGACCATCACCGACGACGACGCGGCCAGCGCCAGGATCGCCTTCGGGACGGACGCCGCCGGAACGACGAACTACTCGGACAGCGCGGCGGAGACGGGCGGGACGCTCAACGTGCCGGTCACGGTCAGCGCCCTGCCGGAGTCGGACACCACGATCGGCGTCTCGGTGCTGAGCGGCGGCACGGCAGCCAAGGGCACGGACTACACCATCACCACCGAGTCGGTCACCTTCGGGCCGAACACCGGCACCACGACGCAGAGCCTGGCGATCGCCATCACGAACGACATGCTGGTGGAGGATAACGAGACCATCAGCCTGCGGATCGCCGACAGCGGCAGCACGGGCCTGGGCCGGCACTACGACCGCGACAGCAGCAGCAGGGGGGCCACCGTCACCATCACGGACGACGACCGCGCGGGCGCCAAGATCGCGTTCGGCAGCAACGCCGCCGGAACCGCGGTCGTGAGCCTCAGCACGACGGAGACCGACGCCGACGCCACGTTCGACGTGCCGGTCACGGTCAACCGCCGGCCGGGCGCGGACACCACCATCAGCGTCAGCGTGGTGGTGGCGAGCACGACTGCGACGGCCGCCGACTACGCCATCGACACCAAGTCCGTCACCTTCACCAGCGCCGGCAGCATGACCGAGAACCTCGTCGTGACGATCAAGGGCGACGCGCTGGTGGAGGAGGACCAGGTCATCACGCTGCGCCTCGCCGACAGCGCGTCGAACGACCTGGGCCGGCACTACGACCGCGACGACAACAGCCGCCTGGCCACCGTAACCATCACCGACGACGAGAGCCCCGCCGCCCAGATCGCCTTCGGCACGAGCGCGGCGGGTACGTCCAAGTACACGCCGAACGTGAACGAGACCGACGGGACGATCGACGTGCCGGTGATCATAAGCGACCTGCCGGAATCGGACACCACGTTCAGCGTCGAGGTGCTGGAGACGGAGACGCGTCCGGCGACGGAGGGCACGGGGACCACGGGGGACTACAGCATCTCCGACAAGACAGTGATGTTTGGCCCCACGGGCGCCAAATCCAAGAACATCCGGGTGCAACTGCGCAACAACCAGTTGGTGGAGCACCCCGAGACCATCGAACTGCGCATCGTGGCCGCGTCCTCGACGTCGGCCAGCCTGGAGCGCCACTACGAGCGCGACGCGAACGGCAGCCTGGCCACCGTCACCATCACCGACGACGACGCGGCGGCGGCCAAGATCGCCTTCGGTAACAACGCAGGCAGCATGGCGAAACACACCGTCAGCGTCCGCGAGAACGTCTCCCCGACCGTCAGTGTGCCCGTCTCCATCAGCCACGCGCCCTCCGAAGAAGTCACGTTCAGCGTGGAGATTCTTGCCGCCAGCACCGCCGCCGACACGCCCACCACCGGGGACTACAGCATCAGTTCCAAGCAGGTGACCTTCCCCAGCGGCAGCACGGCGACGCAGAACCTGACCTTCAATATCACCACCAACGACCTGGTGGAGGACGACAAGACCATCGAGCTGCGCATCGTGGCGGCGGACACGACGGCGGACGACGTGGGGGACTACTACGCGCGGGACGCCAACGGGGCGCTCGCCACCGTCACCATCCAGGACGACGACCAGCGCGCCGCCAGGGTGTCCTTCGGCGCCGAGGCCACGAGCACCAAGTACACGACCACGGCGCGGGAGGGCGAAACCACGATAACGGTGCCCATCAGCATCAGCCACCTGCCGGAGTCGAACACCACCCTCAGCGTCCAGGTGCAGGACGCCAGCACCGCCCGGCATACGCCCGACCCGAACAACCCCACGGGCAACCCCAGGGACTTCCACATAGCGACCCCGTCGGTCACGTTCACGTCCACCGGCCAGCGGACGGCGAACCTGACCATCGCCATCGACGACGACGTGGTGGAGGAGGACACCGAGAAGATCGTGCTGAGCATAGCGCCCGCCGACACGACGCCCGACGACCTGGGCGACCACTACGACCGCGACACCACCGGTGCCACGGCGGAAATCACCCTCACCAGCGAGGACGCCGTCGGAATCATCACCCTCAGCGTCGCCACCGGCACCGCCGAGCTCGCCGACGGTTCCTGGGACGCGCCCGAGGAAACCTCCATCGAGGTCATCGCCACCGCCGACATACCCGTCGGCCCCGGCGGCTGGCGCGTCCGGCTGACCGACGTCACCGGCATGACGGGCGAGACCTACGCCGACCGCCACGACTACAGATTCAATGACTTCACCATCCCGGAGGGGCAGACCCAGGCGAAGGGCAGCATCTCATTCCCGGCCAACCCCAACCTGGACATAAACGATCTGATGCCGGAATCGGAAGAAAAGCTGGTGGTGAGCGCGAGCTCGACGCGCAAGACCCGCACGCTGAACGCCAAGCCGGACGCCGGATTGACATTCACGATCCGCGCCAACAACTCGGGCGTACGCATCGACGGCGCGGGCAATATCTTCAAGTTGACCACGGGCGCCACGACCACCTACGACGTCAAGCTCTATGCCGGATTGGTGATCGACCAGCAGCGCCGGACGACTTCCACGCCGCCCACGCACAACGTGACGGTGACCCCGACGAGCGCGGACACGTCCAGGGTCACCGTCTCAGGCCCCCTCACCTTCACGCCCCAAAACTACCAGGATTTCCAGAAGGTGACCATCACGGCGGTGGCGTCGACCACGCCCGGCGGCGCTGTCGTGATCTCCCACACCACCTCCTCCACCGACCCCAATTTCAACAATATCCAAGGAATCCATTCAGCCACAGTGGCCGTGGCGGACCCGGTCCCGGACGCCATGACCTACGCGCTCAGCCCGGACGGCGTCAACGAGGAGGCCGGCAGCGCCCGCATGGTCATCTCCCTGGGCCAACCCGCGCCCACGGGAGGGCTGGAATTCAGCGTGTCCTACGCCTATGGCACGGCCTCCGCCTCCGACACCGGGACCACCCCCACGACGGTGACGGTGGACCAGGGTGAGCGCAAAGGCATGCTCAGCGTGCCCATCGTCGACGACGCCCTTCTCGAGAACATAGAGCAGTACCTCGACGTCACCATCACCACCAGCGTGTCCGGCTGGACGCCCAGGCAGACCGGCGCGAACAGCGCGCGCCTGCGCATATTCGACAACGAAGATTCCCGGGTGGCCTTCGGGATCGCCAGCCTTTCCACCGACCTCTACAACACACACCCGACCGTCGACGAGACGGCCGGGATCTTCACCGTGCCGATCACCGTCAGCCACCTGCCGGAAGACGACACCACCTTCACCATCGCAGTGGACAACCGACTATCCAGCGCCGTTGAAGGCTCCGACTTCACCATCCCCGACAAAACGGTCACTTTCACCTCCGCGGGCCCCGCCACGCAGTACCTGACGGTGCAGGTTGTCGACGACGACCAGGTGGAGGACAACGAGCGACTGTGGCTGAAGATCACCATCCCGAACGCCCGCCGCGTCGACATAAATCCCAGCCGCGCCCCCGGGCTGACGCTCACTCCCGAGCAACGCTACCTGCTGGACTACAGTGCGGATCAAGCAATCATCACCATAGACAGCGAGGACGGTCCCTCAACCCTCACGCTGACGGTCGACGGCGCGGCGACTACGACGGCGGACGAGGGCGGCTCGGTGGAAGTCACGGCCACGCTCGACAAGACGAGCGAGCAAGACGTCAACGTCACGCTTGGCGTCGCACCGGCGGGAACCACGGCCCAAGCAAACGAGTACTTCCTGCCGGGCCAGTTCACCATCCGGAGAGGCCAGAGGTCCGTCACACAGACCGTGCTCCTGGCCGACGACGAGGTCGTCGACGGTCCCAAGACGCTCGAGCTTACCGCAACCACGGTGCCGCTGTCGCTAACCGTGACGCCCGCCACCATCACCATCAGGGACACCGACGTCCCCGGCGCCAAGTTCGAACCCGCCACCACCACCGTCGAGGTGGTGCGAGGCCGGAGCGCCGAGTACGGGCTGCGGCTGAACACGCGGCCCGCGCACGACGTGACGGTGACTATCACCATAGACGATCCCACGATCGCCAGCTTCCCCTCGGGGCAGGAGGCGGGCACGTCCACGCTCACCTTCACCCCCGACAACTGGAAGCAGTCGCAAACCGTGCGGGTGCGGGGCTTGCGCCAGGCGACGACCACGACGCTCACCCACGCCTTCGCCAGCACGGATACCAACTACGACGGCCTGATCGACGACCCCGCCGGCGACGGCAGCGGGTCTGAATACACCGTGCGGGTCAACGTGGTCGCGCCGCCGCCCCCGCCGCGGCGGTCCACGCCGACAACGCCTACCAACAACAGCACGACCGACGGCAGCGGCGGTGCCGGCGGCGGAGGAGGAGGCGGGGGAGGCTTCCTCCCCTCCAACAGCCCGCCCGCCATCGAAGGGCCCCGAACCGTCCAGTACCCTGAGCACGGCGCCGAACCCGTGGCCACATTCGACGCCACCGACCCGGACCGCGACGCGATCACCTGGTCCATATCGGGCGGCGACGCCGCGCGCTTCAGAATCTCCCGGGACGGCGGCGTCCTCACGTTCGTCACGCCGCCCGACTACGAGAACCCCCTCGACCTGGGCCGCGACAACACCTACGAGATTACTGTCGTCGCCAGGGACGACGGCACTCCCGGCGAGTCCGACGACCAACGGGTCAACATCGAGATCCGGCAGGTCAACGAGGTCGGGCCCATAACCGGGCGGGCGCGGCTGTCCGTGGCCGAGAACTCCACCAGCTCCATCGGCGCGTTCCGCGCGGTGGACCCGGAAGGCGACGCCCTCTCCTGGACGCTCACCGGCCCGGACGCGGCGCTCTTCTCCATCGACGCGGACGGAACGCTGACTGTCGTCGCGGCTCTCGACTTCGAGGCGCCCGCCAGCGCGGACGGCAACAACGTGTACAGCCTAGTCGTGGTGGTCACCGACGACAACGCGCAGCCCGTCTCCCGCGAGCTTGCCGTGACCGTCGAGGTGTCGGACGTGCAGCTCGCCGGCAGCGCCCGCCGCTACGACCGGGACGGCGACGAGGACCTGGACCGCGGCGAAGTGCTCTCCGCCGTGCGCGGCTACTTCGACGGCGACCTCACGCTGGAGGAGACCCTGCTCATCATCCTGCTCTACCTCACCGGCTCCCTGGACACGTAGAGAGCGATGTGAGACTGTCTGGCCCGAAAACAGCGCGCCGGAAACGGAACCCGGCGGCTAGGCAGGCCCGCCGGCGTGGATACTGATTGTGATCGTACTGGTAGTGGGGACGGCGGCCGGCGCCGGCATTGCCGTCCGGCTCAGGCGCAGGCGTTAGCCGCGCCGGACCCAGGAGGCGGAGGAAAACAGAATAATGCGAAGTTGCACGATAGTGAGGCTGACTCATACTCTTGCGCTACGGGCCGCCACGGTGGGTAGGAAGGTGGTAGCGCATAGGGGATTCGAACCCCTGATCTCCGCCTTGAGAGGGCGGTGTCCTAGGCCACTAGACGAATGCGCCACGCATAGGCCCGCTTGGAGTGCCAAGCTGGCTGGGGATCGAGGATTCGAACCTCGGCCTACGGATCCAGAGTCCGTCGTTCTGCCACTAGACTAATCCCCAGCACACCTGTATTTTATCAAGGGCTTTTCGCCAGTTCAAGCCCAACTACGGCCCCGCTCCAGCCGTCATTCCGGCAGACCAGCCGGCGGTTCCACAGACCCGTCGTCACTCCCGCGAACGCGGCAACCCAGGACTGGGGAACGCAACAGGGAGACCGCTCTTGAAGATAGGACTGTTCCTCAATACCCAGACCCCCGACAACGACGCGCTGCCGCAGGTCATCGCCGACTGCGCCGAGCAGGTGGCCGCCGCCCGCGACGCCGGATTCGACGTCATCTGCGCCGGCCAGCACTACCTCTCCGCGCCCTACTCGCAGCCCGCCACGCTGCCCTTCCTCGCCCGCATGGCCGCCGAGTCGGGCGACATGGCCCTGTGCGCCGGCATCATCCTGCTGCCGCTCCACAACCCCGTCGACGTCGCCGAGACCGTCGCCACCATGGACGCCATCTGCGGCGGACGCTTCATCTTCGGCATCGGCCTCGGCTACCGTGACGAGGAGTACGCCGCGTTCGGCGTCCGGCGCTCCGAGCGCGTCCCCCGCATGACCGAGGCGCTGGAGGTGATCCACAAGCTGTGGTCCGAGGACGAGGTGGAGTTCGACGGCCGCTTCTACCACGTGCCCAGGTCCAACCCCACCACGCGGCCCGTCCAGAAGCCGCACCCTCCCATCTGGGTCGCCGCCAACCACGACAACGCCATCCGCCGCGCCGGACGCTGGGGCTACGCCTGGATGATCAACCCGCACGCCACCATGACCATGATCGCCGACCAGATTCCGCTGTACCGCGACGCGCTCGCCGAGAGCGGTCGGCCCGACCCCGGCGAGCTGCCGCTGGTCCGCGAGATGTACGTCGCCTCCGACAGGGAGACGGCGTTCGTGGAGAGCCAGCCCTACCTGGAGGGCAAGTACGCCGCCTACGCCTCCTGGGGCCAGGACAAGGCGCTGCCCGGCGAGGAGGACTTCACCTCGCCTTACGCGGAGCTGGCCCGCGACAGGTTCGTGCTCGGCGCCCCGGACGACATCGTGCGCGAGATCGAGCGTTACGAGCGCGACCTCGGCGTCACCCAGATCATCTTCCGCATGCAGTGGCCCGGCATGCCCCACGACCAGGTCCTCCGCCAGCTCGACCTGCTGGACCGCCAGGTGGTGCCGCGCATATAGCGCCAGGTGTGAGCCTCTGGGCGTGGCTCTCCGAAAAAATCTGCTCAATTCTGCTCCATCCTGCCCATTTCGTAGCTGGGCGGCCTGTCCTCTTTGCGTTCATTCGCGGTACACCGTCGTTAGATTTGACGCAGGCGTGGCGCAGAATGTGACGGTGGCGCTGGGCCGGATTCTGCGTTTCTGACGCCGCCAGCCGGCTGCTACAGCGCTAGTCAAACAGAAAATAGCACGCACGTGCTATAGAATCAAGAGCGTTCGGGGCCACAGGCGCAGACAAACGCCCAGATTCCTCGAACGGCAGGTCGGAGGCCCGCCTCAACGCCGGGTTGCAGGTAGGCGCTGGCAAAGTGTCCGCGGTCTGTCAAACCGAGAGCGTCCATAAGCTCCGCCCGGCCCATCTCTCCGTGCAAAGCCGCGATGAGCCGTTTTACATGGGGGGTGACATGGGGGGTGACATGAGGGGTGACTGCCGCTTCCTGGCGCGAGAAGGTGCTACTTGACATAAGATCGCGGGAGTGGGCCTGAAGGTGGGAATTTCTGTGACACAGATGGGAAGGGATTGCGCGCTGATGAGAATGGGTGTGGCGTTTGGGTTACGCGCTTGGGAACGTTTGAGACACGATTTTCGGGGTGGTTGCGGCCAGCGGGCGAGAGGGTTCTGGTCTTCCATGCGACTCGAGGGTGCGGCGAAGTCACCCGGCACAACCCTACTGATTTTGGAGTGGAGCATTGGCTCATTCGTTGCGAGTGTGAGGCGCTGACATGTACAGGTGCTGGCTCAGAGTGTCCCCCATCCTCTTCCGCATGTATTGGCCCAGCATATGCTAAGACCAGGCCCTTTGCCAGATCGATCTCCTTGATCGGGAAGTGACGCCGTGAATCTAATCCCCGGAGGCTTCGGAGATCAATCTAGCCGTGATGTACTTGTTCGAACTCCACCAACAATGGAATGCGGAGCATCTGATCCTTTAGCACCTTGATAGTGTCTGGGTCCAAGCTGGCTGACTGTCGACGCGCCTTCCACTCCGCCAGGCCGTCGTAAGTGCAGTGACGGAGGTAGTTGAGCACTCCCTCACTACCACTGATTAGCTTCCAGTGTGGATGCTGCGTGTTGACGATAATCATTACCCTGGAATCGTGAGTTGCTTCAACCACGATGTAGGGGTCATTTGGTGAACAGTCGCTTACGAGGTAACCGCGAATCTCCAGGTGAGCCCCTTCCAAAGAGGCCTGGAAGGTTGGCTCTCTCTTGGACACCGACCCCTTGAGTTGTGACTGGGCTACTGACACAGCCTCGGGTGGAGGAACCTCACCTAGATTCACCACGTCGGACAAGTTACTCGAACTGAGCTCTTGTTCAAGCTCGTCAATTGCGGTTTGAACTTCCACATCTGATGGGCCGCCTTCGTCATCACCTCCCCTTCGATAACGACGCGCCACCGCCGCATAATCCAAGCACTCCTTATGAAGGAGTTCCTCAACCTGTTCCTGTTCGCTTCCGTACCAAAGGATGTCGTCTTTGGTGTGACTAACCTCGAAGTCGTCTAGGTGGATTTCACCCACTAGCCGTTGGTTTATCAGATCGTTTCTGCCTTGAAACCCGTAGATCTTCTCTGGTCTCCAGCTCTCAGGCCAACCCTTCACAACTCTCTCCGCATGTAGGATAGAGAATCCAGCGTTTGACCTACTTCCTTTGCTCAGCACACCAACCCAGCCTCGGACGCTCTTTCCTTCAACTTCAAATGCGAATTCCTTCCTGTACTGGCTCCCGTCTTTAGCCAGCAAGAATTGGAAGTCAGAGTCGTTCCACTGTAAAGGGCTGCCTTGCCACTCAATTGTGGCCCAGCTCTGGCGCAAGTCTTCGCGGTATATGGAACGCAGGAAGTCCTTGATCTTCCCTAAGGTGCGGCCCTGAAACACATGATTATGGTCTCTGATCTCGATCACTGTGAAGTGTTCGTTGGCAGGCCTGTCTTCGGTCGCATAGTACTCAAGATCGTTGTCACCACTCGCGATTCGATCGACGTCAATCGACACGTGATGTTCGGTGGTTTCTCCTAGCCTCTTGGTTCGGACGGTCCATCTGTTACCGATCCAGCAGGACGCGGTCTTCATTCCCATACCGAACTTAGATCTTCCAGAAGTGTTTTCTGGAGGAAATCCAACTCTGAGAGCATTGACCAGTTCGTTGTATGACATACCCATGGCGTTGTCCGAAACACGTAGCAGGCCACCCCCTTCCCTCTCGTACACAATGCCTATGACGAAGCTGTCGTTTGCTTCCGAGATTGCCTCGTCCAATGTGGACCGATTGTCAAAATACGACTGCGTTGCATTGTCAACTAGCTCTGCAATCGCGTGCCAGGGTGTGTATGACAACCTCTTGTAGGACTGGATAACTTGCAGGCCGAGCTCCAGTTGAATCGGTGGCGTGTCCATTAGTTTCTCCACAGTCCGATCTTAGTCTTTTCTCTTCAGCATTAACTTGCCAGCGGAGTCCCTCAGAATGATGTAGTTCTCATTTGCCGCAAGGGGATTCCGTCCCAAAGGATTCAGCCATACCTTGTCAGAAATGTCAAGACGTGCCCAATAGGTCAAGCCACCATAGAAGTCAATTGTAATCTGCTCACCGCTGTCGATGCCTAGAGCTGCCGGCGAATCTAGCTCAAGAAGG
Organism: Dehalococcoidia bacterium; assembly: GCA_965204815.1. GTDB lineage: Bacteria > Chloroflexota > Dehalococcoidia > Lucifugimonadales > CATOSD01 > CATOSD01. The sequence continues at coordinate 971,929 of OZ242014.1, forward strand.
CCAGGCAGATTGGCATCTAGTCGACAGTCTGACACCACATTTGTGGCAGTGCTCTCAGGGTAATCACCATTGATTCTTAGTATGTGACGGTTTCTACCGGATCGAAACACTTCCACTACGGCAACTAATCCGTCACGCCTGTGAATTGGTTCGATCCAGTCAGGCACATTGCGGTTAACTACAACCAACACGCGAGGTTGAGGGCCCTTCATCATGTCAACAAGAAGTGCTTGGTCTAGGTTGATGGATCGGCGAGCCAGATAGGTGCTATGCTCTTCTCCATATCTTCCTCGCGAGAACACTTCGACCTGTGGCAAAACGTGGCTGTGCAGCGAGTGATGTGCCATCTCAACCTCAACTACCCACCAGTGACGATAGTCGCGGTCAATCAACGCCAAGTCAGGGATTCTTCTTCCCTCTTCCGATTCAACGGGTGTTTGAAATGGAACCACCTCATATGTTGGGAACAGCGAATTGGCCCGGCTTCTGACGATAGATTCAAAATCAGATTCGTACTGGCCTTCAGATGAGATGGCGTCAAACCACTCCCCATCAATCAGCAGACGCATTAGCTGCCCTTAGAGTAGATTGCATCCACGTAACCTTGCTCGTTTCAGCTAGCCTTTGAGATTCCTCCACTAGGCGCATCTCTTCCGGTTTGCTCACGTAGATTGTGTATATCTTTGCGCGGGCCTTTCCTGAGGCAGGGCGCAACACTCTCCCCAAACGCTGAATTCGTTGTCTAAGGCTTCCGGTCGAGGATGCAACAATGGCGACGTCAGTTTCGGGTACGTTCACGCCTTCATCAAGTGCGCGACAGGTGACAAGTGAGTTGAACACTCCACGTCGATACAGCCTGAGATTGTCACGCCGCAACTCCGGCCCAATCTTAGAGTGATAGATCGTGGCATTGAATCTCCTTGCCAATAGTATCTTCAGTATGCTCTCAGCGGAGCCGATACTCTCATGAAACACTATCAGCCGGTTGTCACGATGTTGCTCAGCCAGCCGAATAGTGACTGGAATGCGTTGCAATGAAGTGGCTGCCAACCGTGCCCTTCTCTGCAATTTGCGAACCAAGATTCCGCGGCTTGCATCGCCTGATTCGACCCTGCGGATAGTTCTGTAGATGTCGGCAGTAGCATCGTCGTATTTCTGCTGCTCCTCTTCTGACATGCTTGCCGAAACGTTTACAAGGTCGAAGGGCACGATTACACCCTCACGAAGCGCTTGGCTGTAGTCGTATCGGATGATCACGGGCCCAAGAGCGGGAACTAAGACAGAGGCGAACAGGTCATCATACTCGCGTTCTGGAGTAGCTGAAATTCCTAGCGTCGCCTTGTAACTCCCTTTAAGAGCAAGTGAATTCGCCTGACTCGCGGCTCTATGGCACTCGTCCACAATTAGCATTGCAGAGTGCCCTTCTGGCACCTTTGGCGCATACACTCTTGCTGTGTTCACCACCATTAGGTTGACGATTCCGATGTGTTCGGGGCGGCCCTCACCTGAGAACGTTGCTATGTCAGCGCCCGGGACTTGAAGATCCTCGCGCAAGCTGACATACCATTGGTCAAGCAGCGCCATTGTTGGTACGACGATCACAAATCTGGCCGATGGGCATTGTTGGCGAAACGCCAGCATGCACATCTCCGCGAAGGTGGTCTTACCTCCACCAGTTACCACTGAAGCTATGCCTTTGAACGAACCTCTCCACGCGTCCAGTGCTGTGGATTGCCACTCGCGGGGTGATTTTGTGAGCGTCCACTCCTCTGGCCGGTTCGTCTTCAAATCAACCTCAACATCGCCTCATCAGGGAAACGGCTCATCGAAGCTCGCGCGTATTCCTCTTTGGCTTCAATGCTGATCCAACGACGCCCTAGTGATTCGGCTACGGCACCGGTTACGTTGCTTCCGGCGAAGGGGTCCAATACCAGGTCTCCCGGCTCCGTGAGAAACTCAATGAAGAACTTGGCGATCTGTTCGGGCATTCTGGCAGGGTGAGGTCTAATCTGATTGTCTCTGCAATATGATAGGTATGGATCGCTCGCTCTCGTATTCGCGGCCGTGATCACATTTGGAGGGATTGCTCCTCCATTGTCCCTCAAAAATGAATCCTTCCCTATGGAATGTTCGGAAGGTCTATATCCCGCATTGTACGTCTTGGTGTCAAGCAGTTTCTTCATCGATTCGCTATAGGGGGTGAGTACGTTGCGGTTGTTTGCCTTGGGTCGTGCTGTGGGAGACATCCACCATATGTGTGTGAATGCGTCCTTAACCCTGATTCGTTCGACATTTACCCATTGGGCGGGTGATGGTAACCGGGCGGGGTTCTGGCAAACGAATTGCTGGCAGAGCTTTAGCTGACCACACTCGAGAAACTTAAGCAGGGCCTTTAGGCCAAGAGTTGACATGGCAGGCTCTCCCGGAATCCAAGAGTTGCCCATCTCTATTGCGATCGACCCGTCAGGCTTGAGGAACTTCAAGAACATCGTTGCGAAACCGGACAACCAGTTCGAGTAGCTTTCGCCCTCCAGATTGCCGTACGCCTTCTTCCGATTGAGTGGGAATGGGGGAGAAGTGAAGATCAGTTGCACGCCGCCCAGATAGGGTTCCAGCAAGGATGTTTCTAGTGCCTCTTCAGCTTTGCCCTGAACCATCACTCCACGACTCGTCGCGTATGCCGTCTTGGATTCGCTATCTGACGCAGCCATAGCTCACTCTAGTCCTTATCGGGTGCAGTCGGCTGAGCTGAAATATCCCACAGGTGCCATCAGTGAGTCAACAAGATTAGACCAGAATATGACCTGCGTCATCTATCCACCTCGACTTGGTGTTTTCTCTCGGCGCGGAACACCAGAGGCAACGTATTGCTGCCTATGTCTCAGCTTTCGACGCGCCTTGGCAGTCACACTGCCACTGGCGTCCAGTGTAGTACACTGTCCCTCAGCCACCACGAGACAGTCACATTCGAACTGCTCCTCGGTGTGGTCGAGAGTGTCGCACACATAAAGGAGTCCCCCACCATGAAACTAGGCGTAGTCTTCCCCCAGACCGAGATAACCTCCGACCCTGCCGCCGTCAGGGAGTACGCCCAGGCCGCCGAGTCGCTCGGCTACAACCACCTGCTCGCGTTCGACCACGTGCTCGGCGCCAACGCCGCCACCCGCCCCGGCTGGAGCGGCGCCTATCGCCACACCGACCAGTTCCACGAGCCGTTCGTCCTGTTCGGCTACCTCGCCGGCGTCACCGAACGCATCGAGCTCGTCACCGGCGTCATCATCCTGCCGCAGCGCCAGACCGCGCTCGTCGCCAAGCAGACCGCCGCGGTGGACGTGCTGAGCGGCGGACGGCTGCGCCTGGGCATCGGCGTGGGCTGGAACGCGGTGGAGTACGAGGCGCTGGGCGAAAACTTCGGCGACAGGGGCATACGCTCCGAGGAGCAGATCGAGTTGATGCGCCGCCTGTGGACCGAGGAGCTTGTCACGTTTGAGGGCCGCTGGCACAAGGTCACCGACGCCGGCATCAACCCGCTGCCCGTGCAGCGTCCCATCCCGGTGTGGTTCGGAGGCCGCGCGCCCCAGACCATCAGCCGCATCGCGCGCATGGGCGACGGCTGGTTCCCGCTGTTCCCGCCGGACGACGAGGGCCGCGGTCTAATAGACGACATGCGCGAGCAGACGAGCTCCGCCGGTCGCGACCCCGACTCCATCGGCATCGAGAGCTGGGTGTCGATAGGTCGCGGCTCTCCCGACGACTGGGCCGCCGCCGTCGAAAGCTGGCGCGAGCTCGGCGCGACGCACATATCGGTGAACACCATGAACGCCGGGCTGTCCACTCCCGCCGAGCACATCGACGCCATCCGCCGCTTCAAGGAACAGGTAGGCGGCGCGTAGTCACCCCCATCCTGACCCGTTCGGCAGGCTCAGGGCAGGCTCTTCCCCCGTCAAGGGGGAAGGGACTCTTGGGAAGGGTCTGTCCCTACGGCTCCCACAACTCGGAATCAGGGTAGTAGTCGCTCCACCCGAACCAGAACGCGTTGAACGAAGGGTAGTCCTCCAGCCGTTCGCCCTCCAGCACGCCCGCGATGGCTACGCCGGTCAGCTTGCTCCACGTCGAGTCGGTCTCGGAGTCCGCCATCTCGTCCGGGGCGTTCCCCTGGTCGAACGTCAGCACGCGGTCGCCCACCCGCCGGCCGAACGCGCCCACCGAGCGGCTGGCGTCGTCCCGCACCACCACTATCTCCGCGCCCTCGAACACGTCGTTCACCACCTGGGCAGCGCCCAGGTCGGCGTGAGCGTAGGCCCTCTGCGAGCTCTCGCCAACCAGGCCCAGCACCAGCTCCTTGATGGACAGCCGCTCGTCGCTGTTCGCCTCCGGCATGATCCCGGTCCTGCCGCTGATGTAGTAGCTCGCGTACGGGTCGTAGGGTCTGCTTCCCGTGTCCAGCGCCAGCGTGTCCGGGTGCTCCGCCTTCCAGTCGCCCCAGGTGGTCAGCCGGGACGGCACCAGCGTCAGCCGCTCCCCCAGCAGCGGCCCCTCGACCGCGTCGCCCAGGAACTGGCTCCACAGCGTCTGGGTCTCCCGGTCATACATCACCAGCGCGTTCATGATGAGCTTGCCGGACACCCCGAACGTCAGCGTCTCTGCCTTCACCGTGCGGGCATACACTATGCCCGTGAAGCAGAGCGGTCACCACGTCACGGCGACCGGCTCGCCTCCCACCGTGTCGTTCACGATTTCGTGGCCGCTCAGGAACGCGGTGGAGTAGGCCCTGTGGTCGTCTCCGACCGACAGCCCGATGATGAGGTGGCCGTCGCTCATGAATTCGGACGCCTGCTCGGCGTCCAGGAACTCTGGGTTGTCGATGGAAGGAATGGCGTCGAACGGCAGCACGGTGCGAATCACCAGCTCGCCGGCGTCCGGCTGGGACGTCGGCGTCGGGGCCACGCGCGCCGCGGTCGGCTGAGCGCCGCCACTCGGCTTGGACGGCGCCTGGGCAGGACCGAGTCGCGTGGGGGGCAGGTCTCCGTTCGCCGGCGCCGCAGCGCCCGGTGCCACGCTCGCGCCGGTGGGCGTCGCCCCGGGCGTGCCGGTGTCGGCGGAACACGCCGCAAGCAGGGACAGTGCGAACGTCGCCAGCGCAGCCAACGCCGCAAGCCGGGCGGTCATCGCCAGCGCTCCCGCAGGTACTCGCCGATGGCTTCGATGGCGCGCTGGCCCTCGGGCAGCATCGCGGCGAACAGGTGCCACACGTGCACCATCTCCTCCCATACGTCGAACGTCACGTCGATCCCGGCCGCGCGAGCGCGCTCGACCAGGCGGACGGAGTCGTCGTACAGAGTCTCGGACGTGCCTACCTGTATCAGCAGTGGCGGCAGTCCTCGCAGGTCGGCGTAGAGGGGCGCGGCCAGCGGCGTTCTGGCGTCTGCGCCCGCCAGGTACATCGCGGCCGCTTCGAGCAGGCCCTGGCGTCCCACCATCGGATCGAGCTTGGCTCGCGTCGTCATCGACTCGCCCTTCATCTCCAGGTCGACCCACGGGGATATGCACACGCCCGCGGCGGGCAACGGGTCGCCCGCGTCGCGCAGCGCCGCCAGCGCGGCCACCGTCAGGCCGCCGCCCGCCGAGTCGCCCGCGATCGCCGTTCGGGCGGGGCCGACGCGTTGGGCGAGCAGCCAGCGGTACGCCGCCGTCGCGTCTTCCACCGCGGCCGGATAGGGATTCTCGGGCGCGAGTCGGTAATCTGCCACGAGCACCCGCGCGCCGGCGGCCGCCGAAAGACGCCCCGCAAGCCCGCGGTGGCTTGTGGGGGAACCGGCGCTATAGGCCCCGCCGTGCAGGTACAGCACCGCGCGATCCGCGCTCGCGCAGCCGGCCGAAACCCACTCGGCAGGCACCCCGCCGGCATCTACCGGCTCGGCAGTCGCCCCCGATGTCTCGCCCAGCCAACCGAAGAACGCTTCAGTGCCCGCGCGCCGTTCGGCAAGGCTCTGGACTGCGCCGGCGCGGGACTGCCGGAACATCTCCAGCATGTGGAGCACCTCGTTCAACTGAGAGGATGGCATCTATTCACCTCGCCGTCGCAACTGCGTCGCTGGTACCAATCTTACACCAAGCGCCGACCCGATAACCGCCTATCGCGCGCCCGTCGCCACTCAGCACAGCGAGCCTCTTGCGCATTCTCAATCGCCGGACCCAATGCTTGACATCCACTCCATTCGTTGTTAACGTTCCCGCAATCGTCTTCTGGTCGACGGGGGAAGGCCGTTTGGCCGCGTCCCGGCGGCGCCCGCAAGAGGCGGCGTGGGGAGCATACCCGTCCTAAAACCGTAACTGGGTAGGAGGACCAATTGAAGAGAGCACCATCGAAACTGGCACTTTTCGCGATCATCGCGTCGTTAGCCGCCTTTGCGCTGGCTGCGGTCGCGTGTAGCTCCGCGGAGCCGGAGGCACCTCCCACGCCGACGCCCGTCGACGTGTCGGGCATAATCCAGCAGGTGATGGCGTCCCAGCAGCCCGGAGTATCCACCGAAGACGTCACAGCCGCGATCCAGGCGGCTTTGGCTCAGCAGCAGGGCCTCACCTCCTCGGACGTGGCTAACGAGATAGCCAAGGCGCTGAGCGCCCAGCCGGGCGTTACGTCCGACGACGTGGCTTCGGCCATCGCATCCGCGCTTGACGCGCGCCCCGGCGTTACCACACAGGACGTGGCCAACGAGATAGCCGCGGCGCTGAGGGCCCAGCCGGGCGTCACCGAGGACCAGGTTGCTGAGGCTATCGCGGCGGCGCTGGCCGAGCGCCCAGGGCTGACGGAAGCGAAGGTTTCCGAGATTGTCGCGATGGCGATGGAGGAGCAGCAGGCCCAGATTGTGGCCGCGGTCACCGAGTCGATCAACGTCAGCTTGGACGCGCCCGTCATGATGGACATGGGCGAGGCCCAGTATGGCGGCACGTTGGTCACTCTGGAAACCGGCGACCTCCAGGCCATAGACTTCCACCGAGTTCGCAGCATCGGAACCATGCAATGGTTTTCGAACATCCACCTGAACCTACTCGAGGTGGACACGCAGTCTCGCGACAAGGTTATCGGCGACGTTGCGGAGTCCTGGGTGGTCAGCGATGACGGCACCCAGTGGACCTTCAACATCCGCGAGGGACTGACGACTCACCAGGGCAACACGTTCGACTCCGAGGACGTGCGCTACAACGTGTGGCGCTGGCTCAACCAGCCCAACGACGTTGTAATGTTGCGCGCCGGCTGCCTACGCAACACCACCATTGGCGTGGATGCGCCGGACGCTCACACCGTGGTCCTTACCACGGGATCCGAGGCCGGACCCGCGCCCGCCGCATCCTTCCTGAACTGCATCAGCCAGGCGTACCTGCTGCTTCAGCCCAAGGGCAACATGACCGCAGTGGACGAGCCGGGAGCGCAGCGCGACCTGGAAGTCGAAGAAGTTGACGGCATCGGGCCGTTCGTCTTCGATGAGTACTCGCGCGGCAACATCATCAAGTCGTCCAGGTTCGAAGACTACTACGAGAAAGACCCCGACCTGCCCTACCTGGACGGCTACCACTTCGCCATCGTGTCGGATGCGGCGACGCGAATAGCCGCCTTCCGCACCCAGCGGGCGGACTTCTTCCCCACGTTCTCCACGCCCCGCAAGCCGGAGGCCGACCAGCTCAAGGACCAGTACGGTGACGCGATAACCTACGTTCGCGTTCTCGCGCCCGGCAAGCGCGGCCTGCAGATTAACAACAACAGGCCTCCGTTCGACAACCCTAAGATTCGCCATGCCATGCACCTGGCCATTGACCGCCACGCGGTCAACGCTCTCCATCACGACGGCGTGGGCTTCTTGGCAGCGACGTACCTGGGTCTGTGGGACTGGATATACTCGTTCGACGACTACTACACCTGGCCCGGATTCCGCTCCTACCCCGAAGGCCGGTTTGACGAGGACCTCGCAGAGTCCAAGCGCATTCTGGAGGCTGAAGGCTACAGCGAGGCGAACCCTCTGAAGGTCTCCATCATGGCGGGGACAAATGAGGCCGACGAGATTACGATTGCGGACGGCCTGGACGACTCCTGGATCGAGGTCAGCTTCGACCGGGTGACCGGGCCCGAAAACCGCGCGAGGACGCTCAGTAACGAGTATGAAACCTACTTCGAGAGCAAGGGCACCGAGTTCAACGACCCTGACGCCTACAACGGCCTGCTCTACATTCCCACCGCGGGCATCAACTTCACGAAGTGGCAGGACGCCCGCTGGCTGGAGCTGAACGAGCTCCAGAAGGTCGAGCTCGACCAGGCACAACGTGGCGTTTACCTGCGGGAGATGGCGGACATCATCTTCAACGAGCAGATCTTCGTCGGCGTCATCAGGCCCCGCCTCAACCAGATCAACTGGAGCTACATGGTGGGCTACGTCCACCCCAAGTTCAGCCACCAGTCCTCGTACCGCTGGGACCACGTCTGGCTTAACACGGACGCCGGCGCGCCAAGCCGCTAACCGGCGGCCTCTGAAAAATAAGCAACCAATAATCCAGCCGCCCGCCGCATCCTGGCGGGCGGCTGCCGCACTTTCTCAGCACCATGCAGCAATACATACTGAGACGCCTCTTTCTCTTCATACCTACGCTAGTCCTGGTAAGCGTGTTGATATTCACCATGCTCAGGATAGTTCCGGGCGACCCCGTGCTGCTCATTCTCGCCGGGCCCGATGGCGAGGGTGCGTTCACACGAGAAGAGTACGAGACGATGAAAGAGCAGCTCGGTTTCAATGACCCGCTCTACATCCAGTACTTCCGGTGGTCATACGGCCTGGTAACGCTTGACTGGGGCCGCTCGCTCGAGACCAATGAGAGGGTCGTGGACATATTCAAGAGCCGCTACCCCGTAACCCTGCAACTGGCGCTGCTGTCCTTCCTCGTGATATCCACCATAGGCATACCCATAGGTGTGCTTGCGGCCGTCAAACAGGACACGTGGGTGGACTACGTCTTCAGAGGCTTCGCCATACTCGGCCTGGCTATGCCCACGTTCTGGCTGGCGCTGCTGATTCTGCTCGCCTTATCGATCTGGTTCAATTGGATACCTCCGCTCGAGTTCGTGAATCTCTGGGAGGACCCCAGGACCTCCATCACTCAGCTCATGTTTCCCGCTATTGCACTGGGACTGAGCGCCCAGGGCACCACGATGCGCATGACCCGCTCCCAGCTCCTGGAGGTGATGCGCGAGGACTACGTGCGCACGGCGAGGGCGAAGGGACTCACGGAGAGACTGGTCATCTTCCGTCACGCGATCCGCAACTCCGTGTTGCCTGTGCTAACCATCCTGGGACTCCTGCTCGGCGGGTTGTTGGGCGGCACGATCGTCATAGAGATAGTCTTCAATATTCCGGGGCTTGGCCGCCCGGTCATCAACGCGGTCGGCTCGCTGGACCAGCCGGTGCTCCAGGTCATCGTAGTGGCCTTCACGCTGATATTCCTGGTGCTCAACCTGCTGGTGGATATCGCTTACGCGCTTCTGGATCCCCGAATAAGGTACTCGTAGTAGATGGTTTCCTATGGCCCTCCTCTCCCTTTATGGGAGAGGACTAAGGTGAGGGTGATAAAATGACGACCGTCGCGGAATCACCGGGACTGGCGGAGTTGCGGCCCAAGCGGACGTATCTGCAGAATTTCGCGCGATTTCTCCGTGAGAAGCCGTTGGGTACACTGGGCCTCGCCATCATGCTGGCGTTCGCCATCATGGCCCTCGTGTCTCCCTACGTGGTGCCCGAGGACATTCTGGAAACCGACCCTAGAGCCATCCTGCAGGGCCCCAGCGGGGAAGCCTGGTTCGGCACCGACCAGTTCGGGCGCGACCTGTTCAGCCGCACCCTCTACGGCTCACGCATATCGATGATGGTGGGATTCGCCGTGCTTATCATGGGCACGACCCTCGGCGCGATACTCGCCGTCGTCACCACCTACATCGGCGGCAAGGTGGACCTGCTGACGCAGCGCATCGTGGACGCCATGATGGCCATTCCCACGCTCGTCCTCGCGCTGACCATAATGTCGGTGCTTGGCGCGTCCATGTTCAACCTCATTCTCGCGATCTCTATTGCGACATTACCCAACGCGCTCCGCACCGTTAGGTCCGTCGTCCTGTCCATCAAGGCCACACAGTACGTGGACAGCGCGCGCGCCACCGGTTGCACCAACATTCGCATAATGATGTTCCACGTCGCGCCCAACTGCATGGCGCCCTACCTCGTGATCGCCTCCGTGGCGCTCGGAGGGGCCATCCTGGCTGAGGCCAGCCTCAGCTTCCTGGGTGCGGGTGCGCCCGAACAGACCGTCACCTGGGGCTCGCTGCTCAGCCGCGACAAGCTGCAGTTCTTCGCCCTCGCGCCGTGGATGGCCATATTCCCCGGCCTCTTCCTCACCGCCCTCGTGTTCGGCATCAACGTGTTCGGCGACGCCCTCCGCGACGTCCTCGACCCCAGGCTGCGCGGCTCGCGCTAGGAACCTGCCGGAACCGTGATCATCGAGGAGCGCAAAGAGACCGCCCTCAAGTTCCTGGCCGACGCCGAGCGCGAGTTTGCCGCAGGTGATACCCTACAGGCCTCGGAGAAGATGTCGGGCGCGGCAGCCCACGCCATCATGGCCATCGCGGAACAACGAGGCTGGCCGTGCGGAAGCCACCGGGTGATGGTTAACGCCGCGCTCCGCATCGCGTCCGAACTGGACGACAGCGATCTGCTTGCGGGCGTGCAGACAGCGCAGTTGTTCCACATCAACTTCTACCAAGACAACATTGAGACGGAACACCTGGAGCCCTACGCTGAGATCGTGCGCTTGTTCGTCGACAAGATGCTGGCGCTGGTAGAATAGGCCGCATGGAGGTCAACTGATTTGAGCGAAACCGAAGGGCTGCTTTCCGGCTACAAAGTGCTGGACCTGAGTTCCGGCGTCGCGGGCCCCTACGCCACCCGGCTCATGGCCTCCATGGGCGCCGATGTGGTCAAGGTCGAGCCGCCCGAAGGCGAGGTGTCCCGGCGCGAGGGCCCGTTCCCCGACGACGAGCCGCACCCCGAGCGCAGCGCCCTGTTCCTCTACCTCAACATCGCCAAGAGGGGCATAACTCTCAACCTCGACACCCCCACTGGCCGCGCGATGCTGCTGCGGCTGGCGTCGCGGGCCGACGTGCTGGTGGAGAGCTACCAGCCGTATCGCGCCGCCGAGCTCGGCATCAGCTTCGATGCCCTCCAGGCGGTCAACCCAGGCCTCGTGATGGCCTCGGTCACCGACTTCGGCCAGACCGGCCCTTACAAGGACCACGCCGCAAAGTCGCTGAACCACTACGCCTACGGCGGCCTCATGTACATAACCGGCCGGCCGGAGAAGGAACCGCTGCAGATGGGGCCCCGCGTGCCGGAGTACGGCGCCGGACAGAACGCCTTCGTGGCCACGCTCTCGGCTCTGTGGCACCGCGAGGCCACCGGCGAGGGTCAGCACGTCGACATCTCCGTGGCCGAGTACAGCGCGTCCATCCTCGAAAACGCCCTCACCATGTACAGTTACACCCGTCACAAGGTCACCCGCATGGGCCACCGCGGCTACGGGCGCGCCGCTTGGGGCATGTACCCCTGCAAGGACGGCTACGTCGGCGTCATAGCCGGACCCGCCCACCGCTGGCCCGCCATGGCCGAGCTTATGGAAGAGCCGCGCCTCAACGACGAGCGCTTCTCCACGGTGCGCGGACGCCAGGTGTACGCCGACGAGCTGGAGGCCCTCATGGAGCCCTGGCTCATGCGCAACAACAAGCGCGAGATATTCGAGAAGGCGCAGAACATGGGCATCGCTTTCGCATACGTCGCCAGCCCCGGCGAGATATACTCCTGGGAACACCTGCGCGACCGCAACTACTTCGTCGAGATAGACCACCCCGAGGCCGGGACCCTGGACTACGCCGGTCCACCGTTCCAGCCGGAGGGCGTGCCGTTCGACTGGACGCGCGCTCCGCTGCTGGGCGAGCACAACGCCGAGGTGTACGGCGAGACCCTGGACCTATCGCCCGAAGAGCTCGTAACCCTCCGCGCCTCCGGCGTCATATAGTCCCTCGAACGAAAACCACAAAGGAACCGCAAAAATGACTCAAGCCCTCGAAGGCATAAGAATACTCGACCTCTCCCGGATATGGGCCGGACCCTACGCCACCAAGCTGATGGCCGACATGGGAGCCGACATTATCAAGATCGAGTCCGTAGACAGGATGGACACCACCAGGGGCGGCATCAACCCGCCCTCCGGCTCCGGCAACTACCCGGAGGCCGAGCCGGGCGAAGACCCCTGGAACCGCAACGGCTGGTTCAACTCGCTGCACCTCAGCAAGTACGGCGTCACAATCAACCTGGCCAAGGAAAGCGGCAAGGACCTGTTCTCGCACCTCGTCACCATCAGCGACGCCGTCATCGAGAACTACCGGCTGGGCGTCCTCGCGCGGCTGGGCTTCGACTACGAAAAGCTCCGGTCGCTGCGGCCCGATATCGTGCTCATCTCAATGCCTGCGTTCGGCAACAAGGGCCGCTGGAAGGGCTTCGTGCAGTACGGCATAGGCCAGGAGCAGCTCTCCGGCATGGCCGACATGACCGGCTACCTGGACGAAGACGGCCCGATGAAGTCCGGTATCAACCACGGCGACCCCATCACCGGCTCGCATGCCACCGGCGCCATGCTCGCGTCGCTCCTCTACCGCCGGCGCACCGGCCGCGGCGTCTACGTCGACCTGTCCCAGCTCGACTCGTCCGTGTCGCTCATCGGCGACGCCATCCTGGGCTACCAGATGACCAACCGCAACCCGGACCGCCGGGGCAACCGTCATCCCTACATGGCGCCCCATGGCATATACAGGTGCCGCGGCGAAGAAGAGGAGTGGGTAGCCATCGCCGTCGCCTCCGACGCCGAATGGCAGCGGCTGTGCGCCGCTATCGGCAAGCCCGGCCTCGCGGGCGATGAGCGCTTCGCCGACGTACTCTCCCGCTGGCGCCGCCAGGATGAGCTGGACGCCGTCCTGTCAGAATGGACGCGGGACAAAGACAGCAGCGACGTGATGCAAACGCTCCAGGCCATCGGAATTGCCGCCACTCCCGTCGAGTCCGCGGAGATGATCTTCGACGACCCGCACTACCAGGAGCGCGGCCTGATGGAGCTGGTCGACCATCCCTCGACCGGCCCGCAGTTCATGCCCGGCATTAGCTGGAAGATGTCCAAGACCCCCGGCGGCGTGCGCTGGCCGACCCCCAGGCTCGGCGAGCACAACGAGACCGTCTTCGGCGAGCTACTGGGCCTCGATGACGCCGAGCTGTCCGACCTCGAAGCCGAGGGCGTCATAGGCAAGGTCCCCACCCGCGACAACTAGCTCACAGTGTCGTACTGAGCTTGCCGAAGAATCCAGATCGTCGGGTTGAAAGGACCGATTTACCGTGACGACACAACACGAAACAACGGTCGAAGAATGCGTAGAGCAGGCGTTGGCGTTCCTCGCCCAGTCCGAAGCCGAGTTCGAGGCGGGCGACACGCGCCAGGGCGCCGAGAAGCTGTACGGCGCGGCGTGCCAAGTAGTCATGGCCGCCGCCAAGCAGCGCGGCTGGGCATTCCGCTCCCACCGCGACAACAAGAACACGGCGATCAGGCTGGCGAACGAGTATGGTGATCTATTCCTGTCAGCCGGGTTTACTGCCGCCGAGAGGTTTCACATCCACTTCTTCCACGGCGACATGGAGGACTACGAGATTGACGCCAACCGTCCTGACGTGAGCGCCTACGTGCGGCGTCTGGCCGCCCTCGTCGGAGAGTACGAGGCCAACGGCAGAGCGTGAGGCCGCCCTACTGTCGTAACATAAGCACTGACCTTCCATGACGACACAAAACGAAACAACCGTCGAAGAGTGCGTAGAACAAGCCCTGGCGTTCCTCGCCCAGTCCGAAGCCGAGTTCGAGGCGGGCGACACGCGCCAGGGCGCCGAGAAGCTGTACGGCGCGGCGTGCCAAGTAGTAATGGCCGCCGCCAAGCAGCGCGGCTGGGCATTCCGCTCCCACCGCGACAACAAGAACACGGCGATCAGGCTGGCGGACGAGTATGGTGACCGGTTCCTGGCGACCGGATTCACGGCCGCCGAGAGGTTTCACGTACACTTCTTCCACGGCGACATGGAGGACTACCAGATTGACGGGGATCGCCCCGAGGTGGGCGCTTACGTGCGGCAGATGGCCGCCCTCATCGCGGAATACGACGCGAACGGAAGAGAGTGAACTCACCACTATGGTAGACAACTCCCTGTCACCCCACGGCGGCGCGCTCGTCGACCGCGTAGCGCCCCAACCCGTGTCCGCCGATTCCCTGCGCGGGCTCAAGTCCATCGCAATACGCGACCAGATAGCCCACGAGTGCGTAGGCATCGCCTACGGCTTCTTCTCGCCGATCGAGGGCTTCATGCCGCGCGAGGACGTGGAGGCCGTCTGCGACCGCATGACCCTCGCGAGCGGTTACGTCTGGAGTGTGCCGGTGGTCTTCGACGTGTCCCAGGCAGACGTCGATCGTCTCTCGTTGCGCGAGGGCGACACCCTGCTGCTGACGCATGAGAGCAACCCCGTGGCCACGCTTGACGTCGAGCAACTCTACTCATTCGACAAGCAGCGCATGGCCGCGGCCGTCTACGGCACTACGGACGCCAACCACCCCGGCGTTCAGCGCACCTACGCCTACGAGGACGTGTTCGTCGGCGGCAAGATCACCCTGGTCAACCCGCCCACCATCAACCCGCCGTTCGACCGCTTCTGGCTGCCGCCCTCGGTCATGCGCCAGCGCTTCGCCGATAACGACTGGGATCGCGTCGCCGCCCACCAGACACGCAATGTCCCGCACGCCGGACACGAGTGGCTTATGAAGGGCGCCTGGTTCGCCGCTAATGCCGACGCCGTGCTGGTCAACGCCGTCATCGGCGAGAAGAAGATCGGAGACTTCATCGACGAGGCAATCATCCTCGCCCACGACGTGCTGCGAGATGCGGGCTACTTCCGCCAGGACGTGCACATGGCGTCCATGCTGCTGTGGGATATGCGCTACGCCGGCCCGCGCGAGGCCGTGTTCCACGCCATCGTGCGCAAGAACCTCGGCTGCACCCACCACATGTTCGGCCGCGACCACGCAGGCGTCGGCTCCTACTACGACCCCTACGCCTCGCACCGCATATTCGGCGAGATTCCGCCCATCGGCATCGAGCCGATGGTTACGCTGGAGTGGTGGAACTGCCCGGTGTGCGCGGGCATAGCCTACGAGGGCCTGTGTGGACACCAGGACAGCAAGCAGGACCTCAGCGGCACACTCATGCGCGCCACGCTCGAGGGCGGCGTCACCCCGTCGCCGCTCATCTTCCGCGCCGAGGTGTTCGAGCTGGTGATGGAGTGCGCCCGGAAGTACGGCTTCGGCTCGCCCTTCGTAACCGAAAACTACCTCAAGAACCGCCAACCCGTCCTGACATTCGGATCTCTGCCGTAAAGAACGAGGTTTCACTCGCCGCGAGGCGCGCGCCGCCATCCTTGCTCAACCGCGCACTTGGCATTAGAATGGACTAGCCGTTATCGCGCGTCGGGGTGTGGCCCAGTCGGTAGGGCGCTACGTTCGGGACGTAGAGGCCGCGAGTTCAAGTCTCGCCACCCCGACCATTCATTTCACCACCGAAACGTCGGAATCCGCCGCCCCCAGTGGCGGCTTCATTCCCGATACATAACCGCCGAGGAGGTCAGGCCATGAGGGTTGGCGTATTAGGTGCGGGCATCTTCGGCATGGGCGCCGCCCTGGAACTGCGGAGCCGCGGCCACGATGTTACCCTCTTCGAGCAGGGCGCAATTCCCTTCGAAAACGCCAGTTCCACCGATGTCGCAAAGGCCATCCGCCGCGTCAACTACGCGCCGCATCACCCATACGTCGAGCTCGTCGAGCGCTCCGGCCGCAAGTGGGCCGAATGGCAGAAGCGGCTCGGCGGCTCCTTCTACTTCCAGTCCGGCCAGATGTCTATCTACTCCGAGTCAGAGCTGACAGACGGAGGCGATGCGCTGGCCAGCATCGAGCACCTCGAGGCCACCCGTAAGGAATTCCGCACACTCACCCGCGAGCAGGTCGCGGCGCGCTTTCCCCAGTTCGCGTTCGACGCATCCGACGAGCGCCTCATCTTCGACTCCTGGGCCGGCTACCTCGCCAGCGGCCAGGCCGTGACCGACCTGGCCCGGCTCGCCGGTGACGAGGGTGTCGTGCTGAACGAGCACTCGCGCGTCCTCGGCCTGAACGAGAGCGCCTCCGGCGTCAAGATCGCCACGGAGGGAGGCGCATCCACGTTCGACAGGGCTGTCGTCGCCGCCGGACCCTGGGTCGGCAGGCTGCTGCCCTCCGTCGGCGAGTCCATGCTCATAAGCCGCCAGCAGATGGCGTTCTACCGCCCCGTGGACCCGTCCATGTTCAAGGCGGAGGTGTTCCCCGGCTGGTCGTGGCACCCCAAGACACAGGGCTGGTACGGATTCCCACTGCTCGCCGACGGCACCGTCAAGGTCGCCAACGACATGGTGGGCGACGAAGTGGACAGCGACGTCGAGCGCACCAACACCGACATCTTCCTGGAAGAGGTGCGCGAGTTTGTTGCGCAGCGGTTCCCCGAACTCGCAAAGGGCGAGTTCCTCGGCGGGCGTTCGTGCCTGTACACCAACACGCCCGACGGCCACTTCGTGGTGGACTGGGCGCCCGGCCTGAACAGGACCGTCGTCGCCGGCGGCGGCAGCGGCCACGGCTTCAAGTTCGGAGGTTCCATTGGCGAGGTCATAGCCGACGCCCTCGAGGACAAGGCCAACCCGCTTGGCGACCTGTTCCGAATCGGCGAACGCCTGCACAGCGAGGGAGTCAGCCGCAGGGGAAGAATGTAATGGCGACGCAAGCAGACCCGGCAGCGCGGGACCTCTACGCCGACTCAATCGTCATCGACGCGCTGAACGTCAGCAACTGGGACAGCCCCGCCGTCTACGACAGCCTCAGCGCCGGCGGCGTGACCGCCATCAACGCCACCATCGCCACCTGGGACAATTTCCTGGAGACCCTCAACCACGTCACACGCTGGATGCGCCGCTTCCGCGACAACCCCGACGTCCTGTCACAAATCAAGACCGCTGAGGACATCCGCCAGGCCAAGATGGACGGCAAGGTGGGAGTCATCCTGGGCTTCCAGAACGCCTCCCCGATTGAGAACGATCTGGACCGCCTCGCGCTCTTCCACGCCCTCGGCGTCCGCATCATCCAGGTCACCTACCACGAGGCCAACCTGCTGGGCAGCGGCTGCTACGAGCGCTACGACTACGGTCTGACCCACTTCGGCGTGGACGCCGTGCGCGAGATGAACAGGCTGGGCATACTCATGGACCTGTCCCACGTCGGCGTGCGCACCACAATGGAGACCATCGAGCTATCCGAGCAGCCCGTCGCTGTCACTCACGCCAACGCCAAGTCCTACCACGACATGCCCCGCAACAAGGAGCTCGACGCGGTAAAGCTGCTGGCCGAAAAGGGCGGCGTGATAGGCGCAACCTGTATCACCAGCATGCTGCGCACGGGCTTCGACTCCACCATCGAAGACTACATCGACGCCATCGACCACCTGGTCGAGCAGGTCGGTATAGACCACGTGGGCATTGGTACCGACTACACCCAGGACCAGTCCGAGGCATGGTGGAAGTACATCAGCGCCCAGCAGGGCACCAGCTTCCCGCTCAAGGCCATCGCCGACGCCCCGCCCATCGACTACGCCACCGTCAACTACTACCCCGCCGACCTCGACACGCCCGACAAGCTGCCCAACCTCGTCCGTCCGCTGCTAAACCGCGGCTACACCTCCGACGACGTTGCCAAGCTCCTCGGCGGCAACTGGCTCCGCCTCTTCGACCAGGTCTGGCGCGGCTAGCTCTCCCTGTTCGTCTCCTACGCCTCGTTCCGCGCCTCCCACCTGATACACTCAACGAGAATCACGGCTAGGGAGGTCATTGGGCAGAATGCTGCACCGAATAAAGGTGTATCCCGCCAGACTCCACCTTCTAGCAACGCTCGGCCTATCCCTGGTCACGAGCGTCGGCTTCGTACTGGCCTTCGCTGTAAGTCCAGATGACACCTGGCGTGGCATGATGGTACTAGCGACCGCGCTAGTGGTCGCCCCCTTCCTCGCCGGCTGGATATCGCCCCACCCCGGTCACGCAGCAGTCTTCCCTGCCAGTCTGTCGGTCGGGCTCTCCGTTGAAACGGTCATACACGGTTCAATATCGTATGATTCCGAACCCCTCTTGTTCATCCCCTTGCTCGCCATCATTTATGGTGGCTTGGCGTCAATAACGTTTCTGGGCGGGTGGCTGGCTCATCGTGCCGTCTCCCATCTAACAGAGCGCAGGTAAACGGGGCCGCCGCCGGTAAGCTCACACCGCCGGCCACCTGGAGCCCCTCGGTACCATGCCTGGCCAACGATGCTACCCACCTCGACACTAGAGAGCCGGATACGGCAAAAGCCGCACGTCCGGTTCGGAGGGCGGCCTACCCTACCATTCCGAGCGCAGCCGAGGAATCTAAAGACCATGCAATCAGCCCTCCGCCCGCTTTGACGCCGCCCAACCCCCGTTTGTATAATCGCCGTAACGATTCCGATAACGAGGAGCGTGCAGTCACGCATGGTCGACACTCACTCCACCCAGGCCACACCGCACGCCGCTAGTGCGGACGTCGACAGGCTGGACACCCAGGCTCTCGTCGAGGTCTACCGCGATATGGCGCTGGGCCGCGCCCTCGACGAGCGCATCTGGATGCTCAACCGCCAGGGCAAGGCCGCCATTGTCGCGTCCATGCAGGGCCACGAGGCCGCCCAGCTCGCCAGCGTTCGCGCGCTACGCAAGGACTCGGACCTGTTCTACGTCTACTACCGCGACTTGGCCGTCATGCTCAGCCTGGGGCTGTCGCCGTCCGAGGTCATGCTCGGCTTCCTCGCCAAGGAGGGCGAGCCGCTCAGCGGCGCCCGCCAGTTCCCCGGCCACGGCGCCGACCCCGCCCGCCGCGTCTACAACCTCTCCAACGTCGTCGGCACCTCCATCCCGCAGGCCGTCGGCGCCGCGCTCGCCTGCAAGATGCGCGGTGAGGACACAGTCGTCATCTCCTACTTCGGCGACGGCGCGTCCAGCCAGGGCGACTGCCACGAGGCGATGAACTTCGCCGCCGTGCACAAGCTGTCCGTCATCTTCTTCTGCGAAAACAACAAGTACGCCATCTCCGTGCCCCTCGACAAGCAGATGGCCGTCGAGAGCGTCGCGAGCCGCGCGTCCGGCTACGGAATGCCCGGCGTCGAGGTGGACGGCTGCGACACCAACGCCGTGTTCGAGGCGACCGCCCAAGCGGCGCAAAGGGCGCGCGCCGGCCACGGCCCGACGCTCATCGAGGCCCACGTCGAGCGCTACCTGCCCCACACCAGCGACGACGACGACACCCGCTACAGGGAGCGCGCCGAGATCGACGAGGCCCGCAAGCGCGACCCCCTGCGGATTCTGCGCGAGCACCTCTTCGAGCTGGGCGCCCTCACCGACGATTTGGACGCCCAATTCGTCGCCGACGCCCGTCGCGCCGTCAACGAGGCCACCGAGTATGTCGAGGCCGCGTCGTATCCGGCGGCTGACGACTTTCACGAGCACGTGTACGCCGAGGCCGCGCCATGACGCAGCAGACCGTCATCGAGGCCGTCCGCGACGCGATGCGCGAGGAGATGCGGCGCGACGAGCGCGTGTTCATCATGGGCGAGGACATCGGCCAACGCGGCGGCGTCTTCCTCGCCAGCGACGGATTCGTGGACGAATTCGGCGAGCACCGCGTCATCGACACGCCGCTTGCCGAGTCCTCCATCGCCGGAATAGCCCTCGGCGCCGCCATCAGTGGCATGAGGCCTATAGCCGAGATCGAGTTCGCGGACTTCATCTGGCCCGCCATCAACCAACTCGTTGGCGAAGCTTCGAAAGTGCGCTACGGCACCTACGGCAAGCTGGGCGCCCCCATGGTGGTGCGCGCGCCCTACGGCGGCGGCGTGCGCGGCGCGCTCTACCACTCCCAGAGCGTCGAGGTCGTCTTCGCCCACACCCCCGGCCTGAAGGTGGTCACCCCCGCCACGCCCTACGATGCCAAGGGCCTGCTCAAGAGCGCCATCCGCGACGACGATCCCGTGATCTTTCTGGAGCACAAGCGCACCTACCGACTCGTGCGCGGCGAAGTCCCCGACGAAGAGTACACGCTCCCCATCGGCCAGGCCGACGTCAAGCGCGCGGGCGACGACGTGAGCGTGATCACATACGGCCTCATGCTGCACCACTGCCTGGAGGCCGCCGAGGCGCTCGCCGCGGAGGGCGTAAGCGTGGAGGTCGTGGACCTGCGCTCCCTGCGCCCGCTGGACGCCGAGACGGTGCTCGCCTCCGTCAGGAAGACCGGCAAGGCGCTCATAGTGCACGAAGACACCAAGATGGTCGGCATTGGCGGCGAGGTCGCGGCGATAATCTCCGAGGAGGCGTTCGAGCACCTCGACGCCCCGGTCCGGCGGCTCGCGGGACCCGAGGTCCCAGCGATGCCATTCGCTCCCCCGCTCGAGGCCGAGTTCATGCTCGACACCGACAAGATAGCCGCCGCCATCCGATCCCTGGCAGCGTACTAGGCAGCCCGCGCAATGAGAATCGAACTGCCCCAGGTCGGTGAGTCCGTCACCGAAGGCGTCATCGGCAAGTGGCTGAAGAGCGTCGGCGATTCCGTGGAAAAGTACGACCCCCTGGTGGAGGTCGTCACCGATAAGGTCAACATGGAGATGCCCTCGCCCGTGTCCGGCGTGCTAACGCACATCCTGGCCCAGGAGGGCGAGACCGTGCCCATGGGCGCTCCCATCGCCGAGATCGAGGTTGAGGACGAGCTCCCAGCGCAGCCCGACCCCTCCGCGCCTGCCGCGCCGGAACCCGCGCCCGCGCCGTCCGCGCCCGCTGGCACCACCGGCGTCCTGCTCAAGGACGTAGCCCCCGTCGGCCCCACCGGCTCCGGCGGCGTGCCGAGCGCCCCCGAGTCCCAGCCCGCGGCGTCAGCCCCACAGCCCGCCGCTGCCTTCGCCGCGCCGCCCGCCAACGGTCAGCGGCAGCGCCGTCGCTACTCGCCCGTGGTGATGCGCCTGGCCGAACAGCACAGCCTCGACCTCTCGCTGCTGGAAGGCACCGGCATAGGCGGCCGCGTCACCAAGAAGGACGTGCTCCGCCACCTCGAGGCCGCGCCCGCCGCGGTGACCGAGCCGGCCGCCGCCTCCGAGCCTTCCGCGTCCGCGCAAGCCTCCGAGCCGCAGGCCGACGAATCGCGCCTGCCGCTCACGCCCACCCGCCGCCTGATCGCCGCGAACATGAAGCGCAGCGCGACCGAGATTCCCCAGGCCTGGAGCATCACCGAGGTGGACGTATCCGGCCTCGTGGCCCGCCGCGAGGCGCTCAAGGACGGCTTCCGCGAGCGTGAGGGCGTCAACCTCACCTACCTCCCCTTCGTACTCAAGGCCGTCGCCGAGGCGCTCAAGGAGAACCCGCTCGTCAACTCCTCCTGGGGCGAGGACGCCATCATCCTCAAGCGGCGCGTCAACATCGGCATCGCGGTCGCCGCCCCCGCCGGCCTGATAGTGCCCGTCCTGCACGACGCCGACGCCCTGAGCGTCTCCGGCCTCGCGCGCGGCCTCGACGAACTCACCCGCCGCGCCCGCGCGGGCGAGCTGACCCTCGACGAGGTGCAGGGCGGCACCTTCACCCTCAATAACACCGGCGCCCTCGGCTCCGTCGCCTCCCAGCCCATCATCAACCCCGGGCAGGCCGCCATCCTCACCACCGAGGCAATAGTCAAGCGCCCCGTCGTGGTCGGCGACGGCATAGCCATACGCTCCATGATGAACATCTGCTTCACGTTCGACCACCGCATCATGGACGGCGCAGAGGCCTCCGCCTTCACCAACGCCGTCAAGCATCGCCTCGAGGCCATCGGCCCCGATACGGGTGTATACTGAGAGCCTGTCCGATAAGTCCCTTCCCCCTCTGACGGGGGAAGGTTAGAGCCTGCCCTGAGCCTGTCGAAGGGATGGGGGTGAAGACCTGGTTGTCGCATAGGCTTTAAGGTGGACTGGCAGTCGTTATGAGGCAAGCAATGAGGGAAAGAGCGAAATATGACGAACTGGTCAGACTGCTGACGCTTGAGTTTAAGCGCGATCCCAAGAAGTTCCGCGCCTACCTGCCGGAAGTCGCCCAAATGCTTGACGAACACGATTCGCCGCCTAAGCCCAAGACATCGCCCTTTGTCCTGACAGAAAAGGAGAGAGCCTTTCACCAGGACTCCCTGGCGAACACCTTCGCTCGCCTGGATGAGAAAGGACTGTCCGTCGAGCAGGCCGTCGAGGGGCTGGAGCACTGCGCCGTTCTGTTAGAGGACTACTTCTTGCTGGAAGGTGTGCGCCACGACGACCGCGTAAAGCTCTTGAAGGCAGCAGTCGGCAAGTCACCCGGCAGTTTCAAGAGAAACGAGACCATCATGATAGCTGACGGCAAATCATCCGAGGACGTGGTAAACAAGGTCTCGTTTGTGCGGGGAGTTTACCTGGAACTCGATAGGGAATTCCGGCTCGTTTCAATTTCGGTCGTGCCTAGACAGGTTAGGGAGCGAAAGAAGATGATGGCCCTCGTCGGCATGATCGATGATCCGGTGACCGACGTGTCAACGCGATATGAAGACTATCTCTACGGTCCGGAGACAGACCTTCGTGGTAGTGCCCAGTAGGGTAGTCGTCGATACCAACGCATTCTTCGCGTTGCTCATCACTGGTGACCTCTTTCACCAGCGAGCGGTTGACACATACGACCAGATGCTTGAAAACCGCCAGCAGCTGTGGACTACCTCATACGTTCTCTCAGAGTGCATCGCGTTGCTTCACCGCCGTCATGACTTTGACGGAGCTGCCGCCTTTGTCGAGAGGTTCGATGAGAGTGTGCAGGTGTTCTGGGTCGATGCCGCTGTGCATAACGAGGCATGGCGCCGCTATGCCGAGACTCGAGGCGAAGGCATGAACTTCGTGGACTGGACGGTCGCCGTAGTAGCGGTGATCATGAACGCCCCGATTTTCACCTTCGATACCGACTTCCGGAACCGGGGATTTGCCGTCGTACCACGCCTTTCATAGCGTCATCCCCTGGAAGCGGCGAACCGATGTGTAAGAACGCCGAGAAAGACCCCATGAACCCCTGCCTCGCCATACCCCTCGGCCGCATCCCGTACACCCCCGCGCTGGAGCTCCAGCGCCGCCTCCACGCGCGCGTCGCGGCGGGCGAGCTGCCCGACCTGCTGCTCCTCCTCGAGCACGACCATGTCATCACCCTTGGCAAGCGCGGCAAGGGCGCCGACGTGCTCGCCGACTCCGAAACCCTCGCCCACCTCGGCATCGACGTGATTGCCACCGACCGCGGCGGCGAGGCCACCTACCACGGCCCCGGCCAGCTCGTGGGATACCCCATCGTCAACCTCCGCGGCGGCATCGGCGGCGCGCTCCGCTACGTCACCGCCCTCGAGTCGGCCCTGGTCGCCACCCTCGCCGGGTACGGCATACGCGGCGAGAGCGAGGACCGGCCCACCGGCGTCTGGGTCGGCGATGCCAAGATCGCCGCCATAGGCGTCAAGATCAGCCGCGGCGTGTCCATGCACGGGTTCGCGCTCAACGTGTCCACCGACACCGGCTACTTCGACCATCTCGTGCCCTGCGGCATCCCCGGCGGGAGCGTAACCTCCATGGAACTGGAGCTTGGCCGGCCCGTGAGCGTGGAGCGCGTGGCTTCCGCGGTTGCGCTCAACTTCGGCAGGGCTATCGGGCGAGCCATCGAGTGGGCCGCGCCGGAGCGCGTCGGCGAACAGACGCCGGCAGCCTAGGACGTCCCCGGCGTCAGCCTGCGGGCGTAGCCTCCGCAGACCCCACGTTCGGGTCAATCCCCAACTCTTCCAGCAGCTCCAGGAACTCGCTGTACCGGGACACTCGGGACACGTCGTCCAGGAACGATTCGACGTTAGCGTACTTCGCCCGCGCCTGCCTCACCTGCTCGCCGATGGGACTGATCGACGCGGGACCCTCCGCGTACCTGCCCCGGAAGGCGAAAAACGCCTGGTTCAGCTTGCGGATCCCGAAACCATGCAGCCGCAGCTTCCACCACTGCTGCTTCATGTACTCCTCCGCCTCCTCCACCTTCCCCTCGGCTAGCAACTCCCCCGCCCGTTCTCGCGTCTCCCTCAGCGTCTGCGTGAAGAACGGGTACGCCTCCTCCACCGGCATGTACCGCAGCGCCGACTCCTCCAGATCGCCGCCCATGCGCTCGAAGGTCTTGTCGCCCAGCTCGCGCCCGGCGATGTCCGCCACAGTCTCGTTCAGCGTGAACATCTCCTCCGACGCCCGGAAGTTCTGGCCCAGCGGCCGGATGAACATGTAGGCGTGCATCCACTCATGGGCGGCGGTGCGGCAGACGGAACGTAACTGGCCTAGGTCCGACACCAGCAGCGGGTAGGTGGACAGCCCCGCCAGGTTGTCCACCAGCGCAGACAGATCGTGCCGCTCCAGCATCTCCTGCTCGATCTCGCCACGCTCGAATCCCGGAATGTCGGGATCCAGCAATACCGCGTCCACAAGCTGAATCTGGTCCCGGCGCGACACCACCAGCAGCGTGGGTGCCCGCTGGAACGCGATGTCCACCGGTGGAAAGATGATCCCGAACCTCGACCCGAACCCCTCGTCCAGCAACACCGCGCTCATCTCCGCTTCCAGCGCCTCCTCCGCCGTCGGCCTCAGCCGTCGCTTCTCGGCCAGCAACTCGTCCAGATAGTTGCGGGACAATTCCTGTCTCCGCTCGGCGCCCCCCGCCGCGGTGCTACCGCCCAGGTAGGGCCGCTCGATTCGTGCCTCCTCCCTGCTGGCCCTCCGAGTAACCTGCAGGTAGTCGTCCAGTATGGCGAGCCGCTCCTCGCGGTCGGGATCGCTGCCCGGCAGCGCGGCGACGGCCAGGTGGAACCACTTGTCGAAGAAGTTGGCCGCCTCCCACCCCACCAGCGAAAACAGGTAGCCCGCCGCCACCCGCTGCGCGGCCGTTACGGGGTGGTTATCCAGCCGAACGATAAGCAAGAGCAGGCAGATGACGGCCAGCGCCACCTTGCCCCTCAGTCCGAATCTGGCCCTGCCGTCCTCGCGGTCACGATGTCGCAAGCGTCTGAACACCGAAAGGCTCCCAACCGGCGTGCCGAACGCAGGAATCTCTAAGCTCCGCTTCCGGCGGCGCTGTCAGATACAGATGCGATGATGTCCAGCTTCTCACTGATTTCCGGATCGATCTCGTCGTCGGGGACGTATCTGGCCAGCTCGTAGAAGTCCTTCTTGTCCATCAGATTTGGCAGGCCGAGGTTGCGGAAGTAAGCCTTGAACAGGGGTGTCAGGAAGTCATCGGACACCAAGGTGTCCGAACTCCAGGGAGAACCCCTGCCCAAGGTATCCATCGCGTCCTGCACTTCACGGATGGCGCTCCGCATCGCCTCGAGACGCCGGTTAGCCTCCTGGATCGCGAACAACGGCTCCGGCGTATCCGCTTTGGCGGACTGGCTGGCATACTCCTCGAGAGTTGCCTGTGAGCACAGGTAATTCTCTATCTCACGGCGTCTCCAGGTCAGGAGAGTCAGCACGCCGGGATCCGGCGTTCCTCGCTCCGGGCGGTCGAAGAGCGCGACCCCCTTCAGGTCAGGCAGGGCCTCACGCAACCCGTAGTAGCGATTGAGCGCGCCCTGGTAGTAGCTGCCCACGTAAGACACGTAGGGCTGCGCGAGCGCTCGGATGGCGCCGGTGTGATCGAGTCTACGAGCTAGAGCCTGCAATATGGCAAGGTCGGTCGCGCCTTCGAGGAACAGTATCCAACCGGTCTGCTCCGCCTGGTAGTAGTGCTCGAATCCGATTTCACGAAGGGACTTCAGCACTTGGCTCCCGGCGCGGTCATCCATGCGATGCGGAGAGCCTACGAAGGCGATGACCATGTCCTTGCCAGCGGCCTCGTTCAGCAGCACCTCTGAGTGGCTCGCGGCGATTATCTGGCTGTCGCTTTCCAAAGCCACGTCGGTTATGAGTCGATAGATATGCCGCTGTCGGAGAATCTCGAGGTGGGCGTCTGGCTCATCCAATAGAAGCACCGCGCCGGGGTTGGCATACATGTACGCCAATATCAACATCGTCTGCTGAAGTCCACGCCCACTTGACGCGAGATCGAGAATAACCTCGTTCTCAACGTAGCTCATCGTCACCTCGCCGCGCTCGGCAACGTAACGCGGCGCATTCAGCTTTGCCCCGAACAGGCTCTCAATGTGAGTCACCAGCTTCTGCCAGTCGTAAGGGCTCTCCTCGTAAATGCGGTAACACAGATTGCGAAGAACTTCCGCGGTTCGACCCTCTCCAACACGCACGTTGACGGCCCCCAGATCGAGCCGCGTTTCCGTGGCCGCCATACCCGACATGGGCGGAAGAAATGCGATCTGCGCCTCCGCTGCCTGCCTGGGAATCGGCATCCGTTCTGGAGTGCTGCCCGCGCTCACGCGAAGCGGTCGGCAGTAGAAGGACTCCTCGTTTGCATAGTCGAATTCCAGGCCGCAGACCCACTGCTTCCCCTCCGACACGCCCTCCACCACTACGTCGATCCTCACGTTCTGCGTTTGCTGTCCGCCTTCTGCCCGCACAATGTTGCGGACGTGCAGGTCGCGCCACAGCAGCCTGGCGTTTGGTACCGGTATAGCAACGAGATCGCGTCGATTTACCGTAACCCCGGGCCGCTTCTCGGGAGCGCTTCTCCCCGACCTCTTCTCGTTCCAGCGCTTCAGGCCGATGTCCCAGAGCGCAAGCGCCTGCATAGCCGACGTCTTGCCCGAGTTGTTGGGACCTATGAACGCGACCGGGTTGCCGAGCTCTATCTCGACTTCGTCGAACCGTTTGAAGTTTCGGACGATGAGCTTAGTGAGCATGGGGATAGACCTGGCGACTCGCGGTCATTCGTGAGCCGCACCATTCGGCTCAAGTATATCACGGCCCGGAATCAGCGGCGGGCCGTAGACAAGGTTCGCTAGTCCCCACCCCCATTCGCCCTCGACAGCGCCTTGCTCAGCCTGCTCGCCTCCTCCGGATCCCGCCGCTCCAGCAGCCGGATCACCGCCCGCGCCATCAGCTGCACGCTCCGCTCGAACCGGTTCAGAATCCGCTCCAGCCGGAACATGAACCACAGCAGCATCGCGCCCTCTATACACCCCGACAGATAATCTTGCGAGTCAACGTAAGTACGCTCGACAGTGCTTCCGCTGCTGGGTGTCCAGCGGCCAGAGGCTTAGACTGGCACACAAGATGGTGGGAGTGTGGGGGCTATCGAGGAGAAAGCGAGAGGCTAAAACTCACTCCGCTCTGACGAACTTCCACTCTACAGAATGACGCCCCTCTTCGCATCCTGGAAACCTATCAAGTGAAGCCATGCGGATTAACTCTTGATGTACGCATTGAGACTCGTAGATACCAGGTTCCGTACAAATCACGTACGTTCTCGGCATGAGAAGTCCTCCTGTATGGATGTTGGTGGGAGAAGTGTAACCACTTCCAATGGGACGGCTCCGGCGGGTCTACTCCATTTCAGTCACTTCAACTACTTGAAATTATAACGTGATGTGCTAATCTGATGCTGCCAAACACGCGACCTTCACGGGGCATCCCATCCATATGGGGTGTGACAGGGTGCGCTACGCGCCCCTGAGTGGCCCGTGAGGGAAGGAAGCGTGTTTGGCGATTCGCAACCTGTCCACGAGGGGGCCTCCTTTTGCGACCAATCGCTGACCGCTTCACAGCCCTTGTAGTCACCGTCGCATTCTTCGCAATTGTTTCCAGCGCCTGTGACTCCACCTCTCCCTCCCCAACTAGTGCGCCTCTTGCGCCGCTGCCCACCTACACGCCACTCGCGCCGCTGCCCACCTACACGCCTGTTGCACCACTCCCCACGTACACGCCGCTGCCGGCCTACACGCCGTTTCCCACGGTTGAGCCAGCACCCGCACCCGTAGCCGCGGCCACACTACCGCCAACCGCCACACCGGAACCCACGGCCACGCCTACGCCGCCGCCCCTTGCCACGGCCACGCCCGCGCCCACAGCCGCGCCCACAGCCACGCCCGCGCCCACGGCCACGCCAACGTTCACGCCAACGACCGTCCCGACTGCCACGCCGCTTCCTACGGCCACGCCAACGCCGCTGCCAACCCCGACGCCTCTCGGCCCGCCATCAACGCCGTGGGAGTTGGTGCAGCAGGTTCAACATGGAATCGTGCGAGTAGAAGCGGGCTACTCTAGCAGCGGCTCTGGCTTCATATTCGCTGTGGAGGAGACCACCGCCTTCGTCGCCACCAACCATCACGTCATCGAGGACGCTAGGGCCATAGACGTGCAGCTCATCGATGGCCAGACCTACGAGGCGCTTCTGCTCGGGTGGGACGCGGATAGGGACGTGGCCGTCCTCGCGATCTGCTGCTCCTACGAATTCACCGCTCTGTCTTGGGAGCCGGTCAGCCCTGGCGTGGGAACGCAGGTTGTGGCCGTAGGCTGGCCTCGCGGCTCGGTAGTCGGCGCCACCGCGACCGTCGGCGAGGTCGTCGCGCCCGATGCTCTCAGCACGCACTTCGACTTCATTCCCCACTCGGCGCCGCTAAACCCCGGCAACAGCGGCGGGCCTCTGTTTTCCATGCCCGAAGCCAAGGTGCTAGGTATCAACACCGCGCGCGGCACGGAGACGCTCGGCTTTTACGCCGTTCCCTATCAGGCCATTGAGGAGTCGATCAAAGAGTGGCGCTCAAAGCTGGTCATCGCGCCCGCGCCCACCCCCACCCCGACGATCACCTTTGGCGCTGTGGCAGTTGGAGCCAGCACATACACCGTGAACGAGATACGGGACCCGGCGCCTGCAAGATATGACGTGGACCCGGGCAAGAGGCTGATAGCAATCGACATCACGCAGCACGCTTTCCTCGCTGACGACTCCTACAGCGAGGGCAACTTTTCAGTCCAGGACAGGGACAGGTATGTGTATGATCGCGGGGGATCTGCAGACGTTGAGCCCCGCTTTGGCTACGGCGACTTGGCACATGGACAAAGTGTGCGGGGCTGGGTGATCTTTACGGTGCCCCAATCGGCCGTTCTCGTGTCGGTAATCGTCGAGGGTGGTTACTCCAGCCCCGACGTCGTCATCGCGGACTTGACGTCATCGAACTGAAGCTGCTACGCCGGCACTGCCATCGGCTAGATCACGCCACGCGTATGGCTTCTCTCGAACAACAGGTTTCGGTGACGAAGAGCGTGTCTGGTTCGCGCTCAGGCCGGGAGAACAACCGCCAGCATAATCGATAGGAGACTGAACATGGGCAAATTCTTCAAATGGACTGGCATTGGCTGCGGGGGCCTGCTGATCCTTATGGTCTTACTGGTCATCATTATTGCGGTCGTCTCTTCCGGCGGCGACGAGCCTGAGGTAAGCGTTGCAGGTGACACATCGCCACAAGCCCCATCATCAACCCCTGACGTTCCTGACGGAAAAACCAGGACTTCACCCTTGCCCAGGGGCTACTCGATAACTCACGACGACTTCAAAGTCACAATCCTGGACGTCACCTACTCCAGCGAGGACGAGGTCTTTGCCACACTCGACGAGAATCACGTGTGGGCAATCGTTGACCTGCGGCTGGAAGCGACCGGTAACCCCGATAGGTCGCACAGCTACAACACCATCAACTTCAGATTGGTGGGCGACATGGGCGTCATCTACGACGAGTGGGCATTTGTGCCTGACGGCGACATAGGCTCCGGCGAGATATTCGGAGGAGCCACTGTCGAAGGGAGTATCATCCGCCAAGTTCATGAAGACGACACTAACCTTGTGCTCATCTTCTCGCCAATGTTTGGGGGATCTCGGTACTTGGCTCTCGAATCCGAACCGTAGGGGCGATCCTGTGGGGATTGCCGCTGCCCCCCATCACCCATCCCCACCCCCGTTCGTCTTCGACAGCGCCTTGCTCAGCCTGCTCGCCTCCTCCGGGTCGCGCCGCTCCAGCAGCCGGATCACCGCCCGCGCCATGAGCTGCACGCTCCGCTCGAACCGGTTCAGAATCCGCTCCAGCCGGAACATGAACCACAGCAGCATCGCGCCGGATATTCCCGTGTTGATGAATGGTGTCACGTCGATTTCCATCTAGTCTCCTCCATGTCGTTCAGCCCGTCACCCCACCCTCTGCAACAGCAGCTCGCACTCCACCCGCGTCCAGCCCTCCCCCACGCTCAGCCTGCGCCCCTCGACGAAAAAGTCCGCGTCTATCCCCATCGCCGGGTACCGCATCCGCACCCGGTCCGAAAAGCCGCGCTGTAGCATCGCCGACACGTTCGCCCCCGAGCCGTTGTTCAGCGCCACCGTCGCCACGCTGCGCGGTGCCAGCCTCCGCTGCAGCCGGCTGTCCACCGCCGCCTGGGCCGTCGCCGCCTCGCGCGTCCACACCGCGTCGATGCGCTTGGCCCGCCGTCCGTACTCCGCCACGCTCGCCCCGTCCTCCGAGCGCACGATCACCGGGTCGTCGAACGTGTAGGCGTTCAGAGTGCGCATCTGCAGCTTCGTCAGGTATCCCGCCGTCGACCCGAACCTCACGCTCACCAGCGTGCCCTTCCCCCTGTACTCCCGCTGCGAGGGATAGGACACCGACAGTTGCCGGCTGATGTCCGTTCCCGTGCCGTCCTGCCGCGTGTTCGCGGTGTAGTCCGTGCTCCTTCTCGGCCTCAGCTGGCCGATGATCATGTCGTACTCCGAGCTCTCAGCCAGGAACAGCTTGGTCTCCCCCGCCGCGAAGTACGGCTGCTCCGAGAGCGTCCACGCCACATTGGCGCCCTGAAACGTCGCTCCCCGCACCTGCATGAACACCGAATTCTCCACGTTGTCGATGCCGTCGTCCCACACCAGCTCCGAGAGGTAAGCGCGGCCTTCGCGCTCCGCGTCCTCTATCGTCTCGCTGTGCGCCGTGTGCGGACCCGACGCCCGGTGCGTCCGCGACTCCAGCCGCCACTGCCCGTGCCCGTCGACGTACACCAGCCCGTCCTCCTCGTCCTGCAGCCGGTAGATCGTATCCAGCGCCCGCACGCCCCACAGCGGCGGACTCCACAGCCGCGGTACCAGCTCGGCGCCCGTGTCCATGCGCCGTTCCGCCTCCGCTCCAGACCGGTCCAGCACGTCGCCCAGTATCTCGTCGGACGTCTGTGGATACGCGGACGTGGCCTGCGTGTGCAGCGTAACGCTCGTCAGCCGCTCCATGTCGTCCAGCGCCCGCACGTAGCAGTACTGCGCCCCCAGCCGCGGGCGCGGGTGTATCGTGTCCACCACGCCGCGAAACAGCGACGCCCACCCGCCGAACGACCGCCATTTGTGGTCGGCGTCGCCCGAGCAGTACAGCCCGTGCCGCGTCGCGCCGGAGTTGCCAGAGTTGCCGGAATTGAAGGACGTGGAGGCGTCTATGACCTGCCGGTCGTCCACGAACACCCGGACGCTCTCCCCGTGCGTCACCACCTGCACGAATCGACGCTCGGACGCGCCCCAGGCGTACGCGGCGGACGCGACGGCGGAGTGCACGCCCTCCTCGACCCTGCGCAGCTCCACCGCCTGCCCCGTTACCCGCACGTAAAGAAAGTTCGAGGCGTCCGCGTACCTCACGCACAGCCCGCCGTGCTGGTCGGCGCTCGACCCGCGCTCGAACTCGCATCCGAACGACACGTCCGCCCTGCCTAGGTCCAGCGTCGCGAGCCTGTCCCCCGCGCCGGCCGAGCCGTCCGTCTCCGCCGCTCCGCCGCCTGAAGCGATGCGGAAGCCGCGTGCTCCCTCCGTCCATACGAAGTCCGACCCCATCTCCGGCCTGTGACCGGACAGCCGCGTGCCGCCCGGGCTCGCCGAAAACCCGTCGTGCGGATACGCCGCCCTGATGAGCAGCGCCCGGCCCGGCTTCAGATGCGGATGCAGCGGCGATCCGGTGTTGGGCGGACTGTAGCGATGGTCTTCGTTGCGCAGCTTCAGCTCCGCCCGCGCCGCCTCGACGTACCCCGTGCGCAGGTCGCGGAAATGCTCCAGTGTAAGGTCTATGACGTCCTCGCTCACGTCCACCGCCGCCACCGGAAAACCGCCGCCGCCGTTCCAGTCGACCAGAACGACCCATTTCGCCTGCGCCATTGCTTACCCTCCTGTCCAGTCCACGAGCACGACCCACTTCGCCTGCGCCACCGCCTACCCTCCCACGCCCAGGCCTCGCCGCCTGTCCTCGCCAATCAGCCGCTTGATCTCCTTCGCCAGCGCCCTTATCCGCCGCTCGTCGTCCAGGAAGATAGGCCCGCCCGACAGGCTCACGTTGACAGTCACCGCGCCGCCGCCGTCACCCACGCGGCTCCGCCTCCCTCCCGTCGCCGGCCCCTCCGCGCGCGGCACGCGAAACTCGCCGCCCCGCGCGTACTCCCCCACAATACGATCCGCTCGCTCCCTCAGCCGTTCCAGCCCGTCCGCTCCCCGTCTCCATTCCTGTTGCATAACCTATGCCTCCTTCAACTGATCTCCTCTCCCTTGAGGGAGAGGGCTAGGGTGAGGGTGAGTGAGGGCAGCAACCCCCACCCCCAACCTCCAACGCCCCACCGCCCTCCCGCGCCGCCCGCACCGCCAGGTACACCCACGTCCGCTCCACCACGTCCGCCGGCGTATCCTGCAACTCCCGCCAACTCCACCCCGTCTCCAGCATCAGGTGCGCCTCCGCGAACTCCGCCGGCACCCGCCCGGAGGCCAGCGCCGCGAACAGCCGCTCGGCGTCCTCACCGGAGCGGCCGGCCGCGCCGAAGAGTTCGGCCTGTCCGCAGAACACCTCCAGCACCGCCGCCACGTCGTCATCGTCGCGGCCTGCCAGACTCTGCGGCCCTATCTCCTCGGCAAAACTCCACGCCGTCGTCAGCGACACCAGCGCGCGCTCCAACAGCCCCGCCGTCTCCGCGCCGCCCCCGACCGTGCGCTGCCACTTGGTCACGTCCTTCCACCGCGGCCGCGTCAGTATCTCCCACCAGCCGCCCGACGGCAGCTCGACCCGTGCCACTCCGTCGCCCGCGCCCAAGCTAGAACTCCCCCCGCCCGACGACGCCGTCGACCTGCAGCGATGCGCCCCACTCCACCAGCCGACCGACCCGGCTCCGCAGCTCGTAGGACACCACCCAGCACTGCCCGGAGTACTTCACCGCCCCCGTCGCCGTGCCCTCCGGCCCGTACTCGAACCCCACCGCCGCGTCGTGAGAGCGCAGCCC
The DNA here is from genome assembly GCA_965204815.1 of Dehalococcoidia bacterium. Classification (GTDB taxonomy): domain Bacteria; phylum Chloroflexota; class Dehalococcoidia; order Lucifugimonadales; family CATOSD01; genus CATOSD01. Next base: position 1,005,429 of record OZ242014.1, read on the forward strand.
GCCCAGCACCGCGTCCGGCCCGGTGGACGCCGTGCTGTCGAACAGGCCGCTCAGCGAAAACACCCCGTCCTGCAATCCCGGAATGAACCGCGCGCCCGAGTCGCCCAGTGCCGTAACCTCGTTCAGCGCCCGCGCCCCCGGCAGACCGCGCACGTCCACCACGAACGCCGACAGGTCGCGTTTCGCGCCCCCCGCGTCCTGAATCAAAAACCTCGACACCCTCGAATCCAAAAACGCCATTGCCGACACCTCTCTGCTCTGCGGATTCGCCTCTTCCACAACCGCATTCGCCCCCCGACCCTCCTTCCGCCGCACAAAACAAAAGGGACAGACCCAACCGGGTCCGTCCCTGCAAGAAATCCTAGAACGCCTGTGCGCTCCCTGTCAATAGCCCTATCGAATAAGTCCCTCCAGCCTGGCCACGAACCGCTCCGCGCGGTCCAGGTGGTACGCGACCATGTCGGCGTCGAACTCACCCTCGTAGAAGTTGACGTGAAGGTAGTTGGCGCTGCCGAACAGAGCGTGGACTTCCGGGTCTCCCGCCTCGTTGGACAGTTCCCTCACCACCGCGAACAGCAGACGGTGTTGGTCGTGAGGCCAGCCGCGCTGCTGGGCCGCCGCCTTGACCATCTGCACCGCCGCGCCCCAACCCTTCTCGGACGCTTGGCGCAGGTCGCCCGCGGCCAACTCCGCGCGGGCCTGCAGCAGCAGCCGGCGTCCCACGTCCTGGTAGTTTTCAGTCGGCGTCACCATCGAATCCTCCCCTTCGCCGCATCATACCACACGCCCTGAACGCGCCCCGTCATTCCGGCCCCCGAGCCGGAATCCAGGAGCGGGGATGTGGCCCCTTCCCCCTCGCCCCCCACCCATTCCGCGCGACCCATCGCCTCTGTAATTCCGCGCGCCGCTTCTCCCCTGTCATTCCGAGCGGAGCGCAGCGCAGCCGAGGAATCTAAAGCCCCCTGTCACTCACACCCTGTACGTCCCCTCCAACTCCTTGATCGCCTCCTCAGCGTCCGGAAACCCCTCCTTGTCGAACACCAGCCTGAACACGCCCTTGGCCGGCCCGTCGCTGATGGTCACTTTGCCCACGTTGAACGCCTCTTCCAGCGCGGCGAACACCCGCTTCTTGTACTCCGTATCGTCATTGCCGTCGAGGTGTTTGCCCTATCTGGTAGTCCTTCAGTTCCATATCGTCTGCCTGCCGTGCGTGTACGCCTAAAGTGTTGAGCAGAACTCGGAGACAGTGAGTCCCGCCGAACGGATGAGAGTACGCAAGGTCCCCTTGGCCACAGTCGAATGGTTCGGCACCGATAGGCTCGCCATTTCGCCGGGCTTGGTCATGATGATGTGGCCTCCTCGTCGGCGCGCCACGCTCCAGCCAAAACGGCGAAAGTTGCGCACCGTCTCCGCGCCGCTGAGCACGGGCAATGGCGGCATTAGAGCGCCACTTCCACCTGCCTCGTCTCGATGGTCAACGGCATGCCCTGTTCGGCGCGCACCTCGATGCAGAGCACGATAGCTTCACGTATGTTTGCCAGGGCCTCTTCCTTCGTGTCACCCTGGCTCACGCAGCCCGGAATGGACGGACACTCGACCACCCACACCCCATCCTCGTCCCGGTCAATCGTCACAGTCAGTTTCATTGTTGCACCTCTGGCTGCCAGCCGGCGCTAACCTCTTGGCAGGTGATCGTGTAGCTAACCCGATCTGTGAATCTCGTATGGTATCTGGCAAAAGGTGATGCCCATGTCCGTGAGGAACCACGGCCCCATCCATATGCCCTATCGTACTCCTTCTTTTGCCCTGAATTGACTTTCCGCCTGGATGAGTCTTCTGGAGGCAGGTCACTCGGAATGTCAGGGACCCGACGCCACCAGCAAGTTGTCCTCGCGCCTCACTAACACCCTCTTTCCCGACCCATTCGCCAAATCGATGTGCAAGACGATTCCAGCGTCTTCACTCTGGGCTTGGTACAGGTTCTCCTCTGAAGTATGGATAGCGATGGTGTAGCCATCGGGAGACCACGACATGTGGGACGGACTGCCCCATTTCCAGGGCAACTCTCTCGAATCGAGAAGTCTTCCGGTACTCACATCCGCCAAATGGTCCCCCCTTAATGAGCGCACGCTATCTGCATCGATACGAAGGTATCCAGTGGAGATAAAACGGAGCCCAGAACCGTCGGCAGTCCATGAGACCCTGTGTATATTGGCGATTTCAGGATAATCGATATCTGGATGCTTGAACAATCTCTGTACATTGGACCCATCGGCCCTTATGGAATAGAGGGCTGACAATTCTCCATAATAGGCCGCGCTAAACGCCAGCCGCGTCCCGTCAGGCGACCAGGACGGCAGACTTACATCCTCTTCTGGCAACGACACATCGTTCAACCTAGCTCGTTGGCGGGGAGTAGGGTTCCGTTCATCCGCCCACTCCAGCCTCGTTAGACCTGAGCCGTCGCTTCCGACCACGTACAGGATGTGGCGGACAATGGTGCCGTCGTACACGGCCGGCGCCGGAGTCGCGTCAGGCTGGTACGGGTAAGGATGCTTGAGGTAGGGTATTTGTCCTTGCTCGATCTCCCTTGCAACAAATGCTAACTTACTGCCGTCCGGTGACCAAACCGGAGCCAGCGTCGAGGCGGTCACGGTTGGAGCGACGTTGTGCAATTCCGATCCGTCAGGAGTCACAGTAACCACGCGGGGGACACCCTCCCGTACGGATACGAAGGCAATGAGCGACCCGTCTGGAGACCAAGCAGGGTTCACGTCGTCCCAAGTGTTGCTCGTGAGTCTCTGGATGTCAGAGCCGTCCATTGCCATGGTGGCTATCTCATAGGTGTGTTCCGAGAGCCCGCCCTCTGCGAATCTGAGAGTAGTAAACGCGATTCTGTCCCCTTTAGGTGAGATGGAGGGAGAAAAGTCTATCTCGGCCGTCTCGCTATAGGCATGGGCCGGTTCAAGAGATCCTGAAAGGGAGCGAATGTCCGAGCCATCAGTGTCTATGAGGAGTATTCGCCCTGCATGGCCAAACACGATCTGTGAACCGTCTTGAGTCCATTGAGGCGCAAATTGTCCTCTGCCATTTGCCCAGCGTGATGAGAAATCGTCTGACAGGTCATAGCACGCGCTGTAGGGGTCACCACCAGTACAACACGGTCCAGGGGATGATCCAAGCAAGAAAAAGCCCATGATCGCTAGGACGGCTAGAAACTTCTTCACTTCATATCGTTCCCCTGCCAGCGAGCCGCAGAAACCTGGGCGCCTGAATCTGACGTGAAAGTTCCGCCGACCTGCACCGGCAATCGTACCATCTGTTGAGTAGCACGAACAGGCGTTGTGGCCAAGTCTATCAGTTGCCCGTTGAAACTCTCCGTGTAGCCGCTCGCCCAGTACCTGTGCCCGCATCTTATGGGAGTGATTGCCTTCCAGCCGCTTGAGTGCCGCCGGTCCTCCGGCGGCAGGTCGTACCTCACCAGCACATCCATCGGCGCGCCGCGCAACATAGTGGTGGCGCCGCCGCCGAGCTCGCCCGCCTGCTCCACCTGCTCCACAACGAATCCCACGTCCGCGGCCTCGGTTACAACCAGTACGCCGACGGCCCGGACGAGTAACCCATCCCCATCGCATACGCCACTTCTCGCCCCAAATCAGTCGCGTCCCACGTCTGAAGCCTGAAAATCCCGCCCCAGACCCACCCCGTCCCTTCCCATCCGCTCCCCGTCCGCTCTCATCAGTGTCCCCTCCCTTCCCAACCGACACCCATTTCTCCCCACCCCAACCGCCCGCGGACCAGCCTGCGATCGCCCTGCCAAAGGGCTCTTGACCCTATCCGCACACCCGTGCTACGCTACCCAACAAAGGACCGACCTGCCCCCGCCCATACGACCCACCTCCGCAGCCACCTGCGGCAGTCGCACCTGTTACCGTGCACCCAGGCGCCCTCCACGAGGCTCCGGCGGACATCCCCATAATGTCACGGAATGTCCCCAAAATCTCACGATTTGACACACCAGAGGACACATCCTGGGACAGCCCCCCAGCTACGAATTGTGCGGAATTGAACAGAATGGAGCACTTTTCCCGAGAACCCTACCCCCCGCCCGCCGGCTCCACCACCTCCAGCACCCGGTCCGCCGCCACGTCCGTCAGCGACTGAACCCTGCCGCTCGGCCACCGCACCTCGATCCTGTCCACGACCGCCGACTCCCCCAGTCCGAACTCCAGGTCCACGCTGTCCATCGACAGGTAGCTCGACCCCGCCCGCACCTCCTGCACCTGCACCAGCGGCCGACCCTGCCCCGGCGGACTCGTCGTCACGTACACCCGCGCCCCCACGCCGTCCGCGTTGCTGCCCGTGCCGTCCACCGCCATGCGACCCCGCAGCCGCAGCGTCAGCCAGTGGTTGACGCCCCCGCCGTTCATCCACACGAACACCGGACCCGGTATGTCCATCGTGTCCTCGCCAAACAGCTTCGGCCCGCTGCTGTTCGCCCCCACCAGGTCCACGTAGCCGTCGCCGTTCAGGTCGCCGTGCGCCAGACCCTTCCCGTTCTCGTGGAACCGCCTGCTGATGCGACGATCCTCCAGCGACCGCTCGCTCGTGAACAGCTCCTCGTATTTCACCCGGTCGATGTCCAGCAGGTGTGCCCGCACCGTGATGTCCTCGAAGCCGCCGCGCCCGTCGCCCTCCAGCATCCGTCCCGCGCCCGGAAACGCGTCGCCCCCCAGCGCCTCGCCGCGTGCCACCGTCGAGCCCAGCCAGTACAGGTCCTGGTCGCCGTCGTTGTCGTAATCGAAAAACGTCGTCCCGAAACCGAAGTCGTAGGCCTGCAGACCCGTGGGCACCTCGAACAGCGGATGGGTCGCCTCCGGGTCCAGCGCCTCTGGCGGCAACAGAGGACTCGGCACAACCCTCGTCGACGGCGCCACGTCCACGAACAGCCCGCGCACCCCGTCGCCCGTCGTGCCGCCCGGGCCGTCGTTCCGCAGCAGCGCGTGGCTGCACGTGCCCCACGTGAACCTGTGATGGTACGAGCACACCCCCACCGGCTCGAGCGGCGGCTTCCTCAGCAGCGGATGATAGCCGATGTTGGCCGCGAACACGTCCAGGTCCGCGTCGCCGTCCACGTCCCCCACCGCGAACCCCATCCACGACCCCACCTGGTCGATCCCCATCGGCTTCGCCACCGGCGTGAACCGCACGATCCCGCCGGCGATGTCGTTGCGGTAGAGATGCAGCCGGTCGCCGTCGTTCGCGATCCACAGGTCCGGGTCCCCGTCGTCGTCGTAGTCGAAGAACAGCGCCGCGTGCGTCTGGCCCGTCGGCTCCCCGACCCGATTGCCCAGCCGGTCCGTCCTCGTCGGGTCGTACCCCTCGAAGCGCTCGCCCGTCTCCGGGTCCTCGAACGTGATGGGCAGCCCAGCGTGGTCCCGCATCGAAATCTGCTCGCCGCTCACCCCCGCCGACTCGCCTATCTCCTCGAACGTCATGCCCCCCAGGTTGCGATACAGCATGTTGTAGTGACCCGGATGGCCCGCCGAGTCGAACGTCCGGAAGTCGTCGGCCCCGACGTTCGCCACGTAGATGTCGAGCCAGCCGTCGCCGTCCACGTCCGCGCACGCCGCGCTGGACGCCGACCGCACGTTGACCGCCTCGCCGAACGCCCGCAGCGTGACGTCGGTGAACGTGCCGTCGCCGTTGTTGTAAAACAGGCTGTCGCGGTTCCCCTGTCCCTCACTCGGCGACCGAAAATCCAGCCCGTCGGTGCGGCTCCCCCACGCGCCCACGTACAGATCCTGGTAGCCGTCGTTATCCAGGTCGCACGCCACCGCGCCGGTGCTGTGGCTGTCCACCGCCATCACCCCCGCGCTCCTCGCCACGTTCGAGAACGTCCCGTCGCCCTCGTTCCGATACAGCCAGTTGGCGTGCCCCGCCTCCGCCGTAACGTACAGATCCAGGTCGCCGTCCCGGTCGAAGTCGAACACCGCCACGCCCGGCCGGTCGTTCCAAACCTCGTGGCCGTCCAGCAGCGCCGTCGGCGCCACGTTCACGAACGGCGTCACATGCGACACCGGCTCCGCCGTCTCCACCTGCGCCGATTCCCCCCCACACGCCACTGCAAACACCAGGCAGAGCGCGGCGGCGACAGTCTTCACGGAGCCACGATCCTGAAACCCGCCTCTCCCTCCACAATCTCCAACCGGGCGTCCAGCGGCACATCGTAAAAGACCTGCTCCAGCCCGCTCGGCCAGCGCACGCTCAGCGAAGCTACGCGGCTCGCCCGACCCAGCCCCATCTCCTGCTCCAGGCTCGACCCGCCGAAGCTCCCCCCGCTGCCGCCGTGCCCGTACACGCTTCTGGCCCCATCCGGCGTCTCCACGTCCACCCGGACGACCGCCCCGATGGCCGACCGGTTCGAGGTCGCGCCCACGAGCCGCACCGACAGCCAGCGGTTGTCGTTGCCCGGATTGCGGTACAGCGCGTTCGCGAACGCGTCCCCCGGATAGAACCCACCCATCTGCGCGAACACGTCCTGGTCGCCGTCCCGGTCGTAGTCGCCGAACGCGATGCCGTGCCCCTTCTGCACGTGCCCGAACCCGCCCGAGAACGTCACGTCCTCGAACCGCGCCCCCTCGTCGTTGCGGTACATCACGTTCGGCCCGACCGCGTCGAAGGACGGCCATCCGGTGCCCAGGTAGAAGTCGAGGAAGCCGTCGTTGTCCAGGTCGCCGAAGTTCGCCCCCATCGTCAGGTGGACGCGATGCAGCCCGACGTCCCGCGTCACGTCACTGAATCCGCCCGCCCCGTCGTTGCGGTACAGTCTGGGCCGCGATCCCTCGTTCGGCAGACCCAGGTAGTCCGCGGCCACGTCTGCTATGTTCGACCCGTACCCCGCCACGAACAGGTCCAGCCGCCCGTCGTTGTTGTAGTCCCAGAACCACGAAGCGAAGCTCCGCACCGGCTCTGCCACGCCCAGTTCTGGGGCCACGTCCACGAACCGCCCGCCGCCCTCGTTGCGGTACAGACGGTTCAGGTGCCCGAAGTTGGACACGTACAGGTCGGGCGCGCCGTCGCCGTCGTAGTCCCCCCACGCGCTGCCCTTGCAGTAGCGCATGTTGGTCACGCCCGCCGACGCCGCCACGTCCGTGAAGCGCCCGCCGTCGTTGCGGTACAATTGGCTCGGGTACTTCATCCCGCCCCCGATGTCCGACATCGACTCGCTGCAAGAGTACAGGTCCAGGTCCCCGTCGCCGTCGTAGTCCGCCCACGCCGCGCTCTGGCTCGGATAGTCCGGCGGCCCCAGCCCGGCTTCCCGCGTCACGTCCACGAAGCCGCCGCCCGTGTTGCGCAGAAGCGACATCCGCATCTCCCCGTCCTCCAGCAGCCACCCGCCCCGCATGATGAGCACGTCCGTCAGACCGTCGTTGTCGTAGTCCGCCTGCACCATGTTCAGCCCGCCCGTCTGCCCCGACAGCCCGGCGCGCTCCGTGTGGTCTGCGAACGTGCCGTCGCCCCTGTTCACGTAGTACGCCACCGGCTCGCACGGATGCCACGACGACGAAATCACGTCCAACAGCCCGTCGTTGTCGAAGTCCTCCATGATCGCGCCGCCCGCCAGGTCGATCCTGTACAGCCCGGCCTGCGGCGCCACCTCATCGAACCGCTGGAACGGCAGACCCGGATCCAGCAACTCACGCGGCACAAGGTACACGGGGTCCACGCCATCGGGATAGCTGCCCAGCGTCATGTGTGCCACGTTCAGCAGCCACCGCGCCTTCAGGTTGTCCGGCTCCAGCGCCAGCAGTTCCCGCAGCCGCGCCACGGCCCTGGTCGAGCCGTGGGTGTCGTCGTGCGAGTATGCCGGGTCGAGCGGCAGCGCGCACACCAGCCCGCCGGTGGGTGTCAGGCAGTTCGCCAGCTCGCCCTGCTTCAGATGCGCCACCGCCAGCGCCTCCAGCAGCATTGCCCTGTGACCGCGCTCTCCCTCGTCGGTGCCCGTCTGCTCCAGCGCCCCCTCCAGCGTCGCAACCGCCTCCCCCGTCTCGCCGAAGCGCAGGTAGTCGTTCGCGAGCGCGATCTGGTGCGTCACCGTCCAGAAGCGAGAGGACACGAGAGGCGATTCGAGCTCGCTCAGCAGGTAGTTCCGCTGCTGAGTGCCGACGTATGCGTTGTCGCCCGATGTGAGCAGATCGCAGTAGCGTTGCAGGTCCGCGTGTACGACGCTCTGCGCCGGGGCGTCCCGCTCGCCGTCGCGAGCGATAAGCAGCACCGCCGGAAACGTGACCGCCACCGCCAGCCACAGCCCGCAGACGTAAACCAGCGCCCAGACGCCGGGCGACGTGCCGCTCATGCCAAGACGTTAGCGCCCGCGGCGTACCGCCTCCACTCGCCGCCACAGTACACCGTAACGCCGCCATCCCCAACCACGCGCCACTCCCCCGGCCTCCCCAGGCAACCCGTCTTCCCATCGATCCCCAGCGCCGACACGCCCTCCGGCGCCGACTCCGCAAGGTCCACCGCGACCGCATCCGGTTCGGCCCGCTCGTGGTGCGCCAGCACCGCCGACCCCGGCACCACGCCCAGCGCGCGCCGCCAGCCCCGGAACCGCATCCACTCGCCCAGCACCATCGCCCCCGCGCTCGACCCCGCCAGCACCGCGCCGCGCCCGTTCGCCTCCAGCAGCCGCTCCAGCAGAAGCGACCCGCTCAGCACGGCCAGCAGGTGCGCCGGATTGCCGCCCGTCAGGTACACCACGTCCGCGGACTCCAGCGGCGCGAGCAGCCCCGCGTCGTTCGCGTGCGCCCGCTCCGTCACCATCAGCGACCCGGCATCCGCGCCCAGCGCCGCGAAGTGCCGCACCCCGTTCGACGCCGCCAGCGCCGGATTCTCCCGCGCCGCCGCCGTCGGCAAAACAAGCAGCGACGGCGATGCCACGCCCGACGCCTCCAGCACCGCCCGGTCCATCCCCTCGCACCCCGGCCTGAACTCGTCCCCTCCCACAAGCGCTATTGCCCCGGACATCGCGTTGCTCACCGCTCCTCCTCCGCGAACACCACCCGGCTCTGCCACACCTCCCGCGCGATCTCGCCGAGCGCCGCGTTGTTGGGCGTTCGGACGCTGAGCACGCGGGACAGCAACTTGCCGCGGTTGCGACGCATGTACTCGCAGCGCACGGTGAATGCGTGCACCGTGTGACGCTCGCCGCTGAGCAGAAAGTACTCTATCTCACTCTCGTGCGGCGAAAACACCCGCTGAGTGACCTCGCACGTCTTGTCGAAGAACTCGCGCACCAGCCGGTCGCGGCTGCGTGCGAAACGGCCCTGCGACCATCCTCCCTTGCGGTGGCGGCTCTTCACGTAGCGCGTGTCCGTCTTGGTCGCGACGAGTGTCTCCCCGCGCAGCACCCCCACGGCGTAGCGTCCCAGTCGCAGCAGCGCCACGCCCACCACCAGATCGCGCGCCAGCAGTTCGCGCAGCGGCGCCGTCTCGAAACCGTTCCACGGCGCGGACCCCCCCAGCGGAAACGGGGGCGCCACCGCGACCGCGCGCCCATCCCCCTCGAACACCGCCGCGCCCGTCTCGTCCGCCGAAAGCGCCGACAGCGCCTCGCTTGCGGGAAGGGAAAGGCGCACCTTATCGGATTCACCCGGGCCTACGTACAGGGTCCGGTCGTACAGCTCCGAACTCTCCAACTCGCCCAGCAGACGCAGCAACCGGCGCTTACTCGCCTTCTGCCGTTCGATCCGCAACGTCAGCTCGCCGCCGCCCCGATCCATTCTCCCTCCAACCTGTAGGGGCAGGTTTCAAACCTGCCCGTCGGCTCTCCTAACCCCCAGTCGCCCAGTCCCACTTCTCGCCGGCCCGCGCCACGATGCCCTCCACGTCCTCCTCCAGCACGTAGCCTTCCGCCACCAGCGCCTCCGCCGCCTCGCGCGCGCGCGCCAGGTAGTCGTCCCTGGACTCGTAGCTCTCCTCCACCGACGGACGTGGGTCGCCCGATGCCTCCCGGTCCTCGCGTGTCTTCGGCAGCGGCAGCGTCCACCCCACCAGCCCGCCCGTGATGCCGATCATCAGCCCCGTGTTGCCGATGTCGGCGTGGCGCGGGTTCCAACCCGTGTACGTCGCCACCGGAACGGACAGGTCCGGCAGCCGGATGCCCGCCACCTCGTTGAAGCTCTCGTCCACGTCCGAGACCAGCGCCGGGTACTCCTCGCCCTGTATCGCCGGCAGCGTCGTCGTCCGCCCAAGGTGCTGCTCCGGCCCATAGTCCAGCCGCATCGCCCGCGTCGGCTCGTCCGGCACCGGCGCGCCCGGTACCGACTTGAAGCGCGGCAGCAGATCGCGCGTCTCCACCGCCGTGCCCTCCGACAGGCTTGGGTGCCTGCTAGCGGGCGCCGGGGTGCCGTCCGTCGCCCACCTGTCCATGTTCACAAGCGCCGCCCGCAGCAACGGCGAGTAATCCACGCTGTTGAACGGCAACTGGCCCCGCACGCCGTCCATCGGCCGCACCTCCTGCGGCGGGAACGTCCCGGAGCCGTGCTGCGTGCCCGCGAAGTGGTAGCGCCGCACCGTGTCGGACTGCTCCTCCGCGTCGGTCATACCCTCCAGGTTGGTGTGGATGAGCGCCGCGTCTCCTCGCCAGTACTCGGCGGACGTGTTGCAGAACATAATCTTCGGCGCGTTGCCCCGCTCGTTCATCCGACCCAGCAGCGAGCCGCTTTCACCCGTGACCGGGTCCGTCTGCTCAGTGTCCGTAAACGGGAACAGCTCCGGTATCACGAAGCAGATGTCCTTGGACGGCTGCCCGAACCGCATATTGAACTCGCCCCGCATTCCGCCCGCCACGTGCGGGATGATCCCGTCCAGCGCCGTCCGCTCCTCCTCGTCCTCGTTCAGCCCCAGGTGGATCATCTGCCGCAGGAACCGCCCGCTCTGAGAGATTCCCAGTGCGTAGGCCCGGTCGATGTTGCCCGCGGACGGGTTGCCCGCCTCCGCCGATGCGTGCTTCAGGAACGACACGCTGTCCCGAACCGCCGCGAACCCCAGCCCCACAATCGCGCTCCCCTTGGTGCGGTAGACCAGTTCGTATATCTTGCCAGGCTCGAACCCGGACTGCATGTACACGTGCGAAGGCTCCGGCTCCACCTGCGCGTCCTCCACGCGCACGAACGACCACTCGTCGCGGCTGATGGGCGTCGCCGGCCCGTTGGGGTGCTCCCGCACGGCCAGAGTGGCGTCCGGGTCGTTCACGTCCACCGGCGGGTGCGGCAGGTGCGTCCGGTCCGCCAGCAGGAACACCTGGGTCGGCTGGTTCGCCTGCAGCCAGCACATGATCCGGCCCTCGATCGGGTTGCCGCCCGCACCCAGCGCCCCCGGCGCCTGCAGTCCCATCAGCCCCGGCGTCGGCGGCACGTCCGCCTGCCAGCCGCACCACACCACCGTGTAGCCGTGCCGCATCAGGAACCCGTTGCCCGGCTCTATCGGCGCGTTCGGGTCGATACCCCTGTCGCTGCTGTTGAGGCCCGAAAGCACCGTCTTGCGCCCCCGGTTCAGCACGTCGAACAGGATCCGCCGGTTTCCCCGCTCCGGGTCCGTCGGCTGTAGCATGGCGAAGTGCGCCGAAAACCCCACGTTGCCGTCATCGTCCCTCGGCGCCAGCTCCAGGTCCGTTATCGCCTCGTTGCGCGGGTGCTGCGGTGCGACCGCGAAGTGCGCGTCCCCCTCCAGCAGCCGGTATGCGCCAACGTCCCCGAACGTCTCGCCGTCCGCGAAAAGCTCCCGGTTGGTGATATCCAGTCTTACAAGCGCCACTTTCGTCCCTCCAATGTGCGTCTCACCGGTCTTGCAGCCGCCTAGTCCGTTTCGTCGTCGTCGAACAGCCCCAGCCGCTCGCACGCGCGAATGAACATGCTCCGCGTCTGCGCCGCCTCCCGGTCGATCTCCTCCATCCGTTCTTCATGCTTCGCCATTCGTTCTATCGCAAGGGCATGCAGTTTTTCCGACTCATTGAGGCGTCTCTCCGACTCAGCAAGGCGTCTCTCCGACATCTCAAGACGGCTTTCAGATACCTCAAGACGCCTTTCAGACAGCGCAATACGCCTTTCCTGTTCGCCCAACATCTGCCGGAGCTCAATTGTGAATTGCGCTATCGTAGCAATGTCTTCATTGAGCCTGGTCAGTCGTTCTCCGTTCAACTCCATGTATGGCATCTCCTCGGCAACAGCCGCTAACTGACATTACCTTTCGCTCTCCCACGCTGTCAACCGAAGACGGCAACCGTCCGCTTGACCCGCCATGCTAACCGGAAGTAAAATTGGGACAATCCAAAACGCAAAACGGAAACGAACACGAGGATACTCTCGCTTGGGAACCCCATAGCCTTCCCCTCCAAGTGTCGACGATCGACTACCCGGCCTCCCGTGCCTTAGCTGGCGCGCGGGAGGCTTTACGTTTGCCCGAAATCTCCGCTACCATCGCCGCGCCCGCCTGACGCGGGAGCGCCACACCCACGGAGGACGCCTACCATGGCCCTTATGCACGATTCCGACCTCGCCAACCTGCGGGAACGCATACGCCACTCCACCGCCCACGTCATGGCGGACGTGGTAACGACGATGTTCCCCGACGCCAAGCTGGCAATCGGGCCGCCCACCGAAGACGGCTTCTACTACGACTTCCTGATCGACGACCCCTTCACGGACGACGACCTCGCCGAGATCGAAGGCCGGATGAAGGCCGTCATCGCGCGAAACCTGCCGTTCGTCTACAGTGAGTACTCCCGCGAGGACAGCCTGGAGATGAACGCCGAAGAGCCGCTGAAGCTCGAAATCATCGAGGAGATTCCCGAAGACGAGGCCATCTCCACGTACAGCCACGGCGACTTTGAGGATCTCTGCGCCGGCCCTCACGTCGAGTCCACCGGCGCCATCCCCGCCTTCAAGCTGCTCAGCGTAGCCGGCGCCTACTGGCGCGGCGACGAGAACCGCCCCATGCTCCAGCGCATCTACGGCACCGCCTGGGAGACCCAGGACGCTCTCGACGACTACCTCCACCGCCTCGAGGAGGCTCGCCGCCGCGACCATCGCGTCCTGGGCCGCGAGCTGGACCTATTCTCCATCCACGACGAGACCGGCCCCGGTCTCATCGTCTGGCACCCCAAGGGCTCCCGAGTCCGGGGCGTCCTCGAAGACTACTGGAAGCGCGAGCACTACAAGGCCGGCTACGACCTCGTATACACGCCCCACATAGGGCGCTCCACCCTGTGGGAGACCAGCGGCCACCTCGACTTCTACCGCGAGAACATGTACTCCCCAATGGACATGGACGGCCAGGACTACTACCTGAAGCCGATGAACTGCCCGTTCCACATCATGTACTACCGCACCGCCCTGCGCAGCTACCGCGACCTGCCCATGCGCATCGGCGAGCTCGGCTCCGTCTACCGCTACGAGCGCGGCGGCGTGCTCCACGGCCTGCTGCGAGTGCGTGGGATCACCCAGGATGACGCCCACATCTTCTGCCGCCCCGACCAGGTGGAGCAGGAAGTGGACGGCGTGCTGAACCTCACCTTCGACCTGCTCAAGAGCATCGGCTTCGAGCAGTTCGAGGTGATGCTCTCCACGCGGCCAGAAAAGTCCGTCGGCTCCCCGGAGCAATGGGAGCTGGCCGAGCAGTCCCTGGGCCGCACCATGCGCGCTCTCGACCTCCCCTACCAGATTGACGAGGGCGGCGGCGCGTTCTACGGCCCCAAGATCGACGTCCACATCCGCGACGCCATTGGCCGCCTGTGGCAGTGCGCCACAATCCAATTCGACTTCAACCTGTCGGAGCGCTTCGGCCTCACCTACATCGGCGAGGACGGCCGCGAGCACCAGCCCTACATGGTGCACCGCACCCTGCTCGGCTCCATGGAGCGCTTCATGGGCGTGCTCATCGAGCACTACGGCGGCGCGTTCCCCACCTGGCTCGCCCCGGTGCAGGCCCGCGTCATCCCCATCGCCGACCGCCACCAGGAGTACGCCGCACTCGTGCGCGACAAGCTGTCGGAGGCCGGCGTCCGCGTCGAGGTGGACGCACGCAACGAGCGCGTCAACGCCAAGATACGCGACGCCCAGCTTCACAAGACGCCATACATGCTAGTGGTCGGCGACCGCGAGGCCGACGCTGGCGCCGCCGCCGTCCGCCTGCGCTCCGGCGAGAATCTCGGCGCCCAGCCCCTCGACGACGTAGTCGCCCGCATCGCCGCCGACGCCCAACCGCCGGTGTAGTCCCTTCCCCCTCGCAGAGGGAAGGTCAGGATGGGGGTGAACGCCCAGGCGCCACCCCCGTCTATTCCACGCCCATCTTGTTGTTGCCTACCCCCGCCATGTTGTGCTATATTCGCTAGAATTAGTACGTCGGCATTGCCATCGAATACCGCAGAGGTGACGACATACCTAGAGACTACCGCGTCAACGAACGAATCCGCATACCGGAGGTCCGCCTTGTCGACGAAGAAGGCGGTCAGCTCGGGGTCATGCCCACGCGGGAGGCCCTGAGAATCTCTGAGCAGCGAGGCCTCGATCTCGTCGAGGTCGCCCCCGCCGCCTCCCCCCCGGTGTGTCGCCTCATGGACTACGGACGCTTCATGTACGAAGCGAACCGCAGGGAGCGCGAGGCTCGCAAAGTGCGCAAGTCCAAGGCCACCAACGAACTCCGCGAGGTCAGATTCAAGACGCGCATCGGAGAACACGACCGGAACGCCAAGACCCGCCGCGTCAAGCGCCTCCTCGATGAGGGGTCCAAGGTCAAAGTATCGGTCATGTTCCGGGGCCGCGAAATGGACCACCCCGAGATCGGCATGAACCTGCTGCGTACCGTGGCGACTGACCTCATGGACGATGCCCTCCTCGAACGCCGGCCCGGTTTCGAGGGCCGCTTCCTCACGATGGTGCTGGCGCCTAACTCGAAAGACAAGTCGGCCCAGTCCGGCAAGGAGTTGAACGGTGCCGAAGCTTAAGACACACAAGGGCGCCAAAGCCCGCTTCAGAATCACCGGAACCGGCAAGCTGGTCAGGATGAAAGGACACCGCAGCCACCTTCGCCGCAAGAAGCCCGCCAGCGTTCGCAGGCTCTACTCGAAGAAGCTTCCGGTCAGCCCCGCGGACGCGCCGCGCCTCAAGCGCATGCTCGCCAACGGCCTGCCCTAGCACACACCACCCGCGCCGCGCGGCAATTCGCGCCGCCGGCCAGGAGCACCCAATGACCAGGATCAAGAGAGGCGTCACCAAGCGACGCCGCCACAAGAAGATGCTCAAGCTGGCGAAGGGCCACCAGGGCGTGCGCCACACCCTCTACAGGCGCGCCCACGAGTCCGTCATCCACGCCCTCCAGTACGCCTACGCCCACCGCCGCGAGCGCAAGGGCGACATGCGGCGCCTCTGGAACGTCCGAATCAACGCCGGCGCCCGCGCCAACGGCATCTCCTACAGCAAGCTCATTCACGGCCTCAAGCTCGCCGGCGTGGACATCAACCGCAAGATGCTGTCCGAGCTCGCCA
Source organism: Dehalococcoidia bacterium (assembly GCA_965204815.1). Lineage (GTDB taxonomy): Bacteria > Chloroflexota > Dehalococcoidia > Lucifugimonadales > CATOSD01 > CATOSD01. The sequence goes on from OZ242014.1 coordinate 1,020,976, forward strand.
TCAACGACCCCGAAGGCTTCACCCAGCTCGTAGAGCTAGCCAAGGCCCAGCTCGAGCCTGCCGCGACATCGTAATCCCCTCTCCCTTGACGGGAGAGGGCCAGGGTGAGGGCGATAAGTCCCTTCCCCGCGCCCCGGCCGTCACTCCCGCGAAAGCGGGAATCCAGGAAATAGGGGTGCCCCCTACTCCAACACCACCCTCACGTCGTGCGCCATCGCCTCCACGTCCAGCGGCGGCGTAAACACGACCCGCATCACCCCCTCGCGGTCGATCAGGTACACCGGCGCCCCGTGCGTCACCAGATAGCGCGCCCGCACCCCCTCCCGCAGCGCGTCCACGCTCCCCTCCGTCGGCGTCCCCTGCCGCAGCACCTCGCCGCTCTCCCTCTCCGTATCGAACTCCACCGGGTCCACGTAGAACGCCGCCCACACCTCCGCCAGCTCCTCGCGGCTCCCCACCAGGTACTCCCACCGCTCCGACATCCGCCACTTGTCCGAATACTCCCGCGCCGACTCCACCGTGTCCCGCTCCGGGTCCACGCTCACCGCCACCACTGCCACCTCGGCCGCCTCCGCCCCCAGCGCCTCGCTCGCCTCGCGAAGCTGTCCGGTCACGATAGGGCACACGTCGGGACAGTGCGTGTAGAGGAAAGTAAGCAGCACCGCGCGCCCCCGGTAGTCGTCAGATTGGACGGCCCGCCCGAACTGGTCGGTAAGCTCGAAACCGGGGATCGATTCGCCCGCCGTCAACCGCGTACCGCGAAACTCGGCCGGCGCAGGCGCGCAGGCCAACAGGGCGATGATGAGGGTAAGCAACAGCGCGGCGGCCCACAATCGGAGCACGCCCGCGCGAGGCGTCACGACGTTGGGTCCTGCGGTCGGCGTGAAGGCGCTTGCGCTAGCGCTCGAGCTGGCGTTGGATAAGTGCCGCCACGCCCGGCACGCCCACCACAATCGCCACACCCAGGATGATCACGCCTCCAAGACCCAAGGCGGAGTGTTCGATGATGATGAACAGGACACCCAGCCCGCCGGCGTACGCCGCGATGATCACCAACGACAGCAGCGGAAAGAGTATCGCGTCTATAACTCTCTGGCTCATATCAGTCCTATCTCACCCGAATCGCCCAACTCATTTCAGAATCCCTTCCCCCTCGATGAAGGAAGAGCCTGCCCTGAGCCTGCCGAACGGGTTAGGATGGGGGTGACAAGTTTGGATCACCAACTATGTTATGTCCGCCCGCCCCCGCCGTCAAGCTCTCGGACGCCCCCACAACCTACCTACCCCTCCTCCAGCCGCCTCCGCTCCGGGGCCACGAACGGGTTCGTCTCCTCCTCGTGCTTGAACCACCAACCCCACCTTCATCAGTGACCCAATTGCTGATGAGCCCATCGCACTTTGCAGGTAATTGAGTCAATGGTGCATTGCGGAATGCCTGCGAAGACATGCATACCTATCGGGCAGATCGCAAACGGGTTGTGATAGACCCTAAGCGAGTAGTCGATAGCGTCAGGGTGGCAGATGAGTACTGCCGAAACGTGGGTATACCGACGCGTGCCATCGTTCCTTTTGACTGTGAAGACCCCGTTAGGCTTGACCATTTCACGAAAGTTGCCGTAGTCGACCTCTGTCCATACTTTGTCCCCGTAGAGAGCCACCATGTCATCGTCGTCCGCGGATGAAAAGTGAGTAGGAAGTTTCGGCCAGATCGCAATTACGAACGGCACATCAATCTCGCCGTACTTGCGCGCCTTATCTTGTATAGCTTTGCGAACTGGATGCCCAACATCAACCTCGACTGCCCGTCCAATAGTGGCCCCGACGTCAACGGTTGCGCTTGGCTTGTCTTCTAGCATTACAGTCACTTCTAATGAGTAGGGCTGCCCTTGATGCTCGTCCTCAATTAGAAACTCCTGAAGCAATTCGACTTCAGAGGCTCTTTTCTCAATCTGTGCTGCGATGCGCTTGTTTGGAAGGCTGGAGGGCAGGTCAAACATGGGATGGATCAGTACGGTACGGTTGAGCTTTCCGCTAAGGTCGTCCATCAGTTGATTTAGCCGGCTGTCTTGATGTCTTTCGGACTCAGCACCAAGTACGGTCTTGGCTTCAACGATCATCCGCTCTTTGCCAGTTTGTACAACGAAGTCAGGGCTATTGTTAGTTCCTGGTAACGGAGGCTCTATTTCTATTGCCCAACCTCGCCCCATAAGGAAGTGATGGAGGTATATCTCGAGACGCACGGAGAAGTGGTGATGGTCCAGTTTGCTTTTGAGTCGATTCCCCCACGCTGAGCGATGCGGTTCGGGGACTTCTGCGAGTTGTCGCAACACTTCGTCTCGGGACCTAACGACTTCGGGGTTGTCCCCTGACAAGTTGTCCCAGCCATGAATATTGAACCGTCTCATTGGTTTGACCCCACATCCAGATTACTGTTCGGCCTTATCGTACTGTTCAGTCACGTTACGTAAAGCCGCGTCGTGTTGGGCCACCAAGGTCGCACGCAAGAACGCCTGGGAGGAGAAACAACGCGCCGGAATCAAAGCCGCAGCTTGTGATGTTGGTGAAGTTACCTGTCGTAAAGCTGCATAGAAGGGGTGCATCCAAGGCACTTCCCCATAGTGTAGGATGAGGTTCCAACATAACGCACGTTCTACTTGATAACCCAACGGTGTGTTCTGGTTCGCCAAAATCTCCATGACACAGCAAATCATTGCCGGCCTGTGTTTCCAAGAGCGCACTTCCTCACGGAGCCAACTCAGCCAGTGGGCCGCAACATCTGGCTCTTCTTTGAACCTAAGCCATGCGCATTGCCTCTGCGGACATGATATTGGGGTCCACATCCCTACATAAGCTTCCGACTGGCAGAAGTATCCCTCACACGGGCCGCACCCCGGAAGTTTCATTTGTCTGACTTCTATTTCGTGTTCGAAACGCCAGGCGGCCGCCAATATGTCGTGCGCTAGCTGCAAGGTGCGATGATCGAACTTCTCCACAGATTCCCAAAGTTCGGAAACGTCGCGTGCCATTCTGTTGGCGAACTGAGCGTATTCTTGACAGGTGCGCGAGATAATATCCAGAGCGTCGTAGTAGACGTCGTGCTGCTTCCACATGACGTATGAGTCTATACATCCGTCCCCATCAAACAAGCTAGCGACTATCATGATGCCATCCTATGCCGGCGTACCTTCAATGTTTGGGGCTAGGCAGCTAGCTGCGAAATCCAGCACGAACCCATCAAGCAAATGCAGAGCCCAAGTCAGATGTTTCTCGTCCCTCTGCACTTCGGGAATCTGGGACACCCCCAGAACTCGCCGCGATACCCTTCCCGCAAGACCATTGTCTTCCTACATCCCGGCATAGGACAGACCGGCGCGGAGCCGACGAGTGATCCGTCCTGTACCCCGTCATTTCGCATCTGAGTCTTTGTCTCTGTGGGAAGCGTCAGCCGTTCTATCTCCAATCTCTTTTCCGTGGCACTTCCACTCGAGACAATATCCCCCAATGCGGCCAGTTCTGACGCTGATACAAGAGCTATCGGTTTGTCTCGCACAAACTCATTGACGCCCCGCGTGAATCCGCCGGTGCAGGCCAGGATTGCGCTGTCAGCGCCGAAATGAATCAGAGCGCCGTAAAGCTCCCTGGCGACTGCTGGTCCGACAGGCCGCCGATGGCTCTTGCATTGAACTAGCGTTCTCTTTCCGCCCTTCATGAGGACGAGGTCGATTCCTTCATCTCCCGAACTGGGAGTGAGCTGCACTTGGTAGCCAATACGCCTGTACAGGGTGCCCAACTCCCGTTCGAATTCGGGCCCACTCAAGGACAACCAGTGTTCGGCAAGCGTCCTAAGCCGCTCTTTCTCAGCTTGCTGTTCTTCCCACTTGACCCTGAGTCGTAATCTCTCAGCCTCTCGCTCTGCGCTTACAGCTTCTTGTTGGGCTGCTTGATAAGATTCCTCTGCCTCTTCGTACAACTTGATCTGTGAAGCGAAGGGGCTGTTTAACAAGCGTGACCTGCTGTAGCGCCGAAACAAAGTCCCAATCAAAGCTTCAATGCCTGCACCCGCGAAGAGGGCAGGAAAAATGGCCGCGATGCCCCAACCAATTGCGTCACTAAGGTCTCTGGTGTTAACGAAGACCACTACCGCAACAACCGGAATTGAACCCAAAGACAGCAAAGGCCCGAAGCCGCTAACGCCACCCTCCCCTTTGTAAACGGCATATTGCTCAGGCGTTATACCAAAGTCCTGAAATTCTGGCTTCGTCGGCATTTGAGGCGGACTTGACATGGTGTACTTCAACCAGTTCGCCAATGGCTTGGCCCAAGCGCTTGTGAATCTCTGAAATGACGGACAGTGCGGCACTAACTTGCGCACGACGCTGCCCCCACCGGAAGCCGCCCGGAACGTTCTACGTCTAACACGACTCCCTATCGGGCGACTTCGGGGGAGCCGGGACGCCAAACGGCCTGCGTAACCCTTAGCAGGTGTCGTTGTAGAGGTGCGCGGTCCTCGTCAGCTTAACGAATCTTCCCTGCGCGAACTGCTCGATACCCTCGCGAGTGCCTTTGACAAGGCCCTCGTCTTCCCTCATTGCGTCGACAAGACTGGTCTGCGGCTGCTCCGAGTAGGGCGGCTCTTTCCGACTTTCCGCCTTCTTGCCCTGAACCGGTTTGCCCATGTTCGTTTCCTGTTGCTCAATCTTGTGGAGATGGTGCAACGATGGCCGCCCCCATGACAACCTACCCCTCCTCCATCCGCCGCTGCCGCTCCGGGGCCACGAACGGGTTCGTCTCCTCCTCGTGCTTGAACCACCGGAAGAACACGATTATCAGCAGCGTCATGAACAGCACGCCGCCGCCCACCTTCATTATCAGCGCCCCTATCTGCTGGTCCAGCAGCGGCGATATATTCACCACCCGCGGCGCGTTCGCGTACACCTCGTATATCGGCCTCTCCGAAAACGTCACGATAGCGAACACGATGATCTGCGCGATAGACAGCGCGAACAGGTACATCATCTGCAGCGGATAAGCCAGCCGCGGCAGTTCCGGCATCATGCTGCCGACCGGCCACCACATCAGCACCGCCGTCGCCATGAACAGCAGGTGCTCCCCCACGTGCAGCCAGTGGTACGTCACCGACGCGTTGTACAGCGCCGGCACGTGGAACAGCGAGAATGCCAAGTTGAACAGCGCGAACGCGATGATAGGATGCGTGAACAAGCGCGCGGCCCGGAACACCAAGTTGGGACGCATCAACGGCCTCAACAGCCAGTCCGGCGTCCCCAGTATCAGCAGCGGAGGAGCCACCAGTGTCAGCAGCACGTGCTGCGTCATGTGCACGCTGAACAGGAAATTGTCGCTCAGCACATGTATCGGCGAAAGCAGCGCCACGTAGATGACCAGCACGCCCGCCGTAAAGGTCGCGATCCGACGCGGCTCCACCCCGTCCGCCAGGTTGTACCGCTCCCGCAGCGGCCCCACGCCCAGCATGTACCCGCCCTGAAGCAGCGCAAGCCCCACCAGCGCCTCCGGGTGGGCGTGCCAATGCGTCCAAACCGATTCCAGTACAGGGTCCACGTCAGCCCTTCACAGGCGCTTGCGACACCCGCCCGCAATCACCCCGTCACTCCCGCGAAAGCGGGAATCCAGAAGTCCCTTCCCCCTCCCAGGAGGAAGGGAAGGATGGGGGTGTCGCCTGGCCGTCTACACGAAGAAATGGAACAGCGCCATCAGCGCGAACACTACCCCGGTGGCCGTCACCAGCCCCGCGGCGAACATGCTGCTGAACAACTGGTGATCGTACTTCAAGTGCATGTAGAACATGCCCACCAGCGCGAACTTGGCTATCGACAACACCGCCAGTATCGGGATGATGCCGTGCCCAAGCCAGGTCAGGTAGAAGATGCCCACCTCGATGGCCGTTATCACCGACAGCGCCATCGCCACCTTGAAGTAGGTCATGGCCGTCGGGTGGCCGGTATGCACCTCCGCCGGCGCGCCCTCAGCCGTCGCCTGTTCCGTATCCTGACTCATGCTTCGCTCCGTTTATTGTCCCTTCCCCCTCGCAGGGGGAAGGTTAGGATGGGGGTGAAGAAGGCTCAAAATCCCTCGAACACGCCGAACAGGTACACCACCGTGAAAATCACGATCCACACCACGTCCACGAAGTGCCAGTACAGCGCCGCCAGGTCCACGTCCAGGTTCCGTTCGGCCGTCACGCCGCCCCTTCTGAATGAGAAGAAGAACAGCGAAAGCAGCCACACGACACCCAGCGTCACGTGCGCCCCGTGGAAACCCGTCAGCACGAAGAACGTCGTGCCGAATAGGTTCGTGCGCGGCGTCAGCCCTATCTTCTCATCCACCTCCGTCACGCCGTCCACGCAGTACTCCGCCGCCACCTGCTCCTCGAACTGGGTCAGGTGCCCAGTGCCCGCCTCGGCGCACTCGAAATGCACATGGTGGTTGACGAAGACGTAGAACTCGAACACCTGGAACCCGATGAAGGTCATCCCCATGATCGCCGTCGACAGCATCCATACCCGGAACGTCTTCAGATTCCCTTTAGTCAACGCCGCGTAAGCCAGCACCATGCTCATGCTGCTCATCAGCAACACGAACGTGCTCACCGACGTCACAGGTATGTCGAACACATCGATGGGAAGCGGCCCCGAAAGACTCTCCCCCTTGTAGACCAGGTAAGTCGCGATCAACGAGCCGAAGAACATGCAGTCCGACCCCAGGAAGGCCCACATGAGCATCTTCCGGTGGTTTAGACCGGTGGTAGTCGGCTCGTGCTCTCCATGTGCTGCTGGTGCGTGCGCCAAAAGTGTAAGCCTTTCTTAGTGCCCGCCGCCCTCGTCCGGCTCGTTCACCGGCTCGAACGACCAGGCGTAGACGCCGAACATTCCTATCAGGCCCCCTATCGCGGCCACGGCGAAGTTGAACACCAGGCCGTAACCACCGATCAGCAGGCCCACCGAGACTATGAACGGCCAGTAGGACGGCTGCGGCAGGTGTATCCCGTGCCCTTCGTCCTCGCCGGACCCGCCGCCCACCGGCACCGCGCGCCTCACCGGCGCCCGCTTCTGCTCCCACCACTCGTCCCGGCTGTACACCGTGGGAATCGTCTCGAAGTTGTACTCAGGCGGCGGCGACGATATGGACCACTCCAGCGTCCGCGCGTCCCAGGGATCGTTCCCCGCGGGCTCGCCGCTCCTCCAGCCCTTCACGATGTTGTACACAAACAGCAGCATCGACAGCGCTAGCAGCAGCGCCCCCACCGACGACACCCCGTTCCACAGCGACCACCCCATCTCCTCGCCGTAGGTGTATATCCGCCGCGGCATCCCGTCCATCCCCACGAAGTGCATCGGGAAGAACGTTATGTTCGACGCGATGAACATCGACCAGAACGTCAACTTCCCCATCGTCTCGTCGTACATCCGCCCCGTGAACTTCGGGAACCAGTAGTAAATCCCGCCCACCAGCGCGAATATCGCCCCCGTGAACAGCACGTAGTGGATGTGCGCCACGATGAAGTACGTGTCCTGCTGCTGCGCGTCCGACGACGACATCGAGTGCATTATCCCGCTGATGCCGCCTATCGTGAACAGCACTATGAACCCGATGGCGAACAGCATCGGCGTCCGGAACTCCATCGACCCCTTCCACATCGTCCCTATCCAGTTGAATATCTTGATGCCCGTCGGCACCGCGATTGCCATCGTCGTTATCGTGAACACTGAGGTTGCCACCGGACCCAGACCCACCGTGAACATGTGATGGCTCCACACCATCCAGCCCATGAACGCGATGATCACGCCCGCCAGCACCACCGTCGAGTACCCGAACAGCGGCTTCTTGGAGAACGTCGGCACTATCTCCGACACTATCCCCATCGCCGGAAGTATCAGTATGTACACCTCCGGGTGCCCGAACACCCAGAACAGGTGCTGCCACAACACCGGATTCGCCCCGTTCGCCACCACGAAGAAGTTGGTCCCGAACGCCCGATCGAACATCAGCTCGATCAGCGCCACCGTTATCACTGGGAACGCCAGCACCAGCAGAATCGCCGTTACCAGCGTCATCCACGTGAACAGCGGCATCCGCATCAGCGACATGCCCGGCGCTCGCATGTTGATGATCGTCACGATGAAGTTGAACGCCGCCGCCAGCGACGCGATCCCCAGCACCTGCAGGCTGATGATCCAGAGGTCGATTCCGTTCCCCGGGTTCGCCTCCATCCCCGTCAGCGGCGCGTACCCGAACCAGCCCGCGTTCGTAGCGCCCCCCATGAACCAGCTGAACTTCAGGATGATCGCCCCCGAAAGGAACGTCCAGTAGCTGAAGGCGTTCAGCCTCGGAAACGCGACGTCCCGCGCACCTATCTGTAGCGGAATCACGAAGTTGAAGAACGCCGCCCCCATCGGCATGATCGCCAGGAAGATCATCGTCGTGCCGTGCATCGTGAAGAGCTGGTTGAACACCTCCGCGCTCACGATGTCCTGGTCGGCCCCCGCGAGCTGAAGCCGCATCAGCATCGCCTCTAAGCCGCCCGACATGAACAGCACGAAAGCCGTCACGCCGTACAGTATCCCTATCCTCTTGTGGTCGATGGTCGTGATCCACGACCACACGCCCGTTGGATGTGTGGGCCGGGGTATGCTCAGCGGTATACTTGTCATTCAGAGCCTCCGATTGGCCTCTCGGCCGACCCCTCAGGCGCCTACTTCAGCGTCAGCAGATACGCGACCAGCGCGTCGATCTGGTACTCGGTCAGCGGCGGAATCGTGCCATTGTACACCTCGGCGTCCCGGTACATTATGTTGCCCGGCTTCACGCCGTCCGGGTCCGTCAGCCACTCCCGCAGGTTCGCCTGCAACAGCGCGCCGCTCACCTCGTCCGACCCGTCCTCCGTGTTGTCCATAAGCCCCGCCGCCAGGTGCCTCCGGCTCGCCACGTGCGTCAGGTCCGGCCCGATGATTCCCCTCGCCAGCCGAGTCCCCCGCACCATGTGGCACCGGAAGCAGAACGTGTCCTGGCCCATGAACAGATCCTCGCCCTCTTTGGCCAGCGGGTCCACCGGACTCTCCGCCTCGGCGAGTTGCTCCGCGACCCAGGCGTTGAAATCGTCCCACGACTCCACCACCACCTTGAACCGCATGTTGGCGTGCGACACTCCGCAGAACTCCGCGCACTGCGCGTAGTACTCGCCCTCGCGCTCCCCCTTCAGCCACAGCGTGTTGTCGTTGTTCGGAATCATGTCCACCTTGCCCGCAAGCTTGGGCACCCAGAAGCTGTGGATCACGTCCTTCGACCGCAGGTCGACGTTGATTACCTCGTCGACGGGTATGTGCATCTCGTTAGCGGTCACCACCCCGTAGTCCGGGTAAGTGAACTCGAACCACCACTGGTGCCCGGTGGCCTCCACCACGAACCCGCCCTTCTCCGGCGGCTCCGGCGATATCGTGGTGCTGTACAGCACCATCAGCGTCGGTATGGCCGCCACGACCAGGATGACCGCCGGTATCACCGTCCAGGTGATCTCCAGCGCGTTGTTGCCGTGTATCTGCTCCGGGTCGCCGTCGCCCGGACGCCTGCGGTACTTGAACACCGCGTACAGGATTATGCCCTCTACGATGACGAACACCAGCGCGCCCAGCGCAAAGATGATCCAGAACACCACCGCCTGCTCGCGCGCCACCGGCCCGAGCGTGTCGAAAGTCGATTGCGGATGCGACGGCGTGCACGCCGCCGCCAGGAGCGTCAGCGCCCCCAGCAAGAGGATACCGAGAAGGCCGCCCGCTCGGCGGCGCGTCTTCTGCGTTTTCACCAATCAACCTCGCACAGTACGGTTGCGCGGCGCCTGAGGAGGGGTCGTCGCGCCGGCCCACAAAAATCTACCAAAGCCGCTATGAGTCGTCAAGGTTTGAGCCATCGTCTAGACCGCTGCCAAAACCGTCGCGTCCACCATCATCGCCGCGAACAGCAGCGCCAGGTACGCCAGCGAGTACAGGTAAAGCGGCTTCGCCCCCTCGATGCCCGGCCGCCTCCACAGCCGCCAGGCGTAGAAAATGAACCCGGCCCCCAGCGCCGCGCTCGACACGAAGTAGAACCACCCCGGCTCGCCCGTCACGAAGAACATCGACGTCAGCGCGGCCACCAGCAGCGTGTACAGGAATATCGACCGCTTCGTCTGATCCACTCCCGCCACCACCGGCAGCATCGGCACCCCGGCGTCCGCGTAGTCATCCTTCAGCAGCAGCGCCAGCGCCCAGAAGTGCGGTGGTGTCCAGAAGAAGATGATCGCGAACAGGTACAGCGCCGGCAGACCCAGGTAGCCCGTCACCGCCGCCCAGCCCACCATCGGCGGAATCGCCCCCGCCGCTCCGCCGATCACGATGTTCTGCGGCGTCGACCGCTTCAGCGCCTTCGTGTATATCAGCACGTAGAACAGCGTCGCGCTCAGCGTCAGCAGTGCGCACAGCAGATTCGCCCCCGCCCACAGCAGGCCGAACGCCACCACGTTCAGCGCAATCCCAAACGCCAGCGCGTTCGCCGGCCGCACCGCCCCGCGCGCCACCGGACGCGCCCGCGTCCGCCGCATCAGCGAGTCTATGTCCCTGTCGGCGTAGTGGTTCAGCGCGTTCGCGCCTCCCGCCGCCAGCGCGCCGCCTACCAGCACCACCAGCACGAGCTGCCACTCCGGCACTCCCCGCGCCCCCAGGAACATCCCCCCCAGCGCCGTCAACAGCAGCAGCGAGATAATCCGCGGCTTGGTCAGCGCCACGTAGTCCCTGACCACGCTGCTCGATGCCGTCATCTGCGCCATCATTGCGCCCACCGCCTTGTCGCGGTCGCCGTCACCGTCTCGACGCCTCCGCTCGGCGCGTCCAGCAGCCCGGCTCCCCGGCGCGTGTACGCCAGCACGCACAAAAACGTCAGCGCAAGCCACGTCAGCGTCGCCAGGCTCAGGTGCACCGCCTTCATCTCCGCGCCGAACCGCGCCCAGATGATCCACGCCCCGGCCACGATCTGCACCGCGAACAGCGCCGTCGTGCACAGCGCCGCCCACCGCACCGCCGGCAGCTCCCGCCCTCTCGCGTAGGCGACCGCCGCCAGCGCCACCACCATCGCCCCCACCATCGCGCTCAACATGCGATGCCCCATGTGAATCGCGGCCGGCACGCCCTCCGGCATAAGCTCGCCCCGGCACAGCGGCCACGTCGCGCAGGCCGAGCTGCCGCCGTAACCGACCATGAACGAACCGGACATCATCAGAAGGAAGACTCCCGCGAATGTGGCGACGACAAGGATGTTCAGCCCCCTGCCGCCCAGGCTCCTCTTCCCCTCTGGGGAGGAAGATTGAGATAGGGAGGACGTCCCCGTCTCCCGCCAGCCCGCCAGGATGAGCACCACCAGCGCCGTCACCAGCGCCTCCGCCAGCGCCAGGTGAATCAGCCGCAGCCACCACTCCAACTCCGTGAGCACCGTCGCCCCGCCGAGCAGCGCGGCGGCCACCACCAGCACCAGCCCCACGACGGCGCTGCCCACCATCCACGAGTTGCGTCGGTAGTACAGCCACACCACGCCCGCCGTAACGAGCATGAGAGCGCCGAGAGAAGACGCGGTGAGACGGTGGCTGTACTCGATGAGGGTGTCAGTCTGGAACGGCGGAATGATCTGCCCGTGGCACAGCGGCCAGTCCGGGCAGCCCAGGCCCGATCCGGTCGTCCGGACCACGCCGCCTAGTGTGACCTGGGCGAACGCGAACATCAGCGTAACGATCGCTGCCCAGCGAAAGATTAAGTCTGTCCTTCTCGAGGGAGTCCGCAGCTTCCCAATCAAGGCTGCCTTTCAGTGCCAGCGCCCAGGCTGGAGCGGTGCCCGGAGCGCCCGGCGGAAATCCCCCGGGGCGGCCACAGACGCCGCGACAAACTATGTGCAACTTTTCACGAAGTCACAATAGCACAGCAACCGAACCCCAGTCAATCCGCCATCACCCCTCACGCGTACCCACTTTGAGGGTTGGGGAGTCCGAGGTATTTGAGTGGTGGTTTGTCGGTCGCGAGGTAGAACTCCAAGCCCAGGTGAAGCACTCCCAGACGCCCCCATGAAGACACCTGACGACGGAACGTCGGGGGCGCTTTCATTCCCACCACTATCAGAATGGCGCAGGCCATCAGTACGCCGACCAGCAGCCGTTGAAGCCGACGCGACGTCGTAACAGTCGTCGCGTCCAGGTCGAAACGCTGCTTGCCGTCCCGGAAGTACTGTTCGGGCTGCATCCTCATCCGGTACATCTTCACCGCCAACCGAGCGTCCGACAGCGTGGTCGCCAGATACCACGGCTCTTTGTGTCCGGCTCCCCAGTACAACACCAGGTTGACCACAACCGCGCCGTCCCTGCGATTCCGCGCTCCGGGTATAAGAGCATAGCTCCGTTTCGCCAGCGGATAGCTCTTGAGCGCGCCCTCGAACCCGGCCGCCTTGATCCAGACGCCTCCTTTGACTCTGACCACGAAATCGACGGGACGGCCTGTGACGGAGGGCAGGTCGCGGTTTTGCGAATGGTCCAGCTCCTCGGGGCGCGAGACCCAACTCAGAAGGGGCAGACCCCTCTTCCTGAAGCACACGGCGGCAAACAGACCATTGAACCCTCTGCCCAAGTCTGACCAGTCTATCATTATGGGAGTCGACCCTTTCAGACGCGCCGCGGAGACGATGCTCGGCATTATGGATGTCTGGACGCTGAGCGGGTCGAACAGATCGTTGGACAGAAACCTGAACAGCCTCTTCTTGCTGTGGCGGTGCGCTCGGCTCCTGGTCAGCCCGGAGCAGGCTATGGCCCTGGCCAGGGCCGACAAGGATAGCTGGCGGCGAGGGAGAATGGCCGCGCTAAGCAGCGCGAGATTGACCGTCCTGGTCGCTCTGAGGTTCGGGGCAGCGTACTGGATAAATGCGAGTATCTCGTTGTACCATCTCAATCGGTCGGACTCCTTCGGCGGGTTGCTTCACCCTTATCTTCGCCTAAGAGTCCGACCTTTTTCTATACTCGTCCCAAAGTGGGTACGCGTGAGGCCATCACCCTCTCACGTCGTTCCCGCTCCCTCTCACGTCATTCCCGCGAAAGCGGGAACCCAGGGGAAGGGCCGCCACCAAGTCCCTTCCCCTTCCATTCCGAGCGAAGCCGAGGAATCTAAAGCCCTCGCCATTCCCACACGCCACCAGCCCCTTTCCCCATCACGCTGTATGGGCAGGTCTTGTGCCTACCCTCCGCCGCCCCTCCTCTAGCCCCCACGGAGCCGCCGCATCAACCCTCAGTTGTCCGCCTCCCGCCACATCGCGCACCCGGTCACGCCCAGCACCAGCGGCAGCGCCGTATCCACGAACGCCCATATCACCCACGCCTGGTGATTGCCGTCCAGGCTGTCCGCCCCCTGCGCCAGCAGCGAAAACCAGTTGTGCAGGAACAGTATCGTCACCGCCGCCGTCGCGTAGAAGGCCACGTTGACCTCCAGGTACCGCAGCGTAACCCCTGCCTCCGGGTCTCGCCCGCCGACCTCCATCTTCCGCGAGTAGTTGAAGATGAGAGCCACCGCCAGCCCGATCAACATCAACACGTCCAGCCCGTACCACACCTGCAAAACGTCCAGTGTGTCATCCAGCAACGTGTTGACGATGAAGAACACCGCCACCGCCACCGCCACCGCAATCAGAAAGACCGCTCCGATTCTCCTCAGAATCCCCATAGCACCTGCTCCTCTCGCTGATCACGCCTCGCGCCAGTCGGCCCTAGCATAGCACAGCCCATTCCTTGACGCGCCCACTCCCCCGCCACTAAAATTGCATGACGCTCCCGGCCCGCTAGCTCAATTTGGCAGAGCAACTGACTCTTAATCAGTAGGTTCTCGGTTCGAGTCCGAGGCGGGTCACTCCCCATTGTCCCTTCCCCCTCCCATGAAACACAAACTAGACTACATACAGCTCCCCACCGACCACGACCTCCTCGCCCCCGACGGCTCCGAGATCCGCCTGCTGGCGCGCACAACCCGCGGCAGCATGGTCCACTGCACCCTGAACCCCGGAGACGTGTCAATCGCCGTAGCCCACAGGACGGTCGACGAGGTCTGGTACTTCCTCGAGGGCGCCGGCCAGGTGTGGAGGAAACATGGCGACGAGGAGCGCGTCGTGGACGTATCCCCCGGGGCGAGCCTGTCCATACCTCTCGGCGCCCACTTCCAGTTCAGGACCACCGGCGACCGCCCCCTCAGGTTCGTCATCGTAACCATGCCGCCCTGGCCCGGCCCCGACGAGGCCTACCCCGTGGAAGGCAACTGGCCCGCCACACACCGAGACACTGGATGCAGGGGGCCGAGTTGAACGCAACCATCCGCACAGCCAACCCCACAGACGCCGCTCCGATTGCGAAGGTCCACGTCGATTCGTGGCGGACCACATACGAAGGCATAGTCCCCGCCGAGTACCTCGCGAACCTCTCGTATAGCGACAGACAGTCGATGTGGAACGACGCTCTGACTACGGACCGGCCAGCCACCAGCAACTTCGTTGCGCAAACAGAGAGCGGCGACGTCGTCGGCTTCGCCAGCGCGGGACCGGAACGCGACGGCAACCCAACCTATCAGGCCGAACTCTACGCCATCTACCTGCTTCAAGAGCGCCAAAACAGGGGACTGGGTCGCCGCCTCGTATCGGCTGCCACACACAGCCTACTGCAACACGGATTCACCTCTATGCTTCTATGGGTGCTCGAAGACAATCGCCCCGCCTGCCGCTTCTACGAGTCCCTCGGAGGCAAGCTCATCAGCAGAAAGACCGTCACAATCGGAGGCGCAAACCTCCAAGAAGTCTCCTACGGCTGGAAAGACATCACCGCCCTCGCCTTCGGCCCCCAGGTATAGCACTAACCAGCTACAATGATCAGAAGAAACTGCGGGTTTACGTGACAGGAAAAAGGGAGGTTCGAGATGATCAGGCAGATGACGGCGATCATCGAGCGGGAAGGCGATTCCTACGTTGCTCTCTGCCCCGAGCTGGACATCGCCAGTCAAGGCGAAAGCGTGTCGGAGGCTCGCGCCAATCTCAAGGAAGCGCTTGAACTCTTTTGCGAGGCGGCATCCGCCGACGAAATCCAACGGCGTCTCCATGAAGAAATCTATGTAACTCACGTCGACGTGGCGTTTGGCTAGGCTCCGGGTACTGTCGGGTCACGAGGTCTGTGAGATCCTCGCGGCGTATGGGTTCTCTGAAGTAAGGCGAAGGGGCAGCCACATACTTATGCAACGGGTCGAAGGTGGGGACACCACCACTGTTCCCGTGCCTGACCACCGGGAACTCCGCGTGGGAACGTTAATGTCGATCATCCGGCAGTCAGGCCTGCCTAGAATGTTATTCGAGTGAGTACGGTTAGAGTTCATTCGAACCCTTCCGTCGCGTTCCACAAACCTCCCACCACTGGCACGTAAGCTCGAACCTCACGACCCGGGCTCCCAAAGCTCGATCGCGTTTCCTTCGGGGTCATGGATGCGAGCAAAGCGGCCTATACCCTCCATCTCGCTCTCGTCGCTGACCTCGATACCTGCCGACTTCAGTTGCGCGATCATCGCGTCCAAATCCGCCACGCGGAAATTCAGCATGAAGGTCTTGTCTGCTGCGAAATAGTCCGTGTCGGCATCGAACGGCGAAAAAACAGTCACCCCGGGCTCCGTCACCCACGGCTCCATCTCCATGTCCGTCGGAGCGGGATTGATGCCAAGGTACTCCCGATACCACTCCGCAAGCCCCGCCGGGTCCTCCGCCCGAAAGAAAAACCCGCCGAACCCCTGAACCTTTTCCATTCCAAGCCTCCTCACTGTCCCTTCCCCCTGCGAGAGGGAAGGGACACCAGATTCCTCGGCTACGCTCGGAATGGCAGGGACGGGAGGGGGAAGGGACTCTTGAGACTCGCGAAGTCTTAACAGTGACCGGATTGGGTACGGAATGGCGTGGAATGATGCCAAGTCCTATAATTGAGGCCGATATCCAGGGCCGCCGGAAGGCCCGCGACAGGAGGCGCGTCCTATGCCCGCATTGCGAATAGACGGCGCGGCGATGGCCGCCGAAATCAGGGGAGAGGTCGCGGAGGGGGCGGCGGAGATGAAGGAGAAGCACGGCGTTACGCCGGGGCTGGCGGCGGTGCTGGTTGGGGACGATCCGGCGTCGGCGATATACGTGCGCAACAAGGAGCGCGAGGCGACGGCCGCCGGGCTGTACGCGGAGGTGTTTCTGCGCCCTGCGGACACCACGCAGGACGATGTGCTGTCGCTGGTGGCGGAGCTTAACGCGGACGACCGGTTTCACGGCATACTGGTGCAGCTTCCGCTGCCTGACCACGTCGACGAGAACACGGTAATCGAGTCGATAGAGCCGTTGAAGGACGTGGATGGGCTTCACCCGAACAACATGGGGCGGCTGATGGCGGGCAGGCCGCGCTTCGTGTCGGCCACTCCCGCGGGCATACAGCAGATGCTGCTGCGCACGGGAAACGACCCGTCGGGCAAGAACGTGGTGGTGTGCGGGCGTAGCAACATCGTGGGCAAGCCCATCGCCAATCTGCTGATGCAGCGGCTGGCGGGATCCAACGCGACGGTCACCGTGTGCCACACGCGGACGGCGAATCTGGCGGAGGTGACGCGCGGGGCGGACATCCTGATCGCGGCGATGGGCCAGCCGCGGCTCATCACGGCGGACATGGTGAAGGAGGGCGCGGTGGTCATCGACGTGGGCACGAACCGCGTGGACGCGCCGGAGCGGGAGCGCGGCTACCGGCTGGTGGGGGACGTGGCTTACGGGCCGGTGAGGCGGAAGGCGGCGGCGATAACGCCGGTGCCGGGCGGCGTGGGGCCGATGACGATCGCCATGCTGCTGGTGAACACGCTGAAGGCGGCGCGGTTGTCGGTGCATCCTGAGCTGGATGAGTGAGGGGTGCGGTCACCCTCACCCTGACCCTCTCCCATCAAGGGAGAGGGGAATAAGAAGAAGCATGAACACCGGCGACTTCGATTATCACCTGCCGCCTGAGCTGATAGCGCAGACGCCGCTGGAGCGGCGGGACTCGTCTCGGCTGATGGTGGCTCCGCTGGATGGCGCGGCGGCCGTCCATACCCGCTTCGCCGAGCTGCCGGGCCTGCTGTCGCCGGGCGACGTGCTGGTGTTCAACGACAGCAGGGTTATACCGGCGCGGCTGGTGGGGCGTCGCGCAAATACGGGCGGGCGGGCCGAATTGCTGCTGCTGGACAGGCTGTCGCCGGGGGTGTGGCGGGCGCTGGTCAGGCCGGGCCGCAGGCTCGGACCGGGCACGGTGATCGAGTTTGCGGGCGGGGACGCCGAGATGAGCGCGGAAGTGGAGGAGGTGGAGGAGAGCGGCGCGCGCGTCGTGCGGCTGCGCGGGGAGGAGAACCTGGACCGCGTGGGGGCGATGCCGCTGCCGCCGTACATCCGCGAGCCGCTAGTCGACAGGGAGCGCTACCAGACGGTCTACTCGCGGGTCGAGGGCAGCGTGGCCGCGCCCACCGCGGGTCTGCACTTCACGCCGGCGGTGCTCGACGGGCTGCGTGGGAAGGGCGTGGAGACGGTGTTCGTGACGCTGCACGTGGGCTGGGGCACGTTTCGCATGGTCAAGACAGACGACCCGGAGTCCCACGAGATGCACGCCGAGCGGTACACGCTGTCACCTGAGGCGGCGGACGCGGTGAACGTGGCCAAGCGCGAGGGCCGGCGGGTGATCGCGGTGGGCACGACGCCGACGCGGCTGCTGGAGCACGTGGCGCTGTCCGGTGGCGGCGAGGACGGGCCGGTGGCAGCGGGATCGGGGTGGGCGGACCTGTTCATCCGGCCGGGACACCGCTTCCGGGTAATCGACGGGCTGCTGACCAACTTCCATCTGCCGCGCTCGACGCTGCTGATGCTGGTGAGCGCGTTCGCTGGCCGGGAGTTGGTGCTGGCACGCTACCGGGAGGCGATTGAGCGGGGTTATCGGTTCTACAGTTTTGGGGACGCGACATTGTTCGTGGGTGGTGTGGCGCCCGTTTCTTGACTAGCTACACGCCCGATAGTAACCTATTTTTGCGTCGTTTCGCGCGGCGCGGCGGGTGTGTGAAGCCCGCCCGGATTCCTGAGCCGCCAGAGGGTACACACATGCAGCTTTCCGCATTGCCGACCGACGCGACCGACCTGCGCAAGATGTTCCGCTACGACGAGCTGGTGCAGACCACCAGCGGCATGGCGCCGGGCAACGTCCAGGCGAACCTTGCCATACTTCCGAGAGACCTGGCGTTCGACTTCCTGCTGTTCTGCCAGCGCAACCCCAAGCCGTGCCCGCTGATCGAGGTGGTCGAGGCCGGCTCCAGCGTGCCCGCGCAGTCCGCACCCAGCGCGGACCTGCGCTTCGACGTGCCCAAGTACCGCATATACCAGTACGGCGAGCTTACGGACGAGGTGACCGACCTGTCCGAGTTCTGGCGGGAGGACCTGGTGTCCTTCCTGCTGGGGTGCAGCTTTTCGTTCGAGTCCGCGCTGGTGAAGGCGGGCATCTCGCTGCGCCACAACGACTGCGGCACGGTGGTGCCCATGTTCATCACCAACATGCAGACCACACCCGCGGGCGGATTCTCCGGCCCGATGGTGGTGTCGATGCGCCCCGTACCCCACGAAAAGGTGGTGCGCGCGGTGCAGGTGACATCGCGCTTCCCGGCGGTGCACGGCGCGCCGGTGCACGTCGGCGACCCCGCCGCGATCGGCATACGCGACGTGTTCAGTCCCGACATGGGGGAGCCGGTAGAGATCAAGGACAACGAGGTGCCGGTGTTCTGGGCGTGCGGCGTCACCCCGCAGGCGGTGGCTATGAAGTCCCGCCCACCGTTCATGATCACGCACGCGCCGGGGTACATGTTCATAACCGACATGCAGGACGAGGACGTTTCCATACTTTAGGGGGTTCACCCTCACCCTAGCCCTCTCCCATCAAGGGAGAGGGGACTTTTCGGAAAGGGACTAAAGGAGCCGTTGATGAGCATCGAGGATATTATTCTGGACAACGACCGGCGCGGGATCTCGGCGCTGAGGACACATCTGCCCGACGACTTCTGCGACCAGGCGGGCGCGCTGGTGCTGGAGCATCCCGGCACGGCGATCATCATCACGGGCTTCTACATCCTGGCGGCGGGAGCGGTGGAGACCGACGGCCCCGCCGGCGCGATAGTGATCGGTGACGCGCTGCGGAAGCTGGGCAACGAGGTGGTGTACGTGACCGACAAGTGGTCGGTGCCGCTGATGGAGGCGGCCGCAGGCGACGGCGTTCGCGTGGTGGACTTTCCCATCGCGGACGACGAGGCGAGCAAGCGCCGCGCGGAGGAGCTGCTGGCCGAGATCGACCCGTCCGTGGTCATCGCAATCGAGCGGTGTGGGTTGACCGACGAGGGGCTGTTCCGCAACATGCACGGGCAAGACATCTCGGCGTACAACGCGCGGATCGACTACCTGGTGTCCGGCCACCCGCACACCGTAGGCATCGGCGACGGCGGGAACGAGATAGGCATGGGCAACCTGGCGCGAGAGGTGACCGAGGTGCCCACGCTGGTGAAGATCCCTTGCGTGACGCAGGTGAGCAAGCTGGTGATAAGCAGCGTGTCCAACTGGGGCGGCTACGGGCTGGCGGCGTCCATATCCAAGCTGAGCGGCCGCAACCTGCTTCCCAGCATCGAGGAGGAACAGGACCTGGTCCGGCGCACCGTCGATCTGGGCGCGGTGGACGGCATGAGCGCGAAGCAGGAGTACAAGGTCGACGGGTTTACGCTGGAGGAGAACAGCCGCGCGCTCCAGAGGATGCACGACTACCTGGCAGAGCAGGGCGTGAGCTAGGCGGCTCGACTCCCCCTCATCCTTACCCGTTCGGCAGGCTCAGGGCAGGCTATTCTCCCACCAGGGGAGAAGGGACTACCGGAAACCTCTTGAGAGGAGCCTAGCGATATGTTCACACACGTTCTGGTGCCCCTGGACGGCACGGATCTGGCGGAGGGCATTCTGCCCTACGTCGTGGGGATTGCCGGCGGCGTGGGCGCGCGGATTACGCTGCTTACGGTCGTTGACCCGGACATGCTGGAGGTCCCCACTTCGCTGAGGGGAGAGGCGTCCGGTCGAGGAATCCCGCCCGAGGAGCGGCGGCGCGCCGGAACTCGCCGCCACGAGTCGAGCGGCCCGTTCGTCCAGCAGATCATGGAGAACGTGGAGCGGCGGGCCGAGGCGAATCTGCGCGAGGTTGCGGAGCGCCTGCGGGAGCAGGGAGTAGAGGCCGAGGTCAAGATCGTGCTCGGAACGCCCGCGGAGCAGATAACGCGGTCGGCCGAGGCCGAGGGATGCGACCTGATCGCCATGTCCACGCACGGCAGAAACCTGATTGCGCGGGGCGTGCTGGGCAGCGTAACGGATAAGGTGATCCACTCGGTGAGCGTTCCCGTCCTCACGATAACGCCCGAGCGCGCCCGCAAGTACGAGCAGGACGCGAGCGGTGCTATGACCAGTCTGCTGGCGCCGCTGGACGGCTCCGAGTTGGCCGAGAGCGTGCTGCCATACGTGGAGAGCCTGGCGCTGGCGATGTCGATGAGGGTGACGCTGGTGAAGGCGCTGAGGCTGGACAACAGCTCGTCGGCGTACCTGGAGGGCATGGCCTACACGACGAACGCGAAGATCCAGTTGGAAGTGGAGCAGGAGTCCTCCGAGTACCTGGAGGAGGTGGCGGCGGCGCTGAGGGACAAGGGCGTCACGGTGGGCACGAAGGTGCTCCTGGGCACGCCTGCATCGGCCATCGCGGACTACTCGCACGAGATCGATTGCGACGTGATAGCCATGGCGACGCACGGGCGCTCCGGGCTCTCGCGCTGGGTGCTTGGCAGCGTGACGGAGACGCTGGTGCGGACGTCGGGCAGCCCTGTGCTGGTGGTGCCGCCGGGGGGGTAGGGGGGTGTGCCTCGTTCACCCTCACCCTGGCTTTCACCCCCATCCTAACCTTCCCCCTGCGAGGGGGAAGGGACTGGGGAGCGAGGGAGAGGGGACTTTTGGATGCGCCGACCCCTGTCCTCCTACCCTTGCCCCAGGAACTCCCTTACACGCTGCTTGAGGGGTTCTTTGTCGTAGATGGCGTAGAGGGCGCTGGCCATGCGGGAGGGGTCGCCGAAGAAGAAGCGCTCGTATAGGACCTGGCGCGAGCCGAATGCGCTGCACGCCACATCCCACGCGAGGCGGAAGAGGCGCACGCGCTCCTCGGCGGTGGCGGCGCCGGTGGCCAGGTAGCGTTCCAGGTCGGGCTCGAGGTCGCTGGCGAAGTCGGCCTCGGTGGGCAGCGCCATCAGGCTGCTCGATCCCAGTAGTTGCAGTATCTCCACCATGCGCGGGTACATGCGCGGAAAGAGGTTGCGGGCGGCGTCCAGCGGCATACGCGCGGGGCAGGTGACGCCCCAGTCGTCCGGAGCGACGTCGGCCTCGGAGGCGCGGAGGCAGGCGCGCATCACCTCCAAGTCCAGCATGATCTCGGCTATGCGCTCCTGGACCTGCGGGGACTGCTCGGAGCCGAGCGTCTCGGCCACCAGGCACGCCACGCCCAGCACGAACTCCGCCTTGGCGACGTTCTTGACGACGACCTGGTGCATCATGTGGACTACGGCGTTGGTGGCGGCGTAGCAGGAGTTGGCGAGCTCGACGTCGTCCAGCAGGAACAGCCGCTCCCAGGGCACCAGGACGTCGTCGAAGAAGACGATGGCGTCCATCTCCTCGAAGCGCGAGCCGAGCGGGTGGTCGAAGCGCGACCTGCCCAGGTCGAAGCTCTCGCGGCAGATGAACCTGAGGCCGGGCTGTCCGCAGGGTATGGCGAACGAGAGGGCGAACTGTCCGGCGCCGGGGCCGGCGCGGAGCACGGTGGAGGGCGCGACGATGATCTCGTCCGAGATGGGGCCGAGCGTGGCGAGCACGCGCGCGCCCCTGACTATCACGCCCGCGTCGGTCTCACGGATCGCGCGCAGGGAGACCTCCTCGTCGGTGCCGATGGTCGCCTGCGGCGAGCGGGTGCGCCGGACGTTAACGAGTGTGTGAGTAAGCGCGAGGTCGTTCTCACGGACGTGCTCGTAGTAGCTGCGGATGTTCTGCGAAAACTCCGGGCGGTTGCGGGCGAAGAAGTCGGAGGCGGCGGCCTGGGCCATAAGGCTGCCGTTGAGGTAGTCGGGGGTGCGGCCCATCATGCCGCCGCTGTACCGCGCCCAGCGCGCCATCATGCGGCTGCGGCGTTCCAGGTCGTGCTGCGAGCGCGGCGTGAGGAACGACAGGCCGACGTCGTCGCCGGTGGTGGGCGACGGATAGGTCATTTCGCCCTTTAGCTCCGGCGAGAGCTGCATGTCGTATAGCGCGGCGAGGGAGCGCGCGCCGCGTCGGAAGGCGGGATGGGACGTAACGTCGTCCACGCGCTCGCCGTCTATCCAGACCTCGCGCTCGGACTGGCGCAGGCCCTCCAGGTACTGATCGCCTCCGCGTGCGGGCATGGCCGCCTCCTGTCGGTTGCGCCGCACGTCCTGCGCGACGCGGAATGGTCTCGTCTGTACGCGCGGGAGTGTACCAACGCGAGTGGCGGTGAGTCCAGCGGGGATGGGGAGGACAACAGTTCAGAATTGATGGAACGCGGACGTTCAACCCTCACCCTAACCCTCTCCCAGTCTTGGGAGAGGGGACCTGTCGGATAGGCTCTACGGCGTTTTGACGGCCCACGGTCGCACTGCTACACTCGGCGCCACCGCGGAGGACGCGGAATCACCGGCGAGGTGAAGAGGAATGATCGGAGTGCTGACACACCACTGGGCGAAGGAGGACAGGGTGGAGGAGGCGAGGCGGCTGCTGGACGGCAACGGGCTGGCGCAGAGCCGGGCGCCGGGGTTCCGCTCGCGCCAGACGCTGCTGTCGCTGAGCGACGCGACGAAGATAACGAGCATCGTCGTATGGGACAGCAACGAGATATACGACGCGTGGCGCGCCAGCCCGGAGCGGGCGAAGGCGATGGCGGGGGCTGAGGAGTTGTGGGCGCGGCCGCCGGAGTCCGAGCGGTTCGAGGTGGCCGACTAGCCGCGCCCTGTTTCGCGTCTATTCCTTGGCGAGGAGTATCTGCAACACCTCGGGGGCAGCGCGCATGGCGCGCTCGCGGAGGACGTCGTCGGGCAGGCTGCCCAGCGGGTGGGGGACTACCACGAAGGGATAGTCGGGGATGCCGCCTATCTTGGACATCGCCTTACCGCTCGACACGAACGGCTCGGTGCAGATGACCGCCGCTGGGACTCCGTTCTTCTCGAACTCGATTCCGTCGTGCACACTGCACGATGAGCAGGAGCCTCAATCACCCGACGCGGTGATCACCACGTCGCACTGCTCGACCATCTCGTCCATGATGTGCTTGGGGCAGGGCCGCGAGGCGTTGCCCTTGTTGCGGACCACCACGTCTTTGAAGTCGTAGCGGTCGGCGAGAATCTCCTGGACCATCTCCAGAATCTCTGGGGAGTTGTGCTTGCCGTTGGCGAGCAGTCCCACCACCGTGCCGTCGAGCGTCTCGGGGCGGGGAGCGACTACCGCGTTGACGGGAATCGGCTCGACCGTGGGGTCCAGCACCTGCAACCTGGTTGCCGTAGCCATAGATGGGCCCTCCTTGCTGGCTTCGTGGGTATGCCGGTTGGTTGCCCATTATTGCGCGAACGGGGGCGGATGGCAAGTTCTTTTCGGTCTGTATGGCCGCGTGTGACCGCGCCGCACGATGTGGCTTAAGGCGCGGGCGGCGTGCTACCATGTCGGCTAGCTGGCAAGGAGGCACGATGATGTCCGACGCGCTCGAATACGGCCCCGTGAAGGTCACTTTCTGGTACGACTACATTTGACCGTGGTGCTACGTCGGCCTGGAGAGGGTCGACAGGTTGGCCGAGGAGTTCGACGTAACCGTCGATGGCAAGGCGTTTCTGCTGCGGCCCGACATTCCCAAGGAGGGGCGCAAGCGGTCGCTGACGCCCGAGGAGCAGGGTGGCTCGCTGAACGAGCCGCTGCGGTCTTACGCCGAGGAGGCGGGGCTGGTGATGCGCCGATTTCCGCTGACGCCGTACACGCAGTACGCGCTGGAGGCGAGCGAGTACGCGAAGGAGTACGGGCTGTTCGACTCGGTGCACCGCGCGCTCTACCGGGCGTACTGGGAGGACGGGCACGATCTGGGCGACTTCGCAGTGCTGGAGCGGGTGGCGGGCGACTGCGGGCTGGACTGGCCGGAGCTGCGCGACCGGCTGGAGTCGCGGTACTACGAGACGGAGATCGCGAACCAGTTCCAGGAGGGGCTCAACCTGGGCATCAACGGCATCCCGGGCTTTCTGATGGGCAACATCCTGTTTACGGGCGCGCGGCCATACAGCGTGTTCCGGGCGGTGATGGGCAAGCTGCGGGAGGCGGGCCAGCAGGGAGAGGCGCGGCCATGAGGACGAACACCACAAAGGCCAAACTCCAGCAGGGGGGACACGCCATCGGCGCGATAGTGGGCGGGTTCGCGCCCGATCTCGTGGAGCTGTTCGGCGCGATGGGGTTCGACTTCGTGATGATCGACTGCGAGCACGGGCCGATGTCGCTGTCCGAGGCGGAACACATGACGCGGGCCGCGGAGGCGTTCGGCATAACGCCCATCGCGCGGATACCGGATCACGACGACGCGACCATCCTGCGCTTCCTCGACCGCGGACTGCAGGGGATCATCGTGCCGCACGTGAACACGCGCGAGCAGGCGGAGGGCATCGCCAGGGCCGCACGGTACTACCCGCAGGGACACCGCGGGGTGGGGGGCGGACGCGCGCACGACTACGGAGTCGGCGTTGGACGGGACGAGTCGACGCGGCACGTGAACGAGCAGACGCTGGTGGTGTGCATGATCGAGGAGACGGAGGCGGTCGAGAACCTGGACGAGATACTGACGGTGCCGGGAGTGGACGTGCTGCACGTGGCCGCCGGGGACCTGGGCCAGAGCATGGGCAATCCCGGCCCGCGCGAGGTGCGGCGGCTGATGGGCGAGACGATCCCGCGCATACGGGCGGGCGGCAAGTTCGCCGGCGCGGGCGGCAACAACCCGGGCGACGTGGCGGGAGTGGCGGAGTTCATCCGGCTGGGCGCGAACTTCGTGACGATGTCGGCGCACGGGCTGTTGCGCCTGGGCGCGGATGGATTCATGGACGCGCTGCGGGGCGAGTTGGGGGAGTAGGGGGCATGGGAACGTTCAGCGTCGACAGCGGCGCTGCCCGACGCCGTTCTGGATTCCCGCTTTCGCGGGAATGACGAATCTTTGTGGTAACTATGGAGTAGGAGTAACTGGATGAGCACAGAGTCGCTGACGTCCGACCGGTTGGAGTTCGACGAGGCTATCGACGTCATCGAGGCGTACTACGAGCGGGGCTGGACCGACGGCCTTCCGATCGTGCCGCCCACTCTAGGGAGGGTGCGGCAGTTCGTGGACTACGTGGGACGGTCGCCCTCGGAGATCGTGGGGGCGGAGCCGACCAAGGGTCGGGTGATCACCCTGGAGAAGGTGGCGATAAACTCCGTTATGGCTGGCTGCCTTCCGGAGCACTTTCCAGTGGTGCTGGCGGCCATCGAGGCGATGAGCGAGCCGCAGTTCAACCTGCACGCAATGACGGTGAGCACGATGGGCGCCGCGGTGCTGGTCGTGGTGAACGGTCCTATCGCGAGGGACATCGGCATGAACTCCGGGGTGAGCGTGTTCGGTCCCGGCCATCGCGCCAACGCCGCGATAGGACGCGCCATCCGGCTGGTGATCATCAACGTCACCGGATCGGTGTCGGGCGTGCTGGACAAGGCGACGCTGGGTCACGCTGGCAAGTACACCTGGTGCATCGCGGAGGCTGAGGACGTGAGCCCGTGGGCGCCGCTGCACGCGGACCGGGGCCTGTCGGAGGGCGACAGCTCGGTGAGCGTGTTCGCCGGGCTTTCCCCCACGCAGGTGAGCAACTCGCTCGGCCACGACCCGGCGACCATCCTGAACAGCTTTGGCGACGCGCTGTTCTCGGCGGGTCCGGGCCAGGGCGAGCTGGTGGTGGTACTGTGCCCGGAGCACATTGGCTACCTGCGGCAGCACGGCTGGAGCAAGCAGCAGGTGAAGGAGTTCCTGTTCGAGCGCTCGCAGCGCACGGCGTCGGAGTGGGTGGCCGCGGGCGGCATGGAGGGCGGCGCGGAGGGCGACGACCTGGTGGCAGTGGGGAGGAGCCCGGAGAGTTTTACGCTGGTGGTGGCCGGCGGTCCGGCGGGGGCGTTCTCGTCGATCATCCCGCTATGGGGCGGCGGGTCCAACTCGCAGTCGGTGACGCGGCGGATCGAGGTGTAGGGCGGGGGCGCGCCTGACGCTGACGCGGCTGTTCCCACGCCTGCCACGCCAACGTCGGCGCGTTATCCCTTGCGCTAGTCGTTTTGCGACGCCGCGCCGAGGGCCTCGTCGAAGGTCATTATCTGCCGGACGCCGCGCCGCCGACAGCTCGCCAGATGGCACAGGTCTCTAGCCTCCAGGGCGGGATACCGCTCGTGGAGTCTACGGGCAAGGAGCACATCCGCCTCCTCCAGCGGCCACACCTCCACGCCGGCTTTGTCCATCAGCTCGAAC
Source organism: Dehalococcoidia bacterium (assembly GCA_965204815.1). Taxonomy (GTDB): domain Bacteria; phylum Chloroflexota; class Dehalococcoidia; order Lucifugimonadales; family CATOSD01; genus CATOSD01. The sequence goes on from OZ242014.1 coordinate 1,047,698, forward strand.
GCCGAGTCCAGGGTGTGCGGCCTCTTCATTCGCAGATAAACGTGCATCAACTCTTGGATGACCTCCGCAGAGGTGAATAGCATCTCACGGTTGTGCATCGATTCGTCGAAGAACTGCTGGGCACGGGGTTGAAGCGGATGTGGCTTCCCAACCGCATACATGAAGACGTTCGTGTCAACGAAGATCATACGTAGGGGAGACCGCGCGTCTTGGATTCGTTCAGAACGGCCAGGTGCTCTTCCCAGTCCGGTTCCACGCCAGGCCCTTCACGCTCAGCGCACTCTTCGAAGAACCGTTTCAGGTCCTCCGACGACTTGAATCGTTCCATGCGCTGCCTCGCCTCGAGCCGCTCGTGAGCCGCGGCTCGGAGCCATGCGCTCAAGGTCAAGCCCTCCCTGCGCGCCTGGCGAACGAACTGTTCTCGGTCCGCGTCCGGAACGATCAACTGAACCCTGGCCATGAACGATACCCCCAATTCAGTGTGTATGAATCATACACATACTAAAGCCGAGGGTCAATTGGCTCTTGAGTTGCTGTGGGGCGACATGATGTAGAATGGGGGCGGCTAGCGCGGCGATTCGCTAAAGGGGTGTGCGGCAACGTGAGCGATCCAATTACACGGGCAACGCTTGGCGTGCGAGCGGATGACCTCCAGGGCATGACGCCGGACTTGGAGGACCTGCCCCCGCAGTTTCACCGCTTCCAGCAGACCAAGGACGGCCCGCTCGACAACGCCGAGCTGGCGGAGGGCAGCTTCCCGGGCAACACCGCAGAGTCCTACCGCGAGTCGGGGCGAATCACGGGACACGTGCGCGAGTTCGTCAGGCCGGCAGAGGCGGTGCCGTTCGCCGACGGCACGGACATCGTGGTGTGCACCACGGTCCACCTGTTCGAGACGCCCGAATCGGTATCGGACTGGATTTCCGACGTGTTCCTCAAGCAGTTCGAGGAGCAGGTGGGGCGCGACCTGCCGCACGAACACCGGATCACCGAGGTCGAGAGACTTCAGCCGCGGGGGTTCTACGACGAGACAGCCGCGCTCAAGGTGCTGTACGACGTCAGCGGCGAGCAGGTCTCGTCCAGCATCGTCGACTTTCGCATAGGCCGCCTGCTCGGCGTCGCGTTCGTGCTCACGCTGGGCGATGCCGAAAGGCTGGAGCCTGCCCAGCAGGCGGCCCTGACGCTGGAGCGCAGGATGGTGGCCCACTTACTCGGCTAGCTCCTAAGAACGCCGCAGCAACAGAGGCGCCCAAACGGAAAGGAGGCCCCGCAATGGCCGGATACATATACCTGGTGCAGATGGACATTCCCCCGGAGCTCGAGGACGACTTCAACCGCATCTACGACACCCAGCACGTGCCCAACATCCTCACCGTCCCCGGCGTTCGCTCGTGCGCGCGCTACCGGGTGGAGTCGGGCGACGTGGAGGGCGTGGCACGATACGCCGCCGTTTACGAGTTAGACTCGCCCGACCTGCCGACCACCGAAGTGTGGAAGGCGGCGTCGGACAAGGGCGACTGGATTACGCACATCCGCCCCTACGCGACCAACCGCACGCGCGTGGTGTACAAGCGAATAGCGTGAGAAGGAGACACTCATGGACCTGACCAGGAGGCGGGAGCGCTACAGAGAGATCCTCGCGGGCGACGAGTGCGTCCATCCCGCGTCGGTGTTCGATCCCATTTCGGCGCGGATAGCCGAAGACCTGGGGTTCGACGTTGGGATGTTCGCGGGGTCGATCGGCGCGGCGACGGTGATAGGCGCACCGGACCTGATTACGCTGACGCTGACCGAGTTCGCCCAGCAAGCATACCGCATATGCCGCGCCGGGAACATAAGCCTGATGGTGGACGCCGACCACGGCTACGGCAACGCGCTGAACGTCCGTCGGACCGTGGAGGAGCTGGAGAGCGCAGGCGTCGCCGCGCTGACGATCGAGGACACGCTGCTGCCCCTGCCGTTCGGCGGCGATGGCGGGCTCATCTCGCTGGAGGAGGGCGTGGGCAAGATGCGGGCCGCGCTGTCGGGGCGGCAGGACGCCAACCTGGTGGTGGCGGGCCGCACGAGCGCGCTGCGCCTGGCGGGCGTGGACGAGACGGTGCGCCGCGTGAGGGCGTACGAGGAGGTCGGCGTGGACGCCATCTTCCTGGCGGGAGCGCAGACGCTGGACGAGCTGCGGGCCGTCCGGGCCGTCACCGATCTGCCGCTGCTGCTGGGCGGAACGACGCCGGAGCTGTCGGACCGGGCGGTGCTCGCCGAGAACGGGGTGCGGGTGGCTTTGCAGGGGCATCTGCCGTTCCAGGCCGCGGTGAAGGCGGTGTACGACACGCTGCGCGCGCTGCGGGAGGGCACCGACCCGGGCGAGCTGGCGGCGAGCGCGACGTCGCCGGAGCTGATGGCGAGGGCGACGCGGCAGGGCGAGCACGACGGGTGGATAGCGGAGTTTTTGGGGTAGGGCCGGTGCTCGGGATGGCGCTTTACGGGTTCGGGTGGCGGCGAGCGGGTATGCTATAATGCGGCTGTAGCGACCCCGGTTTTGCCGGCCACGGAACGCGCCCCGCGTCTGGCGGCGCAAATCATTTCAAGGAAGTGAAATGCCCGCGTTCGACGAACTGAAAGTGTTCACCGGAAAGGCTCATCCCAAGCTGGCAGAAGACATCTGCTCGTACCTGGGTATCGGCCTTGGTGTCTGCGAAGTGTTCAAGTTCAAGAACGACAACACGTTCGTGAGAATCCGGGAGAACATCAGGGGGCGGGACGTCTTTCTGGTTCAGCCGATAGCGGCGCCCGTCAACGACAACATCATGGAGCTGCTCATCATGATCGACGCCGCCAAGCGGGCGTCGGCCGAGCGCATCACCGCCGTGATTCCCTACTACGCGTACGGGCGCAGCGACAAGAAGGACCAGCCCCGCGTGCCAATCACTGCGCGGCTGGTCGCCAACCTGATCGAGGTCGCCGGAGCGGACAGGGTGCTGACGGTGGACTTTCATGCGGGCCAGATTCAGGGCTTCTTCAACATACCCGTGGACGAGCTTACCGCAGTGCCCATGCTCTCGCGGCCGTTCGCCAGCCGGAACGGCGACAACCTGGTGGTCGCCGCGACCGATACCGGCGGCACACGCAGGGCGCGGGACACGGCAGACCTCCTGAACACCCCCATCGCAATCGCCGAGAAGCAGCGGGTCCCGAACGCCGACAGCATCATGGAGTCGATCATCATAGGCGACGTGCACGACAGGGACGCCCTGGTGGTCGACGACGAGATCAGCACCGGCGGCACGATGGTGTCGACCATGAACGTGCTGCGGGAGTTCGGCGCCAACGACGTCTACTGCGCCGTCACCCACGGCGTGCTGTGCGGCGAAGCGCCCGCAATCATGGCCGAGAGCGGCGCGAAGGAGTTCTTCGTCACCGACACCCTGCCGATACCCGAGTGCAAGAGGACCGACACCATGCGGGTCATGTCGGTCGCGCCGCTGCTCGGCGAGGCCATCCACCGCATCCACAGCGGCTTGTCCGTGGGCGCAATGTTCGACGACGTCTAGCGCGCAGGCGCCCGGGAAAGAGACGGCGCACCATGCTAAAGAGCCTTACAAAGCTAATCGGCGGCTCCAACGAAGGGGTCATCAAGAAGATACGGCGCCAAGTGGTCGACGACGTGAACGCCCTGGAGCCGGAGTTCGAGGCGCTGACCGACGCCGAGTTGCGCGCGGTGACCGACGAGTTCCGCTCGCGCCTGCAGGACGGCGAGACGACAGACGACATCCTGCACGAGGCGTTCGCCGCCGTAAGGGAGGCCGCCAAGCGCACGCTAGGCCAGCGCCACTTCGACGTGCAGCTCATAGGCGGGTTCGCGCTGCACGAGGGCAAGATCGCCGAGATGAGGACCGGCGAGGGCAAGACGCTCGTCGCCACACTGCCCGCCTATCTAAACGCGCTCACCGGCGAGGGCGTGCACGTGGTCACCGTGAACGACTACCTGGCGCGCCGCGACGCGCAGTGGATGGGCCAGGTGTACGACCTGCTGGGAATCTCCGTCGGCGTGCTCCAGCACGAGGGCTCTTACGTCTACCAGTCTGATGCCAACTCGTCCGCTGCCGGCATGGAATCGCTGCGCGCCGCCGACCGGCAGGAAGCGTATGCCGCCGACATCACCTACGGCACCAACAACGAGTTCGGCTTCGACTACCTGCGGGACAACATGGTGCTGCACACGTCGCAGAAGGTGCAGCGGGAGCGCCGGTTCGCCATCGTGGACGAGGTGGACAACATCCTCATCGACGAGGCGCGGACGCCGCTCATCATCAGCGGGCCGGCGGAGGAGACGCCGCGGGACTACTCCAGATTCGCCCGCGTGGTGCCGAGTCTCGCGGAGGGCCGCGACTACGACATCGAGGAAAAGCACCGGTCGGTATCGCTGACCCCGGAGGGCATGAACAAGGTCGAGCGCCTTCTCGGCATCAAGTCGCTGTACGAAGACAGCGAGGCCAGCTTCCGAATCGTGCACCACGTCGAGACGGCGCTCAGGGCGCAGAACATCTTCCAGCGCGACCGCGATTACGTGGTTTCCAACGGTCAGGTCGTGATCGTGGACGAGTTCACCGGGCGGCTGATGACCGGGCGCCGCTTCTCGGACGGCCTGCACCAGGCGCTCGAGGCGAAAGAGGGCGTGCAGGTGCGGCGCGAGACCATCACCTACGCCACCATCACGCTGCAAAACTACTTCCGGCTGTACGACAAGCTGGCCGGCATGACCGGTACGGCGGCGACCGAGGCCGAGGAGTTCTGGAAGATATACAAGCTGGAAGTGGTAGAGATCCCCACCAACCAGCCTATGGTGAGGGATGACCAGTCCGACCTCATCTACAAGAACCAGGATGCCAAGTACAGGGCAGTCGTGGAACAGATCGACGCGCTGCACAGGGGCGGCAAGCCCGTGCTCGTGGGCACGACCGACATCGACAAGTCCGAGCTGCTCAGCGAGATGCTGAGGCGCAAGGGCGTTCCCCACGAGGTGCTCAACGCCAAGCAGCACGAGCGGGAGGCGGCGATCGTGGCCCAGGCGGGCCAGCCGGGCGCGGTAACCGTGGCCACCAACATGGCGGGCCGCGGCACCGACATCATCCTCGGCGGCAACCCCGACAGCCTGGGCATCGGGGCCGGCAAGTGGCAGCAGGCGCACGACAGCGTGATGTCCAACGGCGGGCTGCACATCATCGGCACCGAGCGCCACGAGGCGAGGCGCATCGACAACCAGCTCCGCGGGCGCGCCGGACGCCAGGGCGACCCGGGCAGCACCAGGTTCTTCGTGGCGCTGGACGACGAGTTGATGCGACGCTTCGGCGGGGAGCGCATCAGCAACTTCATGGAGTGGGCCGGCCTGGAAGAGGACGAGCCCATCGAGACGAAGATGATAAGCAAGTCCATCGAGAGCGCGCAGGTGAAGGTGGAGGCCTACCACTTCGACATGCGCAAGCACCTGGTGGACTACGACGACGTGATGAACACGCACCGCGACGTCATCTACCGCGAGCGCGAAAAGGTGCTCAGCGGCGCGGACCCCAAGGCGAACATCCTGGACATGGTGGAGCAGGAGATCGACGAGATCATGTCCGAGCACCTGGCCGGCAGGACCGAGTCGCAGTGGGACGCCGACGCTTTCCTGCGGGACCTGGGGGGCGTCTTCCCGCCGGCCACCCACGGCCTGACCCCTGACAGCGTGCTGGATATGTCCTTTGGCGAGCTGTCCGACTGGCTTCACGGGTTCGCTCGCACCTGCTACGAGGACCTCGAAGAAAAGCTGACCTCGGAAGTCGCGAGCGGCATAGCGCAGCAGGTGATGCTGCGGGCGATAGACCACAACTGGGTGATGCACCTCACCGGCATGATGGACCTGCGGGAGTCCGTGGGACTGTACGCATACGGGCAGCGCGACCCCTTGGTGATGTACAAGAAGGAGGGCCACGACAAGTTCCTAGCCCTCCAGGACGGCATCCAGAACGCGATAGTGCGCACCATCTACCACGGCTTCCACGCGCTGGCCGAGGGACCCGGAGCCAACGGGCGCGCTCGCGTCGCGTCGCCACCGGGCGGCGCCAGCGTGATGGGCCGCCTGGCCGATACGCCCTCGCGCAGGGGCAAGGCCAGGGGTTCGGGCAAGGTTGGGCGCAACTCCCCCTGTCCGTGCGGCAGCGGCAAGAAGTACAAGCGGTGCTGCGGCAGAGCCGCATGAACAACCAGCGTATTGCCGAGGTTTTCGACGACATAGCGGGCCTTCTCGAAATCAAGGGCGAGAAGGTGTTCACCGTCCGCGCCTACCAGCGCGCCGCCCGCACCATCTCCAGGCTGCCCACAGAATTGGAGACGATGGTCCACGACGGCGAGGACCTGCGGCAGATACCCGGAATCGGCAAGGCCATCTCCGACAAGATCGGCGAGCTGGTGGCCACCAACCGCATGAGGTTCTACGACAACCTCAAGTCCGAGTTCCCGGACGGAATGCTGGAGCTTCTGAGCGTCCCGGGACTTGGTCCCAAGACCATCTCCAGGGCGTGGAAAGAGCTCGGAGTAACGTCTGTACCGGAGCTGGAGCTGGCCGCCTCCGACGGACGGCTGGCGTCGCTGCCCCGGCTGGGCCAGAAGACCGCCGACAATATACTGCGCAGCATCCGGTTCGCGAGGACGCAGGACCAGCGCACGCCCATCGCCGACGCCCTGCCCGCCGCGGAGCGACTCGTCGCGGCGATGCTGGAGCGCAACGCCGGAATCCTGGCGCTCGCGCCCGCGGGCAGCCTGCGCCGGTTCGAGGAGACCATCGGCGACGTGGACCTGGTGTGCGCGACGAACGACGCCGAGGGCGTGCTGGCGGACTTCGTCGCGCTGCCCGACGTGGCGGAGGTGCTGGGGCACGGCGGCACCAAGGCGTCGGTGCTGCTCGACGACGGGCTGCAGGTGGATTTCCGGGCGGTGCAGCCAAGACACTTTGGCTCCCTGCTCCAGTACTTCACTGGCTCCAAGGAACACAACATCCTGCTGAGGGAGCACGCCAACAGGCTGGGTCTGTCGCTCAACGAGTACGGCGTATCCGACGTCGAGACCGGTGAGCTAGAGGAGTTCGCCGAGGAAGAGCGACTGTACGCGCGGCTGGGCCTCCAGTACGTCCCACCGGAGTTGCGCGTGGGCGAGTCCGAGATCGCGCTGGCCCGCGAGGGCGCCATCCCCGCACTGGTGCAGGTGAGCGATCTCAAGGGCGATTTGCACGTCCACACCGACTGGAGCGACGGGCGCGACCCCATCGAGATGATGGTCGCGGCGGCCCGGGAACACGGCCACGAGTACGTCGCTATCACCGACCACTCGGCGGGGCTGGGGGTCGCGAACGGCCTCAGTCCTGAGCGGCTCGCCGACCACAACGCGCGGCTGAAGGAAGTGGAGCGCGACGCGGGCGGCATCGCGGTGCTGCGCGGCTCCGAGGTGGACGTTCGCGCCGACGGAAGCATGGACTATCCGGACTGCGCCCTGGCGGAACTCGACTGGGTGGTCGCCTCGGTGCACTCCGCGATGAACCAGCCGGCCGACGTGATGACCGAGCGCATAGTGAGCGCGATGCGAAATCCGCACGTCACCGCCATCGGCCACCTGACCACGCGACTCATCGGACGCCGCCAGCCTATAGAGGCGGACTTCGACGCGCTGTTCAGGGCGGCGGCCGACACCGGCACGGTGCTGGAGATCAACGGCTCGCTGGAGAGGCTCGACCTGAAAGACGTGCACGTACGCAGGGCGCGGGAGCTTGGCGTGACATTCGTCATCGACAGCGACGCCCACACCACCGAGCACCTGGACAACCTGCGTTTCGGCGCGGCGGTGGCGCGGCGGGGCTGGTGCCGCGCCGAGGACGTGCTGAACACGCTGCCCGCGGCCGAAATGCTCGCTCTGCTGCGGCTGCCCAAGTCCGAGCGCGCCGCGGCGTTGAGGGCGCGAAGGTGAGCCAGCAGGCGGTCCAGTTGGTCGGTTCGGAGGAGATCGTCTCGCGTCTGCGAAACGCGGTGAGCGATGGCGAGGACTGGGCCATGGCAGTGCTGGAGGCGATGGCCGCGTGGACGGCGCCCGCGGAGGAGTACCGGGGTGTTCACCACACGTACTTCATACTGGGGGAGGCGTTCGACTGGCTCACGCTGGCGCAGCGGCTGAGCGTCGAGTTGTCGGGCCTGGTGCCGGACGACGAGATGGAGCGGCTGCTCTTCACCGGCAGGTTCCCGGCGCACGTCGACGAGGGCGTGCTTCGGGACATCCTGGGCGTCGAGAAGTTCCGAGGCGTTCTCAACTATTTCTACGGCGTGACGGTGGAAGAGGCTCTGCTGTTTGCGGTGGAGTGCGAGATCCAGAAGCGGCTTCTGAGCAACGGCGTTCAGTTCAACGGCGACTTATCGGAGCGGGCGTTCCTGCGGCTCTATCGGAAGAGCGAGGCGGAGCTGTTGCATCTGTTCCGGGAGGAGATGGGCTATCCGCACCGATCCTCCATCTCCTTCAGCCAGTCCAAAGAGTTCACCTACTGGCTATTCAAGTACCGGGTCCGCAACTCGGACAAGGCCAAGACCGCCAGCGACACGCGGAAGGGACTGGAGCAACTGGAAGAGATGACCGCAGCCCACCGCGCGGCTCGCTCGCTGGCGGTGGGCTAGACCCGCTAGCTCACCAACAGCGCCCGAACTCCCCACGCCAATACCGCGCCTTGGCGCGGAGAAAGCAGGCCAGCCATGCCCAACCGCCTGATCGACGAGACCAGCCCGTACCTGCTCCAACACGCAAACAACCCGGTCGACTGGTATCCCTGGGGCCCAGAGGCGCTCGAGCTCGCCAATGCGGAGGACAAGCCCATTCTGCTCAGCGTGGGCTACTCGGCCTGCCACTGGTGCCACGTCATGGAGCGCGAGTCGTTCGAGGACCCCACCATCGCCGCGATGATGAACCAGGGCTTCGTGTGCATCAAGGTGGACCGCGAGGAGAGGCCCGACATCGACTCCATCTTCATGACGGCGGTGCAGGCGCTAAGCGGCAGCGGCGGCTGGCCGATGACGGTGTTCCTCACGCCCGACGGCAAGCCATACTACGGCGGCACCTACTTCCCGCCCGACGACCGCCACGGCATGCCCGGCTTCCCCAGGGTGCTGGCGGCCATGTCCCAGGCCTACCGGGAGCGGCGCGGCGACGTGATCAAGGCCACGACACAGCTCGTGAATCGGATGAGGCAGCTCACGCAGAGCGTGCGGAGCCTGGACCCACTGACCGACGAGGTGATGCGCCAAGCTTACATGGGCATCGCGGGCCAGGTGGACGACCGCTTCGGCGGAGTGGGATCGCAGCCCAAGTTCCCGCAGCCGATGACGTTCGAGTTCCTGCTGCGCCACCACGTCCGAACCGGGGACTCGCAGGCCCTGGAATTGGTGGAGCTGACGCTGGACAGCATGGCGCACGGCGGCATCTACGACCACGTCGGCGGCGGCTTCCATCGCTACTCCACGGACGCCTACTGGCTGGTGCCGCACTTCGAGAAGATGCTGTACGACAACGCGCTGCTCGCCAAGCTGTACCTGCACGCCTACCAGGTGACCGGTAGCCCGCTCTACCGGCGCGTGGTCGAGGAGACGCTGGACTACGTGCTGCGAGAGATGACGGGTCCGGAGGGCGGATTCTACTCCGCGCAGGACGCGGACAGCGAGGGCGTCGAGGGCAAGTTCTACGTGTGGACGCCCGAGGAGCTGATCGACGCGCTGGGAGAGGCCGACGCCCGGCTTCTAGCCCGCTGCTACGGAGCTACGCCGGAAGGCAACTTCGAGGGATCGAACATCCTGCATCTCGCCGTCAATCCGGCCGCGGTGGCAAGCCAGGCCGGTGTGAGCGAGGAGGCGTTTTACGAGTTCCTGCGCGGCGCCAAGGCGCGAGCCCTCGAGGCCCGATCCCGGCGGGTGCCGCCGGAACTGGACGACAAGGTACTCACGTCCTGGAACGGCCTGACGATGAGGGCGCTGGCGGAGGCCGCCGGCGTGCTGGACCGCCCGGATTACGCGGAGGCCGCGGCGCGCAACGCCGACTTCGTGCTGCGCTCGCTGCGCAGGGACGGCCGGCTGCTGCGCACGTACCGGCGCGACCCGGCGACCGGCGAGGGCAGGGCGAAGCTGAACGGCTACCTGGAAGACTACTCGTTCCTGATCGACGGACTGATCGCGCTCCACGAGGTCACGCTGGACGAGCGCTGGCTGCTGGCCGCGATCGAGCTTGGCAACGACATGGTGGAGCTCTTCTGGGAGGAGGCGTCGGGCCAGTTCTACGATACCGGGAGCGATCACGAAGAGCTGATAGTGCGGCCCAGCGACTCGTCAGACAACGCCGCTCCGTGCGGCAGCTCGATGGCGGCGGACGTGCTGCTGCGGCTGGCCGTCATCACTGGCGACGGCGACCTGGAGCGGCGGGCCGTGACGGCGCTGCGCTCCGCGCGCGAGCTGATGGCGCGCTTCCCTTCGGCGGCCGGCCACTGGCTGTGCGCGCTGGACTTCTACCTGTCCACGCCCAAGGAGATAGCCATACTGGGCGGCGCGGAGGACGCGGACACGCGGGCGTTGCTGGCCAAGGTGTACGCGAGCGCGCTGCCCAACCGGGTGCTGGTGGGCGGCGCGTCGGACTCAGCCGACATCCCGCTGCTGCGGGACAGGCAGCGCATCGACGGACGCGCCACCGCCTACGTGTGCCGCAACTACGTGTGCAACCTGCCGGTCAACGAGCCGGGGGAGCTTGCGAGGCAGCTGGCGGAGTAGGGGGCAGGGTGACGTGATACAATGCCAGTCAATTGGCAGAGCCCGGTTGAATTGCCGGGCCTGGAGTGAACGAACATGACATCCGACACCCGCGTCGAGTATTACAACGCCACTGGCCGCGACTTCCTGGAGAGGGCACGTTCGTATCTCGACGATGACGACCTGCTGCAGGCGTCAGAGAAGGGCTGGGGCGCCGCGGCCCAGATGGTGAAGGCCGTGGCGGAGACACGGGGTTGGCTGCACTCCGACCACGGCGGCCTGTATCAGGCAATCGATCGCCTGGCCCAGGAGACCGGCGACGATGACTTAATCACTGCCTTTGCCGGGGCTAGCACCTTGCACGTTAACTTCTACGAGGGTTGGCTCCCCCGCGGCATGGTGGCCTACTACCTGTCGCAGGTCGGAGAGTTGGTGGACAAGCTGGAGGCGCTCAGGGGCTGACTGCTGGTCACTCAAGGTCTCTCAGGTCAGTCAGTACCTTTTCCAGCCGTTCGCAGAGCAAGTCGATGTTCGCTGCGACGTCAGAATAAGTGACGTTGTAGGCACGGCCCCAATCTACTCCCGCATTTTCGCTGAAACCATCGCTGTCGAACTGATCGCACCACCTATCAAGTAGCGCCTTCAATTCTTGCGAGTGCTGCTCTCTCGTTTCGTAGCCTAAGGTTAGGTCTTTCAAACCTCGCCAACCACTTCGCCCAGGCGGAAACAACCATGCTACAGCGATGGGACGGTTGTGGTGACTGCTCCTTCCCCTCAGGCTTATCCCCACTCGCCCCCAACGGACGGTACCACCTGATTCTCCCACGGCATCCAGAAGGCGCGTGACCGCAGTGCGTTCCTTGACCTCGCTGAATTGGTCAAGCAGCTCTTCTCGCCCAACTCGCCGCCGCCCAGACCTGCTTCTTGAAGATGTTGGGACAACCCTCCCGATGACCCTAGGCACGAGCATCTGACGGCTCGTCTCGCCGCTGAAACGCTTTACTTCGACTGCCAGAACTTCAATGCCTGGCATCTGCTCGTTCAGGAATCCGACCACGCGCTCGAGAGTGTCCGGTATCTCGTCAGCCACGAATAGAAGCCGGACGCGCTTGGCAGCCAGGTTGGTAGAGACGCGCTCCCAGAACTCATCTGCGTCAGCCTCTTCGTTGGAATGCAGTAGTTTTGACAGCGCGTCGTCGGGATTCTGTGTTGTCTGCTCGAACTTACCGCGTATCTCATCAACATCCCAGGTGCTAGTGGCGTGAGCGGCGTAGTCAAGCATCTGGCCCACCACCTCGCGGCGGGTTCTCCTACTCTCACCACGCTTCACCTCAACCAGTGTCGGGATAGCATCCTGGTCGATCAGCAGGTGGTCGACCGCCCAAGTGTTGCCCGTGTCTGTGGTCTCGGCGATTCCTTGCTCTCGTGATATGAGAATCCAACGGCGGGGAGATTCCGGGTCAATCTGCTCGCCGGCTAGCAGGCCGGGATGATCGGCAATCAACTTCTGGAGATGCTCTTCTTGCTCAAAGCGCCGCTCTTCAAAGGGCTCTAGGTTGTCTTGGTCGTCCATTGCGTAGATTCTTTCTGCCATCAACTGGCCTCCTGAAATGCTCCTTTCGGAGAAATGAGATGACGCCCTATAGCGGGCGCCATCGTGCGGGGGGGCACCCCCATCCTGACCTTCCCCCATCCTAGGGGGAAGGGGTTTTCAGCGCTGGTTAGTCGTTGGCCTCGGCTATGGCCTTGGAGACGGCGCCGGGGTTCATGGGCAGGTTGGACATGCGCACGCCGGTGGCGTCGTGGACGGCGTTGGCTATGGCGGCCAGCGGGGGCACGATGTTGGCCTCGCCGACGCCGCGCACTCCGTAGGGATGGCCGGGATTGAACACCTCCACGATCACGCTCTCTATCATCGGAAGGTCGAGCGAGGTAGGCATACGGTAGTCGAGCAGGCTGGAATTCGCCATGGCGCCCTGGTCGTTAAGGTAGTACTCCTCGTTGATGGCCCAGCCCACGCCCTGCGCGGTACCGCCCTGTATCTGGCCTTCCACGTAGCTGGGGTGAATCGCGAATCCCACGTCCTGGAAGGCGGTAACACGTAGAATGTCAATCTTGCCGGTGTCGGGATCGACCTCCACGTCGATGATGTTCGCGGCGTAGGATCCGCCCGACCCGCCCGGGTTCATGTTGGCGCGCCCGACGACCGGGCCACCCGTCTGCGGCAGCACGCCGGCGACCTCCTCGAACGTCATGCTCAGCTCGGGGTCGGAGGAGTGGCGCAGCGCACCGTCCACGTACTCCACCTGGTCGGCGGTCGTCTCCCACAGCAGCGCGGCGCGCTCGATGAGTTGGCGCTTCACGTCGTTGGCGGCCTCGTACGCGGCCCAGCCGGTCTTGAAGGCCACGCCGCTGCCGCCGGTGTTGGACGTGTAGCCGATGGTGTCGGTGTCGGCGACCTGGGGTATCACGTTCTCGACCGGGATGCCGAGCACCTCGGCGAACTGCTGGGCCACGGCGGTGCGGGTGCCGCCGATGTCCACGGAGCCTTCGACCAGGCTGACGTTGCCGTTGGAGAGCACGTTGGCCACCACGCAGGACATTCCGGTGTTGTTGCGGCAGAAGCCCATGCTGACGCCGCGGCCGCGGTTGAGGCCTTCGAGCGGTGCGTTGTAGTGGGGATGGGCCTTGACCGCCTCCATGACCTCCTGCGCCCCGATGACGAGGTTCATCACGCCGTCCGCGCGTCGGGTGCCCTCCCTCGCGGCGTTCATCAAGCGCAGGTCGACCGAGTCCATGCCAAGCTGTTCGGCGAGCTCGTCCACGACGCACTCGACGGCGAAGGCGACTATGGGCGCTCCGGGGGCACGGTAGGGGGACGTCTTGGGCTTGTTGTCTACCACGTCGTAGGAGTCTATCTGGACGTTTTCGATGTTGTAGGGCGCGAAGATGGCCGCGTTGGCGCCGGAAAGTGGCGCGCCGGGGTAGGCGCCTGCTTCGAATGCGTAGTAGGCGTGGGCGGCCGTGATGCGTCCCTCGTTGGTCGCGCCCATCCTGATGCGCAGGTGCGCCCCGGAGGTCGGGCCGGTGGCCTCCATAACCTCGGCGCGGCTCATGGTAATCTTGACGGGGTGGCCGCTCTTCCTGGACAGCGTGGCGGCAACCGGCTCGAGGTAGGGATTGAGCTTACCGCCGAAGCCGCCGCCAATTTCCATGGGAACGACCTTCAGGTCAGAAACGGGTATGCCCAGCACCTTCGCGGTGCTGTCCCGAACGCCGAAGTGCCCCTGGCTGCTGCACCAGACTGTGAGCCTGTCGTTGGGGGCCCACCAGGCGGTGGCGTTCTGTGGCTCGATGTAGCCTTGGTGAACCGTCTTGGTACGGAACTCCCGCTCGAGCACAACGTCGGCCTCACCAAAGCCCTGGTCCACGTCGCCGAACTTGTGCTGCTCGAAGCCCGCGATGTTGCGGCCCTCGGTGGCATCGCCGCCGGGAGTCGGCCTGTTCTCCCAGTGCTCATGGAGAATAGGCGCTCCCTCCCGCATGGCATCCTCGACGTTAGTGACTGCGGGCAGAGGCTCGTACTCGACGTCTATGAGGCCCAGCGCCTCCTCTGCGACGTGCGGGCTGCTCGCGGCCACCGCCGCCACGGGGTGGCCCTTGTAGAACACCTTGCCCTTGGCCAGGATGTTCTCGCTAATCGGAGAGCCAAGCACCGCCATCTGGGGTGTGGGCGGCGTGGCGGCCAGGTCCGCGGACGTGACCACGGCGAGGACTTCGGGATGGGCCTCGGCCCTGCTGGTGTCGATGGACTTAATGCGCGCGTGCGAGTGCGGGCTGCGTAGCACCTTACCGTGCAGCAGACCCGGCAGCCGCATGTCGGCGCCGTACAGCGCCCTGCCCGTCACCTTGTCGACTCCGTCATGCCTGATGGGGCGCGTGCCGACTACCTTGTACTCTTTCGCTTCGGTGGCCATGCCTACTCCTTGAGGTTATCGATTGTGTGGTCCGGCGAAGCCGCGCGGGCCGTCGTTTCGGCGTGCGGGCTGCGTAGCGATTTTAGCATATCAAGAGATGGGGTTGGGCGGGCGGCGTGATGAAGACGGGTCTCGTATCAGTTGCAGCCCTGGGATACCTTCGAAGTCGCCGTCATGGGATACCAGTGGACAGTCAAGGTACAGTGCAGTAGCCGCTATCCAGGCGTCTGCCTTGTCCATTTCTCGCCCAGATGCTCGGCGGCTTGCGCGCAGCCGGGCAGTGGTGTCCACGAGAATGGGATCGGGCCATTGGATTTCGTATTGATCCAACTGGAGCTTAAGTTCGTCAACTCGCCGCTCTCCCCACTCTGCGACGTACGTTCCATAGAGCACTTCCTCTCTCGTATGGAATGAAATGACGATGTGGCGTCCCTCAAGGCGCGGAATGTAGTAGTCCGCCAACGGGGATTTCCGTGCTATGTATGACACCAGGTTGGTATCAATCACCATGGATTCTACAGGCGAGATCACAGTTCCGATCGCCTGCGACCGTCGCTGAGAGCGCGGTTGAATTCATCCCATCCTTCGTCCGGCAAGTCTATTGGGGGCACCTTATCGGGGTCGAAGATCTTCGGCGGCGGCGGCGGGAGCATCCATTGGCCACCTGGGTGCTCCCCATTGCCGACCTTGAAGGGGTCTGGATGCCCCACTGCTATCCAGTCCCTCTGGTCGCCCTTCTCCTTCAACTCACGAAGGACGCGGGCGCCCGCCTCCATAGACGCCTTCTTGTTCGGATGCCAGAGTTCGACTTCCGGAAATGATGGCTCGTCTTTGGAGCGTCCGCCGGTGTGGAAGAAGGTGACCATCCAGCGCACCTTATCTACTTCGCTCATGGCAGCCTCCTGGTACTCTCTTGCTCCCTAGTCTAGTACAAGGAACTACACCTTTACACGCCGTAGTCTACGTCTTGGCGGGCGGGGCCGCCGGAGATGCCCACGGGAGCGCCGTCGGCGCGCCAGCACGCCGCGCCATGGATGAGGCCGGCTGCGTGGTCGAACATCACGCCGTTCATGCCGCCGGCGACGCGGGCCACCACGCTCACGTCGTGGCCCTTTGCGGCCAGCGCGTGCCTGGTGTTCGCGGACACGCCCTCCTCCACCTCCAATTGCTGTCCCTGCGTCCAGATGCGGGGCGCCTCCACTGCCTCCTGCAAGCTCATGCCGTGGTCTATCACGTTCACGATGGCCTGTAGCACCGACGCGAATATGCGCGTGCCTCCGGGCGTGCCGAGCGCGAACAGCGGGTACCCGTCCTCCAGCACGACGGTGGGCGACATACTGGAGAGCATCCGCTTGCCGGGTGCGATGGAGTTGGCCGTGCCCGGGTGGGGGTCGAATATGTACATGTTGTTGTTCAGCAGCATGCCTGTGCCCGGCACTGTGACCTTGGAGCCGAACGCCTCGTGTATGGTCTGGGTCATGGAGACGACGTTGCCGTCGCCGTCGGCCACGGTGAAGTGCGTGGTGTTGTTGGACGCCCCGAGGAGCGCAGTCACTTCGCCCGGGGCGTACGACTGGGCGCGGTCAAGATCGATCTCCGCTCGTCTCTGGTCGGCGTAGCTCTTGGACGTGAGCCACTCCACCGGCACCTCGACAAAGTCGGGATCTCCCAGGTACTCGAACCGGTCCGCGAATGCGATCTTGAGAACCTCGGCAAGAAGGTGCGCGTACTGGCCGGTGCCGAATCCCATCGCGCCCACGTCGAACCCTTCCAGGATATTGAGCGCCTGGACTATGTGCACGCCGCCCGAGCTGGTCGGTCCCACCGCAACTATCTCGCGTCCGCGGTAGCTTCCTCGCACCGGCTGGCGATACTTGATCTCGTATAAGCGCAGGTCGTCCAGGGTGATTATGCCGCCGTTGGCGCGCATGTCCTCGGCCACGACTCTGCCCAACTCGCCGCCGTGCAACTCGTCCGAGCCGTTCTCGGCGATACGCCGCAGCGTGCTTGCGTAGTCCTTGCGAACGACAGCCTGTCCCACGGAGGGCGGTTCACCATCCGGCAAGAACACTTCCCTGGTCGCGGGGAACCGCGCCAGATCCTCTCGGTTGTCGGTGATGATCTTCACCAGATACGCGCTCGCCGGAAAGCCGCTTTCGGCGTAGCGAATGGCCGGCTGCATCACGGTGTCCAGATCCAGCCTGCCGTAGCTTTCCACGAGGTGGCACCAGCACTTGAGGTTGCCGGGCACACTCACGGCCAGGTAGCCGAGCCGGTTTTTGTGCCCGGCGGCCTCCAGGTAGTCGGGCCAGGTGTCGGAAACCGGCTCGTACATGCTCTCCGAGGCCGCGGCGGGGGCCACAGCGTAATTGTCGATTGTTATGGACTTTCTGGTGGATGCGTCGTAGTAGTTGACCATTCCGGCGCCGAATATGCCGACCATCATCGGTTCGACCACGGTGAGCGCGAACGCGGTCGCCACGGCGGCGTCGACGGCGTTGCCGCCCATCGACAGCATCTCCGCGCCCGCCGAGGACGCCATGGGGTGGTTGGAAGACACCATGCCGCGCGAACCGGCGGCGGACTTCTTGAAGGGGGTGAAGGGACTACCTGCGCGTTCGCGCCAGCCGTTGATCACGCGTGTACCTCCCGCATCTAGAAGTTTAGCCGAGGCGATTGTACCACACCAGAATCTGTGAGCGGCCAGATGAGATTATTTTGAGCACGTGTCTCAATTGTCTCGCTGTTGGACGGAAAATAGCGCAACTTTCGGCAGTTTTCGCACAGTGAGATGAGATTGGCTTGACGCGCGAGTCTCAAGTAGGCTATTGTAGAACTGGTTCCCATCAATACTTAACACACTCTTTTTTTGAGGGAGGTTTTCTATGCCGCACAGCCAGCACGAATGCGACGAGCACGAGCACCACGGAGGACCCGGCCACGTCCACGACCCGCACGAGTGCGACGAGCACGAGCACCACGGGCATGATCACGACCCGCACGAGTGCGACGAGCACGAGCACCACGGCGAGCCGGGCCACGTCCACGACCCGCACGAGTGTGACGAGCACGAGCACCACGGGCACTCCTAACTCTACCTAGAGACGGCGGGTTGAGAGCGCATACCGGCAGTTTCTCGACCCGCCATCAAACAGATTCGCACATCTGCGATCCCCACGTTTCGGACCCTCGAGGGCATAAGCCCACTGCACACGTATGTGCCCGCGCGGCCTTGACTGGGAGTCGTCCTACATCCATCCCCCGCTCCCCGGCTTCATAACTCCATTCAGGGGCAGAAAGTGAGTCTGGACAGGATGCTAAACCTCAGGCGTTCCCTCCAGGAAATGCTGTCGCCCCGGAGACCCGCGCCCGCGGTTGCCGTCCCGGGGGGCCCCGTTCGCATCGGCTCCAACCACCTGTACATGGCATCCTCCGGCCGGCACGAGGGTCACGGGCACAACGGCCATGGCGATCACGACGACCATGACCACAATGGGCATGGCGGCCAGGATCGCAATGGTCATGCCGGCCACGACGGACACGACGACCACGGACATGGCGGGCATGATGACCACGACCACGACGACCATGGACACGACGACCACGGGCACGGCGACCACGACGACCACGGACATGGCGGACATGATCACCACGACCACAGCGGGCACGACCACCACGACGAACTAAGATTCGCCAGCCGCCGCAGCCTTATCATCGGCTTGGTGCTGATCTCAACGTACATGTTCGTCGAGATTGTGGGAGGCTTGCTTTCCGGCAGCCTCGCGCTACTGGCGGATGCGGGTCACATGGCGACCGACGCCGCCGCCATCGCCCTGGCGCTCCTGGCCATGTGGCTGGCCGACAAGGGACCAACCGCCGAGCGCACGTTCGGCTTCTACCGCACCGAGATTCTGGCCGCGCTGTTCAACGCTGTCAGCCTGTGGGTAGTGGCCGGCTACATCCTGTACGAGGCATACCACCGCTTCGTGGACGTTCCACACATCGAGGGCGTGCTGATGATGGTTGTGGGCGTCGGCGGGCTGATAATCAACATCATCACCGCCTGGGTGCTGCACGGCGCGTCCCAGCACAGCCTGAACGTGGAGGGCGCGTTCCAGCACGTGCTCGGGGATCTGCTCGGATCGGTCGCGGTGGTCCTCTCCGGCATATTCATCCTGACGCTGGAATGGTACATAGTCGATCCCATTCTCAGCGTGTTGATAGCGCTGTTCATCGTCTACAACACGCGCCACCTGGTGCGCAAGATTGCCGTCGTGCTGGTGGAGGGGACGCCCCCGCACATCGACCTGTACGAGGTGTTCGACAGCCTGGAGGACGTGGAGGGTGTGACAATAGTCCACGACCTGCACGTATGGACGATTTCTTCGGGTTACGAGGCGCTGAGCGCGCACGTACTGGTGGACAGGGGATACGACGGCACCTTCGACGACCTGTTGAACGAGCTGCGCGAGGTGGTGAAGGGCAGATACGACATCACCCACGTCACACTGCAGATGGAATACTCCACCACGGAGTGCGACGAGGCCCACCCGCCGTGGAGCCTGCTCACCGAAAAGCGGCTGGCCCGCGCTGAACGCACATTGGGCGCCGAGTTCGCCGACTAAGCCGGCCAGTCCGGCCGCGCCTACGTCCCGCCGAAGTACCGTGCGAGTTCGTCCCTGTCGAACTCCGGCAGCGGCGCTATCCCCGACGGCGTCCGCAACGTAAGCCTCTCTTCCGGCGGTGTGACTTTGCCGATTACCCGCGCGGGTATGCCCTCAGCGTCCAGAGCGCCGACGACCGCCTCGGCGTGCTCAGGGGCCAGCGTTGCCAGCAGCGCGCCCGACGCTATCAGACCCAGGGGGTCGAGCCCCAGCGCGTCGCAGATGGCGCGGCAGGACGGCACGACGGGAATCGCGTCCGCGTCGATCTCCAGCCCCACGCCGGCCGCGGCCGCGAGCTCGCGGAGGGCCGTGGCCAGGCCGCCCTCGGTCGGGTCGTGCATCGAGTGGACCGGCGCGGCCTTTCGCGCCACCTCCGCGTCCTTCCTGACGCCGATGCCTGGCGAGAAGAGCAGCCCCTTCGCGTCCTCGACCATCCCCGGCGCGACTCCTGCAGAAATCAACTCAGTCCCCGCCTCACGCGCCAGTATGGACGCGCCCTCGATGGCGATTCCCTTCGTAAGCAACACGCTGTCGCCAGGCTGCGCGCCGGACGTGAGCACCACCTCATCCTTGGCGACCTCGCCCAGCAGCGCGCCGACCGCGATGGGCCGCGGCAGCTCGAAAGTGACCTCGGTGTGCCCGCCGACCAGCGCAATGCCGTGCGTACGGCATGCGTCGAGTAGCTGGTCGAAGATGGCGCGCACCGTGCCCTCGGACACGCCCTCCGGCAGCAGCAGCGTAGCCATCAACCAGCGAGGCGTAGCCCCCATCACCGCAAGGTCGTTCGTGTTGACCTGCACCAAGTACCATCCGATGAGATCGGTGGCGAACGTTATCGGGTCGGACTTGGCGACCAGGTAGCGGTCTCCCATGTCGATCAGCGCGGCGTCCTCGCCCGTGCTCGCGCCCAGCGCCACGCGCGGGTCGACGCTCTCGATCCTGCCGAGCAGTTCCTCCAGAAAGTCCAGGGGCAGCTTTCCCGCGAGCAATTCACCAACCTCAAGTGTGTTGCGCGAACGCCGCCGATGGTATCATAACGCGATTATGATTCGAGCGGTGTTTTTCGACCTCTACGGCACCCTCGTGGGGTTCAGCCCCTCACGATTCGAGATCCAGTCCACCGCGTGCGTCGACTTCGGCATCACGGTGACGCCGGAGGGGGTCTTGCGGGGTTACAGGCTGGCGGACGCTTTCATGGCGGAGCAAAATCGTGTCAGACCGCTGCGGTCGCTGACCGACGCCGAGCGGGACGATTTCTTCGCCAGGTACGAGCAGCGAGTGCTCAGGGGCGCGGGCGCCGAGGTGACGGTGGAGCGGGCGGGCGAGGTATGGCGGCGGGTGCGCCAGGTGCGCTACGGCATGGCGCTGTTCGACGACGTGGCTCCCACGCTGGAGACGCTCAGGTCACAAGGTCTGACGTTGGGCGTGGTGACCAACATGAACCGCGGCAGCCGCGAAATCCTGGCGGAGTTCGGGCTGAAGGACTTGGTGGACTTCGCGGTCACGTCCATCGAGGCGCGCTCGGAGAAGCCGCACGCGCCGATTTTCCGGGAGGCGCTTCGCAGGGCAAGCGCGGAGCCGGGCGAAACGGTGCACGTGGGCGACCAGCTAGAGTCGGACGTGGAGGGCGCGCGGCGCGTCGGCATCACGCCGGTGCTCCTCGACCGCGATGGCAACCACCCGGGGGTCGCACACTGCGCCCGCATTGAGGCGCTGCCGGATGTGCTGGATGTGCTGGAGACGCTGGCGGGCGAGGGTGGCGCTTGCAGTTGACGCGGTACTGCCCGGAATTGGTGAAGGCGCTTAGGATTTCTCTTGCTCACGCCAACACCGGCGACATCGCGGCTTGGCATAGCTTATGTTCTTTCGCTGTTGGCCGCAGGACAGACAGAACTTCTCCGGGTAGTCCCGGTCCTTGAACTTGTCCCACGTCGGGTGGCAGTCGTCGCATAGCGGCCGCTTCAGATTGAAGCTGATGCTCTTCTGACATCTGACGCAGTAACCCTGAGTTGCCGCTTTGCTGGTGGGCTTGGAAGGGGCTTTGGTGGTCGCGTTGGTAGGCGCTTTGACGGTCGCCTTAGCAGCCGCTATTGCAGGCGCGATAGGAATTGAAGCCTTGATCAGCTTGTTCTCAATGTAAACCCCTATCTGTTCACGTAGTCCCTCTTCTCTTATCCGAAGTGCGATCTCTTTTGAATTCACGGCAGAACCTTGAAGAAGATTCATTGACGTGAGTATCACTTGAGACTCATTGGCGTAAATCTTGGCATGAAGCCGCTCCACTAAGTGTACCTGTGCACCAAGTCCCTCGAGCCACTGTATGTGTTGTTCCTCTTTCTTGCTCTGATCCTTGCGGCAAATCGCGACCAGTTGCACCTTATCTGCCACCGACACAACAGCATCCCTCATATTCACAGAGTAATTGTTGTAAGGAGATACCAGTACCAGATACTCTTCTGCCTCACCAATCAACCCCGTAATCGCAGGCAGAACGTGTTCGTCCGCCAACAGTTCTACCGGCTTCGGCCCAAGAACTTTATCGAGAAACCCAACCACTTGCCATGTCTCCTTAGTCGAATGAAGGCCTTAGTCCTGTACTGGGATTCACTCTAACCCACCGAGGCTAGCTCGGAAATCAGTCGCGTCCGGAACTCCGCGAGCCGACCTACCGCCTCGGCGAGTGCAGTCTCCCAGCCGGACGCGGCGCCGTCGACGCTCATGCGTAGCTGGGTGTCGCCCACCTCGACGGCGCGGCCCACGGCGCGTTGCAACGCCGGCCTGGCGCCGCCTACGCTGTCCCCCAGTTGGATGACGACGCGGTCGTCCTGGCGCGTGATGGCGACTACGCCGGCCTCGCGGGCGCTGATCCTGAGCCGGGTCGCGTAGAGCAGGTTCTGCGCCTGCCACGGCAGCGGGCCGAACCGGTCCCTGAGCTCCTCCTCTACGTCGCTCACGTCCTCCAGCCTTGCAAGGCTGGCCAGCCGGTGGTACAGGTCGATCCGCGCCGGCAGGTACTCCACATAGTCGTCGGGCAGGCCCACAGGTATGCCCAGGTCCAGCTTAGGACCCTGCTGCGGCGCCTGGGCCGTGGCGAACGGGCCGGACTCGCGGCCGATCTGTTCCACTTCCGCATCGCCGCTACCGTTCCGTCCCGCGCCGCCCGTGGCGCGAAGCTCCTCCACGGCGATGGATAGCAGCTGCGTGTACAGGTTGAATCCAATCGCGTGGATGTGGCCGCTCTGCTCGGCGCCCAGGATGTTGCCGGCGCCGCGGATTTCGAGGTCCTTCATGGCGATGCGGAATCCGGCGCTCAGCTCGGACGCCGCCAGCATGGCGCGAAGCCGCTTGTCCGCCGCCTCCGTCAGGCTGCGCGCCCTGGGCACCAGCAGGTAGGAGTAGGCGCGGCGCGAGCCACGGCCCACGCGGCCTCGTAGCTGGTAGAGCTGCGCCAGGCCGAACGCGTCGGCGCGGTTGATTATCAGCGTGTTGACGTTCTGGATGTCGAGGCCCGACTCGATTATCGTAGTGCACACGAGCACATCCATCTTGCCCTCGGCGAAGTCCAGCATCGTGCTCTCGAGCTGGCCCTCCGCCATCTGTCCGTGGGCGACCCCGACCTCGGCCTCGGGAACGAGCCGCCTGACGTATCCGGCCATGTAGTCTATGTTGTACACGCGGTTGTGCAGGAAGTAGACTTGGCCCTGCCGGTCCAGCTCGCGGAGAATGGCCTCGCGCACCAGGTCCTCGCTGAACTCAGACACGTAGGTCTTGATGGGCAGCCGCTCCTCGGGCGGCGTCTCGATGGTGCTCATGTCGCGTACGCCCGCCAGGGACATGTGGAGCGTGCGCGGAATGGGCGTGGCGGTCATGGTGAGCACGTCCACCTGTTCGCGCATCTGCTTGAGCCGCTCCTTGTGGGCCACGCCGAAGCGTTGCTCCTCGTCCACGACCACAAGGCCCAGGTTCTTGAACCGCACGTCCTTTTGCAGCAGGCGGTGCGTTCCCACGCAGATGTCCACCTCGCCCTCGGCCAGCCGGCGCACGATGTCGCGCTGTTCGCGGTCGGTGCGGAACCTGCTGAGCGCCTCAATCCTGACCGGGTAGGCGCCAAGGCGCTGCGTGAAGGTCATGTAGTGCTGCTGCGCCAGCACGGTCGTCGGCACCAGGATGGCGACCTGCATGCCCTCCATCACCGCCTTGAATGCCGCGCGCAACGCAATCTCCGTTTTGCCGTAGCCGACGTCGCCGCAGATGAGCCGGTCCATGGGCCTGGCCGACTCCATGTCGGTCTTCACCTCGGCGATCGTGGATAGCTGGTCGGGCGTCTCCTCAAAGGGGAACGACTCCTCCAGTTCGGCCTGCCAGTGGGTGTCGGGGGCGAAGGCGTAGCCCTCCGATAGCTCGCGCGAGGCGTACAGGGCGAGCAACTCGGAGGCCATCTCCCGCGTGGAGCGCTCCGCCCTCGCCTTGGCGCGCCGCCACTCCTGCGTGCCCAGCCGCGTGAGCGACGGTGGTCGGTCGAGCGGCGCGACGTATGGCCCGACGCGGTCGAGGTGCTCCATGGGCACGTAGAGCTTGTCGCCCTGGGCGTACTGGAGCGTGAGGAACTCCCCCTCCTGGCCGCGCGGTCCATTGCCGGTGCCGACGAACCTGCCGATGCCGTGCTCCACGTGCACCACGTAGTCGCCCGGCGACAGCTCGGACAGGAACGCGGCGCGCCGCATGGTGTTGCGCCGGGCGGAGCTGCGGCGCTTGGCCACGCCGAACACCTCGGCATCGCTGAACACCACAAGCTCTCCCGACGCTGCGGACAGCGTGAAGCCCTCCTGCAGGCCGGCGCCCTCCGCCTGGAGCACGCTTACCGAGCCGGGGGGGTGGTCTTTGTCGAGGTCCGCGCCGACCTCCGCGGCGACGCCGTAGCCGTCCAGTATCTCGCCCAGCCGCCTGGAGTGGGACGTGACCGCGACAACGCGCCTGCCGCTTGCGGCGAAGCCGTCCACATCCTCCACGAAGTCCTCCAGCTTGCCGTAGTACGAAGGAGCCTCGCCGAATGGCAGAACGTGCGACGCCGCCTCGTCGCGCTCGCCCGTGGCGGACGGCTCCACGTCGAGCCGCCTGGCGAAGCGGGCCACGCGCTCCTCGACCTCGCGCCACGCGAAGTGGGACGATGGGAACAGCCGCGGCAGCTCGCCCCGCCCTTCCTTGGCCTCGCGTAGGTGCTCGGTGCGCTCCTCGACGTCCCAGGCCGCGCCCGCGACGCGGGCCGGGCGCACCAGAACCAGCAGGCTGTCGTCGGGCAGGTACTCGAAGAGCGAGCCGTGATTGAAGAAGCCGGCGTAGAACTCAAGCTCCTCCACGTCGTAGCCGTCCAGAAGCGCGTTGAACTCGTCCTGGAGCCGCTCCGCGGACGCCGGCGTGCAGTTGGATACGTCGATGCGGCCCAGCCGGGCGTCCAGAAG
Organism: Dehalococcoidia bacterium; assembly: GCA_965204815.1. GTDB lineage: Bacteria > Chloroflexota > Dehalococcoidia > Lucifugimonadales > CATOSD01 > CATOSD01. The sequence goes on from OZ242014.1 coordinate 1,072,594, forward strand.
CTCACGGGGCGTGAGGGAAGGCAGGGTCTCCCGCGCCGGGATGATCCTGACGCTCTCAACCGCGCGCGTGGATCGCTGTGTCGCAGGGTCGAACTCGCGGATTGTGTCGATCTCGTTGCCCCACAGCTCGATGCGGGCGGGGGCATCCGCGCCAACGGGGAAGATGTCTATGATGCCGCCGCGCCGGCTGAACTGGCCCGGCCCGACGACGGAGCTCTCGAACAGGTAGCCGATGCGGCTCCACAGGTCCAGCGTCTCGTCGAGGTCCACACTCTCCCGCACGGTAAGGTCGTGGCTGTTCTGCTCGAAGCTGTCCCTGTCCAGCGTCTTCTGCGCCGCCGCCGAGGCAGATGCGACCACTGCGGGCGGACGGGAACCGATCCCGCCGGCGCGCATCGCTGCGAGGGTTGCCAGGCGCTGCTGGATGGTGCCGTCGTCCGAGGCCAGGCGCTCGAACGGCAGCGTCTCGGTCTCGGGGAAGTGGAGCGCGCAGGACTCGCCGCCCCACACCTGCATCTGCTCGTACAGCCGGCGGGCGTGCTCGGGCAGCGGCGCGACAACCACCATGGGGGCGTCCGACTCGTGCCAGAGCTGGGCGAGCGCGAACGCGACAGCCTGTTCCGGCACGATCGCCTTGTCGTGGGTGGCATGTCGCTGGAGCGACTGCCGGAGCGCGCCAAACTGCGGCGTGCCGCTCAGCAGTCGTCCAAGCGAGCTAAGCCTCATCTATCGCCGTCACTGCGGCCTCCTCGCGCCGTGTCCCGGCGCCGGTTTTTCAATACGCGCCAAAGCGCCGGCCCGGTTGGTCCGGACCGGCTCGGTTTCATGTTTCCTCTCGCCCGCGCGATGACGCCGAGTGCCGAAGGTCGGAGTCGAACCGACACGGGATTTAACTCCCAACGGTTTTTGAGACCGCCGCGTCTACCATTCCGCCACTTCGGCGCGAATCGGGTGAGGCACGGCTGAGCCGTGCCCGTATATTATCTGCCAGTAAGCCCAGCCGGTCAATCGGCACGGGAGCCGCGTAAGTGTTCAGAGCTGGCGAGGCGAGCGCCATCAACCCTCACCCTAACCCTCTCCCAGTCTTGGGAGAGGGGAATCGGTGAAACCTCACATATCGATCTTTTTTTCGCCGGAGAGGTATGCCTCAGGCTCCCGCTGGAAGGCGCGGTTGCAGCCGGGGCCGCAGAAGTAGTAGGTGACGCCCTCGTGATCCCACGTGCCGCCATTGGGCCGTTTGGTGTCCACTTCCATGTGGCAGACAGGGTCCGTAGCCATCAGGTCTTCGCCGCGCTTGCTGAAGAAAGGTATACGCAAATTAGCCGCCTCCGCTTACGTCTTCGTGATGCTGGGCTTGAACCGCTTCAGTCGAAGCGAGTTCGTGACGACCGAAACCGAGCTGATCGCCATCGCTGCCGCGGCGAGCGTGGGATTCAGGAACCCAAACTCGCCGAACACTGGGCGCAGCACCTCCGGCGCGCCCCCGGCGAACACCGGGTAGAGCACGCCCGCCGCGACCGGTATGAGCGCGACGTTGTAGGCGAACGCCCAGAACAGGTTCTGCCTGATGGTACGCATGGACGCCCTGCTGAGCTGCACCGCGGTGTCGACTCCGCCGAGCTCGCCTCGCACGAGGGTCACCTGCGCCGTCTCCATGGCGACGTCCGTGCCGGTGCCGATGGCGATGCCCACGTCAGCCTGGGCCAGCGCGGGCGCGTCGTTGATGCCGTCGCCCACCATGGCCACCACGCGCCCCTCGGCCTGCAGCCGCTCCACGAAAGCGGCCTTGTCACCGGGCAGCACCTCCGCGACCACGCGGTCGATTCCCGCCTGCGTAGCGACGGCCTCGGCCGTCCGCCGTCCGTCGCCGGTGAGCATGACCACATCTATGCCGCGGTCGCGCAGCGCGGCCACGGCGGCCGGAGAGTCCGGCTTGAGTGTGTCGGCCACAGCGATCAGGCCCTCGATGCGACCGTCGGCGGCCACATAGATGGGCGTCTTGCCCTGCCCTGCCAGGCTTTGAGCCTCCTCACCGAGCGCCGCGACGTCCAGCCCCTCGGCGCGCATCAACGCTTCGTTGCCCAGCGCGGCGCGACGGCCGTCCACGACCGCCGTGATGCCGAGACCGGGTTTCGCCTCGAAGTCGCTCGATGGAAGCGAGCCCAGTCCGCGCTCGCTGGCCATCGCGACGATGGCAGTGCCCAGCGGGTGCTCGGAGCCGCTTTCGACGGACGCGGCCAGCCTGAGCAGGTCGTCCTCCCCGCCGTGCAGGGACACGAGGTCGGTGACGGATGGCTTGCCCGCCGTGAGCGTGCCGGTCTTGTCCAGTACCACCACGTCCACCTTGTGGGCGCGCTCCAGCGCCTCCGCGCTGCGGAACAGGATGCCGTGCTCAGCGCCCTTGCCCGTGCCGACCATTACCGCGGTCGGCGTGGCCAGCCCCATCGCGCAGGGGCAAGCGATGATGAGAACGGCGACGGTGGTGAGCATCGCGTAGAGGTGGGCCGGATCGGGGCCGAACGCGAGCCATACCACGAACACGAGGGCGGCTGTGAGCACCACCGCTGGCACGAAGTACGCGGACACCACGTCGGCCAGACGCTGGATTGGCGCGCGGGAGGCCTGCGCCTCTTCTACCAGCGCGACTATGCGCGCCAGCATCGTGTCGGCGCCCACGCCCGTTGCCCGGAAGGTGAGCACACCTGTGTTGTTGAGCGTCGCGCCGTAGACCGCGCTGCCCGGACACTTCTCGACCCACGCGCTCTCGCCGGTGAGCATCGCCTCGTCCACGGACGACCGGCCCTCGACCACCTCTCCGTCCACGGCGATCTTCTCGCCGGGGCGAACGAGCACAAGGTCCCCGACCGCGATGTCCTCCACCGGCACGTCCAGGTGCTCGCCGTCCCGAACGACTCTGGCGGTGGCTGGCTGCAGGTCCATGAGCGAGCGTATCGCCTCGGAGGCGCGGCCCCGAGCCTTGGCCTCCATGTAGCGCCCGAGCAGCACCAGCCCGATTATGGCGGTGGAAGTGTCGAAAAATGTCTCGGCGTCGCCCAGCGCGAATATGCTCGCGCCGCCGAACAGGGTCGCCGCCGCGCTGTAGAAGAAGGCTACCGACGTTCCCAGCGCGATGAGGGTGTTCATGTTGCTGGTGCGGTGCTTGAGCGCTCCCCAGGCGCCGGCGTAGAATTGGCTGCCAGCCCAGAACTGCACCGGCGCGGCGATGGCGAGGAGCAGGTAGTCCATGGAGAAAGGGAGCGCGTCGCCGACTCCTGGAATGGCCATCAGCGCCATAACGACGGCGGCGGCGGCGAGGCTGACGATGAACTTGGCCCTGAGCTTGGCGGTCTCCCTGGCCGTTACCGCGTCATCTGGGTCGCCGGTTAGCAGCGCGGCGCCGTAGCCCGCGCCCTCGATGGCGCGGCGCAGGTCGGCGGGGCCGGCCACGCCCGGCACGTACTCGACCGTGGCCCTCTCGGTGGCGAAGTTCACGTTCGCGCCCAGCACGCCCTCTACGCCACCCAGCGCGCTCTCGATGTGGGACACACACGCCGCGCAGGTCATGCCCACGACGGCGAGCGTCGACTTGGCCGTCCCGACGCCGTAACCAGCATCCTCTATGGCGTCGATGGCCTCTTCGAGCGCCGCGTCCGAGTCCCAGGTCACCGTCGCGCGTTCGGTCGCGAGATTGACCACCGCGCCGCTGACGCTAGGCACGCCCTCAAGCGCGTGCTCGACATGGGAAACGCACGCCGCACAGGTCATGCCCGTAACTGGAATGGAGACTTTCTCGCCGGTCGTCACCTGGTTGCACCTGAGAATAGAGAAATGCCCTGCCAACCGTCAGGGCCATCCGCACCTGAGAACATGATAAGCGCGGGCCAATTCCCCGGTCAACGTATGCGCGCGGAGTTAGCACTTCGTTAGTCCCCTCTTCCCGCTGCGGGAGAGGATTAGGGTGAGGGGACAAAAGGCTACGTAGCCATCGACGCCACGAAGTCGATCTCCAAGCGAATTTCGTCGTCCAAGCTCAGGATGAACGCCAGCCTTGGCTTGCTCATCTCGAAGTAGTCGAAAGTGAACACCGTGACAGCCTGTCCGGTGATCGCCGGCCCGAACTGGGCCGTCGCTTCCCACTTCACCAGCTTGGTGACGTCCCGCACGGTGAAGTCGCCGATCAGCATGAACGTGGCCTGGCCGCTGTCCGGTAGGGGCCAGGGCAGGTCGACGACCTCGTTCACAACCAGCGTCGCCTCGGGATAGGTGTTAGTCTGCAGCGAATTGCCGCGCAGGTAGTTGTCGCGGCGGCCAGAGTCGCTCTCCAGCGTGGACACGTCCACCACCAGTGTCGATTCTCCGGGCACCACCTTGCCTTCCGCGTCGAACACGATGCTGCCGGACACGTTGGACGTCTCGCCGATGGCGTCGTTGGGAAGGTCGCGATTGGCAAGCTGCTCACCGATGACGTAGCGGGCCAGCGTGCCATCACCGATGGCGACGGTCACTCCGCCGTCGCCTCCCGACGCGTCGGGCTGGGTCGGCTCAGGCGTCCGGTCCTGGGCGGGAGCGAGTTCATTCGCACTGGGCGTGTCCGGCGGTGTAGCGGGCTGCTCCACCGCCGCGGTAGGCGGAACCGTTGGCGTCGGCGGCTGCTGGACTGGTGCTGCGCCAGTCGCCGTCGGAGGTCGAGGCGGCGCGGTGTCCTCGTCCGTGTCCGTGGAGGAGCCGCAGGCGACTGTTGCCATTACGAGTACGGCGCCGACGAGCGCGGCAATCGGGAGCAGCTTCACGGGAAATTTGCCCTACTGGACGGTTATGACGCCCACCATCCCGTTCAGCTCGTGCGGGATGCAGATGAGGTCGAAGGTGCCCGCCTCGTCGAACGTGTAGGTGACCGTCACCACTTCGTCTACGTCGACGTCGACATCGACGCTCGTGCCGTCGATAGTGAACGTGTGGTACACGGCTTCGGAGGTGAGCGTGAACGTCACAGTCTCGCCGACGGAGAAGACGAAATCGGCGGGCTCGTATGCGTAGGGGCCTCTGCCGTCGTTGTCCAGCAGGTCGACGGTGACGGGGGTGCCGCCGTTCCCATCTGGCCTTGGCGTAGGTGTGGCCAAGTCTTCCGCGGCTACGGGTGCGGGGGGCGGAGGAGGAGGCGAGAATCTCTCCCCGGTTGGGGCCAAAGCCATCGGCTCGCTTCCGCACGCGGCGATAGCCAGCATGAGCAGTCCAAGAATCGGCGCTGAGAGGACCAGTCTCTTGAGCACGTCGCCTCCTGATGCAGCGAGTATCGGCCTCGCGTGCAGGTGGGCCAAGCCTGGCACAGACATTCGTTACTTATTTCACACAGAGATTAGCATTTCGCGCCTGCCAAGTCAATTCGGGCGGCGCTTGACACGGCTGTTCTGGCTTGTTAAACTTGCCGAACATTTGGTCACGTAAGGCAACGAGCGCACACTGGAGGGTGACACATGGCAAAAGGCAGCATTTCCGCTAGGCAGGAGCGTATCCTGGAGTTCATCCGCGACTTCCTGAACGATCACCACTACCCGCCGACCGTCCGAGACATCCAGACGGGCTGCGAGGTCAGCTCCACCTCGGTGGTCGACTACAACCTCAAGATCCTGCACCGCGAGGGCTACCTCCGCAGGGAGGCTGGCGTGTCGCGTGGAATCGAGTTGACGGGCGGCTGGAGCGGCGCTCCCGGCCCTCAGCTTCTCCGCGTCCCGGTTCTCGGCAGCATAGCCGCGGGCGCCCCGCTCCCCACCTTCTCCTCGGACATTCGCACCGACGACGACTACGAAAACGTCGAGATACCTCCGTCGCTCTCTAACGGCAGGTCGGACGTATACGCCCTGCGCGTTAAGGGCACTTCGATGATCGACGCCTTCGTCGCGGACGGCGACCTGGTGCTGCTCGAGCCGGTTGCGCAGCCGGAAAACGGCGACATGGTGGCCGCGTGGCTCCTGAACGACGAGGAGGTAACGCTGAAGCGTTTCTTCCTGCAAGGCGACACCGTCAGGCTCCAGCCCGAGAACGAGACGATGGCCCCAATCGAGCTGCCGGCGGACCAGGTTGCGGTGCGCGGCCGGGTCGTCGGGGTGTTCCGCACGTTGTAGGCCACACTCGCGGCATTGTTCCGCCCGGTAAAGGCTCGTAAGCGACGCGCCTTGCCGGGCGACCCTTGCTACGCCTCTTCTTGCGGAGCCTGGTCTGCATCCGAGCTGTCAGGCTCCGCGTGGCCTTCTGCCAGCTCGTCGCCGTCAACGCCGCCCCACTCGTTATAGAAATAGACGAACACGTCCCGCGTGGCGGCGACCAGGGGAACCGCCACGATTACGCCCCACAGTCCCGCGACCTCGCTCGCCAGCACCAGCGTGGCCATGATGATGGCGGGATTGAGGCGCACGGCTCTTCCCTGGACGCGGGGCGCTATCAGGTTGTTCTCTACCAACTGGACCGCCAGGTAGACCAGTGCGACCCAGATGATCTTCTCGGGCGAGCTCGCAAGGGCGACGAGCAGACCGGGCACGGCTCCGAGCACAGGGCCGATTATCGGTATCAGGCCGAACAGCCCGGCGGCCAGCCCCAGCACCGCGGCGAACTCGATGCCCAGGATAGTCAGCCCCACGAACACCAGCACTCCGACGATGGTGGCGCTCAGTAGCTGGGCGCGCACGTAAGACCCCACGACCTCGTTGAGGATGAGGACTACGTTCCTGGTGTGCCTGCGCCCGGTTGGGGGCAGCATCGTGTACAGGCCGCCGACCACCTGCTCGCGGTCCTTGAGCAGGTAGAAGAGGAAGAACGGCACCACTGCCAACCCGATAACGAGCGTAATCGCGTTGGACACGCCGCTGATAGTTCGTCCGAGGATGCCGAGCGCGGCGTCCGCCAGCACGTCTCCACCACCGGCGACGGCCTCCTCGACTCGAGCTCGTAGCTCAGGTGGAATTCGCTCGGTGAACTCATGCGACCAGCTCTCCACGGTTGCCCTGGAACGTTCGTAGAGGTCTGGGAGGGTCCTTGCCAGTTCCTGGGCTTCGTGGAACAGCGGCGGTATCGTCAGATACAGGATCCCGGCGACTATTCCCACGAACGCGAGGTAGATCGACAGGATCGAGACGATACGGGCTGCCCCGGGCCAGCGACGGCGGCCCGGCATCCGATCCTCAAGGAACACGACCGACGGATAGAGAAGTTGTGCCAGCACTATGCTGATGATGAACGGGAACAGCGCGCCGCGCGCGATGTACAGCAGACCCAGCACCACCACCATAGCGACGGCGACGAGGCCCACCCGCCGCCATCTCACCCAGGCCTGGCCGCCTGCGCTATGTTGCCCCGAATGCGACCGCTCTCGCTCCGTCAATTGCCACGCTCCAAGCCTCTACTGCGGGACGGGAATCTCGGCCCGAGTCCCTCGCCACCCGCTTCCGTCGCTATGTTACGCTGTCTTGCGCGTGCGGTGAAGTGTAAAGATCGGCCGAACCTTGCTCGCCAGTCGGTCGATACTGCGGCCGCCCGGAACGCGCCCTGAGTGCTCCTCTCGCTTGACCTCGCGTTTGCCGCTATGTTAGCTTTTTTGCGGAGCGGCGCCTGAGCACGCTTGACCCCCTGTCTTCCCGAACACAGGGGAGATTTTTTGTGGAGGCCGGCCTTGATCATTCTCTACCTCGCGATCGCCGCGGGAGTTGTCGCGCTGATATTCGCGCTGCTGCTGACGCTCAACATCCTGCGCCAGGACGAGGGCGACGAGACGGTGCGATTCATTGGCAAGGCCATCCAGGAGGGCGCGAAGGCGTTCCTGACGCGCGAGTACACCGTGCTGGCCATCTTCGTGGTCATCGTATGTATCGTGCTCGCTATCTTCATCGACTACGACGTGCTGGGCCGCGACGACGGCGGATCTTCGGGCCTGCCGTCCACGGCTATCGCGTACCTTGCGGGCGCCATCGGCTCGGCCCTGGCCGGCTACATTGGCATGAGCATCGCGGTGCGAGCCAACACGCGCACCACCGTGAAGGCCATGATCGGCCTGAATCCCGCGCTGAGGGTCGCCTTCAACAGCGGGGCCGTAATGGGCATATCGGTCGTGGGTATCGGCCTCATCGGCATCACCGCCGCGTACTGGATATTCCAGGACGCCAACATCGTCGCCGGCTTCGGATTCGGCGCGTCGTCCATCGCGCTGTTCGCCAGGGTTGGAGGCGGCATCTACACCAAGGCCGCGGACGTGGGCGCAGACCTGGTCGGCAAGATCGAGCAGGGCATCCCCGAGGACGACCCGCGCAACCCCGCGACCGTTGCGGACAACGTGGGCGACAACGTGGGCGACGTTGCGGGCATGGGCGCCGACCTGTTCGAGTCCTACGTCGGCTCGATCATCGCGACCATCACGCTCGCCGCCGTGGGCGCGGCCGCGCTCGGCATGGCCGCGCCGTCCGACTTCGACGCGGACCTGTTCCTGTTGCCGCTGCTCATCGCGGCAATCGGCATATTCGCCTCGATCATCGGCACCTTCCTGGTGCGGACGGGCGAGGGCGCCAGCATGGGCCGGCTGCTGTGGGCGCTGCGCACCGGCATCTTCACGTCCGGCGCGCTCGTGCTCGTCGGCACGGCGATAGCCCTGACCATGCTGGACATGAGCTTCGACCTGTTCTGGGTCGTGCTGGTTGGGCTGGTGGCCGGCCAGATAATCGGCACCGCCTCCGAGACCTTCACCTCCTACGAATTCGGGTTCACCCGCGACATCGCCAAGCAGGCCGAGACCGGCCCCGCCACCGTCATCATCGGCGGCCTGGGACTGGGTATGCTGAGCACCGTGGTGCCCGGCGTTGTCGTTGTCGTGGCGATGTGGCTGGCCTACACCCTGGCCGACACCTACGGCGTGGCGCTCGCCGCGGTGGGTATGCTGTCCACGCTCGGCATCACGCTCGCGACGGACGCCTACGGCCCTGTGGCCGACAACGCGGGCGGCATCGCGGAGCAGGCGGGGCTCGATCCCGAGGTGCGAGAGCGCACGGACGCGCTGGACTCGCTCGGAAACACCACGGCGGCCACGGGCAAGGGCTTCGCCATAGGCTCGGCGGTGCTCACCGCCCTCGCGCTGATGGCGGCCTACTCGCAGGTCACCGGCATCGACTCGTTCGATCTTCTGGACATCAGCGTGTTGATGGGTCTCATCGTCGGCGCGATGCTGCCGTTCCTGTTCGCAGCGCTCACCATGCAGGCTGTGGGCCGCGCCGCCAACGCTATGGTGCAGGAGGTCCGCCGCCAGTTCCGGGAGATTGCCGGGCTGATGGAGGGCACCGCGAACGCCGACTACGCGCGAGCGGTGGACATAAGCACCAGGGGCGCGATGCGGGAGATGGTGCTCCCCGGGCTCCTGGCGATTATCGCGCCCATCGTTGTGGGCGTCATCCTCGGCGCGGAGGCGCTGGGCGGAATGCTCATCGGCGCGATCGCGACCGGCTTCTTGCTTGCCATCATGATGGCCAACGCGGGCGGTGCGTGGGACAACGCCAAGAAGTACATCGAGGCCGGCAACCTGGGGGGCAAAGGCTCCGACGCTCACGCCGCGGCGGTGGTCGGCGACACCGTGGGCGACCCCTTCAAGGACACCTCCGGGCCGGCCCTGAACATTCTAATCAAGTTAATGTCCATAGTCGCGCTGGTGTTCGCACCGATTTTCCTCAACTAGAGGCTCGCCTACAAACAGCGCCCGCGGCCCACAGAGGCGAAGGCGCCGTCAGGCCCAGGTGGCGGAATGGAAGACGCGGCGGACTTAAAATCCGCTTCCCTTTACAGGGGGTGGGGGTTCGAATCCCTTCCTGGGCACCACTCCGAACACACAGACGCCCCGGCCATTCGGCACGGGGCGTTTCGCTTTGTGTAGCGTGGGTGGGCTAGCCGGCTACCACTGGACGAACATCGGCATCACCACGTGCACGTAGTCGTCGGCGGACTCTGGTGCATCCTCCACTCCGACGGGTCGGATGACGCCGGGACTGGACGGCGTGGTGGTCTCGAGCGCCACTTTGCTACCCTGAAGCACGTCCAGAACGTCGACGAGGTACTTGCTGTTGAAGGCGATCTTGGCCTCGTCGCCCTCGACCTCGCCGTCGATCTCGCCCTGGTTCTCGCCTAGCTCCTCCGCCCTGGAGGAGATGGACATGCGGCCCGCGCCCGATTCCTCGGAAGGCTCCGAAATCTGAAGCCTCACGATGCCGCTGCCGTCCCTGGCGAAGATGGACGTGGACTTGGTGGCCTGTGAGAACTGGTTCAGGTCCACCACCACGCGGGTACCCCAGCTTTCGGGAATGAGCTGACCGTAGTTGGGGAAAGTGCCCTGGATGAGCTGCGATGTCAGCTCCACGTTCTCGAGCTTGAACAGCGCCTGGCTCCTCGCGGTAGTGACGGTGAACTCGACCTGCTCCTGCTGGCTACCGATGAGCCTGCTGACCTCCTGCATAGCCCTGCTCGGAACGATGAAATCGAGCTCGCCGTCCAGGGGCTCTGCCAGCTTGCCCTTGTACACCGCGAGCCGGAAGCCGTCCGCGGCGGCGAAAGTGAAGCCGTCTCCTGAGGCCTCGACCTTGATGCCTGTGAGCACGGGGCGGGAATCCTCCGTCGCCGCAGCGAACTCCACGTGGCTGATGGCCTTTCGCAGCACATCCGCGTCGATCCTGCACACCACGCCGTCCTCCACGGAGGGGATGGGCGGGAAGTCCTCGGCGTCCGTGCCGTTGATGTTGGCCTCGAATCGTGCGCACTTGAAGCTCAGGCCCTTGGGTTGCTCTATCGCGTCCACGTCGACGCGCTCGTTGGGAAGGGAGTTAACGAAGTCGGTCAGGAGGCGGGCCGGAATAGTGATGGCCCCTTCGTCCTCAACCTGAGCGCCCACCCACGTGCTGATGGCTATCTGCAGATTGGTGGCAGACAGCTTGAGCCTGGACCTGTCCGTGGACAGGAGCACGTGCTGGGTGATCGGCAATGTGGTGCGGGTGGCGACGGCCCTGCCCACGACGCCAAGCCCCCGGCTGAGATTCTCTTGAAGGCACGTAAGCCTCATTCCTCGAAACCTCCGTTTAGGTGCGCAACAGTATAGGTTTTGACCCGTGAGACAGTCAACAATCGGGACCTCTCAAGCCTACCCCTCCCTGCCGATGGGCAGCACAACGCACGAAGCGCGCCCGGCGTCGTGGTACACCGCTTGGTGCGCCACCACACTGCGCTGCTCCAGGCCGAGCGGGCCGCCCGTGTTCGGGTTCGCGTCGAAGCGCGGCCAGTTGCTGCTGCTCACGTCCAGGCGGATGCGGTGTCCCGCCTTGAACACGTTGGATGTGGGGTAGAGCTGGAAGACCAGTTCGTACGCCTCGCCCGGCTCCATCAGCTCCGGCGTCTCCCAGCCGTTCCGGTAGCGCGCACGGATGATCGAGTCCGTCAGGTTGATGGCCAGCCCGTCGGGGTGCTCGGCGCTTGGCGGGTACACGTCCAGCAGCTTCGCCGTGAAGTCGGTGTCCGGCGCGGACGAAGACACCCAGAGCCGCACCTCGATGGGGCCGGTGACCTCCACCGGACGCTCCAGCGGCTCCGTCTGGAACGTTAGCACGTCGTGGCGCGCGTTCAGCGGCAGCGTGTCGTCGCAGCCGAAGAAGTCGGGGCGGCCGCGCTGGTCGAACGCTCCCGCTCGCATGATGGTCTCCGCTGCCGATATGCCGCCGCCTATGGTGGGCACAGGATCCGACGGGTCGAACGTGTACCGGCTGGGCGCTGTGTCCGCGTCCGAGGGCCGGTCGAGCGAGAGGCCGCCGCCCACGCCCAGGTAGTATGGCGTGAAGCTGGTGTCGGGCACCGGCCAGTCGGCCTCGTCCCGCCAGTACCCGCCGTGGCTTATCAGCCCCGCGTACTCCTCGTTCGCGCCCGGCGCGCCCAGGATGTTCCGCGCGCCGTCGCCGGTGCCCATGGTGAAGATGCGCACCGGCGCCCAGTCCGCCGCTGCCGACTGGAGGCCCTTCAGGTGGTGGTCGAAGAAGGACAGCCGGAGGTCGTTGTAGTGGATCTGCGCGTCCGGCCCGAAGTCGAGGTCTCCGGAGTGAGTTACCTCGTACTGCCCGTGCGTCCACGGTCCCATCAGCAGGTGTTGCTGCGACTTCTTCATCTTGCTCAGCGCGGCGTAGCTTGCGCAGGTATTGCGGGCGTAGGAGTCGTACCAGCCGCCCAAGTACAGCGTGGGCACGTCGGCGTGCTCCTCGTAGTACTCGTCCGGCGCGTAGCCGCGCTGCCGCCAGTAGTCGGAGTATTCGCCGTGCGTCACCAGGTCTATGGCCCACCGCTCGTAGGACGGCAGCCGCCTCAGGATGGTCGTGCCCTCCTTCAGCGGGAAACTCCTCACGTGGTCGGGTAGCCGCTGCGTGTACTCGCGAATGAGCGCCGCCTTGAGCGACGGGTCGGCGTCAGCCTCCCGGCTCGTGACAGCCATGCGGAAGGCGTAGATGAAGAATCGCTGCTCCAGAGCACCGTTCTGCCGCATGGAGCTGTGGTAGTAGTTGGACGCCCCCACCGCCACGACCATCGCGGAAAGGTGCGGCGGGTCCATCGTTGCGAGCGCGGCCTGGTCGCTGCCCGCGTAAGAGTCGCCCATCGTGCCGATCTTGCCGTCGCTCCAGGGCTGGGACGCTATCCACTCCACGCAGTCGTAGCCGTCCGGCGCCTCCTTGGCGAAGGCGTAGAACTCGCCCTCCGAGTCGAAGCGGCCTCTCACGTCCTGGATCACGCACACGTAGCCGCGGCGCGCGAAGTAGTGGCCCTTGTTGGCCTGGCGCGGCGCGGACTTGCCGTAGGGCGTGCGCTCCAGAACGACCGGGAAGGCGCCTTCAGCCCTGCGTCCCTCCAGCGCGGGATAGTAGACGTCGGCGGCGAGCGCAACGCCGTCGCTCGTCCGCATCATCACGTTTCGTTCGGCTATCGACTCGTATCGCTGGACTGAACCTTCGTATGCGGTCGTCATCTGCGTACCTCTCAGAGTATTGGATTCCAGGCCGAAAAGGGAGTCCGCACTTCCCAGTTCGGCGAGCTTGTCACTGCATCCGCCCAAACGTCCTGGGCGGAGTGCCGGGGTTGAGCGAGAAGTGGGTGTGGGTCGCCAGCCAGACGCCGTCGCGCCGCTCCAGCGTGACGGTCGCCCTGCCCGGCCTGTGGAACGCCTCTCCGTCCTCGTGGAAGCCGGTGGACGTCCAGGTGGCGACGCCCCAGGCTTGCCGCTCGCCGCCGCCCGACCGCACGCTGTCGAGGTCGATCCGGAAGTCGGCTATGTTCGGCCAGATGCCCTCCCACTGGTTGCGCCGCAGCGGACCAAGCCCGGACACGACGTCGGCTCTCGTCCCGAAGGAAACCACGTCCGGCGCGAAGATGGCCTCCGCCGCGTCGTAGTCCACGGCGGCGCAGCAACGGCCCAATTCGGCGAACCAGTCGCGCCCGGCGGCGACAGGGTCGTCGGTGGTGATCGGGCTTCCGGCGTCGGTCATCGGTTGGGGGGCCTCCACCAGGGATAGGCGCGGCGGGCAGCCGGGCCGGGCATATGGTACACCATCCCACGGGGCGCAACCACCGAGGGCGCGGGTGCTATAATCGCGCTACCGCACCAAGGAGAGACCTGCATTGCCTGACGTTGCCGAGTTGCTTGATTCGGCCCTCGCGCCGGAGCAGAGGGAGCTTCTGATAAGAGCCGCAGAGGAGTCGGCGCGGCGCGGCGTGCCTCTGTACCTGGTAGGCGGCGCGGTGCGGGACGCGCTGCTGGGCCGACCCGTCGCCGACGTCGACTTGGTGAGCTCCTCTAAAGACCCCGGTTACGGGCGCGACCTGGCCACGGCGCTCGGCGGCGAGGTCGTCGCGTCGTCCCAGTTCGGCACGCACAAGATCAGGGCGGGCGGTGTGGTGTTCGACCTCGCCATGGCGCGCACGGAGACCTACGCACATCCGGGCGCGCTGCCGACCGTAAGCCCCGGCGGCATACGCGACGACTTGGCAAGGCGCGACTTCACAATCAACGCGATGGCCGTCGAGTTGCGCGTCGATTCGTGGGGCGAGTTTCTGGATGAGTTCGGTGGCGTCGAGGATCTGCGGAACGGGCTGGTCGGCGCGCTGCACGACGGCAGCTTCCGCGACGACGCGACTCGCATCGTGCGAGCATTCCGGTACGCGGGCCGCTACGACTTCCGCATCGAGCCGGAGACCCGGCAGGCCCTGGAGCGCGACCTGCGCCACCTGGACACGATCTCGGGCGACCGGCTACGCCACGAGCTGGAGCGCGTATTCGACGAGCCGCGCGCCGCATCCATACTGCGGCTGATGCGCGACTCAGGCGCGCTACGCTCTATCCACCACGCGCTGAACCCTGACTACGCGACACTTGCACACATCGACGCGCTGGCAGGCGGGCACGAGCCGGCCGCCAGGCCGGTTCTGCTGGCGCTGCTGGTGTCGTCGCTGCCTGCGGAGGCGACCGCCGCGCTAACACGCAGGCTGAACATGGGCACGGACTGGGCGCGGGTAGCGCGAGACACAATCGCATTGCGGGACGCCGCTGTGCGACTGGCGAGCGCGGACGTGCGGCCCAGTGAGGCGGACGACCTGCTGAGCGCCTACGACGAGCACGCCCTGCGCGCCAGCGCCTTAACGGCCGGCGATGCGGCGGCGGCCTGGGTGCGCCGCTACCTCGACGACCTGCGCCACATCCGCCCGCTGCTGGACGGCCACGATCTGCTGGCGCTGGGCGTGGAAAAAGGGCCGGCAGTAGGAAAGCTGCTGCGTGCGCTCAGACGCGCGCGCCTGGACGGCGAGGTCGTCACGCGCGAGGACGAAGTCGCCTACGTGCGGGGGCAGCTAGCCCACTGACACGCCCGCGCCGAGACCCGGCTCGGTCATCGAACTGGGATCGAGAATATCGTCGAGTTCCTCTCCGCTGAAGCTCGTCGCCTCTAGTGCGACTTCTTTCACCGTCCGACCCGTCGCCTGCGCTTCCTTGGCAATCGAGGCAGACGCGTCGTAGCCAACGTGCGGCACCAGCGAGGTGACGATGGCGAGACCGCGCTCGACCATCTCCGGCCCGCGCTGCGTCGCCTTAAGGCCGCTTACGCACTGCTCGGCCAGGTTGTCGGCCGCCGACGCCAGCAGGTCAATCGACTGCAACAGGTTGTACGCGGCGACCGGCATCATCACGTTGATCTCGAAGTTGCCCGACTGCCCGGCCACCGCTATGGCCGCGTCGTTGCCTATCACCTGGGCGGCGACCTGGCACACGGATTCGGGTATAACCGGGTTGACCTTGCCGGGCATGATGGAGCTGCCCGGCTGGACTTCGGGCAGGTCGATCTCCCCGATGCCGGCGCGCGGACCGGAGCCCAGCCAGCGAATGTCGTTGCAGATCTTCATCAGGCTCACGGCAATCGTCTTCAGCGCGCCGCTCGCCGCAACCACGCCGTCCAGGGTGCTCTGCGCCTGGAAGTGACCGTCTGCGTCGGTCTCCGTCACGGTTACGCCCAGCATCTCGGAGAGTTTCTCGCACACGCGTGCCGCGAACTCGGGATGGGTGTTGATGCCGGTGCCCACGGCGGTTCCGCCGAGAGCGACCTCGGAAAGCTCCGCCCGCGCGTGGTCCAGCCGTCGCAGCGAGCGCTCCATCTGGGCCGCGTAGCCCTGGAACTCCTGGCCCAGCCGCACCGGCGTCGCGTCCTGCAGGTGCGTCCTGCCCGTCTTGATGATGGGCATGAACTCGTCTGCCTTGCGCTCGAACTCGCGCTGGAGCTTGGCGATGGCCGGCGCGAGGTCGTCCTCGATGGCCTTGAGCGCCGATATGTGTATGGCCGTGGGGATGACGTCGTTGGACGACTGGCCTATGTTCACGTGGTCGTTGGGATGGACGGGGGTGCGCGAGCCTATCTCGCCGCCGAGCAGCTCGATGGCTCGGTTGGAGATGACCTCGTTGGCGTTCATGTTGGTGGACGTGCCGGAGCCGGTCTGGAAGATGTCCACCACGAACTGGTCATCCAAACCGCCGTCCGCCACCTCCTGCGCCGCGCTGGCGATGGCGTCGGCCAGGCCACCGTCAAGCAGGTCCAGTTCGCGGTTCACCTGCGCCGCGGCGAGCTTGATCTGGGCCACCGCCCGGATGAACGACCGCGGAAACCGCAGGTCGCTGATGGGGAAGTTGAGCACCGCGCGCATGGTGTTAGCGCCATAGTAGGCGTCCACTGGCACGTCGAACTCGCCCATGGAGTCGCGCTCTTTTCTGAAATCTCTCTGGTCGGTCAATCGTCGCTCCTGTTTTCTTGATTTCGTCTTAGTTCGCCGCTATCCCCAGTTCTTCCGCCACGAACGCTGCCACCACCTCGCCTACCTCGCGCTCGCAGCCCAGCATGTTGTGGGCCGCGCCCGCGATCTCCGCGAACCGCACCGGCTGCCGCATGTCATCCAGGGCGCCCTGCAAGGCCACTGGAGGCGATATGCGGTCGTCCTGGCCGGTGGCGAACAGCTTGGGCCGCTTGTCCGACGCAATGCGCGATTCCGTGACGGCGGCGATGGGTGGCGCGACGAACGCCAGGCAGAGCGCAGGGCGGCAACGCCGCAGCCCGCCCAGCACGACGGACGCGCCGAATGAGTAGCCAGCGACGGCGATACGCTTTCCGTCGAGGCCGGGCCACTTTCGGGCGACTTTCAGCGCCGACTCGAGGTCGCGCTGCTCGCCCTTGCCGTTGCTGAACTCGCCCTCGCTGTCTCCCACGCCGCGAAAGTTGAAGCGCAGCGTCGCCAGCCCCAGGCTGTCGGCGGCGCGGCAGATCGCCATCACCACCGCGTTCTCCATATCGCCGCCGAGCACGGGGTGGGGATGGCACACCACCAGCGTGGGCAGGTCCCCCTCTATACCCTGTGGCGACGTCAGCACGCCCTCCAGGGTGAGACCCTGGCTGCGGAATCCTATCGCGGTCTGACGCATTCGCCCATCGTCTCCGTGGCTAGAAGCCGCCCACATCGCCCGGGGCGCGGTCGCCCAGCCATCGCGCCATGAACGCGGCGGTGAGGTCGCCGATATCCGTCTCGTGGCCGCCGAAGAAGTGGTCCGCGCCGTACTGCACGTGCACATCCTTCGGCTCCATGAACCTTCTCGACAGAAAGCGGAAGTGCTCCACCGGAAAGTCGTGGTCGAACTCGCCGCACACGAGCAACTTGGGCTGTAGCAGCTCGTCCACGCCGATCGCCGTGTATGCCCCCATCGGGCAGGCTATCGACGCCACAGCCTGGATAGTACCGCTCAACCTGCTGGCCTCCAGGGCGATCCACGCGCCGAACGAGTAGCCCGCCACGCCCACACGGGTCGTCTCGACGCGGTCGTGCAGGGCGAGGTAGTCCACCGCGGCCAGTGCGTCGTCCACTTCGCCCACGCCCTGAGAGAACGAACCCCCGCTCGCACCGACGCCGCGGAAGTTGAAGCGCAGCACCGCCACACCGGAGGCGAGCAGTCCCGCCGCCATCGCCGTGACGACGCCGTTGTGCATATTGCCGCCATAGCGAGGGTGCGGATGGCACAGAGCGACGGCAGGAAGCTTCTCCCGCTCGTCGTCTGGCAGGTGCAACACACCTTCCAGTGTCACGCCGGAGCCGTCGAACGTCACTTGCTGCGATTGTGGTGTCGTTGGTGAATCTGGCATAGCTGGGACTCGCCCCGCATGTTATGAGACGCTATGGCGTTTGGCAAGCAGTGTGCTAGAATCATTCCAGCCTCTAAGCCCGCGCGAGCGAGCCCCAACCACGGCCCCGCCCTAAGGAGGAACCTTGCGAATCGTAGACCTGCGCAGCGACACCGTAACCCATCCCACGCCGGAGATGCGCCGGGCCATGGCCGAGGCCGAGGTCGGCGACGACGTATACGGCGAAGACCCCACGCTGAATCGCTTGGAAGCGATGGCCGCGGAGCGCCTGGGCAAGGAGGCCGGCATGTTCGTGGCGAGCGGCACCATGGGCAACCTCGTGTCGACTCTCACGCACGCGCAGCGCGGCGACGACATCATACTGGGAGACAAGTCCCATATCTTCCGCAGCGAGGCGGGAGGCGCGTCGGCGCTGGGAGGCATCTCCTTCCACACCATACCTAACGACAACCGCGGTATGCTCGACCCCGACGAGGTGGAGGCGGCGATACGCCCCAACGACGTCCACTTTCCGCGCACCGCGATGATCGCGCTCGAGAACACCCACAACGCCTGCGGCGGCGCGACGCTGACGCCCGAGGACACTCGAACCATCGCGGAGGTCGCTCATCGCAACGATATTCCACTGCACATAGACGGCGCGCGCATCTTCAACGCCGCCGTCAGCCTGGAGACTCCCGTGGCCGAGCTCGTCAAGGACGCCGACAGCGTGACCTTCTGCCTGTCGAAGGGACTGAGCGTTCCCATCGGCTCGGTGGTGTGCGGCAGCAACGAGTTCATCGAGCGGGCGCGCAGGTGGCGCAAGATGGTGGGAGGCAGCATGAGGCAGGTCGGCGTCATAGCCGCCGCGGGCATCGTTGCCCTGGACAGCATGGTCGAGCGCATGGCCGAAGACCACGCCAACGCGCGCAGGCTGGCGCAGGGGCTCGCCCAGGTGCCCGGCATCTCCATCGACCTCGACGCACTTCCCACGAACCTCGTCTTCTTCGAGGTCGAGCGCGGCGACCCCGCGGAGCTGGCCCGCAGGATCAATGACCGCGGCGTGAAAGGCGGATCTCCCGCGCGCCGGTGGAGGTTCGTTACCCACTACGGCATCACCGCCGAGGACATCGACTACACGCTGGACGTGGTGGAATCGGTCTTCCGAGAATACGCCAAGGACTAGGCGCGGCGCGGGATTCCCCGCTCCGAGGTTTCTAGCCTTGTCCAACTGGCACTTTCTTCGGGGGTGGGTCTTAAGACCCGCCCCTGTCACTCTTGCACCTGACGCTTTGCGACGCCTGACATGATTCTTCTCGTTCGCAATCCCAAGTTCCGCCTGCTGTTGATTGCTGGCCTGTTCAGCGACGTCGGCATCACGCTGTACATCCTGGCGCACGGCTGGCTGGCCCTGCTGGTAACCGACTCCGCGTTTTGGGTGGGCGCCACGGCCGGCATGGCGGGGCTGGGCATGATGCTGTGCTCCGGTTTCGCCGGCGTGATGGCCGACCGACTGGATCGCCGCGCGCTGTTCATCGTGTCGCAGACGGTCCAGGCGGCCGTGTTCGCCGGTGTCGCGCTGCTGGTGTTCACCGACCGCATCGAGCTCTGGCACATCCTGGCGACCGCGCTCGCGGACGGCATGCTGATGGCCGTCAAGCTGCCGGCGCGCATGACGCTGGTGCTCGACGTAGCAGGCCGCGAGAACCTGCTCAAGGCCAACGCGGCCAACTTCGCGGCCATGACCACCGCCGGCATAACCGTGCCGCTGGTCGCCGGTCCGGTCGTGGACTCGTTCGGCATCGGCTGGATATACGTCGTCATGGTCGTCGCGCTTGTTATGTCCGGCGTCCTCATGGTGTTTCTGCGCGGCTTTGGGGCGTCGGGCGAAAAACGCGACACCTCTCCGCTCGCGGACCTCAAGGAGGGCGTCCGCTACACGCTGGGCACGCCCCAGATACGCCTGCTCATCCTGATGATGCTGTCGTCCGAGGTGTTCGGCTGGTCGCACGAGACCATGATGCCGGTGATGGCGGGCAAGGTGCTGGACGTGGGCCCGACCGGGCTGGGCTACATGTTCTCGGCGGGCAGCGCGGGCGCGCTCATATCGTCGCTCACGCTCTCGGCGCTCGGCGAGGGGCGCAACGGGGGACGGCTGCTCGTATTCGGTTACATGGGCTTCGGCGCTTGCCTGGTGCTGTTCGCGGCGTCGCCCTGGCTGCCGCTCTCGCTCGTGTTGCTCGTGGGGGCCTACGGCTCGGGGGTGCTGTACGAGACGACACTCATAACGATTCTGCAGAGCGCCGTGCCTCACGACATGCGGGGCCGCGTGATGAGCATACAGTCGTTCACTTGGGGCATGACCGGATTCTCCGGCTTCTACACCGGCAGCATAGCCGCCCTGCTCAGCGCCCCGGTCGCGATAGCGATAGGCGGCTCGGTGCTGGCGCTCAACGGCCTGCGCGTGTCGCGCCGCGTGATCCGGCAGTACAACCGGGCGTCGGGCCGAACCGAGACGGAAGGCGCGCCGGCAGCGGAGCGTTAGGGGTCGGTTCGAGAGCCGCCCCTTGTGTGGAAGGTGTCTCCTACTCCGCGTTGACATGGTTAGGCTATGGTGTGTATTTTGAGTTGACACTTCAGAGATCACGGTGGGTAGAGAATGCCAAGAGTCCAATTGTCGGTGTCAGAAGACGAGCGTGTTCGATTCGGGCGACAAGCCCGCAAGGAGGGTAAGTCGCTCGGCGCATGGCTAAGGGAGGCCGCGCACGACAAGCTCAAAGAGCATGAGGAAGCCGAACGTCCCCCGAACGCCAAACGCTACTGGACGGTGGAAGAGTTCGACGAGTTCTTCCGAAAGTGCGACGCCAGGCACGGACCGAACCCCGAGCCCGAACTGGACTGGGAAGAGCACTTGCGCGTGATGGAGGCGTCTAAGTCGCAGGGCATAATCATCACGTGATTTTCGTAGATACCAACGTCTTCATGTACGCGGTCGGACGGCCTCATCAACTTCAGGAGCCCGCCCGCGATTTCTTCCGCCAATCCAGCCTGGAACGCTCGCCTCTCAGCACGTCGGCAGAGGTACTTCAGGAGTTGATACACACGCTGTTGCCTGTCCAAAGGCTCGACGACTTGAAGGCGGCACTGACCCTCCTGACGACGCATGACTTCGAAGTATGGCCGCTTGAAGAGGAGGACGTATTGCTCGCGCTGCAACTGTACGAGCAACATCCGACTCTGAGAGCGCGAGACCTTTGCCACCTCGCGAGCTGCCAACGGCGTGGGGTAACTCAGATTAAGACTTTCGACCGGATGCTGTTGGCCGCCTTCGATGGCCAGGCGTCTGAGCAAGGATAGACCGAGGGACGCGCTACGCCACGAACCAGTCCTTCGCGGCTGCCTCGTCGGGCCAGAGGAAGTCGAACCCCGCCTTCAGCGCCATCTGCCGGTCCAGGTCCTCCCGGTCGCCGATGTGGACGTAGGCGTCCGCCTTGAACTTGGTCTTGACCTCGGCGAGCATGTGCTTGGGCGAAACGAAGTCCGCCTCTATCTCGTACTCCTCCCACATGGCGCGCTGCCTGCTGGGAGGCCGGTCCGAGCAGCTTCCTATCAGGAAGCCCTTCTGCTTGGTGATTCGCACCATCTCCATGGTGAGCGGCCCGGGCGGGTCGCCCACCTCCAGTGTTCCGTCGATGTCATAGCTTATGAGTATCAAGCGTTGTTGTTCCTCGCTTTACTTTCCCTCTTCCCAAGTCGTCACCCCCATCCTAACCTTCCCCCATAAAGGGGGAAGGGACTATTGGGAAGGTTCACCCCCATTGAGGGGGAGGGGACAACTGGGAAGGCTCACTCGCGGTGACGGCATTTAGTCCGGGGTTGCGCTCCAGACGGTGAAGTTGCCGCCGAAGGGCATGGGGCCGCCGGAGACGGCGACCTCGGGCTTCACGCCGGTTACCTGGCGGGCGCCGGCGCGCTGCTGGATCTGCTGGATGCTGTCGGTGTGCATCCAGAAGCGGCTGCGACCGCCGCCGATGTTGCCGCCGCTGGGCATGATGGGATCCGGCCCCTCGATGCTGATGTCGCCCTGGTAGAAGTCCAGCGCGTCGCCCTGCTTCATGCCGCGGTAGCCGATTCCCTCGATGTGGAACTGGTGGAACTGCACAAAGCCGTCGTACATGTTCTCGAACGACAGGTCGTCCGCGGTGATGCCGGCGGCCTCCAGGATCTTCCTGCCCGTGCTGGCGCACTCCGCCTCGACCTCGGCCAGCGTGGGCGTGAGGCTGCGCGTGGCGCCGCGGCTGGATGCGTGGCCGAGTATGTACACCGGCTTCTGCCGCATGTCCTGGGCGCGCTCGGCGGTGGTGAACAGGTACGCCGCCGTGCACATGATCGGTATGTCGTTGTCGAACAGGTTGGCGGGCTTGGCGATCCAGCGCGCGCTCAGGTAGTCCTCGGGCGGCAGCGGCTCCGGCCGGTGCTGCGCCCAGTAGCCCTCGGGGAACATCAGCCCGTTGCGGCGCGAGTTCTCCATGAACGGCGCCAGCATGTCGTGGTGCTTGCCGTACTTGCGGCAGTACTCGGCGAACTGCAGCGCCGTGCCGTAGCAGCCGGGCGGCCCCCAGATGGAGCGTCCGGCCCCGATGGCGAAGGACCCGGGCACTTCGCTCGCCCCGCTGATGCCGCCGTGGTTGTAGCGGCCCTCCAGGTTGTGCCAGCCCTTGACCACCAAGCACGTCTTGGCGAGCCCGTCGCCGATGGCCTGCGCCGCGACGGTGAGCGCCGCGGACATGCAGCCGGGCGCGTGCACCTTGTACTTCACGTTGGTCAGCTCGGGCATGTTGATCTCGAGCCAGTCCGCGCTGAGCTGGCCGAGTCCGTCCAGCGGGTCGTCGGTCTGGTTGTAGGCGCCGATCACGTCCTGCGGGATGGGCGTGTCCTCCGGCCAGTGGGCGCCGGTGGTGGTGACCGGCACGATCACCAGGCCGTCCACGTCGGCGGGGTCGACGCCCGCGTCCGCCATCGCGCGGCGCATCGACAGGATGGCGCCCGCGCCCACGGTGGTGTCCGCCTTGCCGTCCCAGCGGCGCGCGGTGGGCGAGTGGCCGATGCCGACCGCGGCGACCTTGCCCCTGTGCTCCCAGACGCCCAGTCCCTCGACGGACCTGTACATCGATTCCGGCGCGTATTGAGTAGTCATTTCAGTTGCCCCCTAAAGTTGTGCGTCGCTTTCACCCTCACCTCAATCCTCTCCCATCAAGGGAGAGGAGGACATCGTCGTCACCCCCATCCTAACCTTCCCCCTGCGAGGGGGAAGGGACTGCAGGGATGCCCCTAGCCGGCCACCTTCCACTCCGGGACGAGCTGGCCGTTGGCGGTCTCCTCGAATATCACCTCGACGGCGGCGCCCACCGGCACTTCGTCTATCGGGACTCCCGGCAGGTGGGAGTACATCTGGATGCCCTGATCCTCGTCGAGCATGACCACGGCCAGGTTGAAGGGCTGGTCCTCCTGCAGCGAGGCGATCGGGCAGTCGTAGACGACGCAGTAGTTGTAGATGGTGGCTTTGCCGCTCACCTGCTTCCACTCCAGTCCGTCGGCCAGGCCGCACGCGGAGCACGACTCCAGCGGCGGATTCTGCAGGCGGTCGCACGCGCTGCAGTTCTGGATGACCAGGCGGTGCTCGTTGGCCGCGTCCCAGAAGGGCTTGGTAAGTTCGTCGGGTATCACGCCCTGTTTCACCATGTCGGTCAGACCTCCATTGTAGTTGAGACAGATAATAGTACAAAGCGCGCCCGAATCCAACCGGCGGGGCCGCGAGCGCCGCCCGTACCGCCATCGCTGCCCCTTCCATCGTCATCGCCGCGAAAGCGGGGAGGCGAAATCTGCTCAATTCTGCGCCATTCTGTTGGTTTCGTAGCTGAGTGCGCCGGCAGTACTGCTCAGTTCTGTCCTGCCGGAGTGGTCAATTCAGGGCATAAGCGTCCCACCGCAGGGCAGAAGAGGACACCCCCCCCCCTGGATTCCCGCTTTCGCGGGAATGACCAATGCAGGTGTGCCCACGAGGGACGCCCCTACCTGTCACCTCCCATCCTAGCCTTCCCCCTGCGAGGGGGAAGGGACTTCGAAAGGGCCCGGGGCGGGTCGGTCCCTCACGCAGGCGGGTTTGAAACCCGCCCCTATCGTGTGGGAGAATAGCACGTATGTACGCGCCTTTCAATACCGTTGGCGAATTTGCGGGATTTCGGCGAAATCGTGGGGAGAAATGGCGCACGAATGGGAACCGGTGGGATGTGGATGAGAATGGGTGAGACACGGCTGGGAACGGGTGGCGCGGGAAAGTGACGGAATTTTCGGGGTGCCGGGGTTTGGGCGGGCGTGTGTTGGGGCTTCCGGGGAATGTCAGGGGGGTGAGTTGGTCTGTGTCCTTGCCATCTCCCGCAACCGCAACTAGAATCCGCCAATGAGACCTCTTTTCAAACCGCGCCATCCGCGCTGGCCGACCTGGGCTGCCGTTGGTGACTTCCGCCGCCGCGCCGAGTCCGCGCTTACGCACCCCGCGACGGTCGCGGCGCTGGGCGTGCTGCTGCTGAACGACCTGCTGTTCAAGGCGCTGTGGCCCGACGCGTGGGTCACCGGCAAGCTCAGCGACCTGGCGTGGCTCATCTTCGCGCTGCCCCTTCTGGCGTTCCTGCTCTCGTTCGCCGCGCGCGGCAACCTGCACGCCCAACGGCTGGCGTTCCTCGCCGCCTACGTCGGACTGCCGATCCTCTACGCAGCGTTCAACACGTTCGACCCGGTGCACGACTGGATCATGCGCGGCATCGCGCTGGCGGGCGGCGCCGCCGGGTCTCCGCGGGACGCGACGGACTCGCTGGTGATACCGCTGGCGTGGGGCGCGGCGCTGTGGGTGTGGCGGCGGGAAGTGCCGGCGGCGGGTGCGATGCGGCTGCGGTGGGCGGTGTTGGTGGCGGGTGTGGCGGCGCTGGCGAGCGTGGCGAGCACGCCGCAAGAGGCTCTTTCCGGCGTGCAACTCGTTGGAATCGCGGAGAATGGAAATGTGCTCGCCTACGCCGATTACATCACCTATCACAGCGTCGATGGTGGGCTCACATGGAGTCAAGTTGACGTGCCGACAGCGGAGGCCGTTTGGGGTGGTCAAAGTGTAGACACCCCCAGGGGGCGTTATGCACTCGACGGCCCTCACATATTGAGGATAGACACCGACGGCGGACTAGAACACCTCGTCTTCTCGACACGGCACTTGGAAGAGGCTGGGAACTTATGGGTACAGAAGGTCTCAACCGAGCATCTGGGGGATCCGCGGGAGCTTACCACTCAGCCGTTGGGCATCGCCTACGACGACCGTGCAGAGAACGTCGTCATTGCACTTGGATTGCAGGGCGTTGTGATAGGTACACCAGACGGCAGATGGATCAACACCGCCGTGGGCCGCTTCGAGCCGGCAGACCTTTCATTCCAAGCGAAGACACGTCTGTTATTGATGGACCTTGAGTTTTGGGCGGCTGCCGTGACCCTTTCGATTTCCATGGCAGGGGCGGCGCTTATCGCATCCCAGCATAGACTTGATGAACTATTCTGGGCCATTCCCATCGCGCTGGCCGTTGGCGCTGTCGGTTCATTCCTGGTCCCATTTCTTGCCATACCGTTTACGGGGAGAGTGCTCATACTGGCTTTGCTAGCCACTCCTATTGTTGTTGCGGCATTGCCAATTGCCTCAATGCCACACTACAGCGCGCGTCGAAGATTCGCGTCAATTGGAATAGGCGGGATCTCGATCTTGGCGGCGTCCGCTCTGATCATCCTATTCGGATATTCGGACGACAATCACTACAGCGACGACGGATTACGCTTCAGTTCAATTGCCGTCGTGGCGTGGGCGTTCGCAATATCCTCTCTGATAGTCTCCCAAGAGCGGCTTCCAAAGAACTGGCATATGGTCGTTGCCTCATCGGTAGGAATGACCGCCTTGGTGGTGCTTGTGTTCATGCTATGGCTGCACCAGGGCGTCAATGAAGTCTTGACCAAGTTCTCAGCAATTGTTCTGTGCGGTATAGCAGCCATGTCGCTCGCCCGATACGTAGGGGCAAGGTCAGCGGCGGAGAGCATCCTGTGCCCAGGATGTGGAAAACTGACGCTTACCCAGCTCAGGCGGTGCATCCATTGCGACACTCTGCTCCGGGAGAGCTAGGTGAGTCATCCGCCGGATTCAGGGCGTAAACTAGTGCAGACGCCTACCCAGGCGATGCACCGTCGCCCCCACCCTCCCCCCACCACCGCCGCATGCGCTCCGCCACCTCGCGCTCGTAGCCCTGGTCGCTCGGGTCGTAGTAGCGGCGACCGGCCAGGGTGTCGGGCAGGTTTTGGGTCGGCGTGAAGTGGCCCTCGTACTCATGGGCGTAGCGGTAGCCCTTGCCGTAGCCCATGTCCTTCATCAGGCCCGTCACCGCGTTGCGCAGATGGAGCGGCACCGGCTCGTTCCGCGTCTGCCGCACGTCCTCCATCGCCCGCTCGATGGCGGAGTAGGCGGCGTTGCTCTTGGGCGCCGTCGCCAGGTAGACCGTTGCCTCGGCGAGCGGGATGCGGCCCTCCGGCATACCGATGAAGTGCACCGCCTGCTGCGCCGCCACCGCCACCGTCAACGCCATGGGCGCGGCCATGCCGATGTCCTCCGCCGCGAGCACCACCAGCCGCCGCGCCACGAACAGCGGGTCCTCGCCCGCCTCCAGCATCCGCGCCAGCCAGTAGACCGCCGCGTCAGGGTCGGACGCGCGCACGGACTTGATGAAAGCCGAGATGGTGTCGTAGTGGAGGTCGCCCGTCTTGTCGTGCCTGAGCGACCGGCGCTGCATCGCCTCCTCGACCACCGGCTGCGTCACGAGCCGCGCGCCGTCCGCGTCCGGGGGCGTGGCGGACACCGCAAGCTCCAGCGCGTTCAGGGCGGAGCGAGCGTCGCCGTTGGCGAGGTTCACCAGCGCGGCCAGGGCGTCCTCGTCCAGCGCGGCGTTCGACCCGCCGAGGCCCCGCTCGCGGTCCGCCAGCGCCGTGCCGACGATGCCCGCCACCTCGTCGTCGGTCAGGGACTCGAGCGCGAACACGCGCGCACGGGACAGCAGCGGCGACACCACCTCGAACGACGGATTCTCCGTGGTCGCGCCAATGAGGGCGAACGTGCCGTCCTCGACGTAGGGGAGGACGACGTCCTGCTGCGCCTTGTTGAAGCGGTGAATCTCGTCCACGAACAGCAGCGTGCGCTCGCCGTGCGTCCCCAGCCGCTCCCTGGCCTCCGCCGCGATGCGCCGCAGGTCGGCCACGCCCGACGCCACGCCGCTGACGCGCTCGAAGTGGCTCCTGGTCTGGCCGGCTATCAGCGTGGCCAGCGTGGTCTTGCCCGTGCCGGGCGGCCCCCACAGGATGATGGAGGGTAGCTGGTCGGCCTCGATGCTGCGGCGCAGCACCGAGTCGGGGCCGACGACGTGACTCTGCCCGACGAACTCGTCGAACGTGCGGGGCCGCATCCGCGCCGCCAGCGGCGCGCCGCGTGCCAGCTCGCGTTTCGCCCTGTCCTCGAACAGCGTCACGACTTACACCTTCACCCTCACCTCAGTCCCTTCCACCAGCCTGTAGGGGCGGGTTTGAAACCCGCCCGTGTGCTGCGCCCGCCCCCTAGTTGCTGCGGTTGGTGGGCAGGAACGGCAGCAGGATGCCGGCCAGCGACTGGACGTTGCGCGTCTGAATCCACACGTTGCCGTCGCCGCGGAACTTCATCACCAGCCCTTCGCCGCCGGCTATCAGCGACCGGATGCCGCCCACCTTGCCCACCGAGTACTCCACGTCGTCCGAGAACGCCACCAGGTGGCCGGTGTCCACCACAAGCTCCTTGCCCGGCTGCACGCGCACCTGCTTGATCGCGCCGTATGAGGTCACGTACACCGTGCCGGAGCCGCGGTTGGAAAAGGCCCGCAGAAAGAAGATGCTCTCGCCGCCGAACATCCCCCTGAGCCCCTGGAACTTGGAATCGGTCTCGACGTTCGCGGTGGACGCCATGTAGGACGTGCCCTGGATGAACAGGTTCTTGCCCGGGTCCAGGTGGAAGGAGGCGATGTCGCCGGGAGCGGACGGCGCGAGGCTCACCCAACCGCCGCCGCGCTGCGCGGTGAACGTGTTCACGAAGAACGATTCGCCGCCGAGCATCCTCTTCAGGCCGCCGAATATGCTGCCGGAGCCCATGCCGGTGGTCATGTCGACGCCCTCCTGGGCCACCATCGCGCCCGGCTCGGCCTTGATCACCTCGCCCGGGTCGAGGTCCAGCGTCAGCAGTGTGTAACTGGGGTCGTATTCTATGGTCGGTCTCACGGTTTCACTCTCCTATTCCGTTTCCGTCTCAAACGCCCCCGCCAGCCCGGCGAGCAGCGCGTCGTCCTCGTCGTCCAGCACCGTGCGCGGGTCCAGCAGCAGCGCCTCGCGCTCCACGCGCCCGATCACCGGCGGGTCGGCCGCGCGCAGCCGCTCGGCCAGCCGCGCCGCGCCCGCGTCTTTCCGGGATACGGACAGCGCCCACGTCGGCAGCGTCTCGCCCGGCAGGCTGCCGCCGCCGATGGCGGACGTCGTCTCGACGACCCTCGCGTCGCGCGATCCGCCGCCCAGCGCGCGCCGCCACCGCTCGGCCCTGGCGCGGAGATCGTCCGGCTTGGCTCCGATCATGCGCCAGACCGGCACCTCCCGCTCGGCCTCGCCCTTCACGTAGTGAAGCAGCGTCGCGTTGAGCGCGGCCATGCTCAGCTTGTCGATACGCACAGCCCGCGCCAGCGGATGGCGGGACACCACGTCCACCATGCGGCGGCTGCCGGCGATGATGCCCGCCTGCGGGCCTCCCAGCAGCTTGTCGCCCGAGAAGAACATCACGTCCACGCCAGCCGCCGCGCTCTCCTGCGGCATCGGCTCGTGCGCCAGCCCGAACCGCTCCGTCTCCAGCAGGCAGCCGCTGCCCAGGTCGTGCAGCACCGGAACGCCACGCCTGCGTCCGATCTCGGCAAGCTCGGCTATCTCGGGCGAGTGCGTGAAGCCCATCACGCGGAAGTTGCTCGCGTGAACGAGCAGCAGCGCGCCGGTGTCCTCGCCTATGGCGTCCTCGAAGTCGCGGGCGTAGGTGCGGTTGGTTGTGCCGACCTCCACTAGCTCCGCGCCGCTCTGCCTGAGCACGTCGGGGATGCGGAAGCCGCCGCCTATCTCCACCGCCTCGCCGCGCGAGACGATGACCTGCTTGCCGGCGGCGATTGCGGCGAGACCCAGCAGCACGGCGGAGGCGTTGTTGTTCACGACAATGGCCGCCTCTGTGCCGGTCAGCTCGCACACGTGACGCGCGACCGCCGCCTGTCGGGAGCCGCGCCGGCCGGTGGACAGGTCCAGCTCCAGGTCGCCGAATCCCGCCGCGACCTCGCGCACGGCGTCCGAGGCCGCCGCGCTCAGCGGCGCGCGGCCCAGGTTGGTGTGCAGCACGACGCCGGTGGCGTTGATCACGCGGCGGGGCCAGGCTCCGAAGCGGGTCCGCGCCTGGGCCGCGACGTCGCGCGCCAGATCGTCCAGGCCGGGCGCGTCGGCGCCGTTCTCGGCGATGCGCCGCCTGGCGACGGCGAGCCGCTCCCGCACCAGCTCCAGCACGGCGCGCCGCGAGTATTCGCGCGCCAGCGCGTCCACGCGCGAGTCGCCCATCACCCGGTCGACGCTGGGCAGCGCCCTGAATCGCGATGCCATCGATTCCCCCCATCCAAAGGTGTCACACGCTTCAATTATAGCGCACCACTCTGGCCCGGTATTGGTGCGCGGCGTTGACAAACATCCCCGTTGGCGAAAGAATCGAGTCCAACACCGTACCTGCACCCGTACCTGACACCACGGCTTGAGAGGCCCACATGCTGCGAAACACGTTCCTTCACCTGCCCGGCATCGGCTACGTTTACGAGCGGCTGCTGTGGGAGTCGGGCGTGCTGACGTGGGAGGACTTCATGGGCGCGCCGTCGCTGCCGACCGCGCTGTCCGGGCGCAGGGAGCGGCTGCTCCCGCTGGTCGAGGAGTCGCTCGCGCGCCACGAATCGGGAGACGCCGCATACTTCGGGAGGACGCTGCCGCAGCGCGAGGTGTGGCGTCTGTACGCGGACTACCGCGATAGCGCCGCGTTCCTGGACATCGAGACGACCGGCCTCTAGCCCTACTCCAGCTATCTGACGCTGGTGGGCATCCTGGACAAGGACGGCTACCGCGGATTCGTGCGCGACGACAACTTGCTCGACCTGCGCGAGGCGCTGGAGCAGTACGACCTCGTTATCACGTACAACGGCGCGAGCTTCGATCTGCCCTACGTGGAGCACTCGTTCGGCAGCGTGTTCAGGCACGTCGCGCACCTGGACCTGATGTACCCGCTGAGGCGGCTCGGCTACGGCGGCGGGCTGAAGAGCATCGAGGCGCGATTGGGCGTGGGGCGTCCGTCGGAGCTGAGCGGGCTGAGCGGCTACGACGCGGTGCGGATGTGGCGCATGTGGACGATGGGCAGCGCCGGCGCGCTCGAGACGCTGGTGCGCTACAACGCCGAGGACGTGGCGTCCCTGCCCGCGCTGGCCGACCTGGTCTACAACCGGTCGGCCGAGGAGCTGTGGCCGCGACTTCCCCGGCTCGAACCGTCCCCTCGCCACGACATCGACCTGCCGTACGATCCTGCGATTGTGGCGGCGCTGACTTGACGGCGTGTTTCGAACATAATAGAATGTGCGTGCTAATTCTGTTGTCGGAGTCCAGATTATGCTCGCCAAGTGCAAGACCTGCGCCGTCGTCGGCCTGAACGGCCTCATAGTGGAAGTGGAGGTCGACATTCTGCCGGGACTGCCGGCCTTCAATATAGTCGGCCTGCCCGACGCCGCCGTGAAGGAGGCCAGCGAGCGGGTGCGGTCGGCCATCCGTAACGCGGGCTGCGAGTTCCCGATGCGCCGCGTGACCGTCAACCTCGCGCCCGCCGACCACCGCAAGGCCGGCCCCGCCTATGATCTGCCCATCGCGGTGGCGCTGCTCGTAAGCTCCGGCCAGATCGAGGACATACCCGGCTCGTCCGTATTCCTGGGCGAGCTTTCCCTCGACGGCACGCTCAGGCACACCAACGGCATACTGCCGATGGTGGCCGTGGCGCGCGAGGAGGGCTTCCGGCGTGTGTTCGTGCCCGCGCCCGACGCCAACGAGGCCGCGCTGGTGGACGGGGTAGAGACCATCCCGGTCTCCTCGCTGGGGCAACTGCTTCACCACCTGAACGGTGGCCCCAGGATCACGCCCGCGGCCGGTGACGTCGCCACCGATGGCGACGGGTTCGTGTCGACGGACGGCTGCGGCGGCGGCGTGGACATCGCCGACATACGCGGCCAGGAGCACGCCAAGCGCGCCATCGAGGTGGCGGCGGCGGGCGGCCACAACCTGCTTATGAGCGGGCCTCCGGGCAGCGGCAAGACGCTGTTGGCGCGCAGCCTGCCGTCGATACTGCCAAGGCTCACCCAGGAGGAGGCGCTTGAGGTCACCAAGATATTCAGCATCAGCGGGCTGCTGCCCTCCTCATCGCCGCTCGTCAACCGCCGTCCGTTCCGGTCGCCCCACTACACCATCTCCAACGCGGGACTGGTAGGCGGCGGCCGGATGCCGAGGCCGGGCGAGATAACCCTCAGCCACCGCGGGGTGCTGTTTCTCGACGAGCTGCCGGAGTTCGGCCACTCCGTGCTGGAGGTGCTGCGGCAGCCCATCGAGGACAAGGTGGTGACCATCAGCCGCGCCCAGGGAACCATAACCTTCCCGGCCAACTTCATGCTCGTGGCCGCCATGAACCCATGCCCGTGCGGTTTCGCCGGAGACCCGGGTAAGCAGTGTGTCTGCTCCCCCAGCCAGGTGACACGGTACGCCAAGCGCATCAGCGGGCCGCTGATGGATAGGATCGACCTGTTCGTAGAGGTGCCGAGGGTAGAGTACGAGAAGCTCACCAGGCCGCCCGGCTCCGACACCTCAGCGAGAACACGGGAACGAATCGAGGCCGCGCGCATGGTGCAGGCCAGGCGGTTCGAGGGAACGGGCCTGATAACCAACTCCGAGATGGGTCCGGTCGAGGTGTGGGAGTACTGCAAGGTGGACGACGCGGCCTCAAGCCTGCTGCGGATGGCGACCAGCCGGCTGCACCTGTCGGCGCGGGCGTTCCACCGGGTGCTCAAGCTCGCCAGGACCATCGCCGACCTCGGCGGCGCCGAGAGCGTGGAGGCGCCGCACCTGGCCGAGGCGCTCCAGTACCGCCGCGCCGAGCAGGCCGCGTAGCCGCGGCTCAGGCTGACGTGGGCTGTCGGCCCTCCCCCGATGTTGACAGCCCATAGCCTCACCGCTATTCTCACATTTGCACAATCGACGCACGCACACCGCCAAATACGACATTCAGGGGGAAACAATGTCGCACGACTACATCGAGGTTACCGACGTCGGCAACGTGATGGTTATCACCATGGACGACCCGACGACCAGGAACGCCATCGGCTCGGAGATGTCCACCGAGATCAACGCAGAGCTCGACAGGCTGGAGGCGGACCCCAACCTGCGGGCCGTCGTCCTCACCGGACGCGACCCGTCGTTCTGTTCCGGCGCCAACGTCAAGCGCATGGACCAGTCCGTGCAGGAGCGCAGCAAGGTCGCCGAGGAGCCTATCCCGACCGACATGACCGCCTGGGAGTACCTCGAGCACCAGTGGACCGGTCGGGACGAGCCGACAGACGAGGAGGGCGCGGAGAACGTCCGCTTCCTGCCGCTCAGGCTGCATAACCTGCAGAAGCCATCCATCGCCGCGGTGAACGGCTACGCCATGGGGCTGGGACTCGGCATCGCGCTTTCCTGCGACATACGGCTGCTCTCGGAGAACGCCCGGCTGTCGGAGACCTTCATACGGCGCGGGCTGATTCCCGCGGACGGCTCCTGCTGGCAGCTTCCACGCATGGTCGGACTGGGCAACACCTTCCTGATGCAGTACACCGGCGACGTGCTGGACGCGCAGGAGGCGCTGCGGCTCGGCCTGGCCAGCAAAGTGGTGGACCACGGCGACCTGATGGAGACCACCATGGAACTGGCCCAGCGCATCGCCGACGGCCCCACCTACTCGATGGCGCTCATCAAGAAGCTGGTGCAGGACTCGCTGTACATCAACCTCGAAGAGAGCCTGCGGCTGGCCGGCCCGGCTCAGGAGATCAGCCGCCGCACCGAGGACCACAAGGAGGGCGTGCGCGCGTTCGTCGAGAAGCGCCGACCCGCCTACACCGGAAGATAGGCGCGGCTACCGGACGACGGCGAATCGCATGGAGATGGGAGAGCACCTCCTCGGCGGCATCACGGTCATGGACCTCAGCGAAGGCGTGTCCGGGCCGTATTGCGCCAAGCTGCTGGCCGGCATGGGCGCCGAGGTCATCAAGGTGGAGCGCCCCGGCATCGGCGAGGCGTCCCGGCGCGCAGGCCCCTTCCCCGGCGACGAGCCGCACCCGGAGCGCAGTGCGCCTTATCTCTACCTCAACACCGGCAAGAAGAGCGTAACGCTGGACCCGGAAACCGAGCGTGGCGCGGACGCACTGCGCCGCCTGTCCGAGAACTGCGACATGCTCATAGAGAGCGGCGCGCCGGGCCGCGTGGCCTCCCTCGGCCTGGGCTACGACTCCCTGGCCGCGCGCAACCCCGGCCTGGTGTACGTGTCCATCACGCCGTTCGGCCAGACCGGCCCCTACCGCGACTACCAGGGCGGAGACATCGTGGCCCAGGCGATAGGCGCGCTGATGCACACCGTCGGCTTGCCCGACCGCGAGCCGCTCAGGATAGGCGGTAGCGTGGTGCTGTATGCCGTCGGAGTCGCCGCGTTCTCCGGCGCGATGCTGGCCCTGTACGCCCGCGACTTCACGGGGGAGGGTCAGTACGTCGACGTGTCGGCGATGGAGGCGGTGACCGTAGCCCAGATTCACGCCTCCATCCACCACCAGTTCGGACGCATTCCCGCGAGGAGAGAGAGCGCCCTGGTGCGCGCCGCCGACGGCTGGGTGAGTCCCGGCCTGGAAATCGGCGTGAGGGAGGACATCTGGGCCAGGGTGTGCGAGCTGATGGGCGTGCCGGAGTTGGCCGACGACCCCGCGTTCAGCACGCGGGAGGCCCGCCGTGAGCACCAGCAGGACGTGCTGGCCATCGTGGGCGAGTGGGCCGCCACCAAGACCAAAGAGGAGATTTACCACACGCTCCAGGGTATGCGCACCATCGCGGGCTACGTCGCGGACGTGGAGGACCTGCTGGGATCGGGCCAGCTCCGGGACAGGGGTTTCTTTCAGGACATCGAGCATCCCCACGCGGGGACCGCAGCCTACCCCGGCGAGCCGATTCGCGTGAGCGGACACGCCTGGCGCCACGAGCGTGCTCCGCTGCTGGGCGAGCACAATGCCGAGATACTGGGCGGCCGACTCGGCCTGACCGACGCCGAGATTGCGGCGCTGGCGGACGCGGACGGGCAAAGCGATGAATGACCTGCCCTTGAAGGGACTGCGCATACTCGACCTGACCCAGATAGCGGTCGGGCCCTACGCGACCATGCTTCTGGGATTCATGGGCGCGGAAGTAATCAAGGTGGAGTCCTGCACGCGCATGGACACCAGCCGCGGCTTCGCCCGCCCATCGCCGTCCGGCGCCTACAACCTCTATCCCGGAGGCGACCCGGGCGAGCGCCCTTGGAATCGCTCGGCCCACCACGTACAACGCAATGCAAACAAGCTGGACGTGACTCTCGACCTGGCGACTCAAGAGGGCAAGGAGCTTCTGCTGGACCTCGCCGCCGTGTGCGACGTGCTCGTCGAGAATTTCCGGGCGTCCGTCATGGACCGGCTCGGCCTGGGCTACGATGCCGCCCGCCGGGCCAACCCGCAGATCATCTACGCCAAGATCAGCAGCCAGGGCGCAACCGGACCGGAAATGGACTACGGCTCGCTCGGCTCGACGCTGGAGCAGACCGCCGGCCTCGCATCAATCACGGGCTACGAGGGCGGCCAGCCACTGATGAGCAACGAGACCTTCCCCGACCCCGTAGTCGGCATACTGACGGTGGGCGCTCTCATGGCGGCGCTGCGGGCGCGTCTGAGAACGGGCAAGGGCGCGTTCATCGACCTGGCGCAGAGGGAGGTCACGGTGGGCATGATGGGAGAGGCTTTCCTGGACTACGCCATGAACGGCCGGGTGGCCGGGCTCACCGGAAACCGGCATCCCGTTCACGCGCCCCAGGGAGTCTACCCCTGCGTGGGCGACGACTCGTGGGTCGCGGTCAGCGTGCGGTCTGACGCAGAGTGGCGGGCGCTGTGCGACGCGATAGGCCGGCCCGACCTAGCCGAAGACGTCCGGCTCGCCACGGAACCGGGACGACACGAGCACCACGCCGAGATCGACGATGCGATAGCCGCGTGGACCCGCGAGCGTGGCCACTACCAGGCCATGCACCTGCTCCAGGCTCGCGGCGTGCCGGCCGGCGCGGTGCTCAAGGGCGGCGAGACTATCGTCGACCCGCACCTGGAGGCGCGAGGATTCTGGGACACGGTCGAGCACCCGGAGGCCGGCGAGTACAGGCAGGTGACCACGCCCTGGCAGATGTCGAAGAGCCGCCGCATCGAAGCGACGCCCGCGCCCGGCCTGGGCGAGCACAATACTCTCGTGCTGGGCGATATACTGGGGTTGCCGGTGCGCGAGCTTGAGGCGCTGGAACGCCGGGGCATCATTGGCACGCGGCCGGTGGGCGCCGACTGACCCGCGCGACATCTGTTCGAACAGAGCATACTAGATACCCGAGGGAGGTATACGATGGGCCCAAAACTGGTTGACTACCTGTTGTACGAGCCGGAGGACACCGGGATTCTGTGGATCAAGTTCAACCGGCCTGAGCGGTTGAACGCGCTGATAGGCTCGGCCGAGGTGAACGGCACCGTGGCGAAAGTGGGCGAGTACATGCGCGCCGGGGACGACGACCCCAACGTCAAGGTCATCGTGCTTACCGGCGTCGGTCGCGGCTTCTGCTCCGGCGCGGACATGCGCGGGGACACGCCCGACGAGATGAAAGGCCCGAAGTTCTCGGGCGACTTCGGACCGGATGGCCCGGACGCCACGCGCGAGCACTTCTACCACGGCTTCACCAAGCTGCACCGCGACATCTCGCTTATCCGCAAACCCACCATCGCCATGGTAAACGGCCCCGCCGTCGGTTCCGGCATGGACATGGCGCTCCACTGCGACATACGGCTGGGCTGCGAGACCACACGGTTCATCGGCTACCACCAGTTGGGCCAGATCGTCGAGAACGGCGGCTCCTACTACCTGCCCAAGCTGGCCGGACTGGGCCGCGCGCTCGAATTCGCCTACACCGGCCAGGTGGACGCCAAGCGCGCCTTCGAGTGGGGCCTGCTGAACTACCTGGTGTCCTCTGAGGAGCTGGAGAAGACCACGCGCGAGCTTTGCGACCGTATCATGCGCGTGCCGCCCCTGGTGCAGTGGATCAGCAAGCGCATAATGCGCACCGCGATGGACACCACCATCGAGAACACCATGGTGCTGACCTCCAACGCGGGCGGCATACTGGGCGGCTCGGAGGACGCCCAGGAGGCGCGTCGGGCATTCCTCGAAAAGCGAAGCCCCGTCTTCCACGGCCGCTAGGCTCCCCATCATCCTGACCTTCTCCCACCGGGAGAGATGAGACAACTGAGTTCAACGCAGATTGCGTCCACGCGAAAGGAGAAAACAATGATCTATGAGATGCGTACCTACGACCTGAAGCCCCGGAGCGTCCCCGACTTCGAGGCGGGATTCGCCGCGAAGCTGCCCGGGCGGCTGACCTACTCACCGCTCGGCGCGTTGTGGCACACCGAGGCCGGCCCGCTGAACCAGGTGATCCACGTGTGGCCGTATGACGACCTCGGCCACCGCGCGGACATCCGCGGCAGGGCGGTCGCGGACGGCGCGTGGCCGCCCGACACCAGCCAGTACGTCGTCAACATGAACACCGAAATTCTCATCCCCGCGTCCTTCATGACGCCGCTGGGCGACAGGAAGATCGGCCCGCTCTACGAGATGCGGATATACACCTACGACGTCGGCGGCGTGGACCAGGTATTCGCAGCGTGGGAAGGCGCGATCGCCGCGCGTGAGGAGTTCTCGCCGCTGGCCGGCTGCTGGACGACGGAGATAGGCGGGCTGAACAAGTTCATCCACCTGTGGGCCTACTCCAGCTTCGAGGAGCGGCTGAGGGTGCGAGAGGAAACGCGCGCGAAGGGCGTCTGGCCGCCGTCCGTGAGCGTGACCCCGCTGAAGCAGGAGAACAAGATACTGTTACCGGCAGAGTGCTCGCCTATGCAGTAGGCGCCGCCGAGGACGGCAGCAGGTCGTCCACCGCCAACTCCAGGTCGGGCAGGCGCGTAGGGGTCAGCGTCTCGCCCCGGCGGTGGACGGTGTGCCTCGCGTAGCCGTCCGGCCCCGGTTCGGTGAAGCGCTCGATGCAGTCCTCAGGCAGGTTCTTTACCCAAGTCTCCGGAATGCCCGCCCGCCCATACAATTGGGCCTTCACCTGCAGGTCGAAATTCAGGCTGGAATCCGCCACCTCGATTACCAGCAACACGTCGGCGGGTGTGGGGTGTGCCGCGCGGTAGCCGTCCCCCCGGAGCCTCAAAAGCGAAAGGTCCGGCTGCGGTTCCGACGAGTCATCCAGGTGGATGGGGTTTTGGACCCGGATGCGGAAGCGGCCCTCCGCATACCGGGCGAAGATGTCTATGTATTCGTCCACGTCGTCGGCATGTTCCGGGCCTATGGCCGGCATTACTACGATCTCCCCCTCGATGAGTTCCACACGTTCGTCCGGACCCAGGATGCCCACCTCGGCCATGCGGTAGTACTCCGCCACAGTGAACCTGCGGGTGCGGCGATTGGACGTTGCAGTCGCAGTGTCTGCAGGGGAGGGCGGGGCCGCCGCCGGAGTCCTTGATCGCGTAGTCATGGCATTACCTGCCTCCTGGGGAAACACTATGTCGGCCTATCCCTCAAAATGATAGGCGGTATGGGCCTATTGTTCAAGCAATCGTGTTTGTCGAAGCTGCTCCGCCGAACCATTCCAGCCACATGCCGTGGTTGTCGCACCGGCCCAGTGCGCGGGTGGTCTTTCGCCCGCCGTCGTAGGCGGTCAACTCGAGCAAGGCGCCGACGCGCTCCTGCTGCGCGCCCTGCCGCTCGATGGACACCACGTAGAGATCGCGGCGCGCGCCGAAGTCGTCCAGAATCTCGCCGAATCGGCGGCGGGCTTCCTGTGGGAACTGGTTGAGCGTATGCGTGTGGAACACGCACGTCGCGGCGTCGGGCGGCACGCTGTCGAGCACGCCGGGCAGCGCGTCGAGCGCGTCGGCGGCGATGAGAGCAGGACGCTCGCTCGCGGCTATTCTCAGCGCACCGTCGAGCGCGGCCACTCGATGCCTGTGCTCCGGCCAGATGAGCGCGCGCAGCCACCTCACCGCCTCCGCGTCTCCCAAGTCCACCGGGTCCAGGTCGATGCCAATGCGGTAGGTGATGTTCGACAGTGCGGACGGGATAGTCGGCAGCGGCTCGCCCCTCGGTTCGCAGGCGAGCCTCACCGGCGACGACCGGTCACCCCAACTGACCTGTTCGGCGTACTCGTAGTGAAAGCGGTCCCACAAGAGGTTGAGCCCCGCGCTGGTTCCCACCTCCACGAACGCCGCCTCGCGCGTTGCCGAGCGCTCGGACACGATGGCGAAGGCCGGAAGCAACACCGCGCAGCGGCCCACCTCGTTGGTCTGCACGCGCCGAGTCGAAGTCACCTCTGCTATGCGGTCACGGTGCTCAAGACACAGTGACCTGAAGTGAGGGTAAGCGCCCTCCGGATCTTCAGGCGACTCCACCACGCTCTCGTAGTATGCCGAGAGAGGATGGTTGGGGTTGTCGAGCAGCACGAGATGGGCCGCCCCGAAGAACAGGTTGGGCGCGGGCTGGCCCGGATTACAGCGCGTCGCCAACTCCAGGAGTTCGGCGTCGTCGGCCACGGAGTACGAGAGCCGCTCATACAGCGGGGAGGATCCTCGGCATTCCAGCTCGGCGAACCGGCGAAAGCGATGGGCCAGTTCTTCAAGGTCGTTCACGTTTGCCCTCCAGAATTGGCGGCGCTATCCTATTGGCGCGAAGATGTAATGATGTTACCATGCGATGCCAAGCAACTAAGGAGGTACTGAGAGTGACCACGAACACGTTGAGCGGCGAGGTTATCGAAGACCTCAAGCAGATGGCATCCGCACACTTCTGGCCGCACGCGCGGTTGGCGGGCGACATGTCGGAAGACACCGGCGTGAAGCTGGCGAGCGCCGCGTCGGGCGTCTGGGTGGACGACGCCGAGGGCAAGCGCTGGTTCGACACCCTTTCGAGCATGTGGCTGGTGAACATTGGCCACGGCCGTGAAGAGGTTGCGCAGGCCGTCTACGAGCAGATGAAGGACATCAGCTACTCGCCAGGCGGGACGGTTAGCCCCGCGACGGTGAAGCTGTCTGCCAAGGTGGCTTCTCTCGCGCCTGACAAGGAGTCTCGCGTCTACTTCGTCAGCGGCGGCTCGGAGGCCGTCGAGACCGCGATCAAGATGGCAAAGAACTACCACAAGAACAACGGTGAGCCTACGCGCTGGAAGGTAATCAGCAGGCGAGGCTCCTACCATGGCGCGACGCACGCCTGCATGGCCCTGGGCGGAGGCGGGATCAGCGCCCCGGTCAACTTCGGCCCCATGATGCCGGGCAACATCCACATCGACAACCCCAACGCCTACCGCGGGCCTCGCTCGGACATGGAGTGCGCCGAAGAGCTTGAGCGCACCATCCAGCACGAGGGACCCAGCACAGTCGCCGCCTTCATCGGGGAGCCTATCTCGGCGGCGAACGGCATCCACGTACCCGATCCGGGCTACTGGCCCAGGATACGGGAGATCTGCGACAAGTACGGCGTCATCATGATCTGCGACGAGGTCATCACTGGCTTCGGGCGTACCGGCAAGATGTTCGCCACCGAGCAGTGGGGCATCCAGCCCGACATCTTTACGGTAGCCAAGGCACTTACCAGCGGCTACCTGCCGATAGGCGCGGCCGTAGCGAGCAAGAAGGTGTCCGACGCCTTCCTGGGCGACGAAGAGTCCGCATTCCGCCACCTGATTACGTTTGGCGGAAACCCCGCATCCTGCGCCGCCGGCCTTGCCAACCTGGAAATCATGGAGGGCGAGGGGATGGTGGAAAACTCGGCCCGCATGGGCGAATACCTCTACGAGCAGCTTCAAACGCTGTACGAGCACAGGATCGTCGGCGACGTGCGGGGCGGCATGGGCTTGCTCGCAGCGGTCGAGATCGTCCAGGACCGCGACACCAAGGAGAAGTTCCCCAAGGAGGCGGACATCTCCAAGAAGTTCAACGAAGCCTGGAACCGCAACGGCCTGCTGGGACGTGCGGGCGACGTAATCTCGCTGGCCCCGCCGCTGTGCATCACCAAGGACGAGGTGGACTGGCTAGTGAAGAGTGTCGATGATGCCATCACCGAGGTGGAAGGCCAGCTCTAGGGCTCCGCGGGGCGTTCGCCAGCCGTGGACGCCCCACCCGGTTCAAGCTATCAGAGCCGGGAGCGTCGCCTGCGCCTGCGTTGGCGCAGCCGCGGCGCCCCCGGCTTTCGTTTTCAGTCCCGCCCCGTACCCCCTGGGGCGGGTAGTCCCAGAGGGGCTGGCCATGCTGTATGACTACATCATCGTAGGAGCCGGTTCGGCGGGAGCGATTCTAGCGACGCGGCTGACCGAAGACCCGGCGACCTCGGTCCTGCTGCTGGAGGCGGGCAGGGACTTCCCGGACATCAATCAATTGCCGGAAGAGGTTAGGTACAACTCTTCCGTTGCCGAGAAACCCGTAAGCGACAGCGAGCACAACTGGAACTTCGCGGGCAAGGCAAGCTCCCGCGGGGAAACGATGTACGTGCCACGCGGCAAGGTGACGGGCGGCTCGAGCGCCATCAACGCGCAGATCTTCCTCCGGGGCGAATCCGACGACTACGACACCTGGGCCTCGTGGGGAAACTCCGAGTGGAGCTACCAGAAGGTGCTGCCCTTCTTCCGGAGGCTGGAGAACGACCAAGACTTCCGGGACGACTACCACGGCTCTGACGGCCCCATCTATGCCCGACGGGAGCCGCGTGAGAACTGGACGGCGTCGCAGGAGGCCTTCTACAGCGCCTGCCGGGAAGCCGGGTTCGCCGATGTTCCCGACCACAACAACCCCGACTCGACCGGCGTGGGGCCTATGCCGCGCAACGATCTCGACGGCACGCGCGTGAGCACGGCCATCGGCTACCTCGGCATGTCCCGCCACAGGCTCAATCTCACCATCAGAAGCGAGTGCCTGGTGAATCGCGTGGTCTTCGATGGTGACCGGGCGGTCGGCGTGGAAGTGGAGAGCGGCGGCGAGAAGTTCACCGTGCAGGGGCGGGAAATCGTACTCAGCGCCGGGGCAATCGGCTCGCCGCATCTGCTCATGCTATCCGGTGTGGGGCCCCGGGACCAGCTCGAGATGCACGGCATTCCCGTGGTGCGTGACGCTCCCGGCGTCGGGCAGAACCTGCGCGACCATCCCCAGCTTGCGCTCGCCTGGAGCACCAAGCCCGGATACGACCTTCGCA
This sequence comes from Dehalococcoidia bacterium, assembly GCA_965204815.1. Taxonomy (GTDB): domain Bacteria; phylum Chloroflexota; class Dehalococcoidia; order Lucifugimonadales; family CATOSD01; genus CATOSD01. Next base: position 1,114,056 of record OZ242014.1, read on the forward strand.
GGTTCAGCACGTTCGGACTGTCGCTGCGCTACACGGCGACCGGTTCGGAACTGCGAAACGACATGATGATTATCATGCTCTCGTACGCCACCGACTGGGATACGCGCGGCGTGATGGGCAGAAGGCCGCTGGGCATCGGCATGATCGCGCACCTGTACCTGGCGCTGTCGTCCGGGGAGCTGCGGCTCCAGTCCGCCGACCCCCGAGTGCAGCCATTCCTCGACTACAGGATGCTCAGCCACCCATTCGACATGGAGCGGATGAAGGAGGAGGTGCGGCTCTGCATGAAGCTGGCCGAGCACCCCGACTTCGTCGAAATCATCGACCGCAGGGTGCGGCCCACCGACGAGGAGTTGGCCAGCGAAGAGGCGTTGGAGGACTGGATGCTGCGCACCGTGTCCACGGGCCACCACATCTCCTGCACGTGCAAGATGGGGCCGGCGGACGACCCGATGGCGGTTGTGGACCAGTTCGGGCGAGTCCACGGACTGCGAGGGCTGCGGGTGGCGGACGCATCCATCATGCCGGATTGCGTGCGCGCCAATACCAACGTGCCCACGATGATGATAGGAGAGCGGGTGGCGGACTTTGTGGCATCGAGCCGCTGACGGCGGTCGGAATTGACAATTTTGACGGCCCGGTGTTAGTGTCTATCGGGGCCGGAGAGGCTCACTCAACACTGCTTGCCGGAGACAGACAATGAGCGTTCACACATTCGTCGCGACCGGCGACTCCATCATAAGCCGCAGGGTGTCCAAGCGCACGGACAAGCCGTTTCTGGACTTGGTGGAGCTGATAAAGAGCGCCGACAGCGCCTTCACCAACCTGGAGATCGTGACGCCACGCGAGCCGTGGGTGCCGTTCTCTGAGTACGGCGGTTTGCACCTCGCGTCGCCCGCTTTCATCCTGGACGAACTGAAGTGGATGGGCTTCAATCTCTACTGCGCGGCGAACAACCACTCGGTCGACTTCACCTACCAGGGCCTGGTAGACACCGTGGAGGAGTTGAAGGAGCGCGGGCTGGTTTACGCCGGGGCGGGCATGACGTTGGGTGAGGCTCGCAGTCCCGCATATCTGGACACGCCGGTGGGCAGGGTGGGCCTGCTGGCGTGCGCATCCACGTTTTCGATCAGCGCCCAGGCTTCGGCCAGCCGGCCCGACATGGGGGGCAGGCCGGGCATAAGCCCCATGCGTTATCTCACCCACTACGAGCTCGACGCTGAGAGGCTCGCGGCCATCAAGGATATCGACGAGACGCTCGGAACCGACGCCACTACTCGCAAGATGCGAGACTGGTTGAGGGACGACCAGCCGGGCGCATACAAGTTCGTGAACCTGAACTTCAAGGAAGGCGACAACCTGGGAGTCCGGACCCAGCCGAGGGAGGACGACCTGGAGGACATCGCCCACTGGATCGCGGAAGCGAAGCGCCGGTCCGACCTGGTGGTGGTCACCATCCACGCGCACGAGGGGCAAAACGGCGACCTGAACACGCAGGACATAGCCGACTTCATCGTGCCGATGGCGCACCGCTGGATCGACGCGGGCGCCGACGTGTTCGTGGGCCACGGCCCGCACACGCTGCGCGGAGTGGAGATATACAAGGGCAAGCCCATCTTCTACTCCCTGGGCAATTTCTTCTTTACCCTGGCAACTCTCCATCGCTACGGCAGCGAGGTATACGAACAGCACAAGCTGCCGCCGACCGCAACTCCGGCGGACGTGTACGAGGCGCTGGCATACAACGAGGACGGGGACTACAAGGGAATGGAGGGGGATCCGCAGTTCTGGCGGACGGTGGTACCGGTGTGCAGGTTCGAGGGCAGAGAGCTGCTCAGCGTCGACCTGCACCCGGTGGATCTGGGCTACTACCTGCCGCCCACGCAGCGGGGCATCCCGACGCTCTCGGACCACGAAGAGGGCGCGATAATTCTGGAGAACGTGCAGCAGCTTTCAGAGCCGTTCGGCACCACGCTGCGCATCGAGTCTGAAGGCGACCGAGTGGTGGGACGTATACAACTCGACTAGTTCTTTTCCAATGAGAAGAAGACGCCATCTCCGTCTGTCTCAGCCTAAGGCGGTGCCCGGTCTGACCTTCGTAAGTGAGAATCGCGCTCTAACGAAGCCGCCCCAAATGAGCGATGCGGACGGAATTGCGAACCGCCACTATTGCATTTTGAGAGTTTCGCTTTTAGAATTGCGTGAACTTTGTCAGGCCGCCGGTAGACGGCCAATAGGAAAACTGGCAGCTCCAATCTCAACAAGTGGAGGAGGTCAACACCTATGAGAAGGAAGTTTCCCATAATCCTGTTCGCGGTGCTGGCGCTGGCGGCCCTATCGATGGCCGTCATCGCCTGTACGTCCGCGGACGATGAAGACGATGCGCCGACAACGACGCAGCAGCAGCCGGCAACCACGCCGCCGACGGCCGCGCCGGCGCCGGCTCCCGCGGCACCCATGGCAGCAACCGCGGTGCCCAGCGCGCCGGTAGCAGCGCCGACGGCGGTTCCAGTGTACACTCAGCCTACGGCGACGCCGGCAACCACGATGATGATGGATAAGGGGATTGACCGCGGCGGCATCCTGAGCCACGCGGTGCATGAGACCTTTGCGGGATTCGACCTCCATTGGGAGGGCAGCTACATCGCGGTGCAGCCGCTGGCGCCGATCTATAACGGCCTGCTGACGCGTGACATCAAGGCCGCGGGCGACGACCCCGTCGGGCAGCTCGCGCCTGACCTGGCCGAGTCCTGGGAGGCTCAGGACGGCGGATTGAAGTACATCTTCCATCTGCGTGACGATGCGACCTGGAACGACGGCACCGAGTTCTCCTGTGAGGACGTGAACGCCACGTTCTCGAGGTGGTACAACCCCGACGTGTCTACGCGCAAGGCTGTGTTCCCGACTATGCGTGAAGACTGGCAGTGCACGGACGACTACACCTTCGAGGTGAACTTCGACGTGGCGCAGGGCTCGTTCCTCACCGCGATCGGCAGCGCGCGCTTCGAGATGATGCAGAAGGAGACCATCGCCAAGGTCACCAAGTTCCGGCAAGGTTTGGCCAAAGAGCCGGGGTTCCTGGTCGGGACCGGCCCTTACGAGGTCGATAGCTGGACGCCGGGCGTGGACTTCGTTGGCAAGCGCCGCATGGACTACTGGAAGAACGGAGAAGACGGGGACCCGCTGCCCTACCTGGACGGCTACCAGTCCGTGGTCATAACCGACCTTTCGGCCATGTTCGCGGCATTCCGCGGGCAGCGCCTGACGATGGGCGGAATCGCCCGCCACCTGGAGAAGAGCGAGGCGGACATCATCGAGAGCCGCCCCGACCTCAAGAGCAGAATCAGCATTCTGGTCGGGCCTCGCAACGCATGGCACAACGTGGCATTCAACCTCGCCAACCCGCCCACTGATGACTTGCGTGTAAGGCAGGCGTTCTTCTACGCCATCGACCAGCGAGCCACCATCCAGGCGGCAGTGGAAGGCTGGGGGAACCTGGGTTCGCACATAGGCCCGCACCTGCCGTTTGCCATTCCGAAGGCCGAACTGGAAGCCGACCCGCGCTACAGCACCGACATGGACGCACGGCGCGCGAAGGCCAAGGAGCTGCTGACGGAGGCCGGCTTCGCGGACGGCCTGGAGCTCGAGCTCATCCAGCGGCGCGGCCCGCTCTACAACCGCGGCGCAATCGCCAACCAGGCCGACCTGAAGAAGGCCGGCATCGACATCACCATCCGCCTTGTGGACACCGCCACGATTGGTGAAGTCGCCAACTCCGGAGAGTTCAACCTCTTCACCTCTCCTGGATCTACCCTGCTGGACGACCCGGACGGCTACTGGGCCCGCTGGCTCTCCACGCAGACTGACAGGGTCAACTACTCTCGCTACAAGAACCCGAAGTTCGACGAGCTTTACGCGGCACAGTCGAGGGAAATCGACATCGCCAAGCGTATCGAATTGACCCGGCAGATCGACCGGATGCTTCTTGAAGACGGCGTCGAGCAGCGCAGCTACTACTGGTTCCAGTCGATGTCTCACTGGAACAATCTGCAGGGCTGGCACATGAACTTCGGCGACAACGTATACAACTTCGGTCGCTGGGAAGAGGTCTGGTGCCGGACCGGAAACTGCAACGACGGCAGCGGCGGCTAAGCAACCAGAATAGCCTTTGAAAAGCCGAGCCTCACTGTGGCCCTCAAAGCCGTGGTGAGGCTCGGCTTAACAACCAAATAGTACGCACCCCATGGCGGGTTCCCGGCGAGTACCGGAGGGGTTGAGTCCTGCGACACACAGGTCTCAACTTCCGGTTTTCGCCAGGCAATCGTCATGCTTTGTGTCCAGGTCCCCCCACCACCCAACTTGGGGACAGGAACGCTTCGGCATTGGAGGGCAGCGGTGAAATCGGTCAACGTGGGCAACGGGATAGTGTTCGCTCTAGGGGGAGCCGGAGCCGGCTTTTTCATATCCGTCTTCATCGGTCTGGTGCTGTTGTTCGTGGAGTATAGCGAACTAAACGTGAATCTGGTGAAGACTTCCAACTGGGCCATGCCTATCGTCGGAGCGATAATTGGCGGGCTTTTCGGATTGCTGTCGAGAGAGGAGTCTCGCTTCTGATTGGCCCTCGTTACCCATGCAATGAGAGGGTCGGGGCCCTGGCAACGAGTCGAGCCGTCTCCCCCTCATCCTAACCTTCTCCTTCGGGGAGAAGGGACGGTGGAGTGAAGCCAAATGCAAGAGTACATCATCAGGCGTGTCCTTCTGGCCATTCCGACACTCATCGGAGCGGTGACGCTTGTCTTCCTTGTGATGCGGATACTGCCAGGAGATATCGCCTCTCTCATGCTGGAGGGAAGCGGCGAGCTTGGTGTGCAGGCGGACGAAGAGCAGCTGAAGGAGTTGCGCGCGCAACTGGGCGTAGACAAGCCTCTGTACGTTCAGTACGTGAGTTGGCTGTGGAACGCCATTCGCTTCGAATTCGGCGACGCTCTCTGGACCAACCGCCCGGTGTGGGAGGAGTTCCAGCTCCGATACCCAATCAGCCTCAGCATCCTGATACTGGCGATGATTACTTCACTGGGTATTGCCTTACCCGCGGGCATAATATCCGCGGTCAAGCAGGACACGTGGATAGATTACGGCCTGCGCATTTTCACGCTTGCGGGTCTTTCCATACCCAGTTTCTTCGTCGCCATCCTGATCATACTGTTCATGCTCCGGTACTACGGTTGGACCTCTCCGCTCGAGTACGAGCCTATCTGGAAGGACCCGTGGCTCAACTTCCAGCGGCTCATATTCCCGTCGTTGGCCATCGGTTACAGGCTCTCGGCCATCGGCGCGAGAATTACTCGCTCCAGCATGCTGGAGGTGATGCGGGAGGACTACGTGCGCACCGCGCGCGCGAAGGGCCTCCGCGAGCAGATGGTCATCTGGAGACACGCGCTCAAGAACGCGATCCTGCCGGTACTCACGCTCATCGGAATCGAGCTCCTGGTGCTCTTCTCCGGCGTGGTAATCGTGGAAACGCTGTTCATCATTCCGGGCGTGGGCAAGCTGTTGGTCGATTCGATATTCCGGCGCGACTACATAATAGTGCAGGCGCTGGTGTTCGTCTTCGCCATCTTCGTGCTTCTGGTGAACCTGGCGGTTGACCTTTCGTATGCATTCTTCGACCCCAGGATAAGGCTGGGTTAGTCTACGCTTAGGTGATCTGATGTCAACAGAGAACATAGCCAACCAGGAGTTGGCAGGTGACCTGTTCGCGGGAAGACAGAGGCGCTCGAGGCTGAGCGCGCTGCTGGACTTCGCTCGACGCAAGCCACTGGGTGCGGCCGGCGGGTTGATACTGCTGCTGTTCGTGTGCGTCGCCATCTTCGCGCCTGCCATAGACCGGTATGATCCCCTGGAGACGGACCCGTTCAACGCGCTTCAGGGTCCGAGCTGGGGACACTACCTGGGCACGGACAATTTCGGGCGGGACATGTACTCCAGGATAATAAACGGTGCTATCCTGTCGATGTACGTTGGACTCACGGCGACGGCGGTGGGAGCCATCGTGGGGTCGATACTGGGGTTGTCCAGCGCCTACTTCAGGGGCTGGGTGGACCTGCTGCTCCAAAGATGGCTGGACGTGATGTTCATCTTTCCGGGGCTCATCCTGGCCCTGACAATCGTTACGGTGCTCCAGGGTAGCACTTTGATATACACGTTGGGGTTCGGCTCATTCTACTGGGGCAACCTGAACGTGATAGTGATCGCGATAGCCATCCCGATAGTGCCGGGCACCGCGCGGGTGATTCGGTCGGTGGCTTTGGCCGTGATGTCGACACAGTACATGGATGCGTCCATAGCGGTGGGCGCGCGGCCATTGCGCCGCATTTTCAGGCACCTGATGCCTAACTGCGCGGCGCTGTTTATCGTCTACTCGACGGCACAGATCGGCAGCGTCATCCTTACGGAGTCGTCGCTGACGTTCCTGGGCATCGGCGTGGCCCCCGAGATCGCCTCCTGGGGGCGTATGCTCTCCGTAGAGGGGATGCGTTACTTCGAAGCGCACCCGTACCTGGCGATATTCCCGGGCATCGCCATCAGCGCCGCGGTGTTCGGCACCAACCTGTTCGGCGACGCGCTGCGGGACGTGCTCGACCCGCGACTGCGTGGTTCCGAGCGGCGGTAAGAAGACCACAGATCAGGCAAGGCCGAAGCGTAGACGCAAAGAAGGGCCCCGGACGGCAATCGTCCGGGGCCCTCTCTTTTCCGTTTGAGGTTGTCAGGCGGTAGAGTGGCGCCTAGCGGACCTGCCAGATGCTGCCGAAGCGGGCCAAGTGCGACACCTCAGAGATGGACTCGACTTCCCAGCCCTTGTCCGCGAGCCACTTCTCGAACGCCTCCTTGCTCACTCCCTGGCACTCCGCGAGCAGGCGGCCGTCTCCGAGCGCGGTAACCGTCGATATCGTCGTTCGAGGGTCGGGGCGCCACTGGCTGGTGGCCTTCAGTTCGTCGCCAAACTTATCCAGGTCGTCCCAGCCGGACGCGGTCCCAATCGCTAACCAGCGCATAATGTATGTTCACTCCTTACGTGTGATGAAGATGGCGCGGCAGTGGCGGGTGTCGCGTGCCGCGCGCCTGATCGGCCTAGTCCTCGGAAGGCGGCACGAACGGGTAGGGCACCTCGCGGCCGCCGCGGATGGGCAGCACTATGATGGCCCTTCCCGGACAGGACTCGACGCCACTGTCCAGCCTCATTCCGGTGTCGAGCTCGAGGTAGCCCAGTCCTTCCTTCTCGTACTTGTCGGTGACCTTTGCCCAGCACGTAATGAGGTCGCCGGGCACAATCATGGCCCGGTGCTGGAACGACACTTTCCACATCCAGCCGTTGGGCAGGCACAGGTCCTTGAGGTAACGAGGCATGATGCTCTGCTTCCAAGAACCCTGGATCAGGATGTTTGGCAGGCCGTCGTGGTACACCGAGAAGTCCTGATCGTAGTGGATCTTGTGCCAGTTCTCGATGGCCGCGCTCCAGCGGAAGGCGTGGACGGTGGTCATGGGGCCGATTTCGAGAGAGGGCAGGTCCTGACCCACCTCAACGTCGTCGTAGTAGAGCTGCTCTTTGGTCCTCAGCTCGTCTGCCGTAGTTACAGGCATTGGCGTATCTCCCTTATCCGGCTAGGAGCCTTCCCTTCGAAGCCCCGTAGCGCGAGTGATGCACAGCAGGTCGCCGTCTTGATTGGTGTACCTGGTCTCGGTGGTGGTGATGAGCATGTGTCGTCCCGCCCGGCCGACCCGCTCGTGGACGTTGGCAATCTCCGACTGCGCGTAGATTACGTCGCCCAGGGTGGGGTACTTGAACACTTCGATCTCGTTGCCGCCGTTGAGCGTGGCGGGCAGCTCGGGTGGGTAAGGTATGTTCGGGAGCCCACCCTCGTCGTCGGCTCTCGACGCGTCGCGCACGCCGCGAATGCCGTCCGACAGCGGGTCGGCATCGAAGGCGAGGCTGATGGGGTCGGTTGTGCCGGGGGCGGTGCGGTTGAGGTAGGTGCAGTAGATGGGCGGCGTTACGATTTCGCCGAACTTGGTGGACTTGGCGAACTCTTCGTCCCAGTAGCGCGGATCAGGGTCCATGATGGCCTGGGTGAAGCGGCGGAGGCCCTCTTTCTCAATCTCGAAGAGGCTTGCCTGGCGCCGTTCGCTCTTGGCGCCGATGAGGGCTTTGATTTCGTCTGTCAGAAAGCTCTTTCCGCAAGACATGGTGTTTCAGTTCTTCCTTTCGGTCGATGATTGGTAGCGGCTTCGGTGGGGGTGAAGGTGTCGCCACGTTCACCCCCATCCTAACCTTCCCCCATTGAGGGGGAAGGGACTTCCAACATGGCGCTAGGAGCCGGGCTTGGGGAAGAAGTCCTCCGTCCAGGGCCAGTCGCCGTCGACGTCGTAGGCGGGGAGTCCCTGGTCTACGCGGTCGCGGTACGGGCTGGCGATGGGCTCGCGCCAGGGGTAGATGGCGTCCGGGCCTTCGTAGGCGGACGGGCCGAGCTTGAAGTGCCTGGCGTGATCCAGGGTCTCCACGAAGGGAGCGTTGGGATCGTAGAGCTGCTCGCCGCTGGGGCGTCCTCCGGCGCGGGATACGTGGCCCCATAGCTGGCGGCCCAGTATCTCCTCGGCCATCCAGACTGCCTCGACGAGCTTGTCGAGGTCCACTCCGGTGTCGATGCCCATTCCCTCCATCATGTGCATGGCGTCTTCTGTGGCGGCCATGCCGGTGGCGCGGCCGTTGCCGCAGTAGGGGCAGCCGCCGAAGCCGCCGATGGTGCCGTCGAGGCTGAGGCTGTCTTCGGGGCCGAGAGCGTTGATGGCGGCGTACATCGAGGGCAGCGCCATGCCACGGCTGTTGTGCAGGTGGGCGCGGAAGTTGGTGACGTCCGGCCACTGCTCCTTGACGCGGGTGAATATCTCCTCGACCTTGGCCGGGTGGCACCAGCCCATGGGGTCGCCGACGCTGACCTGCGTGACCTTGATGCCGACTTCGTCCCAGAGGTCGTGCTGTTTCTCCATGAACTTCATCACGAGGTCGACGCTGAAGTCGCCGAGGAAGTTGGAGCCGAAGGTGGCGTTGGTGCCGATACCGGCCTCGGTAGCGCCCTGCTCCTGGGCCATGGCGATGATGCGCGGCCACGCCTCCATCTCCTGCATCTGGGAGCGGTTGGCGTTGCGTCGCACGAACACGTCGCACATGTGGCAGCCGAGCGAGGGGCGTCCGTCGCCGCGCTCGATGGTGAGCGGGGGCGAGTACTCCCTGGCGCGCTCTATGCCGCGCTGGTTGAGCGCGAGCGCGGTGTAGGTGACGCCCTCCTTGGGGACGAACTTCTCCATTATCTCGTCGATTCGCGCCATCTGCGGCGTGTAGCGCGGGCTGACGAACGAGCCGACGACGATGCGCTTGAGCCCGGTCTCACCGAGCGCGTCGAGCAGCCGCACCTTGTCGTCGACAGAGATGTTGGCGTCCTCAATCTGCATCCCCTCGCGCATCCCTTCCTCAGTGTAGGTAATCTGTGGATACTCTCTAGCCATTCCCCCTCCTTACTTCGGTAGTTCGGTTGCTCTTTGCTTTCTCCTTGCGCCCGCCGCTGCCGTGACGTGAGTGCGACAGGACGGAGGGCGGTGCGGATCCCGGCCTAGCCGGCGGTCGTGACTGTGTCCATGAGCGTGGAGACTTCGCCGAGGTCGTCGAGGTTGTGGACCAGACGGATAGGCTCGCTGACCCTCTCCTGGTCGAACACGAAGCCCGCGTTGACGCGGAACTTGTCGACAACGGCGTCGCCGGTGAGGTGAAGCGCCGGGCCGAGCTCGACGTCGCGCAGGCCGCCGTCGCGCATGTGAATCTTTACGCGCGCTTCGGGGTTGCCGTCGGCGATGTGTTCGTTACGCAGCTCCACGTCGGGGTTGCGGCCCACACTGATCCTCTGCATGAACTCCTGGAGGTCGCCGCGGTCGGCTCTCTCGTCGGTGAAGGTGCTGAGGTCCACCTTGCGGTCGACAATGGCGGCTGCGATGTTGTAGGCGAGGCAGAACTTGCCTTCCAGGCCCTCGTTGACTTCGGACCGCAGCAGCGCGCCCGTGCAGGGAACGCTGGGGCCGGTGAACTCGATGTGATCCACGTCGTCGGGGTTTATCTCCTCGTCCTGGATGAGGTCCATCAGGCCGGTGAGGGTCTGGTGGTTGCCGCCGCAGCAAGGCCAGGGCTTGATGCGCGTGCCCTGCGCCTCGAGCAGGTAAAGGTGGCCGAGGTACTTGGTGACGGCGGGCAGGTTGCACTTGACGCCGCCGAAGTTGTCGGCGTAGCCCTGGCGCCCCTCGATGATGTCGGGGTCCGCGGTGTAGCCGCGCGAGGCGAGCTTGGCGGCGACGATGCCGCTACGGGAGGCGTTGCCCGGGTGGAACGGCTTGGTCATGGTGCCGAAGTTGCGGCGGAGACCCGCGGCCTCGGAGCCGGCGATGCCGAGCGCCATGCGCGTCTGTTCGGCGTCCAGGCCCATCAGCTTGCTGGCCGCTACGGCGGAGGCCATGGTGCCGAAGATGGCCGTGGGGTGCCAGTCGCGATCCGGGTGCAGGTTGTCGCTGAGACGGGTGCCAACCTCGTAGCCGATGGCCCACGCCGCGAGGATGTCGCGGCCGGAGAGGCCGTACTCTTCGCCCAGGGCGAGGGCGGTTGGAGTGAGAACCACGGCGGGATGGCCGCCCACGCCGCCGAGGTCATCATAGTCGTCGGCGTGGCCCAAAGTGCCATTGGCGAAGGCCGCGTTGGGGCTGGTGGTACGGATGTCGGTGGCTATAACGCGGGCCTGGGGCGTGCCGCCCTGTTCCTGCGTGTAATCGACTATCATCCCGCCAAGCTTGGTGGTGGAACCGAGAATCGTGGTTCCAAGATAGTCCAGAATGGACTTCTTGGCCTGGTCGTAAGCTGCGGGTGGGATGTCTTCGTATGACGTTTCAACTATCCACTTGGCCAGAGTTTCGGTAGTGCCCATTAAGCCCTCCTCTTTCGCTGTACTTTTTCTGATTTCACATACGATGGACGCTGGCGCAGGCAGGCGTCTTTCACCTGGCGCGAGAACTACCGAAACGCCGCATCGCACTTGTCGCCGATATTATTTTGTTGGAGCAAGCGTGTCAATGGCCGGAGGGCCCTCCGCTATAGGCCCAGCTTCTGCTTGTACTCGGGGTCATGGTATGCGAGGCGGCCACGGCGGACCAGTTCGTCCATGCTCAGGTCGGCAGGACTCTGGTGGTTGGTGGGAGTGGTCGCGATAATGCCCGCCTCTTCCAGCTCGTCGCAGCGCTCGTCGTCGTAGCCCAGAATGCCCTTGAGCAGGTCGCGGTTGTGCTGGCCCAGGGACGGCGCCGGACCCTTGATGGACACGGGGGTTTTGCTGAAGCGCCACGGTCGGGATATGAGCGCGCGCTCGCCCAGTTTGCGGTTTTCGGGGTACTTGACGCGCTCGAGGAAACCGCGCGCCCAGTAGTGCTCGTTGAGGTTGGTGTCACGCGCGTCGAACACGGGTCCGGCGGGTACGCCCTCATCCTGAAGAAGCTCCATAACCTCGTACTTGCCCAGCGTTTTCGTCCAGTTCGAGATGATGTCGTCAAGCTCGTCGTGGTTCTCCATGCGGGATAGCGTGGTGGCGAACCGTTCATCCGAAGTCAGCGCCGGTTGGCCCATGGCGCGGCACAGCCCGGCCCATTCCTCGTCATCACCGACGGAAAGGACGCACCAGTCATCGCCGCCGGCGCAGGGGTAGCAGCCCTGCGGCGCGCGCCACGGGTGGCGGTTGCCCATGCGCCGGCCCAGGTTGCCGTTGTGCATCCAGTCCATGATGAACTCGCTGGTGTTGAAGCAGCCGAGCTGGTACATGCCTATGTCGATCCACAGGCCCTTGCCGGTCTTCTTGCGATGGCGCAGTCCGAGGGCGATGCCCAACAGCGCGGACCAGCAAGCCAGGAAGTCGACGTAGGACTGGCCGGCCTTGGACGGAATGTCGCCGCGATAGCCGGTGATGTGGGTGAGGCCGTGAGTGGATTCCTGAGTTGTGGCCTGTGCCGGGTATTCGGAGTATGGGCCGTCGCCATGGCCGTAGCCGGTGTTCGACACCATGATGATCTCCGGCTTCAGCTTCTTCATGTTCGGCCAGTCAAGTCCCCAGCGACGCATCACGCGTGGAGTGAAGTTCTCCATGACCACGTCGCTGGTCTTGATAAGGTCTTTGAACACCTCGAGGCCGTCAGGCTTGCTCAGATCGAGCACAACCGACTTTTTGCCGCGGTTGAGAATGTTGTAGGAGGCCGAGCGGTTCCAGGGGTCTTCGCCGATCACGTTGTCGGCGTAGGCGCCGCCGAACGCGCCGCCGCGAGTGGTGTCGATGCGGCCCGGGCCTTCGACCTTGATCACCTCAGCGCCCAGGTCCGCCAGCAGGCCGGCGGCGTAGGGAAGAGCAAACACGTAGGTGGACTCGATAACCCTTATGCCTTCCAGCGGCAATCTGGCCATTTGCGTTACTCCTGTGTTTCCCGTGCTCAGATGATGGCCAGCTCGCGCAGACGCACCACGTCGTCCCTGGCGTAGCCCAAGCCCTGCTCGTATATTTCCAGGTTGTGTTGGCCCAGCAGCGGCGCGGGTATGCGGTAGCTCGAGGGTATCTCGGTCATGTTGAAGAGCCTCGAGGGGACTTTTGTCTTGCCGATGACGGGATGGTCAACGTCCCAGTAGAAGTCGCGGGACTCGAGTTGCGGGCAGTCGGCCAGGTCCTCGGGGGTCTGGGCGATGCCGAACAGCATCCGGTAGTCCTCGCTGGCTTCCTTGAACATCTCGGCCATGGTACGGTCGCTCGTGGCCTCGAGGATGATCTCGTCCATTTCCGGGCCGTGCAGCGAGCGCTGTTCCGCCTCGGCAAAGCGCGGCTCCTTGAGCTCTTCGCGCCGGTAGAAGTCCGCTATCTGCTCCCAGGTCGCGCCACCTCCGGGCTGGCTGATGAAGTAGCCGTCCTTGCAGGGCATGATGTTGCTGAACTGCGCGCCTTCGGGGTTGCGGCGGCCGCGCACTCCGCCATTCCAGGGATAGAAGGGCTGCTCGATGACCATGGTGGACGCGACGACCTCCTGCATCGAGACGTCGACGTGCTGGCCCTCGTCAGTAAAGTCCCTCAGCAATAGAGCGAACGCGGTGGCGAGCGCCCCGTTGAGGCCGGACTCGTACTGCGACTGCACACCGCCGTGGCGCAGAGGCTCGCGGTCGGTGGTGCCGCTTATGGCCATTATTCCCGACATGGCGTAGGTGACTATCTCCTCACCCTTGTAGCCGCTGTAGGGACCGGTCTGGCCGAAAGGGGTGATGGAGGTCATGACGATTCCGGGGTTCTCGCGTTCCAACGAGGCGTGGTCCAAGCCCAGCGAGGCCAGATAGCCAGGCGCGTAGCTCTCGATCACCACGTCGGCCTCGCGCACAAGCTCCTTGAACATGCTTTGACCCTTGTTGGTCTCGAGGTTAAGGGTTACGCCGCGCTTGTTCAGGTTGAGCAGCAGGAAAAACAGGCTTTTTTCGGGATGAGGGTCGTTGTCGTGGAACGGGGGGAGCGAGCGGCCTCGCTCGCCCGACGAAGGCTCGACCTTTATCACGTCGGCCCCGAAGTCACCCAGAATCCTGGCGCACAGCGGGCCGGCTATGCCCTGGCTGATGTCCAGCACGCGGATGTCATCGAGGGCGGTGGGCAGCATGGCAGAGGCGTCTCCTGTGTGGGATGTGGGCGTGCACGGCCGCTTGGCCGAACGCCAAAGCATGATAGCCGAACATGGTCGGGTGTGACAAGCGGAGTATCGGCAGACTGGCCGTTGGCGCGGGCTACCGCGGATGACGCATATTGACTGTTTCAGGTGGTATGATGGGCATACGATGCCATCAGTCCTGAGAGAGGGGCCATTCCGCTTTTTCTTCTATTCGGGAGATTGGGGCGAACCGCCCCATGTACATGTCGAGCGCGACAATCACATCGCCAAGTTCTGGCTGGATCCGGTGGTCCTTGTAGTGCCAGGTGGATTGAGGCGACACGAGTTGACACGCGTCGAACGAATAGTCAGGCAGAATCAAGTGTTGCTCCTGGAGGCATGGAATGATCATTTCAACTCTTGAGGTTCGTGTTCCGGAGGCGTTGGAATTCATAGTGACTGAAGACACCTTGACCGCCGAGCTATCAGATGGGCGGACCATATCCGCACCGTTACTCTGGTATCCCAGGCTGGCGCACGCCACGTCGGAGGAGCGCGACAACTGGCGGATTATCGGCACTGGCCAGGGCATCCGCTGGCCCGATCTGGACGAGGATCTCAGCGTGGAAGGTCTTCTGGCTGGGTGGCCTTCACGGGAAAGCCAGGCCTCCTTCAAGCGATGGCTGGATGCCCGGTCCACCTCACCTCCCCAACCTTGACACGGCCCACATGTGCAAGCAAAATGTAGGCGGCGCGGAAGCGAACGCGGCTGCACGCCCGTTTGCGCTCGGCGCGAATTGATTCGCGGAGGATAGAGATGGACTTTGGGTACACTCCCGAGCAGGAAGCCCTGCGTATGGAGGTCAAGGACTTCATCGCCGAGCACGTGACGCCCGAGGTGGTGGAGGAGATGCACGGCGGGGAGAGCGGGAAGGACACCAGCGGACGTCGCGGTCGTGGCCCGCTTGTGGCCGACCTGTTCCGCAAGATCGGCGAGAGGGGTTGGCTCGGCATAAGCTGGCCGAAGCAGTATGGCGGCCAGGACGGCGACCGCATGAGCCAGTACATAGTGGAGGAGGAGTTCTCTCGCGTAGGCGTCGGTGTGGGTGGAGGCGGCAGCGGCGCGCCCGCGATCATGGCGGCCGGCACCGACGAGCAGAAGGACTACTACATCCCCAAGCTGATAAGCGGCGAGTTCTCCCTCGCCCTCGGATTCACCGAGCCGAGCGGCGGCGCGGATCTGGCATCGTTGCAGTGCCGCGCGGTGAAGGACGGCGACGAGTGGGTGATCAACGGGCAGAAGATATACACGTCCGGCGCTCACACCGCGACGCACTTCTACCTGATGGCGCGCACCGATCCCGAGGCGCCCAGGCACAGAGGCATATCCATATTCCTGTTCCCGATGGACACTCCGGGAATCACGGTTCGACCACTGTGGACCATCCAGAGCGATCCGCTCGCGCCGCCGGGCACGACCTACGGAACCGCGCGCACCAACGAGACTTTCCTCGAGAACGTTCGCGTCCCGCAATCGGCGCTGCTGGGCGATGAGAACATGGGCTGGTACGTTGGCGCAATGGGCCTGAACCTGGATCGCGTCGGCGCGGGCCGCTATCTGATGTCGGTGCGCAGGGACGAGGACATCATCAACTGGGTGAAGGAGAACCAACTCGGCGACCTTTCGCTGTCCGAGGAACCGGCGGTGCGCGACAAGCTCGCCGAGCTTTGGATCGAGGCCCAGGTGTGCCGGCTGATGACGATGCGCAGCATGTCCATCGTCGAGCAGGGCGGCAACTTCACCTACGAAGGCTCGGCCGAAAAGGTGTGGGCGCCCGAGCACGGGGTGCGAACGGCGGAGGCCATATCCCAGATGCTCGGCCCGTACGCCACACTGCTGAGCGGCTCCCACGGGGCGCTCGAGGACGGGCTGTACGCGCACCAACTGATGGGGGCGTTCCAGTCCGGCATCAACCACGGCAGCGTGCAGGTGATGCGCGACCAGGTGTCTCGCCGAGGACTGGGCTTCCCGCGAGGTTAGCTCTTCCCTGCATGCCTGCATCTTGGAAGTCCTGGAAGTTTAGGATAGGAGAGGTGGACAATGGACTTTGGTTACAACGCTGAACAGGAAGCCCTGCGCCTGGAGGTCAAGGACTTCATCGCCGAGCACGTGACACAGGACGTGCTGGACGAGATGCACGGCATAGAGGACGGCAAGGAGACCGGCCGCCGCGGGCGCGGCCCGCGCGTCGCGGAGCTGTTCCGCAAGATTGGGGACCAGGGCTGGCTGGGCATAAGCTGGCCCAAGGAGTACGGCGGACAGGGCGGCGATCGGCTGAGCCAGTACATCGTGGAGGAGGAGTTCGCCCGAGTCGGCATCGGAGTCGGCGGCGGGGGCAGCGGCGCCCCAACGATCATGGCCGCCGGCACCGACGAGCAGAAGGACTACTACATACCCAGGCTCATCAGCGGCGAAATCTCGCTCGCGTTCGGGTTTACCGAGCCGCAGGCGGGCGCGGACCTGGCGTCCCTGCAGTGCCGGGCGGTGAAGGACGGCGACGAGTGGGTGATCAACGGCCAGAAGATGTACACGTCCGGCGCGCACACGGCGACTCACTTCTACCTGATGGCGCGCACCGACCCCGACGCGCCCAAACACCGGGGTATCTCCATCTTCCTCTTCCCTATGGACACGCCCGGAATCACAGTCCGCCCTCTGTGGACCATCCAGAGCGATCCGGTGGCGCCGCCGGCCACCACTTACGGCACGGCGCGCACCAACGAGACGTTCATGGAGAATGTTCGCGTACCGCAGTCGGCGCTGCTGGGCGAGGAGAACATGGGCTGGTACGTGGGCGCGATGGGTCTGAACCTGGACCGAGTGGGGGCCAGCAGGTATCTGATTTCGGTGCGCAGGGACGAGGACATCGTGAACTGGGTGAAGGAGAACCAGCTCGGCGACCTTTCGTTGGCCGAGGATCCGTCGGTGCGCGACAAGCTGGCGGAACTTTGGATCGAGGCGCAGGTGTGCCGGCTGATGACGATGCGGAGCATGTCCATCGTCGAGCACGACGAGACCTTCACATACGAAGGCTCGGCCGAGAAGGTGTGGGCGCCAGAGCACGGCGTGAGAACCGCCGAGGCCATTTCGCAGATGTTGGGCCCTTACGCCACGCTGCTCAGGGGTTCGCACGGCGCCATCGAGGACGGGCTGTACGCACACCAGCTCATGGGCGCGTTCCAGTCCGGCATCAACCACGGCAGCGTTCAGGTCATGCGAGACCAGGTGACCCGCCGGGGATTCGCTTTCCCGCGGGGCTAGCCGACAACAAACACCCCAAGCAAGAGGTACTTCGAGAATGGACACACTTCTAAGCGAAGAAGAGCAGATGGTGAAGAACAGCGCGCGGGAGTTCCTGGAAGCGGAATGTCCGTCCGTGCTGGTCCGCGACATGGAGAGGGACGAGCGAGGCTATCCGGCCGAGCTTTGGAGCAAGGTGGTGGACTTGGGTTGGCCGGGTCTGGCGCTGCCCGAAGAGTACGGAGGGTCGGGGCTGCCGATCACCTATCTTGGCATCGTGCTCGAGGAGATGGGTCGCGCGCTGGCGCCTCTGCCAATCCACTCGACCTCCGTCGCGGCGCTCACGATCGCCAGCGCGGGAAGCGAGCAGCAGAAGCAAGACACGCTGCCCGGCGTGGCGAGCGGCGACTCCATACTGACCTGGGCGTTCACCGAGCAGACACCGAGGTACACGCCGGACGCGATCAACCTTGAGGCTACGCTCGACGGGGACGACTACGTGCTAAACGGCACCAAGATGTTCGTGGACAATTTCGTCGTGGCAGACAAGTGCCTCGTCGTAGCACGCACCGCCGCCGGGTCCGAGGATAACGAAGGCGTTTCGCTTTTGATAGTCGACACCAGCAGCCCGGGCATCTCGCACATCCCGCTGCTCACGATGGCCAAGGACAAGCAGAGCGAAGTCACGTTCGAGAACGTGCGCGTGCCCAAGGCCAACCTCGTAGGGGAAGCGGACCGCGGCTGGCCGATAGTGCAGGACATGATCGACCTGGCGACGGTGCTGCTGTGCGCCCAGATGGTGGGAGCGGCTCGCATGGACGCCGACATGGCCATCGAGTACGCGAAGAACCGGACGGCGTTCGGGCGACCAATCGCGGCGTTCCAGTCCATTTCGCACATGTGCGCCGACATGATCATGTGGGTGGACGGCGGGCAATTGCTCACTTACGAGGCGCTGTGGAAGTTGGACCAGGGACTGCCCGCCCAGGTCGAAATCTCCCAGGCCAAGGCCTTTTGCAACGAGAAGTGTGAGAACATCGTGCGCTACGGCCAGATGATCCACGGCGGCATCGGGTTCATGATGGAGTTCGACCTGCATCTGTGGTATCGCCGAGTCTGCTCGTGGACGATGCGCCTAGGCACGACCTACGAGCACCGCGCGCGAGTTGCCGCCGCTTTGCTGGCCCACGAGGGCAAGGTAGAGTTGGGCCGGCCGGTGGTCGCCGTCTAGCTTCTCGGAGGGAGTGTCTCGCCGCGGTGGCGAGCGGGCCTCCACAAGGTCATCTCGTTCCCGCAGAACTGAATCAAGGAGATTTGCCCAATGGCAACGTGCCCAGTGTGCCAAACAGACGTAGACGAAGAGGCCGCGCGCGCGCAGACCGGACTCACCGCCTATGGCGCGTCCGAGGTAGACCCCGACAAGGGTACGCGTCGCTTCTACGACGGCGTCTGGTACTACCTCTGCTCCCTCAACTGCAGCAGCAAGTTCATTCTCAACCCCAGCACCTACGTCAGCCAGTCCGGCAGCTAAGCCCCATGCTCCGGCCCCACGCCGGCCTGCCGCTCGGTGCGGCCGGTACGGCCGATCAACAGACGTAGAGGCGTAGATTCAGATGGGCGCGACCGAACAGCTCACCCAGTTCGTGGCGGGCCTACGCTACCAGGACATCCCCGCCGAGGTCGTGGACGCGGCCAAGGCCGCCATTACCGACGGAGTCGCCGTGATGGTGGCCGGATCCCGTCAGCCGCTCGCGGACATAGTGAGCGGCTACGTGCGCCAACTCGGAGGGGCGGCCAATTGCACGGTGGCAGGCCGCCGATTCAAGACCAACGCGCCCTCGGCCGCGTTCGCGAATGGCGTGTTCGGTCATTGCCTGGACTTCGAAATCCAGGGCGTCCCCCCAACACATGGTACGTCGTCGTGCCTGCCCGCTGCGCTTGCGCTTGGGGAGCAGAACGAGGTCGACGGCAAGACTATCATCACCAGCTACGTGCTGGGGTGGGAGGTGCAGGGACGCATCAGGGCCGCCACCGCCGCCGCGGCAAATCCCGCATACCATCCGCCCGGGCTGGTGGGGCCACTGGGCGGCGCGGCCTCCGCGGCGAAGACGCTTGGCCTCAATGCCCACCAAACCCACATGGCGCTTGGCATCGCCGCGTCGCGCACCGGCGGGCTTACAGCGAACACGGGCACCATGGTGAAGTCGACACACCCGGGCAACGCCGCCCGGATGGGTGTGGAGTCCGCACTGCTCGCCCAGGCCGGCTTCGAGAGCACCGAGCACATCCTGGAGACGCCCAACGGGTACGCGGACGCCCTGTTCGGCGGCGTCGAAGGCGTAGATTGGGGTGCGATGACCGACGGTCTGGGCGAAACGTTCCGGCTGACCGATCCGGGCTACGACATCAAGCGCTTTCCGGCGCAGGTGCACATGCAGCGCCCAATCGAGGCCGTGCTGGGGCTGCGGAGGGAGTATCGTCTGAACGCGGACATGGTCCAGACGCTGACGCTGGCGGTGCGGGACAGGGGTCACTCGGCATCCGTGCCCAGGAGCGGCCTGGACGGGAAGTTCAGCGTGGAGTACTGCGCGGCGGCGGCGCTCGTGGACGGGGAGGTGAGGATCGAAACCTTCACCGACGAGCGCCGGTTCCGCGGCGACCTGGAGGCCGCGCTCGGAAAGGTGCGGGTCGTGCCGTCGTCGGAGCCGCAGGCGGCGACTGCCACGGCGGTTCTGCAAGATGGCTCTGAGGTGAGTTATACCTGCGACCACTTCCGAGGGGCCATCGCCAATCCCATGAGCGTCGAGGAGCGGCTGGCGAAAGCGAGGACCTGCGTTCGAACGGTGCATGGCCCAGCGGAAACGGGGCGCCTCATCGCGCTGTTAGAGCACCTCGACGAGCAGGAGGACCTCTCGGAGATTATGCGGCTCGCCGGCGGTCCGTGATCGCGCTTAGCGCCGCACGAACACCACGCCGCCGCTGCCGACGTAGCGGTCCCTGACTCCCTCGAACAGACTCAGCTTTTCCGGCTGGAAATCGGTGGGGCGTTCGTCGTCGTCGAGCCAGGGATTCGGGAAGTAGAAGCGAATGGTCGTCCGCTCGTCCTCGTCGGACATGCGCACGTAGTAGAGCTTGGGGAAGCTGTGGAAGTTGTCCTCGGCCTCCACGAACTGCACGCCGTCGATCTTGAGCAGGTTCAGGTGAACGTGCCACGATCCGGCCTCCAGCGTCGCCCAGTCGTCCTCGAATTCGGGCTTCATCCCTGGCGGCGGGTGTAGCTCCGCGACCGCGCCGCCGGAATCCACGACGACGAGCATTCCCTTATAAGCGAGTAACTCTTCGAGGAGGCGTTTTACGATCGAGATGTCCATAGGCATGCCGTCCGTTGCTCCGGGCAGGGTTCCCACTACCTTACCAATCTGAGTGTGGGACAGCAAACCGGCGGCGCGTTGACGGGCTGGGCGGCTGGTGATAGCATCGCCGCGACTCCACAACCGCGGCGCGCTGGCGTCCCGCATGCCGCTCGCCGGGCCGATGCGGTGTTGCCTTCGCAACCCATGCGGCCCTAGAGACTTCCATTGCACTTAGCAACCCGCCTCGCGAGGCGTGTCCCGTTCTTCTATGGCTGGGTGGTGCTGTACGGCGCAAGCGCGGCGCAGTTCGCGTCGAACGCGGCGGCAAGCCTCACCATGTCCGTGTTCATCTACCCCATCTCCCAGGACCTGGGATGGAGCCGGACGCTCATCGCGGGAGCGGCCAGCCTGGGGGGACTGGTGGCCACGGTACAGTCGCCGCTGATAGGCTGGCTGATGGATCGCTACGGCATCCGCGTGGTGCTGGCAAGCAGTGTGCTCGCGCTGGGGCTGTCGATCATGTACCTGTCGTGGGCAACGGCGCCGCTGGCGTTCTACATCGGCTACGCCATAGCGCGGTCGATGTTCTCGAGTCCCATCAAGATAGGCTCTTCGGTGGCGGTGTCACGCTGGTTCATCGAGCGGCGCGGGCGCGCGACCGGGGTGCTGTTCCTCTCGCACGCCGCGGGCATGACGGCTTTCCCGCTGGTGGCGGGCCTCGTGATAGCGCAGAGGGACTGGCAGGATGCCTGGCTCGTCCTGGGGGCAATCGTGCTCGTCGTGGCGCTGGTTCCGGCCATGTTGATAGTGCAGAACCCGGAGGACGCCGGGCTGCGGCCGGACGGCAGGACCGGCCGTCGGACCCAGGGGGAACAGGCGGATGGGAGTCGCGACCCTATCTGGACACTCGGGGAGGCGGTGCGGACGCCTGCGCTGTGGCTGCTCGCGCTCGCGGGCGGGTTCGTGTTCATGATACAGGCGGGGACGAACGTTCACATAGGGGCGTTCTTCAGGGACCAGGGCCTGGATGCGAGTGTGGCGGCGCTCGCGGTGAGCGTCAACGCGATGTCCACCGGCGCGGCCAGCCTGGTGTGGGGATGGCTGGCGGACCGAGCGCCGGTGCGGTACGTGTTCGCGGCGGTGGCGCTGGTAATGACGGTAGGGGTGGCGCTGGTGGTGAACGCCGACACCGCTGTCGAGGCCATCGTGTACTCAAGCATACTCGGCACGTCGATTGGAGGCATCCTGGTGGTGCCCCCGGTGGCGTTCGCCAACTACTTTGGGCGGTCTTCTATTGGCGTCATCCGGGGCGTGACGGAGCCGTTCGCCTCGGGCGGGCAAGCGGTCGCGGTGCTGTTTTCGGGAATCATCTTCGACAGCACGGGCAGCTATCATGCAGCGTACCTGACGTTCGCGGCGCTGGGAGCCGTGACCATGGTGATGCTGCTTTTGACAAAGCCTCCACGGAGGAAGGGAACGAGCGAGCAGAGCGAAGGGGCGGAGGGAGAAGAGGCTCGGAGAGGTGGTGGGAGTTGATGGAGCCAACGAGTGGACTCGAACCACCGACCTGCGGTTTACGAAACCGCTGCTCTACCGGCTGAGCTACGTTGGCGTTCCGACAACGGAAGTATTGTACTACGGGCCGAGGCAGCCTCTCAAGGTTGCTACGCCAACATGCGTGTGCTACATTCCGAGCGATAGGCGTGAATGACATCTGAACGGAGGGACGACGATGGCCGAGACGTATTCGGTAAAGTTCGAATCCAACCTAGAGCTGCCGCTCAGGGACGGCACGAAGACATACGTGGACGTCTTCCGTCCGGACGCCGACGGCTCCTTTCCCGGCCTGTTGCAGCGCACGCCGTATGACAAGAGTTCGGTGGGCAGCCGAGGCGGAACGCTGGACGCGGTCATGGCGGCGTCGCGCGGATACGCGGTGGCGATCCAGGACGTGCGGGGGCGGTACAGCTCGGGGGGCGAGTTCTATACCTTCGTCAACGAGAGCAACGATGGACATGACTCGGTGGAGTGGCTTGCTTCGCAGCCGTGGTGCACGGGCAAGGTCGGCATGTACGGCGTCTCCTACGTGGGGGCGACGCAGTGGCTGGCGGCGAAGTCCAAGCCGCCGTCGCTCAAGGGCATAGCGCCGGGTGTGACGGCCTCCAACTACCAGGAGGGTTGGGCCTGGCAGGGGGGCGCGTTCGAGCTTGGCTTCAACCTCTCCTGGACCGTCGGCGCACTGACGGCGGCCAACTGGGGAAACCTGTCGCGCCGCCTGCCCCTGACGGACGAGGGGCTGGAGAGCATCATTCGGGCCAAGGACGACCTGAACACGGGCTTCGCTCACCTGCCCATGAAGGACGTTCCGGACCTGCAGGGGGGTCTGGCGCCATACTACTACGACTGGATGGCGCATCCGGAGTACGACGACTACTGGAAGGCGGTGTCGATAGAGGAGTCGCACGCCGAGATCGAGGTTCCGGCGTTCAATTTCGGCGGCTGGTACGACATCTTCCTGGGCGGCACCATTCGCAACTACGTGCGCATGAGCAAGCTTGGGGCGAACGAGGACGCGCGGCGGGGGCAGAAGTTGGTGATAGGCCCGTGGATCCACGGCGGGTCGCCAGCCAGCGTGTCCGGAGACTACAACTTCGGGACGCGGGCGGCGGCGCTGGCGCTGGACCTGCAGGGGCAGATACTCTCGCACTACGACTACTGGCTGAAGGGCGAGGACAACGGCTTCGTCGATCAGCCGCCGGTGCGGGTATTCGTGATGGGCGAGAACGTGTGGCGGTACGAGGATAGCTGGCCGCTGGAGCGGGCCGTGGACACCAAGTACTACCTGCGCAGCGGAGGCAAGGCCAACACGCTGAACGGGGACGGGGCGCTCAGCCTGGACTCGCCGAACTCCGAGCCGCCTGACGTGTTCGCGTACAATCCTCTCGACCCCGCACCGACGCGGGGCGGTCAGCTTTGCTGCGACCCGGCGTTCATGGCGTCCGGGGCGTACGATCAGCGCCCGGTGGAGGCGCGGCCGGACGTGCTGGTGTACTCCACTCCGCCGCTGGAACGGGACACGGAGGTCACGGGGCCGGTGCGAGTGACGCTGTACGCATCGAGCTCGGCCAGGGACACTGATTTCACCGGGAAGCTGGTGGACGTGTCGCCCGACGGGTACGCGCGCAACCTGACCGACGGGATCATCCGGGCGCGCTATCGGAAGCCGAGGTCTCCGGCGAGCCTGATCCAGCCGGGCCAGGTGTACGAGTTCGACATCGACCTGTGGGCGACAAGCAACCTGTTCAAGAAGGGGCACCAGATCCGGGTGGAGATCTCGAGCAGCAACTTCCCGCGCTTCGACCGCAACACCAACACGGGCGAGCCTATCGGCACGGACGGGGACTTCGTTTCGGCGCTTCAGACGGTGCACCACACGGCGGAGTACCCATCGCATCTAACGCTGCCGGTCGTGCCGCGCGGCTAGGGGCCGGCGACCCAACAGCTTTTGGAGGACGAACAATGACTACCTCTTCCTTTCCCACGATTCACAAGCCGAGCCGCGACGAGATGAGCGTCGCGCCGAACCTGGAGTACGCCAAGACGCGCGGGGATTTCGACTGGCAGCAGATGTACTCCGAGCTTGACTGGCTGCCCGGTGGGCATCTGAACAAGGCGCACGAGGCGATCGACCGCCACGCGAACGGCCCGCGCCGCGACAAGATCGCGATGATCTGGGAGGGCAAGAACGGCGAGCGCGAGGACTACACGTTCGGCCAGATGAAAACGCTCACCAACAAGTTCGCGAACGTCATCAAGAGCCTTGGGATCGAGAGGGGCGACCGGGTGTTCCTGTTCATGGACAGGCTGCCGGAGACGTACATAGCGTTCTTCGGCATACTGAAGGCGGGGGCCGTCGTGGGGCCGCTGTTCTCGGCGTTCGGCCCGGACCCGGTGAGGGACAGGTTGCAGGACAGCGGAGCGAAGGTGCTGGTCACGCAGCCGGAGCTGCGGCGGCGGATAACGGGCATCATCCCGGAGCTGTTCGAGCTACAGCACATCATCATCGTGAACAAGAATGGCCGGGACAGCGAGGGCCGGGACATGGCCGACCTGGACTGGGACGAGGAGATGGGCAAGGCGTCGGCGGACTTCAGCACGGATTTGACAAGCCAGTACGACTACTCGGTGATGCACTACACGTCGGGGACCACGGGAAAGCCGAAGGGCGCGGTGCATCGTCACCAGGCCGTGGTGCAGCAGTACGCGACCGGCAAGTGGGCGCTGGATCTGCACGAGGACGACGTGTACTGGTGCACGGCGGACCCGGGCTGGGTGACGGGCACGTCGTATGGGATGCTGGCGCCGTGGACGAACGGGCTAACGCAGCTCATCTACGAGGGCGGATTCCGGGCGAGCGCGTGGTACGAGATGCTCCAGAAGCACAAGGTCACGGTGTGGTACACGGCTCCGACGGCGATAAGGATGCTGATGAAGGCAGGGGAGGAGCTGCCGCGCCGATACGACCTGTCCAAGCTCAGGTACTCGTGCAGCGTGGGCGAGCCGCTGAATCCCGAGGCGGTGGTGTGGGGGGAGAAGGCCATCGGGATGCCGTTCCACGACAATTGGTGGCAGACGGAGACGGGCGCGATACTGGTGGCGAACTACCCGGAGATGGACATCAGGCCGGGATCGATGGGCCGGCCCATACCGGGCGTTGAGGTTGGGGTGGTGGACGAGAACTTCGACCCGGTGCCGCCGGGCACGGACGGCAACCTGGTGGTGCGGCCCGGCTGGCCGTCGATGTTCCACTCGTACTGGAACAACACGGAGATGTACAACTCGCGGTTCCGCAAGGGGTGGTATGTTACGGGCGACAGCGCGCGGATAGACGAGGACGGCTACTTCTGGTTCGTGGGGCGCACGGACGACGTGATCAACACGGCGGGCCACCTGGTGGGGCCGTTCGAGGTGGAGAGCGCGCTGATAGAGCATCCGGCGGTGGCCGAGGCGGGGGTGATAG
Organism: Dehalococcoidia bacterium; assembly: GCA_965204815.1. Classification (GTDB taxonomy): domain Bacteria; phylum Chloroflexota; class Dehalococcoidia; order Lucifugimonadales; family CATOSD01; genus CATOSD01. The sequence continues at coordinate 1,139,476 of OZ242014.1, forward strand.
GCAAGCCCGACCCCATCGCGATGGAGATCGTGAAGGCGTTCGTGGCGCTGAAGGACGGGTTCGAGGCCACGCCGCAGTTGCAGAGGGAGATCACGCGGTTCAGCCGCGAGAAGCTGAGCGCCGGGGTCGCGCCGCGCGAGATCGAGTTCGTGCCGTCGCTGCCGAAGACGCGGAGCGGGAAGATCATGCGGCGGCTGCTGAAGGCGCGGGAGCTGGGTCTGCCGGAGGGGGACACGAGCACGCTGGAGGAAGAGGAGTAGGGGGCGGTTTCACCCTCACCCTAACCCTCTCCCATCAAGGGAGAGGGGACAGACGGAACCTTCTCCTTACGAGGGGGAAGGGACTGAAATGAGCGCGGGCGGCCATATAATGGCGCCACTTTGCAAGCAGGAGATTCTCGGTGGGATTCGAATACATCGTTGTGGATAAGCAGGAGGGCGTGGGCACTATCAGGCTGAACCGGCCGGAGGTGCTGAACGCGCTGAGCAGGGACCTTTACCGCGAGGTGAACGAGGCGGTCCTGGACATGGAGGCGGACGCCAGTGTGAAGGCGATCATCTTCACGGGGACGGGGGAGCGGGCGTTCTCGGCGGGGGCGGACATACACGAGATGGCGCGCAACGCGGAACTGGAGACGCCGCCGGAGCCGTACCCGGGGAGCGAGCTGTTCTCGTGGAACATCGCGTCGTGCAGCAAGCCGACCATCGGCGCGCTGAACGGGCTGTGCTACGGCGGCGGGGCGCTGATGTCGTCCAGCTTCGACATCCGGGTTGGGTGCGAGCGGACGCGGTTCCGGTTCCTGGCGGCGTCTTACGGTCGGGTGAACTCGACATGGACGCTGCCGATGCAAGTGGGATGGCCGAAGGCTAAGGAACTGCTGTTCACGGGGCGCGTGGTGGAGGCGGAGGAGGCCTTCCAGATAGGGCTGCTCAACCACCTGGTGCCGTCGGAGGAGCTGATGGCGAAGGCGGTGGAGATCGGGCAACTGATCGCGGCGAATGACGAGCGGATGGTGCAGGGCATCAAGGACCTGGCGATAGAGAACGTGGGGGCGGGCTGGCGGCAGATGCACGATAACGAGGTGGTGGCGCGGGATACGAAGCTGGTGGCGACGACGGTGGAGGAGGGGTTCAAGGAGTTTTTGGACAGGAAGGGGAGGAAGTAGGGGATTATTCGGAAGGCTGAGTAAGAGAGGGATGTGAGTACTATGACGAATTCGGTGAAGGCTCCGTTGGAAGGTATCCGGGTGCTGGATTTGGGGCGCTACCAGGCGGGCCCCAGGTGCGCACTGATGTTCGCGCGCATGGGCGCTGAGGTCATCAAGGTCGAGACGCTGAGGGGCGATGAGAGTCGCGCGAACGGGCCGACGGTGAGGGGGCAGAGCGCGTACTGGGTGCAGTACAACAGCGGCAAGAAGAGCCTGTCGATCAACCTGCGGACGGACGAGGGCAAGGAGGTAATCCGGGACCTGGTGAAGGTATCGGACGTGCTGCTGCAGAACTTCAGGCCGGGCACCATCGACGTGATGGGGCTGGGCTACGACGTGCTGAAGAAGCTGAACCCGCGGATCATCATGATCAACGTGTCGGCTTACGGACAGTACGGGCCGCTGCGGGACCGGGTGGGGTTCGACCCGATCGGGCAGGCGATGGGCGGCATGGCGTCGCTGACGGGGTTCCCGGACGACCCGCCGATTCTGACGGCTTTCCCGCTGATCGACCGGATCACGGCGCTGCACGCGACGATAGGGGCGCTGGCGGCGCTGAGGGAGCGCGAGATCTCGGGCGAGGGCCAGGCGATAGACGTGTGCCTGGCGGACACCGGGTTTACTACCAACGAGATACCGATTTCGGCGTACCTGGGCGGCGGCATCGTGTCCGAGCGCAGGGGCAACGGCAGCGGGCTGGGCGGCATGTACCAGACCACCGACGGCTGGCTGATAATCGCGGCGAACAACGACCACATGTGGGGCCGGCTGTGCGAGGCGCTGGAGAAGCCGGAGTGGCTGGAGGACGCGCGGTTCGCGACGCGGGCGGACCGAGGCACGAACACCGACGAGCTGGAGCGGGAGCTGACGGAGTGGTTTTCCACCCGCACCACCAAAGAGGCCGTGGACTATCTTTCGAGCTACTCGATTCCGTGCGCACCGGTGAACGACGTGGTGCAGGCGGCGAACGAGCCCCACCTGCGGGAGCGCGAGATACTGATGGAGGTTCCGGATCCGGTGGCGGGGACGATGTGGGTTTCGGGCAAGATGATCAAGTTCAGCCGGACGCCGATGGTCGTTGGCTCGGCACCGACACCGGGGCAGCACAACGAGGAGATTCTGAAGGACGTCCTCGGGTACACCGACGAGAGAGTCCGGGAGCTTCAGGACGCGGAGGTCATCAGCAGCCAGGAGGCGGTTCTGGCGGACGACTAGGGGGGTGGCGGCGCAGTCTTCACCCTCACCCTGACCCTCTCCCATCGAGGGAGAGGGGACTGGCAAGGTAGGCGGGGGCGGCGTGTGGCTGGCAGGGGCTTTAGATTCCTCGACTGCGCTGCGCTCCGCTCGGAATGACAGTGGAGAAGGGGCGCCCTCCGCTCGGAATGACAGTGGAGAGGGTGCGCTCGGGATGACGGGAGAGTGGAGCGCCGGGGTGGCGGTGGCTGCGCTGCGCTCCGCTCGGAATGACAGTGGAGAGAGGGTGTGCTCCGCTCGGAATGACATGAGATGGAAGGCGCTCGGGACGACGGGCGTGTGTGGGGTCGGGCCAGGCACCCCATCTTCATCCTCACTCCCGTATCGAGTACGGGGCAGGCTCTGACCCTCTCCCGCCGAGGGAGAGGGGACCGGTTCGTCGATCTCTTCGCGGGGGTCGGGGCGCGGGGTGTAGGCGCGGATGAGGTCGTGGCGCCAGGGGAGGACGGCTCGCACAATTGGGAGAGGGTGCGGGAACTCGTCCCTGGCGGCGCAGCGGTCGAGGTACATGGCGACCTTGTGGAGTCCAGAGAGACCGGAGTTCCAGGCGTCGGCCATGTTGAGGAAGTCCCAGCCGTCGCCGCGGTTGTAGGCGGCGTGGCGGTACCAACGGTTGTCGACGAAGTCGAGGAGGTCTTCGAGGGCGACTTCGGCGAGTTCGGCGGCGAACTCTTTTTCCAGTCTTCGGACGGTGCCTTCTAGATGCCGGGCCACTGGGCCTTCTTCCTCAGGGCGGCGGCTCTTTCGAGGTTCTCGACGCGCCGGTCGAGGCGCTCGGTCTGGCGGGCGCTCTGGGCGAGCCTGAGGGCAGCGAGGGCGGCGTCGAGGCGGACGCGCTGGCGGCCGGACTGCATGAGCTCGAAGATAACGGAGATGGCGTCCTGCGCCATGGACTGGGCCTCGATTTCGGCGACGTGGAGGACCTCCTTGCGGAGTCTCTCGAGGGCCTCGCGGAAATCGGGGTCCTCGAGCCACCTGTAGAGGGTGGTGCGGGAGATGTTGGCGTTCCTGGCGCGCTGGGAGGCGGAGCCGGGGCCGAGCAGATAGGGGAGGGCGAGTATCTGCCTGGGAGAAAGGACGTCCTGAATATGTGTATCATCCTGTAGCATTTGTATCAGATCGGCGTTTTCGCCCTCGAATTCATGGGGATTCGGGGGCGATTCCGGGACGGGGTGGGACTCGTACGGGTCGGCAAGGGACTCGAGCGTGACGATGGTGTCGCGGTCGGGCAGGGCCGGGAGGTTGGGATTGGGGTGGTTGTCGGTCATGGTGTGCGGTTCCTTTCGGTGTTGGGATGGGTGAAGCGTAGCACGGATGTTCGGGGCGTGTCAATGGGGGTATGGCGCCCCTCCCCCCTAGATTCCCGCGAAAGCGGGAATGACGAGGGAAGAGAGCGGAGATGGCGAAGGAGCAAAAGGCGGGAGCCAAGGGCAGACGCCTTAGATTCCTCGGCTGCGCTTCGCTCCGCTCGGAATGACAGAGGAGAGAGGTCGCTCGGAATGGCCGGGGGGAGGTAAGGAGAGGGGTCGCTCGGAATGGCCGGGGGGAGGTAAAGGGAGAGGGGACTAATAGGAGGGCTTATGAACGGGAAGACGGCTTTGGTTACGGGGTCGGGGAGGAATATCGGGCGGGCTACGGCGCTGGAGTTGGCGTCGCGGGGGGCGAACGTGGTGGTGAACACGCGGTCGAATCGGGGTGAGGCGGAGGCGGTGGCTGAGGAGGCGCGGGCGCTGGGTGTCCGGGCGATTGCGGTGGTGGCGGACGTGGGCAGCCTGGAGGACCTGGACCGGCTGGCGGAGTCGGCGCTGGCGGAGTTCGGGCGCGTGGACGTGCTGGTGAACAACGCGGGGCTGCGTCGTCCGGCACCGATTACGGAGATGAGCGTGGAGGAGTGGCGGGAGGTGCTGGCGGTTAACCTGGACGGGCCGTTCTACCTGAGCAAGGCGCTGATTCCGGGGATGATCGAGGCGGGAGGCGGTCGGATCATCAACGTTTCGGGTCTGAACGCGTTCCGGGGGCACGCGGGGTGGGCGCACGTGTCCGCGTCGAAGATGGGGGCGCTGGGTCTGACGCGGGCGCTGGCGATGGAGCTCGCGCCTCACAACATACTGGTGAATCACGTGGTGCCGGGGGCTATCGACACGTATCCGGCGAACGCGCAGCCGGCTACGCACCGGACGGCGGCGATTCCGCTGGGGAGGCTTGGGCTGTCGGAGGAGATAGCGAAGACTTGCGCGTTTTTGGCGTCGGGGGACGCGGGGTTCATTACGGGGCAGACGATTCACGTGAATGGGGGGGCGTTGACGTACTAGGGGGCAGCGGGGGCACCCCCATCCTAACCTTCCCCCTGCGAGGGGGAAGGGACTGAGCGGTGGGCCGACTGGACGTGGCACAGGCAACCGCTTTAGATTCCTCGGCTGCGCTGCGCTCCGCTCGGAATGACAAAGAGTGGAAGGGCTCTCGGAATGACAGGGGTGTCGAGGGGGAAGGGACTGAATTGGAAGGAAGGCTATGACTACTTACTCATACTCGCGGTGGGACGGGACGCAGGACTGGTCGGATATGGACGAGGACGACTTTCTGCAGGCGCTGTCGGATGACATTCTTACGCATGGGGACGTTAATCGCGCGCTGCGGAACCTGTTCCAGCGGGGTATGAGCGGCGAGCAGGGGGAGCGCGTGGAGGGTCTGCGGGAGATGATGGAGCGTCTTCAGAGGCAGCGGCAGGCGCAACTGGAGCGGTACAACGTGGACTCGCTGATGGATGACCTGAATGAGCGGCTTCAGGACGTGCTGGAGACGGAGCGTTCCGGCATCGAGAAGCGCGTATCGGAGGCGCGGGAGCATATGGAGGCGGCTGGGGACGACGGGGAGCACCTGAAGGGTCCGATGAAGATGCTGGAGGAGCGGGCGGAGCGGAGTCGCGAGAAGCTGGACACGCTGCCGGAAAGTCCGAGCGGGGCGATCCGGGAATTGCAGCAGTACGATTTCATGGATTCGGAGGCGCGGGAGAAGTTCAACGAGCTGTTGGACATGCTGAGGCAGCAGATGATGCGCAACTTCTTCCAGAGCATGCGGCAGCAGATTCAGAACATGACGCCGGAGCAGATGGAGGAGCTTCGGAACATGGTGTCGGCGCTGAACCAGATGCTGCGAGACCGGGCGATGGGGGAGGACCCCGACTTCGAGGGTTTCATGGAGCAGTACGGCCACCACTTCGACCCGGACCGTCCTGAGAGCCTGGACGAGCTTATCGAGCAGCTACAGCGGCAGATGGCGGCGATGCAGTCGATGATGGACAGCATGAGCTCGGATATGCGGGACGAGCTGGAGTCTCTGCTGATGTCGGCGATGGACGCGGAGCTGATGGAGGAGTTGGCGGAGCTGGCGGCGGAGATGTACGACCTGGCTCCGTTCGACGACATGGCGCGGGACTACCCGTTCATGGGGGAGGAGTCGCTGACGCTGGACCAGGCGATGGAGCTGATGGGTCATTTGCAGGACATGGACGACCTGGAGCGTCAGCTTCAGCAGGTGATGCGGAGCGGGAACCTGGAGGACCTGGACCCGGACAAGGTGGAGAATCTGATAGACGAGGAGGCGCGGCGGCAGCTTGAGCAGATGCAGGACGTGTTGCGTCAGTTGCAGGAGGCGGGCTACCTGAAGAAGGAGGGGGACCGCCTGGAGCTGACGCCGAGGGCGGTGCGGAAGCTGGCGCAGCAGGCGCTTAAAGAGGTGTTTTCGGAGCTGAAGAAGGACCGGGCGGGGCGTCACGAGGTCTATTTCCGGGGCGAGGGCGGCGATTACACGGGGGAGACGAAGCAGTACGAGTTCGGGGACCCGTTCGACGTGGACCTGCACCGGACGCTGTTCAACTCTGTGCTTCGGGAGGGGCCGAGCGTGCCGATACGGCTACAGCCGGAGGACCTGGAGATTCACCGGACGGAGCATCTGAGCCAGGTGGCGACGGTGCTTATGCTGGACCAGAGCCGGTCGATGGGGATGTTCGGGAGCTTCACGGCGGCGAAGAAGGTGGCGCTGGCGCTGTACTGGCTGATACACAGCCAGTTTCCGCGGGACCAGTTCTACGTGGTGGGCTTTTCGGACTACGGGATGGAGTTGAAGGGGGAGGACCTGCCGGAGGTGAGCTGGAACGCGTGGGTGTCGGGGACGAACATCCAGCACGGGTTGATGCTGGCGCGGCAGTTGCTGTCGCGGAGGAAGGTGGCGACGAAGCAGGTGTTGATGATCACGGACGGGGAGCCGACGGTGCACATGGAGGGGAGCAGGGCGTACTTCAGCTATCCGCCGACGTGGACGACGATCGACGAGACGCTGAAGGAGGTGAAGCGGTGCACGCAGGAGGGGATAACGATCAACACGTTCATGCTGGAGCGGCAGCCTGACCTGCTGGCGTTCATCGACCAGTTGACGCGGATCAACAAGGGGCGGGCGTTTTACACGGACTCGCGGAACCTGGGGAAGTTCGTGATGGTGGACTATCTGCGGAACCGGCGGAGGCGCGTGGGGGCGTAGGGGGGCGGCGCCGGCCTTGGATTCCCGCTTTCGCGGGAATGACGAGGGCAGGGTGCGGGGATGACGGGGAGCGAAGGGTGGGTGGCAAGGCGACCTGCTTTAGATTCCTCGGCTACGCTCGGAATGACAGGGAGGAGGGGCGCTGCGCTCGGAATGACAGGGGTGTGGCGCTGCGCTCGGGATGGGGGCGCGGCGTGGGAAGGGACTTTTCAACCTCACCTTGGCCCTCTCCCATCAAGGGAGAGGGGAATCATCGGAGGTGGGGCGCATGGTTACGGTGACTTGGAGGAGGCTTTGGCCGCCGCCTACGAAGATGCCGCGGGTGGGGGAGACGTCGCGGTAGTCGCGGCCGGTGGCGACGCGGACGTGGGAGGGGCCGACGAGGGCGCGGTTGGTGGGGTCGAAGCCGGTCCAGCCGAGGCCGGGCAGCAGGCACTCGACCCAGGCGTGGGTGGCGCTGTGCTTGGCCGCGCCTCCGAGTTTGTCGGAGGCGGCCACATATCCTGAGACGTACCGCGTGGGGATGCCCCACGAGCGGGCGATGGCGATCATCACGTGGGCGTAGTCCTGGCAGACGCCGCGTCCGGTTTCGAGGATGTGCTCGATGGGTGAGACGGCGGAGGTGGCGCCGGGCACGTACTGGAAGCTGTCGTGGACGACCTGGTTGAGTCGCAGCAGCGACGAGAGGGGGTCGGCGTCCGGGGCGATGGCGTGGCGCGCGACGTAGGCGTCGAGGCTGGGCGAGGGCCGGACGTAGGCGCTCGGCCGGGTGAGGTCCCAGAGGTCCAGAGAGCGTTTCCAGGGCGCAATGGCGTCCCATGCGTCCGGCTTCAGGGCGTCGAGCAGCGGCGCGGGCGCGGCGGTCCGCACGACGGAGCGGGCGGTGATGGCGAGGGAGTGGTGGTCGGCGTGTATTTGCATGAGGTGCTTGGTGTTTCCGAAGGGGTCGGTCTCCTCGCTGAGGGTCGCGGCCGGCTCGGTGTGGACGGCGAAGTCGAGGAGGCGCTGGCCCATCTGCTGGCTGGGCTTGAGGCAGAGGGACATGGAGCACTGGCGGACGGGCAGGGAGTAGAGGTAGCGGGAGACGTGCACGATTTCGTATGTGTCGCCAGGGGGCATCGGTGTGTTCTCCGGCGGTGGAGTGATAGGCGAGGGGCATTTTAGCATAGGGAGGGGGCGGGCCTATCTTCACCCTCACCCTGACCCTCTCCCATCAAGGGAGAGGGGATAACAGGTGGAGTATGGACAGGGTTGGCGGGCGGGCGTATGCTAAGGCGCGGCTCGTGGGGCGGTACCCCCATTTTCACCCTCACCCTGACCCTCTCCCATCAAGGGAGAGGGGACCAAGAGGAAGGGGACAAACTTGATAGGAGGGCAGGACGTTGGCTAAGTTCAGAGTGGTTACGCAGAAGCCGCCGGGGGTTACGTTCGACATGGCGGGCGGCGGGTTCGACCTGGAGATGGAGTCTTTGTCGACGGTGGACGCGGAGATTATCGAGGTGGACGCGGAGACGGAGGAGGAGTTCATCGAGGCGGCGAGGGACGCGGACGCGCTGATCGCGCGGGGTCGGCGGATAACGGCGAACATCATCAACAACCTGGAGAACTGCAAGATCATCTCGCTGGCGAGCGTGGGGGCGGACTCGGTGGACGTTGTCGCCGCGACGGAGCGGAACATTCCGGTGACGAACGTTCCAGACGCCTTCATCGAGGAGGTGGCGGACCACACGATGATGCTGATTCTGGCGACGTTTCGGCGGCTGACGACGATGGACCGGATGGTGCGCGAGAGCCGGTGGAGCGAGGGGAGGCCGCTGCTGTCGGAGATTCCGCGGCTGATGGGGCAGACGCTGGGGTTCGTGTCGTTCGGGCACGTGGCGCGGGCGACGTCGGTGCGGGCGAAGGCGTTCGGCGTGAGGATGAAGTCGCACGACCCTTACATCGGCGAGGTGTTGATCACGGAGTACGGCGTGGAGCCGGTGGGCCTGGGCGAGCTGCTGCAGACCTCGGACATAGTGTCGATGCACGCGCCGGCGACGCCTGAGGTGCACCACATGCTGGGGGAGGAGCACTTCCGGCAGATGAAGCCGACGGCGCTGTTCATCAACAACGGGCGAGGTCCGACGGTGGACGAGGAGGCGCTGATCAAGGCGCTGCAGGAGGGTTGGATCGCTGGGGCCGGGCTGGACGTGCTGGAGCAGGAGCCGCCGGACCCGGAGAATCCGCTGCTGCACATGGACAACGTGATTCTGACGCCGCACGTGGCGTCGGCGTCGGCGCGAATGGGACCGGAGACGAGGCGACGCGCGGGGCAGGAGATTATGCTGGCGCTTAGCGGGCGGTGGCCGCGGGCGTGCGTGAATCCGTCGGTGCTGGAGAAGACGGACCTGAAGCGGTGGCAGCCGTACTCGTTGGGGAGGGGGCCGAACTCGTAGGGGCGGGGCGCACTATGGCGATTGAGACCAAGCTCGAATCCAACATAGCGATTCCTCCCGGCCTGACAATCAGGGACGAACTGGCGGCCAGGGGGATGAGCCAGCGACAGCTTGCGGTAGCCATGGAGCGGCCCGTGAGTGCGGTCAACGCAATTGTGCTTGGGAAGAAGGCGATCACTCCCAAGACGGCGCTTGACCTGGAGAGGGCGCTGGGCATTTCCGCCCGTACCTGGCTGACACTTGAGGCCGACTATCGTTTGGCCATGGAGCGGGGGCACCCTGTGGTCGATTTCAGGGACCCTAGCCCAGGTGCCAGTCAGGCTGTCCCTGCCCCTGGATTCCCGCTTTCGCGGGAATGACGGGGGAGGAGGGAACGGGAATGGCGAGAAGCGGGCGGGTCACAGACCCGCCCCTACAGTGTGAGGGGGGAGCTTCGAAATGACGGTGAACAGTGGGCTTTAGGCTTGGGGTCGATGTTGGGGGGACGTTTACGGACCTGGCGCTGTATGACGCAGATTCGGGGCGGCTGGAGTTCGCTAAGACGCCGTCGACGCCGGAGAACCAGGCGGTGGGGGTGGCCGCGGGGATAGGGGAGCTGGCGCGTCGGTACGGGGTGGCGGCGGAGCAGGTCGAGTTCTTCATTCACGGCACGACGGTGGCGACGAACACGCTGCTGGAGCGCAAGGGCGCGTCTATGGCGCTGGTGGTTACGGCGGGCTTCCGGGACGTGTTGCAGATCGGGCGGCAGGAGCGGCCGAGTCTTTACGACTGGCGGATACGGCGTCCGGAGCCGCTGGCGCCGCGACGGCTGCGCTTCGAAGTGGAGGAGCGCGTCCTGTACACGGGCGAGGTGATGACGCCGCTGGCGGGCGCGGAGATCGATCGCGTGGCGGCGGAGCTGGAGGGCGCGGGCGTGGACGCGGTGGCGGTGTGCCTGCTGCACTCTTACGCGAATCCGGAGCACGAGCGGGCGCTGGGCAAGGCGCTGCGGCGGTCGCTGCCCGGGGTCACGGTGGCGCTGTCCCACGAAGTTCTTCCCGAGTTCAAAGAGTACGAGCGGATGAGCACGACCGCGATCAACGCCTACGTCGCGCCGGTGATGGAGCGGTACCTGCGTCGGCTGGAGCGCACGATCTCGGACGAGGGGCTGAAGTCCGAGCTGTACATCATGCAGTCGAACGGCGGGACGATGGGGGTGGAGACGGCGATCGAGCGTCCGGTGCACACGATCATGTCGGGTCCGGCGGCTGGGGTGATCGGGGCGGCGGCGATAGCGCGGCAGGCGGGGGAATCGAACGCGATCTCCATCGACATGGGGGGCACGAGCTTCGACGTGTCGCTGTGCTACGAGGGGGAGGTGCGGCAGACGCAGGAGAGCGAGATAGAGCGTCTGCCGATCCGGGTGCCGATGGTGGACGTTCACACGCTGGGCGCGGGCGGCGGGAGCATCGCGTGGATCGACGCGGGCGGCGCGCTGCGCGTGGGGCCGCAGAGTGCGGGGGCGGCGCCTGGTCCGGCGTGCTACGGCAGCGGAGGGTCGGAGGCGACGGTTACGGACGCGAACGTGGTGCTGGGTAGGCTGGGGGAGTCGGGGCTGCTGGGAGGCGCGATGCCGCTGGACGTCGAGCTGGCGCGGAAGGCGGTGCGGGAGCGGGTGGCGGAGCCGCTGGGCATCGGCGTGGAGGAGGCGGCCGAGGGGATCGTGCAGGTGGTGAACGCGAGCATGGTGAAGGGGATCCGGGTGGTGTCGGTGTCCAAGGGATACGATCCGCGCGACTTCTGCCTGGTGGCGTTCGGGGGCGCGGGTCCGCTGCACGTGTCGGAGCTCGCGGAGGAGATGGACATCCCGCGGGTGCTGGTGCCGGTCGCGCCGGGTGTGACGTCGGCGCTGGGTCTGCTGGTGTCGGACCTGCGGCACGACTTCGCGCGGACGGTGCTGCGTCCGGGGAGCGACATCACGCCGAGCGAGCTGACGCGCTGGTTCGAGGGGATGGAGCGGCAGGCGGTGGAGCAGATGGCGCGGGAGGGTGCGTCGCGGGATCGGGTGACGCTGGCGCGGACGGTGGGCGCGCGGTACGTGGGGCAGGGGTACGAGCTGCAGGTGGCGGCGGCGTCCGGGGAGTTTTCGCGGGGCGACGTTGACGAGATCACGGTGCGGTTCCACGAGGCGCACGAGCGGAGTTACGGGTACGCGATCCGGGACAACGCGGTGGAGGTGGTGAACGTGCGGGTGACGGCGGTGGCGGCGATGCCTCGGCCGGAGTTGGCGCCCGACGTGGAGGCGGCGGACACCCCCATCCTAACCTTCCCCCATCAAGGGGGAAGGGAATTGGCCGCGGTGACGGGGACGCGGCGGGTGTACTTTCGCAACGAGGCGGTGGAGACGCGGGTGTACGACCGGGGTCGGCTCGCGCCGGGGGACACGCTTGCGGGGCCGGCGATCGTGGAGCAGCTGGATTCGACGACGGTGGTGTGGCCGGGGCAGCGGGCGTCGGTGGATGGGGCGCTGAACCTAGTGTTGACGCGGTGGTAGGGGAGCTTAGAGCCCCCTCACCCTAACCCTCTCCCGCGCCGGGGAGAGGGGACTGAGCGGAATGGGGACGGTCCTTCAGCCCCCTCACCCTGACCCTCTCCCACGCCGGGGAGAGGGGACTGAGCGGAAGGTACTTTCAACCACGGAAGGGATGCACCTATGACACGGCCAAGCTTCGATCCGATTACGCTTGAGGTGATGCGGAACGGGTTTTACTCGATTGCGGATGAGATGGTGGCGGCGCTGATACGGGCGAGCTACTCGACGAATATCAAGGACCGTCGGGATACGTCGGGGGCGATATACACGGGCAAGGGCGAGGTTGTGGTGGTGGCGCAGAGCGAGATCGGGACGCCGGTGCACCTGGGGACGATGCACTCGGCGGTGCTGACGGCGATGGAGCAGTACCCGTTCGAGGAACTGGAGCCGGGGGACGCGTTGGCGCTGAATACGCCGTATCCGGCGGGGCCGGGGCACCTGAACGACCTGGCGCTGATTTCGCCGATATACCACGAGGGGGAGCTGATCGCGATAGCGGCGAACCAGGCGCATCACGTGGACATGGGCGGGTTCGCTCCGGGGTCTATGCCGTTCGGGGTGACGGAGATCTTCCAGGAGGGGCTGCAGATTCCGACGGTGCGGCTGTTCCGCAGGGGGGAGCTGGTGCGGGACCTGTGGGCGGTGATTTCGCAGAACGTGCGGCCGCAGAAGGAGGTGCGGGGGGATCTGCTGGCGCAGTACGCGGCGAACAACGTGGCGGAGCGTCGGCTGAGTGGGCTGGCGTCGCGGTACGGCGTGGAGGTGGTGCGACGTTATCTCGGGGAGATGCTGGACTACTCGGAGCGTCGGATGAGGGCGGCGCTGGCGCAGATTCCGCAGGGAGTGTACACGTTCGAGGACGTGGTGGAGGGGGACGGGATCACGGAGGACGCTATCACGATACGGGTGGAGCTGCGGGCGAACGGGGACTCGCTGGTGGCGGACTTCACGGCGACGGACGACGCGTGCCAGGGTCCGCTGAACTGCCGGTGGCCGTCGGTGGCGGCGTGCGTGTACTACGTGCTGAAGGCGTGCCTGGACCCGGATCTGCCGCCGAACGCGGGGGCGTACCGTCCCATCGACGTGCGGGTGCGAGACGGGAGCCTGCTGTCGGCGCAGTACCCGACAGCGGTGTGCAACGCGAACATCATTACGACGCAGCGGATCACGGACGTGCTGCTGGGGGCGCTGGCGGAGGTGATCCCGGAGCGGGTGATCGCGGCGTGCTCGGGGACGATGAATCTGCTGAACATCGGGGGGATCGATCCGCGAAACGGCATCTACTACAACTTCGTGGAGACGTACGCGGGCGGTCAGGGCGCGATGTTCGACTCGGACGGGATGGACGCGGTCCAGAACCACATGACGAACACTCGGAACGCGCCGGTGGAGGCGATCGAGCTGGCGTACCCGCTGCTGGTGGAGTCGTATGGCATCGTGCCGGACAGCGAGGGGGCGGGACGGCATCGCGGCGGCGTGGGCATACAGCGGAGCCTGCGGGTTATGGGGAGGAGCGCGACGCTGACGCTGAGCTCGGACCGGGAGCGGATAGGGCCGTGGGGATTGTTCGGGGGAGAGGACGCGTCGCCGTCGGCGTGCTACGTGCGCCCGCCGGAGGACGGGGCGGACGGTCGGGAGAGCGTCGAGGAGAGGCGGCTACCTTGCAAGATAACGACGTCCGTGCCGGAGGGTCACACTATCGTGACGCGGACGCCGGGCGGCGGCGGTTGGGGGGACCCGCGCGAACGGGAGCCGGGGGAGGTGGCGCGCGACGTGCGGGAGGGGTACATCACGGCGGAGCGGGCGCGGGAGGTGTACGCGACGGTGGTGGACGCGCGGACGGGGGAGGTGGACTGGGCGGGGACGGCGGGGGTGCGGGGGGCGTGACGCGCTTGGAGTTATCGGCGAGACTCTTGATTACGTGCTGGCGCCGTCTCGCTCTGGCTTCCCAGTGAGCTTGAGGCCGCCACTGAGAAGTAGTAGCGAAGTCCGGATGAGCAGCTCCAAGGAAGGCAGGTTATGGCAGGAATTGCTGAACTTCGACACACGCACGCCGACCTGTTGGCATGCTACAACGAAATTCGGGAGGAATTCGCTGATCTCGATGATAGGACAATAGCCCGGTTCCTCGGCAGTTACGATTCACCCCGACTGCGCCAGGAGATTCGAGAGCATGGTGATGGATACACCATACGTTCCATTCCAAGTTCTACCGACGAATTGCTTCGAGCTGACGTGCTAGTGTTGGTGGTCATGAACTCGCCCAAATTGGATTACAACTCTGTGTTCAGACTACACACTCCCCTTACCGATATTCCTTACTGGAGGGACGACAAGTGCCTACAGTCAGAAATGCGGAATCAGAACGGCGATCTGATGAGATTTCAATTCCTAGTTTGGGAACAGGAATGTGCGGTGCATGGTGAGACCACTAGCAAAGCACGCAAAAATCAGCGCCTTCTTTTCGAGCGACGTCCGCGTCTAAGGGAGTTGATTCCTCAACAGGAGCAACAGTCCGAAAGGTTGCTCCTGTCATGCAGGGATTGGCTAGAGGGACTGGACAGAAGGTTAGTTGCACTGACAAACGCTCGCAAGAACAAGAGCAACTTTAATCCTCCGATTAGGCAGCTTCTGAGTGACGAGGTGATATTGCACATCCCAACAAAGCTGTTCGGCCCCAATCGCACCATCATGAATAAGATTGTCAACGAGATATCAGAGGGATTGTCCTGAATGGGACTTTGAGCAGAGGTAATCCGGCATTGCGGTGCTATGGCTGGGGTCCGACGACTATGGCAGCGACGTTACTCCAGCCGTAGGAGATTTCTTGGAGGTCTGCGCCTCCGATTGTGATGGTCTTTCTGCCGACGCGCTCGCCTCTCAGCGTCTCGTAGGACGAGATACGGGCTGGTTGATCTTCAACACCCAGAGCAGCATCGAGCTAAGTCTGTCTTCCAGCAGTCGCTGAGTCACGACCGATACAAAGCGGCGACCCAGACCCCTGTTCTCGTGTTCTTGAAGGAGGTAGATGGCGTAGAGTTCGGCTCGGTAGGTCGAATTGGCTTCGCGTGCTGGCCCTGCGCTCGCGAAGCCTACCACATCGCCACCTTCTGTCGCCGCTACGAAGACACTAGTGGCGGGTTGATCCGTAGTCAGAGCGTCGTTCCACATCGACGCTCTGTCGCGATACGAGAGGTTTGACAGGTACTCGGCGGGCACGATGCCTTCGTATGTGGCCCGCCACGACTCTACGTGAACCCTTGGGATAGGACCGGCGTCTGAGGCATTGGCTGTTCTTATGGGAACCATAGCGTAATGAATGTCCGGGAGAATGAACCTGCCGGCAGAGGGTGGATCAAGAATAAGGCGAAGGTGAAGGTTAGCGATGGCTGGATCGAATGGAATCGAATTGGGGTTCGACCCTGGGGGCAAGGGCAGTTTCGGCTGGAGCGTGTGCAGCTACATTTCTGGGAATCCCGGCAGCCTGGAACGGATCAAGACCGGGTTAGCGGACGACGCCTGGGACGCGCTATCCCGGGTGAAGGACGCTATAAGGTGTAGCGCGTTTCAAGACGGTTATCCTGTGTTGGCCGCGGGGATTGACGCGCCGCTGTTCTGGAGTAGGGAAGGGAACAGAAAGAAGGTTGAACAGATACTCCGGGAGGTTCTCAGTTGCGCCGGGTTTGAAAATCCAGGGAGTACAGTCCAGGCTGTCAACAGTCTGAGGGGTGCGTGCTCAGTGCAAGGGGTGCTGTTGGCCAGATATCTGCATTGTACGTGGAAGTCACTGGTCACGGAATCCCATCCCAAGGCGTTGCAGCACTTGGTGCGCCATACAGGACAGCCCGACTTGGAGAAGCTGGTCGAGCGCCTTACGAGAGGTCTAGCTAGTCAAGAACGTGAACACGAAAGGGATGCCACACTCGCTGCGGTTTCGGCTTGGGCGGCCATAGACAAGGGAAACTTGCCCGGTTGTTGGACGAACCTTTACGAAGAGGAACCTAAGCCGATCCAGCAGCCATTCGGTACGCCCGTGAGTTACTGGATGCCAATTCCGTAGCCGTGAGCGGGGCGGTGAGGGAAGGGGCAGTCGCCGCGCTGCACTGGCAACCGCTTTAGATTCCTCGGCTGCGCTGCGCTCCGCTCGGAATGACAGGGGTGGCATTGGACCACATGGGGCCACGCCGGTTGTAAACCTGCCCCTACCTAACCTTCTTCCGAAGAGGACTGGTAAGGGTAAGTTCTAGTGAGTACGGGGGTTGTGCTTCAATCGTCACCCCCATCCTGGCCTTGCCCCTGTGTATAGACCGGAGAGAAGGGTAACAGTTGTTCGGAGACATAGGTAACACATTTCAGTTGTCGAGGTCTATGGTAGCGATGGGCTGGGTGGAGAAGTACACGGTCCAGGCGCCGTCCGTGGAGGCCGGCCTCAGCGCGACAGGACGTTTGTGCGCCAAAATGCCCATTTCGGCGGGACAGAATGGAGCGCCATCGCCGCCGCTCCCAGCTACGAAACGCACAGAATGGCGCAGAATCGAGCAGATTTCGTTTACATGCGGAATAAACACCCGCTGGCCGCACCTTAAGAACTGACAGAGCGCGAGTACGCGGACTATAATGGCGGCTGCCCGGCCCGCACAGATCGGAGGGGAATTTCTAAAGCCATGACGCTCGTCACCGGCGTGGACATCATCGAAATAGGGCGCGTTCGCAGGGTAGCCCGCGAGTACGGCGAGAGATTCGAGCGCCGCATCTTTACCGAGGGCGAGATCGCCTTCTGCCGCGGACGCGCCCCCCAGCTCGCCGGGCGGTTCGCCGCCAAGGAAGCGGTGATGAAGGCGCTCGGCACCGGCGTTCGCGGCGTGCCTTGGAAAGACATCGAGGTCGTGCGCCGTAGGGGAAGCGCCCCCACCGTGCGGCTGCACCGCAAGGCGCTCGCCCGCGCCGAGTTGCTCGGCATCGAGCAGCTTGCCATCACCATCTCGCACTCCCGCGACTACGCCGTAGCCCTGGTCGTCGCCGAGAGCCGCCACGAGAACACCCTGCCCGTCACACGAACCCGGAGGAACCAAAAATGAAAATCGGAATCTTCATCGGCTCCATGGGGGCCTCATCCGGCCTCATGGGCCAGGTCCAGCAGGCCGTAGACGCCGAGAACGACGGCTTCGACAGCTTCTGGTCCGCCCAGGTCGCTGGCGTGGACGCGCTGACCCTGTTCGCCCTCGCCGGCCAGCGCACCGAGCGCATTCGCATGGGCACCGCCGTCGTCCCCACCTTCCCGCGCCACCCCGTGATGCTGGCCCAGCAGGCGCTCACCGCCAACGCCGCCACCGGCGGCCGAATCGACCTCGGCATCGGACTGTCCCACAGGCCCACCGTCGAGGAGCGCTGGGGCCTGCCCTTCGAGCGCCCCGCCCAGCACATGAGCGAGTACCTGACCGTGCTGCGCTCGCTCGTGGACGAGGGCAGCGCCCGGTTCGAGGGCGAGATCTTTCGCGTGAACGCCGACATCGACGTGCCCAGCGCCGAATCGTTTCCCATCCTGGTAGCCGCGCTCGCGCCGCGGATGCTCCGCATCGCCGGCCAGCAGGCCGAGGGTACCGTCACCTGGATGGTCGGCCCAACGACGCTCCGCACCCACGTCGTCCCGCGCATCAGCGCCGCCGCCGCGGACGCCGGACGCCCCGCGCCGCGAGTATGCGTCGGCCTGCCCATCGCCGTCACCGATGACCCCGTCGGCGCCCGCCTGCAGGCCGCCGAGCACTTCGGACGCTACGGCCTGCTGCCCAGCTACCGCCGGATGCTGGACATTGAGGGCGTGGAAAGCCCCGCCGACATAGCCGTGGTTGGCAGCGAGGACGAAGTGACCGAACAGCTTGCAGTCGTCGCCGAGGCCGGCGCCACCGAGTTGCTGGCATCGATCTTCCCCCACGGCGACGATGAGGATGCTTCCGTCGCGCGCACTCGTGCGCTGGTCAAGTCCCTCATCGGCAAGCTCTGAGCGCCCACCGCTCGATGGCCGTCCCCCCGCTGACCGTCAAGGTCGTGTCCGCCGCGCAGATGCGCCGGATCGAGGACCGCTCTGAAGAGGCCGGAGTGTCCAAGGACGCGCTCATGGAGAACGCGGGACTGGAAGTTGCCCGCGCCGTCCGCCGCCGCATCGGCCACCTGCCGGGCGTCCGCGTGGTGGTGCTCGTCGGCCCCGGCAACAACGGCGGCGACGGCCTTGTCGCCGCACGCCACCTGCACCGCTGGGGCGCTCGCGTGCTAGCCTACCTGTGCGGTAGCAGGCCGTCCCCGGACCCGAAGCTGGACTCCCTGCGCGAGCTCGGAACGCCCGTCGTCCGCGCCTCCAACGACGAGGACCTTGCCCTGCTGCGTGAGTGGCTGGCTCTGTCCCACGCCGTGGTGGACTCCGTTCTCGGCACCGGACGCTCCCGGCCCATCGAGGGCGCTCTGGCGTCGATTCTCAGCGAGATCGGTCGCGTGCGGTTCATCCGGCGGGACCTGCCGCTGCTCGCGCTTGACGTCCCCACCGGCCTGGACGCCGACACCGGCGCGCTCGACCCGCTCACGCCTCAGCCGGACGCCACCCTCGCCCTCGGCTACCCCAAGCTGGGCATGTACGCCCTGCCCGGCGTCAGTGTTGTCGGTGCGCTGGAGGTCCTGGACATCGGCATCCCACCCGGCTTGGACGACGACGTTCAAGTCGAGCTGATGACCGCCGCCACCGCCGCACGACTGTTGCCGCCCAGACCTCTAGCCGGCCACAAGGGTACGTTCGGTCGCGCGCTCATCGTCGCAGGTTCCCCCAACTACGTCGGCGCGGCGCGCCTGGCGTCCCTCGCGGCCACTCGCGTGGGCGCCGGCCTGGTCACGCTCGCCATCCCCGCCACACTCCAGCCCTCCGTCGCGGCGGGCGCCACCGAGCCCACCTTCATCCCGCTGCGGGAGGCGTCCCCCGGATTCGCCGACCCCGAGCGTGCCGCGCCTCTGCTCCTGGACGCGATGGGCGATTACGACTCGCTGCTCATCGGCTGCGGCCTCGGACAGGACGAGCGCACCAGTGACCTGCTGGAGCGGCTGCTTCTAAGTGGCGTGCCGCTGCCCCCTGCGGTCGTGGACGCCGACGCCCTCAACTTCCTCGCCAGCCGCGGCGACGGCTGGAGCGAGTCGTTCACACAGGGAGCCGTGCTTACGCCGCACCCCGGCGAGATGTCGCGGCTTACGGGTCAGCCGTCCTCTCGCCTCCAGGCCGACCGCGTGGCCTCAGCGACGAACGCCGCCGCGGCGTGGGGCAAGGTGGTCGCCCTCAAGGGCGCTTTCACCGTCGTCGCCGCCCCCGACGGCCGCGTCGCGCTGTCACCCTTCGCCAACCCCGGCCTTGCGTCTGCGGGTACCGGCGACGTGCTTGCCGGCGCAATCGCCGGACTGCTCGCCCAGGGAGTAGGTCTGTTCGACGCGGCCACGCTGGGCGTGTACCTGCACGGCGCGGCGGGCGAACGCGTGCGCGCCGAACTGGGCGACGCCGGGATGGTAGCCACCGACCTGCTGCCGGAACTGCCCAGGGCCATACGCGCCCTGGGCGGGTCGCGCGGGTAGGGGAGCGTCCGGTGGCCCAGCTTCGCGGGCGGGAGAGGGCGCGCTACGTCGCGGACATGTTCACCCGCATCTCCCGCCGCTACGATCTGATGAACACCGTGATGACCGCCGGCAGGCACTACGCCTGGCGGCGCCGCGCCTGCCGCCTCGGCGTCGGCTCGCTGACCGGCCCGGCCCTGGACGTCGCCGCCGGCACCTGCGACTTCGCCTTCGACCTGGCGCGCATCCCCGCCGTGACCCGCGTGGCCGCCCTGGACTTCGCCCCCGCCATGCTGCGCGTCGCGGCCCGCAAGGCGCGGCGCCAGGGTCTTGCGCACTCGGTCGACCTCGTCGCGGGAGACGCCCACGCTCTGCCCTTCGATGACGACACCTTCATCTGCGCAACGGTCGGATTTGGCATCCGCAACTTCATCGACCAGCCGCTCGCCATCCGTGAGCTGGCGCGCGTGGTGCGCCCCGGCGGTCGTGTGGCGATCCTGGAAATAGTGCGGACGGACGACGAGGGTGCCTGGGGACGCGCGTTTCCCAGGCTCTTCGGGCGCGTCGCCCCCGCATTGGGCGCCGTCTTCGCCGGCGAGCGCGAGGCCTACACCTACCTGCCGGAGTCCGTGGATGGATTCGCCAGCGCGCCGCAGCTAGCGTCGCTCATGGAAGACGCCGGCCTGCAGCTCGTCGCCAACAACCGCGTCTGGATGCGCTCCGTCGCCCTGCTCGTAGCCCAGAAGCGTCCCCACTAGCGCACCGCCAAGCCCATCACACCAACTCCGATATCCCCCGCACTATCCGGTGCGGCCTCACGCTCGTCCCTTCCGGCAGCCCCACTCCCGCCCAGTCCACCCAGATGCCGCGCAACCCCAGCCGCTGCGGAGTCGCCACCTCCCATTCCAGGTTGTCCCCCACCATCCAGGCGTCCTCAGGCTCCGTGTCGAGTGTCGCCAGCGCGTGCCGGTACACGCGCTCGTCCGGCTTACCGACGCCGAACTCCCCCTCGATTACGATGCACCCGAAGTATCGCTCCAGCCCGAAGCGCACCACCTTGCCGCGCTGGCCCTCGGCGCTGCCATTGGTTATCAGCGCCAGCCGCACGCCGTCGCCGCACAGCTTCTCCAGCGTCTCGATGGCGCCCGGATACAGCCTGAGGCTTTTCTCGCGAGTGGTGAGGTAGCTCTCCGCTAGCTCTCTGGCGAACCCCGAGTCGTCGCAGACGCCCAGCACCTCCAGCGCGCTCGTCGCGATGGCCAGCGTTGCCGCGGCGGGATTCAGCCGACCTTGACGCTGCCTGCCCGGCTCGGACCAGTACTCCATCGCGGCGTCCTGGAACGCGTCGAACAGCCCTTCGAAAGAAACACCGGGAATACCGGGTGCGAACTGGGCGCAAGCCTGCTCCATGGCGTTCGGTGTGGACGCCGACGCGGATATAATCGTGTCGTCCAGGTCGAACAGGATGGCTTTGGGCAGTCGCTCCGTCACCCTCGCGCCGCCCTGCATTCCTCGCAATCGCACAGCCTGCGCAGCGTCTCGAACGTGTAGATGCCGGTAAAGTGCGCGTCGCTCCAGAGGAACTGCACCGCGTACTTGCCCACCATCAGGTAGTCCTCGGCGCGGATGTCGTGTGGCACCGTGGCCGGATCGAGCAGCTTGCGGCGGCTCCACTCCTCCACGCACTGCGCGCAGCCACAGTTGATCCGCACCTCTCGAGGGTCGTACACGCTTACGTGACCGTCGCTCCACTCCACGACGATGTGGGCGTCCGTCAGTTCGACCTCTGTTATCGAGTGTGTAGTCGTCACCTGTCCGTCACCACCCCAGCATCACGGCGTCGCGCCGGGGGTCGGCCCCGCCGGTGTAAGCCCCGTTGTCCGCCACTATCGGCGTGAATCCGTTGACTATGCCCCACGGCCCAATCGTCTCCACGTCGTGGCCCATGTCCGCCAGCGCGCCGGCGGTCTCGTGCGGAATGCGGCTCTCCAGCGAGAGTTTGTTGGGCGACACCGTGTGCGGCCACGGCGAGCGGGGGAAACTGTAGCCGCAGAACCTGGGAGCCGACACCGCCTCCTGCACGTCCATGCCGAAGTCGATGATGTTCGTCAACACCTGCAGGTTGCTCTGCACCTGGCTGTCGCCGCCGGGCGTACCCAGCGTCATGAACGGCTTGCCGTCCTTCAGCACAATGAACGTGCAAGGCGTCGTGCGCGGCCGCTTGCGGGGCGCGAGCGCGTTGGGATTGTCGGGGTCGAGCCAGAAGTAGCATCCCCGGCAGTTGACGACGATTCCGGTGTCGCCCAGCACCATGCCCTGCGCCAGTCCCGCGAAGCTGCTCGGCGTCGCCGACACCATGTTGCCCTGCGCGTCCGCGGTCGAAAGGTACGTCGTGCCGTCAAACTCACCCGCAACTTCCGCGATATGTCCTGCGCCCGCGGCGTGCACGCCGTTCGCGGCCGCCCGCATCGCTCGCGGGTCCCCCGGCAGATACTCGGCCCGCGCACGCTCCCGGTCCAGCAGCGACAGGCGCAGCGCGCCGTACCGCGCCGAAAGCAGCCCGTCGAACGGCACGTCCACGTGTTCGGGGTCGCCCGCGTAGCGCTCGCGGTCCGCCATCGCCAGCTTCAGTGCCTCTACCTGCACATGAATCGCCTCGGTGCTGTTGTGGCCCAATCCGGCCAGGTCCATGCCCTCCAGGATGCTCAGCGTCTGCAACAGCGAGATGCCCTGCGTCCACGTACGGTTGGTGTAGATGGTGTAACCGCGATAGTCCACCGAGATCGGCTCTTCGAAGGGCGACACGTACTCGGCGAAGTCCTCGTAATCGTACAGCCCGCCCAGTTCCTTCAGCGCTGCCACCATCCGGCGCGCGGGGTCGCCCTTGTAGAAGCAATCTCTCGCCGCCTGTATGCCCCCTTCACGATCCGCTCCCGCCGCCAGCGCGTCGCTCTCGGCCTGCGCCATGAGCGTCAGCGTGCGCGCCAGGTCCGGCTGCCTGAAGTTGCTGCCCACTGGAGGGGGCGAGCCGCCGGGCAGGAAGACGCGGGCCGAATCGGCGTGGGCGCTCAGGTTCGCGAGCCGCGCCGGAGTGCCAATCGTGCGGCTGAACAGCGGATACGCCGGGAAGCCGCCGTCGGCCAGCTCGATCGCGCTCGCCGCCGCCTCGCCGAACGAGATGGTGCCGTGCGCGCCCAGCATCGCGAGCAGCGCCGAGATCACGCCCGGTACGGTGCTCGAGTGCACGCCCGGCGGAATCTCGCCCCATCGTTCCATGTACAGGTCTATCGTCGCGGCTCGCGGCGCCCAGCCCTGTCCGACTACCGAGTGCACCTTGCCAGTCTCGGCTTCGTACAACAGCATCGCCACCTCGCCGCCGAGCGTGTAGTGCGCGGTCGGCTCCAGCACTCCGGCGGCGAGCGCGGACGCCACCGCGGCGTCCACGGCGTTTCCACCATTCCACAGCGCGCGCATGCCCGCCTGCGCCGTCAGTTGCGTTCCGCCGCCGGACATTCCGTGCCTGCCCCATACGAGCGGCCGGTGGGAGTAAGTCCCATGGCTTCCCCGTGTTGCGCCATTGGCTGTCGTGGTCACGTTCGCACCTCCACTGCTTCCGAAACGCCCTCCGATTATCTCGGGATTGCGACCTGTTACAGGCCGCGCTCCTTCATCTTCTCGTCGGTCACCACTTCGTAGAACTCGATGGGATATTCCAGGATTAGGGACTGGAGCTTTGCGTTGTCCTCGCGCACCGACGCGGGCACGTTAGACACCCAGTTGGGCTCGATGGAGTCCTGTGTCCACTCGGCAATCACCTGGCTCTCGCCGGGAAGCCCACGCCCTCCCACCATGATGGTGGCCTTGCTGCGGCCGTTTTCCTCGTAGGCGTCGCAGATTCTCCGCAGAATCGCGGCGACTTCCCACTCAGTCTGGGGCTTGGTCTTGGCTATCCTTCTTACTAGGTACACTCGTGCACTCCTCGTCGCGTTGGCTTTGACGTTGCCTCAGTCTCGGCACCTGCCGTCGTTGGAAGTGTATAGCGGGCCAAGTGAGCCGTCAAACACTGAATGAGAGACGGTGGGGCAGCCGAATCTTTGGTAGCATAATGCAATCATGCCAGTACGGATTACGATTGACGGAGTTCCCGAGGGCGGATACGACGAGCTTGCCGTGCGGAGTTTCCTGAAATGAGCCTTGAGATAAGGCCGAACACCTGGGAAGAGTTCCCGACCCTCAAGAGGGTGAACGCCCGCGCCCAGAACAACTTCTACGACGACAGCGACATCAAGAGGTTCGGGATCATCTTCGAGCCCGAGCGCAGCTTGTGCGCCCTGGAAGGAAGCCAAATCGTCGGCTGCACCGCCAGCTACTCCCTCGAAATGACGGTCCCGGGTGGCAAAGTCCCAATCGGCGCCGTCGCCCAGGTCTCGGTGCAAGCCACCCACAGGCGGCGCGGCATCAACACCATGCTGATGAGGCGCCGGTTGGCCGACTTGCGCGAGTGGGGGGACCCGCTGGCTGTGCTCCAAGCCTCCGAGAGCATCATCTACGGACGCTACCGCTACGGGATGGGTTCGTTCGAGTACACGTTCGAACTGGAGCGCCCCCACGGCGCGTTCTCAAGTCGCCACGAGCCGAAAGGCCGTCTGCTCTTCATCGAGGAAGACGAGGCCCGCGGGATCTTCCCGCAGGTATTCGGGCGAGCCACGCTTCTCAGGAACGGAATGGTGAAGCGCAACGACAAGTGGTGGAAGTTCCGCTTTGCCCAGACGGGCCTGCGCGGCGGCGATCCCCGCGCCTGGTTCGTGAAGTACGAGGTCGACGGTCGCGTGGACGGATACGTCTGGTTCACCATCGAGGACGCCCACCTGATGACGGTAATCGAGCTGATGGCCGCCACCGACGACGCCTATGCCGCCCTCTGGCAGTTCTGCTTCGACATGGACCTGGTGACGACCGTCACCGCCGGCAGGCGCGCCGCCGATGAACCCCTCCCCTGGCTGATGGCCGACCCGTGCCGCCTCAAGCAGACCTTCCAGGATGCGTCCTGGTTCAGACTGGTCGACGTGCCGGTCGCACTGACCGCCCGCGCATACTCCACCACCGACAGCCTGGCGCTGCGGGTGCTGGATCCGTTCCTGGAGTGGAACGAAGGTACAGTGAGACTCGACGGCGGGCCGGAAGGGGCCGAATGCCGTGCCACTGACGCTGAACCCGACCTGACATTGTCCGCCGCAGACCTGGGCGCGGTTTACCTCGGCGGCGTCAAGCTACGCACCCTGTACCACGCGGGAAGGGTTCAGGAGAACACGCCCGGCGCGCTCGCCCGCGCGGACGCCATGTTCGCCACAGACCTCATGCCGTGGTGCATCGACAGTTGGTAATCGGGGTCTGGCTGTCCTAAACCCGCGCGCCTAGTAGTACTTGTCCATGCCGACTGTGCCCAGCATGCGCCCCTTCGCGGTGGCGCGGATGAGACTGGCGAGCCGCCTGTCGAACTCCTCGGGGCGGATGCGGGCGGCGTCCACGTAGGCCACGCGAATCCGGCGGTACGACTCGGAGAAGGCGTTGTAGTTGCACCAGGCGTCGGCGTCAGCCCTGATCGCGTCCACGATGTCACCCGGAAACACGAACGGCTCAGCGAGCGAACGCCGCGCGGCTTCGTGCACTGTCGGGTGTAACATGCCCCGCTCGTCCAGCCAGCGCAGCCGCTCCTTGTTGGGTTGAGAGAAGCCACTCTTCGGATTGCGCGGCGTGAAACGCTGGGCCGCGAGGCCCTCGCCCGCCTTCTTGATGGTCGAGTCGATCCACCCGAAGCACAGCGCCTCCTCTACGGCGTCGTTGTACGGTATGCGCGGCTTCCCGGTTGACTTGTTGGGGTACACGAGCCAGATTTCAGCGGCGGTGTCGAAGTTCGCTTCCAGCCACTCGCGCCAGCGGCCTCTCTCGGTGATGTACAGGGTCTCGCCTACTTCCATGGAACGTCTCCCTAAGCGCCCCAGACGACGTGATGTACACTCGACGGTTTGGCTGGCGGAGAGAGTGGGATTCGAACCCACGGTACCCTTGCAGGTACACGCGATTTCCAGTCGCGCCTATTCGTCCTCTCTAGCATCTCTCCATGCGCCTGCCACCACGGTAGGGCCAGGCTCGCTGACATTGACCGGGTATTCCAACCTGCAGGTCGGTCGTTTGGGCTGGCGGAGAGAGTGGGATTCGAACCCACGATGAGGTTGCCCCCATACCGGTTTTCGAGACCGGCGCCTTCAGCCTCTCGGCCATCTCTCCACAACAGAATTATAACACGTCCGGGCCGGCTTCCCGCACTCCCCCTAGTCCTTCTGCGATCGAGCGATGCAGTAGTTCTCGCTGTGCTGCAATAGCTTCTCGATAACTTCCGGCCTGGTGTCTCTCTGGTTGGTGGCGTTGGCCAACCTCTCGTTGATGTCCGCGCTGATCTCGTCGGCGCCCATCGGCTCGTTGCCGCGTGAGAGCAACACTCTGAAAATGGCCTCCTTCAGCGGCGTGTCTTCTAGCAGGTAGTCGTCGGCGCTGTTGCAGTGGTCGACTATCCTGTCGATCAGATCCTGGGACTCAGCCGAGGCGAGCTCCTCTTCATCAACCGCCTGCTGGCACACATAGCACTGCCTGGACGCGATCATCACGGGCAGAGACCGCCGCCGCTCCTCGGCCATTTCGGCGTCGATGAAGTACTTCGCCGGCTGGCCGCCGCTCGCTCCGTCGATAATCTCGTCCTTTTCTGCACTCATCAAAAGACTTCCTCCGGCCAATCCAACATCTGTGTTTGGGCAACCTCTCCCGCCGCCATAAGGGGCACGTCTTCCGGGCAGATGGCGAGGCCGTTTGCCAGCGCCATCGACGTTAGCAGGTTCGAGCCCTGATTGCCCGTAAGCCGCGCCCTGTACGCCCCGTCTTGTCTGGTCACTACGGCTCTCGCGTACACCCTGCGCCCATCGGGATTCTCGATGGGCTCGTCCAGCACGGCCTCCACGGTCGGCTTGCCCACGTCGCCCAGGCCGAGCATCTTCCTGATGGCTGGGCGACCGAACTGCTCGAACGCCACCAGCGCGCTAACCGGATTGCCCGGCAGCCCCAGATGGGGCACCCGCCGGCCGTCCCCGGCGCTCAGCGCGCCAAAGGCCAGCGGTTTCGCCGGGCGCATACGCACCGACCAGAAGTCGATGCTTCCGTGCTGCGCCAGCACGTCTTTTACCATGTCGTAGTCGCCCTTCGATACCCCAGCCGAAGTGACCAGCATGTCGCATTCCAGGGCTTGCTCCAGCTTGGCGTTCATCGACTCCAGGTTGTCCCGGGCTATGCCCAGCAGCCTGGGAACTCCCCCGTAGCGGAGCGTGCTCGCGGCCACGCTGTAGTTGTTGCTATTGAAGATCTTGCCCGCCTCAGACGCCTCTCCCGGCTCCAGTAGCTCATCCCCGGTGGCCAGTATACCGACCACGGGTCGGCGCACGACGCTCACGTCTGAGTAGCCCAGCGAGGCCAGCACGCCAATCTCGCTGGGTCGCAGCAGCGATCCCCGCTTGAGCACCAGCGTGCCGCGCCGCACGTCCTGCCCCGCGGGGCGCACCTCGGCACCCGGCGGCACGGGGATGTTGATGCCGATCCGCGACATATCGCCGCCTGCCGTCCGGCGCTCCACCTCGTCCGTGTCCTCGAACGGCACCACCGCGTCCGCGCCCTTGGGGATAGGAGCGCCGGTCATGATGCGCACCGCCGTTCCCGGCCCAACCTCTTCCCTCGGTAGCTGACCCGCCGCCACGTATCCCACCACATCCAAGGTAACGGACGAGTCCTCCGACGCACCCGCCACGCTCTCCGACCGGACCGCGTAGCCGTCCATTGCGGAGTTGTCCAGCGGCGGGATGTCGTACTGCGACACCGCGTCCTCGGCCAGTACCTGCCCCAGCGCGTCCAGTATGGGCTTGCGCTCCACGTCCAGCACGCCGAAGAAGCCCAGGATACGTTCCAGCGCCTCCTCGACGCTGAGCATCGACTCGTTGTGATGGCGGTGTACGTGCGTGTACTGTGTCATACCGGTCCTACCCGCGAATCTCCGCGCTCAGCTCGCGCCGGAGCTGTCGCAAAATGTCTGCCTGGTACCTGTCCACCTGCTCGGACGTGAGCGTTCCCCTGTCCGACCGGAACACAATCCGGTACGCCACCGACTTCTTCCCAGCCGCAACGCCCTCGCCTGAGTATACGTCGAACGGAGCGCTGCTCGCGACCATCTTGTGACGGGCGATGATGCCCTGCACCCGCGAGGAGGGCACGTCCGCTTCCATCACCAGCGCCACGTCCCGGTTGGACACCGGGAACCGGCTCGTCCGCTGGTACCGCTTGGGCGTGTCGGGCATGGCCGCTGCCAGGCCCTCGACGTCGACCTCGAACAGCGCCACCGGGGCCTCGTCCAGGTCGAATCGCGCAAGCACTTCCGGGCGCACCTCGCCGATTTCCCCGATGGAGTCGCCGTCCAGCGTCAGACGCGCCGACCGCCCGCCCCGGAAGAAACCGCCCTCGCTCGGCTCATACTCGATCTGGAGGTCGAGGCTGGTGAAGACCGCCTCCAATATACCTTTCGCGTCGAAGAAGCCCATCTCACCCGGCGGCGCCAGCCAGGACACGGCGGCGCGCGGCCCAGACATCGCGCCCACCAGCATCTCGCGCTCGTTTGGCAGGTCGCGCTCCTTCGCCTCCAGCTTGGGCAGATACACCCGCCCCAGTTCGAAGATGCGAATGCCGTCGTTTTGACCGACGCGGCGGTTCGCCGCCAGGGTCTGGAGCACCGCCCCGCGCAGGCTGGTCCGCATGTACTCGTGGTCGCCGCTCATCGGGTTGGCGATGCGCAGCGGCGGATTCGACTCGTCCACCGCGCCCACACTGTCGAGCGTCTCCATCGTGGTGCTCGAGTAGGTGATGGTCTCGCGCATTCCCGACGCCGCCAGGCAGTCCCGCACGCGCTCCTTCAGCTCCCGCAGCGGCTGTGGCGGGTGGTGCGGAATGGGCGCCGAGAGCATCGTCGTGGGTATCGAATCGTAGCCGGTGATACGGGCCACCTCCTCCACCAGATCGTCCTCGATGGACACGTCGGAGCGCCAGTAGGGAGCCTTTACCCAAATGGTGTCCCGCCGTTCGGGCGCTGGCCCCGCCTCCACCGCCTCGATAACGTCGATCAGACCGGAGGGCTCCGCCGTCCTCTCGAAGCCGAGCGAGTCCAGCACTTCTCTCATGCGCTCGATGCCGTAATCGACGCCCATCACCTGCCGCACGCGCCGCCGGCTGAGCCTCAGCGTGGGCGCCGGCTTATGTCCAGGGTACAAGTCCACGATGCCCTTCGCCGCCTCGCCTCCAGCGATCTCCAGTATCAGCGCCGTGGCCCGGCGCAGCCCGCGCTCCGCGAGTTCGGCCCGGATGGCGCGCTCGAATCGGTACGACGCCTCGGTGCTCATCCTCAGCGCGTTGCGCGTGCGCCGCGTGTTGACCGGGTCGAAGCTCGCCGCCTCCAGCAGCACCGCCGTCGTGTTTTCGTCCATCTCCGTGCTCGCGCCGCCCATCACTCCCGCCAGACCTATCGCGTCATGCGAGTCGGCGATGCACAGCATCGGCGGATTCAGGACCCGCCGCACGCCGTCCAGCGTCTCCAGCGTCTCGCCCGGTTGCGCCGCCCTCACAACGATGCGGCTGTCCCGCACATTGTCGAAGTCGAAGGCGTGCAGCGGCTGGCCGTACTCCAGCATCACGTAGTTGGTGATGTCCACCACGTTGTTGATGGGCCGCTGCCCGGCCCTCATCAGCGCGTCCTGCATCCACTGCGGTGACTCGCCGATGCGGACTCCCCGAATGAGACTCGCCGTGTACCGGGCGCACAACTCCGGGTTCGCGATCTCGATGGACACCGACTCTTCGATAGGCGGGCCGTCCTCCGGGTAGGACAGCTCCGGCTCCTCGACACGTTCGCCCGTGATGGCCGCCACCTCGTGGGCGATGCCCAGCACGGAAAGGCAGTCCGGACGGTTCGGCGTCACCTCCACGTCCAGCACGGCGTCGCCCAGGTAATCGACCAGCGGCGTGCCCGGCGGCGCGTCGTCCGCCAGCGTCAGGATGCCGTCGTGGTCGTCGCCCATCCCAAGCTCCAGCGGAGAGCACACCATGCCCGCCGACTCGACTCCGCGAATCTTGGCGCGCTTGAGCCGCTCCATCTTCCCGCTGCGCGGACTGAAGAGCGTTGCGCCCTCCCGCGCGAACGCGATCTTCTGGCCCGCCGCAACGTTGGGCGCGCCGCACACCACGACGGCCGTCTCGCCGCCTCCAAGCTCCACCGTGGGGAGCTTTAGCCGGTCGGCGTTGGGATGAGGTTCCACCTTGAGCACGTAGCCCACCACCACCTTGTCTCGCTCCCACTCGCCCCCGACGATCTCCACCTCGCCCACTTCGTTGCCGGCCATCGTCAGCCGGTGAGCCAGCTCCTGCGGCGGCATGTCGACCGTTACGTACTTTTTCAGCCAGGACAGCGGTATCTTCATCTGTATCGCTCTCGCATGACGGGTCGTCTTTCTGCGCGCGCCATTCCTTGCGCGCTGCCGGAGGGCAAATCGTAGGCTTGGTGCGTACGCGCTCGCTGTGGCTCGCCGAGCGCGTCCTTGCTAGAACTGGCTCAAAAAGCGCAGGTCGTTGGCATAAAACAGCCGGATGTCGTCGATTCCGTACTTCAGCATAGCGATGCGCTCCGGCCCCATCCCAAAGGCGAAGCCGGTGTAGATGTTCGGGTCGTACCCCACGCCCTCCAACACCTTGGGATGCACCATCCCCGCGCCCATGATCTCTATCCAGCCCGTCTCGCCACAAATCCGGCACCCGTCCCCGGAGCACGCGAAGCAGTCTATAGACATGTCCACCCCAGGCTCCACGAACGGGAAGTAGTCGCACCGGAAGCGCACCCGCCGCTCCTGCCCGAACACTATGCGCGCGAACTCGTACAGCGTGCCCTTCAGGTCGGCGAACGTGATGCCGCGGTCCACGGCGAGCCCCTCTATCTGGAAGAAGTGCCACTCGTGCGTCGTGTCCGTAGCTTCGTACCTGTAGCACTTGCCCGGCACCACCACGCGCACCGGCGGCTCCTGGCGCTCCATGATGCGCGCCTGCATCGGCGATGTGTGCGTGCGCAGAAGCATCGGATGCTGGCCGGAATCGTCCTCGTAGTCCAGCCAAAGCGTGTTCCACATGTCGCGCGCCGGGTGGTCCTTCGGGATGTTCAGCATCTCGAAGTTGTAGTGGTCCCACTCCACCTCCGGCCCTTCCACCACCTGGAACCCCATCGAGTTGAAGGCGTCGCAGATCTCCCGCACGATGAGAGTGGTGGGATGCAATCCGCCCGCGGGCGCTGGCCAACCCGGCAGGGTGACGTCGATTGCGTCGACCGCGTCGGCGCTCCCCCCGTCCTCCGCCTTCGACAGTGCGCGCTCTCTATCGTCGTGGGCGCTCTCCAGCGCCGCCTTCGCGCGGTTCGCCGCCTCCCCTGCGGCCCTGCGCTCCTCCGAGGGCAGCGAGCCCACGGCGCGCAGCAACTGGGTCAGCCGGCCTCTCCGTCCCAGGAAGGCGATACGCCACGCCTCCAGACCTTCGGGGGAGTCTGCGCCTGTCAACGCCGCAAGAGCTTCATCCCTTACGTCGTTGACGTGCGCGGTGGCGCTTTCACTCATCCATTGCCTCACTACTTGATGCGCGCTGCGCAATCGGTCGCATCATTATATGAGGACGTTTCAGAACGGGTCAAGGCGAAGCCGCGCCGCCGGGCGCGCGGCAGAAAGGCTTAGCTGCTATACTTTGCTCCGGGCGTCGGCAGCGGCGCCCGCGAAGCCGGGCCCCGGACCCAGGGAGAAAGAACGCCTTGAGAATTGGACTCATATCGGACACGCACATACCCGAAGCTGGCAGCGAGCTTCCCTGGCAGGTCTACAAGGCGCTTGCGGGTGTGGAGCTGATCCTGCACGCCGGCGACATGCACGTCATAGAGGTGCTGGACTGGCTCGAGGAGATAGCCCCTGTGCTCGGCGCGCGCGGCAACGGCGATGGCGACGGTCACCGGCCCGACTTCCCCGAAGACGACCCCAGGGTGAAGGAAGCCCACGTGTTCGAAGTCGAGGGCGTCACCGTGGGCCTGACGCACGGCTTCCCGCTGCCCGAGGAGGCGCCCTGGACCACGCTCGACGACCTCATGGTGCGCAAGCTGGGCCGGCCGGTCGACGTGATCGTGTGCGGCGACACCCACGTGACCCTGAACACCGTCCGCGAGGGTGTCCTTTTCGTCAACCCCGGAAGCCCCACGCTGCCGCGGCAGATGTACGCCCTCGGCCAGGTCGGGATACTCACCGTAGAGGCGGACATGGCAAGCGCCGAGATCATCGAGCTATCCTCCGTCGGCGAATAGCGCACGTGAGGCCTCGCGCTCGCGTCACCCGGTTCGTTCAGCTACGGCGAGACGCCCGGCACTTGACGCTTGACTACGCCTTAGTGTAAAACTTCACCTGTTCGTGGGCTGTGTCGCGCTCTCTGGCGCGCGGCCCCGCTTTTTTGAGGAGAAATCCTGCCCCGCGCGGCGCCGATGCTCCTGATGCCCGCGAGAGCGAAGAGGAGGAAGATATGGCCGACTATCAGGACATTGTTTGGGAGGAGCACGGCCCGGTCGCCGTGTGCAGGCTTAACCGCCCCGAAAAGCTCAACGCCATGCGCTCCCAGACTACCGAAGAGATGTACCACGCATGGCGTGGCTTCAACGCCAACAAGGCGCTCAAGGTGATGATCGTCACCGGCACCGGACGCGGCTTCACCGCCGGCGCCGACGTCAGCCGAGAGGGCATGGGCGGCCCACCCGCAGACCCCGGCGCCACGCCGGGCGCCGCGAGTCCCGCGCCGCGAATGCTCAAGGCAATCGTCGAAAAGCCCGTCATCGCCGCCGTCAACGGCGCCGCCGCGGGCATGGGCTACGTGCTCGCCCTCGCCTGCGACATCAGAATCGCGTCCGACAGGGCCCTCTTCCACCACGTTTACCTGCGCCGCGCGCTGGTAACAAGCGGTGAAACGTGGTACCTTCCCCGAATCATTGGGCTGAGCAACGCCATTTACCACATCTTCATGGCCGACGCCATCGACGCTGACGAAGCCCTCAGGCTGCATCTCGTGTCGCGCGTAGTTCCCCATGACGACCTCATGGACGAAGCCATGGCGATGGCCCAGGAGTTGGCGACACGCCCGCCCAATGCCACCAAGTACGCCAAGAAAGCCATCTACAAGGGATTGAACCTCACCATGGAAGACGCCATGGAGTACGTTGGCTACACCCGCGCGGCAAACCTCAACTCCGGCGAGGCCGAAGAAGGCTTCCGCGCGTTCAATGAAAAGCGGGCGCCCAACTGGTAGCCTGCCCGTACAGCCGTACCGACCCCAGGTAAGGATATAGAGAGGGAGGACAATGGCAAACTGGACAAGATTGAACCGTCTCTTGCTGGTTGGAGGCGTGTTGCTCGCGCTGAGCTTTGTGCTCGCCGCCTGTAGCTCGGCAGAGGAGGCTCCGCCGACGCCCACGCCGGTAGACGTTTCCGGCATAATCCAGCAGGTGATGGCGGCCCAGCAGCCCGGCGTGACCACCCAAGACGTCACCGCCGCGATCCAGGCGGCCCTGGCCGAGCAGCCGGGCGTCACGTCCGCTGACGTGGCCAACGAGATAGCCAAGGCTCTCAGCGCAAGGCCCGGTGTCACCTCCGCGGACGTCGCCTCCGCGATCGCCTCCGCGCTTGACGCGCGTCCCGGCGTGACCACGCAGGACGTGGCCAACGAGATAGCCGCGGCCCTGAGGGCGCAGCCAGGCGTCACCGAAGCGCAGGTCGCGGAAGCGATCCAGGCCGCTCTGGCCGAACGCCCAGGCCTGACGGAGGACAAGGTTACCGAGATCGTCGCGATGGCGATGGCCGAGCAGCAGAGCGCCGTGGTCGCCGCCGTTGCAACTCAGGTCGCCATGCCCCTGCAACCTGCCCGGGCAACGCCCACGCCAACCGGCGAGCAGGTCCAGACGGGCGGCCAGCTCATCTCCCTGTCCGGATTCGACATCGGCCACACCGACCAGCACCGCAACAGCTCGGTCGCGGAGCTGATGTTCTTCACACTCATTCATCCGAGCATCTACCAGTACGACACCCGCACCTGGGTGGACATCGCGCCCGACCTCGCGGACTCGTGGGAGCTCAACGACGCGGGCGACCAGTACACCTTCAGCGTTCGCGACGGCGTCCAGTACAGCGACGGGCAGGCGGTTACCGCTGGTGACATGGCCTACAGCCTGAACCGTTCCATTGCGCTGCCCAACAGCATCGGCATGCCGCGCTGGGGCTGCATACGCGGCTTCATGGAGCCTGACGGCGCCCAAGCGGTTGACGACGACACGCTGACCGTGCAGCTCAAGGACCCGGCGGTCGCCTTCCTCGGCTGCCTGGCGTCCCCCTGGATAATGATCCAGAAGGAGAGCCTGCTGCGTGACATCGACGAGGGGATAAGCGGCGACGCGGCGCGTGAGCCCGACCTGGACGAGATAATCGGCGCGGGCCCCTTCAAGCTCGTGGAGTACAGGCGCGGCGTCTCCTGGGACGTAGAGAAGAACGCGAACTACTACGACCAGCCTCGGCCGTACCTGGACACCATGCGATACGTGCTGATCACCGACCCGAGCGCCAGGGTTGCGGCCTTCCGCACCGGCGCGGCCTACATGGAGGCCATCTTCCCCGGCTTCGGAAGCGACGACGACCTTGCCATCAGGGAAGAGCTCGGCGACCGGCTGACCATCACGGAGACAGTGGGCTTCGGCGTAACGGGTGTGCACATCAACCTCAGGGTGCCGCCATTCGACGACATCCGCGTGCGTCGGGCCATGAACCTGGCGATGGACCGCCAGGAGATGGTAAAGGTGCTGAGCCCCACGGGCGGGGACGTGCTGTGCTACTATCCCTGCATCTTTGGCTGGATCTACGACGAGGACGACTACAGACAGTGGCCGGGATGGAATCCCGACACTAAGGCGGACGATATAGCCGAGGCAAAGCGGTTGATGGCTGACGCCGGCCTGGGAGACGGACTGGACTACGTGGTCAGTTTCCGGAAGGTGGGTAACTACCCGGACATAGCCGCGATTCTGCTGGACCAGTGGAAGGAAATCGGCATGAACATTGAGCTGCGCCCGTATGAGAGCGCAGCCGGTTGGGCTGCCTACCAGGCGCACGACTTCACAGCCGCTGTCCAGGGCACGGGCCTGAACTTCCTGGACCCCGACGCCGCCAACGACCTGCTATACCTGCCCACTGCTGGGCGCATGTACCAGGGTTGGGAGAACGAAGAGTTCAATAGTCTCTTCGAAATGGAGAAGGGCGAAGTGGATCAGGCCGTTCGCGCCCAGCACCTGCAGAGGATGTCGGACATTCTGGTGGAGGAAGTGCACTACCTGCCAACCACCGGTGGAATCGGCAACTACCTCCAGTGGCGCTGCGTCAAGGGCTACACCGCCCCCACCGCGTTGGGCCAGAACAACTACCGCCACGACCGCACCTGGCTGGCAGACGAGGCTCCCTGCCGTTAGGCGGCTTGAGTTAACCCATTGACCAACTAGACCGGCGGGACGGGGCGCACCAAGCCCCATCCCGCCAGACGCATACTTCTCTCTCCCCGCTACTGGGTGAGGGCAAACCGAGACTACTGCAGGAGCGGGTTTCAAACCCGCCCACCGGGTGCTCCCCTGATGGGATAGGGTGAGGCCGAAGCCCATCGGGGCAGTACGCTTGCTACGACGACGATTACGCCCTTTCGAGGACGCGGGAGTGTAGATTTGCGAACTTACATACTTCGCCGACTGCTCCTCTTCGTGCCCACCATCTTCGGCGTAACCCTCGTCGTCTTCATCATACTGCGCATCGTGCCGGGCGATCCCGCCCTGGTCATGCTGGGTGGCTTCGAAGGCGAGGGCACCTTTACCCAGCAAGACCTCGACAACGTGCGCAAGAACCTCGGGTTGGACAAACCCATCGCCGTCCAGTACGTCACTTGGATAGCGGACGCGGCAAGGCTCGACTTCGGCGATTCGTTCTTCACCAACACGCCCATTTGGGACGAGGTGCGCCCCAGACTTCCCCTCACGCTGCAATTCGCACTCATGGCCATGTTCCTCGCAGTGCTCTTCGCGCTGCCAATGGGAGTTATCTCCGCCGTGCGGCAGGACACCTGGGCTGACTACTTCCTGCGCATATTCGCCATCATAGGGCTCGCCATGCCCACTTTCTGGGTGGGGTCACTCGTGCTGTTGGGGCTCTCGCTCCAGTTAAACTGGATCCCACCCTTGGGGTACGTCCCTCCATGGGAGGAACCCTGGACCAATTTCGTGCAGCTCATCTTCCCAGCCGTCGCGCTGGCCTACTCCACCAACGCGGTGACGGCCCGCGTAACCCGGTCGCAGATGCTGGAAGTGCTGCGCGAGGACTACATCCGGACCGCCATGGCCAAAGGACTCAGGGAGCGCGTGGTCATCTACCGCCACGCGCTCAAAAACGCCTCCCTGCCGGTAATCACTCTTTTCGGCGTTCAGTTCGCCACGCTTCTCGGCGGCTCCGTTGTCATCGAATCGGTGTTCAGCCTGCCCGGTATCGGTCGACTGCTCATCTTCTCCATAAACGTCAGGGACTACCCGATGATCCAGTTCCTGGTAACGTTCATCGCGTTCATATTCCTGACGATGAATCTGCTCGTCGACCTGCTGTACGGTTGGCTCGATCCACGAATACGCTACGACTGAATCCCTGCCCCCTCGACGGGGGAAGGTCAGGATGGGGGTGACGGCCCCATTAAGACGAACCGCGAAGGCGAGAAGGAATTATGGCTGAAAGGACGATGGACACGGCACTGGAGAGGGAGTTCGGCCTGCGCAGCAAGCGCAGCGTCTGGCATCACTTCGTCCGTTTCGTCAGGGAGAAACCTCTCGGCGCGGTAGGAGGCTTTATCCTGGTGTCGGCCATTCTGATCGCCGTCTTTGCCGCCGCTCTTACCCCGTACAGCCCGGACGAATTCGATGCGGATTCCCGGCTGACGCCGCCCGACACGACCCACTGGTTCGGCACTGACCACATCGCCCGCGACGTCTACACGCGCGTGCTGTTCGGCTCACGCGTGTCCCTGCTGGTGGGCTTCATCGCCGTCGCGACCTCCACCATCATAGGCACCGTGCTGGGAGTGGCCAGCGCCTACTTCGGCAGAACGCTGGACCTGCTGTTACAACGCGTCGTCGACTCACTGCAGGCCGTTCCCGGCCTCGTTCTGGCGCTGACGCTAATTGCGGCCTTGGGGCCGTCGCTGTTCGCCGTGATTCTGGCCATTACC
The DNA here is from genome assembly GCA_965204815.1 of Dehalococcoidia bacterium. Lineage (GTDB taxonomy): Bacteria > Chloroflexota > Dehalococcoidia > Lucifugimonadales > CATOSD01 > CATOSD01. The sequence continues at coordinate 1,176,503 of OZ242014.1, forward strand.
ATCGTCAGGTGGCCCGGCACCACGCGCACCGTACGCTCCGTCGCGCTCAGCATCAAGGAGAGCCAGTATGCCGACGCGGCGAGGGCCATTGGCGCGAGCGACATGCGCATCATGTTCAGGCACATAACACCCAACGTCATGGCGCCTGTCATCGTGGTTGGGTCCGCCGTGCTGGGCGGTGCGATCGTTACCGAGGCCAGCCTCAGCTTCCTCGGCCTCGGAGTCCCGGCGAACATCCCCACCTGGGGCAACATGCTCGGCCAGGCGCAGCAACGCTACATCGCCGCCGGTCCGTGGACCAGCATCTTCCCCGGTGTCGCGCTGACAATCACCGTGTTCGGTATCAACGTGCTGGGCGACGCCGTTCGCGACGTGCTCGACCCGCGCCTACGCGGCAGCCGCTAGCCCTAGCTCACGACAGCGCGTTCCCCGCGGCCTCCTCCGGCGTCTGGCCAATCACGCGCTGCCGTTCCAGCGCGTCGAACTCCTCGCGCGGCAAACCCAGCAGCTCGTGCAGCGTGCGCCAGTTGTGCTGACCCAGATCCGGCGCGTGCGAGCGGAATCCCATGAGCGCTTCGGACAGCGTGAACGGTAACCCCGGGTGCAGGTGGCTGCCCGCGTCCTCCGGGTACTGCTGTAGCTGGAAGTAGCCTTCGTGCTCGTGCTGCGGGTCTTTGGACGCCTCGTTGATCTTCTGGACCGCGCCCGCCGCTATGCCCTCGGCCTGTAGAAGACTCATTAGGTCGTGCTTGTTCCGGCTCGCTGTCCATTCCCCTATGGCCGCGTCAAGCTCGTCGTGGCGGCGACGCCGACCGGCGTTCCCGGCAAGCTCCCCCTCGGCGAGCTCCGGTCTTCCCATCAGCCCGCACAGCCGCTCCCACTCCTCGTCAGAGCCGACGGATATGGCGATCCACTCGTCGTCCCCGTCGCACCTGTAGCAGCCCTGCGGCGCTGACGAGGCATGACGGTTGCCGGACCTGTCCCGGTACTTCCCGCTCAGGGAGTATCCGATCATGTCCTCGCCAATCATGGAGGCCATGGACTCCAGGTGCGAGAAGTCGATGAACTGCCCTCTGCCCGTGCTGCGCCGGCTCCACAGCGCCGCCAGCACCGCCGACGCGGCGTGCAGCCCGTTCACCGGGTCGGCATGGTTCCCGCCCGACCGCATCGGGTACGCCCCCTCGTAGCCCGTCAGGTGCGACACGCCCGCCATGGGCTCGATGGTGACGCCGAAGCCCACGTATCGCCTGTCGGGCCCGGTGTTGCCGAAGGCGGGCATAGACACCACGATGATGTCCGGCCGCTCGGCCTTGAGCGTAGCGTAGTCCAGTCCAAACGCCCTCATCACGCCCAGCGAAAAGTTCTCGATTACCACGTCGCTCACCGACGCGAGCCGCTTGAACAGCCTCACGCCTTCCTCGGTCTTCAGGTTCAGCGTGATGCCCAGCTTGTTCCTGTGAAGCTGGTGAAAGCCGCCGGAGCGATTGTACGGCTTCTCGCCCGGATCGCCGCCCGGGTATATCCGCCGCCCGTTGCCCGGCCGCACCGGCCCGCGCGTGGGGTCCAGCCGTGTCACCGACTCCACCTTGATGACCTCCGCCCCCATGTCGCCCAGCAGCCTGGTGCAATGCGGGCCTGCCCAGATCATCGACAGGTCTATGATGCGAATGCCCTCAAGCGGCAACACGTTCATGCTATCTCCCCACTCTCCTCGGATACGGCGCTAGTCCGTCTCCGCGCCCTCCATTCGCGCTACGTCCTGCCGGCTCAAGCCGAGCAGGCCTGAAAACACCTCCGCGTTGTGCTCGCCCAGAAGCGGCGCCCTCGCGTTCCGCCAGGGCGTCTCCAGCATCTGGAATGGGCCTCCCGGCGAGCTGAACCGCCCCACCGCCGGGTGCTCCAGTTCCTCGAAGTACCCGCGAAAGTCCAACTGCGCCGAGTTGACCACGTCCTCGGGCGTCGCCATGTAGCCGAACGCCAGCCCGTGCTCCTGGCCCAGCCGGCAGATTTCCTCCTTGGTGCGCTCCATCAGCCACGGTCCCAGGATGGCATCGATGGCGTCCCTGTTCTCCGGCTTCACCCTGTCGGCAACCGTCGCGAACCTGGGATCTCCCAGCCGTGGGTCGATGAACTCAGCCACCGCCGGCCAGTTGGAGGGAGGCCCGCATATCACCGCCACGTAGCCGTCCTTGCACGGATACGGCCCCCAAGGGTGGTTCATATGCCGGTTGCCGGTTCTCACCATGTTGCGCCCGACCAGGTTGGAGCCGACGAAGTGGTTCTCCATCAGGTCGGCCATGGCGCGGTGGACAGACACCTCCACCCGCTGCCCCGAACCCGTGGCTTGCGCGTGGAACAGCGCTCCCATCGTGGCCACGAACGCCGTCTGCCCCGCCACGAACTGCGTGATCGGAACCCCGGACATCAGCGGCTCCCGGTCCGGCTCCCCGCTGATGAACATGGCCCCGCTCAGCGCGTAGGTGACGATCTCCTCGCCCTTGTACGCGCTGTACGGCCCGTCCTGCCCAAAGAACGTGACCGACGTAACCACGAGCCTCGGGTTCTCCGCCCGCAGCGCGTCCAAGCCCAGCCCCATGCCGTCCATCGCGCCAGGTGGAAAACTCTCGATCAGCACGTCCGACCTGGCGGCCAGCCGCCGCAGCACCGCGCGGCCCTCGTTGGCGTCAAGGTCCAGCGTCACGCTCTTCTTGCCGGCGTTCAGGTAGAGGAATCTGCCCCCGCTGTTCAGGTCCGCCCCGTCATTGGGAAATGGGCCGGCCTTGCGGGAGACGTCACCCACGCCGGGCGGCTCGACTTTGATAACCTCCGCGCCCATTCCCGCGAACAGCCTGCCGCAGTACGGCCCCGCTATCCCCTGCGAAACGTCCAGGACTCGAAGGTTGTCAAGTGCGCCGTCACTCATGGCCGCTCCTCCAAACGAGGGATGCCCAATCTGCGTGAGACACGCGCAGTATAGCACAGCCACATCGCCAGTCCCCTCAATGGAGTTGCCCGGGGCCTGTTTCGGCTGCAAGGCGAGCCCTCCACTGTCGTTCCCACTCCTCGTTTCCACCGGGATAAACTTCGCGGGGAGGCGAAATCTGCTCAATTCTGCGACATTCTGTTGAGTTCGTAGCTGGGTGTGTCGTTGGTCCCGCTCAATTCTGTAATGCTGGCCTGGTCAATTCAGGACATGAGTGTCGCGCCGCGTGGCAGAAGAGGACAGGGGGCGGACGGGCCGACCGGCCGTGTCTTCGCTGCCGGAGGACGCCAGAAGCGCCGTTACGGATGCACGAGGCCTTACCCCCAATGGGGTAAGGATTCCAGGCCGCGGGGTCAGTCCCTCGCGTGGGCGGGTTCTGAACCGCGCCAACCGCATGCTATCATAGCACGTATGTGCGTATATTGCAATGGGAATGGCGAAAATGTGGGTCTGGGGGCGAATTTGTGGGGAGAAATTGCGCACGAATGGGAACTGGTGGGACGCGGGTGAGGATGGATGGAGCACGGATGAGAACGGGTGGCGCGGGAAAGTGACGGTTTTTTCGGGTACTGGAGAGCAGAGGGATGGGGTGACAGCGCCGCCCATCCACTGAACCAACCAGCGAGAGCACTTAAGGTGATCCGAAACCCAGACCGGACCTCATCAACTCGTCAAACCTAAGGTGGAACCCCTTTGGAATCTGATTTGGAATTCTCTTTGTGGGACTGGTCGCATTGAAGGTGCTCTTGCTGATTGGTGTCGTCGCAATCATCATTGGTTTGTCCAAGTACAAAAGGCGACTCTGTCCTTTCTCCCAACCCTCTTTGTGAGCCCGCTTCTTCAGCATCCCAAGTCCGCACTCCCATTGGCTGTTGTGCTCGCTCTTGGTCGGGTCGTTGAACGCCACAGGATCATTTGCAAGCACAACGACCTCGGTGTGCAGTACGCGACTCATCATCGTGATGCCGCTGATGGGGTTTTCTTTCGTGAAATAGGGAGCGAAGTACAAGGGAGCGCTCTTGTCCGCTGTCGAAGTCACATACATCCAACCCTTTTCGAAGACCTTTGCGTTCAGAAGATTGACGTCCTGAATCGAAATCTCGGCATCGTAGTAGTTCATCTGATAGTCACTCCTGACAAAACGAACGAATTGGTCGAATATGTACCTCGACACATACGAACTGTCGGATGGTTTGTGTCGAACTGCGAGGTTGATTACTTCGTGCCACTGAACGCTGGAAAACTGTATCCCGTGCTTTGCGAGCCTTGAGCGAGCCTTCTCCCGCACCGCCTCCGAGAGCTCAACCTGGGTGAGTGAGGCTACTCTCTTCGTTTTGAAGTTTTTCCACAACTGTCGTTCAGCACCGTACTTGAGTATCTGATCGACAGTTGGTTCTGCGCGGCCTATCTTGGCCTCGATGACAATACGCGTGTCGTCGCTTTCAATGACGATATCTCGGCGTCCAAAACCTCTGCCGGTAACTTCTTGAAGGCGAACGGAATAGTCCTCCCCGATGGGCCGGCGCGGGGCAAGTCTCAGTCTTCTTACGAACGTGCGACAGAAAGAGAAGTCGTGGGTCAGCAGGAAGCCCAGCGCGTGCGTGAGGGCGTCTTCGTCATTGCCGTTCAGTCGAAAGATACTCTGAACAGGGGCGTTTTCTCCCCCATAGTTCTTACCGATGTAAAGAGGCATAGCCCAAGTAAGTTCCTCGCTACTACGTCACTTGCACCGACCCTTGTAGGTGAACATAGCAGGCGTTTGCCGTATCGGTCAATCTGGCTCTGCTGTCCCTGTCGGTTGACACTGAACGATATAAGCGTACAATCGACCGAGACCCGCAAACCTACTCGGCCTGGCGAAAGCGCGGTGTGTAACCAGTGACGAACGAAGTAACGGACAGCCCGATTACCGGCGCCCTCCTTTCCGGCGTCCGCGTGCTCGATCTTTCGGAAGGCGTGCCCGGACCGTTCGCCGCCAAGCTCCTCGCCTACCTCGGCGCCGAGGTTATCAAGGTCGAACACCCCGGCCGGGGCGATGCCAGCAGGCGCTCCAGTCCCTTCCTGGACGACCTTCCCAACCCGGAGACCAGCGGCTCCTTCCTCTACCTCAACGCCGGCAAGAAGAGTGTAACCCTCGACGTCTCAACATCCACCGGCGCGCACGTTCTCAGGCAGTTGGTGAAAGAGTCCCACGTGCTGGTCGAGAGCTACCAGCCCGGGCACCTCGAGGACATCGGCCTGGACTATGAGACCCTCGAGAGTGTCAACCCCGCCCTCGTGCTCACTTCCGTGTCCCACTTCGGCCGGACCGGGCCGTACAGCCGCTACCGCGGCGGCGAACTGGTCGACTTCGCCGCGGGCGGCAACCTCAACCTGATGGGCCTCCCGGAGCGTGAGCCGATCAAGTTTGGCGGCAACACCGGCCAGTACCTGGGCGCCGTTTCCACCCTCAGCGGCACCATGCTCGCACTCTACAGCGCCGACGGCACCGGCGCCGGCCAGCACGTGGACGTATCGATCCAGGAGTCTCTCGTCTGTTGCCACATCCAGGACCTGTGTAACTACGCCTACACCGGCGAGGTGCAGGGTAGGGGACACGGCTCCATGATTTACCCCTGCAAGGACGGCTACGTCGGCCTCACCCTCCAGCAGCACCTCTGGCCCAGGGTTTGCGCCATGCTGGACATGCCCGAGCTCGAGCACGACCCCATGTTCGCCACCTTCCAGGGCCGGCGCGAAAACGCCAACCTGCTAGACGTGCACATCATCGGCTGGATGATCGAGCGCACCAAGGAAGAGGTCTACCACCAGGCGCAGAGCTACAATATGCCTACCGGCTACGTCGCAACCGTCGAGGACATCGTGAACTCGCCCCAGCACGCCGCAAGGGATTTCATCGTTGAGATGGATCACCCCGAAACCGGCCCTCTCAAGTACCCCGGCGCGCCCTTCCGCATAGCCGGCATCGAGGTCGAGCACCGGCGCGCGCCGCTTATGGGCGAGCACAACGCCGAAGTCCTCTGCGGCCTGCTGGGCTACGAAAAGTCCGAACTGGTGATGCTCAGGGGCGCTGGCATCATCTAAACCGCCCCGCTATCGAAGGAGCGCAACATGTCGGAGACTCTGAACGGCGTCCGCATCCTCGACTTCAGCATGTTCCTGGCCGGCCCCCACGCCACCAAGCTGCTGGGCGACATGGGCGCGCAGGTCATCAAGATCGAGGCGCCCCACCATCCCGACGCCCTCAGGGTGAACCCCCGCGACATCTATCCCGACAGCGACCCCGGCGAGCGCCCCTGGAACCGATCCGGCATGATCAACGAGCGCAACCGCAGCAAGCTCGGCATCACCCTCGATCTCGCCGCGCCGGAAGGCCGTGACATGTTCCTCGACCTCGTGAGCGTGTCCGATGTCGTGCTCGAGAACTTCCGAGTCGGCGTCATGGATCGCCTCGGCGTCGGCTACGACGTCCTCAAGCAGTACAACCCCACCATCATACTGGCCTCGCTCTCCAGCCAGGGCACCACCGGCCCCGAGAAGGGCTACCGCTCATTCGGCAACACCCTGGAAAAGCTCTCCGGCCTGTTCAGCCTCACCGGCTACCCGGGCGAGCCGCCCTACTTCAACGGCATGGCCTTCCCCGACCCGCTATCCGGCTACATGGGCGTCGCCCTCGTCACCGCCGCCCTCCGGCACCGCAGACGCACCGGCGAGTCCATGCGCCTGGACCTGTCCCAGCGCGAGATGGCCACCTCCGTAGTGGGTGAAGCCATCATGGACTTCACGATGAATGGCCGCATCCGCGAACCCATGGTCAACCGCCACACCGCCCAGGCGCCCCACGGCACCTATCCCTGCGAGGGCGAGGACAGGTGGGTCGCCGTCTCGGTTGAGGACGACGCCCAGTGGCGCGCCCTTTCCGCCGAAATGGACCGCCCCGACTTGGCCGACGACTCCCGCTTCGCCGACGCCTCGTCCCGATGGACCAACCACGACGAGCTGGACGCCATCATCGCCGCGTGGACGTCGCCTCTGGACAACTACGAGGTGATGAATCGGCTGCAGGCGCGCGGCGTTCCCGCCAGCGTGGTGATGAACGCCCAGGACCTGATGAGCGACCCCCATCTCGAGTCCCGCGAGTTCTTCGAGCTCTCCGACGACCCCGAGGCCGGCCCGCACCGCTACTACAGCCGGCCCTGGAAGCTCTCCAAGACCCCGGGCGCGACGCTGTATCCCGCCCCCCTGTTCGCACAGCACAACTCGCTCATCTACGGCGAGCTGCTCGGCATCGGCGACGATGAGATGGCGCGCCTCGAGGCGGAGTCCATCACCAGCGACATCCCCGGCAACCCCCGCGCGACCGCATAGAGGTGAACGCCATGAAGGCTCTAGTGGTAGGCGGGACCGGGCCAACCGGCCCCCTCATAGTCCAGGGCCTCCTCGACAGGGCATACGAAGTCACGATCTACCACCGCGGCTACCACGAGGTGGACGACATGCCGCCGGTGAGCCACCACCTGCACGGCGACCCGTTCGACCTGAACACGCTACAGGCCGACTTCCACGGCAAGACCTATGACCTCGTAGTCGGGATGTACGGACGCCTCCGCCACGTGGCCGCCGCCATGGTCGGCCGGACCGCGAAGCTCGTCGGCATCGGCGGCGCCGCCTCCTACCTGCGCCCGCAGCACGCGGACGATCCGCTCGCGGCCAGGAGCCTGCCGACACCGCTCGACTTCCCCATCTACACGGTGCGCGACCTCAACCCGTTCGCGTTCGCCGTCGCCGAAACCGAACGCCGCGTCATGGCGCACCACCAGCGAGGGGACTTCGATGCGGTCATGGTGCGATACCCCACAGTCTACGGCCCGCGCACGCCGCGCCAGTGGATGTGGCCCATTGTGCGCCGCGTGCTGGAGGGACGATCCCATATCATCGTGCCGGGCGACGGCTCCGGCCTCATGCCCACCGGCTACGCCGAAAACGTGGCCCAGATCGTCCTGCTCGCCTGCGACAGCGTCCAGGCCAACGGCCACATCTTCAACGCCGTGGACGACCAGACCTACCGAATCAAGGACTTCATCGCTATGGCCGCCCGCGCGCTCGACCACGAATGGGACATTGTGGAGATAAGCCACCCCCTGGCGTACCAGCTCGCAAGGGGCTACTGCATGGGCGATAGCCGCACGCTCGACAACTCCAACCTCAAGACCATCCTCGACTACAAGGACGTCGTCCCCGTGGAGGAAGGCGTCAGGAGAACGGCGCTCTGGCTTGCGGAAAACCGCCACCTCATTGACGAACAGATCGAGAGGCTCGTTGGCAACCCCTACGCCTACGAGGTCGAGGACAGGCTCATCGAGTCATTCATAAGCTGGCAACAGCAGGTGTCCGAGACAATCCCCGAACTGGAAGCGGTCCCGCGTCCCCAGGAGTTCCGCGGCCCCTCCCAGCCTTCAGGATAGTCCCTTCCCCCTCGCAGGGGGAAGGGTAGGATGGGGGTGAGCCCGACTCACGCGCTCCCAAGAAACACCTGCGTCAGAATGTCCGTATCGCGCACCGTCTGCGGCGTCCCGTCGTGCACCACCTCTCCCTTGTCCAGCACGTAGGCCCTGTGCGCGATGTCCAGCGCCCCCCGGATGTTGTGCTCCACCACGAAGATCGACGTCCCCAGCCGCTCGTTGATCTCCGACACCTTGTTGAACACCTCTCTGACGATGATAGGCGCCAGACCCAGCGTCGGCTCGTCCAGCAGCAGCACCTCCGGGTCCGCCATCAGCCCCCTGCCCAGCGCCAGCATCTGCTGCTGCCCGCCCGACATCTGGCTCGCCACGTCCCGCCGCTTCTCGTGCAGCACCGGAAACAGCTCCATCACCGCGTCCAGCCTCCGCTGCTTCTCCGCCCGGTCGTCCACGAACAGGCACCCCATCTCCAGGTTCTCCGTGATGGTCAGGTGGGTGAACACACGCCTGCCCTGCGGAACGAAAGAAATGCCGTGCTTCACGATGTCGTGAGTGGCGAGGTCCAGCCGCTTCCCCTTCCAGCGCACATCTCCGCCCACCACCGGCGCGAGACCCATGATCGCCCGCAGCACCGTAGACTTCCCCGCGCCGTTGGGCCCCATCACCGCGGCCACCTCACCCTGCCTCACGTGCGCCGACACCTCGGTCAACGCCGAGACCGCTCCATAGCTGACGGAGACACCCACCAGCTCGAGCAGCGTGCCGTCGGTCGTTTCTGTGCTCTCTCTCACTTCGCCATTCCTACGAGCCCAGGTACGCCTCGATAACCTCCGGCCTCGACAACACGTCGTCAACCTCGCCCTCGGCCAGCAGCGTGCCGCTGTCCATGACGATGATGTAGTCCGAAAGCTCCCGCACGATTTCCATGTTGTGCGAAACGAAGATGATCGCGTGCCCCTCGTCTCGCATCGCCTTCATCAGATCCTTCACCCGGTTGAGCATCTGCGGGAACAGGCCGGCGAACGGCTCGTCGAACAGGTAAGTGCGCACGTTCATCGCCATGGCCCGCCCGATCTCCAGCAGCTTGCGCTGCCCGTAGGACAGATCCGACGCCATCGCGTCCCGCTTCTCCCACATGCCCACGTTTTCCAGAATCTCCTGCGCCCTCCGCCTGTAGCCGGGCCGAGCGCGCTCGAACAGCGCGGCAAACAGCCCCCGTGATGTGAGCGCCACCATGATGTTGTCCCACACGCTGATCTGGTCGAACAGCCGCACTTCCTGGAACGTCCGCGTGATCCCGTGATCGGGCGTCTCGTAGGCGTGCAGCACCTTGAGTCCATCGCCGTCGATGAGCACCACACCGCCGTCCAGCGGCAGCACGCCGCTCAGCACGTTCATCAGCGTCGTCTTGCCCGAACCGTTCGGCCCCACGATGCTGGTCATGCCGTGGCGCGGCACATCGATGCTCAGCCGGTCCACCGCGTACACCGCGCCGAACCGCTTGGAAATCTCCCTGGTCTGGAGCGCGTAGCCCTCGCCGCCGTTCACAGCCTGTACCTCCCGACCAGACCCTGCGGCCTGAACACCATCAGCAGCACCAACAGCGCCCCAAGAATCATCTGCCGCGCCTGCCCAATGTGCTCCGTCGGCAGGAACGGCAGAAAGCGCATCCCCTCTTCAAGCAGCACGAACGCCATCGCTCCCAGCAGCGACCCCCAGATCGTCGCCAGCCCGCCCAGGATGACGATGGACACCAGCAGGATCGACTCCAGCAGAATGAACGAGAACGGATCGATGAAGCTGGCCCAGCTGCTGAACAGGCAGCCCGCCAGCGCCGCCATCATCGCGGAGATCACCCACACCGCGAGCTTGTAGTGCGTCGAGCGGTAGCCGAACACCTCTATGGCCTGCTCGTCCTCCCGTATCGTAGTGAGCACCCGCCCGAACGAAGACGTCACCACGAACCAGCATATCGCCACCACTATCGCCAGGAACACCAGCGCCAGCGCCAGAAACTCCACGTCGCCGTCCAGCACCCAAGGGCCTATCTCCGGACGCGCTATCTCGTGAATCCCGAATGCGCCGCGCGTCACGCCACGCCAGTTGAGGAAGACGTTGAAGGCGATGATCGCGAATCCGAACGACACCAGCACGAAGATGTCGTCCCGGAAGCGGTTGAACACCACCCCCACCGCCAGCGCGATCACTCCCGCCAGCAGAATGCACACCGGCAGCGCCGCGAAGAACGACCACTCGAACGTGGCGATAGCCTCGGTGCGTAGCTGCTCGTAGTCCGGGGACGACGTCAGAATCGCCATGGCGTACGCGCCGATGCCGAAGAAGCCGAAGTGCCCCACCGAGAGCAGTCCGGTGAATCCGACGACGAGGTTCAGGCTCACCGCGAGAATCGCCCATATGGCGAACACCGTCGCTATGGTGACCGCGAACCCGGTACCCTGCCAGAGCATGAACCCCGCGGCCCAGCCGAGCACCAGGATGTTGGCCCACAGCCCCACGTTGCCCCGCGCCGACTTCCACGCCGCGGCGGGATCGCGAACTATGCCCCTCGCGCCTTCGACCGCGCTATAGAGCCGCTCCGTCAAGCGTTCATCCTCCCCATCACTTCCTCGGTATCATCCCATTCGGCCAGAACGACAGGAACATGATCAGTAACAGCACCGCTATCCCGTCCTTCCACTCCCCCGCCAGGTCCCAGATGCCGAACTGCTCGACCATGCCCAGCACGAACCCGCCCAGCAGCGCCCCGTACAGGTTGCCGATCCCGCCAACCACAGACGCGATCCAACCCTTCAGCAGCAACAGCAGTCCCATCCGCGGCTGCACCGCCGTGTCGTGCCCGCTCAACAGGCCCGCCAGCGCCGCCAGCACCGCCCCTATGAAGAACACGATTGTGATGACGTATGTCGTGTTGATGCCAACGACCTTCGACACCTCTTCGTCGTCGCCTATTGCGCGCACCATCTTGCCAAAGGCCGTGTACTTCAGAAAGGCCATCAGGCCCACGAATGCCGCGACCGCCACTCCGATGGTGAAGATGTTGAAGCCCTTGATGTTGGCTCCGCCGAAAGTCCAGGGATCGCTTCCGAATGCGGTCGGCAGCGGCCGCCCCGCGCTCCCGAACACTATGGTGATGGCAGCGGAAATCGCGAGCAGCACGCCCAGCGAGGCCACCAGCATTATCAGCGGCGATCTCGCCCGCTCCCGCATGTACACGTACAATCCGCGGTACAGCGCCACGCCGACCGCGCCCGCCAGCAGGCAGGACACCACCCAGCTCAGGTACAGGTTGGACTCGGGCGTGGTGTATGCCACGTAAGTCAGGATGGCCCCCGCGACGCCCGCGAATGGCGCCGCGACCACGTAGGCGATGCGTCGCCGTAGCAGACGCCCCGGCGCCCAGGTGAGGAACAGCGCGACGAACACGCCAACCGCCGGGCTGAGCAGTACGTGCAGGCTATCGGGATTCGCGAGAATGTACCAGGTGTACGCTCCCACTCCGATGCCTATCACCGCCTCGACTACCAGCGGCGCTATGGGGCCGAGAGGGGAGCGCAGCCGTGCGTACACGGCCGTGTGCAGACCCCACGCCGCCACGCCGGCCGCGACCAGCGCGAACACGACGTTAAGGAAAAAGCTGCTGGGGTCGTAGAAGGTGGCCGCGTCCTGCGAACGCAGGTACAGCACGCCATACGCGCCGACCGCCGCCGCCGCCCCGTAATAGAGATCGAAGAACCAGACCGTGCTGTACACCAGGGTGAAGCCCAGCGCCAGCAGCGCGTAGACCGCCCCCACCGACAGACCGTTGAACGCGAACTGCAGCGCCAGCGAAGGCGCCTCCACGCCCTTCCAGCCAACGTACAGCACCGCCAGAACGACCAGAACGACGGCTAGCGCGCTAGTCCACGAGAACCGGTCTCCGGCCGGCAGCAACTCCAGGAAGCTCCTATTGGCTATCGGTCACACTCCATGGCCCCTCTTCCGCCAGTGGAGAGGGGCCGGCATGTCAAGCAGGCGTTCCAGTCTTGTCCCTTCCCCCTCGACGGGGGAAGGGTAGGTCATCCAATTGTCCCTTCCCCCTCGCAGGGGAAGGTTAGGATGGGGGTGGCGTCCCCCTACTGGCTGGGCGCGGGACCCAGCACCTTGTAGCCGAAGTTCTCTTCCGTCCGCTCCGCGACCGGCAGCACCTCGACCACCACGTTCGCCAGGCCTTCGACCTCGCCCAGGTCATCGAAGCCGTAGTTCTCGCCGATGGTGCCGCTCCAGGTAATGTCATACATGCAGTCCCGGAAGCCGTCGGCGTCCTGGTCGTCGTCGGTCTCCTTCAGGCACTCCGCCGCGATGTAAACGTCGTCATACGCCGAGCCCAGGTACCACGCCAGCGTCACGTAGCCGTAGCGGTCCCTGAAGTTCGAGAGCACTTCCTGCGCCTTGGTGTTGGCCGGATCCAGGTCCGCGGTGATGCCCTTCAGGCCAGTAGCGGCCTCTCCCGCTATCTCAAGCGCCGTCGCGCCCACCGGCACGACCTCCGAGTATAGGCCACCCTCGAAGCCCAGCTCGCCGATCTGCTTGACGATCGTGCCCCCCGCCTGCTCAGACTGGGCCGCGATGTGGATCGCGTCGGGCGACTCGCCGATCATCTTGGTGAGCTGGCTGCGGAAGTCGATAACGTCGGAGGCGTACCGCTCCTCAGCGACCACCTCGCCGCCCAGCTTCTTGAACTGCTCCACCGTGGTGCGCCTCACGCCCTCGGCGTAGTCAGTCGCCTCCGTGATGGTGGCGAGCTTGCGGACACCGTCGGCCCAGAGCACGTTGCCGGTGTCGATGCCCACCTGCGCATCGTTTAGCGAAGTGCGGAAGATGTAGTCGCCCGCGTTGGCGATGTCCGGGTTGGTCGCCAGCCCGGAGAACATGATCACGCCCTCTTCTTCCGCCAGCGGCGCCGCGCCCAGCATGGCCCCGCTGCACGACGTGCCGAGAATAATCTTCACGCCGTCCACGTCGGTCAGCTTGCGGTACGCGGTAATGGAGTCCTGGGCGTTGCACTTCTCGTCTTCGACGATCAGCTTGAGTGGGCGCCCGTTTATTCCGCCGGCTTGGTTGATCTCGTCCGCGGCCATCTGCTTGGCCTGCACGGCCACGTTGCCGTAGGTCTCACCGGGGCCGGTCACAGACTCCATCACGCCAATGACGAATGGCTCCGCATCTTCTTCCGCCTCGTGTGTGGCGCAAGCCGCCACCATCACCACGAACGCGGCCATCACTGCGAACACAGCCGCAAGCCTGAACATACCAGGGGAAATCGCCATCATCCAACCTCCTATCTTGGCGAGTGGCAAACGCGCCGGAACCCCAACAGCACAGTGGTGGAAGACAGTCTCCCCTTGTCACTGGCGCGGACCTCCGACGGTCAAAGAGATTAAACGCCAACTTGATAGGGGAAGTCAAGACCACTGGAATCAATGAAATCTCACGCCGCGGGCCGCTTGTCTCACCTGTAGCATGGAAGAAGCAGAGACAAGTGGTTACCAAGGGGAAAGTCGAAGAGGAAATTTTTGGCTCCGCAGGTAGGATTCGAACCTACGGCCAATCGGTTAACAGCCGATTGCTCTACCACTGAGCTACTGCGGAGCGCGTGACATGTCCAAGCCATTTTAGCACCAAGCCCCGCCCTCTCTCAAGCGCAGCCCCGGCCGTTACGAGCGTCGGAACTCCTGCCCTCAGGCTAGCCTACTCGTGAAGAATCAGACTGTCGCGCTGGTGTACCCAGCTGAGCCAGTTTCCAAAAAAGTCGCCCCTCAGTTTGGCGAGAAGCACGCTCCCCTTGGAACTGAACTCCGAAGCGCCGACGTCGATGGAGTCTGTCCACGGCTGCCCATAATACAGGGACATTCCCGTTTCGATGGACATGCGTAGACGCTCCACGTTTTCCTCCGCGGCCGCGGGGTCGGCGTGCGCCAGGGCCAATGCCATGTATGCTCCGCCTTCGTCGAGTCCGGCGCCGGTGGCGTATGCGACATAGGCCCGTAGGAGTTCATCTCCCACGGCCTCGCTAACCTGCTGCTTGAACGCATCCATGTCGGACCGAGATGCGCCGTCCCCCAAACTCTGCCTGGCCAACCCATCCACCGTATGTGCTTCTACGTCGTCGCTCAACATCATTACGTATGCCCCAAGCTCGGACATCGCCTCGCCCAGCAGTCGGAACTCCTCCACGTTCGCCAATGAACTGGTCTCGTTCAGCATGGCGTCAATGATCGACCGGATCCCTGCACTGGTATTGGCGCGGACCAGGTACTCCTCGAACACGGCGATCCTGCCGCCTCTGCCCAGTCTGTCGAAGGCCGGCGGCGCCCACTTCTTGTCAGGCTCCTGGCTGAGCCCGTCCTCTCCCCAGGCATAGTATGCCACTCCCTTGTACTCTTCCCGGATGAGAGGAGCACATTCCGAGCAGGCTTCCAGCGCTCTGTCCGCGGCCTGGGTATCGAAGCGGCCCTGCTCTATGTCCATTCGTCCCGGCGGCACTCCGGTAGAGATGCTCTGGTCCAGATTCCGGACGTCAAACGCGAGGTGCTGAAGATTGTCCCTGAGGTATTGTATGTGGTTGACCGGACCGAAAAAGGAAGTGGCTCCAAATTGTATTACGGGGGTAGGGTTTTCGGGATCGTAGCCCATGGGGGGAATCCAGTCATAGAACTCCCGCAGTGCCTCGTCTCCATCCCCCGGCCCGGGCAGCGGTATGTCGAACAACCGGCGCGCAAGCGCGTAGTCGTTGATGAACACCTCTTTGCGCGTCTCGGGAGAGTCCGGAATCAACGACAGCAGTCCTTCGTAGGCGGACCCGCCCTCCGAACCGGGCATCGGCCCGGCAGTTCCCGCCTGGACGGCGGCCGGCGCAGCCGTCCCAGCCTGCGTCGAGCCGGTCTGTGGTGCGGGTGTGGATGCGCCGGAGTCAGCGACTGAGGCCGGAGCGCCGGATTGTGACTGCTGGGCCACCTGCGTGGCTGTCCCCACGCGCGGCGTCGAGCGTGATTCGGACACGGGCGCCTCTGACCCTTCGCATCCGGCAATTGCGGCGGCGGCAAGTAGCGCTATCAGTAACACCCAGCGTAATCCCATTTTATGGCACCCGCCTTATCAGAAGGATTGTGGCGACGACAAATCGGTGGAGCCCTGCGACGGGGAACGCACCCTCGACCGAGCCGAAGCGCCAGCACTTGGGCCTGATTGTATGCACGCCGAAAGAACATTGTCAAAAAACCCACCTCACGCGACACCCATGTGTCTCCTCCACCTAGCCACCCGGCGCGGCCGCCTCCGCCTTGACACCTGAGGCCCGCTCTCCATAGCATAGGCCTCGCCGGGCCGTACTGTAGGCCCGCATCTCCCACCCGAACCCACGGAGGCTTGACCATGGACAACGCCGAACTCGCCCACCTGCCCACCCACCAACTCGCCGAGCTTATCGCCTCCAAAGAAGTGTCGCCCGTCGAAGTCACCCAGCTCTACCTCGACCGCATCGACGCCCTCGACTCCAAGCTAAACTCCTACCTCACGGTGACCGCGGATCTGGCCCTGGAGACCGCCCGCGCCGCCGAGGAGAAGGTCGCCAGCGGCGACGACCTCGGCCCGCTGCACGGCGTGCCCATCGGCATCAAGGACCTCCAGATGACCAAGGGCATCCTCACCACCGGCGGTTCGCTCGCCTACAAGGACAGGGTTCCCGACGCCGACTCCGCCGTGGTCGAGCGCGTGCTCGCGTCCGGCGCGATCATGCTCGGCAAGACCAACACCCCCGAGTTCGGACTGCTCGGCGCGAACGAAAACCTGCTCGGCGACGACTGCCGCAACCCCTGGAGCCCCGACCGCACCTCCGGCGCGTCCAGCGGTGGCGCTGGCGCGGCGGTCGCGGCCGGACTCTGCTCCATCGCCACCGGCGGCGACGGCGGCGGCTCCATCCGCATACCGTCCAGCTTCTGCGGCATCTACGGCATCAAGCCCGCCCAGGGCCGCGTCTCCAGCTTCAGTGGCGTTGCCGCCCACCCGCTCGCCAACTACACCAGCCAGCAGGGCCCCATGTCCCGCACCGTGCGGGACTCGGCCATCCTGCTCCAGGCGCTCGCCGGCCACGACGCGCGCGACGTCAACTCGCTTCGCGACCCGGCGCCGGACTTCGTAGCCGCCGTCGACCGTGGCGTAGAGGGCCTCCGCGTGGGATACAGTTCCGACTACGGCTACGCCGCCGTTGATCCCGAGGTGGCCGCGATATGCGAGAAGGCGGCGCAGGCATTTTCAGACCTGGGTTGCGACGTCGAGGAGTCCGATCTCGCCCTAGAATCGCCCTTCGAGACCTGGTGGACGCTCTTTTCGACCAACGCCTACGCCACGCAAGGTCATCTGCTCGCCGACCAGTCCGAGTTGCTGACCTGGTACGCCCGGAACGCCATCGAGGCCGGTGCCAAGGTGAGTGGAGTGGACTACAGCCGCGCCGTCGGAGAGCGCGACCGGATGGTGGCGCAGTTCGCCGAGCAGCTTGACCGCTACGACATCCTGCTGTCGCCCACCATGGCGACGCCCGCATTCCCGGTCAAGCAGTACCCGGAGGAGATAGCCGGCAGGCCCGCCGAGCCGAACCCCGCGTTCGCGTTCATGCCCTTCACCCACCCCATCAACGTCATCGGCAACGCCGCCGCCAGCGTGCCCTGCGGCTTCTCGTCGGACGGCTTGCCCATCGGCCTCCACATCGTCGGCCGCCCCCGCGACGAGGAAACCGTCATAGCCGCCTCGGCCGCCTTCGAGCAGACCCGCCCCTGGCTCCAGCATCGCCCCCAGGTCAGCTAAGCCAAGCCGAAGATACCTTCCCCCTTCTAAGGGGGAAGGCCGGGGTGCGGGTGCCGCGTTCCTAGATAACCCCCGCTTCCGCCAGCACGCCGAGGCGCTCCCTGCTCATGCCCAGCTCGCCGCAGTAGACCTCGACGTTGTGCTCCCCTATCAGCGGAGCGCGCCGGGAGATTCGCCACGGCGTCGCGTTGTAGATAGCCGCCGGACCCGGGTAGGTGAATGCCGTGCCCAACTCCGGATGCTCCACGCGCGTGAAGAAGCCCCTGTCCACCAGGTGCGGGTCGCCCATGATGTCGTCCAGCGTGCGCACCGCCCCCCACGGATAGCCGCGGTCCTGGCCGCCGCGCCAGACCTCGTCCTGCGGCATGTTGGAGATGAACTCGTTGACCACTTCCGATATGTGCGCCTCGCTGTCCGTGAACGCGCCCCAGTCCAGGTACTTGTCGTCGAGCAAATCGTCCGCCATGCCGTATCCGTCCATCCATTCCGCGAGACCCCGCAGCCGCGTGGGGTTGGGATTACCGCCCCGCCCGGTGGTCTGTACGAACGCCCCGTCGCTGGTGGGAATCTGCGTTGGCGTCGACGGCCCCGGCGTCGCGTGCCGTCCCGTGTGCCGCTGGACCACCTGGCCCAGGTAGATGTACGTCGGCACCGCGCTCTCGGTCGTCAGCGCGCACGCCTCGTGGATGGAGGCGTCGATATGCTGCCCCTCGCCGGTCATCGACCGCAAGTGCAGCGCCGCCATGATGGCGATGTAGGCGTAGTGGCTGCCGATGTGCCAGGCGTTGCCGCCGCCCGGCGCGATGGGAGGAGCGTCTGGAACGTCCTCCTCGTCGTAACCGCACGAGGCCATCTGCCCTCCGGCGGCCATCTGCAGCAGGTCGGACGTGCGGTAGTCGCGCCACGGCCCGGTCTGCCCGAACGGCGTCAGTGAGCAGTAGACCAGCGCCGGGTTGATCGCCCTGAGCATCTCATAGCCCAGCCCCAGCGAGCCCAGGCGCCCCGGCGCGAACGTCTCCAGCAGCACGTCGGCGCCCGCCGCGAGGCGCCGCAGAATGGCCTTGCCCTGCGGCCTCTCCATGTCGAGCGTCACGCCCCGCTTGGACGTGTTGTAGTGCCAGAAGTAGAAGCTGCGCTCCCGGTGCGGCACATCGCCCAGGAACGGCCCGACCGAGCGCGTTGGATGGCCGCCCGGTGGCTCGACCTTCACCACGTCCGCGCCCAGATCGGCCATCAGCTTGCCGCAGAATTGCCCCTTCTCGTCGGCAAGCTCGATCACGCGAAGCCCGTGCAGCGGCCCTACGTCGGCCATGTCAGCGCCTCCTCCACGTAGTCGAACCGCTCCATGCCGGCCGGCCAGAACACGCCGTCATCGTATGCCCGCCCCACCTCCTCGCCCTTCAGCCCCAGCAGCTCCCGCGCCACCTGGGAAGTGTGCTGCCCGATCAGCGGGGCCGGCGCGCGCACCTGCACCTCCGCCCCGGACAGCCGGAAGGGCGTGTTCTGGTACTTGCGCCGGCCGAACACCGGGTGCTCCATCTCGCTGTACGAGCCCCTGGCCCGAAGCTGCGGATCGTTCTCGACTCGGTCCTCGGAGCTCTGCACCGGCATCGCCAGCACACCCGCGTCCTGGCACCGCTCCATCACCTCGTACTTGTCCAGCGTCGCCGTCCACTCCTCTATTCCCGCGTCTATCTCGTCCTGCCGGTCGATGCGCCCCTCCAGCGTGTCGAACGCGGAGTCCAGCGCCCAGCCGGGGTTGTCCATCAGGCCCACCAGCGCACGCCACTCGTCGTCCGAGAAGCACGCGATCACGCACCAGTCGTTGTATCCGCCGCCGCTCGTCCGGTAGGAGTTGTGCGGCGCTGCCATCGCGCCCCGGTAGTTGTTCAGCCTCGGCGCGCCCGGCCAGACGGTGCGGTTCCCTGGCGGGTAGCCCTCGCGCCGCGAGGGACGACCGTTGATGGTGCGGTCGAGGAAGGCGGAGCCGGTGAGCGTAATGCCCACCGTCATCTGGGACAGGTCCACGTGCTGGCCCTCGCCGGTCACGTCCCGGTGTCGCAGCGCAGTCAGCACGCACATCGCGCCGTACATGCCGCCCGAGTCGTCCATGTACGACCATCCCCAGCCCGCGGGCGGCTCGTCCGGTAGCCCGGACAGGTAGGTCATGCCCGACAGCGCCTGCGCCGACGGCCCCATGGTGGTGTAGGCGTGGTCCCGGCCCTCCTGGCCCAGTCCCGCCATCGAGACGTAGATGACGTCCGGGCGCAGCTTCGTGAGGTCGTCGTAGCCCAGACCCCTGCGGCGCATCACCCGCGAGCTGAAATTCTCGATGACCACGTCCGAAATCGATATCAGCTCACGCAGCAGCTCCATGCCGCGATCGCTGCGCATGTTCACGGTCACGCTCACCTTGTTCGCGTTGGTGTCGGCGAACGTGCCGGACGAGTTGGGGCCGGGCTCGATGCCGGGCGGCTCGTTCCCGCGGTTCTGCCGGAACGGGTCCAGGTTCTGTGGCCACTCGACCTTGATCACCTCGGCGCCCATCGCGCCAAGCCACCGGGTAGCCCAGGGACCGGCGCGCACCCAGGTGAAGTCTACGACTCGCAGCCCTTCCAGCGGGCGTGGCATCGGCATTCTGCTAACCTTGCCTCAGCAGGCCGTACACGCGCTCCGGCTTCACGAGCACGACTACCGCCCTCTGGTCCACCATCGCCTGATCGTATTCGTCCCAGTCTGGGTGGTCTTTGTCGCCGCAGGCTCGGTAGACTTCGCGCAACAGCACGCGCAGATCCTCGGCGTCCGTGTTCGAGGCGTCGAACAGCGACGCCTGCCCCTCCACGCTGACGAAGCTTCGCCAATCCTCGGTCACGGCGAGCACCGTGCAGGCCGGGTCGCGGCGCAGGTTCCGCACCTTCGCCGACCTGCCGTGCACGGCCACGAACGCCGCGTTGCCCTGGTGCGCTCCGCACACCACGATGCTAGCCTGGGTAGCGCCGTCGGCCTGCCGCGTGGTGACCACACCCCGGTGGTTTGCCCTGAGAAAGCCCTCTACGTCTCGAAACTCCATGCTTGGCGCACCGCCTATCTGGGATTCAGTAGCCTACTTTCATAGCCGACCTGTCTGCACTGCCCTACTTCAGGTAGCGATCGAACCAGCGCAGTATGTGTTCGAGTCGCACTATGCGCCTGTCGGTCCGTCCGCTGCGAGACAGGCCGTGCGACTCATCAGGGAAGCGCACGAACTCGGTGTCGACGCCCAGCCGCTTGAGGGCCACAAAGAGCTGCTCGCCCTGCTCGATAGGGCAGCGCATGTCGTTCTCGCTGTGCATGATGAGCGTGGGCGTCCGCGCGTTGCCGATGGCCTTGAGCGGGGACTGGTCCAGGTAGTTCTGGGGGTTGTCCCAGGGCGGCTCATCGCCGAGCGCCTCCTCGCGCATCCAGTTCATGTCACTGGTGCCGTAGCTGCTGAACCTGTTCAGTATGCTGCGCTGCGTCACCGCGGCCTTGAACCGATGGGTCTGGCCGATGATCCAGTTGGTCATGAAGCCGCCATAGCTCCCGCCGGTAACTCCCATTCGGTCCTTGTCGACGAAGGGGAGCGTCTCCACGTAATCCGTCCACGCCATCACGTCGTCGTAGTCGGCGGTGCCGGCGGCGTTCCATATGGACGCGCCGTGCGCCTCGCCGTAGCCGGTGCCTCCGCGCGGGTTGGAGTATGTGACCACGTACCCTTGAGCCGCCAGGTAGAAGAACTCGAACATGAAGAAGTTGCCGTACTGTCTCTGCGGCCCGCCGTGGATCTCCACGAGGGTAGGGTACTTCTCGGAAGGATCGAAGTCGGGCGGCGTCAGGACCCAGCCCTGCAGGTCGTTCCCTGCCGCGCCCTCGAACCACACGGACTTGACCTCGCCCAGCTCGACGCGGCGCAGTATGTTGTCGTTGAACCGGGTCAGACGGCGCTTGCTCCCGTTGTCCAGCCGGCGTGTCCACACCTGGCCTATCTCGTAGGTGCTAGCGTGGAAGTAGGCCAGCCGCGAGCCGCTGTCGTCGAAGCTGTACGCGCCCACCACGCCCTCGTCGTCGATGACCGGGAGCATGTCGCCGCCCTCGACGGGAATGTTGCGCAGCGTGGTGTTGCCGTGCTCGCTCACCTGGAAGAAGATCGACTTGCTATCGGGCGACCACGTGGGCGCCATCGTATCCGCGCCGCCCAGGTCGTTCATGGTGGAGTTGGACACCGAGACGTCGAAACGGCCGGTCAGGTCTCTGGGCGGGGCGCTTCCGTCGAAGGGCACGACCCACAGGTTGTCGTGCTGCCACCAGTCCGACCGCCGGCTGCGTCCCGTGAAGGCGATCCACGCACCGTCGGGCGAGATTCTGGGGAGGCCCTTGCGACCTACGTGAGTTTCGATCTTGCGCGCCTCGCCGCCCTCGGCGGGCATGACGAAGATGTCCACCGAGTCCGGCGCGAAGTCGGGGTCCTCGGCGACGTTGGAGGAGTAGGCGATGTGGCTGCCGTCGGGCGACCAGCACGGCTCGCGCTCGGCGTGGACGGCGCCGTCGGTGAGCTGTGCCGCCCTGCCCGTGCGGGCGTTCACCGTCCAGATGTGCCACTGTTCCTTCGCCAGGAAACCGATGCCGTCCCACTTGTAGTGGACACGCGTATAGTGCCGGGACACGATGCCCAGGCGGCGCTTACGCTCGTCGGCCTCGCGTTCCAGGTCCTCCTGGTCCTTCTTCTGGAACTCGAACGCCAGCCGCGACCCGTCAGGCGACCATTCGAACGAGCCGAACTTGCCCTTCAGGTCGGTCAGCGGACGCGCCTCGCCTCCGCCGAAGGGTATGACGTGAAACTGAGTCTGTGACGCGTCGCTCCGGTTGGATAGGAACGCTATCTGGGAGCCATCGGGGGACCAGCGCGGGCGCGTGTCCTGTTGGTCGCCGTGGGTGAACTGGCGCGCCGCCCCTCCCCCCGTTGGCACCACCCACAGGTTCGAGTACTTGCGCTCGGACTCCCGATCGACGCGTTGGACGCTGAACGCCACGTGGCGTCCGTCGGGTGATATGGCGGGGTCCGAGATGGTCTGAATCCTGTAAAGGTCCTGGGCGGAGATGCGCCCGCGTCGTCTTGCTTGCGTTACCATCAATTCAACTCCAATCTCGCTCGTCCAAGGCGTGGACGCGTGCTATGCCTAGACCAGGGTAGCTCGCATCACTGTTACTGCCTGTCCAGCAATGCGAACCCGCTCGCCGTCGACGCGCACACGGAGCTCGCCGCCTCGAGCCGACACCTGGCGGGCCGCAAAGCAGGCCTTACCGAGCCGCGACTGCCAGTACGGACCGAGCGCGCAGTGTGCCGAGCCTGTGACCGGATCCTCGTCGATGCCCGAACCGGGGGCAAAGTAGCGGGACACGAAGTCGATATCCGGTCGGTCGGAACGGCTGGTTACGATGACGCCCCGCGTGTCTATCCGCGAGACCGCGGCCAGGTCCGGCGCCGCTGCTCTCACTTCACTCTCGGTTGCCACCTCCACCACGTAGTCGAACACGCTCCTGCCGACGAACGTTGGGGATACGCCGAGCGCCTCTGTAAGCTCAGGCGGCGCGTCGCACGGCGTGACGGGTGTGGCCGGAAAGTCCAGCTCGATCCAGTCGCCGTCGCGCCGCGCCGCCAACGGGCCGCTCCTGGTATCGAATCTAATAGTCTCGTCCTGCCGTACTTCTCCCGTCTCCCACAACACATGCGCGCTGGCGAGTGTTCCGTGGCCGCAAAGGTCGATCTCCACTGTCGGCGAAAACCAGCGAAGGTCATACTCGCCATCGTGTCCCACGAGGAACGCCGTCTCTGGCAGGTTCATCTCGCGGGCCACGTCCCGCATCCAACCCTCGTCGGCAGGGTGGGACATCACACACACGGCGGCGGGGTTGCCGGCGAAGGGAGTCGAAGTGAAGGCGTCGACCTGGTAGATGAGCTGGGCGATGGTCACGCCTCCTCGGGGTGGTCGATAAGCCGTATGCGGCGGACATGGCGGCCTCCCTCAAACGGCGTGGCCAGCCATACGTCGACGATCTCGAGTGCCGTCTCAAGCGAGATCAGGCGCTGCCCCATGGAGATCACGTTGGCGTCGTTGTGCTCGCGGGCGAGCGCGGCGGTGCGGGTGTCCCAGCACAGGGCGCAGCGGACCCCCGCGACGCGGTTGGCGGCTATCGCCTCGCCGTTGCCGGAGCCGCCCAGCACGATGCCGCGTTCGCACTCTCCGCTCGCGACGGCGAGGGCGACGGGGCGGATAAAGAGCGGGTAGTCGCAGGACTCCTCCGAGTGGGTGCCCACGTCGCGGACCTGGTGGCCCATTTCGGACAGGTGCTGGACGATGCGCTGCTTGTACTGGAAGCCGGCGTGGTCTGAGCCGATGGCGATCTTCATGTCGCTGGAGAGGCCTCGGTAGAATGGTGCTGAGTGACGGGCGTGGCAACTCCGAACCGCCCGGAGGCGAGTTTAGCAGCGAGCGCGCGGGAGCGTCAACCGCGCGGAGGCAGCGGCCTCAAAAGCAAAAGCGCCCCACGAGAGTGGGGCGCGTTACTGCCGTGTGGTGGCGGGGGCAGGACTCGAACCTGCGACCTTTGGGTTATGAGCCCAACGAGCTGCCACTGCTCCACCCCGCGGCGATCACTTGCAATTGAATCTGTCAATTCGCGGCGCGTTGCGCCGCATTTGGAATAAACGGGCCTAATTGTGGGTCAAGTCCTCGGTCTATTAGTACCGCTCAGCTGAAGCAGTTACCTGCCTTACACCTGCGGCCTATCAACCCCGTAGTCTACGGGGGACCTTACTCCCTTAGCCGAAGCCAGGGATGGGAGATCTAATCTTGGAGTTGGCTTCGCGCTTAGATGCTTTCAGCGCTTATCGCATCCAGACGTAGCTACCCGGCGGTGCCCCTGGCGGGACAACCGGTACACTAGAGGTCCGTCCTTCCCGGTCCTCTCGTACTAGGGAAAGCTCTCCTCAAATCTCCTGCGCCCACGACGGATAGAGACCGAACTGTCTCACGACGTTCTGAACCCAGCTCGCGTGCCGCTTTCACCGGCGAACAGACGGACCCTTGGGACCTTCTTCAGCCCCAGGATGCGGCGAGCCGACATCGAGGTGCCAAACCTCGCCGTCGATGTGAACTCTTGGGCGAGATTAGCCTGTTATCCCCGGGGTAGCTTTTATCCGATAAGCCACGGCCCTTCCACTCGGAACCGTAGGATCACTTTGCCCGACTTTCGTCTCTGCTCGACTTGTAGGTCTCACAGTCAAGCTCCCTTATGCCAATGCACTCTATAGGTGATTTCCATCCACCCTGAGGGAACCTTTGGACGCCTCCGTTACCTTTTAGGAGGCGACCGCCCCAGTCAAACTGCCCACCAGGCAGGGTCCCCCGGTTGTACGGGGTTAGGGCCAAGATCACAGAAGAGCGGTATTTCAAGGGCGACTCCGCCGCCACTGGCGTGACGGTTTCACAGTCTCCCGCCTATCCTACACAACTGAAACCCCAGTCCACTGCCAAGCTACAGTAAAGCTCCACGGGGTCTTTTTGTCCTGTCGCGGGTAGCCAGCATCTTCACTGGCCTTGCAATTTCACCGAGCCCCTCGTTGAGACAACGCCCAGGTCGTTACGCCATTCGTGCGGGTCGGAACTTACCCGACAAGGGATTTCGCTACCTTAGGACCGTTATAGTTACGGCCGCCGTTCACCGGGGCTTCGGTTCCGAGCTTTGCCTTTGCAGGCGAACCCGTCCCCTTAACCTTCCGGCACTGGGCAGGCGTCAGCCCCTATACATCGCCTTTCGGCTTAGCAGAGACCTGTGTTTTTGGTAAACAGTCGCCTGGGCCTCTTCGCTGCGACCCGCAAGGGCATCCGGCCGGCAAGCGGCCTTCACCCCACGGGTACCCTTTCTCCCAAAGTTACAGGGCCAAGTTGTCGAATTCCTTAACGAGGGTTAGCTCGCACACCTTGGGACTTTTACCCCAGCCCACCAGTGTCGGTTTGCGGTACGGGCGCCAGTGACTCTTGCAACGAGGCTTTTCTTGACGGCATAGGTTCAACGAGGTCCCCCAGGGCATTAGCCCGAGAGTTCTCTTCCCCCTCAGCTCGTAGCGCCAGAACGGATTTGCCTATCCTGGCATGGCCTACAGGGAAAAACGCGCCATGTCCGATGGGCGCGCCCCGCCTACCTTCCCGTGTCCCCCCTTTGCTTTGTAGCGAGTCATAGGCGGTGCAGGAATCTTAACCTGCTGTCCATCGCCTTCGCTTGTCCGCTACGGCTTAGGCCCGACTTACCCTACGTCGATCAGCGTTGCGTAGGAAACCTTGGGCTTTCGGTGTCCTGGATTCTCACCAGAATTAACGCTACTCATGCCGGCATTCTCACTTCCCAGCGCTCCACCGGACCTTACGATCCGGCTTCTCCGCCCTGGCAACGCTCCCCTACCGATCCGCCGTGTGGCGGCGGATCCCGCGGCTTCGGTGGTGGACTTAGCCCCGTTACATTTTCGGCGCAGGGCCCCTCGACTAGTGAGCTGTTACGCACTCTTCAAAGGATGGCTGCTTCTAAGCCAACCTCCTAGCTGTTTTGGGAATCCCACTTCCTTTCACACTCAGTCCACACTTCGGGACCTTAGCCTGCGGTCTGGGCTGTTTCCCTCTCGACAATGAAGCTTATCCCCCACTGTCTCACTCCCAAGGACCATCTTGAGGCATTCGTGGTTTGGTTGGGGTTGGTAAGCTCACGCCCCCTAGCCCATCCAGTGCCCTACCTCCCCAAGACTACCTTGAGGCTGTACCTAAATACATTTCGGGGAGAACCAGCTATCTCCGGGTTCGATTGGCATTTCACCCCTACCCACAGCTCATCCCAGCACTTTGCACCGTACACGGGTTCGGTCCTTCACCCAGAGACTATCTGGGCTTCAACCTGTCCATGGGTAGCTCACCCGGTTTCGGGTCTAATCCAGACAACACGCCAGGTATGATGGAAGCTCGCTCTCGGCTTTCAGCCTTTCTTTGGCCTCGTCCCCGAGGGGAGTTGGCCGCCGTCGGGCATCCCACGTTGAGGTTGCCTCCGCCCGGCTCGCGCCCTGTTCGGACTCGCTTTCGCTTCGGCTCCGGAACTTCTATCCCTTAACCTAGCTGCCTAGATTAACTCGCCGGCTCATTCTTCAATAGGCACGCAGTCATCCCCCCTTGGGGGAACTTCCACGGCTTGTAGGTCTACGGTTTCAGGTCTATTTCACTCCCCTCTCGGGGTTCTTTTCACCTTTCCCTCACGGTACTGGTTCGCTATCGGTGGCCAAGGGTATTTAGCCTTGGAGGGTGGTCCCCCCGGATTCCCACAGGATTTCACGTGTCCCGTGGTACTCAACATCACGTTGGAAGTCCCAGGCTTTTCATCTACAGGACTGTCACCTTCTACGGTCGTCCTTTCCAGGCTCGTTCGATTAAGCCAGGGGTTTCTTACTTCCTGCTCCGTTCTGAGGTTGGAGCTAACGTGTGTTACAACCCCCGCCGGGCATAGGGCCTCAGCCCACTAAGCCCGCCGGGTTTGGGCTCTTCCCCGTTCGTTCGCCACTACTAGGGGAATCTCGGTTGATTTACTTTCCTCAGGATACTTAGATGTTTCAGTTCTCCCACTTGCCCTCCGCGTTGCGGATAATCCGGCATGACCCGGATTGGGTTTCCCCATTCGGGAATCCCCGGCTAAGCTTGCTAGACAGCTCACCGAGGCTTTTCGCAGTCTTGCCGCGCCCTTCTTCGGCCCTTGGCCCCAAGGCATCCACCGTAAACCCTTAATAACTTGACCCACAATTAGGCTCGTTTATTCTTTGACAGGATTCAATTGTTAAAGTGCAAAAAAAGGCGGCTGGGCAACCCCAGCCGCCGCCAGGGATTTCGCTTTGACTAATTGTCGTTTGCGTTCTCGTTCATGTCAGTGCCTTTGCAGGAATACCAATTATATGGCCACAATCGGCGAACGTCAAGCGTTTTGGCCGCAGATTCGCAAGCAGCGTTGGACGGTAACCACACCGCTGCGGTCTGGCCACGACCCTCGCAGCGGGAAACGGAGAGATCACTTGTGAGGCGCCTGTCTCAGTCCCCGTGACTGCCCCGGCGTGCTAAAATGGCCGTGAGGAGTACAAGCCATGACCGATAGAGTTCGCGTGCGCTACGCCCCAAGCCCAACAGGAGCGACGCACGTTGGCAATGTTCGAACCGCGATCTTCACCTGGCTGTTCGCCCGGCGCAATGGTGGCGACTTTATCATTCGTGTCGAGGACACGGACCAGAATCGAAACGTGGAAGGCTCGATCGAGATTCTGCTCGAGGCGCTCTCGTGGCTGGGACTGGACTGGGACGAAGGCCCAGACGTTGGCGGGCCGTACGGACCGTACTACCAGTCCCAGAGACTGGAGTTGTACAACGAGGCCGCAGACGAACTGGTTGCCAACGGGAACGCGTACCGGTGCTTTTGTTCAGCGGAACGGCTCGCCGAGCTTCGGAGTAGCCGGAGGCAGCAGGACGGCTCGTCAGGCTACGACGGACGCTGCCGCGATCTGGACCCAGGCGAGCGGGCCGTGCTCGAAGGGAGCGACGCGCCGGCAGTGGTGCGCTTCCGGATGCCGCTCGATGGTACGACGACCCTCGTGGACATGATCCACGGCGAAGTCACTTTCGAGAACCGGCTGATCGACGACTTCATAATGCTGCGCTCCAACGGCTTTCCCACGTACCACCTCGCTAACGTCGTGGACGACCACCACATGCGCATCAGCCACGTGATGCGCGGCGATGACTGGTTGTCCAGCTCGCCGCGTCACGTGCAGCTGTACGAGGCTTTGGGTTGGCCCGCTCCGCGTTTCGCCCACCTGCCGATGATTCTGGCTCCCGACAGAACAAAGCTGGGCAAGAGACACGGCGCATCGTCTGTGCTGGAGTATCGCGAGATGGGCTACCTGCCCCAGACGATGGTGAACTTTCTGTCGCTGCTCGGGTGGTCTCTCGACGACCGCACCGACTTAATCTCCAGGGCCGACCTAATCGCCAACTTCTCGATACAGCGCATCTCGAAGGCGGGCGCGGTCTTCAATACCGAAAAGCTGAACTGGATGAACGGGGCCTACATTCGCATGCTCAGCGTCCAGGAACTCGCCGACACGCTGCTCGATTACTGGCGGCGCTACCGTCCTGCGGAGATCCCCGAGCCGCCCGACAGGAGTCGCGTACTTGCAATGGCGCCGCTGGTCCAGGAGCGACTGAAAGAGCTGGGTGAGGCGGCACCGAGACTGTCTTTCTTCTTCAAGGACGCGCCCAGCTACGAAAACGCCGACCTTGTACAGAAGGGCATGGATCCGGAGCGGACGAGGCAAGCGTTGGAAGCCGCGCTCGATATGATGGAGCAGCTTGGGGATTTCAGCACCGCTACGCTTGAACAGCCGCTGCGGGACCTGGCGAAAGAGCTTGGCGTAAAGGTTGGCCAGCTCTTCGGATCGCTGCGCATCGCCACGACGGGCCTGCGCGTCGCGCCGCCGCTCTTCGAGACCATGGAGGTTCTGGGCCGCGAGCGCACCCTGCGGGACATAAGGGCGGCCATAGACAGGCTGGCAGAGCATGAATCCGCCCAGCTCATGCCTTCCGACTGAGACCATCAGGACAAATCAGATGCCCATACAAGCACAGTTGCAGGAGGACCTGAAGCAAGCGATGCGCGCAAAGGACGCCACGCGCCGTTCGGTGCTGCGCTACTTGCGGTCCGAGATTCACAACGCCGAGATCTCGCAGCAGAAGAAACTGGATGACGAGGGCGTGCTTGCGGTGTTGAGTCGCCAGGCTCAGCAGCGCCGCGACAGCATTGAGGCGTACGAGAGCGCCAAACGCCAGGACCTGGTCGAGCGCGAGAGGGACGAGCTCGCCATAATACTTGAGTACCTGCCTCAGCAGCTAACGAGGGCGGAGATCGACGAACTCGTCGAGCAGGCTATAGCGGATACGGGCGCCAGCGGCCCGGCCGACATGGGCAAGGTGATGGGCAGGCTTATGCCGCAGGTGCGGGGTCGCGCCGAGGGCCGCGAGGTAAGCGCCGCGGCATCCGCTGCTCTAAGGCGGCTGTCAGGCTAGGAGGGGATTCGGGAGCGACGTGAACTTCGGAGTGGTTGTCTTCCCCGGCACCTGGAGCGATACCGACTGTTACCACGCCCTGGACGCGGTGCTTGAACAGCAGGTCCGCTACGTCTGGCACAAGGAGAGCGACCTGTCCGGGCTGGATTGCGTGGTCCTGCCGGGTGGGTTCTCCTACGGCGACTACCTCAGGCCGGGGGCAATCGCGCGATTCTCGCCGGTCATGGACGCGGTTAGGCGATTCGCGGCGGACGGCGGGGCCGTGCTCGGCATCTGCAACGGGTTCCAGATCCTGTGTGAGGCGGGACTACTGCCCGGCGCGCTCATGCCCAACGCCAGCCTCCAGTTCCGGTGCGAGTGGGTGCACCTCCGCGCGGAGGGGGCGCGCTCGCCGTTCACCCTGGGCATCGCTGAGGGCCGAGTGCTGAGGGTCCCCATATCCCACGGTGAGGGCAACTACTTCGCGGATGAAGCGACCATCGCCGCGCTCGAGGCGCAGGGTCGCGTGGCCTTCCGCTACTGCGATCCAGTGGGAGCCGTGACCGACGATGCCAATCCCAACGGCTCGCTGCACAACATCGCTGGCATAGTCAACGAGCGCGGAAACGTGCTCGGCATGATGCCGCACCCCGAGCGGTGCTGCGAACCGCTGCTGGGCGGCGAGGACGGCAAGATGCTATTCGAGTCCATCATCGCCCACGGCGCGCCTGTCGGCTAGACGGCGCCCCTGTAAGAGAAGGACTTCTCCTTCGGGTCGGTCACCATCTCCAAGAGGGCCGGCTGCCCGGACTCGATTACACGTTGCGCCCTGAGAATCGACGGCACTATTTCGTCCGGGTCCTCCACCCTCTCGGCGTAGGCGCCCATAGCCTCGGCCACCTTGGCGTAGTCGCCGCCGGTGTAGCGTGTGCCGTAAAGCTCGTTGGCCGTCGGGAAGCTGTCCGGGCCGTAGATACCCATGTCGGAGTTGTTGAGGATGACGGTCAGAATGGGAATCCGCTCTCTCGCGGCCGTCTCGACGTCGAGGCCCACCATGCCGAATCCGTAGTCGCCGATGATGTTGACGCACAGCTTGTCGGGGGCCGCCATCTTCGCCCCCATCGCCAGGCCCAGGCTGTAGCCTAGCTGCGTCGACTTGCCCCAGGCAATGAAGCCGCGCGGGGTTGTCGTTTCGAAGAACGGTATGGACTGATCGCGAGGGCTGCCGGAGTCGTGCGTGACGATGGACTTCGAGCGGTCCAGCGTGTTCATCAGATCCCAGATCACACGGTAGGGGTTGAGCGGGCGCTCGCCGGACGTGAGCCTGGGCATCCACTCGGCGAGCCAGTCGTGCTTTACGGCGGCAATCTCATTCGCGGGGTCGTCCGCGCCGAGCTCGTTGCGGGAGCTGGAGCCGAGTTGCGCGCGAGCCTCGTCGATCAACTGGCGGAGCACCAGCTTCGCGTCGCCGATGACGGCGTGGTCCGGGGAGTAGTCCTTGTTCAGGTCGTTCTCGTCGTTGGTAACGTGGATGAGTGTCTTTGAGTCGAACGCGTCCGCGCCGTAGTGGATGCGGGTGAAACTGCAACCGACGCCTAGCACCAGGTCGCTGCGCTCCAGGAAGTGGACCACCGGTCCGGTGGTGGTGCCAGAGCGCGTGCCCAGCGCGAGCTCGTGGTTCTCCGGGAAGGCGCTCTTGCCGGCCATCGTGGTCATCACCGGAGCGCGAACCAGCTCCGCAAGCTCCAGCAGTTCGTCGCACGCTTCGGCGTACAGCACGCCCTGGCCCGCCTGTATGACCGGGCGGGACGAACCGAGCAGCATGCGGACGGCGGTCGTGACGTCCTGTGGGTTGCCCGCCGACATCCGACGCGCTACTGGCGTGTAGTCGCTCATCCCGTCGGGGACCGTGCCACGTAGCACGTCGCCCGGCAGGTCCAGCAGCACGGGACTTGGGCGGCCGATCCTGAGCTGGCTGAAGGCCCGGCGCATGACCTCAGGGATGCTCTCCACGCCGGAGACCTGGCCGGACCACTTGGTGACCTGCTCGTAGCTGCGATTGGGGCTGAAGGTGGGGTGCACGCCGTGCCTGTCGAGCTGCGCCGAGGCGGGCAGCAGCAGGATCGGGACCGAGTCCGCGTAGGCCTGGGCCACTCCGGCGTAGGCGTTCTCGGCGCCAGGCCCGGCCTGCATGGCGAAGACGCCGGTGCCGCGCCCGTTCGTGACGCGGCTGTAGCCGTCCGCGAGGTTCACGCCGACCCTCTCCTGGCGGAAGATGAGCGGGCGTATGCCGATCTTGGC
Source organism: Dehalococcoidia bacterium (assembly GCA_965204815.1). Classification (GTDB taxonomy): domain Bacteria; phylum Chloroflexota; class Dehalococcoidia; order Lucifugimonadales; family CATOSD01; genus CATOSD01. The sequence continues at coordinate 1,208,245 of OZ242014.1, forward strand.
GGCCGCCTCTTCCAGCCTGTTCATGGGGATGACGCCCATGAAGTCGACGCCTTCCTCTTTGAGAATTCTAGCTACAAGGTCTGCGCCAATCATCTGCGGTTCCTTTCGTTAGTGATCAGTTGTCAGCGGGCAGTAGGTGTGGGCTCCGATCATTGACCACGGCCTACCGGCGGGGGCGGACCCTGGGAGAGGGCTGTTTCGGGGTCGTCGGCCCTGAGCGCGAAGTAGTCTATCTTGGGCTTGAAGAGCTCCAGCACGCGGCGAAGCTCGACTATCGGCGTCGGGTGTTCGTCGACTCGCAGGTCGACTCGTGAGAAGCTGGCGCTGCCGTAAACCAGCAGGCCGGCGGAGTGGTATGGCGTCATGTCGCGCCGCTCGCCGCCGGCCTCCTGACCCGCCTCCAACGCGGAGAGCAGGCGCTCCTCGAGGTCGTCGTCCTCGTGTTCGATGAAGGTCCGCGACATCGCCTCGACGACGCGTTCGCCAGCCAGTCCGTTGCCCATGGCGACGTGGTCGGGCAGGGCGACGTGGCCGGCCCACGGTCCGTTGCGCGCGCCCGTCCTCGCGGACGACTTGCCGTCTATCGATACCGCGCCTATCTGTCTGCGCTCGACGTGGGCGTCCTCGGACTCGACAACTCCCACTGCCTCTTCCGGTGTGCGGCCCTCAGACATCAGCGCCAGCAGCCGCGGCCCGATGCGCGGGTCGGTGGCCGCCTGCGTGGAGACGGCGCCGACGCCGGGCGCGACGTAGGGGCACCGCGACCCGACGCACAGGTCGCTGGTGGTAATCGCGACGCCCAGCATTCCGGTGCGGGCGCAGCGACCGATGATGGAAAAGGTGCTGAAGTCGATTCCGAGTGAGTACCGCATTCATTCTCCGTCCACACCTTCGTCGGCTCAACGCGAGCCGGCGGCCGCGGGCCGATTCTAGCCCAAAATCGGCGCGCGCGTCCACACGCCTACCTAGCAGGCGGACGCGCGTTCGCTGTTAGAATCTCCCAACGGATTGAGTCGTAGGAGGGAGAAGCCATGATTTCGATATTCGTCACCATCCAGGTCAAGGGTGAGTTCAGGGAGCAGTTCATGGAGGCCAGCCTGGGAGACGCCCAGGGTTCGGTGCGGGACGAGCCGGGGTGCTTCCGGTTCGACATTCTCCAGAGCAACGAGGACCCCAACCGCTTTCACCTGTACGAGGTCTACCAGGACGACGCGGCATTGGAGGCGCACAGGAACGCTCCCCACTACAAGAAGTGGATCTCGACGGTGGAGGACTGGTTCGACGGCGACAGGACGCGCGTCGAGATGACGACGGTCTTCCCGTCCGACGACGGCTGGCGCAGCCAGAAGCCGCACCTGGTGAACTGGTAGCGGCCCAGGAGCGAGGTATCCCGACATGGCAAGCAGAACGAACGGATCGAAGCTGGCGCTGCTGATCGGCACCCGCAAGGGCACAGTGACGATCATGGGCGACGCGGACCGCGAGCGGTGGAACGTGGGCGATCTGGGGTGCCAGGGCGAGGACGTGTTCCACGCGGTCTACGACGCGAGGACGGGCAGTACGTTGGCGGCGATCAACAGCACCGTCTGGGGCCCGGAGATGCGAGTCAGTTCGGACCTGGGCGCGACTTGGAGCAGTTCGGACGGGCAACCCAGGTTCGTGGGAAGTGACGGTCGGACGGTCGGCAAGATTTGGCATATCAAGCCGGGCCGGGAGCGGACGCCGGGCGTGCTGTTCGCCGGCGTAGACCCGGCGGCGTTGTTTCGCAGCGACGATTATGGCGCGAGCTGGCAGGAGGTCGTGGGGCTGACGCACCACCCGACCCGTGAGGAGTGGTGGGGCGGACTCGGAGGGCTGTGTCTGCACAGCATCGTGCTCGATCCCGACGACGATGCCCGCATGTGGGTCGGCATATCCGCGGTTGGCGTGATGGGAACGGAGGACGCGGGCGAGAGTTGGCGGCTGATGAACAATGGCATTCGCGCCGACTACCTGCCAGAGCGCTTTCCTGAGTTGGGCCAGTGCCCTCACAAGGTGCTGGCGCACCCGTCGCGGCCACACTCGCTGGTCACGCAGACGCACTGCGGCGTGTTCCGGTCGGAGAACGGCGGCGAGAACTGGGAGGACCTGTCCATCGGGCTGCCGTCGCGGTTCGGGTTCGTGTTGGGGCTGCACTCGCGCGAGCCGGACACCTACTACGTCGTGCCGGAGGACAAGGTGATGGAGGACGGGGAGATCGGTGGCAACGTGCGCTACGTGACCGACGCCAGGTTCCGCGTCTACCGCACGCGCAACGGTGGGCGCGACTGGGAGGCGCTCACCAACGGGCTGCCGGCGCCTCCCGCCTACCTGCACGTGATGCGGGAGGGTATGGCGACGGACTCGCTGGACCCGTGTGGCATATACATCGGCACCACGGCGGGGCAGATCTTCTACAGCCGCGACGACGGGGATAGCTGGGAATTGCTGGTCGAGAACCTGCCGCCGATCAACTCGGTCGAGGTGGCGACGGTAGAGTAGGCCGACGTGAGCGTTGGCCGAAAGCCTTCACCCTCTCACCCTGACCCTCTCCCTCCTCCCTCAAGGGAGAGGGGATAGCCAATCTACCGGCGGCCGAACTCGCGCTCTAGCTGGCTGGCGCGGAGGTGGATGGTAGTGGGCCGGCCGTGGGGGCAGGTGTTGGGCTGCTCGCAGCGCTCTAGCTGGCGGCTCAGTTCGCTCATCTCTTCATGGGTCAACGTCTTGCCGGCCCTGATGGCGACGTGGCAGGCCAGCGAGTAGGCGGCGCGCTCCTCCCACGTCTCGAAGCCGCCGCCCTCCGACATCGTGTCCAGCACTTCGCGGAACACCTTGCCGGGGTCGGTCGAGTCCACCAGGGCGGGGACTGCGCGGACCAGGTAGGCGGTCTCGCCGAACGGTTCGACCACAAAGCCCAGGGCCTCGATCTCCCGCGAGTGGGAGGCGGCTAGCTCCGCCTGGTCCTCGGTGAGGTGCACGGTCGCGGGCTCCAGCAGGCTCTGGATCTGGGGCGTGCGAGATGCCGCCTCGCCGAGAATCCGCTCGAACATCACTCGCTCGTGCGCGGCGTGCTGGTCTATGAGGTACATGCCGTCGGGGCCTTCGGCGACGATATAGGTGTTCTGCATCTGGCCGAGCACTCGCAGCACCGGCAGAGCGGCTCTCGGCGTAGACGACTCGGCGTCCTGGGGTTCGACCATGCCGGCGTTGGCGGCTTCGCGCGCCGAAGCGAACGGCACGCTCGGCCAGAAGGCGGCGTCGCGGGGCTGGGGCGCGTGCGCGTGCCCGGTGGGCGGGCCGTGGACCGAACGCACGGTGGGCACGGGCGACTGGGCGCTGAGGGTCTCGCGGACGGCCTGCTGGAGGGCGCCGAACACGCGGTTGTCGTACCGGAAGCGGACCTCGCTCTTGGCGGGGTGAACGTTGACGTCGATGTCCTCGAACGGCATGACGATGTTGACGGCGGCGATGGGGAAGCGCCGCTCCATGAGGAAGCCGTGGTAGGCCTGCTCCAGCGCGAATGAGAGCATGCGGTTCTGGGCCCAGCGGCCGTTGACGAAGAAGCTGATGTGGTTGCGGTTGGCGCGGGTAAGCTCGGGTGGACTGATCATACCGGAGGCGAAGGGTACTCCGTTGTCCTCGCCGGGGGCGCGTACTATCTCCAGCATCTGCCGGGCCACTTCCAGGCCGTAGACGGCGGCGAACGTCTCGCGGGCGTCGCCGCTGCCGGGCGTGGCGAACGACGACGAGGTGCCGGTGTCGAGGCTGAAGCGGACGTGCGGGTAGGCGAGGGCGTAGCGGGCGACGACGGTGTGGATGCGGGAGTTCTCGGTGGCGGCGGTGCGTAGGAATTTTCTCCGCGCGGGCACGTCCTCGAAGAGCCGCCCGACGACGATGGCGGTGCCGCGGGTCGCGCCCAGGCGCTCGCGGGCGACGACTCGCCCGCCGGCAAGCTCCAGGCGAGTGCCGGCGTCCTCGTCGGCGGTGCGGGACACGATGCTGACGCGCGAGACGGCGGCGATGCTGGGCAGGGCTTCGCCTCGGAATCCGAGCGAGGCTATCGAATCGAGCTCGCTCGCGGTCTCCAGCTTGCTGGTGGCGAATCGCTGGAAGGCCAGTTCGAGCTCGCCGGAGGGGATGCCGGAGCCGTCATCCGCGACGCGGATGCGGTCCACACCGCCGCCGCGCACCTGGACGGACACCTCGGACGCGCCCGCGTCCAGCGAGTTCTCGACGAGCTCCTTGACCACGGAGGCCGGGCGCTCGACAACCTCGCCGGCGGCGATTCTGGACGCCACGTCGGGTGCGAGCACGCGGATTGTCATGGGGCGCCCTCCGAGGTTAGCCCGCGCCGTTCACGCCAGGGCGGAAGCCCACCTCGTCGGAGTAGCCGTACTCCACGTACTCGCGGACGATCTGGTAGATGCGGTCCATCTCGGTGTCCTTGAACTGGCGGAAGTAGTAGGGCCGAGCGACCACGCCGCCGAACTCGTTGACGATTTCGGGGTAGTCGTCGATGACGAAATCGGGGCGGACAGGGACGTTGAAGGTCTGGAGGCCGCTCTCGAAGTCCTCCAGGGGCTTCTGGTAGACGCCGGACACGAGGTCGTCCAGCTCGTGGCGCTCGACGTCGGCGGTCCTGATGCCGACGCCGGACCAGATGAAGATGGTGTGGCCGTCGCTGACGAGTTGCTCGAAGACTGTGCGGGTGCCGGGCCTGAGGCTGCCGTCCATAGACTGAAGGGTGTAGTCCACGTCAAAGAAGATATTCAGGGCAGACCTCCGCCTCGGGCCGGGTGGGATGAAGCGCACCCAATGTTATCAGCAAACCGGCGGCGTGGCTAGGACGGTTCAGTGGCCGGTGACCAGTCGCCGGTGGCCGGATCGACGGGTGTGTATGGCCGGACGCTGGCTGCGGAGTGAAACTCTCGAAAAACTGTACCATTTCGATTCATCTGTCTCATTCCCTAGCTGGGGAGGCTGTGATCTGTTCCGCAAGTGTCGCGCGAACTGTCGCGAAAACCGGGTTGAGTGTGCCGAATCTCGGCGAAAGCGTGACGGGTTCGGTACAGCCGGCGGGCGCAGCATTGGTTGGCGGGTTGTGGTGTGGGTTTGTCATGGGGAGAGCGTAGCACGGATGTACGAGGAAGGCAAGGGCGCTGGCGGAATTGGGGTGCTAACGCGACTGACCGCAATCACCAAACGCGGACAGTCACCATTTGGTCCTAACGCTCGCCGGGACGTAGAATCCGGTGGCTACGGGGCTATCAGCGTTCGCGGCGTAGGGATTCCATCTGTGCGCGAAGCCTCTCTATCTCAGCGGCCTGCTCACGCAACGCCTCGTCCTGCTCGCTGATGACCCTGCTCTTGTCTCTGGAGCGGAGCAGCCACGTTCCGTCGGCGGGGTCTAAGAGGCGAAGTTCGTTGTCGTCTCGGACGCAGAGGTCGAGGCCGAGCGTCGGGCTGTGGCCCCGGAGGCCGCCGGACTCGTCCTCGCTCACATCCAATGGGCGGTACGTCCCGTCGACCAGTTCCTCGCCGATCAGGCCTGGCGAGAACAGGTTGCCCATGGCGTCGAATCGCCAGTACTCGGCGACGCCCATCATCGCGTAGATGTCCCGTTTCACCCCGGCATCTCTACGCCAGGTGGATGGCGAGCCGACCTCCAGCACGAATGTAGGGGGCAGGCCCTCCTCCCAGACAAGCCAGGACATGCGCGGGTGGTTGCCGTTCGCCCCCAAACGCAACGAAAACGTCGGGAGCCACACGGCTGCTCGCGTCTCCCTCTCGGTAGTAGACGAGCATATTCCCCGCGACATACACGTCGGGCCTATCACCGAGACGAGTCCTGAGAGCGTCAACCGTGTCGGTCAGTGCGATGTACTGGAGATCGTTCTCGGCCAGGCGCTCCCCATTGTAGGAAGGATACTTTAGCTCCTGGAGACGTTCCTCTTTGGGAGTCCGATAGAGTGCCGGGTTGGTGGTCATGTGGGCGCTCCTGTCCCAGTGGCTGGCGGGCTGCGGAAGGCCGTCCTGCGGGATGCGATGTTACCACAGAGCGATGGAGTTGGCCTGCTTGTGCGTAGGCAGGACGCCTGAAATTGTCATGCAGGCGTTATGCGGCTTATTGCGAGTACCGGGGGAGTTTTCAACGTGGCACTGCCGGAACTGGGCAGGCTGTGCAATGGAGTGATGTTAGCACGGCTGTGCGGTGAGGGCAATGGCTTTGTCAAAGGTGAGCGGATACGGTGGGTTGGGGAGCAGGGCAATCGTGTGTAGACAGGTTAACCACCGTCAGTTTCACTTGCGATTTCCGCCCTCCATGACTTCTTGGACTCCGGCTTTCGCCAGAGTGACGGAGTGTAGCTCTACAATACAATTGCCTGCGGAGGGGATCTGATGCTGTCGGTACGTTCGCAAAGTCTACGTGATTGGACACCATCGTCAACCTAAAACAGTGGAGAGTAGGTCGCCGATGAGTTCCACGGGCTGGATGTAAGTGTCTCAGGTAAATGCAACAACATTGACAGCGCTAGTGGGGTCGTCTAGGCTCATCGCTGAAAGGAGAACGTTGCAAAATGGCGCTTTTCGATTTCGGTTTCGATGAACCCACACGCTCCCGACCACGGTTTTCCGCAAAGGAGAAGCAAGCGCTCTTTAGAGAGCAAGGTGGGAAATGTAAAGGTTGTGGAAAGAAGTTTGATAGCCGGAATCTGACGGTTGATCACATTCGTCCCTTCTCCAAAGGAGGCGGTGAGCGTCTCAATAACCTCCAGTTGCTCTGCGGGGCATGCAACTCCCTGAAAGGTAACGGGACTATGGCGCAACTCAGGAAGAAGTTGCGCCAACAGGGTGTCGTCAAATCGTCGCCACGGAAGGCGAAGCCAGCGAGTCGACGCAAGTCCACAAGCCGGTCAACTGCCAAGAAGAAGCAGACCCGTGGGCGAGACCCAATAGAGAGGTTCTTCGACGACCTCTTTCGGCCCTAGCAGGGCTGGCAAGCTGAGACAGTGTTTGGTAGAAGACCTTTGGTGGCTCAGCCGCCACTTGTCTGCGCTGGCTCTCGTGGGTGGACCCGCTCCTCAATGTGCTTCCCCGATTCTATCTCTGTTGCCCGAAGCTCGAACGACTGTTGGAGGTTCAGCCAGAGTTGGGGGGTGGTGCCGAAGTAGCGTGCCAGGCGCAGAGCAGTGTCGGCCGTCACGCCGCGCTGTCCATTCAGAATCGCAGTGACTCGATTCGTGGGCACGTCCAGAGCCTTCGCAAGCGCGTTGGCGGACAGGCATAGCTCGTCGAGTTCCTCCTTCAGTATCTCACCGGGGTGCACTGGCCTCATTCCATTGGTCACGCTCATGGCTAGACTCCTCTTCAGTGGTAGTCCACGACTTCCACGTCGTAAGGCCCATCGTCTTCCCAGCGAAAGCAGATCCGCCACTGGCGATTGATTCGGATGCTATACTGACCACCTCGGTCGCCAACCAGTGGCTCAAGCCTATTGCTGGGGAGCGCCGCTAGATCTTGCAACGACGCGGCGTTGTCCAGTACTGTCAAACGTCGGGTAGCCTGGTCTGCGAAGCCCTGAAAGGCCCTCACGAACCGGCCTTCGAAGAACCGCTCGGTCCTTTTGTCTCTGAAGCTCTGTATCACTTTGACTTATTACGTAAAGGATACATCCGATTGTAACACACAGTGGTCTATCGCGGGAGATTTTCTCACTCGCTAACCCGCACTTGTGCTATGCTTACGCCAATCTCACCCAGGGGGTCTTGCCATGACGAGAGAGCGGGATATTGCCTTCACTCCGGCGTATGAACTGAACCGGATGGTGCGCGCCAAAGAGGTGTCGCCGGTGGAGCTGACGGAGATCAGCTTGCGCCGTATCGAGGAGTTCAATCCGACGCTCAATGCGTTCCTCACGGTGACCGCGGACGAGGCGCTGGCCGCGGCTCGCGAGGCCGAGGCAGCGGTCGCCCGTGGGGATGATGTCGGCCCGCTGCACGGGATTCCCACGTCGATCAAGGACCTGGAACCCACGGAGGGGGTCCGCACCACGCGCGGCTCGCTCTTTTACAAGGACCACGTGCCCGACTACGACCAGCTCGGCGTGCGCCGCATGAAAGAGGCGGGCATGATCATCCTGGGCAAGACGAACACTCCGGAGTTCGGCATGTCCGGCACGACCGAGAACAAGCTGGGCGACGACTGCCGCAACCCGTGGAATCCGGCGCGCGTCAGCGGCGGGTCCAGCGGCGGCACCGGAGCCTCCATCGCGTCCGGTATGAACGCGGTGGCGCAGGGTAGCGACGGCGGCGGCTCGATCCGCATACCGAGCGCGTTCTGCGGCATCTACGGCATCAAGGCCACGCAGGGCCGCGTGCCGAGGCTGAACGTAGGGCTCGGTAGCTGGCACCCGGTCAACTTCTCGTGCATGGGGCCGATGTCGCGCACAGTGCGGGACTCCGCGCTGCTGCTGCAGGTGATGTCCGGGCCGCATCCCGAGGCGGAGCACGGCACCATACAGGACGAGCCTGCCGACTACGCCGCCGCGCTCGACCGCGGCGTCAGCGGGCTGCGCATCGGTTGGAGCGCGGACTTCGGCGGATCGGCGGCGGTGGACCCGGAGGCGCGGGCGTCGGCGGAGCGCGCCGCCAACGTGTTCCAGGAGTTGGGCGCCGAGGTGGAGGATGCGCCGTTCGACATCGATTTGGGGGCGATGAGCGCGTGGGCGGACAACCTGGGTCCCATGACCTACGTCCAGTACGGGGAGCTTTACGAGCGCGACCCGGACATGCTGATGCCCAACGTGCGTGACGCCGTCGCCCACAGCAAGACGATTTCGGCGCAGGACTACGGTCACGCGCTGTGCGAGCTTGAGAAGATGCGCGCATACGTGGCCGACTTCTTCTCGCGCTACGACCTGCTGCTCACGCCCACGCTGGCGGTGCCGGCCTTCGATTGCGGTGAGGCGCCAAAAGTCATCGACGGGCGCGACGTCACCGGCTTCGGCTACTCGCCCTTCACGGCGCTGTTCAACCGCACCGGCAACCCGGCGGCGAGCGCGCCGTGCGGGTTCTCGTCGGACGGGCTGCCGCTCGGGCTGCACATCATCGGACGCAGGAAGGACGAGGAGACGGTGCTCGCGGCGTCCGCGGCCTACGAGTCCGCCAGGCCGTGGGCCGACAAGCTGCCGGAGGTGAGCTAGTGTTCGACCTCGTATTCCGAAACGGCTCGGTCATAGACGGCACGGGCAGTCCGGCGTACACGGCAGACGTCGCGGTCAAGGACGGCGAGATTGCGGCAATCGGGCGCATCGAGGGCGAATCCGCCAAGACCATCGACGCGGCGGGGCTGGCGATCACGCCGGGATTCATCGACCTGCACACGCACAGCGACCTGTCGTTCCTGCTGGACCCGACGGCGCAGAGCAAGGTGCGGCAGGGCGTCACCCTGGAGCTCACCGGCAACTGCGGCATGAGCTTCTGCGCCCCGCTCATCGGGGAGGCCGAGGAGCAGTTCCGGGGCCGGATGTCCGCCTACACGGACTCGTTCGAGCCGTCCTGGACGGACTTCGGCGGCTACATCGACGCCGTGGAGCGGGCCGGGTCGACGCTCAACGTCGCGTTCCAGGTGGGCCACGGCACGATTCGCACGTGCATCGTCGGGCAGGAGGACCGCGCGCCGACGGGGGACGAGCTGGACAGGATGGTCGGGCTGGTGGGTGAGTGCCTGGACGGGGGCGCGATGGGGTTTTCCACGGGACTGTTCTACGCGCCGGGCAATTACGCGCGGCTGGAAGAGGTCATCGCGCTGGCGCAGGCGGCCGCGGACAGGGGTCGAGTGTACTCCACGCACATGCGCGACGAGGGCGCCGGCACCGTCGGGCTATTCGTCGCCATCAACGAGGCCATCGAGGTGGGCCGGCGGACCGGCGTGCGCGTGCAGGTCTCGCACGTCAAGTGCATCGGCGACCTGATGTGGGGTCGCGCGGCGGACGCGCTGTCGATGTTCGAGGAGGCCCGGCGAGAGGGCATCGACGTGGCGGGAGACCAGTACCCCTACACGGCGTCCAGCACGTCGCTCACAGGGGCCATGTTCCCGCGCTGGGCGCTGTCCGGCGGACGCGAGGCCACGCTGGCTCGCATGGCCGACGGGGCGCAGCGGGACCGTATGCTGACCGACATAGCCAGCCGGTTCGAGGTGGGACGCGGCCCGGACGCGACGGTCATCGCGAGGTACGTGCCGCAGGAGCGGTACGAGGGTATGACGGTGGGCGAGATCGCCACGGACATGGAGGTATCGCCGGCGGAGGCGGTGCTGAGCCTGTACTACGAGGCGGAGGCGTCGGTGATAAGTCACGGGATGCAAGAGGACGACGTGGAGACGATAGCGAAGCATCCGCTCATCTCGGTGGCGTCCGACGGCACGTCGCTGTCCGCGGAGGGCGTGCTATCGCAGGGTCTGCCGCATCCGCGCAGCTACGGCACGAATCCGCGCTACCTGTCGCACTACCAGCGTGAGCGGGGGCTGGTGTCGCTGCCGGAGGCGATACGCAAGATGACCACGCTGCCGGCGCAGCGGCTGGGGCTGACGCGCAGGGGCCGCATCGCGCCAGGATTCGCGGCGGACCTGGTGGCGCTGGACCCGGACACGGTGGCGGACACCGCGACGTTCGAGGCGCCGCACAGCTACCCGGTGGGAGTGCCGCACGTGGCGGTCAACGGCGTGCTGGCGGTGGAGGACGGGGAGTACACGGGGAAGACGCCGGGGCGGGTGATACGCGATTTTTCGGACTGACAGGAGGGAACAGAATTGGCTACACGCACGAACGTGAGGAACCAGGTGCTGAGCGCCGAGGAAGCGCGTCAGCTTCACAGCGAGGCGCTGGTGATAGACAGCCAGCAGCCGCCCGTGACCAACGGCTTCCTGTTCACCGAGAACATGCGGGAGGCGCTGAACGAGTATCACGCGATGGGCATGACGCGCAACGAAGCGACGCCGCTGCTGCAGGCCATGGCCACGCACGAGGTGAAGACCAACGCGGCGGCCAGGGAGCAGTACCTGGGCCTGTGGGCCGCGTCCGGCGTCAACGTGGCGGGCGGCACATACGCCGGGCCGGGGCCGTTCGACACAGCGTTCGAGAAGTCTGTCACCGGCATAGCGCAGGCGCGGGCAATGATCGACGCGATGGACGACCGGATGCTGATGGTGCGCAAGGCGGAGGACATCGAGCGGGCGCACCGCGAGGGCAAGTACGGCGTGGTCATCGACTTCCAGGAGACGACGCCGTTCAGTGACAAGCTGGAGCGCATCGACCTGTTCCACAACATGGGACTGCGGATGTGCCAGCTCACGTACAACCTGGGAACTCTGGTGGGTGATGGCTGCACGGAGATTCACAAGAGCGGTCTGACCTACTTCGGGCAGGCGGTGGTGCAGCGGCTGAACGAGCTGGACATCATCGTGGACGTGAGCCACTGCAGCGAGCAGGTGGGCTGGGACGCGATGGAGATATCCACGTCGCCGGTCATCGTGTCGCACTCGTGCAGCGCCGCAATCGCCTACCACGACAGGGGCAAGAGCGACGAGCTGGCGAGGGCCATAGCCAACCAGGGCGGGTTCTTCGGCGTAGTGATAATTCCCGGCTTCATCCAGACCACCCATGAGGCCACGCTCGACGACTTCGTGGACCACGTGGTGCACCTGGTGGACGTGATGGGAATCGACCACGTGGGCGTGGGCACCGACAAGGCCGGCCCGGGGCCGGGCACGGACTCGCTGATCGAGTGGCCGAGCGACATGCCGACTGAGCGGCCGGGCGTGTTCAACTACAGCGGTTTCAGGGACGAGCACCGGATATCGAACGAGTACCACATCGTGGGCTACGACGACTTCAGCGACTGGCCCAACCTGACGGTCAAGCTCGCCGAGCGCGGTTTCAACGAGGATGAGCTGCGTAAGCTGCTGGGGATGAACTACCTGCGCGTGTTCCGCGAGGTGGTGGGGTAAGCGGGGCTTACTACGAGGGAGCGCGCCCCGACGAACTCACCCTCACCCTAGCCCTCTCCCTCAAGGGAGAGGGGACGTCTGAGACAGGAGTAGAGATTTGGCAGAACGGAAGAACGTGAGGAATCCCGTACTTAGCGCCGAGGAGGCGCGTCAGCTTCATGGCGAGACACTGGTGATAGACAGCCAGCAGCCGCCGTTGACCAGCGGCTTTCTGTTCACCGAGAACATGAGGGAGGCGCTGAACGAGTACCACGCGATGGGCATGACTCGGAACGAGGCGACGCCGCTGCTCCAGGCGATGGCAACGCACGAGATCAAGACCAACGCGGCGGCCCGAGAGGAGTACCTTGGGCTGTGGGCCTCGTCCGGGGTGAACGTGGCGGGCGGTACGTACGCCGGGCCGGGTCCGTTCGACACGGCGTTCGAGAAGTCCGTCACCGGAATAGCGCAGGCTCGGGCCATGATCGACGCGATGGACGACCGGATGCTGATGGTCCGCAAGGCGGAGGACATCGAGCGCGCCCACCGCGAGGGCAAGTACGGGGTAGTGATCGACTTCCAGGACACAACGCCGTTCAGCGACAAGCTGGAGCGCATCGATCTGTTCCACAACATGGGCTTGCGAATGTGTCAGCTCACCTACAACCTGGGCACGCTCGTGGGCGACGGCTGCACGGAGATCCACAAGAGCGGGCTCACGTACTTTGGCCAGGCCGTAGTCCAGCGGCTGAACGAGCTGGACATCATCGTGGACGTGAGCCACTGCAGTGAGCAGGTGGGCTGGGACGCGATGGAGATATCGACGGCGCCGGTCATCGTGTCGCACTCCTCCAGTTCGGCCGTGGCGTACCACGACAGGGGCAAGAGCGACGAGTTGGCTAGGGCCATCGCCGAGCAGGGCGGTTTCTTCGGGGTGGTGATCATCCCCGGCTTCATCCAGGCGTCACCGGAGGCGACACTGGACGACTTCGTCGACCACGTGGTGCACCTGGTGGACGTGATGGGCATCGACCACGTGGGCGTGGGCACCGACAAGGGCGGCCCGGGCGCTCGGACGTCGTCGCTCATCGAGTGGCCGAGCGACATGCCAGCGGATCGTCCCGGAACGTTCAACTACAGCGGATTCAGGCTGGACGAGCACAGGCTCACCGACGAATACAACATCGTGGGCTACGACGACTTCAGCGACTGGCCCAACCTGACCGTCAAGCTCGCCGAGCGCGGGTTCAACGAGGATGAGCTGCGCAAGCTTCTCGGGCAAAACTACCTGCGGGTGTTCCGGGACGTGGTGGGCTAGAACTACCGATAAAGGAGAACGCACACATGACTTCCCAAGACTCCCTCAGCCAGCGGGCGCGCGACCTCCACTTTTCGTCGCTCGTGGTGGACACCCACGCGGACACGATCAGCCGGATGACCGACGACGGCGACGACCTGGCCACTGCCACCGGCACCGGCCACCTGGACCTGCCGCGCATACGGGAGGGCAACCTGGGTGTGCAGTGGTGGTCCTGCTACGTGGCCGCCAAGGAGATTCCGGAGAAGAACACGCTGGACCGCTGCCTGCAACTGCTGGACGGTCTCAACCGCTTCTGCGCGGCGAACCCCGACGACGTGGAGATCGCGCTGACTGCCGCCGACTGCCGCCGGATCGTGGCGGAGGGCAAGCACGCCGCGGTGCCGTGCATCGAGGGCGGGCACGCGATCAACGACAGCCTGGCGGTGCTGCGGCTCTACTGGGAACTGGGCATGCGCTACATCACGCTGACCCACTTCAACACGAACAACTGGGCCGACGCCTCCACGGACGCGGTGAAGAACAACGGGCTTAGCCTGTTCGGGCGGGACGTGATACGCGAGATGAACCGTCTGGGCATGGTGGTGGACATCTCCCACGTGTCCGACAAGACCTTCTGGGACTCCATCGAGGTGACCGACAAGCCGATCATGGCGTCGCACTCGTCGGCGTGGTCGATCTGCCAGCACCCTCGCAACATGAAGGACGACATGCTGCGGGCGGTGGCGAGCAACGGAGGCGTGGTGAACGTCAACTTCTATCCCGCCTTCGTGTCTGAGGAGACGCGGATAGCCACCGACAGGCTGCAGGAGGCGACCTGGGACGAGATAGAGGAGGTCGAGAAGTTCGCGCGGCGCTCCGCCATCGCGCACTACTCCGGCACGCCGGAGTACGTGGCACAGCAGCGCGCCGAGATACAACAGCGGCGCATGGCGTCCTGGCACGACCTGCCGCAACCCAACCTGTCCGACGTGGTGGACCACATCGAGCACATCGCCAAGGTGGCGGGCGTGGACCACGTGGGATTGGGGTCCGACTTCGACGGCATCCCCGCCGGTCCCATCGGGCTGGAGGACTGCTCCAAGTTCCCGGCCATCACCGAGGAACTGCTGAGGCGCGAGTTCTCCGAGGCGGACATCAAGAAGATCCTGGGCGAGAACACCATGCGGGTCATGGAGGCCAACATAGGCGAGTAGCGGGCCAGTCGCCGCCTACGGCGGACGCGCCGTCATCGACTCTGAACAGCCCGGACCCGGCTCGGCGGTTGCTTGCGTCTTGATACCAAGCTAAACTATAGACGAAAACCAAAGTGACGTTCAGGAGATGTAGATGGGAGCGCGGCTCGTATTTCTGATTCCGATAGTGCTTCTGCTGTTTGCGCTGGCGTGCGGCGAGCGTGGCAGCGGGGCGTCCATAGTCGATCGCGAGGCGTTCCCGACGCCTACCCCCGGACCGACGCCGGTCAAGGAAGTGGAAGTCCAACGATTCATGGAAGAGTGGACTCCGACGCACCTTCTGTCCACGCTGTCGGCGGACATAGAGGGGTTGTTCGGGGACGTTAACGATCCCGACGGCAACCCGGTGGACAAGGCGGCCCTGGCACAGGCGGTGAGCGCCGCGTCGATCGACGGGGCGACCGTTACGGCCACGCGCGTGATCGTGACCGCGAGAAGCAAGACGACCGAGAAGCGGATCTACGGCGCGGACGCGGAGTATACGCTGCCGATTGACTTCGCCGGTTCTCAGTACGTCCTGGCGTTCACGTACAAGATCATCGCCGACGAGCGCGAGGAGCAGCCCATCACCAAGTCGGTGCTGGACAGCGCATCGGTGATGCTGACGGTAGCGCCATAGCGGGGAGTCGAACTAGGTCTTTCCAGACGGGGGCCCTTTACCCGGCCAGCAGCGCGGTGAGCTCGCGAACGTCGGGCAGGTCCTCCAGGCGCGAGACGGCTTCAACGACCTCGGCGGCGCGTTGGGCGCCCAGGATAGGGTCGTTGAGTGAGTGGAACTTTTCCACCAGGCGCTCGCGCGGCAACCGGTTGCCGTAGTCGCCCCTGATTATGGCCGTGCGCCCCACCACCTCGCGGTCTCCCGCGAGCCGAATACGCGCCTCGGTTGGGGGCACGCCGCGGGCGGGCACTGGCTGCGCGGGCGGGTCGACTCTTACGCTCACCTTGGCCGCGAGCTCGCGTATGCGGGAGTCGTCACGCGCCTCGGAGTAGAAGTCGTCCACGTTTGCGCTGCCGCGCACCAGTGAAGCCGCGACCGCGTATGGCACGTTGAACTTGGCGGCGAGCATGTTGTCGGGGTACTCGCCCAGCATTCCGTCCAGCATACTCGGCGCGGAGATGTCCACGGCCAGCACCTCGTCCGGGTCGAAGTCGGTACCGGCGCTGGCGTCGAATACGGCGTCCAGCGCGGGGTGGTTCAGGCGGCAGCAGGCGTAGAACTTGAAGTAGTTCTGCTCGATGCGGTACTCGCCGGGCATGTTCGCCACCGCCGCGACGCGGTCGAAGCTCTCGCCCAGGATCGTGCCGAACACGTCAGCGGGGGCGTCGTCCAGGCCGGTGAAGCCGCTCTCGTACACGTCGACGGCCAGCAGCCCGTCGTGGCCGGACCGGCCGGGATAGAGGTTGCGCACGGTCGCGCCTCGGAAGGCGGGCTGCCAGCTATTGGCCGGGCTCATGGACGCCGCGATGTTGATCACGTCGCGGACCTGGCTAGCGGAGTAGCCCTTGAGCTTTGCGGCGGCGACCGCGGTGCCGATGACTCCCCAGTGACCGTGCGAGTGGACGTTGAAGCGGGGCTTGGTCGCACCGCCGATGCGTGATTCCAGCTCGTAGCCCACGAGGGCGCTCTCCACGAAGTCCCGGCCGCTGGCGCCCATCTCCTCCGCGAGGGCGAGGGCGCCGGGCAGGGAGTGGATCGCGGGGTGGCCTCCGCCAAACCGGTTGCCCTCGTCCACCTCGAGGGCCACGCCCGCGGTGGCGTTGACGAGGGTCGCGTTCATCGGGTCGGCCTTGAGGCCGTGGCCGAAGATGGTGGCCGTGGCCGTGTCCGGGAGCGAGCGTCGCGCGATTCTGGCCGCGAACGCCGTGTTTTCGGGCTGGCGGCTTCCCGCCACCATCGCGCCCAGGGTGTCGAGCGTCACGTCCCGCACGGCGGACAGCGTGGCGGGGGACAGCGAGTCGATACTGGCCTCGCTGACGAGTTCGGACAGGGTGTCGAGATAGTCTGTCATCGTGGCCTCCTACCTCACGGAGCCGGCGATTGGCGGCGTTGGGCTTCCCGCGTGGATGAAGCTGCCGTAGCCCGCCGTCTGCTCCAGCTTGCCGTCGCGCAATAGAACCTTGCCGCGCAGTATGGTGGTGTCGATTCTGCCCGAGGCTTTCCAGCCCTCGTAGGGAGTGAATCCAGAGCGGCCGTGGTGGTCGTCCGCGGTGATGGTCGTTTCCGCGTCGGGATCGATGATGAGCAGGTCGGCGTCCGCGCCCGGCTGGATGACGCCCTTTCGAGGGTACAGACCGAAGATGCGGGCCGGGTTTTCGGCCAGCACGCGGGCCATCCAGGTCAGGGGCAGGCCGCGCTTGGCGACGCCCTCGCTGTAGACGAGCGGCACCAACGTCTCCAGCGACGGGGCGCCGAACGGGACGGGAGCGCCGTCGGGGCTGCGGAAGATGTTGGTCCAGCCGTCCTTCTTGCGCTCCGGCGGACCGGGTGAGTGGTCGCTGCCGATGGCGGAGATGTAGCCCTGCTCGCTGCCCTGCCACATCGCGCCCTGGTTCACGCCGTCGGCGGGGCGCAGCGGCGGGCCTATCTTGGCCAGCGGACCCATGCGTTCCATGATCGTCTCGTCCAGCAGCAGGTACTGTGGGCAGGTCTCGGTCCACACGCGCTGGCCGAGGCGCTGGGCCTCCTTGATGCGCTCCAGGCCCTCCTGTGTGCTCAGGTGGACGATGTAGAACGGGGCAGTCGGTCATTGCGCCCATCAGCACGCCGCGGTTGATTGCCTCCGCCTCGGCCCATGTGGGGCAGGTGGCGGGGAAGTCCGTCGGCGCGGTGCGGCCCTCGGCGATGGCCTTGTTCATCAGGTGCTCGATCACGTCGCCATTCTCGGCGTGAAGCTGCACAATCCCGCCGTTGGCGCCGACAATCTCCATCGCCCGGGCGATGAAGGAGTCGGATACACGGTGGTCGTAGGTCATGAACATCTTGAAAGACGTGACGCCCATGGAGATGGCCTCGGCGAGGCCGTCGATGATGTAGGGGGGTGTTGCTCAGAATGTAGTGGAAGGTGTAGTCGACGACAGAATCGCGCGCCGCCTCCCCCTTCCAGCGCTCGATGGCTTGAGGCAGGGTCTCACGCGCCTCGGCGTCGTATGCGCCGAAGGGGATGATGGTCGTCAGGCCGGCGCGGGCCGCCGCGACCGAGCCGACGTCCCAGTCGTCGTTCGGCGCGTCTCTGAGGTGGACGTGGCAGTCGATGGCGCCGGGCAGCACGTGCTTGCCCGTAGCGTCGACGTACTCGTCGGCCTCCGGCAGCGTGTCGTCGGGGCCGACGGCCACGATCTGCTCGCCCCTGATGGCGATGCTGGCGTGATACTCGCCCGTGGACGTGGCCACGAGGCCGCCGCGCACGATGGTGTCAACTCGTTCTGTCATGGCTTTCCTCCTCCTTCGTCTGCCGCGTTAGACGCCGCCGCATCGAGATTCCCCGAGGCGCGGACACAGAACCGTCGATGTTAGATGAGGAGCTTTGGCGCGGGGATGAGTCGGTGTTCGGTCGTATCGGCAATCAATCCCAAGATCTGCAAAGTGGTTGCGCCAAGCAGGTACTGGTTTTCTTCGCCAAACACAACCTTGCTCGTACCTTGCCTGTCGCCAAATTGAAATCGAGCCTCTCCGACAGGCAGGCGCGCTTGGTCGCCATTGGCAAACGTAAACACCATGTGAGTGTCAGGACTGACACCAACGCGATTTCGCAGCAGCGAGGTGGGCAGGACGCTGTAGGTTGCGCCAGTGTCCACCAGCGCGTCCACCCACTCGGTAGCTCCGCCGTTGCCGTCACTCACTCCAACACGGGCGTAGAATATGCCCACACTGACCCTCCTCAGGACGAGTTGCGCAGCGGACCCGCGACATACCGACTAGACGTTGCCTGCGCGTTTCGCCATTATACACATTCCACAATCGTTGGGGTGTCGCTCACTGACCACCGACAAGTGCGTCACTCCAGGCGGCGCAGGCTCGCCGCGGCCGCCAGGAAAGCGAGCGCGCCCGCGAGGCTGACGAGGCCCATGGCGGTGATCGCGAACGGTACCGACGTAGCGCCGGCTAGCCAGCCGACGAGCAGGCTTGCGGGCACGACGAATCCGCGCCCGTACGACTGGAGACTGGTGATCCGGGAGCGCAACGTGTCCGGCACCAGCGTCTGTATCAGCGCGCCGCTGGTGGTGCGGAACCACGACTGGCTGAACGCGAACATGGCGACGACGACGAACGCGACGGGCAGCCACTGCGCCTGCGCGAACACGATTGCCAGCACGGAGCTGGCTATCGCCGCCGTGAGCGTAATCGGCCCTCGCATGAACAGAAAGCCGAGCGAGGCCATCATCAGCGCGGCGCAGAGCCCGCCGCCGCCGTTGACCGCCAGCAGATAGCCGCCCACGTCCGCGCCCGCGTTCAGCACCCGGTCGGTGAACACCGGCAGCATGAACATCAGCGGCTGGAGCACCACGTTCGGGAGCAGGCCGAGCACAATCAGTAGCAAGATAGCCCTGTTGCCGCTCCACACGTAGCGGACCCCGTCCGCCAGATCGCGCAGAATCGAGCCGCGGTCTTCGGCGCGGCGTTGCTGGTAGTAGGGCATCTTCAACGGTAGCAGCGCCAACACGACTCCGGCGTAGAGTATCGCCTCTATGGTGAAATTCCAGAAGAAGCCAAGGTTGGCTATCAGCAGACCGCCCACGAACGGGCCGATGAATCGCGTGCCGGTGATGGTGAGCACGTTCGCGGCAAAGGCATTGGAATAGTACTCGCGCGGCACGGTGTTGGCGATCAGCGCTTGGCCCATTGGCTGCGTTACCGATACGCAGCAGCCGCTGATGAACACGTAAGCGTAGGCGTGCCAAACCTGGGCGTTGCCGGAGAGCACAAAGAAAGCGAACAGCAGCGCGAGCACGGCCATCAGCGCCTGGATGGCCATGACCAGCTTGCGACGGTCGAGGCGGTCGCCCAGCACGCCGCCCCACGGGGCCACTATCAGCCCGGGCAGCGTGTTGAGCCCGCCGACGGTGACAACCAGCAGCGGCGTCGCCGAGCCACCCTCCGCGAGGCGCTGCACCAGCCAGCCCACGGTGAGCAGTTGCAGCCACTGCGCGCTGTTGGCGAAGAAGTTGGCGGTCCAGATCAGCCTGTAGTTCGGGTAGCCTCGCCAGGAATCCAGTAGTTGAAAGCGCGGCATGGAGACGGCGAGGCTGGAAGCGGACGGCTAACCGGCCGCGCCCACCCTGGCGGCCCAGCGGGGCTGGTCGCAGATGTGCCCTAGAAACTCCAGGATGGTGTGGGCTGCCATGTAGGACGTGATGCCGGTGCCCACGTCGAGCTGCGGGTTCACCTCCACCAGGTCGAATCCGACGACGTTGGTGTGCTCGGCGATGGCGATGAGCGCCTGTCGCAGCTCCTCGTAGGTCATGCCGTTCGGCTCAGCGGACACGCAGCCGGGCACCAGCGGCAGGTCCAGCACGTCGATGTCGATGCTCACGTAGCAGTTGGCGTCGCGCGGAATCGGCTCCACGATGCCCTGCCCGCCCAGCTCGCGCGTCTCGGTCATGCCTATGACGCGGTTGCCATCGTCGATAGAGTCCTGTAGCCACTCCCGGTTGTTGCGCAGGCTGCGAATGCCCACCTGCGTCAGGCTCTCCACGTGATCCATGTGGTAGATGTGCCTGAAGGCGTGGCCGTTGGTGTATTCGAAGCCGTGCATGAACGGCGCGTAGTCGATGTGGGCGTCGAAGTGGATTACGTGGAGCGGCTCGTCATAGGCGCGCACCACGGGGAACGTGATGGCGTGGTCGCCGCCCAGCACCGCCGGAAGCGCGCCCTTGTCGAGAATGCGGCGCGTGAGATCGGTGATGTTTGCGAAGGTCTGCTCCACGTTGGTGGGCAGCACGTCGGCGTCGCCCACGTCCACGATGCGACCGGTCGTCATCTCGCGTTCCAGGTACACCTTGTCCGCGTCCTGGTCGAAGTAGCCGCGCCCGCTGAATCGCAGCGAGTGTTCGCGTATCCCCCTCGGCCCGAAGCGCGATCCCGGCAGGAAAGGCGACCCCTCGTCCGTCGGCGCGCCCATTACTGCGATGTCCGCATCCAGCGTGTCCAGGTCCGTGCAGATTTCGGAGCGCAGGAACGACGGTATGCCCACGAACGGATACATCCGCGCGGGGCCGGCTTGCTGTTGGTTATCGTTGGCCATAGTCTCGTCCTTTCTCTCTTGAACGCCTACACGCCCTCTACAACTCCTGAGGAGAGGTATCGCACCGCCAGCGGAGTCAGCCGGCCGTCCACGGTCACGTATTCGCCCGGCTCCATGTCGCCGAGCGAGAACGGCACGTACCTGCCCCACGATCTATCCTGGTAAAGCTGCTCATCGCCGTACTCCGCCGGGCCGCCGCAGGGCCAGCCGTAGCAGTAATACATCACGCCCTCCGTGGGCAGGAGAATCTCGGAACTGACGCTGCCCCCGCGGGTCTCCGAGCCGGGCCGCTTGGTGTGGCCGTGTGCGCATATGCTCCAGCCCGTCTCCTCCAGCGTCCCGTGGTCGCGGAAGCAGTGCGCGAGGTAGGCGGGGTCGATGGACCCGGCGCCCTCCGCCATCAGGGTGGTGATGCGGTCGTAGCGCACCACGGTCGAATCGCCGGCCTGTGGGGTGTGGGCGATACGCGACATCTCCGGCGAAACCCAGTGGTTCGAGCGGCCAATCCAGCCGTCGGTGGTGCGCGTCTCCACGTTGAGCGAGCGGGTGCTCACCTCAGCAAGGGCTACCTCGCCGCCGGAGTCGGCGAGCAGGAAGTTGCCGTGAATGGCCCTGGGATAGGACTCCAGCAGACCGATTGCGTCCTCCACCGACGCGGCCTCGCTCAGCAGCAGATCGCCGAAGCGGTAGTAGGGCACGCCCACCGCGCGCGTGCTGTCCGGCTCGAACTGGGGGTCGGGTCGCGCCGCGGACCAGGTGTACGCGAAGCCCTTCTCGTTGAGCCCGCGCGTGTGCATGTGGTTGAAGTCGGCCACTGTGCCCGCGTCCTGGGACACGATCTGCGTGCCGACGTACCGATAGCCGTCCGGCGGTTCTTCGACCACCAGCCGCGTCCGTGTGGTGAACGGGTCGTCGCTGGTGCTGCCGATGAGCGCGCGTCCGTCGGCGCTGCACGTACCGGTCGCGCCCGCGGTGGTGCAGTTGTCGGGCCATGGCGAATAGAGTCTCCGTGCTGGCATGGCAGTTCCCCCTTTGGGTCAGAAAGTGCGCCTATCATAGCACTTCTAGCGCCCCACCACGGCGAGCAACGCCTGCTCCAACTCGTCCCGCGTGGCAAAGCCCTCGAACTTGGCGGCCACCAAGCCGTCAGCGTCGATCACGAACGTCCACGGTTCGCTGGGAAGTGCCCACTCGGTAACGGCGGGCGCGATCCTGGCGTTGGAGAGGTCGCCCTGTATCTCGTGGGGATTGTTGTACACCTCGACGTGGATGAAGTTCGCCCGGTCCGCGTACCGCTCCCTGGTCCGCTTTACCACGTCCAGTTGAGGCCCGCAGGTGGCCGTGGTGCAGTACGCGGGCGTCGAGAACGCCACCACCAGCGGCTTGCCGGACGCGACAGCCTCAGCGATGGTCATCTGGTACAGAGCGACGTCGGGCTGCGGATCTGAGGTGAGTTCGTTCAGGTCCGGTGTGTCCGAGATGGTCTTGCTCTGGGTGAGCGGCGCGGGCGCTCCCAGGGCGGGCGTGAGGCTCTGTTCGCGAACGGCCACCCGCGCGGAGGCGGATGACACCGTGGCGTCCGGCCCAGCCACGCTGACGCCCAGGCCCCAATCGCCCGGCCTGTCGAAGCCCAGGCGGACGGTGTACGCGCCGCGCCCGGTGTCGCCCCATTCACGGTACGTGGCGGCGAGGGTCTCGATGGGTCCCTCCTGGCCTGTGGGGGCGAGGTGGAAGGTCTGGACGCGGACGCCGTCGGGTTGGCGCACAGGGCCGGAACCGCTCGCGACGAGGGCGAACACGACACGGTTGGCGCCGACGCTCAGGTCGGTGGACGCGAGCAGCATCCGCAACTCGGCGGCGTCCGATGCGGGCGTGGCGGCCTCCGGCGGGGCCTGGGTTGGGACGGCGGCCGGGGCGGGCGAGCCTTCGGCGCCGCAGGCGACTAGTAGGACTAGGAGGGCGAGCAGCGCGGGGAGGACACGCCAGGGGCGACAGGCGGCGCGGTTGGCAGGGGTTGGAGTGGTCATGTTCGTGTACACTCGGCCCGCCTGCTAATCCCGCTCCAGGCGCGCACGAGGTTCAGTGTGGTCATAGGCGCCGCGGGCGGAGCGCCAGCGCACCAGCAGGGCGTCCCGGAGCATCTGGAAGGAGTCGACGGCGGGCCTCACCTTGCTCTCCGTCTGGTAGCGCCAGTCGATGGGCAGCTCGTGCACGCGATAACCGCGCTTGAAGGCCAGGTGGAGAATCTCCACGTCGAAGCCGAAGCCCTCAACCCGCTGGAGATGGAAGAGGTCTTCGGCGGCGGCGGCCCGGAAGCACTTGAAGCCGCACTGGGTGTCCTGGATTCGAGGCACGGCGATTGCCTTGACCGACCAGTTGAAGACGCGGCCCATCACGTGGCGCAGCGCCGGCTCGTCGAACCGGCGGGCGCCCTCGGCCTCGCGGGAGCCGATGACAACGTCGTAGCCGTCGTAGATGCGGCGGATGAAGTCGTCCAGGTGGGCGATGGGCATGGCGAGGTCGGCGTCGCACATGAAGCGCAACCTTCCGGTGGCGGCCAGCATGCCATGGCGGACGGCCCAGCCCTTGCCCGCGTGGGGGATGGACTCGACGCGGACTCGCGGCTCGACGCGCGCCCGGGACTCGACCAGGTTGGCAGTGCCGTCGGAACTGCCGTCGTCTACTACTATGAGCTCCCAAGGGAACGGCTTGGCGGACAGATGGGTGGTCACGGCGTCGAGGGTGGCGAGTATACGCGTGGCCTCGTTGTACGCGGGGACGACGACAGAAAGGTGGGGGTCGGTCACAAGGCGCTCTGGCCGCGTCGGTGCGGGGGCGGCCTACGCGACCTGCCCGGGGTTGTCGAGCTGGAACGAGGTGTGCAGCGCGCGGGCGGCCCTGCCCACGTCGGCCTCGTCGACGATGCAAGTTATGCGAATCTCCGAGGTCGTTATCATGTCGATGTTAATCCCGTTGTCGGCCAGGGTGCGGAACATGGTGGAGGCGTAACCGGGAGCGTCCTGCATACCCGTGCCCACGATGCTGAGCTTGGCGAGATGGTCGGCGCTCGCCACCTCGCCGTTGCCGAGCTGGCGGGCCACGACGCGCGTGACTTCCAGCGCGCGGGCGAGATCGGTGCGCTTGACGGTGAAGGTCATGTCGGTGGTGCCTTCGACGCTGGCGTTCTGGACGATGACGTCCACGCTGACGTCGGCCTCGCTGAGCGGCTCGAACAGGCCGGCGGCGATGCCGGGCCGGTCGACGACGCCTCGGACGGTGATCTTGGCGACGTTGGTGTCGACGGCGATGCCCCTGATGCGGTTTCTGATCTCGCCGACGGTTGTGTTCATGTCCGCTCCTTCGTGAATGAGTGTGCCCGGGGCGTCGGAGAAACTGGATGCGACCAGGATGGGGACCTTGTAGAACATGCCCATCTCGATGGATCGCGCGTTCATCTTCGCGCCGTAGCTGGCGAGTTCCAGCATCTCTTCGTAGTGCACCTCGTCCAGCTTGCGGGCCTTGGGCACGAGTCTGGGGTCCGCGGTGTAGATGCCCTCGACGTCGGTGTACACCTCGCAGCGGTCGGCCTCGAGGCTCGCGGCCAGGGCGACGGCGGTGGTGTCCGAGCCGCCGCGTCCGAGGGTGGTGATGTCCAGGTCTTCGGTGATGCCCTGGAAGCCGGCGACTATGACGATACGGCCTCGGTCCAGCTCGCGGGCGACGCGCTCGGGCTGCATGAGGGCGATGCGGGCGCGTCCGTGGCTGGTGTCGGTGCGGATGCCGGCCTGGCCGCCGCTGAGGCTGATGGCCTCGTAGCCGAGGGCGCGCAGGGCCATGGCGATGAGCGTGCAGGAGACGAGCTCGCCGGTCGACAGCAGCAGGTCTAGCTCGCGCGGCTCGGGGCGGCCCGAGACCTGGCCGGCGAGGTCGATGAGCTCGTCGGTGGTGTCGCCCATGGCCGAGACCACGCTGACGACGCTGTTGCCGGCGTCGCGCGAGCGCCCGATGCGCTCGGCGACGTTTCTAATCTTGTCGGCGTCGGCCAGCGAGCTTCCGCCATATTTCTGGACTACAAGTGACAAGTTGCTTCCTCTTCGTTGCGCGTCAGGCGCTCACCTCGACGTGGGCGCCCTTCGATGTTGGCTTGGTGACTAGTATCGAGCCTCCCACGCCCGACTTGTGGGCGATGTCGGCCATCTCGTAGCCGATCGTATACTCCCGGCCCCTAGTAAGCGCCAGCACGCTGGAGCCTGCTCCGGACAGGAACACGCCCAGCGCGCCGGCGTCGCGTGCGGCGCGGAAGATGTTGCGCATGGGGTAGAAGATGGCCTGTCGCGCGGGCTGGTGCAGGCGGTCGCCAGTGGCGACGTCCATGTGTGCGAGGTCGCCGGTGGCGAGGGCGCGCACCAGCAGGGCGGCGCGGCCTATGTTGTAGACGGCGTCGGCGCGCGGCACCTCCGGCGGCAGCAGGTCGCGGGCCTCCCTTGTCGGCATCGGGACGTCTGGCACGAACAGCACGGCCATCAGGTCGTCCGGCACGGGCACGGGCGCCGACAGAAGAGCGCCGTCCTCGTCCCTGGCGACGATGCGGCAGCCGCCGAATATGGCCGGGGCGGCGTTGTCCGGGTGGCCCTCCAGCCTCGCGGCGAGCTCCAGCAGTTCCAGGGGTGACAGGCCGTCGCCGCGCATCTCGTTCGCGGCCACGAGGCCGGCCACGGCGGCCGCGGAACTGCTGCCGAGTCCTCTGCCCAGTGGTATGCGGTTATCACAGGTCATCCTGACGCTGGGCGGCGACTCGCCCGCTCCCTCGAAGAGTACGCTGAAGCCGCGGTAGACCAGGTTCGAGGCATCCTCCGGCAGTTCGCCCGCGCCCTCCCCGGCGACGTCGACCTGCAGCGGTCCGGGGCGGCGTTCCACGCGAACGGTGTTCCACACGTCCAGGGCCATGCCGAGGCAGTCGAAGCCGGGGCCCATATTGGCGGTAGTCGCGGGGACCCGAACGCACACTAGGTCTCTCATATCAAACGGGAGAAATTATAGCACAGCGGGGGTGGTGTTCCGTAGTGGCGGGAAGGGGCGTCGCCGTGCTTATGGTAGAATCGTTCTGATACTTGGAGGGCCGCATGGCGACTGAAGAGGGCATAGCCGGGCAGGATGGGCCGCGATCCGGAGGCGACTCCGGGGACGGCGCATCACCTGGCGAGGCGCTGCGGGCGCAGTCGATGGAGGCGCTGGACTTCCCGGAGGTGCGGCGGCAGGTCGCCAACCGCGTCACGTTCTTTCCGGCTCGCGAACTGGCGCTGGGGATGTCGCCCTCGTACAGCCCCGTCGAGGTCGAGGAGTTGCAGCGCGAGACGGCCGAGGCGGTGGAGTTGCTCGAAGAGGTCGGCGGCGTCGACCTACACTTGGCGGTAGACACGTCCGAGTACGTGGCGATGGCGGGCATCGGCGGTGTGCTTACCGGTACGCAACTCCTGTCGGTGGCCGACGCTCTGGAGGTGCACAGCCGGGCCGCGGGCGCGGTGAAGAGGACTCGCGGGAGGCTGCCGTTGCTCGCGGACGTGGTTGCGGGCATTCCGGACCTGAGCGAGCTGCGGCGGCAGATTCGCAGGAAGATCGACGCGCGGGGCAACGTGGCCGACGACGCCACACCGTCACTGCGGGCGCTGCGGCGGCAGGTGGTGCGGGCGTACGACCGCGTGACCGAGACGCTGCAACGGCTGATACGCTCGGAGGCAGGACGCGAGGCGCTCCAGGAATCGCTCGTCACCACGCGCAACGAGCGGGTGGTCGTGCCGGTCAAGGCGGAGATGCGGTCGCGCGTCCCCGGAATCGTGCACGACGCATCCAACACCGGCGCGACCATCTACGTCGAGCCGTTCGCGACAGTTGACATGGGCAATGAGTGGCGGGAACTGGTGCTGGAGGAGGAGCGGGAGACGCTGCGCGTGCTGCGCGACCTGTCCGTGCTTGTGGGGGAACTGGCGGAGGACATCGGGCGCGGGGACAGGCTGACGGCGCGGCTGGACTTCATACTGGCGAGGGCGCGCTATGGCGCGGCGAACCGGTGCGTGTCGCTGCCTCCGAGAGTCGCGCGGGGGAAAGAAGGACCGCCGGATATGTCGCTGCGGCTGCTGGAGGCGCGCCATCCGCTGCTGGGCCGGGAAGCCGTGCCGATAGACGTGTCGCTGGGCACGGACTGGCGTGTGCTGGTGATCACCGGACCGAACACGGGCGGCAAGACGGTTGCGATGAAGACCGTGGGCCTGCTCGCGCTGATGTACCAGTCAGGCTTGCAGGTCCCGGCGGCCGAGGGCAGCTCGCTGCCGGTGTTCGATGGCATCTACGCGGACGTGGGAGACCACCAGAGCATCTCGGAATCGGTGTCCACGTTCAGCTCGCACATGCGGAACGTGGTGCGGATAATCGAGTCGGCAGGCCCGGGCTCGCTGGTGCTGCTGGACGAGCTGGGCGCGAGCACGGACCCGGAGGAGGGCGCGGCGCTGGGGCGGGCTGTGCTGGATCATCTCGCGGGCTTGAGCGTGAGCACCATCGCCACCACGCACCACCGCCAGGTGGCGACCCACGCCGAGGCGTCACCGGACATGGGAAACGCGAGCGTGCAGTTGGAGCCGGACACGCTGGAACCGACCTACGAGCTCACCATGGGCATACCCGGCAGAAGCTACGCGATGTCAGTGGCGGCGCGGCTGGGGTTGATGGAAGAGATCATGGAGCGTGCTAAGTCCCTGCTTGAGCCGCAGCACCTGAGGTTCGAGGACTGGCTGCGAGAGTTGCAAGCGGACCGGGCGCGGTTGCAGACCAGGCTGCGCGAGGCGGAGGAGACCCGCGCCGAGGCTGAGGGGATCCGGCGGGAGCTGCAATCGCAGCTCGACTATCTTGCCGACCACAGGGACAGCATCATGCGCAGCACGCGGCGCGAGACGCTTCAGCGATTCGAGGACGCTCGGCGCAAGCTGCGGCGCATCGAGTCGGCGCTGGCGTGGACCGCCCCCGCTGCGGACGGCTCGGCGCAGCGCACACGCGTGGAGGCGGCGCGGCTGGAACTGGAGCGGGCGAGCGTGCCGGAGCCGGTTCCGGTGATGCGCCGTGAGGTGGAGAGGCGTCCCATCGGTGTCGGGGACAGCGTGGACGTTGGGGGTCTGAACCTGGTTGGCAAGGTGTTGTCGCTTCCGGACCAGGGCGACGAGGCGGAGGTGAGCGTGGGCAGGGTGACGCTGCGGGTGGACCTAGGCAGGCTGACGCGTGTGGAGGATGCCGCGCCGGAACCCGATAACGAGGCGCCGGCCATCAGTTACGAGCTTGCGCCGCCGCTGGGCACTCAGGAACTCGACCTGCGGGGTCTGCGCGCTGCGGACGCGCTCGTGCGTCTGGAGGAGTTCCTGGACGGTGCGATACGCGACGGTCTCGGCTCGATTCGGGTCATCCACGGTCGAGGCACGGGAGCGCTGCGCCACGCGGTGCGGGAACACCTGGCGCGGCATACGCTGGTGCGGGAGTTCGCGCCGGAGCCGCCGGAGCGGGGCGGGAACGGGGCGACCGCCGTACAGTTGGCATGAGCTGGGCGGCGCTAATGCCGCTAGCACTGCTGCTGTTCGCGCTGTGCGAGAGCGTCGAGACGGCCGTTCAGACCCCCGTGGTAGAGGTCGGCGGCGCTGCGTTCAAGGTGGAGATCGCGGACGACGCGGAGGAGCGGTCGCGGGGATTGTCGGGCCGCGACCCTCTGCCCGATGACGGCGGGATGCTGTTCGTGTACCAGGAGCCGGTGGTGCCGGGCTTCTGGATGTGGCAGATGCGCTTCCCACTGGACTTCGTGTGGATAGGGGAAGGCTGCGAGGTGGTGGACGTGACGCCCGACGTGCCGGCCCCTGAGCCGGGCACGCCCGAAAGCGAGCTTACGCTGTACCGGCCATCGGCGCCGATCCTGTACAACCTGGAAGTGAACGCGGGCACGGCGGCCCGTCACGGCATCCGGGTTGGCGACGCGGTGCGGTTCCGCAACGTGCCGGGCGGAGGGTGTTAGGCCGGTCGACTGCAACTGGGCCTCCTCTCCCTCGATGGGAGAGGATCGAGGCGAGTGTGATGCGTGCGGCGACGGACAAAAGTGGAGTCTCACACGTATGCGCTTAGTATTCATGGGCACGCCGGAGTTCGCGGCGCCGGTGCTCCGCGCACTGGTGGACGCGGGGCACGACGTGGCCGCGGTGTACACGCGCCCGGACAGGCGGGCGGGCCGTGGCAGCCAGATGGCCGCGCCGCCGGTGAAGAGGGCCGCGCTCGAACTGGGCCTGAGCGTCCGGCAGCCCGCGTCGCTGCGGCGTGACGAGGAGGCGCAGCGCGAGATACGTGAACTCGCGCCGGACGCCATCGTGGTGGCGGCCTACGGCCTGTTCCTCCCGCCGGACACGCTGAGCGCGCCCAGTCTGGGGTGCGTCAACATTCACCCTTCGCTGCTGCCGCGCTACCGCGGGCCGTCGCCTGTGGTGACGACGCTGCTGAACGGCGACGAGTCTACGGGCGTGACGCTGATGGTGCCGGACGAGGGTATGGACACCGGGCCGATGCTGGCGTCGCGTGAGACGGCGATAGGGATGGACGAGGACGCGCAGTCGTTGACGGCGCGGCTGTTCGATATGGGCGCGGCGCTGTTGGTGGATACGCTTCCTGCGTGGGAGCGGGGAGAGGTGAGGCCAGCGGCGCAGGATGAGTCGCTCGCGAGCGTGACCAGCCTGGTGAGCAGGGAAGACGGCGAGATAGACTGGCGGCTGCCCGCGTCGCGCATCGAGCGTATGACGCGCGCCTACAACCCCTGGCCCAGCGCGTTCACCGCTTGGCGCGGCTCGACGCTGAAGCTGGTGAGGGCGCGGGCGCGGGAAGCCAAAGCGGGCGACGCCGAATCGCACGGCTTTGTCGCCACGCTCGCGGATGGCGGCATCGGCGTGCGGACGGGCGACGGCGTGCTGGAGCTACGCCGCGTCCAGCTTGCGGGGCGCGGCACATCGGACGCGCGGGATTTCGCCCGCGGGTATCGGGATTTTGTGGGGTCGGTGTTGGGGGTGTCGCCTGATACACCCTCACCCTAGCCCTCTCCCATCAAGGGAGAGGGGATGGATTACAGCGGCGGCCGCTGCCAGCCGATGAGCGCCGACTCCAGCACCGCCGCCAGCGCCAGCGCAACGTCCTCTCGCCAGGGGCGGGCGACGACCTGGACGCCGATGGGAAGGCCCTCGGGCGACGTACCGCCGCGCACCACCGCGCCGGGCCAGCCGGTCACGTTGTAGGCGCCGGTGTAGGTGAAGCCCATTCGCCGGCTCTCCTCGAACGTGCCCTCATGCTCGGTGGCAGGGAAGGCGGCGGTGGGGCAGAGGATGGCGTCGTAGTCCTCCATGAAGGCGAGCATGTCGCTGCGGTAGGCGTCGGCCTTCTCCAGCAGCGCGCTGTACTCGTCGGCGGGGACCGCCTCGGCATCGTCCAGCCTGCGCTGTAGCCAGGGGTGGCTCTCGGTGGTGCCGTACTTCGCCAGCAGCCGCTTCGTCCAGCCCCGGCCGTCGGCGCCGCTGAGGGCGTTGTGGAAGTCGGGTAGCTGCGCCAGAGCAGGAGGGAGAGCCTCCACGACCTCGGCGCCGGCGTCCCGGAGCCCGGCGGCGGCGGCGAGCACGGCGTCCACGGTCTCCGTGGTTGGGGTCTGGAGGCCGTTGTCGGTGTGCATGGCGACTCGGAGCGATCCAACCGAGACGTCCGCGGGGTCGCCGAGCGACACGGGGACGATTGCGGGGTCTCGCCAGTCCGGGCCGGCGATGATGGGCAGAGTGAGCGCCAGGTCCTCGACGAACCGGGCCATCGGGCCGAGCTGCGTGAGAGAGTCGACCGCACCCATGCCGTAGGGCACTATGTGGCCGGTGCGGGGTACGCGCCCGGAGTTGGGCTTTATTCCGGCGATGCCGCAGAAGTGGGAGGGCAGCCGTATGCTGCCGCCGGTGTCGCTGCCGATGTCGAGGGGTGAGCCGCCGGACGCGACGATCGCCCCGGCGCCGCCGCTGCTGCCGCCGGGCATCCGCGAGAGGTCGTAGGGGTTGTTGGTGCGCCCATAGACCAGGTTGTTGGTCTCACCCGCGAGCGTAAGCTCCGGCGTGTTGGTTTTGCCGAGCAGGATAGCCCCGGCGGCGCGCAGCCGCGCGGCGACGGTGGAGTCGCGGTCGGGGACGAAATCGGTGCGGCCCAGCGTGCCGCCAGAGGTGACTACGCCCTCGGTGTCTATGGAGTCCTTGAGCGTGATGGGAACGCCGTGCAGCGCCCCCAGATTCCGGCCCCGCGCCAGCGCCTCGTCGGCGCGTCGGGCCTCGTCTCGCGCCCGCTCGGCCGCGGACATCACGACGGCGTTCAGGCTGCCGTTCACCTCGTCTATGCGCGCCAGGTGCGCTTCCACGACCTCCTCCGCCGAGAATTCCCTGGCGCGGATACCCGCGGCTATAGATTTCGCCGACCTGTAGATGATCTCGCTCATGCAAACCCTCCTATTCGCTCGAATCCCGCCAGTGTCAATTGTACGTGTTGTTCGGCTTGCCTGTCTTGCGGGCTGTCGAATCCGGACACTCCCACGCCGACGAGACGGAACTGCCTGCGTCCGGTCAGCTCCGCCTGTAGCAGGGCGTCGGCGGCCTGCGCAATCTCCACGGAGGAGTCGACGCGCTCCGGCAGCGTCTTCTGGCGCGTGAACGTGGTGAAGTCCGACAGCCGCAGCTTGAGCTTGACGGTGCGCCCGCGCAGCGACTTTCGCTGAAGCGCCTGGGACACGTTCAGGCTCAGCCTGTTCACAAGCTCTCTGAGCGCCTCGGGGTCTCCGGTGTCCTGCGCGAGGGTGGTCTCGGCGCTGATGGACTTGGTCTCGCGCTCGGTGGATACCTGGCTCTCGTCGACACCCATGGCTAGGGAGCGCATACGGGGGCCGGTCCTGCCGAATCGCTCCAGGAACCACTCCTCGGGCATCGAGGCGAGCTGGCCGATTGTGGTAATGCCGTGGGCGTGGAGGCGTTCGGCGGTCTTGGGCCCGACGCCCCACAGCCGGCCGACTTCGAGGGGCGCGAGGAAGGCGCGCTCCTCGCCAGGCGACACGATGGTGAGGCCGTCCGGCTTCTGGAAATCGGACGCTACCTTTGCGACCGACTTGCCGGTGGCGACCCCAAGGGAGATGGTCAGACCGAGTTCCGAGCGGATGTGTCGCTTCACATGCAGGGCGATGTCGCGCACCGGGCGGCCCTCCCCGACGGCCTCGGTAACGTCGAGGTAGGCCTCGTCGAGCGAAAGCGGCTCGACTAGCGGAGTGCTGTCCTCGAAGATGGCCATGGCGCGCCTGGACACTTCACGGTAGCGAGGGAAGTTCGACGGCACCCGGACCGCCTGGGGGCAGAGCGCCAGCGCGGTGCGCATGGGCATGGCGGAGCGGACGCCGAACTCGCGCGCCTCGTAGGACGCCGACGCGACGACGCCCCGGCCCTCGGGGCTGCCGCCGACTACGACGGGCTTGCCGCGCAGCTCAGGGTCGTCGAGCTGCTCGACGGCGGCGTAGAAGGCATCGAAGTCGGCGTGTATGATGTTTCGGGTCGGGTGTGCCATCTCTTTACAAGTGGTATACTGCACTTCAACGAAGGACTCAACACCTGTGAACGCCCGAGCAAGGGCTGGTACAGGAATCCTAGTAGCGAGAGAGTGATTGAGCGTGACAACGATGGAAGAGCGGTTGAGCAGGCTTGAAGGCGCTTACGAGCATCTGGCGACCAAGGCTGACATTGCCGATCTGAAGGCCGAATTGTTCGACAAGATGAACGTTCATATGCGCTGGATGATTGGAATACAGATAGCCAGCCTAGTTGGAATTGTTGCCGTGTTGAGGCTGCTGGAGTAGTCAGGCGGGGGTAGATGCCCCCATCCTGACCTTCCCCCTGCGAGGGGGAAGGGACTTTCTGATGGTTAGCCGAAGGCGCCCGTTTCGCGGGCGCTTGCTATCTCAGCGGCGGCATAGCCCAACTCACCCAGCACCTCGTCGGTGTGCTCGCCGATGCCGGGGCCGAGCCGACGGACCGAGCCGGGAGTCTCCGACAGCTTTGGGCCGATGCCCACCTGCTTCACCGTCTCGCCGTCGAACTCTCCCACGTCCTGTACCATGCCGCGGTGGCGAAGCTGCGGGTCTTCTGCAAGCTCGTCGACGCTGAAGACCCGGCCCACCGCGATGTCGCCGTAGTCGCGCAGGAATTCCCACCACTCGTCGCGGGTGCGCGTCCTGAAGATGTCGCGGAATGCGTCGAAAATCTCGGGGTACTTGTCCGTGTCGAACTGGTGGTCGATGAAGTCATCGCGGCCAAGCGCGCGGCAGAGGTCCACCCAGAACCAGGGCTCGATGCAGCCCAGGCTGAGGAACTTGCCGTCTCCGCACTCGAACACGTTGTAGTAGGGCACGCCGCCGTTGAGCGACATGAGGCCGCGCTGGGGCACCGCGCCGCTGTTGAAGTATTCGGACAGCGAGGCCACAAGCATGTAGGCCACGCCGTCGGACATGGAGATGTCCACCTGCTGGCCTCGCCCGGTGTGCTCACGCGCCATGAGCGCCGAGAGTATGCCGATGGCGGCCTGCATCGCGCCGCCGGCGTAGTCGGCTATCAGGTTGTAGGGGATGGTCGGCGGACCGCCCTCCGCGCCGATCATGCCGAGCGCGCCTCCGGTGCTGATGTAGTTGATGTCGTGGCCCACCAGGTTCTTGTACGGGCCGTCCTGTCCGTAGCCGGATATGGAGCAGTAGACGATGCGCGGGTTGAGCTTGCTGAGGGTCTCGTAGTCGCAGCCGAGGCGTTCGACCACGCCGGGTCGGAAGCCCTCCACGAACACGTCGGCGTTCTCGCACAGCCGGCGCAAAACTTCCTGCGCCTCGGGGACCTTGAGATTGAGGGTGATGCTGCGCTTGTTGCGGTTGAGCGCGGTGAAGGCGGCGCGGCGGCGCTGCTCGCGCTCGTCCGGCTCGTCGGTGCGGCCCATGCGGGCGCGGCCGATGCGTCCGCCGCCTGGCTCCTCGACGCGGATGACGTCCGCGCCGAAGTCGCCCAGCATCATGGTGCAGAAGCCGCCCGGGGCCATGCGCGTGAGATCGACGACGCGGATGTTGGCGAGTTGCAGGGGTCCGGTGGTGGCGGTGTTCATGTTATGTCTCCGTGTTGCTGGTGGGCGGTGGGATTGTTCACGCAGAGGTCTCCAGGACTTCGGTTGCGACGAGATCGCCGATCTCATCGTCGGTGAGTCCCACGAACTCCTTCAGGATAAGCTCGTTGTGCTCGCCAATCAGGGCATGGGGCATCCGGAGCGCCCCCGGCGTGTCTGACAGGTCGAACTGGAGGCCGTCGTAGGGCATCGGGCCGCATTCCGTGTGGTTCAGCCACTGGAAGTGGCCCCTGTGCTGTAGCTGGGGGTCCTGCCAGAGGTCGGCCTGGCTCTGCACGGCTCCGGCGGGCACTCCCGCGGCCTGGAGCAGGCGCATCAGTTCCTGCGCGCCGTAGCCCTTCGTCCACTCGCCTATGAGCGCGTCCACCTCGGCGTCGTTCGCCCGGCGCGACTCGAAGGTGGCGAAGCGCTCGTCGCGGGTCCACGGCGGGTTGCCCATGGCGTCGCACAGCGCGAGCCACTCGGCGTCGGTGGTGACGGCGATGGCGCACCAGGACTCGCCCGGCCCGGTCAGCTCGCGCACCTCGTCCCGGCAGGGGTACACGCCGTGCGGAGCGAACGCCTCGTCGCGATTGCCGTCGCGCACCATCTCGTTGCCTGTCAACAGGTAGTCCATGATCACGGGCGCCTTGTAGTGTGCGGCTCCTTCGTACTGCGACAGATCGATGTGCTGGCCCTTGCCGGTGCGGCGCCGGTATTCGAGGGCGGCGGCGATGGCGGTGAAGCCGTTGGGCGGGTTCACGAAGTCGGAGTACGCGCCATAGGGCGTCACGGGGTCGCGGTCGGGCCAGCCGGTGATCTGGTAGTACCCCGCCATGGAGGACGACAACTGGCCGTAGCCGGGATACATGGCGTGTGGCCCGGTCTGGCCCTGCTGGCAGGTGCTGAAGTAGATGATGTCGGGCCTTATCTTGCGGACGCTCTCGTAGTCCAGGCCCCAGTTGCGCATGGCCTTGGGGGTGAAGCTCTCGGCGATGATGTCGGGCTGCCACTCGGCGATGAGCCGCTTTATCAGCGCCACGCCCTCCGGCTTGGCGAGGTTGACGCCGAGGCCGAGCTTGCTGGTGTTGAAGTTGGCCGGGAACTGGCTGCGATTGATGCCGGGTATGCCGTCCTTGAAAGGCGGGCCGGAGCGCAGGCCGTCCGGTCGGCTGACGGACTCGACGTGGACCACGTCCGCGCCGAGGTCGCCGAGGTACTTTATCGTCACGGGACCGACGCCGATCCAGGTAAAGTCCAGCACGCGCAGGCCATCGAAGGGCATCTTCGCCTCTGACGTACCTGACGCGGCAGGGCGCGGCGCGCGTGGTGGCGGCGCGGAGTCCAGGGCGCCCAGAATCTCGGCGTTGTGCTCGCCGATGAGCGGGGCGCGCCTCCTGATGGTCATCGGGGACTCACTCAGCTTCAGGTACGGCCCCAGGTAGGTGAGCGACTCTTCAAGCTCGGGGTGGTAGAGGTTCTGCCAGAAGTCGCGGTACTTGAGTTGGGGGTCCTCGTACATGTCCTTGGAAGTGTTGCAGGGCGCCAGCAGGAAGCGGTGACTCAGGGCGCGGTCGTACAGCTCGGCCTTGGTCTTGGTGAGGATGAAGTCGTCGAGCGCCCCGTAGACCGCCTCGACTTCTCGCGCGCCCTCATCGCCGCTCGCGAGCAGTTCGTCCATCTCCCAGGTGAACCAGTCCCGGCCCCGCATGAACTCGGGGCAAACGCCCTCCTCCTCCATCCAGTCGGTCAGGGGAATCATGGAGGAGCGGGCGCGCCGGCCGCCGCTGATCATCGAGGTGACGAAGCCGTCCTTGCACCTGTGGACAGCGCGGAGCTTGAGGGGCGGGCCTTCCACACGGGGCAGGCGGCGGTAGGCTCCGGCCCGCTCCATGTTGGTCTTGTGCAACATGGGGAGCGTGGATATGTTCATCAGCGTCCACATGATGGCAACCTGGCCGGACACGTCGGCGCGCTGGCCCCGCCCGCCGTTATTCTGCCTGTGCCACAGCGCGGCCAGCGTTGCGGCCGCGGCCTGGGCCCCACCGTGAAAATCGGCCTGGGGGAAGGTTATGCGGACCGGAGGGCGGTCGTCGTCGCCGCTGGCGTACTGCATCCCGCCCATCGACCACACCACGATGTCGGTGGCCTTGTAGTCGGCGTGTGGGCCTGTGGGACCGAACGGGGTGACGGACGTGTAGATTAGGCCGGGATTGCGCTCTCTCAGCGCCTCGTAGCCCAGGCCGAGGCCGTCCATGTGGCCGGGCGCGAACGACTCGAGCACCACGTCGGCGGTGTCCGCCAGGCGCTCGAATGCGCGCTTGCCCTCGGCGCTCTCCAGGTCGAGGGTGACGCCGCGCTTGTTGACGCAGTAGGCGAACCAGAAGAGGCTGCGTTCGGGGTGGCGCTGTCCTCGATAGAAGGGGCCGCGCATCCGGGTGGGACTGCCGCCGGGCGGCTCGACCTTGATGACGTCGGCGCCGAGGTCGGCGAGCAGCTTGCCGCACCAGTTGACGCCGCCCTCCGTGAGGTCGAGGACGCGGTAGGGGCCGAGGGCCGAGTTGTCGGGTGTGTTCTGGGGCATAACTCCCCCTCACCTCAATCCTCTCCCACCAGGGGAGAGGAGGCCAGTTGCTCGTACGGTTCGCCCTCTACGCCCGGGGCAGGCCCAGCCCGCGGGTCGCGATGATGTTGCGCTGTATCTCGGAGGTGCCCGCCGCGATGGTGCTGGACACGCTGGACAGGCTCAGCCGCTGGATGTGGCCTTCGAGCGGCGCCCACCTGGAGCCGGCGGCGAGCTGGCCGGCAAGGCCCAGCATCTCCATGCCGGTGTCGGCGACGCGCTGGGTCAGCTCTGTGCCGAACAGCTTGGACATGGAGGCTTCGGCGTTGGGCACCATGCCCTGGCTCTGCATCCAGGCCACGCGGTAGGACATGCCCCGGGAGATTTCGGCCTCCAGCGACCGCTGCGCCAGCTTGGTTCGGACGATAGGGTCCTCGGCCAGCGGGCGCCCGTTGCGCTCGGTCTGCCTGGCGTACTCGGCCAGCGCCTCCAGCGTGCGCCGGGCGGTCGCCGAGTAGCCGACGCCGGAGCGCTCGAAGTCGAGGGCGACGGCGAGGGTGTACCAGCCGCGGTTCTCCTCGCCCACCAGGTTGCGCTTGGGCACGCGGACGTTGTCGAAGAACACCTCGTTAAACTCGTGGGAGCCGGCCATGTTGTAGATGGGCCTGACGGTTACGCCGGGCGTCTGCATGTCCAGCAGGAACAGGCTTATGCCGCGGTGCTTGGGGGCGTCGTTGTCTGTGCGGGCCGCGAGCCAGCCCCAGTCCGCGATGTGGCCGGCGCTGGTCCATATCTTGGAGCCGTTGACCACGTAGTCGTCCCCGTCGCGCACGGCCTGCGTTTGCAGCGACGCGAGGTCGGAGCCTGAGCCGGGCTCGCTGTAGAGCGTGCACCAGTAGCGCTCGGCCCTGGCCATGGGGGGCAGGTGCTCGCGCCGCTGCTCCTCGGTGCCCGCCAGCATGAGCGTGGGGCCTACCCAACTGATCGCGCCGACGCCCAGGTCGGTGCCGGGCACGTTGCGGTAGGTCATCTCCTCGCGGTAGATGAGCTGCTCCATGTGGGAGCGGCCCTGTCCGCCGTACTCCTCGGGCCAGGCCAGCGTAAGCCAGCCCTTGGCGGCGAGCTTGGAGGACATCTCCTTCGTGAAGGGGAAGTTGGCCTCGGAGAAGGGGCTGGTCTGCGCGAGGGCGTCCCAGTCGTCGGGGAGCTCGCTGTCGAGGAAGTCGAGGAGTTCGCCCCGAAACGCCTCTTCGGCCTCGCCGAAACGGAAGTCCATGGCCGGCCTCCTGCGGGATGCGATACGTGGGGGCCGCGGCGCGTGCGGCTGTTGGGGGTAAGTCTAGGCAGGGGAGGTTAGACTGTCAAGGAAAGGGACTATCGACGAAGGGTGCGAAGGAGGGGGCTGTGGGACCGCGCCGCGAAAGGCGCCGGCGAGTTCCGTAGCTACTTGAGCCGTACCGCTGGTAGCTTCTTGAGCGTCTGGTTGCGCGGGTCTACTTCGATGCCCACCGACTCCAGGGCTGTCACGCCCAGCAGCGGCTTGGCGTCCGGCTCTCCGAATATCACGGTCGCGCCGACGAAATCCCCCATGAACTCCACCCTAGCAACGGCAACGCCAACCAGGATGGGAGTGCCGTCGGCCAGTTCATACACGCGCTCGCCCTCCTGTTCGAGGCCAATCCCCTCGAGGTGTTGCCTGGGAACGAGGCAATCAGTCGCGCCCGTATCCACCAGGAACAGTCCTTCCCACACCCTGTCCCGGTCGGCCGGGTTTCGTATGCCTACGGTTACGTGAATGGCCCCCATGTTGTGGTCTCCATCGATTCGGCGGCCCAAGTGGACCGGAGCTTGTTGAGTGACAATCGCCTGAGCGAATTGTATCAGAGAGGACTGGCGCTCGTTCGACGTCCCTCACCCTAACCCTCTCCCACGTCGGGGAGAGGGGACCTACACGCGCACCGGCAGCGAGGAGAGGCCCCGCAGCACTATCTGGCGGCGGCGGGACGGCGTGCCTGCGAGGCGGATGTCTGGGAAGCGCTCGAGAAGCTTGCCGAGGATTATCTCGGCCTCCATGCGGGCGAGCGGGGCGCCGAGGCAGTAGTGTATGCCGCGGCCAAAGCCGAGGTGCGGATTGCGCTCGCGGGTCACGTCCAGGGCGTCGGGGTCGTCGAAGACCGCGGGGTCGCGGTTGGCTGCGCCGAGCAGGAGCATCAGGTACTGGCCGCGCTCCAAGGCCACACCCGCGACCTCCGTGTCCTCCCGCACGCTGCGCCCGTCAATCTGCACGGGGCTGTCGTATCGCAGGAGCTCTTCGACGGCCGGGCCTATCAGCTCGGGGTCGCGCTTCAGCCGGTCCAGTTGCTCCGGGTTCCGCAGTAGGGCGAACAGGCCGTTGCCCACCAAGTTGCGGGTTGTCTCGTTGCCGGCCACGAGCAGCAGCACCAGCATGAGCTGCAACTCCTCGTGGGAGAGGCTGTCGCCCTCGTCTTCGATCTGGGTCAGCGCGCTGATGAGGTCGTCGCCGGGGTCGGCGCGGCGGCGCTCGGCGAGGTCGCTGAAGTACTCCCGCAGCCTGGTGAGTGTGTCCATGCTCCTGGCGACCCTGCGGTCGTCCAGGAGCGGCTCGATCGACAACGACGCGTCGTTGGACCATTCGCGGAACGGACCGCGGTCCTCCCGCGGCACGCCCAGCATCTCGCAGATAACCGCGACCGGCAGAGGGTAGGCGATGGCGTCGATGACGTCGAACGAGTCGGCGCCGTGGAGCCTGTCCAGCAGGCCGTCGGCGATCCTCTCGACGCGCGGGCGCAGGGCGCCCACGGCGCTGGGCGTGAACGCCTTGCTGACGAGGGAGCGCAGGCGTGTATGGTCGGGCGGGTCGCGGTACAACATGCTGCGTGGCTCTTCGGGGTCGAAGCGCAGGTTGGCGTCCTGGGTCGAGACGCGGTCGTTTCCGAAGCGGCGGTAGTCGCGCAGGATGGCGTCGATGTCCTCGTGTCGGGAGAGAATCCAGCCCTTAATGAACCGGCTGCGGTGGACGGGGTCCCTGGTCTGGAGCTTTTGGTAGATGGGGTAGGGGTTGGCGAGCAGGCGTCGTGAGAAGAAGTTGAACGCGACGCCGGACTCCAGGCGTTCGCGGGCGGTCAGCGCCTGGACGACGCCGAAGAGGAAGGCGGCCCTGAGCTGGCGTTTCATGCGCTCGCTACTTCCGGGGCTGCGCGCCCATCCGGCTGAAGATGTGGTCGATGGTTTCGCGGCGGAAGCGCTCCAGGTCGTCGGCGTCCTTGACGATGGCGCCGAGGGTGCGGGCGACGGCGTCGCGGTCGAGGTGCTCGACGTGCAGCGCCACCATCGCCCTCGCCCAATCCAGCGTCTCGGAGATGCCCGGCGTCTTCTCCAGGTCCTCCTCCCTCGCGCGCTCGACGAAGCGGCAGACCTGGCGCGCCAGCCGCTCCTCGATGCCCTGCACCTTGCGCCGGACGATCCGCAGCTCCTTGGCCAGGTCGGGGTAATCGAGCCACAGGTACAGGCAGCGGCGGCGCAGCGCGTCGGACAGGTCGCGCGAGCGGTTGGATGTCAGAATGACCAGCGGCCGGTGCGTGGCCTTGAGTGTGCCTATCTCGGGGATGGTCACCTGGAAGTCCGACAGCACCTCCAGCAGAAACGCCTCGAACTCCTCGTCGGCGCGGTCCACCTCGTCGATGAGGAGCACCGGAGGCTTGTCGGGCTGCGTCAGGGCGGCGAGCAGGGGACGCTCCAGCAGGAACTGGCGGCTGAAAATCTGCTGCTCCTGCTCGTCGACGCTGCGGCCCTCGCCCTCGTTCAGTCGGATGCGCAGCAACTGCCTCGGGTAGTTCCACTCGTACAGCGCCGTGTTCACGTCCAGCCCCTCGTAGCACTGGAGCCGGATCAGGTTGGTGTCGAGCATACGGGCCATGGCGATGGCGATCTCGGTCTTGCCGACGCCGGGGCGGCCCTCGACCAGCAGGGGCCGTTCGAGCTCGCGGGCGAGGTAGATGGAGGTGGCGATGGAGGGGTCCGCCACGTAATCCTGGGCCTCCAGCCCGTCGAGCACGCGCTGGATCGGGTCGTCCGACGGGCCGGGCGGGTGCATCGGCTGGCGGTCCCTACCCCGACCGGTCGAGCTGCTCGTCGTCGTCCAGTTCGCCATCGTCCGGCACGCCGTCGTCCTCCGGGACCTCGTCGCCGTCGCCGAGGCGCTCCCCAAGCTCTCTCAGGAAGCCCTCCACGCTGGGCGCGAGCGTGATGTCCTCGCCCTCGCCCTCGGCGCGGCGGGATGGACCGGACTGGATGCGGTCGTAGTACTGCTCGAACTGGCGTATGAGCCTGCGGACCTCGTTGTTGTTCTGGATGGCGCTGCTTATCTCCTGGTACTGCTTCCGGCCGCGCTCGGGTCGAATCAGCGACTCGGGGAAGTCGTACATGGAGCAGAGCGCCTCCATGAGCCGGGACTTGCCCATGTGGTCCTCTTCGAGCTGGACGTACTGGGGCAGGTGCGCCATGAGGCTGGAGGACTCTATCTCGGCCTCCTCGAGAAGCGTGCTCACCAGGTTGACGATGCTGGTGGGACCCTGGTAGGTGCTGCGGCGCATCGACACCAGGCCCTCGGTGCGCGAGGCCTTGTCGCTGCTCATGGTGCCGGTCACCAGCACCGGGCGGGTGTGCGGCACGGAGTCGTACATGCCCCCGATACGGCAGTGCTCCACCACGTTGAAACGCCTGATGAACGAGGCTATCGCGTCGGCGTACTCCTCGCCGTTGGAGTGAGGCTCCCGGATGTGCAGGAACATGTAGCTCTTGCCGCTATCGTCGTGGTGGGCGTAGTTGACGATGGTGTTGGGTATGTTCAGGGTGCGCTTGCCCTC
Organism: Dehalococcoidia bacterium; assembly: GCA_965204815.1. GTDB lineage: Bacteria > Chloroflexota > Dehalococcoidia > Lucifugimonadales > CATOSD01 > CATOSD01. The sequence goes on from OZ242014.1 coordinate 1,249,698, forward strand.
TACGATGCGCGTGCGCGGGCGGTACCTGGTGAAGTCGAAATAGGCGCCGGGGCGGGCGAGCCTGGCCAACTCGCTCGCGCCCAGATGGCGCTCGAGGCTGGTGAGCACGAGGGTGCCCACGCGCCCCACGTTGATCCACGGGCGCAGGATGCTTATCGCGATTATGTCGCTATCTTCGGGCAGCGGCTCGATTGCATCGAATTCGCCAAGTCTCATACGTACCACCCAGGTCCCGTTCAGGCCGCGCACGCGCACACAGTTTCTGGAATGCTGGAGTGCTGCGGCGTCGTGGCGGAGTGTTACCGCCTATGGGTGTAAGTGTATTGGCACGTTCTGAGAGTGTCAACAAGAAACACCCCGCGGAGACTGTGCCAGTTGTCAGTTCTCGCAACTGTAGGGGCAGGTTTCAAACCTGCCCGCTGGTTCCTTCCCCCTTGATGGGGGAAGGTTAGGATGGGGGTGACGGCCCAATTGTCCAGACTCCGTGATTCCCAAAAGGCCCACTCCGGCTTGACATCTCGTCTCCGGTTGCTTATACTGGGCGACGCTTTGATATGCAGTATCAATCCCCCTCATACCGGCCCGCCGGCGGCGCGGGCGCGCCCGGCCGCCCCCGCACGGCCTGACACCCCCTCGCCAACCCCGAACTCTTGAGACCGACTACCCAAATGTTGAGACATGATGATATAACATCTCACCGCGCCGTGAGTCCCGCGTCGATACGAAGGGCGCTGCTCACGGCCCTCGCCGTCGGCCTGCTGGCGGCGTTCCTCGCCCCCCCCCCCCCCCCCCCCCCCCCCCGCGCACGCCCAGCAGGGTGAGGTTGACGAATCCCTCCCTCCCCTCGCCGACCTGACTATTACCTCCGAATATGTTATGGGCCCCGGCATTGTTGCCCCCGCCAACTGGGAGGTCGCCGTGGCGAACAACACCGTCGGTGCTCATCCCGGACTGGAAGTCGCCCTCGTGAAGGTACGGCTCACCATAAGCGATTCAGTCGGCGGTGACAGAACGAGTACATGGGTAATCAGGAACCTGTCGCCCGGGCACAGCGAGGCGCTTATCGTGGCGTCCGTGTTACCACCTAATAGACAGGTACAGGTGCCGCAGCGGCTTTATGCCGAAATCATAGAATCAGTCCCGTCGGAGTCGCCGCGCTTCCGGTTCAACAATGCCACGGAACACTGGGCCCTGGTCTCTAATGTACGCCGCGCCGCCGCCGGCGATATCGACGTTGCGCTCCGCGGCATATCCGGCCGGTTTCCGCAGCCGGGGGAGGCGACGACCGTCACTGTCGAACTCGAGAAGCGCCATCATAATATTCCCCAACGAACAAGCATCGAAGAGAGTTCAAGTCTGTTTGATGTAGAGGTCGAAATCAGTCTTTCGGCGGGCCTGTCCTTCGCCGCGACCCAGCCGGAGGCGGCGACCGGCACGACGTTCGCTACGACCACCGCATCCACCGGGACCTGGGACGTGGGCGCCATGGCGTCTAGCATACCTCGAATCCTCCTGTCGCTCCCGGTGGTGGTCAACCTCACCGCCGACAGCCTGGCGGAGCTGCCCCTGGAAGAGCGGTGCATGACGGCGGAGGTCAGCTACGTGCCCCGGTTCCTATCGAGGCAGCAGAACGACACCGCCACCGCATGCCTGGGCAGGTCGGTGCTGTTGAGCAGTGGCGAGATTGACCTGTTCACATTCTATCCCTGCATCGGCGTCACATCCCACCCCTGCACCGATGCGGACACACTGGAACTGGTGGTGAGTCGGGGTACCTCCGAGCACATATCGCCTGACTCGGTCATCGTCCAAGTCCCCGACCCCGGTGGGCGCTTCACCTCCACGAGACACGGGAGAGTAATCTGGTCCACCGCTAATTTAATGGATTTGAGGGACAGCCAGACCAGGCTCACCTCCGGTTGGTCAATCAAGGAATCCGTAAAGGTAACCGCGCTTGGCGGCGGAAACGCGCCGGGTCGCTGGCTGCTGACCGACCTCGATGACTCGGCGCAAACTTTTGATCTCCTGGATGCTATGAGTAGCTCGACGGTCGCGCAGGAATTTTTTGATCTGTCAGAGATTGGAACCGATCCGGCTGACTATTTTGTCGACGTCAAAGTAGATCTCTGGGAGATGGGCACATACGAGGCGCTTTTCGGAATATCGGGCCGCCTTTCCGGCACCACCTACACCGACACCGGCACGTACATCTTCCACGTGGGCCCAATCGCGGAGCTGGAGGTGCACGACGCCGGCGCCAACCCCGAAGTGGCCGCCGACCAGCGCGCCTACACCATACTGGCCGTGAACAACGGCCCGGACGACGCCCCCGCCGTCCGGGTGACCGGCCTGCCCGCCGGCGTAACGGAGTATTTCGCCAGCGTGGGTGAATACGACCCCGCCAGCGGCGTCTGGACCATCGGCGAGCTGCGTCCCGGATACGCCCACCGCCCCTCCGCCTATGGCGCGGAAGGCGTGGCGCTCACCCTGGTCACCGACGACCCGGCGGCCCCCGACATCAACGCAACCATCGAGAACACGCAGGACTACCAGGTCTGCATCGACAGCAGCGGCGACGACGTGGTTCTCTCTTCCCCTTCCGAGACGGCCTGCACCAACGCAAGCTCCACAAACGCCTGGCACTCCATCGCCTACTACGACCACGTCCCCGGCAACAACACCGCGACCATCACGGCCATCACCGGGACCGGCGTGGGCCTCACCGGCGCGCCGGGCGGCGTGAAGGTGACCGAAACGCCGGTGGCGAACATCCTCACCTGGCAGCCGGTGGAATCGGTGTACGGACATCCGGTGACCCGCTACGAGGTGCAGCGGGCCACCAGCACCTGGGTCACGCTGGATTCGGACGTGAAGGGGACCGTGTACGAGGACATGGCTCCCCAGACCGATCATCCGGACTACCGGGTGCGGGCGGTGAACGAGTTCGGCGTGCCCGGCCCGTGGTCCGCTGCGGGGCGGCGCCCCGGCGTTCCCAAGAGCTTCACCGCCAGCGGCTCCAGCGACACGCGTGCCGCGCTGTCGTGGGGCGCGCCCGACGCGGTGTCCGGCGTCACCGTCACCGGCTACGAGCTGGACTTTTCGACGGACGGCGGCAACGCCTGGAACTGGCTGCCCACCGGGGCAACCAGGACCGTGCTCTCCGCGTCGACGCTGTCCCACCCCCACACCGACACCACGCTGGCGGCGGACGCCGTCCGGCAGTACCGGCTGCGCACGGTCGGCACGGTGAGCGGCGTGACGGTCAGGAGCGGCTACACCTACGCCGTGGCCACGAGGGACTACCCGACTCCGGGCGCGCCGCGGAACTTCCTCGCGAGCGCCATCAGCCAGTCGCAGGTCAACCTGTCGTGGAGCCCGCCGGAGAGCGTGAGCGGCGTTAGCATCACCGGCTACGACCTGGAGTTTTCAACGGACGGGGCTATGTGGACATCGCTGGCGCAGGAGCGGACGGACACGACCTTCCCCCACACCAACACCGCGCTGGCCGCGGGCGTCATCCGGCAGTACCGCCTGCGTGCTGTGGGGGAGGACTCCAACAACGCCGTCTTCAGGAGCGGCTGGGTGTTCGCCAGCGCCGCCACGCAGGAGGTGGGCCCGCCGCGCAACCTGTCGGCCACGGCCTACGGGAGCGGCCGCATCGACCTGGCCTGGAACGAGCCGGCATTCGGCGCGAGCCTCGTCACCGGCTACCGCATCGACCACACGCCCGCGTCTCCCGAACAGTGGCGCACGCTTGAGCACGGCTACCGGTCCAGCCCCAGGAGTTACGAGCACGCGGGGCTGAGTCCGGGGCAGAGATACTGCTACCGCGTGGCGGCGGTCTACGCCGGGGGCACGGGCCCCTTCTCCGCACGGGGCTGCGCGACCACGGACGTGGCGCCGACGCACCTGCCCGGCGAGCCGCGCAACCTGCGCGTCTCCCGCGTGGGCAGCGACTTCGTGACGCTGGAGTGGGATGCGCCCAGCGAGGGCGGGGACGTGGAATACTACGAGTACCAGTCCAACGCCCACGCCCCGACGGTGGTGTCGCCACGGACGGCCACCAGGGTGACGGTGCGCGGCCTTCTGACCGGATCGTCTTACGACTTCCAGGTGCGCGCCGGGAACGCCGACCACGGCCGCGGGCAGTGGTCGGGGTCGGTCTATGCGGCGCTGAGCCAGGCCGGGAGCGCGCTTGTGGCGTCGCCGCTGAAACTCGACGTGGCCAGGGGCGGCTCCGGCAGCTTCAAGGTGAGGCTGAACCGCTCGCCGCAGTGGCCCCTGCTGGTCTACTTCCACTGGGACGGCCCGGAGTGCCTGACCGGGGGCCTGGTGTACCAGCAGGGCAAGATACTGCTGCCCTCCAGCCCGAAACCCAGCCGGGCGTTCTGGAGCGACGGCTGGTGGGGTCCGCCGGAGGACCGGCACGCGGCTGCGTGGAACGCCGGTGTGGACATACGCGTGGACGTGCCCGCGGACGCCTCCGCTTGCCGGGCCGGCGCGACGGCTGTTGTGCAGTACAGCGTATCCAGTCTTCCGTTCAGCTACATAGAGGGCGTGCCGATGTGGGACGAACTCGGCCTTGACCTGGAGCGCTGGCGCGGCATGTGGGGCATCGATCCGCTGGACGCCGCCAGCGGCCCCAGCATAAAGCTGACGGTGGTGGACCCCGACCCGTAGGGCGTGTTGACTACGCCGGCGGCCCGCTCCTACAATGGGCCGCACGGCGGACCCCGGAACACTCCGCGGGAGGTTGACACATGAGACTCGCAGGCAAGGTGGCGTTCGTGAGCGGCGGCGCGCGCGGGATGGGCGCGGCCGAGGCCCGGCTGTTCGCGCGGGAGGGCGCCAAGGTTGTGTTCGGCGACGTGCTGGACGACGAGGGCCGCAAGGTCGAGGCCGAAATCAACGAGATGGGCGGCCAGGCGCTGTACGTCCACCTGGACGTCACCCAGCCCGATTCGTGGCGGGCCGCCATGGACGCCACCATCGAGGCGTTCGGCAGGCTCGACGTGCTGGTCAACAACGCCGGGATACTGGTCGACGGCACGCGCGACGACGCCACCATCGAGAACTGGGACCGCGTCATGGAAGTGAACGCGAGGGGCGTGTTCCTGGGAGTAATGGCGGCCATCCCCCACATGCGCGCCGCGGGCGGCGGCTCCATCGTCAACATCTCGTCCATATCGGGCATCATCGGGCAGGAGCACATCCACGCCGGCTACAACGCCTCCAAGGGCGCGGTCAGGCTGCTCACCAAGTCCATCGCCATCCAGTACGCGGAAGAGGGAATCCGCGTCAACTCGGTCCACCCCGGCGGAGTGGAGACGCCCATGACCGCCGCCGGACGCGCCGACCCGGAGCGGTTCGCGCGGGCCGTCGCCAACACGCCGCTGGGGCGGTACGCCGTTCCCGACGAGATCGCCTACGGCGTGCTCTTCCTGGCGTCCGACGAGTCGTCCTACATGACCGGCAGCGAGCTGGTCATCGACGGCGGCGCCACGGCGCAATAGGCTATTGGCCTCCTCTCCCTCGATGGGAGAGGACTGAGAGCCTGCCCTGAGCCTGTCGAAGGGTGAGGGTGAAGCACAGCCTGGCCTCCTCTCCCTTGACGGGAGAGGACTGAGGTGAGGGTGAAAGGAGAACTCACATGAAGTTGCTCGTGATTTCCGGTGGCAGACACCCCTACGCGGAGTCGACACCCATCCTGGAACAGTTCCTCGCGGCGGCGGGCCACGACGCCACCGTCACAGAGGACGCCTCCGTGCTCTCCGACGCGGACGCGATGGCGGGGTACGACGCGCTCGTGTTCAACACGCTGCGCGAGGGCGAGCTCGTCCTGTCGGAGGGCGAGCAGGAGGGCCTCAAGAGCTACGTGAGCGGCGGCAAGGGGTTCGTGTGCATCCACATCGCGGGCTGCGCGCCGGAATCGTGGCCGGACTACCACGACATCACCGGCGGCGGCTGGGTGATGGCCAAGAGCTTCCACCCGCCCTACGGACGCTTCACCGTGAACGTCTCCCAGCCCGGCCACCCGGGCGTGGCGAGCGTCTCCGACTTCGAGACCAGCGACGAGCTTTACATGGGCATCGTCTTCAAGGACGGCAACGACGTGTTCCTCACCGGCGACGCCGAGGACAGCACCTACCCCTGGCGCGGCGAGGACACGTTCATGCCGGGCGGCACCTTCCCGCTGGGCTGGACGCGCTCCTACGGCGAGGGCAGGGTGTTCGTAACGCTGCTGGGCCACAACGGGCTCAGCTTCAGGACGCCCCAGTTCCAGCGCATCGTGCTCAACGGCGTGGAGTGGGCCACCGGCGGCTAGCTCGGCATGGCGGGAAAGCTCGGCATCTTCGGCTACCCGATAGGCCACTCGCTGTCGCCGGTGTTCCAGCAGGCGGCGCTCGACCACCACGAGATCGACGCTCGCTACGAGGCGTGGGAGACCCACCCCGACGACCTGGGCGCGGCGGTCGCGCGGCTGCGCGGCGGCGAGTATCTGGGCGCTAACGTCACCGTGCCGCACAAGGTCGAGGTGATGGCCCACCTGGACGAGGTCGACGAGCTTGCGCGCCTCATCGGCGCCGTCAACACCATCGTCAAGCGCGGCGACCGGCTGGCCGGCCACAACACCGACGCGGGCGGATTCGTCGAGGCGCTGCGCCAGTCCGGCGGATTCGACCCCAGGGGGAAACGCGCGCTGCTACTGGGCGCGGGCGGCGCGGCGCGGGCGGCGGCGTTCGCGCTGGTGCGGGAGGGCGCGAGCGGCCTCGTCATCGCTAACCGCACCCTGGAGCGCGCATCGGCCCTCGCGGAGGAGTTGGGCGGACGTGATCGAGGAGTGACCGCCATCCCCCTGAACGACGCCGCCGCGATCGGAGATGCCGCGGCCACGTCCGACCTCGTCGTCAACTCCACCACCGTCGGCATGAGACACACCCCCGAGCAGGACACGTCTCCTCTGCCGGAAGGCGTCCTGCGTCGCGGCTGCGTAGTCTACGACATGGTGTACAACCCTGCGCGAACGCCCCTACTCGCGCAAGCGGAGCGCGCCGGAGCGACCGCCGTCGGCGGACTGTCGATGCTCATACACCAGGGAGCGGCGGCGTTCGCGCTGTGGACGGGCAAGCGCGCCCCCGTGCGCGTCATGCTCGCCGCCGCCGAGCGGGCCATGGAGCGAGGCTGACACTCCGATGAGTCTCTATCCCCGCAACATCTTCATAACCGGCTTCTCCGGCTCCGGCAAGACCACCGTGAGCCGCATCGCCGCGCGCCTGCTCGGCTGGACGTTCGTGGACCTGGACGAGGAGATAGAGCGCGCCGCGGGCACCACCATCGAGAACATCTTCGCCCGCCACGGCGAACCCCACTTCCGGCGGCTGGAGAGCCAGGCGCTCGCGGCGGCGTGCCAGCGCGACCGGCAGGTCGTGTCCACCGGCGGCGGCATCGTGGTCGACTGGCGCAACCGCCGCGCCATGGAACGCAGCGGCACGGTCGTATGCCTGGAGGCGCGGCCCGAGACGCTCTTCGCCCGCCTGGAACACCAGGCCCGCGAGGACGCCGAGGCGTCGGCGCGGCCCATGCTCTTCGCGGACGACGCGCTGGCCCGCATCCGCTCCTTGAAGGCGCGGCGCCAATTCGCCTATACTCATGCGCGGCTTATCGTGCACACCGACGACCTGTCGCCGGAGAAGGCGGCCGCGGAAGTCGTCAGGAGGTGGAAGGAAATCAGCGAATCCAACGAAGCGCGCGCCGCCTGGGAATCCCCGGACCTCGCCGCGGTTGTCGAAACGTCCGCCGGCGACTACCCCGTCTGGGTCGGCTGGGGCATCACGGACACGCTCGGAGAGCGCGTGCTCCAGACGGTCGGCGAGACCTCGGCGGCCTACATCTTCACCGACGAGCACGTGTACGGGCTGGCGCGACAGGCGCAGTCCTCCCTCGAGAAGGTCGGCATCGCCGCACACATCTTCATCATGCCCGCCGGCGAGCAGAGCAAGACGCTGAAGACCGCCGAGCTCGCCTACGAGTGGCTGTCGCACCGCAGAGCCGAGCGCGGCCACCTGGTGCTGGGTGTGGGCGGAGGCGTGGTCAGCGACCTGGCCGGATTCGTCGCCGCCACCTACGTTCGCGGCATGCCGTTCGCGCTGGCCCCCACCAGCCTGCTCGGCATGATGGACGCCTCTATCGGCGGCAAGGTGGCCGTGGACCTGCCGCGCGGCAAGAACCTGGTGGGCGCGTTCTACCAGCCCAGGCTCGTCCTCTCGGACGTGAGCATGCTGCGCGGCCTGCCGCCGCGCCAGATGGCGTCCGGCTGGGCCGAGGCCATCAAGCACGGCCTGATTCTGGACGAGGACCTGCTGGACGACTTCGACGCGCGGCGGCAGGCGCTGCTCGCGCTGGAGCCTGAGACCGCCGCCGAGCTCATCCGCCGCAGCGTGGCGATCAAGGCCAACGTGGTCTCCCGCGACGAACGGGAGACGCTCGGCATCCGCGTGCTGCTCAACTACGGCCACACCATAGGCCACGCCATCGAGGCCGCTACCGGATATGACACCTATCTGCACGGCGAGGCGGTCAGCGTGGGCATGATGGGCGCGGCCAACATCGCGCTGCGCCGGGGCCTGCTGGACGCGGACGCGGTGCAGCGCCAGGCGGACATGCTGCGCTCGTTCGGACTGCCGCTCAGGTTCGAGGGCGTGAGCGTGGACGCCATCGAAGAGGCAATGCGCTCCGACAAGAAGGTCTCCGCCGGCTCGATTCGCTGGGTGCTGCTGGACGGCATCGGCAACGCCGTCACCCGCAACGACGTCCCGCCCGAGCTGGTACGCGAGACACTGGAACGGCTGGCTGTGGGCTAGATGTGGGAATGGGCGTGGCTGTGGCTCGCTCTGCTCGGCATCGGCTCAGGCGCGCTCGGAGTGCTCGTGGGAGCGGGCGGCGGCTTCATAATCGCGCCTCTGCTCCGCATCTTCTTCGACAAGAATCCTGAGATCGTAGCCGGGACCACCGTCACGCTTGTCGCCATCAACAGCATTTCGGGCGCGTTCGCGTACCGCAGCATGAGAGTCGTGGACAGGCGCAGCGCGATCATATTCGCCCTCGCCGCGACTCCCCTCTCGGTGTTGGCCCCGTACGTGCTCAGAACCGCGCTGGAGAGCGTGCCGGGCATCTACGACTTCCCCTTCGGCCTGCTGCTGATCCTTCTCGCCGTGCGGATAGCCACCCAGAAGGACGTCGCGGACGAGCCGACGCCACCGTCGAAGCTGCGCAACGGCCCGCGATTCGTCAAGGCGTCCTCGCTCAAGAGGCGCGTGGTCACCACCCGCGCGGGCCGCACCTACCGCTACCGGCTGCACGAGGGCTACGGCGCCGGCGTGAACCTGGTGTTGGGTTTCGTCTCCAGCTTCTTCGGCATCGGCGGCGGCTGGCTCAGGACGCCGATCCTGGTCTACCTGTTCGGCTTCCCGGTGCAGATCGCTGTGGGAACCTCCATCTTCACACTCGCCATATACACGACGGCGGGCGCCGCCACATACGCGTACAATGGCGCCGTCGAGTGGTTCCCCACGCTGCTGTTCACCGGCGCGGGCCTCATAGTCGGCGCGCAGATAGGCGCCCGGCTGTCTGCGGTCGTGCGCGGCATCTGGATAATGCGCATTCTGATGCTGCTCATCTTCGCCATGGGCGTCTACCTGGCCGTCAACGGCATCCGCGAGTACCTGTGAGCGGGCCGCCTGACCCCGCTTCGCGCTGAGAGCCGCCGCTCCGCGTTGCATCGCCGCCCGCCCTGTGCCACAATCCACCCCATGTCCACGCCGCACTTCCGCCTGCACGCCACCGACGGCGAGGCGCGCGCCGGGACGCTGACCACGCCCCACGGCGACCTGCCCACGCCCGCCTTCATGCCCGTCGCCACCCAGGGCGCGATCAAGGCGCTGGACCCGTCCGACCTCCGCGCCATCGGCGCCCGCGTCGTGCTCGCCAACGCCTACCACCTCTACCTGCGCCCCGGCGCGGACGCCGTCCAACGTCTCGGCGGCCTGCACGGCTTCATGGGCTGGCCGGGCCCCATCCTCACCGATAGCGGCGGCTTCCAGGGTTTCAGCCTCAAGCACCTGCGCAAGATCACCGACGACGGCATAGTCTTCCGCTCCCACGTGGACGGCTCGATCCACGACTTCACGCCCGAGACCGCCATCCGGTGCCAGCAGGAGCTGGGAGCGGACCTGATAATGCCCCTGGACGTGTGCGCCCCCGCGGAGGCCGAGCGCCGCGACGTGGAGACGGCCGTGGTCCGCACCGCGCGCTGGGCCGTGCGGTGCCGCGAGGCCCACCCGGACGACACGCGCCAGCTCCTGTTCGGCATAGTGCAGGGCGGTCTGTTCGAGGACCTGCGCCGGCGCTCCGCCGAACACCTCATCGCGCTCGACTTCCCCGGCTACGCCGTCGGCGGGCTGAGCGTCGGTGAGTCCAAGCACGACATGTACCGCACCCTCGCGGCGACCACGAGGATGCTGCCGCAGGACAGGCCCCGCTACCTGATGGGCGTGGGGTCGCCGGAGGACCTGGTGGAGGGCGTGGCGCGCGGCGTCGATATGTTCGACTGCGTGCTGCCGACGCGAATCGCGCGCAACGGCGCGCTGTTCGTGTCTACCGGGCGCGCGAACGTCTACACGTCGCGGTTCCGCAACCTGGATGGCCCCGTGGAGAACGGCTGCGACTGCTACACCTGCGTCACCTTCTCGGCGGCGTACCTCCACCACCTGTTCAAGGCGAAGGAGCTGCTCGCCTACCGCCTGGCGACTCTGCACAACCTGCGGTTCGTGCTGCGGCTGATGGAAGAGATGCGCGCCGCCATAGCGGACGGGCGATTCGAGGCGCTTCGCTCACAGTTCCTGGGCCGCTTCGTGCCGCCCGACGAGCGCACGCGAGCGGAGCAGAAAGCGAAGTGGGAGGCGTCGCGTCAGCGGGGCGGCTAGGAGCCTATCCGATAAGTCCCTTCCCCCTCGCAGGGGGAAGGTTAGGATGGGGGTGACTACCCGGCCGTCGGCGCGGCTAGGTCGCCGCGGCAACCCCTCGCGCGGCGGTTTCCTCGCCCACGCCGGTGAAGAACCGGCCCCGGACCTGCTCCGCGATCCCCTGCGCGTCCAGGCCCAGCCTGCGCCGCTGCGCGTCCGCCGTGCCGTGCTCCACGAACTGGTCCGGCATACCGATGCGCAGAACCTGTACGCTGTCCAGTCCTGCGTCCGCGACCGCCTCCACCACCGCCGAGCCGAATCCGCCCGCCAGCACGTTCTCCTCCACCGTGACGATCCGGCCAACCCTGTCCGCTATGTCGGAAACAAGCTCGGTGTCCAGCGGCTTTACGAACACCGGGTTCACCACCGCGCACGATATTCCCGCCTCGGCCAGCAAGTCCGCCGCCTCGAGCGCCGCCTGCAGCGACTTGCCCAGCCCGAACACCGCCACGTCGCTCCCCTCGCGCACGACCCGGCCCTTGCCGATGGGCAACTCCACCAGGTCCGCGTCCAGAGTCGCGCCGACCGCCGCGCCGCGCGCGATGCGGATGGCGAACGGCCCGTCGTGCCTGTAGGCGGTGTAGACCAGGTGCTGCAGCTCGTTCTCGTCCATCGGCGCCGCCACCACCGCGTTCGGCAGACAGCGCAGGTAGGACACGTCGAACGAGCCGTGGTGCGTCTTGCCGTCCTCGCCCACGATGCCCGCCCGGTCCGCCACCAGCGTAACCGGCAGATTCTGCAGGCAGATGTCGTGGACTATCTGGTCGAACGAGCGCTGCATGAACGTCGAGTAGATTGACACGAACGGGCTCATTCCGTTGGACGCCATGCCCGCGGCCAGGCTCACGGCGTGCTGCTCGGCGATGCCCACGTCGAACACCCTGTCCGGGAACTCGGCCTGCACCTCGGCAAGCCCCGTGCCCTCCAGCATCGCCGCGCTGATGCCCACCACCGACGGGTCCTCGCGCATGATCCGAGACAGGGTCAGCGCGAACACGCGCGAGTAGGTCGGAGCACCGGAGCCGCTGCCGAGCGGCGAGCTCGGCTGGTGGAACTTCACCGGGTCGTCCTCGGCCGGCTCGTAGCCGTGCCCCTTGTGCGTCACCACGTGAATCAGCGGCACGTACCCCGTCGGCGTCCGCGCCTGCCTGAGCGTCTGCTCCAACTGCGGCAGGTCGTGGCCGTCGATCGGGCCTATGTACTGGAAGCCCATCTCGGCCCAGAACAGCATGTCGGGCACTATCACCTCGGCGATGCCCGCGTTGAGACCCTTCACCAGCCGCCACATCAGGTCGCCCGTGGGCACCTTCTGCGACAGCGCCCTCATGCGGCCCAGGATGGCGTTGAACTCGGGGTTGGTGATGACGCGCTTGCGCCAGTTGGTGAGAAAGCCGATGTTCTCCGAAATGGACATGCCGTTGTCGTTGAGGATGACGACGAACCTTTCGGGGTTGAGGTGGACGATGTTGTTCAGCGCCTCGAAGCTGGAGCCGGATGTCATCGCCCCGTCGCCCACGACGGCGATGGTCCACGAGTCCTGGTCGCGGCTGGCCGACGCCTGCGCGATGCCCAGCGCGATGGAGAGGCCGGTGCCCGCGTGTCCGGCGGCCAGCGTGTCGTGGGGACTCTCGCTCGGCTCGCCGAATCCCGACAGTCCGCCCTCCAGCCGGATGTTCTGAAAATCGTCGCGCCTGCCGGTGACCAGCTTGTGCGTGTACATCTGGTTGGTGGTGTCCCACACCAGGCTGTCCTTCGGGCTGTCGAACACGCGGTGCAGCGCGAGCGTCAACTCTACGACGCCCAGATTGGAGGCGAGATGCCCGCCCCGCTCGCTGATGACGGAGATGATCGTCTCGCGCGCCTCCTGCGCGACCTGGTCTACCTCGTCGCGGGACAGGGACTTCAGGTCCGCGGGCTGGTCGACCCGATCCAGTATCCTGCCTTCCATCGAACCCTCCACCGGCGGCGAATATGGGGGGCGCGCCGCCACGCCTGGATGCGTGTCCTCACAACCTAGCCTAGTATTGCGGGTTCAACTTGTCAAGGAGAGCCGCAGTGCGCGGTGCCTCTCGAAAAATCTGCACCATTCTGCTCGATTCTGCCCATTTCGTAGCTGGGCGGGCTCGATTTACTGTTCATTCGGTGTAGCACCGGTGTCGTTTTCTGTCCGAGTATCGCGCCAGATGGGGCAGAACGGGACCCGTTCGGCAGGCTCAGGGCAGGCTCCGCGCCTACTCCACAACCGGCGGCCATAGCGCCTGTCATGTAGAAAATAGCACAGGCGTGCTGTAGAATCAAGAGGGGTCTGAGCCACCGGCGTGGGGGGCGGGGGAGTGGGCAACCACAAGGGATTGCCCCTACAAGCCGCTGACCGAACGGGGAGTGGGCCTGAGAGTGAGAATTTTTGCGGCATGTGTGTGGCATGTGCATGGCAGGTTCAAGACGCCGGCGAGATATGGGAGTGGCGTTCGGGTTACGCGGATGGGGCGCTTTTGGACAGGGGTTTTGGGTGGTTGAGGTATCGCCGATACGCACGTGAGCATTCTTGCGACGGGGAATGAGAGGGCCCTGGCAAAGGTAGGCCGCGGCGATTCGCTCAGCGCGCCCGACACCGTCGTTCCCGCGCAAGCGGGAATCCAGGTCGAGTGTGCCCCGTCATTCCGGGTGCCCTCCACGCGTCACTCCTAGCCCCTCTACTCGTCATTCCGAGCCCAGCCGAGGAATCTAAAGCCCCCGCCCAACCTTAACCCCCGCCTCCCGCAGCCATGCTTCGCCAATTCTGCCGAAAGTGCGCCTTCACCCGCCTTTGGCCCCCGTTCTCCCATCCGCTACAATGGGCGCGGCTGGCAGTTCTTCCAGATTGATGTTGCGGTTGGCCCCCGTTCTCCCATCCGCTACAATGAGCGGGCGCCATTATCATCTGTGGACCTAGTTGCGGTTGGCCCCCGTTCTCCCATCCGCTACAATGCAGTCTGACCGCGTTGCCAAGTGGGACCGGTTGCGGTTGGCCCCCGTTCTCCCATCCGCTACAATTGCCCTGGCTCCCGCCCGAAGACCATTCCTGTTGCGGTTGGCCCCCGTTCTCCCATCCGCTACAATGAGACAGCGTCCGTATCTTTCGCGCCGCGTGTTGCGGTTGGCCCCCGTTCTCCCATCCGCTACAATGCTACATCGCGCTATACGGCAACCCGCGCCGTTGCGGTTGGCCCCCGTTCTCCCATCCGCTACAATCTGCTTGCACCGCGGGCACCGTATCCGGTAGTTGCGGTTGGCCCCCGTTCTCCCATCCGCTACAATCTGCTTGCACCGCGGGCACCGTATCCGGTAGTTGCGGTTGGCCCCCGTTCTCCCATCCGCTACAATCGATGCGGCCACGTACAACGCCTCCGGTCTGTTGCGGTTGGCCCCCGTTCTCCCATCCGCTACAATCCCAACGTCTTGCTCGCTGTCGACCGCGTGTTGCGGTTGGCCCCCGTTCTCCCATCCGCTACAATCGAGCGGAGCAAGGCCGACATGGAGCGCCTGTTGCGGTTGGCCCCCGTTCTCCCATCCGCTACAATAAGCCGCCGCGCGGGCTGTGATGAGCGCCAGTTGCGGTTGGCCCCCGTTCTCCCATCCGCTACAATCGTTCACGTGCGTGGCCTCACCGCCGCCGAGTTGCGGTTGGCCCCCGTTCTCCCATCCGCTACAATCGGCGGTGTTGCTTCCGTCCAGCTTCTCTTGTTGCGGTTGGCCCCCGTTCTCCCATCCGCTACAATGCGCTTCATCGGCACGTCCACGTATTACCAGTTGCGGTTGGCCCCCGTTCTCCCATCCGCTACAATACAGCTACCGATTTAGCTGCGAGTGCATCAGTTGCGGTTGGCCCCCGTTCTCCCATCCGCTACAATCTTCGTTGCCCAGGTCGCTAAGCCAGCCGTGTTGCGGTTGGCCCCCGTTCTCCCATCCGCTACAATTCGGTCCAGGTGGCCGTGCGACCTGTAGCAGTTGCGGTTGGCCCCCGTTCTCCCATCCGCTACAATCCAGGGGCCGGAGGGACCGCAGGGACCGCAGTTGCGGTTGGCCCCCGTTCTCCCATCCGCTACAATCACGTGGACGTGGTACACATCGGACTCGATGTTGCGGTTGGCCCCCGTTCTCCCATCCGCTACAATCTCTGAGTGGAACAAGCGCATAAGGACGCTGTTGCGGTTGGCCCCCGTTCTCCCATCCGCTACAATCGGCGAGCCGCCCTGGTCACGCTGCGACCTGTTGCGGTTGGCCCCCGTTCTCCCATCCGCTACAATCACAAAGATCGAGGACGCAACACTACCCAGTTGCGGTTGGCCCCCGTTCTCCCATCCGCTACAATAGTGACGACCGAGCGCACCATGTTCGGGACGTTGCGGTTGGCCCCCGTTCTCCCATCCGCTACAATTCACCAACCGAATCGCCAACGACGCGATTATGTTGCGGTTGGCCCCCGTTCTCCCATCCGCTACAATGCGCGTAGTACACGATGACAGCGCCGCACAGTTGCGGTTGGCCCCCGTTCTCCCATCCGCTACAATCGCCGCTTCCGGTAGAGATAGTCCTGCCAGTTGCGGTTGGCCCCCGTTCTCCCATCCGCTACAATTCGATCAGCTCCGCGCTCAGCGTCGTCAGTCGTTGCGGTTGGCCCCCGTTCTCCCATCCGCTACAATCGAGACCGCAAGCGGCCACCGGCGCATCCGTTGCGGTTGGCCCCCGTTCTCCCATCCGCTACAATGTAGCGTCGTGTTCTGCTCATGCGTGTCCCCCGTTGCGGTTGGCCCCCGTTCTCCCATCCGCTACAATCGTTGTCTCCCCGCCTCTCGCCAGTGCCGCGTTGCGGTTGGCCCCCGTTCTCCCATCCGCTACAATTCACCACGATGAACACCAAGCCCGACGGCAGTTGCGGTTGGCCCCCGTTCTCCCATCCGCTACAATCGATAGCCGACAGGCCAGGAAGGAATCAAATACGAGCCACTTTGCCGAAGTGCAAGAGAAATCGGCTCCGACAAGACCAAATGGACGCAAACGGCACCGGTTTTCAGCCGAGGAACAGTGTGATATCATGCCTCTGACGAAAACGCGGTTGTAACCGATGGGAGAACGGGGGCCAACCGTTAACAAGCATCAGTTCGCCCTTGGCGGACTGGAGTCACCAAATCAGGGGGCGGGCTACGGCCTGCCCCTCGCTTTTTCTGCCGTCAAAACAGCGTGTACTGCTCTGGATTCCGATTCGCCGCCTGCCGGACCGCGCCGTTGAAGCTGACGATGTTTTCGTACTGCTTGTCGGTGAAGAAGATCATCTGCACGTTGCCCTCCGGCGGCAACGCCGACTGCACCCGCCGCGTGTACACCTGCGCCTGCTCCTTGCCGGCGCAAAACCGCAGGTACACCGAAAGCTGGCACATCTCGAACCCCTGGTCCAGCAGGTACTTGCGGAACCTGTTGGCGTCCTTGCGCTGCCTCTTGGTGAGCACCGGAAGGTCGAACAGCACCATCATCCACATCAGCCGATAGCCCGACAGCATCTCCCTTCCTCACTGCGCCTCCGGCAGCAACCGCTCCGGGAATGTTAGCGCCGCCCGCCCGTCCTCGAAGGACTGAGCCAGCGACTGCGCCGCCCGCTCCAGGCACGTCTCCAAAGGCGTCGTCCCCCGCTCCGTGCTCATGTCTGCGGCCAGCACCGCCGCCAGCACCTGCTTCGCATCCGGCGTCACCTCGTCGCATCCCGACTCCACCAGCCCCGCGACCACGTAGTCCACTGCGGGGCGGAACGGCTCCATCAGGTCGTCCGCCAGGCACATAGCGTCGTAGCGGTTGTGGTGGTGGACGCCCAACGACGGGTGCAGGCCGGCCGCGACCACGGCCCGCGCCGTGGCCGCCCGCAGCACCGTGTAGCCGTAGTTGAGCAGCGGATTGGGCATCCCGCCGAAACGCTCGCGGTGGAAATCCGGCCCGAACAGCAGCGGCCAGTACCGCCGCGCGGCCTGCGCCTCCGCGTTGTCCGTGTCGCCCGACCTCACGCGCCGCGCCAGGTCGCCCAGCCCGCCGTCCGGCTTGCCCAGCATCTCCAGCGTCATCTTCTGCTGGCCGATCTTCGCCCTGACCATCGCCTGCCAGAGCCGCTTGCGCAGCGGCAGCGACGCCTCCAGTTGACGCCGCATCCGCAGCGCCTGGACATGGTGCCCCTCCAGCGGCCAAATCCAAGCCACCGGCAGGTAGTTGGCGCCGCAAAGCACCACCGCCGCGCCCCGCCTCGCCAGCTCCACGAGCAGACCGTTGGAGTAGGTCAGCCCCCGCGCGTTGCACAGCAGCACGCCTATGTCGTCCAGCGGCACACGCCCATCCTCGACTCCGTTTCGGGAAACCGTCATCAGCCCCCTGTCACGCGCCAGGTGCCGACCCTCGCTGGCGACTTCGATGACGCGGCCTATCATGCCCTGAACGGCCCCCTGTCGAACACTCGGCCCAACTCGTCCACCCGTACAGGGCGAAAGCCGAGCCTGCGAAGCTTGGCGGCGGAAAAAACCTCTTCCTTCATGCCCGTGTCTGTCCCCGTTTCTCCCCTTATCTTGGCATCTTGCCTGATGCGGTCAGCGACATTGGCCTCATTGTGGTCGTCAAGCACAATCCGAGGGCCGCTCTTGCTGTTGTCCATCTTCCTAACCCGCACGATGCGGCGGTTCGCCCCCTCGCCGAGCGCGCCCATGTCGTCGATCTGCAGGCGCATCAACCTTCTGGCCGCCGGGTGTGGGCGGAGGCTATCGGGATTGAACCCACGCTGGTTGGCGTCGAAAGTGGGCACTACAACCGTTCGCCAACTGCCGTCAGGCATCCGCCACACGTCAGCGAACTCG
Organism: Dehalococcoidia bacterium; assembly: GCA_965204815.1. Taxonomy (GTDB): domain Bacteria; phylum Chloroflexota; class Dehalococcoidia; order Lucifugimonadales; family CATOSD01; genus CATOSD01. Next base: position 1,267,585 of record OZ242014.1, read on the forward strand.
TTGCCACCGGGCTTGTAGCCCTTGTACAGCTTGCCGCTGGCGTCCTCGATGGGGACGATTCGCTCCTCGGACGTGAGGCGCACGTGCCGCACCTTCTGACCGTTCGGCAGCTCGCTACCATCTGCGGCTCTTTGTGCGAACACCGCCGCCTTGCCACCCACTTCGCCCCACAGGCGACGCAGCGCGTCTCGCAATGCCGTATCCGGCACCTTATCCAGGTCCTTTGCCGTGAACTTGCTCAGGTCCTTTCGCAGAACGACCTTGTACCGACCTTCAGCCTCGTCCACCGGCTCCATCACCCCATAAGCGGTGGCTTCGTGCAGTTGTCCCGTAGTCTGACCCTTCCTGCCCCGCGTGCCGTGGTCGGGTTTGTAGGACACCACCATGTTGTCCAAGAGTTCCTGCACCTGGCTGCGGTCGAACCTCTCCCACGGCGGCGGAACCAGCGCGGCTAGCCTTTCCTCCGCGTCCCGTGAATCGGACCCCGAGGCTCGCGCGAACTCTTGTAGCAACCTCTGCGTCGTGTTGGCCACCACGAATGCGTCGACGGCGTGGTGGCGATGGTCGTCACGCGTCTTGCGGGGCGTTTCGCTGCCAGCCCCTCTGCTCAGCATTCCCTCCAGGCCCCAGCCTCGCCGGAGCAGCGCCGTCATCTGCCCCGGTGTCGCGCGCACTCGCCGCCGGCCTTCGCTACGCTCGTCGTACAGGTACGCCAGGTAGGTTCGGGCCGTGCGGGACAGGTATTGCGTTTCGTTGAGTTGGCGGTTGAGAAAGTCGCGCTCTCCTTCGTAGCGATCCATGGCGTCTTTGTGGAAGCGCCAGCGCTTGTTGGCCGGGAAGTCGGCCGTGTTGGCTAGTATCTGGTCGTAATCGTATCCCGGCGGGTTGTGTCCAAAGGCCTCGTAGGGCGTCCGGTTGCCCTTAAAGCGGTTGGCGTCTGCCATGCAAACGACCTTGTTGGCCATCGAGTCGTTCAGTGTTCGAGAGTGAGGCAGGATGTGGTCCACCTCGGTTGCCGCCGACATCACCATGCCAAGGGACAGTGTGCGGCCCGTGTAGGGGCAAACTCGAGCATGGAGTGGCCCTTGCTCTTCCCACAGACGCAGTTTACGGAGGGCGTCCGGCGCATTCTCCAACGCCTCTTCGCCAAGCTCCTTTCTATAGTACTCGTTGCGTTCGCGGCCCTCGCGCTGCTGATGGCTCAGATTCTGCTTGTCCTCTTTGTTCATCTTCAATTCTCGGGCAAGCTCGACGACGATCTCCTCCGGCTTGCCGTAAGCCTCTATCAGTCCGTTCACGACGCGCCGCAACTGGCCCAGGCCGATGTGGACTGTGGGGTTGGCGATGCGCCCGTAGTGCGCCGCCTCCCCGTGCCTTTCGGGATCCTTCGTCGGGTCGGCGCCCACGGCGTCCCTTGGCAGAACCTCTCCGTAGTAGGGCAATTCGTCGTGGGCCTCTTCATTTCGAAAGTCCGAATGGTGCGCGTAGCCGGCGGCCACCACCGCGTCGGAAAACACCAGTCCCTTCCGCAAGTGCGGCAGAATCTTGCGAATAGCCTTTTCGCTCAGGTTGCCGTAGCCCGGCGGCAGCGCGACATTGGCCACGGCGTCGGCCTGCTCTGGGCTTAGCCCCCATTCCGCGATAGCCTTCTCCTTGACTTGCTCCGGCTCTTCGGTGTCCAACAGGAAATGGACGATTTCGTCGCGCTCGTCCAGTGGCATCTCAAGCCATCGCTTGCCGAACAGCGCGGGTTTGGCGGGCCTGTTCCCCTTCGCTGGCTGGCCTGTTGAGGCAAGTTTGGCAGCCGTCTCATCACCCCTTATGGCCTTGCGCCCGCCAGCGGCTAGGTTGAACTCGAGCATCCTGAGCAAGCCCGTTGGTTTACTGAGAGTGATGCTCTTGCCTTCGCGCAACCGGTGTAGCGCATACCCCCGCTCGCCTTCGTTCAGAGACCGCTCAGGCTCAGTGCCGCTGCTGACCCGAAGGTTGTTCACCTCCTGTAGTATGCGGAACTCCTGAAAGACGGGTAGGGCCCTCGGCGCGCGATGTTCGCCATCCTCGAACTGGCACCAGCCCGGCTCAACCGGACGCAGGTCCTGCTGGTAGAAGATGATGCGGCGCAACTCTTCCCACTGTTCAGCCTCCAGAGCATGATGCCGTTCCTGCGCCGCTCGAATCTGTTCGAACTCCGTCTCGTACATCGCCCTGTCCGCGCGCAGGCCGGTCTCAGGCCGGGCGCGGACAGCTTTGCCTTCCTTTAGGCGGCAGTGCAGGTACTCGCCAAGCGTTCGTGCCTTGCTCTCATCTATCTGCTGCCGCAGTTTGCCTATGGCGGCCTTCACTATGCCGTCTTCTTTCTCGTCTCCGCCCATCTTCCGGTTCGACTTGAACCCCCGCCGCTGGTTCAGGTGAAATAGCGCGCGCCCCAGCTCGAAAGGCTCCAGCGGCCCGTCCAGCGCCAGCGCCCGCAGCTTGTACGGGTCCATACCCTCCAAGCACTTACGCTCCGCCTCGTCCTCAGGCATCAGGCCGCACTCCACGAGCGCAGCCATCAACTCATTGCGACGCGACTTGTAGCGGTCCCGCCGCCGCCGCTGACCGCGCGCTACACGGCGGTCCACGGCGTTGGACTGCTTGCTCTGCTCGTCGCGCCCATCCGGGAAGATGCGCACGCCCAGGTCCAGCAGCCCGCAGGACTCGCCGGTGTCGTCCAGCAGCACCGCAGCCCAGCCGATGGAGTTCGTGCCCATGTCCAGCCCGAGCCGGTATTTCGAGTCGTTAGTGGCCATCTGGCGCTCCCGAGGTTAAGGATGTGTCGCTCAATTGTACGAAATTCGCCACCTATTGGCAACACGTTGCAAGCGGCGACCGCCCGCAATGATGCCACATGGCTGGAGGGTCAATAACGCAGGGTTCAGGCGGCGTACGGGCTGCTGTGGCTCACACCGTCAGATCCACGCATAGGAAAAGTCAGACCCCGAGGAATGGCCTATCCAAGGCGGGCCACCGGGGTTGGCAGAGCGTACGCCGGGCTGTGTACATGTATGGGAAGCGGCGCCACTCGATAGTAAGGAAGGAGCTCGGCTACTGTCCAACTTGGATAGCGACGCGGCCACCGGCTCAGACCTGGATGTTCATGTCATGGCCGCCAAGCATCCGCATGCCTATGAGAGGCGTAGCGTCGGAAAGGTGGACATAGACCCGCCTGGGCTGGCCGTCCCAAAGGGCCGTGGCGTCGTGGACGCTGAACCTCACCAAGTTGCCATCGGCCAGAAATGCCGATTCGTTGGTCAGGAAGGGCAATCCCAGCTCCGTCGCCAATGCCGATGGCAACGATAGAAACCCGGTGAACCCGGTGTCTATCACGGCCTCGACTTCCCTTGACTGCCCCGATGGGCCTTGCACCGTGAGGGATATGACGGCTTCATAGGCGTCGTTCACCGCCCCCAGGATCACTGGACATTCCCCAACGACCTGCCGCCGAACTTGTGAATCGCACGGTAGCCTACCCGCAGGGACCAGACGTCGATGGCTTCCGGGCGCTGCGCCCGCAGACGGTCCACCGCTTCGAGAATATCGTCTCCGACGGCCCAACTGCCGCTGTCCACGTCGATGGAGACGATCTCCCCGTGATGGGCCGTCTCGACCTGCCTCCTGACGTCACGCTCGTAGATTTCGTCGCCCAAACGGGCGATCTCTTCCATCGGGCGGGTCAGAGCGATGGGCCTGGGCGACTGCGTGGGCGCCGATGTGTCTGTGTCCCTCATACGTCCCCCTTCAATAGGCGTACTCATACACCCCCGATCCTACCATTCAGGGAGAGGACGGGCCAACCAGAAGCCCAATCTACACGCCACGCCCACTTGACGCCCTCGCACATCCGTGCTACTCTAGCCCCATGACACACCAACACCGCCATTCGCCGGTCTCCGTCGCCCCTTCCGGCATCGCCGACGGCTGTCCCACAGCCGTCACGTTTCACGGCGATTCGTTGCAATCAACCCGCATTTCGCGACAACCGGCGGGACATTCGGTAAACAAGGGACAGGCCTTCCAGCTAGGGACCGGAACAATACGGAACGAAATGGAACAGTTCTTGCGAAGTTTCAAGGTGGCAGCAGCCCACAGCACAGGCCGCGGATTGACTAGCGGGCGGGTTCCCCGCTATGCTGGACTTGCGCGGGAGTAGCTCAATGGTAGAGCCCGTGCCTTCCAAGCACGCCACGTGGGTTCGATTCCCATCTCCCGCTCCAAGGGCGCCGCGCTCCGGCCGGCCCCGCTCGCCGGCAGTGCGCGCCGCAGGCGAGGAGGCGCTCCCATGGCAAACATCACCCACGCCTCGACTATAACCCGGTCGGCGCAGACCTACGCGCGCGACTACATGGCCAAGACGCGCGAGTTCAGCCGCAACGCCAACCTGTACGTCCTGCACGTCATCGGCATGGACATGATCCACGGCTCGTTCACCGTCCTCTTCAACCTCTACCTGCTCGCCGTCGGATTCGACATCACCTTCATCGGCCTACGCCTGATGATAGGCTTCATCGCCAGCGCCCTGACCGCCATGCCCGCCGGAATCGTCTCCGACCGCATCGGCCGCAAGGCGTCATTCATCCTGGGCGACGGCATAGGCGCGGTGATCGGCCTGGTGATGATCAGCACCCAGAGCGAGCTGATTCTGCTGTGGGGTCCCGCGCTCGGCGCCTTCTTCGGCAACCTTCACCACACCTCCGAAGCCGCCTTCATGATGGAGAACAGCAAGAAGAGTGAGCGCGTCCACCTCTTCTCGGTGGCCGGCAGCTTCCGCACGCTCTCGGCGATGGCCGGCGCGCTGATCGCCGGCATGGTGCCCGCCCTCTTCATCGACGACATCGGCGCCGTCGCCGCGTACCGCTACGCCTCCTACGCCGGGCTGTCGCTGTGGTTCGTGTCGCTGGTGCCCGCGCTGATGCTCCGCTCCATCGAGGCCGAGGAGCAGCCCGAGCGGCAGACGCAGCGCGTCAGGCGCGCCCCCAACCTGTTCGCCGGCCTCTTCGCCGACATCCGCCACCCGCGCCGCATCGCCTACTTCGTGCTGACCAGCGGCCTGCTGGCCGTGGGCACGGCGGCGGTGGCCCCGCTGCTGAACGTGGTCTTCCACGAGGGCCACATCCACGCCGGCGAGGGCGAGATCGGGGTGGTGTTCGCGGCGGGCGAGCTTTCGCTCGCGACGGCCACGCTGTTCGTGCCGCTGGTCGCCGCGCGAATGCTCAAGGTGGACGCCATCGCGCTGATGCGCGTGCTGTCGCTGCCGTTCATCCTGGCCATGGGCTTCCTGCCGCTCGCGCTGGGCCAGGGCGCGCTGCTCATCGTGCTGGCGGGCGCGTCCCACGTGGGGCGCGTGGCCACCTTCCGCATGAGCCGCCCTCTGGACGACGCCTTCAACATGGAGGTGCTGGAGCCGCGCGAGCGGGCCACCGGCACCGGCATAGAGATAGCCGTCGGCGCCGCCGTCTCCTCCGGTGCGGTCTGGCTGGGCGCGAGACTGCTGGACTCGGGCGACTACACCACGCCGTTCATCATCATGGCCACGTTCTACCTGGTGGCCACGCTCATCTACTGGAAGGTGTTCCGGCCGCTGGAGCGGTCCGGGGCGCAGCCGGCCGAGGAGCGTCCGCTGCTGGCCGCGGGCGAAGCGACGGCGGGCTGACGCCGTTGATCGAGAGCGGTAACGAAGCCCCGCCCTCCGCAGGCCGCGCCTGGCCCCGGCTGGCCGGCCTGGCGCTGGGGGCCGCGCTTATCCTGGCGCTCGTGGCGGTGCTGGCCTACGGCATGGCCAACCGGACCGCGCCGACCGGCCAGAGCGGCGCGACCCGCGTCGGCAAGCCCGCGCCCGCTTTCGCCATGGACCTGTACGGCGGCGGCGAGCTGAGCTTCGGCCCCGAACTCGGACAACCCGTGGTGCTCAACTTCTGGGCGTCCTGGTGTCCGCCCTGCCGCGAGGAGTCGCCGCTGCTTGAGCGCACCTGGAGGCAGTACGCTGACCGTGGCGTCCTGTTCGTGGGCGTCGACACCCAGGACACCGAGGAGGACGCCCTCGCGTACATCGAGGAGTTCGGCCTGACCTTCCCCAACGGCCTCGACGCGGACGGCGAGATCACCGTCGCCTACGGCGTGGTCGGCCTGCCCGTCACGTTCTTCATAGGCGCCGACGGCGTAGTCAAGCGCCGCTGGGTGGGCGCCCTCACCGAGTCCCAGCTACTCCCCTGGGTCGAAGACCTCGCATCCGCCGCGCCTTAGCCGCTCGGCACAAGCTACGGGTAGCGCGAAAAGTCGAAGCCCTCTTTGACGATGCACTCGATGAGCGCGGGCTGCCCCGTCTTGGTCACCTCCACCGCCTCCTTGAGCGCGGGAACGAACTCCGCGGGCTTTGTGACCCGCACCCCCCAGCCGCCCAGCGCCCGCGCGACCTCTCCGTAGTTGCCGCCCAGCGTGTGCGAGGCGTAGTTCTCGATGGCGAAGGGCATGCCCGCGCGCTCGATGGCCATCACGCCGTTGTTCCACACTATCGTCAGGATGCCGATGCGGTTTCTGGCCGCGGTCTCCAGGTCCATGCCCACCATGCCTATGGCCGCGTCGCCCATCACGTTCACGCACAGCTTGTCCGGCTCGGCGAGCTTGGCGCCCATGGTGATGCCCAGCCCGTAACCAAGCTGCGTGGTCTTGCCCCAACCCATGTAGCTGCGGGGGGTGGTCGTCTCCCAAAAGGGCGTCATCTGGTCTCGCGGGCTGCCCGCGTCGTGGGTGACGATGGTGTTGGCGCGGTCCACGTTGTGCATAAGGTCCCAGATGATGCGGTACTGGTTGATCGGCTCCTCGTCGGACGTTAGCTGCGGCATCCACTCCTCCAGCCACTCATCCTTGACGGCCCGCACCTCCGGCCCGATGTCACGCTCGTTGCGCAGCCCGGCCCCGTTCGTCCGGCTCTCCACCTCGTCTATCAGCGCGCGCAGCACCAGCCTGGCGTCGCCGATGAGGGCGTAGTCGGCGCGAATGTCCTTGTTCACGTCCGCGGGGTCGTTAGTGGCGTGGATGATGACCTTGCCGGACGGAATCGCCCTGCCGTAGCTGGTCTGGGTGAAGCTGCACCCCACGCCCAGGACGACGTCGGCGCGGGCGAGGAAGTGCGCGATGGGCTTGGTTGTGGAGACTGCGGACGCGCCGAGCGAAAGCGGGTGGTTCTCCGGGAAGGCGCTCTTCCCCGGCATCGTGGTCATCACCGGCGCCTGGAGCAGCTCCGCCAGTCGCTCCAGTTCGTCCGAGGCGTCCGAGTACAGCACGCCCTGGCCCGCGTGGATTACGGGCCTCTCGGCGTTCATCAGCACCTTGGCCACCTCGGCGGTCTCTTCCGGGCACGGCGCCGACCTGCTCGCCCTGACCGGCGCGTAGTCGAGCTCTCCGGCGAGCTCCTGATCCCACACGTCGCGGGCGACCTCCAACAGCACGGGGCCTGGCTTGCCGCTGCGCAGATGGTGGAACGCTCGCCGCATCAACTCCGGCACGCGCTCTACGTCGCTGATCTCCGCCAGCCACTTGGTGACGCTGCGGTAGTTGTCCGTGGCGCTGAATCCGGGAGGCGTGAACGAGCGGGAGGTCGGCTCGCCGCCGGGGATGAGCAGAACGGGCACGTTGTCGGCGAACGCCTGGGCCGCGCCGGGGAATGCGTTCTCGGAGCCGGGCCCCTGCTGCATGGCGAACACGCCGAGTCGTTTGCCGCCGCTGGTGCGGCTGAAGCCGTCGGCGATTGCCATGCCTACGCGCTCCTGCCTGCACAGGATTGGGCGGATGCCGGCCTGGGCGCAGGCCTCTATCAGGGGCTGCGCGGGAAAGCACGCCAGGAACTCCGTGCCCTCGCGCCTCAACACCTCGGCTATGGCGTTCGCTCCGTTCATGGTCCGTCCTCCTGCGCATTATGGTTGGTCCGGAGGCCCTAGCTTAGCGCAGGCGCGGAGAGCGGGCAAGCGCGGGCGCGTGTGGTATGATGCCGGACGCCGGACGCCCGCCCGGAAGCGAACGGCGAAGGAGGTGCGAGGTGTACGAAGCGCAGCGAGGCGAGATCGTGGTGGCGGCCACGGGCGACAGCATGATCGCAAGACCGCTGGCCCCGTTCAGAGAGAACAACTTCCTGGCGCTGGTCGACCTGCTGAGAGAGGCGGACGCGGCGTTCACGAACCTCGAGATGCAGATACATCGCTTCGAGCCGGCGCCCGCCGCGGCCTCGGGGGGCATATGGACCGCGGCCGACCCCGACCTGCTGGACGATCTGCAGTGGGCGGGCATAACGATGGTGTCGTGCGCCAATAACCACTGCTACGACTACGGCGAGGGCGGTCTGATGACCACGCTGCTGAACCTGGAGAGGTCGGGATTGGCCTTTTCCGGCATCGGCCGCAACCTGAGCGACGCCAGGGCGCCGGTGTACGTGGAGTGCCCGGCGGGGCGCGTGGCGCTGCTGTCGTGCACCTCGACGTTCGATCCCGCATCGCCCGCCGGGGAGCAGCGGCACGACCTGCACGGCCGGCCCGGCGTGAGCGCCCTGGGGTGGACGGCGGAGCACGTCGTCGACTCGCGCGCGTTCGAGGAGCTGCAGCGTCTGGACGAGGCGCTCGGTTTCGCGGAACGGCGCGCCAGGCAGGCCGAGATGGGCTTCGGTGGCGGCGGTGGCGACGAACCGGACAGGCTGCGGACGCTGGGCCATTCCTTCGCGCGCGGCGACGGCTTTGCGGTGCGGACGTCGCCGAACGAGCGGGACATGGAGAGCATACTGAGATGGGTGCGGGAGGCGCGTCGGCAGGCGGACTGGGTGTTTATGAGCATACACACCCACGAGTTCGGCGCGACTGAAGAGGATCCGGCGGAGTTCATACAGACATTCGCGAGAAGGTGCGTGGACGAGGGAGCGGACGCCGTGTTCGGCCACGGCCCTCACTTTCTGCGAGGGATCGAGATCTACGGGAACCGGCCCATCTTCTACAGCTTGGGCAACCTCATGTTCCAGAACGAGGTGGTGCCGCGATTGCCGGTGGACCTCTACGAGGCGGCGGGCCTGGATAGTAAGGCCACGCCCGCGGACTTCTACGACTTCAGGTCGCAGGACGATACGCGAGGGTTCACGGCCAACGCCATCTACTGGGAGAGCGTGGTCGCGGAACTGCGGCTGAGCCGGAACGGCGCGAGCGGGATAGTCCTGCATCCCATCGAGCTGGGGTACGGAACGCCGCGCTCGCAGCGCGGCCGCCCGGTCATGGCCAGCAGCGAGTCTGCGGAGCGAACGTTACAGACGGCGGCGCGGCTGTGCGAGAAGTACGGGACGCGCGTGACCACGCAAGATGGGGTCGGGGTGATCGAGTTGGGCGCGCTGGTGTAGCAGGGGCTGGGCAGCTCCCCCTGTCGGGGTGACGTCCGTCAGCCCGGGCTTACTTGAAGCGGTACGTGATGCGGCCGCGGGTGAGATCGTAAGGCGAGAGTTCCACCAACACGCGATCGCCGGGCAGGATGCGGATGAAGTAGCGCCGCATCTTGCCCGAGGCGTAGGCGAGAACCTTGTGCTCGTTGGGCAACTCGACCCGGAAGTTGGCGTTGGGCAACGCCTCCGTGACAGTGCCTTCGACCTCTATGGCCTCTTTCTTAGCCATGCAACTCCTTGGCCCGCCGGCGTCGTTGCCGGCAGGGCCGTGTATGGTCCGCTATGTGGTGCTGGTTGCGCCGCGGACGAGCCTCGCCTGGCCCCTGTAACGGGCCGTGGGCTTAGCGGTATGACCTGCGCTGGAAGTCGCGCTGCTGCCTGTAGCAGTCGTTACAGTAGACGGGCCTGTCGCCGCGAGGTCGGAATGGGACCTCGGCGTCGTTGCCGCACTGGGCGCAGGTGACCGGGTACATCTGGCGGGGACCGAAGTTCCCGCCGCCAAACCCACCGCCGCCGAAATTGTCGCCGTACCGGCGCTCGGCGCGTCGCGACTGCCTGCAGGGCGCGCATCGCTTTGGCTCGTTCGTGTAGCCCTTTTCTTGGTGGTACTGCTGGTCGTCCACGCTGAATGTGAACGAATCTCCGCATTCCACGCAAACGAGCGTCCTGTCTTCGAAGACCATCTGGTGACATCCTCCCGGATAGATATAGGTTCAAGCCGTCATCTCATCACCAAGGTCCACGAGCGTTGCGGGTTTGCCATGGTAACAGCTATGCGACCGCGGCGCATTCTAGCATAGGCTGACGGGCGGCGCAACTTGCGCGACAGCTTCTGGCGGTCTCAGATGCGCATTGCGGTGGCGTAGACTGAACCCGGCGAAGATTCTATAATCATCTCAATAGCTGTGTGTTTTACTCGAGGCGCGCGCCGCCCTGCGGCGACTCTCGAGTCCAATTTTGTGAGGGGGCGACGATGGCTTCCACAACGCAGGCATACGTCGATCCGGCGAAGCGGTCGGGTCCGCGAACCAGGCCCACGGTGGCGGTGGTCTACACCTCGCCCGAAACGGTGCTGGACGACGTTGGGCGCGCCATGCGCCTGGCCGGCTACGAGAACAGCCTGCCGAAAGACCTGCCCACGCTGCTCAAGGTCAACATTTCGTGGCAGCACTACTATCCCGCCTGCTCCACTACGCCGTGGCAGTTGGAGGGCGTGGTCCGCGCGCTGCGTGCGGACGGATACCGCGACCTGATTCCCACGCACAACGGAACGGTGGTGGTGGATGCGCGCGAGGGCGCGGTGAAAAACAAGCACCAGGCGGTCGAGGACCGGTATGGGCTGGAGAGCCTGCACCTGGAGGAGGCGCGCTGGGTGGACTTCGCTCCAAGCTCGCCCATGCTGGCGCTGGACAAGGTGTACCCGCGCGGATTCCGAATTCCCGAGGCGTTGCCGGGCAAGAACATCGTCCATCTGCCCACGATGAAGACGCACGTGTTCACCACCATTACCGGGGCGATGAAGAACGCCTTCGGCGGGCTTCTGAACCACAACCGGCACTGGACCCACTCGGTCATCCACGAGACGCTGGTGGACCTTCTGCGTATCCAGCAGGAGATACACCCGGGCATATTCGCGGTGACGGACGGCACGTTCGCGGGGGACGGACCCGGACCCAGGGCGATGCGGTGGCACGCCAAGAACGTGATCCTGGCTAGCGCGGACCAGGTGGCGATAGACGCCGTAGCCGCCAGGATGATGGGCTTCGACCCGATGTCGATAGGGTTCATTCGGCTGGCGCATGAGGCGGGCCTGGGATGCGGCGAGGTGTCGGATATCGCCATCGCGGGCGAGGACATCACGAGCGTGGACTGGCAATTCACCGGGTCGGAGAACACGTTCGCGAGCCGGTTCCAGAAGCTCGTGTACTGGGGGCCGCTGAAGCGGTTGGAGAATCTGCTGCTCAGGTCGCCGCTGGTCAATCTCGCCATCACCGGATCGAACGTCTACCACAACGGTTACTGGCTGCGATTCAAGGGCAGGCGGCGGGTGCGCGAAGCTATGCGAACCGGATGGGGCGAGTTGTTCCGCAGCTACTAGCGCGACGCGCCAAAGTTCTCGTCGACGGGTCGGACAGGAAGTCTGGAATGGTGGACTAGAGGGGACTGTACTGCGAACTCTTCGGTATGATTTCGCCCTTGTGTAGCCTCCCCAGACAGTCTTTTGTCCACGTGACTGGGGCTGACGGCTCACATCAAGGGTCCTACGATGTTTACCGAGGCAGTTCCGCTGCGACTAGAGCATCGTGAGGTCTCATGAACATTTCAACGCAAGTCCCTTCAGTCAACTTCCACCTGTGGAAGCCCTGCAATATGAAGTGCAGATTCTGCTTCGCCACATTTCAGGATGTCGGTCGAAACGACCTGCCCAAGGGACATCTGTCCCCCAAGGAATCTCTTGCGGTCGTGGAGGCCCTCGCTAATGCGGGGTTCGAAAAGATCAATTTTGCTGGAGGGGAGCCCATCCTTTGTCCGTGGCTAACTGACCTGCTATGGAGGGCCAAGGAATTGGAGCTCACCACTTCCGTGGTCACCAATGGCAGTTGCGTCACCCAGGAATGGCTGGACCGAGTAGACGGTTGTCTGGACTGGGTGGCGGTGAGTATTGACACCGTAGACCCGGAGAAGCTGAAATCCATAGGGAGAACGACGCGGGCCGGTCCCATGAGCGCGGATGACTACCTGAGTGTCACGGACATGCTAAAGCAGCGCGACATTCGCTTGAAGATAAACACCGTGGTGACCCGGACCAACTATAACGAGGACCTAGGAGAGTTCATAGCCAATGCCCGGCCGGAACGGTGGAAACTGTTTCAGGTCCTCCCGGTCAGGGGCCAGAATGATGGCCTGGTTGACAACCTTGTGATCACAGACGAGGAGTTCGCTCAATACGTGGCACGCAATCGATACGTTGAGTCTATGGGCATCGTGGTGGTGCCGGAGAACAATGACATGATGACCGGTAGCTACGTGATGGTCGACCCGGCTGGACGCTTCTTCGACAATGTGGCCGGTACCCACGTCTACAGCCGTCCCATTAACGAGGTTGGTGTCGACGCCGCACTGAGGGAAGTGTCGGTTGACCCTGACAAGTTCCTCTTACGGGATGGCCTCTACGATTGGCGAAAAGCGCGAGGATGACATGGCTGAACGCGAGGTGAACCCCCGCCTTCCCACTAGTGGACAGATACTGGGAGCCCTGGTCTCAAGACTGGGTATCAAGCATCACCTGCTCCAGAACAGAACGGCACGCCGGTACTTCACTGGCGACCCTGAACGGTTGGTGAAGGATTCCACAAGGGAAGAGATCATTGGGGCGATAGCCCAAGTGCTAACAGACTCCGGATTCGTCGAGTCGCCACAAGAAAGGGAGGCCAACTACAAGTCGGCGCCCATATTGGCCTCGATGTTGCAATGGCACGCAGATCATTGGGACCTGACGCGGTCGTTCCTACGGCGAAGAACTATTGGCGTCCTGCCCGGAAACCTATCGAAGGTCTGGGAGGCATATGTAAGACTTGCGGTGGTCGACCTGGCTTTCAGGGTGGCCGCTCACCTGCATCTTGCCGGGTCGTCTCCGTCTGCTCTGGAGTTCCTCCGTCACATTGACCATAAGGGTCGAGGGGAGTATCTCAATGAGAAGCGCCGACAGGCTGGGCTCACTCTGGAAGATCTCGCGGCGAAGGTCAACGTTGATGATCACACCGTGGATTCCTGGATGTACAAGGGGACGCGACCAACTGACCACAACCTGGCAAGAACAGCCGAGGTGATGGCTAACAATACTGAGGGCTCAATGACATCAGACATCGCCCTGGAACTACGGGCCCTCTACTGGGTCAGCGACGTCGCAGCGCTGTTGTCCGAGCATATAGGCTCTCAGGCCGTAGACGACGCCATCGGACGATTGCACCGGTACGCTGAATCAACCTATCGCGCAATTGACGACCGGTTGCCTGCCGAGAACCGGGCCGAAGACCTCACTGTCCTGGCAGACTGGGGAGTCGGCTCCCGGCTTGCGGAACCCCTGCTGTCGGCACTCATTGAGCAGGAACGGGATGACGAATGGCGGGAGGACCTACGGCCCTTTGGAATCGACTGGATACGAAGAGTCCTCTCAGTAAATCTGGGCGTCCACCTTGCTGAGGTGGATGACCGCATCAAGAAGACAGAAGGACGCTTACTTGAGAACTGGGAGGTCAGGAACCCCGATGCTTATGCCCATTACCGGCGCTCCCAGGAATTCCAGATGCAAGGAAGACTCCATGAAGCCCTGGCCGAAGTTGAGATAGCGGCTCGGCTCGATCCGTTGGACCCGGCGAACCACTTCACGCTGGGGTCAGTGAAAACCGGAATCGGCATCGGGCGGGGAGATACGGCTCTTGTTGATGAGGGCCTGAGTGCGTTATGGATAGCGGCGAAGCTGGACCCCACCTGGATCGTCCCTTGGACTGAAATCGGCTCGACGCTGCACCATACCGGCAGGTCAGTGGAAGCGGTAGAACACCTGCGAAACGTCAATCCCGAATGTGGCCCTCTGGATTCCCGTTACCACAGCACGTTGGGGACTGCTTGCTGGAAGCTAGGTCAGCTACCCGAAGCTCTGGCAGCGTTCGAGGCGTCACTCGAACTGGACCCTGAGGAGACCTCCGCCTTACTGGCAGCATCGGAGATCGCCTTGCTGGTCGGCGACCACGAAAAGCACAGGCGGTATTTGCGAAGGGCCAGGCATTTTGGAGCGGACGAAGGTACGCTCGAATTTTGGGAACTGCTGCGGGAGTTCGGACAGAAGGATCAGGACCAAGCTGATACGGCCAAGCATGACCGGAAGATCGCCGTCATGGACGCTGTCATCAAACTTAACCCCGCCGACGCCGACGCCTACTTCACCAGAGGAGTGTCGCATTTCGCTAGGGAACGGGATGACCTGGCCATTGCAGACGTTGACACCGCCATACGGTTGGACCCCGACCACGCAGGTGCCTATATGTTTCGGGGCATTCTGTTGGCAAACCAGAGTCAGTGGGACCGGGTGATCGCTGACATGAGCGAGTTCATCCGGCTCAGACCTGACGATGCCAAAGCCTACTACCACCGGGCACAGGCCTATGGCGAGCAAGACAACTTGGACCACGCGCTTGCCGACATGTACGAAGCCATCCGTCTCGATCCCGAACATGCCGATGCCTACCGGGTCCGAGCCGATTGTCATCGGTACAAGGGAGAATACGACAAGGCAATCGCAGATTTTGGAGCCGCACTACAGCTCGACCCCAAGAGTGCGGCGGCCCACTTGGGCCGAGGAGCAGCCTATCGTAGTAAGGGTGACCCTGACCGGGCAATCGCCGATTACGACGCTACGATTCGGCTTAGTCCCCGAGAGCCGCTTGCCTACCGGTTTCGTGCGGACGCCCACCTCGCCAAGGCAAATTACGAGCAAGCGATCTCGGACTGTAGCAAGGCACTGAATCTCAGTTCTGATGATCCCATAGCCTACTTCACGCGCGCCAACGCTCACCTGTTCAGTGGAGAATTGAAACTGGCGTTGTCAGACTTCAATGCAGCCAGTGAAATCGACCCCACGGGCGGGCGATACATCTATGGCCGTGGGTTGGTTCACGAGTTGATGGGGGATGCAGAGGGCGCTGAGGCGGACTATCGACGGGCCAGAGATCTGGGGTACAACATTGAAGAAGTTGACTGACGGGCATGAGTAGATGGACTGCCGCCAATTGCACGCAACGACGACTACCACTGCGGTCGGTTGGTCGATACCGCCTTCAGTCCAAAGAGGGGTTCAGCGGTTCTGTCAATCGTCCAGATGAGCCCGACAAAGTGGGGCCACGTGAGGGCTCGAAGGCCCAACGCGTCTCAGTCGGATGCCACACGAAGAAAGTTTGAGTCTCGGCAGTCTTCAGGTATGAAATGGTGGGCGATTGAGGACTTGAACCTCAGACCTTCTGTGTGTAAGACAGACGCTCTAACCGCCTGAGCTAATCGCCCCAGTACCGGCCGAGGCGTGTCGCCTCCCTCTCCTGCGCCGCGCCCCCCACGGCGTCCGCGTCGTGGGGGAAGCGCGCTTGGCGGGACTCGAACCCACGGCCTCAGCCTCCGCAGGGCTGCGCTCTATCCACTGAGCTACAAGCGCACGCAACTTTACATCCGGTGGCAAAGGGTTGGTGCCGAAGGAGGGATTTGAACCCACACACCCTTGCGGGTACTACGCCCTGAACGTAGCGCGTCTGCCGTTCCGCCACTTCGGCACGTCCGCCGGTGCTTGGCGGCTCCACCTCGGGGTCACGAAATTATAGCAGAACGGCGGGGAGTTGTCAGCGTCAAGCGTCGTCGCCGAGCCGGGCGAGAATGTGCTGAAGGGCGGCGCCGGTGCGGTCGCGTCCCGCGCTGCAATGCACCAGCACGGGCCGCTTGAGCCGCTGAAACGCGCGCCAGACCTGGTCTAGCTCGTCATGGGAGAGAGGCGGTAGCTTGTGGTCGTCGGCGGCCACGTGGCTCACCGCGAACCCCTGCGAGCGGTAGAAGTCGAGCAGGCCGCCGCCGTCCAGGCCGAGCTCGTCGTAGTGGGCAAGCTGGGGCTCGTCGAGGATGCACAGAATGCCACGGACGCCCATCTCGCGCACGCGCTCCGCCCAGGCGGCTACGCTGCCCGCGGCGGGCCGGTCCACGGGGTATCCGGGACGCTGGGAGCGGGCGAGGACGCCGGGTACCACCCACTCGGCGCGGTAGACCTCCTCGCGGGAGCTGTTCCAAAGCATCGACATTGCACCAGCCGTATTCGGCATTCGCGTGTTTACGTGTTCGAGGGTGGAGCTTACGGCTCCGACCCCCACCGGGAGGGTATGTTACCAGACGAGGACGCTGCTCCCAAGTCTCGGCGAAGCGATCCTGCGCCGGCCTCGTGCGGGTAGCGACCGGCGTGGCTCGCGCCGACGGCGAGGCGGCCGTTCGGGTTGAATCGCCGGGGTGTAGATGCTAAAATCGGCGTCGCCGAGCTTCTGCGCAGGGTGAGCTTTTTCAGGGAGTACATCCGCGGCGCCATCCGGGCCGTAGGCGCCAGCCGGCAGGCAGATTCACCAACAGTCCCGCCAACATGGACACCAGGGAGAACCGGCCTATGACGACGGACGCGGGCCGCGGCGTATGAAGATCGCATTCGTATCGCCCTACGACCACGCCGTCCCGGGCGGCGTCTCGGTCCACATCAACAAGCTTGCCGGGCAGTTCCGCGAGTGGGGCCACAGCGTGCGCGTGATAGCGCCGTGTTCGGCCCCGCAGTCCATCGAGGACGAGGACTTCATCCCCATGGGCAGGCCCGTGCCGGTTCCCAGCGGTGGGTCCATCGCGCGGGTCTCTTTTTCCGTCTGGCTGCAACCTCGTATCAAGGAAATGCTCCAGCGTGAGAAGTTCGACGTAGTGCACCTGCACGAGCCTTTCTCAGGGTTCGTGCCGCTCAACGTGCTGAGCCAGACGGTTACCATGGGCACGCCCAACGTGGGTACGTTCCATTCCTTCCAGGGCACATGGCTCTACCACGTGGGCGTGAAGCGCGTGGTGAGGCGGCACTTCCGTAAACTGCAGGGGCGGATTGCGGTATCGGTTCCAGCGTATCGGTACATCAACGGCCACTTCCCGGCCGAGTATCGCATCATCCCGAACGGCATCGACGTCGACGAATTCGCCGGTGCCGAGCCTTTCCCCCACCTGCGAGACGGCATGATAAACCTTCTGTTCGTGGGCCGACTGGAAAAGCGCAAGGGGCTGAAGTACCTGCTCGGC
The DNA here is from genome assembly GCA_965204815.1 of Dehalococcoidia bacterium. Lineage (GTDB taxonomy): Bacteria > Chloroflexota > Dehalococcoidia > Lucifugimonadales > CATOSD01 > CATOSD01. The sequence goes on from OZ242014.1 coordinate 1,284,881, forward strand.
GCGTTCAGCAGACTGAAGTGGGACTGGCCGAACCTGCGGCTGCTGGTGGTGGGAGCCGGCACTCCCGACGAGGACTCGTACCGGATCATGGGCGAGCGTAACCTGAAGGACGTGGAGTTTCTTGGCCGGGTGTCAGACGAGGACAAAGTCAGGTACTTCAAGTCGGCGGACATATTCTGCTCCCCAGCCACGGGCAGGGAGAGCTTCGGAATCGTGCTACTGGAGGCCATGGCCTCGGGCAAGCCGGTGGTAGCCACTAACATCGACGGCTACGCGAGCGTTATAACCCATGGCGAGGAAGGCTTGCTGGTGCCGCCCAAGAAAGACGACGCGCTCGCGGACGCCATTTCGTCCTTGCTCCACGACCCGGGGACTCGCGCGACGCTCGCCGACCGCGGACGGAAGAAGGCCAACGAGTACAGGTGGGAGATAGTGGCCGGCAAGGTGATGGACTACTACGAGGCATTGATAGAGTCACGCCAGCCGGCGGTGGTCCGTTAGTGGATGTCCGCCCAGTCCCAAGGGACGCCCGGTAGCGGGCCGCCTGTGAGCCGCTTCGCATGAAACGGGACGTCGCCCGCAAGGCCATATCGCGCTACTTCGAGCTTCCGGCAGCGGCCGCCCTGTCTCGCGTCGGCGTGGGACCTAACGCCGTAACTCTGCTCGGACTCGCGATAGCCGGGGCGAGCGCGTACCTCATCGCCACCGGCAACCTGCTGGCCGGCGGGGTCGTGCTACTGGCGTCGGGCGCGTTCGACATGCTGGACGGCGCGCTGGCGCGGAGCACGGGGAAGGCCACCCGGTTCGGGGCGCTGCTCGATTCGGTGGTCGACCGTCTGGCCGAGGCGCTGGTGTTGCTGGGACTACTCCTGCATTACACACAGCAAGGTCCAGAGTGGGGCGCGGCGCTTGTGTACGCGGCCCTCGTAGGGTCGCTCATGGTTAGCTACCTCAGGGCGCGGTCCGAGGGTCTGGGCATAGAGTGCAAGGTGGGCTTGATGCAGCGGCCAGAGCGCGTGGTCGTGCTGGGAATCGGGCTGATTGCCGGGCACTGGTACGCGGCTGCCGCGCTGGCGGCGTTGGGGGCGATCGCGGCGCTGACGCTGTTCACGATGTGCCAGCGGCTCGCGCACTCGTGGCGGTCACTGGGAGACGAGCAGTAGTCAGGGCGGAAAGCCGCGAAGGCGGATGGGAGGATTTGGTGGGGCGAGCGCGACCCGGCTGGTACAATACTATAGAGGGATTTTGTGATGCCGATACTTCGACAGCAGGACAGGGACGCCGTAAAGTCCAAGTTCGACCTCGAACTGAAGGGCGACGTGAGGCTGACTCTCTACTCCAAGAACGATATGGGCGGGCTGTACATCCCGGGACGGGAGTGCCAGACCTGCACGCCGGCTCAGCAGTTGCTGGAGGAGGTGTGCGAGCTGTCGCCGAGGCTGGACCTGGACGTGGTGGACTTCTACTCCGACCAGCAGCGAGCCGCAGAGGACGGCATAAGCCGGATACCGGCTATCGTCGTCAGTTCCAACGGCGAGAAGAACGTGCGCTTCTACGGTCTGCCGTCCGGCATGGAGTTTCCCGTGCTGCTGGAGACTATCGTGACGACCTCGGCCAAGGGCAGCCCATTGGCGCTGGAGACGCGCCGCGCCCTTAAGGGTCTGAATCAGGACGTGCACCTGCAGGTGTTCGTAACACCCAGTTGACAGTACTGCCCAACCGTGGCCCGTGTGGCCCACGCAATGGCGATAGAGAGTGACAGGGTGACTGCCGACGTAGTGGAGATACAGGAGTTTCCGGCGCTGGCACAGGCGTACGGCGTCCGGGGCGTGCCGCTTACCGTGATCAACGACTCGGTGACGTTCAGCGGGGCGGTGACGGAAGAGGAGTTCCTGTCGCGGCTGCTGGAAGCGGTGGGGGAAGCAGATGACGCGGAGGAGGGCGGAGATGCCGCCAAGAGTTAGGCCGAGGCTCCGAGTCGGCCTCCTGGCCGTCGTGGGCGTCGCCGCTCTAGCCGCGGTGGTGGCTGTAGCGGCGCTTGCGGCGTTCGGAGCGGGCGCCCGCGCCCAGAACGGCGGAATTCGGGTTCTGTCGTCGGAGGTCACGAGCGAGTTTCCGGTGGGGATCCGCTTCCGGGTCAGCCTGGAGTCCGATAACGACATCGACGCGGTCAGCGTGCGGTTCCAGACGGGCACCGAGCCACGCAAGTCCTACGACTACCTCGACCTGGAAGAGACGGCGGAGGTCGTGGACGGCGAGTTGCTCTGGCGCACCAACACCACGGCGAAGTTCATACCGCCGGGAACCCTGATCACCTACAACTTCGAGATCGAGGACATCGAAGGAAACCTGCTGGAAACCGAGCCGGAGGGGTTCGTGTACGTCGACACCCGCTTCGAGTGGGAGGAGGTGGAGGACGGGGCGATAACGGTCGCCTACCACGGCCCGGTGAAGCAGCGCGCCGAGATAATCCTGGACGCTATGACGCAGACGCTTGCGTTGGTTGGGCCACTGGTCGGCGCGGACACCACCGAGCCCATCCGGGTGACGATGTACAACAACACACTGGAGATGCTGGAGGCGCTGCCGCCCGGCAGTACGACCATAAGGCGTGAGCTGATTACGGAGGGACAGGCGTTCACCAACATCGGCACGCTGCTGGTGCTCGGCAGCGGCAGGCTGGCGAGGGGCACGGCGTCCCACGAGATGACGCACATCCTTACCCACCGCGCGGGCGACAGCGCCTTCCGGTCTGTGCCCGCATGGCTGGACGAGGGCCTGGCCGAGTTCGGCAACGTGGACCCCAGCCTGTCATACACCGTGGCCGTGGAGTTCGCCATAGAGACCGACAGGCTGCTTCACCTGACGTCGATGCCGGTACTGCCCGGAGACCCCGAAGACGTGATCATCTTCTACGGCCAGGCTCGCAGCATTGTCCGATTCATGGTGGGCGTATACGGGCCGGATCCGATGACGGAGCTGATGAGGCTTCTGAAGTCCGGCGAGCAGATGGACGACGCCCTGCGTGCGACCTACGGAGTGGACCGGCTTGGTCTGGAGAACCAGTGGCGTGAAGCAATTGGCGCTCCGCTTCTCGAAATCGACGTGAGGGAGCGGGCTCGCCCCACCCCCATACCTCGCCCCACCGTCTCGGCGTACAGCCTGAGCGACCTCATCAGCGGCTCCCAGGCGACGCCAACGCCGGAACCGGCGGACGCGCCGCCCCCGACGCCGACTGCCGTGACGGTCGCCGAGGCCACATCCCCGCCGACACCGACCGCAGACGCAGGCGTAGATGCGGCCGCGGAGGAAGAGGTGGGCGGCGGTGCGTGCTCGCTGCCGAGCGAGGCCGGGCCGCGGACTGTCGACGGCGCGGCGATCGCGCTTGGGCTGGGCATACTGGGGCTGGCGCTCGGCCGGCGATTCAGGCGTTAGCGATGCTGGACGAGAGAGACTGGATAAGGGCCGTAGAGCAGACCTGGATTGTCCGGCTGCCCAAACAGAGCCTCGCCACGTTCGGCACCACTAACGTGAAGTACTACGTGGTGACGGAGCCGATGTACGAAGACCTGGAGGACCGGAGCCAGGAGGGCGTCGTGCGGACGGGAAGGGTGATAGCCGAGAGGCCGACCATCGTCACGCCCACCTACGCCATGAACCTGGAAGGGTTTCGCGAGGAGGCCTACGAGTACCTGCGCTACCTGGCAGACACCTACGGTCCGAACAATTCTGGCCTGCTGTACCAGTACCGGAACGAGGTGCACAACTACGACACGGTGAGCGGCGTCACCGACGACATAGCCTACTCGCTGAGCGAGGACCTGGACCGGCGGAACGAGAACATGTCCGTCGTAATGGTGGGCGTCGACGAGTACTGGGACCTGGCGCTGCTGAAGTTCGCCTACGAGTTCACGTCGATGTCGGCCGGCGAGAACACGCGAGAGCTGCGGCAGCGGGGACTGCTGGAACCGCAGCCACACTTGGGCGGCGTGCCGCAGGCGGCGGTGCTGCGAATCGAGAGGCTGTTCAGGGAGGTGTCGCTGGGCGATAACCCCGAAACGCTGAAGCAGGAGTTGGACCGGTGGGGCCTGTTCGAGTATTACGAGTCCAGGTTCCTGGACCTGTTCCGGCGGAGGAAGGGCGGCACCCAGTAGTGCCCGGCGCCGTCTAGGCGCGGGGCATCTTTCCTATCTCGATGATGCTCCGGGCCACGTCGCCGAAAGTGTCGAACGTGTAGTGCGGCAGCCCCTCCGCCTCCATTGCGTCCGCGAGCGCGTCTCTCGCGATTGCGAAATCGGCTTCGCGGGCCGCGTCCAGGCACGAGGCGCCCGCGCCCACGTAGACCACCGTGTGACCCTGCTCCCTGAAGCTGCGCACGAACGCGCTCTTGAATCCACCGTCCACTGAGACCCCGCCAGGACCGACGTATTCGACGCTGACTCCATTTCCCACGAATGTGGCCTTACCCGTGTGGGTTTCCAAGCCATCGAAATCCAGCAGTTCAAGAGTAGGGCTTATGTAGAGGTCGAGACCCGTGCTGACTATGGCTAGGCGAACGGACTCGCCTCGACAGTAGTTGACGAACTGGTCGAAATCATACCTGACCACGACCACGCTGAGGACGAAGTCGAGGATGGTCTCCCTGTCGGCGGTCACCTGGGCGTACAACGCGGCGAGGCGCTGCTCCTCGGTAGGCGCGCAGGCGCCGTCGTCCGGGTGGGAAGTCTCGGTCGCCGCGGGGCCGAACATCTTGAGGAGTGCAGCGCCCACGTCCTCCTCGGTGATGGCGCCGTCGAACTCGCACTGGACCACTATCATGCGGGCCTCCGGTAAGGCGCCCGGCTGTCCGCACGGCGCATCCGCTGGGCCAAATTCGCCTTAGCCTCAATCGGATTGCTTGTTGATGTGGCAAAACAGAGCTGTTGCATACTCAAGTGTGGTAAATCCAATACCGCAATAGTTGACATGAAGCGCGCCAGACGGCTAAATGAGGGGTAGTCGGGAGGCTCGTATGCCCCCGCGCGCCTTACGGTAGCACGGAGATCGCAGACTGGGCAACCGTCGCGGCGCCAATTCGGTGGGTAAACGCGACCCTGGAGGACTGCGCCACATGAGCGGTCAGAATCACGAAATCGAGGTTTCCGGACTGTGGAAAGTGTTCGGCGGACGGCCTGAGCGCGTGTTCGAAGACGCCCACATCCAGAAGAGCAGGACGGAGATCCAGGAGGATCTGGGCAACGTCGTCGGTCTGCGCGACGTGTCTTTCAACGTCAACAGCGGCCAGATTTTCGTGGTGATGGGCCTGTCCGGGAGCGGCAAGTCGACGCTGGTGCGTTGTCTTATCCGGCTGATTGAGGCCACCAGGGGCAGCATACGCTTCGACGGCGAGGACATCCGGGAGTACAGCCCGGACCAGATGCTGGAGTTCAGGCGCTCCAAGGTGTCTATGGTCTTCCAGCATTACGCCCTGCTGCCACATCGCCGCGTGATGGACAACGTCGCGTTCGGGCTGGAGATTCGCGGCCTGGACAAGACCACCATGTACGAAATGGCGCAGTCGGCCATCGACACGGTGGGCCTGAGCGGGTGGGAGAACTACTTCCCACGCGAGATGAGCGGCGGAATGCAGCAGCGCGTCGGCCTGGCCCGCGCGCTCGCGGTCGACTCCGGAGTGCTACTGATGGACGAGCCGTTCAGCGGCCTGGACCCGCTGATAAGGCGCGAGATGCAGGACGAGCTGATCGCGCTGCAGACCCAGGTGCAAAAGACCATCGTGTTCATCACCCACGACCTGAACGAGGCGCTCAAGATTGGCGACCGTATCGCCATCATGCGGGACGGCGAGATTGTCCAGGAGGGCACCCCCGAGGAGATCGTGACCCTGCCCGCCGACGACTATGTGTCCGAGTTCGTGCAGGACGTTTCCCGCGCCAAGGTCATCCAGGCCGGCGCGATCATGCAGCAGCCGGACGCCGTCGTGCACACCTGGCAGGGTCCGCGGGCCGCGCTCCACGAGATGCAGGCCAATGACATCGACGCGGTATTCGTGCTTGGGCACCGGCGCAGCTTCGTGGGCATCCTCACGGAGGACCGCGCCGCTGCGCTGGCCCGTCGCGGCGTGGACAAGCTGGACAACGTCAAGCTGGGAGACGTCAAGACGACGACGCTCGACGCCTACATCGAGGAGATCATACCCATGGCCGCCGAAACGGAGCACCCGATAGCCGTGGTGGACGAGGACGGACGGCTGGTGGGCGAGGTGCACAGGGGCGCCCTCCTCACGGGCATGGTGGACACCTCCGCGGATCAGGACGACGAAGGTTAGGAGAAGGACCCATGGCGCGAGCGGACCAGACAACCACCGCAGGCGTAGCGGGGCAGCCTCAGCAATCGACTGAAGTCGAAGGCGGATGGAAGGGCCTCTATGGGCGCAATCCCAACGCCGTGACCGTGGTTGCGGGAGGTGCCGCAGTCGTCGTGTGTCTGGTCTTGTGCCTGGCTATCTGGGGCCCCGGAATGGAGTTCCCCGCGGCCTGGGGCGCGGCTATCGGGAGCGAAGTCGACGAGTGGGTCTTATGGCTAACCAGGGAGGCGTCCTGGTTCTTCGATGGCATAAAGACTGCAGTTACCAAGGTGCTCATCACTATCGAGGACTTTCTGCTCTGGGCGCCGTGGCCCGCTGTCGTATTGGCCGTGGCCATCACCGCATGGAGGGTATCGGGTCTGGCCATGGCCGCGTTCGCCACCGTAGCGCTGCTTCTCGTAGGTGTCATGGGTAGGCTACCCGGAGGCACGAGCACGCTCTGGGAAGGCTCGATGGAGACGCTTGCGTTGATAGTCGTGTCGGTGGGTATCTCGTTGCTCATAGGCATACCAATGGGCGTGGCGGCCTCTCGAAACACTCTCGCCGATTCGGTGATGCGGCCCATACTCGACGGTATGCAGACCATGCCGAGCTTCGTGTATCTCGTGCCTGGCATTCTATTCTTCGGGCTGGGCAACGTTCCCGCGGTCATGGCGACTGTGATCTACGCCGTGCCCCCGGTAATCAGACTCACCAACCTGGGAATTCGCCAAGTGTCGGAGGAGGCGGTGGAGGCGGCCCGCTCGTTCGGAGCGACGCCTCTCCAGTTGCTTACCAAGGTGCAGATACCAATGGCGCTGCCAACCATTATGGCGGGCATCAACCAGACTACAATGATGGCCCTTGCCATGGTGGTAGTAGCATCGCTTGTCGGCGCCGGAGGTCTTGGTGAGGCTGTGCTGCGCGCTCTGGGGCGGCAGGAAGCCGGCAACAGCGCCATAGCCGGGCTCGCCATCGTGGTGATGGCGATAATCATCGACCGCATTACACAATCAGCGGCCCGCGAACGAGAGAGGGCGCTAATAGGCGGTTAAATGGAGAAAACCTACCGCCCGCGCCCCAAGTCGCGGGCGGTCAATGAAGTCTAGGAGGTGGAACCGGACCCACTCGCAAGAAGGGCAATCCACGAGAGTCCAAGCTACGGAAAACTACGAAAGGAAGTGAACGCACATGAGAGCAATCAAGACGCGAAAGCTGCTTGCGCTGTTCGGCGCGATGTTCGCGATCGTTGCGCTGGCCGCCGTCGTAGCCTGCGGTTCCTCAGAGCCGGCAGAGATTGACGAAGATCAGCTCAGCAGAATAGTCAGCCAGGCTGTGGCTCAGTCGCAGCCGGCTCCGCAGCCGCAGGTGTCCTCGGAGGACATCCAGGCGATGATAGGCCAGGCAATGGCCGGAATGGCTGAAAGCCAGGTCTCCGCTGACCAGATCCAGAGCATGGTTCAGCAAGCTGTGTCCGGTGCTGCCCAGGAAGGCGCATCGGCCGCTGACATCCAGAAGATGGTCGAGAGCGCAGTGATGGCCGCCACAGCGGATTCCGTCACCGGCGCCGACGTTCAGGCCGCGATTTCAAAGGCCGTCATGGAGGCTCAGGAAGGCGCCGTTACGGCGAAGGATGTTGAGGCCGCGGTAATGGCGGCGCAGACTGGCGCAGTAACGTCGGAGGAAGTCCAGGCCGCCGTCCAGAAGGCCGCGGACAGCGCGGCGATGCAGGTAGCCGAGAACTCCCTCACCGCCGAGGAGATCAACGATATCGTCTCCAAGGCGCTGGAAGAGCGCGCGATGATGGAAGAGGTCCCCAAGAAGACGATAGTCTTCTCCGACCTCAACTGGACCAGCGCGCAGGTGCAAAACCGCATCGCGCAATACATCGTCGAACATGGCTACGGCTACCCCACCGACACCGTCTTTGGGGGCACGCTTCCCAACTTCCAGGGGCTGCTGGCAGGCGATATCCATGTAACTCTGGAAGTCTGGTTGCCCAACCAGTCCATTGGCTGGTCCAAGGCCGTAGAAGAGGGTGAGGTAGTATCCGTTGGAGTCGGCGGACTAGTAGACTGGCAGAGCTACTTTGTGGTTCCCAAGTACATCGCCGATGCCAACCCCGATCTGAAGACAGTGCAGGACCTTAAACTGGACAAGTTCCAGGAGCTCTTTGCCACCGCCGACAGCCGGGGCAAGGCACGTCTCGTTGGGTGCGTGATCGGGTGGTCTTGCGAGACGGTTGGAACCGCTCAAATCGAGGCCTATGGCTTGGTTGACCACCTGGAGATCACAAACCCGGGGTCCCAGGAAGCCATGTTCGCGGATATCAACTCCGCTTACGCGAAAGAAGATCCCTGGCTGGGTTACATGTGGGGGACAGGTGACCCAGGCATTCTACTTGACTTGGTTCGACTGGAAGAGCCCCCTTACACCGAAGAGTGCTGGGCAGACGACATGGGCTGCGCCTTTTCCGATTCACAGGTTCTGAAAGCAGTCCACAGGAGCTTGCTCCCCCGCGCCCCAGATGTTATTCAGATGCTGCAGAACTGGACCATTGATGTGCCCACCTACAGTAGCATCTTCGCTTGGATGAACGCCAACGAAGGCTCAGAGCCTGTAGACGGGGCCATCTGGTTCCTCCAGAACAATAACGTCTGGGAGGACTGGGTAACGCCCGAGGCCGCGGCCGCCGTTAACGCTGCGCTCGCCAACGAAGGCTAATCCGGCTATCGGCGAGGGCGGCCCACGCCGCCCAAGCCTGCTCCTAGAGTGAACGGGGCGGTTCCCTCCCAGGGAGCCGCCCCCTTTTTGCGTGGTTGCCCAATGTGTTATGTTGACAATCGCATTTGGTTGCGGACCGAGTGACTTCACTGGGCAGATAAGAAATGAACCTAGATTACGAAACCGCCGTTGCCGAGAACGTGGCCCAGGCGCGCGAGTTCCTCGCGCAGTCGGATGCGGAGTTTGAGACAGGAGACATCCGCCAGGCCGCCGAGAAGTTGTACGGCGCGGCCACCCAGGCCGTCATCGCCGCATCGCGGCAGCGGGGCTGGAGCTACAGGTCGCATCGCGACAACAAGAACGCCACCGACCGTCTGGCAACGGAATTCGGCGACGAGACCCTTTACCTTGGGTTTCTCGCCGCCGAGAGATTTCACATCCATTTTCACCACGGCGACATGGAGGACTACGAAATCGATTCCGCCCGCCCAAGGGTCCACAGTTTCGTTCGCAACCTTCTATCCCTGGTGGAGGAGGGCGACGAGTAGCTTGGCGCGGGCGGCGCAACGCGCCAGCCCCACAACCAAGCCAGGAGGCAAACGATGTTCTACGAACTCAGGCAGTACCGCACCAAGCCCGGCCAGCGCCAGAACTGGGTGGACTTCATGGAAGAGGTCATCATCCCCTTCCAGGTCTCCAAGGGCATGGTCATAGCCGGCAGCTTTGTGGGCGAGGAGGAGGACGACCTCTACATCTGGATGCGGCGATTCGACGACGAGGCGCAGCGAGAGGCGCTGTACGAGGCCGTTTACGGCAGCGACGAGTGGACCAACGACATCGCGCCCAAGGTCGGCGAGTTGCTCGACCGCGACAAGATCGTCGTCACCCGCATAGAGCCGACGCCCAAGTCCGTCATCAGCTAGCCCACCCCAAAGTTCCTTCCCCCTTGATGGGGGAAGGTTAGGATGGGGGTGACGCCGTTTGCGACACCCGCCCCGCACCCCAACAACGCGGCCCGACCTCGTGCTGCGCAACGCCAACGTAATCACGCTCGACGGCCGGCTGCCCCGCGCCTCCGCTGTGGCGGTGCGCGCCGGGGCGATTGCGTGGGTAGGGCGCGAGGACGCCCTGGCCGGCCTCGGCTGGCGCCCCAAGCGCGTCCTGGACTGCGAGGGCCGCACCCTTATCCCAGGCTTCGTCGACGCGCACCTGCACCTGCTGGCCTACGCCGCCAGCCTGCGTGACGTCGATTGCGGGCCGGACGCCGTTCGGTCCATCGCCGATGTCCGCCGCGCCATCTCCGACCGCGCGCGCGCCACGCCGCACGGCTCCTGGATAGTCGGGCGCGGCTACGACGACTCCGCCCTTCTGGAGCGCCGCCATCCCACGCGCGACGACCTGGACGCTGCGACTTCCCTTCCGGTCAGGCTCGTCCACCGCACGGGACACGCCTGTGTGCTCAACAGCGCGGCGCTCGCCCTCGTCGGCATCGGCGCGCACACTCCCGACCCGGTGGAGGGCGTGATCGAGCGCGACGCGGCGGGCGAGCCCACCGGCCTGCTGCTGGAGATGGACGCCTACCTGGACGGCCGCATTCCCCGGCGCCCCCGCGGAGAGTTCGACGCCGGTGTCAGGCAGGCAAGCGAACGCCTGGCCGCGCTGGGCGTCACGTCGGTGGTGGACGCCACGCCAACCAACTCCGTCGAGCGGTGGGAGACGTTCAAGACGCTGAGGGCCGGCGGCGTGCCGCTTCCCAGGATCATGATGATGGCGGGCTACGACCACCTGGACGGGTTTGTCGCTGAGGGGATGGGCTACGGCCACGGCGACGACACTCTGCGGCTCGGCCACGCGAAGATAATGCTGACGGCGACGACGGGGACGCTTCATCCGCAGCCGGAGCAACTGGCAGCCATGGTGGCGCGAGCGCACGCGGCGGGGTTCCCGGTGGCGGTGCACGCCGTGGAGGCCGAGGCCGTGGCGGCGGCGGCGCGGGCCATCGCCGAGGCGCGCCGGGAGCGGCCGCTCCCGTTCCCGGACCGCATCGAGCACTGCTCCGAGTGCCCGCCGGACGTGCTGCCGTGGGTGAGACGCGCGGGCGTGGCCGTCTGCACGCAACCGGCGTTCGTGCACCACCGGGGCGACAAGTACCTGTCGGAGGTGCCGGAGGACGCGCAGCCCTGGCTCTACGCGATGCGCTCGCTGCTGGACGCGGGCGTGCCCGTGTCGGCCGGATCCGACGCGCCGGTCGTGGAGCCTGCCCCGATGGTGGCAGTGGGTGCCGCGGTCACTCGCCGCACGCGGGGCGGGCGGCAGGTCGCGCCGGGCCAGGCGGTGACGCCGATGCAGGCCCTGCGCGCGTACACGCTGGCCGCGGCAGAGGCGTCGGGCATGGGTGACCTGGCGGGATCGATCGAGGTGGGCAAGCTGGCGGACCTCGCGCTGCTGGACGCGGACCCGACCGCTGTTGCGGCGGAGGATATAGCGGGAATCAGGGCGCGAGTGATGCGGTAGGCAGGCCTACGCGCTAGGCGCGCATGGCGTTTACGTAGTCGGCCAGTTCTCCGAGCGAGGCGCGCGCCGGGGTGTCGGGGAGGGCGTCGAGCTGGCGGCGGGCTGCCTGGCAGTAGTCGGAGGCGACGGCGTAGGACTCCTCGATGGCGGTTGAGCCTACGATGTACTCCACGGCGAGCCTCAGGCTGCGCTCGTCGGCGGGGCCGTCGAGCAGAGCGCGCACCGGGTTGTCTCCGGACTGGTTGCGAAGGGCCACCATGACCGGAAGCGTGACCGTACCGTGGGAGAGGTCGTTACCCACAGGCTTGCCCACGTCCTCCTCCGACGCCTCGAAGTCCAGGATGTCGTCCATTATCTGGAAGGCCATGCCGAGGTTGTAGCCATAGTCCTTCAGTGCCGATACCTGGTCGTCCGGCGCGCCGCTCAGGATGGCCCCCGACTGGCAGGCGGTGGTGAACAGGGACGCCGTCTTGTTGTAGATGCGCTCCAGGTACTGCTCCATCGTCTGGCCGCCGTTGTAGGCCTCCGACATCTCCTGTAGCTCGCCGGTGGAAAGCTCCATGATCGTCTCGGAGAATCGGCGTATCACGCGGATGTCGCCCGTGTCGCACACGTAGGTGGCGGACTTGGCGAAGATGTAGTCTCCCGCGAGAACGGCGGCGTTGCGGCCCCACAGGCTGTTGAGTGTGGCCCTGCCGCGCCGGACGCTGGAGCTGTCCACGGTGTCGTCGTGGACGAGCGTGGCGATGTGCAGCGCCTCTACCGCCGTCGCCATTATCTCCGTGACGCGGTGGTCGTGGTCGTGAAACGAGGACGACAGCAGTGTGAGCGCGGGCCGCATCCGCTTTCCGACGGTGTCGAAGACGTGGGAGAGCAGCTTTGCGAGGAAGTCGGAGCGTATCTCCGGCATCGCCCTTAGGCTCTGCTCCACGCGGGCAAGCCGCTCTTCGATGGGCGCGTAGATAGTGGTCGCTACTTGCAAAGTCAGCTTTCCGGCGGTTGCGGCTCAGGCGCCGAGCCGCTGCGTCTCGGACTCCGCGAGCGCCTCGTCGAGTTTAACGAAGAGCGGCTCAGGGCGGCCGATTTGCCTTCCGGGGACCGTCGCCGAGGGGTCCCACGCCCAGCCGGCGTCCTTCACGCTACCCTCGAATCCGAGCATGGTGTGGAGGCGTTCCGAGCTGAACGGTATGTAAGGGTACAGCAGCGTCTTCAGGCAGTCGATGACGGCGAGGCCGGTCCAGAGCGCCGCGCCCGCCTTCGCCTTGTCCTCGCGCACGGCGCGCCAGGGCGCGGCCTGTTCGAGATAGCGGTTGGCCGCCTGCGCCAGTCCCATGGCCGTGCTGAGTGCGAGTCTGAGGCGCACGGCTTCGAGACTGGCGGTGGCCTGCGCGAAGCGTTCGCGCGCCTCGTCAAGCAGGGCGGCGCTCGCCTCGTCGAGTTCGCCCGGCTCGGGAATCACGCCGTCGAAGTTGCGGTTGACCATGGTCATCACGCGATGGACGAGGTTGCCGTAGGTAGCCACCAGCTCGTCGTTGTTGCGCCTGACGTACTCACGCCACGAGAAATCGGAGTCGCTCGTCTCCGGCATACCGGCGGCGATCACGTACCGCAGCGGGTCGGGGTCGTAGTGGTCCAGGTACTCCGGCAGCCAGATGGCCCAGTTGCGGCTTGTGGAGAGCTTGAATCCCTCCAGGTTCATGTACTCGTTCGCGGGCACGTCGTAGGGCAGGTTGAGGCCGCCGTAGCCCAGGAGCAGCGCGGGCCAGATGATGGTGTGGAAGGGTATGTTGTCCTTGCCCATGAAGTAGTACGAGCGGCTCTCGCCCTTCCAGAAATCCTCCCAGCGCTCCGGCTCGCCGCGATTGTTGGCCCACTCGATTGAGGCCGACAGGTAGCCGATGACCGCCTCGAACCAGACGTATATGCGCTTGCCGTCGTAGCCGTCCAGCGGCAGCGGGACGCCCCACTCGATGTCTCGCGTGATGGCCCGGTCGCGGAGGCCGCCCTCCAGAAACGCGATGGTGAAGTTCTTGACGTTCGACTTCCAGTGCTCCTGCTTGCGCGCCCACTCCAGCAGCGTATCTTCGAAGCCGACCAGCTTCAGGAAAAAGTGCTCGGTCTCGGCAAACTCCGGGGTGCCGCCGCAGATGCGGCAGGCGATGCTCTTCAGGTCGCGCGGGTCCAGCGTGCGCCCGCAGTTGTCGCACTGGTCGCCACGCGCGCCGTCGAACGCGCAGTGGGGGCACACGCCCTCGACGTAGCGGTCCGCGAGGAAGCGGTTGTCAGTATCGCAGTAGGGCATCTCCATCGTGCTCTTGTAGATGTGGCCTCGCTCGTAGAGCCGGGAGAAGATGTCCTGGGCGACGCCCTGATGGTTCTCAGTGTGCGTGGTGGTGAACAGGTCGAACGTGATGCCGAACCGCTGCCAGTTGTCGAGAAACTCGGCCTGGTACTCCTCGTAGACCTGCTCGGGGGTGACGCCGCGCTGCTCTGCGGTGAGCGTCACGGGCGTGCCGTGCGCGTCGGAGCCGGACACCATGAGCACCTCGCTGCCCTTCATGCGATGGTAGCGCGCGAAGATGTCGGCGGGCAGGTAGCAGCCGGCCACCTGGCCTATGTGAATCGAGCCGTTGGCGTAGGGCCACGCGACGGCTACGAGTATGCGCTCGGTCATGGGCTTCCCCGCGGTTCCGGATCGATTGCTAATGTTATCACAAACGCTCGCCCTCTTGGCCGGATTCGAGCCAGAGCCTGTAGGCCGCGCTGCGGCTGATGCCGCACTCGGACGCGGCGCGCGTTGTGGCGTCCCTGGCCGTGACGCCCCCCGCCCTCAGTTGAGACAGCAGGCGGCGTGCGGCGTCTTCCCTGTCCTCCTTGTCCCCCTCGCTCTCCGGGGCGCCCGCTATGACCAGAGTAAACTCGCCGCGCGGCTCGGCGAAGTGGACCAGCGCCTGCGAGAGCGTGCCCCTGAACGTCTCCTCGTGCAGCTTGGTCAGCTCGCGGCACACGGCGACGTCTCGGTCGCCCAGAGCGTCCAGCGCATCCTGGAGGGCGGCGCGCAGCCGGTGCGGCGTCTCGAACGCGACCAGCGGCGCGGGATGGCGAGCCAGCGATTCCAGCAGCCGCTTGCGGTCCGCCGACCGGCGGGGGAGGAAGCCTAGGTGCGTGAACGTCGGCGTGGCTATGCCGGACACGGCGAGCGCGGCGGTCACAGCCGACGCGCCGGGTACGACCACTACGGACGCGCCGGCCGCGGCGGCCTCGAGGGCGAGCCGCTGGCCGGGATCGTTGACGGCGGGCATACCGGCGTCCGTGACTAGGGCCACGTCCCCCTCGCGCAGCGCGTCCAGCACGGTTCGCAGGCGGGCCGGTCCGCTGTGCTCGTGGTAGCTGACGAGCGGAGTGTCGATGGCGTAGCGGGCGAGCAGCCTCCGCGTGACGCGGGTGTCCTCCGCTGCGATCAGGTCCACCTCGCCCAGTACCCTGAGCGCCCGCAGCGTGACGTCCTCGAGGTTGCCTATGGGTGTGCCGACGATGTACAGGGTTGGCATTTCACTGAGTCCGCAGCATACCTAAATTGAGACTCCGAATTGTGGGCCATGCGATTCGTCCGGGCAAGGGCGTTGGCGGTCTGGCATGGACCACTCTTCCCCATCGACTCTGAAAGGTCACATGGAAGCGCGGGAAGTGGCGAGGTCAAGGCGGGATTGGGTATATTGGATGAATGGGGTCTGCGATTCTGTGGTTGGGGTTGCGCTGTGAACGGAGCAGCTGACAAGAAAAGGGCCGAGCGAGAGGACGCTTGGAAGCACTTTCTGTGGGGTGCGCTGGGGGCCGCGGGGATGGCGCTGTTCACGTTCGCGGTGCGGTCGGTGGTGAGCGCGCAGTCGGTGCTGGAGCTCGCCGCGGACTGGTTCACCATGCACCTGCCGCCGGAGCTGTTCGACCTGCTGCTGGAGAACCTGCTGTTCAACGCGAAACCGCTGATGTTCGCCGGGCTGGTGGTGGCGCAGGTGATCGCCGGAGGCGCGCTGGCCGCGCTGTACGGTCGTTACGTCGCTGGCCGTGCCGCGTCGGAACTGCTGGTGTGGGTGTACGCGCTGGGCCTCGGCCTGGCGCTGTGGCTCGCGGCGCAGCTTGTCCTGGTGCCGCTGTTCGGCGGCGGGTTCTTCGGCGTGGCCGTCGTGGGCGGTATGGTCGGGTTCCAGGTGACGTCGGTAGGCTCGGCGCTCGTGTACGCGCTGGTCATCGGGTTCTTCTTTTCTGGCGAGACGCAGGGCGCGTCTGAAGGCGAAGTGGCGTCGACCGGGACGTCGGACAGGCGGGCCTTTCTCAAGAAGGCGGGCGTGTGGGCCGCGATAATCGCGGGGGTCGCAATCGGCCTGAAGCTGGCTACGGACAGGCTCGGCGGGCAGATGGGATCGAGCGGCACCTTCCGGACCCAAGGCGTGCTGTCCACGGAGGTGACGCCCAACGATGAGTTCTACATCGTCTCCAAGAACTTCATCGACCCGGAGGTGAAGGAGCAGGGCTGGATCCTGGAAATCGACGGGCAGGTGGAGGTGCCCTACTGGGTCGACTACCAGCAGCTCATTTCGATGCCGTCCGTGGAGGAGTACGTGACGCTGGAGTGCATCAGCAACCTGGTGGGCGGCGACCTGATAAGCAACGCGAAGTGGACGGGCGTGCCGCTGCGCGCCTTCCTGGAGCGGGCCAGGCTGAAGCCGAGCGTGGTCGATATCGCGTTTCACGCCCAGGACGGCTACAGCGAGAGCATTCCGTTGGAGATGGCGATGCGGGACGAGGTGATGGTTGCGTACCAGATGAACGGGGAGCCTCTGCCGAGCAAGCACGGCTTCCCGGCCAGATTGATAGTACCGGGCTTCTTCGGGCTGAAGCACGTGAAGTGGCTGACCAAGATCGAGCCGGTGGTGCACGACTTCCGTGGCTACTGGCAGCAGCGCGGCTGGACGGACGTGCCGTGGGTGAAGACGTTCTCGCGCATCGACGTGCCGTCGCACAAGTCCCTGGTCGAGGGCGGGACCGTGTCGCTGGGCGGCGTCGCGTTCGCGGGCGACAGGGGCATCGCGAACGTCGAGGTGAGCCTGGACGATGGCGCGACGTGGACGCCCGCCGACAGCATCAGCGACCCGCTGTCGCCGTACACCTGGGTCATCTGGCGTGCCGAGCTGCCCGTTCCCGCCGCGCCGGAGTTCGGCGTCCGCGTGCGCGCCACCGACGGCGCGGGCGACGTGCAGACCGCCGAGGTGCGCAAATCCCTGCCCAGCGGCGCCACAGGCCACCACGCCATACGCCTAAAGGCGGGCGCGTAATCGCAAACGGTGAAGGGTGACGGGCTGATGAAGAGTCCGGCAGCGGGTTGTAAAGGGTCTTGGCTGGTAGCTATAATTCGGGAGCGTGTGAAATGTCGCACAGACATACCGTTGAAGCCGTGTCGTGGTAAGCCTGTCGTCCGAATGGGGCGCGGTTGGAAGCCTGGACCTTAGATGACTACTCAGAAACGAGACTATTACGAGGTGCTGGACGTCGCGCGCGGGGCCTCCGAGGAGGACATCCGGCAGGCGTTCCGGAAGAAGGCGCTCGAGTACCACCCGGACCGGAACAAGTCGGATGACGCCACCGAGAAGTTCAAGGAGATCAACGAGGCCTACCAGGTGCTCTCGGACGCCAAGAAGCGCGCCAGCTACGACCAGTTCGGCCACGCGGGTGTGACCGGCAACGGCGGTCGCGGCTTCGAGGGCTTCGACAACTTCGGCGGCTTCGGGGACATCTTCGACGCCTTCTTCGGGGGCGGCCAGACGACGGCCCGGGCGAACGCGCCGAGGCGGGGCGCGGATCGTGAGCTGGTCATCGACCTCTCGTTCGACGAGGCGGTGTTCGGCGTGGGCAGGGAGATCGACGTCGGGCGCATCGAGGTGTGCGGGAAGTGCCGCGGCAGCCGGAGCGCGCCGGGCAGCACGCCCTCCATGTGCGCCAATTGCAACGGGCAGGGCCGGATTCGCCGCTCGCAACAGGGCATATTCGGACACTTCAGCCAGGTTATGACGTGCGGCTCGTGCCAGGGCGAGGGCAAGGTGATCTCGGACCCGTGCGAGAACTGCCGCGGCGCCGGCCGCGAGCAGCGGCGGCGAAAGCTGGAGGTGTCGGTGCCCGCCGGCGTCGACTCCGGCACGCAGATTCGCCTGAGCGGAGAGGGCGACCACGGCGCGAACGGCGGCCGTCCGGGCGACCTGTACGTGTCGCTGCGGGTCAGTCCGCACGAGTTCTTCGAGCGGGACGGCAACGACATCCTGTACGCGATGCGCATCAACGTGGCCCAGGCCGCGCTGGGGGCCGACCTGAAGGCGCCGACGCTGGAGGAAGAGGACGGCCTGCAGGTGAGCATTCCCGCGGGCATCCAGAGCGGCGAGGTGCTGCGCTACAGGGGCAAGGGAGTGCCTCACCTGCGCCGGAACCGTCGCGGCGACCAACTCGTTCAGGTGATCGTCGACACGCCCAAGTCGCTCAACGATGAGCAGGTGAGGCTGTTCCGGGAGCTGGCGCTGAGCTTTGGCGTGGACGCGCCGGATAGGGACAAGGGCTGGCTTCGCAAGATCAAGGACGCTCTAGCCGGCAGCTAGGTGACGCTGTGAAGTGGCTGGAGCTGAGCGTCAGCGCGCCTCCCGAGTTCGTCGAGCCGTTGTCCCACATCTTCTATCGCTACGGGCACGGCGGCGTGGCGCTGGAGCAGGAGGGCGGCTTCAATCCCGACGAGGGCGAAACCCCCAGCGAGACCGCCTGGGTCACGCTCAAGACCTACCTCCCCATCAACGAGTCCACCGACGAGCGCCGCAACCGCATCGACGTTGGCGTGCGTCTGGTGGCGCACGTGGGGCCGGTGACGGAGCTGGTGGCCCGCACGGTGGACGAGGACGAGTGGCAGAATAGCTGGAAGGACCACTTCCACGTGCTGCGCGTCGGGCGGAGGCTGGTGGTCAAACCGACCTGGCGGGAGTACGAGCCGCAGCCCGAGGACGTGGTTATCGTGCTCGATCCGGGGATGGCATTCGGCACAGGCCACCATCCCACGACGCGGTCGTGCCTGGAGGCGCTGGAGCGGCTGGTGGAGCCGGGGGCGTCGGTGCTCGACTTCGGGTGCGGCTCCGGCATCCTGTCAATCGCGGCGTCCAGGCTGGGGGCGAGCAGCGTGCTGGGGGTGGAGGCGGACTCGTCGGCGGTGCGGGTGGCGAAGCAGAACGCCCGCGAGAACGGGGTGGAGCACAACGTGCGGGTGGTGGAGGGGACGCTGCCGCGTCCGGAGGTGCGACAAGGCGAGTTCGACTTGGCGGTCGCCAACATCTCGGCAAAGGTCGTGTCGGAGGCAGCGGGAGAGTTGGTGAGGGCGGTGAAGCGCGGGGGCTACGTCATCGCGTCGGGCATAATCGCGGACAACCGGGGAGTGGTGGAGGAGGCGATGGCCGCGGCGGGCGCGACGCAGTCGGATGCGGTGGTGGACGGCGATTGGGTGACTCTGGTGTACGCCACGCCGGGCTGAGCGCCGCCGGAGCCCCTATCGTCGCGGTCACGCCTCCATCCCGGTAAGCTCGGGGCGCGGCGCGCGTTCGAGCAGGTCTGCAATGACCTCGGTTACTTTGGCGCCCTCGAAGAGGACGCGATGAGTCGCTTGGGCGATGGGCATCTCGACCCCCATCCGGGCGGCCAGCGGCACTGTCGCCGCCGTGGTGTCGACCCCCTCGGCCACGCTTGTCATGGAGGCGCGGATCTGCTCGAGCGTGCGGCCCTTGGATAGCTGGACGCCGAACTGGTGATTGCGGCTGAGTGGGCTGGCGCAGGTGGCGATCAGGTCGCCCATACCCGCGAGTCCGGACAGGGTGAGCGGGTTTGCGCCGGCGGCGACGCTCAGGCGGGCGATTTCGGCGAGTCCCCTGGTGATGAAGCCCGCCTTGGCGTTGTCCCCGAGACCCAGGCCCTCGCACACACCGGCTCCGAGCGCGATGATGTTCTTGAGCGCTCCCCCGAACTCCACGCCGACCACGTCGTCGTTTGTGTAGACGCGGAAGCGCGGCGAGTTCACGATTTCCTGGGCGGCCCGGGCGGCGTCGGGGTTGCGGGAGGCTATCACTGTGGATGCCGGCCGCTCCTCGATCACCTCACGCGCCAGGTTAGGGCCGGACAGGACGCACACGCCGGGGCGCAGCGTCTCGGGCAGCTCGTCCTCCAGGACCTGGCTCATGCGCTTGCCAGTGGCTATCTCGATGCCCTTGGTGGCGCTGACAACGATGGCGTGTTCGGAGATGTGGGCGGAAACACCGCTTACGTTCTGCCGGAATGCGCGGGAGGGCGTGGCGATGACGACGAGATCGGCGTCGCCGAGCGCATCGCGGGAGGAGGAGGTGACGCGCAGGGTTTCGGGGAACGGCGCACCGGGCAGGAAGCGGGTCTGCTCACCGTCGTCGCTGAGAGTGCGGGCCTCTGTCTCGGTGCGGGCGAGCAGCCGCACGGTGTGTCCCCGCCTCGCCGTGATTATGGCGAGGCTTGTGCCCCATGCGCCTGTGCCAACTACGCCAATTGCGGCCATCGGTCCACCTCGCGGGGAATTTACCACACTGGGGGCTTGGATGGGCAGCGGCGGTCAGACGGATTGGCCGAGCTTGCGCTCCTCCCCCTTGAGGAGACGCTCGATGTTTCCCCGGTGCTTTCCGACGACGAAGGCGCAGCCGATGGCGGCGAACCAGATGAGGCCCATGGGCGCCGCTCCGGTGAGGCACAGGACCGCGAGCAAGGCGCACCCGACCAGGGTGGCGACGACGGACCCGAGGGACACGTAGCGCGTCAGGGCGACGAGGGAGAGGCCGACGACGCTCGCCACCAGGCCTGCAACTGGCCAGAGGATGAGCAGCGAGCCCCAGCCGGTGGCGGTGCCGCGGCCGCCTCGGAAGCCTATGAAGACGGGCCAGTTGTGCCCGGCGATGGCGGCAAGGCCGGCGGCAGCCTGCGCCGCGTCCGGAGCGCCGAGGGCGTAGCGGGCCAGCGCGACCGCGCCGACGCCCTTGCCCATGTCAAGCAGCAGAACGAGCGCGCCGACCGGGAAGCCAACCGTACGTATCACGTTGGTCATGCCGGTGCTGCCGCTTCCGTGGTCGCGCACGTCTATGCGCCCGAACAGCTTTCCGGCAATGACGCCGAAGGGAATCGATCCCAGCAGGTAGCAGACCAGCACCAGTATCGGGACCAGTATGGGGTGGTAGTCGATCACTGTTCGCCCCTGCCTTTGAAGCGCATTCTGAGAGGGCTGCCCTTGAATACGAACGCCCGGCGGATCCGGTTTTCAAGGTAGCGCGTATACGAAAAGTGGGCAAGGCTTGAGCTGTTCACGTAGAAGGTGAAGCTGGGCGGCAGGGTGTTGTCCTGCGTGACGCCGTAGATTTTCAGCGCGCGTCTGCCGGACGACGCGGGAGGGTGGTCGGCCACGGCGTTGAGCACCTGCCGCCGCAGCTCGTAGCGGGGCAGGCTCTTGCCGCACTCCTCGTAAACCTCCCACGCGGTGCGCAGAAGCTCCTCTATGCCCTCCCGTTCGAGACCAGAAGTGAAGCAGATGGGCGCGAAAGACGCGAACCTGAATCGGTGGCGCAGCTCCTGGGTCGCGGACTCACGGTCGAGCGACAGGTCCGGCGCGAGATCCCACTTGTTCACGGCGATGACGATGCCCTTGTAGGCGTCCAGGACGTAGCTTGCGACGTGGGTGTCCTGGTTCGTGGCGAGCTCCGAGGCGTCCAGCACCAGCACGGCCACGTCGGCACGGTCGATGGCGCGCATGGAGCGGAGCACGCTGTAGCGTTCGATGCCCGGCTCGGTTCTGCCCCTGCGCCTCATACCTGCGGTGTCGATGAGCAGGATGGAGCGTCCCTCGAACTCGATGAGTTCGTCCAGCGAGTCGCGAGTGGTGCCGGGCACCTCGCTCACGATGGCGCGGTGACCGCCGGTGATGGCGTTGAGAAGCATGGACTTGCCGACGTTGGTGCGGCCCACGATGGCGAGGCGCAGGTCGGCCTCCGGCTCGGGATGGTAGGACGGTTCGGGGACGATCTCGGCCACGCGCGCCATCAGGTCGTCGACGCCGATGTTGTGGTACGCGCTCACCGGGATAGGCTCACCGAGGCCGAGTTCATAGAACTCGAGGGCGAGGGTTTCGCGGCGAGGGTTGTCGGCCTTGTTCACCGCGAGCACGATGGGCTTGCCGACGGCGCGCAGGGAGTCGGCGGCGTCCCTGTCGGGCGCGGTCAGCCCGGCCTCGGCGTCGGCGACCATGACGATTACGTCCGCGTCGTCCAGCGCGATGTCGATCTGGCGTCTCACGCCCTGCCAGAGGTCGGTTTCGGGAAAGCGGTCGATGCCGCCCGTGTCCACGAGGACGAAGGACTTGCCGGCCCACTCGGTCTCGCCGATGACTCGGTCGCGCGTGGTGCCGGCCGTCTCGGACTCGATCGCGTCACGGCGACCGACGAGTCGGTTGAACAGCGTGGATTTGCCTACGTTTGGCCGACCGACAATGGCGACCGTGGGCTTTGGTGTGGATAGCATGGCGTGGCGCGCCGTGTGTCCCTGCTGCTCCGGTCAGGAAAAGAGCCGGGCGAGAATGGCCTTCTGGCCGTGCAGGCGGTTTTCGGCTTGTTGGAACACGACCGAGCCGGGATGGTCCAGCATGTCTTCGGAAATCTCCTCGCCCCTGTGGGCGGGCATGTCGTGCATGAACAGCGCACCGGGCCGCGCCTTGTCCATCAGGGCCTCGTCGACGCGGTAGCCGGAGAAGGCCTCCAGTCGTTCGGCGCTCTCCTCTTCCTGGCCCATGCTCACCCAAACGTCGGTGTAGACCACGTCGGCGTCGCGCACGCCTTCCGGCGGTTCCGGCGTCCAGTTGAGCCTGGACTCGCTCAGCGCGGCGCGTCGTTCGGCCTCCTCCCAGACCATGGACGGGATGCGGTAGTCCGCCGGGCTTGCCACGGTGAAGTTGGCGCCTACGGAGGCGCAGCCGAGAGCGAGGCTGCCCGCGATGTTGTTGCCGTCGCCGACGAAGGCGACGTTCAGGCCGTCCAGGCCGCCGCGGTGCTCGTACATCGTCAGCAGGTCTCCGACCGCCTGGCAGGGGTGGCCCAGGTCGGAAAGTGCGTTGATGATGGGTATGGAGGCCTGTTCGCCGAGAATTTCCAGGCTGCGGTGTGAGAAGACGCGCGCCACGATGCCGTCGACGAGCCGCTCGAGCACGCGGGCCACGTCGGACACGGGCTCGCGGACGCCGAGGCCGATGTCGGATTGGCTGAGGTAGATGCAATCGCCGCCCATCTGACGGATGCCGACCTCGAAGCTGACCCGCGTTCGGAGCGACGGCTTTTCGAAGATGAGCGCGATGGTCTTGCCCTCCAGCGGGCGGGCTACCTTGCCGCGCTTCAGCTCGTCGGCGCTCTCCACGAGGAGTTTAACTTCCTCGGGTTCGAGGTCGGCCAGGGTCAGCAGGTCTTTGCCTCTCATTTCGAGTTACCTTTCGCGGGCGGTTCGCGGACCGCCCCTACGCCTTGCCGTTGCCCTTGGCCGGGGTCTTGGTCTGGCCGGCGTCAGGCTTGGCCAGACCACTTACGCAGGCGACGGACGCCACTGCGTCGCCTGGGCGCAGATTGAAGATGGTGACGCCCTGGGCTATGCGGCCGGTGTTTCGTATCTCTGAGGTGCTGGTCCGAAGCACCTGTGCCTGCTCGGAGACGACGTAGATTTCCATGCCGTCTTCGATCACCTTGGCGTCGGCAACGGGACCGGCCTTGCCTGTGGTGGCCAGCGTCTTGATTCCGAGGCCGGCCCTGCTCTGCTGGCGATACAGGTCCATGTCGGTCAGCTTGCCGTACCCGTGCTTGCCGATGACCAGCAGCTTACTGTCCGGCCTGGCCACGTCCATGGCAACGACTTCGGTGTCTGGCAGACGCCTTGGCTTTGCCCTGGAGCCCTTTCGCGGCTTGGAGAACCGCTGCAGGTTGATGCCGATCACGCCTCTGGCCGACCTGCCCATGGCCCGCACGTCTGAGGCGGGGAACCTGATGGACATGCCGTCCTCAGTCACCATGATTATGTGGTCGTCTTGGCTGGCGAGGCGCGCGGTAACCAACTCATCGTCGCTGGTGAAGGACATTATCTTGATGCCGGACGGGCGAATCGAAGAGATCTCCTTGAGTGAAACGCGCTTTACCTTGCCCTTCCTGGTGGCCATGACCAAGTAGGAGTTCTCCTCCTCCAGACCGGCGACGCCTATGATGGCGTTCACGCGCTCGGCATCGGAAATGGGCAGCACGTTGAACACTGGCACGCCGCGGGTGTTGCGCGAGGTGTCGGCGCGCAGCTCGTAGGCCTTGACCGAGAGGATGCGGCCGGTGTTGGTGAAGAACAAGAGCCGGTCGTGGCTATCGACCACCAGGATGTGCTTGATGGGGTCGTCGTCCTTGGTGTTCATGCTGGAGACGCCCTTGCCGCCCCTGTGCTGGTTGCGGTAGGTGTCTGCGGCGATCCGCTTGATGTAACCACCCTGGCTGAAAGTGACGACGAGCTGCTCGTGAGGCTCCAGTTCCTCGCGGCTGATGTCGTGGCCCTCGTTGCTGATTTCGGTGCGGCGAGGTTCGCCGAAGCTCCTCTTCAGCTTGCGGGTCTCCTTCTTGACCTCGCCCAGAATCTTGGCGGGGCTGGCGAGCAACTCTTCCATACCGCGGATGCTCTCCTGGAGCTCGCGGTACTCCGTTTCGAGCCGCTCGCGTTCGAGGGCGGCGATGCGGCGGAGCTGCATGTCGAGAATGGCGCGGGCCTGCACGTCGTCCAGCCCGAACTCGTTCATCAGGCCCTGGCGCGCTGCGTCGGCGTCGGCGGACCCGCGTATGAGCTGGATCACACGGTCCAGGTTTCCGATGGCGATTCGGAGTCCCGCCAGTATGTGCGCTCGCTCCCTGGCGCGCTTGAGGTCGTACTCGGTGCGGCGCACGACGACCTGCTCGCGGAAGGCGATGAAGTTCTGCAGGGCGGCCTTGAGGGTGATGGTCTCGGGCGTGCCGCCGACGAGCGCGAGCATGTTCGCGGAGAAGGTGCTCTGCATCGCGGTGAGCTTGTACAGGTTGTTCAGCACCACCATGGGCTGGACGCCCCCGCGCAGCTCTATCACGACGCGCATGCCGTCGCGGTTAGACTCGTCGCGGATCTCGGATATCCCGTCGATGCGCTTGTCCTTGGCGAGCTGTGCGATCTTCTCCACCAGGGTGGCCTTGTTCACCTGGTATGGCAGTTCGGAGACGACAATCTTCAGCCGGCGCGAGCGCGGCGTGTCCTCGACCTCGGCCCTGGCGCGCATGATTATCTGGCCGCGGCCGGAGATGTAGGCGTTGCGTATACCCTCGCGGCCCATGATCATGCCGCCGGTGGGGAAATCGGGTCCCTTGACGTGGCGCATGAGCTCTTCGGGGGTGCTGTCGGGCTTATCTATGAGCTTGATGATGGCGTCGCACACCTCGGCAGGGTTGTGCGGCGGGATGTTGGTGGCCATGCCCACGGCAATGCCGGACGCGCCGTTGATGAGCAGGTTCGGCAGTCTTGCGGGCAGCACGGTCGGTTCGCGCAGCGAGCCGTCGAAATTGTCGATGAAGTCGACCGTGTCCTGGTCGAGATTGGCGAGCATCTCCTCGGCTGGCGTGGCCAGTCTCGCCTCGGTGTAGCGCAGTGCCGCGGGCGGGTCGCCGTCCACGCTGCCGAAGTTGCCCTGTCCGTCCACCAACGGCAGGCGCATGGACCACTCCTGGGCCATGCGAACCATGGCGTCGTAGACGGCGGCGTCGTTGTGCGGGTGGTACTTGCCGAGCACCTCTCCTACGAGCCTGGCGCTCTTCTTGTAGGCGGCGTTGGGCCTCATGCCCAGCTCGTGCATCGCGTAGAGGATGCGCCGCTGTACAGGCTTCAGGCCGTCGCGAACGTCGGGAAGCGCCCTCGACACGATCACGCTCATGGCGTAGTCGAGGTAGGAACTGCGCATCTCCTCTTCGATCTGCGTCGGCCTGATGTTCCCGAACTCTGTCTTGGAAGTTGTCATGGATGGCTCCTGGGGCGGTGCTGACGCGGAGCGGGGACGGCGGCGCAGTCTGCGCGGCGAGTGCGTCCCTCGCTCCGGGGATGTGGAGACGGCCTTGCGCACGGGCTTCGGGCCGCCATGTTTAACCTATCACTGATAAGCCTATTTTACCACTCGCCCAGCGACCTGTTTGCCGCGAATCGAGGCCGCGCAGAGCCGTTAGCCAAGCGGGAGGATTGGGCGTATAATGGGCCGTGTTCCCACTAGGGCCAGCGGCGCGTTGGTCACGCATCGAGGCAGGCAAGGAGAGTTCACATGCCCACACAGCAGCACCAGACGGAGATTGACCGCTACATGGCCAGCACGCCCAAGTCCAGGGAGGTGCTTGCGGAGGCGGCGAAGTACCTGCCCGGAGGCAGCACGCGGGGCGCACAGTACTTTCCACCTTACCCCTTTGTCGCGGAGAGGGGCGAGGGCCTGTACATGTACGACATCGACGGCAACCGCTACTTGGACTACGTGATCAATGCGACGAGCCTGATCCTCGGCCACGCTCACCCCCGTGTGGTGAAGGCGATTCAGGACAAGGCGGACTTCGGCACGGCGTTCAGTGTGCCGACCGAGGACCAGACGCGGCTGGCGAAGATACTGTGCGAGCGGATCCCGTCCCTGGAGCGCGTGCGTTTCACAAACTCCGGCACCGAGGGAACGCTTATGGCGATAAGGGCCGCGCGCGCGTACACTGGGCGGCACAAGATCGCCAAGTTCGAGGGCGCGTACCACGGCTCGCACGAGTACGTGCAGGTGAGCGTGTCGCCGTCGGCGGACAGTCTCGACCCGAACGGGACGACGGGCGTGCCCGAATACGACGGGCTGCCGCCCAGCGTCCTTGAGGACGTGATAGTGCTTCCGTACAACGACCTGGCGACGAGCGAACGGCTGCTACGGGAAAACAAGGACGACATTTCCTGCCTCGTTATGGAGGCGATCTCGTCCAGCTTCGGCTATCTCCCCGCCGAGAAGGAGTTCCTGCAGGGTATCCGCGCCGTCACCGAAGAGCTCGGGATAATCCTGATATTCGACGAGGTGCAGAGCCTGCGCGTGGCGCCGGGCGGGGCGCAGGAGTTGCTCGGAGTAACGCCGGACATGACGGCGATGGGCAAGATCATCGGCGGCGGCACCCCGGTGGGCGCGTTCGGCGGGCGCGAGGACCTGATGGCGCTGTACGACCCGACGGAAAACGGTCCGACCCTGGCGCACGCCGGCACCTTCAACGGCAATCCGCTGACGATGGCGGCGGGCTGCGTGGTGATGGAGGAGCTGACACCCGAGGTTTACGCGCGCATGAGCGACCTGGGCGATTCGCTACGCGGCAAGATGCGGGCGGTGTTCGACGAGCTTGAGGTGCCCGTGCAGGTGACCGGCATCGCGTCGCTGTTCGGCATCCACTTCACGTCCGAGGAGATCACGGACTACCGCTCGACGCTGACGGGCGATAAGGCGCTGAACCAGGCGCTGTTCACCGGGCTGCTCAACGAGGGCGTGCTGCTCGGCGGCGCGCTCAGCGCGCTCACCGAGGACGAGCACGTCGACACGCTGGTCGACGCCACGCGGCGGGTGATCCAGCGCGTGCGGTAGGGTTGGCCTGAGGTGCCGCGCCGCGCCGCCTCAGGCAGGGGCGGGTTTGAAACCCGCCCGATGCCGTCACGGCAGCTCGGCGATTGACCACACCGTGAACCGTTCGAACTTGGTGGATTTGCCGGAGACTCCGTGGCCTGAGAAGTACGAACCGACCGCGGCGACGTCACCCTTCTTGGTCCAGTTGCTCAGGTCTAGTTTGTCCATGTAAGCCCCGTTGATGAACAACCAGCCTTCTCCCCCGAATGCCACAATGCGCATGTGATTGGAACCAGCTGGGCTGTTGGATATATGATTCGAGACCTGATTCACTAGGTAGTGTTGACATTTGCATTATACTGGGTATATGTCAACAGTTAACCTATCTCCAGAGCAATGGTCACGGGTGTTGGAGTTCCTTCGTAGCCAGCCAGACGTGTATGTCGGACAGGAGGCCGACTGTGAGCGGTTCATCGAGGCTATCATGTGGATGAGCAGGTCTGGCGCGTCATGGAGGCTACTGCCTTCCGAGTATGGGAAATGGAACAGCGTCTACAAGCGGTTCGGCCGATGGTGTGAGAACGGAGTATGGGAGCGAATGCATCAGCATTTCGCCGATGATCCTGACATGGAGCACCTGATAATCGACAGTACCATAGTCCGGGCCCATCATTCGGCTGCGGGCGCACCCAAAAAAAGGGTGGTCAAGCATCTCAAGCCCTCGGTCGAAGCCGAGGTGGGTTCACTACGAAGGTCCACGTGGCTGTCGATGGCCTCGGCAATCCCTTGAGGTATACGCTGACCGCAGGACAGGAGCACGATGTCACTCAGGCCGAGGCGCTCGTGTGGGGTATGGAGAGCGAGTATGTGATTGCAGACCGCGCATATGACTCCCGTCAGTTTCGTGAGTCGATCATCGGCAACGAGGCTACCCCGGTGATCCCGCCTCGCTCGAACCGCAGGGAGCCACCCTCATACGATGAGTATCTGTACCGGGAGCGGCATCTCGTTGAGTGCTTCATAGGCAAGATCAAGCACTACCGCCACATCTTCTCCCGATTCGACAAGCTGGCGGATAGATACCTTGGATTTCTCCACTTCGTCGGCGCTCTCATATGGCTAAGATGAAATGTCAACACTACCTAGTCGTTGAGTTGATTCCACATCGCCCGTTCTGAAGTGATGAACCCAGCGCTGCGAGTCGTCCATGATCAGAGCCTGAAACTCATTGCTGCCGCTATTGCGGAAGATGAAGCCGCTGCTCCACTCGCCGACATTTGTCCTATATGGGTTGAGGAACCTGGCTTCTATTATGGCATCGGACAACCAGGTGTCGCTTTCGTGGTCATCAACAAGGCCATCCTCCAAGTCGTGCTCGATCTCGCCGTCTTCCGGACCGTAGGCTAGCTCTATTGGGCGCACGCTGAATTCCTTGTACACGGTGGACTCGCCTGGATGCTCGTCACCGTTGAACCACACACCTATCAAGCTGACGGTGCCTGCACTTTCTACAACGCTAAGATCCAGTTCCGACTCGAAGACGCCGTTAATGAACAGCCAGCCCTTGTCGTCCAGAGTAATCACCCGGACGTGGTTCTCAACGCCAGCGCCCGTTTGGATGTTGCTCGAAAATCCGAACTGAACGTCTATGGCGTCGTAGGGCGGCACATTGTCACGCCGGTCGAGAGCCCAATAGCCTCTGCTGGATATGGTGAGTATGTAGTAGAGTTGGTCCACCTTCCGGAAGAAGAACCCGTGGCTCCAGCTTCTGCCGGCGTCCGTGTGCGTATCCACGAAGGTAGCCTCTATCACCGAGTTGGTAAAGCTGACCCGGGTGTTGCGATGCGGGACGAGGCTGTCCTCGTCGTGTTTCAGTTCGCCGCTGACGGGGCCGAAGCCGCGCCGCGTCACAGCCGTAGCCGTTACGCGCGTGGCGGGCGTAGGGGTAGCCCGCGCGACCGCTGTGGCGGTAGGCGACGTGCTGCCCCGCATGATGGCGAAGCGCGTCCTCAGCACCTCAGCCGACACGGCGAACCCGATGCCCTCAGCGTCCCGGCGTTCGAAGGTGTTCATGCCCACCACTTCGCCCCTGTCATTGAGCAGCGGGCCGCCGCTGTTGCCCGGGTTGATGGCGGCATCCGTTTGTACGTGCTCTACGCCTCTAATCGTCCTGATGGCGGACACGATACCCCGCGTTATGGTCATGCTTCTCCCCAGGTCGAGGGGATAACCCAGCGCGATGACATTCTCACCTTCCCGCACCGATGCCGCGAATGGCAGCGGCGTCAGGCTGCCTCTCGGCTCCACCTTCAGCAGCGCGACGTCTCGCACGGCGTCCTCGGCCACTACGCGCGCCGACAATCGGGTCCCGTCGTTGAAGACCGCCGTCACGCGTTCTTCCCCATCGATGACATGCTCGTTTGTGAGAATGTAGCCTGCGGCGTCAACCACAAACCCGGTTGCCGCGCCGTCGGAGGTCACTATTCGCACCACGCTTGGCCGCGCCCTGTCCGCAAGGTCGGCCACCGAGAAGCCAGCCGGCGGCGACGCGCGAGTGGGTTCTGGCGCGCGGGTAGGCGTGGGTGTGCGGGTCGGCACTGGCGTACGTGTCGGTGTGCGTGTTGGCGTCGGCGTTAGCGTGGGTGTCGGGATTAGCGCCTCGACGGTCGCGCGAACGTGAGCGACCACCGTCGCTTCCAGATCGGGCGGCGGCGACGGTGTTGGAGTTGGCGCAATCGCCGGCGTTACCAAGAAGTCTGTGTATGTGGTGAAATGACCGGGATGCTCAGTGCTTCCATACCAGGCCCCGACAAGTACTACAGAGCCTGGCCCCAATACACCGGACAGGTCCAGAATTCCCTCGAATTTGCCATTGATAAACAATTGTCCTTTGTCGCCATAGGTGAAGACGCGAAGGTGATTGCTGGCGTCTGGACTCCTGTCGATGTTGGCCGAACCCTTCCGCTTTAGTCTCTGGTCTCTTTCGGCATCTTCCTCGCGCACGACGTGAACCCAGAACCCCGAACTGTCAATGATAACGGCGTGAGCTTGTCTTCCTTGCTTGCGAAGCAGGAACCCATTGCTCCAGGTTCTGCCCTGCGCTGCCTGGCTGTTGGTGAACGTCGCCTCGACCATCGAGTCGGTTATGGTGGTGTTGCTGTCGAACGCAGGGATGTAGTCATCCTCATTGTGCGTGAGAGTTCCACTTGCTGGTCCGTATGTCGTTCTGACTTGTGGAGGCGTTGCCGTAGCCGCGGAAGGCGGAGCATCCGAAGAAGGCCGGAACTCTTGGATGACATTGACGGCAATGGATATACCAACCAGCACCAGAAAGGCGACAAGCAGTCGTGTGCCGCAGCCCCAGCCGCGTTTCTTCTCTTCTTCATCCTCGTCGTCCAGCGACGGGTCGGGCGGTGGTGGTGGCGGCCCTTGCCTCTGCCTGCGCCCACCGCTCCGGGCGCCCTCTGCGGCTCTTTGGCGGAACAACCTGTCGTAGGCCGCCTTGCTCTGCGGGTTGGAGAGCACGTTGTAGGCGTCGAGAATCTCCCTGAAACGGGCGGCGGCGTCCGGCGACTCGTTTACGTCGGGATGGTATCGCAGGGCCAGGGCGCGAAACGCCCGTCGGATCTCCTCGATGGGGGCGTCCGGCGATACGCCGAGCGTGTCGTAGTAGTTCCTGCCGCCAGTTGACATATGGCTACTATAGCACTACGGAACACTCGTCCCCCAATGGGCGCTTCGCGAACCCGCTACTCCGTGTGCTCCAGCTGGCGCCGTCCGCCGTCGGCGGCGATGTGCATGGAGTCCGCCACCGTGAGCCCCAGGAACACCCAGCCGGAGTAGTGTGCGACAGGCACCCAGTCGAACTCCATCGCCACGAGCATCACCACCGGGGGAATCCACAGACCCATGATGAGCACCCGCGTAATGGTGCCAATGACGTGCTCGTGGCTTATGCCCCGGTGCTTGAACAGGATGCCGTAGGGCAGCGTCCAGATGTACAGGAACAGGCCCCAGAAGCCCTGGCGCTCGGCGAAGGTGCGCCTGGCGATGTCCTGGTCGGGGTTGATACCGATGGTGGACAGCAGGTATCCGCCGCCCAGCGCGGCCAGGCTCTGCCACCAACCGACCGAGTATTCCTCTCCGAAGAACCACGCCAGCGCGACCGCGCCGGGAACTATGAGCGCGGTCAGGTTGACGAGCCTGTGGGTTCTGCCGGAGGACACTCGGGGCTGTGGGCCGGTGGGCTAGCCGTACAGGAAGCCCAGGCGCTCCTGGCGCAGGCCGTCTCCGACGTGGTCACGGATTTCGTCCAGCATGGCGAAGTCGAGCATGTCCGACACAAAAGTAATCGCCGTGCCCGGGCGACCCATGCGTGCCGTCCTGCCAATGCGGTGGACGTACTCCTCCAGGTTGCTGGGCATGTCGTAGTTGATGACGTGGGAAACGGCGGGGATGTCCAGCCCGCGGGCGGCGACGTTGGTCGCGACGAGCGCCCGGAGCCTCTTCTCCCTGAACCGGCGCATCACGCGCTCGCGGTGCGCCTGGGTCATGTCGCCGTGTATGGCCTCGGCGTCGAAGCCCTCACGCTCCAGGTGGTACACAAGCCGGTCGACGCCAATCTTGGTGCGCCTGAAGATGAGGGCCTGGGTTACCCGGTCATGGTCTGCGAGCAGGCCATCGAGAGCAGCCTGGCGGTCCTGTGCCGCGACCTCGTAGTAGATTTGGTCCACTTCGTCGACCGGCTCTGCGTCCCCGCCCACCCTGATCCACTCCGGGTCGCGGAGGTAGCGTCGGGCCAGCCTGCGAATGGGACCTGGCATCGTCGCGGAGAAGAGCAGCGTCTGCCGCGTTTTCGGCGTGGTCCTCAAAATACGCTCGATGTCGTCGACGAAACCGATGTCCAGCATCTGGTCGGCCTCGTCCAGCACGACGATGCGCACGTCGGAGAGGCTGATGGTCCGCCGGCTCATGTGGTCCATCAGGCGGCCCGGCGTCGCGACGACAACCTGCGGACGCCTGCGCAGGCCGTCGAGCTGGGTGTTCATAGACTGCCCGCCATACACGGTGAGGCAGCGCACGTTGTCGAACTGGCCCAGGCTCGAAATCTCGGCGCTCACCTGCATGGCGAGCTCTCGCGTGGGCGTGAGGACCAGCGCCTGGATTTCGGTGGAGCCGCCGTCGATGAGCTCGACGATGGGAATGCCGAACGCGGCGGTCTTCCCGGTGCCCGTCTGGGCCTGGCCGACCACGTCGAGCCCCTGGGTGGCAATGGGGATGACGCTGCACTGGACTGGTGTAGGTTCCGAGTATCCCATGCGATCCAGGGCGTGGCCCACTGCGCCTGAGACCGTAAGCTCTCCGAATGCTGCCTGGTCGGGGAGGTCGCTGGGAATCGAGGGAGGCGCAACCGGCGCGGGCTGCGGCTCGGGCGGTGCATCGGTCCGCTCGTGGTGACGCCTGCGCCGCTGGCCGACTGGGCGCTGGCGGTCACTTCGCTCCGAGCGGTCGCGCTCGCGGGGAGGGCGGCGTCGCGCCGGCCTCTCGCCGCGGCGGGACGGGGCTGTAGTCCGGGCTACGTTTTCGACTTTGGGCGATTCTACCCCGGTAAGCGAGATGAGCACCTGGCTCTTAGGGGCTTCGGACACGATGGTTTCGTGCTGTACTTTGGGTTCTTCCGAGGGCGGGCGTTTGAACACGCCCCCGACTTTGCGAGTGATGTTTAGCAGCTTGATGGCCTGTACCTCCTATGGGGCGAGTGGGGCGCCTTCGTGGCATCCCGAAAGCAAAAGAGGGCGCGACGCCGGCAGGCGTCCGCCCTCATTGATACGCAGTAGATAGTTTGTGAAAGTTGTCGTAGCATTCCGTCTTTCGCGAAAGTCTAGCACACGCCGTTCTAAGTGTCAAAACAGGGCTGTTTCAGGGAGCCGCACTTTGCTAACATCCCTCCCATGCGTGAACCTGGGCAGACAGTCGACCGGCGGCCCTTCGCCGAGAGGTGGCGCGTCCACCTAATCGTGGCGGCCCTCGCGCTCGGCTGGTCCGTGCTGTACCTGGACCGAAGCCTGCTGTTTCCGCTGCTGCCGGTCATAGCCGACGATTTCGGGCTGACTGACGCGCAGAGCGGCGCCATATCCAGCATCTACTTCATCACCTACGTCCTGATGCAGATACCCTCCGGCGTACTGGGCGACCGGTTCGGCCTGAAGAGGGTGCTCGTGCTCATGTACCTGATCATCGGGCTCGGTCTGTTCTGCATCGGCATGTTCAGTGTCAGCTACCTGCTGCTGCTGCTGTTCGTCGGAATCCAGGGATTCGGCGCGGGCGCGTACTATGCGGGGTCGTACGGCATCACGATAAGCTCCGTGCCGTCCCGATGGAGAGGCACGAGTTCATCGGTGGTCACGTCGGGCATGGCGCTCGGCTCCGTGCTCGGACTGAGCCTTTCCGGGCTGCTCTACACACTGTCCGAAAGCTGGCGGGCCCCATACCTCATCATGCTCGTGCCGACGTTGCTCATGGCGGCGCTGATCGGGGTATCGATTCGCGGTGTGCCGCCGGCTCCCAAGGTGCAGGGCGGCTTCGCGTTCCTGTTCCGAAACCGTGACTTTATCCCGCTTTGCGTCACCAACTTCTGCGCGCTGTACGCATACATGGTCATATTCACGTGGGGGCCCAGCTTTCTCGTGGACCAGCACGGCATGTCGATCACCAGGGCGGGCCTCTACACCTCGGTGGTGATGGGAGCGTCGCTTGTGGGGGCGCTCACGTGGGGCAGGCTGTCGGACCGGCTGGGCCGCAAGGGTTTGACTATTGCAATGCTGAGCGGTTCGGCGGCGATGCTGTCGGTGGTGGCCGTCGTAGACTCGACTCCGGCGATACTGGGCGCGTTCGCGGCGTACGGGTTCCTGGGCGCCCTTGCGTGGAATCCGATAATCGTCTCCTGGGCGGGCGACCACACC
Organism: Dehalococcoidia bacterium; assembly: GCA_965204815.1. Lineage (GTDB taxonomy): Bacteria > Chloroflexota > Dehalococcoidia > Lucifugimonadales > CATOSD01 > CATOSD01. The sequence goes on from OZ242014.1 coordinate 1,319,148, forward strand.
TTCGCCTCCGGGCGCGTGGGCATGGGCACGGTGATGGGGGTGATGAACACCGTCGGCATTTCGAGCGCGTTCATCGCGCCGGTGGTGAGCGGCTGGATAAGCGACACGACGCACTCGCTGGAGATGGCGTTCTTCCTCGCGACGGTGGTGCAACTCGTAGGCGTGGTCGCCGCGCTCACCGCCAGGGAGAGGCCGGCCCATGCCGAGATTGCGCCCGCGACTGAGGGGCGGTGACGGTGGCCAGTGGCTGGTGAGCGATGGCCGGTCGTTGGAGCGTGTGCGGCCGCTGTGGCCGTTCTGCTGGCGGCCTCGCTGACGGCGTGTTCGGCTCGGTCGGAACGCCCCGAGATCCTGGTGCTCGCGGCGGCAAGCCTGGCTGACGCCATGGAAGAGGTGGAGCGTGCGTTCGAGCGGGACAGCGACGCGGACGTGTCATTCAGCTACGGCGGGTCGCAGAGCCTGGCGCGGCAGGTAATCGGCGGCGCGCCGGCGGACGTGTTTATCTCGGCAGGGGGGTCTCCCATGGACGAGCTAAGCGCGGAAGGGCTGATAAAGGGAGATCCGGCGGAACTGTTGGGCAACGCGCTGGTGGTGGCGACCCGATCGCCGGACCTCTCGCCGGAGTCACTGGCGGAGCTTGTAGGGCGGGGCGGCGCGCGAATAGCGATGGCTGACCCGGAGCTCGCGCCGGCGGGACGGTACGCTCGGCAGGCGCTCGAGAGCGCGGGGCTGTGGGAGCCGTCCGACGGCTCGCTGGTGTTCGCCCCGGACGTGCGCGCGGCGCTCGCCTACGTGCAGTCCGGCAACGTGGACGCCGCCATCGTGTACCGGACGGACGCGGACGCGGTGGAGGGCGTGCGCACGCTGGACATTGTGCCTGTAGGCAGCCACCAGCGGATAGTGTATCCGGCGGCGGTCGTTGGGCGGTCTTCCAACCAGGCGCTGGCGGCCCGGTTCGTGGAGTACCTACAGGGGCCGGAGGCGCAGGCCATCTTCCGACGGCACGGGTTTCAATCTCTGGAGCGTTGAACGGGATCACGCATGGGCGAACTTGATCTGACCGTTATCTGGGTGACGCTGAGGGTGGCGGCGGCGGCTACCGCTCTCAACTTCCCATTGGCGCTCGGTCTCGCTTGGCTGATGGTGAGGAAGCGGATTCGCGGGCGGTTCGTGGTGGACCTGTTGGTGTCGCTGCCGCTCGCTCTTCCTCCCGTGGCGGTGGGCTACTTCCTGCTGCTGCTGCTGGGAAGAGACGGGCCCGTCGGTTCGGTGCTGCACGGGCTGCTGGGAGTGGACCTGGTGTTCACGTGGGTGGCGGCCGCGCTCGCCGCCGCCGTTGTATCGTTCCCGTTGATGGCGAGGGCTGTGATGGTGGCGATGGAGGGCGTGGACGAGCGGCTGGAGGCTTCGGCGCGGAGCCTGGGGGCCGGCCCGGTGCGGGTGTTCTTCACCATCACCGTGCCGCTCGCCTACACCGGCATCCTGGCGGGTGTGCTGCTGGGATTCGTGCGCGCGCTGGGGGAGTTCGGGGCGACGATAATCGTGGCGGGCAATATTCCGGGGCGTACGCAGACGCTGCCGCTGGCAATCTTCACCGAGGTGCAGTCAGGGGACAGCGGCGCGGCGGTGCGGCTGGTGGGGGTGTCGATCGCGCTGGCGGTGGCGACGCTGGCCGCGCACAACTGGCTGCTGGAGCGGTCGGGAAGAGATGGATAGTTCCCGCCGTTACTCCAATCCCAGCTGGACTCTAACAGCCCGCTCGACCCTTTGCAGGCCATCCCTCGACAGACGACCAAACAGGTTTCTTACCCGCAACTTGCTGACCGTCGTGAGTTGGTTAGCCATGCACTTGTGTTGAATGCCGTTTATCGTAACGAAGGCTTCTCCAGGTATAGACGTCTCACGTTCGTGGTAAACGGAACGACCTGTAACCTGTTGAGAATTCCATTTGAGTCATCGTTGCTGAGGACGACCGCAGGCCGCAGCTTACGCATTTCGCCGCCGATCGACGGGTCGAAGTCGACCCAATAGACCTCACCGCGGGTCATCGGCCACATCTCCTACGAGGGCCTCTATCCACTCCAGAGCTTCCGCCTCATACTCCTCGTCCTCAGCCATCTGGCGATAGCCTTCCTTCAGGTCAACTTCGATGACGTGAGGACGCACCAGCGATTCGATGAACTCGCTTATCTGTTCACGTCCCACGGCTCTGCACAGACCATCGTAAACCTCTGCGTCAATGGTAATGGTCAGTTTCCTCTGCATAGTCAAAACCCCCGAATTGCGAAATGACTGCGCATCATATCCGATGTAGTGGCACAGTCAAGGGTAGCACGCGCCGCGCCGTTTGTAAGCCCATTTCGCTTTTGCTAGAATCTGGCGGGAATTGGAGAATGATTCGACTGAATCACAGGACTGATTCGGGTAGGTAACTGAGGGAGGGATGACCATGCTCTACGAGGCCGAAAGCGGCGACATTTCCATGGCGATAACCGGCGAATCGCTGATAACCCGGGGGATGTCCATTTTCCGGGAACCGCGATTCCTCACGATGCGCGAGCATCTTCACGGCGCTGACGTGCGGTTTACGAACGCCGAGATGCTGTTCCACAACTACGAGGACCCGCCCACTCACAGGCCGGGCGGCACCTACATGCGATGCGATCCCAAGCACATCGAGGACCTGAAGTGGCTGGGCATCAACATGGTCGGGTGTGCCAACAACCACTCCTACGACTTCGGCGAGAACGGCATACTGACCAACATTAAGCACCTGGACGAGTTCGATATGCCTCACGCCGGAACCGGCAGGCACCTCGCCGAGGCCACCGCGCCCATGTACATGGACACGCCCAAGGGCCGCGTCGCGCTCATCTCCGCCACCACCACGTCGCCGCCCGGCGGCCGCGCCGGCGAGGCGAGCCGTGACGTGATGGGACGCCCCGGCGCGAACGTCATCCGCTGGTCCAGCGAGTTCACGGTCGACAGGCCCGCCTTCGACTCGTTGCAGCGCATCGCGGACCAGATGGGCTGGCCGCAGCGCGTGGCGGGGATGCGGAACTCCGGTTACGCCGACAACATCTCGGACTCGGATACCGAGGTGCACATGCTCACACAGCCGATGTACGGCGAGGACCCCACGGCGAAGTTCGTGCTGGGCGAGACTTTCGAGAAGCGCACCTTCATCAACAGGGACGACCTGGAGCGCAACCTGGCCCGCGTGAGCGACGCCGCGCGTATGGCGGACTGGGTGATGTTCACGGTTCACAACCACGAGGGCGGCAAGACCGAGGACGAGCCTTCGGACCACGTGCGCGAGCTCGCCCACGCCGTCATCGACGCGGGCGCGGACGTCTTCATCGGCCACGGCCCGCACCAGGACAGGGGCATAGAGATATACAAGGGCAAGCCCATTTTCTACAGCCTGGGCGACTTCATCCTCCAGAACGACACCGTGCTGCTGATGCCGCACGACAACATGGTGAAGCAGGGCCTGGACTGGGACGCGACGCCGGCCGACTTCTACGACGCGCGCTCCGGCAACGAAACGCGCGGCCAGACGGTCCAGCCCATCCGGTGGCAGAGCGCCATCGGCATGACCAGCTTCCGCGACGGCGAGCTGAGCGAGCTGAAGTTGCTCCCCATTGACCTCGGCTACGGACGCAACCGCGCGCAGCGGGGACGCCCGGTGCTGGCCGAGGACGAAGTGGCCGAGGAGATCATCGATCGCTTCGACCGCCTCTCCAGCGAATTCGGCACCAGCTTCAAGGTGGAGGGCAACACCGCGACGGTGACGATCTAGCCTGCAGTGGGGTGCGGCATTCCCGATACCATTGAAGTCGCCCCAAAAGTAGCTGAAAGACGAGCGGAGCAGTGCTTCGCGAGCGGCAATGCCGTGAGCGTATGGCTGCTCCGCTCTTTGTACAAAGGAGGCCGGCCCGTGGACATGCTGATTACCAACGCCACCGTCGTTACTGGCGACGCGGATGGCACGATCATCCACGACGGCGCGCTGGCCGTGGTGGACGGCAAGCTGGCCGCCGTCGGCAGGACGGCGGACCTCGAGCGAGCGCACCCCGACCTCGAGCGCGTGGACGCGAGCGGCAAGGCGGCGCTGCCGGGGCTGATCAACTCGCACACCCACACCGTGCTGACGGTGATCCGCGGCACAGTGGAGGACATGGACGTCGACTCGGTTTATTCCTACATGACGCCCATCACATTCGCCATGACCGACGACGAGCGCGGCGCCATGGCGGCGCTGGGCTGCCTGGAGTCGATTCGGTGTGGAGCCACGACGCTGGTGGACCCGCTCCGCTTCGTGGACGGCTACGCCCAGCACATGGTGGACTCCGGCCTCCGCCTGTTCCTCAGCGAGAGTTGCGCGGACGCCCTGACGCTGGAGATCCGTCACGGGCGGTACGAATACTCCCGCGAGTGGGGCGAGGCGTTCTTGGAGCGCGCAGAGCGGCTCGTAGAGCGTTTCCACGGCGCGGACGGCGGGCGCGTGCAGTGCCAGATAGCGGCCCACGCCACGGAGAACTGCTCGCCCTGGATGCTGGACGAGCTGCTGAAGCTGGCAGACAAGCACCGGCTGCGGCGGACGATCCACCTGGCGCAGAGCGCAACGGAGGTGCGGCAGACGGGCGCGCTCAGTGGCAATGGGAGCACTCCCGCCGAGTACCTGCGCGACAACGGTTGGCTGGGCCCGGACCTGCTGGCCGCGCACTGGTCGTTCTGCACCGAGGACGACATCGAACTACTGGCCGACAGCGGCACCCACATGGCGCACTGCCCCGCGTCCAGCTCGCGGCGCGGCAGCCACGCCGGCGCCAACATGCCCGCTATCGTAGACGCTGGAGTGAACGTGGCGCTGGGGACCGACAACATGTCCGAGGACATGTGGCAGGCGCTGAGCGTGGGCATCATCGTGAACCGCGGCAAGCGCGGCGGCGGACCGGTGCCATCGCCGCGCACGATGCTGGAATGGGCGACGCGCAACGGCGCGCGGGCGCTGGGTAGGGAGGACGATCTCGGGTCGCTTGAGCCGGGCAAGCTGGCCGACGTCGCTCTGGTGGACCTGCGGCGCTCTCACCTCACGCCCTCCAACAACCTGCTGTCCAACCTGGTCCACTACGGGCAGGCGAGCGACGTCGACACCCTCATCGTGGGCGGCGAGATGGTGATGCGCGAGGGCAGAGTCCTCACTATGAACGAGGACGACGTCCTGCGCAACGCGCGGGAGGCCACGCGAAACGCCTGGGCGCGGCTGTCCGAGCAGTTCCCGGACATCCCACCGGCAAGCGCCTTCCTGGACGGGGCGTAGACGGCTCAACCTGTGCCAGAACTACGATTGCCGGCCTCCATTACAGCACTGGAACAGCCGAAACATGGACTACTTTACTCGGAGTTATGTGGATTTGGAGGAAAGGGATGAGAGTTGACTACGATCAGGAGGCTAATGTCCTGACGCTTACCACTGGCGAAAGGTCAGCCACCTCCGCATCTTTGCTGGATGATCCTGGGATAGTGGTTGACCTTTCTGAATTGGACGGCCACTGCATCGTGGGAGTTTTGGTGATGGGGGCGTCGGCCTATCTGCCTTTGAAGGAAGGATACGACGCTGAAACGGACACTTTGCTCCTGGGCAAGAGGACCGACTCCCCGGACCTGGTCACCGAGACCGGCTACTTCGTGGGATACTGGAAATCGCATCGTGGCCTCCCGGACGGTCTAGTGGATCCGGTAGGCGTACTGATCTGGGACGCGTCGAAGCATCTGCTCCCCGTGTATGCCAGCTTTGCGGTGTAAGTTTCTACTGTTCCTCACGAGCAAGCCAGTCGAGCATCCGGATGCCTATCTCCGTGGCGACGCCCAGGAGGTGCGGGTTGACGTGGCGGAGTTCGTCCGCTGGGGAGTTGATGCGGGTGAGGTCGTCGGAGATCAGGAAGAACACCGGTATGCCCGCCAGCCGGAATGGGCCGTGGTCGCTCGCCCCGCCCAGGCTGGCCCACGCCTCCTCGGAGAATCGGCCCATGTCCAGGCCAAAGCCCCTCCCGAAATCGGACGCCGCGGTGACAAGTTCGGGGTCGCCTGACGCCTCGAGCGTGGTCCCCGACCCGAAAGCGTCGAAATTCAGCATTGCCACGGTGTCTTCGATCTCCTCCGCGCTCATATTGGCCACATAGTGCTGGCTGCCAAACAAGCCGATTTCCTCCGAGCCGAACAGGATTATCCGCACGTCGAACGGATAGTCACGTTCGGCCACCTGCTCTGCCAGTGTCAGCACCGTGGCCACGCCCGACCCGTTGTCGCTGGCCCCTTCGGTATCCGCGACGGTGTCGTAGTGGGCGCCGATTATCACCGTCCGGCCTTCGTCCGCAGTTCCGGGCTTGTCGGCTATGACGTTTCGCGACGGCGATTCCACGACTCCGACGTGAACGGTCGCCTCAGTCTCCCCCTGCTCGACGAGAGCGAGTAGACGACGGCCGTCCAACTGACTGACGGCCACCGCCGGAATCCTCGACTCGTTGGTGAACGTGCCGCGGAACAGGCCCTCCTGGTTGTTGAACACGATCGCTCCAATCGCTCCGGCATCGGCAACGCGGTCCACCTTCTCCTCGAAGGTGATTCTTCCACGTTCGATCAGTGCGACACGGTTCTCCAGTCCGCCTGCCGGAATGTCATCCTCGAGTGCGCGGCCCGCATAGGCAAGGACGCCGTTTGCGCTGCCATGGATTGACATGGAGATTGGGAACGCGCGAGGCGAGCCGGAAGTATCGCCCTTCGCAGATTGGAACTCGACCTCGGCATCAAGCAAGTCGACGCTAAAGTCCTGGAGCGACGTCTCGTATCCGAGATCGTCCAGCCTGTCCCGCAAGTGCAGCGCGGCCTCCAGCTCCTGGTCGGTAGCGCTCTCCCTGGGACTGTACTGCTCGGTGAGATCAACCAGCGTCGCGTAGACCTGGTCGGCATACGCGCTCGGAACGACTGTGGCGACAGCGGGTGCAGGTGTAGCGGTAGGCCGCGGCGCCAGGGTCTGGGTGGGCAGCATCGCCATCGGAGTAGGCGATGGCCTTGGCGTGGCCGTCGGAGGCGGGGCGTCCGTGGAGGGAGTGTCCTGGCCGCAGGCGACCAGAAAGGCCAGCAACGCCGCAGCAACGAAGGGCAGCAGGCGAGGAACGAGATTGTTTGTCAGAATCTTCATAGCGTGTGGCAGTTACAACGCTCGCATACGGACGGAGTTAGGCCAGGCCCGTGACGGGGCCGACCAAAGCGGCGTAGGCCGGGGCGACAGATTGGCGGGAGCAGCTGTCACGCGCGCGGCGCGTACCTCGCCATCACGCGCTGGAGCTCGTCCAGGGGCAAGGCGTGCGCGGTGCGCCCATTCACGCCAACGGTGGTCTCCGCGGCCGCCAGCGCGTTCAGGATCGACTCCTCCACCGCCTCCGCCGTCGCGTCGAACATGGGGTCCATGTGCTCGTTCGGCATCATCGACAGCGGTACCGGGCCGTCGGCGTCCCTGGGCAGGTGGTTGCCCGTCGCGAACGCCAGGAAGATGTCGCCGCTGCCGTTGTGCCCGCTGCCGCCCACGCGGGCCAGTCCGACGGTGGCGCGCTGCGTGAGCCGGCGGCATTGGAAGGGCAGCAGCGGGGCGTCGGTCGCCACGATGATTATGATCGAGCCGTCGGTCGCCATCTGCTCCAGCACCGAGGGAGTGTGGTCGTAGCCGATCTCCTTGCCCACCGGCACGCCGTTGACGCGCAGGTGCTGTCTCGCGCCGTAGTTGGCCTGCACCAGCACGCCGATGACGTATTCCCCGGATGCCGTCTCCACCACCCGCGAGGAGGTACCGATCCCGCCCTTGAACTCGTGGCACACCATGCCGGTGCCGCCGCCCACGTTGCCCTCGGCCACCGGGCCGTCCGACGCCGAGTCGATGGCCTCGTACACGTGCTCCTCGGTCACGTGGAAGGCGCCGATGTCGTTGAGCCTGCCGTCGTAGGTCTCCGCGACGACGGGCAGCGACCAGCCCCGCAGACCCTGGCGCGCGGCGTGCTTGACCATCGCGTCCCTCACGGTGCCCACCTGGTGCGTGTTGGTGATGCCGATCGCGGAGGTCAGTAGTCCGGACTCCTCCACCCACAGCAGACCGGTCATCTCGCCGTTGCCATTGAAGCGGTGGTAGCCGGCGAACGCCCTGTCCGCGGCGATGTTGCCGCCCCGCGGCAGCACCATTGTCACGCCCGTCCTGGCGACGCTCGGCTCGTCGTACACGACCGTCGTGTGGCCCACGAGCACGCCGGATACGTCGGTGATGGCGTTGTGGGCGCCGGTGGGGTGGTCTCCGATTACGATGCCGAGGTCGCGGATGCGCGCGCGTGTCATGGCCTGCTCCTTTGGTCTGATTGGGCGTTGCCATGATAGCCGCGGCCACCGGACGTGGCAAACGCCTGTGTGACTCCGGCGCCAGGCCGTCCCGCTCCGTTGTGAACGGATAACTGTTCAGAGTTAATGAGAATTCAGAAGGGTGAGGCATTCGAAGAAGGGACTGAGCCCCTTAGCTCGCCATGTGCCGAAGAGGGACGCCAGCGCATCTTGCTTTTGGTGCCGTTGGACGAGCGAGTACCGCCGCTGATCTTCCGAGACACGACCCGATGTCTCAGGCTACGTTCCGCCTGATTGTTGTCGGGGGATACTTGCGGGTGTGAGACGAACACGAACAGCTCTTTGATGAACTGCTCCATACGCCTGCAGAGCCTAGCCTGTGGTGCCGCCTGGTCGTTGGAGAACGGACGGCAAAGCGCCAGCACCGCTCTTCTAACTCCAGTTGCATCGGGGACACCGAAAGCCAGGGTCCGGACACTGGCGCTGCGTTGGCGGCTGCTTTCGCCATGCGGTAGAGCCGGTCCATGCGGTCTGAGCCGCGCCGCTTGGAACTCGGCTTGTTGCCGGGCATCCCCCCAGCCGTACCCCCGGAAGAGATGATGCGATTCAGGTACTCGACCCGCCCGCGCAACTCCACGATGACCTTCTGCTGGGTCTCGATAATCTCAAGCAGGCTCTCACGGCTCACGCCATTGAGCTCAATCTCAGTGTTCGCCTCTTCTTCATAACATAACCATCCCACTCCCAGCTAGGCACCTTAGGTCCTCAATAAGTCTCATCAACTCTGAACAGTCACCCCTGTGGCATATGACTGCACAGCGAGTCAGCGAGATGGTATTATGTACCTTGTATGAAGTGTATTCCGTCCAGGGTTCGGCATGCGTGAGAATGCATGACATAGAAAGTACATTGACTCCAGCTGCCATTGATTTATTCTGCGGTGCAGGCGGACTTTCATACGGCATGAAACAAGCGGGCGTAAAGATACTCGCTGGTATCGACATTGACCCGACTTGTCGTCATCCATTTACCATGAACGTCGAAGCCAATTTCTACCAGAAAGATGTGGCCGACCTATCCCTCGAATTTGCGGCCACTCTATTTGGAGACAATGACGTCAGGGTTCTAGCGGGCTGTGCCCCATGTCAGCCGTATTCCTCTTACACGAATAGTAATGCAGTGCGGGAGCACGAATGGCAGCTACTATCCAAGTTTGGCGAGCTTATTGAAGGATTGCGTCCGGAAGTAGTAACTATGGAAAACGTTCCTCGACTGGAGAAGCACGCGGTATTCAAAGAATTCCTCGCCGTGCTTGATGTAGCAGAATATCAATATACCTACGACGTGGTCAGATGTGCTGAATACGGCGTACCACAATCAAGAAGACGCCTAGTCTTGTTGGCATCAAAGCTCGGTGAGATCAAGCTTGTACCACCTACACATTCTCAAGATCAATTCACGACCGTCCGGGACTCAATTCAACACCTTGCCGCGATCAAGGCCGGAACTCAGTCTAAATCGGACACCCTGCACAAGTCTAGTGGCCTATCTAAGACGAACTTGAAGCGCATCAAGCAATCGAAGCCAGGCGGTACTTGGCGGGACTGGGACACTATGCTTCGAGCGAAGTGCCACTCCAAAGAGAGCGGACGGACATATCCCGGGGTGTACGGGCGAATGCAGTGGGACGAGCCTGCGCCTACCATCACGACCCAATTCCATGGCTATGGAAACGGGCGCTTTGGTCACCCTTCGCAAGATCGCGCAATTTCTTTGCGCGAAGGCGCAATCCTCCAGACATTTCCCGAGGACTATTCGTTCGTTCATGAAGATGAGCCCGTCTACATTGCACCAATCGCCAAGTTGATAGGGAATGCCGTACCGGTCCTGCTAGGCAAAGCAATTGGCAGTTCTATAGTCGCTCATATGGAGAAAGTGAATGACTAGCGGCTCAAAGCCCAAGTACCAGATGACCTTGAGTCTCAATGTGCTCAAGCACCTTGGGCTCGGCCTCTACAGCAACGTTCCCGCCGTCCTCTCCGAAGTCGTCGCCAACGCCTGGGACGCCGATGCAGAGCACGTAGATATCACCATTGATTCCAAGGTGGGCAAGATCACGATTAAGGATGATGGTCATGGTATGACCGTGGCGGATGCCAACGAGAGGTACCTCACCGTCGGATACGAACGCCGACGGGCTAGCGGTGGAGCTACAACCCCGCGCCTAGGAAGACCTGTGATGGGAAGAAAGGGCATCGGCAAATTATCGCTCTTCTCCATTGCCAAGACTGTCGAAGTACATTCGGTACGCGGGAATGACCGCCACGGGTTTGTTATGAACCTCGACAAGATTGAGGAGACGATCGCCAACGGTGATGAAGGGGATTATGAGCCGGACGAGGTCGCGCCAGAAGCTGTCGGGATTTCAGAAGGAACGCTGATTACGTTGACGCAATTGAAGCGTCAGCTGACTCAGACGAGCAGGTGGTTGAGGCGTAGGCTCGCCCGTCGTTTCAGCGTCGTCGGGTCGAGTCACGGATTTGAAATCACATTGGATGGTAGTCCAATCACGATTGAGGATCGTGAGTACTTCGATAAGATCCAATACATCTGGACCTTCGGACTGCGGGGGAAGGATGCCCAAGACGAATGTAGAAACCTGGAGCGTGGCGTCGAGCGACCGGTGGGCATAGAGTGTAGTGACGATAGCTTGGCGATTGAGGGCTGGGTCGGCACTGCAAAGGGGGCAGGCCAGTTACGCGACGCCGACACGGACGAGAGCATCAACAAAATCGTGATAATGGTCAGGGGCAAGTTAGCACAGGAAGACATCCTTGAGGAATTTGGCGAAGGCGGGGTCTACAGCAAGTACATAATCGGAGAGGTTCATGCAGACTTCTTGGATCTAGACGACCGAGATGACATTGCTACGACAAGCCGACAACGGATCATTGAAGAAGACCCAAGGTACCAAGACCTCAAATCCAAGCTAAAGACTGAGTTGAAGGTCATCCAAAGTGAATGGACCAACTTGAGGACTGAAGAGGGCCCCAAGCTAGCAATTGCAATTCCCCAAATAGATGTTTGGTACAAAGACCTGACTCCAGATCACAAGATCGCCGCACAGAGGCTATTGGGCAGAATTAATACGCTTCCAATAGACGACGCAGCACAAAAGCGACAGCTCTTCGTCAGCGGTATACTTGCCTTCGAGACCCTCAAGTTTCGTCATCTTCTGCATCGAATAGACCAGATATCAGTGGAGAATCTTGGAGCGCTCGGCGACGTCTTCAGCCAACTTGATGATCTTGAGGCAAGCGCCTATTACCAGATCAGTAAAGATCGCCTCGAAGTGATACGGAAGCTGACCAACCTCGTAGACGACAACGCGAAGGAGAGGGCGTTTCAAGAACATCTCTACAAGCACCTGTGGCTATTAGATCCTTCTTGGGAGCGCGCAACGCATACGGCCCGGATGGAGTCTCAAGTAGCTATCAAACTGGATGAGGTCTACGAATCGCTCACTGAGGAGCAGAGGAGAGCAAGGCTAGATATTCGCTACACTACTACTGGCAACAAGCATGTCGTAATCGAGCTCAAACGAGCGAGCAGGATCATAGACACTGGCGATCTTGTACAACAGGTCATGAAGTACCGTGCGGGAGTGTCACAGGTTCTCGAATTCCACAATCAAGCCTATGCTCCCTTGGAATTTATCTGTGTGGTTGGCAGGCCGCTATCGGATTGGTCCGCCCCACACGGCCGGGAGACATCTAGGAGGACACTGGAAGGCCCGGGCGCACGAGTGGTCATGTACGAGGAACTGATAGAACACGCCCAACAAGCATATCAGGACTACTTGGAGCAAGAGGAAGAGGCTGGGCGGATCTATCGCCTAATTGATAGTATTTCCGTAGAGGACTTTGAAGCCATGAGCCCACACTAGCTGGTTACGTCTTGGCATAGGCTTCTCCAGATTACTTCCGTGGCCACTTCAGGAACCGAGTGTTCCCACACCCTTATCACTGTCCAACCCGCGGCCGTCAAGCGCTCGTTGGCAATGCGATCCCTCTTGACGTTTTGCTCCAGCTTAGGTATCCAGTATTCCTGATTGGATTTCGGCACGGTACCGTGCAGTGGACAGGAATGCCAGAAGCACCCATCTACAAACACCGCAACCATTCTTCTCGTGAAGACAATGTCAGGGTGTACCGTCCTACCGTCCATGAGCCGGATGGGATAATCCTTTCTGAACCGAAACCCGAGCTTATGCAAGGACGACCTGAGATTTATTTCAGGCTTTGTGTCGACCCGACGATTGGAGCGCATCTTCTTCGTCGCAGTCTCGCTGGTTGATCGTGGATGTATACGCTTAGGCATTTGTCATGGTCTGGGTAATCTCTACTATAGTGAAGTGGGATTGGGGGAGTATACTAGGTGGCCTTGGGAGCCTGCTCGTTTCGAGCGTCATTAAACCGTCTCATCGAGGGGCTCCCTGTAGTTATTGAGTTATTGTTCAGAGTTGATGAGAGCTCAGGAGGGTGCGGCATTCGAAGAAGGGACTGAGCCCCTTTGCTCGCCATGTGCCGAAGAGGGACGCCAGCGCATCTTGCTCTTGGTGCCGTTGGACGAGCGACTACCGCTGCTGATCTTCCGAGACACGACCAGATGTCTCAGGCTACGTTCCGCCTGATTGTTGCAGGGGGGTACTTGCGGGTGTGAGACGAACAGCTCTTTGATGAACTGCTCCATACGCCGGCAGAGACCGGTCATCTCGCCGTTGCCATTGAAGCGGTGGAATCCGGCGAACGCCCTGTCCGCGGCGATGTTGCCGCCCCGCGGCAGCACCATTGTCACGCCCGTCCTGGCGACGCGCGGCTCGTCGTACACGACCGTCGTGTGTCCCACGAGCACGCCTGCCACGTCGGTGATGGCGTTGTGGGCGCCGGTGGGGTAGTCTCCGATTACGATGCCGAGGTCGCGGATGCGCGCGCGTGTCATGGCCTGCTCCTTCGGTCTGATTGGGCGTTGCCATGATAGCCGCGGCCACCGGACGTGGCAAACGCCGCACTTGGATTGCGCGCGCCTCTGTTATACTAACTGACTATGGAAACGGACCTGATTCGCAATTTCTGCATCATCGCCCACGTGGACCACGGCAAGTCCACGCTCGCCGACAGGCTGTTGCAGGCCACCGATGCGGTGGACCCGCGCGACATGGTCGACCAGCTACTCGACAGCATGGAGCTTGAGCGGGAGCGCGGCATTACCATCAAGGCCCAGGCCGTGCGCATGGGCTACACCGCCAACGACGGCCGGGAGTACCAGCTCAACCTGATCGACACGCCCGGCCACGTCGACTTCTCCTACGAGGTGTCGCGCAGCCTTGCGGCGTGCGAGGGCGCGCTGCTTGTGGTGGACGCGACACAGGGCATCCAGGCGCAGACGCTTGCCAACGTCTACCTGGCGCTGGAGCACGACTTGGAGATCATTCCGGTCGTCAACAAGATCGACCTGGACGTCGCCGAGCCTGAGCGGGTGTCCATGGAGGTGCAGCAGGCGTTCGGCTTCCTCGAGGACGAGGTGATTCTGGCCTCCGCGAAGGACGGCCTGGGTGTGTCCGACATCCTGGAGGCGATAGTGTCGCGGATTCCGTCGCCCGGCGGCCGCGGCGAACAGCCGCTGCGCGCGCTTATTTTCGATTCCAAGTACGACTCCTACAAGGGCGTGGTCGCCTACGTGCGCGTGTTCGACGGCTCCACGTTGTCCGGCGGACGCATCCGCGTGATGGCGTCCGGCTCGGAGAGCGAGGCGCTCGAGGTGGGGGTGTTCTCCCCCGCGCCGGAGGAAGTGGCAAGCCTTTCCGCCGGAGAAGTGGGCTACATCGCGACCGGACTCAAGAGCGTTGGCGACGCGCCGGTGGGGGACACCATCACGCTCGCGCGCAAGCCCGCCATCGAGCCGCTGAAGGGGTATCAGCCGCTGAAGCCGATGGTGTTCGCTGGGCTGTACCCCGCCGACGGCGAGGACTATCTCGACCTGCGGGAGGCGCTGGAGAAGCTGCGGCTCAACGACGCGGCGCTCAGCTTCCAGCCGGAGTCCTCTCTGGCGCTGGGCACCGGCTTTCGCTGCGGATTCCTGGGTTTGTTGCACATGGACGTGGTGCAGGAGCGTCTGGAGCGTGAGTACGGGCTTACGCTGCTCGCCACCTCTCCCAGTGTGGCCTACCGTGTGGTGCGGACGGACGGAGAGGATTATGAGATCGACAATCCGTCCAGACTGCCGCCAACACAGCAAATCGACGAAATCCAGGAGCCCTGGCTGGAGCTGAGCATCGTGTGCCCCGCCAACTACATAGGCGCCGTGATGGAACTGGTGAACTCGAGGCGCGGCGAATACCGGCGCATGGAGTACCTCCAGCACGAGCCGTCCTCCAACGGCGGCGAGTCCAGGGCCCGCGTGCTTATCGAGTACAACGTCCCGCTGTCCGAGGTGCTGGTGGACTTCTACGATCAGTTGAAGGCCAGGACCCAGGGCTACGCCTCAATGGACTACTCCCTCGCGGGCTACCGGTCCGGAAACCTGGTGAGGCTCGACATCCTGGTCAACGGCGAGCCTGTGGACGCCCTTTCCTCCATAGTCCACCGCGACAACGGCTACCGCCACGGCCGGGAGCTGGTGTCCCGCCTGAAAGAGCTGATACCCAGGCAGCTCTTCGAGGTGCCCATCCAGGCGTCCATCGGCAGCCGCGTCATATCGCGCGAGACCATCAAGGCGCTGCGCAAGAATGTGCTCGCCAAGTGCTACGGCGGTGACGTCACTCGCAAGCGAAAGCTGCTGGAGAGGCAGGCGGAAGGGAAGCGGCGCATGAAGCGCGTGGGCCGTGTGGAGATACCGCAGGAGGCCTTCCTTAGCATCCTGAAGGTGACCCGCTAGACTCGCACGAGCGTCGGCACACCCCCGCTCGCCAGCTTGACTTTTCAACCACGAATGGCTATATTCACGCTCACAAGGCTGCATCCGCGCCGGTATGGTCGGAGGCACGCCGTGCGCTAAACCCGAGGAGGTTGGCTTTGGACTTCACGTATCGTTACACGGATGAACAGGAAGAGTTCAGGAGGGAAGTTCGCGACTGGCTCAGCACGAACGTCCCGGAGGACATGCGCGCGCCCGTCGACAGGCTCGACCTGAGCGACGAGCAGTACTGGTTCTGGCGCGACATGCACGTCACGCTGGCCGAGAAAGGCTGGCTCAACCCCACGTACCCCAAGGAGTACGGCGGCGGCGGCCTGAGCGGCGAGCACGAGACCATCCTGCTGGAGGAGTTCCGGCGCGCCCGCGTAGTGCCCAGCTTCACCAACACCCTCATCTACCCCACGCTGCTCGTGTGGGGCACCGAGGAGCAGAAGCAGCAGTTCCTCACGCCGATGCTCAAGGCCGAGAAGATCGCCTTCCAGCTATTCACCGAGCCGAACGCCGGCTCCGACCTGGCGTCCCTGCAGAGCAAGGCGGTGCGCGACGGCGACGACTGGATCCTCAACGGCCAGAAGATATACATCAGCGGCCACGGTGACCCGGACTGGCTGTACGGCCCGCTGATTACGGACCCCGACGCGCCTCGACACCGGAACCTGGGCTACTTCATGGTGCCCTATCCCTCCGAGGGCCTGGACATGGAGCGCATGGGACTGCTCACCGGCCACGACCAGAGCATGTTCTTCCTGGACAACGTTCGCGTGCCCGGAGACCACCTGGTGGGCCAGGAAGGCCAGGGCTGGCAGGTGTCTCAGACCACGCTCGAGGTTGAGCACGGCGGACGCGGCATAGCCTTCCCGATCGACGAGTCCATGGAAAACCTCCTCACCTACGTCAAGGGAACCAGGCACAACGGCGGCAGCCTCGGAGACGACCCGGTGGTGCAGCAGGACACCATGGACGCGCTGCTCGAGACGCACGTACACACCCTGCTGGCGCAGCGCAACTACTCGATGTACCAGGCGCGCCAGGAGATGAGCTACCACGGCTCGCAGACATCCATGTTCCGCAAGGAGTACCACATGCGGAACGCCGACCGCGCCCGCAACGTGATGGGCATGTACTCGCTGCTCGGCGTCCGGGAGCCCCGCGCGCCCTTCAAGGGCGAGCCGGAGGTGTTCCAGCGCAGCAGCCTCACCGGGGCGCACCCCGGCGGCACCATCGAGATCCAAAAGGTCATCATGGCCCGCCGCATGGGCATCAGCCGCACCAGGGAGCGCGCGGCGCCCACGCCGTCCACCACGGGCGTGCGCGGCGTGTAGCCAACGCAACGGAGGCGCGGTCCGCCGCTCAGTGCACGGGCCGCGCGCCACAGACACCGCAACCATTCGCAAGAGGGGCTTCCGATTCCAGGAGGCCCCTTTGCTTTGCCGCATCGTCCCCGCCGGCCGGTCCGGGTCGGGCGGCGCGACGGCGCCAAAGGAGCACCCAGATGGACTTCACCCACCCCTACAGCAAAGACCAGCAGGCCTTCCGCGTGGCCGTGCGCTCGTGGCTGGAGCACAACGCGCCCAAGGGCCTGCGCATCCCGCCCGACGGCCGCCCGCTGGACGAGGAAACGCAGCGTGTGGTGAAGGACTTCCGCCGCCAGCTCGGTGAGCAGGGCTGGCTGGCCCCGTCTTGGCCGCGCGAGTACGGCGGCGGCGCGATGAGTTCGGCGTTCGAGGCCATCATCATGGAGGAGATCCAGCGAATCGACCTGCCAAGCATGGGGGACAACAACCGCTGGATACCGGCGATGATGGTGTGGGGCACCGAGGAGCAGAAGCGCCGCTACATAACCCCCGCGCTCAAGGGCGAGACCATCACCTGGCAGGCGTTCAACGAGCCGGACTCAGGCTCCGACCTGGCGGGCATTCGCACCACCGCCGTGCTGGAGGACGGGCAATACCACATCAACGGGCGAAAGCACTACATCACCGGGCGTTTCGACCCCGACTACCTATGGACGCTGGCGGTCACGGACCCGGAACGCCCCCGCAGACTCAACCTCGGCGTGTTCATGGTCGACGCGCGGTCGCCGGGCATCCGCATCGAGACCCAGCGGCTCCTCATGGGCAGCGAGCGCCGCGTCTACCTGGAGGACGTTGTCATCCCTGAGGACTGCCTGGTCGGCCTGCCCTACCAGGGCTGGGAGATAGCGCAGACCATCCTGGAAGGCGAGCGCGGCGGCTACACCCTGCGCGGCGACGAAAACGAGACGGCGGAGAGCATAGAACGCTTCCTGCGCGAGGAGCGCGAGCGCTCGTAGAGTCTGTCCGATGAGTCCCTTCCCCCTCGCAGGGGGAAGAGCCTGCCCTGAGCTTGTCGAACGGGTTAGGATGGGGGTGAAAGCCCATTGTCCAGACTCGCCTCATCGACTCTGAACAGTTACGTAGTGTAGATAGAAATGGACTTCGCCTACCACTACACCGAAGAACAACAGCACTTCCGGGCCGAGGTGTCGGCGTGGCTCGACGCCAACGCGCCGTCCGATACTGCGCGCGCGGCAGACGACCCGTCGTGTCAGCGCCTGCGGCTTGCGCTGGGCGAGAGGGGCTGGCTCGCGCCGTCTCTGCCGGTCGAGCAGGGAGGCGCGGGTCTGACGCCGGACCACGCCGTGGTTGTGCTGGAGGAACTGGACAGGCGCGGGTTGCTCTCGGTACACGACGCGGCGGGTGCCCAGCTACGCGGCGCGCTGCTCGACAGCGGATCGGAGTCGCTGCGAGAGGCGCTTATCCCGGCGCTCGCCACGGGCAAGGCGGTGGTGTGGCGCATGGTGCTGGACTCGCACGCCGAGCCGGGCGGCGACACGCTTGGCGTGAGCGCGCGCCCAGACGCCGACGGGTTCATCCTGGATGGGGAGGCCGCCTTCACCGGCGCGGGCGAGCCGCTGACCCACCTGTGGACGCTGGCGACCTCCGAGCGCGATGGCGCGATCCTGGCGCTGGTCGTGCCCGCGACGCTGCACGGCGTCAGCGTCTCCACGCCCCGCACGCTGGCAGGCGGCGCCCTGCACCGTGCCGCGTTTGAGGACGCCTGGGTGCCCCGCACGTCCATGCTGGGGGAAGAGGGCGACGGCTGGCGAGTCACGCGTGCGGCGGCGCTCGACGATCCAGCGTTGGATCTGCCAGTTCCCGAGGTGAGCCGCGAGGCGGAGAACCTGCTACGGTTCGCCAGGGAGACGACGCACGAGGGCAGGCCGCTGAGCGAGGAGCCGGTGCGCCGGATGCTGCTGGTCGAGGCTTACGTGGACAGCCGGCTGTCGCGCCTGCTTGCGATGCGCAACCAGTGGCGCCGCGCCGCGGGACTGCCGCTTACCTACGAGCTCGCCCAGGCGGACATGCTGAGGGAACGGGCCGCGCTGCGCCTGTCCCACATCACGCAGGAGGTGGCGGGCGTGTACGCGCTGCTGGACTCAGACGACCGACGGGCGGCTACGCCCGGTTTCGCCGCGCTGCAACGAGAGAGCGTCGCCGGCCAGAACCCGACGGGCCTTCCGGACGCCCGCAGGTGCGCCATAGCGGAGGCGCTGGGCATGAGCAAGCCGGCCGACTGAGGAGAACCACTCGTGCGCATCGGCATCATCTCGGACACCCACAGCCTGCTCGACGACGCCAGCGACATGCCGGCGCAGATACTGGACGCCTTCCGAGGAGTCGACCTCATCATCCACTGCGGCGACTTGGACACGCTGGGCGTGCTGGACTGGCTGGAGACGGTCGCGCCGGTGCTCGGGGTGCGGGGCTACCCCGATCCCGTCGAGGAGGGTGAGCGTCTGGCCGACTCGACGCGCGTGGTGGAGGCGGAAGGGCTGTCGATAGGCGTCATCCACGACATCGCCTGGCCCGGCATCCGTGTGCGCCTGGAAAGTTTCTTCGAGTTCCCGGACAGGCCGTTCGAGGCGGTGATGCGGTCCAAGTGGGGCCGGCCCGTGGACGTGATAGCCTTCGGCGACACCCACGAGGAGATGGTCGCCTGGTACGAGGGCGTGCTGCTGGTCAACCCTGGCAGCCCCACCAAGCCCGGCCTGCGCCACGGCGCGGGCGAACTTGGTACGGTCGCCATCCTCGAGGTCAGGCGCGGCGTGGCGACGGTGGAGTTGGTCAAGCTGCCGGGGCGCCTGTGAGGGCGCGCGCTCAATCTGCGTTGCCCCATTTGCCAGTTAGATGGTAGCCTGTCCTAAACGACGAGACGCCACGGGAAGGAGCACACACTATGGATGCGAAAGCGAAAGCCCCTGTGAATCGGACCAGTGCCACCAAACTGCCTTTGCGTCCTGACGATGAGGCGGCCCGACTCGGAGAAGGATTCTACGAACGCGACATTCGCCATCAGGTCGAGCCGGAACACGACGGCGAAATAGTCGCCATCGACCTGGACAGCGGACACTGGGCTATCGGCGACGGCATCACCGCCGCGTTAGACCGCCTGCGGGAAGAACACCCCGACGCCCACGACACATGGTGCGTTCGCGTCGGATACCGGGCGGTGTACAGCTTCGGGGGCGGCCACCCGCGGAGGACTGATTGATAGAGGGAGCGGTGAACTCTGCGGGCGAAGCGGTGGTAACCCTGCCCTTGCAGGGCCCTACTGGGCAGCCTGTGGAAGTCGAATCTGTCGTGGACACCGGCTACAACGGCTTCCTCACACTGCCGACGGAGTTGGTGGCTGAGCTGGGATTAGCCTATCAGGCCAGAAGCTTTGCGGTACTAGCCGACGGCAGCGGAGTGGCCTACCAGGTTTACACCGTCTCTGTCCTATGGGACGGACAGCCGAGGCAAATCGATGCCCCCGCAACCGGGGATACGCCGATGATAGGCATGGCGATGCTTGAAGGCCACAACCTGAACATCGACGTAGAGATCGGCGGGCGTGTCCTCATACGGGCCAATGCGTAGCCAGGTCCCCCTCTCTTATCCCCGCGAGATCCCAACCCCCTTGCCCTTCAGTATCACCTGCCCGTCGCTGTTGTAGTACGTCGTACCCGTCACCGTAAACACCAGCCGGTTCTTCGAACCCTGCCGCTCGTAGATGTCCAGCAGCCGCGACTTCCGGCTCAGCTTCTCGCCTAGCCTCGCCAGCCCGAGCACCTCGTAGGACTGCCCGCCGTTGAGGCCGCCCTGCGTGGGCAGACCCTCGATCTCGTGGTCGCGTTCCCCGCTCATCACGCCCGGAGGGCCGCCCCAGTAGTTGGGATTCTCACGTATTCGGCGCGTAAGCTGGTCCGGCTCGGTGGGCGGGTGCTTGAAGCCGTCCACCGGGTAGAGCGGCATGGCCATGACCGAACCCCAGCGCGTGGACTTGGCATAGTCCTCGTCCCAGTACAGCCGGTCGGGGTCCGGTATCGCCTGTGAGAACCTGCGAAGCTCCGGCAGCGACACCGAGTCCCAGCTCGTGCCCTCCGACTCCAGGCCTATCTGGCTGCGCACCTCGTCGTTCACGTACAGCGCGCCCTCCATGTTATGGCCGGGCTCGTAGTAGTCGTCGGGCTCCTGCAGCTCCTGCGGCGGCACGAACGGGTAAGAAACGTCCGGGCCGTTCTTCAGCGGAATCGCCACCACCGCGGAGCCGGGAGAGGTCTCCTGTCCATTCTGGTTCCTCATGCCGCAATCGAGGTCGACGATGCCGATGCCGTCTATCTCGCGCATCTCGCGCACCCGCGCCCACACGGTGAACACGTCGAAGGGGTAGTGCATGGCCCGGTACTGCATCTGGAGCTTCCAAAGCCAGCCGCCGTGGCCCGCCCAGTCCTTGAATACGCGTGCGATGGGGTGCTTACGCCAGTTGCCGTTCGCCACGATGTCGTCGAGTTGGAACACCGACGTGGCGAACTTGTAGTCGTAGTGGAACCTCTCCCAGTTCTCCTGGGCTGCGCACCAGCGCGCGATGTGGGCGTTGCTCCAGGGACCGTACTCCTGGGTCGGCACCTCCATGCCCACTTCGATGTCTTCCAAATAGACCTGGTCGGTCATGCTACCTAACCTCCGTTGCGCTCTTGCGCTCTGTTTTCCCTTCTGGCTATGAGTGAATTTGGACTTTGATCGAGCCTGTGAACTTATCGTAAGCGGTCTCAAAGCCGCGCTGGATGTCGTCCAGCGAGTACCTGTGCGTCACCATCTGGCCGAGGTCGGCCTGGCCCCGCGCCATCATCTCGATGGCGAGTTCGTAATCGTGCCGACCGTCCAGCACGTTATAGCAGGACGAGAACGCTATCGTCTGCTCCTTGAGCATGGGCGGAAGCCAGTCCACCGTGATGGGCCTGCGAAAGCCGCCCACGATGACGATACGCCCCTGCCGGCGCGTTACCTCGATGGACTGCACGGCGGTGGCCTCGCTCTTACCGCCCACTGTTTCGATCGTAAGATCCGCGCCGCGGCCGTCCGTGGCGTCCGCTAGCGCCTCCCAGAACGCGGGGCCGTCCGGGGGCAGCGCGTCGTCCGCGCCCAGGCGCTTGGCCATGGCGGCCTGCTGCTCGTGGCGCGCCGTGGCGTACACCCGGCCCGCTCCGAGCGCCCGCGCCGCGGCAATCGCCGTCAGCCCGATGTTGCCGGAGCCGAGCACGGCGACGGTCTCGCCGCCCTTGAGGTCGCCGCGCCTCACGCCGTGCACCGACACTGCCAGCGGCTCCACGAGCGCGCCCTCCTCCCAGGACAGCGCGTCGTCGAGCGGGTAGCATCCCGCGGCCCTGCGCAGGATGTACTCGGCGAATCCGCCGCCGTGGGCGTCGTCCTTGTGCTGGCACTGGATGAACTGTCCCTGGCGGCAGTACCAGCAGTCCCCGCAGGATCGCCCGTGCCCGATGGTCTCCACCGCGACCCGCTCGCCGATTCGAGCGGGGTCGACACCCTCGCCCACCTCCACGATCTCCCCGGCGACCTCGTGGCCGGTGGGCAGGTCGTCCGGCTCGGTCTTGTCGGCGTTCATCAGCAGGTCGGAGCCGCAGATGCCCACGGCGCGGACGCGCACCAGCGCGTCCATCGGTCCCGGTGTGGGCTTAGGGAGTTCAGTGAGGCGCATAACGCCCTCGCCGTCGAACAGGGCGGCCTTCATCGTGGACATCTCGTCCTCCTAACTCGTCCCAAGCGGCGGCAGGACGCGCTTGATCCACTCGGTGGCGTCGTTCACCGTCCGCTGGGCGATTTCGTGGCCCATAGGGTACTCGTGGTATTCGGGTGCGTAGCCCTCCGCCTCCAGGAAGCTCACCGCCTCGCGCGCGGCGTCGATACCGATCACCGCGTCGCGTGTGCCGTGCGCGACGAAAATGGGCTGGTCGCGCTTTTCGGGCAGCCTGCCGCGCAGGGCATCCGGGTCCGTCACCCTGCCGCTCAGCCCGAGTATGCCGCGGAACCTATGAGGGTCCGGCAGCCCCACGCGGTAGCTCATCATGCAGCCCTGGGAGAACCCGCCCAGCACCAGGTTGCCGGGCTCGACGCGGTATGCATCCATAACCTCGTCGAGCAGCGCGTCGATCAACTCCTCGGACGCCTGCGCCTCCTCCGGTCCGCCCGCGCCGCCGGGCTGCGTCCAGGCGTAGCCCACCATGCCCGGGCCTAGCTGGACCGCCATGGGCGCGTTCGGGCAGATGTAGACGTATCCCCTCGTGTCGATCGCTGGAGTCAGGCCCGCAAGGTCGCCCATGTGCGCGCCGAAGCCGTGCAGCAGCACAACCATGGGATAAATGGCGTCCGGCTCGTAGTCGTCCGGCTCAATCGCCAGGTAAGTCAGGGTGCTGCCCTGTCGTTCGAATGCGCGCACGGTGTCTAATCACCTCCGGCGGGTCTCGTGCCGTACAGAGGTTATCGCTATACGCAGCCGATGACAAGCCTGCCGTCGATGAACCAAACCCAGGGCCGATCCATTTTGTCCCCTCTCCCTCGACGGGAGAGGGTTAGGGTGAGGGTGACAAAACCCCTGTCTCAAACCCTCCCATCCGCGTAACCCAAACGCCGCACCGCCTGCCCATCACCGCGCAATCGCCACGCCATCCCACCCCAACTGTGTCACTAAAATTCCCATAATCAGGCCCATTCCCGCTCCTCAGTCGTCATTTCCGTGAAAACGGGAAACCAGGGGGTGTGGCCCCGACCGCTCTTGATTCTACAGCACGCACGTGCTATTTTCTACGTAGCAGTCGCCGCGACCGCCAGTTATGAAGTAGGGGCGGAGCCTGCCCTGAGCCTTGTCCTGAGCCTGCCGAACGGATTACCGAATGGGTTTGAAACCCGCCCGTTTCCCGCCCAAGATCACTGTCGCGTTCTGCGACATTTGGCGCAATGCGCGTGACGAACCTTAACAACTAGGGTCACAGAAAGTGACAAGATCATCGAGCCGCCCAGCTACGAAATGTGCGGAATGTGGCAGAATTGAGCAGATTTTTCGGAGAGCCCTCATCTCAGCCTCCCCCTCACCGGAGAGCGGCGAGCCAAACGGCCCTGGAGGAAAGCGGGCCGCGCTTGCGTTTGCCGAGAGGCGTGGACTAGAATCGAGCCGAATCTTTGGAACAGTTTTGAAGAGGATGGAATGAGCAAACTGATCGAAATGCTGGAGAGGGCGTCGTCTCCCTCGCAGACTCCGATGGGATTCGGGCCCGCCTCGCGCCGCGCCGACGAGAGGCCGGCGCTCGCGATCATTGGCCGCGCGCTGGCTTCCGAACTGGAGGCAGATTCGGGCCTGGCCCAGGCGGACGTGGAAGCGGTGCTGGTGGAGGTGCACGTGAGCGCCAGGCAGGAGTCGCTCTACGCGGCCTTCGACGCCCTGGAGGGCAAGCTGTGGGGCCTGAGCGTAGACGAGCGCGTGAGCCTGGAGATCGTGGAGGCCGCCAGGGAGCGAGGCTGCGATTTCGTGGCGTTGGACACTCTCGGCGCGCCCGCGTCGCTGCTGAGCGAAGATGACCTGGGCAAGCTGGTGGCGGTCGAGGGCGACCTGGACGAGCGCACCGCGGGGGCGATTCGCAGTCTCTCGTTCGACGGCGCGCTGTACCATCCGCCGGAAAGCCTGTCGCCTCTCACCCTGGGGCGCCTGATCGGCGTCCAGCGCGTGCACCGGCTGCTGGGCAACCCGTTCCTGGTCGGCGCCTTTGGCGAGATGTCGAAGCCTGATCTGAAAGAGCTTCGAGACGCGGGCATAGCGGGTATCGTGATGGAGTTGAGCGGCAAAGACGCCATCGCCAGGACGCGCGAGAACATTCGCGATCTACCGAGGAGCAGGCCCAGGCCGAGGCAGCGGCGAAACGTCGCCCCGCTGGTGCCCTCCGTGCAGCCGGGACAGGCAGAGGTCGACGACTACGACGACGAGGAGTGACTGCGCGGCTAGCGCCCCAGCGGCAGCCTGTCGATCAGGTACTGCGGCAGGTCGTGGCCGCGCATCTTCTCCTGGGTCGCCTCGATGTCGTACTCCACCCTGTGGTGCGTCACCGTTGACGCATCGGAGTCGTACACCGCGTAGCTCGCGGTGGGATCGCCGTCGCGGGGCTGCCCCACGGAGCCGGGGTTTACGATAACCTGCTCCTCGCCGAGGGTCACGGGCGAGTCCAGCGGAAACTGCAAGAACTCCGCTCCCTGCCCGGCGGGCCGGCAGATGAACGGGACGTGCGAGTGGCCCACCAGGCACCAGTACGTGTCGAAGTGCGTGAAGCTGGCAACCGCCGCCTGCACCGTGACCACGTACTCCCAGATGGGGTCGCGAGGGCTGCCATGAACGACGGTGAACTCGTCCAGCTCGAGGCGCAGCTCAAGGCCGGCGAGGTGCTCGGCCTGCTCGGCGGACAGTTGGCCGGCGGTCCAGCGATTGGCCGCGGCGGCGTAGGGATTGAATGCCTCCAGGCTCAGCTTGCCAATGGCGGCCAGGTCGTGGTTGCCCGCGACGGCCCGCAGGTCGTGCCGGAGGAGGAGGTCGATGCAGGGACCGGGGTCCGGGCCGTAGCCGACGACGTCGCCCAGCGACCACACCTGGTCGAACCCGCCCCTGGATTGAGCGTCGCTTAGCACGCTCTCCAGCGCCTCCAGATTGCTGTGGATGTCCGAAACTATGAGCGCCCGCATTCGTTTCTCCGCCTTGAGCTTGCCGCCTGTCCGAAAATATAATACTACGTTGGGGTGAGTGGTGCGGTGGCGCTCGATGGATTGTCGGCGCGGAATCAGCAGATGGAGTGGCCGGGAGTTTGGACGACAACGGCAAAACGACCATAGTCAGCGGTTCGCCCGAGCACACGCGGGCCATCGGCAGGGCGCTCGGGGAGAGCGCGGAGCCGGGCGACGTCTTCCTGCTCGCCGGAGAACTGGGCGCCGGCAAGACCTGCCTCACCCAGGGCGTGCTCTGGGGGCTTGGCGGCGACGAGTACGCCAGGAGCCCCACCTTCGTGCTGGTCTCGCAGTACCGCGCCCGCCTGACGCTGCACCACGTGGACCTGTACCGGCTGGACTCGTTCACCGAGGTCGACGGCCTGGAGCTGGACGAGTACCTCTACGGCGACGGTCTCAGCGTGGTGGAGTGGGCCGACAAAGCCGGCGGCATGTTTCCGGAAGGCAGCCTCGTCATCCGGCTGGACGTGACCGGCGAGTCCACGCGCCGCATCACGTTCGAGCCGCCGCCCAAGCGGGCGGAGTGGCTGGCGAACGCGCTCAGCGGGGTGAGAGTGTGGAACTGTCGATAGACACGTCGACGACCTGCGCCGCCGTCGGCCTGTCGGAACGCGGCGAGTTCGTCGCCGAGCACCGATGGCGCTCGCGGCAGAACCACTGTGTCGAGCTTGTGCCCGCCATCCGCGAGCTGATGCGCCGCGCCGGTGTGGACATGGGCGGCCTGGACGCGGTGTTCGTCGCGAGAGGGCCGGGCGGATTCAGCGCGCTGCGCGTGGGAATGAGCGCGGCCAAGGCGCTGTCCGCCGCGCTCGACGTGCCGCTGGTGGCGGTCAACACCCTGGACGTCGAAGCCGCGCCGTACCTCCCGCTGGGGTCGCCGGTGGCCGCAGTGATGCCGGCGGGCCGCAACCGGCTGTACCTGGGAAGCTACGCCGTTTCCCAGGAAGACGAGCCGGCGTCGTACAGCGTCATCCAGACCGGCGATCTGGCGGGGCTGCTGCCTCCCGGCATCGTGGTGTGCGGCGAGGCGGCGGAGGCGTGTGTGGATGCGGCGGAGGCCGCGGGCGCGCGGGTGGCGGATGCGTCGCCTCCCACGCGCGGTGCCGCGGCGCTGGCGCGGCTGGCGTATGCGCGCCTGGCGCGCGGCTGCGTCGACGACCGCGCATCGCTCCAGCCGCTGTACCTGCGGAGCGCGCAGGTGGAGATGGCTCGGCGAACCTGGGGCGCGGCGGGATGACCCCGCGACGCTCGAAACTGTTGAACGATAGGAGAATGCAGAATTGGAACGGACGCTCGTACTACTGAAGCCCGACGCCGTGCAGAGGGCCCTCGTGGGTGAAATCGTGTCCCGCCTGGAGCGGAAGGGGCTGCGCTTTGCGGCGATGAAGCTGATGCGCGTCAGCGAGGAGCTGGCGCACAGGCACTACGGCGAACACGAGGGCAAGCCATTCTTCGAGGACCTCGTATCTTTCATCACATCGGGGCCGGTGCTGGCGATGATAGTGGAGGGGGAGAACGCCGTGGCGCTGGTGCGCGGCCTGATGGGGGCAACCAACCCCGCGGAAGCGTCGCCGGGCACGATACGCGGCGATCTGGGGATCGCCATAGGAATGAACCTGATTCACGGCTCCGACTCGCCGGAGTCGGCTGCCCGCGAGACCGCGCTGTTCTTTGGCGACGGCGAGGCGCTGGACTACGAGCGCGACGTCGACAAGTGGATCACAGAAGCCTGACAACCTCAACCGCCCGGGACCAGGCGCCCTCCACGTCGTAGTACTCGCGCTCCTCCGGTCCGAACAGGTGGACGATAAGATCGCCGTAGTCCTGGAGTATCCAGCCGGACGCCGGCGCGCCCTCGCGGTGGTGCAGGGCGGCCCCCGCAGTCTCCAGCGCGGCCTCGATGGCTTCGGACAGGTCGCGTAACTGGCGCGTGGAGTCGCCCGTCAGGATGATGAAGTAGTCGGCGAAGTCGCTGAGTCCCCGGATGTCCAGCATCAGGATGTCCGACGCCAGCCGGTCGGACGCGGTATCGACCGCGATGCGGGCGTAGTCGGCTGGATCCGTAAGCGCGTCTTGATTCATGCGCGGATTATAGATTGAGACCCCGGTATGGTCAACGCGACGTTAGCGCGCCCAGGTGCGCTTTGCTACAATTGTCTAGGTGCCTATCCGATAAGTCCCTTCCCACTTGACGGGGGAAGGTTAGGATGGGGGTGATGGACGGGTTGTCGAATAGGCTCTAGGCTCAGGAGGTGACGCGCCGAGTGCGTACGCCGGGCGGAATCGAGGCTCGAATGACTGGCAAGGGAAAGGTCATCGTCGCTATGAGCGGGGGCGTGGACTCCTCCGTCGCCGCGCTGTTGCTCAAGCGGCAGGGCTACGACGTCGTCGGCGTGACGATGCGGCTGTGGTCCGTAGAGGACCCGAACGCGCCCGCGCTGAACAAGCGCTGCTGCTCCGTGGAGGACGTGGACGATGCCCGCCGGGTGTGCCAGGTCATTGGCGCGCCGCACTACGTGATGAACTTCGAGCGCGAGTTCCAACAGCACGTGGTCGACTACTTCGTGCGCGAGTACGACCGGGGCCGCACGCCCCATCCCTGCCTGGCCTGCAACGACAGGATCAAGTTCGATTTCCTGCTGCGCCGGGCGATGTTCCTGGGCGCGGAATACGTCGCCACCGGCCACTACGCCCGTATACGGCGCGGCGAGGATGGCTGCCGTCTGCTGACGGGCGCCGACGGGAGCAAGGACCAGTCCTACGTCCTGTTCACGCTCCGGCAGCGCGAGCTGGAGAGGCTGCTTCTGCCGGTTGGTGAGTACCCCAAGAGCGAGGTGCGCGAACTGGCGGCGGAAGCCGGACTTCCGGTGGCCGACAAGCCCGACAGCCAGGAAATCTGCTTCATACCGTCCGGGGACTACCGTAAGTTCGTCGGGGAGCGCGTCAAGCCCAGGGCGGGCGAGATGGTGTCCACATCCGGCGAGGTGCTCGGCGAGCATCCCGGAATCCAGTTCTTCACCATCGGCCAGCGCAGGCGGCTCGGCCTCCAGGGCAACACCGGCGTGCCGATGTACGTAGTGGAGATAGACACCGACTCGAACCGCGTGGTGCTGGGACGCGAGCACGACCTGCTGAGGCGGTCGTTCTGGGCGTCCAGGGTCAATTTTACGGCTGATGAGGTTCCCTCCGGCCCCCTCGCCGTCGATGCCAAGATTCGCTACAAGTCGGGGCGGGCCGCCGCGTCCATCGTGCCCCACGGTGACTGGGCCGAGATCAGTTTCGACACGCCCCAGCGGGCGGTCACTCCCGGACAGGCGGTGGTGTTCTACCGCGGCGACGAGGTGCTGGGCGGCGGCATAATCGAGCTGGAGCCGCCGAGCGTTGCCGCGTGACCCCGGCCCACGCCAGGTCGCCAGGCAACAGAGGCCGACGCTTGCCCACGAGCAACGGCTGCGAGAGCAGGGCATCTGGCCCATCGCCGGGCTGGACGAGGCTGGGCGCGGCTCCATAGCCGGACCGGTCACCGCCGGAGCGGTGGTGCTTCCTCCAGATGTGCCGGACTGCCCGGAGGCCCCGATCCGCGACAGCAAGCGGCTCACACCCGCCCAGCGGGAGCGGGCGCTGCGGCACATCGAGTCCATCGCGCTAGCGGTGGGCGTCGGGCACTGCTCCGCACAGGAGATCGACGAGATGGGCATCGCGCCCGCGACGCGCGTCGCCATGAAGCGGGCGCTGGAGGCACTTTCGCTGGAGCCGTCGTACCTGCTGCTGGACGCCTTCACCCTGCCCGGAGTCGCCACGCCCCAGCTCGCCATAGTGCGCGGCGACGCGACCTGCATGTCCATCGCCGCCGCGTCCATCGTTGCCAAGGTCGCGCGGGACTGGCACATGGCCGAGCAGGAAGAGCGGATGCCGGGCTACGGGTTCGCCCGCCACAAGGGGTACGGCACCGCGGAGCACATTCGGAACCTGGAGCGGCTGGGACCTAGCCCCATACACCGGCGCACATTCGCGCCGCTGAAGCTGACACTGGCGCTCGGGCAGCAGACGCCGAGGCAGGGGCTTGGGAAAACCGGCGAGGAACTGGCCCGCCGCCGACTGGTGGAAGACGGACGCGCCGTTCTGGCCGCCAACTTCCGCACACGCAGCGGCGAGATCGACCTGGTTACCGAAAAGGACGGCGTGGTGGCGTTCGTCGAGGTCCGGGCAAAGCGCGGGACGGCGTTCGGCACGCCCGAGGAATCGCTCACACGCCGCAAGCTGGCCCGGATGGTGAGGTGCGCCCACGAGTTTCTGGCCGAGCGAGGCTGGTACAACCGCCCCTGGCGCATCGATCTGGTGGCCGTGGAGATGGACCGGTCGGGCAGGCTGCGGCGCGTGGAAGTGCTCGAGAACGCCGTGGAGGGATGACCGTACAGCCCGGGCCGCCCTCGCTCAGGCGAGCCAGTACACCGCCGCGCTTGCCGCCGCGTACAGGCCGATAAGCCCGGCGCCTTCGTAGGTGATGAAGCGGGTGGGCCTCCCGCGGGGCCGCAGCGTGATCGCGACGATCACCAGCGCCGTCATGAACATGGCAAACACGGCGGTAATGACGTGTATGTCGGACGCGACCGCCCAAATCGCCCCGTCTACAAATGCGACGTCATCCAGGAACAGCACGAACCCCATGTTGAAGACGTTACTGCCGAGTATGTTGCCGATTGCCAGCTCCGGCGCGCCCAATCGCACCGCCGCGAACGACGCGGCCAACTCCGGCAGCGACGTGCTGAACGCTAGGAACTGTGTGCCGACGAAGCTCGCCTCCCAGCCCATCGCCTTCGCGATGCCCTCGCCGCTGTGGGCGAGCCACACCGCCGCGCCGACGACCAGGGCCGCGGATAAGAGGTAGCGTAGGAACGCCCCGGCGAGGCTTCCCCCCGCGTACTCCTCGCCTGCCTCGGCCTCTCCCTCGGTCTGACCCTCGGCCTGCCCGGAGCGGTAGATGAGAAGCATGGCGAGAAGGAACATCGCAAACAGGGCCGCGCTGAGCGGGCCCACGTGCCAGCCGCTCATGGCGGTGGTGGCGCCGTGCACAAGCAACGCCAGGGCGGCGATGCCGATCACGGCGATGCCGAGCGCACCCACGACGGTGGGAGTGTAGCCCACTTTGGTCAGCAGAGGACCGTCGCGCCAGTAGAGGTCGAGCAGCCCGATAATCAGCAGGTTGAAGAGGTTGCTGCCGAAGGCGTCGCCCAGCGCGAGATCCGGCTCGTCGAGCCAGGCGATGGAGCTGACGCCGGTGCCGAGCTCGGGCAGCGATGTCGCCGTCGCCAGTAGCACCACCCCGATGAAGGAGCGCCCCAGGCCGGTCTTGAAGGCGATGACGTCGGCGGACTTGGCGAGAAACCAGGACGCGCCCAGAATGATCGCCGCGGAGGCCGCGAGCTGCAGCCAGAGCAGGGTTGTTTCCAAACAGTCCTCTGTTGCCGCGGTTCAGGCGGATGGGTGGTCTGAGAGTGTGGGCGCGGCGGAAGACTACCCGCCGCGGTTGCTGTGGAGCAGCTCGGGGCGGTCGCGCCACTTGTCCAGGAAGCGGCGGTAGTTCTTGCGGCTCAGCTCGTCCCTCTCGCCCTCGGGCAATTCGCTCCAGACGCGGTGCTCATGCAGCTCTATGGGCAAAGTGGGGTCCGCGACCACACGGTAACCGCGATCCTTGAAGTGGAAGCTGTAATCGATGTCGAGGTTCCGGTAGAAGCGGAAGCTCTCGCGCATCAGGCCAACACCCGCCAGGCTCTCGCGCCGGAATGCGAAGCAGTAGGCCTGCATGGCATCCATGTCGCCGGACTCGCCCTCTCCGTCGTGGAAGTGGTGCAGGTCGTTGGTGCGCAGCCCGAACGGTCCGGCAACGCCCACGCTCTCGTCCTGTAGCATGGCATCGAGCGGGCCTAACAGGTCGCCGACCACCTCTGTGCTGGTGTCGAGCAGCACGACGAGCTTGCCGCGGCACTGCTTCAGCACGATGTTCTTGGCGGCGCCTTCTCCGAGGACGTGGTCCGTATGGATCACGCGAATCCTGGTGTCGCCTGCCGACGCCTCCTCCAGCCAGTCTGCCGCCCCATCGACGGAGCCGTTGTCCACGACAACCAGCTCAACGCTGCGGCCATCGGCCCACCTGAGCGCGGAGAGTACGCATCGCTTCACGTCTTCGACGTAGTTGCAGGCGACGATTCCGATACTGACGTCCGCGGCGTCCGGCTCGTCGAGCAGGGATGGTACCTCGGCGGAGGACGAGTAGCTGTGCCAGCCCTCCTGGCGCTTTTCCCAAGCGGTCTTGGGCCGCACGCGGGATCCATTCGCGGTGTCTTCCACCACGTAGCCCTCTCCGGACAGGGCGCCGCGGATGGTGTCCGCGTTGGCGTATTCGCCGGCGGAACGCATTTGCGAGCGATCTATCACACGCATCTCCACGTCGTCGGGCACAGCGTAGGCTCCGGCGGGCTGTTCCAGTTCGAGCCCGAGCACCTCGTCGAACGCGCGGACGGCGCGCAGTTTAAGCGTGGCGGGAACGTCAGAGCGCGCCAGCTCCCAAGTGAGGGCCAGCGCGGCGGGCATGTTCAGGTCGTCATTCACCAGCCGCATGAAGCGGTCGCGCCATTCGAGAAGCGCGGCCTCGTCGATATTGGCTTCTCCGGACGCGGCGCTCCACTCTCGCACCCTGTTGCGGAGCCTGTGGAGGCCGCGCTGGGCGGCCTTGAGCGCGGTGAAGGTGAAGTTGAGCCTGGTACGATACCTGGCGGTGAGGCACAGGTAGCGGAACGCGAGGGGGTCGATGTCCTGGCTCTCGATGTCGGCGAGGATGAACGAGTTGCCGGCGGACTTGGCCATCTTGACGCCGTCGGCGAGCAGGTGCTGGCCGTGGGTCCAGACGCTGACCACCGTTTCGCCGGTGAAGCCCTCGCTCTGGGCAATTTCTCCCTCGTGGTGCGGGAAGATGTTGTCCACGCCGCCGGTGTGCAGGTCGAACCGGCGGCCCAGGTACTTGACCGACATCGCGGAGCACTCGATGTGCCAGCCCGGAAAGCCCTCGCCCCAGCGGCTGGGCCACTTCAGGTCGCGGCCCGGCTCCGCCAGCTTCCACAGCGTGAAGTCCCGGGGGTCCTTCTTCAGCGGGTCGGCCTCGACTCGCACGGCCTCCAGCAGCTCGGCGTCCTGGATGTTGCCGGAAAGCCTGCCGTAGTCCGCGAAAGAGTCCACGTCGTAGTAGACGTTGCCCTCCACTTCGTAGGCGTGGCCGGACTCCACCAGGCCGTCCACTATCTCGAGCATCTCGACCACGTGGTCGGTGGCCTTCGGGAAGTGCTTCGCCGGAATGATGTTGACCTTGCGCTCGTCGGCGAAAAAGCGGTCGGTGTAGAACTGGGCGATCTCGGCGGGCGTCTTGCCTTCGGCGATGGCGGCGGCGATGACCTTGTCCTCGCCCTGCTCCAGCACCTCCTGGCGCATGTGGCCCACGTCGGTGATGTTCTTTACGTGGGTCACCTCGAGGCCCTGGGCTTCGAGAGCGCGGCGGATCCAGTCGGCCATCAGGTAGGAGCGCAGATTGCCGATGTGGGCGTCGCGGTAGACGGTGGGGCCGCAGGTGTACATCTTTACCCTGCCTGGTTCAAGCGGGCAAAGCTCCTCCACTCGTCTCGTGAGGGTGTTGTATAGCCTAAGCAATTGTCGCCACTGTTCCTGAGATTCGCAGCAATTATACGACCGGCCGCCCATCGTGTCTAATGCGGGGCCGCGTCGTTAGGCAAGCGCTGCGGGCCGCCCGTACCCAATTGTACTGCGAATCACCGGCTGGGGACTACGGAACACGGGCGCTCATGCGGGCGAAATGCTATACAATGATGCGTGGCGGGTGGCTTGCGCCGCGTCTTCGTCCGCAGACTGTCACAACCACGACCTCAACCCGCGTAGAAGCTCCCCGCCGGTGTGCGCTATGGTAAACATCAGGCAGCTATTCAATCTACAAGAACTCGACTGGGAGATCGCCTCCAGGGCCAAAACGCTGGAGGAGACCAGGTTTCGACTGAACGACGTGACCGCCATCGAGGCGATGCGGCGCCGGCAGGCCCTGATCGGCCGCCAACTGGACGAAGCCCGCACCGAGAGGCGAAAGCGCGAGACGGCAGTGAGCGGGCTGGAGCAGCGGCTGGAGAATCTGGATCGCAGGTTGTACGGCGGCTTTGTAACCAACCCCCGCGAGCTTGAGGCCAGCGAGGAGGAGCGGGCCTTTCTGCAACAGCAGAGGTCGGAGGAGGAAGACGGCCTGCTCGAGGCGCTGGTGCTCTCCGAGGAGTTGGAGGAGGGGCTGTCGGCGGCGGGCGGGCGCATAGCTGCGATGGAGTCGGCCCGCGACGCTGAGCGGCCCGGTCTGCTGGAACGCGAGAGCCGGCTCGCAGCCGAGCTCGAGGAACTGCGCCGGGCGCGCGAAGAGGCTGCGCCGCAACTGCCGGCGGACGCCCTTTCAACTTACGAGTCGCTACTGAGAAGCAAGAACGGCCACGCGGTCGCGCGGGTCGAGCGGTCGGTGTGCCAGGGCTGCCGGATGACGCTGCCGTCGTTGGAGGTGCAGCGGGCCAAGTCGCCCACGCGAGTTGCTCTGTGCAGCAACTGTGGCAGAATCCTGTACGTGGTGTGATCCGAGCATGAGAGCTATCGGCTATTTTCGTCCCAAAGAGGGGCCAAAGTACGTGGAGGCCTTCAAGGACGCCTTCCTGGACTACTGCGACCGTAACGGTCACCAGCCGGCGGAGACATTCTACGACTCCATCGACGGGGACGGCGGCCGGCTGCCGAACTATCGGGCGATGGTCGAGTTCATGCGCGAGAGCACCGGCGGCTACCTGGTGGTGGTGCCGGACGCGACGCACCTGGGAGGCGACCTGGAAGCCGTGGCGCGCGCCGTCGTCGAGTTGGAGGCGCTGGGCGGCAAGGTGACGTGCGACGATGATGACATGCCCGATCCACTGCAGAACAGCTTCCTGACACTGGACGTGAAGGGCGTTTCGCGCACGCGGAGCACTCGCATCCAGACGTCCATGCGCCGCCGCGCCATGCAGGGCCTGGGGCTGGGAAAGCCGCCCTACGGCTACCGCATCGGCTCGAAGGGGACGCTGGAGGTGGTGCCGGAAGAGGTCCCGGTGGTGGAGCTGATCTTCCGCCTGCGCACGAAAGAAGAGCTGGGGGTCCGGCTCATCGCGCGCCACCTGAACGAGCGGGGCATACCCACGCGGCGCGGTGGGAAGTGGAACATGGTCACCATCCGCGACATTCTGCGAAACTCTACCTACATCGGCACCTACCGCAGGTTCGACATGAGCGTCCCGAACAGTCACGAGGCCATAATTCCGGGAGAGGTCTTCCGGGCGGCGCAGGAGGTCACGAGGGCGCGCCGACCGGTGGGACGCGTAGTCAACGCCCAGCCGTTTCTGCTGTCGGGCCTGGTGGTCTGCGGCTACTGCGACAACAAGATGATGGGCGTGACCCGCCGCCAGAGCTGGAAGCGCAAGGACGGGCGCCGGGCCCGCGGAGTCTATCGCTACTACCAATGCCAGACCCGGAACAACCAGAGCCTCTGCGGCTACCACACCTGGCGCGCCTCCAGGCTGGAGGGGACGGCGATGGGGCAGCTCAAGCAGGCCCTACGCTCCAGGGAATTGGAGGCGCGGTTGGACCCGGAGGCGGCCAAGAGCCGGCAGGAACAGGCCAAAGCCGAGTGGGAAACCCGCGTGCAGAATGCCGAAAGGCGCTTCGTGCAGAGCATGAAGCAGGCGGCCAGGGGCAAGCTCACCACCGGGCGGCTGGGCGAATACCTCGATGACCTGGACAGCGTGCGGACCGCCGCGAAGAACGCGGACCGGCCCCTGGACGTCGACAAGACGCTGGCAAACTGGGATTCGCTGGAGCTGGGCGACCAGCAGCGGTTCCTGAACGAGCACGTGTCCCGCATAGTCGTCAAGGACGACTCGGTGGAAGTGGCGGTGTGAGGGGCGAGATTCCGCGTGAATGCGGGTAACCGTACCAATTGGACAGGTTGCGGTTTCGTCTCGCCCTCGCGAAAGTCCCTTGGAATGGAGGTCCGAGATGTCAGGCGAACTAGAGCGAATGCTAAGCCAAGCCTACTCTGAAACACGTAGCCTCCTCGAGGACCAGACTCTTGGTTCGGTGGTCAAGCGAGGTTTCATTATTTCCTACGGCCCCCCAATTCTTGAACCCGATCTGCTTTTGATTTCATTTCAGGGCGGCCGGGACACCTTGAGGGAAGGCCAAACTACTTGGCCGAAACGACTTCTGTATCTTGACAGCCCGTACAAGTTCGGCAGAAACCTACGTAACTTGTGCCGTGAGGCAGGTCTGTACAGTTCGCTTGAGACTTCCACCATGGCGTTTCCTGCGGTGTTCCCGCAAGCTCCCTCGTCAGAGGCGGGAAAGTGGAAGAACAACAAAGAACCTTACGGAAAGTGGCGTCAGCACTCGACTGAATGGGTGAGGAAGTTAGCGACTGAGGCCAAGCCAAAGGTGGTGATCGTTTTCGGAGCGGGGGCGTCGGGCGTTCTGGAAATTGCATGGAAGGAAAAAGAATACAACCATGGCCAGGGATGGCAGACTTTCGGCGTATCTGAGTTTTGCGGAGCTCCCGCCGTGTTCTGCAGCCACCTCTCCCAGGGCTATTCCAGGTCGGAAGTGCTGAAGAGCCTCGCACGCGCAAAAACCTACATCAACTGACCATTGCAGGCACACCTGCCGAGTGTTCGAAATCCACGCATCAGCGACGGTGACCGCGATACTCTGGGCCGCCAGTCTGTTCAGCTTAGTCGGTGCCCCACAAGGAGCGGCGTCCCTTGTGGGCGCCCGTGGCAGGACTGCCCGCCCACGCCTTGGTCAGGGACTCGGAGGAGAAGGGATCGGACGTGAAACTCGCCACCCGTCTGCTCGTAGACGGATTCAACGGCGAGTACGAGCAGGCCGTCGTCGTGTCCAACGATGCGGACTTCGCCGGAGCCATGCGGTACGTGAGGGACGACCTGGGCCTGCGAGTCACGCTGGTCAACCCTGACTCCAAGAACACCAGCCCGAGGGAGCTTGCCGATGCCGCAACCTACGTCAAGCGTCTCTGGAAGAGTCATCTGAGACGAAGCCTTCTGTCCGACACTTTGAGGGACGAAATTGGAACCATTCGCAAGCCGGCCGGTTGGTGACACCACGTATATGTACAGCTCTGGTCGCTACTGATGAAACCATCAGAACGAATAAATCGCACCTACGACCTAATGTCCACCACAGTTCAAGTGTCGCTGAACTGCGGAATTGTGCAGGTCCCAATCAAGGTGATTCTGGAACTGTCGCCGAGACCACAGTTGATTCTAGATTGCGAGTTTACGTGGTCAGATGTAGCAGCGACCAACGAGCTTCAATCGAAGGGTGAGGTTAGCGTCCGCTTGGATAACGGAATAACAGTAGACACGAACGTCGGAGACCGCTGGCACCTTGGCGGTGGCAAGATAAGCAACATACTTATCCCAAAGTCCGAACCGGTGACTATTCGTGATGACCATGCGTCGCTTGCTAGGTGCAAGTTCGTTCTGGTCAACTTTCCGAGCATGTGGGGCGATAAGGACATTCGACGCTACCCTAATCCCGCCAAGCCTACATCCGGTTTGATATACCAGCGATTTCAGTTGGAAGCGAACCCCTGGTTCATAAACATCATTGGGGTTGATTCGGTCATGGATGTGCACTACCAGTTGACGCGACGCGGCGGATCAGCCATCACGCACGTTGGAAACGTGACCAGAGCCGACGGACGAGATTTCAGCCTGAACGATCTCGCTAGTCTCTTGGACGCGCTGCATCTGTTCCTCTCCTTTGCTCGTGGCTCTTACTGCGGTCTCACCCTCCTATCGGGCCACGACTCCAACCGCAATCGCGTTTGGGAGCAGTGGGGTACCTACAAGGTAGAACCGTGGCGACGAGAACTCCTCACATGGGTCGATGGATTGAGAAGTCATACCATGTCCCTCGTGTTCGAGGGACTCTTGAAGCTGCTCAACAATGCGGGCCAACGCGACACGATAACGCAGGTAATTCACTGGTACTTGAGGAGCAACGAAAGCATTGAGTCTGAAGTAGGCATCGTGCTAAACCAGGCTGCACTTGAGCGCCTTGCTTCCAGTACCGTCGGACCGCGAGGCAGCAGGAAGGAGGGTACATGGATAGCCCATGCGCTCAAGCAAAATGGAATCAATCCCACCCTCTCTACGCACTGCCAGGAATTGGGGCGATTTCAGCAACAGCACAATTGGTCACACGGTCCACACGCCATAGTCGACATTCGGAACGACCTAATTCACTCCGATAGCAAATACGGTCCCTTTACCGAAACTGCCCTGCAAGAGGCAAAGAATCTAGGATTGCACTACATTGAACTTATGCTGCTACGGCTGTCGGGCTACACGGGTCGGTACAAGAACCGTCTGAAGAACCGGACGCTCCATAGCTCTCCAGTCGAGAGCGTACCTTGGGCAGCTGGAACGCCGTGACTCAGCAGACGCCTTCATGATGCCCTTTGCGGCACGGCTGGCGGGACGTAGGTATTGGGCAGTCACGTCACTGAGCCTGTATCAGCTTTGTCGGTACGTCATCTAAGTCGAGGCTGTTCTTGCCCTTCCGCCTGCGGTCTCTCTGTTCCCGGGGAGTGACGCGACCATTTCAGTCTCGACTTGCATAAGCCTTCACCGACTAAGCTAATGCGGTTCGTCATCCCAACCCCCTCTTGACCCCACCCGTACATCCGTGCTACGCTCCCTCCATAACGCACCTACACAACCAAATCGCAACCCTCGACCGTCCCCTGCCGCGTGTCCCATTCACGCCCTACCTTGTGGCGTTTCAGCTCCAAATGCCGCCTCACCCGGAACACACGACGCCCGTGACAACCCAGACCGGGGCGCGCCCAGCTACGCAATGCATCGAAATGCATCAGTTTGCAACGCTTTCTGCTAAGGCGCGACCCGGAATGACCCCGAATGACCCACGTTTCGCCAAGTTCCCGGCCCTTCCGCGCCGCCATCGCGTGACCGCCAATCGCGAGCCTTTAACAATTCAATCGGTATGCCATCCAAAACGTGCTACAATTCTCGTGTCGAGGTGGCCGGGCGGTCGCCGTCGGTCGCGTCAACGGGCGCGGGCGAGGGAGGAAAGTCCGAGCTCCACAGGGTAAGGATGCCCGCTAACGGCGGGGCGGGGCGACTCGACGGAAAGCGCCACAGAAACATACCGCCGCCTTCTCGACGATGGCGGTAAGGGTGAAAAGGTGAGGTAAGAGCTCACCGCCTTGGCGGTAACGTCAAGGGCTAGGCAAGCCCCATCCGGAGCAAGGCCAAATAGGGGGAACACTGGCTTACCCGGCCATTCCCCGGGTTGGCCGCACGACCCAACAGGCAACGATTGGGCTAGATAGATGGCCGCCGTCCCGGCGTTCCGGGATACAGAACTCGGCTTACAGGCCGCCTCGACTCAACCACATCCCAAGACACCATGCGAGTCCAGCAGACCGGCCCCAGGCAATTCATCCCACCCGAACCGGAGTACGCGCCCCTCACCCTGGAGGGCATGGCTCCGCTGGGCGACTGCTACGCGCGCTTCGAAGACCAGACGATCAACGTGTTCGGTGGGTTGCCCGGCGAGCGCGTGGTCGCCAGGATCGTACGATACCGGAGGCGCCGCCGCAGGTTCGTTTCGGGCATCGTCGAGCGCGTGCTGTCGGCGTCTCCGCACAGGGTGGCGCCGCCGTGTCCGCTGTTCGGTCCGTGCAGCGGTTGCCAGTGGCAGCACGTCAGTTACGACCACCAGCTCACGCTCAAGCGCGAGGCCGTCGAGAACGAGATCAGGCGCTATTCGGACCTGGACGGCGTTGCCGTGGCCCCCACGATTCCAAGTCCACAGCCGTTCAACTACCGTAACCACGCCCGATTCACGGTGCGTCGCGGCGGGTCCCTGGGGTTCTCGAACCGCATCACGCGCAGATTCATCCCCGTCGATGAGTGCATGCTGATGGTGCCCGGCATCAACGACGCGCTTGCCGAATTGCAGGGCAAGTGCGCGGAGACCACGCAGCTCTCGGTGCGATACGGCATCAACACCGGCGACTACCTGGTGCAGCCGACGCTGCAAAACCCCGACGTCGACCTGTCGTCGGGCCAGACTCACTACTCCGAGGAACTGCTTGGACACCGGTTCCGCGTCGCCTCCCCGTCCTTCTTCCAGGTCAACACGCACCAGGCGGAGCGGATGGCCGAGTTGGTGCGCGACAGGCTAGAGCTCACCGGCACGGAGACGCTGCTGGACGCCTACGCCGGCGTCGGCACGTTCGCGGTGCTGCTGGCCGCCGCCGCGGGCAGGGTGATCGCGGTGGAGGAGTCTGCCGCGGCGGTGCGGGACGCGGCGCTGAACGCGGAGAGCGCGAGTAACGTGGAGTTCGTGGAGGCGAAGACGGAGCACGCGCTCGAGACGCTGGACACGCCCGTGGACGCCGTGATCCTCGATCCGCCGCGTTCCGGATGCGCCGCAAGCGTGCTGACGGCGCTGGCGCGACTCGCTCCGCGGCGAGTCGTGTACGTGTCGTGCGACCCTTCGACGCTGGCGCGGGACCTCGCGATCCTGGCGGGCGGCGGCATGTCCGTGCTCGGAGTAGAGCCGCTGGACATGTTCCCGCAAACGTACCACGTGGAGACCGTCGCGACGCTGGAAGGGCGCGCTGTCGGCGCTTAGACGCACGATGCGTCCTCGCTTCAGTCGTTGGACTGGACCCCGAGCAATCCATTAGAATGGGCGCGCGGCCAGCGCCTTATGCGCCAGATTCCGGCCGAAGGGAAACGCACCCGAATGACCTCCTACTCGCCGCCCGACCGGGCAACTCCGAGGGTCCCCCGCGTTGTGCTTGCCTCCTCCTCTCCGCGCAGGCGAGGTCTGATTTCCGAGCTGTGCCTGGACGTCGAAGTGCTGAGTCCGAGCGGCTACGAGGAGCCGCCGACCACGGGCGAGGCGCCCGACGATTACACGCTACGCATGGCCGCGGACAAGGCGGAGCAGGGCGCTGCGCTCCGACCAGGCGCGGTCGTTATAGGCGCGGACACCTGCGTCGTGTTCCGTGGCGACATCCTGGGCAAGCCGGCGGACGCTTACGAGGCGGTTACCACGCTCAGGCGGCTGCGAGGCGAGGAACACTCGGTGGTGACCGGCCTGTGGGTGAGAGGTACCCGGGACGGAGCAGTAGACGGACCGGTCGCTACGAGCAGCGCAGTCAGACTCACCCGCGTCTGGATGAGAGAATACTCGGACACGGAGATCGACCGCTACGTCGCCTCGGGCAGCCCGTTCGACAAGGCGGGCAGCTACGCTATCCAGGACACGGACTTCGATCCCGCCGACAGGATACAAGGCTGCTACCTGAATGTAGTGGGCTTCCCGCTGTGCGCGCTGGTCGAGACTCTCGCCGCCCAGGGAGTCCACGCGGAGTTGAGGCGGCCCGGTCGGGCAGAGGAACTGTGCGACGGGTGCGAGCTTACGGGAGGCGGCTCGTGAACTTCCTGGGGATGGGTACGCCTGAGATACTGGTCGTCCTTCTGCTCGCCTTCCTGTTGCTGGGTCCGGAGCGGATGATCAACGCGGCAAAGATGCTTGGCAAGTACGCCGGCGAGATGCGCCGAATGGCGTCCGAGATACCCGACATCACGCTCGAGGGCGACGAACCCGGCGGCGGAGATCGGCCAATCGTGCACAGGGGCGGCGGCCCCAACCCGAGCGTTCGCCCGCGCGCGGAAGAAACGAGGGCGGCCGACGAGACGGACGATGGCAAGGACGCGACGCCGGAAGACGACGGGCCAGTGGCCTTCCGCCCCGGCAAGCCGTCCAAGTCGGCTAAGGACGCGCCCGAGTCGTCGAGGGCCCAGGACGCGCC
The DNA here is from genome assembly GCA_965204815.1 of Dehalococcoidia bacterium. Taxonomy (GTDB): domain Bacteria; phylum Chloroflexota; class Dehalococcoidia; order Lucifugimonadales; family CATOSD01; genus CATOSD01. Next base: position 1,360,620 of record OZ242014.1, read on the forward strand.
ATGAGCGAGTCGCGGGTGCCTTTCGGAGAGCACGTGGCCGAGCTGCGCAAGCGGCTGACGAGGGCTGTAATCGCGGTGATTCTGTGCACCGCCGTCGCATTCGTGTTCCACGAGCAGATACTCGTGCTGCTGATGCAGCCCGCCCAGGGCTTCGCCGAGATTCCCAACGGCAAGCCCGTCTTCATCAACCTAACGGAGTTCATTAGCACCGCCATGAAGGCGTCGCTTGTGGTGGGCCTGTGCGTTTCGTTGCCGTTCGTTCTCTACCAGATGGTCATGTTCATCGCGCCCGGTCTTACGCCGTCCGAAAGGCGGTACCTGTACGCGCTGGTGCCGGTGTCGGTGGGGGCGTTCCTGCTCGGAGCGTTCTTCGGATACCGCGTGCTATTCCCGCCTGCGATAAAGTTCCTGCTCGGCTTCGGCAGCGGCGTAGCCACGCCGATGATAAGCATCGGGAGCTACGTCGGCCTCATGCTCACGCTGCTTCTGTGGATGGGCGTGGTGTTCGAGATGCCGGTGGTGCTGTTCTTCCTGTCCAGGTTGGGCATCGTTACGCCGCGGTTTCTCGCTCGGCAGCGCCGGTGGGCCATCGTGCTGGCGTTCGTGCTGGGCGCCGTCATCACGCCGACATTCGACCCGATAAACCAGGCGTTGGTGGCGCTGCCCATAATCGTGCTGTACGAGGTCAGCATCTGGCTGTCGAAGCTTGCCCGGCGCGGGCGCGAGAGCGGCTCCTCGAAGCTGGGGCTGGCCGACAACGACGCGGGGACGTAGCGGCCGGCGCTGAGTTGGTGATAACAAGACGCCCCGGAGCAATCCGGGGCGTTTAACTTTCGTTGGAAGTTTGCCTGAGCGTTATGCTGAGCCGTTCTGCTTTCCGCTAACCGCCGTCTCGCTCTGAGTCGTAGTGCCCGAGTCAGCATCCGCCGACTGCGAGGAGCGGAACTCGCGGATCGCCTTGCCAATCGCGCCGCCTATTTCCGGAAGGCGGCCCACACCAAAGATGACCATCACGATAACCAGGATTATTATGAGCTCCAGCGGCCCCCAATCGAAATGGCATCACGCCCCCTTTCCAGTAGCTACAGCCCGATATTGAGCCTATGGTAGCCCCGCGTAGCGCGCGGCGTCAAGCTTTTCGCGGCACTTGTGAAAAATCGCACTAGAAGCGACCTGCCCAACCGTAACGCGGACGCGTTGGGTTACGCGCGGGGCAGGCGGTGGCGTGGACTGGGGTGAGTGAGCACACTGGTGTTGTAGAGGTTGTCCGGCATCCGGCCGAGCAGTACGCTCGCGACCTCCCCGGCGCCGCGCTCCTCCAGTTCGAGCACCGCCTCCTGGGAGAAGAAGGCGATGTGAGGCGTCACTATCACGTTGTCCAGCTCGAACAGGGGGTGATGCTGGGGCGGCGGAGTCTGCGCGGCCACGTCCAGCCCGGCGCCCGCTATCTGCCCGGCGACCAGCGCGTCATGCAGCGCGGTCTCGTCTATCACCGCGCCCCTGGCGGTATTGATGATGACCGCGCCTGGCTTCATCGACGCGAGCTCCCGCGCGCCGATCATCCCCTCCGTCTGCGGCGTTAGCGGCGTGTGGATGCTCACGTAGTCGCTCTGCTCCAGGAGTTCCGGCAGCGAGGCTAGCCGCGCGCCGTGAGCAGTGGCGTCGTCCTCGGTGAGGCTGGGGCTGTAGGCCAGCACCTCCATGCCGAACGCCCTGGCCTTTGCGCACGTCGAGCGCCCTATGCGGCCAAATCCGATGACTCCCAGCTTCTTGCCGCGCAGCCGGGGCATGGGCATGCCCAGCTTCAGACTCTCCCAGCCCTCGGACTTGACGGCCTGATTGAACAACGTGATCCGGCGGTTCCACGCCAGCAGCAGCGCCATTGCGTGGGATGACACCTCGTCCACGCAGTAGTCGGGAACGTATGTCACGGCGATGCCCAGTTCGGTGGCGACGTCTACCGCTATGTTGTCCACGCCCACACCGAACCTGCCGACCACCTGGAGATTCTCGGCTTCGCGCACCACTCGCTCCGTCACCAGCGCGAAGCAGGTGAGTATGCCGTGAACGTCCCTGGCGAGCTCCGTCAGGGTCTCCTCGCTGCCGTCCGGCGCCACAACGATGTCCGCGTCGGCGCGGGCGAGCACGGCTCTCTCCGGCTCGACGGAGGGCCAAACGTGGTCGGTGATTAGGACTTTGTACTTCATTCGTCTCGTTTCGCCGCGCCGCGGTTCCGAGAGAGGCGCCGCCAGGGATTGTGCGCCTATGTTACTACCCGCTTGGGGCGCATGCAAAAGGGAATTGGGGACTCGGGGGTTAAGGGAGTGCCATCGGCTTGAACATGCACCCCTCGACGAAGATGTCGAAGAAGTCGGGCGTGGTCTCCAGTTCTACGTGCTCCACGGTCAGTGCCAGGCGCTCCATCTCCCGCCGCTTCGGACCGGAGAGCAGCATGATGGTCGCGCCCTCCAGTGCCGCGTTGCCCACCTTGGCTACCCTTTCCGGCGGCAAGTCGGCAATGAAGCCAATCGCGGCGGCGTTCTCCACGTTCACGTAGTTGGCGAACCCGCCCGCGAGGTACAGCCGCGAGACCGATGCCACCGGCTCGCCGTACTCCCTGAGCACGATGAACTGCCCGGCGTAGTTGGCAGACTTGGCCTGCGCCAGCGCGCTCACGTCCGCTCGCGAGACGGCGATTCCGGCTTGCTCGTCGATAACGAACTCGTCCGTGCCCTCCGCGAACGCGCCCAGGTGGTTCATCCGACCAGTGCGTCTCAGCTCGGCCAGCGTATCCACTAGGCCGGAGCCGCAGATTCCCTGTGGCTGCACCCCACCGATGGTGGCGTAGCGCACCTCTGGCCCTCTCAGCGACACGGACTCGATAGCGCCGTCGTAGCCGGGCATGCCGTAAGTGACCTGTCCGCCCTCGAACGCCGGACCCGCGGGACACGAGGCGGCAAGCAGCCTATGGCGATTGCCGACCACCACCTCTGTGTTTGTGCCCACATCCACCAGCATCGCCACGCCTTCCTCTTCGTCCATGCCCACCGCCAGCATGTCCGCAGCCACGTCCGCGCCCACGTGACAGCCGATCAGGGGGCCTCCGTACACGTTGGCCTCCGGGTGCACGCGCAGACCGAGCCGTCCGGCCTTTGTGTTGAGCGCGGTGCCGGAGCGACTGCCCGCCTCGAGCTCAAGCTCTACCACGGACTTGTAGGGCCTCTCTCCGATGCTCTGGACGTCCAGGCCGAAGAAGATGTCGCGCATGGTGGAGTTGCCCACCACGACCACCTCGTAAATCCGCCGGCGGTGGAATCCGAGCCGCCGGGCCATGTCGCCAATCTCGAAGTTGATTGCCGATAGCAGCACCTGCCGGAGCTCGCCCCTGTGCGGACCGCCGTCGTAGGAAATGCGGTGCATCACGTCGCTGCCGCCGAATCGCTGCGGGTTCTCGAACGACGCGGTGTGCAGCACCTCGCCGCTCTCCAGGTCGGCCAGGTTCATCGCGACGGTGGTGGTGCCGGCGTCTATCGCCAGGCCATAGACTGCGCCGCGGTAAGCGTCCACGCGGTCGCCCTCGAAGTACACGCCGTCGCCGCTGCGGTGGGTAGGCGGGTCCGGGTCGAATTCACGGCGGACCCCAGCGGTGAGGATGCGGGGCTGGCGGCGCAGAAGCGCGAACTCGACCTCGGCGTCCGCATCGACTACCGCGGCCTGGCACGCCAGGCGGTAGCTATCGCGCAGAAACGCCTCCGCCGCTGTGTGGGGCGTCAGCGCGTCCATGCCACTCCTCACCTCCACGATGCACTCGTGGCACTCGCCGTTCCTGCCGCAAGACGTGGGTACACGGACGCGCAGGGAATCCGCGTAGTTGAAGATGGTCTTTCCGGCTACGGACTCGAGTCGCGCAGGGCCGTGTAGGATTGGGCTCATGGCTGGCGACGCCGGACGTCTACGGCGAGGACTCGTCTATCATCCAGGCGCTGCGGTAGTCCAAGTCATCGCTGCCGACGCACAGCGGCAGGCTGCCGGGTGGCCCCTCGCGGCGTTGGTTGCGGCAGCCGAAAGCGGCGGTGCAGCGGTCCTGGACGTTCTTGTAGGGGCAGCGGCGTTTGGACACCTCGCTGACCGTCTCCGACATCTCCTGGAAGATGCCGTATAGCCGGGCCATGCTCGCCCGGTATCGCTCCCTGTCGACCGGCTGCGACACAGCGGCACGCTCCTAGTCTGTGGCGCCGACAGGCTCGCGGCTCGGGGCGTAATCCTCGAGGCCGAGGAGCCGCCTGGCGAGGTCCACGCAGTCGATCGCGTCCTTGCCGTAGCCATCCGCTCCCATGTCGTCCGCGAACTCCTGCGAAACCGGCGCGCCGCCTACCATGATCTTGACTATCTCCCGCAGCCCGGCCTCCTCGAAAGCCTCGATAGTCCTGCCCATGTTGGGCATGGTCGTCGTGAGCAGCGCCGACATGCCAAGCAGTTGTGCGTCGTGCTCCATCACGGCGTCCATGAACTCGTCCGGTGAGGTGTCGACGCCCAGATCCTCCACAGTGAATCCGGCCCCGCGCAGCATCATAATGCACAGGTTCTTGCCGATGTCGTGTAGGTCCCCCTTAACAGTGCCCATGACCACAGTGGCCAACGGCTCGATGCCGGACGCCGACAGGATAGGCTCGATGTGGGCCATGCCGGCCTTCATCGCGCGCGCCGCGACCAGCACTTCCGGCACGAAGATCACGTTGTCGCGGAATTTGACGCCGACTATGCTCATGCCGGCGATCAGTCCGTCGTCGAGGATGGTGTTCGCGGAAAAGCCGTCTTCCAGCGCCTGCCGCGTCAGCCGGTCCACGTCGTGGTGATTGCCCGCGATGAGGTTGTAGCTGATGTCCTGCATCAGCGGGTCGGCATCGTCCCACTGAGCGCGGATGTGGTTATGTTCGACGGGCCTGGTGACGTAGCCTAGCTCGCGCTCCAGCCCTTCGTGAACGACTGGCATGTGTATCGGACTCCCGCGAATGGCCCCGGCGGGGCTGCGGCGATTCTAGCACGGGGTGAGCGGGGACGCTAGCGATGGGTGCCCGGCCCAGCGCCGAACCAAAATGCCCGCGTTAATGCGACTCGTGCCACTCGCGGACGCTCTGGGGAATGGCAATGAGGTTCTCCAGCCGCGTCGCCAGCGGTATGGCGCACTCCGGCGCGATCATCTGGACTCCCGCGTCCAGGCACGCAAACACCTCGTCCCGCACCTCGGCCGGACCGCGGGCGTACAGAGTGTCGGGGTTGTTGATGTTACCCACCAGCCCGATGCGTCCCCCGGCCACGTCCATCGCCTGCTGGGGGTCGTTCTTCGAATCGAAGTGGAAACTGGCCATCCCTGACTGCGCGATGTAGTCTAACCTGTCCAGGGTGTTACCGCAGATGTGCAGGATGAGCGGCACCCGCAGCCGCTCGGCCATCTCCTGGTGGATTTCGAGCAGGAAGCGGCGGTAATACTCGCCGCTCACCAGGTCCCCGGTTGCGTGGTCCGGAAAGGTGAGCGCGTCCGCCCCCGCCGCGATCTGGGCCTCGCCGAACAGCACCGATATCTCCTTCAGCTTGTGCAGGCAGCGCAGCACCATGTCGGGGTCGTCCACGGTCATCAGCAGGAAGCTCTCGACGCCGAACACGTGGTATGCGAGCGTCCACGGCCCCATCGTCTTGCCAATGATGGCGGCCTCGCGTCCATACTCACGCTTCAGCAGCTCGATTGATCTGGTAATGGTCAGATTGTCGGGATGCTCCAGGAATCCCGGCGGTATGTGGATGTCCTCTTCGCCCTTCCAGATGGGATTGTACATTCGCACGGTCGGCCAGTTGTCCTTCTCCTCCCACTGCATGTCGCAGCCTAGCGCAGAGGACTCCTGGATGATGGTGAAGTAAGGCATAATCGCGTCGAAGCCAAGCTCGGTGTACCCGGTGGCGGCCAGTCGCGCGGCAAGCTCCGGGTCGCGGCAGGCGTCCGGAAACGGCGCGTCTACCAGGTCCATCAACTCCACCGTCGCCACGTTAGTAGGATTCGCGACCGGCGTGCGGTCCACCGGCTTGCCGGCCAGCGCGTTCATCACGCGCTCGCGCGGTGTCATCGTTTCGTTGAGTGGCATGGTGTGGCCTCCAGATCGTTAGTCTTCAGTTTCCAGAGGTGGATAGATGCGGACGACTTCACCGCGTTGGAGGTTTGGAAGAACCTCAAGTACTTCAGGTATCAGAGGTAGGAGGTCCCTCATCCTGTTAGAGCGCGCATACAGCACGACAATAGGGATCTCCTCCGCAGTAATGTTCTGTTGGTCGGGTATTCTCCGATCCCTCGTGACAAATGCATCGAATTCCAATCGTGCGAACGCCAACAGTTCGCCGTTGCCAATGCCCTTCCATCCCATGTACTCGGCCGTACGAGCGTCATGACCGGGGAAATGATGCCTCAGGCGCGTGTTCAGTGATTCATCCAGAATAACTTTCATAAGCGACGCTTTCCAGTGCGTGTTGTGCAAGCAAGAGAGCTTCGATTGCCTGTTCACGGCTTACGCTGGGAAAGCAGTCGACGAACTCGTCGATGTTCTCACCCGCCGCCAGGAACTCGAACAGGATGTCAATGGGAACCCGAGTGCCCTTGAATATGGGCGTTCCGCTGACGTAGTTCCTATCGCTGAAGATGACATCGTTAGAGTCCACGCGTTTCCGCAAGGCCGCCAACGCCTGTTTCCTATTCACCTGCGGAAAGTCGTCTAGGAACGCGTAGAGGTTATTCGCATTTTCCATGTATTCGTACAGGTACTGCACCGGCACGTCGGTGCCTCCAATAGTGGGACCGTCCGTCGGCACGTCCTCCAAGTCGACGAGCGGGGGCAACAGGTCGCCGGGCTTGTACTTGGTCGATTCGCCGTTGGAGACGATGACTACTGTGTTTCGCGCGGTTCTCGGTCTTGGGGCAGGCATGTCATCCCTCACTTTGGTAGTTTGTCGAGACGCGGCCCGAACACTTCACTGAACTTCAGCAGGCGCTCGACCATCCAGTCATGGACTTCTTCCAGAGTGTCATCGTCGTCGTCGATGCTGCCCTCTCGATAAACCGCGATACGCGAATACCTGCGCTCATCTCGCCGTTCCCACTCGAGGGGCTCACCAAAGGCGGCTTCAATCGCGCACTTTTCCTCTTGGAGAGCATCGAACCACTTCTTGTTCCGGGTCTTGTCCACGGAATTGATATGGACCGTTGTACCGACTTTGTCATCGGCAGCAAACCACGCGTTCCAAACAACACCTCGATGTCCGGTGGCGAAATTACAGTGGCCTCTAGGCCGCGGACGTCTGCGCCCACCGAAACTGTGCTCCGTCTTGAGTGTTTCAATGAGTTCAGCATTGAACCGCAGGTAACGTTCCCCGCGCTCCGACAGCTGGGCGGACTGGCTACTGCGGACAGTCTGCTTGCGCCAGTCGTTCGGCGTTGCAACCAGCTTGAAGTGCGGCGCCGGGTAAGAGTTTCCTATCTTCCAGAGCTCGATTTCAACCCCAAAGAACTGTGTGTCTTCTCCGGTTCGAAGATTCAGGAAGTCCAGCGCCTGCCTGTGTTCATCGCGAAAACGCTCGGCAATCCAGACGACCGCCTGCGCGTCGAATCCGCCAGCGTAAGTAAGGAGCTTTCCAAGGTGAGAATGGTCAGTATCCCCGTATTGGTTTTCTATCACTACATCGCCCTCCGCACTCGAATCCCGTGCAAGCACGTCGAGCTTGAAAGGTCCTACCTCCGCTTCGGTTTCCACCAGTTCCAAGTCCATATCCAGTTCCTCGCCCAGTTTGTCCAGGTTATTGCCGAGCCAGGGTGTGAAGTGGGAGTCCTCCGTGGGCCACACCTCCTTGATATCCACCTTCTCGATTGCTCCAATCTGTCGCTCTGTGGTCATGTTACACACTCACCTGTTGTCACCATTTCGCATGTTCCAACCCCTACGTCGGCGGCGTAAACCCCAGCGTCCCCGTCGTCATCTGGCCGCGCAGCGCCTCCGCCGCCATCATGCCCTCCACGCTGGAGATGTTGCGTGAGTATGGCATTAGCAGACGCACCAGGCCGTCGTGCCGTGCGCCGCAGGGAAACGCCACGTCCCGCTCTCCGACCTTCTCCATCTCGCCGTAGCGCAGGAAGCCCGCCACCACCATGCGCAGCCGTGCGCTCGGATTCGGCGCCTCGCCCTCTCCCGCCACGCTGTACACCCAGCGCCCGTCCGACTCGCCGCCCGTCACCACGAGCGTCAGCGGGGAGCGCAGGTCCTTGATCGACATCTCACCGCTGGGAGAAGCGTAGTCCGGGGCCTTGCCAACCGCCTGGCTCAGCAGAAACTTCAGCGGACGCTCGTGCACCTGCCCGCAGCCGAACCGCACCTGGTTGTGCGTGCCCCGGACAGGCTCCATGCCTCCGAGCGCCACGAGCTGCCCGCGCACCTGCTCGACACGGTCCTGCGCGCCTTCCTTGCGGCTGAACGTCCACACGGTGCAGACGCTGCCCTTAACATACAGACCCACGCTGATATTGTGGAAATTCGGGTCCATCGGGACGAGTTCGAGGCAGCGCCCGTACTCGCCTATCACTTCGGCCACGCGCGTTGGGGCGCTGTGCCTGATGGCTCCTGTCACGTTCGCCTCCTCTCCCGGCGCGTTCGGTGCCGGTTCAGCCCCGCAGCGACTTAACCAGCGCACGAATGTGGTCAGGTCCGGTGCCGCAGCAGCCGCCCACGATGTTCACGCCAGCCTCTTCGACCATGGCCCTGAATCGCGGCGCCATGTACTCTGGGGACTCCGGGTAGATTACATCCCCGCCCTTGGCTACCGGAATGCCCGCGTTGGAGTGCACCAGCAGAGGCGCGTCGGTCGCGGCGCGTAGCTGCCGCGCCAGCTCCAGCATGGCGTCCACGCCGTTGCCGCAGTTCGCGCCGACGACGTCCGCGCCCGCTCTGACAAGCTCGCGCATCGCGACGTCGGGCGGCGTGCCCATCATGGTGAAGAAGCCGCGCGGCCCCTTGTCGAAGAACATCGTCGAGAACACCACGAGGTCGGTGTTTTCCCTGGCCGCCCTGATAGCGATTTTGGCCTCTTCGACGTCGATCATGGTCTCGATGTTCACCGCGTCCACGCCTCCCTCGGCCAGCGCGGTTATCTGCTCGGCGAATGCCTCGTACATCTCCGGCTCGCTGATGGGATCATCCTTGAGCGGGTCGTTCAGCACCTCTCCCGTCGGACCGACGGACCCCACGACAAACCGGCCCGCGGGGACCTGACTGCGCGCGTGCTCCGCGGCGAGCCTGTTAAATTCGCGGACCCTGCCCTCAAAGCCGTAGTGACGCTGCCTGACCCGCGTGCCGCCGAATGAGTTAGTGAGCACCAGATCCGACCCCGCTTCGAAGTAGGCCCTGGCCATCTCGCGCACCACCTCCGGGCGGGTTGCGTTCCACTCCTCGGGATCCCCGTCGCCCAACCCGCGCGATTGCAGGTAAGTGCCGGTCGCCCCATCCGAGATGAGCGTTTCGCCACGTTCCAGCCTGTGCAGCAGTTCGGCGCCGCCCGGTCTGGTCATGCTGTTTCTCCCTCGCCGTCCCGCAGCCAATCGTCCGCCGCGCCCGGTCGTGGGTCACGCTGGCCCGCGTCGATAAGTCGGCGAATCCTGGCCACGAAATCCTGCGGGAATCGAGAGTCATACAGCGATGCAAGCGTAGCAGCAGCCTCGTCCGCCTCACCGTCCGTCTCAGAAAACTCGCCCCACTCCCACGCCATAAGATACTCGTCCCCGCCCGCGCTGCCGTCCATCATCGCCACCGCGTCCACGCCGCGCTGGAACCTGTCGTCAAGCTGCACAGACACCACTCGATCACCGTCCTCGGCTTGCACCTGGACGGGTATCTCCTTCCAGTACATCACTCGAACTCGCGTCACCTGCGTGTGGCTCCGACCCATAGATGGCCCGGACGGCACACGTTCCGGCACCGCCCATCGAGGCCATTATAGCCGTCACGCACCCAACTTTCACGGCTCTGCCAACTTGTGCCAAACCCGCGCTTGTGCTATCTTCCTACGTGTAGATTTTCACAATCGGAGCAATCGACAGACTCCCTGTAGGTCGCTCCCCAGAGGTACCGATGTTCGACCATGATGTGCTGATAATTGGCGCCGGGCTGGCAGGCATGAGGGCTGCCCTTGCGGCCGGCGAGAACGGCGCGGACGTGGCCGTTGTGACCAAGGTCCATCCGGTTCGCAGTCACTCCAACGCCGCCCAGGGCGGCATCAACGCCGCGCTGACCGACCGCGGCGACGACTGGCGAGAGCACGCCTACGACACCATCAAGGGCAGCGACTACCTCGGGGACCAGGACGCCATTTCCATCATGTGCCAGGAGGCCGGCCAGGAAGTCATCAACATGGAGCACATGGGGGTGATCTTCAACCGCGACGAAGAGGGCCGGCTCGGCACACGCGCCTTCGGTGGTCAGCGCAGAGAGCGCACCTTCTTCGTGTCCGACTTCACCGGCCAGGCGCTGCTCCACGTACTGTACGAGCAGGTGCTGAAGGTCGGCGTCCGCATTTACGAGGAGTGGTTCCTGCTCTCGCTGATCGTCGAGGACGGCGAGTGCTGCGGCGCGGTGGTCATGGAGATTCGCTCCGGCGAGGTCCACGTCATCCGGGCCAAGGCCGTGATAATGGCCTCCGGCGGTCTGGGCCGTGTCTTCGAGCCGAGCACCAACGCCCTCATCTGCACCGGCGACGGCATGGGCATCGCCTACCGCGCGGGCGCGCCGCTGATGGACATGGAGATGGTGCAGTATCATCCCACCACGCTCAAGGGCAGCGGCGTACTGATAACCGAGGGCGCGCGCGGCGAGGGAGCCTACCTGCTCAACGCGAACGGAGAGCGCTTCATGGAGCGCTACGCTCCCAATATGATGGAGTTGGCTTCCCGTGACGTGGTGTCGCGGTCGGAGCAAACCGAGATCAACGAGGGGCGCGGCGTCAACGGCTGCGTGCTGCTGGACGTCAGGCACCTAGGCGAACCCCTCATTCGCGAGCGGCTGTCGCAGATCCTGGAGATAGCCCGCGACTTCGCCAACGTTGACCTTCTCAACGAGCCGATTCCGATTCAGCCGGGAATGCACTACCAGATGGGCGGCATCAAAACCGACGTGGACGGCCAGACCAGTCTTCCCGGCCTGTACGCCGCGGGTGAGTGCGCCAATGTGAGCGTGCACGGCGGAAACCGGCTTGGCGCGAACTCTCTGCTGGACACGCTGGTGTTCGGTCGGCGTTCCGGGGAACACGCGGCGGAGATGACGAGGAACAAGAGCCACAGGGCCATCACCGACAGCGCCGCTGAGACTGATCGCGAGAACATCCAGGGCCTGCTCGACCACGACGACTCCGGCGACCTGTTCGGCAGGATCAGGACGGAGATGGGGCAGGTGATGAACCAATACCTGGCCGTCTACAGGGACCAGGACGGCATGGAGTACGCCCTCTCGAAGGTCAGAGAGTTGAGGGAGCGCTACAGGCGCGTCCACGTGCCCGATAAGGGCAAGACCTTCAATACCAACCTGATGTTCACGCTGGAGCTTGGGCTGATGCTGGACTGCGCCGAGACCATCGCTCTCAGCGCCATCGAGCGCCAGGAAAGCCGTGGCGCCCACACCAGAACCGACATGCCAGACCGGGACGACGACAACTGGCTGAAGCACATCCTCGTCAAGAGCACCGACGACGGTCCGCAGTTGGACCACCTTCCTGTGGTAATCACCGACTGGGAACCGCAGGTGCGCACTTACTGAGCCGACCCAGCAGCCGCGAGGCGGGCGGATTGCCCTTCACACTCGATAGAGGCGCCAACACATGGAAGTAACCCTGAGCGTAAAGAGACTCAACCCGGACTCCTCCAACCCCACGCCCTTCTTCCAGGAGTACACCCTGGACGTCGAGGAGTCGGCGACCGTCCTGGACGGCCTCATCAGGATCCGGGAGGAGATCGATGGCACGCTATCCCTGCGCTGCTCGTGCCGCAGCGCCATCTGCGGCTCGTGCGCCATGCGCATCAACGGCGAGGCGGGCCTGGCCTGCAACACCAAGATCGTCGACTCCCTGCCGAACGATGGCGGCCCCGTCGTAGTCGAGCCGGCCGGCAACATGCAGGTCATCAAGGACCTGGTCGTGGACTTCCAACCCTTCTGGGACAAGGTGCGGGCGGTAGAGCCATGGCTTCAGCACAGCGGACCCGAGCCCGAGCAGGAGCACATTGTACCCAACGACGACATGGTGCACCTGGCCGGAGTGATGGCCTGCATAATGTGCGGCGCCTGCGTGTCCGACTGCACCGTGCTCGAAGTCGACTCCAACTTCCTGGGGCCTGCCGCTCTCGCCAAGGCATACCGCTTCGCCGGAGACCCGCGCGACGACGCAGACGAAGACCGCCTGGGCCACCTGAACGAGTACGGCGGAATCTGGGACTGCACCCGCTGCCTCAAGTGCGTCGAGGTCTGTCCCAAGGACGTATCTCCCATGGAGCGTATCATGGGCCTGCGCGACAAGGCCATGGAGGCAGGGTTCACCAAGTCGAACGGCGCGCGTCACGCCGCCGCCTTCACCGACCTCGTCGGCCACAGCGGTACACTCGATGAGCTGCGACTGCCGATAAAGACGTTCGGCGTGACCAACGTGAAAGAGATGCTGAAACTGGCCCCGGTTGGCCTGCGTGCCATGCGCGCGGGTAAGGTGCCCCCGCTGATTCACAAGAGCATTCCCGGCGTCGAGAACGTCAAGCGCATCTTCGAGAAAGCAGAGGACAAGCGATGAAGTACGCCCTCTTCCCCGGATGCGTTTCGCGCGGTGCGTGCAGGGAGCTGTACGCAGCGACGATGGAAGTCTGCCGCAGGCTGGGCATCGACGTTGATGTGGACATAATGAGCAGCGCCTCCTGCACCGGCGCGGGCGTTCTCCAGGAGAAAAACCGGCGGCTCGGCGACACGCTGAACGCCCGCAACTTCGCGCTTGCCGAGCGAAGCGGACTGCCGCTTATGACCATCTGCAGCACCTGCCAGGGCGTCATGTCGCAGGCGAACGACCGGCTCACCTCGGATGATGAATACCTCAAGTCGATAAACTCCGACCTGAGCGAGGAAGACCTTGAGTATAGGGGCACCGTGGATCCCCGCCATCTTCTGTGGATCATTATCGAAGACATCGGAATCGACGCGCTCCGCCGCATGGTCGTCCAACCCCTGACCGGCTTCAAATTCGCGCCTTTCTACGGCTGCTACATCGTACGGCCCAGGTCGGCGCTGGGTTTCAGCGAGCACCCTGAACGCGAGGACTCGCTGGAAAGCGTGATAGAGGCGGTCGGCGCCGAAGTGGTGGACTATCCGGGCAAGACGCTCTGCTGCGGCTTTCCCATCCTGACCATCAATCAGCAGAACTCGCTCAACATGGTGGCCAACCACACCCTGGACGCAAAGGGCCGCGGCGCCGACGCGATGGTGACGCCCTGCCCGCTGTGCCACCTCAACCTCGACGGCTACCAACCGAACGCCGCCTCTGGCGCCGGCCAGCCCATCGACCTCCCCGTGCTGCACCTTCCGCAGATGCTGGGGCTGGCGCTGGGAATAGACCCGAAGGCCATGAGGCTCAACAAGCACATCGTCTCCACCAAGAAGCTGCTGTCACAGGTTGCGCTCACGCCGTAGGCCGGGCGCCGATACTGTCCAATAAGAGTGATCGATGTACAGGCAAGAAGAGCCGGAAGTTAGTTTCGACCAGATAATGGAGCGCATCCGCTCCTTCTTCGGCCGCTTCAGGTTAGGCGGAGGAGGGGGCGCGTTCGCGCTATTCATATTCGGCCTGTTCTTCGCCGCGTTGATAGGCTGGTTGGCCACCGGGTTCTACACCGTCAGTCCGGGCCAGCAGGGCGCAGTGCGGCTCCTCGGCAGGTTCGTCGGCACCTCCGAGCCGGGCCTGCACTGGTTCTGGCCGTCCCCGGTCGGCACGCGCGACATCGTCGCTGTCGACGAAGTCCGCAGCCTCGAGGTCGGTGTCCGCGGCAATACGCCCGTTCTGGACGAGTCGCTGATGATCACCGGCGACGAGAACATAGTGGACGCGCAGCTCCAGGTTCAATACGACATCACCGACATCGAGCGATTCCTCTTCAGAGTGAAGGACCCCGCCGGTGTCACCATCAAGGACGCCGCCGAGACCGCCCTCAGGCAGGTTGTGGGCGCACGTATCATCGACGACGTGTTGACCACTGAAAAGGACCTGGTCCAGATTGAGACCCAGAACAAACTCCAGGACCTGATGGAGACGTACCAGACCGGCATACGAATCCGCGAGGTGAAGCTGCTGAACGTGAAACCTCCGATCCAGGTGCAGGACGCCTTCGACGATGTGGTAAGGGCGCTCGAGGATAAGCAACAGGCCATCAACCTGGCCGAGGCTTACCAGGCGGACGTGGTCCCGAAAGCAAGAGGTGAGGCGGCCAGGCTCACGGAAGAGGCCAACGCCTTCAAGGCCGAGCGCGTCAACCTCGCCACTGGTGAAGCCGATAAGTTCCGCTCCATTCTGCGCGAGTTCAGGCTCTCCGAGGAAGTCACGAGGCAGAGGCTCTACCTCGAGGCGATGGAAGAGGTCTTGCCCGGCGTGACGAAGTTCATCGTCGACAGCGAGAACGGGGGCAATCTGCTTCAGTTCCTCCAGCTAAACGAACAGCCCACCTCGTCGCCGATTAGTGCGGGGTCCCCGTAGAGGAATCTGATGCGTGCGTTAGCATTTCTGCTGATACTTCTGGTCGTCCTGGCGGCCGTTATCGGGCCGCAGGCCCTCTTCGTGGTTGACGAGACCAAGGTCGCCGTCGTAACCCGATTCGGCGAGCCGCGCACCACCATCAAGAGTCCGGGTCTGTTCGCGAAGCTGCCTTTCGCCGAGACCGTCACCTACTTCGATAAGCGGCTGCTCAACTTCGACGCGCCCGCGGAGCCGTTGCTCACAAAGGACAAGAAGACCCTGGTCATCGACGTGTATGCTCGGGGCAGAATCGTAGACCCGCTCACATTCTTCCGAACGCTGTCCACCGAGTCTCGCGCCCAGGATCGCGTAATCGGCATTGTCGCCTCCGAGCTACGCCGCGAGATCGCCAACGACAACCAGAACGAGATCATCGAGGCCACTCGCGAAATCATCATGAACAGGGTGCGCGACGCCGTGGCGCCCATCGTCGCCGAGTTCGGCATCGAAATTATCGACGTGCGCATCAAGCGCGCCGACTTCCCCGAGGCCATCGCCGAGAGCATCTATCAGCGCATGAGGGCCGAGCGAGCGCGCATCGCCAACCGTGACCGCGCCGAGGGCGAAGAGGAGAGCCTGCGCATCAGGGCCACCGCAGACAGGACCGCCGTCGAGATACGCTCAGAAGCCCAGCGAAACGCGCAGATCATTCGTGGTGAGGCCGAAGCGGAGGCGATCTCCATTTTCGCTGAGGCCCTGGAAGAGGACCCCGAGTTCTATCGCTTCCAGCGAAGCCTCGAAGCCTACAAGAGGTTCCTGTCCTCCAACACGACCGTCGTCCTGCCCGCGGACAGCGATCTCTTCCACTTCCTACAGTCACCCGAAGGCGCGAACTCTCAGCAGTCCTCCGAAGGGACGGACTCCCAGTAAGTCCGTCGCCGGTTGGCGTCAAACCGCCTGCCGGCCCGGTGCACCAGGCTCCCGATTTATGCCCAGGGCCGACGACCTCCAGCCCGGGCGCTTTCCCACCGCCAACGCGCGACACAGCGTGGACGTCCATGTTTTCGAGCAGTTCGAGAACGCCGCAAACGCCTCCCTCGTCGACTCTATCGCACGCCGCGCCCTGGCGTTGGAGGACCTGCCTCGGGCCTACTCGCTCAGCGTGGTCATCGCGGACGACGCAACGGTCCGGGAGCTCAACGCGACGTATCGTGGAATCGACGAAGTGACCGACGTGTTGTCCTTTGCTTTCGGGAGCGAAGGGGAATACTATGGAGAGGATGAGCCAGTGTTCAGGCAGGACAGCGACAGCGACTTCGTCACGCCTGAATTTGACACCTCTGAGCTGGGCGAGGTCATCGTATCGTACCCGGAAACCCTCCGCCAGGCGGAGCGTGAAGGGCGATCCGCCGGCGACGAATTGGCCCATCTGGTAGCCCACGGTGTGCTTCACCTGCTGGGCTACGACCACATGAACGACGAGGATGAAGCGGTGATGAGGGCCAAAGAGGTCCTCATTCTGGGAGAACACCCAGACGATGACTGAAGTCTTCTACAGGAAGTGGAGGCCAAGAACCTTCGGCGAGCTGGTGGGCCAGGAGGTGGTCACCCAGACCCTGCGCAGGTCCATCGCGCTTGGCAGGGTGTCTCACGCGTACCTGTTCTGCGGCCCCCGGGGCACCGGCAAGACCAGCGCGGCCCGCATCCTGGCGAAGGCGGCCAACTGCCTCGCGCCCGACGACGGCGAGCCCGACAACGCCTGCGACCTGTGCGTAGCTACCAACGAGGGCCGCTCGCTCGATCTCGTGGAGATCGACGCGGCGAGCAATCGCGGTATCGACGACATCCGCAACCTGAGCGACAAGATACACTTCACGCCAAACGAGTCCCGATACAGGGTCTACATCATAGACGAAGTGCACATGCTTACTGAGCCGGCCTTCAATGCCCTGCTCAAGACCCTCGAAGAGCCCCCCGGTCACGCGATCTTCATACTGGCCACAACCGAGGCCCACAAGGTGCCGCTGACCATCGTCTCGCGTTGCCAGCGCTACGACTTCCGACGCATCTCCGCGGACGACGTAACCGCCAAGCTGGCCGAGCTGTGCGTGGCTGAGCGAGTGGAGCACGACGACGAGGCGCTGCGGCTGATTGCCCGCGCCGCTGGCGGCAGCCTGCGAGACGCCGAGAACCTGTTGGAGCAGGCGGTGGTCTCGTACAGCGGGGTGCTGACCGGGTCCAGCCTGCGCGATATGCTGGAGATGGGCGGAGACGAGCACGCGCTGCGACTGGTCGAACACGTCGCGAGCGGCAACGTCAAGGAGGGGCTGGCTCTCATCGACCAGTTCACGCGGGACGGCAGCGACCTGAGGCACCTTCTGGCGGGCGTGATCGAGCACCTTCGGGGCGCGATGCTGCTGTCCGCGCTCGGCGAAGCTCCCCTGGCCTTCTCGGAGGAGACCACCTCCCGGCTGAGGGCCGTGGCCGGAGAAGCCCCGCTCGAAAAGCTCGTCGGGGCGCTGAAGAGCTTCGGCAAGGCCGACCTTCGCCGTGACGCATTCTCCCCGCTGCCGCTTGAGCTGGCGCTGGTCGAGTCCTGCACCGAGCCGGCTCCGGTCCCCGTGCCGGCCGCACCCGTCGCAGCCACGCCGGCCCCGCCGAGGCAGTCCGCCCCGCAGCGCTCATACACGCCCGCCCCGCAGCCGCGGCCCGCGACACGGCAGGCCGCGCCGGTGTCCGCGCCTCGCGTGGACGTGAGCTCGCCGGAGTACACGAACATGGCCCCGGCCGCGAAGCTGGAGGTCCGGTGGCGGGATGTGGTGCACTCCCTGCGCCACGTCGGCGAGACCTACAATCTGGCCGCTCTGCTGCGTGATTGCAAGGAGCGGCACCTACAGGACGGCGTCATTACGCTGAAATTCGCGCACAGCTTTCTCATGGAGCGCACCGAGCAGGAGCTTGGCAATCGCGCCAGCCGCCAGGAATTGCAGCAGGCGCTCTCGAAGGCACTGGACGATACATACGAAGTCAGGCTGGCAATGGCGGAAGGCGCCAACGGCGCGGTCAATCGAAGCGCCTCCAACAGGAGCTACCTGGTCAGGGCCGCGCAACAGATGGGAGCAACTGTCACAAGCGAGCAGGAGGTCGAGACACCTTGATGAACCGAAAGATGATGAGGCAGGCCCAGCAGTTACAGCAACGCATGGCGAAGCTCGAGCAGGAACTGGAGACGGAGACGGTCGAAGCCAGCGCTGGTGGCGGGATGGTTACCGTCGTAGTCACCGGCAAGCTGGCGGTGCAGTCCGTGACGATAGACCCCGAGGTCGTCTCGCCCGAGGACGTGGACATGCTCGAGGACCTGGTGCTCGCCGCCGTCAACGAGGGTCTCAGCAAGGCCCAGCAGCTCGCCGCCCAGAAGATGAGCGCCATCACCGGCGGTCTGAACATCCCCGGCCTCACGTAGCGCCGCTGCCGGCGGCGCCCGAAACGCAGCGAACCAGGTTACGCCATGACGACAGACGGAGTGCCGGCCGCCGCGCCGGTGACAAGGCTGGTGGAGGAGCTCCACAAGCTCCCCGGAATCGGCCCCAAGATGGCCAACCGGCTGACGTTCTACCTGATAAGAATGCCGGAAGAGGACGCGCGCGCGCTCGCCGACGCGATAATCGCGGTGAAGGAGCACATCATCCTGTGCTCGCAGTGTTACAACATCGCTGACACTCAGCCCTGCGCAATTTGCGCCAACCCGAACCGCGACCGCTCGCGCATATGCGTGGTGGAAGAGGCGTTGGACGTCGTGGCGCTTGAGCGGACCGGCTCCTATCGCGGCCTGTACCACGTGCTCCACGGCGTCATATCGCCAATGAACGGCATTGGTCCCGACGACCTCCGCATTCGACATCTGCTGCCCAGGCTCGACAAGGAGTCTGTCCAGGAGGTCATTCTCGCTACCAACCCCAACCTAGAAGGCGAGGCCACGTCGATGT
Organism: Dehalococcoidia bacterium; assembly: GCA_965204815.1. Classification (GTDB taxonomy): domain Bacteria; phylum Chloroflexota; class Dehalococcoidia; order Lucifugimonadales; family CATOSD01; genus CATOSD01. Next base: position 1,379,381 of record OZ242014.1, read on the forward strand.
ACATCCAGCGCCTCATCGCTCCCCTGGTGCCGCGCGTGACCCGTCCGGCGAGAGGACTTCCCGTGGGCGGCGACCTGGAGTACGCCGACGTGCTGACGTTGGGCCGCGCCATCGAGGGGCGACAGGACTTCGCTTAGGGCGGCGCGTGGCCATCGACGTACACTGGCCTCGCCGAATCCACGGCGGAATCCGTTCCAGTCTCATCTACCGACCCCGGAACGCTGATGCCGCGCTTTAGAACATACAGCACCGAAGCCATTGTGGTCAGGCAGACATCCCTGGGCGAGACGGACCGCGTCCTCACGCTGTTCACGCCCGCCCTTGGCAAGCTTGGAGCCGTCGCCAAGGGCGTGCGACGGCCAGGCAGCAGGATGGGCGGCCACCTGGAACTGCTGAACCTCGTCCGGGTTTCGCTGGCGCAGGGAAGGACGCTGGATGCGGTTATCGACGCCCAGGCGGTTCAGACATTCTCGGGTCTCCGCGGCCGGCTCCGTTCCATTTCCCGGGCCATATACGCCGCCGAGCTGGTCGACCGTTTCAGCATCGATCGGTCTCCCAACCTGCCGGTCTACCGGCTGCTCTTGGAGGCGCTGACCCTGCTGGACGCCGGTCCGGAGGCGCCGGTGCTTCTGCGCCACTTCGAGCTGATGCTGCTGGAGCATTCCGGCTATCGCCCGGAACTCTTCTGGTGCGTGGAGTGCCGCGCCGAGCTTCAGCCGTCCGGCCACACCTTCAGCAACGCGCTGGGGGGCGTACTCTGCCCCGATTGCAGGACCGGCTCAGGCGACCCGCTCACACGGGTGTCGTTGGAGGGCATGAAGGTGTTGCGATACCTCCAGCGCACGCCGGAGCTTGGGACGTCCGCCAGGCTCAGGGCGTCGGCGGGCGTTGCGGCGGAACTGGAGCGCCTGTGTCACCTGTACGTGCGGCACATTCTCGACCGCGAGCTCAAGAGCGCAGCCTTCGTCAACACCGTAACCGGTCTCCGGCCGCAACCCGCACGCGACCGCGGCGGGTAGGGGGGCGCGGCCGCAAATTCACGTTGTCGGCTGAACGCCCAGCGTAGTATCATGTTAAGCGGCGCTCAGCCGGTGCCCGCGCCGGCCCTGTCAAGCCCCTGTAGCTCAGGCGGATAGAGCATCGGTTTCCTAAACCGAGTGCCCCGGTTCGAGTCCGGGCAGGGGTACCACGCTGCGCCCCTCGCACAGCGAGCGAATGGGCACCGCGAACATACCGTCGCCAAAGCTGGCGGTCACCTCGCCGTCGTAAAGCACGACACCAGAGGCGAACCGGTCCCCGGCGGCCTTCCTCAACTTGCGTAACCCCCGAAAATCGGACGGCGTGACCGTAGCCGCGGCCTTCACCTCCACTCCGGCCACTGCCGCCGCACCCCGCTCGATTACCACGTCGACCTCCACCTTGTCCTTGTCGCGGTAGTGGTAGAACGACAATGGCTGCTCCTCACAGATGGCCTGGCGTCTCAGCTCCTGGAACACGAACGTCTCCAGCATCTGACCCAGCAGCGCGCGGTCGCGGGACAGCGCGTCGGGGCTTAGGCCGAGCAAGGCGCATCCCACGCCGGTGTCGCCCAGGTGAAGCTTGGGAGTCTTTACCATGCGGTTGAGCCTGTTGTTGTACCACGGCGGCAGTCTGTCGATGAGGAACAGGCGCTCCAGAAGTTGCACGTAGTGTCCAATAGTCGGGCGGCTGAGTTGGAAAGGAGACGCCAGGTCCGACAGATTGAACAACCGCGCTGTTTGAGAGGCCGCCGCGCTGAGCAGTCTTGGCAGGGCGTCCAGGTCGCTTATCCTGGCTATGTCCTGGACGTCCCGTTGGAGTTGCGTTTCGGTGTAGTTGCGGTACCAGTTCGCGCGGCGCCTGGGGGTAGGACGCGCCAGGGCTGCCGGGTATCCGCCGGCGGCTATCCGGGACGAGAGATCGTCGCCAAGTCGAGAACTCGTGGAAGTCTGAAACTGACCGCGAAACAGGTCGTCGAGAAAATCAGACGTACTCCCATACACCTCGGCCTGCGAGAGCGGGTGCAGCCTCAGCACTTCCAGCCTGCCGGCCAGCGAGTCCGACAGCGCGGGCAGCAGCAGGACCTGGGAAGAGCCGGTCAGCAGGAATCTGCCTGGAGCGCGGCGGCGGTCTATCTCCAGCTTCAGAGCGGTGAAGAGTGATGGGACACGCTGTATCTCGTCGAGGACGGCGCGCTCCGACAGCCCTGCCACAAAGCCCGCCGGATCGGCCGACGCGGCCGCGCGCGCCACGTCGTCATCGAAGCTGATGTAGTCGTAGCCCAGAGAATCGCCGACCATGCGGGCAAGGGTTGTCTTGCCGCACTGTCTCGGCCCGTGCACGAGCACCGCGGGGGAGTCCGCCAGCGCCTCCGCAAGATTTCTCTCGGCGAACCGTCGATAAAGGGTGGCTGCTTGCATCGTCCAATTGTAACTTTATGGTGCGTCCAATTGCAAGTCTGCATAGCGTCCAATTGCAAGGATAGAGTCCGTCCGATTGCAAGGTTACACAGCGTCCAATTGAAAACGCAGCACGCCGGCGATTCGCTGGAACGCCAGCGGAATGCTCTCGTTGAAGATGCTGTACACCACCGGCACCACCACCAGCGTCAGCGCGGTGGAACTCATCAGGCCGCCGATCACTACGGTCGCCAGCTCGGCGCCGATGATCCCGCCTTCTCCCGAAGGCGCGGCCGCCAGGGGTAGCAGCGCGAAGCTCGTCGTCAGCGCCGTCATCAGGATGGGGCGGAGCCTGACCCTGCCGCCGTTTATCAGCGCGTCGTAAACTCCCATGCCCTTCTCGCGCAACTGCTCGACGAATGCGATCAGCACTATGGCGTTGGTAACCACTATTCCTATGAGAAGCAGAATGCCCATCATGGCCGGAAGGCCGAGCGTGCGTCCCGTGATGACCAGCGCGGCGAGCGCCCCGATGAGCGCGAACGGAAGCGTCGTGACGATGACGAACGGGTTACGAAGGGACCCAAGGCTCGCCACCATAACGAGGTACACCAGGATCACGCCGACGCCCATGGAGAGGAAGATGGCCTGAAATCCCTCCTCGATGTCGCCGAATATGCCCCCGCTGTTAACCGACACGCCCGCAGGCAGCGCAACCGCCGCTATCTTCTCGTCCACCAGTTGGCCGACCGCCTGCGTGTCCTCGGCAACGATGTCGCCCGTTATCGTGGCCGACCGCAGCCCGTCCGTCCGGCTGATGGTAACCGGCCCCTCGCTGACGACAACTTCCGCGAGCTCCCCAAGCGGCGCGGACCCCAGCGGTCCGGTGATAGTGAGCCTCTCCAGCGCGCCTAGGCCGTTCGCCGCGCCGCGGCCGCCGGATAGCACTACGTCCATCGCCGTTCCGTCGATTGTGATCCGCGTTACCGCTTCCCCAACCAGGTACTGGCTGACTTGGAGTCCTACCTGCCTTGTGTTCAGGCCGATACGCCCGGCCTCGGCCGGGTCGACCTGAATGGAGGCCTCGTCGCGCGCCTGGGCCACGTTGCTCTCGAGGTTGATCACCTCGTCGAGAGACCCGATCGAGGCCATCAGCCTCTGAGTCACGTCCGCTATGTCGGCGTAGTTGGAGCCGGTGACGCTGATTTCCACGCCGCCGGTCGCAGGACCGTCCTGCACCTCCTGTATCCTGACAGTGCGGCCCTCCTTGTCTTCGAGCCTCTCCCTGAGCACCCGATCTATGTCTTCCGGAGCATCTCTCTCGAGGTTTACGAGTATGTTGCCCTGGTTGAGTCCGCTCGGCCCGCCGCCCGAAGGCAGGCTCGTAGCCCCCACCGTCGAACTGTACACCTCCGCGACGTCCCGGACCTCCTCCTCAATCTCGATGACCTCAGCGAGAGTCCGGTCGGGCGGAGTGCCCGGCGGCATTGCCACCTCGATCTGCAGGAACCTGTCGCCGCCCGACGGGAACAGCGTCACCGGAATCAGGGCAGTCAGTCCAAGGCTCCCGAGCGTGAGCGCCAGGGCCGAGACCACCGTTATCGCCTTGTGGCGCAGCGTCCACCGGATGATCGGCGTGTATAGCCGCTGCATCCACGTTTCCTGCAAGAACACGTCGCTCTCATCGTCCACGTCGTCGGGAAGGTCTCCCGGTCGCAGCAGGTAGGCGCCCAGCACCGGGACGGCCGTGAGCGCGACCAGCAGCGACCCCACCAGGGCGAAGCTGACCGTTAGCGCGAACGGCGCGAAGAACGCGCCCACCAGCCCCTGGATGAACGCCAGCGGCGCGAACACCACGATTGTTGTCATCGTGGATGCGAATATCGCCGGGCCCACCTCGGCGGTTGCCTCCAGCGCCGCCCTCCACCGCTCGCGCCCGGCCTGGATGTGGCGATACACGTTCTCCAGCACCACTATCGCGTCGTCGACCACGCGCCCAACGGAGATTGCGAGGCCGCCCAGCGTCATGAAGTTCAGCGACAGGTCCTGCCACGCGAGCAGCAGCACGCCGGTGAACACGCTCAACGGAATCGACATAGCTATCACGACAGTGGGGCGAAGCGTGTTGGACAATCCTCGCAGAATCGTCGGCCTGAACGACACCATGAACGCGAACACCACGGTCACCGCGAACAGGAACCCGTACAGGGCCTCCTGCAGGAGGGTGTCGATCTGCCCCTGGATGCTGGGCCCCTGGTCGGAAACGATTATGATCTCCACGTCCGGCGGCAACCCGCCGAGCCCGTCCAGCGCCTCCCGCACAGCGCTCGTGACGTCTATCGTATTGGCCTCCGCCTCCTTGACGATGGACACTCCCACGCTGGGCTTGCCGTTGGTGCGGGATATGCTCGCGGGCGCGGCAGATCCAAGGGTTACATCGGCAACGTCGCCCAGCAGAACGGGACCGGACTCCGGCACCGCAACTACAAGCCCCCTGAGGTCGGCGATGGAGTCCAGCGTGTGCGTCGTTTTCGCGAGCACCGCCTGCCCTCCGTCGAAGATGGCCCCCGCCGGCAGGCTGACGTTGTTGTCCCTCAGCGCTGACGAGATTTCGAACATCGAGACCCCTTCCGCTTCCATTCTGCCGGGGTCCGCGCTGATCAGCACCCGTCGCTCGACTTCTCCGGTCACGTCTATCTGCAGGACTCCGTCTACGTCGGATAGCGCAGGAGATATCAGAGACTGGACGATACCCTGCAACTCCGCCGCGTCTCTGTCGGATATCACGCTGAACTGTATGACGGGGAACTGGTCCGGATTGAACCGGCCAACCGATGGCTCATCCACGCCGGGGGCGAATGAGATGTCGTTCACGGCCGCCGAAACGTGCGCCTCGGCAGCCGCCATGTCCGTGCCGTACTCGTAGGTAGCCAGCACCAGGGAGTTGCCCTCGAAGGTCGTCGACTGTACGGACTCCAGCCCATCCGCTCCCGATATCGCCCGCTCGATCGGCGCGGTAACGTCGCGCACCACGGCCTCGGGATTGGCGGACGGGTAGGCAGTCGTAACCGTAACGAGCGGGAACTCGATCTCCGGGAACAGCTCCACCCGCAGCGAGTTGTAGGCAACCACGCCCGCCGTAAGGACGATGACTATGGCAAGGACCGTAACCGTCCGGTTTCGCACCGCCAAACCGGTGATGAATCTCATTTACTTCTCCAGCGTTCTTCTACGACGACCTTGTCATCCATTTTGGCAGACTGCCCGCCGACAGAGTAGAACGCGCCGCCGGCAATAAGGTTAGCATTGTACAACACATAGGAATCCTGTACCGAACATGACTGAGGGGCGCCGTGCCTGCTGGGCAGGCGCGATTGCCAGGAAGGGGGTTGGGTCAACTGCGAGTCGCGTGGTTGAACCGCCGCGGGGGAGGGGTCAGAGGTTGGACGACTTGAGCGCCATCGGCAGCCCCGCGGCCATGAAGTAGACGTCGTCCGCCGCCGCTGCCACCAGCTGGTTCACGCGCCCCAGCTCATCGGCGAACACGCGGCCCAGCCGCGTCGGCGGCACCACGCCGAGTCCGACTTCGTTGCTCACGACCACCCAAGACGTGCTGCCCCGCCGGCACACGTCCAGCAGCCACTCCGTCTCCGTGAGAATCCCCGCGCGCGAGGAGTCGACGTCCGTGCCCCTGAGCAGCAGGTTGCTCACCCACAGCGTCAGGCAGTCCAGCAGCACCGTATCATACCGGTTGGCTACGCCCGACAGCGCCCCAACCAGGTCGACCGGCTCCTCCAGCGTGTCCCAGTCCGCTGGCCGATCCCGTCGGTGTGCCTGGATGCGCGCCGCCATGTCCGGGTCCCCCGCCTGGGCTGTGGCCACGAACAGCACGCGCCCGCCGCCCTCGGACGCGAGCCGCTGAGCGTAGCCGCTCTTGCCCGCCCGAACGCCTCCCAGCACCAGCGTCAGCCGTTTGCTCACTGTCCTGCTCCTCGTCCTGGATGGACGCGGCTCTCGCGGGCGTCCTCTACCACAGCGGCGTCTCGTACATCTCGGGGATAAGCGTGAACAGGGCCACTCCCAGCAGTAACACAGCCACTTCCGTCACCTCGTTCACCGCGCCGTATGCGTCTCCCGTCATCCCCCCCAGCATACCCGAAATCCACCGGCCGATCCCAAGCGACACGATCATGGCCCCACCCACGAGCACCACCCCGGCGTACCCCAGCACCGCGCCACTCGCCGCCAGCGCCGTGACTGCGCCGAATGGCACGTGCCACCGCGCCGTCCCGCCCTGAAAGGCCGTGCCGATTCCCTGCTCCCGAACGTAGGCGAACGCGGCCATCGTTGTGAGCATCCCAAGCCGCGAGAGGCACGGGAACACGAACAGCAGGCCAGGGCGGATATCTCCAGGTATGTCCGCGAGGAGCGACCACTTCAGCAGGATCAGGCCCGCACCGCCGGCCACGGCGAACGCGCCCACGTGCGTGTCGCGCAGAATTTGAAGCCGTCTCTCGCGCGTATAGCCGCCGAACAGCCCGTCGCAGCAGTCCAGAAAGCCCTCGACGTGAATGGCCCGGGTCAGCACTAGCAGCGCCACCACCAGCATCGTGCCGACCACGGGCGACGGCAGGGCGAGCCTCGCCGCGTAGTCCAGGCCCGCAAGCGCGGCCCCCAGCGCGAGGCCCACTATCGGAAAGTACACCCTCGCCCGCCCCATCCGCGTCGCGTCGCGGGGCGCGACCGGAAGCACGGTCAGGAAGCCAAACGCCGCCCGCAGGTCTCTCACTCCGGTTGTGCGCCCCCGTCTTCCGGCTCCCTGTCCGAAACGCCCGCCTCCCCGAAGGTCGCCATGTCGGACAGGCAAGCCGCGGCCGCCTCCACCAGCCCCATCGCCAACACCGCGCCCGTACCCTCTCCGAGCCTCATGTCGAGGTCCAGTAGCGGCTCCAGTGCCAGGTGGGACAGCACGATACGGTGGCCCGCCTCCGCCGACACGTGGCCCGCCACCATGTAGTCTCGCACGTGAGTCGAAAGACTATGTGCGATAAGACCCGCGGCGCCGGATATGAACCCGTCCAGCACCACGACCCTGCGCGAGAGCGCGGCGCCGAGCACCACCCCGGCCAGCACGCCAATCTCGAATCCGCCCACTTTCGCCAGCACGTCCAGCCCGTCCGTGGGATCGGGCCGGTTCACCGCCAGCGCGCGCTCCACGACGCCGATCTTGTGCCGCATCTCCCGGTCGTTTCGCCCCGTGCCACGGCCCGTCGTCTCGGCCGGCGTTCTGCCGGTTATCGCCGCGGTCACGGCGCTCGACGCGGTGGTATTGCCGATGCCCATGTCGCCGGTGCCGATGATGTCCGCGCCGCGCTCCGCCGCCTCCGTCGCCAGCCGAACGCCCGCGGCCACGCACGCCTCGGCCCGCTCTCGGGACATGGCGGGGCCGCGCGATATATCCGACGTGCCCCGGCCCGCGCTCACGGACCGCAAGCCGGGGTGGTCGGGCAGGGGCACGGCCACCCCGGCATCCACGATGACCAGCTCCACGCCCGCGTTCTTCGCCATGACGCTTACCGCCGCCCCACCGGACAGGAAGTTGAGCACCATCTGCGCGGTGACCTCCTGCGGGTAGCCGGTGACGCCCCGCGCCACCACGCCGTGGTCCGCCGCGGCAACGACGAGCGTCTTACCTCGCGGCCTGGGCTGCGGCGTCCGGAATATCCCCGCCAGCTGGACGGACAACTCCTCCAGCCGTCCCAGGCTGCCGGGCGGCTTGGTGAGGCTCTCCTGCCTGAGTTCCGCGGCCCGCATGGCGCCGGAGTCCGCGGGCGTGATGCCCGCGACCACCTCTTCCACGATCATCCCTAGAACTCTATGCCCTGCTGCGCCCTGATTCCCTGCTCCTGGTAGGGATGCTTGATCAGCTTCATCTCGGTCACCAGGTCCGCGCAGTCTACCAGCTCCTGGGGAGCGTACCGGCCCGTGATGATGACGTGCATCGTGTCCGGTCGCCGCTTCAGCGTCTCCATCACGTCCCCGACGTCTACCCAGCCGTAGTGCATGGCGTAGGTGAACTCGTCGAGCACCACGATCTCATCGTCGCCTTCCTCGATGGCGCGCTTGCACCTCTCCCACTGCTCCACCGCGAGGGCCGCCGTCCTGTCCATGTCCTTCGACAGCCACGTGAAGCCGTCGCCCAGTCCCTCGATGGGAATGCCCAGCCTGTCCGCCGCCCGGTGCTCGCCGAAGCGCGCGCCGGTGTGCTTGATGAACTGGAACATCCTGATTCGAAAGTCCCTGCCCCAGGCGCGGAATATAACCCCCAACGCCGCCGTAGTCTTGCCCTTTCCCTCGCCCGTGTTCACTATCAGCAGTCCGTGCCGGACTCGCCGGTACTTCACCAGTTCGTCGGAATGCTCCCCTTTCTCAGTGCCGCTCAAGCTTCGCCTCCCGCTTGGACGGCCGCCCCGTTCCTGCCCGAAGCCACCCGCGCCGCGGATTCGAGACCACGCCCCGGTCTCTTCCCGTTCGTATATTGAGCATCGGCCGGCCCTATCAGACTGATGGCGAGAGCGCCCGTAATCGGGTCCCGGTACACCGCCGACTTCACTCCAAAGGCCGACTCAATCGTGTCAGGCGTCAGCACCTCGGCGGGCGTACCCTCCGCGAGGACGCGCCCGTGTCCCAACAGCACCAGCCGGTCGCAGTAGCGGGCCGCCAGGTTCAGGTCGTGGATGGCGGCGATGGCGGTGAGTCCGTCGTCGACGAGCTCCCGCACCAGGTTCAGCACCTTGAGCTGATGCAGCACGTCCAGGTTGGACGTGGGCTCGTCCAGCAGCAGGATGCGCGGCTGCTGCGCCAGCGCGCGCGATACGAATACGCGCTGGCGCTCGCCGCCGGACAGCGTGTCCAGCGTCCGCTCGGCGAACCGCTCGGTCTCCGTCATCCGCATCGCGTCGCGGGCGATGTGCTGGTCCTGGCTGCCTTCGATCTGAAAGCGGCCCAGGTGCGGGTACCTCCCCATGAGCACCAGCTCGACGGCCGTGAAGCCGTGCGTGTACGGCGCGATCTGCGGCACGAGCGCCAGCCGCGTCGCCACCTCCCTGGACGAGAGGGCCTCGATGTCGGCGCCCTCAAGCCGCACCACTCCGTCTGTGTGCCCCAGGGTGCCCGATATGGCCCTCAACAGCGTGGACTTCCCGGCGCCGTTGGGGCCGATCAGCCCGACCAACTCGCCCCGGCCGGCGCCCAGGCTCACTCCGTGCAGCAGCCTCTTCCCATCGATTTCGTAGCCGACGCCCCGCGCGCCTATAGTCTGCGGTCGTCCGTTCATCACTGCTCCTCCGCAAGGCTGAATGGAGCCGTCGACGGCTCGGGGAAGTCCTCCGGCCACAGTATGTGCGCCAGGTCCTCGACCCCCCTGATGTTCCAGTAGGAGAGCGTGGTGAAGTGCTTGCCCTCTACCACGTACACCTGGTTCCCAGCGATTGCCGGAATCTCCGCGAGCGCCTCGTTGTCGAACAGGCTCTGCCGGAACTCGTCGGCTCCGAACTCTTTCGGCTGTGCGATGACGATAACGTCGGGGTTCATAGCGATGACGCCCTCCAGGCTGGTCGTCTGGTTGCCCTCGATACCCGCCTCCTCAGCCGCGTTGATGCCGCCCGCGGCCACGATGACACCGCCCTCGGTGGATTTGCCGCCCGCGACCCACAGAGTGTCCGAGTACTGTGTGAGCGCGAGCACGCGGGGGCGAGGCTCCGCCGCGCCCGTGACGGCGACGAGGGCTTCATACCGGTCGCTCACCTCCGCCGCGAACTCCACGGCGCGCTCCACCTCGCCGTAGATGTACCCCATGAACAAGATGCTGTTGATCCGCGTCTCCGGACCCTGCTCGAGCTCCGTCTGGACCACCGGAATTCCCGTCTTGGACAGCGCCTCAATCGCCTCCGCCGGGAAGAACGGGCTGGTGACGACGACGTCCGGCGCTTGGGCGACGATGGTTTCGGGGTCGCGCGAAATCTCGGATATGCCCTGCACCAGCGAAGCGACGTTGGAGTAGGTCGAGTTCTTGGTGGGGGCGCCCACTCCCACCAGCCGGCTCAGCGGCACTATCGCCAGCGTCATCTCGTCGTGCCCCACGGACGCGGTGATGATTCGCAGCGGTTTCGCCGGGATGCTCACCAGCCCGTTCAATCCTTCCACCTCGCGCGGCCAGCCCAGGTTGGTGGGATCGACGATTCCGCGCACGCCTTCGAGCGGGTTCGGCTCCGGCGTCGCCGTGGGCGCTGGCGTCGCTGTCGGAACTGCCGTGGGCGCCGGCGCCACCGTGGGGGCGGGCGCGGCGGTAGGGGCCGGCGCGGTTGTCGGGACCGCGGTCGGCTCCGGCATGGCGGTCGGGGGTGGGACCGGTGCGGCTGTGGGCGCGGCGGGGGCGGCTGTCGGCTCCGGCGACTCCGACGAACACGCCGCCAGCGCAAGCGCGAGCAGCAGGACCAGCGGGACCGCGAGGGTGCGCAACTTCCTGATTGTCATTTCGTCTCCTCTCGGTGGACGGGGCTCACAGCGAATAGACCTGGCGTTTGTTCTTGATGAGCAGGAAAATGAAAAAGGGCGCGCCGACGAACGCGGTCAGAACGCCGACCCGGAACTCGGCCGGCTGGATGATGGTGCGGGCGAAAGTGTCGGCGACTATGACGAACACCGCGCCACCCGCGGCGCTCAGCGGTACGAGCACGCGGTGGTCCGGGCCCAGCAGCAGCCGCAGCACGTGCGGCGTAACCAGGCCCACGAACGCAATCGTTCCGCTCACCGCCACCGCCGCGCCGGTGGCCAGCGCCGCCGCCGCCAGAAGCACCGGACGCGCGACGCTTACGCGCACCCCCATCGACCTGGCCTCATCGTCGCCCAGCATCAGCAGGTTCAGGTCGCGCGACATCAGCAGCACGACCGCGACGCCGCCCACGATCAGCGGAGCCGAGATGCGGACGTGCTCCCAGGAACGGGAGTCCAGCCCGCCAGCCAGCCAGAACAGGATCTCACGGAGAGCCTCGTTGTCGGGCAGAATGATGATGATGGCCGATACGATGGCCCCCAGGAAGGCGTTGACCGCGACGCCCGCAAGAAGCAGTGTCGCCATCGAGAAGTGACCGCCAACCGCGGCGATGCCGTAAACGAGGAACGTGGCAGCTATCGCGCCAACGAACGCGAAGGTTGGAAGCGCCAGGAAGAACAGGCCCGCCATCCCGGTTGCGATGGCCACGACCGCGCCGACTGCACCGCCCGCCGACACGCCAATGATGCCGGGGTCGGCCATCGGGTTGCGGAACAGCCCCTGCATCGTCGCGCCGGCAACGCCCAGCGCGGCGCCGACAGATGCGCCCACCACGATCCTGGGCAGCCTTATCTGCTCGATTACGAGCTGCTCGGTGCGCCCGAAACCGGCCAGGTCCATGCCGATCATGGATAGCACGATGGAGGCGACGTGGCCCGCGGGAATGTTCACGGGTCCAAGGCTCAGCGATACCAGGGTAGCCGCCAGGATCAGCAGGCCGAGGACGGCGGAGCCCGCCGCGAGTCGCGCGGCAACGCCCGATCTGCGGTATCCGCGCAGCGTGACCAGTTCAACGGCCTTGGACAACAAAACACCTCCGGCGGTCTCTCCGCTGGAGGTGTCGCTTTCGCTCCGGCCTCGAGTGGTGCTCTTTGGCCGGGGGACCCTCTCTGCTGCGGAGAGTGGTTACCCCCCGTATCAGGCAGGTCTCCTGGCTCGCGGGTGAATCTTGCCCGCCGGACCCTTCCCGAGCGATCGCTCGACAGTGGGCATCGGCACAAAATCCCGCTTACAGTGGCGCTACCGCGGCGGCTTCTCACCGCCTTCCCTATTCTCCCTAACGGGCACCTGAACGGGCAGTTGCTGTATGTCAGTGCTGCGGCGAATGTTATGCTTTCCTCAGCACCATGTCAATAGCCGCAACTTGACCCCCGCCCGCCCACCCTGCTAGACTCGTGCCGAGTCACAAAGGAGGGCTCTCCCACCGCGGGGCATCCGGATACGCCCCGCACCGCTTTTATGCGAAAACGCCTCAACAGAACAATACAGAAGCGCCGCCGCCCGGCGGTCCCGCCAATGCGTGGCCGCGAACGGCACGTGCTCCCCTGCGAGCCTTAGCTTCCCCACCCAACACGTCGGGACATCGAGTCCCACCCTCCAGTTCCCCAGTCCTCGGCCCTGCCGCCGTCTCACGCCGCATCTAAACCGCGTCGTAGCATTCGCCGGCAGCGCCGCCCGCGAGGAACTGACCTGTATCTGCCACCCCGTGCGATCCGGGCTTCGAGCCAGACCACCGCGTTGCCGCGCCCTTGCGTGCGCCGCCAACGAGGCCCGGGGACGCCCCGAAAGCAATGCCGATTCTTCGCGCCGCGCCGCGAACAAGCAAAAGAGGTAATCGAATGAATGTAAGCCTGCTGACCAAGGCCACGGAATCCAGCCCGGAACTGGTAAATGCGCTGAGTCGCCAGTACTGGAACTCAGCCGTCGTAAGGGCCGGAATCAACCTGAAGCTCTTCCCCCTGCTCGATGAGAGACCCCTGAACGCGCGACGGGTCGCCGAGCGCCTGGACGCCGTGCCGCGATTCATCGAGGCCTTCCTCGAGGCAAACGTCGCTCTTGGGCTGCTCGAGAAGGCCGGTGACGACGAGTACGCCAACTCCGCCGAGTCCTCCAGCTACCTCGTGCCCGGCAAGCAGGGATACGTCGGCGACCTGGTCCTGCACATCACCAACTACTGGGATAGCTGGGGCAAACTGGACACGCTCATCACCGAGGGCCGGACCGAGCTTCCGTTCGAAAACGGCTTCACCGACGTGCCCACCTACTGGACAGACTACATGAACGGTCAGCACAACCGGGCCGTGTCCGGTCAGGCCGACAACCTGGTCAAGAGCGTGGACCTGCGCGGCAAGAGGAAACTGCTCGATCTCGGCGGAGGCGCCGGCAGCTACAGCATCGCGCTCTGCGAGGCCAACCCGCAACTGAGGGCATACGTCGTGGACGTGAAGGAGCCTCTCGAAATCGCCGCCGAGCAGATAGCCGAGAGCGGGCTCGAGGGCAGGGTCATACCGTTGGAAGGGGACTTCGAACAGGTAGAGCTCGGCAACGACAGCGACGTCGTCCTCATTTCCGGCGTCGTGCTCATCAAGTCCGAGGAGGAGTGCCGCCGCGTGTTCCGCCGCGCCTACGACGCGCTGGTGCCGGGAGGCATGATCATCGTTCAGGACTTCATGCGCCTGGACTTCAGCCCCGAGCGCAGCTTCATGGACACCATGATGGATCTGTACGTGAAGATCGCATTCAGCCCCGGCGCCGGGGACCGCTACGGGGAAGAGTACGTCTCCTGGCTGGCGGATACGGGCTTCTCCAACATCGAGGAGACCGCGCTGCCCACGCATTTGGCCATAATCACAGCCGAAAAGCGATAAAGACTGTCCGACGCCGATGCTGACAACCCGATTCACCGAGTTGCTGGGCCTGGACTACCCCGTCATGTCCGCCCCGATGAGCAACCACAGTGGCGGCGAACTTCCGGCGGCCGAGACGGCCGCCGGCGGGCTGGGCACGTTCGGCGGCACCAACGGCTTCGGTTCCGGCTGGCTGCGGCAGCAGATAGCCCTCGTCCGCTCGCGGACCGACAGACCCTTCGGCGTGGGGTTCATCACCCACCTCATCGCCGCGGACTCGACCAACTTCGAAATCGCGCTGGAGGAGCGCGTGCCCGTGGTGGTCTTCTCCTTCGCCGACCCGCAGCCTTGGCTGGGCCGGGCGAAAGAAGCGGGCGCGCTCACAATCTGCCAGGTACAGTCAGCCGAGCTTGCCGAAATGGCGGCAAGCTCGGGCGCGGACGTGCTGCTGGCCCAGGGCAACGAGGCGGGAGGCCACACCGGCCAGGTCAACCTGCTGCCGCTGCTGGTGAGCCTGGTGGATCGACACCCCGATGTGCCCGTGCTGGCCGCGGGCGGCATAACCTCCGGCAGGGCGCTCGCCGCTGTCCTGGCCGCCGGCGCCCAAGGAGCCTCCCTCGGCACCGCCATGGTGGCCACGCCGGAGGCGGTGGAGGTCCCCGAGTCATTCAAGCAGCAGATTGTATCGTCCGACGGCCAGGACACCGCCTACACGCGCCTCTACGACCTGCTGGGCGATTCGCCGTGGCCCGACGGGATCGCCGGCCGCGTCTACCGCAACCGCCTGGTGCGCGAGTGGGATGGCCGGGACGCCGACATACTGGCGCACCGCGAGGAGCTGGCGACGGACGTTGCCGCCGGCCGGGCGCGCGAGGACCCCGAAATGTCGTCGGTCTACTTTGGCCAGGGCGCGGGCCAGGTCCCCGCCATTCGCCCCGCGGCCGACGTGGTGTGCGAGATTTGCGACAACGCCGAGCGCGTCATCCGGGAGCTTGGCCGGGCGTTCGACGACTAGCCGTAGACCTCGAGCACCAGCTCCTTGCATCGCCCGCCGTTGAGATTCGTCTGGTCCTGCGGGCATGCCGACACCACCGCGATCAGGTCCTCCATGGCTCGCAGCAGCACGTAGTCACCCGGCTTGGCCATGGACTCGCGGGTGTCGCGCGTCCCCTGCAGGTCGGCTATCGGCGTGTTCTGGAACAGGTTTACCGGGTCTGGGTAGCCAGGCGGTGAGTACCCGAGTTCCCTCAGCGCCCCGTTCAGGTTCTCCCGGCAACTCGGATGACCCTCGATGCCGAAGTCCTCCGCGTACCGCATCGTGTCGCACGCCGGCGCCAGCAGATCGTGCACCCCAACCGTGTCCTCCTCCAGCATGAACAGCGGCTTGCGCCTGATGCTGTACAGCGGCTGCCCCACCTCCAGCGCGAACTTGCCCAGCCGGCTGCGTGTCTGGCTCGGCGATAGCGTCTCGTCCAGCGAGTCCTGCACGAAGGCGAACAGGTCGCCCACCTGCGGCCCCTGCTCCGCGATGACCTTCAGCCGCTGGCCGCGCTGTACCAACACTCCCTTACCCGACTGCACCGGGACCGTAACGCGGTTGATCGGATTCCCGTCTGCGGTCATGGTTCCTCCTTACAGGTCGCCTACGTCGAACACCTTCGGCCCGATGATCCCCAGTATGAACTGGGGAGCCAGCATGTTGGAGCGGTCGGTCGGGTCCAGCCGGGGCGACGTCTCGCAGAAGTCCATCGACCCTATCGGGAACTTCGACAGCTCCCACAGCATCCGCATCGCCGTCATGGGGGTGATCGCCGCGAACACCGGCGAGCCGGTCCCCGGCGAGAACCCCGAGTCGACCACGTCGATGTCCATGCTCAGGTAGATGTAGTCGCAACCGTCTATGGCCAACTCCCCCGCCCGGCGGGCAACTTCCACGGCACCCATCTCTTGCACGTCCAGCCCCGTGAACACCGTCGCCCCGTTCCTCTTGATGGTGTCCGCCTGCTCCGCGTTCACGTAACCGTCGATGCCTATCCACACCATGTTCTTCGGGGACACAACCTCGATCTCCGAGATGCGCCGCGCATTGGTCCCATTGCTGTACCTTCCGAAAAGCGGCGTGATGTCCGTGAAGTCCAGGTGCCCGTCGATGTGTATGTATCCCACCCTGACGTTGGGGTTGATCTCGGCCACCGCCCTGGTGAAACCTAGGCAAGAGGGATAGCCCACGAAGTGGTCGCCACCCAGACAGACCGAGAACCCGCCGCGCTTTACCACCTCGTACACCCCGCCGGCCATGCCCTCCACGGCCCTGTCCACGTCGGTCGGGTACGAGTTGTAGTCCCCCACGTCCACCAGCCTGCTCTCGGCGGGCAGGCTCAGTCGGCTGCCCGAGCCGACGTGGATCAGCCCGTCGTCGCCCGCCGGCCGCAGCTTGTCCGCCAGCACCTGCGACCCCTCGCGGATGCCCCGCGGCCCGTATCGCGCGCCCGCGCGGTGCCCGTGCGTGGAGTCGTGCGGCGCGCCGCCGATGGCGACCATGCCCGGCCTGATATCGTCGAAGCTCGCCTGTGGAGACTTCAGAAACGTCGTCGCCCCGGAGTACCAGGGATGGACCTGTTCCGTGCTCATGGCTTACCCTCCTCGCAGGGGCGTCACGTCGAAGATCTTGGGGCCGATTATCCCCAGCAGCAACTCGGTCGCCGTCATTATGGAGCGCTCGGACGTGTCGATCCTCGGCGCGACCTCTACTATGTCCATCGCGGCGATGGGGTACTTCCGCACTTCCTGGAGCATCTGCAGGCATATCTGCGGCGTGATGGCGTCGTTCACCACCGATCCCGTCGCGGGGAAGAACCCCGTGTCGATGAAGTCTATGTCCAGCGTCATGTAGATGAAGTCGGTCCCGTCCGCGGCGTGCTCCGCCGCCTGGCGCGCGATCTCCACCGCGCCCTGCTCGTGCACGTCCAGCGCGGTGAACACCCTGCCCCCGTTCCTCTCTATGAGCGTAATCTGGTCCTCGTCCACCCAGCCGTGTATGCCAATCCAGGCCATGTTTGGGTGGGAGATCACGTCGATCTCCGAGATGCGCCGCGCGTTCGACCCCTGGTTGTACCTGCCCCACACCGGATTGACGTCGCCGTAGTCTAGGTGGCCGTCGAAGTGGATGTACCCTATCTTCACGTTTGGGTTCTCTTCCGCCGCCGCCCGCGTGTAGCCCAGGCACGACGGATAGCTGATGTAGTGGTCGCCGCCCATGCACACCGAGAAGCCGCCGCGTCGCACCACTTCGGCCACGCCTCCAGCGATTCCCCCTATCGATTTCACCACGTCCGTGGGGTAGACGTTGTAGTCCCCCACGTCCACCAGCCGGCTGTCCGAAGGCAGCGTCAGCCTCGTGCCGGTGTTAACGTCCAGCAGGCCGCCGTCCGCCGAATTTTCGAGCCTTTCGGTGAACGCGAGCGACCCCTCGCGGATGCCCCTCGGGCCCATGCGCGTCCCGAACCGGCTCGCGTGCGTGCTGTCGTGCGGTGCGCCGCCCATTACCACCATGCCCGGCTCGACCCGGTCGAATCCCACCAGCGGCGACTTCAGGAAGGTCTGCGCCCCCGAAAACCAGGGCAGTGTTTCGGATGTGGTCATTGCTCACCCCCATCCTAGCCTTCCCCCATCAAGGGGGAAGGGACTACTCGAAGAGCTGGCTAGGCCGTGCCCATGATGCGCGGATAGATGAACCTGAGAATCAGGTGAACGCCGAACCGCTGGCCCGTCTTGCCCAGCCCGTCGATCTCGATGATCGGATTCAGCCCGCACAGGTCCAGTGCCCCCACCTTCGTGTGCGTCAGCACGTCCATCGCCTCCCAAAGGTCGATGTTCCTCATCCCGTCGAACGACGGCGCCGCCGTGCCCGCCACGTATCCCCCGTCCAGCACGTCCAGGTCCACGCTCAGGTATATGGAGTCGCAGCCGTCCCCCGCTATCTCCGCCGCCTGCCGCGCGACCGCTTCTATCCCCTGGCTCCGCACGTCCGCCAGCGTGAACACGTTCAGCCCACGCTCCCGCGCCATCTCCCACTGTTCGGTGCGGACGTAGCCGTTGGTCCCCACCCAAACCATGTTCCTCGCCTCTGCCATGCCGCCGTCGAGGATGCGTCGCGCAGTAGCCCCCCTCCACACCCTTCCCCACGCCGGGTCCTCGTCTCCCAGGTCGAGTTGGCTCGAGAACTGGATGTACCCGATCTTCGAACCGCCGCGCTCCAGCACCGCGTCCTTGAAACCCTGCACCAGCGGGAAGGTGATGTAGTGGTCCCCGCCCATGATGACCGGAAGCGCTCCGGTGCGCGCGATCTGGTACATCGACTCCCGCAGCGAGGCCTGGTTCTTCTCCCACTCGATGGCGTAAACCTCGAAGTCGCCGAGGTCCTTGAGACTCTCGCGCACGCGCTGGGGATTCACCCTCTCCCTGCTGTTTATCTCCACCGCCCCGGAGTCGCGGCTCTCCATGTGCGGGGCGTAGTAGTTGGACGTCTCCCGGTACGCGCCCGGCCCGAACCTCGCCCCGATGCGCGAGGTGGTGGACATGTCGTAGGGCACGCCCGCCACCGCCACGTGACCTTCCGCCAGTTCCGCCGTGGTGGACGCAGGCGCTCTCACGAAGGTGAGTATGCCCGCCGTTCGTGGCAACGGATCGCTTCTCAGAGGCATGGCGCCTTTCCCCCTCACCTCAATCCTCTCCCTCAAGGGAGAGGAGGACTATAGGAAAACGTCTCTTACAGGACGTCGAACACCTTGGGCGTGACGAGACGTATCAGCGACTCCGCCGCCATCCGGGACGTGCGGCCCGAAGGGTCCAGCGAGGGCGAGTTCTCCACCAGGTCCATCGCGCCTATCGGGTACTTGGCCAGCTCGTCTAGTATCTTGAGCAGGTCCATCGCGGTCAGCGCGCCCATAGTCACCGACCCGGTCCCGTTCGAGAAACCGGCGTCGATCACGTCGATGTCGAAGCTCATGTAGATGACGTCGCAGCCCTTCAGGGCCAGCTCGCCGGCCCTCTTGCCGACCTCCGCCGGTCCCATCTCGTGGATGTCCTCGCTCGTGAAGATGGTGCCCCCGTTTCGCCTGATGGGCTCCACCTGGTTCAGATTGCACGGCCCCTGGATGCCAATCCAAACCATACTGCTCGGGTCCATCACGTCGATCTCGGATATGCGCCGGGCGTTGGTGCCGTTGTTGTACCTGCCGTTGGGAGGCGACTCGTCGGCGAAGTCCAGGTGCCCGTCGATATGTATGTACCCCACCTTCACCCGCGGGTTCGCCTCCGCTGCCGCGCGGCAGAACCCCAGGCAGGACGGGTAGCCGACGTAGTGGTCTCCGCCCAGGCACACCGACCATCCACCGCGCCGCACGACCTCCGCCACGCCCCCGGCCATGCCCTCCGTCGCCTTCATCACGTCCGTCGGGTAGCTGTTCAGGTCGCCTATGTCCAGCAGCCGCGTTTCGTCCGGCAGCGCCAGCCGCTTCCCGGTAGTGATGTCCAGGAAGCCGGCCGACGACGCGTTTCGCATCTTGTCGAATATCGGCAGCGACCCTTCCCGGACGCCCTTGGGACCGAGCCGCTCGTTGAACCGCTCCCGCATCGCGTGCGGAGCGCCGCTTATGACGACCTTGCCTGGCGTTACGTCCTCGAAGTCTCCCAGCGGAGCGCGCATGAACGTCGCCGGCCCCGCGAACCAGGGCAGATTCTCTGCGGTAGTCATCTCAGCACCTTCCTCAGATCGTCCCTGCCGTGCATCGCCTGTAGGGGCAACCCTTGTGGTTGCCCTGGCGTGTCTTCAGAACCGTCCCTGCCTACGCCCACGCCAGCGCCTTCTCGGACATGAACCTCACCACCAGCCACACCGCGAAGCGCTGCCCGGTTGCCCCCGACATCTCCACCGTCGGGTTCATCCCCACCACGTCCAGCGCGCCCACCTTCGTCCTCCTCAGCACGTCGACGGCCTTCAATAGCTCCACGTTCGTGATTCCGTCGAAGGACGGGGCGCCAGTCATAGCCACGTATCCGCCGTCCAGCACGTCGAAGTCCACGCTCAGGTACACCGCGTCGCAGCCATCGCCCGCGATCTCCGCCGCCCGCTGCGCGACCCGCACGATACCCTCGCGCCGGATGTCGTCCAGCGTGAACACGTTCAGGTCCAGCTCCTGGGCCAGCTCCCACTGGTCCGTCCTGATGTAGCCGTTCGTGCCCACCCACACCATGTTCCGGGAGTCCACCGTCCCGCCGTCGAGTATCCGCCGCGCCGTCGCGCCCCGCCACACGCTTCCCCACACCGGGTCCTGGTCGCCCAGGTCGAGCTGGCTCGAGAACTGGATGTATCCTATCTTCGAACCGCCTCTTTCCTGCACGGCATCCCTGTAGCCCTCCACCAGCGGATAGGTGATGAAGTGGTCTCCACCCAGGATGACCGGCAGCGCGCCCGTCCCCGCTATCTTGCGCATGGACTCCCGAAGGGAGCTCGCGGTCTGATCCCAGTCCACGGGGTAGACGTTCAGGTCGTCCAGGTCGATCACCGTCACGTTCTCGGGCGACTTCATCCTCTGGCCGGTGGTGATCTCCACCATCTCGCCGCGCTGCAGGTATCCGCCGTAGTAGCCCGAGGTCTCCCGTATCGCGCGGGGCGCGAATCGCGCGCCTATCCTGGAGGTGCAGGACAGGTCGTAGGTAACGCCCGCGATGGCGATCATGCCCTCTTCCAGGTCCTCCACGTCGCCCTGCGGCGCGCGCATGAAGGACATGATGCCCGCGATCCGAAGCTGTTCCTCTCCCTGTCTCAGCGTCATTTCATTCTCCTTCAGGAAGGCGCTTATCCCCCGAACACTCTCGGCGCGATCAGCTCGATGATGGCCTCCGCCGCCAGCCGCTGCGACCGGCCCCGGATGTCCAGGTCCGGCGCCACCTCCACCACGTCCATCGCGCCGATACTGTCGTACTGCGAGAGCTCCAGCATCAGCGCCAGCAGCTCCGCGGGAGTGAGCCCGCCGATGATGACGTCTCCGGTCCCCGAGGCGAACCCCGAGTCCACCACGTCGATGTCCAGGCTCAGGTACACGGCGTCGCATCCGTCGCCTGCCGCATCCACGGCCCGGCGCGCCGTCTCTGCCGCGCCCTGCTCCTTGACCGCGTCCGCGGTGATGACCGTGGCCCCGGCGTCCTGCGCCAGCTCCCACTCCCTGAACGGGATGTAGCCCTGCGTGCCCACGAAGGCGATGTTCTTCCCCTCGACCAGGCCGTTGTCCAGGATGCGTCGCACCGTCGCTCCGTGCCAGTCGCTGCCCCACACCGCGTCGCTCTCTCCCAGGTCGAGCTGGCTGGAAAACTGGATCAGGCCCACCTTGCCGCCGGTCGCGGAGCCGAACCCTTCGACGAGCGGATAGGTCACGTAGTGGTCGCCCCCCAGTATCACCGGAAATGCCCCTTTCGACACGATTCCCGAAATCGCGTCCCTACAGGAGGCCAGCGTCCTCTCCAGGTCCATCGGGTACACCGGCAGGTCCCCCAGGTCGATCAGCGTGCCCTCCTGCGGCAGCCTGATCGTGCGCCCCGTCAGCACGTTCACCATCGACTGCGAGGACGACCCCTGCACGTCGAAGATGAAGTCCGCGCTCGCCTCGCGGATGGACTTCGGCCCGTGCCGAACTCCCTGCCGCGAGCTCGACGTCCCGTCGTGCGTCACCGACGCCACGGCCACAGCGCCCGCGCTCAGCCCGTCTACGTCGCCTCTCGGCGCCCTTGCGAACGTATTGATGCCCGCAAAGGATGGCAGTAGGTCCCTTTCGTACATGGCCATTTCGTCACCCCGATCCTGGCCTTCCCCCATTGGTGGGGAAGGTACTCTTGAGATAGCTTCTAGGCGCGCTCGCTTACTCCCGCAAGGAAAGCCATAAGCAGGCCCGCCGCGACTCTCGCCGCCGTCTCTTCCTCGTCCAGATACGTGTAGAAGTCCACGAAGTCGAGCGCGGCCACCTTGTGTTTCCGCCCCAGGATGTACATGGCCTCCGCCATGTCCTCGCCCGAAATGCCGCCGGGCGTCGCCATCCTGGATATGGACGACAGCGGCAGGTCCAGCGCGCTCCCGTCCACCGTGACGTACACCGCGTCCGTTCCGTCCGACGCCGCCGCCACCGCCCGCGCGACCGCCGACTCGATTCCCTCTCTGCGCAACTCGCGTGCGGTGATTACAGTCACGCCGTTGTCCACGGCGTACTGGTGCTCCGCCTGCGTACCCACGAACCCGTGCATCCCCACCTGCGCCACGTTCTTCCCCTCGATGCCGGCCCCGGACTCCAGTATCGCCCGCATCGGCGTGAAGTCGGTCGGCCCACCCTCATCCAGGCTGCGCATGTCGCTGCGGGAGTCGAAGTGGACGATGCCCAGCTTCTTTCCCGTGCCCCTGGCGTACGCCGTGGCCGCCAGCCACGTCACCGCGCCCGCGCCGCCCAGCACCACCGGTATGTACGACGAGTTGAACTCAAACAGCGCCGGCAGCGTGGCCTCCATCCGCCGGATGTTCTCGTCCACGAACGTCTGGTGTATCGAAACGTCGCCGACGTACCGCACCTTCAGTCCTTGCACGTCCACGCCGAAGTCTGGACTGAACGTGGTGAAGTGGACGAACGCCTGCCTGATGTTGTTGGGAGTCTCGGTGAGAATCGAGTCCACCATCGTGGACGTGTCCATCGGCACGCCGATGATGCCGACGTCGATCTCCTCCTCGAAGTCCCACTCCGTTATCCAGTTGCTCACCCTTCGCTCGTCCCGGCCCTCGGTCTCCGAGAGCACCACAAGCTGCGGAGGGTCCAGATACTCGAGATTCAAGGCATTCCTCCTCTATTCAGGTCCCTTCCCCCTTGACGGGGGAAGGTTAGGATGGGGGTGAACGTCGCCCGTTGGCCCACCTTCCCAATTGTCCCTTCCCCCGTCAAGGGGGAAGGCTAGGATGGGGGTGAGGTCCGCATAACAGCCCGGCTCCAGCCTACCTGTACACCCTCTGCTTCCTCTCGTTCACGCCCGTCAGGAAGCTCATGATGATGTTCACCGCCAGCTTGGACGTGACGTCCCGCACGTCCTTGATGCAGTCGATCTCCACCAGGTCCATCACCTTCACCTTGGGATGACGCCCCAGCAGGTACATCGCCTCCAATATCTCGTGCGAGTCCAGACCCCCCGGAGCCTCGCCGCCGGTCCCCGGACCCCAGGGCGTGTCCATCACGTCGATGTCCAGCGAGATGTAGATCGAGTCCGTGCCGTCCGACGCCTTGTCCAGCGCCTCCTTGATGATGTCTCGGATTCCGCGCCTTCTCACCTGCGCAGAGGGATACAGGCTTATCCCATGCCCCCTGTTGAACTCGAACAGTTCCGACGACCCCAGGAAGCCGTGGAAGCCGATCTGCACGGCGTTGTTCCCGTCCAGGTGCCCGCCCTCCAGCAGCTGCCGGAAGGGCGTTCCAGAGCCGGGCCCGTTGGTGCGCCAGTCCCTCGTGTCCGGGTGCGCGTCGAAGTCGATCAGCCCCACCGTCTCGCCGCGCGCGCCCTTGAACGCCCGGAACGACGGCGCCGCCACCGAGTGGTCGCCACCCAGCACTATCGGCACGAATCCCGAGTCGATGTTGTACACGTCCGTGAGCGCGTTCTCGATGTTCTCGTGGCACCGATACACGTTCGTCGGGTGCATCGCCACGTTGCCGATGTCGCGCACTTTGAGGTCCACCGGGTCGGTGTCGAAGTTGGCGTTTCTCGTGGCGAACCGGCGCAGGATCTGCCGGATCACGTTGGGCGCAGCCGCCTCGCCGGTGTAGCCGTAGGGCGCGCCAATAATGGCCGCGTCTATCGACTCCTCGTAGTCCCACGGCGTTATCCAGTTGCTCAGCATGTTGTAGTGCTGAATCGGCCGAGTCTTGGTAATCACCGGAGGCGGCAGCATCAGCTCTACCCCGCCGTTCACAGAAGCCATGTGTCCTCCTTCCGAGGTGTCCCTTCCCCCTTGACGGGGGAAGGCTAGGATGGGGGTGCCTCAAACATCCCTTCCCCCTCGCAGGGGGAAGGTTAGGATGGGGGTGACCGCTCCCTACCCCAAATCCAACTTGTCGAACAACCTGGGCGCCAGCATGTTCGTGATCCCCCTGCTCGCCAGCATCACCGTTCGTCCCGAATGGTCCCACTCCGGCGCCACCTCGCACAGGTCGAAGGCCCGAAGCGTGTCGTACTCGTTGATGATGCTCATGGCCTGCAGGAATTCCTTGGCCTGTATCCCCTCGAACTCCGGCGCTCCCGTGCCGGGAGACTCCGATGCGTCCACCACGTCGATGTCCACGCTCACGTACACCGCGTCGACCCCGTCGGACGCCGCCTCCATCGCCTCCCGCACGATCTCCTCGATGCCGCGCTCCAGTATGTTGCGCGAGGTCAGCATCCTCAGGTTGTGCTCCTTCTTGAGCTCGTACTGGTCGGTGTTGAGCCCGTAGCCGTTCAGGCCCACCCAGACGATGTTCTTGAAGTCGATCGCAGGGTTCTCGCTGATCCGCCTCACCATCGTCCCGTGCGTGTACCGGCCGCCCAGTCTGCCGGTCTCGTCGCGGAAGTCCGTGTGGCTGTCGAAGTGGACGTAGCCCAGCCGAATCCCGTGCTGCCTCTCCACCATGCCCTTGGCGAATCCCGTGAAGGACGGGTACGAGACGTAATGGTCGCCGCCCAGAACGACCGGGAATCCGCCGCGCTTGACCACCTCAGTCATCCCCTGGATTACGGAGTCGGTCGTCCTCATCAGGTCCTGTGGATAAATGTTGAAGTCGCCCAGGTCCGCCAGCTTCACGTCGTCCTTCAGCCGTATCGCTTCGCCCGTGTCGACGTGAATTCGCGTAAAGTCGATGGCGGTCTCGAATGTCCCGCGTCCTGCGAGCGAGGCCTCCCGGATCGCCCTCGGACCAAAGCGGGCGCCGACCCTTCCCTGCGGAATGCCGTTGTCGATGGGCACCCCCGCCACAACCGCCAGCCCCTCCGTGACATCCTCGACCTCGATGCCCGGCGACCTGAAGAACGACACCAGTCCTCCGTAGTAAGGCATCACCTCTCGTTCATACATGAGAACCTCCGTATCTGTTCAGGTTCCGTTTTTCCCCTCTCCCTCGATGGGAGAGGGTTGGGGTGAGGGTGAGACCTCCGCCCGTCCGCCGCCCTCACAGCGCCCGGCGTGGTATCTCGTCTACCTGGACCGGAAAGTCCTCTTTGAGGGCGCGGAAGGCCTCCGCGAGCGAGGAGCGCACTTCCATGTACTCCATTCCCAGTTCCGAGCGCGACTTCGTGTTGTCGATGCTGGGCCGCACCGCGAACCCCGGCGGCAGGTCCGGCAGGCCCGATCCAGGAAACGCCACTATCGGCGCGTCTTCGCTCTCGGAGGCAACCTCCGGCGGCGGGTATCCCAGCGTCTCCGCGAGAATGCCGAAGTACTCTTCCGAGGTCAGCGTCTCCGCGCAGATCAAGTATCGCTCGCCCGGCTTCCCGCGCTCCATCGCCAGCAACTGCCCCCTGGCGACGTCGTCTACGTGCACGATCGGCGCCTTCACGTCCGGGTCTATCGGGTCCAGCTTCCCTTCCAGGATGTATCGCTTGACGGGAGGATTCAGATTGCGGTCGCCTGCCCCGTATATCAGAGGAGGATTTATAGCAGTCACGTACATGCCGCTCTCGACGAGCGACAGAGCCTCCAACTCGCCCAGGTACTTGCTGTGCCCGTAAGGATGCACGAACCCGAATCGAGGCTGAGTGTCTTCGGTGACGACAGTGCCCTTGGGGTGGATGCCAAACGCCGTGATGCTGCTGGTGAACACGGCCCTGGAAATTCCCACGCGCTTCGCCGCCTGGAACACGGCCCGCGTAGCGGTGACGTTCGACCGGTAGTAGTCTTCCGGCTTCGCCCAGTCGTTGTCAACCAGGCTGGCCATATGGTGAAGCTGCTCGCATCCTTCCATCGCGTCTGCGAGGAAGTCCACGTCGTACAACTCGCCCCGGACCAGGGTAACTCCGAGGGACTCCAAGTGCTTCGTATCGCTGGTGGCTCTCGCGATAGCCGTGACCGCGTGGCCCTGCTCGACCAGCATATCCGCCAGTCTCCGCCCGACGAATCCTGTACCGCCCGTAACGAACACCCTGGCCATGTTATCGCCTGGGCAGGTACGCGACGGCTCTCCTCTCGACCACAGCCACCCCCTGGAAATGCACGCGCCTGAACACCCGCAAAGTATCACCTTGCCGCCACCCTGTCAACGCGCGAACCCAAGCCCGAAGCTGTGTCACACTACTAGGTACACGAGAAATCGTCATTCCCGTGAAAACGGGAATCCAGGGGGGCAGGGCATGCGCCCACGAAGCCACCTGGCAATCTGAAACAGTCTCATCTCATCGGCTCCGTTTACTTAGGCGGCTGGCCATGCTAACATTGCATACCGATGCAAGTTAGCGGCAGGGCCTATATGAGCATCCCAATGGTGGACATAGGAACATGGCTGAACCGAACTTCGAGAACCGAACGCTCTACCACGGTGATAATCTCGACTTTCTCCGAGGGATGAACTCCGAGACTGTCCATCTGATTGCGACCGATCCGCCGTTCAACAAGTCTCGTGATTTCCATGCCACGCCCGACACCCTTTCCAGCGGCGCCCAGTTTCAAGACCGTTGGAGCTGGCACGACGACATTCACGATGACTGGCTCATCGAAATTCAGCGTGACGAGCCGGAAGTCTGGCAGGTTGTGACGGCCGCCAAAGTGGTGTATGGCGACGACATGGCAGCGTTTCTATGCTGGCTTGGAGTTCGGCTCTTGGAGATGTACAGGGTTTTGCGGGATGACGGAAGCCTGTATCTCCACATCGACCACACGGCGCACGCTTGGGTTAAGTGCCTTCTGGACGCAGTTTTTGGCCGTCGCAACTTTCGGAACGAAATCATATGGGCTTACCGAGGCGGCGGGGTTCCCAAGTTTGATTGGGCCAGAAAGCATGACACTTTGCTGCGCTATTCCAAGACCGACAAAGTAACGTTCAACGTGGATGAGGTTAGGATTCCATATAGCCCTGATGTCCTTAACAGCGATGTGAGTCGATACGACAAGTCATACCGTTCAAACAAAGTGTACGGAGGCTATCGCCCAAACGAGAAAGGCAAACACCCTGAAGACTGGTGGTTAATTCAACCATTGATGCCTTCTGACAAAACAGAACGCACAGGTTATCCGACTCAGAAGCCACTTGCCCTCTACGAGCGTATCATCAAGGCGTCCTCAAACCCATCTGACATCGTTCTGGATCCCTTCTGTGGTTGTGCCACAACGCCCGTAGCTGCTGAACGGCTGGGCCGTCAGTGGGTGGGTATGGACATCTGGGACGGTGCCCATCAGATGGTGCTAGACCGTTTGGAATCTGAAGGGTTGGCTGTTAGGACTCGCAGGCGTCGGCGGGGGCAGAAGCAGCTAATCACCTTTGGAGACATCACATACGCTACAGAGCCGCCCAAGCGAACAGACAGCGGAGAGACAGCAAGTGCGATTTTGGAAACTCCCCAAAGATATGCCGCTCAGCATTTCACACGCCCACGCGAACAGCACGGGCGGCTGATAGACGACCTGGGGCCATACTGTCAGGGTTGCGGGGCGGACTACACCTTTGACAATCGGGTTCTCGAAGTTGACCACATCAACCCTCGTTCTCAAGGCGGGACCGACAGTTACGACAATTTGACGTTGCTTTGTCCTCCCTGCAACAAAGAGAAGCGCGACCGCTACACCCTCATTGGGTTGCAGCAGGCGAATCGCACTGGGGGATGGATGAAGGACGAGGCGAAACTACAGATGGGGCGGGCGTCTGGACAGCGGCGCACTCGCCGACGGAGGCGATAGAGATGTTGGATTTAGAACAGCAGGTATTCCTTGGTTTTGTCGTGGCGGGGTTGATTCTCGCGTTTATGTCGCTGAAACAAAGGTCAAGGAGAGACAATACACCGCCAATAAGAGCAGCGATTATCATTCTCGCCTTTGCGGTATTGGGTGCTTTCGCCTACGCATTTGTGGCACGAATCCCCACATAGAAAACCCAGAAATTGTGTCTGCTAGGCATGGCAAGGTTCACGACCAGGAAGACGATCTCGCTCGCCTGCCTCCACTTCAAGTTCGACCATATAGTCTAGGTCGGGACCGAGTGCGTTGTGTAAGAGAAGGGCAGCTACGTGCAGGTTGCGTACTCGTCGAAACGACGCGATGCGCGTGGCGCGGACTGTACCCCGAAAGGCCATGGCGCCTAGAAGTTGGCTTGTTGCCTGGCATCCCCCAGTCGAATCCTTGGAATAGATGATGCCCTCCAGGTGCTCGACCCGCTCCCGCAGCTCTGTAGTGACCTTCTGCTAGGTCTTGACAATTTCAGTATTCACCCTTTCTTCATGCCATAACCACCACACCGCCTGCTAGGAACCTTAGGTCTTCGATTCGTCCCACTAACTCTGAACAGTTACCAATGCGTCGAGCGCTTGACACCCGGGCGCATTTATCGTATGTTTGTTCGCAACGGCCAAAGTGATCGCCTTCCAATCAGAAAGATCAGATGAGAGAGATGATACGACTCGTAACACACGCACACAAAAGCCTCTCAGGCAACATAATCGCACTGTGCAATCCGAGTGAGTGGTGGTCTCCGCGGTCCAGTGAGAACGTTGTTGAGGACATAGAGTCGGGCCTTTATGAGTATTGGGTTGCGGGATGGCCCGAATGGACGGCACTCCCACTCATGCCGGCTACCCAGATCCACGTCGTCACCACATGGAGTGGGTTCAAGTATCTCCGAACGGGAGCAGACTCCACGACATGCAACAACCTTGATATGTTGCCGATCTGCCAGTGCGAACGACCCGTCCGGCACGATTTGCTCTTGCCTTTGTTCAAGGGCTTGCGCCGTGACTTGGGGTTGGGTACGACGACGAGTGAGAGTTTCTTTTCGAAGTTCTTTTCTGACCGTTAGCATCACAGCCAAGCTGGTGGGTGGGGGTGTGCGCAGCCTTGTTGGCATCCCACACCATTCGGCGGACAACACCTCTTCTCACCTGCTTTGGGCTGCCTGTCCCTCTACAGTCTAAGCAACGGTTAGCCGTGCATTTGGCCCAACCTTTACGGTTCCTTCTTCGGTCATCCCGGCCCCCGAGCCGCGATCAAGGAGGGAGAGGCGAGTACAAGACTGCGGCGATCCCCCAGATCCACCGCCTGGCTTTGGCGGGGGAGTCTTGTGATGGTGTCGCGAGGGTAGATGTGCGGTTCAGGGTCGGTCGGTTGGCACAGGGGAGGCCGCTGCGATGTTTTGGGCGGCGTGCGACGGTCTCATCGGCGGTGCGGGGAGTGTTTTGGCCGTCTTTCGGACACAGCGTAGCCTGCGACTTCGGTTCAGTCGCCTCGAGTGTGTGGGGACTCTTTGGGAGAGTCAGGCCCCGAGCGGCGTGTTGGCCAGTGCCCGTAGCCTGCGACGCGCGTCGACGAGCAACTCATAGGCAGGGTGCCCTCTGGCGAGACGTATGATGAGGCTCCTTGCGTGTCTGACCACTCGTCCGGCAACGCAGATGATCCCGAAGCGCACCGCTTTCAGACGCTTGCTCACCCACTCTCCTCCCAGCACAAGCTGCTTCATCGCCGAGTTCAGATTGAACGCCAACACCACTATCGCCCACCACGCCGCGTTTACCCCGAACTTCCCCGACGGCAGCCTGCCTCCCGCAAGGTCCTCCTTCAGCACCGAATGCACCTCCTCGCCCTTGCCGCACCTCTGCCTGTACCACCCGATAAGCTCATCCCCGGCCAACTCCCGGTTCGTCACCACTCCCGTCACCTTGTACCAGTTGCCATCCCCCATCTCCATGATGGGGACCGACGACTTCTCCCCTTCCACGTCGAACAGCGGCGGGTTCCTCACAGGCTTCCTTATCGCGATGAAGCGGTAGTCGGGACTGTTCCTGCTGTATCCGGTCCAACTGGTCACGTAGCACACCTCGGCGTACTGCTGGCCGGTGCGCTCACCATCGGTCCTGTACAGGTCGTGCCATTCCTCCTCCTCCACCTCACTCACCGCCGCCCTGAACTCCTCCATCACGTTCACTCCCACACAGAACTCGATCACTCCGAACCGCTCATCCCTCCCCTCCGCGCAGTACTTCAGAAGCTCCTTCTGGTAGCCTGCCGAATCAGACCTCATCATCACCTTGCTCACGCCCGCGGGCAGACACCCAAGCGACTCCTTCAACACTCTCAGCTGCTCGTAGCCCGCGTTCACGTTGCCGTCTCTGAACTCCGAGTGCACCACCAAGTCCGCCTCATGCCAGTAGGTGGTCAGCGGCTGGTACGCCTTGTACTTTTTGTAGCAGTGCCTGGCCTGCCGCTTGTTGGTCCCTATCAGCGTGGCGTCCATGTCCAACGTCGCCTCGGCGTGTCCCGAATGCCTCCCCGCGAACCCCACCAGGTCCGCGTTGACTTTCCCAAGCCCCCTCAGCGCGTCGTTGGCCGCCGGTATGAACGCACCCTCAGGCCGTCTCCCGGCCTCCTCGGCCTCGTCGTGGAAACTGCCCAGATACCTGAACACCGCCGTTGGCGACGGCGCCGCGCGACTCCTGTGTACACGCCACCTGTCGCGCTGCGCCCTGCGCTCTGCGCGCTTCATCCGGTGAGACTCCGCAACCGACACCGCCCTTCCCAGACCCTCGTCCTTCTCCAACAGCCGCAGGTCGTCCACCGACTCCCCTCCGGCCAGGTTCAGCATCATCAGCGCTATCACCATCTGGGCGTCGGTCCATCCCTGCGTGCCCTCTCTCACTCCCACGTGACGGCGCACCGACTCCCCCAATCGCGCCACAGAGGCCAACTCCAGATACGCCGGCAGACCCGCCAACGCCGTCATGCCCGTCGACTCGTTCTCCTCCGCGTAGTGGAAAGGAAGCGTTCCCTGATGCATAATAGTCGCACCTCGTTGGTGATGGCTTGTTGTTGTTCACTACCATCATAGCCGGCTTTAAAGCCGGCTCCAACGAGGCCTTCTTTTGTAACTAGGCGGTGGATTTGGGGATCCCAACCCCCATTGACACGCCCGCACAGCCGTGCTACTATCCCCGCATGACAACCAATACCACCACCAATCGACCGGCCGACCACACCCCCCGGCGAGTCCACACGCCCCTCGCCGGAGGCCCGGCAGCCCTGCGGTACAACCCATTCCATTCCGCCACCAACCCCGTCGAATTCCCCCGATTTAGTGACAACGGAACACCACCGACCGCCCCTGATGGAACACCCGCCAGCTACGAACGGAACAAAACGGAACACATTCACGAAAAGCCGCGTTTGTACCACCGAGGCGCCCGCGTTGACACAACCCACCTCCAGGCCATAACCTGCGGGCTACCGGAGCGCGATGTGGAAGCAGCAGAATCGGGGGGTGCGCCATGATCGATGTGCCGCTGAAAGTGGAACTCTCAAAGTCGCGGGCCTACTTCGAGGAGGCCAGCCGCTACTCCCCCGGAGGCACGCCCGACGGCAAGAGCTGGGAGCAGGACCTCTTCTACGTCGAGCGCGCGAAGGGCAACCGGCTGTGGGACCTCGACGGCAACGAGTACATCGACTATAACGCCGGCGCCGGCCCCATCATCCTCGGCCACTCGCACGACGAGCTAGACCAGGCCGTCGTCGAGGCCATCTCCACCCGCGGCGTCCAGGTCGCCCAGCCTCACGTGCTCGAGGTCGAGCTTACCAGGAAGCTGCGCGAGATCATCCCCTGCGCGGAGATGACCGCCCTCTGCAATGCCGGCACCGACACCCTCCAATACGCGGTTCGCATGGCCCGCACCCACACCGGCCGCTGGAAGGTCGTGAAGTTCGAGGGCGGCTACCACGGCTGGGCCGATGGCCTCGCCATCAGCAGCAAACCCACCCCGGACGAAGCCGGGCCGCTCTCAAACCCCAACACGGTCGCCGACTCCTCGGGCGTGCTGCCCGCCATCCTAGACAACACCATCGTCCTGCCCTACAACGACCTCGATGCCGCCAGCGAGCGCATCGAGCGCGAGAAGCGGGAAATCGCCTGCGTCATCGTCGAGCCTATCATCCACGGCTTCGGAATCCTGCCCAAGCCCGGCTTCCTCAAGGGCCTACAGGAGCTCTGCCAGTCGTGCGACGTCCCCCTCGTGCTCGACGAGATCATCACCGGATTCAGACACGACCTCGGCGGACTACAGCGAAAGTGGGAGATCGAGGCGGACATGGCCGTGTACGGCAAGTCCATGGCCAACGGCTATGTCATCTCCGCCGTCACCGGTCGCGAGGAGTTCCTGTCGACCCTCTCCCCCGGCGGTCCCGCCTTCTTCTCTGGCACCTACAACGGCAACCCGCTGTCCGCGGCCGCTACACTGAAGACGATCGAGATACTCGAACGGCCCGGCTTCTACGAGCGCCTCTACGCCATGGGAGACACTCTCAGGGCCGCCGTCAACGACGCCATCGACGAGCTCGGCCTGGACGCCACCTGCTACGGCTACGGCTCCGTGTGGGGGCTCTACTTCGAGCGAGAGGCCCCCGCCAACTACCGCGACATTCTCCGCTATCAGGCCACCGGCGGCATGAACAAGTTCGAGGCCTACGCCCGCCACATGCTCAATAACGGCATCTTCGTCCAGCCCGCGAGGGCGGCCCGCAACTACCTGTACGCCGCCCACACCGACGACGACGTCCAGCGCACCATCGACGCCACCGTCGCCTTCCTCAGAGAGCACCAGTCGTCCCTCCGGTAGGGACGGGTACCCTTAGTCCCTTCCCCCTCGACGGGGGAAGGTTAGGATGGGGGTGAGTGTTGGCCGCCCCCGCTAACCCGTCGCCTGCAGCGCCTGGTCCACGATGTCCACGCCCACCAGCTCGCTCCACGCCGCCAGCAGCTTCTTGCTCACCGGGCCCGGCACCTCGTCGCCGATGCTCCGCCCGTCGATGGTCGCCACCGGCAGCAGCTGATAGATGGAGTTGGTCAGGAAGGCCTCGTCCGCCGTGTAGGCGTCGTAGGGCTGCAGGTCCTCCTCCACGATGGGAATCCCGAGCTGCTCCGCCAGATCGAACACCGTCATCCTCGATATGCCCTGAAGGATGCTCTGGTCCCCGGGCGTGCGGATCGCCCCGCCGGTCACGATCATGAAGTTGCCCCCGACGTTCTCCGCGATGTTGCCGTCCTGGTCCAGCAGCACCGGGAAGGCGTTGGAGTCGATGTCAGCCGCCTGCAACTGCGCCTGCACGAAGTTGGCCCGGCTGTAGTGCTTCGCCTTGGGGTCCAGCGAGTTGGCCGAGTAGCTCCGCGCGGTGGGGAACACCACGGCGGCGCCCTCCTCGTAGTAGCGGGCATGGCCGAAGTCTATGGGCAGCGCGGTGACGATGACCGTCGGCGAGGCCGCGTCCGAGGGCAGCCCCTGGCTGTACGACGGCGATCTCCCCCGCGTCACCACCTGCCTCACGCTCCAGTCACTGCCCGGTGGTCGCAGGCCCTCGTTCCGGCGCACCACCTCCTCCGTGACCTCCGCCATCTCGTCCTGCGTCAGGCCGGGGTCGATGCGCGTGTACTGTAGCGAGCGATAGAGCCGCTCCATGTGCGCATGCAGCCGGAAAATCTTGCCGTCGAACGTGCGCTCGACGTCGTATATCGAGTCGCCCATCAGGAAACCCCTGTCGAACGGGTCTATCTTCACCTCGCTGTAGGGCACCCACTCGCCATTGAAGAACGCCGTAAACTCCTGCATCATCTCCTCCACTGTCTAAACCGCTATGCCTTTGGTCCCTTCCCCCTTGATGGGGGAAGGTTAGGATGGGGGTGACCTGCCTCGCTAGCCGCCCTTGCCTTTTACCCCCGCCAGGAACGCCAGGATAAGCCCAAGGTATGTCCTGGCCACGATCTCCTTCACATCGTTGAACGTGTCGACGCCGACCACTTCCAACGCACGCACCTTGCGATTCCGCCCGGCCACGAACAGCGCCTCCTCCATCTCGGGCACGGACAGCCCGCCCGGCGCGGACGCCAGCGCCGAGCCGCTCGCCCCCATATCCAGCGCCGTCGCGTCCAAGCTCACGTAGACGGCGTCCGCGGCCGATCCCACGGCCGACAGCCCACGCTCGACGACCGGCGCCACTCCCTCACGCCGGGCCTCCCGTGCCGTCACCAGCGTGACCCCCTGGTCGGCCGCCCAGCGCCGCTCCTCTGCGGAGCTGAGGAACCCGTGACTGCCGACGTGAAAGACGTTGCCTCCGCTCACCCCAACGCCCGACTCCAGAATGTCGCGTATCGACGTGGCGTCGCTCGCCCCGCCCTCCGCCACCGCCCGGCTGTCCACCCTGGAGTCGAAAACCACCATGCCAATGCTTCCGCCATTGGCCCTGGCGAACGCCCTCACTATCGGCGCGGTTATGGTGCCGTTGCCGCCCACGACCACGGTAACAATGTCGGGGGCCCGATCGAACAGCTCCGTGAACACAGACTCGATGCGCCTGTGGTTCTCCCTTACCTCCGTAACGTGAAGGGCGACGTCGCCGACGTGCCTCACCTTCAGCGATTGTATATCCACGTCGAAGTCCGGGTTGTAGGTCGTGCAGTACACCATCGCCTTGCGAATCGCGTTCGGCGTGGTGTCCGACCCGATGGGCAGAATCGCTCCCTTCGCCAGTGGCACTCCGACGATGCCCGCGTCGATACTCTCCTCGAAGTCCCAGACGCCAACCCAGTTGCTCACGCGGCGTTCCAGGTCCGACTCCCACTGGGTCGCGCGTATGACTTGCGGCGGGTTGAGATGCTCGATGGCTGGGCGTGTCATTCTGTTGCCTCCGCCCTTTATCCGTGCTGAAGGCGGCGCTGTTTTAGCCCCGCCAGGAAAGCCACCACCAGCCCGACCGCCATTCGGCTGGTGATGTTCCTCACGTCCTTCAGCGGGTCCACCTCCACCAGGTCCAGCGCCTTGACCTTCGGGTTCCTGCCGAGCATGAACATCGCCTCGATGGCCTCCCGCGGCGCCAGGCCTCCCGGCGCGGGTACGTTCGTGCCGGGCGCGGAGGCGTCCTCGATGGAGTCTATGTCGAACGACACGTAAATGGCGTCCGTGTCCTCGCTCGCCTGCTCGATAGCCTCGTTCATCACGGTGTGAACACCCCGCAGCCACACCTCCCTCGCGGGAATCTCGCGCACGCCCTTTGTCTGCGCGTACTCGTGCTGCTCCATCGAGGCGAGCGAGCTGTGAAGGCCGATCTGAACGGCGTTTCGGCCCTCGATGTAGCCCGCGTCGATCACCTGCCGGAACATCGTGCCGGCGGTCGGCCCCGTGTACGCCGGGTCGCCCAGATCGTTGTGCGCGTCGAAGTCTATGAGTCCGGCGCTACGGTACTCGTTGCCCTCCCTGAACGCCCTGATGGACGGCGCGGCGATGGCGTGGTTGCCCCCAACCACAATCGGAATGAAGTCGGGGGACTCCTGGTAGAGTTCTGCCAGCCCCTCCCTGATGTTGGAGTGGCACGTCAGGACCTCGGTGGGGTGCATCCGTATGTCCCCGATGTCCCGTACTTTGAGATCGCCAATGTCAGTCTCGAAGTCGAAGCTCCGTGAGCCGAACGTCAGGAACTCCTCCCGTATGGCGTCGGGCCCTTCGCCCGTCCCCTGAAACTTGCGGTTGAAGTCGAACGGCACCCCGATGATACCGACGTCGATTTCCTCCTTGAAGTCCCAGGGTCTCACCATCTCCGAGAGCATATTCATGTCGGGGCTGATGATCATGCTGCGCGCCAGCTTGAGGCCGGGCGGAATGAGGTGCTTTGCCATTCGTCGTCTCCTTCGAACAAGTCTCGCCCAATGATTGCCGCCGCTCCAGTCGACTCCGAATTGAGCGGAAGATAGCACTGTGCCCAGAGCCTGTCAAAGCCGGGCCTTCGATGTGTACACTCAGCAGCCAGATTCCGGCCAGGGGGGCCGCCAGCCGATTGTTTGGCGGACAACCCGGTGATACGCTCTCAGGATAGGCAGGCCGCATCGAGTGGAGGTCAATCGGCTGTTGAAGAATGCCACGCGACCGAACTCGGCCTTCATGGCACGCGTCCGAGGCGCACGAACCCTCAGATCGTTCCAGTACCGCGAGTACCGCTTCCTCTGGTCCGGCACGGTGCTCTGGTCCCTCGGGTCGTGGATGCAGCGCATCGCCACCTCCTGGCTTGTCCTCACTCTCACCGAGAGTCCATTCTTAGTGGCCCTTGCCTATGCGCTGTACTTCATGCCCAGCTTCGTAGTCGCGCTGTTTGCGGGCACCGTTGCCGACCAGGTAAACCGCCGCAACCTGATGCTGGCGATCCTGGGCGTGAACGTGGCCGCCAGCATCGCCCTAACTGCCATCGTAATGGCCGAGGTTGCCCAGTTGTGGTCGATTCTTGCTATCGTGGGCATAATTGGAGTCGGCACCGCGTTTAAGATCCCGACCTCTCAGACCATGGCCTTCGACGTCGTCGGCCCCGAAAGCGTGCTCAATGCCGTATCTCTCCAATCGGTAGGCATGAGGGCCGTAGCGATTCTGGGTGCGGTAACCGGCGGAGCCTTGATCGAGACGGTGGGCATGGGCTACGCATTCATGGCCGCCACGCTCAGCTACCTGCTGGGCCTCCTGCTGATAACGCTGATGCGTTACACGCCCAGAAGCCGCCCCGAGTCCCGAGCTTCACTCGCCTCGAATCTGGTCGAAGGGATGCGGATATTCACCCGCTCTCGGCCGCTTGCGACCGTCCTGCTGATGGCCGTGCTGGCCGAGTCTTTTGGACTTGGAGCCATGGCGATGCTGCCGGTGTTGGCAGCCGAAGGAGTCCTGGGCGTCGGACCCGACGGGCTGGGCATAATGCAAGGCGCCATCGGGGTAGGCGGCGGAATCGCCGCGATAACCATAGCTTCGTTCAGCTCAGTAGGCCGCAAAGGGCGCCTGATTCTTATAGCGTTCCTGTGCTACGGCCTCGTCACGATTCTGGTCGGCCAATCCAATGTGTTCGTGCTGTCCATCATCTTGCTCTGCTGTTTCGGTCTGGCGCAGTCCACGTTCGACACCATGCAGATTGTCATCCTGCAGCAGAACGTACCGGACGAGATGAGGGGCCGGGCCATGGGCGGGTGGCTCGTGTGCGTTGGCATCGGCCCGTTCGGCTCCCTGCTCCTCGGTTACCTCACCGAGCTGCTAGACGTCCACCGCGCGATTGGCTTTGGCGGCGCGCTCATTGTCGCGGTGGGACTCATCCTGATAGTAGCCGCATCGAAGGTGCGCGCTATAGAGTGACGTGGACCCTTCCCGTGGACTGGCTTATCCTGCCGTGCCGCCCCGCTCCTCTTGCGGAAGGTGGCTCAGCGCCTGGTCCACGAAGTTGATCCCCGCGAGGTCGCTCCACGCCGCGAGCAGCCCCTTGGTGATTGGCCCCGGCATTTCGTCTCCAATGGGCCGCCCGTTCAGCGTGGCGACCGGAGCTATGGAGTAACTGGTGCTGGTGATGAACGCCTCGTCGGACTGGTACACGTCGAACGGCGTATAGTCGCCCTCCCTCACGGGAATGTCCAGCGTCTCGGCCAGTTCCATGATGGTGGCCATGCTCACGCCCGGCAGGACGTGGCGGCGATTTGGCACCTTGATCTCGCCGTCGGCCACGAACATGAAGTTAGCCCCTGTGCACTCCGCCACGTTGCCGTCCATGTCCAGCATCAGCGCAACCGCGTCGGGGTGGACCTCCTTCGCCTCGAACTCGGCCATGAAGTGGTTCATCTTGTTCGCGATCTTCGCCTTCGGAGAGAGGCTCTGCGGTGGTGTCCGACGGACGGCAGGCGTGACCACGCGCACGCCGTCGACGTACTGCCTGGCGAAGCCGGCGAAGTCCAGCGGCAAACAGTAGATCGCCACGTTCGCCCCGTCGTGCAGCCGCGCGTTTATCAGGCCGCGGCTTACGACGTGCGTAATGGACCAGTCGTCGCTCGGCCCGAGCAGGTGCCGGTTCGCCTCCACCACGTCGAGAGTGACTCGCTCCATCTCGTCCTGGGAAAGCCCCGGATCGATCCGCGTGTAGAGCATCGAGCGATAGAGCCTGTCGAGGTGCGCGCCAAGCTTGAAAGGCTCCCCGCCGAACGTGCGCGTCATATCGTAGACCGAGTCGCCCCAGCGAAACCCCCTGTCAAACACTGAGATTACCGCCTGGCTTTCGGGCACTGTATTGCCATTCACGTAAGCCACTCGCTCTGCGCTCTGGGTCATGTCTACTCCTTCTTTCGTCGCCGGCTGTCTTGGATGTACTGTTCGCATTGACACCGATTCCGGCGCGTTCTACACTCGCAGCCACTTGCCGAGATCGTACACTCTTTCCGCCAGTTCGCCTCTGATCCGGCCAGCACAGGCCAGAGAGTCGAAATGTCCTACACCTGGTACATTGCGGTATCCCTGCTCATCCGGACCGTCGTTGGGCTCGTGCTTGCCCTCATTCTGGGCACGTGTGCCATGTTCGTCTTCGAAGCTCTTTTCGCCATCGCCGGAGCGGACTGGTCTCCCGCCCTGTTCGCCTTGTGCTGGTTTTCGGCAATAGGCATCGGGGGCGGACTGGGCGGCTTCATCCCCTGGGTCAACCTGGAGTCCTCCCGCGAAGCGCGCAGGATACTCTACATCAATCTGGGTATAGCCCTGCTCGCCGCCTTGGGCGGGGCGTGGGGCGGCTACTT
Organism: Dehalococcoidia bacterium; assembly: GCA_965204815.1. GTDB lineage: Bacteria > Chloroflexota > Dehalococcoidia > Lucifugimonadales > CATOSD01 > CATOSD01. The sequence continues at coordinate 1,418,064 of OZ242014.1, forward strand.
CTACAAGGTCGTACTGACCGACTCGCTCACGCCATTCACAGGCAGAGAGGTCAGTTCCACCGCGATATTCGGGGCGGCGGTGGCGGTCAATCTCGTGATCGTGCCGATTGCCCTCTGCAGACGCGCTCGGGAAGGGTGGTAGCTCCGGCGCCGGCCCTACGCCGCGGCCGTTCCGCGCCTTGACTTGTTTGGACAGGACACCGGCGCGCGATTACGTGACCGCCCGCCGATGCCCTCTTTAGTTCTCTGCGACCAGCGACGTCAGCCGCTTGTGCGGCCTGGCCGCCGGTCACGGGAGACCGCCGGTTAGCGCTTCTTGAACAGCCAGACGTAGGCCGCCTCCCGCTTTTCTACCTTCCAGTCCCACTCGTTGGATACGCCGTAAACGAAGTTCAACTGGTATAGGCTCAGTATTGCGTAGGCCTTGTTAAGAGCTGCGTAGGCCTCCTTCCACTTGGCGTTACGAGCCGCCCCGACGGGCAGGACTTTGGCTTCGTTGCCTATGCGGATCCAATCGTTGATGTACTCCTCTTCCCAGACGCCGGGAGAGGTCTCTTCCCAGCCGCACCAGCGTATGGTGGTAACCTCTGGGTTCACGCCTCGCCAGTGCCAGCCCTCCGGGTCGCCGTGCGTGTCGACCGGCAGTCTGAACTGGAAGTCCCAGTCGCAGGCACCGGCGCCTGTCTTCTCTTCCCGGATGGCGTCGTCAGCGATGAAGGCTACGGCGTTGATGCCGGCTTGCGACACCATGTCGGCTACCACCTGGTTCTGCCTGACGTCCTCGTTGTACACGCCCCTGGGGGCGAGGAACTCGATCGGCTCGTCGTTGTACAGGCCCTCCGCCTTCAGCTCCGCGACGAGCCTCTTGGCGTTGTCGAGGTCGTAGTTGGGGAATGGAGGCTCGTTCGCGTCGTAGATGATGCTGGTCGACGGCACGTTTCCGCGAAGCAGCGAGCCGAATCCGCCGAGAACGTCGTTGAGGACGGTCTCTCTGTCGATGGCCTCGCTTATCGCCTGGCGAAGCCTTCTCTCTTTGAGCACGGGCTGGCGGCCCACGTTGATGTAGTAGACCTGGACGTCGAACTGCCCCTCGGACATGATCCGATGGTCCGGGCTGTTGTTGATCGTCTCCACCTGCGGTATGAGCGGGTTGACCAGCCAGTCGATTTCGCCGCTCAGGAGCGCCGCCAGCCTGGTAGCCGGATCGGGGATGGCGAAGACGGTCGCCTTCTCAGGCATCACGGCGGCCTGGGGGCCCCACCAGTCCCGGTTCGCCTCCAGTTCCACCTTCTCAAGCTCTACCCAGTCCGTGAACTTGTAGGCGCCAGTGCCGCCTCCAACGGGGCGGAGCCTGAAGTTGTCGAGTCCGACCTCGTTCAGCAAGTCCACGTTCTCGATGCCGTTGAAGAAGTTGGTCTCCTCGAACGGCTGAATCGGGTGGGGCGTGTCCAGCGTCCAGCTGAGGGTGTGCGGACCCTCCACCGTGATGTCTATCACGTCCGTGTAGTATGGAGTGCCCCTCAGGGCCGGCTCAGCGGTCATAACGTGCTCGACGGCCTTCTTGGCCGCCTCGGCGTTGAAAGGGTCGCCGTTGTGGAACGTTACGCCCTCGCGGAGCGTCCACGTCCACTTGGTGAAGTCGCTGTTCGTCTCCCACGCGGTGGCGAGACGGCCCGACAACTCGTCGTCGATGATCTCGACTAGCGGGTCCCAGATGTTCTTCTGGAACAGCACGTTCTGGAGTGACGCCCTGTCGCGGCTGTACATGCTGTTGGGCTCGGCGCCCTGCGCCATGCGAATGTGCTCTGTCGCCGTAACTTCAGCGGGGGCCGCCATCGCGGGCTCCGCGGTCGGCTGAGCCGCCGCGGCAGGGGCACTGGTGGGCGCCGTATCCTCCTCTTCGTCGTCGGCGCCTCCGCACGCGACGACGATCGCCATCACACCTGCCAGCACGATGGCCAACCATGTGTATCGCACTAATGGGTTAAACAAGCGCTCACCTCCTGAAGTAGCTAGAGTAACTCCGGTAGTTTCGGTCTATTCCATCACTCCTTTCGCTGGAAGAGCTGGTTGCTCCTCAGCCGTCCTTTGTGCCGCGGCAGCGGCCTTGGTCGTGGCGCCGGCGCCTCCGCACCGGCGAGTTAGTTTCGGACTGCGGCTAGTCCGTGCCTCGTAGAGCGGGGTCGAGAATGTCCCGCAGCCAGTCTCCAATCTGTTGTACTCCCAGGACTATGAGAGTCAGGGCGATGCCCGGGAAGCTCGACAGCCACCAGCCGTTGTGAAGATAGCCTCTGCCCTCCTGCAGCATCTGGCCCCAGCTAGCCGTCGGCGGCTGGATGCCCAGGCCCAGAAAGCTCAGTCCCGCCTCCAGCAGGATTACCCTGGCCATGTCCAGCGTGGCCACCACGAAGAGCGAAGACAAAGCGTTGGGCAAAATGTGGCGGACCATGATGTTCTGCGTGTTGGCCCCCACCGCCTTGGCCGCGGTTACGTATTCAGTCTCCTTGATGCTGAGCACCTGGCCTCTCATTGTGCGGGCGTACGTCACCCAACCCGTCAGAGCGATGACCAGCGTCAGCTTGATCAATCCCGGCCCCAGCGAACCGATTATGGCGATAGCCACCAGTATGCTCGGCATGCTCAGCTGGATGTCCGCCAGCCCCATGATGACTTCGTCGATGTACTTTCGGAAGCCGGACTCGCCAGAGTAGAAGCCGGCGATGAGCCCGGCCGCGGTGCCTGTGACGGCGCCGACCACTACGGCGGCGAAACCAATGCCGAGGGAGATGCGGGAGCCGTGCAAGACGCGGCTCAGCACGTCCCTGCCGAGGTCGTCGCTGCCCATTATGTACGTGCGGCCACTTCTCTCGATGGGGGTGAAGCTGGGTGGCTTCAGTACGTCGGTCAGCTCCTGATCCAGGGGGTCGTAAGGCGAGACCACGTCTGCCAATATGGCTCCGAGAGAGAACAGGATGAGCATGGCTATCCCGAACCACGCCATGAACCGGATCCTCAGTCGCTTTATCTTCTCGAGCAGACTGAGATTCGCGTTTCGTCGCAGTGGTGCTGCCGAAATGCCTGTGTCCTGCATCATCCTCTGGCGCTGCTAGCTGTACCTTATCCTCGGGTCCAGAAATCCGTAGATCATGTCGACGACGAGGTTGACGAAAACGAAGATGGAGGCGATAACGATGATCGCGGCCTGCACGACGGCGAAGTCCCGCTTCTGGATGGCCTCGATCGCCTCCCGGCCGAGGCCGGGCCAGGCAAACACCGTCTCGGTGATGACCGCCCCGGCAAGGAAGAACCCGGTCTGAATGCCAACTATGGTGACCACCGGTATGGCGGCGTTCTTCACTGCGTGGCTGAGGAGGACGGCGCTCTCGTGCAGGCCCTTGGCCCTCGCGGTGCGTATGTAGTCCTGCCTCAGCACCTCCAGCATCGCCGAGCGGGTGATGCGGGCGATAATTGCCATCGGCAGAAAGGCCAGCACGATAGCGGGCAGAACGAGGTGCTTCAATCCATCGAGCGTGTGGAAACTGAAGCTGAGCAGCTCAACGCCAAAGAACGCGGTCGCGTCTCCGCGTCCGTGCGTAGGGAACCAGCCGAGCTGCACGGAGAAGACCAGGATCATGATGATGCCCATCCAGAAGCTGGGCCACGCCTGGCCCAACACGGCAATCGACATCACCGCCTGGTCGGACTTCGAGCCTCTCCTGACGGCGGCGAAAATCCCGGCTGGAATGGCGAGAACGATAGTGATGATGAATGAGGCGACCGCCAGTTCCAGGGTTGCCGGCAGCCGCGCGCTGACGAGCGATAGCGCGGACTGATGCCTCCATATCGAGTTGCCCCAGTCACCGTGGAGGATGTCCCACCAGAAATCTCCGAACTGGACGATCAGAGGGCGGTCCAGGCCAAGCTGCTTGCGAATCACCTCTTCCTGGCCGGGCTCCACGCGCTCGCCCAGCATCATTCCCACAACGTCGCCGGAAAGGCGAGTCGTAAAGAAGACGATTGAAGAGATAACTATGAGGACGACAAAGGCGCGAGGTATGCGTCTTGCAAGGAACCTGCCCACGTGGACCTACACCTCACTTCCCGGCCGTGAAGCCTGCCCTGATCGACGCCGTAGGCCATTCGACCAACGGCTCTCCGGTTACTGCGCGCGTTCTTCAGTAGCTCGTAAAGCTCACCACCTGTGGAGACTGATCATTGGTTCAGGGATACGGTTAAGGGCCGCTTGATAGGCGCTCAGACGACCGCCGCGAGTGTGCGTCTGAAAACACCGAGGGTTCGTCAAGGGGGCGAATTTCCTGTGGGTGGTAAGATAGCTATTGAGATGGGACTTGTCAACTGACATGCCGATGCGGGATTTCCACTGGCTCACCCCCGCTGCTTCCCAATCGAAGCGGCCGCAATCTGCTACTCTTGGATGAACGACGGTTGAGCCACGTTTCGCGCGAACACTCGGTGCGGCAGATGACCGATTTGGAGAGGGCAGATGAATTCAATGCAGATAGTTCGCATGGGGCTGGAGGAGTACTACGAGGACCTGACCACGGCGCTGGATGGCCTTACGCCGGAGGAGCGCCGATTCCAGCCCGGCCCCGAGTCGCATCACGTCGACTTCGTCGTATGGCACATGGCGAGGGTGGAGGATAGCTGGGTCCAGGGATTCGCCAAGGGGGTGGAACCGGTCTGGGCGCGGGACGGATGGGACGAAAGACTGGGAATACCCGCAACCGAGGGCGGGTACGGGTATTCGGCCCAACAGGTCCGCGATTTGCCGCGCTTCGACTTGTCAGACATCATCGAGTACTACGAGAGCGTTCGAACCGAGACTTTCGCCTACCTCGAATCGCTGACCGAAAGTGACCTCGATCATGCCCCAAGCCGCGGATACCGGCCCGGCTACACCATCGGCAGGATGTTCAGCCACCTGATCGTGGAGCTGGCGCAACACACCGGCCAGGTCGCGTACCTGAGGGGGCTGCGGCGCGGCCTGGATGGGTAGTGTTGAGACTGTTTGGGCAGCCGCTGGCCCGGAGTCTGCTGGGACTGGTGGTGGTGATGACCCTGGGAGTGGTGGGCTACATGCTCATCGAGGGGTGGTCGCTTCTGGACGCATCCTACATGGTCATCCTCACGTTCACGACCGTGGGCTACCAGGAGGTGAACCGCCTGTCGGCGGCCGGCCGCATCTTCACGATGTTCGTGATGGTGGGCGGCGTGGGCATGATGCTGTACGTGTTCACGAGTGTGCTGAACATCGTGGTGGCGCAGGAAATAGTGGGGAGCCTGGTCAGGAGGCACAGAATGAGGACCCGCACCAGGAAGCTCGACGGCCACTTCATCGTGTGCGGATACGGACGTGTAGGAAGGGCGGTCGCCTCCACGCTGCGTGAGAGTTCGTTGCAGCTGATCGTGATGGACAAAGACGCGGAAGTGCTGGCCGAAGCGGAAACCGAGGGACTGCTTTACTTCGAGGGAGACTCCACCAGGGACGACGACCTGCGGTCCGCGCAGATAGAGAGAGCGGCTGGCCTCGTGGCCGCCACCGGCGACGATGGCGTGAACGTGTACATTTCGCTCACGGCGCGCGGACTGAACAGGGGTCTGCACATCGTGGCGAGGGCCTCCCGGCCGGAGGCCGAGCAGAAGCTGCGGATGGCTGGCGCGGACCGCGTAATCTCGCCATACGACATAGGCGGCAGGCAGATGGCCCGCATGGCGATGGAGGGGATGCGCTAGCCGGCCCTCCCCGAGGCGTGCGGCTAAACGATAAGCCCGTGCCGTGCGCCTAGTCCTCCTCGGCCTCCACGCGCAGGTCGGGCAGCCAGTGCAGCCAGGACGGAAGATACCAGTTGCCCCTGCCGAGCACCTCCATGCTGGCCGGCACCAGCACCGAACGCACCAGCGTCGCGTCCAGGAACACCGCGACGGCCAAGCCGAATCCCATCAACTGGTTGACCACCGTGTCGCCCGAGGCGAACGCGCCGAACACCACCACCATTATAAGCGCCGCGCCCGTTATGAGTCCGGCGGTAGAGCGCAGTCCGTAGGCCACCGCCTCCGCGTTGTTGCCGGTTTCGTCGTAGCGCTCCCTGATGCGGCTGAGCAGGAACACGTGGTAGTCCATGGAAAGCCCGAACAGTATTGTGAAAAGGAACAGCGGCAGCCAGGCGTCTATCACGTCCGCGCGTTGGAAGCCGAACAGATCCGCTCCAAACCCTTTCTGGAACACCAGCACCAGCAGCCCGTAGGTCGCTCCCACGGAGAGCAGGTTCATTATGATGGCCTTGATAGGGATGATGATAGAGCGGAACACCATCATCAAGATGATGAAGCTGAGCCCGAGCACGAAGGCGAACACAATGGGAGTATAGACTCGCACTATGCCGTAGAAATCCGCCACTTCCGCTGTCAGTCCGCCCACCAGCACCTCTGCGTCCACGCCCTCGAAGGCCGGGGCGACGAAATCTTCGCGCAGGCGCTTCATGTCGTCTGCCGCCTCCGGGCTGGTGGACTTGCCGGGGAAGGGCAGCGTAATCAACGCCAGGTCGCCGGCCGTGTTCGGCACCTGCGGCTGGGGCGGCACCGGGAACGTGGGGTCCTCTATCAGGGCCTGCACCAGCCGACCTATCGCCGCTTGCACGCTTGGGTCGTTCAGGTCGCCCGACACCACAATCTCGGCCGGGCTGAGGAATCCGGCGGGAGTTACGTCGCCGAACGAGAACTTCTCTTCCATCAGCAGAAAAGCCTGCTTGGTCTCGGCCTTGTCCGGGAAGGTGTTGACGTCGTTGAGGCCCGTGCGAATATCGAAGTAGAAGTACGACAACGCCAGCATCGGCACGCCAACGACCAGCAGGCTAATGACGGGCTGGCGTGTCACCACGCGGGTAATGGCGTCCCAGAAGCCGCCCTGCGAGGTGTCCGCGCCTTTGAGCGAGAACCTGGTCAGGAAGGGGATGGTCAGGAAGTTGACGCGCTCGCCGAGCAACGCGAGCACGGCGGGCAGCAAGGTCAGCGTGGCGGCGAGCGACGCCAGCACCACCAGTATCGCGCCCAGGGCGAGCGACTGGTAGAACGACGCCGGCACTATCAGCAGCCCCACCAGGGCGACTACCACCGTCGCGCCGCTGAACAGCACCGTGCGCCCCGCCGTCGCGCCCGTCTTGGCTACGGCGTCTCTTGCCGTCGCGCCGTGCCTCATCTCCTCCTTGAAGCGAGACACTATCAGCAGCGAGTAGTCTATGCCGACGGCCAGTCCAAGCATCACCACCATGATAGTGACGAAGAACACCAACTGGAACTGCTGGCCTATGAGAGACACCAGCGCGAGCGCGACGATGATGGACACGACGGCCAGTCCGAGCGGCAGCAGCGTGGCGACGACCGCGCCGAACAGCACCAGCAGCACCAGCAACGCCACCGGAACGCCGAATCGCTCGCCCTGCTGCAGGTCGTGTTCCGCCAGTTCGTTGTTCTCCCAGGCGGCGCTCGCGTCGCCGCCGATGAGCACGCGGAAGTCGTCCGTCTCGTTCGCCTTCTCGACGACGTGGATAAGCTCTTCGACGTTCGCCGTGGCTTCCTGGGCCGTACCCGCCAGCGTGTAGTGCATCATCACGGTGGTCTGGTCGGCGGACACCAGCAGAGGAAGCAAATGCTCGGACCCCTGAAGTGGACTACCGGTCACGGGATCAATGGCCTGGTAGAAGTGGTGAACTGGCTGGCCGCCGATGCCACCGGCAATGATGTCCGGCCCTAGCGCGATCAGTTCCTGGTGGAGAGTCGTAACCTTCGCGGTGTAGGCGGGATCCTGGACCGTCAGCGATGGCGATTGCACGATGACAATCTCGGCGAGCGTCTCCGGCCGGCCCATCTTGTCTTTCAGCAGCGCGGCGGCGCGCTCGGACTCGTACTGGCCGCCAAGCCGAAAGTCCGTGGTCGTCGCGCTGTCCAGGAGGCGGGCGGTGACCGCGGCGGCAATCGCCAGCAACACGATCCATGCGGCAATCGTCAGCCAGGGTCTGCGGGCGCCCAGGCGGGCCAGTCTCTCAGTCAATCTGAAACCTCAGTAGCGCAGTGCAGGGTTTAAGGGCGGGCGTGATCGAATTTAGCAGAGCTACCGTGGCATATCAAATGCGCGAAACAGGTCGGCATCGGAGGGACGGCGTTTAGCCGGTTGAGCCGAGCCTTTCTTGCGAGAGCTGCCGCATCCGCAGCCTGACCAGGCGCAACTCCTCGTAAGAGTAATCGTCGCCCAGCAAGTCCTTGACGGGCCTCAGCAGGTCGCTGTCCGCCTCGAGGAAGGCACGCCTTATCCGCTCGTACCGCTGCGGCTCGGGCATGAGGTGGGCGAGGTCCGGCGCGCTACCCTCGTCTGTAAGCTGCTCCACGTGGTTGATGACGCTGCCTTCTGTGATGCCGCGTTGCAGCGCGATTTCGGCGACGGTCAGCCCCTCGCGGAGAAGGCCGAGGGTCTCGGCATGCGTCGGGCTGGTGGCCAGCGTCGCACCAGAGCGACTCAGTCTGGCAGTAATGGCGGACGGCTGGCGGCCAAGTTGTGCCGCAATGTCGTCGATTGAGCGTCCTTCCTCGAACATGCCCCTGAGCGCCTGCTCCTCGCCGGGCGTCCACACTTCGTAGGCGCGCGGATGGGTCTGCTTGACTTGGTCGATGTACGAGCCGTCCCCAGAGTCGGGGCAAGGACCATCTGGGCTCGCCGACTCCGCTGCATCCCCCACGCCGCCATCCGCCTCGAGCAGCTTCCTCAACTCTCGCAGCCGGTTTGGAGAGCGCAGCCTCCTGAGCGCCTTCCGCTCAATCTGCCGAACCCGCTCCCGCGACACGCCCAGGCCGTTTGCAATCTCCTGGAGAGTGTGCTCGCGTCCGTCCTCCAGGCCGAACCGGCGGCTGAGGACGTGGGCCTCTCCATCGCGGAACGTAGAGAGTACGCTCCACACGTGGCCGTGCACGGCGCTACGGGCCGTGGCGTTCGCCGACGTGAGCGCCACCGGTTGGTCGAACACGCGGGACAGCAGTTTCTCGAACGGAGTCGATGTGTCAGCCGCCGCCGGCAGCGGTCTCACCGCTTCCTCACCTGACGACGGCGCCCCCGGTCTGGCTACGGTCTCCTCGAGGTGCTCCGCGATGGCCGCGAGAAAGCGATCTCCGAACTGCTCCGCCTTCCGCCTGCCTACGCCCCTAACCGCAAGGAGCGAGTCGCGGTCCCGTGGCTGGCTCGCCGCCATGTGGCGGAGCGTGGCATCGGTGAATACGAAGAACGCGGGAACGTCGAGCGAGTCGGCGGTGTCCCTCCTGAGCCGGCGAAGCTTCCCGAACAGCTCGGCATCCGGCTCCCGGTCCGCCTCGCCGCCGGACGCGTCGTCGGACCGCCGGACCAGCTCTATCGTCTCCCGATTGCTGAGAAACTCCCTGCCAGCCTTGGTGACGGACAGCGTGGGGAACTCGCCCGTCGCACGGGCGACGAGGCCCCTTTCGACGAGCTGATCCACCACGTCCATAAGCTCGTCCCTGGACACGCCGCGGGCGACGCCGTAGACGGACAGCTTGTCGTGGCCGAGCTCGAGCACGCGCCTGGCGCGGCTGCCGCGAAGAACAGCCACGACGTGGGCGGCGCCGAACCGCTCGCCGGTGCGGATGATCGCCGAAAGCACCTTCTGAGTTGTCACCGTGCCGTCGTAGGTGCTTCCCATGCCAGGCGGGGCTTCGCGTGGCAGGCAGACATCGCAGGAACGGCAGTTCTCACGGTCAAGCCGCTCGCCGAAATAGGCCAGCAGGAACTCGCGGCGGCAGGAGTTGCCGGAGCCGTACTCGACTACTCTGGCGAGCCGTTCCCTGGCGTTCGCCCTCTCCGTGGAGTCCTCGATCTGATCGATGAAGTACTCCTGCTTGCTCTTGTCAGCGAAAGTGAAGAACAGCACACAGTCGCTTGGCTGGCCGTCGCGCCCGGCGCGGCCCGTCTCCTGGTAGTATCCCTCGATGGTCTTGGGCAGGTCGTAGTGGACGACGAGCCGGATGTCCGGCTTGTCGATGCCCATGCCGAAGGCTATGGTCGCGACGATGATGGGCACGTCGCCGCTGATGAACCGCTCCTGGGTCTGGCGGCGCACGTCGTCGTCCAGGCCGGCGTGATAGGGCAGCGCCTCGAAACCCTCGGCGGAAAGGCGCGACGCCAGGTCCTCGGTATCCTTGCGCGAGAAGCGGTAGATGATGGCGGATCCGCCTCCGATCTCTCCCAGCATGGCGGCGAGCCGCTCGAAGCCCCGCCGCTTGGGGACCACCTTGTATGTGAGGTTCGGACGGTTGAAGCTGGAAATGAACCTCTCCGCGTTCGGCATCTTGAGCTGATGGATCACGTCTTCGCGGACCCGCTCGGTGGCCGTGGCGGTAAGCGCGATCAGAGGCGTGTTGGGAAACTGGTCCCGCAGCGCCTGGAGATTTCGGTAGTCCGGCCGGAAGTCGTGCCCCCACTCCGAAATGCAGTGGGCCTCGTCGATGGCTATGAGGCTCAGCCTCACGGCGTGCAGGAAGTCGTTGAACTGCTGGAGCACGAGTCGCTCGGGCGCGACGTAGAGGATGTCCAGCCGGCCGTGGTAGGCGTCCAACTGCACGTCCCTGACCTCGGCCTGGGTCATCGTACTGTTGATGAACGCGGCCCTGACGCCCCTGGATCTGAGCGCGTCGACCTGGTCCTTCATCAGGGCTATCAGCGGCGAGACCACCAGCGTCACGCCGTCTAGCATGACCGCCGGAAGCTGGTAGCATATGGACTTGCCGCCTCCCGTGGGCATGAGGACGAGCGAGTCGCGTCCGGCGAGCACGTTCCGGACGACATCTTCCTGGAGCGGCAGAAACCCGTCGTGACCGAATCGCCGCTTCAGCACGGCTCCCGGGTCAGAATCATCCGTAACGCCTTCAGGCATCGGCTGACACTCCTCGAAGCATAGGAGCGTGTTCACCGTCACGCATATTCGTATACGTGCATGGTAACCGACTTCACCGCTGGGGATTGGCCGTGTACCAGCAGGCGGATCCTCTCAACAGTCTCGCGGCTGAATGAACGCTCACCGCATCGCGAACACGCGGTGGACGGAACGCCGCCAACCAACACATACCGACCGTCAACTTTGAAGACCTCTTCCACGAACTCGGCACGGCAATCTTCCGACCCACACACAGAACAGGCGAAATCCATCTAAATTCTCCTTGTGAAGTCCTCCCACTCATTGCTGTTCGGTTCGTATAGCGTCACTATCTTGGCCTCAGGTGAATCGACAATTGACACTTGGATGTGGATTGGTCGCCCTGATTTGGAGAAGCCCAGTATCAGCCATGTGGGTCCGTACTTGTCGTCCGGATACTCCTCTACTACAACGGCTTCGGCGCCAGCCTCCATGATATCCATTTCGCTGACGTTTCTCTCAACAGCTCTCCTGAGAGCGTGTCGAGAGAATGCGAACTCGCCTTGCGCCAGTTGTCGGCGAACCTGCTGGAGAGACTTCAATACTCGACTCGAACCACTGTATATCCTGTCACATATCCGAGAGAATAGGACACACGACCCGCCACCACCTTACACCATCTCACCTATTCCTGCCCGACCGCCGCACGTGTTGGCCCACCCGCGTCCGGTGGTGTACAATTCCCGGCGGTGAAAATTCCGCCCGCCCGGCGCTCGGAGTGATCCAATCGACCAGCAACTCGTACTAGACGCGGCCACACTGACCGCCATCGGCATGGCCACCGCGTTCGGCCTGCTGATCGTGCTGGTGCTCGCCGTCCTTGCGGTCAGGCTGGTCGACAGTGCGCCGTTCCAGCGCGGCGTCGCGCCTCCCGTCGTGCCCACGCCGGCCGAGGACGAATCGCGGGACAAGGCGCTGGCCGCGGCGATAGCCGTCGCAACGCTCGCATCTCGCCACAGGCCGGTAGTGCGGCGCGAGGACGGGGCCTGATCGGGCCGCTGAGAGTACGCATTTGACCGAGTTCCTGGACTTCATCGGCTCCACGGGCATCGCGAACTTCGACTGGCGCAACGGGGTAATGCTCCTCGTCGCCTTCCTCTTCATCTATCTGGCCATCACCCGCGATATGGAGCCTTACGAGCTGATACCCATCGGCCTCGGCATCATCGTGGCGAATCTGCCGCTCACCGGCCTGATGGAGCTGCCCAGTCCCGATGCTGGATTCCAGGACTCGGGCGTTTTCGGGATACTCTTCCACTACGGGCTGTCGTTCTGGAACCTGCTGCCGCCCATCATCTTCCTCGGGCTTGGCGCGATGACCGACTTCGGCCCCATCATCTCCAATCCCAAGACGCTGCTGCTGGGCGCGGCGGCCCAGGTGGGCATATTCGTCGCATTCTGGGGCGCGCTCGCCGCGGACCTGATTCCGGGGCTGTCGTTCACGCTGAAAGAGGCCGCCGCCATCGGCATCATCGGCGGCGCGGACGGTCCCACCACCATCTTCCTCTCCGCAAAGCTGGCCCCCGAGCTTCTGGGCATCACCGCGGTGATCGCCTACTCGTACATGGCCACCATCGCGTTCATACAGCCTCCGATCATGCGGTTGCTCACCACCCGCAAAGAGCGCGAGATCGTGATGCCGCCGCCGCGCGAGGTGTCGCGGCGCGAGAAGCTGATATTCCCGCTGGCCGCCATGATCATAATCATCCTGGTGGTGCCGCGCGCCGCGCCGCTCATCGCGATGTTCATGATCGGTAACATGTTCCGCGAGAGCGGCGTGGTGCCCAGGCTCACCAACGCGGCCTCCAACGAGCTTCTCAACATCGCCACCATCTTCCTGATGATAACCGTGGGCACGCAGCTATCGGCGGAGCGTGTGTTCAACCTGGAGACGCTGGCGATTCTGGGGCTGGGATTGGTGGCATTCGCGTGCGGGACCGCCGGCGGATTGCTCTTCGCCAAGCTGATGAACCTGTTCCTGAGAGAGAAGATCAACCCGCTGATCGGGTCTGCGGGTGTTTCGGCGGTGCCCATGGCGGCGCGTATGACCCACCACGTGGGTCAGGAGACGAACCGGAGGAACTACCTGTTACAGCACGCCATGGGCCCGAACGTTGCGGGCGTAATCGGCTCCGCCGTGGTGGCGGGCGTGTTCATTTCGCTGGTGTAAGCGCTTATGCCTCAGACGCTCAGAGTGAAGGTGAAGGGCAAGTGGTACACGGTCGAGGTGGGCAGCCTCCTCGAGCGGCCCGTGCGCGCCCTGGTGGACGGCGAGCCGTTCGACATCGACATCGAGACGACGCCGCCGGATCCGGTCGCCCCGGCCGAGCCGGAGGCCGCGCCCGAACCGGAACCGGCGGCCACCGGCAGACCCGACAACCCGCCAATCCAACTCAACCGTCTGCCCACGCCCGTTAGAGAGTTCCGCTCGCCCATGCCCGGCGTCATAATCTCGATAGACGTGAAGGAAGGCGACGAGGTGATAGTCGGCGATCAGATATGCGTGCTGGAGTCCATGAAGATGCGGCAGGTGCTCCGCGCGGACTGGTCCGGCGTCGTGCGCCAGATCCACGTAACACCCGGCCAGCAGGTGATGGACGGCAACCTCATCGCCGAGCTGGAATAGCGTTCCTTCCTCTCGCAGTCCCCTCTCCCTTGGGGAGAGGGCCAGGGTGAGGGTGAACTGTAAGCCTTCCGATTAGTCCCTTCCCCCTCGCAGGGGGAAGGTTAGGATGGGGGTGTACACCGGCATGAACAACTCCCGAACATGGGCCATCAAGTCCGTCCGTCTCTTCGACGGCACCGGCGCCCCACCAATCGAGGACGCGCTCGCCGTAATCGACGGCGAGCGCGTAACGGCAGCGGGCGCCGCCTCCGACGTGGCCATTCCCGCCGGCGCAGAGGTGGTCGACGCCGGCGACGCGACGCTGCTGCCCGGCCTGATCGACGCGCATGTCCACATGCTCCACACCGGCTCCGCGTCCAGCGGCGTGGATTCCCGCGCCATGAACGACAGGCAGCTTCTGCTGGTGGGCGCGCGCAACTCTCTCGCCGCCCTGAGGAGCGGCCTGACGACCGTGCGCGACTGCGGTGACCACGACTACATGACGCTGACGCTGCGCGACTCCATCGCGGATGGCGCGCTGCCGGGGCCGCGTATGCTGTGCTCCGGTCCGGTCATCACGTCCACCGCGGGTCAACTGTGGTGGACGGGCATCGAGTGCGACACGCCGGACGAGCTTCGCCGTGCCGTGCGAACGCTGGTCAAGAACGGCGTGGACTTCATCAAGCTCATGGGATCGGGCGGCAACGCCACGCCCGGCTCCAACCCCGAGGTGTCCCAGTACGACGCCGAAGGCTACCACGCCGTCGCCGAAGACGCCCACCGGCTGGGCAAGAGGGTGGCAGTCCATGTCCACGGCGTGGACGCCATTCGCTACGCGGTCGACGCCGGCATGGACACGCTGGAGCACGCCCCCTTCCGCGCCAACGGCGGCATCGAGTACGACCCCGATCTGGCCGAGGACATCCGGCGCAAGGGCATCATCGTCAGCATCGCCATGCCCGCCACCTGGTACCGGCTGCGCGCCGAGGACATGCGGGACGTGCGGGCGCACCCGGGTCACCTGTGGGAGAGCCGGCCCGACAGCATCCGGGCCATGTACGAGGCGGGCGTCAAGCTCGTGGTGAGCAGCGACCAGGGCTCCACCGGCACGGCGATAGACGAGCTTCACCTGCTCATGGCCTACCTCGTGGACCGCGTCGGGATGTCGCCTGAATCCGTCATCCACGGCGCGACAGGCCTCGCGGCGGAGGCGCTCGGCATCGAGGCCGACCTGGGCACGATAGCGCCGGGCAAGCTCGCGGACCTCGCGCTGGTCGAGGGCAACCCCTTCGCCGACATGTCCGCAATCGCCCGCGTGCGCACCGTCGTCAAAGCCGGCCGCGTAGTCGTCCGCAACGGCGCCGTGGTGGTGTAGGGGGCCTGACGACGGAAAGAGGTAGCGCGAAATGGCAACGCTGGAACCTAACGAGTGGAAGTACGTCGGCGTGGACGGCTGCAAAGGCGGCTGGTTCTGCGTGGGCTTTGACGAAGGCGGGGACTACGGTGCTGGGGTCGCCGCCACCTTCGCGGACCTGCTGGATGCGGTTCCTGACGCTGAGCTGGTGCTGGTTGACATCCCCATCGGCCTACCCGATGGCCCAGGTGGTCGTCAAGCCGATATTGTCGCCCGTTCCTTGCTGAATCACCCACACCGCAAGAGCAGCGTGTTCCCGACACCCACACGCCAGACCGTCAAGCAAGCCAAGAGACGCCCTAAAGACTATCAGGCCGCCGCCTCGGTATCGAGACGGTCTTCCGGCAAGGGGCTTAGCAGACAGGCGTTTGCGATAGCGCCCAAGATATCCGAGGTCGACGATGTGCTGGCGGTGCGTACCCGTAACGCCAATCCGGTTGTTCGTGAAATACATCCCGAGATTTGCTTCTGGGCCCTCAACGGCGGGGAGGCCATGAGTTACGGCAAGAAGTCCAGAGCGGGAGAGGACGAACGCCTCCAACTGCTCCGCCTATATGACGAAGAGGCTGACGAGTTGCTCGAAAGGGTTAGCTCTAACTTCCCCAAGCGTCAAGTAGCCCGCGATGACATTCTGGACACGCTCGCCGCGGCAGTGACGGCCCGCTTGGCCTGCATCCTGCCAAGCAGAGTGCGAACAGCGCCCACGAATCCACCGACGGACGCCTACGGCCTGCGGATGGAGATGGTGTACTGGCTGCTTTCTTTAGGCTAGGTGCGATACCTTAACCATCGAAAATCGTGTCCCATCCCTTCCCATCCGCGTAACCCAAACGCCACACCCGTTCTCATCAGCGCGCAATCCGTTCCCAACCGTGTCACAAAAATTCCCACTCTCAGGCCCATTCCCGCGCTCTTATGTCAAGTAGCCCCGCCTTTCGCCAAAAGATCCGCGCCTTCACCCTGTCCCAGCGGCAAGTCTCCGACCCGCCATTGGAGAGTGCGAGGCCTTCCCCATTCGTCATTCCCGCGAAAGCGGGAATCCAGGGGTGCGGGACCCTGACCACGGTCTTGATTCTACAGCACGCACGTGCTACTTTCTACCTGGCAGACGCTGTGGCAGCAAATTGGCGGTGTCGGAAAGGCCGAATCCGGCCCAGAACCACCATCGCATTGCTGCCCCATTCTGCGCCAAACCTGACACCGATGAGACGCGATTGAACACAAAGAGGACGGCCCGCCCAGCTACGAAAAGGGCAGAATCGAGCAGAAGAGGACAGATTTTTCGGAGAGCCGCGCCCAGAGGCGCAATCCGCCAGCCGGCGCGCATGAGTGTGGTATAGTTATGCCCGTTGCGCGCGGGCGCTTCTCATCCTTGGTACGGCGGTGGCAAGCCCATGGCGATGCTAGGCGCTATCAAACCCCTTCTGACGTCGAGACGGCAGCGGGAGGTTCTGGTAGCGGTCACGGCGGCCTATATGCTGGTGCAGTTGTCCAGCATGCCGGTGGCGCTGTCTCTGCCCACGCTCGCCACCGAGTTCGGCGCGGGCATCGACGACATCGCCTGGATCGTGACGGTGTACCTGCTGATGCTGGGCAGCTTCGTGCTGCTCGGCGCGCGCATGGGAGACCGGTTCGGCCACGAGCGCGTGTTCGCGCTGGGCATAGTGGCCTCGCTCGTCGGCTCCCTCATGATCGCGGTGTCGAACGAGCTCTGGCAGATCGTTGGTTGGCGCGGCGTGACCGGCTTCGGCTCGGCGATGATCATGGGCAACGCCAACGCCATCCTCGCCGTCACCTACCCGGAGAATCTGCGGGGCCGCGCCTTCGCCATGCCCATCGTGGGCGCGAGATTCGCGACGCTGCTCGGCATGTTCCTGTTCGCGGCGTTCCTCCAGTTCTTCACCTGGAGGCTGGTGTTCCTGACGTTCCTGCCCATGGGCGTCATCGCGGCGGCGGCGGCGATTCCGATGATTCGCTCCAGCCGCGCGCCGACGCCGGAGGAGCGGGAGGCGGCCGCGCCGGGCGGCATAGACTGGCTTGGCGGCATACTGCTGGTCGTCACGGCGGCGGTGCTGGTGCTGTCCGGCAGCCACCTGCACGCCGGCGAGGAGTCGTTCACGTCCCCGGACGGGCTGACCTACCATCTGCCGATGCACGGCCTCTTCCTGGCGCTGCTGGCGGCGTTCGTGCTGGTGGAGTGGAAACTGGCCAGGTCGCCCATCGTGGAGCTGCGCCACTTCCGCGAGAAGTACTTCTCGATGGCGCTCATCTCGAACACGACGTTCCACTTCTCGATGCTGGCCACCATGACACTGGTGCCCATACTGGTGGAGGAGGGATTCGGCCAGGACCCGATTGTGGTGCCGTTCGTGCTGCTGCCCAACCAGGTGATGGGTGTATTCGTGTCGATGTTCGCCGGATGGGTGTACGACCGGTACAACCCCAAGCTGCTGCGGCCCACCGCTATGCTGATGATAGCCGGCGGATTCCTGGTGCTGGGGTTGTTCGCCCGCGGCGCGGAGCTGTGGATGATACCGATCCTGATGATGCCCATTTCAGTGGGGTCGTCCATCTTCAACCCCATCAACAACGCCACGGTGATGAGCTCGCTGCCGCTGCGGCACCGCGGCATCGCGTCCGGTATGCTGGAGACGACCCGCGAGATGGGCCACGCCTTCGGCGGCACGGTGTCGGCGACGGCGCTGGCGATGGTGCTGCCTGCGGGCATCGCCCACCTGACGAGCGAGCAGGCCAGCGCGCACTACTTCGAGGGGTTCGTGTTCTCCTGCCTGCTGGTGGTGTTCGTGATGGTCGCGGGAGGTCTGGTCGCCTACTTCCACAAGACCGCGAAAGCGGAGCCGCCGCCGCCCCAACCGAGGCCGTCCTACGAATCGGCAGGCGCGGACGACTAGGCAGGATAGCAACCTGAGAAGACAGATTCAGAAGTGGAAGCTGAAGTGGCGAATGTAGTGTAGCCGGCCTTGCGAGTAGTTTCACTGGCCGAGATCGAGAGGTTCGTCCGTCGGCGCCCGGATGCCGAGAATCACATGCGCGCCTGGTTGGAGGCGGTGCGTGAGGCTGACTGGGCTACACCCTCCGACGTTAGACAGCGTTTCCGAACCGCCAGCATTTTGCCCAACAATCGTGTGGTTTTCAGAGTCCGGGGCAATTCCTACCGGATAGTCGCAGAACTGTATTACCATGTACGTATCGTGGACATTCGTTTCGTCGGGACTCACGCAGAGTACGATCGCATTAACGCCCGGGAGGTGTAGATGTGTCCATCGTAAAGCCAGTTCAAAGCACGGAGGACTACGAGGCCGCGCGCTCCAGACTTCGTGAAGTGTTTCAGGCGGAGATGGGCACCCCTGAAGCGGAAGAGCGCGACTTGCTCGTCGATGAGATTGAACGCTACGAGCGAGTGCATTATCCCATACCGCCGCCTACGGCCATTGACATGATAGAGTTCTGCATGGACCAGCTTGGAATGACCGCCGTGGACCTGGTTCCGTGTGTAGGTAGCATAGGCGAGGTGGAAGAGCTTCTGGCAGGCCGGCTGCCTATCACACTAGACATGGCGAGGTCGCTTGAGAAGCTCTTAGGGGCAAGACTCGTACACTTGGAGGGCGTCGAAGGAGTCGGCCAGACAGCCAATAGTCAGGAGCCCAAAGATCTTTCAGAGACGGTTTCCGGCTCATCTATCAGACAGGGCTAGGTGTTTCGAGACGCCACGGGAAGGGAGAATTGCCATGAGTCTATCCGAAGTAAAGGCGCTCACGTTCGACGTGTTCGGCACCGTGGTCGACTGGCGGGGCAGCCTGATTCGGCAATGCGACGAGCTTGGCCGCGACAAGGGCTACAAGGTCAATTGGGCGGCGTTCGCCGATAGGTGGCGCGGCGGCTACGGGCCGTCGATGGACCGCGTGCGCAAGGGCGAGCTGCCGTGGACGCGGATTGACGACCTGCATCGCATGATCCTGGACGAGCTGCTGGTGGAGTTCGGCGTCTGCGGACTGACGGAGGACGAAAAGAGGGACCTGAACAAGGTGTGGCACAGGCTGACGCCGTGGGCCGACTCCGTGGAGGGCCTGTCGAGGCTCAAGCAGGGCTACGTCATAGCCACGCTGTCCAACGGCAACGTGGCGCTGCTCACCAACATGGCCAAATACGGCGGCCTCCCCTGGGACTGCATCCTGTCCGCTGAGCTGATGAAGCACTACAAGCCGGACCCCGAGAGCTACCTGGGGGCGGCCTACCTGCTGGGGCTGGAGCCGCACGAGGTGATGATGGTAGCGGCGCACAAGGGCGACCTTCGGGCGGCGCAGAAGGTAGGCCTGAGGGCCGCCTTCGTGCCGAGGCCGGGCGAGTGGGGGCCGGACCGCGAGATCGATTGCACGCCGGAGGCCGACTTCGACGTGAACGCTACGGACTTCAACGACCTGGCGCAGAAGCTGGGGCTGTAGGAGCCAGACAAGGAGAAAACGACATGGGAAGATTGGATGACAAGGTTGTGGTGGTGACGGGCGCGAGCCGGGGAATCGGCGCCGAGATCGCGCGGGTGTTCGCGGCGGAGGGCGGCAAGGTGGTGTGCGCCGCGCGGACGCTGCGGGAGGGTGACCACCCGCTGGAGGGGTCGCTCGACACCACGGTCGCCCAGATCCGGGAGGCCGGCGGCGAGGCGACTCCTTCGACCGTCAACATCTCGCTGCCGGAGGACTGCGAGCGGCTCATGCAGGAGGCGCGCGACGCCTACGGCCCGGTGGACGTGCTGGTGAATAACGCGGCGCTCACCTACTTCATCCCGATCAAGGACTACCCGCTTAGGCGCTGGATGCGGTCGTGGGCGGTCAACTTCCATGCCCCGTTCATCCTGAGCCAGCTCGCGCTCGAGGACATGATCCCGCGCGGCTCCGGCAGCATCGTGAACATCTCGTCCGGTGCGGCCATCGGCCCCGGGCGCGGCCCCTATCCCGACGCGCCGGCCAACAGCGGCGGCACGTGCTACGGCGCGGAGAAGGCGGCGCTGGAGCGGTTCACCCAGGGCTTGGCCCAGGAGGTGTACCAGCACGGCATCTCCGTCACTTGCGTATCTCCGTCGCAGGTAGTACCGACACCGGGGACGGTGTTCCACAACCTGGTTTCGGGTATGGACGACCCTAGGGGCGAGCCAGCCGAGTTGATGGCGCAGTCGTCGCTGCTGCTTGCCAGCGAGCCGCTGGACAAGGTCACTGGCCGCGTCACGTACAGCCAGCAGATTCTCAGGGAGTTCGGCTGGATCGAGGAAGCCAAGGGCACCGGCGTGGATCCGGCGAGGCCGGGGAGCGGCTACAGCCAGGTGTAGCGTCCAGCAACGGGCGGCGCTATAGCCGACGGGGGTAAGAACATGGACCTGGTCATCATTAACGGCAACGTGCACACGATGGACTACCGCGACACGCTGGCGCAGGCGGTCGCGATCCGGGGCGGGCGAATCGCCGCCATCGGCTCGAACGCCGACGTGGAGGAGTACCGCAGGCCGGGCGTGCCGGTGATCGACGCGTCGGGGCAGACGGTTCTGCCGGGATTCATCGAGCCGCACGACCACCTCGCGGCGCAGCCCGCCTGGAAGCTGTCGGTGGACCTGACCACTGACCCGACGATGACCATACAGGACGCGGTGGACAAGGTGCGCGAGCGCGCCGCCAACACGCCGCGCGGCGAATGGGTGCGCGGCATTGGCTACGACCAGACATTCGTGGCGGACATGCGCCACCTCGACAAGAACGACCTGGACGCGGCGACGTCCGATCACCCGGTGTTCATTTCCCACGTATCCGGCCACCTGGCATACGTGAACAGCATGGCGATGGAGTTGGCCGGCATACACTCCGAGCGGGAGGACCCGCCCGGCGGGCGCTTCTACCGGTTCGAGGGAACCGCCGAGCCGAACGGCGTGCTTGCCGAGCTGCCCGCGCAGGCGCCGGTAATGGAGCGGGTCCCGCCCTACTCGCAGGACAGTCTGGTGGAGGCGTTCGCGGAGGCGCAGCTTGACAACCTGCGTGTTGGGGTGACGTCGGTGCACGACGCCGCTGTCGCCAACTTCTTCGGCGGCGGATACGACCTGTACAACCGGGTGAAAGACCTGGGACAGCTAAAGCTGCGGGTCAACATGTTCATCCTGTACGAGGCGCTCAAGGAGATGGACTACTCGGTGAAGACGGGGGACGGGGACGAGTGGCTGCGCGTTGCGGGGTGCAAGATTGTGTCCGACGGCTCGATCCAGGGCCTGACGGGGGCGCTGCGCTCTGGCTACTGGTGCGACCTGAACGAGAAGGCGTGGACCATCTATCCGCAAGAGGAACTGAACGAGATGGTATTCGACTTGCACCAACGGGGCTACCAGGTGATCACGCACGCCAACGGCGACGCGGCCATCGACTCGATACTGGACGCCTACGAGAACGCGCTGACCAGGCTACCGCGCCCCAACCAGCGCTTCCGCATCGAGCACTGCCAGATGTGCTGGCCGGACCACATCAACCGCATGAGGCGGCTGAACGTGATCCCCAACTACTTCGCCAGCCACGTCTACTACTGGGGAGACAGGCACCGGGACATCTACCTGGGCCCGGACCGGGGGCCGCATATCAGCCCGGTAGGCGCGGCCATTCGCGCAGGCCTGCGGCCTTTGCTCCACAACGACACGCCGGTCACGCCGGTGAACCCGCTGATGTGCGTGCAGAGCGCCGTCAGCCGCATGACGCGGGATGGCGACGTGCTAATGCCGGAGCTTGTCGCGCCCGTACAGGAAGCGCTGCGGGCGGTGGGGAGCAACGCGGCTTACGGCGC
The DNA here is from genome assembly GCA_965204815.1 of Dehalococcoidia bacterium. Classification (GTDB taxonomy): domain Bacteria; phylum Chloroflexota; class Dehalococcoidia; order Lucifugimonadales; family CATOSD01; genus CATOSD01. Next base: position 1,439,902 of record OZ242014.1, read on the forward strand.
GTACGAAGAGGACAGCAAGGGTTCGCTCGAGGTGGGCAAGCTGGGTGACGTGGTGGTGCTGGAGGAAGACCCATTCGTGGAGGCGGGCCACACGCTGAGCCAGATCCAGGTGGCGGGCACCATCGTGGGCGGGCGGCTGATGTACGACACCGACAGCCTGTCGGTCGGGTAGGGACAGCCGGCACAAGTTGAGCGCGGGCGGAGTAAGTATGTCTGAGCTATCGCTGAGAGTCGGAGAAGTCGAGATTATCGCCCTCTCCGACATGAACTTGGCATTCCCGACGCCGCTGACAGGCTTGTTTCCCGGTACGGACGACAAAGACTGGGCGCCGTACAGAGAACGCTACGCCGACACGTTCGATGGCGACCACGTGCTTATCGAGATCGGGTGCTATCTTCTTCGGTCCGATGGCCGGACTATCCTCATCGACACCGGCTACGGCGAGGGTCCAATCGAGTCGATAGGCGGACGCCGGGGCGAACTGATGGACGACCTCGCCGCGAAGGGCGTCAGCCCGGACGAGATCGATACGGTCTTCATTTCGCACCTACACTCGGACCACGTGGGCTGGAACGTAGTCGAAAGAAACGGGAAGCCGGTCCCGGCCTTTCCCAACGCGCGCTACGTCGCCCACCAGGCCGATCTGGACCACTTTCGCAGACCGGAAGTGCAGGACGCGCTGCCGTTTCCGTTCATGGACAGGTGCGTGGAGTCGATTGTCGGGATGGGCCTGTTCGACGCACTGACCGAGGATACGGACCTGACGCCGGAAGTTAGGGCGGTGCACACGCCCGGCCACACCCCGGGTCACATGAGCGTGCTGGTGCGCTCGAAGGGCGAATCAGCCCTGATTCAGGGCGACGTGCTGGTTCATCCGGCGCAGGTGACCGAGGACGACTGGAACTGCATCTTCGACTACGACTGGCCGCTGTCCACCGAGACGCGCCGAAAGATGCTGGCTGACATCAAGGCACATGGAACTCCTGTGTTCTCCTGCCATTTCCCGGCCCCGGGATTCGGCACGGTCAGACGCGAGCAGGGCAGACGCTTCTGGCAAGTGGGGTTCGGCGGTTAGACTGGACGATCCAGCGGCGTGCCCGCCTCAGCCGCCTGCGCCGCGCTCCTGCTCGATGAGGGTGCGGCGCAGTATCTTGCCGGACGCGTTCTTGGGGATGGCGTCGGTGAACTCCACCTCGCGGACGCGCTTGAACGTGGCGACCTTTCCGGCGACGAAGGCCATAATGTCGTCGCCGCTCACCTCGACACCCTGGCGACGTACCACGAACGCCTTGGGAATCTCGCCGGATTCCTCGTCCAGCTTGCCGATGACCGCCGCGTCCGCGACAGCCGGGTGTTCGAGGAGCAGGCCCTCGAGCTCGGCGGGCGGCACCTGGAAGCCCTTGTACTTGATGAGTTCCTTCTTGCGGTCCAGCACCCAGATGCTGCCAGCCTCGTTGGAGCGTACGATGTCGCCGGTGCGCAGCCAGCCGTCCCCGGTGATGGTCTCGGCGGTGGCAGCTTCGTTTCGGTAGTAGCCCTTCATCACCTGGGGCCCGCGAACGAGGAGCTCTCCAACCTCACCCGGAGGCAGGTCCCTTTCGCCCGTCTCCAGGTCCACCACACGCTCTTCGGTGTCGGCCAGCGCGGGGCCGACCGAGCCGGGCGTCGCGAGGTGCGGTTCGGCGAAGTCCACGTTGGTAACGGGGGAGAGCTCGGTCATGCCGTAGCCCTGTATGACCGGGGCGTCGATGGCCTCCGCCATCTTGGCCTGCAACTCCACCGAGCACGGCGCGGCGCCGAGGAATCCGATCTTCAGCGCGGACAGGTCGTAGTCGGACACGCCCGGGTACAGGGTCAGTCCCAGTGCGACGGGCGGCACCGTGTAGAGCTGCGTGACGCCGTGACGCGAAATCAGGCCGAGCAGAAGGTCCATGTCGAAACGGCCCATCATGACCTGCCTGGCCCCCGAAAACAGGGCGGCGTTCATCAGGGTCTGCATGCCGTAGATGTGGAAGAGTGGGAGATGGACGAGCACCACGTCGTCTGAGGTGAGCTTGACCGCCTCTCCCGGACGGACCACGAACTGCTTGAGGTTGGATGTTATGTTGTAGTGCGTGAGCATGACGCCCTTGGAGAGGCCGGTGGTGCCGCTGGAGTAAGGTAGAGCGGCGAGGTCTTCCCTGGGGTCTATTCTCACATCCGGCACGGCTGAGGGCGCGGACTCGATCAGGCCCCAGAACGAGTCCGCGTCGGCGGCGGAGTCCTCGATCACCACGAAACGCTCGACGCCCGGGGTCGCGTCCCTGGCGAGGCGCGCCATCTCGAGCACGCTCTCGTGCACGACGAGGATCCGCGAGCCGCTGTCGTTTAGCTGGTGGGCTATCTCGCGCTCCCGATAGCCTGAGTTGATCGTGGAAGCCACGCCGCCTGCCTTGACGATACCGTAGTAGGCGATGACGAACTCCACGCAGTTGGGCGCGAGCAGCCCTACGCGGTCGCCCTTCACCACGCCCAGGTTCGCGAGCGCGGCGGCGAAGCGGTCGCTGTGGCCGGCAAGCTGGGCAAAGGTGAAGCTTCTTTCGCCGTCGACTACCGCGATGCCGTTCGGGTCGTGGGCGGCCGCTCTCGTCAGCAGTGTCTGTACCGGGTAGGCCTCGTATGGGGCCATGGAACGCCGGAGGTCTGTCAGTTGCACCATGGTAGTCCTCGCGTGTGTCTTAACTTACGAGAGATAGAGTACCACGCCCGCGTGGGGGAACGTCAGTTCGAGGTTAGCGCCGCGGTCTCTCTGCAACGCGGTGGCGTAGTCGACTCTCGCGGGGTCGGACTCAGACAGCGTGTGCGGGCACGGCTGGCGTCTCTCCTCCTGCGGGCAGAGGTGCATTCCTGCCTGGTGATCCCAGAAGCCCACGAGCTTCATGGGGAAGTACAGCACCTCGGCTGCGTTGCGCAAGTCGGCGATGGTCTCGCTCGCGCGAGTGCTGCCGTTCGATTGTATGTCTACAGTTATCTTTTCCATCAGCGCAGACCACATTGGGCGGAATCCAGGCCCGCCTCTACGGATGTCCGGAGCTACTCGATCTGTGTGAAGTGGTCCCAGCCGCCTGCCGCGAGGTTGACCCTGCGACCGCAGGGGTCCATCACCGTCACCGACGGCGGGCCTTCTACAATCCTGCCGATGACATGGACGGGGACTCTGAGCGCGCGGACGGTGTTCTCCAGCACGTCCGGCGGTGCGGTGAAGAGCAGCTCGTAGTCCTCGCCGCCGGAGAGCGCAAGTTCCGGCCAGTCGTCCGGAAACGCGCTCCGCAGCCAGGCGTCTGCGGCCTTGTGCGCCCCGTCCAGCACGGCGCCGACACTGCTCGCTTGGCAGATCTTGCCAAGATCTGCTACGAGGCCGTCGCTCACGTCCATCGCGGCCCTGACGCCCGCCGCGGCCAGCGCCGCGCCTTCTGCCAGTCGGGGCGTGGGCCGGTTATGCGCCCTGCGGAGGTGCCGAGCCGTGTCTTTGTCCATCGTCGCCCCAAGGCCGCCCATCATCATACGCAGGCCGCCCGCCGAACACCCCATGTGGCCGGTAACGGCGATCAGGTCGCCCGGCCTGGCCGAGTCGCGCGTGAGGAGGCGTTCGGTGTCGTCCTTCGCGGACGTAGCGCTCTCGAGCGCGACGGTGACGAAGAACGTGGGAGATTTCACCACGTCGCCGCCTAATAGCGCCCCGCCGTAGCTGCCGTGGGCCTCCATCATGCCAGCGTACATTTCCAGCAGACCTGACACCGGCAAGTCCGGGCGCAGGCCGAGGGTGACGAGGGAGCAGACGGGCTCGGCGCCCATCGCGGCGGCGTCGCTGAGGTTCACCGCCAGGGCTTTCCAACCCAGGTCTCGCCAGGGGGTGTGGGCCAGGTCGAAGTGGACGCCCTCCACCATAGTGTCGGTGGTGAGCGTTCTGAGGCCAGCAGGGGCGCTGATGGCGGCGGCGTCGTCGCCGACGGACAGCCGGACGCGGAAGCCTCGGCGGCCCAGCCGCGTGATGAGCGTGTCGTTGTCGTCCGCGACGGCGCGGGCCAGAATCTCGATTAGCCCGAACTCGCCCACATCTCGCACCAGCATGCCCTGCATTATACGGGCGCGCAGGGAGAGCGTCCAACGGGGCCGATAATCCAGGAACGGTGCGTAGTGGCGGGTATGGCAAATCCAGGTTCTGCGAACCGGCGCATGCTTGGCGTATGATGGGCGGAGCGCCTAGTCGAAAGGAAGATGCCATGATGAACAGGAACACTGAGGCCGCCTTGCGGTATCACCGGGGGACCAATCATCCCGATGGCGACCTTATGAACGCGAACCACGTGTGGGACCCCATGAACCCGCCGCTGCCGTACAAACTGTACAGAGGTGTCGATTCGGTACCGCTGGCGCTGGATGGTCCGCCTGTCGAGGTACCGGCGCTGACGGCGATATCCGACGGCAGAGGGGAAAGCGATTCGCTGCGAGCTCCAGACCTTGAGACGCTGAGCAGGATTTTGCACTTCTCTGCCGGCATTACCAAGACGCTGCAGCGGCCTGGCGGGCCGATGGCGTTTCGGGCGGCTGCCTGCACGGGCGCGCTGTTCCATATAGAGCTGTACGTGGTGTGCGGCGGAGTACCGGGTCTAGACGCAGGGGTCTATCACTACGATCCGGACGGATCGTCGCTGGATCTGCTGAGGGAGGGCGACTACCGTTCGGCGGTCGCAAGGGCCGCGGGCGGCGAGCCAGCGGTTGCCGCCGCGCCCGCGAGCATCGTCTTCACGGACGTGACGTGGCGCAACGCGTGCAAGTACCAGGCCAGGGAGTACCGCCACGCATTCTGGGACTGCGGCACGATACTGGCGAACACGCTGGGGATGTCTGCCGCGAGCGGCGTCCCGGCGAGAGTAGTGGTCGGATTCCTGGACGACTCCATAAGCGAGCTGCTGGGGCTGGACCCGCTGCGGGAGCTTCCGCTGGCTGTGGTGCCGTTGGGCGCCTCGGTCGATGCGACGTTGCCGCCGCACCCGATAGTTCCCCCTCTCAAGTTCGAGACGGCTCCAATCTCGACGCATGAGATCGATTTCCCGGCGATACGCGAAATGCACGCGGCGTCGTCCCTCGTGAGTGGCGAAGAAGTTGCGGAGTGGCGGGAAGGGTCACTGGACACGGCCACGCCGCAACCTGGCGGACGGCTCACGCCGCTGCGTCCAACGCCTGGCGACGAGGCGCCGCCGGACTCGATAGAGAAGGTGATTGTAAGAAGGGGGTCGACGCGCCGATTCGCCCGTGAGCCTATATCGTTTGCCCAGTTGTCTGCGGCGCTGGAGCGGGCAACGAGGGGAGTGCCCGCCGATTTCCTGGCGGCGCCAGGGTTCGCGCTCAATGACGTCTACTTGCTGGTCAACGCGGTTGACGGACTGGCGCCGGGGTCATACGTGTACCACCGGGACAGGCTGGCGCTGGAGACTCTCAGGGAGGGCGAGTTCCGCGCCGAGGCGGGTTTCCTCGGGCTGGGCCAGGCGCTGGCCGCTGATGCCAGCGTCAATTTGTTCTTCATGTGCGACTTGGCGCCTGTGCTGGAGCGCTTCGGCAACAGGGGGTACAGAGCGGCCCAGTTGGACGCCAGCATCACGGCGGGACGAGTGTACATCGCATCGTACGCCCAGGGTTTCGGCGCGACGGGCCTGACGTTCTACGACGACCCAGTCACCGACTTCTTTTCCCCGCACGCACGAGGCAAGAGCGTGATGTTCATGGTCTCGTTGGGCAAGAGGCAACGCAACTGAACGGCAACGAAGGGCTCGGAGGTTACGATTGGGGCGGAAAGGAGAACCGGCGAATCTTGACCCGCTCCACCGCCGAGTTGACAAGCTCCCGCACGGGCAGCTCGGCTTCCAATCTGTGCACAACCTTGATGTCGCCGTGGATGACCGGGTGGGTGGGCACGAACAGCGAGCAGCAGTCCTGGTCCGGAAGAATCGAGACGTCGAACGTGTCTATGTCGCGGGCGATGTCTATAATCTCGTTCTTGTTGAAGCCTATCAGCGGGCGCAGGATGGGCATCCCGGCCGCCTCGTCTATGGCCGCGATGTTCTCCATGGTCTGCGAGCTGACTTGTGCCAGACTCTCGCCCGTGACCAGCGCTATCGCGCCGTGCCGCCTGGCCAACTCCTCGGCGATGCGTACCATAAACCTGCGGTACAGCACCACGCGGTAAGACTTGGGCGTGGAGACGATTATGCGCTTTTGCACTTCGGCGAACGGCGCCAGGATGAGGGTGGAGTCGTACTGGTAGCGCGAAAGGTGCATCGCCAGCTCCTCCGCCTTTTCGATGGAAGACGAGTCGACCAGCGGGTAGCTGTGGAAGTGTACAAGGTGTGTGGGGCTGCCGCGCTTCATCATGTGCCAGGCCGCCACCGGCGAGTCGATGCCGCCGGACAGCAGCGTCATCGTCTGTCCGCTTACGCCTAGAGGCAGCCCGCCGTAGGCCTTCATCTCGTCGAAGTAGACCAGGATTGACTTGCCGATCACGTCGACGAAGATCTCCAGGTCGGGATTCGACAGATCCACCGCCGCGCCTGTCAGCGTCTCCACATAGGCGCCAAGCTCGATGTTGATGTCCAGGGAAGTCTTGTGGAAGCGCTTGTCGGCGCGGTTGGCGGTAATACGGAAGGTGTCGAACGTGCGGCGTTCCAGTTCTTCGGAAAGTAGGGACTTGACGTTAGCGAGGTCGGGTGGGACCTGCCAGGCGCGGTAGTACTTGGCGACGCCGAAGCAGTTGGACACGCGCTCCCGCACCAGGGGCCAGTCCACGTCCTCGGGGAGGCGCAGCGCGACGAAGAGGTGGCCCATCCAGACGCGGGTTACGCCGGCGCCCTTGGTGGCGCGCCGGAGGTTTTGAGCGAGCTGCCGGATGAACATGGGCCGGTTCTTGCCCTTGAGCGCGGCCTCGTGGAACCTTACGATGACGTGGGTATCCATGCCTGACATTGTAACCGAATCAGCGCGCCGATTTCTCACGCGCCCGGGTTGTGGTGTCATTCCTCTTGAGTTCCTGTAGAATGTTAGCGGCTCACCAATCGCCTCGAAGAGCCCCCGCGCATCAACGGCTGTCGATTCCGGGGGTGTCCCTAGGTCCCTTCCTTCACCTGGAGCAAGCAAGGAAAAACCACGTAAGGACAATTACATGACCACTGCTTCCGACGACCGTCCATACCCAATATCAGATGCTACCGCCGAGATCGAGGCGATACTGGCTGAGAGGGTTTTGGTCATGGACGGCGCCTGGGGCACGATGCTGCAAGGCCGCGGCCTGGAGGAAGACGACTTTCGCGGCGACCGCTTCCGCGACCACTCCCACGATCTCCGGGGCAATATGGACGTGCTGTCGCTGACGCGACCGGACGTGGTGCAGGACGTACAACGGCAGTACCTCGAGGCCGGGGCGGACCTGCTGACTACTAACACCTTCACGGCCACGTCCATTTCCCAGGCGGACTACGGACTCGAGGCGCACGTCTACGAGATGAATCGCGAGTCCGCAAGGCTGGCGCGAGAGGCGGCGGATGAGTTCAGCGCCCGCAACCCGGATAAGCCCCGCTTCGTGGTTGGGACGCTGGGTCCGACGAACAGGACGGCGTCCATATCGCCGGACGTGAACGACCCCGGATTCCGGAACGTGACCTTCGACGAGTTGGCGGACGCCTACGGCGAGGCGGCGCGCGGCCTGGTTCACGGCGGCGCTCACGTGCTGATGGTGGAGACGGTTTTCGACACACTGAACGCCAAGGCTGCGCTGTTCGCCATCCAGGGGCTGTTCGAGGAGCTCGGCGCGCGCGTGCCGGTGATGGTGTCGGGCACCATAGTGGACGCGAGCGGAAGAACGCTGAGTGGCCAGACACCGGAGGCTTTCTACGCTTCCGTATTCTCGCAGATGCCGCTGCTTAGCGTGGGCCTCAACTGCGCCCTCGGCAGTCGGGAGATGGCGCAGCACCTTGCGGCCCTGAGCGGCATTTGCGAGGAGTTCGTGAGCTGCCATCCGAACGCGGGGCTTCCGAACGAGCTGGGCGAGTACGAAGAGACACCCGAATTCATGGCCTCGGAGGCCACTGCGCGCGTGCGAAACGGCCACGCCAACATCGTCGGCTCCTGCTGCGGCTCGACTCCCGCGCACACACGCGCCATTGTCGACGCGGTGGCGGGGGTGGCGCCTCGAAAGCGGCGGGAGCCCTCGGGACGCACCTACCTGAGCGGAATGGAGTTACTGGAGATTCGGCCCGACTCCAACTTCATCAACGTGGGAGAGAGGACGAACGTGACCGGCTCGGCTCGGTTCCGGCGGCTGATTCGCCGGGGTCGGTACGAGGAGGCGATATCCGTCGCGCGGCAGCAGGTGGAGGACGGGGCGCAGATCATCGACGTGAACATGGACGAGGGGCTGCTCGACTCAGAGGCGGCCATGCAACGGTTTCTCAGCCTGCTGGTCGGAGAGCCGGACATAAGCCGGGTGCCTATCATGATCGACAGTTCCCGCTTCAGCGTCATAGAAGAGGGGCTGAAGATGGTGCAGGGCAAGTGCGTGGTCAACTCCATATCGCTCAAGGAGGGCGAGGACGAATTCCGCGCGCATGCCCGGCAGGTGCGACGGCACGGCGCCGCGGTGATAGTCATGGCGTTCGACGAGAAGGGCCAGGCCGACACTGTAGAGCGTAAGGTCGGAATCTGCGAGCGGTCGTATCGCATACTGGTCGACGAGCTGGGGTTCCGGGCTGAGGACATCATATTCGACCCCAACGTCTTCGCCGTCGGCACCGGCATTGAGGAACACGACCTGTACGGCGTGAACTTCATCGAGGCGGCAAGGGAGATCAAGCGCGAATTCCCGCTCTCGCACGTGAGCGGCGGCGTCAGCAACATCTCGTTCTCGTTCCGAGGCAACGACGCCGTGCGGGAGGCGATACACTCCGTGTTCCTGTACCACGCAACCCGCGCGGGCATGGACATGGGCATCGTCAATGCGGGCCAGCTAGCGGTGTACGCGAACATCCCGGACGACTTGCGGGAGGCGGCGGAGGACGTCGTCCTGGCCAGGCGTCCGGACGCCACCGAGCGGCTGGTGAAGCTGGCCGAGACGGTGCAGGGCGAGAGGAGGGAGCGACAGGTGGACGACGCCTGGCGCGATGGCACGGTCGGCGAGCGGCTCACCTACGCCCTGGTGAAGGGAATAGACGACCATGTATTGGACGACGTGGAGGAGGCGCGGCTGGGCGCGGGACGTCCAATCGAGGTCATCGAAGGGCCGCTCATGGACGGGATGAACACGGTGGGCGACCTGTTCGGATCCGGGCAGATGTTCCTGCCCCAGGTGGTGAAGAGCGCGCGAGTGATGAAGAAAGCGGTGGCCCACCTGGTGCCCTACATAGAGCGCGAGAAGGCAGAGTCCGGTGCGACAGGGCCCAGGGGCAAGATTGTGATGGCTACCGTGAAGGGCGACGTGCACGACATAGGCAAGAACATCGTCGGCGTCGTGCTCGGCTGCAACAACTACGAGGTGATCGACCTAGGCGTCATGGCGCCGTTCCAGGAGATACTGGACACCGCGGCCGAGGAGGAGGCGGATGTCATAGGGCTGAGCGGGTTGATCACACCGTCGCTGGACGAGATGGTGACTGTCGCGAAGGAGATGTCCCGCCAGGAGTTCAGCCTTCCGCTGCTCATCGGCGGCGCGACCACGTCCAGCGCCCACACTGCTTTGCGGATCGATCCAGAGTATCCGCACCCGGTGGTGCACGTGAAGGACGCCTCGCGCTCCGTGGGAGTGATGGGACGACTGATGAACCCGGAGGCGCGCGACGAATTCGCCGTGGAGGTGAAGGCGGACTACGAGCGGATCAGGATCGAGAGGGCCGCTCGGGGCCAGCGGACTCGGTTGCTGCCGCTGCGCGAGGCGCGGCAGCGACGCCCGGAGCTCGACTGGACGGACGCCGCGCCACCGCCATCCTTCCTCGGAACCAGAGCCTTTCGAGACTATCCGCTGGACGATGTGGTCGAGCGCATCGACTGGACGCCCTTCTTCACGACCTGGGAGATGAGGGGGCGCTATCCCGACATCCTCAGCAGTCCCGTCTACGGCAAGGAAGCCCGCTCGCTTCTGGACGACGCTGAGGCGATGCTAAGGCGCATCGTCGACGAGCGCATACTGACCGCCAACGCCGTGGTAGGGTTCTGGCCCGCGGCGTCGAACGGCGACGACGTGGTGCTATACGAAGATGAGGAACGGAGTCGCACTCTGACTGAGTTCCACTTCCTGCGGCAGCAGACCGACAGGACGCGCTCCAGAGCCGGCTCCGACGCCGCCAATTTGTGCCTGGCGGATTTCGTGGCCTCCGACGACAGCGGCGTTGCGGACCACATGGGCCTGTTCGTGGTGACGGCGGGAATCGGTCTACAGGAGTTCACGGACGCCCTCGAGCGTGAGCACGACGACTACGGCAGCATTATGGCCAAGGCGCTGGCGGACCGGCTCGCGGAGGCGCTCGCAGAGCGTATGCACGAGATCGTCAGGCGAGAGCTGTGGGGGTACGCCAGTGAGGAGCGGCTGACAAACGACGAGCTGATCAAGGAGAAGTACCAGGGGATACGCCCGGCGCCGGGATATCCGGCGTGCCCCGACCACACCGAAAAGCGCCTGCTGTTCGACCTGCTGGACGCGGAACGCGCCGCAGGTGTGGAGCTTACCGAGAACTTCGCCATGTGGCCGGCTGCGTCGGTGAGCGGATTCTACTTCGCCCACCCGGACTCGCGGTACTTCGGCGTTGGGCGAATTGGACGCGACGCGGTGGAGGATTACGCGCGGCGCAAGGGCATGGACGTGGGGGAAGTGGAGCGCTGGATACGGCCGAGCCTGGCTTACGACGCTTAAGTCGGGCTAAAGGGGGACGAGACACGCCGTGTGGCGCAATAGCCTATCCCCGCGCGGCTACCTTGTAGTGGCTCCTCAGGCAGCGGGTGCAAATCTTGACGCGGCGAGGCTGGCCGTCGACTCTAATCGTGGCCTTCTGAACGTTAGCCATCCAGCGCGTGCGCGTGCGCCGCTTGGAGTGGCTGACGTTGTTTCCCGACTGACCGGACTTGTTGCAGACCTCACACCTTGCCATGATTCACCTTTGACACTCAATGGGTGTTCAATTAGTATTGGGGCCGTCGTTAAACCTTAGCACAGCGAATCGCTTTCATCAACGTCACGGCTGGGTCACTAATGATGCGCGTAGCGGGCGCCGTCAACTGGCTGTCCGGACAGGGATACAGGCCACCATATGACTGAGCAACTCGGCACCACTACACGCTGCGACGGCGGGGATCTGCGAGCGATGTTCGCCGCCGCCGTCGAAGTGTTCCGACACAACGTCGGCCTGCTCAACAGGCTGAACGTGTTCCCCGTTCCTGACGGCGACACCGGCACCAACATGTACCTTACGCTGGCCGACACTCTTTCGCAGGCCGCAGAGGATGAGGGTGTTTCGGCGCGCGAGGTTGCCGCCTCGATGGCCCGGGGTGCGCTCTGGGGCGCGAAAGGCAACAGCGGCGTGATACTGTCGCAGTTCTTCAAGGGACTCGCCGCGGGGCTGGACGACGCCGATGACTTCGGACCGGCAGAGTTCGCCCACGCCCTGGGACTCGCTCGCGACTTCGCCTACAAGGCGGTCGGGCAGCCGCGAGAGGGCACTATGTTGACGGTGCTTCGCTACACTGCCGACGCTGCTCTCGAGGCCGAGGACTCGCCGGACATGGCCGCCCTGCTCGCGCCGGTGAGCGAAGCCGCCCGCCGCGCCGTGGCGTTGACTCCCACTATGCTGCCGGTGTTGCGGCAGGCCGGAGTGGTGGACGCCGGCGGACACGGAATCCTCGTAATTCTCGAGGGGCTGCGCACGTGGGCCGCTCAGGAGACCCTTGCGGAGGAGGAGTTGCCACCTCCGGAGGCCGTAGGAGTCGGGGAGGACGCGGGAACCGTGTCCGACGAGTTTCTCGAGGCAGTGGAAGAGGAAGAGTTTGGCTACTGCACGCAGCTTCTGATCGAAGGAGAAGGTCTGGACTCGGACGGCGTGCGGGAGCGAATGAACGAGATGGCGCGGTCCACGGTGGTGATAGGGGACGCGGCGGCGCTGAAGGTGCACGTCCACGCCGAAGACCCGGGGCCGGTGATCAGCTTCGCCGTCTCGATTGGAACGCTCAGCCAGGTGAAGATCGAGAGCATGGACGAGCAGCACCGCGAGTTCTACGCTGACAGGCGCGAGAAGGCCGCGCCGGCAGTATCGGACGCTCCCGCAGCCATCGTGGCGGTGGCGCGAGGCGAGGGCATCGAGGCGGTGTTCAGGAGCATCGGTGCGGCTGGCATCCTGGCCGGCGGCGACACCATGAACCCCAGCGTCGGCGAGATACTGGAGGCCGTAGCGGCGGCGCCGTCCGACAGCGTCATCTTCCTGCCGAACAACGCCAACATAGTGCAGGCCGCCCGGCAGGCTGTGGACATTACGGAGAAGAGCATGCACGTCGTGCCCTCCACGTCCATACCCCAGGGTGTGGCGGCCATGCTGGAGTTCAATCCGCACAAGCCCACAAACGAGAGCGCCGTGGACATGGAACAGGCCCTCTCGAATGTTCGCACCGGCGAGGTGTGCCTCGCCGTGCGGCAGGTAGAGTTGAACGGCGTCGCTGTTGAAGAAGGCCAAGTGATCGGCATCCTAGACCGCGAGCTGGTCGCCGCCGGCGACGCGCCCCAGGACGTGTTAGTCGCGCTGCTCGATAGGGCAGAGGTCGAGGAGGGCCACCTGGTGACGCTTTACTACGGCGACCCTACGCCAGAGGGCGAAGCCGAGCAGGCCGCCGCCGCCGTTGAAGCGGCGATTCCGGGTGCGGAGGTGGAGATAGTCGACGGCGGCCAGCCCTTTTACCACTACGTCGTCTCGATAGAGTAGCGCCGCCCCCAGGGTGGGCGGTCGATTCCCGCCACAAAAGGAGTGATCTTGGCTGTAAGAGTTGTCACCGACAGCGTCAGCGACCTGCCCCCCGCACTGGCCGCGGAGCTCGACATTTCGATCGTTCCCGCCAAGGTGCTGTTCGGCACAGAGCAGTTTTCCGACGGCGTGGACATTACCACGGACGAGTTCTTCGAGCGCCTCGCCAGCAGTCCGACGCTTCCCACCACTTCCCAACCCTCAGTGGGCGACTTCGTACAGGTATTCGACAGTGTCGGGCAGAATGCCGACGGAATCGTCTGCGTGACGTGCTCCTCCAAGGTCAGCGGCACATACAATTCGGCGGTGCAGGCCAGGGAGCAGACAGCCGCATCGTGCCCTGTCGAGATTGTCGATTCGCTTCAGGCGTCGATGGGGGAGGGCCTGGTGGCGCTCGCCGCCGCCCGGGCGGCGCAGTCTGGCGCGGACGTTGCCGGGGTGGTTGGCGCGGCGGAGGACGCGCTTGCGCGCTCACACATGCTGGGACTGCTGGATACGCTGGAGTACCTTCAGAAGGGCGGGCGGATCGGCCGCGCTCGGGCCATGGTGGGCACGCTTCTCAAAGTGAAGCCCATAATCACTGTACAGGATGGCCTGGTGCACGAGTTTGGCAAGGAGAGGACCCGCGCCAAAGGCTTGGCCAAGATGAGGGAGTTTGCCGAGCAGCAGGGGACGTTGGAAGAGGCGAGCGTTATGTACACCACCAGCGACGCCGGATTAGATGGCCTGATCCGCGCACTGGACGAAGCGTTGCCTGACGGCAAGAGCCCCGTCATAGCCAGGATGGGGCCTGTGCTTGGCGTATACGTCGGTCCCAATTCCGTCGGGCTCGCCCTGTTGACTAGGCCGCGCTAGAAGGTCCGCCGCGGACGAAGCGTCCCTTCGTCTCACCCGTACACCCTTATGGCTACGAGGCCCGGCGGTCGCACCAAGCTGCAGATCCTGGCGAATATCCTGCGCCTCGAGGCCAGGAAGGGGTTCGCCGACGAGGTAGTTACGGGCGGTCTGAACAAGTTCCTCGAACTTGCCTCCGACGAGTTGACGCCTGCAGTAGGCCATCTCCCAGATTACGCCGGCATGTCGCCCGCCCAGCGCCGCGAATGGGCGGGGGACGTGATGCGAAACATCGCGAAGTCGCCCCCCGCGGGCGGTCCGGTTTCGCAAGCTGTTGCGCGGCCCGACGCGCGCTCGGCCACATCGGCCGGGGATCGTCCTACGTCTCCCGGCCCGGCACCCGCTCGGCCGCGTCGCCCACGCACGCCGCCCGCGCCGGTCAAGGTCGCGCTAACCGACGACGTGTCCCGCCTGCGCAGCGTAACCAAGGCCCAGCTTCCAAAACTGGAAAAACTCGGGGTCGCCACAGTCGAAGACCTCCTATACCAGTTCCCGTTGCGACATCTCGACTACGCGAACATCCGCAAGGTGAACGAACTGGTCCCGGGCGAGGAACAGACGACCGTCGTAACCGTCTGGGAGGCCAGGCTTGGAGGGCGAGACCCGCGCCGCAAGTCCACCCAGGCTGTGCTCGGAGACGACACCGGCAACCTTCGCGCGGTGTGGTTCAATAGCCCGTGGCTGGCGAAGAGCCTCAGGCCGGAAACCAGGGTTGCGCTGAGCGGGCGGGTGGGCGTGTTCGGGGGAAGTCCTCGATTCGAGAATCCCGACTACGACATTTTGAGTGAGGGCGACGACCTCGTGCACGCCGGCCGCCTGGTGCCGGTGTATCCGCTGACCAGGGGCCTGTACCAGCGCACGGCGAGACGAATGGCGAAGGAGGCCCTAGACGCGGCGCTGGGCCTGGTGGAGGACCCGCTGCCGCCGGCCATGCGGGAGAGGCTCGGGCTCATGGGCGCACGCGACGCCATCTCGCAGATGCACTTTCCGGACACCGCCCAGCAGTACGCGAACGCGCGAAGCAGGCTGGCGTTCGACGAGCTGCTGGCAATGCAGCTCGCCGTGCTGTCGCGCCGGATGCGCTGGCGCGAGGTCGACGGGATACCGCTGGCGGCGGACTTCGCGAGGCTCTCGGCGTTTGTCGAGTCGCTCCCGTTCCGGCTGACGGGCGCCCAGTCGAGGGCGCTCGACGAGATTCTGCGCGACCTGCGGGACAGCCGGCCCATGAGCAGACTGCTACAGGGCGACGTGGGGAGCGGGAAGACCGTCGTGGCCGCGGTGGCGCTGCTGGCGGCCGTGGTCGACGGCTACCAGGGGGCTCTGATGGCGCCGACGGAGATTCTCGCGGAGCAGCACTACCTGAGCGTTACGCGTATGCTGTCCGCCGGGAACGAAGTTCCCACGCTGGACGAGAACGTCGCCAGCCTGGAGGTGCCGACGCTTGGGCGGCCGGTCGTGGTCGCGCTGCTGTTGGGGAGTTTACGCAAGCGAGCCAAGGACGACCTGCATGGACGCATCGCGGACGGCGAGGTGGACATCGTGATAGGCACGCAGGCGCTCATTCAGGATAGCGTGGACATGCCGCGGCTCGCGGTGGCAGTGGTGGACGAGCAGCACCGCTTTGGCGTTATGCAGCGTGCGACGCTGCGCGGCAAAGGCGGCCGGCCGCATATGCTTGCCATGTCGGCCACGCCGATACCGCGGTCGCTCTCGCTGACGGTTTACGGCGACCTCGACACGTCGATTATCGACGAACTGCCGCCGGGCCGCCAGCCGGTGCGAACGGTGCTGGTGGCCCCGGAACGACGCGCCGCGGCATACGAGGGCCTGCGCCGCGAGGTCCAGCAGGGCAGGCAGGCGTTCGTCGTGTGCCCGCTCGTTGAGGAGTCCGAGGTGATCCAGTCGAGAGCGGCCGTGGAAGAGTACGAGCGGCTGTCGACAGCCGTGTTTCCGGACCTCAGGCTGGGGCTGCTGCACGGGCGGATGCCGCTGCGCGAGAAGGAGATGGTGCTGGAGGAGTTCCAGCGTGGCGAGTATGACGTGCTGGTCACGACTCCGGTAGTGGAGGTTGGAATCGACGTGCCCAACGCGACGGTGATGCTGATAGACGGCGCGGACAGGTTCGGGCTGGCGCAGCTTCACCAGTTCCGGGGACGCGTGGGCCGTGGCGCCCACCGGAGCCAGTGCTTGCTCTTGGCGGACGCGCCGGGACAGGACGCGAGGGAACGGCTCAAGCTGATGGAACGAATCCAGGATGGATTCGCGCTCGCCGAGGAGGACCTGCGGCTGCGAGGAGCGGGCGATTACATGGGGACGCGCCAGAGCGGACTGCCGGACCTGCGTGTTGCGCGCCCCGGCGACCAGAGTCTGCTCGCGCTGGCGCGTCTGGAGGCGCAGCGGCTGCTGGACGAAGACCCCGAACTGGAGGAGGAGGAACACGCGCTTCTGGCGAGCCGGTTCCGGAAGCTGGCGGCAAACACTCAGTTCGACGCCAGCTAGGCGGGAGGGGTTACGCGCACGGTTATTACGTCCGTGTCGTGATACTGGTGGTGGCGCACCGACGAAGACAGCCCGCGCAGCAGGCGAAGCGACATTTCGCTCTCTTCCGGCGGCTCGGAGTCGTGCTGCTGTAGCTGGCGCACCTGGTCTTCGATGTTGGCGTCGCCGCCGCTGCCGATGAACTCGAGGTCGGCCCCGTCCGGGTCGCTGGACGCCACAACTACGAGCCTGCGTTCTACCGTAGGCTCGTCCGAGGCGTCCAGAGCGTCCGGGGCGTCCAGATTTTCCGGGTCGAGGTCGAGTTCCAGGTCCAGCGGGGCAAGGATAAGCAGCGTCTCCTCCGCGACCTGGCCCAGCCGCTCCTTCATCCTGGCGTCCCAGCCTCTGCGAGCCGCAAAGCGTTCGATGAACTCGTTGAGTTCGGGGAGCGCGTCGATGTCCAGCTTCGAGTGGAAGCGCATCCTGCGAGGATTGGTGAACTCGAGGTAGAGTATCATCGCCACCGCGGCCAGCCCGCCAGTGGTGATTCCGCTTTTGAAGAGGGCCGCCCACACAGGTCCGAGGTCGGGCAGGTGGAAGAGTCCGAACTGGAAGGCGGCACCGATCCAGAAGCACATTCCCGCGGCGATGAGCTTCTGAGAGTCCGGCTCTCCCTGTATGACTGTGCGCGCGCCCTCCACAAAGAGGGTGCCCGTTACGATCAGCAGGTATCCGGTCATCACGGGGCCGGGAATGGTGCTGAAGAGTCCCGACAGCTTCGGCACCAGGGCTACGGCTATGAAGATGAGGCCGATACAGTAGCCCACTCTTCGGGAGGCGACGCCGGTTGTCTGAATGAACGATCCGACTCCTGGGTTGATTATGTTCGGTACGGCGCCGAACAGCCCGGCCAGCAGGTTGGTAACGCCGCTCCCGGCCATAGAGCCCTGTACTTTCCGAAAGTCGACCGCCTGAACGTTGCGCTGGGAGGCGCGTTGCAGGTTAATCGCGGCGCCGTTGGTCTGGATGGAGATTATCAAGCCCAGGAAAACGAACGATGGAAGCAGGGTCCAGAAGTGGAAGCCGAACTCGAAGTCGAGGCCGGGCCACTCGCGTGGGAGCCCCACCCAGGCGGCGTCGATAACAATCGTCGGGTCGTAGATGCCGACAACAGCGGCCCAAACGCAGCCGGCCACTATGCCTGCCACCGGTCCCCACAACCGCAGCACGTTGGACCCACGCAACGACAGCGCGGCAACGACCAGCAGGGTTACGAACGCGGTGGAGGTGGCCTCTTTGGGGTTCGCCAGAGACGCCGTGTCAAGCAGGTCGAACACCACCGACGCGAGCGTAATGGACAGAATCATCATGACGGTGCCGCCAACAATGGGCGTGACTATCCGGCGCAGTATGAACAGCCACTTGGCGATGACCAACTGGGTCGCCGCTGTTACCAGTACGAGCGAAGAGAGCAGAATCGGCCCGCCATCCTGTACGGCGGTGATGCAGAAAGGGATGGAGAACGCGGCGGTGAACATGGGGGCCAGCGCTCTGGCGCCGACCACCCGAATCGCTCTGGCCTGGATGATGGTGCAGACGCCTATCACGAACAGCGACGCGAAAACCATCCAGGTCAAATAGGCCGGGTCTTCTCCGGCGGCCTGCGCCACGATTACAGGCGTGACCAGCAGCGTTGCCGAGGCGATGAGGCTGAACTGCGCGCCGTACCCGACGGAGGCGAGCCAAGTCGGGCTTTCGTCCACCTCATAGCGTGGATTCTGAGTAGAGGAAGTTGCCAAATCGGCCTCCGCCTACAGAATGACTGCAACACCGCGCGGCAGCCTAAAAGATAACACAAAGCGCTCGGCGTGGTAGCTCGGAACCTGTATCGGCCCAGTCGGTGCGAGGTCGTTCAACTCGGCGCTGGTATACCGATTAAGTTGTTAAAGGATCGCGGGTGAGCGGCACCCCCATCCGGGCTTTACCCTCACCCCAGCCCTCTCCCATCAAGGGAGAGGGGGCAAGCGGAAGTGGCGGCGCGGCAGGGCCGGGACTGGCTTGCGCGGCGGCCACGAAAGACAGGCCGCGCAGCACCTCTCGACCTGCTGCCGCGTGATTGGGCCAGGGACGCCGTCGGCAAGGTGATGCGGAACCGGGACCGGAACTCCGCGCCGGCCTGGCGGCGTGCGCGGTACGGGTCCCGGACGGCTTTTCGCTGACGTCACCCCCATCTTCACCCTCACCCTAGCCCTCTCCCATCGAGGGAGAGGGGACAAGCGGATGGGGGGTGGACGGGTGACGGGCTACCAAGCGGAGTAGCATCCGGGCAGAGGCAGTGGCCAAACTGCCGGGTGGGACAAACAAGCTAGAAAAAAGTGTCCCGTTTCGTTTCTTTTGTTTTATCTCCTCAGATTTCGTAGCTGGGCGGTTGGCATTTCGGGCTGCGGATGGAACGTTTTTCGGTTGGACGGGAATTTATCTGACGGATTGTTGTCACGGTTGTTACGTTGGTGGCCGGTGACCGGTCGTTTGTGATGAAGGGAGCGTAGCACGGATGTGCTGGACGTGTCAATGGCCCTGCCCCGCTGATTTCCCGTTCCCCGTTTTCACGGGGACAGGCTTCGCGGGAACGACGAATTAAGGGGCACTGGCTAAGCTGACACGGGCTCGTGGCTCAGGTTCGTATTGCGGCAGCTACCCCAATCAACTATCATACGTCCACCGCGGGAGGGCGCCATAGAGCGGGGAGGCACAATGCCGGACGGCCAATCGCTTATAGACGAATTGAAGGCAGTCGTGGGTGAACAGTACGTCATCCACACGCCGGAAGATATCATCGTTTTCGAGTATGACGGCTCGGTGGACAGGGCGATGCCGCTGGCCGTCGTAATCCCTTCGACCGTGGACGAGATTTCGAGCGTCGTCAAGCTGGCCGCCAGCCACGGATTGCCCATCATCCCCAGGGGAGCGGGCACCGGGCTGAGCGGGGGAGCCATCGCCGAAACAGGCGGCATAGTGCTCGCGCTCACGCGGATGACTCGCATCCTGGAAGTGGACGTCGACAACCGGGTCGCCATCGTTGAGCCGGGTCTCGTCAACTTGGAACTGACAACCGCCGTCTCCAAGCACGGCCTTTACTACGCCCCGGACCCTTCCAGCCAGCGCGCATGCACCATCGGTGGCAACGTGGCCGAGAACTCCGGCGGCCCGCACTGCCTGGCCTACGGCGTAACCACCAATCACGTGCTCGGCATGGAGGTCGTGCTGGCGGATGGATCGGTAGTGTGGATGGGCGGAAAGACCCGCGAGAACCCGGGTTACGACCTGCGCGGCGTACTCATTGGCTCGGAGGGTACGCTAGGTGTCGTTACCAAGGTCGCGGTGCGGTTGCTGAGGCAGCCGGAGGCGGTGAAGACGCTTCTCGCGGTCTTCAGGGACCTCGACGACGCGAGCGCGGCCGTGTCGGGAATCATAGGGGCGGGAATCGTGCCGGCGGCCATTGAGATGATGGACGACCTGTGCATTCAGGCCGCCGAGGAGGCGGTGCACGCCGGTTATCCCGCCGACGCCGGGGCGGTGCTGTTGGTGGAGGTAGACGGCCTGCTCGAATCGGTCGAGGAAGAGGCGCAGGAGATTGAGGAGGTCTGCCGACGCTACGGTCCGATGGAGATACGCACCGCTACGGACGCCGCCGACCGCGAGCGGCTGTGGTCGGGACGCAAGGGCGTGCTCGGCGCCCTCGGCAGGCTGGCGCCGAACTACTACCTCGTAGACGGGACGGTGCCGCGCACCAAGCTCGTCGAGGTGCTGGGAAGAGTGCGCGAGCTGTCCGCCGAGTCGGGATTCCCAATCGCGAACCTGCTGCACGCGGGCGACGGCAATTTGCATCCGTCGGTGCTGTTCGACGAGCGTAAGCCGGGCGAGACGCAGCGTGTGTTGGACGTGGGCGGAGAGATTCTGCGGGTGTGCGTGGAGGCGGGAGGCGTGCTGTCGGGCGAACACGGCATCGGGCTGGAGAAGCAGGAGTACATGCCCCTGATGTTCACCGACGACGACATGGAGGCCATGGCGCGGCTCAAGCCCGCGTTCGCTACCAACGACATGTTCAATCCGGCCAAGATATTCCCCACCGGGGCGTCCTGCTCCGACCTGTCACGCTCGGCTGCGATCGCCAGGGCCGGCGCGGACGCCTGGATATAGGCGGCTGGGCGGCTCCGGGCATGTCCGGCATTCACACGCAGGCGTTCGAGCGGGTGCCGTCCGGTTCCGACGCCTACGACATCGACGGCCTGCGTCCGGAGACTCTGCTCCGCCCGGAGGACATCCGCGAGCTCGGGTCTCTCCTGGCGTATCTCAGCAGCCAGTCGCTGGCTACAGCGCCCCGGGGCGGCGGTACGCGCATGACCTTGGGCAATCCGATCCGGCGGCTCGACGCGGTGGTGGACCTGAGCGGGATGAACGGGGTCGTCGCTCACAACCCAGGCGACCTGACGCTGACTGTCGAAGCCGGTACAACCTTCGAAAGGCTCCAGGAGACGCTCGCCCCCCACGGCCAGTTCCTGGCGCTGGATCCCCCACTGCCTGGTCGCGCCACTATCGGCGGTACGCTGGCATCGGGGGCATCAAGCCTGCTTCGATGGCAGTACGGGAACGCACGGGACCTGGTTATCGGTATGAAGGTGGCGATGGCGAGTGGGGCGGTCGTGAAGAGCGGCGGCGAGGTCGTGAAGAACGTGAGCGGCTACGACATGGCCCGGCTTCACCTTGGGGGGCTTGGCACACTGGGCGTAATCGGCGAGGTGTCATTCAAGCTCACGCCGCTGCCGCGCCAGGAGCGTACCCTCGTCGCGTCCTTCCGAAGCATGGAGAATTGCATGGAAGCCGGCATGGGAATTTATCACGGCCATACAACTCCGCTTTCGCTCGCGGCGTTCGACGGGTCGGTGAGCCAGCGGTCAGATGCGCTGGACGCAAGCGCGGAATTCGTGGCCGCTGTGAGGCTGGGCGGGCGGGCGCGCTCGCTGGAGCGCCAGCTCCGGGACTGTGCGGAGATGTGCCGGGAGGCAGGTGCGGTAGACGTCGGCACCGTGGAGGGCGACGCGGCGGCCATGCTTTGGCGTAGGTTGGCGGACTTCGGATGGGATGCGGAGACGGAGGCGCTGGCGGCGGCGCGCGTTTCCGTACTCCCCACGGCGCTGGCCCCTTTGCTCGAAAGCGTTGCCAGGACCACACCGGACGAGTCCGTGGCGCCGTCGGTCATCGCACAGCCGGGCTATGGCGGCCTTTCGATCTTCTGGTTCGAGGGCGAAGAAGGACAATCGGAGAATAGCATCCGGGAGTCCGTGTCCGGCGCGCGCGCGCTGGTGCGCGAAATGGGCGGGCGGCTGGTGATCGAGCGCTGTCCGCCGAGGGTCAAGGCGGCGATGGACGTGTGGGACGACGTGGGCGAGTCGCTTGACGTGATGCGGCGCATGAAAGAGCAGTACGACCCGGGTTCCATTCTGAACCCGGGCAGGTTCGCGGGCGGTATCTGATGGCCGATCACGAAAACGTTGCGCCGGGACTGTCGTTCGCGGGACCGGACGCCCCGGACGAGGACGAGCTTTACAGGTGCGTGCACTGCGGCTTCTGCCTGCAGGCGTGCCCAACTTATCTCGAGACCGGGCTGGAAACGGAGTCTCCGCGCGGGCGGATCGCGCTGATGAAGGCGGTCAACGAGGGGAGAATCGGCATCACGCCCGGCGTCGTCCGCCATTGGGACATGTGCATACAGTGCCGCGCCTGCGAGGTCGCCTGCCCGTCCGGAGTCAACTACGGCCATCTCATCGAGTCGACCATGAGCCAGGTGGAACGCCGGCGAAAGAGCGGTATGCTGGCGAGGGTGGTGCCGGCGGTGATGGAGAACCGGCGCCGGCTCGGCCTCGTCGTGGGGGCGTTGAGCGTGTACCAGCGTTCAGGCCTGCAGTCGTTGCTGAGAAAGAGCCGCGCGCTGAGGGTGCTGCCGGGCAACCTGGCGGAGCTC
This sequence comes from Dehalococcoidia bacterium, assembly GCA_965204815.1. Taxonomy (GTDB): domain Bacteria; phylum Chloroflexota; class Dehalococcoidia; order Lucifugimonadales; family CATOSD01; genus CATOSD01. The sequence continues at coordinate 1,462,319 of OZ242014.1, forward strand.
GAGAACTCGCTGCCGGCAATCGAGGGCGCTCGCTTCGAGGCGGCGGGTCAGGTCATCCCGGCGCAGGGGCCGCGCCGCGCCACGGTCGCGATGTTGTCCGGCTGCGTCATGCCCATGGTGAACGGACCACAGATGTCGGCGGTGGCCAGGGTGCTGGCCCGCAACGGCTGCGACGTGGTGGTGCCGCGTGGGCAGGTGTGCTGCGGCGCGATCAGCTCGCACGTTGGCGATCTCGAATCGGCGCGAGACCTGGCGCGCCGAAACATCGACGAGTTTCTGGACGCGGGTGTCGACGCGGTGGTGGTCGCTTCCGCCGGATGCGGGACGCGCATGAAGGAGTACGGCCACCTGCTGAGGCGCGACTCCGGCTACGCCGGAAAGGCGGAACGGCTGAGCATGATGGTAAAGGACATCCACGAGTTCCTGGTGGAGCTTCCATTCGAGCCGCCGACGGCAAGCCTGGACTACCGCGTCACTTACCAGGACTCGTGCCACCTGGCGAACACGCAGCGTGTCACGGACCAACCCAGGCTGCTGCTGCGGTCGATTCCGGGCGTGGAGTTCGTTGAACTGCCCAACGCCTCGAAGTGTTGCGGCGCGGGCGGCACCTACACCATCACGGAGCGGGAGTCGTCGCTGCGGGTGCTGGCAACGAAGATGGCCGCGGTGCGAGAGACCGGCGCGGACGTGGTGGCGACCGCTAATCCGGGTTGCGTGATGCAGCTTCAGTACGGCGCGAGGCGTGAGGGGCTGGCGGCGAGGACGGTGTACGTGACAGACCTGCTGGACGAGGCGTACGCGCTGGAGGATGCTCGGGCAGCAGAGGCGGGTTAGTCGCGCGCCTTGAGGCACGGACTAGACCATAGGCAAGAGAGAATCGACAATAAGTAAGACGGAGGGCTATAGATGGAATTGGGACTTAAGGACAAGGTGGCGCTCGTCACGGGCGGCAGCGACGGTATCGGGAAAGCCGCGGCGAAGGTGATGGCGTCGGAGGGCGCGAAAGTGGTCATATGCGCTCGCAGGGCCGACGTGCTAGAGCGGGCCGCCGCTGAGATCAAGGAGCAGACGGGCGGCGACGTGATGGCCGTTCCGACGGACGTTACGGACCCGGACCAGATTCAGGCGCTGTTCGATCGGCTGATCGAGACGCACGGGCGCATCGACATACTGGTGAACAATGCGGGGACATCCTCCGCGGCGTACTTCGAGAACGTGTCGGACGAGACGTGGCGATACGACATCGAACTGAAGGTGTTCGGCGCGATTCGGTGCTCGCGGCTGGCGATACCGCACATGAAGGCGCAGGGCGGCGGGCGCATCATCAACATAACGACGCCAGGCGGCAAGGCCCCGGCGGCGCACTCCGTGCCGACGTCGGTGAGCCGCGCGGCGGGCATCGCGCTGACGAAGGAGATGTCCAAGGACTACGCCGCGGACAACATACTGGTCAACACGGTCTGCATCGGGCTGATCAAGAGCGGTCAGCACGAGCGTCGCTGGGAGCAGCAGAACGCCGAACACCCAGAGCTCACGCTGGACAAGTGGTACGACCAGATGGGGAGTCGCGTTCCGCTGGGGCGCGTGGGCGAGGCCGATGAGGCGGGTGAGCTTATCGCGTTCCTGGCGTCCGACCGCGCCAGCTACATCACCGGAGTGGCCATCAACATCGACGGCGGCACGTCGGCGGTGGTGTAGGGGCTAGCCATCGAATGCGGGCCAGAGCTGGAATCGCCATTCCCCCTCATCCTAACCCGTTCGACAAGCTCAGGGCAGGCTCTTCTCCCACCAGGGGAGAAGGGACTAATGGGAGCCGGTCTGGCCTCTCTGGCGCAGGGCGTGGTCGATTAGCACGAGCGCCATCTGCGCCTCGACTATGGGCACAGCGCGCGGCAGCACGCAGGGGTCGTGGCGGCCGCGGGGCTCGAGGACGGTGGGGTTGCCGTCCGCGTCCACGGTTTCCTGCGGGCGCATGATGGTCGCGGTGGGCTTGAATGCCGCGCGAATGACGATGTTCTCCCCGTTGCTGATGCCGCCCTGGATGCCGCCGGAGCGGTTGGTGCGGGTCCTGATGCGGCCCGAGTCGTTGTAGAAGAGGTCGTTGTGCTCGGAGCCGGTCATGGTGATGCCGCCGAAGCCTGAGCCGACCTCGAACCCCTTGCAGGCTGGCAGGGAGAGCACGGCCTTGGCTAGGTCGGCCTCAAGCTTGTCGAACACCGGCTCGCCCAGTCCGGGCGGGACGCCTCGTGCCACGGCCTCGACAACGCCGCCGAGGGAGTCGCCGTCCTTGCGGGCCTCCTTGATGCGCTCGATCATGCGAACGGCCATGTCCTGATCGGGGCAGCGCGCTATGTTCGCTTCCACCTCCGCGTGCGTTACAGTGTCTGAGTCGACTTCGGCGGAGAGCTTCCAGACCTGCTTGACGTAGGCGACGATTTCCACGCCGTAGTCTCGTGCGAGCAGCTTCCTGGCGACTGCGCCCGCGGCCACCCTCCCGACGGTCTCGCGCGCGCTGGCACGGCCGCCGCCCTTCCAGTTGCGAATGCCGAACTTGGCGTCGTAGGTGTAGTCGGCGTGGGAGGGCCGATACTTGGTGCGCATGTGCTCGTAGTCTTTGCCGCGAGCGTCCTGATTCCAAACGCCGATGAGTATGGGGGTGCCGAGGGTCAGGCCGTCGAATACGCCGGAGAGTATCTCCGCCCTGTCGCCCTCTTTGCGCTGCGTGGAGATCTCACTCTGGCCCGGCCTGCGGCGGTCCAGTTCCTTCTGGATGTCATCGACCGATAGCTCCAGCCGGGGCGGGCATCCGTCTACGACGACTCCCATCGCGTCGCCGTGAGACTCGCCCCAGGTGCTGATTCTGAATAATTGTCCAAAAGTGCTGGCCACGGGGTGCACACCTCCGTTCGGCTGTGGTGTAACTCACCGGCTCGCGTCCGCTGCAAACCGATGGGTGCGTATGGTATCATCGCAGGGGAGCGAGCCGTGGGCAAGTATGTGTCCATACTGGCGATCGCTCCGTTCAGGTTAAAGCGGGCCCGGGTTGAACACCTGCGCGCGCCTGTCGCGCTAGTCGCGAATGAGCGTCGCGCGCAGCCCGGGCCCATAACCTGCTTCCCCACGATTCCCCGACGCCTCGCGTCTCCCCAAAACCCCGCGTGCTCTATGGCAGACAGACTCGATGAACGATAGCGACAGCCCAGCGCCTCCCGATAGGGCGGGTGCAAGCGGCGACGCGCGTTCGCCGAGTTCTCGCGCCGCTGCCGGAACGACGCAACGGCTGCCGGATGCGGGCGATGAAGGCGGTTGGCGAAACTCGTTCAGGTCGCTGTCCAACCGGCATTTCCTTTTCTTGTGGCTGGGCCAACTGGCGATCATGGCGGGTATGCAGATGCAGATGCTCGCCAGGGGTTACCTGGTGTACGACCTCACCGACAGCGCAACGATTCTCGGAATAGTCAACGCCGGGTCTTCGGTGCCGATGCTGAGCCTGGTGCTGTTCGGCGGGGTGATCGCCGACAGGGTGGACCGCAAGCGCATCATCCAGGCGGGCCAGGTAGGGGCGTTGCTCATCGCGCTGGGTGTGGGCATTTCCATCACGACGAACACGGTGACGTGGTACCACCTGCTCACGGCGTCGGTGCTCCAGGGGGTGTTGTTCGCGCTGATGGGGCCGGCGAGGCAGGCCATCATACCGCAGATGGTGGGCAGGGACCTGCTGACGAACGCGATGGCTCTGAACGCGGCGGCCATGAGCGTGACCACGCTCGTCGCGCCGGCGATCGCGGGCAACGCCTACGCGCTGCTGGGGCCGGACAGGGTCTACTACATCATCACCGCGCTGGGGCTGGTGTCCGTCGTATTCACGATGTTCATACCTGGAGGCCGCGGCACGTCCGGCAGGGGCGCAGGAAGCGCGGTGGAGCAGATTCGGGCAGGGTTCTCGTACATTCTGGCCAGCCCGCTGGTGCGGACGCTGCTGTTCATGGGGTTGGCCACAACGCTGCTGGCGATACCCTTCCGCTTTCTGCTTCCTGTGTTCGTGGTGGACATTTACATGCGCGGCCCGGAGGCGATGGGGCTGCTCACGGCAGTCATGGGCGGCGGCTCGCTCATCGGCTCGCTGTACATCGCGTCGCTCGGCAAGCGCAACCGCGGGCTGATTCTGATTGGCGCCAGCTTCGCATCCGGCATAGCGTTGGCGCTGGTGTCGGCGATTCCTTACTACGCCTGGGCCGTGGGCTTCATGGTGCTGCTGGGACTGGGCGACGCGGGACGGCGCGCGCTGAACCAGTCGCTCATAATGGAAGTGTCCGAGGACCAGTACCGGGGGCGAGTGATGAGCGTGTTCATGATGAACTTCGGGCTGATGCCGCTCGCCGTGTTGCCCGTGGGCGTCGTGGTGGACTGGCTGGGCGGCCAGGTGGCGATTGGCATACTCTCGGGGCTGCTGATCGCCACCGTGACTTGCGTGCTGGTGTTCTCACCGGGGCTGCGCAGGCTACAGTAGACGCAGCGGGGAGCGCAGCCCCAGGATCGGACCAGCTACTTCGCGTTGGCGGCCTGCAGCTCCAGGGACGCGGACTCTACCTCGTCCAGCCTGGTCGCTATCACCGACGGCTTGAGGCCGGCGGCGTGGTCGGGGTAGCCCGCCCGCTCGAGCATGGGGGCGAGCTTGCCGCCCCTGAACAGGTCGAGCGCCCAGCGTAGCGGATCGGGCGCGGTGGTCATGTCCAGATACAGCCGCTGGTTCTTGGCGCGCGGGCCGTAGTGGTAGTGGGGGGCTACCTCGAAGCAGTCGAACGTCAGAAGCTCGTGCTCCTCGCTGCCGACGTCGCCGAGCACGTGGATCGCCACGCCGCGGTCGTTGGCCAGCTCGCGGAACTCGATGCCGAACCGCACCGGGCCAGCCTCGACGATTACGTCGCCGCGGTTGTGGACGACGGTGCTGCGGTTGTCGCGGGACATCTGGCGGGCCTTCGCCTCGACTTCGTCCAGCGTGGCGGACAGCGCGTCCGTGTCGGCGCCGGCCGCGAGGTCTTCGTAGCCGGCTCGGGAGTACATCTCGCCGAGCCGGTTGCGGAGCTGGTCGAGCGTCCACTCCAGCGGGTCGCCCTCCGTGGTCTTGTCCAGCAACAGCCGCTCGTTCTTCTTCATCGGGCCGTAGTGGTAGTGGGGCACGTGGTCGAAGCAGTCGAAGCGCAGAATCTCGACGTCCTCGCCGTCCACCTCACCCAGCGCGTGCAGGCACAGCCCCTGGTCGTTCAGCTCGTCGCGGTACTCCAGCCCGAACTTGATTGGGCCTTCGCCTATGATGATGTCGCCTAGCTCTGCCATGTCCTCACCTCCTGTCGCTCCACTTCGGTTGGTTTGGCGCGATTATAGCTATGGACTCCCACGCCGGGCAAGTGGGGCGCTCTCAGGTCACGCCGACAAGCATGTAGGCGTCTCGCCCGTCCTCGTGGACGGGGTACGGGCGCTTTTCGACGCGGAAGCCGGCCTCGGACATGAGGCGCTCCCACGTGGCGATAGGGTAGAGGCTCGTGACGTGGAAGTCCTGTTCGATGGTCAGCTCGCCCCCTTCGTTCCAGATGTAGAAGAAGACGGACTGGACGGTGTTGTCGTCGGGGTCGGCGTCGTAGTTGTACTCGATGAAGGTGAACTCGAGGTCGTCGCGCTTCTCGCTGTGGTGGGACACCCAGGTGCCGGGGAAGGTCTCGGCGAAGTCGTCGGGCGTGGTGATGAAGAGGCCGCCGGGCCTGAGGTGGGCGCGGGCGGTGGCGAATGTGGCACGCAGGTCGTCCTCCGTGAGCATGTAGCCGATGGCGTCGTGGATGAGCACGGCGTCGAAGGTTCGTTCAAGGCGGACGGTGCGCATGTCGCCTACGTGGTGCTCGACGCCGGGGTTGAGCCGCCGGGAGTTGGCGAGCATCTTCTCGGACAGATCGACGGCGGTTGCGTCGAATTCCGCCGTCAGGTGGGAGAGATTGTGTCCTCCGCCGACGCCGAGCTCAAGGATTTCGTGCCTGCCGGGGCCGAGCTTGTCGCGCAGGGCCTCCCGCCAGTACGACGCCTCCTCGGCGTAGTGATGCGGCGGGCTGATGAGCGGCCACATGTGGGCGAACTCGTCGTAGAGGCGGTTTTGTTTCATTCACCTTCACCCCCATCCTAACCTTCCCCCATCAAGGGGGAAGGGATATATCGGAAGGCTCACGTCCTAAACATACCCTTGTCAGCCCATCAAGGGGGAAGGGACGATGGTTACGCCGGGGGTACGTTGATGACCGGGACCTCGAGCTCGGTGAGTAGGTTGGAGAACAGGGACACGTCCTCGTCGATCACGTCCTGGAGGCTGGCGAGTTGGGTGTCGACCTTGCCCGACACCTCCACGAAAACGGTCAGGGCCTGCTCCGTCGGACCGGCGTCCGCGCGGCTCACGACCTTGGACAGGCTGGCGAGCTGGGTGTTGAGGCGGGTCGACATGCGCCCGTTGCCGGGCCTGCGCATGGAGATGAGCTCGCTCTCTATATCGGACAGCTTCTCCTTGATTGATGCCGCCGCCTCCGCCACCGGCTCGGCGGCCGAGCCTCCGGCGGCGCGGCGCTCCCACTCGTCGACCTGGACGCGGACGCGGCGCAGGCGGTTGACGGCCTCATGCGTTTCCGAAATCTTGTCGCGGATGCCGCTGAGCAACTCGTGTTGGGCGCGGTACTGCTCCGGCGTGGTGGCGATGCGCGGGTCCGGGCGTATCTCGAACTGTTGGACGATACTCTGGCCGTCCACGTCCAGCCGCACCTGGTACGCGCCTGGGGGCGCTTCGGGACCGGCGAACATGGAGTTGTAGGACAGGCCGTGCAGGCTCTCGCCCTCGACGGTGGTGGGGCCGGGGTAACGCAGGTCCCATACGAAGTTGTTCATGCCCGCGTTGGCGCGGACACGCGGCGAACCGTCGGAGTCGCTGGAGTACGACACTATCTCAGCGCCGTCGCCGTCCAGGAACGTGAGGGATACGGCGCCCTCCGGCGCGCCGGCGAGGTAGTAGCGCACCAGCGCGCCGTCGGGCGGGTTCTGTCCGCCGTCCAGGTATACTCGCGTAACCTCGCCGTCGGGGCTAACGGTCTGGTCGTATGTGTTCACCAGCGGGTTCGGCCCCTGGTATTCGCGTCCGGTTCGCGGGTTGGCGACATACTCCGGCGCGACGTAGCCGGGATACAGCGGGAAGCGGTAGGCCGCTCCGGGCGCGAACAGGTGGGCCGAGTCGCTGTCAACATCGTCGGTTATCTGACGAAGGGGCGACACGTCGTCCAGGATCCAGAACGAGCGGCCGTGGGACGCTATCACGAGGTCGTTGTTCTTCACGACCAGGTCGTGGACCGGCACAGCGGGCAGGTTGAGGCTGAGCGGGTTCCAGTTCGCGCCGTCGTCGAACGAGACGTACACGCCGGTCTCGGTGCCCGCGTAGAGGAGGCCGCGCTTCGCCGGGTCCTCGCGGACGACGCGGGCGAAGTCGCCGTCGGGAATGCCGCTGGCGATGGACGTCCAGGTCTTGCCGTAGTCGGTGGTCTTGAAGACGTAGAGGCCGGTGTCGTCCAGCCTGTAACGGTGCGCGGCCACGTAGGCGGTGCCCTCGTCGTGGGGAGACGGCTCCACGGACGCGACCATCGCCCACTCGCCCATGCCAGGAGGAGTGACGTTCTCCCAGGTCTCGCCGTCGTCGCGGGAGACGTGGACCAGACCGTCGTCGCTGCCGGCCCACAGCAGGCCGGGCGTCACGGTCGATTCGGCGAACGCGAAAACGGTGCAGTAGATCTCGGCTGTGCCGCCCTCCAGGGTAATCGGACCGCCGGAGACCTGCAGCTTGTCGTCGTCGTTGCGGGTGAGGTCGGGGCTGATGATCTCCCAGCTATCGCCCTCGTTGCGAGTCCTGAAGATGTGGTTGCCGGTGATGTAGACGGTCTTCTGGTCGTGCGGGGAGATGACGATGGGCGCCGTCCATGCGAAGCGGTACTTGAGGTCGATCGCGCCCTGGGCGCGGGATGCCTCCGGCCAGGGATCAACGTCCTTGGCCTGGCCTGTGGCATGGTCGTAGCGGGTGAGCTGGGTGCTTCCGCTGTGCGCGCTGTAGACGATGTTCGAGTCCTCCTGGTTCACGGCGACGAAACCGGCCTCGCCTCCGGCCACCTGGTAGAGCTCGGCGGCGCCGATAACGCCCGCGCGAGAGCGGCTGGGGACGGACATCGTGAGGTTGTCCTGCTGGGCGCCGTAGACGCGGTAGGGGAACTGGTCGTCGGTGACGACGTGGTAGTACTGGCCGGTCGGCTGGTTGTAGATCGACGACCAGGACAGTCCGCCGTTGTAGGTGACGCAGGCTCCGCCGTCGTTGCCCTCTATCATTCGCTGCGGGTTGCGCGGGTCTATCCAGAGGTCGTGGTTGTCGCCGTGCGGGGTCGGAAGGAGCGAGAAGTTGCGCCCGCCGTCGATGGAGCGCCAGGCCGAGAACTCGAGGGCGTAGACCGTCTCGGCGTCCTGGGGGTCGGCGAAGATGTGGGTGTAGTACCAGGGGCGGCCGCGAATGTCGCCGGTGTCGGTGAGGAGCTCCCAGTTGGCTCCGCCGTCGTCGGAGCGGAAGAGGCCGCCGTTGCTGGACTCGATGAGCGCCCACACCCTGCCGGGCCGCGCCGGAGACGCCGCGACGCCGATCCTGCCCATGATGCCTTCGGGCATACCGGGGCGGGAGGAGATGTTCTCCCAGGTATCGCCGCCGTCGGTGGACTTGTACAGGCCGCTGTCCTCGCCGCCGCTCTCGTGTATCCAGGGGTAACGCTGGGCCTGGTAGATGGCGGCGTACAGAATGCGGGGGTTGTTGGCGTCCATCGAGATGTCCACGGCACCAGCGCGGTCGCTCTTGTGGAGCACGAGCTCCCAGGTCTCGCCGCCGTCCTTGGAGCGGTAGACGCCTCGCTCGGGGTTGCGCCCGTATGCGTGGCCGAACGCGGCGACGTATACGAGGTCCGGGTTCTGCGGGTGGACTCGCACGCGGGCGATGTGGCGGGTGCGCTCCAGCCCGACATTCCGCCAGGTGGCGCCGCCGTCGGTGGACTTGTAGACGCCGTCGCCGTGAGAGACGTTCTGGCGAATGCAGGACTCGCCGGTTCCCACGTAGACGACGTTGGGGTCGGAATCGGACACGGCAACCGCGCCCACGGAGGCCACGTTGAATTGGCCATCGGACACGTTGAGCCAGTTGGTGCCGCCGTCCTCGGTCTTCCAGACGCCGCCGGAGCAGGCGCCGAAGTAGAAGGTGCCCTGGTGGACGGGGTCGCCCGCAACGGCGACGACTCTGCCCGCTCGGAAGGGGCCGATGCATCGCCACTCGAGGGCGTCGTATAGCTTGAGGTCGATGGCTGCCATGGAAAGCCTCCGTTTAACGCTGGGCCGTGTCGTGTAAGGTGGCACTGACGTTAGCACCGGCGTCTTGCGTCGTCAACTGAGACCAGGCCGTAAGTCAGGGCCTTACGAAAAAATCTGCTCAGTTCTGCTACATTCCGCCCAATTCGTAGCTGGGCGGTCTGATGTTCATGTCACTTTCTGTGAGCCAAGTTGTTAAGGTTCGTCACGCGCATTGCGCGGAATGTGGCAAAACGCTACGGTGGTCTTCACCCCCGTTTTCACCCTCCTTTCACCCTCATCCTGACCCTCTCCCATCGAGGGAGAGGGGACTTATAGGATTGGCTCTGAGTAGAAAATAGCACAGGCGTGCTGTAGAATCAATAGGGTTGGTGAAACCCAAATCCACCGCCTAGTTACAAAAGAAGGCCTCGTTGGAGCCGGCTTTAAAGCCGGCTATGATGGTAGTGAACAACAACAAGCCATCACCAACGAGGTGCGACTATTATGCATCAGGGAACGCTTCCTTTCCACTACGCGGAGGAGAACGAGTCGACGGGCATGACGGCGTTGGCGGGTCTGCCGGCGTATCTGGAGTTGGCCTCTGTGGCGCGATTGGGGGAGTCGGTGCGCCGTCACGTGGGAGTGAGAGAGGGCACGCAGGGATGGACCGACGCCCAGATGGTGATAGCGCTGATGATGCTGAACCTGGCCGGAGGGGAGTCGGTGGACGACCTGCGGCTGTTGGAGAAGGACGAGGGTCTGGGAAGGGCGGTGTCGGTTGCGGAGTCTCACCGGATGAAGCGCGCAGAGCGCAGGGCGCAGCGCGACAGGTGGCGTGTACACAGGAGTCGCGCGGCGCCGTCGCCAACGGCGGTGTTCAGGTATCTGGGCAGTTTCCACGACGAGGCCGAGGAGGCCGGGAGACGGCCTGAGGGTGCGTTCATACCGGCGGCCAACGACGCGCTGAGGGGGCTTGGGAAAGTCAACGCGGACCTGGTGGGGTTCGCGGGGAGGCATTCGGGACACGCCGAGGCGACGTTGGACATGGACGCCACGCTGATAGGGACCAACAAGCGGCAGGCCAGGCACTGCTACAAAAAGTACAAGGCGTACCAGCCGCTGACCACCTACTGGCATGAGGCGGACTTGGTGGTGCACTCGGAGTTCAGAGACGGCAACGTGAACGCGGGCTACGAGCAGCTGAGAGTGTTGAAGGAGTCGCTTGGGTGTCTGCCCGCGGGCGTGAGCAAGGTGATGATGAGGTCTGATTCGGCAGGCTACCAGAAGGAGCTTCTGAAGTACTGCGCGGAGGGGAGGGATGAGCGGTTCGGAGTGATCGAGTTCTGTGTGGGAGTGAACGTGATGGAGGAGTTCAGGGCGGCGGTGAGTGAGGTGGAGGAGGAGGAATGGCACGACCTGTACAGGACCGATGGTGAGCGCACCGGCCAGCAGTACGCCGAGGTGTGCTACGTGACCAGTTGGACCGGATACAGCAGGAACAGTCCCGACTACCGCTTCATCGCGATAAGGAAGCCTGTGAGGAACCCGCCGCTGTTCGACGTGGAAGGGGAGAAGTCGTCGGTCCCCATCATGGAGATGGGGGATGGCAACTGGTACAAGGTGACGGGAGTGGTGACGAACCGGGAGTTGGCCGGGGATGAGCTTATCGGGTGGTACAGGCAGAGGTGCGGCAAGGGCGAGGAGGTGCATTCGGTGCTGAAGGAGGACCTTGCGGGAGGCAGGCTGCCGTCGGGGAAGTTCGGGGTAAACGCGGCGTGGTGGGCGATAGTGGTGTTGGCGTTCAATCTGAACTCGGCGATGAAGCAGCTTGTGCTGGGAGGAGAGTGGGTGAGCAAGCGTCTGAAAGCGGTGCGCTTCGGGATCATCTGCGTTGCCGGACGAGTGGTCAGACACGCAAGGAGCCTCATCATACGTCTCGCCAGAGGGCACCCTGCCTATGAGTTGCTCGTCGACGCGCGTCGCAGGCTACGGGCACTGGCCAACACGCCGCTCGGGGCCTGACTCTCCCAAAGAGTCCCCACACACTCGAGGCGACTGAACCGAAGTCGCAGGCTACGCTGTGTCCGAAAGACGGCCAAAACACTCCCCGCACCGCCGATGAGACCGTCGCACGCCGCCCAAAACATCGCAGCGGCCTCCCCTGTGCCAACCGACCGACCCTGAACCGCACATCTACCCTCGCGACACCATCACAAAACTCCCCCGCGAAAGTCAGGCGGTGGATCTGGGCGGAATTGGGGGATCGGGGTGGATGGGTGGGGAGAAATTGCGCACGAATGGGAACTGGTGGGACGCGGGTGAGAACGGGTGGGGCACGGTCGGGAACGGGTGGCGCGGGAAAGTGACGGTCTTTCGGGTGCGGGCGCCCGAATGGGGGTCGGGTGTGAGCGAGGGTTGCGGCTCCTGATGAGGAGAGAGGCGTGAATGGTATAATTCGCCGCCATGGGGACAGAGTCACAGGGCGACGAGAGAAAGAACGATGCCGCGTCTTCGCCAAGGGGGAGCGGGCCTCTGCTCCACTGGCGGACACATGAGGAGACCGAAGGCCGCGCCTGGTCGCCGAGGCGAATCGCGCGCGCCACGCTGGGTGCGGTACGCACCAGCCGGGTCCTGGCCGTGTTTCTCCTTATTGTGCTGGCCACCGCCGCGAACATCGCCTACGACTGGTATGGCCCGCTGCGGTTCCACTCCCAGCCGTCGTCGTCTGCAAGCGCCGTTGCCGCACCGGACTCGTGGCCGATGCTCAGCCGGGGGCCTGACCGCAATGCTTACGATCCGGCGGGTGACTTACGCGCGGTTCCCGAGGTCGCGTGGCGATTCGATCTAGGCTCGGCCCTGAGCGGTTCGCCCGTCGTCCACGGGGGGCGCCTGTTCGTCGCGGGCGAGAGCGGCCGCGCGGTGTGCCTGGACGCGCGCACTGGGGAGCTCAGGTGGGAGCGCGACCTGGGGGCGGCGGTGCGTGCGTCTCCGGCAGCGGCGGGAGGCGTGGTGGTGTTCAGCACGCTGGACGGCGCCGCCGAGGCACTGGACGTTGCCTCCGGCGAACCCCGATGGAGGTACGACTTCGAGGAGCAGTCGCTTTCACCGCCGACCATATTCGAGGGGATCGTGTACGTCGGCTCGAATGACTGGTATCTCTACGCGCTGGACGTGCAGACGGGCGAGCTGCGCTGGAGGTACAAGGCGCGCGACTCGGTGCGGTCGGGAGCGTCGGTCAATGAGGAGGCGGTGGTGTTTACGGACGTGACCAACAGGATGTACACGCTGCGGCGCGATACGGGCACGTTTCGGATGGACTTCAAGACCGCCGGCCCGGTGAGGGGCGGCGTGGTGCTTCAGGGCAAGCTGGGATACGTGGCCGACCGGGGCGGGCGCGTCCGGGCGGTGGACTGGACGGTTCGCGATCTGCCGTTCGAGAAGGCCAGCCTGAAGATCAGGACGCAGCTCTATGCTTGGCGGATGCTGAGCGAGGCGCCCTCTATCAAGGGTTCGGTGTGGTACTTCCGAAAGCGCGGAGAGGAGTTCAGCTCCACGCCCGTCGTCGCGCATGATGCCGTGTACGCTGTTGCGCTCTCCGGCAGGGTGTTTGCTCTGAATCAGGAAGACGGAGTCCTGTTGTGGGAAGCGCGCACCAGCGGCGGAGTCTCTGGCTCGCCGGTGGTGCTGGGCAAGACGCTGGTGGTTGGCGACTCTGGTGGAGCGCTCTACGGATTCGACGCGCTCACCGGCGCCGAGCTCTGGACGGTCCGGCTGGAACGCGGGTTAGTGGGCGCGCCTGCGTTCGCCGCCGGGACGTTGTACGCAGCGACCGGGTCCGGGGCGGTGTACGCGCTCAACTGAGACTGAAACTTGACACGGCAAGAACAATGCCGTATAAATGCCGATTCAAGTAGGCACCGCTACGCGAGGTCTAATTCCTGGAGCAGTACGGAGGTGAGATACACAAAGACTGCTGTCACAGGTAGGAGGAAGAGAACGATGAAAGCCAAGCAAAGGAGGAGGTTAGGTTTGAAAGCACTAAGATTGCTGCCGCTCGCGCTTATCGTCGCACTGGCGATGGTAGTGCTGGCGTGCAGCTCGGCGGAAGAAGAGGAAACCCCGCCCACAGCGGCACCGGCGCAGCCTACTGCAATGATGGCTGAGCCCACCCAGGCGCCGGCTATGGAGGCGCCTACCGCGGCTCCGGAGCACATGCAGGAAGGCGGCACGGTGAAGGTCGTCGGACACGCGGCTACGTTCACATGGGTCGACCCTCACGCGACCGGACTGATCATGACAGGCTTTGTGGGCCGGCAGGTCTACGAGCAGCTTTTCACCCGTGACGGGGAATTCAACGTCCAGCCGCAGCTTGTGGAAGAGTGGAGCACAAACGACAACAGCACCGTCTGGACGTTCAAGCTGCGCGAGGGCAAGACCTTCCACAACGGCGACCCGCTGAGGGTTGAGGACGTCATAGAGAGCATAAAGCGCAACGCAGTGCTGAGCAGCATCTCGCGCTCGTACTACAGGGGCTTCTCGGGCAAGGAAGCCAGCGACAGCGTCAAGGCTGACATCGAGCACATGTTCCAGAAGGTGGACGACACGACCTTGACGGTGACGCTTGACAAGCCCTCTTCGTACATTCTGACCATCATGGCCCAGATAGACCCGTACATGCCCTCAGTCATGCACGAAGACATCTGGAAGAATCCCGCCGGAGGCAAGGGCGACGAGGCCACCAAGACGGCGATCGGTACTGGCCCGTTCAAGTTCGACGAGTGGGTCCCGGGTAAGGGCATCTTCCTTTCCCGTAACGATGAGTTCCTGGCCAGGGACGAACCTTACGACTTCCTGTCGGGCAAGCTGGAAGTGCTGGTCGATAAGCAAGAAGTCCTGGCGATAGCCGACCACGCTGCCCGTGGAGCCGCGCTCCAGACGGGTGAGGTCCACTTCCTGGACGACTTCAAGCTGGACGTGGCGAAGACGCTGCAGGGCAACAACGACATCCAGGTGCAGCGCGTGGGTCGCATGAACATGGGCACCACGAACTGGAACCAGTGGAAAGAACCCTTCAACAACCCCAAGGTGCGCCAGGCGGTCGCCATCGCTCTGCCGATTGACCGCATTATGACGGCAGCCATCGGAGACGCGGAGTGGTGGCAGCAGTGCGCGTTCTATATCCACTGCGGAACCAAGTGGAGCGATGGCGCCCAGGGCTACGGCGACCAGTACCAGAGCATCTCCGGCGATGCCGAGAGGGCGGCTGCGATAGTCGAGGCCGAGGGCGTCAAGGGCCAGCACGTGCGGATAATCTCCGTTGACAGCACCTTCATTCCCGAAGCGGCCCTGGTTATCAGGGAGACGCTGGAAGGTATAGGCTTCACGGCGGAAATCCTGGCGGTCGATACCGCGGCGAGCGGCGAGATGCAGCGCGCTTCGGAGCCGTCTGATTGGGAGATGAGCATGGGCTGGAGCAACTTCTTCAACGGAGTTGACCCGCTCGGGCCTCACACCAACAGCTACACGAAGGGCAAGTACGACTCCTACTGGCAGGACCCCGGAGACAGGGCCCAGACTATTCGTACTAAGTTCGCCGAAGAGCTGGACTTCGCCAAGCAGTTGGAGCTGACAAGGCAGTACGACGAGTTGTACTGGGAAGAGTGGCCGCGCAACGTAGCCATGTTCTCCAACCCGCGCGCCTACCGCACAGACGTGCTCGAGGGCGTTGGCAACTGGCTGTATCCGCTGGTCTACGGAGTGTCAGTCAAGAAGTAACCCTTAGCTGACGAACCGACAAGCAATCAATCGGCATGGGCTGACGTTCTCGAAGGTCGCCAAGATCGAAGAGGGCGCCAGCCCTTGCCATAATTGCGCCCTTATGCGCTCGTGCGCGGACCCGGCGCGAATCTCCACGGGAGGTCTCTCAGCATGGCGGTTGATCCAGGTCTACTGAACGCGCTCAAGTGGCGGAACATCGGCCCTCACAGGGGCGGCAGAGTCGTTGCCGTGGCTGGCCACCCAAGCGATCCGAACGTCTTCTACTTCGGTGCGTGCGCCGGCGGCGTCTGGAAGACGCGGGACGGCGGCACATACTGGGAGAACATTTCGGACGGCTTCTTCACCTCCGCATCGGTGGGCGCGATCGCCATTTCCGAATCGGACCCCAACGTCATCTACGTGGGGAGCGGCGAGGCCTGCATCAGGATCGACGTCACGCACGGCGACGGCGTGTACAAGTCCACCGACGGCGGCAAGACCTGGCGCAACATGGGCCTCAAGGACAGCCGCCACATCGGGCGCGTGCGCATTCACCCGAACGACCCGAACACGGTGTACGTCGCGGCGTCCGGCCACGCATTCGGCCCGAACGAGGAGCGCGGCGTGTACCGCTCCACCGACGGCGGCGAGACGTGGGAGTGCGTGCTGTACAAGAGCGACAAGGCGGGCGCGGTAGACATCTCTATCGACCCCAACAATCCCAGGCTGATTTACGCCTCGATCTGGCAGCGGCAGCGCACCTTCTGGGAGATGTCCAGCGGCGGGCCGGACAGCGGACTGTACAAGTCCACGGACGGCGGCGACACGTGGGAGGACATCACCCGCAACCCCGGAATGCCGGATGGTCTTATAGGAAGGATCGGTGTTGCCGTATCCCCCGCAAGGCCGGGGCGGGTGTGGGCGCTGGTCGAGAACAAGGAGAACGGCGGACTGTACCGGTCGGACGACGGCGGGGCGACGTGGGAGCACCTGACCGCCGACGAGGGCATCAGGGCGAGGCCGTGGTACTACACGCACGTTTTCGCCGACCCGCAGGACGCCGAGACGGTGTGGACGCTCTCGCTCAACTGCTGGAAGTCCACCGACGGCGGCCGAACTTTCACTGACGTGGGCACGCCCCACGGCGACAACCACGACCTGTGGATAGACCCGCGCAACCCGCTGCGGATGATCGAGGGCAACGACGGCGGCGCGACCGTGACCTACAACGGCGGCGTTTCCTGGTCGACCATCTACAACCAGCCCACCGCGTGCTTCTACCACGTGACGACCGACAACCAGCACCCCTACCGCGTGTACGGGACGCAGCAGGACAACAGCGCCATCAGCACTCCCAGCCAGACGTGGAAGGGCGCGATCCCGTGGGGCGACAACTACACCGTGGGGAGCTCCGAAAGCGGGCACATCGCCGTGAAGCCGGACGATCCCAACGTCGTATACTCCGGTTCGATAGGCAGCTCTCCGGGCGGCGGCGGCAACATGCTGCGGTACGACCACTCGACCGGGCAGGTGCGGATAGTCACCATCTGGCCCGAGATGTCGGGAGGCGAAGCCCCGGCCCAGTACAAGTACCGCTTCCAGTGGACGTACCCCATCGTATTCTCGCCGCACGACCCGAATACGCTGTACGCCACCGGCAACGTGGCGTTCAAGACGACGGACGACGGCACCACGTGGGAGGCCATCAGCCCCGACCTGACGCGCAACGACCCCGAGAAGCAGATCCTGTCGGGCGGCCCCATCTCCTCCGAGGGCGGGGGCGCAGAGGTGTACTGCACGATCTACGCATTCGTGGAGTCGCAGCACGAGAAGGACCTGCTCTGGGCCGGCACGGACGACGGCTACGTCCACATCTCCCGCGACGGCGGGGGAAACTGGGAGAACGTGACGCCGCCGGACGTGGAGGCGTGGACGAGGATCGCCATGATCGAGGTGTCGCCGCACGACCCGGCGACGGTGTACATCGCGGCGACGCGGTACAAGCTGGACGACAATCGCCCGCTGCTGTACAAGACGAACGACTACGGCAAGAGCTGGCAGAAGATCGTCAATGGCATACCTGAGGACGACTTCACCTGGGTGGTCAGGGAGGACCCGGAGCGGCGCGGGCTGCTGTACGCGGGCACCGAGACGAACATCTACGTGTCGTTCGACGACGGCGGGTCGTGGCAGTCGATGCGGTCCAACCTGCCGGTGGTGCCCATCTACGACCTGGTTATCAAGGGCACGGATCTGGTGGTGGGCACGCATGGGCGCTCGTTCTGGATTCTGGACGACGTCACCCCGCTGCGCCAGATGACGGACGAGATCGCAGCGTCTGACGCGCACCTGTTCAAGCCGCGCACGACGCACCGCTTCCCGCCCGCCATGGGCCTGGGACTGGACAGGCGCACCGGCGAGGGAAAGAGTTACCAACTCGCCCTGGGCGTTCCGGCGACGTTCTACTTCGAACAGGACGAGGAGGGCCGGTCCGTCCGAAAGTTCGCTGACGCGGGCGACAATCCGCCCACCGGCGTTGTGGTGTGTTACTATCTGAGAGAGAAGCTGGATGGAGAGGTCACGCTGACGTTCCTCGACTCCGACGGCGAGGTCATCAAGGGCTTCTCCAGCGGGTCTGAGGACGAGCCTGAAGTCCCAGCGGATGCGGGAGCCAACTCATTCACCTGGAACATGCGCTACCCCGACGCCCGGAAGGTGGAGGGCGAGGCGATGCCGCAGACCGGCCGAGCGGCGGTCAGCCTGACCGGCCCTGTGGCCGCGCCGGGCGCGTACCGGGTGCGGCTGGAGGCGGGCGGACAGGTGCTGGAGCAGGACTTCGAGATAGCGAAGGACGCTGGCGTCCAGAGCTCGGACGAGGACCTGCAGGCGCAGTTCGACCTGCTCATCGCGATACGGGACAAGATCTCCGAGACGCATGACTCGGTGTCGCGGCTGCGCTCTATCAGAGACCAGGTGGCGGGTTGGAAGAGCCGGGCGGAGGGCAGGTCGGGCGCCGAGCCGGTGCTGGATGCCGCAGAGCAGATAGAAGAGAAGCTGACGGCAGTCGAAGAGGTTCTGTTCAACTCCGGCGGCGAGACGAGGGCGACGGCGACCAAGCTGAACGGCAAACTGGCGTCGCTGACGGCGGTGGTGTCCAGCGCCGACTGGGTGCCTACGCAGCAGTCGCACGGCGTGTTCGAGGACGTGTCGGCCAGGGTGGACGTTCAGACGGCGGCGCTGCAGAGCGTAATCGACGATGACGTGCCGGCGTTCGTGGCACTGATTCACGAGTTGGAAATCCCGACTATCGCGTAACGGGGGCTTCGGGGCTGACGGAGCACCGGCAGCCCGGCGGCGGAGGTGCAACAAATGTGGCGATACATTGCCCGCAGAATACTGGTGAGCATCCCGGTGGTATTCTTTGTCGCGCTAATCACCTTTTCGATAATGCGAATCGCGCCGGGAGACCCGGTAATGATGCTGATAGGCGACGAAGACGAGCGACCCGATGAGGAGACTATCAAGGAGCTTGAGCGCCAGCTCGGGCTGGACAAGCCCCTTCCAAAGCAGTTCTGGGACTGGTTCGCGGGCGTTTTTACAGGGAACATGGGGGCATCGTTCCGCTCCGGGTTCGAGGTGTCGGAGTTGATTGGACCGCGGCTCCAGCCCTCTATCTCGCTGGCCATACTAGGGCTGGGATTGGGGGTGCTGGTCGGTGTGCCACTGGGTGTAATGGCGGCGTGGAACGCCAATTCGCTCATAGACCGAGGTGTGATGCTTTTCGCGGTGTTGGGTTGGTCGGTGCCCGGATTCTTCCTCGCTTACATCCTGATCTTCATATTCGCGGTGGAGTTGGACCTGTTCCCGGTGGTTGGCTACGTGCCGATTTCGGAAGGGTTGTTCGACTTCCTGCGGAGCATGACGCTGCCCGCGTTCTCGGTGGCGATAGCCATTATGGCGCTGGTGGCGCGCATGACCCGTTCGAGCATGATGGAGGTGCTAAGGGAGGACTACATAAGGACGGCGCGTTCGAAGGGGCTACGTGAGCGGATCGTGATGGTGAGGCACGCGCTGAAACCGGCGTCGATACCCGTAGTCACCATCGTGGGCATCGCCTTCGCGGGAGTCATAACGGGTGTTGTGGTAACCGAAACCGTTTACTCCATCAACGGCCTGGGAAGGATGCTCGTAGACGCGGTGGTGTTTCGGGACTTCCCAATCATTCAATCGACAATGATGCTCGTTGCCATAAGCTACGTCGTCGTCAACCTGATAGTCGATGTTCTCTACGTTTACATCGATCCCAGAATTCGATACTAGGTGAGAGGGAAACGATGAGTACGCAGCGAGAACAAGCTCTGTCGGCGGTGGGGACTCAAGCGCCACTGTCGGTCAGGCTGAGCAGATTCGCGGCTGCAGCGAAGAGAGTACTATCTAAGAACCCCAACATGCTTGGGGGGTTCATAGTTCTCTCGGTGATGGTCGCCATAGCGTTCGTCGCCGGCTTTATCGACAGGATAGGCCCGTATGAACTGGACCCGTTCGCGCGGCTTCAGTCCATGTCGGCCGGTCATTGGTTTGGAACGGACAATATCGGTCGCGATGTCTATTCGCGCACTGTGCACGGCGGTCGAATTTCTCTGGCTGTCGGCGCTCTGGTGGCGATATCAGTATCGCTGGTGGGAGCAGGAATAGGCCTGACCGTCGGCTACTTCCGCCGCGTCGATGAGGTGGTCATGCGCTTCATGGACGGCGTCATGGCATTTCCATCGCTGCTGTTGGCCCTTGCCCTGATTGCCGCGCTGGGGGCTAACTTCATCAACATCATCATCGTAATCTCGGTGGTGGACACGCCGCGCATGGTGCGCGTCGTGCGAGGCTCGGTGCTGAGCGTAAGGGAGATGGACTTCGTTACGGCGGCGAATGCGCTGGGGGCGAAGGCGCCCCGAGTGATGGGGCTTCACATTCTGCCAAATATCATGGCGCCGGTCATCATTCAGGCCACGTTCGTGTTCGCCTCGGCGATGCTCACGGAGGCGGCGCTGAGCTTCCTGGGCGCGGGCATCAATCCGGAGACGCCCACCTGGGGGAACATGATTGGGCAGGGGCGCACGTTCTTCCAGCGGGCGATATGGATAATGATCTTCCCCGGCGTGTTCCTGTCGCTGACTGTGCTGTCCATCAACCTGGTGGGCGATGGGCTGCGCGACGCGCTGGACCCCAAGCTGAGGCGCCGCGAGTAGGCCCTGTACCAGTGAGAGACATGCCGTGTCCAGTCTGAGCGGACACGGAATCGCAAGTGCGAGACGCCCCACTGTCTTAAGAGGCACGTGGGGCGTTTTCATTATGCTGGCAGCGTGCTGTCTGCCTAGGCAGCGACAAACACCGTCGGTGGCCCTGGACCGGCTCGTGCCAGAGTTCGAGGCTCGGGCACGTTTCTCGCCTACCACCTCAGAAGTAGCCAGGCTAATGCTCGTGACCCAGTCCGTGCCTATTTTGTACACATATAAAACCTTTCTTACATTGACTGAGTTGTTGCTCTATGCGTTACCCTTTTACTGCAAAGAGTGGTAAGACAGAATAATTAGGCGGAGCTAATCGGATAGGGCATCGTGGAGACGCCACGGGGTGTGGGGATTATGGCTACTAGAATCGCGATCGCAAACAGAAACGCCGCAGTAACGCAGGCGCTGTCTCTTCTATTGGGACAGGAGGACGAGTTCATGGTGGCCGCGCAGGTGACCGAGCGAGACCAGGTAATGGAAGTGGCGGTGAAGGCGAAGCCTGAGCTCCTCCTGGTGGACCCGGCCATTCCCGGCCTGGACCTCGATAGCCTGGTCGGCCGGGTGGCTGCGGTCTCTCCGAGCACCGCGGTCGTAGTGCTGACCGACTCGCGGGACGCCAGGTTCCTCAAACGAGCCGTGGAGTCCCGAGCCCGGGCTTACCTTTCGCTGGAAGGCGACGCGGACGAACTAGTCCAGGAGCTGAAGCTGATAGCCGGCGGACACGTCATCGCCTCCGGGCCGGCAGCGAAGGACCTCTCCGACTTGGCCGGCGTGAGTTCGAACGACTCCAGTGACGGTCTGTCCGAACGAGAGGTAGAGGTCGTGAATCTTGTGGCGCGAGGGGACACCAACAGGGAGATCGCCGAGACGCTCGTCATAGCCGAGAACACCGTGAAGGTGCACCTGCGCAACATCTACGGCAAGCTGAACCTCCGGAACCGCCAGGAACTGACCGCGTATGCGCTCCACGCCGAGAGCGAACAGATGGCCGCCTCAGACTAGCCCGATGGGCTTCGATTCCGCTCGCGGTCGCGGCTAACGCGCTGCCGCCGACGGGTCCGGGTTTCCGGCTGGGCCGCGTGGCTCCTCTACTACTGCCGGACTGGCTGTCTACCCCGTGTAACGCGAAGGGACTACTCGCCTGGCGTATTTCGACAACAGCGCTGCCGGGATAGTCGAAATAGCCCGCTTGGGTGATGTGCCGCTCCAAACACGCCGGTACGCTTAGTCCTGAATCGTATGCGGACTGTGCGTCTATGGCAGCCGCCAGCAGGGAAGAGGGTCGAGTTAAGGACGGCAAAATATGCGGCAATTCAGTCTAACCGTGTCGGAAGAAGCGCGAGAGACTCTTGCCGGCCTCGCCGCTGAACATGCAGACCGTGGCGTTCCTCGCCTGAAGGAGTTGGATGCCGCCTCACTGACGGTAGGCCAGCCGGAGGACGATGACTTAGTCCTCAGGGAGCAAGAGGGCACGCTGCTCCTGGCGGTAAGCCGGCGGCTGATGGAACGGTTCGACGGCGAAGCGGAACTGGTCATGGACCTGTCGGAGGCCGGGGAGCCGAGCTTCAGGCTGGTACGAGTGCCGACAGAAGGACGAGTGTAAGCGGACAGGGTTCGGCAGATGCATCGAGCCCGTAAGCAGATGGGAAGACTGGACTACAGTGGAGGTGAAACCGTGCGAAAGCTCTTGTTTGCAATTGTTGGTGTGGTTGGAGTGACTGTCGGTGTTCTGGCGGGCATTCTCTTTGCCCCTCGAAAAGGGTCGGAGACCAGGGAGGAGATTGTCCGGCGCTCCCAGCCGATCCAGAAGGCCGCTAGAGGCGCCGCCTCGAGTGTGGGGCAGAAGGTCAAGCCGATAGCCAAGCTGGCCGGCGAGAGACTTCCGCTGGGCGCGAGAGCAAAGGGCGCCGCAGGAGCGGCGGAGCCGGCGGCCGGCGGCGAGGATGATCAAATCGGAGGTCAGCACAGCAACGGGACGACCAATGGCCGACATGCCGAGCTCGAAAAGGTCGGCAGCATCGGCTAGTGTCCGCGCCGAGGGGGAGTACCCTGGATCTCAGGGTGGTCAGCCTCGAATCCGGACCGGGCGGGCGCCTCCATCCAGGCGCTCTCCCGCACTCATTAGTGTTGTTTCCATCTGAGTCTCAGAGCTGGGGGAAGCATCATGTTTACCAAGTTCTTGGTTCCAATCAACCCCGATGACCGAGATATTGCCAGCGGGATCGTGGCTCATGCGACGTGGCTCGCGGACAGGCTCGCTTCGGAGGTGGTGTTCCTTTCCGTCATCCCAATCGATCGGACCGAGAATGGGCCCGATACCGCGGAGATATTCGAGCGGGCCAAGAGTGACGTCGAGCTGCGCCTGGAGAGCCTTGTCGATTCCATGAGGAGTCGGGGCGTCAGGCTGGATACGCTGGTCGAGTTCGGTTCGCCCGCGGAGACGATTGTGGAGACGTGCCGCCGGCTGGCGTGCGACCTCATAGCGATGTCGACGCACGGCGGGGGGCTGCTGGCGCAGACATTGGCTGGCAGCGTGACGACGGACGTAATCGCCGACGCACCTGTGCCGGTCCTGGTGGTCAACCCCACCATTTCGGCAGACTCGACCGCGGATGCGGTAGACATTTCGAGGGTGTACGTGGCGCTCGACGGCACACCGGAGGCAGAGGCCGCGCTGCCTCACGTGGAGTACCTGGCGGCCAGGCTGGGGTTCGACATCGTACTCGTGCGGGCCGTGAATGAGATCGGCAAGGAGCCGGCGTTCCTTGAGGGTCCGACGGCGTCCTTCCGGAGGGGAGACGGTGATCACGACGGCGACGAGCACACATATGCGGCGCTGAGTGAGACTGTGCTCCTCGTGTCCGGACCGGGAGCGCCTGCGGAGCAATCCGACGATTACCTCGACACAATAGCCAGCGACCTCAGCTACAAGGGACTGAGCACCAGGTGCGTGCTGCTCGAGGGAGACGCCAAGAAGTGCATCCTCGGGGCCTTCGACGAGTCGTCGCACGACATGATCGCAGTAACCCACAACGGCAGATCCGGCCTGAGACGCAGAATCACGGGAAGCGTGTCAGACGGGCTGATAAAGAAGACCGGGAACCCGGTCCTCGTCGTACCCACCCGCGTCGGGGCCGCAGTCGGCGCATAGAGCCCAGCCACCGAAACGAGGTGGTGAGATGAACCAGTTGAGAAGCCGCCTGAAGTGGCGTTTCTACTTCGCCAAGGCGAGGGCGGGTCTTCACGTCCGGCGAACGATGGTCGAGGGCGTGCTGCTGCTGGTGCCCATAGTGATCACGTTCGTGATACTAAAATGGGTCTGGGACTTCATCGACGGCGTACTCAGGCCATCCATCGAGACCACCACCGGCGTCAGCTTCCCGGGGCTGGGGGTGGCCGCCTTGCTTGTGCTGGTCTACATTGCGGGGCTGACGTGGGAGTTGGATCTTGGCCGACGTCTCCTGGGGTCGGGCCAGCGCGTGCTGATGTCGCTGCCTATCGTCAAGATCGTCTACTCCCCCGCGCGCCAACTGATCCAGTCGTTTTCAGGCTCAGGGCCGTCCGGGTTCAAGCGGGTCGTGATTATCGAGTATCCCAGGGCAGGGACGTGGATGCTCGGGTTTCTCACGGCGATCACGACAGGCAAAGATAGGGTTCGTATGGGAGTCGTGTACGTTCCCACCGCTCCTACGCCCAACTCCGGGTGGGTGGCCATACTGCCGATCGACGAGGTGTACGATACCGAATTGAGCGTTCAGGAAGCCATGACCATGGTCCTGTCCGGTGGTATCGCTACGCCCGACGAGATTGTCATGACCGAGTTCGACGAGAACCGGCCCAGGCTGATCGAGCGCGGGGCAGGGCAGTCTTAGAGCCTATCCGACAACCTGTTCTTCAGCCCCATCCTAACCCATTCGGCAGGCTCAGGGCAGGCTCTTCCCCCTGCGAGGGGGAAGGGACTTATCGGATAAGCTGCTAGCCGGAGCGCGGCGCGACGCCGGTTCGCTGGAGACCGCTCAGAGAGAGGGTCATTGCCCAGGGCGCCACGGGCGGGGAGTGGGGTATCCCAGGGCGGGCGACCGCCGCTGTGTACGTCAGGTGTTTCCCGGCGCTAGCGCGAGTACCGGCGCCTTCTCCATCTCCATACCACAAATGCTATGTATATGCCACAGGATGTGACTATGCCCGTGGCGGTCAGCCCCGCAATCAGAGTGCGGATTTCGCCGGGGTCGTCCTGGTCCTCTTTCTGCGCGTCCTCCCTCGCTGGAGCCGGGGCCGGGGTGTGCTTCGGGCCGCTCGAGGCGGCCAACCCCTGGGGTGTCGGCGTCGGCGTGGGAGGGGTGGAGCGTGCGAACGACACAGAATCGGAGTCATCCGGCGTAGGCGTGGGCGTTGGAGTGGCGGTGGCGGTCATGGTCGGAATCGGTATGCGAGTCGGCGTGGATGTTGGCCCAGGCGTGAGGGTCGCAGTCGGCGTCGGGACTACCGTCGGGTACCAGTAGACAGGAATGGCGGGCGCTGGCGTGGATGTGGGCGTCGCCGTGGGGGCCCGCGGCTGCTCGCGGACAATCACCGGGGTCGCGGTGGGTGTGGGCGTCGCCGTGGGCGCCTGCGACTGCGCGCGGGCAATCACGGGTACCGCGGTGGGTGATGGCGTGGGCGTGGGCGTTTCGAAGTCGAACGGCCCTCGCCTGGTCCTGCGGGAATTCGAGCGCCTGGATGTTGGCGTTGGGGTCTCCGTCGGCATGGGGGTGTAAGTCGGAGCTGCGTTGGGGCTATCGGTCGACCCCGGCGTCGGACTCCGGCCGCTGTCCGTGTCGGTGTTGCCATCGCCATCGCCGCCAATCCTAAACGGGTACCAGAGATGAGATCCCAGCTCCCAGCAGATGTTCAACACCCCAGGCAGGCTGGTTACGGTGTAGGTGATCTCGTACACGTTCAAGTGGCTAGGGGCCGTGGCTGTGTGTCCGAGGTAGTCGAACGTGTTGGGGATTTTCTCGACCGAGACGTTGGAGACGCCGCTGCCGGCGCTCACGTGTGAGTTTTGGGTGGGAGACAGGAGATCATGGGGAATGCCGACATAGAGCATGTGGCGGCCGGTCGACTCGTGCTCGGCGCCACTCGTGCAGACGTGATCGTTCTCACGGTCGCCATCGTGGCCGAGTACGCTGCCGGTCGTCATCAGGGTCAGGACCGAAATGAGGCTTACAGCGACAACCAGGCCGGCTGCTCCAACTATAGAAGCGGGGATACTCTTAGCCGGGCGTCGGCTGACGCGGCGCGGCTTTGTCGTCGGCTGACTGGTTGCTTTCACGACATCTCCTTACTGAGCCTAACCTGACCCGGGTCACTCCAATTCAGTTAGCCAGAAGACCGCCGTGTATCCGGTGAGGGCAGTTGAAGCCCGCCCATCCGAACGCTCGGCCGGAGGAGAGCTAAACGCCGTTGCCGGCGGAGTGTTCGAGAGTAGATGCGTGGCGCGAATTCTACGGACGACGGTTGCGGAGTTTACAGGTAATCCCGGACTTTTTTTGTAACAGTTCAAAGATCTTGGGGCGTCAGCGCCGCCGGGAGCGGGAACGCGGCGAGGAGAGTGAGGGCGGGCGGGGCGGATATTGGGCCGTGAGGCCGCAGAACTAGGGGGCAAGCGCGATCAGGGCCAGTCCTATGGCTATCGCGAGAGAGCCGAAAAGCCGTCCCCGGCCGAATGGCTCCTTGAGGATGAATACGCCCATCAGTACGCCGACTACTATGCCGACCTCACGTGCCGGAGCTACGTAGCTGACCTGGGAGAGAGAAAATGCGGTCAGTGCGAGACCGTAAGCCAGAAACGCGAGCAGCCCCGCCGCAATAATGAGCCAGGCGTTCGTCGTCCACTCCAGTTTCGTCGCGGCAGGCCCCCATGCGTACAGGATGTACGGGGAGAGTCCGATAGCCGATCCCAAGGTGAGTAGGTACATGTACAGGAACGGCTGGACGTGCCCTACGCCCTGTTTGTCCACCAACGTGTACGCGGTGATCGTGAGCCCCGTGACGACCGCGTAGCCCAGGCCGGAGTCGCGTAGTAGCATTGTCGGCTGGCTGATGATCTGACGGAAACGGCCCCACCAGGAAACGAGGAATATCCCGCCGATGATGAGCGAGATGCCGAGCGCCGCCTGCGGCGTCACGCGCTCTCCCAGCAGCGCCACCGCCAGCACCGGGACCAGCATGGGTCCCATACCCCGGGCCACGGGATACACCAGCGACAGGTCGCCCCTGGAGTAGGCTCTTCCGAGGAAGATGAAGTAGAAGATGTGAATCAAAACGGTGGCCAGCACCAGCCAGTAGCCCGGCCCGCTTATCGGGTGCAGCCAGAACAGGACGACACCCAGCGGAAGCATCGTCACGCTTGCGCTCACCGTGAGTCCCCAGGCAAATATCTCCTGGTTGCCGGCGCGCTTCAGCAGCAGGTTCCAGCCGGCGTGACAGAAGGCTGAAAGCAGGACCAGCGCCAAGGCTAATGCAGTCATGGTGAGATTATAGAGTAGACGCCGACCTGGAATTAACCGGCCCAGTGTTGACGAACGGCAGGGATTCGCGGAACATGGGCCGGGCACGTCGAATCAGAAGAGCGAAGATAGCGAGTCGGGGTGCGTCGACAACTCGGCGCGGGAGGCTGAACGATGGCGATGTCGCTGGTGCGAGGAAAATATGTCGTTTGCAAGGTGAACGACCCCTGGTCGGCGGACGTCGTAACCGACGGCGCGGTGCTGCAGCGGGATGGGCAGATCGAAGAGGTGGGCGATTACGGTGAGCTGAGCCAGCGGCATCCGGAGGCGGATGTTGTCGGGTCGCCCAATCACATCGTGATGCCGGGGCTGGTGAACGACCACTTTCACGTGGGGCTTACGCCCTTCCAGATGGGAGCGCCGGACCTGCCCCTGGAGATGTGGAGCCTCGCCAGGGTTGGGACGAGGCTGATCGATCCGTACCTGGACCAGCTATACGGGGCGCTCCAGATGATAGAGACGGGCACCACCACGGTGCAGGCGATCCACTCGCCGCCGCGGGGATTTGGGCCGTTGAGCATGGAGATAGCCGACAAGGTGGTGGGAGCCTACCAGACCTCCGGGATGAGGGTGTCCTACGCGCCCTCGGTTGCCGACCAGAACTCCATGGTGGCGGGTGCTGACGGCGGCGAGGAGGACTTCGCTTCCAGATTGCCGGGACACCTGGGGGAGCGGTATCGGGCTCTGATGGCGCCCAGCTACCGGCCCGTCGACGAGGTGATGCCGATACTGGAGGAGATCTGCCGCAAGTACGGCGACAACCGCTACGAGCGGGTGCAGGTGACGATGGCGCCCAGCAACGTGCACCGGTGCTCGGACGAACTGCTGGTGGCGCTGAAGGAGCTTGCGGGGCGATTCAGGACCGGAATCCACATTCACCTTCAGGAGACCGTCTACCAGAAGCTGTACGGTTACAAGGCCTGGAACAAGACCCCGCTGCAACATCTTCACGAGCTTGGGTTCCTCGGCCCGGAAGTCACCTGCGGGCACAGCGTCTGGATCACGGACGAGGACCTCGAGGTCATGGCCGCTACGGGCACGAACATCTGCCACAACGCCAGCTCGAACCTGAGGCTCAAGAGCGGGATAGCGCCGATGGGACGTATCCTGGCGGCGGGCGTCAAGGTGGCCATAGGCAGCGACGAGGCCGGGCTGAACGACGACAAAGACCTGTTCCAGGAGATGCGGCTGGTGCTGAGGATTCATCGGGTGCCAGGGGTGGAACTGGAGCCGCCAACGTCGTACCAAGTGCTCCAGATGGCGACGGTCAACGGGGCCTACGCAAGCTGGTTCGGGGACCGGATCGGCACGCTGGAGCCGGGGAAGCGGGCCGACATGACGCTGTTGGACCTGAGGAATATCGAGGAGCCGTACCTGGATCCGGAGGTGTCGGTTGTGGACGCGCTGGTCCATCGCGGGCGCGGGATCGACGTGGATACGGTGCTTGTGGATGGCGAGGTGGTGCTCCGGGACGGGCAGCCGACCAGGTTCGACAGGGACGCACTGTTCGAGGAGTTGAGGGGCGCGCTGGACCGCCCGCTTACTGCCCAGGAAGTGGACAGGAGAGAGGTGGCGCGGCTGGTGGAGCCGCATCTGCGGCGCTTTTACGAGGGGACGCTTCCGAGGGACGCCCAGCCGTACACGGTCTACAATTCCAGGTCGTGATCTCCGGCGCAATCTCGGATTCGGTGTTGAAGGAGTCGCTGCGCATGACCATTCCAAAGGGGCCTCGAACGGTAGTCGTCGTGGGCGCGGGCATCGTGGGGGCCGCTATCGCCTGGCGCCTCGCGCGGCGGGGAGTCCACGTCGTGCTCGTCGACAAGGGCAGCGCGGGGCACGGGGCGTCGAGCCACAGCTTCGCGTGGATAAACGCGGGCGGCAAGGAGCCGGTCGGTTATCACAACCTGAACCGGCGCTCGATGGAGATGTGGCCCCGCTTCGCCGTCGCCATCGGCGACGACGGGGACCCGGACAGCGTCGGGCTTCGTTGGGGCGGCAAGGTGTCGTGGGAATCGGATGCGGGGGCGGCGGAGCGGCTGGCGGCGAGAGTGCGGCTGCTCCAGAACTGGGGTTACCCGACGCGGTTGATCGACGCGGACGAGCTGCAGCGCCTGGAGCCTGCATTGGACGTGGGGGACGTGGCGGCGGCCGAGTACAGCCCGAACGAGGGGCAGGTGGAGCCGCAGATGGTGGTGGACGCCTGCGTGCGGAGGCTGCGTGAGTTGGATTGCGAGGTGCTCGAGGATACGGAAGTCACGGGGTTCGAGCGGGGCAGCGATGGCCGTGTCCACGCCGTCGTGACGGCTTCGGACTATCTGGAGGCGGATGCCGTGGTTGTTGCCGCGGGAACGGGCACGACGTCCCTGGCCGCCCTGGCGGGGGTGAGCGTGCCGCAGGCGAGAAGCCCCGGTGTGGTGATGCGAACGAACCCGCTGCCGCGTCTGCTGGAGCGCGTGCCGGTGGTGTACGCCCCGCCGCTGGACAGCGGCCGACCGGAAATACACCTGAGGCAGTGCGCGGACGGGCGCGTGATGATTGGCGAGGGAGACCAGGAGAGCCTCGCCGAGGACGATACGCAGGCGCACGCGGACGACCTGCTGGCCCGCGCGCGCCGCTATCTGCCGGGCCTGAATGGGGCGAGCGCGGTTCCTGTGCCGGTGGGATGGCGTCCCATGCCGCTGGACGGCTACCCGGTGATCGGCTTCGCGGATGAGGCGCCGAACCTGTACGTGGCTATCACGCACAGCGGAGTCACGCTGGCCCCGGCGCTGAGCCAGCTCGCGGCGCAGGAAGTCTGCGGCGGAGCGCCGGCGGACGCGGTGCTGGGGCCGTACCGCCCGGAGCGGTTTGCGGGCATTTCGCCCGAACAGGCGGCGTCGGCGCCGCACCCCCGCATCAGAAAGAGATGATAGCGAGTGGGGCCGGAAACCTAGTATGATGTAGGCATACTAACTCTGGAGATGGACGAATGAGAGCAATGGTTAAGAGATGGAGATGGGTGTGTCTCGTCTCGTGCGTGGCGGGGGTCGCCACGGTGCTGGCCGCCTGCGGCAGCGACGAGCCGGCGTCGGAGACGGCCCCGGCACAGCCGACGGCGGCCTCGATGACCCAGCCGACTACGGCGCCCCCGGCCCCGGCGACGGCCATGCCGGATCCGACAGCGGTCCCGACGGTGGCCGCGACGGCCGAGAGCGCCGCGCCGTCCGTGGAGGTGGGGCTGGATGTGGGGCAGCGCGCGCCGGATTTCACGCTGACCGGCCACGAAGGAGAGAGGATAACGCGGGCCAGCCTCGAAGGCAGTCCCGTGCTGCTCTACTTCTACACAACGTGGTGACCGTCCTGCCGTGCCTCGTTGAGGCAACTGAAGAACGTTCATCCCGACTATGCGGACAGTGTTGAGATACTGGGTGTGGGCGTAGACCCCGGAGAGGACGCCTCGGATATCCAGTCGTACATCGACAGGCATGATTTCGTGTGGGACATGACCTTGGCGGACCCAGAAATGCTGGGGGCGTACAAGGTCAGACAGCAGGCCGGCTACATGGCGCTGGACGCTAATGGCGTCATAGTGGCCGAACTGACCTACGGGCCGGAGACGGACGACGGCTGGCGCGAGCTTTTCCAGGAACTGGCGAACCCTTAAGCCAGCCCGGTTTCGCTCCGTGAGCGTCTGTCGGCTCTCGCCGGGGTAGTCTCTCACGCAGTCGCGGGGGAATCCTCCGGCTGCTGGGTCTCGCCCTTGGGCATACGGAAGCCGACACGGGGTTCGGTGAAGATGTAGGTGGGGCTGCGGGCGTCGTCGCCAAGCTTGCGGCGGAGCTTGCTGACCATGGTGCGCATGGGCGTCACGTTGCCGTTGTCGCCAGTCTCCCCCCAGATCCGTTCCAGAAGGTGCTCGTAGGTCAGCACGCGCCCGGCGTTGGCCGAAAGCTCAGCCAGTATCCCGTACTCGGTCGCGGTCAACACCACGCGGCGGCCGGCCAGGGTCACGTTGCGCCGGGCGTAGTCGACGGTCAGGTCGCCCAGCACGTAGGGTTCCGACGGCTCGGCGGCCACCAGCTTGCGGAGGGCCGCCCTGATCCTCGCGGCGAGCTCAGACGGAGCGAATGGCTTGACGACATAGTCTGCGGCCCCCATGTCGAAGGCTGTGGCGATGAGGTCTTCCCGTCCGTAGGCGGACAGGAAGATGACCGGCACGTTCGACACATGCAGAATTTCCTTCATCAACTCGATGCCGTCCGTTTCCGGGAGCATCAGGTCCAGCAGCACCAGTCCCGGCTTCTCCTCGGCCACGAGGCGAAGCGCCTGATCCGGCTCTCCTGTGACTATCGGCGCGTAGCCGGCCGCCACGAGCGTGTCGCGGATGTAGCGCAGGTCATTGGGGTCGTCGTCCACCGCGAGGACCCGCACCCGTTCCCTCGGGTCCGACCGTCCACGCCGCCTGGACCTGGTCGTAATGGGCAAGAGGGTGCCTGCCGCGCCTCTTGTCATTTCCTCCACCGTCGGCAGGGTGAAGGTGAAGCGGGCGCCGAGGCCCGGCCCGTCGCTCTCGGCCCAGATGCGACCCCCATGCGCCTCCACTATGCCCTTGCAGATGGCCAGACCCAGACCGGTCTCCCCTCCCTGCTCCTCGGACTGCACCCTGGAGAACTTGCGGAACAGGTGGGGCAGCCTCTCGGCCGGGATGCCGCGCCCCTCGTCGGCCACCGAGACGGCGACGTATACTTCGTCCTTCACGGCGCTCACCCTGATGGCCGACGACTCCGAGGAGTGCCGGGCCGCGTTGGACAGCAGGTTGCCCAGCACCTGCGCGAAGCGCCTCCTGTCGGCCATCACCAGGGGCAGGTCCGGCTCGATGTCGATGTCGAGGGTGTTCTTGCCTCCGGCGCTGGCGAAGGCGTTCCTCGCGCGGTCGACGAGCAGGGCCGCTTCCGCCGGTTCGGGGGTGATCGGCAGCGTGCCCGTCTCGATGCGGGCAACATCGAGGAGGTCGCTGACCAGGGCGTGCATGTGGTCGGCCTGGTCGGCGATGATGCGGAAGAACTGGCGCACCACGGCGGGGTCCATGTCCGCGGGCGAGTCCAACACCGTGGATGCGGAGCCCTTGATGGAAGTCAGGGGGGCCCGGAGCTCATGGCTGACCATTGCCAGGAACTCGGCTCGCATCCGCTCAAGCTCCTGGACGTCGGCCATGTCCTGGATGGTGACGACCATCGACTCGACCTCGCCTTCCCGTGACATGATGGGAGTCGCGTTGAGCAACACGGTAACGCTCCGTCCGTCCGGTACGCTGATGACCACCTCCTCGGCCCGCAGCGTCTCGCCCGAACGCAGCGCCTCCACCACCGGAAACTCCCGCAGCGAGACCACCCGACCGTCGGCCCGTCTGAAGGTCACCACGTTGAGAAGGTCCTGGGGCGATTGGCCGGGGTTGCGTAGGCTGTCGACGATCCTCCGGGCCTCCCGGTTGAAGGACTTGTGGACGCCCGTCAAGGCGTCGAACACCACCACGCCCACGGGGGAGGTGTCGATCAGCGCCTCCAGGTCTGCCCTGGCCCGCTGCTCCTCCCTGTGCTTGCGGGCGTTGGCGATGGCCATTGCCGCCTGTGAGGCGAAGAGAGCGAGCGTCTCCTCGTCCTCGCGTGTGAACTCCCTTCCGTCCTCACCGTGAGCCAGATAGATGGTACCGACCCCGACCCCACGGTGGCGAATCGGGGCCACCAGCATAGAGGTCAGTGGCACGGAGGGAAGGAATTCTGGTATGTTCAGTGTTTTCAGGTGGCCGGCTATGTCCGTAACTCGCAGGGGCTTTTCGAGCCCGCTGAGATACTCGAAGAACCCCCATCCCTCCGGCATGTCCCAGAGCCCCTGGTGCTCCTCACGTGTCAGGCCGGAGACGATGAAGTCGGACGGCTGCCCGCCGTCTCCAAAGACCGTAGTCGCGCCGTAGCGCGAGGCGGTGAGCGACCGTGCGCTGTCCACCACGCCCTGAAGGACGGTGTTGAGGTCGAGGTCTTCGGTGATGCGCAGGCTGGCCTCGCTCAGGTGGGAGAGGCGTTCTTCCAGCTCCAGTATCCGTTGGTTTCGTTCGTCTGGTCGGTCCAATTCGTCACCTTCCTCCGGGGCCGGGACATTGGGATTGCCGGCGCCGGCATATCGCGTGAATTGTGATGAAGAGGGACAATTATGCCGGATTCGGTGAAAAGTTACAAGAATTTCCGAGAAGAAATCGGCAGTAAGTTACAGCAAAGTTACATGCGTATGGTATCATCGCTTGGGATTTTGCCTTATAGAGAGGGATGGATAGCTGCTTATCCCTCGTTTGCTGGCGTGCTGGGGTCACATCTACAAACTGCAGGGGAATGAACTATGGCGCATCAGTCTTCGTCAACGCCGGATTACACAATGGGTTTCAGCGATGAGATGCTCGAGTCTCTCAGGCGGTACACCGCCGAGGCGAGCGCAGGGTACCTGCTGCCGTACCTCAGACCGGGCCTATGACAGGTGGAAAGACCACCCCGGCGCCATTTGCGGGCTTACTTTTGGCGAGGTCGTAGCCGGCAGGCCGTAGGCTCGCGGACCGGACTACTCAGGCTTTCGCATCGCGGCGTAGTTGGCGAGTATCCTGGAAGTAACGGATACGAAGACGCGCATATCATCCTCGTCTATCCCATCCGTGAGCACGGCGTCGTGCAACTCCATACTCTCGAGAATCCGCGAGGTTAACTCTACTCCTTCTTCCGACAGGCTGAGCATGACGACGCGCCGGTCGTTGGGCAGACGCCTTCTTACCAGCAGGCCCCTGTTCACCAGAATGGTGACTAAGCGGCTTATGCGGGAAGTGTCGACGGGCAGGACCTCGGCCAGCTCGGTAGCCGTGATTTCCCCCTCCGAGTCCAGGCAGGCCCTTAGAAGGTTGAACTCGACGGCGCTGAGGTCGTAGAGCGCCACCTCCTGGGACCCGCCCTTGAAGACCGCGTTCGCCAGACCGGCAACGCATGCCCTCAGATCCGCTGGCGAGTCTTCGGCCGGACGGTCGGGACCGCCTGGCGAATTCGGTTGCGTCATATCTTTGGCTGATCCCGTTCAGGTTGGTCTACGGAAGCGGCGCGTTCCGCTCTTTCCGTCCAACAACCGGCTTTTTCTGGTATTGACCGCTGTGTGCTGTTGACAAGCGGTGAGTGATATATATTATCGCCCACAGCGAGTGCTCTCGACAAGGTTTTATGCACTCATGTATTGTGCCTCGCAATCACTGACTGAAAACCGCTCTGTAGCGGATTGCGGAGTCAGAATTGAAGGACAGTAAGTGAAAGAACCGTCATTAGATTGGGGAGGCCCAGCCGAGGCCGTGCCTCCCGCGGAGACCGCCCCGGCGCGACCGAATCTCACCTCGAAAAGACGCGCCAGGAGCTACCGCACCCATATAGTACCCAGTTCGCGCACGGCCCACAAGCGGCCTGGTGTGGGGGGGTTCTTTCCTCGCGGGGTCGTCAGCTTTGCGATGAGGGGAGGACAGGGTAGGTATGGGCGCAGGCGGCAACTGGCGTATGCCCGGCGCGGGGCGCGTGGCAGCGGTCGCGCTGGTGCTGGCCGCGGGTACGCTGGCGGGCAGCGCACTGTTCTCATCGCTCACGGCTTCCGCACAGGAGCCGCCGCCAGGTACGCTTACGCCGCCGGCGCAGGTAACGCCTGCGTCCACGGCGACGCCAGCGGAGCCGCCGCCGCCCATGCAGGTAACGCCTGCGTCCACGCCTACTCCAGCGGCGCCGCCTACGGACAAGGGAATCGGTGACAAGTTCACGGACCCTGATGGCGATACGCTGACCTATGCGGCCTCGGTCACACACCCGGGCGAGCTCATGGCCTCGATTACGGGCGAAGATTCCGACACGCTGAGTGTGGTCGCACGTAACCCGGCCTCGTCGACGGTCATCTACGGGGCGTACGATGGATACGGCGGTTACGCGTCACGCACCCTCACGGTTACGGGGACCGCGGCTGAGAGCCGGTCGGTCGTCGAAAACTCCGTCGCGGGTACGGAGGTGGGCGCGCCGGTAACGGGGAGGCCGTACGACGGCGAGACGCTTATCTGCACGCTGACGGGCGAGGCGGCGACGGCCTTCGTAATCGACCCGGCTACCGGCCAGATAAGCGTGGCGGAGGGCGCGGTGCTCGACTACGAGACCAAGGACTCGTACAGCGGACAGGTGCGCTACACCGTGCAGGGCCAGGCCGCCGTCATCAGCGTCACCATCGACGCGCGAGCTGGAAGTCTCACTGCCGGCTCCGATGGACGACTCAGTTCCTGATGCCGACGACCCCAGGGTTGTGTCTTACCACCAGGACTCGGCAATCAGGCTGGAGCAAGTGCCAAGCAGGACGGCCCGAGCTCTACCTTGACACACCCTTACCCGTTCGGGGAAGCCGGAGGGGGAAGCCGCACCTTATGGGCAGGTAGAGCGACTACTTCGCCCTTTGGCTTCTCCATGCCGGTGTTCCCGAACGGTACGAACCCGATGGTACGGCCTCGCTGCTCCCGGAAGGGCAACTCGCCACGCGGAGTCTGCTCCCAACCGCCTCCTCTTCCTCCCCCCGATGCAACTCCCTCCGCAACAGCTCGTACAGCGGCGTCATGAAGCCGCTCGGCTGCCGTACACCCCGAATGTACGCCGAGGATATGGCGCTCAACGACTCGGTACTATCGGGCCTTGCCGACTTGGTGGAGCTGGGGGGACTCGAACCCCCTGCCTCTTCAATGCCATTGAAGCGCTCTCCCAGATGAGCTACAGCCCCTCCCGCGCCACGGGACCGACCGCCGACGCAGCGCTCCAATTTTAGCAAAGCTGCTGACTGCTCCGCAACCGCGCGGGGGCGTGGAAACCATTGTGTCCTTGGGTTACAATCGACCCGCCGGGCTCTCCCAAGGATTTAACTGAGGGCAGTCTGCGT
The DNA here is from genome assembly GCA_965204815.1 of Dehalococcoidia bacterium. Classification (GTDB taxonomy): domain Bacteria; phylum Chloroflexota; class Dehalococcoidia; order Lucifugimonadales; family CATOSD01; genus CATOSD01. Next base: position 1,498,254 of record OZ242014.1, read on the forward strand.
CCGGTGTGGAGGCGTCGCCGGTGGCTTCTGAACAGTTCAACGAGACCGTCCGCTATGAGCCGCACGAGGATCCGCCGGTCGCCCTGACGGTGGGCGCGGGAATTCAGGCCGCGCTTTCAATCGTCGCCGGCATCGTTCTGACGCCCGTCATCATCGTCAACGTGGCGGAGGCGGGCGCGGACTACCTGGCGTGGGCGGTGTTCGCCGCCATGCTGGTGAGCGGAATCACCACCATATTGCAGGCCGTGCGCGTGTGGCGCATAGGCTCTGGCCACGTGCTGATGATGGGCACGTCCGGTGCGTTCATCGCGGTCTGTATCGCAGCCATCGCGGAGGGCGGCCCGGCCACCATGGCCAGCTTGGTCGTCGTCTCGTCGCTCTTTCAGTTCATGCTCGCGTCCAGGCTGTCCTGGTTCAGACGGCTGCTTACGCCGGTCGTATCCGGCACGGTGATCATGCTCATAGCGGCCACGGTGCTGCCGATCCTGTATGACATGATGTCCACTGTGCCGGAGGACGTTTCGGCGTCGGCGGGAGCGATCGCCGCGGCCGTGACGGCGGTGGTCGTGGTGGCGTTGGCGATGCGGGGGCCGAAGATCGTCCGCATCTGGGCGCCCATCATCGGCATCGCGGTGGGCTGCGCCGTGTCCGTGCCGTTCGGACTGTACGACGCTCAGCCCATACTGGACGCGCCCTGGTTCGGCGTGCCCATCGCGTCGTGGCCGGGCCTGGACGTGACGCCCGGCGCGGAGTTCTGGGCGCTGCTGCCGGCGTTCGTGGTGGTGACGCTGGTGGGCGCGGTGGAGACGCTGGGCGACGCGGTGGCTATCCAGCGCGTGTCGCGCCGCAGGCCGCGCGCGACGGACTTTCGCGTGGTGCAGGGTGCCCTGAACGCCGACGGCATGGGCAACCTGCTCTCTGGGCTTGCCGGGACGACGCCCAACACCACCTACTCGTCCAGCATTTCGCTGGCCGAGCTGACCGGAATCGGCGCGCGAAGGGTGGGCGTTGCTATCGGGATCATCTTCATAGTGCTGGCCTTCTTTCCGAAAGCGACCGCGCTCATCATCGCGATTCCGGGTCCCGTCGCTGGCGGGTACGTCACCTTCCTGATCGCCATCCTGTTCGTGCAGGGGATGCGAATCGCGCTGAGCGAAGGGCTGGATACGCGCAAGGCGGCGATAATCGGCGTGGCGTTCTGGGTAGGCGCCGGATTCCAGGGCCAGATGATTTTCCCCGACCTCATAGGCGAGGGATTCATGGCGGTGCTGCTGGGCAACGGCATGACGGCAGGCGCCGTAATCGCCGTGGGGCTGTCGGCATTCGGGGAGCTGACGGGCTCGCGCCGCCGGTCGCTGCGGGTGGCGCTGGACGACGACGCCCTTCCCAGGGTGCTCGACTTCGCGCGCAGTTTCGCATCCCGCCACAGGTGGGGCGAAGAGTCCGCGGACCGGCTGGCGGCCGCGAGCGAGGAGACGCTGGCCATTCTGTCGCAGTACGGCGCGGAGGACGGCGGCGCTAAGAGGCTGCGTGTGTCGGCGCGTCTGGAGGGCGGAGCGGCAGAGCTCGAGTTCGCGTCAGCGCTGGAGGGCGAGAACCTCGAGGACAAGCTGTCTTACCTGAGCGAGCTGCCGCAGGCGCCGGACGAGAGCGAGATTTCGTACCGGCTGCTACGCCACTACGCGCACTCCATCAACCACCAGAAGTACTACGGCATCGACGTGATCTCGCTGCGCGTGGACGGCCCCCAGGGGCAGAGCGCGCCGACCCACTAACGGCGGCCTTGTCGCAAGGCCGTGGGGATGCCAAAGCTCGATACGGAAGGGAGAGCACATGGAACAGAGGCAACTCGGGGACAGCGGCCTGTACACGTCGGCTATTGGTTTCGGCACCTGGGAGATGAGCACGACGATGTACGGCCACATCGACGTGGACGAGGCGGCGACGGCGGTGCACGCGGCGATAGATCACGGCATAACGCTGTTCGACACCGCCGAGGTCTACGGGCCATACCACTCCGAGAGGCTGCTCGCCAAGGCGTTGGGCAACCGGCGCGGCGACGTGGTGCTCGTCAGCAAGGTGGGCTTCCAGTACGACGAGGACAACCGGAACGCCGGGCGCAACTCCAAGTACGACCACGTGATAGAGCGGACGGAGGGCTGCCTGCAGCGCCTGGAGACCGATTACTTGGACCTCCTGCTCATACACTGGCCCGACCACGACACTCCGTTCGAGGAGACGATGTCGGCGCTCAACAAGCTGAAGGATGACGGCAAGATAAGGCACTACGGAGTGTCCAACTTCACGCCCGAGATGATGGCCCAGTGCGAGCGATACGGCCACCTCGCGGCCAACCAGGTGGGATACCACATGTTCGACCGGCGGATGGAGTCGGCGGTGCTGCCTTTCTGCGCCGAAAGGAATATCGGATTCATGGCTTACGGCACGCTCGGCTTCGGCCTGCTGTCGGGCGCGTTCACCCCGCAGACCTCGTTCGGGGAGGGCGATTGGCGTCACCGCGGCGTCGCGTTCGGGCTTCCGCTGTTCCAGCCGGAGGAGTTCGCGAAGGAGCTGCGGGTCGTCGAACGGCTGAAGTCCATCGCCGCCGACCACGGAAGAAGCGTCGCGCAGCTCGCCATCGCCTGGACGACCGGACACCCGGCGGTATCCGTGGGACTGGTCGGCGTCAGGAACGAGCACGAGCTGAAGGAGAACGTCGCCGCCGCGGACTGGAAGCTGGACGACGAAACGCGCGCCCGCATCGACGCGGCGTTCGAGGCGGAAGGCGTACCCACGCACGTGGACTCCCCGCAGGCGGTGTGAGGTTCTGTGAGCGCGGCGAGCCGCCGGCCTGTCAGGACGAGAGAGGCGGCAACCTGGTGGGCGTGTCTGCTATGAAGCCGGACAGGTTGAGCGCGGTGTGGATTAGGCCTATGTGCGAATAGGCCTGTGGGAAGTTACCGAGCTGACGCTGGGTGACGGGGTCGAACATCTCGGCGAACAGTCCCAGGTGGTTCGACTGGGTTGTGATCACTTCGTGAAAAAAGTCCATGGCCCGGTCATTCTGGCCGGTGTAGATGAGGTTGCCCATCAGCCAGAAGCTCAGCAAAGTAAAGGCGCCCTCTTCCTGTCCGGCCAGCCCGTCGTCCGTCTCGTGGGGCAGGTACCGCCACACGAGAGGCCCCTGGGTGAGCTCGCGTTCGATGGCGTCCACGTTTAGCCGGACGCGGGGATCCTCGCGCTCGATCAGGTTCATAAACGGTATACCCAGATTCGACGCGTCGAGCGCCTCGCTGCCGTAGCGCTGCCGGAAAGCCTGCTTGCTCTCCGACCAGCCCCGGTCGAGTATTTCGTTCTTGATGTTGTCGGCCGCGAGGGACCAGCGGCGGTACAGCCGTCGCTCTCCCATGGCGGCGGCGATGTAGGCGGCATAGTCGAGCGCGGCCCAGCACATCACCTTGGAGTAGACGAAGTGTTGGAGTTGGCCTCGCACCTCCCAGACGCCTCTGTCCCTGCGCCGCCAGTTGTTCATCACGACCTCGGCCAAGTGCTGGACCAGTCCCCACACCTCCGGGGCCAGTTCGCCCTTGAGCACAAGCAGCGAGTGGATGGTGACTATGACCTCGCCGAACACGTCCATCTGCAGGTGGTCGGCGGCGGCGTTTCCGATGCGGACGGGCCGGGAGTTTTCGTAGCCGCGCAGGTGGTCGAGGGTGTACTCGCGCAGCGACGAGACCGGACTGATGCCGTACAGGATGCGGGTCTTGCGGCGGTGAAGGTTGCACTGCTCCAGCAGCCAGTTCAGGTACCGGTCGGCGCCGTATTCGTCGCCCAGCCGGTACAGGATGTCGACCGTGAAGCTCGCGTCCCGGAGCCACGAGTAGCGGTAGTCCCAGTTGCGGGTGCCGCCGATGGTTTCCGGCAGGCTCGTGGTGGGGGCGGCCACCACCGCGCCGGTGTAGCGGTACATCATCAGGTGCAGGGCGAGGAATGAGCGCACCACCGAATCGCGCCAGAGGCCGGTGTAGCGCATTCGCGATACCAGCCCCTCCCAGTAGCTCCTGGTCGTCGCCAGCTTTTCCTCGGTGCGGTATCGTTCCACCCCCCCGGGGCGTCCGTTGCCGTAGGCAAGCACGAACGTGGCGGATTGTCCCTGCCTGAGGGTGAAGCGAGTGTGGACGCCGCGTTCGTCGAAGGGCAGGGGCGCCGTAGCGGCCAGCGTCATGGTCTGGCGGCCGCCCCTGGCCCTGACGGCGGTCGAGCCGGAGCTCGAACGCTGCGCTGAGAAGGACGGCATGGCGCGGGCGTAGTCGTGGCGGGGTTGGTAGTCGCAGACCACCTCAACCTCGCCGGACGTGCAATCGACTATGCGGTGAATCTCGTCGTCTGCTCTCGGCGGAGTCTCCGGGTTGTCGTCGTCGTCGTGCTGAGCCGGCATGAAGTCCGTGAGTGTCAGCACGCCGTCCGCGGTGGTGAACGTGGTCCGCAATATGTTTGTGTCGCCCACGTATGCCTGGTCGGTGGCTATGACGGGCGCTACGGGGGCGATGCGGTAGCGACCGCCAACATCCTGATCCAGGATAGCGGCGAAAACGCTTGGCGAGTCGAAACGCGGAAAGCAGCACCAGTCGATAGAGCCGTCTGTGCCTACTAGGGCCGCCGATGACATGTCACCTATCAATCCGTAGCTATACACATCACTTGCCCAATGGGTTGTGGCGCGGGGAGTGGGGACGCAAGTATAGCATTGGGCGCCGAGCCGTCGCAACCGTGTGGCGATGCGCTATCGATGCAGACGCACTCTGAGACGCGAACGCGAAGGATGAAGTAGGATTGCTTAAGCGGCAGGGCCTGTCAAGCTTGACTTTCAACCATCGAAATGCTATTTATAGACAGCACTGGGGCAGCCGTCGGGCACGTGCCAATTGCAGGCCACGGCCTCGCCTGGCCCGCGCGTAAGCGAGCAGTCCTATAACCCAGAGGAGACGAACATCCTATGGACATCAGCACCGAGCGCCAGGGTTCTACCCTTTACGCCAACGTAGGGGACCGCATCGACGGCACCGAGGCACGCAACTTCCAGGAGACCCTGACCGGCGTCATCGACGAGGAAGTGAAGGCACTTGTACTCGATCTTGAGAAGCTCACCTACATAAGCAGTGCCGGACTCAGGGTGATACTTCTAACCGCGAGGGTACTGCAACGACAGGGCGGCAAGCTGGCGATCTGCTCGCTGTCCGACCCTATTCGCGAGGTGTTCGAGATAAGCGGCTTCGACAAAATCATCCCGGTTCACTCCACCAGGGAAGAGGCGGCCTCGGCCATAGGCGCGTAACGGTGCGCTCCACGCGGCCGGAGTCAGTGCCTGAGCGCACCCCCCCCCGGCCGCACAGCCCCGAGGGCTAAACGCCATCTGAATTGCATGTCTGCTGATAGACCTTACAAAATCCTGGTAGTCGACGACGAACCGGACCTCGAACCGCTGATACTACAGCGGATGCGTCGTGACATCAGAAGAAAACAGTACACCTTTGTGTTCGCGCGCAACGGCATAGAGGCGCTCGAAAAGCTGAGCCTCGATGAGTCCATCGACTTGGTGCTGTCGGACATCAACATGCCCCAGATGGACGGCCTGACACTGCTGAGCCAGATTCCCAACGTCAGCACCGACGTTCGCTCGGTCATCATCTCCGCTTATGGCGACATGAAGAACATTCGCACCGCCATGAACCGGGGCGCCTTCGATTTCGTCACAAAGCCGATAGACTTCGAGGACCTCCGAGTAACGATCGAGCGCACGCTGAGCCATCTGCTCGAATGGCGGGACGCGCTGGAGTCGCGCAACAAGCTGACGGTGCTTCAAAATGAGTTGGACATCGCCAGCAGTATGCAGCAGTCGTTGCTGCCCAATCACTTTCCGGAGGGCGCCACTTTCCAGGTGTACGGCAGGATGGAGCCCGCGCGCAACGTCGGGGGAGATTTCTTCGACATTCTGAACCGCGAACAGGGCCGACTGGGCGTTGTGGTAGCGGACGTTTCGGACAAGGGCGTGCCCGCCGCGCTGTTTATGATGTCGAGCCGCACGCTCATCAGGGCCATGTCTATCGGCAGCGCAACGCCGGGGGAAGTGCTCGCGAGCGTCAACGAGTTGCTGCTGGAGGACAACGACTCCACAATGTTCGTAACTCTCTTCTACGCCGTTTACGACCCCGAAAATGGCACGTTCACTTACGCCAACGGAGGCCACAATCCGCCTCTGCTCGTGCACTCGGACGGTTCCTCCGAGGAGTTGCCGCTGACCGGGGGTATCGCGCTGGGGCTTGTGCCGGATTTCGAGTATGAAGAACATACGCTGAGGCTGATGCCCGGCGACGTGCTGATACTGTACACCGATGGTGTTACCGAGGCGATGAACGAAGAGCAGGAGGAGTTTGGCGTATCCAGGCTGGTGGAGGTGTTCAAGGCCTCCCCGCCAATCGATGCGGAAGACACCACGGGGTGCGTTTTCTCGGCGGTGCACGATTTCGCCGGCGATGCGGACCAGTCGGACGACATCACCTGCATGGTGCTCCACCGCCGGAAATAGGCTCCCCGGAAGTTAGGCTACTTCATTGAGTGAGACACTGACACTTAAGTTTGAGACCAGAATCGAAGAGCTGGTACGGCTCCAGAGTGAGATAGAACAGCTGGGCGAGCGTGAGGACTGGGACCCCGCACTGGTGTTCCACGTCAACCTTGCGGTCGAGGAATTGGCCACCAACATAATGAGTTACGGCCATTCCGGAGGTCTTCACGAGTTCGAAGTAATCCTCAAGTCAGAACTCGACCAACTGTCGATCGACATCTGGGACGATGGCCGTCCGTTCGATCCTCTCACAGATGCCCCCGAACCGGACTTGGACGCTTCGCTGGAGGACAGACGCATAGGCGGACTCGGCATCTACTTCGCCGAAACCCTCATGGACGAGATGAGGTACGAGAGGGAGGATGGCAGGAACCACCTGACCTTAATCAAGCGCAGGGAGTGATGAAGGCGGGCCGACTATACGTTTCGTTAGCCCTGCTGGCGATACTCGCCGCGTTGGGCGCCCAGGGATGCGATTCCGGGCCGGCGCAGCCGGATACCGGTCCATCCGATTCACCACGGGCCGAAGCCTCCCCCGTATCCACCGCGGTTTCGACCTCCGTTCCCGGCGTCAGCGCCAACAGGGTCCTGTTTGGGCAGTCGGCGGCGTTTACCGGCCCAGCGGAAGAGCTTGGCTACAACATGAGCCTGGGTGTAAGGGCCGCATTCCACGAACGAAACCTCGCCGGTGGGATACACGGCCGACAGCTTGCGCTCACGGCCTTGGACGATGCCTACGAGCCGGAGGCGGCGGTTTCGAATACGACTGCGCTGATCGAGAGCGAGGACGTGTTCGCGCTCATTGGCGCCGTTGGCACGCCCACATCTCGCTCCGCCGTTCCCGTAGCCCTGGCAGCCAACGTTCCGTACATAGCCCCGTTTACCGGCGCAGAGTTCCTGCGTGACGAGCGCCTCACGAACGTCATCAACGTTCGTGCTTCCTACTACCAGGAGACCGAGGAGATGGTCGAACGGCTGACCACCGATCTCGGCATTACGCGCATCGCCGTGATGTACCAGGATGATTCGTACGGCCGAGCGGGATACACTGGAGCGAGGCAAGCGCTCGAGCGCAGAGGCATGGAGCCGGTCGCCATAGCCGTCTATCCTCGCAACACAATCCTGGTGAAGGCTCCGCTTATCGACCTTCAGGAAGGTGATCCCGAGGCGGTAATCGTGATAGGGGCGTACAAGCCGATGTCTGCACTGGTCTTGTGGGCGCGGCACATAGGGCTGAACCCCATATTCATGACCGTCTCGTTCGTGGGCAGCAACGCGCTTTCCAGAGAGCTTGGACCAAAAGGAGAGGGCGTCTACGTCACGCAGGTAGTGCCGTTCCCGACCGACGACACCGTGCCCATAGTGCGGGCGTACCTCGACGCCCTCGAGGCCTACAATGAGGACCACCATTCCAACGCTGTACCCGGATTCGTGTCGCTCGAGGGTTACCTGGCGGGCCTTCTGGCGATTGCGGGGCTGGAGGCGTGCGGCCGTGACGTGGACCGCGAGTGTTTTCTGAACGCACTTCACCAACCGTCGCTCACTGACATCGGTGGCTTCCGGGTCAGCTTCGACGCCGATGACAACCAGGGATCCGACGCCGTGTTTCTGACAGTGATAGGAAACGATGGCGAGTACCACCCACTGGAAAGGATGTCGGAGGTTACGCCGTGAAGGAGCGACTTAGCAGGCGGCCAGCCCTCCTCAATCGCATATCCGTGCAGATGTACGTGGGCATCGGCGGCGCCGCCGCGCTGACGCTGCTGGCGTCCCTGGTCGCCTTGTTCTCCTTCAATCAGGTGACGCAGCACCAGGAGACCGTCAACCAGGAGGCCGTCCCCAACCTGGCCGCCGCCTTTGGCGTGGCTCAGCACGGCAACAGTATTGTGGCCGCCGCACCGCGCCTTACCACGGCGCAATCCTATGAAGAGTTGTCGTCCGCCGCCGACGAGATAACCGTCGTCCGCCGCCAGTTCGAAGAGCAACTGGATGCGCTCGAGGCGCAGGCGGGCGGCGCGGAAGGCCAATTCGAAGCTATCCGATCTCAGGCTGACACGCTCATCAACAACATCCTGCTCATCCGATACAACACCTCCGACCTGCTGCAACTCAGGGACCAGCGCGACGCGCTGGCCGCCGAGCTCGATACGCTGACCGGCAGACTGAATGGGCTGCTCGCGCCCGAACTGGACGACCAGCTCTTCTATGCCATGACCGGCCACCGGGTACTGGGTATGCCCGCCGCCCCGCGCTCCGAGTACTTCTCGGAAGACGAGCTGCTCCTCTACCGCCGGCTCGCGGAGTTGCAGAGCGACGCCGGTGAAGCGACCTTGCATCTATCCGACGCCTTCACGGTGTCGGATCCCTCGCTAATCGAGCCGCTGCGGGAGAAGTTCGAGTCGGCAAAGGGGCGCATAGAGCGCAACATGGCCCCTCTCAGGGGCACCGACCTGCACACGCAGCTTACGCCCATAATCGACCAGATAGTCGAGGTTGGCGTGGGCCAGACCAACGGCTTCGACCTGCTGGACCGCGAGCTCAGGCTGGTGGAGCACCAGGTCGAGTTGCTCAACCAAAACCGTGAGAAGGCCGTCAGCCTGGTGGCCGAAGTGGACGCATTGGTGGACAAGGCGCGCGCCGATTCGGAGGCCGCCACGCTCGCCTCCGCCCAAGCGCTTCTCACGGGTAGAAACCTACTCATCGGCATCACGGCGGTCAGCTTCACCGGGGCCGTCCTCATCGCGTGGCTCTACATCGGGCGCGTGATTCTGCGCCGCATAGCGCAGCTATCGGTGTCGATGACCCGCATGGCGGGCGGCGACCTCGAGACGCGCGTGGAGGTGGGCGGTCGGGACGAGGTGGCGGACATGGCTGCGGCGCTTGACGTGTTTCGCCAACACGCTCTGGAGGTGCAACGCCTCAACCTTGTGGAAGAACTTGCCCAGGAGCTACAGGGAAAGAACGACGAGTTGGAGGAGGTGTTGGGAGATCTTCGCCTGGCGCAGGACCAGATTGTGGTCAGGGAGAAGCTAGCGGCGCTTGGTGAGCTCACCGCCGGAGTTGCCCACGAGATTCGCAACCCACTCAACTTCATAAAGAACTTCTCCGAGTCTTCCGAGGAGTTGATGGCTGAACTGAGAGAGGTGATGGAGGAGGACGCCGACGACCAGGACGAGTTGATCGAAGAGATATCGGAGGACCTGGTGGCCAATCTGGGCCGCATCAGGTCTCACGGCGAGCGAGCCAACCGTATCGTGCACGACATGCTGATGATGGGTCGCGGCGCCGGCGACTGGCACCCCACCAACATCAACCTGCTTTTGGACGAGCACTCCCGGCTGGCCTACCACAGCGCTCGTGCGCTCGATCCGAACTTCAACCTGGACATAAAGCACGAGTTCGACGAAAACGTGGGCGAAATAGCCGTGATTCCGCAGGACCTGGCAAGGGTGTTTCTCAACATGGTGAGCAACGCAGCTTACGCCACCAACCAGAGGCGCGGGAGCACAGGCGTAGAGGTTGCGACCAAGGATTCGTACTTCCCGACCGTGTGGCTAGTCACCGAGCGCCTCGAGGACGGCGTTCGCGTTCAGATAAAGGACAACGGTGGAGGGATTCCGGACGACGTGCTGGAGAAGATATTCAACCCGTTCTTCACCACCAAGCCGACCGGCGAGGGGACGGGCCTTGGCCTGTCCATGTGCAACGACATCATTCGGCAGCACGGTGGCACTATTCGAGTGGACGTCGAGCCGGGCGAGAGCACCAACATGATCATCGACCTGCCGCTCGAGCCGCCCGAGGCTGGGTCCGGGATGGAAGGAGAAGAAGAAGTCGCCACTCCAACCGGAGGCTAGCCGGAAGAGTTGTCCGTGTCGATGGACATCGCGGCCTCCAGGTGGAACCTGCCGGCGAAATCGTCAGTCGGCCACCTGTTCTCATCTTTCAACGCCTCTCTGGGCAGCCGGGCCAGCGACACGTACTCGGGCATGACGATTCCGCCGGTGAACACAAGGCGCATAGCCATTTCCACGCTGATGTCGGTCTCGTACACTTCGTCCTCGTTCACGAAAGCCATGTTGCCCGAGGTCGGGTTCGGCACTGTGGGAACGTAAACCACGGCCAGCGAAGTCTGGGTGTCGACGTTGTACGCTCGCCCCGTTACGAAGCCCAGCGCCAACATTCCATCTTTGGGCCACTCCAGAAAGACCACGCGGCTGAAATTGTACTTCGATGAGAGCACTTCAGTGAGTTGCTCGGTGACACCGTAGATGGAACCCACTACCGGGGTGTTGCGCAGGATTGTGCTCTTTACCTCGATTAACTTGCGCCCCCAGGCCGTGGCTACTATGAGACCTACTACGAAAAATATGATGAAAAAGACGACGATGCCGATCCCTGGAAAGTCGATCGGGTAGCCCAGCAGTGTCTGGTCCTTTATGAAGGGAAGCCCTCGAATGAACGAGTCGGCGTTCTCGACCAGGAATGCGATCACGAGAATGGTGACAAGAAGTGGAATCAGTACAACCACGCCATCCACCATCCGGCGTTGCAGCGTCGCTTTGAAGCGCGAGAGCGTTCTTGGCTTTCGCTCCTCGGATTCGTTAAGGTTCGCGCTGCTCACCTTGACACCTCCTGCTTCTCTCTCCAAGCGTATCCAGAGCACGGCGCACTCGCCAAGCAGCTATACTTTACCATTTTTTGATGTGTGTGAACGCCATCGCGGGGGAGCGAGTTGAGAGCCGACTGCCGCCGCTCGCGAGCGGAACCACGCGGCCCGGGTGGATCGTACGCCGTTCGCGACTGGTGGAAGAGGCCGTTCGACCTCGCGATACTCGTCGCCGTGCACATAGCACTTGCCCCGCTCTGGATCGTGTTGTGGACGCTCATTCCACTGGCCATCTGGCTGTACGACCGGGGCCCCATCTTCTACACCCAGCCGAGGTTGGGCAGGGGCGGCCGCGTGTTCAAGGTGTACAAGTTCAGATCGATGGTGCCCGACGCCGAGCGGGTGAGCGGGGCGGTATGGGCGTCGGAAAACGATCCGAGAATAACGCCGGTAGGTCGCGTTCTGCGAAATCGTGCCCTGGATGAACTTCCACAGGTCATAAACATGTTCAGCGGGGACCTGAGCCTGGTCGGACCGCGCGCCGAGCGCCCGGAGCTCGCAGACGAGTTTGCGGAGAGCGTGCCCAACTTCCACCGTCGGCTCCTGGTCAGGCCCGGCCTGACCGGGCTGGCGCAGGTGTACGGCAGCTACGACACGTCGCCGCACAACAAGCTCCGCTACGACACGCTGTACATGCGGCGTATGTCTCCCTGGTTGGACGTGAAACTGCTGACGCTCTCGGTGTGGGCCACTCTCACGGCCAGGTGGCAGGACAGGGAGCGCTGACGGGTTCTATCGTGCCGTCCTGGAGACTTACCTCTCGGCGCGCAGCCTGGCGTCTTCCGCGGAGGCAGTGGCACGGCCGGCCGCCACGTCCACCCACCGCAGCGCGACTGCCCCCAGGAGAATAAGCAGGGCAATGGAGGTGATCGCGGCTCGGGTGTCGAGGGCGGAGGTTACTGACACGTAGAGCAGGGGGCCGAACACGGCCGAAGCTCTGCTCATAAACCCGAAGAAGGAGAAGAACTCGCCGCTCCGGGCAACTGGCGTAATCTGTGAGAAGAGGCTCCGGGCCAACGCTTGGCTTCCCCCGATTATGGCGCCCACGGACACGCCGATGAAGAGCCACTGATAGCCGACATCGAGGCCCAGGGGCTTCCAGAGCAAGTCGCGCACGGTCGCGGGCCACCAATCGACCGGGCCGCTCCCGAGGCGCGAGGCGTGCAGCCGTCCCACAGCCGTTTCGCCGTCCAGCGCGCCGCCACGGACCGAAACCGAGTAGGCGGAGTTGGGCGACGTCCCAGCGCTCTCCAGCAGCCTCCGGGCGCGCGTCCTCCCAAGCAGTTCGCCCTCCTCTACGTCGCCGACTTCGCCTCGCCACCTCTGCGCCATGGCCGAGTCGGGCAGCTCGGGAGCGTGCGTGACCTCGTAGAGGGACTCAGCAGCGAGATAACGCAGCCGGTAGTCGAAGTCTTCATGCTGCTCCGGCTCGAGGGGAGCTATGGCGATGCCAACGCCGATGATGGCACACCAACCGGCTAGCGAGACGACCAGAGCCGCCTTAGTGGTGATTCTCGCCGCGAGCCACCCGAAGGCCAGGGCGCCGGGCACGGCGACGAACTGGATGATGAGCACAGTTCCGGCGTTGAAGATTAGCGGGATGCCGAGCGTGTCCGCGGCATACGCCCCCGATACTGTCAGTACCGTCTGGACGCCGTCGTTGAACAGTAGGTACGCACCCAGGTAGAAGAGCACAACTCTGAACTTGCGTATCTGGCCAAAGGTGCGCTTGAACTCGCTGAATGCCAGTGCCACGGCCGAGAACGGTCCGAGTCCCCTTACCTCGTTAGCTACCCGGGGCTCGGGCACCACCACAAACGTCCAGATAGCCCAGCCGAACCACCACACGCCAACCGACGCGATGGTGAGGCGAGTAACCAGGTCGGCGTACTGGGTGTCTGCCGCCAGGAAGATTACGATCAGATGGGCAAGCAACAGCAGGCCGCCGCCAAGATAGCCGTATGCGTAACCGCGGCTGCTCACGTCGTCCAGCAGGTGTTCCGGCGCGACGTGGGGGAGCAGCGCGTTGTAGAAGACCTGCGCGCCCGCGAATCCCATGTTGGCGAAGAAGAAGGATCCGAACAGCCACACCCACGGTTGCGGGCTGTAGGCGGAGAAGAACGCCATCACCATGAAGAACGCGCCGCACGCCGTGTATATGCCCAGCAGCAGCTTCTTGATGGGCATACGGTCGGCGATGACGCCCAGCACCGGGGTTGTGACGGCTACTATGGCTGTCGAGACAGCGACCGCGAACGCCCACAGCGAGCTGCCGGTGACGCGGATGCCCAGAATGTCTGCCTCTACGCCGAGCGCGTCCTTGAACAACACCACCGCATAGACGGGCAGCACCGCCACGGCGTTTGTCGCGTAGGCGGAATTTGCCCAGTCGTACATGCACCAGGCGCGTATCGCGGCTCGCTGCTTCCCCGGCAGGTCCTTGATTCTTGGAATGTCCACGTCAGCCGTTGCCCATTCGGGTTTCCTTCAACCGGCGAGGGTGGCTATACCGCCAAGAAGCCGCCGTCCACCACTATCTCGGTGCCGGTGATATACGACGCCTCGTCCGACGCGAGGAACAGCACGGCGTATCCGACCTCTTCTCGCCGGCCCTCTCTGCCCATCGGCACGTGGGCCAGCATCCGCTCCCGCGTCTCGGGCGCCGCGGTCACGGTCGAGGTGCCCATCGGCGGCATTATGCCCGGATGGACCGAGTTGACGCGGATGCCCTCGCGCGCGTACCGGGCGGCCGCGCTCTTCGTCATGATGCGTACCGCGCCCTTCGAGGCGTTGTAGCCCATGTGGTTGTATTCCTGCCCAACGAAGCCGGAGATGGACGAGATGTTGATGATGGAGCCGCCGCCTGAGCGCTGCATCTCCGGTATGGCGTGCTTCATGCCCAGAAACACGCCCTTCGCGTTCACGTCCATCAGCGTGTCCCAGGCGTCCGTATCGAGCTCATCGGCCGCTATGCCGCCGCTCACGCCGGCGTTGTTCACTAGCACATCGAGCCTGCCGAATCGCTCCACGGTCTTGGACACGGCTTCTTCCCACTGCCGCTCGTCCGTGACGTCGAGCTCGATGAACAGCGCCTCGCCGCCCGCCTCGGCTATCTCCGCCTCGACCTTGCGTCCCGCGTCCTCAGAAACGTCCGCGACGACCACTTTCGCGCCTTCTGCGGCGAACATCTTCGCCTCGGCTTCGCCCATGCCGCGCGATGCTCCGGTCACTATCGCCACTTTGCCTGCCAGTCTCATGTCAGCGCCTCCTCTGCTGCAAAGCTTGGTCCTTTTGGTGCCCGCTCAAGCCGGGCAATGGGTCGGCAGACGCCGGGGTTACTCTCCGGCGCTCGCCTCCACCTTGATGCTCCTCTTGACGTCCGGCCTGGGATCGGCTGCCTCACCCACCGGGGCCAACGGCGCCGGCTCGGCACTCGCGCCCTTAAAGAACGACGCCACCATGCCCAGGACCAACAGCACGCTCATTGCGAGCAGATATACGTTGAATCCGGTGGTGAACGCCTGAAGCAGGCCTGGGCTGCTTTCGGAGTTGACTCCGGACAGCGAAGGCGGGTATCCCCCAGCCGCCATGAAAGCCGTCACGACGGCGGTGCCTATGGCGATGCTTGCCACGTTCGACGAGTTTCGGACCAGATTAAGGAATCCGGCTACGACGCCGTACCTGCTCTTTTCAACCGCGGCCATGATGGAGCTGTTGTTCGGCCCGTAGAACACTCCCATGCCGAGGTTCTGCATCAGCAGCCCCGCCAGCACGAGCCAGACCGACGAGTCTGTGCGCAAGAGCCCCAGCAGGAAAAGCCCTATGGCGGAAAATGCAAGCCCGCCTACGTTGAACGGCCTCCATCCGAAGCGGTCCGATAACCAGCCGGCGAGTGGCCCCACGAACGCAACGATAGCGAACCCGGGCACGATTATCAGGCCCACCGTGCTGGGGCTAAAGCCCAGCACGGCCTGGAGATAGAACGGTATCAGGAACCGGGTGGGCTGGTTCGCCAGGAAGGACAGCGTGCTGGCGAGCACTCCCAGGGCGAACAGCCTTCGGGTGAACAAGCGCACGTCCAGCATGGGGTAGGGAGTCCGCAGCTCCCACCAGATGAATCCACCGAATGTCACCACGAACGCCAACACGATGAGCGCGACGCTGGGCGACATCCAGCCCAGAGACGGGCCGAGTGTCAGTCCGATCAGCAGCGAAAGCAGGGCGCCGGTGGAGAGTACCGCACCAAGCCAATCGAAGTCGACGCGCCTGCCGTCGCCAGTGGCGTGCACTTCCTGCACGATTACCGCCGCGGCGAACAGCGACATCACTCCCAGAATCGCGTTTACGCCGAACACCCACTGCCAGCCGAAGAGGGCGACTATGAAGCCACCCATCGCCGGTCCGGCGACGCCGCCGGCGCCCACCATGCTCATCTGCAGGCCGAGCGCCTTGCCTCGCTCCTCGTCCGAGAACGCCCTGAGGATCATGGCCATGCCCGTGCCCTGCGTCATGCCGGCACCGATGCCCTGGAAGATCTTGGCGCCAATGAGCATCCACACGTTGAAGGATGTTCCGGCCAGCACCGATCCGATAATGAACACTACGAGGCCAGCCAGGTAGACTTTCTTGGCGCCCACGATGTCGCCCAGGCGGCCCATTGGCATGAGGAATGCGCTGATGGCGAGCGCGTATCCGATGACCACCCACTGCACGGTGGGCAGGTCGGTCAGGAAGTGGTCTGCGATGGTGGGCAGCGCGACGATTACGCTGCCGTGGTCCGCCACGTTCGTGAACATGCCGAGCGCGAGCGCCGCGAATGCCCACCACTTGTAGCCGGCCCCGCGCCGTATGGCCAGTGACGCCAACGACGTGCGCCTTACTCGGCGTCCGGGTGGGTCGTGATGAACTTGCCGGCCTTTTCAGGGTCCACGTGCGGCGCGCGGACCTCGACGCCCGCGGCCTCCTCCTGGAGCAGGAAGGTCACGCCGGCGTCACGGTCGCCCCAGCCGCGATTGATGGCCTGTATGGCCATCTGCTCGGCGAGGTTCGCGATGGGCATGGGCACGTCGTACTCGCGGCCCAGTTCGTTCGCCAGCAGGATGTCCTTACGCGAGAGCTCCAGGGCGAAGCTGGCGCGGTCGAAGTCACCGCGGAACAGGCTGCCGGGTATGCCCCGGTGCAGTATGTTCATCTGTCCAAGCGATCCGCGCCGCACGCACTCCCACAGCGACTCGGCGTCCACGCCCGCCTTGACGCCCAGGGTCAGTCCCTCGGCTATGGCCTGCCTGACGCCGTGGCCGATCATGTTGTGAACCAGCTTGCAGATGCTGCCCGCGCCGATGGCGCCGGAGTAGAATACCTTGTCGCCGAACGAGTCGAGCACGGGATTGATGCGGTCGAATATCTCGCGCTCTCCGCCCACCATCACGGCCAGGTTGCCGGTGATGGCGCCGGACTTGCCGCCGCTGACGGGGGCGTCCAGGGCGTGCGCGCCCTTCTGGCGGAACAGCGGCTCGATCTGCCGGATGAGCGTGGGACGGCTCGTGGATAGGTCCACGTAGACGCTGCCCTCGCGTATGCCCTCCAGCACGCCCTCCGCGCCGGTTGCCACCGCCTCCACCTCGGCAGGGCCTGGCAGCGATGTGAAGGTGACGTCGCTGAGCCGCGCCACCTCGGCGGGCGAGCTTGCCAGCCGCGCGCCGTTCTCCAGCAGGGGCTTGGTCGCCTCCTCCCTGACGTCGTACACTATCATGGGATATCCGGCGCGCTGGATGTTCCTGGACATGCCCAGCCCCATGTTGCCCAGTCCGATGAATCCGATAGTCTCCATTAGGCCAACCTCCGGGTTTACGATCTCTATTCGCTGGGCCGCACGCCGGGTCTGTTACTCCCTAGCGCGACCCGTTCAGGTCTGAGGGTTTCCACCACTTGGCGCGGCCGTAGTCGGAAGGCTTGCCAACGTGCAAGCCCTCTATGGGGAAGAAGTCGCCCCCTCTGAGCGCCTCCAGCAGGTCGCTCTCATTGCGCACGTCGCCCCTGAACACGGTGACTCCCTTGCCGAATCCGTCGGTGGAGTGAGCGTCGCTGCCGCCTGTGCCCCAGTGGCCGATGTGGGCGGCCACGCCCTGGGCGAACCTGTTCTCTACCTCTATATTGCCGCCGTTGACCACCTCGGTCTCGTCCACAATCTCGAATATGGGGTGCTCCGCGGCCTCCTCGGGGGTCTCCGGGATCTTGACGGCGTCCTCAAACAGCTTGTTCAGGGTGTACGTTCCCGGCAGATCGAACAGGAAGCGGAAGGGGTGCGCCAGAATCAGGTAGCCGCCCACACGGTCCACTTCCCGCCTGAGGTGCCGGATGGTCTCGATGTCACGGGAGAATCCGGAGACGTGGTTTTCGAGTCCGAGAGCGATGACGTGGCCGAGCGGGGTATAGACCTCCAGGGCTCTAACTAACACCAGGTCCGGATGCTTGCTCGCGAACTGCTCGAAGTCGTGGCGCGGCCAGCCTTCGTGCTCGGTGACCATAACGCCGGTGAGGCCGATGCGGGTCGCTTCGGCGACCAGTTCGTCGGGGGTAAGGGCGCTGTCGGCGCTGCCCCTGTTGGTGTGTACGTGGAGATCGAATATGGATGCCAAGCGGGCGCGTGCCTCCTGAGCGTGTGGGTGGTCGACGCGAATTGTAACACGCCCGGCGGCGGAGGGCACGGACGCGCGTTGACACTCGCTGCGGGTTGCCAGTACCATTGGCTGCAAGGCCGTGCTAGGCGGGGAGCTAGCGGTGCCCTGTACTCGAAACCCGCTTACGCGAGGCTGAATTCCTCTTGGAGGTCGACTTTACGGGGCCACTGCTCCAGGTAGCTGATGTTGAGAGTTGGGTCCTGCGCGGCGGAGCGCCGTGAACCCCGTCAGGTCCGGAAGGAAGCAGCGGTAAGCGGTTACCTTCGGGCGCCGCAGGCTCGCCTGGCTCGAGTCGGCTCTCTGGCGTACGCCGCCGGGGGAGATCGAGAAGAGGTGCACGGCCCCTATCCTTCCTTCACGTCCTCAGCCGCTTCCTCGCGGCGCGCCGCGCGCCGTCGCAGCTACTCTGACTCCGCCTCGTCGCCATGTCCACACAGCCTGCCACCGACGCGCTAGGCCCGCCGCCCAAGGCGAAACGCTCGTTGGGCCAGAACTTCCTGGTGGACCGTCGCGTGCTCGCCCGCATAGTGGCCGCCGCGGAGTTGTCGCCCACAGACCAGGTGCTCGAAATCGGGCCCGGTCGCGGCATCCTCACCGAGCGGCTCGCCGAGTCGGCCGGGCGCGTCACCGCCGTCGAGCTGGACGACTCCCTGGTCGCACGGCTGTCGGACCGCTTTGCCGACCGGCCCAGCGTCCGCATAGTAGCGGGGGACGCCAGGACGGTGGACGTTGGCGAGTTGGTGGACACGTCTGACGGCTACAAGCTGGTGGCCAACCTACCGTATTATGCCGCGACGCCCATCGTGCGCCGTTTCCTGGAGATGGAGGACGGGCCGCACCTGATGGTGGTGATGGTGCAACGCGAGGTCGCCCGCTCAATGACCGCCGCGCCTGGCGAGATGTCGCTGCTTTCGGTGGCGACGCAGCTCTACGGCCGCCCGCGCATCATCGCCAGTGTGCCGCCCCGCGCGTTCCGGCCCGCGCCCAAGGTGACTTCCGCAATTGTACGAATCGACGTCTACGACAGGCCAGCCCTACGCCTGCCCTCCGAGCGGGAGTTCTTCGATCTAGTGAGGGCGGGATTCAGCGCGCGCCGCAAGCAGCTACGAAACGCCCTGAGCCAGGGACTGGGCCTTCAGGCGGCGGAGGTGGAGCGGCTGCTGGCGCGCGCCGAAATAGATCCCAAACGCCGCGCGGAGACGCTGAGCCTGGCGGAATGGGGCAGCCTGCACGAATCCGTAAGCCTGGACTGACGCCATGTCGAGCAGCCCGCTGGAGCTGAACGCATACGCCAAGGTCAACCTGACCCTCGAGGCGCTGGGGCGGCGGGATGACGGCTATCACGACGTGGTCTCGATCATACAGACGGTGGACCTGTATGACACGCTTACGTTCGAGCGGGCAGACGGACTGGAGCTGGTATGCGACGCGCCGGAGCTTGCGGGGTGCGGAAACCTGGCGTTGAGGGCCGCCCGGCTTCTGCGAGAGCACGCCGGCGTCTCGGACGGCGCACGAATGACCATCGTCAAGCGCATCCCGGTCGCCGCCGGGCTGGGCGGCGGCAGCAGCGACGCGGCGGCCACGCTGGTGGCGCTCAACCGACTGTGGCGCCTTGACCTGTCGACAGGCGAGCTGTCCGCGCTGGCCGCGAGGCTAGGCTCCGACGTGCCCTTCCTGCTGCGGGGCGGCACGGCGATGGTGAGCGGGCGTGGGGAGCGCGTCGACCAGTTGCCGCCCGCCGACCTGGAGTGGTTGGTCGTCGCCTGCCCCGGGATACACGTGCCGGATAAGACGGCCTCCCTGTACGCGAGGCTTGGGCCGTCCAACTTCACGCGCGGCGCGCTCACGCGCAGGCTGGCGGCGCGGATACGCGGCGGAGGAGACGTGCCACCACAGTTCCTGTTCAACGTGTTCGACGACGTGGCGTTCGACGCCTTTCCGGAGCTGCGCGACTGCTGGGACGCGATGCACGCGCTGGGCGCGCGGGAGGTGCACGTGGCGGGCAGCGGGCCGTCGCTGTTCGCGCCGGTGTCCAGCAGGGAGGTTGGCTCGGCGCTCCAGTTGCTCCTCACGCACCAGCACGGTATCGAATCTCACCTCGTCCGGACCGTGGCCGGCGACGCGGAGGGCGGCGAGTGTACGAGCTGATAGCGGGCATGACGCTGGGGATGCTGATGGCATCCGTGTTCATCTGCACGGTGGCGCTGATACTCTTCTTCATGATGAAGAGCGGCTCTCCGGCCGCCGGCCGCCTCATCGAGAACCGCAGCCCGACGATAGTGGGACTTGGAGCGGTCGCCGTGGCCTACCCAGCGTGGGCCGCGGTCGGCGGGCTGTGCGGCGTGCTGTACAGGATCAGCCTGGAGCAAGCGCCGGGCGGTGGACTGGGAAGCCCGAACTTGGTGTACACGCTCGGCGTCGCGGTGGCGGTGCTGCTGTTGGCCGCGCCACTCGCCGTGCTGCTGAGGCGCGCTGCCGCAGGCGTCGCCATCATAACGCTCGCCGCTATAGGCGTTTTCGGCTGGTTTCTGCCATACTATGCGGCGTGACGAGCCGGCGGAGGCGATGTCCCGGCACTAACGGCAGCGAGATGCCTCCAACCGGGCCCACAACTTTGACTGTTGACCGAGAGGATTGAGCAACTTGAGCCAAGCAGTGGTACGAGCCCCGATAACAGGAACGGTTCTGGAAGTGAAGGCGTCGCAAGGCGACGAGGTTCGCCGGGATGACGTGCTTGTCGTCATAGAGTCCATGAAGATGGAAAACGAGGTCCTGTGTGACTACGACGGTCGTGTCGCTTCGGTGAACTCGTTCGTGGGCCAGAGCGTGGCCGAAGGCGACGAGCTGATGACGCTGGACATCGGCTG
Source organism: Dehalococcoidia bacterium (assembly GCA_965204815.1). Lineage (GTDB taxonomy): Bacteria > Chloroflexota > Dehalococcoidia > Lucifugimonadales > CATOSD01 > CATOSD01. Next base: position 1,519,095 of record OZ242014.1, read on the forward strand.
AGCGCCACACTCCGCAATACCCCAGGCGAGGAGGATTGACCTATGCCGATAGACCCGCAGCGAGAGACGTGGAAGCCCGGCATGGACTGGGAGCACGCCATCGACGACATGGCCTATATTCGCGGCCTCGTGCGCGAGATGGGCGGGCCGGAACGGATCAAGCGCCAGCACGACGGCGGGCGCTACACGATCCGGGAGCGCATCGACAAGATGGTCGATCCCGGCAGCTTCGTGGAGGCCGGCCCGATGGTGGGCGCCGCGGAGTACGACGAGGACGGTAACCTGTGCGCGTTTACGCCGGGGGCCTACGTGATGGGTCTCGCGGAGATCGACGGCCGCCCGGTGGCAATCGGCGGCGACGACTTCACAATTTCGGGCGGCAGTCCCCACAACGTGCGAAAGAGCTCGGGCCACTTCACGCAGCCGCTGGCGCTCCAGTACGGCATACCCTACGTCCAGCTCGTGGAGGGCGTGGGCCACAGCTCCAAGTCCGACGAGGCCGCGGGACACATGGGTCTTCCCGGCGGGGAGCTGTGGTGGCGCTCGGTGGAATTGCTGCGCAAGGTCCCGGTGGCGGCGGGTGTCATGGGGTCGGTGGCGGGAGCGCCCGCGGCGTTCGCGCTGATGTCGCACTTCACCGTGATGATCCGGGAGCAGTCCCAGATATTCCCGTCCGGGCCGCCAGTGGTGCGGCGCGCTATTGGCGAGACGCTGGACAAGGAGGAGCTTGGCGGCTATCAGATGCACGTCCACGAGAGCGGCCAGGTGGACAACGTGGCGGACTCGGAGGAGGAGGCGTTCGAGCAGATCAAGAAGTTCATCTCGTATCTGCCCAACACCACCGCCGACGTCGCCCCGCGCGTCGAGACGGGAGACCCGCCGGACCGCCGCCCCGAGGAGCTTCTGAACATCATCCCGCCCAACCGGCGGCGCAGCTACGACGCGCGCAAGCTCATCCGGTTGGTGGTGGACAACGGCGAGTTCTTCGAGATGCGGAAGCACTGGGCTGGCGCGATCATCACCGGGTTCGCCAGGCTGGACGGCTACAGCGTGGGCGTGATGGCGAGCGATCCGCTCAAGTTGGCGGGCGCGATGGACGGCTGGGCGGCGGAGAAGTACACGCACTTCGTGGACCTGTGCGACGCCTTCAACCTGCCGGTGGTGGTGTTCCTGGACATGCCGGGCTTCATGCTCGGCTCGCACGCGGAGCGCAAGGCGACCATGCGGCGCGGCGTGCGCGCGCTGATAGCGAGCGCCGAGGCGAACGTTCCGAAGGTGGAGTTCAACGTCCGCAAGGCCTACGGAGTCGCGGCGGACGCCATCCACAGCCTGGGCCAGCCCAACGGCCTCAACCTCCGGTACGGCTGGCCTGCGGGCGAGTGGGGCGGCATCCCCATCGAGGGCGGCGTAGCCGCGGCGTACCGGCGGGAGATCGAGGCCGCGCCGGACCCGGACGCGCACCGGGAGATGATCGAGAACCGGCTGCTCCGGCTGCGCTCGCCGTTCCGGGCGGCGCACAAGGGCGACGTGGTAGACCTGATCGACCCGCGCGAGACGCGGCGGCTGGCGTGCACGTTCGTGAAGCTGGCCCAGCCGATGCTTCACAAGCTGGCGCAGCTACCCAAGCGCGCGGTGCGGCCGTAGGTGTGGGGAACCGCCAGTCATTTCTGTAGATGATGGAGTCCATCCAATGGGGACGAAGGCCTCACTCCGTTGGCGCGTCGCCCTTGTAGGAGTTGCGCGGAAACGAGCCTGTGTCAGATTATCAGGCGGCTTCCACACCAACACTCCTAAGAATGCGGTGACGCGAATTCTGTTAGAATCTGCGACTTTCTGTGCGACTCCTAGCTGAGAGGGGCGTCGGTCCTGCTCAATTCTGTAATGCTGGCGTGGGCAAATCGTGACAGAATTGTCGCGCGGCGTGGCAGAGTGGGACGGTGTCAGTGGTCGGTGACCAGTGACCAGTCGTCACCCCCATCCTAACCCGTTCGACTACGCTCAGGGCAGTCTCTTCCCCCCTCGACGGGGGGAAGAGACTTTGGAATGGGGCGGGTCGGTCCCGCGGGCGGGTTTGAAGCCCGCCCATATCGTGTACGAGAATAGCACGGATGTACGCACCATGCAAGACCGTTGGCGAAATTGCGGGAACAGGGCCGAGATTGGGGGTTTGGGGGCGGATTTGTGGACAGAAATTGCGCACGAATGAGAACCGGTGGGACGTGCGTGAGAATGGGTGAGACACGGATGAGAACGGGTGGCGCGCGAAAGTGACGGTTTTTCGGGGTCGTGGGCGCGAGTGAGCGGGTGTGGGCAGGGCAGGGTGTTCGCGAGAGGGACTGTTATGGGCGCGCCTAGTAATCTGACACAGGCTTCGCGGAAACCGTCGATTTGCACCGCGTTGTAAACGTTGATATATTCTGCTCAAACGCGTGGTTCTGCATCAAGCGAGAACGTGTATGAGCCGAACAGAGACCCAATCTGTCGAGCAACCCGACTCATGTGTCAGGTTCATTGACCTGTTTGCTGGTTGCGGTGGGCTGTCTCTTGGATTGATTGAGGCGGGCTGGACAGGACTGTTCGCCATCGAGAAGGATCCAGATGCCTTCAGGACGTTCAAGCACAACCTACTAGATAGGCCTGGATCGAGTTACGCTTGGCCCGAGTGGTTGCCTGCCACCGCGATGGAGATACAGACCTTTCTTGAGGAATTCCATGAGCACTTGGAAGGTCTAAAAGGTAATGTAGACTTGATAGTCGGAGGACCTCCCTGTCAAGGTTTTTCGTTTGCGGGCAGGCGTATGGAGAACGATCCCCGCAATCTTGCATTCAAGCACTTCGTTAGTTCGGTTGAGGTTATACAACCCTCCCTCGTGTTGATTGAAAATGTGCCCGGCATCAAGTCACGTTTTTCTGACAGCGAAGAGTCTAGGCCGTTCACCACACTGATACGTGAATCCCTTGAAGAACAGTGCGGGTACACTGTATTTGACCATACCATCAGGGCAGTTGATTTCGGTGTAGCCCAACTCCGACCAAGACATTTCATGGTAGGAGTAAAGGGGCGCATCGCCGAGAACCAAGGCATAGAGTTACCTAATCCCTTTGAACTGTTAGAAAAGGGGAGACGCGGTTTTCTTCACGCGAAGGGCATGAGTGCAGATCGCAAAGTCTCAGTTGAAGAAGCCATATCAGACCTTGAGGTTGGTGACAGTGCAAATGACTTGGTAGATTGCCCTGACACTCCTGGCTTTAAGCAGATAAAGTACGGCGCTCCCCAAACGAACTACCAAAGGATGCTCCATCGCGGCTTAGTCGGCGTTTCCCCCAATAGCCTCAGACTGGCAAGACATCGACACGAAACGGTAAGCCGGTTCGCTAAGCTAATCGAGACGTGTCGAAAGGGCGTGAACCTGTCCTCGGAGGAAAGGGCTCGGTTTGATATTCGCAAATCCTCAATAAAGATACTGGATAAGTCTATGCCTTCGCCAACTCTGACTACCCTCCCCGACGACATAATTCACTACTCCGAACCCCGTATCCTTACCGTGAGGGAAAGCGCGAGAATCCAGTCTTTTCCAGACTGGTTTGAATTCAAGGGAAAGTACACTACAGGAGGGCACAGGCGTGCTCAGGAGTGCCCTAGATACACTCAGGTCGCTAATGCCGTACCACCCTTGGTGGCTGAGGCACTCGGCGATACCCTGAAGACGTTGTTAAAGTGCCTTATGGCCGATAGTTCCAGCGCTGTCAGATGCCAGACATGTTGACGCTGACACATCAAAGGCTCGAAGAGTTCCGAGGTGCTTTGCTGCCGTGGTTCAAGGAGTACGGGCGGCAGTTCCATTGGCGGGATCACCATGTTTCCACCTACGAGTTGATCGTCTCGGAGCTTCTCCTTCAACGAACCCAGGCGGACACAGTGAATCGGTTTCTGAGTACATTTCTATGTCGATTCCCTTCATGGAGTGAGCTTGCCGAGGAATCCGAAGAATCCTTGGCTTTGTTCCTCAAACCACTTGGCCTATGGAGGCGGCGGGCGACGACGCTCCACCGTCTGGCTATTGAACTTAAGAAGAGAGACGGGAAATTTCCCGAAGACCGAGTCACCATTGAGTCATTGCCCGGCGTCGGCCAGTACATAGCTAACGCAGTTGAGATGTTCTGCCATAGTCGAGCCCGTCCGCTCCTCGACTCAAACATGGCTAGGGTGTTGGAACGCTACTTTGGGCCGAGGAAACTGGCTGACATTCGATACGATCCCTACCTGCAATCGTTGGCTGCCAGAGTTGTGAAAGCCACTGATCCGGTTCGTATCAACTGGGCAATCTTGGACTTAGCTGCCCTAGTGTGCCTGTCTAAGTTGCCAAGTTGCCACGAATGTCCTTTGTCAAAGGCATGCACGTTCGCGCAAGCGGCTTGAGCGGCAATGAACTCGGTTGCGAAAAGGAGAGAGTGAATGAGCGAGCGAATCGCGGACATAACGCCGTCGCCCAGAATCCTCAGGATGCTAGGGAGGATAGACTTCCACCAGTGGCAGTGCCTAGCGGAGCTCATAGACAACGCTGTAGATGCGTTTCTAGTTGGACGAGAATCCGGGCATGGCACCATGTTTCCGCAAGTGAACGTAGAAATCTCTAGCAATGCTGAAATCTTGCAAGGGATAGGGACTATACGGGTTACAGATAATGCCCCTGGCATGGCATTGGATAAGTTGGAAAGCGCGGTCAGGGCTGGATTCTCAGGAAACAACTCAGTAGACAAGCTTGGCCTGTTCGGGATGGGTTTCAACGTCGCGACGGCAAGGCTCGGAGCCTGCACAGAGGTGTGGTCCACTAGAGTTGAAGATGAAGTGTGGAGTGGGGTGCGTATTGATTTTGATGAACTCGAAGAGTCAGGATCATTCGCAACACCATTTCTCCAACGTCCCAAGGCGCCATTTGAGCAGCGCAGACATGGAACCGAAATCATAATCTCAAAGCTAGATGTTGAACGCGTCAGATACCTAAGAACCCCTGGAGGACTAAGGGCGACCAGGGAAAAACTCAGCAGGATTTACAACAAGATTATGAGAGAGGTTGGACTGCGGGTGTTAGTGGCAGACCAACCACTTGCTACGCGGGACTTCTGCGTCTGGGATGAGGGCAGGACTGTGCCAAATTCCCGTTTTGGCCGTGTTCCGGCCCGTTTGCCAATTCATCAGGACTTTGGAAACCGGAATTATTGTGAAGACTGCTGGGTGTGGCTTCTCGAGGCCGAAGAGACGTGTCCTGCATGCAACAGCAGCAGAAACCTCCGTATGCGCAACAGGCAGGTTACTGGATGGATAGGGATACAGAGATTCTTCGATCTGGAGGACTATGGAATTGACCTGATCCGAAACGGCAGGATTATCGAGGAACGCACGAAGCACTTCTTTTCGTGGGAGACTCCAGATGGCGATAGATTGCCTGAGTATCCAATAGAGCAACAGCATTGGGGTGGACGTATAGTCGGTGAACTGAGCATTGACTTTGTGCCACTGGAAGGACACCACAAGGATGCATTTGATCACAATACGCAAGAGTGGCGGATGGTATTGGCAGCCGTCCGCGGTCGGGGGCCTATTCTGCCGAACATTAGGAAAGATCGCTTCGGGTATGATGACGAGAATGACTCCCCCTTGGCGAGACTTCACTCTGCATACAGGCGAGGTTCGCCTTGCGGCTTAAACACGTTGGTGCCGGGAAACAGTGCTGGAAAGGGTATCAACACCGAACCTCAGCGGTGGGCAACCCTCTTCTGGGAAGGTAAACCTGATTACCAGTCGGACAAGATATGGCATGACGCAGTTCTCTTTGGTGAAGAGGCAAGAAACAAGAACAAGGGCAAGAAGCCAAGAGATGACAGGGAAGGAAACGACCTGTTCGACGAACCCGACGAACCAGGTGAAGAAGAGACCAAGGAATCACCAAGCACGGATGTGGAACATGAACGTGATCCATTCCTTTCATTTGAGGCAGATCTTCCTGAGATGAGCGGCAGCCCAAGGCTGCGCGTGCAAACGGAGAGGCTAGTTCGGGGTTCGTTAAGTCAGGGATTGCATCTAGAACTCGCGCCAGTGGGTAACAACTTGACGGTCATTTACGATCCTAACCATGAGATTTTCACGAAGACTCTCGCTGATCCTCTTGGTTGCGTGTTGGAAGAGTTAGGATATCAATTCCTACAGCGAAGTGGCCAAACACAGGTCAACTGGCCTATATCTCGGATTGTTCATGAGTTAAGGAAGCGTCACTTCGCTTCGTCATTAGACAGCGTAGAAGAGGTGCGGGCGGAGTCCATAGGGCTGCTGAACGACCTCATCGAATGGTACGTAGAAGGACTAATGAGTCTCTCCCCATTGCCTGACGATGAAGTGGATGACGAAGAGCGCGCGCGCGTGGTCCAAGGTGTCGTCCGCATGGACAGGGCTGGTCTGGAAAGAGCAGCTGAAGTCATTCGAACAGGGCTCTACCCGAAGTACATCGGGCATCAGGTTTTGCCAGCTCTTGTACAGCGGCGGCCCGAATTGGTGCTTGATGGAAAATTCTTCAGTGTTTCATTCACGGATGTCCCTGAGGAGTTGAGGGCACAAGTTGTTGAGCGAGTTACTACGCCCATCCGAGATCTACTTTGGATTGCAGAAACTGACGATGCTGGTGGGTCTGGGAATGAGTGGCGCAACATGCTGGCCCGTGCCGCTGCCAGCTTGCGGCTTCTGTCAGCTTGGAGGTGCTGAATGCCGGGGTTCCTCGGAATTGAGCGATTGAGCCTCGGTCCTTGGCAAGCCTTCGAAAGGGCTGTACAGAGGTTGCTAGTACATGCTGGGTTCGACGATGTGTTACTTGTGGGCGGAACTGGCGACGGTGGGGCCGATATCACTGCCAACCGCAACAGCCGAACCTTGGTAGTACAGGCAAAATTTAGATCCAGAGGTACATTACTAGGCACGGACCCCGTGCAGGAGGTGGCGATCGGTGCGGGGAAGTACGATGCACAGATTGCTGTAGTGGCCACAAACACTGGATTCACAGAAGCTGCAATTGAACGTGCCGAAGAGTTGGAGTTAGACCTCGGCGTGAAGTTCTTGCTTTGGAACCGTGATTTTCTGTCAATGCGCTTTCGGCGGTTGGCTCCCTACTCGTCGGAACGGAAGGACCTGCGACCTTACCAAGAAGCCGCGGTGGAGAGAGTCAATTCCAAAATCATGCACGGTGCAGACAGGGGTCTACTCTTGATGGCGACCGGGCTTGGAAAGACGAGGGTTGCTGCGGGCGTGATTGAACAATGGATTGAAGACCGCCCAAGTGATGAAGTCCTGGTGTTGTCACCTTCGCGCAGCCTCGTTCCGCAGCTTGAGTCCGAACTTTGGCCTTACCTTCCGAAGTCCGTTGCAACACATGTTCTCACAGGATCCGAAAAGCCCAGCTTTGAAGGGGGGGTTACCGTTGCAACTGAGCAATCGATGCTTCAACAGTTACCTGATGCTCACGGCCGTTTCGGTCTGGTAATCGTAGACGAAGCTCATCACGCGCCTGCCGATGGCTACCGCCGCCTTATTGGGGAACTGGCGCCCAAGTTCCTTTTCGGCATGACTGCAACGCCGTGGAGAAGTGACCATCAAAATCTCGAGGAGATTTTCGGCGGACCTACTTACACTGCCAGTATCGTGGATGGTATGCAGCTAGGCTATCTTTCAAAGGTCGACTACCGGATGCTTGTAGATGACATTAACTGGGACTGGGTAAGAAGCGAATTGGGCGATGGGATCTCAGTTAAGGAACTCAATCGCAAACTGTTTATACCGGAGAGAGATGAAGCAACGGTTATGAAGATACGCCGGCACTTGGAAGCGGTTCTTGACCCCCGTGCTCTTGTGTTTTGCCGATCCATTTTGCATGCGGAGAGAATCCGGAATCTCCTCCAAGCGGAGGGTTTGTCAGCGAAGGTCCTACACAGTAAACTGGGTCGCTTCGAATCGGCTGCAACACTGAGGGCGTTTCGTTCAGGTGAAATTCCAATTCTGGTGACCGTCGACATGGTTAACGAAGGCATTGATATCCCAGACGTCAATCTGATCGTATTCCTCCGGGTGACGCATTCTAGGCGCATCTTTCTTCAGCAGCTTGGACGAGGGCTTAGGATAACAGAGAGCAAAGACATCGTCCGTGTACTTGATTTTGTGTCGGATGTACGAAGGATTGCTGAAGGTATGCGAATCAATCGCGATGCCCTGTCACTGGCAACGAATTCAGACTCCGAGCTGGTTGTATACCCCACGGGCGAAGTCGTGAGTTTTGAGGGTGACAAGAGTCTGGATTTCTTTCGAGAGTATCTGGCTGATGTTGCTGAGTTAGAAGAAGGAAACGATGACTCAAAGCTGAAGTTCCCTGCTGTCAGGCGAGCGTAGTTGCCTTGCGAGCCGTCATGTTTCTCCAGATGCCGTTGAAGTTTGCAGAGATAACATGGTGATCCATGTAAGAATACCTTCATGGACGCCTTGCAAGGTTGACCCAGTCTCATTCGATTGTAGCGAGTGCGAGATTGGCTGGTCCTCATGCCGACTAAAGACTGACGATAGCCTACGCCATTACTTTGCATCACTGAGCAGACGTCGGAATGGAGTCTCCCCAACGTCCTATGGATTCGAGGTCTGGGTTGAGGAACTTGTAGCCAGTTTTCTCGAAACCCACGGATTGAGTGTTACTGCCCAGATCTTGCTCGAATATCTAGCACCAGAAATTCCACCGGATGTGTCAGAAGCGAAATTGCGCCACATCTTGATGCAGTCTTCGCGCTTCGTGGAAACGTCGCCAGGCATGTTTAATCTGGCACCTGGCCGAATCCGGAGTGGGAGTGAGCTACCTGGCCTCACACCTTCTTCGGGGACACTACTAGAGGATTTGCTTTCTCGGGCCAACTTGCTCGCCAGAGACGAGCAGTTGGTTAAGTTCAAAAGGCTAGCTGGGTACAGGTTCTTCATTACTCATCATCCCAGAACAAGAGAGATTGCTGCCAAGACAATTCGGGAGCTGTCGGACTGGGCACTTAACCACCGTGGCTGGAGTGAGTTCGACATCTATAAGTTCGCAGTGGGTCCAGACGGTGTCGCTCAGGCAGCAAACGATATGCATGATATTGCTTCAGAGGACGACCTTGACAGGACGCATAGATTGTTATCTGCCTTATCGGCGACCGAGTGGGGCGACTTTGGCTCGATTGATTCGACTAGAGAAGCCTTCCGCGAATTGAGGGATGAACTGATACTTGCTAATCTCAAGCTAGTATCGTCTCAAGCCATACGATGGGCAAGGGGTCAGTTCCCAAACTACGCCGATCTCTTTCAGGAGGGGTTTTTTGGACTGACTATAGCAATCGATAGATTCGATCCCTATCGTGGAAACCAATTCTCTACGTATGCGACTCCTTGGATCAGGCAGAGGATCACAAGGTCCGTTGCTAACTTCGAGCGCACGATTCGCATTCCCGTTCACTTGCACGATCGCATCAGCGATTTTCGTCATGCGCTTGACGAACATTATAGGGAACTTGGACACAAGCCTACAGTGAGCGAATTGTCGGCAAGGCTGGGGTGGAACACTGCAGAAGTTGCATTCGCCCTGAGTAATTTCCAGGAAGTTGATTCACTTGATAGCTTACTGGATGACCCCAGCCGCTCATTTGATGGTGATGCTGCATTCCATGTGAATCCCACTGAGATGATCGTTGAGCAGATCGCTACAGAGGATGTTGAGAAAGTCCTGAATGCACTGAATGACAGGGAGGCCAAAATCCTAAGGCTAAGATTTGGACTAGGAGAAGACGGATACCCCCACACCCTCGAAGAGATAGGCAAAATATATGGGGTTACTCGTGAAAGAATCAGGCAGATTGAGAGCAAGGCAAAGAAGAAAATCTTGCGGAAGTATCAGTACCGTCACTTCATCTAAGCCGCCAGTGCCGCAGCTCACTTGCAGAGTGACGCGGCGCCGTTGACCGCCGCAACCCACAGGCGATAGAATCACCCCGAACCGGCTACTCTGAACAGGGGCGCACCTACTTGCCGATATTCGACCTGCACGTTCACACCGTAAGGGGCAGCAGCGACAGCAGTCTTACACCGGAACAACTGATTTCGGAGGCGCGGAGAATCGGCCTGGATGGGGTGTGCCTGTCCGAGCACGGCGGCGGCTGGGACGACCACGAGGTGCGGCGCGTGTTCGAGGACTCGGGCCTCACGGTCGTGAGGGGGCTCGAGGTCGACACGGAGATGGGCCACGTGCTGGTATTCGGGATGCACTCCTACGTCGGCGGCATGCACCGGGTGAAGGACCTGCGGCACGCTGCCGACCGTGCGGGCGGCTTCCTGGTATCCGCCCACCCCTTTCGTAACCTGTTCAACAACCCGCCATACAATCTGAACCTGCTGTTTCGGGGCAAGAATGGACGCCCAAGCACGCCCGAACAGGCCGCTCGACATCCGCTGTTTGGTCTGGCAGATGACATCGAGGTCGGCAACGGCGCGAACACCGAGCGTGAGAACCTGTTCGCCCTTGAAGTCGCACACATGCTCGGATTCGAGGGGACGGGCGGCAGCGACGCCCACTCGACGCATGGGCTGGGCAAGTTCGCCACGCAGTTCGATGGCGACATCCGGTCGGAGTCCGATTTCGTGGAGGCGCTCAGGGCGGGCGGGTACAGAGCGGTGCAGGGGCTGCACGTGGGCGAGCCACGGGCGTTCGGACTGAATCCCGTCGCGTGATCCAAGGGCAAAAGGTGTAACAGGGTCTGGAGAGCTAACATGGAGCTTATCAACCCACTGGTAGAGAGCATTCGGCGGGAGGCGCTGGAGGACCCGGAGACGTTCTGGGCGGACGCCGCTGAAGAGGTCCACTGGTTTCGCAAGTGGGACAAGACCTTCGACTGGGACTACCCCACGTTCCGCTGGTTCGTCGGCGGCGAGACCAACCTGGCGTACAACTGCCTGGACCAGAAGGTCGCCAGCGACTGGGGCGGCCACGCGGCGCTCGTATACGTCACCGAGGGCGGTGAAAGGCAGGTCTTCACCTACGCGCAGATGCTGCACGAGGTGCGCCGGCTCGCCGCGTCGCTGCGAGCGATGGGCGTGGGCAAGGGCGACCGCATCACGATATACATGCCGCCGTGCCCCGAAGCGATTATGCTGATGCTCGCCGCCGTCCGTATCGGCGCCATCCACTCCGTAGTGTTCGCCGGCTTCGGCTCCGGCGCGCTCGGCGACCGCATCCAAGCGAGCGGCTCGCGGCTGGTGTTCGCCACCGACGTCACCTACCGGCGCGGCTCGAACGTGCCGCTCAAGGGCATAGTCGACGCATCGATGGAGATTGGTGGCGACTCCGTGGACAACGTAATCGTGCTCCAGCGGGGCGACGATCCGGTGTCCATGACCGACGGCCGCGACATCACCTGGGAGGACTTCCTCGCGCGGGGCAAGGGCCACGACGGCGGCTACGAGGTGATGGAGGCCAATGACCCGGCCTTCATCCTGGCAACGTCCGGCACCACCGCGAGGCCCAAGCTGGCTGTGCACGTCCACGGCGGCTACCAGGTGGGCGTACACTCGATGGGCAACTGGTGTTTCGGGCTGCGCCCGACCGACGTCTGGTGGTCAACGTCGGACATCGGCTGGATAGTGGGCCACAGCTACATCGTCTACGCGCCGCTGCTGGCCGGGGCGACCACCATAGCGTTCGAGGGCGCTATTGACTATCCAGGCCCCGACGTGCTCTGGAAGATAATCGAGGAGTTCGGCGTAACCGGGCTGTTCACCTCGCCGACCGCGGTGCGCGCGCTGATGCGACACGGCGACGGGCCGACGCGCGGACACGACCTGTCGTCGCTGGAGCGCGTGTTCTGCGCGGGCGAGGCGCTCAACGCGCCCGCGTGGGAGTGGCTGCAAAAGTCCGTGCTGGGCGACCGCATACCGGTCATCGACCACTGGTGGCAGACCGAAACCGGCGGACCGGTCATCGGCAACCCCTACGGCATATCCACGCTGCCCATCAAGCCCGGATCTGCGGGCATACCGCTGCCCGGGGTCGACGTGGAGGTGATGACGCCGGAGGGCGAGTCCGTACCCACCGGGGAGAAGGGCATCCTCACCATCAAGCGGCCCTGGCCCAGTCTCACTCCCAGGCTGTGGGGCGAGCCTGAGCGTTATGGCCGTGACTACTGGGGGATAATCCCCGAGCGGTACTTCACCGGCGACTCCACGCACATCGACGAGGACGGCTACGTGTGGTTCGCGGGCCGCGCGGACGAGGTCATCAAGATCGCCGCGCACCGCATCGGCACTGTCGAGGTGGAGACGGCGTTCCTGAAGCACCAGGCGGTTGCGGAGGCGGGGGTCACAGGACGGCCCGACGAGCTGCGCGGCGAGGTCATCTCGGCGTTCGTTGTGCTCAAGAACGAGTACTCGCCGTCCAACGAGCTCAGAGGCGAGCTGCTACAGACGGTGAGGCGGGAGCTTGGGCCGATAGCCGTCATTTCCGAGCTGAACTTCGTGGACATGCTGCCCAAGACCCGCAGCGGCAAGATTATGCGGCGCGTGTTCAAGGCGGTGGTGCTGGACCAGGACCCCGGCGACATCACCACCATCGAGGACGAGGGGTCCGTGGAGGAGGCCCGGCAGGCGTGGGAGCAGATGAAGGCGGCGATGGCGCGCGAGAGCGGCTGAGGCGAGGGGCGTGACACTGCTCCCACCGGGGGTTGCGCCGTCCGAAGAGGTGTGGGTCGCGCTCGACCTTGAGACGACTGGCCTCAGCGCTGAGCGGGACGGCATAATCGAGGTCGGCGCGGTGAAGTTTCGCGGCGACGAGATTCTGGACACGTTCAACTCGTTGGTGAACCCTCGCCGCCGCCTGGACGACTTCATCGTCCGGCTCACCGGCATCAATCAGAACGAGGTCGACCGCGCACCGGAGTTCGGCGCCGTGCGCCGGCAATTCGCCGAGTTCGTGGGCCAGTCCCCCATCGTCGGCCACAACCTGCGCTTCGACATGGCCTTTCTCGCCAGCCACGGCCTGGCGCTTCCCAACCCGCGCTGCGACACCTGGGACCTGGCCTACGTTCTCTACCCCGACCTGCCCGAGTACTCTCTGGAGCGGCTCGCCGACAGATTCGGGGTGCGAAATACGAACCCCCACAGGGCGCTAGCGGACGCGCACGCCACCAGGAACGTGTTCAACGTGCTTCTGCGCCGCGTGATGGAGTTCGATGCCTTGTCGCTCGCGGAGATGGGCAGGCTGGCGGGCCGCTCGTCGTGGGTGCTGGCATACCTGCTCGACGGTATCGAGCCGCGCTCGGCTCTGGACGCCGCAACCGCATCCAGCGGCGTGTCCGCTTCCGGCCTGGACATGGACGCGCTCGGCGAGAGGCTCCAGCAGGAGCGACCCATCCGCCCCAACCAGGCCACCGAGAGGATCGACGTAGAGATGGTGGAGTCGCTGCTACGCTCCGGCAGCCCGCTGGCCGAGGCCATGGACGGGTTCGAGGAGCGCCCCGAGCAGATCGCCGTCGCCCGCGCCGTCGCCGAGGCGATCAACGAGGGGCAGCGGCTGGTGGTGGAAGCCGGGACCGGCGTCGGCAAGTCCGTCGCCTACCTGCTGCCCGCGCTGCTCTACGCCACCGCCAACAACCGGCGCGTGGTGGTGTCCACCAACACAATCAACCTCCAGGAGCAGCTCGTCGAGAAGGACGTGCCCATGCTGGTCGAGGCGCTGGAGCACGTGCCCGGAGTTGAGGCGGCCGACTCCCGGTTCTGCCAGCTAAAGGGCAGGGCAAACTATCTGTGCCTGCGGCGCTGGTCGCGTATGAGATCGGGCGACACCCTCAACGAGGACGAGGCGCGGCTGCTTTCCAAGACCTTGGTCTGGCTGGGCGAGACGTCCACGGGCGACCGGAGCGAGCTTAACCTCGGCCATCGCAGCGCTGCGGCGCCGTGGAGCAGGCTGTCCTCCGAGCGCATGCACGAGTGCCTGGGCCTGGGCGGGCCGTGCTTCCTCCGCGCGGCTCGCGAGAAGGCCGCCGCGTCTCACGTCGTGGTGGTAAACCATGCACTGTTGCTCTCGGACGTTCTGGCGGAAGGCTCGCTGCTGCCCGAGTACGACGTGCTGATCGTCGACGAGGCGCACCACCTGGAAGAGGAGGCGACGCGCCGGTTCGGATACGACCTCTCCCAGGCGGCGCTCCAGGAACACCTGCAGCGAATCGGCGGCGAGCGCGGCCTGCTGCGCGAGGCGGTGGACGCCCTCCGCGGCTCGTCTGTGGCGGCGTCCCGGATGGACGCAGCCGAAAAGGCGGCCTCCGACGCTACGGACCTGTCCGGTAGGGCGCTCGGCCACGCAACAAATCTGTTTGCGATGCTGGTGGAGCTGACGCTCAATCAGGGCGCGTCGAACGACTACCGCGTAACCGGCGCGGATCGCGGGCAGCCGGGCTGGTCCGATCTCGAGACGGTATGGGACAATCTGGACGTCACTCTGAGCGAACTGGGCGTCGGCCTGCGCAGCGTGAGCGCCGCCATCGACAACCTGGAAGAGGCCAACGTCGACGACTACGCGGGTCTGCGGGGCGAGCTGTCGGGCGTCACGATGGCCAACGAGGACTTTCGCCGGATGCTCAAGGAGTTCGTGCCGAATCCGCAGGAAACCGGCGTCTACTGGATAAGCAGAAATTTGGCAAACTCGGACCTGCTGCTGCACATGGCGCCGCTCGACGTTAGCGAGCAACTGGAGGAGAGCCTGTTCTCGGAGAAGGATTGCGTGGTGCTGACGAGCGCGACGCTCACCACCGGCGGACGCTTCGACCACGTGAGAGAGCGGCTGGGCCTGGACGACGCGGAGGAGCTGCTGGTCGGCTCGCCGTTCGACTACGAAAACTCCGTGCTGCTGTGCGTGCCCGAGGACATGCCCGAACCCAACTCCTGGGCGTACCAGGAGGCGCTGGAGCAGGCGGTCAGCGACGTGGCCGTGGCCGCGAACGGCAGGACCATGGCGCTCTTCACCTCCCACGCCTCGCTGCGGACCACGGCCCACGCGATTCGCGGCCGGCTCAGCACGCGGGGCATCGGCGTGCTCGCGCAGGGCCTGGACGGTTCGCCGCAGCAGTTGGTGCGCCGGTTCCTCGAGAACCCCGAGACCGTGCTGCTGGGCACCGCCAGCTTCTGGGAGGGCGTGGACCTGGCGGGCGAGTCGCTACAGGCGCTGCTGGTGGCGCGGCTGCCCTTCAACGTGCCCACCGAGCCGGTGTTCGAGGCGCGCTCCGAGCAGTTCGAGAACGCCTTCATGCAGTACGCCCTGCCCCAGGCAATCCTCCGGCTGCGGCAGGGCTTCGGCAGGCTGATTCGCACCAAGACCGACAGGGGCGCGGCGGTCATCCTGGACAGCCGCCTGGTGTCACGTCGGTATGGCAGGTTGTTCGTGGACTCGCTCCCGCCCGCCACGCGCAAGCGCGTGCCCCTGTACAACCTCGGTGGCGCGGTCAAGCGCTGGCTGAGGGCGTAGCCGTGCTCATTCCCTTTACCGGTCCTCTCGACCTGATAACCACGCTGGAGAGCGGCCAGGCGTTCCGCTGGCGGCGCGAGGGCGAATGGCTTACCGGCGTTGTGTTCGAGAACATCATCAGGGCGCGCCAGACGCCGGATGGGGTGGAGTTCGCGTGCGGCCCCGACGACGAGGAGGCCATCGCGCCGCTGTTCCGGGATTACCTGCGCCTGGACGACGACCTTGAGATGATCCGTGACCGCATTCGCGTGGACGACCGCATCGGGGCCGCGCTGTTGCGCTATCCCGGACTGCGCGTGCTGCGCCAGGAGCCGTGGGAGTGCCTGGTCTCGTTCATCTGCTCGGCGAACAACAACGTGCCGCGAATCAGTGTCAACGTTGAGGACATCGCCGAGAACTTCGGCAGGCCCCTTTCGTTCGGCGAGTGCCGACGCAGCGCGTTCCCCTCTCCAGCCGAGCTGGCACAGGTGGAAGAGCAGGACCTGCGCGCGCTCGGTCTGGGATTCAGAGCCAAGTACGTCGCGGGGGCGTCCCGCATCGTGGCCGCGGGCGACCTGGACCTGTTCGCGCTGCGCGAGGCGGACTACGACGAGGCGCTGACGGCGCTGCTTGCGTTGCCGGGAGTAGGCGACAAGGTGGCCAACTGCATTCTGCTCATGTCGCTGGACAAGCGGGAGGCTTTCCCGGTTGACGTGTGGATAGATCGCGCACTGCGGGAGTGGTACCCGGAGCACGTCATTCGCGCCGATGGCAAGCCACTCACCCGCGCCGCCATGCGGCCCTGGGCGCAGTCCTACTTCGGCGAGTACGCCGGATACGCCAACCAGTATCTCTTCCAGGGCCGCCGCCTGCTGAATAGGAGCGGAGCATAGGGTGCCGCGAGCGGCGGCGTGGAGGTTGGCGAGGCGTTCTCATACTATTTGCGGATGGGCAGGCTGACAAGGGTGGGTCAGCCTTTCCCCAAATCCTTTTTCTCCTTCAATGAGGAAGGCCAACAGGAGAGCGTAGATTGTAGAAGTCATCAAGTAGCACGTTGTGTATAATGAATCGGCCGCATACTTTGCTATTGGATCGAACTCCAAATGACTGACGTACAGGAGATTCTGCTCTCAACAATAGCAGAAAAGCGCCCCTTAATTCTCCTATTGGGCGAAGATGCTTGGAGCGACTCGCCACAGGGTGATGTCCTTCTGACGTCCGCACTCCAGAGGCTCTATGGGATCACCGAGCAAAGGAGCGGGTGGTCGGGGATGCTCACAGGAGAATCCGTACCCTCTGGGCATTATGACTGGCTAGCAGAACGCTTTGAGCGACGAAGGCACCCTCCATTTGTCGAAGTGTTGAGGGACCTCCCATGGGGCGCAGTGTTCACATCGTCGATAGACCCGACGCTCGTGAGGCTGTTTTCATATCGAGGGAGAGAGCCCGAGCCCATCCTAACTGAGGGGGAGCGTCCGCGCGCTGCCCGGAGTACGGTGCGACCACCCTTATACTATCTGTTTAGTCGCGCAGGTGAGCAGGACTTTAAGGCGCAACCACCAAGCAACCGGCGAGAACTAAACACTCGTCGTGCCCAGCATGCGGTTCCCTTACTCAACCGAATTCGGGAAACTGCGACGCCCCTAGGCACAATTGTCGTTGACGGGCTGTTGCGGGGAAACGGATGGCTCAGAATCCAGGATCTGCTAGGTGCACTTGAAGGAGCTTCGGCACATCAGATTCTATGGTTTGGCGGCAAGCCCGATCTACCTCCAGAGGATGCGGACTACTTTACGGAACTTGTGCAAGATGGGGAAATAGTCGTTTCGGAAAAGCGACTTGGAACCGTCACTGCTGAGCTCAAAGCTACGGGGTGGCTTGCCGACATCGTTCCACTTGAATCTGAAGACGCCGGTCAAATCAGCTTCGCATCAGGTGGAGTGTATGAAGTTCCACCTGATGTCCGACTTAGAGTCGAAGCGGTGGCTTCAATCGTCGACGACTCTTGGACTTCTTTCCTTCCACCACTCGGGCCAGATTCTAGGTACGATGCATTTCGTAGATTCCACGGTGCCCTAGGTGGGGCTCGACTTCTGGTAGAGGGTGTCAGAAGAGATTTTGCGATCGAGAGAGACTTTGAGCAACAGCTATCGAAGCAAGTGTTCGCCGCGCTTGCAGATCATTCAAGGCTCGATCTGCCTATAGTAATCGAAGGCCAATCTGGGGTTGGTAAGTCCGTAGCCTTGGCACGTCTTGTGGCTAAAGTAAGGGAAGAAAAGGCAGCGGCCGTACTCTATTCGATTGGCCGTGTCCCTCAATCCCAAGAAGTCTCAGGATTTTGCCAGGCGGTTGAGCGATCAGATGCGCCTGTGACGCTGATTGTATGCGATGCCAACAGGAATATCGACGACTATGACGAACTGTTGAGCGGACTGAGGGCCTAGGGAGACGTGTTGTAGTAGTTGGATCACAGTATCGTGTTTCTGCCAACGAAAGCGGGGATCAACATCCACGCCTTGAGGCCACGTCTGGCTTGTCAGCAACTGAGAGGCAGAAACTGCTCGAGCTAATTGGTTCCTTTGACGTAGGCACGCAGTTTCAACCAGAAGGCGAGCACTTCTTGGCGTTCTTGTACCGTCACTTGCCGGCCAGCAGACCACACATCGGCTCTGGTCTCGGCGCGGAGGCAAGAGCGACCGTGCAAGTGTTGGATGAAAGGGGCAATCAGCAACAGCCAACGCCCGTAATCAGCAAGTTACACCAACAACTCGTTGAGAAGGGGTACATAAGCGAGTATCAGGCTCTCTTTGATGACCGACAATCCGACGAATTAGACGCTAATGAGCTCTCTGCGGGAAAGATCGTGGATATGGTCATGGTGGCTGGCAGGCTGAACTGCCCAGTTCCCGTGAACGTCCTTTTACGAGCAGTTAGCGACCAGTATCAGAGGTTTGACTCCACGCTAGTCTCCAGCCTATTCCGTGATCTCGACTTGTTTAGATGGGACTCTGGTGACTCCCAAGGCAACGAACTAGTTGTGCTTCCCCGGTTGCCGCTTGAGGCGCAACTCATCTGTGAACGTAGGCTTGGGAGTACGCAAGCCGAAGCTGGCGTAATCGTTGACTTGATAGGCTCGGTTCGGCTTGGGCTTGACGGGACTCACGAACGAGCATTCCTGCTTAATCTCCTTCAGCAAGTCGGACGCGACGGACCTCGGGGTAGTGCTTACAGGCATACCTATGCGGACTTTGCTCGAAAACTTACCGAACTGCGTAATCAATACAATGTGGTTGACGCCAGCCTAATGTTGCAGGAATCTGCTTTCCGAAGGAGTGCAGTGCGGGAAGAGCAAGTTGACGACGAACTTCACTTCTCACTATTAGAAGAAGCACGTGATGCGGTACAGACTGCACTAGACGGAATTGACAATGGACAGTTGCGGGCAGCAAGGCGAACGCGGCAAAACCTCCTTGTCGAACGCGCGGCACTCTATGGGTTTCTCGCTAACGACCGTGCCAGGCGAAACGAGATATCTACGGATATATGGTCTGCGTACCAAGCTGCAAGGGTTGCAGTTCGTCAAGCGGTAAGCGCAGCAGACAACTATTATCCCTACGATGTAGGAATTTGGAGCCCTGCCGACCTATTCGAATCTGCTGATTTGACAGAATCACAACGTGCGGAACTGGCGGCGGACATATATTCCACATTGGATCAGGTGGAGCGGAACTCACTGCCACCGTCCCAAAGACAGAAGTTTCGGAGGCGCCAGATGACTGTCGGCGGTGTGCTCGGAAACCAGGCACTCACAGACGCCGCCTACGTTGAACTTGAACGCCTGGGGTCGACTGCCGGATATTTCTTGCGCGCGCGAGGAATTGCCCCTGAATTGGGAAGCCAAGAGGTTGAAGTAACTCTAACCGCGGACATTGAGAGAGCCCAGAGAGCTGCTGACTTTTTGACTGAGCGTTTCGACAAGATTCGACAAGATGAGCGATGTCTGTGGTTGCTACTGGAGAACCGTTGGATCACTCTGATGAGGCGTCGGCCACTTCGTGGCCAGCGTCAACCATTGCCTGAAGGCGATGCTCGTCTTGAACTTCTCGACATCATCCGTTCGCTTAACCTTGCTGCCGGTGACTCGGCACGGTACGGGACTCGCTATCTTGAGGCAGTGCTCATATGGTTGTCGAACGACTATATTGCCGCACGCGAGATCTTTCGACAACTCGATAGAGAAACCGATAATGTTTACCGAGGTCGAGTCTTTCGGCGTCACGTGATATCCGACTCTAGTGGCGGCCCCAAGGGATTCACCGGACGGATTGAGGACCGAACTGGACAAGACCGATGGCGGCTTCGGGTAAACGAACTCGGCCAAACAATAGACTTGCTCGAAAGAGATTTCTCCCGCGAAGACATACAATATGGACGGACACTGTCCGGATTCGCCATTGCATTCAATTTCATTGGTCCAATTGCTGATCCCATTAGGCGATAGAATGCAGTTCTCAGAATTGAATGCGGAAGTCGAAAACCTACGCCGGTCACTTAGGAGCTTTGTGGGCGAGAACGCTCTTGAGGAAATCAACGTTCAAGCTCCGGCACGTTATGACGAGGCCTCGTTTCTTCGCTTAGGTGCGTGGAGCTATGTTCTCATCTTTGAGGCTGGCAGAGTGACGATTCCATTCCTACTTAAGCTTCCTTCCGGCCTGGGTACGCCGCAGTCCAAAATGAAGGAAACACTCGATCTGGTGCACGATCTCCGTACTTGGAGCTTCCATAACCTGAGTTTTGCTAGTGAGCGCGAGCTTGAAATGTCGAGGAGGACTACGCTGTGGTTTATAAGAAACTCCGGCTCCAGTCCCCCTAAGGATATCGCAGGATGGAGCCGCAGCTTTGAGTCCCTTTGTATCGACGTACATGCTATTGTCGCCCACTGTAAAGCTGCGTTCGAATGTGCTTTGTCCTCACCTGAAGACGAGCCGACGATAGTTGACGACTTAAATCGCCGAGTGGATCGTAGTTGGCCTGCGTACAGATTCGACGAACTCGTTAGCGACGCCGTTATGCGTATTGGACAGAAGCTCGACGTCCCTACATTCCGTCAAAGCAGGCTCTCGAAGTGGCGAAACTATCTGCAGACGATTGCGGAGGGCGATGAACCGGAGACACAAATCGTACGCTTCATTGAGCGCGACGTTCTTGACTATTTTGAATCCGTACTCCCCATTGACGGCAAAGACGTCATGGCAGAGCTAGGTCTGAGCCCCGGACCGGCAGTAGGTAGAGCCTTAAGCAATGCTCGTCGCCTTTACGGGGCAGGAGTGACTGATCGGAACAAGCTACTAGCCTGTCTTCAAAGGGACGCCGGAAGGTTTACAACTTAACCATCGATATTGTTGGTTGCGAAAAAGAACAAATCGGGGTGCAGAGCAAATGCTCCGCTCGATCATGCCCACCGTCCGAATTATAGACTTCACCAGCCCAACCGGAACCCCTGCGGGGTAAATTGCGGAGAATTGCAGTATTCAAGTGGATCGATCACGTGGTAATCGCCTTCACCCGACAGGCTGGCGCAAGTGGAGGAGTCGGCGTTGCGCAAACTCGGGCTGGGCTTCAGGGCCAAGTACGTCGCGGGTGAGGCCCGCATTGTGGCCGCGGGCGACCTGGACCTGTTCGCGCTCCGCGAGGCGGACTACGACGAAGCCCTCGCCGCACTGCTCGAGCTGCCGGGCGTGGGCGACAAGGTAGGCAACTGCATTCTGCTCATGTCGCTGGATAAACGGGAGGCGTCCCCGGTTGACTTGTGGATAGACCGCGCGCTGCGGGAATGGTACCCGGAGCACGTCATTCGCGCCGACGGCAAGCCGCTGACCCGCGCCGCCATGTGGCCCTGGGCGCAGTCCTACTTCGGCGAGTACGCTGGCTACGCAATCCAGTACCTGTTTCAGGGCCGCCGCCTGCTGAAGAAGGGTGGCGGAAAGAAGTGTGTGGGACGGAGGGCGCGGACCCAGGGTCCTTTCATTATCCGTCGCGGCAACCTGCCGACGGGTGAGGGCAACGGCGTCCCTTCCGCTTATCACCTCTCCCCCAACTCCAACCCATTCGCGCCCGCGTACCCCGAAAAAAGCGTCACTTTCCCGCGCCACCCGTTCCCTTCCGTGCGCCATCCATTCTCATCCGCGCCCCACCAGTCCTCATTCCTGCGCCATTTCTCACCACTAATCCGCCCCTATCCCGCATCTTCGCCAACCCTCTTGATTCTATAGCACGACCGTGCTATTTTCTACAGCATAGGCGCTGCGGCCGCCGATTGCGGATCGCCTGGTAGGGGCGGGTTTCAAACCCGCCCGCCGCCGGCCCAGGACCACCATCGCGTACCTGCCACATTCCGCGCAATGCACGTGACGAACCTTAACAACTTGGCTCACAGAAAGTGACACAAACATCGGGCCGCCCAGCTACGGAATAGGCGGAATGTAGCAGAACTGAGCAGATTTTTCGGAAGGCACCGCACAAAGTCCCTGACCCTCTCTCCGAGCCGGAGAGGGGAGAATGAAAAGACCCTGCGCACGGAACGAGAAATCGCGCCGCAGATTCGCTCCTTGTGCTATGCTATATCTGATGACCGCCACCCGACTCACCCTGTTCGCCGCGACTCTGATCTGGGTTGCCCTCGCCTGTTCGTCTCCCGAGCCGACGCCGACGCCTGAGCCGACTTCCACGCCGGCTCCCACGGCCATCCCCGTACCGACGGCGCCCCCTGAGCCAACGCCCGAACCCACTCCCACGCCGTCCGGCCAGCCCACGCGCGGGCTGTTCGAGTACATCCGCGCGGTCTCGTACCTCGAGGCGAACCTGTGGGAGGAGGCCATCCCCGCTTACGGGCTGGTGATTCGCATCCTTCCGGACATGGCCGTTGCGTACCACGGGCGGGGATACGCCTACTACAACGAGGCCATCGAGGAGGAGAACGACAACCTGTTCAGGCCCGCGATGGAGGACTACGACAAGGCTATCGAGCTAAAGCCCGAATTCGCGCAGGCGTACAAGGACCGGGCGATCCTGCACCACCACTTGGGCGACACGGAGGCCGCAATCGCCGACATCGAGCGCGCGGTGCGTCACTACGACCCGCGTCGGCAGCCCGTCGGCCTGAACGAGGCCAGAGAGCTTCTGAACCAGTGGCGCTAGGTCCCTTCCCCCTCGCAGGGGGAAGGTTAGGATGGGGGTGATGAGGGAGTGGCGGCGCTAGGCTGCCTAGTCCCGCTCCACGAGCTGGATTAGCACGCCGTGCGAGTCCGCCGGGTGGATGTACGGACCGCCGGGACCTTCGATGATCCTCGCGCCGTTCGCCTTCAGCTCCTCGCCGGCCTTCTCCCGGTCGTCCACCGCGATAGCGATGAGGTGAATGCCCTCGCCCCTACGGGCGATGCTGCGGCCCACCGGCGTCTCGGGGCCGAGCGCCTCAACCAACTCGATGAACCGGCCGCTCTCTCCGAGCGGAAGGATGGCCTGGCGCAATCCGAGGTGCGGCTGCTCCCTGTCTTTGACCTCGGCCTTTAGTCCCAGCTTGGTCTCATAGTCCTCGACCGCTCCCGCCAGGTCGTTGACGGCGATTACGACGTGATCTACCCACTTGAACACTATACTTCTCCAGATTCTGCGCTGTTGGGTTGATGTCTAGATGGGCAGAAGTCTAGGTGCGGTCCAGAGCGGGTGTCAAGCGCAGGCCACTTGCGATAACGCGGCAACGTACTACACAATTGAGCCAGGGAGCGCGTGGCGGGGAGGGAACTACAGGAAGCACTGTCTGACGAAGGAGTACCAATGATTCGCAGCCTCGACGGCAAAAGCCCCAAGATTCACCCCACGGCGTTCGTGAGCGAGTTCGCCTACGTTGTGGGAGATGTGGAGATTGGCGAGGGCTCAAGCGTGTGGCCCGGCACCGTGATACGGGCGGACGCCGGGAAGATAGCCATAGGAAAGAACACCTGCATCCAGGACAACTCCGTGGTTCACGGCGATGATGACGTGTCCATCGGCGATAACGTGGTCATCGGCCACAGGGTGATGTGCCACGCCAAGACCGTCGGCAACAGCGTGCTCATCGGCAACGGCGCCGTAGTCAACGACGGGGTAGAGATTGGCGAGTACAGCCTGCTGGCGTCCGGCTGCATGGTGGTGGACAACATGCAGATAGGGGCGCGCTCGCTAGTGATGGGCGTGCCGGGGCGCGTGCGGGGCGAGGTAAAGGAGCGGCACGCCGAGTTGATAGACCGCACGGGCGGGCACTACGTCGAGCGCGCCCAGCGCTACAAGAGCCAGGGCAACCTGGAGGCGTAGTCCCGCCTCACATCTGCTGCGGCGCCTCCACGTCCATCAGGCTCAGGCAGCGGGCCAGGGCCACCCTTGCCGCGTCGACCAGCTTCAGCCGCGCCTTAGTGATGGCCTCCTCACCCTCTACGCCGGACAGCACACGGCACTTCTGGTAGAACAAGTGGAAGGCGGTGGCCAGTTCGCCCGCGTAGTGCGGCAGGTGGTGCGGCTCCAGCGAAAGGGCCATCATCTCCACCACCTCCGGTAGCTGCAACGCCTTGCGCACGAGCGCCAGTTCCGCCTCGTGGGTGAGCAGCGATACGTCGCCGTCCGAGTAGTCGATTCCCCGCTCGCCGGCAATCTTCAGTATGCTCGCGATCCTGGCGTGAGCGTACTGGACGTAGTAGACGGGGTTCTCGTTGGACTGCTGCTTCGCCAGCTCCAGGTCGAACTCCATCTGGCTATCTGCTGAGCGCGACAGGAAGAAGAACCGGCAGGCGTCCGCGCCAACTTCATCCACCAGCTCGCGCAGAGTCACGATGTCGCCGCTGCGCTTGGACAGCCGCACCAACTCCTCCCCACGCCGCAGTGTCACCATCTGGTTCAGCAGTAGCGTCAGCCTATCGGAGGATGCGCCCAGCGCCTCGACGACGGCCTTCAACCGCGCCACGTGTCCCTGGTGGTCCGCGCCCCAGACGTTTATCGCGTGCTCGAAGCCGCGCCCCACCAGCTTGTTGTAGTGGTAGGCGATGTCCGATGCGAAGTACGTGGGCGCGCCGCTGCTGCGCACCACCACCGCCTGTCTGGGCTCACCCGCCTCTTCCCATTCGAACCAGGTTGCTCCTTCGCGCTCGGCCAGCCTGCCGCGCTCTCGCAGCAGCGCGATGCATCGGTCGTACTGGCCTTCGTCATAGAGGCTGCGCTCGCTGAACCACACATCGAAGCCGACGCGCAACTCCTCCAGGTCTTCGCGTATGGCGTCTAGCATCCTGCCCAGGCCTATCTCGCCCAACTCGGCCACAGCGTCCGCAGGTGGCGCGTCGCCGAAGCGGTCGCCCTCGGCGGCGCGAATCTCGCTCGCGAGGTCCACCATGTACTCGCCCATATAGCCGTCCTCTGGGAACTCGGCGGACTTGCCGAGCAACTGCTGGTAGCGTGCGAACAGACTCTCGTTGAACTTGTCCATCTGGTTGCCGGCGTCGTTGATGTAGTACTCGCGCTCGACGTCGTAGCCCGCGGCGGACAGCACGTTGGCCAGTGCGCTGCCGATGACCGCCCCCCGCGCGTGCGCCACGTGGAGCGGCCCGGTGGGGTTGACGCTGACGAACTCGACCTGCACGCGCTCGCCCTTGCCGATTCCAACGTTGCCGAACTCCTCGCCCGCCTCGCGTATGGCCTCCACCTGCCCGGCGAGCCACGATTCCAGAAGCTCAAAGTTGATGAACCCAGGCGGCGCGGCCGACACTTTGCCGAGCGGTTCCTCCACCGCCATCTTCGCGGTTATCTGCTCGGCGATGGCCATCGGGCTCATTCGCATGGGACGGGCCAGCTTCAGCGGAAGGCTGGACGCGAACTCCCCGTGCTCCGGGTTGGGCGGGCGCTCTATGGCGGCGTCTTCCACTTCCGCCGCCGGAAGCAGCCCTTCGCTCTGCGCGTCCCTGAGCGCGTCCAGCACCAGTTGGGCGACTTGTCCTCTTACCGTGTCGTGCGATGTGTCAGTCATGCTTTCTTTCTGCCGTGGGAATGGGCTTCACTGCGTAAAAGATACCAGAACCGCGCCCTGTCATGCCATTCGCTGGACGAACCGCTAGCATCCGGGTGGATAGCTCTTGCTCGACACCAGCGTACCGTCGGTATCGTACAGGCCCGCCTCGTCCGGGTCGCTGTTGCTCCAGATCGCGCTGCGTGACCCGAAGCTGAATCCTCCCGAATCCGAGTGTACCTGATTGGTATAGACACGGATCGTTTCACCCGGCGCCAGTGTCCGCGTTGGGAACACGAACTGCGGCTTGCCGTCCGCGATGTCCAGCAGCCGCCATCCCCTCAGCTCTTGGGGGCTTCCGCCTTCGTTCACGATTGCCACGTACTCGTCGGATTCCGTCCGCGGCACCTCTCCGTCGAAGAACACGCAGGCGATGCGCACGTCCGGCGTCGCCGATTCAGGCGTGTCAGTGGGTTCGGGCGTAGGAGTGTCGGTTGGCAGTGGTGTGGGCGTATCGGTCGGCGTGGGGTTAGGCGTGTCAGTTGGCTCTGGCGTCGGAGTGTCGGTCGGCGCTGGGGTGTCGGCAGGCTGTGGCATGGCCGTGTCGGTCGGTGCTGGCGCTGGCGTATCTGTAGGCGGTGGTATGGGTGTATCGGTCGGACGCGGGGCAGGTGTGTCCGTCGGGTGCGGGCTGGCAGTGCGGGTCGGCGCGGCCGTTGGCGTGTTGGTCGGCAGCGGCGTTGGAGTCCGCGTCGGCAGGGCAGTCACTGTTGCGGTAGCCTCAGGCGTGGGCGTCGGAGTTGCCTCAGGCGGTGGCGTGGCCGAGGGCCCAGGAGTAGGCTGCGGCGTCAGCGTAGGCGTGGGCCGTGTAGTGGCGACAGCCGTTGGTTCGGGCGCAGCCGTAGGCGCGGGCGCCAGCGCCGCGACCAGCACCGGCGTATCTGTGGGCGCTGGCGTAGGTGCTGGCGACGGAGTGGCTGTGCCCGCGGCGCCTGTCTGCCCGCCACACGCGGACGACAGGGCGAGCAGAGCGAAGGCGGAAACCACGATGACCAGCCGCACGACAACGCGCAACTGGCGCGCTGGGCAGTCTGGCTCGTTGTCCTCCATCGGCGACAGGCAGCCTTTGGGTCGGCTCGCTAGGAGACAGCCTCTATCAGGACGCCGTCCGGGAGCGTCTCTCTAGTGACCACCTCACCCACCACGGCGCGAGTCTCGACACCTGCATCCTCCAGCGCCGAGAGCAGCCCGTGCAGTCCATCCCTGGCGACGCTGATGAGCAGGCCGCCGGATGTCTGGGCGTCCACCAGCAGAAGGCGCTGGTTCTCGTTCAGATCGTTCCACTCCACCACGTCGTCGATGGAGGCGAGGTTGCGGTGAGTGCCGCCAGGCGCTATGCCGGACTCGAGCAGATCCCACGCCCCGTCGATCAACGGCACCGCGCCGAAGTTCACGCGGGCGCCAACGCCGCTTCCCTGGCAGATGGCCCTGAGGTGGCCCAGCAGCCCGAATCCCGTGACGTCTGCGCAGGCATGGGCGCCCGCGGCGGTCATAGCCTCTGCGGCTGCCCGGTTGAGCGTTGCCATCTCCTGTACCGCGTTCGCCAGGACGTCGTCGGGCACTCGCTGCTGCTTGCCGGCGGTGGTGATGATGCCGGTGCCTATCGGCTTGGTCAGCACCAGCACGTCGCCCGGACGTGCGCCCGCGTTGGTGATCTCCGAGCCAGGAGAGACAACGCCAGTGACGGAGAGGCCGTACTTGGGCTCCTGGTCGTCCACGGTATGGCCGCCCACTATCAGCACGCCCGCCTCCTGGGCCTTGGCGCCGCCGCCCCGCAGGATTTCGCCGAGAATCTCCTTGGGCAGGTCTATCGGGAACCCCACGATGTTGAGAGCCAGCAGCGGACGCCCGCCCATGGCGTACACGTCGCTAAGGGCGTTGGCCGCGGCAATCTGGCCGTACAGGTAGGGGTCGTCGACGATGGGCGGGAAGAAGTCGAGCGTCTGGATGATCGCCGTGTCGTCATCGAGTTTGTAAACGGCTGCGTCGTCTCCGGTGGAGATGCCTACCAGCAGTCTGGGATCGGTTACCGTGGGCAGCTGGCTCAGAACCTGGGCCAGGTCCGAAGGACTGAATTTGGACGCTCAACCGGCGCAGCTTGCGAGCTCGGTCAGCCTGATTTCGTCACTGAGTAGCGCCACGGTGCACCTCCGCCTTGTGGTGCCGACCTCGCTGGGCGGGTCGGTTGCGCAAGTATAGCACAGCGCGTGACTGATACGCCCGTTTGCGGTTATGAGACGTGTAGGGGTAGAATGTGGCCAAAAGGCGCAGGAGGTAACCCCATGCCAGGATACTCGGCACGAGTCGGAAACGTGGAGCTTGTCTCATTAACGGACGGGGAGGGCGCCGGCCCGCCCACCGCCGTGTTCGCCGCGAGCACCATTGAGCAGTGGCGGGAAGACTATCCCGAACTGCTGGATGCCAACGAGATGATACATCCCCGCTACGGCTCGCTCGCGATTCGCTCGGTGGGCAAGCTCATCGTGGTGGACACCGGGCTTAATGGCCCGGACGGCAAGCTGCTGGACGAGATGAAGGAGAAGGGCGTCGACAGTTCCGCGGTCGACCTAGTGGTGCTGAGCCACCTCCATCCCGACCACGTGGGCTGGAACCTCACGGACGGCAGCCCCACCTTCCCCAACGCGCGCTACATCGTCTCGCGCGCCGACTACGAGTTCTGGACGTCCCCCGAGATGGCGGGCTCGGACCACGTGAAGGGACAGGTGCTGCCTCTGAACGACCTCAACATCCTCGACCTCGTGGACGGCGAGTACAACGTCACCGACGAGCTGACCACGTTCCCCACGCCCGGCCACACGCCCGGCCACATCTCGCTCGTCATATCGTCGGGTGGCGAAAGAGGCTTCGTGCTCGCGGACGTAGCGCACAGCCCCGCGCAGGCGCACTACACCGACTGGAATCCCGGCTTCGACAACGACCCGGACACCGCGCAGAAGACCCGCCACTCCGTTCTGGACCGGCTGGAAGCGGATGGCTCGCTGGTGAGCGCCGGCCACTTCCCCTCACCAGGCTTTGGCCGCTTCGTGCGCAGCGGCGGTCGGCGCGTCTGGCAGGGCGTCTAGCCGGGCTGCGCCACCCTGGGTTGCTGATGGCCACGTTGGTCGCCCGGGCCGCGACGCTCACCCGGGCGGCTTTCGGCGTGGTGCTCCTCGCCATCGCGCTGGCGGCGCTCGCCTGCGGCGGCCAGGAAGTGCCGCCCGAGGCCGAGGCGCGCGCCGAGTTCGAGCGGGGCCTCGCTTTCAAGGAGCAGGGCAACCTGGTGAGGGCGCTCGAATCGTACGATGCCGCCCTGGCCATCTACCCCGCGCTGGCGGATGCCTACGCCGAGCGAGGGTTCGTATTCTACAGCCGGGGCGACCACCGCGCGGCCCTGGTGAACCTGAACCGCGCCGTAGAGCTGGACGGCGACCTGGCCGCCGGCTACAACTACCGGGGCATGGTGTTCGAAGAGGTCGAGGACACCGATAACGCTCTGATCAATTACGGCAAGGCCATTCAACTCGACCCTGAATTGAAGGCCGCCTACCTCAATCGCGCACGCGTCCATGTGGGGGACGAGGAGTACGAGTCCGCGGTCGACGACCTCACTTCCGCTATCTCGCTGACTCCGGACGACGCTCTGCTCTACCTGCTGCGCGGCCAGGTGTACCTGCAGCTTGACGAAGCCGCGCGGGCCGAAGCGGACTTCGAGCAGGTGCTCGGTCTCGCCGACGACGAGACACTGGCGGTTACGGCGAGGCAGCTTCTCACTGCGCTCCGGCTGAGGTAACTACCTGACATGGCACGAGAAAGCAAATCACCCGAGGCCGCCGGCGAGCAACAGAATGTCGCCCTGCTCAGGGGAATCAACGTTGGCGGCAAGAACAGGCTGCCGATGGCTGATCTTCGGGACATCTTCGAGGCCGCCGGCTGCGGCGCGGTGCGCACCTACATCCAGAGCGGCAACGCGGTGTTCGAGGCGGCGCGCGATCTGGCAGAAGCGGTGCCTGAGATCGTCGCGCTGGCGATTAGCGAGAGGTTTGGCTACGAGACCTCCGTCATCGTGCGTTCGGGCGAGGAACTGCGCCGTATTGCTGCCTCCAACCCCTTCGACACTTCCGGCGATCCACGCTTCCTCCTTGTGGCCTTTCTGCGAGACACCCCCACCGCCGATTCGGTATCGCGCCTCGACCCTGACCGCTCGCCGCCGGACGAATTCGTCGTGCGTGGCCGCGACATCTACCTGCGCTATCCGAACGGCGTAGCCCGCAGCAAGCTGACGAACGAGTACCTCGCCGCTCAGCTTGGGACCGTGAGCACCATGCGGAACTGGCGGACCGTCCTCAGACTGCTGGAGATGGTCGACGGGCCCTGATGGCTGATGCCGGTTCGCTTACCTAGACTCCGGGACGTCCGTCTCTTCGAGGGAATAGACCCTCGCGACCTCGTCTGGGTGTCGGCGATGTCGCTGATGCTCTCTGTGCTGCTGTTGCCGTTCGCCAGCTACGTCGCCGCGCTTCCCTTCATCCAGGACGAGTGGGGGATCAACAACACCCAGGCGGGCGTGGTGTTCTCCGCGTTCCAGGCGGGGTTCGCCGCCTCCGCGCTGCTGGTCATACCGCTCACGGACAGGTTGAGCTCCCGCCACATCCTGGTTGCGTCCGCGGCCACGTCCGCTGTCGGGAGCGCCCTCTTCCCGCTGGCCGCGCAGGAGGTCGTCAGCGCCTCGCTGCTGCGTGCGCTGTCGGGCGCCGGACTGGTCGGCGTCTACGTGCCGGGGCTGCGCGTCATCTCCGAGCGGTTCGCGGACAGCGGGCGTGGCATGGCTATGGGCCTGTACGTCACCGCATTCTATGCCGGAAACGGCGTCTCTCTGGTCGCCACGGGCTGGCTGCTGGAGTGGCTCGAGTGGAGGGACGCCTACCTCTGGCTGTCGCTGGCCTCGTTCGCCAGCCTGCCCCTCGCGTGGTTCCTGCTACGCGCTCCGCGGCCGGCCGCGGCGACCGGCTCGTCTGCGGGGCGGCTGGACGTGTCCGTGCTGCGCAATCGACGCTCCCGCGTCTACATCCTCGGCTACACGCTCCACGCGGCGGAACTATACATCGTGCGAGGCTGGCTGCCCGCCTTCCTGACGGCGGTACTGGTGATGAGAGGGATGGCGCACGATCAGGCGGTCACGACCGGCGCGGCGGTAGGCGGCATCGCCCTCGGCGTGGGCGCGCTCGGCCCTGTGATGGGCGGGATCATCTCCGACAGGCTGGGCCGGGCGGCGTCCGCGGCGGCCATCTTCGCCCTCAGCGGTGCGTGCTCATGGCTGATCGGTTGGATCGGCGGCTTCCCCTGGCCGCTCATCGTCGGCGTAGCGGTCGTGTACGGCTGGGCCATCGCCGCCGACTCCGCCATCTACACCACGGCTGTCACCGAGGTCGCCAAGCCGGAGCAACTCGGTTCCACCATGGCCGTGCAGTCGTTCCTGGGATTCATGGGCGGCGTCGTCGGCCCGATCCTCGCCGGCGGCGTGCTCGACCTCGCCCCGGCGTCCATCGAGTGGGGCGCCGCCTTCTCCGCCACCGGCGTCATCGCCATCGTCGCCGTGGCCGCGCTTGTGCGTGCGCGGGAGGGGCGCGCCAAGAGAACGAGAAAGTGATGACTGAACGCTTCCGTTGGCATTGATTACAATTGACAAATCTGGTCTAGGCCACTATATTGTGGTTACGATACCAATGGTGTCGCAAGTGACTTGCTCCCGTTGGGAGATCTGAGGGGCCGAATAGGCCCCTCTTTTGTGTTGGTGAAGTTTTCATGCCATTGCGAACAGTGATATTCATAGATGGTCAGAACTTTCGAAACAGCCTTCGCAGCTTTCGGTTCAGTTCCGACCCGCCACACCCGCAAACCCCCCAATACCAGCTTGAAGAATTGCACTTCGATTGGAGCAAGTTCTTCAAGGCGGTCATCGACAAATTTGACGAGAGCACGGGTTGGGAGCATCAACTGATCAGGGTCTATTGGTACTTCGCAAGGGACATCAGCCCTTGGGAGGAACGAAGGGACTTGGCCCAGAGAGTGGTGGATAGGTATCATCTGGAAGTCGATGGACTTACTGTCCAAAAGGTGGTTGACCTAGCTCAAGAATGGTACCGCCGCGAAAGGTCATACTTCGAGTCCCTCAGGGAGAAGCGATTTGAAAATATTCAACGCGATGTGAATTTCCTGGAGTTCAAGTACGTCGGACAGTACGTCGTTCGTCCCTTCACTCCGTACCGCGGTGTAACATTGAGCGATGACGGAAAAATTCAATATCGTGGAAGACAACAAGGCGAAAAGGGAGTTGATACCGGCATCGCCGTTGACATGATATCCAAAATGCCTTACTACGACACCGCCATCCTTATCAGTGGTGATTCAGACTTCATACCAGTAGTCGGCTATCTGAAGGATAATCTCAAGTACGTTTACCAATTCTCATTGGCAAGCGGCGTGCCACCCTCAATCCGATACTTGTCCCCCTGGCTTAGAGGATTAGTAGATTGTTTCGAAGCGTTCACCGAATTGGAATTGTAGACTAGATTCCTCAATAAAGAGTCTGGAATACCCCGTCCGATACTCTCCGCGATTGATAGCAGAATCGTCCAACTTCAAAGTATGGCTACATGACAAGCAGAATGCTTGAACTACTGACCAGTTACTTGATGGACGACCTGGATCTTGTGTCGCTTGAAGACCTCGTGGTTCCTCTCGCGTGGGAAGAGGACGGTCCAGCGCAAGACGTCGTTGATCGGGTCGCCGCCGAGATAGCATTGGTCAAGGATGGCGCTTCCGACGAAACGATGTTCAGAGAGCGCATTGAAGAGATTATCGCGTCCTCTGCCGCGCCCGCTCGAAACGCCTGAACAATCTCATAGCGTCCAGACCGGAACCTGCCGAATAGCCTAGCGCCTGCCCCGCAGCTTGCGTCCGATGCGAGCGAATTCCGGCAACACGCCCTGCTGTCCGATTCCCAGGAATGTCCTGAAGCAGTCGGTGATTACCTCACTTGGTATTGTGCTACTGCTCTCGTGTTCGGCTGGGTTTCTACGGTCGGCAAGCTGCCTAAGCGCAATGGGCAAGGACTCGACCATGAACTTCTCATCAGCTTGCCCGAGACCTCTTGAAGTACAAAAGTCCAGGAAGAAGCTGTCCTCACAGACGTCAACGTAGTTCCGCACACTCGGGTAAGAGCCTAACCGGCGTTCGGCTACTTCGTCCTCGTAACCCTGAAACTCCGGATAGGCACTTTTGCTTCTAGCCAACGGTTGCCATATGAACTCGTAGCACATCTCCTCGGTTGCCCTGAGCAATTCGTTGAGAATGGACTCTCGACGCACTCTCTGGGTTGAGCTCCACGTGTTGTCAGCCGATATGAGCGCTTCCTGAGCGCGCGGAGGAACAGTCTCCCAACTGTTCCCGAAAAAGTAGGTCTTCAGCCGCCGTTTTGCAGCCTTTTCTTCATCTTTCGCCCTCAGTTTGACGTATTCACTCTGGCTAAGCTGAGCACTCGCCCACGCATGAGCGCCATGCCAGTATTCGCTCCACGTTAGCGACCTGCCCTGCTCATCTGTGGTTTCTTCTTCGACACCAGATACATTCCAGGATATGGCCAATTCCTTGCAATCCCGCGCGACCTGTGCCCAGCCGTCAGTAGAAGATGCGCTTGCCCTAACAAGCTCGAAGACTGATTTTGACTCTTCCAACGAGACCTGCAGCCCCGTCAAGTGGTTTTCCAAGACAGGCCGCAACAATGATTCCACTGGGCCAATTGCTTCGAGGTCCTCCGCGTCATAACGTTCTCCCATAGGGATTGCATTGTGATTAACTGCCAACTCGTAGCAGATCATTGCCTCGGCAAGATAGTGAAGGGCCTCCACATACTCACGATCGACTCTGCTTACCCGGCTTAACTCCACGAATGCGAGGGCGGAAACAGCCACCAGTGAGGTATCGAATGCGGGACTCTCATAGCCTAAGCTCACGCCCTGAACACCACCAAGTCGCTTCAGTGTGCGCTCGACCTTGAAGAGGCAGTCCTGAACCTCTTCAGACAACCCTTCACTTCGCTTGAGTCTGAATGCCCGCGCAGCAGCGATATGGAGGTAAGTCTTAAGCTCCTCTTCCCATCGGCCATCGCTGACATCAGGCTGGTAAGGCACACGATGTCGCCTTTCGAGATACTCAAGACATTCCAGCATCAGACGCTCTTGTTCTTCCGACAACTGTTCCGCTGGAAGCCTGCTAGTACGCCATCTCGGGCGTCCCATTCGGCGTTGTGATCTTGTTATCTGAGGAAAGTACTGACTCCAGAACAGTTCTAGAGCGTCATCAATTGGACTCCGACCTTTAATCTCGGACGACCATTCGACGCTCTCTACGAAAGGCCGTAGTCGAATCACGTCCAGACGAGAGTACCCCACTGCCACCAACTCTCCGCTAGATGCGTCCTCCGAGGGAGGATAATCAACGTCTGTCTCCCTGACCAACTGATTCCACTTGTCTCGAACGATTGCCAGTTCAGTGTCTTCGAATTCCATTTTGCATTACCACGTTCCGATCAAGTACTTCGCCTTGATACATGCCAATAGCCTCGGCCTTGCGATACCTACCCCACCAACCGCACCAGCCGCCACTGCCGGGCGCCGCGTCGCAGCACCACCACGCGACCCTCCACCGCGTCCTCCAGGCGGACGGCGCGGCGCGGGTCCGTTTCGCGGCGGCTGCCCAGCGCGATGCCGTTGCCCTGGATGAGCCGGCGCGCCTCGCCGCGCGAAGTTGCCAGCCTGGTCAGCGTCAGCAGCTCCGTCAGCGCGACGCCATCGCCCTCCAGCCGCTCGCGGGGGATCTCGGACGACGGCACGTCGTGGAACACGTCCAGCAGTTCGCTGGCGCCCAGGCTCGACACGTCCCCGCCGAACAGCGCCTCCGTGGCCGCCTGCGCGGTGCGCAGCGCGTCGTCGCCGTGCGTCATGCGTGTAACCTCTCCCGCCAGCCGCCTCTGCGCCTCGCGCCGCTCCGGGCGCGCCGCCAGCCGTTCCTCCAGTTCGACGATCTCCTCCCGGCCGAGCAGCGTGAAGCATCGCAACAGCTTGCCCGCGTCCTCGTCCGCGGCGTTCAGCCAGTACTGGTAGAACTGGTAGGGAGACGTCTTCTCGGGGTCGAGCCACACCGCGCCGTCCACCGTCTTTCCGAACTTGTTGCCGGCGGAGTCGGTGATGAGCGGCGCAACCAGCGCGTGGGCCTGGCCTCCGCGCATCCTGCGGATCAGGTCGATGCCGGTTATGATGTTGCCCCACTGGTCACTTCCGCCCATCTGGAGCACGCACCCAAACCGGTCGTACAGCGCCACATAGTCGTAAGCCTGCAGCAGCATGTAGCTGAACTCGGTGTACGAAATCCCCTGGTCGATACGGCTCCTCACGGACTCCTTGGAGAGCATATAGTTGACACTGAAGTGCTTTCCCACGTCGCGCATGAAGTCGATGGCCAGGATGCGGTCCAGCCAGTCCAGGTTGTTCACAAGGTGCGCGGGGTTGTCGCGCGCGTCGAAGTCGAGGAAGCGCGCCAGTTGCGCGCGGATGCCCTCGAGGTTCTTCGCCATCTGTTCGCGCGTCAGCAGTTGACGTTCCTCCGTCCTGCCGCCAGGGTCGCCTATCAGTCCGGTGCCGCCGCCGGCGATGGCAATGGGCGTGTGCCCGTGCCGCTGCATACGAACCAGCAGCATGATTACCAGCAGGTTGCCGATGTGAAGGCTGTCCGCCGTCGGATCGAATCCTATGTAGGCGGTGATCTTCTGGTGGGCCAGCAGGTCGTCCAGTCCGGGCGTGTACAGCTCGTGGCCCTGCTCGGTGACGTGGATGAGGCCGCGCCATCGCAGCTCGTCGATGACGTTGGAGTCTGTCTGCGTCGCCTGTTGTACCATCGTTGACCTCCCCGCCGTGGACTAGTCGATGCTGCTTCGAAGCGCGGACATGGCTTCGTCTACGCTCATTCTGTCGTTGTAGATCGCCGAACCCGCCACCAGCACCCGCGCCCCGGCGTCCACTGCCGTCCTTGCCGTGGCCGAACTGATGCCGCCGTCCACCTCCAGGTCAGCCGTCAGACCCAGCGAATCGAGCCGCGCGCGCACGCGCCGTATCTTGTCCACGGCGCTGTGGATGAACGCCTGGCCGCCGAATCCGGGGTTAACCGTCATCACCAGCACCTGATCCAGGTCCGCTAGCACCTCCTCCACTGCGGAGGGCGGCGTCGCCGGATTCAGCGCCGCGCCCGCCCTCGCGCCGCTCTCACGTATCTGGTGCACCACGCGGTGCAGGTGTGTGCACGCCTCTACGTGCACGGTGATGATGTCGGCTCCCGCGTCTACGAACTCCTCGATGTACCTCTCCGGCGACGCGATCATCATGTGGATGTCGAGCGGTAGCGTCGTGGACCGCCGCACCGCCTGAACCACCAGCGGCCCCATGGTGATGTTGGGCACGAAGTGGCCGTCCATGATGTCAACGTGTACATAGTCGGCGCCGGCGCGCTCGGCTTCCGCGACCTGC
This sequence comes from Dehalococcoidia bacterium, assembly GCA_965204815.1. Lineage (GTDB taxonomy): Bacteria > Chloroflexota > Dehalococcoidia > Lucifugimonadales > CATOSD01 > CATOSD01. Next base: position 1,555,295 of record OZ242014.1, read on the forward strand.
TCGCCGAGCCTGCCGAAGTCCGCGGACAAAATGGACGGCGCGATCTTGATGCGCGTATCAGCCGCCACGCTCGGCCTCCAGTTCGGCCCTGGCCGCCTCGATGGCGCGCTTCACCTGGCCGAAGGCGGTGCCCCCGTGGACGTCCCGCGCGCCTACGGACGCCTCGACAGTGATCTCCAAGACGTCTTCGTCAAACAGGTCGGAGAACTCGCGGTAGATCTCCAAGGGCAGCTCTTCGAAGCGCCTGCCGAGCCCGGCGGCGTGCTCCGAGAGCCGCGCGACCACGCCGTGGGCCTCGCGGAAGGGCATGCCGCGCTCCACCAGATAGTCGGCGATGTCGGTGGCCAGCACGTAGCCGCCATTGGCCGCCTCCAGCATACGCTCACGGTCCAGCGCCATACCCGGCAGCATATCGGCGAACACCGTTAGCGTCGCGGTCAGCGTATCCGCGCTGTCCAGGAAGCCCTCCTTGTCCTCCTGCAGGTCGCGGTTGTACGTCATGGGCAGGCCCTTCATCAGCGTGAGCGTCGCCATCAGGTTGCCGTACACGCGCCCCGTCTTGCCCCTGGCAATCTCCGCGAAATCGGGATTGCGCTTTTGCGGCATGATACTGCTGCCGGTGGTGTACTCGTCGCTCAGCCGGATGAACCCGAACTCCTCGGACGACCAGATGATCAGCTCTTCCGCCATGCGCGACAGGTGCATCATGCAGATGGCGGCGGCCGCCTGGAACTCCAGCAGATAGTCGCGGTCGGACACGGCGTCCATGCTGTTTGCCGAGACCCTGGAGAAGCCGAGCTGGTCGGCCACGAACTGCCGGTCGATGGGGTAGGGGAGCCCCGCGAGCGCGCCGCTGCCCAGCGGCATCACGTCCGCGCTCTCTCGCGCCTGGGCAAAGCGGCGCGCGTCCCGCCCGAACATCTCGAAGTAGGCGAGCATGTGGTGGGCAAAGAGCACCGGCTGCGCCCGCTGCAGGTGGGTGTAGCCGGGCATGACGACTCCGGCGTTGTCGGACGCCAGTTCGACGAGCGCGCCTCGCAGTTCGCGCAGCAGCGCCAGCACCTCGTCGCATCGCTCCCGTGCGTACATCCGCACGTCCAGCGCGACCTGGTCGTTGCGCGAGCGGGCGGTGTGGAGGCGTCCGGCGGTGTCGCCGATCTTCTCGAACAGCCGCCGCTCGATGTTCATGTGGATGTCTTCGAGTTCGGGCCGCCACGGGAACTCGCCGCCGGCAATCTCCCGCCCTATCTCTTCCAGGCCGCGCACTATGGCGTCCGCCTCGCCCGCCGCGATGATCTCCTGCCGCGCCAGCATCCGGGCGTGAGCGATGGAGCCGGCGATGTCCTGCCTGTACAGGCGCTTGTCGTAGTCTATCGAGACGGTGTAGGTCGACTGTACCTCGCGCATTCCCATGCCGCGTCAGTCCTCGCGCTTTGGTACTAGGAAGCGGCGGCGCAGCGTGAGAATCTGCTCCTCGCGCTGGTTGTAGCCGCGGCTTTCGATGTACACGATGCCCCTGTCCGGCCGGCTGCGCGACTCCCGCACCTCCAGCACCTCGCTCTCGGCGTAGATCGTGTCGTCGTGGAACACCGGCCCGAGATGCCGTATCTGCTCGTACTCCAGGTTGGCTATCGCCTTGCCGGACGTGTCCCGCACGCTCATGCCCACCACCAGGCTTATAACGTAGGCGCCGTCGACCAGTATCTTGCCGTGCTGGTGGTTCTGCTGCATGTGGTGTTCGTCGATGTGCAGCGGGTTGTGGTTCATCGTCAGCAGGGAGAACAGGTGGTTGTCGAACTCCGTCACCGTCTTGCCCGGCCAGTGCTTGAACACGTCGCCGACTTCGAAGTCTTCCAGGTATCTGCCGTAACTGTCGCGGCCGTCGTGAATCATCGTGTTTCTACCTCATCCTGATCATCGGGATAGTTTCCCATCGCGCGCAGAGTCTCGATCAAGGTATCGCCGGGCTGGTCGGCGAGCAGTTGGAGTGCAGTCACATTTCGCGTCTCATGCCGCTCATCTTGTAGGATCACGTAATCCAAGCCAACTTCTTTTACGCGGTAACTCTCCCGCTGCTTGGGCGCCGCGATTGGGAAGCCCCTCGCCTTGTGTGTGCGAAGCGTCTCGGATAGCGTCGTCCAATGTGTGTCCAGCTTAATCGCCACCTGCTCTAGCTCCGACATCTTGAGCCGTTTCGACGCGCTCAAGACCTCGATGCCGATTACTTGGTCTCTCTGGTTGAAGTCTATGAGAATGTCCTGGTCCACTTGCTTGGTCGTGACGGTGCCGCCGCTATGGGACAGACGGAGATAGACGGCGTCAGCCGCCGCGTCATACGTGATTTTCATGGCGAACTCTCCCATCGCCCGTATCTGGCTATGACTGTGACTATGACTTGAGAAATGCCATCTTCAGCGTATATCACTGTCACTTCTTTGTGCGGATACAACCCGCCGTCCTCTTCGTAACCTTCCGTGAACACACTACGTCGTCCCAATCGTGGTTGCCTTACTTGAACCTCGTCGCCGAACTTAAGAGTTTCAACGACTTCATACTCTGAGACTCCTCTTTCGGCCATCTGATCCCTGGCATGGATTGTAAACTTGACCATCGACTGAGACACTGCCCTATATCTTATACTTTTGCAGCAGCCGGCGCGCAATCACGAGCTTCTGGATTTCGTTGGTGCCCTCACCGATAATCATCAGCGGCGCGTCGCGGTAGTAGCGCTCCACAGGGAAGTCCTTGATGAATCCGTAGCCGCCGTGTATCCGCATCGCGTCCAGCGAGACCTGCTGGCATATCTCGCTGGCGTACAGCTTGGCCATGCCCGCCTCCAGGTCGATGCGCTCCTGGCCGGCGTCCTTCTTCGCGGCGGCGTCGTAAGTGAGCAGCCGGGCCGCCTGCACTTTCGTCGCCATGTCCGCCAGCATGAGCTGTATGGCCTGGTGCTCGGCGATGGGGACGCCGAACGTCTTGCGCTGCTGGGCGTAGCGGAGTGCGGCGTCGAGCGCGGCGTCGGCCACGCCCACCGCTCGCGCGGCGACATTGATGCGCCCCGTCTCCAGCGCTCCCATCACCTGCCGGAAGCCCTGCCCCTCGACATCGCCCACCAGGTTGTCCGCCCCAACGCGGCAGTCATCGAACACCAGCTCGCAGGACTCGATGCCGCGATAGCCCAGCTTGTCGAGGTGACGACCCACGCTGAAGCCGGTCGATGGCTTCTCGACCACAAAGCAGCTTATGCCGCGGTAGGCTGGCTCCGCCTCCGTGTCCGTCTTGGCCAGCACCGCGAAGGCGTTGCCGTTCTCCGCGTTCGTGATGAACATCTTGGAGCCGTTCAGCACGTACTCCTCTCCGTCCTTCACGGCGGTCGTGCGTATGCCCTGCACGTCGCTGCCGGCGTCCGGCTCCGTGAGACCGAGGCCGCCGCGAATCTCACCCGACGCCATTCGCGGCAGGAACCTCCGCTTCTGCTCCTCCGTGCCGCCGTTGGCGACGACGTGCGCCAGCACGTGGTGCGTGCCGATAATGCCGCTGACGCTCATCCAACCCTTGCTCAGCTCCTCGAAGATCATGGCGAACGTGGTGTGATCCAGACCCATCCCGCCGTACTCTTCGGGGATGGTGATGCCGAACAGCCCCATCTCGCGCATCGGCTCCACCAGCTCGTGCGGGTAGATGTCCTCGTTGTCGTACCTGTCCGCAATCGGATTGACCTCTCGCCGGACGAAGTCCCGCACCATGTTCACTATCTGGCCGCGGACTTCCGCAGAAGTGTTCGTGCTCAAGTCTCTATCCTTTCGGCATCAGTTCAATTGCGCGATGGTCGTCGACGGCAGAGGCTATCCTGCTCAGAATCGTCTCGAACAGATTCATTCCCCGCTCGGTGTCACGCTCCGCCGCCGCGTCTGCGATGACGCCCAGCATAAGGCAGGATAGCAGCGAGAGGCGGTAGTCCTCCAGGCAGCGCTCCAGATCGTAGTCCGCGACACCGTGCTCCGCGAGAGTCGACACGTAGAGCTTCAAGAGGTCCCGCTCCCGCGACCTGCGTGTATCCGGGCTGAGGCAGCCGGAGATAAACCAGGCGACGTCGAACACCCCCCGGCCCTTGCGAAAGAGCTGCCAGTCGACCACGGCAAACGCCTCTCCGCCGGGCAGGTCGAAGAACATGTTGTCGAGCCGAAAGTCGCCGTGGACCAGCGTCTGCGGAGGCTGAGCAGTCCGGCTCCTCACGGCGGCGACGTTTGTGCAGAGCCTCTCTCCGACCTCATGCAGCGAGCTCGGCAGTCCGCCTTCCGTCTCCGAATTGAGCCGCGCCCACGAGCGCTGGTAGAGACGCTCAAGCCCGGCGGACCCGGAGTCTGCGCCTCTCATCCAGTCTAGCTCCGCATGTTCCGTGTTCTCCCACCAAGCCGCGTGGAATCGCGCGATCTCCCGCACGGCCAGCGCGGCCTCCTCCGCGGAGCAGCCCGCAAGCTGGTCTCCCGCGCGGGCAGGGGCGAGGTCCTCCAGCAGCAGCACGAAGTCGCCGGTCTCAGCGTCGAATCGGCTGTAGTAGGGACGGGGAGTGCGCAACGGGATGCGTGGCGCTATCCGCTCGTAGAACCCCACTTCTCTTTCGTACATGCTGTTGGCGCGGGCTACGCTTCGCATCACGCGATTCCCAGTGGGCAGCTTGACGATCAGCGAGTGTGGAGCGGTCGGCTCAGCGACCGTGTACCGCACGTTCAGCCGGGCCAGCGTTCCGACGAACCCCCGGTCTTCGGTAAGGCTCGATGCGTCTACCGAGGCGACAGACGCAACGGTTATCGCGCCCGTCGACCGCAGCGCCCCAGTCAGCCACTCGGGCGTGACGGCCTCCAGGCCGGCCGGGATCCTGGGGCAGGGTGGTGGCCACGCGGGACTACTATGGGAGGCCAAGGTACTCAATGCAGACGGGCTACCGGTTCAGCCGCGGGAACTGCTTGACGCCCACGTTCTTGGCCGACACGCCCAGCACCTTAAGAAACCCCTCGGCGTCCACGTGGTCGTAGCTGCCCATCGCCTCCATCGACGAGTCGTCGGTGTACAACGAGTGAGGCATCGCCTCCGGCGTGTCGTCGGCGGTCTCGAAGAAGATGCCGCCCCTGTACAGCCGCACCGAGATCGTGCCGGTCGCCATCCGGCGCATCGGCTCAAGGCCCGCCAGCGCGGCGGTTGTCGCCAGGTCCAGCCAGTATCCCTGGTATATCTGCAGGCTGATGGTGCGCGACAGCATCTCGAACAGCTCGCGGGCGCGCCTGTCGAGCACGAACTGGAGCAGGTACTCGTAGCTGAGACCAAGCAGCTCCATGCCGGGCGCTTCGTACAGCCCCCGCGACTTCACACCGACGAAGCGGTTCTCGACCACGTGCGTGCCAATTCCCACCCCGTGCCTTCCGGCGACCTCGTTCGCCCGCTCGAACATTGCCACCAGCCCCAGCGCGTCCCCGTTCAGTGCGACAGGCACGCCTTCCTCCCAGCGCACCGTCACCACCTCCGCGCGGTCGGGCGCGTCCCAGGGCCAGACGCCCATGCCCGGCTCCACGAACCCGGGGGCGATGCGAACGTCCTCCAGGTCGCCCGCCTCGTGTGTGAGACCCAGGAAGTTGGCGTCGGTCGAATAGCGCGACTCCCGCGCGGGCCGTATCGGCAGCCCGTTCGCCTCGCAGTACTCGATCATCTGCTGCCGGCCGGGGAATCGTTCCACGAACTCCGGGTCGCGCCAGGGCGCATAGACCTCGATCTCAGGCTGAAGCACGTTGGATGCCAGGTGGAAGCGCACCTGGTCGTTGCCGCGGCCCGTCGCGCCGTGGAACAGCACTCCGACGTCCTCGCGCTCCATCTCGCCGAGGATGGCCTCCGTGGTGACGGGGCGCGCTATTCCGGTGGTGTTCCAGTAGCCGCCCTCGTACCGCGCCTGCGCCTGGATGACCTGCAGGCCTGCCTCGGCCAGCGCATCCTTGCCCGGCACGATGGCGGCAGTCTCTGCCCCACACCCCAGCATCCTGTCTCGCACCGCTTCCAGGTTTTCCTCGTCCGGCTGACCCAGGTCCACCGTGTAGCAGCGGACGGCGAAGCCCTTCTCGCTCAGCCAGTGCGTCACGGTGCAGCTATCGAGTCCGCCCGACACCGCGCCGCCCACGGTCGCGAGTCCCTTGTCCTGTAATTCGCGCCAGTTCATATCTCTGTCCTCGATCCTAGGTACGTTTGGAAGGCAACGTTGTATGGTCGCTGAAGACCTGCCCAGCACTGGGCCGGACCTACTCTTGCTGTCTTGCCTGCTCCTGAAAGTCGTACAGCTTGTTGATCGCCTCGATTGGAGTCAGCGAGTCTACGTCCAGCGCGAGCAGTTCCTCGAGCACGGGCGGCGTGTCCGCCAGCAGCGTAAGCTGGCGCGGCGCCGGCTCGCGTTTCGAGTAACCCTTGCGGTCCGCCGCGCCGTCGCGCCGCCCTCCGCTCTCCAGTTCCCGCAACAGCTCCCAAGCGCGGTTGACCACGCCCCCAGGCAGCCCGGCCAGCCGCGCCACGTGCACGCCGTAGCTCCTGTCGGCTCCCCCGGGCACGATGCGCCGCAGGAACACCACCTCGCCCCTGTCCTCGGACACCGACACGTTGTAGTTGCGCGCTCGCGGCAGCGACTCGGCGAGCTGTGTCAGCTCATGGTAGTGTGTCGCGAACAGCGTCTTGCACCCGAGCCGCGGGTGGCTGTGGATGAATTCCGCCACCGCGCGCGCGATAGCCAGTCCGTCGTAAGTGCTGGTGCCGCGGCCTATCTCATCAAGGATGATGAACGAGCGTGGTGACGCGTGGTTCAGAATCGAAGCCGTTTCCAGCATCTCTACCATGAAGGTGGACTGGCCCTTTGTCAGGTCGTCCTGCAATCCCACGCGCGTAAAGATGCGGTCCACCAAGCCGATAGCGGCGGACTCCGCGGGCACGAAGCTGCCGATCTGGGCCATCAGCGCGATGATCGCGCCCTGCCGTATGTACGTGGACTTCCCTGCCATGTTCGGCCCGGTGAGAATGACCAGCGCCTCGTCGCTGTTGGACAGCCGCATGTCGTTCGGCACGAACGCGCCCGGCGGCATCGTGCGCTCCACCACCGGATGCCGGCCCTGCCGTATGTCCAGAACGTCGCCTTCGTTAAGCTTGGGGCGCACGTAGCCGTGCCTCGAGGCTACGTCGGCCAGAGAGCAGTAGACGTCGACCTCGGCTAGGCCCGCGGCGGTGCGCAGTATGGCCGCGCCCGCGTCCGCCACCTGCCTGCACACCTGCCGGAACAGAGAGTTCTCCAGCGCTCCTATCCTCTCCTGGGCGTTGAGGATGCGCGATTCGTACTCCTTCATCTCCGGCGTGATGAACCGCTCGCCGCCGACGAGAGTCTGCCGCCGCACGTAGTTGTCCGGCACCTGCGACAGATTCGGCTTGCTGACCTCGATGTAGTAGCCGAACACTCGGTTGTAGCCGACCTTGAGCGATTTGACGCCGGTGCGCTCGCGCTCCGAGCGCTCGAGCCCGGCGATGTAGTCCTGGGCCGACCGTGAAGCGCCCCGGAGCTCGTCAAGCTCCGGCGAAAATCCCGGGCGTATGACCTTGCCGTCCCCGGGCGCGGCCGCGGGGTCGTCGTCGATGGCGGCCCTCACCAGGTCGCACACCTCCCGGTTGTCCGCTATCTCTCGGGCCACGTGGGCGACCAGCCGCGAGTCGTCGTCCTCGCAAAGCACCACCCGCACCTTTGGCGCGGTCTCCAGGCTGGCGGCTATCGACACAAGGTCGGCGGGTGAGGCGCTGAGGCCGCGCACTCGATTGACCAGCCTCTCCAGGTCGGCCACGTCCTCCAGAAGCATGACCACGCGCTCCCTGCGAATCGAGCTGCGGTGCGCCCAGGCCACCGCGTCCTGCCGCTCGCCAAGCGCGTCCAGTTCGAGAAGCGGCTGGCCAATCCACCGCCTCAGCAGGCGGCCGCCCATGGCCGTTTTGGTGCGGTCCAGCACAGAAAAGAGCGACGCCCCGGACTCGCCCCAGCGTCCGCCCTCGAACAGCTCCAGGCTGCGGCGGGTCTGGGTGTCCAGCGTCATGTACGCGGAGACGGAGTAGGTGTGGAGCGAAGTTATCTGGCCCACCGAGTCTCGCCGTGTGGCCAGGAGATAGTCGATGACGGCGCCCGCCGCCCGGACCGCCAGCGGCAGACGGTCGCATCCGAACGCCTCCAGCGAGGCTACGCCAAAGTGGCCGAGCAGCGCGTCTCTCGCCCATTCGAGCTGAAACGAGCCGGGTGGCGCCTCCGTAACAGCCGACTCAACCTCCACTTCCAGCGAGCCGTCGCCCTCCGGTACAAGAAGCTCAGCGGCCGCAAGCCGTGTCAGCTCGACGCCGAGCTGGGCCAGAGGTAGCTGCGTGGTGGCGAACTCGCTGGTGGAGATGTCGACGTAGGCCACGCCGGCTTGGTCGCCCTGGGTCACCGCCGCGGCCAGGTAGTTGTTGGTGTCAGCGGTAAGCAGCGAATCTTCCAGCACCGTGCCGGCTGTGACCACCCGGACGACCTCGCGGTCCACGAGGCCACGCGACGTCGCCGGGTCGCTGGTCTGCTCGCAGATGGCTACCTTGTAGCCCTTGCGGATGAGCCGCGCCAGGTAGGGCTCAAGGGCATGGTAGGGGATTCCGGCCAGGGGGACTCGCTGGCCGCGTCCCATCTCGCGGGAGGTGAGGGCGATCTCGAGTTCTTTGGAGATTATGCGAGCGTCATCGTCGAACGTCTCGTAGAAATCCCCCATGCGGAACAGCAGGATTTCGTCCTCGTGCTCGCTCTTGATGCGCAGGTACTGGCGCCTTGCCGGTGTGGTCATGTCGCTTGACGAACGGTGAGACGCCGTTTCCGGTGTCTAGTCCTCTTTCCAGAACCGTTCCTCCTTCACCTCGTACCCCTCCGGCAGCATTATCTCCTTCACCGCCTCGATCATGCCCGGATGGCCGCATGCGTAGACCATTGCGTTCTCCGGGCATAGGCCGAATTTGGCCACGTACTTGTCCAGAAGCGTGTTCACTCGCCCGGACTCGCCCTCCCACTCGCTGTTGTGCGGGTCGGCGGGCCGGCTTACCGTGGGCACGAATGTCACCAGGTCGGGATGCTTCGCCTGCAGCCGCGCAAGTTCGCCGTCGTAGATGAACTCGTCGTGGTAGCTCGCGCCCATCAGCACGTAAAAGTGGTGGCCGCTCATGCCGTCGTGCAGATACTGGCGCAGGAAACTCACGTACGGCACCACGCCCGTCACCGTAGCGACCAGCAGCTGGGACGGGAGCTTGGGGTCGAAGGTGAATATACCCTTGGGGCGCGGTCTGATGGTCACGGAGTCGCCCACCTCGAGCTCCCACAGCTTGGGGGTAAGCACGCCGCCCTCCTCCGGATGAACAAGCTCGACGAACAGTTCCAGTGAGTCTTCGTAAGGCGCGGACGCGATGGAGTAGGCGCGCTCGATGCCGTCGATGCCTATTGTGCAGTACTGGCCCGGCTTGAAGGTGTATCCCTCGGGCTTCTCTACCCACATGAGCATTAGATCCGGGGTGTAGTCCTCCCTCTTGACCACTTTGACCTTGGAGAGCTTGACTGGCCTGAACCTTCTGAGCGTTGCCAAATTCCAGTACCTCCTGCCTTCTATCTTGCCACAAACGGCCCGCTCAATCAAAGCCTGAAGGTGGTCTCGAGACGGGTTTTCACTCGCGCTCCAATTCCGACTTCAACTGTCCCAGGTCGTAGCCCTCGCTCCGGGTGCGAAGGTCGAAGTACGTCAGCGTGCCGCCGATGGTAATCAGCGGCGCGGCCAACGAGGCCGCGAAGGCCAGCACGAGGTTCAGCGTCGTGGTGTCCTCGGGAGCAATGAACCTGGCAGGAATGAAGAACGCCATCAGAATGAACACCGCGACGAGTATGAACATCGAGCCAATCACGAAGACACGGACGATGTGGCCTCTTACGAGCTGCCGGCTGCGGCCCAGCGCGAACAGCGGATTCAGTCGCTCGATGGCCACGGCGTGAGGCGCGAAGTAGAGCGTCACCAGGAAGTAGACGAACAGCGGAAAGCCGATGAGCACCGCCATCAGAATGGCCGACGCCACGAGCGAGAACCCGATGATCAGCTGCACCAGCAGCATCGGCAACGCGACCTGCGCCGCTTCGGCCAGGCATCGCGAAAAGTGGACGCGCTCATATACGACCACATGCGCCACGGCGAATATGGTGGCAGCGGTCGTAACGACGAGCAGAAGCAGGCTGAAGAACAGCGAGAAGATGCCCGCGACGGAAGGCTCTTCTATGTTCAAGGGAGAGACGAGCAGCGGTATCTGGGGCAGCGCGCCCAGCGGGAAGAACAGCCAGAAACGCCTGACGTATGTGACTCGTGCGCGTAGCAGCAGTTCCCCGATGGTAGAGGTGGGAATCTCGGCCCCATGCGACCCGGGCGGCAGCGGAGCCGGCAAGACGGCGGCTTCGCGTTCCGGGGTATCCTCCGTATCGCCCGCCCGCGGCTGCGGTTCGTCCCACTGAGAGGATTCGGCGTCAGCCGCGGTGTCGCCCCTCTCCTGAGACTCCTCCCCGCCGGCACGCGCGGGCGCCCGCGTTGCCCCGTAAGCCTGGCGAATGTCTATGGGCGTTGCGAGCGGCGATACGTCGGTTTCGCCATCGTAAGACGGATGCAACTCCGCACCGCAGTCGGAGCAGAACCTGGCGTCGTTGGCACTATCGAGTCCGCAGACTTCGCAGTTCAATGCTTGCCCGCGCCCCCGCTACACCCTGGAGGTTTCTGCGGCCAAAGCGTCCAGGTCGAAGCCCTCTTTGCGCACACGAAGATCGAAGTAGATCAGGACGCCGGCGATGTAGGCGAACGGGGTGACCACGACGGTAGCCACTCCTCCCACGATGGCGCCCACGACTCCGGCGCCCTCCTCTCCACCCGCGATGCCGCCGACTATGCCGATCGGAATCGATATGACCATCGCCGCCGCGATTATGACTATGGCGAAGACCAGCCCGATGCCGAAGACTCGCCACCAGCTCCCGGTGACCAGGTCCCAGCTCCGACCCAATCCGGCTATTGGCCCCTTGCCCTCAATAACAACCGCATAGGCGCCGCTGAACCACCTGACGCCCAGCCAGATGGCGACCACTATCCCGGGGATCGTCAACAGCAGACCGACGATTATGAAGACAGCGCCTAGAGCTTCCGATTCGCCGCTACTGCCCCACGCGGAGGCCCAGGCGAACAGAAAGCCGACAATGAACAAAATGCCGCCCACAAGCAACATGCCGGCGACAACCACCGTAACCACTATCGCCTGCGCTATGAGAAATACCCCCACCTGGAAGGCGTGCGAAAGGCAGTCCACCACGTCCACCTCGCCGCGAGTGTAGTGGCGCGCCACCCCAAAGGCGATTGCGCCTGCGGTGATAATCGAGAGCGCGATAGAGGCGAGGATGAGGATTCCACCAAGCAGGGCCAGGGCCGGTTCTTCGGTCGCGAAGAACAGGTTGGCGAGCACGTTTGCGGCAGCGGGTATGGCCGCTATCGCGACGAATTGCCAGACGTGCGAGCGGTACACCTGTAGAGCCTCCCGCAGGAAGTCGCCCAGGCCCCTGGTCGGGATGGTCCCGCCGCCGGCCGGCGCTGCCGGCGCCGCGCCGAGCTCCACGCCGCATGACGCGCAATACCTGGCGTCGGGGGCGTTCGTGCGTCCGCAGTTCTGGCAGTCCATGGTGTGCAGCTCCCTTCGCGTAACGGCGCTCGCGGTTCGCTAGTCTGCGGCCGCCGCCGCCGGCTTTGTCACGCGAGCCGGCAGCATCGGCAGCCCCGGAGTCTTGAGCATCGGGTCGGGCGAGTCGCTCGATTCCAGATCGAGAATCAGCTCGCCGAAGAGCTCGGTGGTGCTGACCACGCCCTTCAGCGGCCCGCTCATTCGAGCGACCCCGCTGAGCACGCCACGCGGATGGACCACTTCCACCCGCTCTCCGTCGGCCACGCCGAGTTCGCGAGCATCCTCCTCGTGAAGCTCGATCTCTGGCTCGCGGTCCACCGCGTACCGGTCGCCGTCCAGGTGCACGCCCGCGTCGACGTTAGGCCGGTGCAGCACGCGGCCCCGCGCCAGCAGGAAGGGATACTCGGAGCCGCTGCTCGGCTCCGTCGTCCGCATCGCCACCGGGCTCAGTACGGGTCTTGTCTCGCCGTCCGCGCCCAGTATGGCGGCGCCCCTGGAGCTATCGTCCGGGCAGGGCCACTGCACGCCGCCACCGAGCAGTCGGGGGTGCGAAAGGCCGGCGTAATCCGGGATAAGCGCGGCGAGCTCGTTGAAGACCGCGGCGCTGTCCGCGTAGTCGAACCCCTGGGCGCCCATCCGCTCCGCGATGCGGCACAGGATGCGCCAGTCCGGCTCCTCCTCCGCCTTGGGGCCCAGCGCGGGGCGCAGAAGCTGGACGCGGCGTTCGATGTTCGTGTACGTGCCGTCCTTCTCCGCGAACGTGGCCGAAGGCAGCACCACGTCGGCCAACTCGCTCACCTCGCTGGGGAACGTGTCCTGCACCAGCAGGAAGTCGAGCTCCTTCAGCGCCTCTACGAACTCGCCCAGTTCGCCGTTCGTGAACGAAGGGCTGTCGCCGATAATCTGGAGCGCTCTGATCTGCTTGCCGCGTATCGCCTCGGCCAGATCGCGTATCCCCACCCCCGGCGCGTCCGCCAGCGGCGCGTAGCCGGGCAGGTGCTCCGGCGAGCAGCCGACGTCCATAGACCCCTGCAGGTTCGCGCCGGTGAACAGCGGATAGACGCCGCCGGACTGCACGCCGAAGTTGCCCGTCAAAAGCGACAGATTGACGAGGGCGCGCGCGCACTCCTCCGCCTGGTCCACCGCGACGGTCTCCAGACCGTAGAGCACCGAGGCCGGCTTGGCCCGAGCGAACGTGCGCGCGGCCTCCCGTATCCGGTCCTGGGGCACAGCCGTTTCGGCTTCCACTCTCAGCAGGTCGAAGCTCCACAACGAGCGCTTCAGGCCGTCCAGCCCTTCGCACCTGTCGATGGTGAAGGCGTGGTCTTCGAGCGACTCGTCCACTATGGCGCGCAGCATCCCGCCTATCAGCGCCGTCTCGCTGCCCGGGTTGGGGCGCAGCCAGATGTCGGCGTAGCGGGTAAGCTCGGTTTCGCGCTGGTCGATGACTATCAGCTTGGCGCCGTCTCTGACCGCGCCCTTGATCGGCACGGCGACGACGTTCTGCTCCTCGGTCATGTTGCTGGAAACGACGAGGAAGCAGCTCGACCCTTCCAGGTCCCAGATTGGGTTCGTCGCCCCGCGAGCGCCCAGCATCTCGGCCAGCGGCCTCACGAGTTCGGGTCTCAGGTTGGAAGAAACGTCCACGCTGCCGGAGTTCATCACCTCGCGGGCAAACCTCTGGGCGACGTAGTTGTCCTCGTTCGTGCCGCGCGGCGACGCTACCAGCGCGAACCCGTCGCCAACGTGGGCGGCGAGGCCCTCCGCCGCGGCGTCCAGCGCGTCGTGCCAACTCGCCTCCTCCAGTTGACCGCCGCGGCCCACCAGCGGGCGGCGAATCATCTGGCGCCGGTTGTTCACGAAGTCCAGCCCGAACTTGCCCTTGAAGCAGCCCTGGCCCCGGTTCGCCTCCCCGTTGCGGTCCGGAATCGCCCTTATCATACGGTTGCGCCTGTCGACCTCCAGCGTCATCTGGCAGCCGACCGGACACTGCGGGCAGATGCTCTGGATCTTCTGCACCGCCTTGTCCCATTTGTACTTGCGCTCCACCAGCGCCCCCGTGGGGCACACGTCGATGCAGGCGCCGCAGAACTCGCAACCCGATTCCAGCAGCGAGTTGCCCTGTGAGGTGCCTATGAGGCTGCGGCCCGATCTCTGCTGGAGCGTCAGCGCGTCGTCGCCCCGGACCTCGTCGCACACCCGCACGCAGCGGGCGCACACGATGCACAGGTTCATGTCCATTTCCCACATCGGGTCGGCGGTGGCCAGTGGCAGGTGCCTGTTGTTGTAGGTGAGCGGCGTGTCCAGCTCCATTTCCAGGTGGCGCACGGTGTCCTTCAACTCGCACCGCTCGTTCTTGGGACAGGTGAGGCACCGGTCGTTCACCGACACGTGCCGCAGGCAAATGCTGGAGGCCGACGGGCCGCACAACTCGATACGATGGCAGGTGAGGCAGCCGTGCGGGTGCTCCGCGATGAGCAGCTCCATGATGCCGCGCCGAAGGTCGGTCAGCCCGTCGGACTTGGTGGTAACGCGCATGCCCGGAGACACTGGCGTCGTGCAGGACGCCGGACTGCCCGGCAGAGGCCGGTACTCACCGTCTCGACCGGGCGCTTCCGCCGTGACGACGCACATGCGGCAGGCGCCGTAGGGCTTCATGCCCGGGTAGTAGCACAGGTACGGGATGTACATCCCCGCGTCCATGGCGGCCTGGATGATAGTGGCGCCGGGCTTGGCCTGCACCTCCACGCCGTCGATGGTTATCGTTATCTCGGCCACTGTCGTCATAGCCATGTTCCCCTTGTGGTTGCCGCTTCCAACAGTCCCTTCCTCCTGCCAAGTGGAAGCTTAGAGCCCGTCCTGAGCCCGGCGCTTCACATAGTCCCTTCTCCCTCGCAGGGGGAAGGTTAGGACGGGGGTGAAATCGCGGGCGTGTAGTCCCAGGCGTATGGCCTCGTGTTGACCGGCGAAATCATGGGCGCGCCGCAGCTTCCCGTCGGGCAGCGCCCGTCCTCTATGTGCGCCCTGAAGTCCGCCTGGAAGTGCGCGAAAGCGGACCTGATGGGTCCGAACCCCAGTTGGCCGTGGCCGCACAGCGACCCCGCCTCCATCGTGGCGCCGACCTTGCGCATCAAGTCCATGTCTCCCGGCCGGCTTTCGCAGCGTGCGATCCTCTCCACGATCTCCAGCAGGTGCTCCATGCCCAGCCGGCACGGGAAGCACTTTCCGCAGGACTCGTACTGGCAGAACGCCACCAGCACGCGCGTCAGGTCCACGGCGCAGGTGTCCTCGTCGGCCACGATGATGCCGCCCGAGCCGAAGATCGCCCCCGCCGCGCGCATCTCGTCGAAGTCGATGTGAATGTCCAGGCTGCCGGCGCCCAGCACGCCGCCGAGCGGCCCTCCCGTCTGGAGCAGCTTCAGCTTCTTGCCGTCGGGCACACCGCCGCCGACGTCGTTGATCACCTCGCCCAGCGTCATACCCATGGGCACCTCGTAAAGGCCGGGGTACCTAATCTTGCCGTTGAGGCAGGCTATAGCGGTGCCGGTGCTGCGGTTGACGCCTATGGAGGAGAACCACTCCGCGCCGCGGGAGATTATCTCCGGCGCGTACGATAGCGTCTTCACGTTGTTGATGTTGCTGGGCTTACCCCAGACGCCCGAAGCCGCCGGGAAGGGTGGCCTCGGCCTGGGCTGGGCGCGCTTGCCCTCTATCGAGTCCATCAGCGCCGTCTCTTCGCCCGACACGTAGGACTCGCCGGTCAGCGCGACCTCGATATCGAAGCTGAAGCCCGACCCCAGGATGTTCTCTCCGAGCAGACCCAGTTCGTAGGCCTGCTCTATCGCGCTGCGTGTGCGATCTATCGGCCCGTCGTGGCCGTGCCGGATGAACACGAAACCGTTGGTGGAATTGGTGGCGTACCCCGCGATTGTCATGCCCTCTATGAGCGTGAACGGGTCGCTCTCCAGAATGCCCTTGTCGTTGTAGGCCCCCGGGTCGCCCTCCTCGCAGTTGCAGAGGATGTACTTTGGCGGTCCGGGAGACCCGACCAGGAAGCTCCACTTGATGCCGGTGGGGAAGGCCGCGCCGCCTCGTCCTCGCAGCCCGGAGTCGGTTATCTCCTTGATGACGTCGGGCGGCTCCATCTCGAACAGCGCCTTGTTCAGGCCCCTGTAGCCGTCGTTGGCGAGATACTGGTAGATGTCGTCGAACGCGATGTTGCCGGCGTTTCGCAGCGCCACGCGCTGCTGGAGCTTGATTCCCGGCAACTCGGCGAGGTCCGGGACGCCCGGCACGGGCGATTCGCCCAGGTATCCCAGCGCCTTGTCGCCGGGGACCTCTCCTTTTGCCACGTAGGCGTCGATTATCGCCGGAACGTCGGCGGGCCCCACGTTCTGGAAGAACAGCCGCGAGCCGCCCGGCAGCGTCACGTCCACCAGCGGCTCGGCGTAGCAGATGCCCAGGCAGCCGACCTCGTCCACCTCCGCGTCCACGCCCAGGCGCTCGAGCGTCTCGAGTATCGCGCCGAGCGTGTCGTAAGCCCCGGCGGCGTGCCCGCACATCGCGGTGCCCACCCTTATCCACGGCTTCGACCCGTTCACCAGGTCGCCCCAGCGCCGGTCGGCCTCCGATTTCAGCTCGTGCAGATCGGGCATGGGAAACGTCCTCTAGGCCCCGTCTCTCGCCTCTGAGACGTGGGCGAGCGCCTTGTCGACGGTCAGCCGGCCTACCAGTTCGTGGTCCACCATCAACACCGGCGCCTGCGAGCAGGCGCCCAGGCAGGTGTTGTACTTGAGACTGGTCCGGTTGCCCTCCGTCTCGCCCTCATCCTCCAGACCGAGTTCGTCCATTATGGCTCTGAGGATATGGGGCGCGCCAAGCAGGTGGCACGTAGGGCCCCAGCACACCTCTACCACGCGGTCGCCGGGGGGAGTGAATCGAAAGTTGGTGTAGAAGCTGGCCACGCCCCACACTTCGTTGACGGTCGTGTCCATGCGGGAGGCCACTTCCTCCAAAGCCTCGTCGGGCAGGTATCCGATTTCGTCCTGAACGGCCAGCAGGCAGGATAACACCGTTATCGTCGTCTGAGTCTGATACGACACCGCAGAGCGTATCCGCTCCCTCAGTTGCCCGCCATCCTGGTCCAACGGCTGCGTCTCCTCTTCGCCCTCTGCCGCGTGCTCATCGGCTTCCTGCCCGCCGATTCCGTAACAGGATAAGCCCTAACGTGTTGCGGCGCAAGCCGACGCCCCGTTGATGGCGTAGGCGGCTGCGTGGTAGAATCGAACGCTCTTACGGATTGCCTTACAATTCAAGCGCCTGCAGATTGGTCGGAGATTCGAGCGACATGGCGGAAACCCCTCCAACAGGTACCCCCGACAGACCCAAAAGGCTGGTGAGACGTGCGGTGGCGTCCTTCAGGCCCTACCGGCTCAGCGTCGTCGGAATAGCGCTGCTCATCATCGTCACCGCGGGGCTCGGCGTGGTCAATCCCTTGCTCATACGCGAGGTGTTCGACTCGGCTCTGTTCCCGTCGTCCGGCTCCCCGGACCTGGCCCTGCTGTGGACTCTGGCCGGCGTCATGGCCGCGGTCACGGTGATTACCGGGGGTTTCGGAATAGTCCAGACCTACATGACCAACTCGGTGGGCCAGCGCGTGATGCGTGACCTGCGCGACAGGCTCTACGCGCACCTTCAGAGCCTGTCTCTGGGCTTTTTCACCTCCACTCGCACCGGCGAAATCCAGTCTCGCATCGCCAACGACGTTGGAGGCGTACAGAACGTCGTCACCAACACGGTGTCCAACGTACTGTCCAACGTGGTCATAGTCATCAGCACACTCGCGGCGATGACCATTCTCTCCTGGCAACTCACGCTGGTTGCGGTCGGCGCCGCTCCGGTATTCCTGTTGCTCACGAAGGTAGTGGGCGACCGGCGCCGCGCGGTCACGGCGGAGTCCCAGAAGGCGGCTGCCGACATGACCGCGACGACGCAGGAGACCCTCTCCATATCCGGCATCATGCTGGCCAAGCTCTTCGGCAGGCAGAACCAGGAAGTGCGGCGCTTCCACGGCGAGAACCAGAGGCTCGCCGACCTTTCGGTGCGCCTCCAGATGACAGGCCAGGCCTTCTTCGCCCTCATCCAGATATTCTTCTCCATCTCTCCGGTGGCAATCTATGTGATAACCGGCTATCTGCTCACCGGGGGCGTGTCGGGAGGAATCACCGCCGGCACCATCGTCGCCTTCACCACGCTCCAGGCGAGGCTGTTCTTTCCGCTGGGCAGTCTCCTCCAGGTGTCCGTCGAGCTCCAGTCCTCGCTCGCCCTCTTCGAGCGCATATTCGGCTACCTGGACGTCGACCCCGACATCACGGACTCATCTGACGCCGTGGATATAGCCCCCGAGCGGGTGAGGGGCTGGGTCTCCTTCGATTCGGTCCGGCTGTCCTACGGGGGCGACGTGAATGAAGGCGTGGCGGAACAGCGCTGGGCGCTGGACGGGGTCAGCTTCCAAATCGAGCCGGGCCAGCTTGCCGCCTTCGTGGGGCCGAGCGGCGCGGGCAAGACGACCATCTCGTACCTGATACCCCGGCTCTACGACCCCACCGGGGGTTCGGTGCGGATCGACGGCATCGACGTCAGGGAAATCAGCCTGTCCAGCCTGGCGCGCCTCACCGGCTACGTGACCCAGGAGAGCTACCTCTTCCACGCCAGCATTCGCGACAACCTGCTCTACGGCAACCCCGATGCCACCCAGGACGAGATAGAGACCGCGGCCCGTGCGGCACAGATTCACGACAGGATCATGGAGTTCCCCGACGGCTACGACACCGTAGTCGGCGAAAGGGGCTACAGGCTCTCCGGGGGCGAGCGCCAACGCCTGTCGATAGCCCGTGTGGTCCTTCACGATCCGCGCGTGCTTATCCTGGACGAGGCCACCTCCGCTCTGGACACTGCTAGCGAGCGCCAGGTGCAGGCCGCGCTGCAGCCCTTGATGCGGGACAGGACCACCATCGCCATAGCACATCGCCTCTCCACGATACTGTCCGCGGACGTGATATTCGCGATCGACCGGGGCAGGATAGTGGAGCAGGGTACCCACGAGGAGTTGCTCCAACAGCGCGGGCTGTACGCCCGGCTCTACGAGGAGCAGTTCGAGGGCGGACGTGTCGAAATCCGCTGCGAGGACGGTTTGTTGCTTTGCGACGGCACCATCCAACGCTACGAAGAGCCGGCGCTGACGCTCTGAGCTACTCGCGCCGGAGTGGGCACCGCTTGCCGACATCCCTCCCACCCACTACAATGGTGGCGGAATCGAGGCCGTGGAGGGGTGGCCGAGCGGCTTAAGGCACTGGTCTTGAAAACCGGCATCTCGAAAGGGATCATGGGTTCGAATCCCATCCCCTCCGCCAGAATTCAACGGCCGCCTTGTGGCGACAGCGACGGTGCGTATGCGTACCGTCGCGCGCCGAGAGGCTCACCCCGCCCGACTTCCCGGAGTGTTTGAATGAAGCTTCACGAATATCAGGCCAAGCGCATCCTCGCCGAGCGCGGCGTGCCCGTGCCGAGGGGCAGTCTGGCCACAACGCCGGACGAGGCCGAGAGCGCCGCGCGCGATCTTGGCGGCAAGGCCGTGCTCAAGGCCCAGGTGCACGCGGGCGGACGCGGCAGGGCCGGCGGAGTGAAGCTGGCCGACTCGCCCGAGGAAGCGCGCGCCGTGGCCGAGGCAATGCTTGGATCCCAGCTCGTCACCGCGCAGACGGGTCCCGGCGGCGTGCCCGTGCGGTCGGTCCTCGTTGAGGAGATCATCGAGGTCGAGCGCGAACTCTACGTCGGCATGGTCATCGACGGTGCCGCGCTCGGCGCGGTGGTCATGGCCAGCGAGGCCGGCGGTGTGGACATCGAGGAGGTCGCCGAGCGGACGCCGGAGCTCATTCTGCGCGCGCCCGTGGACCCCATGCTGGGATTCGTGCCCTACCAGGGCCGCGCCCTCGCCTACGGCCTCAACCTGCCCGGCAGCCTCGTGCGCCAGGGCGGCGCCATCCTCGAACGCCTCTACGCCGTGTTCGAGGAGCACGACTGCTCGCTGGCCGAGATCAACCCGCTGGTGGTCACGAAGGACGGCCGGCTGCTCGCGGTGGACGCCAAGCTCGACGTGGACGACGATGCGCTCTTCCGCCACGCTAACGTCGCCGAGCTACGGGACATAGAGCAAGAGGCCCCGCTCGAGGTCGAAGCTCGCCGGTACGACATCAACTACGTCAAGCTTGATGGCAGCATCGGCTGCATCGTGAACGGCGCGGGACTTGCCATGGCGACCATGGACGTGATAGCCGCGGCGGGCGCGTCGCCGGCAAACTTCCTCGACATCGGAGGCGGCGCGGACGAGGAGAAGACCGCCGCGTCGCTTAGCCTTGTGCTGAAAGATCCCAGCGTCGCAACCGTATTCGTCAACATCTTCGGCGGCATCCTTCGCTGCGACGTGGCGGCCCGCGGGTTCGTTCTCACGGCCGAGCGCGAACCGGAGTCGATGCGCCCGATGGTGGTCCGTATGCTCGGCGCCAACGCGGAAGAGGGGCGCGAGATACTGGCGGAATCGGGCCTCGACGTAACGCTCGTCGAAGACCTGAACCAGTCCGCCGACGCGATAAAGGCGTACAATTAGCCTCCTCTCCCTTGATGGGAGAGGATTGAGGTGAGGGTGAAACGGTTGGCGCGAACAAAGGACTGTCCAAACACATGAGCATTCTCGTAAACAGGGACAACCGCCTGCTGGTGCAGGGCATCACGGGCAGAGAGGGCAGCTACCACGCCATGCGCTGCATGGAGTACGGCGCCAATCTCGTGGCCGGTGTAACTCCAGGCAGGGGCGGGGACAGCTTTGCCGACTCCGTGCCCGTTTTCAACTCCATGAAGCAGGCGGTAGCCGAGACCGGCGCCGACACGTCCCTCATATTCGTGCCCGCGCCCTTCGCGCCCGACGCCATCGTCGAGGCGGTCGACGCGGGCATCAGCCTGGTAGCCTGCATCACCGAGGGCATACCTGTGATGGACACCGTAAAGGTGGTCAGGTACATCCGCGGCAAGCCCGTAACCCTGATCGGCCCCAACTGTCCGGGCGTCATCTCACCCGGCGAGAATTTCAAAATGGGCATCATGCCCGGCCACATCCACATGCCCGGCCGCACCGGCGTAGTGTCCAGGAGCGGCACGCTCACCTACGAAGCGGTGGGGCAGCTGACCGCGCTGGGCATCGGCCAGTCCACCTGCGTGGGCATCGGCGGCGACCCGGTCAGCGGCACCACGTTCGTCGACATCCTGCAGAAGTTTCAGGACGACCCCGACACCGACGGCGTGGTGATGATCGGCGAAATCGGCGGGACCAAGGAGCAGGAGGCCGCAGAGTTCATCAGCAGCCAGTTCACCAAGCCCATCGCCGCCCTGATAGTCGGCGAGAGCGCGCCGCCCGGCAAGCGCATGGGCCACGCCGGCGCCATCATCACAGGCTCAGCCGCCCGCGCCGAGGAGAAGAAGCGCGCCCTCGCCGCCGCCGGAGTCGCCATAGTGCCCGCCCCGGGCGAGATAGGCAGCACGTACCGGGAACTGATGGAGTAAATCAGGATCAGGATTTTGTGATTATGGGATTGGGCGGACTTACCTACCCCCACCCCAACACCTGCAAGGCAGCGATACCAGGCTCCTGTCGATGTCCCCTACCCTAGTGCGGCCACAGTAGGCCATCGCCCTGTCGAACTCGGTTCTGAGGATTTCCAGCGCGGTTCGCACGCCCCTCCTGCCATCCACCGCCAGCCCCCAGAACAGCGGACGGCCTATCAGCACGGCGCGCGCGCCAAGCGCGATAGCCTTCAGCACGTCCAACCCCCGGCGTATGCCTGAGTCGAGGTATATCTCCAATCTGCCATCGACGGCGTCCACGATAGCGGGCAGCGTTTCGATCGAGGAGAGGGTGCCATCGAGCTGCCGTCCGCCGTGGTTCGACACGATGATCGCGTCAACACTGTGTTCCACGCACAGGAGGGCGTCCGATGCAGTCCTGATGCCCTTGACTATCAGCGGCAGACCCGTCAGTGAGCGTAGCCAGTCCAGCCGCGTCCAGGTAAGGCCGGTGTACCTGGGCGGACTCCAATCGGCCATGTCGGGCACGCCCGCCTGTATGCTCTCCACCAGGTCGGGGCGGTCGCGCAGGCTGCCCCAGAGCGGCCCGGGCAGCCTGCCGATTGCATTGCGCAAGTCCCGCTCCTTCGGGCTTGGGCTTGGCGTATCGACTGTCAGGCAGATAGCCTTGTAGCCAGCGTCTCTGGCGCGCTTTACCAGAATCTGCGTAACCTCATCGCTGAAGTGGTACAACTGGAACCACAACGGGCCGCTCGCGACCTCGGCGACCTCCTCGATGCTGTGGCCGGAGCTCGTAGGAAGCGCGTACAGGGTTCCCGCGTCCCCGGCGGCATGGGCAGTCGCCAACTCGCCATCGGGGTGCATCTGGCTCTGGCCGCCGGCGGGCGCGACCATCACCGGGAAGCTGATCCGCTCCCCCAGGACGGTCGTGGAGGCGTCCCGGTCGTTCACGTCCACCAGGAAACTGGGGTTGATGGTGATCTCGTCGAAGGCAGTGCGATTCCTGTGCTTGGTGATTTCGTCGAACGCCGCACCCTCGACGAAGTCCCAAAGATTGTGCGGCATCGCCTGCTTTGCCATGGCTTCGAGGTCGTACAAGCTGACTGGACGCATCTCAAGCTCACCTCCCGGTCGTCTGCGTTGGAGCCTATTCTAGCCCATTGCCAGCTTGCGCCCCAGGTTCTCCAGCATGTCATCGACCATGGCATCCAGGTCGTAGCGCGGGCGCCAGCCCCACTCGCGTCTCGCCGCCGAGTCGTCCAGCGAGTCCGGCCACGAATCTGCGATCGCCTGCCGCAATGGGTCTATCTCGTACTCCATCACGAATCCCGGCATCCGCTCGCGTATCGCGTCCGCGAGTTGCGCCGGCGTAAAGCTCATCGCGCCCACGTTGAAGTCGGCGTGGTGTTCCAGCCGGTCCGCGTCCGCCTCCGCGAGGTCCACCAGCGACGAGATCGCGTCCGGCATGTACATCATCGGCAGCGCCGTGTCGGGCCCCAGGTAGCAAGTGTACCGGGCCTCCCTGATGGCGCCGTAGAAGATTGCCACCGCGTAGTCCGTCGTGCCGGCGGTCGGCTCCGTCTTCCAGCTCACGATCCCCGGCAGGCGCGCCCCCCGAACGTCCAGGCCCCGCTTCTCAGCGTAGTAGTTGCCCATCAGCTCGCCAAACACTTTCGCGATGCCGTACAGCGTAGTGGGGCGCAGTATCGTGTCGTTGGGAGTGTCGGCGCGGGGCGTGTCCGGCCCGAACGCGGCGATCGAGCTCGGAACGATCACCCGTCGCAATCCGTTGGCGCGCGACGACTCCAGCACGTTGTACAGCCCCGCCACGTTCACCGCGTAGGCCGTCTCCGGCCTGCTCTCCGCCAGGGCGGACAGTATCCCGCTCATGTGGTACAGCGTCCCCACGTCGTAGCGCTTCAGCGCGGCGTCGATAGCGTCGTAGCTGGACACGTCCACCGTCGTCGAGGGGCCGCCGTCCCGCACGTCCGGCGGCAGCGGCGTCCGATGGCCCGCCGCCACCACGTTGTCGGCGCCGTAACGCTCCCTAAGCTCAGGCACAAGCTCCGATCCGATCTGCCCGGCCGCGCCTGTCACAAGTATCCGCGTCACGATAGCCTCATATCATCAAGTCCCCGCCGTTTATGTCCAGCGACGCCCCCGTGATATACGATGCCCGGTCCGACGCCAGAAACGCCACCAGCTCCGCCACCTCTTCCGGTTTGCCCAAGCGCTCTATGGGAAAGCTGCTGGCGTACGCGTCCGCGCGCTCCGGGCTGATGACCGCCCGCACCATCTCCGTGTCGATCAGGCCGGGGCAGACCGCGTTCACGGTGATGCCGTAGCCCGCCACCTCCTTGGCCAGATGTCGTGTGAAGCCGAGCACGCCCGCCTTGGCGGCGGTGTAGTGCGCGCCGCCGACGGTGCTTACGTTCTTGCCCGCCGTCGACGAGAAGTTGACGATTCGACCCCAGCCTGCCTCTCGCATGGGGCCTATGGCCGCCTGGGAGCACAGGAACGTGCCCGTAAGGTTCACGGCCACCACCAGGTCCCACTCCTCCGGTGCGATCTGCTCCACCGAGGTTGGGTAGAGAATGCCCGCGTTGTTGACTAGCACGTGCAGAGAGCCGTAGCGGTCTGCGACAGTGCGGAACATCTCCCGCACCTCGTCGGGCCGCGACACGTCGCCCGCAATCGATATGGCCTCGTGCCCGGCGTCCATGAGCGCCTGTGTCGTGCGCTCCGCCGACTCCGGGTCTAGGTCGTTCGCCACCACCCGGGCGCCGCCAGCCGCGAGCCTGGCGGCCACGGCACGGCCCATGCCCTGCCCGGCGCCGGTGACCAGTGCCACCCTGCCGGTCAGTTCGCTGCTATCTATCTGAGGAGCCATATTTGCGATCTCATCCCTGCCGTTCCCCGTCAGCGTAGCGGTTTGCCGATTGTCCCCAAGCAGAAAGCGCCCCGACCCTTGGGGCCGCGGCGCTCCTGCGTCGAACGGGCTGCGGCCCGCTTACTTGACCAGTTGCTTGTATGGCTTGGTAAACACGTCCCAGTTCCCGGAATCGGGATCGAAGCGGGAGTTGACGAACACCCGCCAGTTCTCGTCGTCCAGCTTGGGATAGTCCGTCCGGTAGTAGTAGCCCGGCCAGCGCGTCTCCTTGCGGTGCAGCAGGTGCCTCACGTGCGCCTCTGCCACCCATGCGCGATGCACCACTTCCCAGCCCCTGAGCAGTTCGTGAAGATTGCGCGCCGCCAGCAGGTTCAGGTCCTCCCGCAGGAAGGTGAGAAGTTCCAGCCCCCGCGTCAGCAGGTGCTCGTTCGTCTTCAACTGCGTCGAGATGCCGCCCGCGTACTCGTCCATTATCTTCTGCAGCCGGATCAGCGCGTGCTTCGGCATGATGTAGTTGGGGTTGACCTCGTCGCTGGTGGAGACGCCGCGGTGAGCCTTGAAGGTCTCCATCGGCCGCATGATCTCCTGGACGAGCTCCTGCACCCTGTCGTCGTCGATCTGCGGCGCGTCCGCCACGTCGCGCGCATACGCCACCGCCGCCTTCGCCGCAATCTTGCCCTCGGTGAACGAACCGGACGAGAACTTGTGAGGCGCAGCGCCCACGCCGTCGCCGGCCGCGAACAGCCCGTTGATGGTCAGCATCCGGTTGTAGCCCCACTTGTAGTCGCCGGGCGCCAGGTCGTCCGGACCGCTCACCCACGCGCCCGCCTCGCCGGAATGCGAGCCCATGATGTACGGCTCCGCCAGAACGATCTCGGACGGAGTGTTCTCCGGAGCGATGTTCTGGGATGCCCACATCAGCGCTTGGGAAATCGTCATGTCCAGGAAGTCTTCCCACGCCTCGCTGTGCACGTCGTCGAACTTGGCCTGGTCGAAATTGCCGTCGTCGTCCTTCGACAGCCTCTCTATCGCCTCCTCGGTGCGGATGTAGATGGGCGACTTGCCCTCCGTGATGTCCAGGTACATCTGGTGGTTGCGAAGCGGCGTCGGCGTCGGTACCGCCGACCCGTAGGGGTCGAACTCCTTCAACGCCTCCGCCCTGGTCTGGGTGTAGTCTTCTCCGTAGGCGTTGGTCGCCCTCGCCCCGAAGAACTGGAACCACATTCCGATGGGTCCGTAGCCGTCCTTGAAGCGAGACGGCACGAACCGGTGCTCCATCTGCGTCATCTCCGCGCCTAGCGGGATGACCAGGCCGTACACCGAGCCGGTGTCGAACACCGAGTACCAGGTGCGGCCCAGGCCCTCGTTCGTGGAACGCGGCCGGAAGATGTTGGACGCGCCGCCCGCCGTGCAGATGACCGCGCGCGCCTTGAAGACGTATATCTTGCCGTCGCGCACGCCGACGCCTATCGCTCCGGCTATCCGGTTGGAGTCGCGCTTGTCCGGCAGAAGGTGAGTGATGAGTATGCGCTCGTAGAGGTTGCCCTCTCCGAGAGCCTTGCGCGCCGGCTCGGCCACGATCGGCTTGAGCGACTCGCCGTGCATCGGCAACTGCCATCGCCCGACGCGCTGGTAGGAGCCGTCCGGCTTCTTAAAGATGGGCAGGCCCCACTCCTCCCACATGTGCACCGAGGCGTCCACGTGACGGCCCACGTCGTACACGAGGTCCTCGCGCGCCAGGCCCATCATGTCGTTGCGCACGTACTCGACGAAGTCCTCGGGCGTGTTCCAACCGGAACGCATGCCCATGTAGCAGTTGATTGCGGACAGGCCCTCGCCCGTCGCGCCGCTGCGCTCTATCACAGCCTTCTCTACGAGCACCACCCGCAGGTCGCGGCCCCAGAAGTTGGCCTCGAACGCCGCACCGCAGCCGCTCATGCCGCCGCCGACGATGAGCACGTCGCACTCGATAGTCTCTATCTCAGGGGTTGTCATGTCCTATGAAACCTTCCTTGTCTGCTCTGCTAACTCTGGATCGAGGACAGGCTGTCCACGCCCAGCCAGATGGATTCGCCCGCCAGTCCCTGTCCTGCCGCGTCCTCCGCTCCAGGCTCCGCGAAGTCCTTGTACGGGTCCGTGGAGCCAACCGGCGTCGTGCGCACCGGGAAGGTGAAGTTCAGCATCCTTCCATCCCGGAACTTCACGTCCCACTTGATCTCGCTGTCGGTCCTGTGCGGCTTGAGATACGCGCCCAGCGGCACGAAGTCCGAGTAGCCACGCACCTCGATAGCTTCCTGCGGGCACATCTTCACGCAGGCGAAGCACTCGGAGCACATCTCGGGCTCCTGGTTGAAGCCCTTGTTGGACTCTCCGTGCAGCACCATCAGATCGTTTGGGCAGATGTGAACGCATTGGGGCTCGGATAGCGCCGCGCAGCTGTCGCACACCTTGGGGTCCACGAAAGTAGGCATCAGTTCACCTCGACTCTATATTGTTGCAGGCAAAAAAAGAGATGGCACCGCCGGCAGCAATGCCATCACACGCGCAAGCCTATCGCAACCACCCTGTAGACGAGTTCTGAGACACGCCTTGAAACGCTCCTTCTCGGCTTGCCTTCGATTTCGGCGGGCCGCAATGCAAAACCGCCTTAGAGGCGCTCGGCCCTGAGTGTGAAAATAGTAACATACCTTAGAGGCGTTTGTCATTACATGAACTGTCGCTCGCCGACGTATTCCGGCGACACTTCGCTCATCCTTCTTCGCCATCGCTCCGCGGCCGGGATCTGTCGCGTCGCCGGTTCCGAACGGCCAGGCCAAGCGGCGCCAGCAGGAACATCAACATGCCTAACTCCGCGCCGCTGTAGTCCCGGGCCGCGCTCAGGCCGCACCCACCGCCGCCCTGTTCGCCGGCGGGCGTGTGCGAGACGGTGGGAGTCGGAGACGGTCGCTCCAACGGCAACGCCTCGGACGCGGCGACCCTTACCGCCGTGGGTGTAAGCGTCGGAGCAGGCTTGGGCGTCGGAGTCTGAGTGGGCTCCGGCGTGGGTGTATCCCGCGCAATAGATGTTGGAATCGGCGGAGGACCGGGCGTGGGCGTCACGGTGGGGACGAACTCCCGCGTCGCCGTAGGCCGGGGCACGGCGGTGGCTGCGGCCGCGGGCTCGGGTGTCGCCGCGGGTGCGACTGTCGGAGTCGGTCTCGGTGTGGGCGTGGGCCAGGCGACGCCGCAGGCCTCCTCATCCTGAGCAAGCGCGAACTCGGGCGACCAGTTCGTAACAGACTCGCCGTCCCGCGTGATTATCCGGGCAGTTAGCACCAATCTGTCTAGGTAGCCCCAGAGATGAGAGCCATAGTAAGTCATGGCAATGGTGATGTCGGACTCTTCTACGCGCACATACAGGCGTTCGAAGAGGTCCAGCTCCGCGGTGCTTAAGTCCGCTTGATTGCGGAATTGCATCTTTAGGCGCAGCCAATTTTCTGGCACGGAGCTCAACCGGAAACTCAGCCGTGTCCTGTTGCCGTACTCCGAATCGCGCAGCACACAGAGCGGAAGCTCCGGTACAACCCTCTCTATCGTAGCGGCATACTCATCTGCCGATGGCGCCGCCGTGGGCTCGGGCGCCGCCGTGGGCAATGAAACCGCCGTCGGCGCCGGAGTCGGCGTCTCCGTGGGCGTGGGCGTTGGAGTGGGTATGGGCGTCGGCGTCGGTGCAGGCGCAGGCAGCGCGACTCCACACGCCTCTACGTTTTCGGCCAGCACGAAGGCGGGCGCCCAGTTCGAAAGAACCGCCCCCTCCGGCGAAACCAGCCTCGCGGTCATCGTCAACTTGTCGCGATGGCCCCACAGACGGCCTCCAATCCTGCCCATGTCGACGATTAAGTGTGTCCCCTCCGCCCGAACGGTCTCGGCATTTGACAGCCTGAGCCACTCCCTGTGAGTATCCGTCAGCCTGCGGAATTGTAACCTCAGGTTCTTCCAGCCCTGGGGCAGGGCGCTGAAATGGAATTCGAGCCTCCTTTCGTACTCGTGCCCCGAGCTGCGCACCACGCAGTACGGCGGCTCCGGGCCGACCGATTCGATGGCCACCTCGTGCTGCGGCACGGGCGGCGCGGCGACCGGCGCGGCTGGCGTCGCGTCCGCGGAAGGGTTGCCGAACGGGTTGTGGAACACGAGCACCCTGCCCCTGTTGATGTCGCCCACGTACAGATTGTCGTTGTCGTCGAACGTGGCCGTGTAAGCCATCGACATCAGGTCATAGAGGTACGCATTCGGAAGTTTCTCTCTGCCCAGTGGGTCGTCGTACACACCGACGAATCTCGGCCCCCTGTATGCGTTGTACCCAACCACCATCCTGTTCGTGCTGTCGAAGGCCATCTCCCAGGTCCCGGCAGACATGCCATGCAGGGCGAGCCTTTCGTCGATCACCGATTCACGCTCCCAGTACGCGCTCACCCACAGGCTGCTGAATCCATACAGAGACTCGGTGAAGGCCTTGGACGCGCCCCGGCCGAGCAGCACCGAGGTGTTGTCGGTGGGCAGAGAGTCTTTCTCGAACACCAGGAGGCGCCGGTTGCCATCTACCTCCAGCGAATGGTCCGAAACGTACAGGTTGCCGAGCCTGTCGATCGAGAGAGCGCCGGGAAAGCAGAGCAGGTTCCTGTGCTCCCCCGCGGACAGAGCATCCCAGTCCGCCGCCGGAATTCGGCCCGCGTTGCACTTGTTGGCGAACGCGGTCTGCTGCCCCAGGATCGCGTCCACGACCGGATTGGTCAGTGGGTCCCTGATTCGCAGCACCCGGTGGTTGTCGGTGTCGGACAGCCACACGAACTCTCCGCTGCCAACCGGCGCGATCCCGAAGATGCGGCGCCCCAGCTTGATTATGAACTTCTGGCCGAGGATTGGAAACTCGGCCTCATGGGTGAAGATGGTGTGCAGTGGCGTCGATCTCTTCGTGAGTGGAAGTTGGTAAACGTCCAACAGGTTGATACCCTCGAACCCGAGCACCCAAAGCCTGCCCGCGTCGTCCACCTTGATCCTGCCGCAGCATATCGTCCAGTCCGGGGACGCGAACTCGTCCCCAACCGCACCGTCGGCTGGACGGCCGTTTGCAAGCGTTTCCAGGCCGTTCCAGTACAGCAGACGGTCTATGTCGGAGACGATAAGCTGGTCGCCCCATGTAACGACGCCACGGGCGGAGTGGATTCCCTTCAGATCTTTGAAGTTCGTTTCTGCTGGCGGATGGAAGAGGCGTCTGTCCGGCCGGACGCTCAGCGCTCCTCCCGCCGTAGCTACAGGAAAGCGAGCTACCTCCGCTGTGTCCAGGTACGAGGACACGAGGACGTTGCCGAGACCGTCCACGCCGACGCCTCCGGCGATTGGGCACAGGTACAGGCGATCAGGCAGTTCCGGATACCAAGCGTCGCACTGGCGTCCCGGACGGTAGGAGTCCTTGCCCAGTATCCTCAAAACCGATTCGCTCTGCATGTCCCACAACTCGACCATGTAGTTTGCGGAGTCGTTCACCCAGACGCCCTGTCCGGCCGGGTCTATCTCCACCGAAGTAGGGCGATCGAATCCCGATCCGAACTCCTGGGCGGCCGTCATCCCCGACCGGAAGGGGGGCTGGAACACGAGGACCCTGTTGTTGAGCGTGTCGGCCACGAAGAGCCGGCCGTCTCCCGCCATCCTCACCGCCGAGGGAGCGTGCATCTCGTCCAGGCCGGCGCCGGTCCCTTCTCCGTGGAAGCTGCGCTGGCCCAACACCAGGTCCGCGGCCTTTGCGATTGTCCCCGTTGTGGGGTCGACAGGAAACCGCAGGACGCGGTTGTTGCCGCCGTCCGCCACCCACATGTTGCCGTCCGGATCGATCTCCACGCCGTTGCCGTAACGGTTCGCCAGGGGGAAGTTGGTTTGCGAGTGAAAGCAGAGCGTCTCCTCCGTTGGCCGTCGGGGGCCGCCCCGGTTGCACGTACCGCCGGTGAACCCCCACTGACCCCAAACCTCGTCGGCGATGGAGTCGGTCGCGAACGGGTCTTCGTACTTCACTATCCTGTTGTTGTAAGAGTCAGGCACGTACAGGGCGCCGTTGCCGTCAACGGCCATCGTGACGAAGGTGTGCACTTCCCACGGGCTCAAAGCCTGTTCGGGTATGCCGCAGAGCATGTCTGCCCTGGGAGTGGTACGCGCGGGAAAGCCCTGGAAGGAGCTGTCGCCGTTGCAGCCGCCCTGGTCGTACCCCGACGGCTGCCCGATCACCACGTCCGCAGTGCAGGGACCTTCGCCCGCGTAGCACTTCGCCAGGTCGATACCCAGCACACGGCTGTTGCCGGCGTCCCACACGTACATTCTTCCGGGATCTGAGGACCGGTCGACTACCACGCCGCCGGGATTGAACAGCTTGAATGGCACAACGCTCTTTGGGGCGATCTGCGTGAAGTCCGGTTTGCCGATGACCACGTCCGCCCACAGGTCGCCCGGGACTCCCCGAACCGGCGGCTCTGGCGGGAACGGCGCCTCCCTGGGAGTGGAACAGTCGTCGGCGTTCTGCACCACCTTGACCACGTTCGACCAGTTGGACTGCGGCTCCCCGGCGGCATTGGTAATACGGACCTGAAGTTTCAGCGTAGGCTCGTGCCACAGCCTGTCCTCGACCAGGCCCAAATCCAGCGTGACCAGGTTCGGCGTTTCCCAGCGCGGTTCACCACCGAACAAAGCGCTGAGATTGTCAGTGCCCACGTCGCGGAACTGCAGCCTGCCGGCGCCTGTGGTGGGAAAGTCGGCGCCAAGGACGGTGAGAGTTCGATATGGCGCAAGGTGCGAATCCAGCTCGATGCAGAAAGGCGACCTGGGCTGGGCCTCGCGAATTACGATCTCCCTCTCCTGAGCGTGTACACTGCCCGCGGCGCCCTGGCCCCCGACACACAGAAGAACGCCCAGAAGCAGGATCGCTGCCCGGGCCGGAAGCCGTCTTACACTGGCGTTACCCAATCCGACATCCAATCACTGAAGATAAGAGCATGTTAGCCATGCGTTCCCTGAAGTTCAAACCCACTGCATGGCATGAAGTCTGGATAATTGCGTGCTATCCTGTGCCCCTATCACCCGAAAGGCGGCTGCTATGCAAACCATCCCTCTCGGACCCGTGGACTCGGTCAGCATCACCACCCTGGTCGACAACGTATCCGACGCCCTGCTGCGCGACGAGGGCCCCGCCAGGCGCCCGTCCGCAGGGCCGAACTCCCCGAAAGTCCCCGTCCGATTCTTCGAGTCGGGAGAAGCCGCGGACAACCTCAAGGCCGAGCACGGCTTCTCGGCGCTCGTCACTTTCGAAAAGAGTGGCGTGGAGCACACCGTCCTGTTCGACACCGGCGTCTCTCCGGACGGCATGATCGACAACATGCGCCGCCTCGAGATTTCCGCCAGTGACATCGAGGCCATCGTCCTCAGCCACGGCCACTACGACCACACCACCGGCCTGAACGGCCTCTTCGACGAGCTCGGCGGCAGCGTGAAGATGCCGGTGACCATCCACCCCGAGTTCTGGTCCCAGCGCCGCGTCGCCATACCCGGACGCGAGCCGCGCGAGATGCCCACCACCAGCAAGCCGGCGCTTCTGGGCGCGGGATTCGACGTAATCGAGGAGCGCCAACCCTCGTTCCTCCTGGACGGCTCACTGCTGGTGACCGGCGAGGTCGACCGCACCACTCCGTTCGAGCGCGGTTTCGCCGAGCACCAGGCGTTACGTGGCGGCGAGTGGCAGCCCGACCCCCTGATCCTCGACGACCAGGCGCTGCTGATGAACGTGCGCGACAAGGGACTGGTGGTGCTCACCGGCTGCGGCCACGCCGGCATCGTCAACATCGTCCGCTACGCCAGGCGTATCACCGGCATCGACCGGGTCCACGCCGTCATCGGTGGATTCCACCTCGGCGCGCCGTCGTTCTACCCCATCATCGCCGATACCTGCGCAGCCCTCGCCGACCTGTCTCCCTCCGTCCTCGTGCCCGCCCACTGCACCGGCTGGCGCGCCGCGCACGCCCTCGCCGCGACCTTCCCCGACGCCTTCCTCCAAAACACCGTCGGCACCCGATTTAAGCTGTGACGCCCCGCAGGGCCTCCAAGAGTCCCTTCCCCCTTGATGGGGGAAGGCTGGGATGGGGGTGACGCCGCGTCTCATCGTTGTCGGCGGATGTTGCGGCGTCTATAATCGCAGTATGTACCGAGTGTTTGTTTCCGAAGTCCCTTCCCCTTCGCAGGGGGAAGGTCAGGATGGGGGTGCGACCCTCCAACGCATGACAGTCCGAATCGCGATAGACGGCCCGGTGGCGTCCGGAAAGACGGTGGTGGGCATGGCGCTGGCCCGCAGGCTCGGCTGCGCCTTCCTGGACACCGGCCTGATGTACCGTGCGGTGGCCTGGGCCGTGCTGGAACGGGGCGTAGATGCGAACGATGAACCCGCAGTGGCCGCGCTGGCCCGCCGCCTGGACATGACACCGTTGGTCGACGCCAGCGGGCGGCTCCTCGCGGACGGAGAAGACGTCACGGACTCTCTCAGGCTGCCCGAAGTGGAGAATGTCGTGCCGGGCGTCGCCACCATGCCGGAGGTGCGCGTGGCCCTAATCGCGCGGCAGCGCGAAATCGCCTCGGAAACCTCGATTGTGATGGTGGGCCGCGACATCGGCAGCGTGGTGTTGCCCGACGCCCGGGTCAAGCTGTTCCTGACCGCGTCCGTCCGAACGCGCGCCCAACGCCGCCACGACGAGCGCATCGGCAAGGGCGAGGAGAGCCGCCTCGAGGATGTGGCGCAGGGCATAGAACGCCGCGACAGGCTGGACGCCAGGCAGAGCCTCCCCGCCCACGACGCCACCATAGTCGAGACGGACTGCATGAGTGTAGACGAGGTGGTTACGCTGGCGGTTCGGCTGTGGGAGGGTCGACCGTGAGCTGGGTGTATTCGCTGTGCTCCACGACGCAGCGTGGCACGCTAAGGGCCTTCGCCGACTGCAAGGTAACCGGCGTCGAGAACGTCCCGCCGGTCGGCCCGCTCATCGTGGTGTGCAATCACCAGAGTTACGTGGACCCCTCGTTTCTGGCGAGCCTCATGCCCAGGCGCCCCTGGTTCGTCGCCAAGCACACGCTGTTCGCCACGTCCGTCGGCAACTGGTTCTTCCGCAACTGGGGCGCATACCCGCTGCGCCGCGAGGCCGCCGACCCCCGCGCATACCGCTGGATGCTGGACATGCTGAGCCGCGACCAGGTTATCGCGCTCTTTCCCGAGGGAACCCGCAGCCCCGGAGCCATGCGCACCGCCGTTCCCGGCGTCGAGCGGCTGGCCCTAAAGTCCCAGGCGCCCATACTTCCAGTCGGCATGACCGGCACCGAGGGCTTGCAAAACTGGCACAGGCTTTGCGTCCCCGCAAGCCGTATCAGGGTGAACATAGGCCAGGCCTTTTCTCTTCCCGTAATCGAGGGCAGACCCACGCGCGAGGTCCTCAACGGCTTGAACCGGATGATAATGGAGCGCGTCGCCCAGCTTCTACCAGAGGATTACCGGGGCGTCTACGGCGCCTCAAATGTCCCTTCCCCCTCGCAGGGGGAAGGCTAGAGCCTGCCCCGTACCCGATACGGGGATGGGGGTGAACGGAGTCATGACGTGTGCGGCATAATCGGCTACACCGGCAACAGGCAGGCCGCCCCCATACTGCTCGGCGGCCTGGCCAGTCTCGAGTACCGCGGCTACGACAGCGCCGGCATCGCCCTGCAGGGGTCTGACGGCGGACCCCAGGTGCGCAAGATGGCGGGCAAGCTCGCCGAACTCCGTGCGCACATCGGCGAGTCCCTGCCCGAGGGCGAGACCGGCATCGGCCACACCCGCTGGGCCACCCACGGCGCGCCCACCGACGAGAACGCCCACCCCCACGCGGACTGTACCGGCGACGTGGTCGTTGCCCACAACGGCATCGTCGAGAACTACGCGGAGCTGCGCCGGGAACTCTCGGCGCAGGGCCACAGCTTCACCTCCCAGACAGACTCCGAGTGCATCCCCCACCTGATCGAGTCCGAAATGGCGAACGGCCTCTCGTTCGAAAGCGCCGTGAGGGCCGCCACGACTCGAATGCGCGGCGCCAACGCCCTCGTCGCCATGTCTCGGAGCGCCCCCGGCGCAATCGTCGGCGTGCGGCTCGGCAACGCCGGCGGCATCGTCGTAGGCTACTGCGACGACGAGATGCTGCTCGCGAGCGACCTGCCCGCGCTCCTCGGCCACGCGAAGAAACTAGCCTATCTGGAAAACCGCGAAATGGTCACCATCCGCGGCGCCGCTGCCGAGTTCTCCACCGTGGACGGCGACCCGGTCCGCAAATCGCCCGCGCCCGCCCCTTACGACGGCCGCGCCGCCGCCAAGGGAGCCTTCCGCCACTTCATGCTCAAGGAGATCCACGAGCAACCCGAGGCCGCCGTCGACGCCCTGCGCGGCCGCGTGGACTTCGACAGCCTTGCGACGACGCTGGACGAGGTACCCTACACTGACAGCGAGCTTGCCGAGATAGACCGCGTCATCCTCGTGGGCATGGGCACCAGCCTTCACTCAGCGATGGTGGGCCGCATGTGGATGGAGTCGTTCGCCCGCATACCCGCCGAGGCCGACAACGCCTCCGAGTTCCGCTACAGGGACCCCGCCATAGACCGCCGCACCCTCGTCGTATCGATCTCCCAGTCCGGCGAGACGGCGGACACCCTGGCCGCAATGGAGGAGGCCGCCCGCAGGGGTGCGCGCCAGCTCACGCTCTGCAACTATGCCGGCGCTCAGTCCACCAGGGTCGCGGACGGCTCCCTGATGCTCAGGGCCGGCCCGGAGATAGGCGTAGCCTCCACCAAGACGTTCGTCTGTTCGCTGCTCGCCCTCTACCTGCTCGCGTTGCACGTCGGCTCCAGCCGCGGTGCGCTCAGCCCCGATCGTGCGCGGGCGCTCAGCCGTGAGCTCGCCGCCGTTCCCGACCTGCTCGGACGCCTCGTGGACGGCGAGGAGCGTTACATGCGCCTGGCCGCCGCGTACCACCGGCGCGACAACTTCCTGTTCCTGGGCCGAGGCGCGAACTACCCCATGGCCATGGAGGGAGCGCTGAAGCTCAAGGAGCTGAGCTATATCCACGCCGAAGGCTACCCCGCCGGCGAGATGAAGCACGGCCCCATCTCGCTGATAGACGAGAGTGTGCCCGTCGTCGCGCTCGCCCCCAGCGACGCCCTCTACGACAAGATGGTCGGCAACATCAACGAGGTGCGCACGCGCGGCGGCAAAGTCATCGCCATCGCCACCCAGGGCAACCGGGACATCCATGAGCTGGCGGACGACGTGGTCTACGTGCCGGAAACGTCCCCCTCCCTAACGCCCGTGCTGATGTCGGTGCCCATGCAGCTCTTCGCCTACCACATAGCCCTGCGCCGCGGCTGCGACGTGGACCAGCCCCGCAACCTCGCCAAGTCCGTAACCGTCGAGTAGCGGCTTTGGGAGCGCCCTCCAAACCTGCTATACTGTTGCCCGCCATTCCGGGCCGCACACTCCGGCCCGTCGCCAACACCGTTTAGCAATTCGGAACTCAGGAGTCTGCGATGCTGGAGCATACCTCTAAATTTGGAATCTACCTGAACCCGGACGAGAAGAAGGTCGTCCGCATTACGTCTCCTTACTGGTTCCCGGAGGCTCCTGACTGGGTTTACGTCACCAACGAGGTCAACGCGACCCTGCTCGCCATCCGGGACACGATCCGGGAAAAGTCCCTCTGCGACGACGCCGACTCCGTGACCTGGGGCCGCATCCCGCTCAAGGACTAGCCTGGCCTTATCCCAGAGGCGCGATTGGACCAGAACGTCAACACCGAAGCAAGACCCCGCAGGCTTCTGCTGTCGATACCGCCCGCCCTGCGGTATCCTCTGTACCGCCGGTACTGGCTCGGCTCCCTCGCGTCCGTCGCCGGCTTCCAGATGCTCATATTCGGGCAGGGCTGGCTCGCCTACGAACTCACCGGCTCGGCCGCCTACCTCGGCATCGTGTGGATAGCCAGCTCCGCCTCCTCGATTCTGCTCAACCTCTTCGGCGGCGTATTTGCCGACAGGCTCAACAAGCGCGTGATGATAGTCGTTGCGGAGACCGTCATGGCCGCCGTCATCGTGCTGTTGGCCGCGATAACGCTGTCCGGCGTGGTGCAACCGTGGCACCTCGTGGCGATAGCCTTCGTTGTGGGCGGCATCAGCGCGTTCGACCAGCCCGCCAAGCAGGCGCTCTACCCCCACCTGATCGAACGCAAGGTGATGATGAGCGCCGTCGCCCTCAACTCGGCCATCTGGCAGGGAACCCGCATTGCGGCCCCCGCAGTGGCCGGCCTCGTGGTGGCCGTGTTCGACACGCACGCCGCGTTCTTCCTGGCAGGGGCGGGATTCGTGACGATGGCCCTGGTGATGCTGGCCATCAAGGTCCCGCCCATCGAGACCCCCGCAGGCACGAGCGCGGCCCAGGACCTGGCGGAAGGGCTGCGGTTCGTGAAGAACAACTCCACCTTCTCGATACTCATCGGCATGACGTTCTTCAACAGCTTCTTCGGCATGGCCTACGTGGTCCTCATGCCCATCTTCGCGAAGGACATTCTAGAGGTCGGCGCAGCCGGACAGGGCTGGCTGCTCAGCGCCGGTGGCGTAGGCTCGCTTGGCGTGACGATGTGGCTCAGCACCCGTGACGACGTTGCTAGGCGCGGCGCGATCATTGTGGCAGGTGCCACGCTCTTCGGCCTGCTCATAGTCGCGTTCGCGCTCACGTCCGAATACCTGGCCTTCTACCCGCTCGCGCTCGCCATCATGCTGCTGATGGGACTGGCCAACTCGGCTTACATGATGTCCATAATGAGCTCGCTCCAGTCTCTCGTTCCGGACAGGATGCGGGGCCGCGTGATGGGTCTGTACGGTATGACTTACAGCATAATGCCGCTCGGCGGCGGTCTCATGGGCCAGGTCGCTTCCGTAATCGGCGCGCCCTTCACCCTCGCGCTCGGCGGACTCGCCGTCGTCGGGTTCGCCCTCGGCCCGGCCCTCGCCAACCGGCGCGTGCGCAACCTCGGCACCCTGCTGCTGAGCACGGAAGAAGAACGTTCGGGAGCTCGGGCGACGAGCAACGCTTAAGGAGGCACACATGAGCGGAAACAGGATAACCAAAGAAACTCTCATAGCCCTGGCCGCCGCGGCCGGCCTGGAACTGGGCGACGACAAGCTCGACGAGCTGCTGCCCCAGATAGTCCAGGCCACCGACTCGCTCGGCGGCGTCGAGGCGCTCGACCTGTCCGGCGTCGAGCCGGCCGTCGGCTTCAGGGTAGACGCGCTGGAGGCCGAGAGCGATGAGTAACTCCGAGCTGTACTGGCTATCCATATCCGAGGCGTCGGACCTGATATCCTCCGGCCAGTTGTCCCCGGTCGAGTTGTGCGAGGCGCATCTCGACCGCATCGACCAGACCGACGGCGCCCTCAACTCGTTCATCACCATCATGGCCGACCAGGCTCGCGCCGAGGCCCATGCCGCCGAGGACGCGATCCAGGCGGGCAACCACCGGGGCCCGCTGCACGGCATACCCGTCGGTCTAAAGGACCTCTACTACACCCGCGGCGTCCGCACCGGCATCGGCTCCAAGATACTCGCCGACTTCGTGCCCGACTACGACGCCGGGGTCACCGAGTGTTTCCAGGACGCCGGAGCCGTCCTGATGGGCAAGCTACAGATGCACGAGTTCGCCCTCGGGGCGTCAAGCGAGAACCCCCACGACGGCGACGCCCACAACCCCTGGGACACCTCCCGCGTCACCGGCGGCTCCAGCGGCGGCTCCGGCTCGTCCGTCGCCGCCGGCCAGTGTATGGCCGCCCTCGGCAGCGACACCGGCGGCTCCATCCGTATCCCGTCCTCGTTCTGCGGCATCGTGGGCCTCAAGCCCACCTTCGGCCGCGTCAGCCGCCACGGCGTCTACCCGCTGGCGTTCAGCCTGGACACCGTTGGGCCGATGACCCGCACCGCGCGGGACGCCGGACTCGTCCTCAACGCCATCGCCGGCCACGACCCGCGCGACCCGTCCTCTGCGAACGTGCCCGTGCAAGACTTCACCGCCGAGGTGGGGCAGGGCATCGACGGACTCCGCGTCGGACTCCCCCAGGAGTACTTCTACGACATCATCGACCCCGAGGTCACCCAGGCCGTGAAGACCGCCGCCGGCGTGCTCGAAGAGCTGGGCGCTCACGTCGAGGAGATTTCAATACCCGCCCTCGACCACGCGCTTGCCATCTCCAGCACCATCCTCTTCGTCGAGGCCGCCGAGGTCCACCTGGAGCACCTGCGCGAGCGTCCCGACGACATTGGCGACGACGTCCGCCAGCGCTTCGAGGTCGGCGCGCTCACGCCCGCC
This sequence comes from Dehalococcoidia bacterium, assembly GCA_965204815.1. GTDB lineage: Bacteria > Chloroflexota > Dehalococcoidia > Lucifugimonadales > CATOSD01 > CATOSD01. The sequence continues at coordinate 1,594,022 of OZ242014.1, forward strand.
CGGGACTACATGAAGGCCCAGCGCGCCCGTCGCGCCTTCAACGCGGAGATGGCGAAGGCGATGGAGACCTACGACGTGCTGCTCGCGCCCACCAACACCTTCACCGCGCCGCCCATCGGCGAGCGCGAGTCCATCGTCGCCGGCGAGGCCCACGCCACGCGCACGCTGCTCGCCCGCCTCACGCGCCCCTTCAACCTCACCGGCCAGCCCGGAGTCTCGGTGCCCTGCGGCTTCGACTCCGCCGGTATGCCCATCGGGATGCAATTCGGCGCGCGGCCCTGGCGCGAGGCCACCGCCCTCCGCGTCGCCCACGCCTACGAGCAGGCCGTCGGCTGGCACACCCGCCGCCCGTCCGTGTAACCTGAACAGTCCCCTCTCCCTCGATGGGAGAGGGTCAGGGTGAGGGTGAACGCGCCCCTCCTAAACCACTGACCACCAAGGAGAAACAACCTTGACCTCACCAACCGTCCCCCAGGGCATGTCCCTTCACGACGCCGCGCGCGCCGCGGGCGTAACCTTCGCCACCGACGCGCTGCCCCAGGACAGGTACGTCACCGCCAACGGCCTCCGCTTCCACTACCTCGAGTGGGGAGACCCGGCCAACCCCGACGTGCTCCTGCTCCACGGCTTCGCCCAGACCTGCCACTCCTGGGACTTCGTCGCCCTCTCCCTGTGCGACCGCTTCCACGTCGTCGCCCTCGACCAGCGCGGCCACGGCGACAGCGAATGGGCGCCCGACGGCGACTACGCCCCCGAAACTCAGCAGGAAGACCTTCACGCCATCACCCAGGCAATCGGTCTCAAGAACTTCGTGCTGATGGGTCTCTCCATGGGCGGCCGCAACTCCTTCACCTACGCCGCCAACCATCCGGAGGAGATTCGGGCGCTGGTCATCGTAGACTCCGCTCCCGAGACCGAGTCCCCCGGCACCACCCGCATCCGCAGCTTCGCCTCCCAGAACGACGAGCTCGATTCCGTCGACGCATTCGTCGAGCGCGTGATGGCCTACAACCACCGCCGCGATCCCCAGCAGGTGCGCGGCAGCATCATGCACAACCTCAAGCAGCTTCCCAACGGCAAGTGGACCTGGAAGTACGACCGCCGTCTGCGCACCCGCGACCGCAACATAGGCCGCGACCCCCAGACCGCAAAACGGCTATGGGGCTACATCGAGAGCCTTAGCTGCCCCACCCTGGTCGTCCGCGGCGGCGAGAGCGACGTCGTCGCGCAGGGCACCGCCGGCGCCATGCACGAGCGCATCCCCAATGGCCGCCTGACTACCGTCCCCGGCGCCGGCCACCTCGTCCCCGGCGACAACCCCGCCGGCTTCGAGCGCGCCGTCATGGACTTCCTAAGCGTGGTCCCTTCCCCCTCGCAGGGGGAAGGTTAGGATGGGGGTGCGGCACCCGCCCACCAACACTCGCCGCGCTTTTGACTTTTCGCCCGGCGTAAGCTATCCTCTTACCCGTACCGGAAAATCGAAAAACTCGGTTGGGAGCTTGGGCAAGCCAGGCTGAGAGGGCGGCCAAAAAACGCCGCCGACCAACAACTACCTGATCTGGGTAATGCCAGCGTAGGGACTTGCCGAACACTGTTGCAATCGGGTCGCTGGCATAGCTCAGCGGCTCTTTCTTTGTGCGGCAGGTTCGCCGCTGGTGGGGCAGGCATCGTCCCTGCCCAGGGAGTGAAGGTGAAATGAGCGACGCTCTGGTTATCGACGGCAAAGAGTTCGCTTCCAGGCTGATGGTCGGCACCGGACGCCACAGGACCATGCAAGAGATGGTCGACTCCATAGAGGCGTCGGGCGCGGACATCATCACGGTCGCGATCCGAAGGCTCGACCTCGACAATCTCGAGGAGAAGAACATCCTAGACTACTTCGACTGGAGCAGGTACACCATCCTGCCCAACACCGCCGGCTGCAAGACCGCCGAGGAGGCCATCTTCACCGCCCGCCTCGCCCGCGAGGTCACCGGCTCCAACTGGATAAAGCTCGAGGTGATTCCCGATCCCACCTACCTGCTGCCCGACCCGGTCGGCACCTACGAAGCCGCCGGACGGCTCGTGGAAGAGGGCTTCGCCGTGCTGCCCTACATTCACGCTGACCCTGTGCTCGCCAGAAAGCTGGAGGACGTCGGCTGCTCCACCGTGATGCCGCTCGGCTCCGCCATCGGCTCCGGCCAGGGCATTCAGACCATGGACGAGATCCGCATCATCATCGCTGAGGCCGGAGTGCCCGTCGTCGTCGACGCCGGCCTGGCCGTGCCCTCGGAGGCGTCGCAGGCGCTGGAGGCCGGTGCGGACGCCGTGCTGGTCAACACCGCCATCGCCCGGGCCGCCGACCCATCCGCCATGGGCGAGGCGTTCAAGCTGGGCGTCCTCGCGGGCCGCATGGCCTACAACGCCGGACGCATCGAGCGCAAGGACCTCGGCACCGCCAGCAGCCCCACCGAGGGCCTGGCCGTCGCCACGAGCTAGGCCCCGTTGCCGCCGGTGCTGCCATATCCTGCGCTCTGCTTCGTCACCGACAGGCGGCAGACCGGGGGCAGGCCCCTCGACGAGATGGTCGCCCTGGCGCTCTGCGGCGGCGCCAACATGGTCCAACTGCGTGAGAAGGACTTGCCGTCCGGAAAGCTACTGGACACGGCGCTGACCCTGCGCCGCCTGACGAAGGGCAGGGCGCTGCTTTTCATCAACGACAGGGTGGACGTCGCCGTCGCCAGCGGCGCGGACGGCGTCCAGCTCGGAGAGGATGCGATGTCGGTCGCGGCGGCGCGAAAGGTCGGACCCGGACTGCTGGTCTCCCGCTCCGTCCACGACGTCGACGGAGCCGTGAGAGCCCAAGAAGGCGGAGCAGACATGCTGGTGGCCGGAACCATCTTCCCGTCCGAATCGCACCCCGGCGCGCCCGCCGCCGGCGTGGAGCTTCTAAAGCGGCTGAGGTCAGCGGTGAGTGTGCCGTACATAGCCATAGGTGGCGTTACCGAGGAGAACGCGCCCTCTGCGATGGCGGCCGGGGCGTCCGGCGTCGCCGTCATCGGGGCCATCGCCCGCAGCCAAGACCCGCAACGCGCCGCCCGCGGTCTTGCGGCCAGCATCGCCAACGCCGCCAGGAGAGTGGGGACATGATAGCCCTCATCGTCAACGGCAAAGAACGCCAACTCGACGGCCCGACCAACCTCCAGACCTACGTCGAGTCGCTCGGCGTCAACGTCAACCACATCGCCGTCGCCCACAACGGCAACGTCCTGCGCCGTGACGAACTCCCCTCCGTCACCCTCCAGCAAGGCGACCACCTCGAGATAGTCCGCGCCGTAGGCGGCGGCTAGCCCAGACTCTTTTTGACAGCCTCGCCTATCCTCTTCAACTGCGCCGCCACGTCGTCCAGCACCGCATCGTACTCCACACCCGTCTTGAGATGGACGGGAACCCATCGGAACCAATCGGCTTCAACGACCTCTTCACTCAGTTTCCGACCGACCGCGTGTATGTTCACCTTGCTCCAGTGGTCGTAGTAAAGCCCTAGCCACACTGGGCTGTCTCCGTTTCTGGCCCAAAGACTATAGTTGACTCCTAGCCCAAAGGCAGGATCCACGCCAGAGAATCGGAAGTATCGTGTGTAACCGTTCTTTCCACCACCAGAGGTCACTCCCTCCACATTCATCCACTTCTGAGGGAGTCCCCTAGCATAAACCGCATCATCGACGATCTGGTTGTACCAGATCATCCGACGCCCGATGTCGGGGCTCAGTTCGTCAGCGTGTAGCGGCAAGAACCCTTCCTCGTCTTGCCTCTGGGCCAGCCCTCTAAGCTGTCGAACATCCTCCAAGACAGCGGCGTCGCCAGCATGATTCGCAATGCGGTCGAGCAGTCCGACCCAACTGACAATCATCAAGTGTAGCCGCGAGTCACACGGTTTTAACCGATCGACGCTGCCCCGATTCACGCCTGTCTGAGAGTCGATGTCCTTTAACTCCCCCACTTCGCTCATCTGCTGCTTCGCCTCGGCCCACAGCGTCTGCCTACGGACCTCGGGGCCAATGATGAGAAGCACCGCCGGGCCGGGCTGGTCCAGGTGCTGGGCGTACTGGCGCACCTGACCGTCTCCAAAGGCGGCCCAAAATTTCGACTCGACTAGCAGCCGGGTCCTGCCGTCCTCGTCGTACCCCGCCATGTCCGGGATACAGCCATCCTCATAGCTCACTTGGGTCCGCACCCTGGCGACCAGCTCGACGTCGAAGCCGTCCAGACGGAGCAGGTCGTTCAGCGCCGCCATCGCCCCCTCGGACTTGTTCAGGATGTACGCCAGCGCCTCGGTGGCGGCGTCCTCGACCCCGCCCGTGAGCCTTGGCACCAAGTAGGCCATCAGCGTGTCGTTGTCAGCCATTGCTCCCCAACCACTTCAATAGAATGTCCCCTCTCCCTAAATCATAAAGTTCATCTGCCGCACCACAGTCTCGCCCAACGCCCTGTCGCCATCGAACGTGACACCACCCGACGCCAGCACCTCCTCCGGGTCCCACCGACCGCACGCGAGGCACGCGAACGTCTCGAAGTCCGTCCGCAGCGTGACTGTTGGGCTGTCGGGCGCGGCGTCCAGCGGTTTGGCCCGGCCGCGCTCCACCCCGATGGGCAGCGTCAGCGGCGTCGGCCCCGACACCTCGAAGACCACCGACGAGCCGTCCGGCGCCTGCGCCTTCTTCCCCACCACGTAGGGCATCGCCAGCACGATCCTGCTCGTCGCGTGCTCGGCGACCGGGCCGTCCAGGCCGCCCGGCAGACCCAGCGCCCGCCGGATGTCCTGCTCGTGCACCCACGCGTCGAAGATGCGTATGGCCATGTACATTCTCATGCTGCCCGGGCCAACCGGCGTCTGTGTCTTCACCTCGAAGTCCTCTGCCGTCATTGCGCGCAGGTGCGTCATGCGCTCCGCCGTCACCTCCCGGAACTCCTCCAGTACTCTGGCCCCCGGCCAGGACCTCCGCCAGTCCACCACCACCTCGTTGCGCCTGCCCAGCTCGTTCTTCGTGTGGCTCAGGTCGGCCGGCGTGTGGTCCGGCGCCGGTCGTCCGAGTATGCCCGACTCGCTGCCCACGATGTGTGAGATCTGGTCCTGCACCGACCAGCCGGGGCAGTCCGTCGCCGTCTTCCACTGCGCCTCGTCGAACCCGGCGCACAGCCCGTCCAGCGCCTGCCAGACTCGCTCCATGTTGTCGACCAGTTGTAGGTGGCTCATGCTTCGCCTCGATATTCAGGATTCTTGGGTCTCAACCCGACTGGCCGCTCACGGCCCTCATCCGCTCGCCCAGCCAGCGCTTCAACCCGTCCAGCGCCGGCGGCGCCACGTAAAACACCTGCACGTCGGCCGGGAACTGCACGCCGTGGTCCTCGCTTATGAACAGCGCACCCGTCTCGCCCTCCGCCAGCGTGGAGTCGATCCGTTCCCGCACCTGCTCGTTGCGGCTCTGCGCAGTCCTCCGGTAGCCCTCCACGGCGGCGGTCTGCACCGCCTCGCTCATCAGCCCGATGGACAGGCACCGCTGCCAGTCGAAATGCTCCTCCACGGTCGCCCGGTCCTCCGTCGCCACCAACTCCGCTGTAGACTGGCACATCGCCGATATGAACGAGTAGCCCGAGGGATTGAGTTGCTCGATCAGCCTCATTCCCTCCTCCCCGTCCGCGAACAGCGACTCGTGGTACACGCGGGCGACCGGCCCCAGCGACCGCTCGAGGCTGTGGATGTTGTCGCGCACCTCCGACCAGTAGCGGTCCAGAAGCTCGCGGCCCTCGTCCTCCCCGGACAGGTACACCGGAAACGTGGGCACCAGGAACAGCTTGCGCTGCCCGCTGTACTGGTCGGCCTCAGGTTTCGGAAACTGGCCCAGTGTAGTCAAATGTCGCTACCTCGATGTCTGGGATTGCGCGCGCGTTCCGGCGACGTCCATGTCCGGACTACAGCCCCAGCACATTGCCTTCGTCGTCCACGTCCAGCGCCCTCGGCGAACCGGGAAGCCCGGGCATGGTCATGATGCTTCCGGCGATGGGGTAGATGAAGCCCGCGCCCGCGGACACCCTCACGTCGTTGACCTGGAAGGTGTAGCCCGAGGGCCGGCCCTTCAGCCTGGCGTTGTGCGAGATCGACAGATTGGTCTTGGCCATGCACACCGGCAGGCTGCCCCAGCCCTGAGCCTCGAATCCGCGAAGCCTTCGCCGCGCCGCCAGGCTCCACGTCACGCGGTCGGCGTTGTACACGCTCCGCGCCAGCGCCAGCGTCTTGTCCCGGATGGAGTCCTCCGGTGAGTAGAAGTACTCGATGGCCGGCGGCTCGCCGCTGGTGGCGTCCATCAGCGCCTCCGCAAGCTCGACGGCGCCCGCGCCGCCCTCCGTGAAGCCGCGTATCTCGACCGCCGAGTGCGCTCCCGCCCCCTCCGCTATCTCCTTCACCGCCGCCAGCTCCTCCGCGGTGTCCGACGGGAACTGGTTGACCGCGACCACCAATGGCAGCCCCATCGACGTCACCACGCCAATCAGGTGCTCCAGGTTGGGCGCGCCCGCGCGCAGCGCCTCCACGTTGGGCTCGTCCAGGTCGCGGTCGCGCACGCCGCCGTGCGACTTGAGCGCCTTCGCCGAGGCCACAAGCACCGCGCCGCTCGGCTCCAGGTCGTTGTACCGCGCCTTGATGTTCATGAACTTCTCGAATCCCAGGTCCGCGCCGAACCCCGCCTCGGTGAGCACGTAGTCGGCGTAGCCCAGCGCGAGCCGGTCGCCCACCACCGAGCTGCACCCGTGCGCGATGTTGCCGAACGGCCCGGTGTGGACTATCACCGGCTGGCCCTCGGTGGTCTGAACCAGGTTGGGCTGTATCGCGTACCGCAGCAGCGACATCATCGACCCGACCGCGTTCACGTCGTCCGCCGTCACGGGCTTGCCGTCGTCCGTGAACCCCACCACGATCCGGGACAGCCTCGCCCGCAGGTCCGCCAGGTCGGAAGCCAGCGCCAGCACCGCCATGACCTCCGACGCCGTCACTATGTCGAAACCCGTCTGCGTCAGGGGCGCGTTGGGCGAGCCGCCAATGCCCGCCACCACGTCGCGCAGCGCCCGGTCCTCCACGTCGGTCACCCGCCGCCAGCTAATCCCGACCGGGTTGAATCCCTCGATCTGTCCCCGCTGCACCACATTGTCCGTTAGCGCCGCCAGCAGATTGTGGGCCGAGCCGACGGCGTGGGCGTCTCCGGTGAAGTGTATGTTGATCTCGTCCTCCGGCTCCACCCGCGCCGCGCCGCCGCCGGTGCCGCCGCCCTTTATGCCGAATATCGGGCCGAGCGACGGCTCCCGCAGCGTTGCCGCCACGCGCTGTCCGAGCCTGCCCAGGCCCTGCGCGAGGCCCACGGTGGTCGTCGTCTTGCCCTCGCCGGCGCGCGTCGGCGTCATCCCTGTGACCACGATCAGCTTGCCACGAGGTCCGCCTTCCCGTATGGCGTCCAGGCTAATCTTCGCCTTGTAGCGCCCGTACGGGATAACGTGCTCCTCCGCGACGCCCATGGAGTCCGCGATTTCCGTAATCGGTCTCATTGCCCACTCTCCTTTGGCGCGCTGTCTGAGCGCCCGAGCGCGTGTTTCAAAAGAAAAGCCGCCAGCGCTTCGCAGTAGCTGCTCCGCGCCGGCGGCCGAGAGGAAGAGAACACCTGAGGAGGTCAAGCTCCTCAGATTGCAGTATATCAGAACGCCGGGCCGAATGCTACCGCTGGAATGCCGGATTCGGAAAACCCACGCGCGAACATAGTACCAGCAGCCACAGCACCATTTCCAGCCGCGCGCCGGATACCGCGCGCGGCGGCGTGTGCTAGAATCAGCGCACACCACTGTAACAGGGGGCGGCACAGATGGATCTACGATTACGCTTCGGCGCCGGGCTGATGGGCGGGGACTCCGAGACGGCGAACAGCGCCAGGAATCTGGAGGACCTGGGGTTCGACTTCCTGTCGACCGGCGAGCACTTCATGCGCGGCGACCCACCCACCCCGACCGGAGTGTCCCTCCCGCTGCTGGCGGTCGCCGCCGGCGCCACCCAGCGCATCCGGCTGGTGTCCTCAATCCTGCTCGTGCCATTCTACCACCCCACGCTTCTCGCCAAGCTCACCACCACCCTGGATCGGGCCTCCAACGGCCGCCTCACGCTCGGAATCGGCGTCGGCGGCGAGTTCCCGGTCGAGTTTGAGGCCGCGGGCCTGAACGTAAAGCAGCGCGGCCGCCGCTCCAACGAGTGCCTGGAGGCGCTCAGGGCGCTCTGGACAGGGGAACCCGTGGACTACGCGGGCCGCCACTTCCAGCTCGACGGCGTTTCCATCAACCCGCGCCCGGCACAGCAACCTCATCCGCCCATCTGGGTCGCAGGCCGCCGCGACGCCGCGATACGCCGGGCCGCCCTCCTGGGCGACGGCTGGTATCCCTACTTCTACAGCCCGGAGCTCTACCGTGACAGCGTGGCCAAGATCGGAGAGCTCGCGTCGGACGCCGGCAGGGACCTCGCCGGCTTCGACTGGGCCTTCTACTCCTTCATCTCGATCTACCCTGACGAGGAAGACGCCGCACGCGCCGCCGCGGCCGCGCTCGGTGGGCGCTACTCATCCCAGGGCAGCTTCATGAACGTCGTGCGTCGCTACTGCGTATTCGGCTCGGTAGAGGCATGCGTCGAGCGGCTGAAGGAGTACGTGGACGCTGGCGCGCGCGACATCGTGTTCAGCGTGTCCTGCCCTCCCGAGGACAGGCAGAGGCACCTCGAAGAACTGGTCGGCGAGGTGATCCCCCGCCTGCGCAAAGCTACAGGTTGAGGTGCGCTTCCGATGGTCCTCCTCTCCCTTGACGGGAGAGGATTGAGGTGAGGGTGACAGCCCGTTCGCGGACCGCCCCTACCGCCCCCTGAAAACCGGCTCCCTGCTCTCCAGGAACGCCCGCACCGACTCGCGCTGGTCCTCAGTGCCCGACAGCGGCGCCGCGGCCTCGTCCTCCAGCGCCACCACGTCCTCCCAGCTCGGGCTGTGCCGCCACATCAATCGCTTGGTTTCCCGCACCGCCAGTGGCGGATTCGCCGCCACGTCCCGCGCGATGCCCCGCGCCTCGTCCAGCAGCTCGTCCGGCGCCACCACCCGGCTCACAAGGCCCGCGCCAAGCGCCCATTCCGCATCGTAGATGCGCCCCGTCAGCGCCATCTCGTTCGCCACTCCCTGTCCCGCCAGAGCGGGCAGCGTGTACGACGCCGCGGTGTCCGGCACCAGCGAGCGCCTCACGAAGATGCACGAAAACCGCGCCGTCGCCGAGGCTATGCGAATGTCCGACGCCAGCGCCAGCGACAGACCCGCGCCCACGGCGGCCCCGTTCACCGCCGCGATGACCGGCTGCGGGATGCCCCGGATACGCGCCGCCAGCCCCTGTATACGCAGCGACCGGTCCACCGCCGGGCGGGTCGGTCCGCCCTCGGATAGCGATATGCCCATCTCGGCCAGGTCGGCGCCCGAGCAGAACCCCCGGCCCTCGCCCGTCAGGATGAGTGCCCTCACCTCCGGGAACATGTTCCCCACCTCGACCAACGCCCCGTGCAGCTCCGACGTCAGTCGCCGGTCCAGGGCGTTCATCACGTCGGGGCGGCGCAGCGTCAGAACCGCCGTGTGCTCCTCGCGTTCCAGCTTAAGCGCTTCGTAGCTCATTGTCGGTATCGCTCCAAAATCCCTCCCCCTCGACGGGGAAAGAGCCTGCCCTGAGCCTGCCGAACGGGTCAGGATGGGGGTGTCGTCCGTATTGCCGAACAGGCTCCAAAGGCTACTCGCCTATGTTCGCCTCCATGACGCGCATGGTGTTCTCGCCCAGTATCTTCTTGATGTCGGCCTCCGAGTACTCCCGGTTGAGCAGTTCCTCGGTGATGCCCGGGAACTTCGAGCAGTCCTCCAGCCCTATCGGGCCGCCGCCAATCCCGTCGTAGTCCGACCCCAGTCCCACGTGGTCCACTCCCGCGACCTTCGCGATGTGGTCGATGTGGTCCACCACCTCGGATAGCGTGGGCAGCTCGATCTCACGCGACATGCGCCTGCGCCGCTGCCGGATCTCCGCCGACTGCTGCTGCACGTACTCCGGCGTGCCCGAGTAGTGGGCGACCGCCGAGCGTCGCGCAAACTTCTCCACCTCATCGATCTCCGCCCACATCTCCTCGCTGTTCTTCTCCGACTCGATCCGGTGCCGCTCCGACACGAAGCTCGCCGCGAAGTTCACGTTCACTACGCCGCCGTTCGTCGCCACCGCCCGGAGCATGTCGTCCTTCATGTTGCGCGGGTGCTGCGCCAGCGCCCACGCCGAGGAGTGCGACGCCATGATCGGCTTGGTCGCCACCTCGATGGAGTCCCAGAAGGTCTTGTCGGACACGTGCGAGATGTCCACCACCATGCCCAGCCGGTTCATCTCTCGAATCACGTCCCGCCCGAACAGGCTCAGCCCGTTGTTGCGCGCCGCGTCGGTGGAGGCGTCCGCCCAGGTGTTGGTGTTGAAGTGGGTCAGCGTGATGTACCGCATGCCCAGCTCCCAGTAGGTGCGCAGCACCGCCAGGCTCTCGTTGATGCAGTGCCCGCCCTCGATGCACGGTACCGCCGCGTGCTTGCCCTCCGCCACGATGCGGCGGCAGTCGGCGGCGGTCAGCGCTATCTCGATGTCGTCCGGATTCTCCGCGCTCAGCCGCTTCAGCCCGTCCAGCAGCTCCAGGCAGCGGTCGATGGTGTTCATCTGCGGCACGTGGCTCGCGGCCACGAAGCAGGACCACCACTGCACTCCCAGGTTGCCGTCGCGAATGCGCGGCAGGTCCAGGTGCCCCCTTCCGGTCTCGGTCGCCAGGTCCTCGCCGTCGTCCACGTAGCGGCTTATCGTGTCAGCGTGCGTGTCCACCACCAGCGAGGAAAAGTGGAGATCGAGCGCGCGCTGGCTGTACACGTCCTTCGAGCGGGGGACCACGATCTTGGGGTCTTCCATCCAGCTAACCATGAGCGGCCTCCGTGGTATGGGATCGGCGCGTGTCCACGCCGCTGGCAGAGTATCGCAACCGCCCGCCTGCCGCAAGTGTGCCCAAACGCCCACAACTAACGTTCCAACGTGTACACTTGCACCCATGAACACGCCAACATGCGCTTTCCGTGAGCGTAAGCCGCGCTGGAAGAGCTCCGAGAGCGCCCTCGCCGATCTGTGGCAGCGCACCGCAAGCCTCCCGGCCCCGCTCGTGGCGCAGGACGGCCAGCAATTCCAGGTCCTCTACCCGGGCAGGCGGAGCGCCCGCGCCGGCCCCGACTTCCGCGACGCCATCCTGCGCGGCGACGACGGACGCCGCGTGGTGGGCGACGTCGAGCTGCACCTCCGCGCGCCCGACTGGTACGGCCACAGCCACCACGCCGACCCCAACTACAACGGCGTAGTGCTGCACGTCGTTCTGCGCCCAAAGCCCGGCTCCGACACGCGCAGCCGTGCGGGCGGCTCCATCCCCGTGGTCGGTCTGGAGACACAGGCCGAGTCGCTGGAGACCGCCATCGACGCGCCGCCGCCGCTGCCGCAGCTGAGCGACGCGAAGTCACCCGACGAGCTCGCGCGGCTGCTGGACCGGGCCGGCGACGAGCGCTTCCTGCTACGCAGCGCCGCGTTCACGCTGGAGCTGGAGACAGGCGACCCCGACCAGGTTCTGTACGCCGCGCTGATGGAGTCGCTCGGCTACTCGGCCAACCGTCGGCCCTTCCGAACGCTCGCCGCGCGTGTGCCCTTCGCCGCGCTGGCCCGTCTGCGGAGCGAGCCCGCGTCCAGCCGGCTGCTCGCGCTGGAGGTGGCGCTCGTGGGGGCGTCCGGGCTGCTGCCCAGGCTGGAGCATGATCACCGCGAGCTGGTCAAGCGGACGCGCGGGCTCCTCCCGCCGCGAGCGCGCCCCATGTCCTCCGCCGACTGGACCCACTTCCGCGTCCGGCCGACGAACCACCCCATAAGGCGCATCCTGGGCGCGGCTCGCGTCTTTGACCGCTACCTCGACTCCGGCCTGGCGCGCGGCCTCCAGGCCGACGCAGACGCCGGCGACGCCGCGCTACTCGCCCGGCGGCTCGCCGCGCCCCCACTCGTGGGAGAATCCCGCGCCCGCGACATGGTCGTCAACGTGGTGCTGCCGTTCCTCCACGCCTTCGCCGGCATCGCCAGGTCGCGCGACCGCCAGGCGGCGTATCTCGAGATGTACGCCGTCCACCCCAAGCTGAGCGAGAACGAGATCACCCGCGAGGCCGCGCGAATGCTGCCCGACTGGGGAAAGCGTGCCGTGCGCGGCGCGCGCCGCCAGCAGGGGCTGATGCTGTTGTACGAGCGCATGACCACCCCGCGGGGACCTTCCCGCATCGCCGAGACCGCCCCGTCCGGTTACTGTGCCCATCGGCGGCGTTTCCAGCTAAGCAATGCCGCCTAAGCCGTCGTCCGCCTGTGAGTGCGCCTTGAGGTAGTCGGCGTAGCTCTCGCTGTGGTTGCCCGCCATCGAGTGCAGAATCGCCCGGTGCCTGTACGCGCTCCAGAACGCCGGGTCCAGCTCGATTGCCCGCGTCATGTCGGTGATGGCCCCCTCCACGTCGCCCAGTTCCGCGCGCGCCAGCCCTCGGTTGTGGTATGCGTCCCTGTAGTCCGGGCGGGCGGCCACCGCCTCGTCCAGCCGCTCCAGCGCCGCCCCGAACTCCCCGGAGCACAGCAGCGCCATTCCCAGGTTGTTCAGCAGCACCGCGTCCGAGGGCCGCAGCGCCAGCGCGCGCCGGTAGTCCTCCGCGGCGCGGGCATACTCGCCCAGATTCGACAACGCGTTGCCACGCTCGTGGTACGCGTCCGCGTCGTCTCCGGCGCGCTCGATCTCGATGCTGAGCGAGTCGACCGTTCGCTCCAGCGCTTCCCGTGATTTGGGTGGTCCGGGTGTCATGGGCCGTCATTATGAACAGGGCGGGGCAGGCCCGGCAAGCCGCAAAAGTGTTAAACTGGCCCCGCCAACCTAAGGCCAGCGCGAGGAGGGTTGCCCATGCGCACCATAGACGCGATAGCGCAGATTCTGAAGATGGAGGGCGTAGAATATCTCAGCGCCTTTCCCACCACGCCCATGATCGAGGCCGCCGCTGAGGCCGGCATACGCCCCATCATCTGCCGCCAGGAGCGCGTGGGCGTGGGCATCGCCGACGGCTACGCCCGCGCCACCAACGGCGAACCGCCCGGCGTGTTCGCCATGCAGTACGGCCCCGGCGCCGAGAACGCCTACGCCGGAGTGGCCACCGCCTTCTCTGACGCCGTCCCCATGCTGCTGCTGCCGCTCGGCCACCCCACGCAGCGCGACGGCGTGTTCCCGCTCTTCAGCTCGCTGCGCAGCTACGAGTCCGTGACCAAGCGCGTCGAGCTGCTCAACTCGCCCAGCCGCGTCGCCGACGCCATGCGCCGCTCGCTCGCCGCGATGCGCATGGGCCGCCCCGGTCCCGCGATGCTCGAGATCCCCGCCGACGTCGCTACCGCCGAGGTCGACCCCTCCGTGCTGGACGGCTACCGCTCCATGCCCGCCGCCCGCTCCGCCGCGGACGAGCGCGACGTCGAGCGCGCCGCCCGCGCCCTGCTGGACGCCCGCAGTCCCGTCATCCACGCCGGACAGGGCGTGCTGTACGCCGAAGCCACCCCCGAGCTTGTGGAGCTCGCCGAGCTGGTCCAGGTTCCCGTGATGACCACCATGGCCGGCAAGAGCGCCTTCCCTGAAAAGCACCCCCTCGCGCTCGGCAGCGGCTCCGGCGTGATGAGCGGCCCGGTCTTCCGATTCCTTAGCGACGCCGACGTCGTGTTCGGAGTGGGCACCAGCTTCACCAGGCACGGCATGACCACGCCCATTCCGCCCGGCAAGACCCTCATCCACGCCACCAACGACCCCGTCGACCTCGGCAAGGACTACCACGCCGACCACCCGCTGCTCGGCGACGCCCGGCTGGTGCTGCGCCAGATGATCGACTGCTGCCGCGACATTCTGGGCGACGCCTCCCGCCGGCCCGCCGGCGCCGTGGCCGAGGAGATCGCCAGCGCCAGGGCGGAGTGGCTGGCGGAGTGGACGTCCAAGCTCACCTCGGACGAGACGCCGATAACCCCCTACCGCGCCATCTGGGAGTTCACCAATCTCGTCGACTCAGACGACGCCATCGTCACCCACGACTCCGGCAGTCCGCGCGACCAGATCATGCCCTTCTACCGCGCCGGAGGCCCCCGCACCTACCTGGGCTGGGGCAAGTCCCACGGCCTCGGCACCGGCCTCGGCCTCAACATCGGCGCCAAGCTCGCCCACCCCGGCAAGTTCGTCGTCAACTTCATGGGCGACGCCGCCTTCGGCATGACCGGCCTGGACTTCGAGACTGCGGTGCGCTCCAACATCCCCATCCTCACCGTCGTCTTCAACAACTCCACCATGGCCATCGAGACCGCGGCAATGGCTGCCTCTCACAGCCTGTACGGCACCCGCGACCTCGGCGGCGACTACGCCGCCATGGCCCGCACCATGGGCGGCTGGGCCGAGCGCGTCACCGACCCCTCCGACGTCGGCCCAGCCATCCTCCGCGCCCGCGAGGCCACCGAGAACGGCGAGGCCGCGCTGCTGGAGATCATCACCAGCGAGGAGAAGGATTTTTCGCATCGCCGCGCCTTCGCTTAGGCGGCCCAGAAGTCCCTTCCCCCTCGATGGGGGAAGGTCAGGATGGGGGTGAGTCCCGACGGAAGGAAACACACATGTACACGGCCAGAAACGCTGAAACCGATACGATCTACCCCGACAAGGTGGAAGGCCTGCCCTTCAATGGCAGAGTGTCACTCAAGGCCATGCTCTCCGGGGCGCAGATGGTGATGATAGAGATGCGCTATCCCAGGGGGGCGAGCTCGCCGGAGCACTCCCACGACCACGAGTCGGTCTGCTACGTCGTCAGCGGGCGGGTGCGCGGCGTCATCGACGGCGCGGAGAGCATCCTCGAGGCCGGCGATGCCTGTCTTCACCCCAAGGGCGTGCCTCACAGCGTCGAGGCTCTGGAGGACGCGCTGATAGTGGAGATCAAGTCCCCCGCCGTCCCGCTGGAGAATTTCCTGGGCGGCAAGTAGGCCTTCCGATTACTCCCCTCTCCCTGTCCCCCTGTCCATTCCGAGCGTAGCCGAGGAATCTAGTGTGCCTGCCCTGAGCCTGCCGAACGGGTCAGGGTGAGGGTGGAGCGCCCCTACTCCGACAGGAACCCCTGCACAATCCCCACGAACTCGTCGCTCTTCTCGATCTCCGGATTGTGCCCGCACCCGTCGATCACCTCCAGCCGGGAGCCGGGAATCGACTGGTTGTACACCTCGCCCGCGCTCACCGGAATGATCGCGTCCTCGCGGCCCCACACGATCAGCGTCGGCAGCCGCTTCAGCCGGCTCAGCAGGTGCGGCAGACCCAGGTAGTGCATGTACGGGCGCCACGTCAGCCTGCACGACTCCTCCCGGGCCACCTCCCACGCCTCCACCTGCTCCGGAGTCGCCTCCTCCGGGCACACCACCGCGAACTCCGGCGTGGACGCCGGGTCCAGCACGCTCTTGGTCATGTACTCCCTGGCCACCACCAGGAACATGTCGAATATCTCGCCCGTCGGAGGCTTGATCCCGGCGGGCGCGACCAGCACCAGCTTCTTGAACATGTCCGGCGCCATCGTGGCCATCTCCGCGGCCAGCCACCCGCCCAGCGACGACCCCATCAGGTTCGCCTGCCCGATGCCCATGTCGTCGATCGCCTCCAGGTACCAGCCCGCCAGGTCCCGGACGCTCATGATCCAGTCCAGCCGGGGAGCCGCGCCGAAGCCGGGGTGAGTGGGGATATGCAGCGCGTTGTTCTGGGCCAGCGCCTCGTGGTGCCGCAGCCAGCCGTGGTAGCCCATCTCGCCGTGCAGCACCAGCAACGGGTCGCCGGAACCGCCCTTCACCACTTGAATGTTGGCGCCCGCAACCTCTATGCTCTCCTGTGTCCAGGACTTGGCGGTCGTAGTCATGCTGGGAAGTCCTCCTGGCTTTCGTGGTAATGCCCGCCGCGCAGCCACGCGCCGGCCGCCCAGATTGTGCGACGCGGCGCGCCGCGCTGTCAAGTCAGACACATCTCGCAGTCCCCTCTCCCAAGAATGGGAGAGGGTTAGCCGGAGTCCCTTCTCCCCTGGTGGGAGAAGGTTAGAGCCTGCCCCGTGCTCGACACGGGGATGAGGGGGAGAGTAGAGATGAGCCCCGTACTGATAACCGTTTTCGACGGCCTCCAGCCCGCGCAGGTCACGCCCGAGCTGATGCCCAACCTCGCCCGGTTCGCGTCCGAGGGCGTGACGTTCGCCAACCACCACCCGGTCTTTCCCAGCGTCACCCGCATCAACGCCGCCAGCATGGTCACCGGACGCTACCCCGGCGCGCACGGCCTCGCCGCCAACACGCTCGTCGTCCGCGAGCTGGACCCGTACACGCCCTTCTCCGCCCTGGAGGACACGCTCACGCGCCTCGGCGAGCGCACCGGCCGTGTGCTGCTCGCCCCGACGCTGGCCGACCTGCTGGCCCGCCACGGCATGGAGTACGTCGCCATCGGCACCGGCACCACCGGCAACGCATTCGTCCACAATCCCAACGCCGCCACCTCAGGCGGCGCGACCATCCACCCCGAGTTCACGCTGCCCCGCGATCTCTACGCCGACCTTCAGGCCCGTTTCGGCGAGTGGCCCCCCGACGCAATGCCCGCCGTGGACAGGCTCGCGCGGGCGGTGGACGTGATGACCGGCTACATCCAGCCCGAGCGCAGCCCCGCGGTCGCGCTCTGCTGGTTCAGCGAGCCCGACCACGCCCAGCACGCCCACGGCGTGGGCAGCGCCGAGAGCATCCGCGCGGTTGGCGCCGCGGACGAGCAGTTCGGCCGACTGCTGGCGTACCTGGAAGACTCCGGACGCACCGCCGACTTCGACGTAATGGTCACGTCCGACCACGGCTACTCCACCATCGGGGGCGTGGTGGACCTCCAGGCCGAGCTGAGCGCCGCCGGGTTCCCCGCCGCAAACCGGCCCGGAGGCGTCGCGGTCGCGCCAAACGGCGGCGCGGCGCTGTTCTACGTCCACGACCGCGACCCGGAAGCCGCCGACGCGCTCGCCGCCTGGCTGATGGCCCAGCCCTGGTGCGGCGCCGTGCTGGCGTCCGAGGCCGTGGGCAGCCCGGAGGGCACGCTTCCCGCCGCGCTCCTGGGCAACGACGGCGAACGTGCGCCCGACCTGGCCGTGTCCCTCGCCTGGAACCCCGACGCCAACGACGCCGGCTACGCCGGGACGGCCTACGCCACCGGCGGCGCTCCCGGACTGGGACAGCACGGATCGATGAGCCGCACCGAGATGCGCAACATCCTGTTCGCCAGGGGTCCCAGCTTCGCCAGCGGCCTCGTCGTCGACTCGCCCTCCGGCAGCGCCGACGTCGCGCCCACCGTCCTGCGTCTGCTCGGCCTGGACCCCGGCGTCCCAATGGACGGCCGCCCCCTCACCGAGGCCCTCGCCGGCGCCGCCCCGGTCGCCTGGTCCACCGAGACCCACGAAGCCGAGCGCGCCGTCAGCGGCGGCGTCTACCGCCAGCGCGTCGTCATCTCCCGCGTCGGCGACTCCATCTACGCCGACGAAGGCAACGCCCGCCTCGAGCGCTAGACAGGAAGGCCCCGCCGGACGTTCGGTCAGCGGGGCCTTCCCTTACCTCTTACCGGCTACCGGTCTTCCGGCGGAGAACCCAGCCACAGGATGTATCTTCGCAAGTCTCGTGGCATAGACTTGAACACAAGGAAGAAGCCAGTAGCTACCACCCCTATCCCCGATATGGCTATCAAGATGATCTGGGTTCCTTCACTCATTGTCATCCCCTTGCTGTTCATGGTTGCGGCTATTGGCGTAAAACCGCGTGAAGGTCAGGATAGCTATCACTAACAAAACCATGCTGACGATGAGGGTCATGGCGAATATGAAACTATCGAGGGCGGCGCGTGCCGAGGGGCCAACGGTTAGCGCCAAGTAGATTAGAAGTCCTGCGAACACTCCAAAGATGAACCAGCTCAAGAAGACGAGCGCGGCCTTAAGGAGTCTCATGTGTTGATCATATCATACCTTCGCGCCCCTCCCCCGTCATTCCGGCCCCCGATCCGGAACCCACGAAGTGGCTCGCCTCTCGGCAATCAAGGGGAATGGGGCCACTTGCGCATCTCGGTGCCGTAGCTTATGCGCGGTGCCTACCTAGCCTTAGACCTTACGTTCCGCGGACCTGCGGGCTTACCGTGTAGTCCCGCATGGTAGGAACTTTCTTCGGCTCTTGTGATCACTTGGCATCACAGCGAACAGTTCGACTTTCACCCTTGCGCCTCGTGTGTTTCGCAGAATCGGTCAACCTGCCTGGAGAAATCTGACACCGCAACCTTGGCAGCGGTGTTCAGCATCCTTTCAATTTCTTCGTTTGCACTTTGGACATCAAGTCTCTCACGCAATTGGGTAGACTTGTCCGCTAACCGCCTCCACAGTACATCCCACGGGGAAATGACCTCAACTCTTACGGTGGCGTGTGGTTGACCTAGTATCCCCGGTAAGTTTATGCCTAAATCAGCCGCCGCGAGTCTTACTACCCTCTTTTCGTCGTCGCTGGAAGCAACACGCCAAGCGGCCGTTAGCGCGACCTCTTTTCCTTCCAGTTTACCTTGATTGAGGGATGCGGTATGTCCCTCCTCACGCCCATCTCGAAGCCCTGCTTGATATCCTGAGTCACGAATCTTGCCTACGACCCGAATCGCAAGATCCACTAGTGCGGCAACAACGGCGTACGCCAAACCGCCATAAGTGGCAGCCGATCCAAGTGCCTGCCAATCTCGCCAAAAGAACCACTCTCCAGAGCCGAACAGATTTGCAATGAGGTATGTGAAGGCAGCCGTACCGAATGGAAATGCGACTATGTGATTAACCCAACGCTGGCTAACGGTCAGTGCAACCCTCAACTGTCTTCCCTCCTGTGGCAATCGCTGACTAGCTCTTTTCCTCAATCTGTGTCTGTCTGGCATCAACCTAACGGCAACCACGGTGATCGTTGTGGCCTTAGTTTGGGACTCTTGAATAATCTGCAGGTGTCGCAGAGCAGTGCCCAACTGTTGTCGCCCATCCCCCCCCTCACACCACTAGCGCCGCCCCCCTAGGCCGCGCCTTGCCCCCGTGCACCGACGGCTCCGCGCACCACTTCGCGGCCAGCCGCCGCACCCCCTCGTAGGTCGCCTCGTCGAACCCCAGCAGGTCGCACACCACCCGCCTGTCCAGCAGGGCGCGGTTGGGGTCGGCGTCCGCGAGGTAGGCCGGCTTCAGTTCCTTGTCGCGGAACTCCTCGAAGATCGCCTCCGCCTCCGCAAGCTGCTCGTCCGAGAGCGTTCGAAAGTCCAACACCGGCAGTGTCTCCAGCGCACTTACCGTGGTTGTCCCTCTTCCTGCAACTTGACGATTGGAGTGCCACCAGTACGACAGCAAACCCAAAGTACAGTTGCCCCAGACTGCGAAAGCAAAGTCGTATCTCTTGTCCGAGAATTTGACGTTGGGCCAAGCCCTACCACCAATGGTAGGATCTTCCGTTGTGGCGACGGCAAGCGGTTGTGAGTTAAACCTGAAGTCTCGGTTGATGTGTCCGCGGCTGGCCGTATCCCAGACAATTCCGGCTTTGTCCTCACTTCCATGCTTGGCGATCAATTGTGAATCTGCGGCGCAGACCATTTTGGTCTCGCTCTTAGCGTTGTGGCTCCAGAGGGCCGGATAGGTGGCAGTCAGGCTAGGTAACTCCTTGGTAAACGGCCCCGAGGAACCAGCTATGTTTATATCGTGCCAGCCGCGAGTTCCAATGTCGCCCAATGCCGACACTCTCAGATCTATTGGAGACGCCGCTCCCGGAAGCCACAGCTTCGAGCAAGCCAACGCATACGCGGTCTGAGCCACCGAGTAGTCAGACACCCGCACCGCGCCCCAGCCATCACCGTCCGCGTCACTGGACGTGGTTATTGTTTCACCAGCCAGCTCCTCCCCGACCTTCAAGGGCGTACCACCATAGGGTCCATCTTCGATGCGTCTAGCGTGACTGCCATCCAGCAGTGCGTTCGCCAGTGCGCTTGCGTGGCCAAAACTCAAAGCCCTGTGCCGTAGGGACGTAAACAGGATTCGACCATTCTTGGACACATCGGGCCTCAGCTTGCGAGCGATCACCAGACATTCGGCCATTCCCGTATCTGCGGAGAATGACAGATCATCATTGTCTGAGGCGGCTATGGTGAGCACCGACAGGTCGGTGTAGTGCTCTCGTAGCATATTTCGGAAACCTTGCCACGAGACACCGGAAGCGGCAGATAAAGGCAGCACCAATGCCAGGACACCGCCAGGCTTGAGTTTCTTCTGAGCAAGTGCTGCAAATGCAGACGCAATGCCAGCGTAGCCGTGGTAGCACGAGTTCTTTGCGTACTTCCTCAGGCTCTTAGACATGTCCTTCTGTGTCGGCAGCTCGTTGCCCAGTCCTTTGAAGTGCTTGATGTAGTCCTCGGACCTTTCGCTCCCCTCCCAGTCGGAGCCTGCCCTCGTAAACGGCGGGTTCATTATCACGAGGTCGTACCCCTCGTGCGGTATCTCCGCCCGTATCCGTGCCGCCGTCTCTTCTCCCACGCTGCCGACCCGCATGGCGGGATCGTTGGTGTTGAACTCTGTTAACATGTCCGACGCATCTAGCAACTCAAGCGAGCCTATGGCCACGCTGCCGTCGGATTGGCGTCCGTAGGGCGCGGTGTACAGCCGAGACTTCTCGAACACCTCCGAGGGCTCCACTCCCGACAGCGTGGAGCCAGTGATGTGTATGGCCGATGGCATCACGTCGCAGCCGTACAGCACCTCCTCCATCATCACCTTGTGCAACGCCGCCGGGTCGCCGCCCGCCCGTTCGTGCCGCGCTGCCACCTGCTCATACACCGCCGACAGCAGCGCGCCCGTCCCGCAAGCGAAATCGCCCACGCGCAGCTTCCCAATTGCCTCTGCGTCCGACCAGTCCACGCCTTCCAGTTTCGCCACCGCAAGCCGCGCCAGCAGAGCCGCCGACGCCGGCAGTGTGTAGAAGGTAGCCAGGTACTTACGGTCAGCTATCAGACGCTGGAAGATGCGCCCCGTCAGGTCGTGAGCGTTGTCCACCCCCTCGGAGTGCACAGACTGGGCAGTGTAGCTCAGGTTCCGCAAAATGCTTGTGGCATCGCCTGAACTCAATTGCCCCAGTATGTCCTTGGCGATTGCGAAGATTGCCCAGTAGTTGATGCCCAGTATCGCGTCCCAGGCCGCCAGCACCTCGCCCTGCGGATTCGCAACACTTGGGCCACACACACTCGCCAGCGACTTGATCTCTTTGTGCATTCCGACGATGTGCTCGTGAAAAACCAAAGCGTTCGCAATGATGGCGCAGGCCATCCGGCGCGTCTGCGGCACGTTGTTCATGCCCAGCAGGTTGGCGATGGCCACGGTGATGCCGGGCCTGGTATCGTTAAGCTCGTCCAGCAGCCTCGCCGCGCGTTCAATGCCCTCTTGCAGCTTGGTGGTCGCCTGATCCACCGCACGCTGAGGCACCGACACCAGCCGCACCATGTCCGCCAGGTCCTCAACCGAACCCTCCAGCCAGCCCGAACTTGGGAACCTGCTCTCGCCTCCCGTCTCCTCCGTGAAGACGCAGTACGACAGCCGCGCCGACTTGAGCGCCACGCGCAGGTCAAATGCCTGGCGGACCTCCTCGGGGTAGCGCAACGCGATTACCGCCTCGATCACGCGCCCGTTGGAAGCCACCTCCAGCCCAAGACGGTCCTTCGCCTCGACCTCCACGTTCGACGCGGGATCGAACTCCGCCTCCAGCACGACCGGCGCCGCGCCCAGCGTAATGACCAGCACGTCCGGCTGCAAGCCCGCATGGCCCGCAATCGCCTGAGTGTTCTCCGAGTGCACACGGGTCCGGGACAGCATCCCTTGGAGCAGCCCGCCCAGTGCAATGTTCGCGCTCGGCTCAGTCTGTTGTGGCATATCGTTCCCTCGCGTCTGCGATTTGCTTCATTGTACAATAACACGAACGCCTGTGCGCGGGGTAGGCGACCACCCTTCCCATCCTTCGTGCCCTTCGTGGATGACTAAATCGAAGGGCCCTTGACCCACCCCGCACACCCGTGCTACGCTCCCCACATCGAGGGACCGACCCCGCCACCCGCCCCACCGCGCGCACGGCAGCCGGGCCCTCCAGCCCCCTGTTCATTCCTGCCGCATCATGCTGCATCCGCTCCCGTGAACGTGCTCCAGGGCTACCCGGCGGAGCCGTTTCAACCGCGCTCACAGCTAGGAGGTGCATCAGAATGCATCAAGATGCAACGGATTTCACTGAAAACCTAACCGAGAGGCAGTTGGTGGCTCTTCCACACCTGCTAAAGCCCGGCTCCCTGAGCGTCCGGGCACGCCACGCGGGAATCAACCGCACCACGCTCTACCGCTGGCTCCAGGACGAAAACTTCCGCGAATGCCTCGAGTGGCTCCGCAAAGAGACCATGCGCTTCACACAGGCCCACCTCCAGGCCATGTCCTTTAAGGCCGCCGCCGTCCTCGACGACGCCCTCGACCACGACAGCGCCCGCATCCGCATTGAGGCCGCCCGTCTCGTCCTCGCGCAGGCCCACAATGCCCAGCGCGACCAGACCCTCCACGGCCGCGTCGAAAACCTCCACGACGCCGCGACCCTCAGAGAGGATGCGACGTGGCGCCCTCAATAGACAGCATGGTCTTCAGGCTCAGGAGAATGTACGCACGGGAGCGCACCCAACTCGCCGCCTACGAGTTCGCCGACGCGGTCACGCTCAATTGGGACCGGTTCTCCCGCTCCGATGCCGATGTCCTCGGCTTCATGCGCGCCCTCTGGCCCACCGACGCCTACCTGCCCAACCGCGACTCAGTCCTCGTCTACCTCGAACGCTGCAAGACCCACGGTGTGAAGCCACTGAGCCGTCAGATAACTATCAGACTGATCCCTCGGCTCATCACCGAGGACGATGAGTACCTATGACAGGCAAGCCCCCTCCACCCCCCGTCGTTGTACCCCCGCCGCGCCTGTGCTATCCTATCCGCCACGGGGAGTGGCGCAGCTTGGTAGCGCACCTGCATGGGGTGCAGGGGGTCGCTGGTTCAATTCCAGTCTCCCCGACCAGCTCCCATCTGGGCCGTTCTTTTTGCCACGAGCCTTCACCGATAGGAGTCGCGCCTATGCAACTCTCAACCCCGCCCCTGCTGCCAACCTCGGTGGTCGGCAGCTACGCCACCCCGAGCTGGCTCTGGACGTCGATGGACGCCATCGAGCGTGGCGAGTACGGCGCCACCGACGTGCGTGAGACCTTCGACGACGCGGTCAGCATGGCGCTCTCGGACCAGCAGCGGGCGGGCATCGACATCATCAGCGACGGCGAGCTGCGGCGCTTCTACTTCGTGCAGAGCTTCTACGGGAAGATGACCGGCATCGCCGAGGACCCGCCGCTGCGCAAGGTCGGCGTCTACGGCTACGACTCCCCGCCGCGCTACCACACCACCGGCAAGGTGGGCGTGCCCGACGGGCTCGGCATCGTCGAGGAGTACCTGTTCGCCAGGGACCGGACCGCGATGCCGCTCAAGGTCACCTGCCCCGGCCCGCTCACCCTCACCATCCACGTCAGGCCGCGCGAGGGCTACCGCGACCGCCTCGAGCTCGCCCAGGAGTTCGCCGGTGTCATCAACCGCGAGCTGCGCCGGCTGGTGGAGCTCGGCGCCGAGTTCATCCAGCTAGACGAGCCCTCCTTCGCCATCATCCCCGGCACCATGCGCGACTGGGTGGAGCTGTACAACGCCTGCGTGGAGGGCGTCGACGCCAAGCTGGCGCTCCACGTGTGCTTCGGCAACCTTGGCAGCCGGCCGCGCGGCAAGCGCCGCTACGCCTGGATGTTTCCGGAGCTGCTGGACTGCCGCGCCGACCAGTTCGTGTTCGAGTTCGCCAACCGAGAAATGGTCGAGAGCGGGCTGTGGAGCGAGCTGGCAATCGACAGGGAGCTGGGCGCCGGCGTGGTGGACATCAAGTCGTTCTACGTCGAGACGCCCGAGGACGTGGCCGAGCGTACACGCGAGCTGCTGGAGCACGTCAGCCCGGAGAAGCTGTACCTCAACCCGGACTGCGGCTTCTTCCAGCTCCCCAGGTGGATTTCGTACCTCAAGCTGGAGGCGCTCGCCAAGGGCGCGAAGATAGTCCGCGAGGAGCTCGGCGCGACCTGACAGCCGCAAGTCCCATTCGTCATACCGGCGCCCCATTCGTCATACCGGCGCCCCATTCGTTGTTCCCGCGCCCCCATTCGTCATTCCCGCGAAAGCGGGAATCCAGGGGAGGGGGGATCCCTAAGGAGTTCTCACATGGCAGACAACAGCCCCAACATGACCGACTACGACGCCGAGCGAAAAAACTTCCGGATGGACGTGCCGGAGCACTTCAACTTCGGCTTCGACGTGATCGACAGGTGGGCCGAGGACCGCACCAAGCTCGCTCTCTTATCCGTCGCGCCGGACGGCGAGAGCGCCCACAGGCACACCTTCTGGGACCTCAAGGTGCAGTCCAACAAGTTCGCCAACCTGCTGGCCGGACTCGGCGTCGGCAAGGGCGAGCGCGCCTTCTTCATGGGGCCTCGCGTGCCGGAGTGGTACATCGCCATACTCGGCATGATCAAGGCCGGCGTCATCCCCATGCCCGCCACCACGCTGCTCACCCCCCACGACATCGAGTACCGCGTCAAGCTGGCGGATGCCACGGTCGCCATCGTGGACCTGGAGAACGCCCACAAGGTGGAGGAGGTCGTGGCCGACTGCCCCACGCTGGAGCGCATCATCCTGCTGGACGGCTCCCGGCGCGGCTGGAATAGCTGGCAGGACGAACGGGACGGGCTGCCGGCGTCGTTCGAGCCGTCCGAGCGCACCCGCAGCGACGACGACATGATCATCTACTTCACGTCCGGCACCGTCGGCCCGCCCAAGATGGTGCTCCACACCCAGGCGTCCTACGCCATCGCCCACGTCATCACCGCCCGGTACTGGCACGACCTCAAGTCCACCGACATCCACTGGGCCATCTCCGACACCGGCTGGGCCAAGACAGCCTACGGCAAGCTGTTCGGCCAGTGGACCGAGGGCGCGGCGGTGCTCCAGCACAACGCCCAGGGCCGCTTCGACCCCGACCTCACGCTGCGGATCCTGGCCCGCTACGGCGTGTCCGCATTCTGCGCGCCGCCCACCGTCTACCGCATGATGGTGCTCGGCGACCTGGCGAAGCACGACCTCAGCTCGCTGCGCCACTGCACCGGCGCGGGCGAGCCGCTCAACCCGGAGGTGATCAAGCAGTGGGAGGACGGCACCGGCCTCACCATCTACGACGGCTACGGCCAGACCGAGACGGTGCTGCTGGTGGGCAACTACCGCTGTATGCCGATCAAGCCCGGCTCGATGGGCAAGCCGACGCCCGGCCACGACGTCGCGGTCATCGACGAGGACGGCGCCGAGCTGGGGCCCAACGAGGAGGGCCAGATCGCGGTGCGCGTATCCCCCGACCGGCCCGTCGGGCTGATGAAGGAGTACTGGCGCGACGCGGACGCCATGGCGTCGTGCATGTTCGGTGACTGGTACCTAACGGGCGACAAGGCCTACGTGGACGAGGACGGCTACTACTGGTTCGTGGGCCGCGCCGACGACCTCATCATCTCAGCGGGCTACCGCATCGGCCCGTTCGAGGTGGAGAGCGCCCTCATCGAGCACCCCGCCGTCGCGGAGTCCGCGGTGGTCGCCAGCCCCGACGACATACGCGGCAGCATCGTCAAGGCCTTCGTCGTGCTCGCGCCGGGCTACGTGGAGTCGGACGAGCTGACAGGCAGCCTGCAGGCCCACGTCAGGAGCGTGACCGCGCCCTACAAGTACCCGCGCGCCGTGGAGTACGTCACGGAGCTGCCCAAGACCATCAGCGGCAAGATACGCCGCGTCGAGCTGCGCCAGCGCGAGCTGGAAAGCGCCGGATAGTCCTACAGCCGCTCGTGGCCGCCGTTGCCGTCCACGAAGTCGCGCGCGCTGAACACGCCGATGTCCCGCCCCTGGTGGACGTGGAAGATGATCTCCTGCCTGCTCACGCCGACGCAGTCGAGCAGCTCGTCGTCGATCAGGTCGATCAGGTCCTGTATCCCTTCCGTGGTCAGGCTCTCCTCCACGTTCAGCGTGGAGTGGATGACGGTGCCCGCGAAGTGAATGTCCAGCCGCCCGACCGGACGTTCGTCCTCCAGGACCACATAGCACTCCGAGTAGGGAGTGCGGCACTCGCGTTCGAAGTAGAAGTTGTCCATCAGCTACGCACCTGGCCGCTGCCCAGCACGACCCACTTGTAGGAGGTGAGCTCCCGCAGCCCCATCGGCCCGCGCGCGTGCATCTTGTTCGTGCTGATGGCGACCTCGGCGCCCAGCCCGAACTGGCCGCCGTCGTTGAAGCGCGTGGAGGCGTTGACCATCACCGCGCTGGAGTCCACGTCGTCCAGGAAACGCATCGCGGCGGAGTAGTCCTCCGTGACGATGGCGTCGGAGTGGCCGGAGCCGTAGCTGACTATGTGGTCGAGCGCTTCGTCCAGGGAGTCCACCACCCTCACGGCGGCGGTCAGCGACAGGAACTCGGTGCTCCAGTCCTCCTCGGTCGCGGGCCTCACCTTCAGCGCCTCGGTCGGCCCCAGGATGCTGAGCGCGCGCCGGTCGCACCGCGCCTCCACGCCGTCCTCGCCGAACACCTCGGCGAGCCGTGGCAAGTACGCCGGGGCGATGGCGGAGTGCACAAGCACGGTGTCCAGCGCGTTGCACACCGAGGGACGCTGCACCTTGGCGTTGTGAACTATGCTCACCGCCATGTCCACGTTTGCGGCCCTGTCGACGTAGGTGTGGCAGACGCCGACGCCGCCCGTCACCGCGGGCACGGTGGCCTCGGCGGCCACGCGGTTGATCAACTCCTGTCCGCCTCGCGGGATGATCAGGTCGATCACGCCGCGCATGGTGAGCATGCGCCCGACCAGCGCCCGGTCGGTGGACTCGACTCGCTGCACGGCGTCGCGCGGCAGACCGGCTTTCTCCAGGGCATCCTGGACCAGTTCCGCCAGCGTCGCGTTGGAGTGGGCGGCCTCTCTGCCGCCGCGCAGTATCACCGCGTTGCCCGACTTGAGGCACAGCGCCGAGATGTCGATGGTAACGTTGGGTCGGCTCTCGTAGATGGCGCCTATCACGCCGAGCGGCACCGTGCGGCGGCCGATGCTGAGCCCGTTGGGCATCTCGCGCATGTCGAGCGTCTCGCCCACCGGGTCGGGCAGCATGGCGACGGCGCGCACGTCGGACGCGAGGCCGGCCAGCCTTTCGGGATCGAGCATCAGCCTGTCCAGCAGCGCGTCGCTGAGCCCGGCCTGGCGTCCCGACTCCAGGTCCTGTTCGTTGGCCGCGAGAATCTCGCTCTGCCTGCGGGACAGGGCCTCGGCGATGTTCTCTAGGGCCGCATTCTTAGCCTGGCCGCCGGCCTTCGCCAACAGTCGTGCCGCCTCTCTGGCGGCATCGCCCTTAGCAGTTAGCTCATCCATCACCTTGGCACCCCTTACCACTAACCAACCGACAATTTGAAAACCGATCGCCGACCAACTACAGCACCACCATATTGTTCCTGTGGACCACTTCCTCTCCGTACTGGTGGCCCAGGGTTTCCACGATACGCCCCGAGTGGATGCCCATGATCTTGGACACCTCGTGGGAGTCGTAGTTGGTGATGCCGCAGGCAATCTGGACGCTGCTGGCGTCCATGATGGAAATGATGTCCCCGCGGTTGAAGGGGCCGTTTACTCTCTTGACGCCCGCGGGAAGCAGGCTGCGCTGCCTTTCGCGCAGAACCGTGGCCGCGCCGTCGTCGACCACGATCTCCCCCCGCGTGGACAGGCCGCTCAGCATCCATCGCTTGCGGCTTTCCATCTTCGAGCTCGTGGCCGGGAAGTAGGTGCCGATGTCCTCTCCCTCCAGCAGTCTCAGCAGCACGTTGGGTTCCTTGCCGCTGGCCATCGCGACGCTGATGCCGGACGCCGTGGCAAGCCGCGCGGCGTACAGCTTCGTCGCCATCCCGCCGCGACCGCGACCGTCCCACGAGTCGCCGGCGATGGCGTCGAGGTGGCTGTCCGCCCGCTCGACGTAGGGAATGAGCCGCGCGTCGGGGTCGATGTGCGGGTCGGCGGTGTACAGCCCCGCCAGCTCTCCCAGCAGCACCAGCAGGTCGGCGTCGATCAGGTTCGCCACCATGGCCGAGAGGGTGTCGTTGTCGCCGAACACGTCGCCCTCGAGCTCCTCCACCGCCACCACGTCGTTTTCGTTGATCACGGGAACGACCCGCCGCTCCAGCAGCGCCAGCAGCGTGTTGCGCACGTTGAGGTAGCCCAGCCGGTCCACGAGGTCCCGTCGCGACAGCAGCGCCTGCGCGACGTGTATCTCGTGCCAGGAAAACAGCTGCTCGTAGGCGTTCATCAGGTGGCCCTGTCCGACGGCGGCCAGCGCCTGCCGCAGCGTGAGCACCTTGCTATCGGGCTTCAGTTTGAGCACGTGGCGCCCGGCAGCCACCGCCCCCGACGACACGAGCAGCACGTCGTATCCCAGCTCGCGGGCGCGGGCGACCTGCCCGACCACGGTTGACATTATCTCGAGGTCCAGCCTGTCGGTCCCTCCGGTAAGCAGGCTCGTGCCTACTTTCAAGACTACCCTGCTGTGGGAGGGAACGGAGTTTCGTGTGCGGTCGCCGTAGCTCACTGTGCGGGTGGCCTCGCGGGTTGGCTGGGTGCGGCGCAATCGCCCGGCGCGGCCACGTGGACACGCGCAGAGCGCCAGTGCCATTATAGCAGCAACATGATAGACTTGCCCCTGAGAATTCTGAGAGAGGAGCGTACCAGCAATGGCCGATTCAGATTGGGGAGACATCTACAGGGAGCTTGGGGCTAAGCCCATCATCAACGCCATCGGAAGCGTAACAATGCTGGGCGGCTCGTCCCCCATTCCGGAGGTGAAGGAGGCCATGGAGCGGGCCGACTCCGCCTACCTGCCGCTGATGGAGCTGGAGGAGAAGGCGGGACAGGCCATAGCCGATATGGTCGACGTGCCGGCGGCCTACATCACCGCGGGCGCGGGATCGGCGCTGACCCTCGTGACGGCGGCAGTGATGGCGGGCGACGACGATGAGAAGATTCAGCAGCTTCCGGACACGACCGGCATGAAGAACGAGATTCTCATCCAGAGGCGGCAGCGCTACTGGTACGACAGGTGCCTGGAGCTGGCGGGCGCGAAGCTCGTCGAGTACGGGAGCGACGAGCGCACGACGCGCGCCGACCTGGAGGAGGCGATCGGTCCCAACACGGCGGCGGTGCACTACTACGCCGTGGAGCAGGACATCGACCCCAACGCGCTCCCGCTGGAGGACACGATCGAGATCGCTCACGCGCGGGGTCTTCCGGTGACGGTGGACGCCGCCGGAATGATCTACCCGCTGGACCTGTTCGGCAAGTACGTTCGCATGGGCGCGGACTTCCAGTGCATCGCCGCGAAGTACCTGGGCGCGACCCAGTCCGTCGGCCTCGCGCTGGGCACCGAGGAGATGATCCAGAAGCTGTCCCTCCAGTCGTTCGTGGGCTACGAGGGGCGCCGAATCAGGGGCGTGGGCCGGCCGCAGAAGGTGGATCGCCAGGAGATGGTGGGCGCGGTGGCCGCGGTGCGGCACTGGATGACGACGAACCACGAGGAACGGCTCGCTTCCATCGAGGCGAGGTGCCAGACGCTGTTGGGCATACTGAGAGGCACGGAGGACAAGGGCCTCAAGAGCGTCATGCTCGACAACGTGATCGGTCACCAGCCGTTCGGCCTGGAGCTGAGCGTCGATCCGAGCGTGTCGGGCATGAGCGCCCAGGACGTGGTCGACAAGCTCAAGCAGGGCGATCCGCCCATCTGGACGCGCGTCCGCGAGGGCGAGGAGAACATAGTCATCCACATGTTCGGTCTCGCCGAGGGCGAAGAGGTCATCGTCGGCGAACGCATACGCGACCTGTTCAGCTAGCGACCAACAGTTCCCTCTCCCTCTGGGAGAGGGTCAGGGTGAGGGCGAATGCGAGGCGGCGCCCCGTCGATTGGCCGCCCCTACTTTGGCTCGCTCAGGTAGGGCGACAGCTTCTCGACGACTAGGCGCTGGGGCCGCCGGCCCACGGTGGAGGACACCTCTATTCGAATGCCGTCGTACTCCACGGCGTCGCCGGGGCTCGGTATCTTGCCGAGCTGCTTGAAGACGAAGCCGCCGAGCGTGTCGAAGCCCTCGCTCTCCACGGCGACGCCCAGAAGCTGGTTCATCCGCTCGATGCTTACGCCGGCGTCCATGGCGTAGAGGTTGTCGCCTATCGGTTCGAACTCCGGCACGTACACGTCGAACTCGTCGTGAATCTCGCCGACGATCTCCTCCAACAGGTCCTCGAGGGTGACGATCCCGGACACGCCGCCGTGCTCGTCGACTACGATCGCCATCTGGACCCGCTCCTGCAGGAACTCGCTGAGCAGCTCCTCGAGCGACTTGGACTCCGGGATGAATAGGGCCGGCCGCATGACGTCCGGAATGGTGACGCCGGATTCTTCTCCGCTGCTAAGCACACGCAGCACGTCCCTCGCGTAGGCAATGCCCGCTATGCTGTCAAGGTCTCCCTCGTACACGGGGATTCTGCTGTGGCCGCCCTCCGCCACCATAAGGTTGGCCAACTCGGCCAGGTCCAGTCCCACCTCAGCGGCCACCACGTCGACACGCGGCACCATGATGACGCGGGCTATCGTCTGGTCCAGGCGGAATATCCCGCGGATCATGTGCACTTCGTGCTCGTCGAGCTCGCCGTTCTCGGCCTCCAGCCCCAGGCCCAGGTCCGAGGTGAAGTAGACGCGCTGGGCCGAACCGGCCCCCGAGCCGCGACTCGCCAGCCTTGCCTGCACTGCCAGTATCGGTTTCAGCGCGAACGCCGCCACCCTTACTCCGGCGGCGGCGCGCAAAGCGACGGCCTCTCCGTGCCTGGCGGCCAGCCACATCGAAACAACGTGCAGGCCGGCCATGGATACGACCACGCAGACGGACACGAGGGCCACAGCGCCCCAGGAGGAACCCAGATAGCCGAGGGCCAGGGCAATGCCGGCAAGCACGCAAGCCACCGCCGCCGGCAGCGACATCACGCGCACCACCATGACGGGTCCCATGGGCGAGTCGAACAGGGCGACCAGCGCCCTGGCTCCCCTGGCCTCTTCAGTTGCGAGCCGAAGGGCGCGGCCGTAGCTGACCGACGCCAGGGAAGTCTCCACGACCACCAGACCAAAGAAAATCGCAAGCGTCAGCGCGGTGGCTATCGCGCCGTATAATCCTACGCTCTCCAAGTCAGGTCATCCACTGATGCCGTTGGCGCTCGGAGTGCCTGTCACGGTGACTGGCTCCCGCCGGAGCCGCCTCGCCGCCTTGCCCTCGCGGGCATTCCGGCGGCCATCGAGTTCGGCGGTACGTCCCGCGTGACCACCGAGCCCGCTCCGGTTGCCGCGTCTTCTCCAACGGTGACCGGGGCAACCAGCATGGTGCCGGAGCCAATGAAGGCGCGGTCGCCGATCGTCGTGGGGTGCTTTTGCTCGCCGTCGTAGTTGCAGGTCACTGTGCCTGCGCCGACGTTCACCTCGGCGCCGACGTCGGCGTCCCCGATGTAGCTGAAGTGGCCGGACTTCGCGCCCGGTCCCAGGCGGCTGTTCTTCACCTCGACGAAGTTGCCCAGGTGGACGCCGGTTTCGAGGTATGTTCCGCGGCGCAGCCGGCTGAAGGGGCCTACCTCCACACCCTTGGCGAGGATGGCGCCGTCGACGTGCGAGGCGGTCACTCTGCATCCCGCGCCAACCTCCGAATCCTCGATCACGGTGTTCGGGCCGATCACGCAGTCTGTGCCGATACGGGAGTGGCCGAGCACGTGCGTGTTGGGCAGGATGACGGTGTCGGCTCCGACGCGCACGCCCCGCGTCTACGTAGACGCTGGAGGGGTCGGGCATGGTCACGCCGTCCAGCATCAGCCGCTCGCGGATGCGGGCGCGCATCGCGTCCTCCGCCGCGGCAAGCTGTACGCGGTCGTTGACGCCTAGGGACTCGGCCTGGTCGAGCGTGGCGACCGCTTCCACGACGCGGCCCTGTTTCACCGCCGCCGCGGCGACCAGGCCGGTCAGGTAGACTTCGCCACTCCCAGACGGTTCGACTGACGGAAGGTTCTCCCACAGCCAGGATGCCCGGAAGCAGTAGACGCCGCAGTTGATCTCGCGAACTGCCAGCTCACTCTCGCTCGCGTCGCGCTCTTCGATTACGGCCTGGACACCCCCGTCGCCGGACCGGATCACGCGGCCGAGACCGTCCGGGCGGTCGACGACGCACGTCAGCAGGCTCACGTCCGCTTCGCTTTCGGCGTGCGTCTCGAGGAGGCGGTTCACCGTCTCGGTACGAACGAGCGGAACGTCGCTGTTGAGCACGAGAACCGTGGCCGCGCCGGAAACGGCCTTGCGCGCCTGCAAGAGCGCGTCGCCGCTGCCGAGAGGCTCGGGCTGCCGGACCACGGACGCGAAGGCGCCGACGGTATCGCGGATGAGCCAGTAGCGGTCCTGGGGGGCGACCAGCGTAACCAGGTCGATTCTGGCTCCGCGCGCGGCCCGGATGACGTGGCGGGCCATCTCGATGCCGCAGACCTTGTGCAGCGGCTTGGGGACTCGCGACTTCATGCGGGTGCCCAGCCCACCGGCCAGAACCACCGCGGCGGTTGAGCTCATGAGGGCGCACCAAAAAACGCCCGTCGCAGGGCGCAGACGCCGAGCGCGGGGCGTTTCTGGGCTAATTCGCTATGTGTGGAAACGTCCACTTCCACGCGAACGCTATCAGAGCGGAAAGCCCGTTGTCAAGGCCGAGATTTCGCATGAGGACGCGTGAGAACCGGCGCTACTCTTCCGGCGGCTCGAAAATCTCGAGGACCTGGTTGGCGGCCACGCCGCTGAGCCGCTGCACCCTGCCGCTCGGCCAGAAGACGTGCACGGTGCTTGCCGTCGTCGCCTCGGCCAGTCCGAAATCGAGGCCCGCGCCGCTGTCGGAGCCGAGGCCGGATCCGGCGCGCATGTCCCGCACCTGCACGACGGGCGGCGCGTCAGCGTCCGGCCTGGTGACGACGTACACGCGCGCGCCGACGCCGTCCGCGTTGGAGCCGCTCTCGCCGAGCGCCGTGCGCCCGACCAGCCGCAGCCGGAGCCAGTTGTTGCCGCCGCCGCCGTTGATGAGCGCTTGAGCCGGGATTCCGTAGGCGGCGCTGTCTCCGGCCAGCACGTCGGTGTATCCGTCCCCGTCGAGGTCCGCGAGGGCCAGGGTCGGCCCGACGTCGCCGGGCGCGTCCGCGTCCGCCGTCTCGTAGGCGTACCCGGCGGCGCGCAACAGTCGCCAGACTCCTCCCGCCTGGCCGTTCGCAGATTCGCCGGATGATGGCCACAGGAGGTCCTGGTCCGCGTCGTTCTCAAAGTCGAGGAACGCCGGTCCCGGGCCGAGCGGGAAGGCCGCCAATCCGGTCGGAGACGGCCAGAAGGGATGGACGCTGACCGGCTCGATCTCTTCCGCCGCTCCGGTGGCGCGCGAAATGCTGATGGCGCCGGCAACGTCCACGAAGCGCGGCGTCCCTCCCACGTCGCCGTCGTTTCTGAGCAGCATGTGGTGGCACGTCCCCAGGCTGAACCGGGCGTGGTAGGCGCAGCCGCCGCTGGGGTCGTCCGGCGGGGGTCCGGCCAGGCTGTATGCGCCGCCGTTGACCACCAGCACGTCCAGGTCGGCGTCACCGTCGAAGTCGCCGACCGCCATACCAGTCCATTCGCCGACGCGGTCCACGCCCAGCTCCCTCCCGACCGGCGTGAAGCGCGGCCTGCCCGGCGTGGAGTCGTTGCGGTAGACGCGCAGCCGGTCGCCGTCGCTGGCGATCCACAGGTCTGGGTCGCCGTCGTCGTCGTGGTCGAAGAACAGCGCCGCCGTCGTTAGTCCAATGGGTTCGGAGTTGTCGATTCTCGCCGGCTGTCCGTCCAGCCCGCGCACGTCGGGCAGTTCGCCGCGGACCCCGGCGGCCTCCGCCACCTCATCGAAGGTGAGGTCGCCGCTGTTTAGGTACAGCGCGTTGTGCGGGCCTGCGGTGGCCTGGGTTGGGCCATTGCTCACGTACAGGTCCAGCAAGCCGTCGCCGTCCACGTCGGCGCAGCCGATGCTCGTCGCGCCGCGGGCGTTCGCCTCGTCTCCGAACGCCGCGCCGGTGACGTCGGTGAAGGCGCCGTCCCCGCCGTTGAGGAGCAGCCTGTCGGTGCCGGCGCTCGCGGGCGCTCCGACGTAGAGGTCGCGGTAGCCGTCGTTGTCCAGGTCGCAGGCCGCCACCGCGGTACCGGCGGTCCCACTGGCGAGTCTGGCCGCGGCAGTGGCGTCGGCGAATTGCCCCCCTCCGTCGTTGCGGAGGAGCCGCGTTTCCCGGCCTGCCGCGGCCGCCGCGAAAATGTCGCTGTCCCCGTCGCCGTCGTAATCGAAGACGGCAACGCCCGCTGCGCTGACGCCGGGCAAGTCCAGGGCCACCGGCGTGAACGGAGCCAGCGGCGGCGAGGGAGACGAGACCCGCGGCGTTGACCGGGACAGGGCAGGGGACTCCACGCCCAGGCGGTCGGCGCCCACGACCCGCTCCGCGCGGACCTGCGCACCGTCGTCCGGCTGGCGGAGTCCGCCCTGGAGCTGCGGATACAGTGCCGCCACGCCAAGAACGGCGACGCCCCCGACGATGCCGAACGCCCAGGTCGCGCCCGCGAACGCGGCGATTGCCCTGCGGGGCACGAACCGCGCCAGCGCCCAGAAGGTCGCGGGGCCACCGGCGGCGGCGGTGAAGAGCAGGGCGGCCGCCGGGGCTTCGCCCATGCCGAGCAGCAGCAGCAGCGCGACCAGCGGTATCTCGAACAGCAGAGGCACGTTGATGAGGACGCCCACCGTGGCGGCCACCGCCACGCCGGACACGTCGTTGCCCAGGAATTCGGACACGGTGTTCGGGCTGATCCACTGGATGACGAGGCCGCTGGCGAAAGCGGCGGCGGCCATTATGGGGGCGAGCCGGACAGCGTATCCCAGGCTCAGGCGCGCCCAGTCGCGGAGGCCGTCTTTGAGCACCGTCGCCCAGGAGGCGCGCTCGTCCGTGTCGGCGTCGAGGAGCTGCGGCGAATCCTCGCCGTGCCGGTCGTGCTCGCGGACGACGAGCGCGACGAGTGGCCCGATCAGCAGCGCCGCCACGAGGCTGACGACGACGCGGCTGCCGCCCAGCATCGGCGAGAAGACCAGCGCCACCATGACGAGCGCGGGCACGTTGAGCGTGGCGCTGCCCTGCACCGTTGCGATGGCCCCGGCCACGCCCGCGCCGCGCCGCCACAGGGACGCCGCCACGGGCGCGATGCAGGCGGAGCAGAGCGTCATCACCGGCCCGACGGCGAGGCCGCGCAGCGTGTGTTTCCAGACCCCGCCGGAGAGCGGCTCCCGCTCGGACTTCGGGAACAGGAACGCCTCGGTGAGTCCGGCCATCAGGAAGGCGAACGTCATGCCCACCGCTACGAGGCGGATGTACTCGATGGAGAAATCCCACCAGCGCTGGACGAACGGCGTGTCCGGCTCGGTCTCGATGCAGAAGCCCTGGAAACACTCCACGACCGGCGCGTTGACGACCGCGAGGTCTTCCTGCACGGTGTCGAGCTTGGGAAAGCGGTTGAAGACGAGGAAGGCGGCGAGCAGCGCCAGCCCTATGATGGCGCCTGCGATGCGCTTCTTTCCAAGTGAGCTGCGGAGCACGGTTGGCCTCGCGCTAGGCGGTGGCCCAGGACCCGGAGCGCTTCACGGCCCGTTTCCAGTCTTCGTAGAGCCGGTCGACGCTGGCCGGGTCCATCCGGGGCGTAAAGCGGGCGTCGGAGGACCAGTGGCTCGCCAGTTCGTCGGTGTCCTTCCAGAAGCCAACGGCGAGTCCGGCGAGGTAGGCCGCGCCCACCGCGGTGGTCTCCCGTACCGCGCACCGCTCGATGGGGATGCCGAGAAGATCCGATTGGAACTGCATCAGCAGGCCGTTCGCCGCGCCGCCGCCGTCCACGCGCAGCACGGGCACACGCAGTCCGGTATCCGACTCCATGGCGCCCATCACGTCGCGGGTCTGGTACGCGGTGGACTCTAGCGCAGCGCGGGCGAGATGGCCGCGCTGGGTTCCCCGGGTGATGCCGACGATAGCGCCCCTGGCGTACATGTCCCAGTGGGGCGCGCCCAAGCCGGTGAAGGCGGGCACGAGGTAGACGCCGCCGTTGTCCGGCACGGACGCGGCGAGGGCCTCCACGTCCGCGGAAGTTTCGATGAGTTCGAGGCCGTCTCTCAGCCACTGCACGGTCGCGCCGGTCGAGAAGATGCTGCCCTCCAGGGCGTAGGTGGTCACGCCGTCCATGGTCCAGGCGACGATGGACATGAGGCCGTGGCCGGACTCCACGCGCTCCGCGCCGGTGTTGAGGACGACGAACGAGCCGGTGCCGTAGGTATTCTTGGACATGCCCGGCTCGAAGCAGGCCTGGCCGAACAGCGCCGCCTGCTGGTCGCCCACCATGCTGGCGACAGGGACCCCGTGGCCGGAGAAGAGGCCACGGTCGGCGTGGCCGTACACCTGGCTGGCCGGCACCGTTGTGGGGAGCAGCGCGGCGGGAATGTCCAGCATCGCCAGCAGCTCGTCGTCCCAGGCCAGAGCGTCCACGTCGAACAGCATGGTGCTGGAGGCGTTGCTGGTGTCGGTGGCGTGGACCGCGCCGCCGGTCAGGTTCCACAGCAGCCAGCTATCCACCGTGCCGAAGGCCAGTTCGCCCGCCTCGGCCCGACGCTGGCCGTCCGGGATGGCGTCCAGTATCCAGCGTATCTTGGTGGCCGAGAAGTAGGCGTCGATGGGCAGGCCGGTCTTGGCGCGCACCGTGTCCTCCAGGCCCCTGGCTATCAGCTCGTCGCACATGGACGCCGTGCGGCGGCACTGCCACACGACGGCGTTGAACACCGGCCGGCCGGTGGCGCGCTCCCACACTATGGTCGTCTCGCGCTGGTTGGTGATGCCGATGGCGCGGACATCCGAGGGGCTGATGCCGTTCTGGTCCAGCAGTTCGGCGACCGTCGTCTCACAGGAGCCGAACAACTCCAGCGGGTCGTGCTCCACCCAGCCCGGCTGCGGGTAGATCTGGGCGATCTCCCTGTAGGCCTGGCCGGCGACCCTGCCGTCGTGGTCCACGGCGAGCGCGGTGGTGCCGGTCGTCCCCTGGTCGATCGCGAGTATGTAGCCTGATTTCGCCAACAGCGTGCCTTTCGAGTGGCGCCGAGTATACCAGAACGAGCGGAGGAGCTACCGCGGTAGCTCCCAAAGAGATTAACGCGGTATACTTTGCGGAACAATTTACACTGCTCCTTCATCCTCACCGCCTATCTCGACCGGAGAATCAAAGGAGAATAACCATGACCAGCAAGAAGGTGTTTGTCTCCTACGACCACGAAGGAGACATGCTTGAGGTGCTGTGGGCGTTCCGCGAGGGGTACTTCACGTCGACCGACGATGAGCGCGTGCTAAAGCGATTGGATGACGATGGCGAGGTCATCGGCTTCCTCATCCACGAGATAAGCACGCTAAGGCAGGCCGACCCCGTCGAGTTCGAGCTGGCATCCGAGGCCCCCTCCGACGATGTCGCCAACGTCACCGTGCGGGAGGCCGCAACTCGGTTGGGTATATCGGAACGGCGGGTACGCAAGCTGGCCCAGGACGGTCGGGTTCGGGGCGCGGTCAAGGCCAGAGCGGAGTGGCTGATTCCCACGCCAATTGAGGTGACCCCTGGCAGACGTGGCCCGGTCGGTGCCGCGGGCCGTGCTGACTTGAACCGCGACTGAGTTCGTCCTTCATCTAGCCTGCCTGAGGGTCGGAGACTCTGTCCAACGCTACTCATGCGGCAAGGTGTGGAATGAAAAGTGCTATAATCTCTCCACTATGCAGGAGCCAGGAACTTGTTGAAGATTGTAACTGCGTTGGTGTGCGTGTGGGCACTGGCATTGGCGATGGCTTGTTCCGATTCGTCTCCCACCGATGTTGACACGCAGTCCCCGTCGGGAGCAGCCAACCGCGCGACGGCTGACCCTTCAGCAACTCAAGCGAGCAGTCCTGATTCGGCATCAGAGGTGAGGGGGAGCGGATCCTCCCCCCAGCAATCCTCCGTGGGACTTCCGAGCCTGGTCAAGCCGGCTCTCGCCGCAGAGCCGACGCATACCCCTGCTCCTCTCTCCGAGCAGCCCTCCGTCATGCGGAGTGGCCTGATACCTGGGATACCCGAGATAGTAGAGGTTGCGTTCTCGGGCGAGGCCGGAAGCGACAACAGCAGATTCATCGTGCGGTTTGACGAGCCAATCATCACGTTCGTGCCGCCCGGAGTCGACGACCAACAGCCAGGTTCCAACGCCGGTCTTAAGTTGGTGGTAGAGAATCCAATTGGTGGGACCGAGTACATGAGGCTTCGGGAGCCTGCGACGGTTGATGACCCAAGAATCCAGATAGAGTTCGGCCCGGTGGCGGAAGAGTTCGCATCCGCCATTTCCATCTCTTTGAACAGTGACGCAGCCATCATCGATGTAGACGGCAACGACGCAGTCTTGGGTTTCGAGAGGCCTATCTTTGTCAATTCAGATTATGTCGATAGTGTTGTGGATCTCGCGCTTTTGAACTGCTCAGCCTACTTGGAGAAGGAAGGCGTGTCGCCTCTGATAGTTAACAACGTTAAGCGACTGCAATCAGAGGCGCTTAGTGACAACGATCGACGAGAGTGGCGAAAGTTACTGTCTGACCAGTTCGGCTACTCCTTGGAGATTTACTACCTAATGACCATCCCATGCGAGGATCTGTGGTCAGAGGCTCCCAACGACAGCAACGCTTCCAAGCGCAACCATGACTTCCGGTGTGGTTACTCACGCAACTCCGGGAACGAGCAGGAACGCGTCAATACTGACCTCAAGGATGCGCTCGAACTGCTCAGGCGTCCGTACAATGAGCTCGACGCAACCGACCGTGCCGTGCTGCGAATTCTCATCAATGACCATAGCTGTATGAATCACTATCCTCAGTTGTTCTACGATAGGTGGATACCGATTCGCGAAGAGGATCGCCAATAGAAAGCTTGGCAAACAGAAGAAGGCATCATTGTCATGGCTAGCGAGACTCACGCATCCAAGCATGACTACTCCGGTCAACGATGTTTCACCGTCGACTACGCTTGAATTCGAGCTAGTGCTGAGAGTGAACTCTGGCCCGGAATAGGTGTATAGGGGCAAGAACACTCCGAGTCCCCACACGACCGTTCCTGCAATCCGCCCGTCACTCCCAACCCATCTGCGCCCCCCACACCCCCCGAGAATTCCGTCACCCTCCCGCCCCACCCGTTCCCTATCCCTGCCCCACCCACGCCTCGCGCACGCGCCGCGTAGTCCCCATTCCTGCGCCATTTCTCCCCACAAGCTCGCCCTGATCCGGCGAAATCGCCAACCCTCTTGACTCAGGCGCACATACGTACTATTCTAGCATACGCGAGGGACCGACCCCGCGCCTGGAAGCCCTTCCGCCTTCAACAGGAAAGGCCCCAGGCGGCAGCGAAGACACGGCCGGTCGGCCCCCGTCCGCCCCCTGCCCTCTTCTGCCACACGGTGCAACCGTTATGCCCTGAATTGACCACGTCGGCACAACAGAATTGAGTATGACCAACGACACACCCAGCTAGGAGTCGCACAGAATGATGCAGAAACGCGCAGATTTTACCGAGAACCTGACCCAGAGGCAGATCGCGGCCCTGCCGCGCCTGCTAGAGCCAGGCCCCATAACCATGCAGGCCCGCAACGCCGGCATCTCTCGCAACACCCTGTACCGCTGGCTCGAAGACGAGAACTTCCGCGAGTGCCTCGAGCGAATGCGAGAAGAGACCCTGCGATATTCCCAGTCCGAGTTTCAGGCAATAACCCTCAAGGCCGTCGAAGCCATCGAAGACGCTCTCGACTCCAACGACATCCGCATACGCCTGCAGGCCGCCCGGATCGTCATGAACGAGTCCCGTAATGCGCAGTACGACCAACACTTGCAGCGCCGCATCGAGAACATCATCGACGCCCACAACCTGATCGAGGTGCGATAGTGGCCCCCTCGATAGAAAGCATGGTGTTCAGCTTGCGCAGAAAGCTGGTCAAGGAGCGCGTCGAGCTCGCTGCCGACGAGTTCGCGTTCGCGATCTATCTCCAGTGGAAGCGCGTCGCTCGCTCGGAGATCGAAATCATCGACCTCATGCGCGAGCTTCTGCCGAAGGACGCGTTCCTGCCTAATCTCAACGAAGTGCTTTACTACTTGGAAGGCTGCAAGAACACCGACCAGACACCCATGAGTCGCCAGATCACCACAAGAGTGTGCCCCTGGATCGTCACCGAGGACGACGAGTTCTACTAGCTGGCCGGGCAGCCCAGTCAGCCGCCGGTGAGGTAGGTGGAGAGGGGGGCGACGTTGTAGCGCATTTCGCCTTCGACGAGGCTTTCGACGGCGGCGCGGGCGGTGTCGAGCGAGGTGAAGCAGGGGATGCGACGCTCGACGGCGGCGCGGCGGATGTTGAAGCCGTCCTGGAGAACCTCGCGGTCGCCGGTGACGGTGTTCACCACGGCGTCGACGACCCCATTCTCGATGACGTCGACCACGTTGGGGTGGGCGCCGGAGAGCACCTTCTCTATGGCGACGACCGGGATGTTGAGGGCGCGAATCATTGCGGCGGTGCCGCCGGTGGCGTAGATGGTGTAGCCGCCGCGCGCGAGGTCGCGCACCAGCGGCACTGCCTCGGCCTTGTCGCGGTCGGCAATGCTGAGCAGGATGGAGCCGGACGGCGGGAGCATCATCCCGGCGGCCATGAGGGCCTTCGCGACGGCGGCCGGGAAGTCGTAGTCGATGCCCATCACCTCGCCGGTGGACTTCATCTCCGGTCCAAGGTAGCTGTCCACCTGGGGCAGCTTGGACATGGAGAAGACGGGCGCCTTGACCCCGACGAGGCGCTGGCGCTTCCAGAGTCCGGTGCCGAATCCCTGCTCCTTCAGGCTGGCGCCGAGCATGGCCTTCACGGCGAGCCGGACCATGGGGACGCCGGTGACCTTGGAGATGAAGGGGATGGTTCGGCTGGAGCGGGGGTTGACCTCGATGACGTAGACGCCGGTCTGCTCGGGCGCTCCGGCGCTCCGCAGGCTGGCGGGGCTGCGGTAGGCGGGGCCGCCGACGACCACGTACTGGACGTTCATCAGTCCGCGAACGCCGAGGGCCTTGGCGATGCGGGTGGTGTAGTCGACGATTGTGTCGACCTCGTCCTCGCTGAGCGTCAGGCCGGGGTAGATCGCCATGGAGTCCCCGCTGTGCACTCCGGCACGCTCGACGTGCTCCATGATGCCGGGGATGAGCACGTCCTCGCCGTCGCAGACCGCGTCCACCTCCACCTCGCGGCCCTCGAAGTACTTGTCGATCAGGACGCGGCGGCCGCCTCCGGCCTCGAAAGCGCTGTCCATGTAGCGCACCAGCTCGGAGGCGTTCTTCACGATCTCCATGGCGCGTCCACCGAGCACGTAGCTGGGACGCACCAGGATGGGGTAGCCGACCTCCTCGGCGGCGTTCAGCGCCTGCTCGACGTTGGCGACGGTGGTGCCGGGCGGGTTGGGGATGCCGACGCGGTGCAGGAACTCCTCGAACAACTGGCGGTCGGAGGCGACGTCGATGGAGCGCGCGGTGGAGCCGAGGATGGGCATGTTGGCCCGGTCGAGCGCCTGGGACAGGTTAATGGCGGTCTGGCCGCCGAACTGGACGATCGACGCGGGAAACTCGACCTCGTTGTCGCCGGTGAGGATGGCCTCGTTCTCCAGTATGTCGCGGACGCTCTCCTCGTCCAGCGGCTCGAAGTAGAGGCGGCTGCTGGTGTCGAAGTCGGTCGACACGGTCTCTGGGTTGGAGTTGACCATGATGCTCTCGACGCCCTCCTCGTCCAGCGCCCAGGCGGCGTGGACGGAGCAGTAGTCGAACTCGATGCCCTGGCCGATGCGGATGGGACCGCTGCCGACGACGAGCGACTTGGCGCGCGGGGTCGGCTCGGCCTCGTTCTCCTGCTCGTAGGTGCTGTAGAAGTAGGGCGTGACCGCCTCGAACTCGGCGGCGCAGGTGTCCACCATCTTGTAGACGGGGCGGATGTCCCAGTCGTGGCGGAGGCGGCGGACGCGCTGCTCGGACGAGTCGGTGAGGTGGGCGACCACGGCGTCGGGGAAGCCGAGCCGCTTGGCCTCCCAGAGCAGGTCGCGGTCCAGGTTGGATGTGAGCAGCCGGCTTTCCATATCGGTGATGGCCTGGAAGGCGCGGGTGAACCAGCAGTCAATGCCGGTTCGGCGAGAGAGGTCCTCGGGGCTGACGCCCTTGCGCAGCTCGGCGAACAGCGCCCACAGGCGTTCGTCGCTGGGGCCGAGCCGGGAAGCGGCGGACTGCGAGCCGGACTCCCAGAGGATGTCGCGGCTGCCGATTTCGAGCGAGCGGACGGCCTTCTGGAAGGCGGACTCGAAGGTGCGGTCTATTGCCATCACCTCGCCGGTGGCCTTCATCTGGGTGCCGATGGAGCGGTCGCCGGTGGGGAACTTGTCGAACGGCCAGCGGGGAATCTTCACGACGCAGTAGTCGAGGGCCGGCTCGAACGCGGCGGTGGTCTTCTGGGTGACGGCGTTGGTGATCTCGTCCAGGCGCTGGCCGGCGGCGATCTTGGCAGCGACGCGGGCGATGGGATAGCCGGTGGCCTTGCTGGCGAGCGCGGAGCTGCGGCTGACGCGGGGGTTCACCTCGATGACGTAGTAGGGGCTTTCGGCGCGGCCGCCGTTGGGAAGGGTGTCGCCGACGAGCGAACTGGGCTCCAGGGCGTACTGGACGTTGCAGCCGCCCTCGAT
Source organism: Dehalococcoidia bacterium (assembly GCA_965204815.1). GTDB lineage: Bacteria > Chloroflexota > Dehalococcoidia > Lucifugimonadales > CATOSD01 > CATOSD01. The sequence goes on from OZ242014.1 coordinate 1,637,266, forward strand.
GCCGAGCGCGCGGATGATGCGCAGGCTGGCCGAGCGGAGCATCTGGTACTCCTTGTCGGTCAGGGTCTGGCTGGGCGCGACGACGATGCTGTCGCCCGTGTGGACGCCCATGGGGTCGATGTTCTCCATGTTGCAGATGGTGATGCAGTTGTCGGCGGCGTCGCGCATCACCTCGTACTCGATCTCCTTCCAGCCGACGAGGGAGCGTTCGACGAGGACCTGGCTGATGGGGCTGGCGGCGAGGCCGCTGCTGACGATGGCGTCGTACTCCTCCTCGGTGTTGGCGATGCCGCCGCCGGTGCCGCCGAGGGTGTAGGCGGGGCGCACCACGAGGGGGAGGCCGAGGTCGGCGAGCGCGGCGCGGGCCTCGTCCATGGACTCGACGATGATGCTGGGAGGCACCGGCTCGCCCAACTCCATGAGGAGCGAGCGGAAGAGGTCGCGGTCCTCGGCCTTGCGGATGGTGTCGAGCGGGGTGCCGAGCAGCCGGACGCCGTACTTTTCGAGCACGCCCGCGTCGGCAAGCTCGACGGCGAGGTTGAGTCCGGTCTGGCCGCCGAGGGTGGGGAGTATGCCGTCGGGGCGCTCGGCGGCGATGATGCGGGTGATCACGTCCAGTGTGAGGGGCTCGACGTAGACCACGTCGGCGATGCCCTCGTCGGTCATGATGGTGGCGGGATTGGAGTTGACGAGCACGGTGGTGACGCCCTGCTCGCGGAGGGCGCGGCAGGCCTGGGTGCCGGCGTAGTCGAACTCGGCGGCCTGGCCGATGACGATGGGGCCGGAGCCGATGACGAGGACTTTTTGGGGGGTGGTGGTCACTATCTGATTCCCTCTATCGTAGTCAATTCACGTTGTTAGCTGGTGCCTTCAGCAATCATGTCAAGGAAGCGGTCGAAGACCTGCTCGTTGTCGAGGGGGCCTGGGGAGGCCTCGGAGTGGTACTGGATGCTCATGACGGGGAGGGAGCGGTGGCGCAGGCCCTCGACGGTGCCGTCGTTCAGGTTGACGTGGCTGACCTCGACTTCGGCGGGCAGGCTGTCGGCGTCGACGGCGAAGCCGTGATTCTGGGAGGTGATGTATACGCGGCCGGTGGAGATGTCGCGGACGGGGTGGTTGGCGCCGCGGTGGCCGAACTTGAGCTTGAAGGTGCTGCCTCCGAACGCGCGCCCCAGGACCTGGTTGCCGAGGCAGATGCCGAGGATGGGCACGCGGCCGAGGAGGCCGGTGGCGGTCTCGACGGCGTAGTCGAGCAGCTCGGGGTTGCCGGGGCCGGGGGAGAGCAGGACGCCGTCGGGACGGCGGTCCAGCACATCCTGTGCGGAAGCCGCGGCGGGCATGGCGACGACCTCGCAGCCACGGGAGCGCAGCATGCGGAGGATGTTGTACTTGAGGCCGTAGTCGCTGACGAGGATGCGGGGCGGGCGCGGCGCGTCGGACGGCGAGGGCTGGCGCAGCAGTGACGCGAGCGGCTGGTCCCAGTCGTAGGGGCTGGCGGTGCTCACCTGGGCTACGAGGTCGAGATCGACGTATGGAGGCGTCTCGGCGATGCGGCGGAGCGCCTCGTCTGGGGACTCGTCCACGGCGATGGCGCCCATCATGACGCCGCGGCTGCGTAGGCGGCGGGTGATGGCGCGGGTGTCGACGCCGGCGATGCCGGGGATGCCCTGTGCGGCGAGGTACTCGTGCAGGGTCATGTCGGACAGGGAGTGGCTGGGCCGCGTGTCGTGTCGTCGGACGACGAAGCCGGACACCTGGACGCGGCGGGACTCGACGTCACGGGCGTTGATGCCGTAGTTGCCGATGAGCGGGTAGGTGGGCATGACTATCTGGCCGGCGAAGGAGGGGTCCGTGAGCATCTCCTGGTAGCCGGTCATGGACGTGCTGAAGACGACCTCGCCGTAGGAAGAGGCGCGCGCGCCAAAGGTTTCGCCTCGGTATGAGGAGCCGTCTTCGAGGACTAGGTGTGCGGGAGTGGTCATTCTCTTATCAATCTTCTCCCGGCTAAGGGGAAAGTCGGTGAGGAGGCCCATCGCAGTTGGGGCAGAATGGAACTGACATGAAACCCTACTTTGGAGCACACGTAACTACTCGGTTTGACCGTCAGATGAGGCATCGCTTTCACCGCGATTATACTTTTGGACACTTTCATAAACCTGTCCAGCGAGTCTACCGAACGCCTCCCCATGAGTTTCCCAGTCCTCCGTCCGCAGTCTAAAGGTGATCCCTTCCCTAGTACTACCTTCGTATGGGATGGGTGCTACGTCGGACCGGAAAACGTGCTCGCACATCTGTGTAAGGTAGGCAAAGAACTGCACGATGACGGCGCTTTCCTCTGGGTACATGTAAACCGACTGGCGAGACCGACGCCTTCCAGACTCATTCCTCACACGGAGCAACATGTTGGCAGATTGCTGGCCTTTGTTTATCCTCATGCTGGGCGAGTGCCAATGTTCCCGAAACATCTCCTGGACTTCAGTAAACAAGGACCTGACGCCCTGTTGCCCAGCATAGTTGAGCAAGTTCTCAAATCGTTCCGCATAGCTTAAGGTCTCTACTACGCCATGTGAAGCGGCCTCTCTTGTGCCTTCAACGCGAATTTGTCGCGCCAAGAGAGTCTTTCCATCCTGAACGAATCCGTAGAATGTCAGCAGCGTTATGTTCACGCCGTTGTCGGCAAGGAAACTCACCATACGTTCCGTTCTGTCGTCGACGCCCAGCCCGACCAGAAACATCCTTAGGGGCAACAGCGAGTCTAGGCTTTCGGCGGCCGTGTTTTCAGCATGCCATTCGCCGAAGTCCTCGATCTTCTCGATGCCGTTCTCGCCCGACCTAGTGGCGATGTAGTTTGAGAGTGCATCGGGATTCATACTTTCGAGGTAAGAGGCGTAGTCGATTATCTGAGCCACTGCGTCGCGGGACAGCGTGCCGCGCTTGAGCTCGAACACAACTAGGCGGCCGTCGCTGTCCACGCCGAGCAGATCCAGCGGGCCGCCCTCGGTCTGGGTCTGGCGGCCTACCAACGTCAGGCCGGGTATCAGCAACTCCGGCTTGCTGACGAGATTGTCTTCGAGCCACTGCTCAGACTCTGTCTGGTCGGTGCGCTGGACCTCGGTTACGTCGGAGCCGTCAATTGCCCAGATCTTGATTTCTTCCATTGCCAGTCCTCTTGTTGCGGTCGCCCTCGAACGCCCTCAGAATGTCCTCGGGGAGTGGATCGTTGAAGTCGTCGGGCACTGTGAACTCGCCAGCGCATAGCCCAATCGGGCGGAGCGACTGTTCCTCCTTGTTGGCTATGTTCTCATCGCCTTTCGGCGAGCAAGTGTTCATGAGTCGGAACCATTGCGGGCGACCCTGACTCTCGTTTCTGAGACTACGATGAACTGGCCTTGCAACGTCCCAGCGTGGTTGTCGAGCAGAGTCCTAACCGCGTTGATTTTGACAGTGTTTCTTTCGTCTCGCAGTCGCAAGAGAATCACACCGTTGTGAGGGCGCCGCTCGCGATAGACCTTTTCGCCGAAATCCTTGTCGGACGTAACGAGAATCCTGTTCTCCAGTTGGGCCCTTTCCAGTATGAGGTCGTCATCCATCCCCCGCGCTTGTTCATATACTGAGAACACGTCGTGCTGGCGATCCCTCAACCATTGGGCCAAGGCAGGGCCAGCGCACTCATCGACGAGAAATCTCACTCACGCCTCTTCAGTGGTCAGGGGCATGAAGGTAGTGTCCTGCATGGCGCGAGAGGCGAAGAGCAGGCAGGCCTGGATGTCGTCTTGCGTGAGGCCCGGGTACTCTTCAATGATCTGGTCTTGGGTCTGGCCGTGCGCCAACAGGTTGAGGATGTACTCGACGGTGAGGCGGGTTCCCGATACGACCGGTTTGCCCACCATGACCTTGGGGTTGAGGCTGATTCTTTGAAGCATTTCCGCGTCTTTCATTGTTCGGCCCCCTTCGTTTGCGCCAAGGCATTGTAGCGCACTGCTCCTTCTGCCAGAGTCGCCACAACCTTGCCCCGAAGGGTTTGGCCGTCGAGGGGGGTGTTTTTGCCCTTGGAGGCGAACTGGGCGGCGTCCACGGTCCAGTCGGCGTTGGGGTCGAGGAGCACGACGTCGGCGGGGGCGCCATGGCGCAGCGTGCCGAGGTCGGGGCGACCCAGGAAGCGGGCGGGGGCGTGGGTGAGCTTTTCGATGAGCAGGGGCAATGAGATTGTGCCGGCGTGGACCAGCGACATGAGGGAGCCGAACGCTGTCTCGAGGACGCTGATGCCGAACGCGGCATCCTGGAATGTGCAGGTCTTGTCGACGGCGTTGTGGGGGGCGTGGTCGGTGGCGATGAAGTCGATTGCGCCGCTGGCCAGACCCTCGGCGAGGGCGTCCACGTCGGCGCGGTCGCGCAGCGGCGGATTGACCTTGGCGTGGCTGTCGTAGGCGTCCGGCGTCAGCGGATCGAACGGGCCGTTTGCGCCGATGCCGAGGATCGCGTCGTCGGCGAGCGTGAGGTGGTGTGGCGTTACCTCGCAGGTCACGTCCAGGCCCCTTCGCTTGGCGTCGACGACCAACTCCAAGGAGGCGGCGGTGCTCAGGTGGGCGACGTGGTAGCGGCCGCGGGTCAACTCGGCCAGCTTGATGTCGCGGGCGACCATGATGTCCTCGGCCGCGTTGGGGATGCCGGGCAGGCCGAGCCTGTTGGCTACCCAGCCCTCGCTCATGGAGCCGCCCTCGAACAGCTCGGGCTGCTCGCAGTGGTTTATGACGGGCAGGCCGAATGCGGCGCTGTAGCTGAGGGCCTGGCGCATGAGGTTGGAGTCGGCGAGCGGGTTGCCGTCGTCGCTGAATCCGACCGCGCCGGCCTCGGCGAGCTCGCCCATCTGCGCGAGCTCGCGGCCGCGGCTGCCCTTGGTGATGCAGCCGATGGAGAGCACGCGGACCGCACCCTCCTGGCGGGCCTTTCGCAGCACGAACTCGACGACGGAAGCGGTGTCTACCGCGGGGTTGGTGTTCGGCATGGCGCAGACGGTGGTGAACCCACCGCGGGCGGCGGCGAGTGTGCCGGTGGCGATGGTCTCTTTATCCTCGTAGCCAGGCTCACGAAGGTGGCAGTGGAGGTCGATAAAGCCGGGGGCGACGACTAGGCCGGAGGCGTCGATGACGGCGCAGCCTTCGGGCGGGTCGACGTGGGGGGACACGGCCTGCACCACGCCGTCGGAGATGAGGACGTCGGCGGTCCGGTCGATGTTCTGGGCCGGGTCGATGACCCTGCCGGCTTTGATCAGGATTGGTTGCATGTTGTCTCTATTCACCCTCACCCTGACCCTCTCCCATCAAGGGAGAGGGGACCAGTTGGAAGGCTCACTGTTCTCTGTTGGGCGTGGCGACGGCGTAGAAGACGGCCATCCGCACGGCTACTCCGTTGGTGACCTGCTCTTCGATTACGGACCTTGCGCCGTGGGCAACGTCGGGGGCTATCTCGATGCCCTCGTTCATTGGGCCGGGGTGCATGACGAGCGCGTCGGGCTTGGCGAGTTTCATTCTTTCGGCGGTGATGCCGTACATGCGCGAGTACTCCCTGAGCGTGGGCAAGTGCCCTCCGTGCTGACGCTCCAACTGGAGGCGCAGGGCCATCACCACGTCGGCGCCCTCCAACGCCTTTTCGACGCTGGTCTCTATCTGGACTGAGGCGAATGGATGGCCGGGCCGCGACCTGTAGCCGTCCAGGAAGTCGGGCGGCACTAGCGTGGGCGGGGCGCAGAGCACGACCTCGGCGCCCATCTTGACCAGGCCCCAGAGGTTGGAGCGCGCGACGCGGGAGTAGAGCAGGTCTCCGACGATGACGACCTTTGCGCCGCGTATGTGTCCCAGGTGACGCTTCATGGTGTACAGGTCGAGGAGCGCCTGCGTGGGATGGGCGTGGGCCCCGTCGCCGCCGTTGATGACGCACGAGTCGAGGAGGCGGGCCATGAAGTGGGGCGCGCCGGAGTGGGGGTGGCGGACGACGATGATGTCGGCGTTCATGGCCTGGATGGTGAGGGCGGTGTTGTAGAGAGACTCGCCCTTTTCGACGCTGCTGCCACCGCTGGAGACGTTGATTACGTCGGCGCTGAGTATCTTGCCGGCCTGCTCGAACGAGACTCGGGTGCGGGTGCTGGCCTCGTAGAACAGGGTGATGATGCTCTTGCCCCGGAGGGTGGGGACCTTCTTGATGTCTCGGCGCAGGACCTCCCGCATCACGTCCGTGTTTTGCAGTACGGACTCTATCTCGGCCTCGGTGAAGTCGTCGAGGTCGAGCAGGTGTCTGCGGGGAGGCACGTTCCGATCCGTTGTCGACGTTGCGGCGGTCTGGCGGGAGGCGATCATGTGATGGGCCTCCTTACGATGGCCACCTCTTCAGAGCCGTCGATCTCTGTGACCCGGACGTCCACCTCCTCGTCACGGGAGGTGGGCACGTTCTTGCCGACGTAGTCTGCCCGGATGGGGAGTTCGCGGTGTCCGCGGTCGACCAGCACGGCGAGCTGAATCTGCTCGGGCCTGCCGAAGTCATTGATGGCGTCCATGGCGGCGCGGATGGTGCGTCCGGTGTAGAGGACGTCGTCGACGATGACGACGCGCCTGCCGCGCAGGTCGACAGGGATGTGGGTGTGGCGCAGGGCGGGCCGAGTACCGCCCGACAGGTCGTCGCGGTAGAGGCCGATGTCTAGCTCGCCCACCGGCGGGTCGATACCCTCGAAGTCGGAGAGGTAGGCGGCCAGCCGGTGGGCAAGGTGGACCCCGCGCGTGTGCAGGCCGATGAATACGACGTCGGAGCCGCCTCCGTTGCGTTCGAGCACCTCGTGCGCGATGCGCGCGAGCGCCCGCCGCGTCTGCTCGGACGACAGTATGATCCGTTCTTCGACCGCGCCCGTCACGGAGCCGTCACCTCTTCGCGTGGTGCGGCGGCAATGGCGGTTCTCACAAAAAAACCTCTCGCCTGGCGGCAAGAGGTCTCGCGCGGCTCCGGTGCATTGGATGGCGAACTTCGGCTGGAAGCCGCCGCGTCCGGACGCATTCGCTCGATTGCCCTTGCCAGCCTCGCCGGACTGCCTTAAAGGGGCCAGGGCGCGCCAGCAGCGGCGCGTCCTTCTTCGTCGGCGGACATTGTAGCGCGCGGGTGGGGGCCGTTGCAAGCGCTGGATTGGACGCTGGGTTACCGCTCGGCCTTTTGAATGACGCGGCCCATGGGCCCGCGGAGGTCTGAGAAAAGAACCTGGTCGGGCCTGAAAACGACCGTGCCCTCTCGCGGGATGCCGTCGGTCTCGACAAGAACGCGGTCGCCGTTCTCCAGTGGAATGCCGCCGGCGTCGAAGTAGTGTACCGGGCCGGAAGACTCGAATCGGACTCCTGCGGGGTTGGGCATTTCACTGCTCTCCAATCTGTGGCTAAGGGTGCCCACGATAGGCTCTCTTCCGTGCTCGGCTCATCGGTCGGGCCTGGGGAGCCGGAGCATCAGTCCCTCGAGGGCGAGCCTGGGATTGACGTTTCCCTCGAGACGATCCCAGGCCTCGTTGATGGCGGTGATCGCGTCCGTCACTTGCTGCGGAGCCAGGGAGGCGGCCGCGGCGTCGATCTGCCGTCGGTAGTCGGCGTTGGCGACCAGCTCGGGCGCTCCGCGATTGGCCACCATTACGTCGCGCCACCATCCGAGCCAGAGCGCGAGTCTCCGACCGGCGTCGCCTCGATCCCTGGTGAAGCGAGTGGCAAGGCCGGACGCCAGCTCAAACCGCCGCTCAAGGGTTCCGTAGGTGGCTGCGAGCAACTCCTCGAGCTGCTCGGCGCGCGCTTCCAAGAGGGACGGGTCGGCCAGGGCCTCGAGCGCCCAGCCGAGGCTGCCTCCCGACGCGACCGCGATGCGGTCGGCCAGCTCGGAGGCCGCGCCGTGGGCGTCTCGCAGGACTTCCGCGATGAGCGCGCGGCTGAGCGGCCGCAGCTTGAGCACGGCGCACCTTGAGACGATGGTCTCGGGCAGTAGCTCGGCCGCGGTGGCAAGCAGTACCAGGGTAACCTGGTCGGGCGGCTCCTCGAGGGTCTTGAGCAGGGCATTGGCGGCCTGCTCGCTGAGGAGTTCGGCATTCTCGAAGATGAAGACCCGGCCCGCGCCCTCGTATGGCTTGAGGGCGGCCATCCTCTGCGCTTCTCTGACCTGGTCGATGCTGATCGCGGTTCGAGTGCGGGTCTCGTCGGACTCGAAAGGGAGAAGTCCGACGACGTAAACGTCCGCGTGCAGGCCCTGGGTTATCCTGTCGCACTGGCTACAGCTCGCGCAGGGGCGGGACGATTCCAGGCAGTTGACGGCGCGCGCGATGTCCAGGGCGAGGGTGCGCTTGCCGACTCGCGGGGGGCCGGTGAGCAGGTAGGCGTGGGAAAGCCGGCCGCTCTCGACGGCGAGTTTCAGGGAGCCTATCGCTTTGTCGTGACCGACGGTTTGCCACATTATCTGGTTGTTCACCCTCACCCTGGCCCTCTCCCATCAAGGGAGAGGGGAAATGCGGAGTGCTCTAGGCGTAGCGCAGGGCCTCGGCGGGGTAGATGCCGGCGGCCTGGCGCGCGGGCACGAAGGTGGTGAGCAGCGAGAACACGTAGGCCAAGACGACTATGACGGCGAGCTCGCCCCATGGGACGGTGAACGTCAGCCCCGGCACCTCCCGCGCGATATCGTCCACGAGGTTTATGGACAGCAGCGTTCCGAGGCCGACGCCTATCAGTATGCCCAGCAGCGAGATGAAGGACGACTCGATGAGGTAGCTCGCCAGGATCATGTTGCGCCGATAGCCTATCGCCTTGAGGACGCCGATCTGCTGGCGGCGCTCCACGACGGCGCGCAGGCTGATCACGCCCAGTGCCGCTATGCCCACCAGCAGGCCCGTGGCCATGAAGCCCTGCAACAGGCGGTTGATAGCGACGTTGGCCTCGCGGTCCTCGGCCAGCTCCTCGGCGAGTACGGTGGTCTCCAGGCCGTTCTCGAGGAAGGCGGCCTCCACGTCACGCGCAACCGCCGCGGCGTCAGCGCCCGGGCTGAGCTTCAGGCGGTGCACAGTGTAGGGCACCGGCTCACCGGCGAGTTGGTCGAGCACGGACTTCGACGTTACTATGAGGCCGAAGCGGTCCGCCAGGGCGTCCAACACACCTATCACGGTCACCGTGGCGACGTTGCCGGTGCGGGCGTCGCGTAGCTCGATGCGGGTGGCGGGCATCTCGTCGTCCTCGACGTAGAAGCCTTCCATCTTGAACTCCGGACCGCCTATCTGGCCGAAGCTTCCGCCACGGGAGGGCACGGCGAACTGGTCCACTATCGCGAGGCTGGGATCGTTTCGCACCGCGGCCCATATGTCCTCGCTCGTCTCGCCGTACTCGCTGCTCATCAACCGGATCGTATACTGGGTCTGTTCAAGGTACTCCGCGTCCGCGCCCTGCACCCTGTACTCCTTCCACTCTTGCGATTCCGCGCCGGGCTGACGCGCCTCCACGGGCAGCGTGCTGTAGGCGCCCACGGCGGTTACGTCGCCCGCGCGGTCGCCGAGCGTCGCGGCGAGGCCGCCGCGGAAGTCGTCCACAGGCGTGCTGTAGTTGGAAAACGCCGACACGTCCCATCCGCCGGTTACGGAGTCCACGTCTTCCAGCGCCTGGCCGAAGGACTGTGTGAGCGCGGACATGACAATGAGCGTGAATATGACCAGCGACAGCATGGCGAGCGTGAGGCCGGTGCGTATCTTGGAGTAGAGCGCGTAGGCGATGGCGGTGTTGATTGCGGGACGCAGGCGGGGGAACAGGCCCAGCGCCCAGGCGAGCGCGCCGGTGATGAGGTCGGCGTTGTAGATGACAATCCACACGGCGGCCGCGACCATGCACACGCCCGAAATGAGGAACATCTCGATGTTGGAGCTAAGCTCCGGCAACACGAACTCGAGAGCGTCGAAAGGCGTTATCCAGTAGAGGATGATCGATAACCCGACGAAGGTGAAAGCGTGTTTGTCTTCCCGCTCTATGTTGACGGCCTGCTTTCTGAGGGACAACTGGCGAATCGCCTCGAATCCGGCGACCGCGAGGCTCAGCACGACGGTGTAGGTCTGGGACTGGGTTACGCCCACCACCAGCCAGAACAGGCACACTGCGGCTATCGCCGCGGCGGTAAGGTCATTCTGCGCCCGCGCGCTCCAGTTCCGGCGCGTGTACAGGCCGCGCAACATCAGGCCGATGCCGACGAGGGCAGTCGTCACGCCGATGGTGAAAGGCGCGGCCTGCTCGCTCCAGAGTCCCAGGACTACCAGTAGCGCGCCCACGACGAATGTAAGCCAGCCGTGGGTGAGCGCGGCGGCGCATATCCTGGCGACGGACCAGACCACGTCCGCAATCCAGATGGGGAACAAGACGACCCACAGCACGGCGAGCGCGAACCGCCCCAACGCGGCCCATCGGTTGCCGGAACGCAGGTCGCGGTAGGCGGCCACGATGAAGAACACGGGCCGCCCCACCGAGCGCAGCACCATACGCAGACGCGACTCGCTCTGCGTCGATTGGAGCGTGTCCGGCAGGTCGCGAATGGCGGCCACGATGTTCAGCCGGCTGGCGCGGTACGACGATACCAGCACGGTGGCGAACGTGAGGACCACGCCGAGGCTGTAGGCGATGATGAAGCTGCGCAGGGTGTAGCTGGGCGCGAGCTCGAAGCCTTGACTGTCGTCGGCGAAGATGGCCGCCATACCCGCGACCATGAGCATTCCGACGCCTATGCCGAGCAGCGCGCCCACCAGCGCGGAGGCCAGGTCGTAGGCCATGCCCTCGTACACGAACGACTGCACCAGGTGGCGGCGTTTCATACCGACGGCGCGGGCTATCCCCATCTCCGGCTTTCTCTCGGCGGCCAGCATGACGAATATGAGGAATATGAGCATGACGCCGGCGATGACGGAAAAGGTGCCGAGTATGACGAATATGGAGGTGATGGCGTTGGATACCTGGTCGGCCAACTCCAGAAACTGCTTCTTGATGGGGCGAACGGCAAGCGAGTTGAGTTGAGAGAAGAGGCCGAACGCCTGGAACGCGGCCTCCCGGCCCTTTGCGCGCTCGACGGCCAACAGCAGCTGCGCCGCCACGCCCTGCTCGGCAAGGAGGCTGACTAGCTCGGGCGTGGCCTCGCCCGCGCGGAGCAGTGACGCGGCTTCCCGAACGTCCTCGCGGAACGACTCCGGCTCTAGGTCGGCGGCCGCGTCGTTCAGCGAGTCCAGCACAGCCGGGTCCGACAGGAGGGCGATGATGCCCTCGGCGGCCGCGCGGTCTGTCAACAGGCCGCGCAGGCGCTCGGTAACCTCGTCGCTCAGCTCCGCGCCCTCCTCGCCGTCGCCGCGGTTGGACACCAGAATGGTGTTGATCTGGCCCGGCTTGTCGAACATGCGCTGGGCCGCGTCGAGCGTGAGGAGCGCGGTCGGCTCCCGGCGGGCCAGGCCGCCGTCCCGGACCACGCGGAGCACGCGCAGCGAGGTCTCGCCTGCCTGGGTGTAGAGGACAATGGTGTCGCCAGCCGAGGCGTCCAGTTCGTCAGCGGCCTCTTCGTTGAAGTAGGCCTCGCCCTCGCCCAGGTCTTCCAGCCGCGCCTCGTTGCCATCGACGTCCAGTACGGGGCCGAACACGCCCAGCCTTGCCGGGTCGATGGCGAAAACGCGCATTCTGCCTTCGCTGAGGCGGCTTTTGGGGTTTACCGCAGGCACTTGTTCGGAGATCGAGGGAGCCAGGCCATCGACGTCGGCGTCCCCCTCAAGCTCGGAGGCGAGCGCGTCGAAACGCTCGATGGGGAAGTAGGGGTCGCCGCGCAGGTCGGGTTGCTCGGTATCGCCGGGCGCGAGCACTTCGTCGATCTCGCCCAGCCCTTCGACGACGCTGTGGCGTATGCTGTAGTAGATGGTGTCGCCGGTGCCGAGCGCGGCGGAGATGATGAGCGTGCTGAGCATGAGGCCGACGACGATGAGGGCCGTCTGCGCGGGGCGCCTGGGCAGGTTTCGGACGCCTATCTTGAGCATGACGCGGTTGAATAGCGCCGTAAAGCCGAGCGCCGCGAGTATGCCGACGAGCGCGCAGAGCACGACGACCATGAGAACGTCGGTGTCTATGCCGAACAGGGTCTGCAAGCTGGGGGTCCTCCTGGCTGCGGACGGGAAGCCGCGGCGGGTGTGCAAACGTGAGCGAACATGGTACCAGAGAAGCGGCGGACGTGATACCGCCGGACCGTTTCCGCTTCAAACTGAACGCTGGTGTATAATTTCGTATAATGCGCGATGGAGTCGTGATGGCAATAACGGGTAGGAAGAAGTCTACTTGAGCGGGGGTTCTGGATGAGGCAACACGGTTACGGAAGGGATACCGAGCTGACCTTCCGCATGATGTTCACGGTGTTTCTGCTCGGGTGTCTGTACATAGCGTTCATGGGGCTGCTGCTCTTCGCGGGCGTTCCCTGGTTCTTCGTGCTGGCGATATCGATCGGCATGGCGGTGTTCCAGTACTATTCATCGGACAAGTTGGTGCTGATGGCCACCGGCGCCAAGATAGTGGAGCCGGACGAGGAGCCGCGGCTTCACGCGATGGTCGAACGGCTGGCGGCCATGGCGGACATGCCCAAGCCCAAGCACATCGCGGTGATGGACACGCCGGTGCCCAACGCGTTCGCGACGGGACGCAATCCCAGCAACGCCGTCGTAGCGGTGACGACCGGGCTGACGCGCCGGCTGACGGACCGCGAGCTGGAGGCGGTGCTGGCGCACGAGATGGCGCACGTGAAGAACCGCGACGTGGCGGTGCTGACTTGGGCGAGCATCATCGTGATAGCGGCGGGATTCCTGATGCAGATGCTGTTCTGGGTCAGCCTGTTCGGAGGATTCGGCGGTCGCGACAGCGACAACCGCGACGCGGGGCAGTTCATGCTCGTGATGCTGGCGGTGTACATCGGCACGATACTGGTGTACTTCCTGAGCCAGCTTCTCATCATGGCGTTGTCGAGGTACAGGGAGTTCGCGGCGGACCGGGGCGGCGCAGTGATCACCGGAGCGCCGCTTCAGCTCGCGTCGGCGCTGGCCAAGATAAGCGACGACATGTACCGCATTCCCGAAAAGGACCTGCGGCAGGTGGAGCACGCCAACGCATTCTTCATCATTCCCAAGCTGAAGCAGGGCGGTGGAGCCTCTCTGTTCGCGAGTCATCCTCCGGTGGAGGCGCGCATCGAAAAGCTGAGGGAGATGCAGAGAGACATGGAGCGGGGGCTGCGAGGTTAGAGTATGGGATTTCTTGACTCGCTGCTGGGACGCAACAGGCTTCGCAAGCCGAGGAGGGAGCAGTACTTCGCGGTGGTGACGGCGGGGGCGTCGCTGGAGGGGCGGAGCGACCTGAAGCTGACGGACAGGGCGGGCCTGGTGTTCAACCCGGTGGAGTCCAGCTTCTTCGAGAACCTGGAGCAGGAGATCCGCGACATTCTCGAGGTGAGCGAGAGGGCGACGGGCACCGCGTTCGACGTGGTGGACGATACCTACGGCACAAAGTGGGTGACGCTGCAAGACGAGGACTTCGATGACCTGGCGACGACGCTGCACCTGGTGGGAGAGACGATAACCGAGCAGGGGTTTGGCGACCGTATTCTGGCCGCCGTGTTCGGGCTGGAGTACGACGGCAAGAAGGCTTACTGGGTTTACAACGTCAAGAGAGGCTACTTCTATCCGCTGGTGCTTTCGGGGCCTGAGAACCGCGACAACGCCGCCGAGATGCGGCTGGGAGCGGTGATGGAGCAGGAGAAGCTGCCGGTGGAGAAGAGCCTGGAGTCCTGGTACTCATTGTGGGGGATTCCGTTCTGATGCCAACCCGTTCGGCATGCTCAGGGCAGGCCCACCGAGCGGGGCCGTGTACGCCATGAAGGGCACGCGACAGCGGGCGGGCGCCGGCGCGGTGCGCCAGATGCCGTTCGCAGTTCGCCCGCTCGGCGTCGATGACGTGGCGCAGGCCGCCGAGATCGAGCGTGATGCGTTCCCGGAGACGTTCCCTCCGACGTCGTTTACCCGCGAGCTAGGCAACAGGGTGGCGCGCTACCTGGTGGCTTGGCGCAGGGAGGAGGTGGAGAGCGACGAGGCCCCCAATCCCTACGTCGAGGCTGAAGAGGAATACGACGCCGGGCAGGGTGGCGTGCGGCGGTTCATCCGAAACGCCAGGGGGCTTTTGCCGTGGCGCACGACCGCGTGGGAGCCGGGACAACAGTACCTGACGGGGTTCCTGGGTACCTGGCAGGTGCTGGACGAGGCGCACATCGTTTCGGTGGGCGTTCGCACCGTGTACCGCGGCATGGGAGTGGGAGAACTGCTGCTGATCGCGGCGATAGAGCAGGCCCTGGAGCATAAGGCGGACCGGCTGACGCTGGAGGTGCGGGTGTCCAATTACGTGGCCCAGAATCTGTACGCCAAGTACGGATTCACGAAGAGAGGGTTGCGCAAGGGGTACTATGCCGACAACCGCGAGGACGCGCTGATCATGACGACCGGCTCGATACGAGTGCCCTCGTACGAGGAGGACTTTCGGCGGCTGGTTGCCGAGCACGAACTGCGGTGGGGCCGCGCCTGCCGGGACTGGTAGGGGCAATTCAGAAGGCTCAGGGCATAATCGAGAGCGCAAGCGGCGTCGTCGAGGGCCGGGCCCGGTGTGTCAGCCTATGCCGGTGGTGAGGATCGCCACGCCGATGGCGGTGATTACGACGGAGAACACCAGCATCGTCCAGGCCGCGAGGCCGTTCAGCGCGCGGAGCATACACGCGAGGCTGAGGAACAGAACGATGCCGACGAGGCCCAGGAGCACTCCAGAGAGGGCAAAGGAGAGCCAGACAGGCCAGTCGTAGTCGTTCAGCATCCGCGTGGATGCGAATACTGCGACGGTGACGCTGATCGCCGCCAGCGGGATGCCGAAGAAGCCGATGGCGCGGTCGTCCATGTCGTAGATGCAGCGGGCGGCCATGGCGCTGGCGTAGATGGCCCAGAACACGATGAGGGCCTTGAAGACGTTGACTTCGGCCGCCTGGAGCGCTCCCCCGGTCTCCGTGCCGACCAGCACGGGATCGACGGTCAGGGCGATGAGAGCGCCCGCACCCAGCGCACCCATTACTACGCCGGTGGCGCGCCCGTCGTCGTACATTCCCATCGCATACCATGCGTGCGCGAACAGGGCGGCTCCGATGCAGATCAGGAAGATGGGTTCCATGGCGTGTGTCCCTTCGAAGGGTGCGCGTCCGGACCTTGCCGAGGTGGAGGCGGCGAGAGGCGGCGCGCGCGCCTACACGCGCCTACAGGAGGCTGACGCCGTCCTCGAAGTCGTTCCTTCCGGTGATGGCCTCGGCGGCGCGCAGGCTCGCGGACTCGATGAACTGCTCAAGCTCATCGATGCGCTGGCGGTCGTCGGGCGCGTCGCCGCGACGCCTGAGGTCGCGCAGCTCGGCCTTCGCCCTCTCGATCTTGTTCGTCAGTTCGAGAGCGGCCAGTTCCTCCTGCGCGCGCTTCTTGATCGAGTCCAGGTGCTGGCGCCGGGTTTCGACGTCGTCCAGCCGCTCCTGCACTTCGTCCATGATGCCGAGGGCGGCGTCGAGGGAGCTGGCACCGTAGATGGCGTGGGTGCGCGTGCGGGCGAGCTGGCGCTGGAACTGGCGGCGCAGGCCGTCCAACTCCCGCTCCTTGTCCCTAATGGACGCGAGGGCCATTCGCAGCTTGGACATGGCCTTCATCATCTCTGGCATGGTCATGGGCGAAACCGGGGGGCCGCGGCTCAGCGGGCCGCGGCGGGCTCGATCCTCGCGTTTGGCAGAGCGGACTCTATGGCGTGCAGGGCTTCTTCGATTTCCTCGGGAGTGCAGTAACCCATGTGGCCGATGCGTATGATCTTGCCGCTCAGCCGCTCCTGGCCGCCCGCCAGCACCACGTCATGGTCGCGCTGGGCCAGCTTGACGAGCTTGCCGGCGTCCACGCCCTCCGGCACGCGCACGGCGGTCACGGTATCGGACGCGGCCGCCTCGTTGGCGAACAGGCCCAGCCCCAGCCGCTTCACGCCCGCACGGGTCAGCCGGCCTATGGTGGCGTGGCGCTCGAAAACGGCGCCCATGCCCTCGTCCAGCAGGCGTCCGAGGGCCAGGTCCAGGGCGAACATGAGCGACACGGCGGGCGTGTAGGGCGGCTGGCCGATCTCGAGATACCGCCTGTACTGGGCCAGATCGAAATAGAACTTGGGCATGGTGGACTTTTCGTAAGCCTGCCATGCGCTCTCGCTGAAGGTGATGAAGGCGAGGCCGGGCGGGAGCATCCAGCCCTTCTGGGAAGCAGACGCCACCGCGTCGCAGCCCCAGGCATCGGTGGAGAGGGGCAGCGAGCAGGCGCTGCTTATGCCGTCCACGAGCAGCAGCTTGTCGAACTCCCCCTTGACCACGGACGCCACGGCCTGAAGGTCGTTGGCGACGGCGGTGGAGGTCTCATTGTGCGTGACGAGGACGGCCTTGTACTCGGGGTCCTCGTTGAGGGACGCGCGCAGGGCGTCGGGGTCGATAGGCTCGCCCCAGGGAAACTCGAGGCGCGTGACCTCGGCGCCGTAAATCTCGGCTATGTCGGCGAATCGGTCGCCGAACACGCCTACGGAGGCCGACAGAACCTTGTCGCCCGGGGAAAGGGTGTTGGCGATGGCGGCCTCCATAGCGCCGCTACCTGAAGAGGTGAGGATGAACGTGTCGTTAGCGGTCTCGAAAACCTGCTTCAGCCGGTCGGTGGCGCGGTGGAGAATCTCGGCGAACTCCGGTCCGCGATGGTTGATCATCGGCTCGCCCATCGCTCCCAGGATGTCGTCGGGCACGGGAATCGGGCCGGGTGTTCGCAGGTTCAATTGGTTACCTCCGCTGAGTGCAGCAGTATCTCTTTCGTCTTGCGGACGTCTTCACGCATCCGGGTTATCAGCGCTTCAACCGTGTCGAACTTGAGCTCCTCGCGCAGGTAAGCGACGAACTCGAGGCGCATGGTCTTGCCGTATAGGTCTCCCTGGTATTCTAGCAGATAGGCCTCGATCGCTCTCGGATTCTCGCCGAAGGTGGGATTGACGCCGATGCTGACGGCGGCCATGCGGCGCTCGTCGTCGAAGTACGCCCACGCGGCATAGATTCCGTTCGCGGGGACGGCGAGGCCTGGCGGCGTTTCCAGATTGGCGGTGGGAAAGCCAAGCTCGCGTCCGCGCCTTTCGCCTTCCGCGACTACGCCCTGGATGGTGAAGTTGCGGCCAAGCATCCTGGCGACCGTCTCGACGTCGCCATCCGCCAGGGCACGCCGGATCGAGGTGCTCTTCACGGTGAGCGGTCCGTCGGCCAGGAGGTCGACCGCCTGCACGCTGAAGCCGAGTTCCTGTCCCAGCCGGGCAAGCGCCGTGGAATCGCCACCGCGCCCGTGGCCCATCGCGAAGTCGGCGCCCACGACCAGCCCCCTCATGCGCAGGGCGGAAACGAGCCGCTCGGCGAAGGCCCTGGCATCGAGCCTGGACAGCTCTGTGTCGAACGTGACGGGGGCCACGAAATCGACTCCGGTCGCGCGCAGCAGGTGCAGACGGTCCTCGAGAGTAGTCAGGTAGTGGGGCTGGAAGTCGGCTCTCAGCACGGATGCGGGGTGGTTTCGGAACGTGACCACGCCAGCGGACCGGCCGGCGCGGCGAGCCTGGTCGACGAGCTTGGCCAGCAGGCGGCGGTGGCCGCGGTGTACGCCGTCGAAGACGCCGATAGTGAGCATCGAGTCGCGCTCGACGCGGAGGACGGCCAGTTCGTCGTCTATCTTCATCTCGTTCGGGCCTCGCCACTCGCCGCGCCCACTCGGGCCGCCGCTGAGACCGCCATCTATTTCCCGTCCACGCCCCTGTTCCTGAGATGCACGGCATCCCTGAGGTACACGTTTTCGAGCTGGTCGGGTGTCTTGTCGGTGTTGATGAGCACCATTACCCGGATGCACATCGGCTGCGCGTCCGGCACGTTCATCTCATGGCCGCACATGAGCGCAACGCTCGTCCAGCCCGACTGCCGCGCGGCGACGGCGGGAAACTCCGCGTTGAGGTCCTGGGTGGTGGTGAAGAAGGCGCCGGCCACGTCGTCGAGATCGAAGCCGTTGCGGGCTACCAGCTCGGCGAGCAGTTCGCCCGTGGCGGCCACTATGGCCGGCTTGGTGTTTGCGTCCGCGGTGGTTGCGCCGCGAAGTCCTCTCAGCTTGGTCATCTGGCGTAGCTCACTCCGTCAACAGTCCGCGAATGAAGTCCTGCGCCACCTGAAGGCGTTGCTCCGGCGCGGCGGCGCCGATGGCGTCCAGCATGGCGCTGGCCAGGATCACGCCGTCGGCGAACCGCCCGACGGCCTCAACATGCTCGCGCCGCGAAATGCCGAATCCCACCAGCAGAGGCAGGTCGGTGTGCCGTCGAACCCTTTCGACCAGGGACTCGACCGTCGCGGAGAGCTCTCCGCGGGCACCCGTCACACCGGTAAGGCTGACGCAGTATATAAACCCTCCCGCAGCCTTGCAAGCGCTGGCGATGCGCTCGTCGGTGCTGGTGGGCGCCAGGAGCGGGATGAGGTGAAGGCCGTGCTCGGCGCAGAGCGCGGCGAGGTCGCCGGATTCCTCCGCCGGCAGGTCGGGCACTATCAGGCCGTCCACGCCGGCGGAGGCCGAGTCCCGTACGAAGCGCTCCAGCCCGTAGCTCAGGTAGGGGTTGTAGTAGCCCATGAATACGAGCGGGGCTTCCACTCCCCTGGCCCGGAGGCGGCGGACGCTGTCGAGCGCGACCGCCACCGTGACGCCGTTGCGAAGCGCCGTGAAGCTGGTCGCTTGCACCGTAGGCCCATCGGCGAGGGGATCGCTGAAGGGTATGCCCAGCTCCAGCATGTCGGCGCCGCTGTCGATTATCGCCTCGACAAGGGCCTCGGATGTCTCGATATCCGGGTGGCCGATCGTGACGAACGGCGCCAGCGCCTTTCTGCCCTCGGCGGCGAGGGAGCGCATGACGCGGTCGATTCTGTTCGTCGGGTCGGAGGTCATGTCGTACTCACAAGTATGCGCGTGGCGTGGGTCAGACCAAGCTCAGCATCGCCAGGGCGTTCTGCGTGGAGTGCGCGGCTATGGGCGGCCAGATGGAGCGCGTTCGCAGGTAGAGCCAGGCCAGCAGCATTCCGGCAGCGAACAGCGGGATGAACGTGCCGATGGAGGCGTGCATGGCGGCGAACAGTGCCGAGCTTACGACCATCGCGCGCAGGTCGCCGACCGCCGCCACGAGGCCGCCGAGCATGAAGCCGCGGAAGAACAGCTCCTCGGCAATGGGAGCGACAGCCACTATGGCGAGTCCGTTGACGACGCGCTCGAGACCGAAGCCGAATACCTCCGGCGGCACGTCGTCGGGCCGGAGCCAACCGACGGGCAGATGATCGGTGGTGAGCTTGTACGCGGCGAACAGAGAGAGGCTGGCGACCAGCACGACCGCGGCGAGGGCGAAGCTCCACCGGCTTTCCGGGGCGCGAAAGCCGAGGGTCTGCCATCCGGCGCCGTACTTGCGCACGCTGAAGTACCAGACCATCGCCACAAGCACGAGATAGAAGGCGGCCAGCGCCCAGACCGGGAACGAACTGACGCCCCGTTCGTCGCCGATGGAGGCGAGGCCCGCCGCTATGGCAATCAGGACGACGAACGCGACCAACGTCCCGACCGCGGCGAGCGCGACGTCGCGCGGTCGCCACGGAGGACGGGCGTCCGTGTGTTCAGGCGAATCTAGGTGCTGAGCCAAAGAACGTCTCCGGCTAGGTCGGCCGGGTGCTCCCTGGACGCGAAGACGGCGTACTCCTCCTTGCTCGTCTTGAGGTCGCCGTCGGGGCCGTGGCCGGGGTAGAGTGCGACGTCGTCGCCAAGGACGAGCAGCTTTGTCGTGATACTCTCGATAAGCTGCCGCAGCTTGTCGGGGGACCCGGACTTTCCGGGGCCGCCGGGGAAGAGCGTGTCGCCGGAGAAGAGCGCGTTGCCGACGGTGTAGCACGTGGAGCCGGGAGTGTGGCCCGGGGTGCCGATGGCCCGCAGGGTCACTGTGCCCGCCACGACCTCGTCGCCGTCGCGCAACAGCCGCTCGGGCGGGCGGGAGAGGGCGTCGGCGTCGTCCGCGCCTATGCCGACGGGGGCGTCTATCGCTCCGGTCACCTCGTCGAAGCCCACCAGGTGGTCCCAGTGGTTGTGGGTGATGATTATGGCCTTGACGTCGGTCGACTTGGCGGCCTCGATGACCTTACCCGGATCGCCCGGCGTGTCGATTATGATGCTCTCGTTGGTCTTGGGGCACACGACGAGATAGGCGTTGTTGCCGAAATCGCCGCACTCGTACTTGTGGATGATGATGGAGTCGTCCTGGTAGTGAGGGGGCATCTGTAAGGTCTCCTGTCGGCGGCGGACGGGCGCCGCGGGGGTGCTGGGCGCCGTTGGGGGCGCGGTGAGGATTATAGCATAGCGGCATGGCGGGATGGCGGACCGCCGCCGGGGAGCCGAATGCGCGACGGCGCGTGGTGCTACACTAGGCATTGAGAGCGCGGGGCGTTCGACACGGCGACGAGAGGAGAGACATGGCAGAGTACGGAATCAGTGTGAAGCACGACACGGGCGGCAAGCGTATCGAGATGCAGTGCGAGCACCAGAACGGCCTGGTGTACGTGGTGCCGGCGGAAGCGAGCTGGGTGTGTTCGGAGGAGCTGCTTCACGCGCACGCGCTGGCAGGGTTCTTTCGCCAACTCTCGGAGATTCAGTCGCCGGACGTCGATGAGGCGATGAGGCGGTGGGGCATCTACTACCGCGAACGCCCGCTGGCCGATCCCGATTAGTCGCAGGCAGGATCGGCGCTTGGTTGGAGGGCGCTAGTAATCGTCGTCGCCGTCGAGGTCGCTGCCGGGGCTGTTGATGATGCGGTGGATAACGGGCGTGAACGCGGCGTCGTCGCCGGGCTCGGTGTCGTCGTTCGACCAGTCCTTGACCGAGAGCTGTTCCTCGTCATCCATTTCGTCGGACAGGCCGTAATCGACGGGGGCGCTGGGCAGGTACACGGGGTATGGCCCGGTGACGCGGGCGGGGAAGGACGGGACGTGCGCCTGCGAGTGGTGGCGGAACGACTCGCGTATGATGATGACGACCTCCCGCTCGGAGACGCTGCGCACCGTGGCGTCGTAGCGGTTGCCGCCCTTGATGAGCCTGGCCAGCCTGGAGGCCAGCCGCGATTCGACGCGCCCCACGTAGTCTCCGGAGGCGCGGAACACCTTCAGCCCGCCACCCTCGCACCGAAGCTCGATGGGATGGCCGGGTGAGAGCTTGAGCAGTCCGCTGGCAGGAGCGAGATTGACCAGCGACGTAACGCCGGAGTTGCCGCCCTCCTCGATGAAGGCTTGCGCGGTCGCGCCGCTGGTGACCAGCGCGGGCTGCTCGTCCTCATCGAGCCGATTCAGTCTCTCGAAGTTCTTTCGGGCGATGCTGTTGTGCGGCGATACCTCAAGCGCCCTGCCGAACGCGTCCCGGGCCTCGCCGACGCATCCCAACTCGCTGAGCGCCTTGCCCAGCCTGTTCCAGGCCTCGAGGTCGCGCGGAAAGTCCTTCAGTATGGCGCGGTTGACGGCGCTCGCTTCCCTCCAGCGGCTCTTCATCGCGAGTGCGATGGCCTTCCTGGACAGGTCTTTGCGCAGTTTGGTCTTGTCTTCGACGTGGGACTGGCTCATGGGTGACACCCTAGGAGAAAGTTTGCGAATTGTAGCGCACGCATATTCGGCCCGCAAGGAGCTATTTCGCCAAGTTTCGGGGCATGTCGGCGCGTGACGCGTACCCCAGTACAAGCTTGGCAGCCCGGAGCGGCAATTGTAAAGAGCGGTGGTCAGGAGTATAATGGCGCGAAATCTCATGCGGGGCCGCGTGAAGGCGTATAACCGCGCGAAATGTCGCTGAAAAACACGAGCGGCTGGAGGAGGCCAAAGATGGCAGTTGACGTAAGGTCGGAGACCGGTACTTGGAGGGTTAAGGTCGGGCTGGCCCAGATGCTCAAGGGCGGGGTGATCATGGACGTGGTAACCCCCGAGCAGGCGAAGATCGCCGAGGATGCCGGGGCGGTCGCCGTCATGGCCTTGGAGCGCGTGCCTTCCGACATCCGCGCCGCGGGCGGCGTGGCTCGAATGTCCGACCCGCAGATGATCAGCGAGATTATCGACGCGGTCACGATTCCGGTCATGGCCAAGTCCCGAATCGGACACTTCGTCGAGGCGCAGATTCTGGAAGAGCTTGGCGCGGACTACGTGGACGAGTCCGAGGTGCTGACCCCGGCCGACGAGAACAACCACGTCAACAAGCACGACTTCAAGATTCCTTTCGTGTGCGGCTGCCGGGACCTTGGCGAGGCGCTGAGGCGCATAGGCGAGGGCGCGGCCATGATTCGCACGAAGGGAGAGGCCGGCACGGGCAACATCGTCGAAGCCGTGCGCCACGCCCGGAAGGTGCTGGGCGAGATCAAGCGCATAGTGGGAATGGACGATGCCGAGCTGATGGCGACGGCCAGGGACCTACGCGCGCCTTACGAGCTCGTGAAGGAGATCCACGACACCGGGCGGTTGCCCGTGGTCAACTTCGCCGCGGGAGGCATCGCCAGCCCGGCGGACGCGGCTCTGATGATGCAGCTTGGCGTTGATGGCGTCTTCGTGGGCTCGGGCATCTTCAAGTCCGAGACGCCGCAGCTGATGGCCGAGGCCATCGTCAAGGCGACGACCCACTACAACGACCCAGCGATACTCGTAGAGGTCTCGACCGGGCTGGGTAAGGCCATGCCGGGACTGGACGTCCGGACCATGCCGGAGGAGCAGCAGCTGGCCACGAGAGGCTGGTAGCTTGCCAACGCTTGGCGTTCTCGCAATCCAGGGGGATTTCGCGGAGCACCGGGAGGTGCTCGACCGGCTGGGCGTGGAGTCGGCGGAAATCCGGCTCCCGCACCAACTGGACGACGTCGACGGACTCATCATCCCCGGCGGCGAAAGCACCACAATCGCGCAGCTCATAGACATCTACGATTTCAGAGGCCCGTTGAAGGAAAAGGCGGCGGCGGGCATGCCCATCTGGGGCACCTGCGCCGGCATGATAGTCATATCCAAGCGGCTCACCGACCACCGGCCCTCTCCGCTGGGGCTGATGGACATCGAGGTGAGCCGCAACGCGTTCGGCAGCCAGGTCAACAGCTTCGAGGCGGAACTGGAGATGGGCGACATCTCCGGCCCGGCCTTCCGGGGAGTGTTCATCCGCGCGCCGGTGGTCAACGAGGTGGGCGAGGGCGTGCGCGTATTGGCCCGCATCCCGGACGGCCGTCCGGTGGCCGTGCGCCAGGACAAGCTGCTTGCCACCTCCTTTCATCCCGAATTGACCGACGACGCCAGGGTGCACGAGCTGTTCGTGCGTATGGTGGAGGGCAGCGCGTAGCAACGCTGCCCCGGTGGTCTCAATGACTACCTCCTCCGGTGTCTCAACCCTTGCGGTCCACCTCCGGCTCGCCGCGCAGGCGATCCTCAGTCGGCGCCCCTTCCACAACCACGCGCGTCCGCTGGCCGGTGTCCTGTCAGGGCTGGGAGGCAGGCCGTCCCTCGGGACGGTAGCAAGGTCGTGCGCCGTGGGAAGGGCGAGGGCGGGCGCCTGGGTAGCAAGGGAGGGAGGCGCCGAGGCCGTCGCGGCAGCCGGCCGGCTGAGTGGCCGGGGTAGCTGGCAGGTGACTCAGCTACTGGCGCACGGCGACGCGGAGTCTGCGGCGGAGCGCGTGCTGGAGCGAGTGTCCGCCGAGGCGGGACGTTCGGGAGCGCAGCGCGTGTTCCTCAGACTGCCCGTGGAGTGCGACCTGCTGGGCGCGGCGCGGCGCGCCGGGTATTTTCCCGTTTACCATGAGACGCTTCTGGTTGGCGCGCGACCGAACGTCCCGACGGTCGGCGCTGAACGGCGCGGCACGGCTCCTCGAGAAGCGTCTCGGCAGGACGAGTACGACCTGTTTCGTCTGTACAGCGCCGCGGCGCCGTCCGAAGTCCGACGCATGGCGGGAGTGACGTTCGACCAGTGGCGGGACTCGCGCGAGCGCGGACCAGGACGGGCGCGCGAGTTCGTGCTGGAGAGCGAACGCGGACTGGCGGGCCGGCTGAGGGTGGGGCGCGGCGGACCGAACGGATGGCTGGACGCGACTTGTGCGCCCGGGTCGGTGGACGCGGCCAGATCGTTGGTCTGTTTCGGGCTGGAACGGCTCGCTGGCGCGCGTCGCATTCGCGCACTGGTGGCGGAATTTCAGCCGGACGTGCTGAGCGCGATGAGGGGATTGGGTTTCGCGCCCGGCCCGGAGTACGTGATGTGCATACGCACGACGGCTTCCCCGGTGCGGCTCGCAAGCGGAGCGGAGGCGCCGGCGTGAGGGGAAGACCGTGGGGCCGTACCAGAACGAGGCGTGGCATGGCGGACGGCCTATGGGGCTACGGAATGTTCCCGTCAGCCGCCTGATTCCAGAGGACCCATGGATTTTCTGATTGAACTGCTATCGCCGTCGCACGCGGCGCACATAACCCTGGCGTGGTGGAGCGGCGCCGTGCTGGTGGTCGCGGGGGCCATCGGAGGGTTCGTGAACACGGTGTCCGGGGGAGGGTCAATGGTTACCGTACCCACGCTGATGCTGCTCGGGATGCCCGCGGACCACGCCAATGGCACGAACAGAATGGGCATTCTTCAGCAGTCGCTAATGGGAATTCGGGGATTCGACAGGTCGGGCAAGCTGGATAAGAGCGCGGTCGTGCCGATGCTTGCGCCAACGGTGTCCGGCGCGGTGCTGGGCGCGCTTTCGACGACATGGCTGCCGGCCGAAGTGCTGAAGCCGGTTCTGTTGGGGTCGATGATCACGATTGCCCTTCTGACGTTGCTGCTGCCGGACGCGGTCGCTCCGCCGGAGGGTACGAGAGCGCTGGGGCTGAAGGAGCGCCCGCTGGGCGCGCTGATGCTGTTCGGCGCGGGGCTCTATGGAGGGTTCGTCCAGGCCGGCGTGGGACTGGTGCTGATCGCGGCGCTCTCGGCGGGATTGCGGTACGACCTGGTACGCACGAATGCGCTGAAGGTGGTGTGCACGGCGCTCTTCAGTGTCACGTCGCTGACGGTATTCGCGCTGACCGGGCGTGTGGAGTGGGTGACCGGGATACTGCTCGCGATCGGCATGACGGTGGGGGCAGCGGTCGGCGTGCGGTTCGCGCTGGACGCGGACCATCGCCTGATGAGGTGGATTCTGTTTGCGATGGTGAGCCTGACTTGCGGCGCGGCGCTGCTGTTCGGTTGATGGTCGCCGAATGTGTGGAAGGCGCAATTGCCGCCCCCACGTATCTGCTGGTATGCTGTAGGCTGAAGCTATGGCCCGGTGGCGACAGCGCCGGGAGAGGAACTGGTAAAGCCGGAGGTGCGAACGCCCTTGGTGGAGAGGCGGATAGTCGACGACATGGAGGCGCTCCTGGACAAGCTGCCTCCTCGCATAGAGGAGTCGGTCAGGGGCCGTGAGAACATAGACGAACTGCTCGAGGTCGTGCTCGACTTGGGGCGAGAAGCCGAAGCCCGCGTGCCCAACGAGAGCGTGTCGCTGGGCTGCGACGAGGTCACATACGACGACCTGCGCCACGTAATCGACCGCGTGGGCAGCTTCGGCGAGGACAACCGGGCGGGCGTGGAGCGCACGCTGCACCGCATATCGGCGATACGGAACCGGCGCGGCGACGTGGTGGGACTGACGCTGAGGTTCGGGCGCGCGGTCTACGGCACCATCCGTATCATCGAGGACCTCATCTTCAGCGGCAAGAGCGTGCTGCTGCTCGGCAAGCCGGGCGTCGGCAAGACGACGATGCTGCGCGAGGTGGCGCGCGTGCTGGCGGACGACGCGGGCAAGCGCGTCATCGTGGTGGACACCTCCAACGAGATTGCCGGGGACGGCGACATACCACATCCGGGAATCGGGCGCGCCAGGAGAATGCAGGTGCCCAAGCCCGCGCTGCAGCACGACGTGATGATCGAGGCGGTGGAGAACCACATGCCGGAGGTCATCATCATCGACGAGATCGGCACGGAGCTGGAGGCGAACGCCGCGCGCACCATCGCGGAGCGCGGCGTGCAACTGGTGGCTACGGCGCACGGCAACACGCTCGACAACCTGATCATGAATCCCACGCTTTCGGACCTGGTCGGAGGGGTGCAGTCGGTCACGCTGGGCGACATTGAGGCTCGGCGACGACGCACGCAGAAGACGGTGCTGGAGCGGAGGGCGCCGCCGACGTTCGACGTCCTGGTCGAGATACAGGGGTGGAACGAGGTCACGGTCCACCCGGACGTGACGGACGTGGTGGACCGGATGCTGAGGGGCTTCGCCGTGGCGCCGGAGACGCGCGAGAGCGACGGCGAGGGCGGCTTCAAGGTGAAGCGGAGCGAGCAGACCGGCGCGCGCACCGACCTGCGCGGGGTGGACACGCCCCGCAGACGGGAGGCCCCGTTCCCGGCGGCGGAGGGACTGGAGCGTGATGACGTCGAGCCGCCCAAGACGACGCACATACTGCCATACGGCGTGAACCGGGGCCGGCTGCAACACGTGGTGCGGAGCGCGAACGCGCCGATCGAGCTCGTGATGGACATCAGCCGCGCCGACCTGCTGGTCACCACCAAGAACTACTACCGCCGGAAGACGAAGGCGCTTCGGGACGCTGAGGAAGTTGGCAAGCCGGTGTACGTTCTGCGCAAGAACACCACGGCGCAACTGGAGCAGTTCATCCAGGCGATTACACGCAGGCACGGCCTGACGCCGATTTCGGATGAGCAGGTGGACGGCGCGGTGCTCGAGGCGGAGGAGGCCGCGATACGCGTCCGCAAGGGTGAGGGTCACGTCGAGTTGAACCCGCAGGGAGCATACGTGAGGCGGCTCCAACACGAGATCGCAGGCAAGTTCGGGCTTGCCTCGTCGAGCATGGGCAGGGACCCCGGCCGCCACGTGGTCATCTTCAGGCGATAGGCCAGGTCGGGAGCGGCAGTTTGGCGCTATTCGTATCGTTCGAGGGCGGCGAGGGCAGCGGTAAGACCACGCAGTTCGAGTTGCTGTGCGAGCGACTGCGCCAGTCGGGCTTGTCGGTGCTAGCGGTGAAAGAGCCGGGCACGACGCCCCTCGGAATGCACCTGAGAGAGTTGATCAAGGGCCGGCCTTGGGGCGGCCAGCAGGGAAGCCAGGCGATCTCGAAGGGAGCCGAACTGTTCCTCTTCCTCGCGGCCAGGGCGGAGTTGGCGGCCAAGGTGCTGAGGCAGTCTCACGAGCAACACGACCTCATCGTGGTCGCTGACCGCTTCGCCGATTCAACCGTCGCGTATCAGGGCTACGGCCGGCGCTTGCCGGTTTCCGCAATCGAGCAGATGAACGCCCTGGCGACTGACGGTGTCACGCCTCACCTGACGTTCCTCATAGATTGCCCCCCGGAGGTCGGACTCCAGCGCGTGGGCGCGGTGCAGATGGCCCTGCCGATGGATGGCACGGAGAGCGCGGAGCCGACCGAAGGCCGCCTGGACGAGGAAGGCTCGCGCCGCTTCGAGGAGGAGTCGCTGGCGTTTCACCAGCGCGTGCGGAGGGGATACAGCGCGCTTGCCGAGGCGCAGCCGGACAGGTGGCGCGTGATCGACGGCACGGGCTCGGTTGAGGCGATCAGCGACCAGATCTGGGCGCACGTGCAGCCGCTGCTGCCGGCAGGCGGCGGAGCGGCGGCGCAACTGGAGCTTCACAGCCCCACTTCGGTCTAGTCCCGGAAGCGTAGGCCCTGGGCCGCCTGGTCCAACAGCACGCCGTCGCGGATTTCCTTGACCTCGTCGGCCATCTCCAGCAGCGTGGAGTCGTGAGTGGCGGCGAGCACGCTTATGCCGCGCTCCTGGACCATCTGCTTGAACAGGCCGAATATGGACCTGGCGTTGACCGAGTCGAGCTCGCCGGTCGGCTCGTCCGCGAGCAGGAGCGGCGGGTTGTTCACAATGGCGCGGGCAATGGCGACGCGCTGCTGCTCTCCCCCGGAGAGCTCGTAGGGCCGGTGGCGCGCGCGCGGCCAGAGGCCGACCATCTCCAGCGCCTCGCGCGCCCTCTCCTCCCGGTCGCGGCCCTTCACGCCGGCTATGCGCAGGGGAAGCTCGACGTTCTCCAGTGCGGAAAGGAGCGGCAGCAGGCCGAACGATTGGAAGACGAAGCCGAGCTTGTGACGGCGAATCTCCAGAAGTTCCTGTTCGTCCATGTCGTTGACGCTGCGCTCCTCGAACAGCACGTCGCCGGAGGTGGGCTTGTCGAGGCCGGCCAGGATGTTGAGAAGCGTCGTCTTGCCGGACCCAGACCTGCCGACTATCGCTACGAACTGGCCGGGCAGCACGGTTAGGTTGACTCCGCGCAGGGCGGTGACTTCCTCTGAGCCGAGACGGTAGGTCCGGGTCACGTCGATGGCGGCGGTCAGCCGCTGGTATCTGTTCACGCTAACGCTCCTCCGGTCTGAGCACCACGGCGTCGTCCTCGACTTCGACCTTGGCCCGCTCGCGGATTCTCAGGTCCTCGAGGTACTCGCGAGGTATCTGGACGCGCCCGCTGGCGTCCACCAGGATGAACTCCTCCAGCGGCTGGTCGGTGTTGGCCGTGCCGGTTACTCTCTGGAATGTCACCCGGCGGCGGATTTCGGTGGACATCTTGCCGTCCCGTATCATCACGACCCGGCCGACCTTGTGCGCGATGTCGGGGTCGTGGGTCACTATCAGGATGGTGGTGCCGAACTCCTGGTTGACCACGCCGAATAGGTCGAGTATCTCGGCGGCGGTGGCGTTGTCGAGCTCGCCGGTAGGCTCGTCGGCCAGCAGCAGGGGCGGGTGATTGGCGAGGGCGACGGCGATGGCGACGCGCTGCTGCTCGCCGCCGGAGAGCTGCTCGGGCGTGTGCTCGAGTCTGTGGCCCAACCCTACGAGGTCCAGCAGGTGCTCGGAGCGTTCCCTGCGCTCCCTGCCGGCCATGTCGGTGAGCATCATGGGCAGCGCCACGTTCTCGACTGCGGAGAGGTAGGGGAACATGTTGCGGCTGGTCTGCTGCCAGACGAAACCCACGACCTCCCGGCGATACTGCTCGATGTCGTTCATCGTCATGCGGAGCAGGTCGTGGCCGCCGACGGACACGCCGCCCGCGGAGGGAGCGTCGTATCCGGCGAGAATGTTGAGCAGCGTACTCTTGCCGCTGCCGCTGGCGCCGACGATGGCCACCACCTCGCCGGGCATGACGCTGAGGTCGAGGCCCCGGAGGGCGACGACTTCGAGGTCGGCTACCTTGTATATCTTGAACAGGTCCTCGCACAGCACGTACGGGGCGCTCTGGGTGAGTGTCATCTTCACTCCCATCCCTTCGGCAGGGTCACTACATTTCCCCGAGGCGCAGGATGCGCTGGAGGGAGATTCGACGTACGAACCATATCATACCGGTTATGATGAGGGTGAACGCCACCGCCATGATGGCGTAGGTTATGGCCAGCGTCGTCCAGTTGACCTCGAGTATGAACGGCGGCAGCACCTGGCTGCCCTGGTCGTCGTTGCTTAGGAACGGCATTATGATCGCGCCGATGCGTCCGCCCATCCAGGTGCCGAGCGCGAGGCCGGCAAGAATGATGAGCGCCTGCTCCAGCCATATCAGGGTGGTCAACTGGCGCGTGGAGAAGCCTATGGTGCGCATCAGCGCGAACTCCATCTCGCGGCTCCTGAACGACACGTAGGCGTGCACCAGGAAACCCAGCCCGCTGAGTATGAGAACGGCGGCGAAGGCCATGAACAGCAGCGCGCGCCAGCCGGATTGAACGAGTGGGTCCACCTGCGATTCTTCGAGATTCTGCTGGGTGTCGTGCACCCTGCGGGACGGGAACGGCGGATCGTCCGTGAGGATTCCCACCAACTCCTCGCGCTCCGAGCCGTTGATGCCCGTCTCGATCCACATCTCGTTGGGACGCAGCTCGCCGGCGGTCACGTCCAGGTTCGCGAAGGCTGCGACCGCACTCAGGTCGGACACCAGGAACGGCCTGCTGAAGGTATCCAGCGTGGGGAAGAAGTCCAGCTTCTCGATTATGTGGACGGGCAGGCGGTGGCCCTGGACCGACACCTCGAAGGTATCGCCCACTCGGTGGCCGGTCTCCCTGAGGAAGAGCCCGCTGGCGAGCACCGGCACCGGGGTTATGGGCGGGCCGTGGAACATGCCGCGGCTAACCAGGGGGTTGCCCTCCGTCCAGATGAACTGGGCCGCGGCGGTGTCACCGTCGAAGGATGAGTTGGTTGGCTGAATGGCGTCGGACACGGACTCCGGCGCGGCCCGGATGATGCTCCAGCCGGACACGTCGTCGAACGATTCCAGGACGTGTTCGCCTTCGGGCGTGAAAGCGCTGATCCGGCTGATGGAGATAGTGCCCGCCCGGAGCCTGCCCCGCCCGTCGAACTTGTTCACGCTCACCGAGACAAGCTCCATGGGCACCTGCGGAGTCAGAAGCTGGCGTCTGCCGCTGAAAACCCTTCCGTCTCGACGGAACAGCGGCACTGCCATTCGCTCCCACTGTGTCGAGTCCAGCGGCCCCATGATGTAGGTGTAGTAGCGTCCGTTGGCGTCCTTGAGGCGGGCGATGACGCCTACGTCGGGTTGGGGCCTGTCGGTCTTGATGACAAGCCAGAGCTCGGATGCCTCGTCGGGTAGCGGCAACCCGACGGGCAGGCTGTCGTGTTCGAGCCGGGCGAGGAGTTCGGGCATCGGTTCGTCGGCGAAGTCTTCGCGGAACCAGCCGACGTCGCTCACCACGCCGCTGTCCACCGCCACCATGGTGTAGCTCTCGCCCAGCAGCTCGGACAGGTCGCTGCCCGCTCCACGGAATGCCGGCCCGACCACGGACACGCCCGGCAGCGCGAGGTATTCGTCCACGGCGGAGACGCTCCGGCCCCGCGTGTTCAGGATTACGCCTTCCAGTC
Organism: Dehalococcoidia bacterium; assembly: GCA_965204815.1. Taxonomy (GTDB): domain Bacteria; phylum Chloroflexota; class Dehalococcoidia; order Lucifugimonadales; family CATOSD01; genus CATOSD01. The sequence goes on from OZ242014.1 coordinate 1,668,347, forward strand.
GCAAGTCGGCGCCGGAGGAGTAGCGCGCCCGCTCATCGAAGCTGCGCTCGAGCGTGCCTCCGAAGCTGGCCGCCACGATACCTAGCCCGGCCATCAGCACCAGCAGCAGCGACAGCCGAGCGTAGTGGGTGGGTCGGCGCGCCATTTGCCACATGCCCATGGAGAAGCCCGCCGGGGCGTTCAGTCCGTAGGCGTGGAGTAGCCGGTAGGCCACCTGGGCGATTGGGATTGCCACCAGGATCGGAATGAAGACCTGGGGCATCGGCAGGGTCGGCCCGACGGATATCAGGACACCCACAAGAACGGCCTGCGCGCCCACCCCTGCCCATCGCCTCAGCGCCGTGTCGGTCCTGGCCGTCGCCCAGTAGGCCGCCACGAGCGCAGCCAGCGCCGCGAGCTGTGCGATCCACGTCAGCGGCTCATCGTTGCTGATGGCGCGCACCACTATGGAAGGCGCGAGTATGGCGGCGGCCGCGACGGCCACGATATGCAGCAGCGAGGGGGAGTCTCCGCTCAGGAAGCGGATCGCCAGCGGGAAGAGCCGCAACAGCACCATGGCGACGGCCACGAGCACGAGCGCGGGCACGGCCAGCAGCGCTTGGTTGACCACCAGCTCGCCGAAGACGCTGCTGGCGACCACGGAGCCCTGGTCCGATAGCTGCCTGAACAGCACGACGCTGATGACCAGGAGCAGGACGTCCAGGTAGTAGCGGAGGAAGAATGGCTGCGCGGTGGGTCTCGCCGCCTCCTGCCTGTGGCGGGTTACGCCCACCTTGGACGCCTGGACGGCCGGGATGAGCAGGGCCGCGAAACTGAGAAGACCGCCGAGCGCGCCCATGGCGAAAGCGCCGCCGGAAATCGCCACGTCCAGCCTGTCCCCACCGCTCAGGTCGGAGAACGCGGGGGTGTAGCCAAGTACGCTTATCAGGAACGCCGCGATCAAGGGGGAGGCAACGGCGGCAAGCACCGATATGGTCAATCCCTCGAGCACGAATACGGCCAGGATCTGCGCGGAGCTCGCGCCTCTGCTGCGCAGCAGGGCTATCTCGCCGCGCTGCTGCTCGACCACCAGCGACGATATGGTCACCACGTAGTACAGGATGACCACCGCGATGAGCACGAGCACGACGAACATGGGCAGCTTGCTGAAGAACAGACGCCTGTCGTAATCGGCGAGAGCGTCCTCGAGCTCCGTTATCTGTCGGTAGCTGAACAGGTTGCGGGACAGGCGGCTCTCCATCGTATCGAGGCCGCTTCTGGCAATCCAGGCGTTGCGAGCGTCCAGCGTGGACTGGTCCACCTGGAGCAGCCAGGCGTAGGTGCTGTCCATGTCGGTGAACGAAGCGCCGAGGGTGTCGAAGTAGGCCTCCCTGGTGAGGAAGAACGGGATCGTGCGGAAGTTGCCGGAGGTGGAGGCGGCGAGCACGGCGGTGTCGAGGTGCCAGAACTCGTCCGGGCCGGTGCGTTCGAAGATGCCGGAAATGGTAACGGTGGCGTAGGGAATGGCGTCGTTCCAGTACGGCACGGCGGACAGGCTGTCGCCGATGCCGACTCCGAACAGCTCGGCGGCGTCCGCCGGCACGATCGCCTGCAGGTGCAGCGGCTGTCCGCGAGGGCTGGGGGCTGAAGGCGCGCCCCATCCGCCGCTCACGATTCGGACGTGCTCGTCCAGCGTCGGCACGAAGCCGAAGTATGCGCGCGCGTTGTCCTGGCCCGCCCCGGCCTCCTCACCGACCGGGGACAGGAAGAACGTGGCCGTCTTGGCGCCCATCACGCGGTCCTCGAGGAACCATGCCGCCCTCGCGTCCACCTCCGCGTCCACTGTACGGGCCACCTTCGCGAACTCCTCGACGGTTGTGGGGCCACGGTCGGCCTTGACCACCACGTTGGCCTCGTCCTCGGTGAGCCGGGCGAGAGTGCTCTTGAGCGCGAGCTCTCTCAACGCGTCGTAGTAGATGACGGTGCCGGACATCACTGCCGATGCCAGCACCACGCCCACCACGACCGTGGACAGCAGACGCCAGTGCGCGAGGCTGCGGCGCACGACCAGCGGCCACGCGGCGATAGCTCTCGATACCAGGTAGATGAGCTGGAACAAATCAGCCCTCCAGCCTGGATATGGAGTGGAGCTCGAGGTTCCGCATCGACCTGGCCAGGGCCAGCGTCGATAGCAGGAATATCGACGCGGTGGTGGCGTAGATGACCGCCAGCATAAGCCAGTCCGTCATCATCACGAATGGCGGAACCACCGGGTCCCCCAGCTCGGTCACGGCGACGGACGACACCATGATGGCGCTCATCTGGAATCCGGCCCAGGTGCCGATGCCCAGCCCCACCAGCACTATGGCGAGGTGCTCGATGCTGAGCAGGCCCAGCACCTGGCGGCCCGTCATGCCCAGGGACTGAAGGAAGCCCATCTCGTTGCGTCCGCGGTTGGTGAAGGCCAGCAGGTATATGAGATAACCGAGTCCGGCCGTAAACACGATGAGGCCCAGCGAAAGCGCCATCATGGCGCGCCAACCCGCCGTAATGAGCGGGTCGTGGCGGATGGCCTCCAGGCGGGCGTCGCGGTCGAACACGCGGTCCGTGGTGCCCGTCAGCCTGAGTATCGTCTCGCTCACCGAGTCTCCCGCGCCGGGCGCTTCCGAGATGAACAGCTCGTTCGGGTAGAAGCTGGTGGTGGGGCTGAGAATGTTCAGGTGGCGCAACAGGTCGTCCAGGTCGGTGAGAATGAAGCCGCTGCGCTGGGACGTCATGGTCGGGAAGTAGTTGACGCGGTTCGTGAAACGTACCGGCACGAGTCGGCTCATGACGTCCAGGATCATCACGTCGCCCACGCGCGCGCCGGTCGTCTCCAGGAACCTGGAGCTTGCCACCACCGGAAGTGGCCCGCCGCTTGGGCTCTGGTAGAAGCCCCTGATTCCCCGGTCGGTGTCCTTGCCGAAGACGAACAGGCCCGCGGCCTGGCCGCTGCGGAACTCCTGCGACGTCGGCGCGATGCTGTCGGTGGAGAGCGGCGAGGTGGCCAGCGGGGTCCAGTTCGAGCGGCCCTCGAAGCCGTCCACCAGCACGAAGTCGTCGCCGTTGCCGGTCGTAACGTGCATGTCGTCCATCAGCAGCGAGCCGGCGGTTCCGGTTGGGCCGAAGACCGGCTCGTAGGTCTGGATGGCCGCCAGCACCACCGGCGGCACCATGCCGGACGGCATCCGGCCGCTCATGAGCTGCCACTCCTCGGGGCCGACCTCGCCCAGCGAGAGGGTCTTCACGATTCCGGTGGCGTCCTGCATGGCGGCCCACAGGAACATGTTGGAGTACTCGCCGCCAGGCTTCACCCACATGCCGAACGTCTCCGCGTCCTGGGGCAGAACGAGCGGCTCGTGGCGCGAGATGGGCTGGAGCGACCGCATGACGCCGCTCAGGGGCGCCGCGGAAAAGTCGTCGCGGTACCACGACATGTAATGGAAGTCGTCGGATTCGACCGCGAGCAGGTCGAAGTGGATGCCCGAGACGGTGGTGCCTACCAGCCCCTGCCCGCGCAGCGCGAGCGACACCTGCGTCACACCCGGGATCTGCAGGTAAGTCTCCTTCACTGCGCTTGTGCCCCTGGCGATATAGCCGGGCATGTCGGCCACGCGGATGTCGGTGGCCGTGTTGTACAGGACGCGCTCCTCGTAGCTGCGGTTCAGAGTGCCGCCAACGGTTGTCGCCAGCACCCCAAGCCCGGTGACCAGCACCAGCAGCAGCACCAGCCAGGTGTACTGCAACGGGTTGCGGGCCATTCTCAGCAGCGCCATGGACACCCAGACGGGCGACGTCCTGGCGAAGTGCCGCAGCGCGAGGAAGAGCAGGTGCAGCGGAACGAGCGCCGCCAGCGCGACTGTGGGGATGAATGCGGCCTCGCCGGGCGAGGGAGGGTCGCGAAGGATGAACAGGGCCGTCGCCGCGACCTGCGCGACCATCGCGGCCCCACGCGACACCGCTCCTTCCGAGCGGTGGGAGTACGTGTACGCCGCGGCCGCCGCCGCCAGCAGCGCGAGCGGGGCCGCGTAGTTCGTGACACCGGAGCCGAGCGTGTCCAGCACGACGCCGATGCCGAGCACCGCCACCGTCACGCCCGCGAGCAGGTGCAGCAGCGTCGGCGCGTCGCCGTTCAGAAATCGGACGAACAATGGGAACAGGCGCATGAAGAGCAGCGCGACAGCGACCAGGAAGAGCACGGGCGCCAGCAGCATCGCCTCGTTCACCTGCACGTCCTCGAACAGCCCGCCCGAGACGAACTGGCCCCGCTGCTGCAACTCCCAGAAGATGAGGCCGCCCACTATGAGTATGGCCACGTCGACGTAGTAGCGCTGGAACAGCGGAACGGACGGCGGCCGGGACGACCGCAGCTTGTGCGCTATCAGCCCGGTCCTGGAGCCGATGAGAGCCGGCACCACGAACATGGCGAGACAGACGAATCCGACCGCGGCGGACAGTGCGAACGGGTACCAGTGGAGATCGACCGGAAGCAGCACGCTCTGCTTTATCTCGCTGAAGTAGGGCAGTAGGCCGGCAAGCGCCACCACCGCCATGGCGAGGAACGGCGCAAGCAGCGCGGCGGTCACGGCAAGAATGGCGCCCTCGAGCGCGTACAGCCGCAGCAGTTGGAACGCGCTGACGCCGCGACTTCGCAGCAGGGCCACGTCGTCCTCGCGGCTCTGGACCAGGTACGACACCATCATGGCGATGGAGTAGAGCACCGTGAGGAGCATGACTGTGATAAGCAGCAGCAATGGGATGCCGGTGAAGAAGCTGCGGCGCTCGTAGTTGTCCAGGAGGCGGGAGATGCCGGTAAACACCGCCGCGCCGGGCAGCGCCTGGGTGAATCCGTTCTCCACCTGCGTTATCCGGTCCCGGGTATCCGTAATCGACCACCGCTTCAGCGGCTCCTTGTCGATGAACACGTTCCAGTGCATGCTGGCCACAGAGCCGGGATAGGCGTCCCCCACGCCCGCTATCAGGGACTCGAGCGTCACGAAAAGAGATAGCGGCGGCTCGGCAGGGTCTACGGTTACCTCGACGTCGACCTCCTCCTCAAGGGGGGCCGGGTTGAGATAAGCCTCGGCGTTGCGGCTCCAGTACTCGTCCAGCGGGTCGATTGCCTCTATGACGCCGGCTATCGTCGCGGTGACGCGCACGGGGTCGCCCAGGGAGGGGGTCAGCACCACCTCGTCGCCGACCTCGAGGTCGAACACCCGCGCCTGCCTGGAGCCGACCATGGCCTCGAACATCGGGCCGCGCGGCCCCTGTGACACCGCGTCCGTGGGGAGGCGGCCGGAAAGAAACTCGACGTGGCTGCCCATGTTGGAGAGGTACTGGACATATCCGCGGGACACCTGGTCGGCGGCCCCGGGCTGGTTGGGCAGCGGGGAGTTGGGCTTGCCGACGAGGAAGGTGGGAGACTGGATGTACCGCTCGTGGCCCCTGTATATCTCGGCGATGTGCCGGTCTATGGCGTCGACGAGATGGGACTCGCTCAGCAGCACGTTGTCCCTGTCGAACTGCACGTGCGGGGCGTAGGCGAAGAAGTTGAGGAAGAAGACGGAGGCCCTGTCGATGGCCGTGTTGACGCTCACCCTTTGCAGCGAGCGAAAGTAGACCGGCGCGCCCGCGACCAGCGTGGTGGTGATTACGAAGCCCAGAAAGATACTGAGCAAGAGCTTCCAATCGTCCAGCAGACGCTTGACGATCAGCCTGCGAGTGTTGAGCGGAACCATCAGCCTCCTGGCGCTGGCTAGGCGCGTGCTGCAATTTTAGCACAAGCGGGAAGATGGCATTTTGTACGCGCGCTAGTTCAGCACGCCGCAGGCGACGCGCCCTCCGGCTCCCCCGATAGGCTGGGTGTTGTGGTCATCGCCGTTCTCGTGGATCACGATGGCGGACCCGTCGTCGTCCATCAGCATGTCCGGGTCGACCAGGGTAGTGAACAGTTCGGCCTGCACGGTACCATCGCCGGTGGCGTAGATGTTGGGCAGGTCGCCGTTGTCCGGGCCGTCCGGATTGAGCAGACCGTGCTGGCGGTTGTCCACGTTGATGTGTCCGCCCGACGCCTTGAAATCAGGCGTGCACGTCCCCACCGAGTGGATGTGGATGCCGTGCGGGACCGGGTTCGATCCCTTCCACCATGACGGTCACCAGGAATCCCCCTGAGCCTTGCTGCATGACGACGGTGCCTATGGGGTCGCCCTCCACATTCCGCATCTCCGCGGTGTAGCGCGCATCGCCCCAACTGCTGCCCTCGTCGCCGCACGCCGCGGCTGCGAGCATCAGCGCGACTGCCGCTGTCAAAGCCAGACCGAGTTTCCCGATTCTCGTCTTCAATCCAATTCTCCCTTCGTTCGTTAAGCGTCGCCGGCTACCAGCCTCTCGATGGTCGGTAGCGGCAAGTCCATCCCAAAAATCGTGTCCCAAACCTTCCCAACCGCGCAACCCAAACGCCACACCCATTCCCATCAGCGCGCAATCCCTTCCCATCTGTGTGCCAAAAGTTCCCACTCTCAGGCCACTCCCGCCATCTTATGTCAAGTAGCCCCGCCTCGCGCCAACAAATCGGCGCATTCCCCAGATCCACCGCCTGGCTTTGGCGGGGGAGTCTTGTGATGGTGTCGCGAGGGTAGATGTGCGGTTCAGGGTCGGTCGGTTGGCACAGGGGAGGCCGCTGCGATGTTTTGGGCGGCGTGCGACGGTCTCATCGGCGGTGCGGGGAGTGTTTTGGCCGTCTTTCGGACACAGCGTAGCCTGCGACTTCGGTTCAGTCGCCTCGAGTGTGTGGGGACTCTTTGGGAGAGTCAGGCCCCGAGCGGCGTGTTGGCCAGTGCCCGTAGCCTGCGACGCGCGTCGACGAGCAACTCATAGGCAGGGTGCCCTCTGGCGAGACGTATGATGAGGCTCCTTGCGTGTCTGACCACTCGTCCGGCAACGCAGATGACCTCGAAGCGCACCGCTTTCAGACGCTTGCTCACCCACTCTCCTCCCAGCACAAGCTGCTTCATCGCCGAGTTCAGATTGAACGCCAACACCACTATCGCCCACCACGCCGCGTTTACCCCGAACTTCCCCGACGGCAGCCTGCCTCCCGCAAGGTCCTCCTTCAGCACCGAATGCACCTCCTCGCCCTTGCCGCACCTCTGCCTGTACCACCCGATAAGCTCATCTCCAGCCAACTCCCGGTTCGTCACCACCCCCGTCACCTTGTACCAGTTGCCATCCCCCATCTCCATGATGGGGACCGACGACTTCTCCCCTTCCACGTCGAACAGCGGCGGGTTCCTCACAGGCTTCCTTATCGCGATGAACCGGTAGTCGGGACTGTTCTTGCTGTATCCGGTCCAACTGGTCACGTAGCACACCTCGGCGTACTGCTGGCCGGTGCGCTCACCATCGGTCCTGTACAGGTCGTGCCATTCCTCCTCCTCCACCTCACTCACCGCCGCCCTGAACTCCTCCATCACGTTCACTCCCACACAGAACTCGATCACTCCGAACCGCTCATCCCTCCCCTCCGCGCAGTACTTCAGAAGCTCCTTCTGGTAGCCTGCCGAATCAGACCTCATCATCACCTTGCTCACGCCCGCGGGCAGACACCCAAGCGACTCCTTCAACACTCTCAGCTGCTCGTAGCCCGCGTTCACGTTGCCGTCTCTGAACTCCGAGTGCACCACCAAGTCCGCCTCATGCCAGTAGGTGGTCAGCGGCTGGTACGCCTTGTACTTTTTGTAGCAGTGCCTGGCCTGCCGCTTGTTGGTCCCTATCAGCGTGGCGTCCATGTCCAACGTCGCCTCGGCGTGTCCCGAATGCCTCCCCGCGAACCCCACCAGGTCCGCGTTGACTTTCCCAAGCCCCCTCAGCGCGTCGTTGGCCGCCGGTATGAACGCACCCTCAGGCCGTCTCCCGGCCTCCTCGGCCTCGTCGTGGAAACTGCCCAGATACCTGAACACCGCCGTTGGCGACGGCGCCGCGCGACTCCTGTGTACACGCCACCTGTCGCGCTGCGCCCTGCGCTCTGCGCGCTTCATCCGGTGAGACTCCGCAACCGACACCGCCCTTCCCAGACCCTCGTCCTTCTCCAACAGCCGCAGGTCGTCCACCGACTCCCCTCCGGCCAGGTTCAGCATCGCCAGCGCTATCACCATCTGGGCGTCGGTCCATCCCTGCGTGCCCTCTCTCACTCCCACGTGACGGCGCACCGACTCCCCCAATCGCGCCACAGAGGCCAACTCCAGATACGCCGGCAGACCCGCCAACGCCGTCATGCCCGTCGACTCGTTCTCCTCCGCGTAGTGGAAAGGAAGCGTTCCCTGATGCATAATAGTCGCACCTCGTTGGTGATGGCTTGTTGTTGTTCACTACCATCATAGCCGGCTTTGCGGCCGGCTCCAACGAGGCCTTCTTTTGTAACTAGGCGGTGGATTTGGGCATTCACCACCCTCTTGATTCTACAGCACGCACGTGCTACTTTCTACAGCATAGGTGCTGTTGCCGCCAGATGTGGAGTAGGGGCGGAGCCTGCCCTGAGCCTGTCGAATGGGTCGCATTCTGCCACATTTGGCGCAATGCGCGTGACTAACCTTAACAACTTGGCTCACAGAAAGTGACGATAACACCGGCCCGCCCAGCTACGAAATGTGCGGAATGTAGCAGAATCGAGCAGATTTTTCGTAGAGCCACTCCCAAGGGCCCTAAACCCTCCATTCCGAGCGTAGTCGAGGAATCTAAAGTCCCCCGCCCGGAGCACTGCCAGGTTTGACAAGGGATTGGCGGTTTGCTACTTTCAGGGTGGCGGCAACCGCCACGATGCCGTGTCGTGCCCAGTGGGGAACGATACCGCTGCTGCGGGCGTCCTGAAGTGGAGTTGTCGTCAGAATGAGGCGGCGCAAAATGCGAAAGGAGGAGAACCGATGGCCAACAGAGAAGACATCGCCCTCATGTCTCACTTGATGCGGCGTGCCGGATTCGGCGCGACACGTGAGGAGATCGAGGCCAGGGTTGAGAAGGGCTACGAGGCCACCGTCGAGGAGTTGCTGGACGTGGACGCGCAGGCCCCAACAGACGAGTACACGCTGTTCAGGCATCATCCCATCACCGAGATGCCCGGAGGAGCGGTTGGCCCGGGCCAGGCCTACTGGCTATACCACCTGCTGAACACCCAGCGACCTCTCGAAGAGAAGATGGCGCTGTTCTGGCACCAGGTGTTCGCCACCGGCAACGGCAAGGTGGACAACTGCAACCACCTTATCGAGCAGATACGGATGTTCCGCGAGAGCGGCATGGGCAACTACCGCGACCTGCTGGTCAAGCTGGCGAGCAACCCGGCCATGATCTTCTGGCTGGACAACAACGAGAATCACAAGAACGCCCCCAACGAGAACTGGGGGCGCGAGCTCCTCGAACTCTTCTCCCTCGGCGTAGGCAACTACACCGAGACCGACGTGTTCGAGTGCTCCCGCGCCTTCACCGGCTGGACCATCTCGGCAAAGATGCCGCGCTATCCCTACGGCAGGCATCCCTGGTCGTTCGAGTTCCGGCCCGAGGACCACGACTTCAGCGAGAAGACGTTCCTGGGTCAGACCGGCAACTTCGACGGCGAGGACATCATCGACATCATCCTCCAGCAGGAGGCGTGCCCCCGGTTCATCTCCCGCCACCTGTACAACTTCTTCGTCGCCGACGAGCCGCAGGTGCCCGCGTGGGACATCGAGGAGCCGCGAGACCCCGAGGCCATCAAGCTGCTCTCGAAGGTGTTCGTCGACTCCGGCTACGAGGTGAAGCCGGTACTGCGGACGCTGTTCAACTCCGACTTCTTCAAGGAGGCGATGTACCAGAAGGTCAAGAGCCCCGTCGAGGTCGTGGTCGGCACCCTCAGGATGACGCAGGACGGCCTGGGCGTGGACCCGAGGCTGGAGGCGCTCTCCAAGGAGCCCGGCTACATGGGCCAGGAGATACTGGACCCGCCGAGCGTGGAGGGCTGGCACACCGGCAAGGAGTGGATCAACAGCGGCTCGCTGGTCAAGCGCGTGAACTTCGTCGCGGACCGGGTGAACGACGTCGAGCTTCCGGGCGTGCAGAGCATGATCCGGCGGATCGCCGGTTCCAACGGGCAGTCGATGAGCGCCGAGGCGCTGGTCGACCACTGCCTGGACCTGATGGGACCGATCGAGGTCGCCGAGTCGACACGGACGGAGTTGGTGACGAACGTGGAGTCCGAGGGCGACATCTCCTGGGCGACGGACGCGGACTACGCGAAGTCGTCGAGGCGCGTGGGCGAGACGCTGGCGCTCATCGCCGCCACCAGGGAGTTCCAGTTCGGCTAGGATTTCCACCGCGGCCTGCAACCATATTGGGGGGATTCGACATGCTAACGACAACTGTTGCCGGCAGGACCTGGAGCTTCAGCCACGCCGTCGGCCGCAACGCCGCCGCGGGCAACGGGTTCACGCAGCCCGTGGCTGTAGCCACCGCGCCGGAGGGCGTGCTATACGTGCTCAGCCGGGGCCAGGAAGGGGCCGGCGGAGTGGTGGCGCCCAACAAGCGAATCGGCAAGCTCACCATCGACCAGCAGTTCATAGGCGACTTCGGCCGGGAGCAGTTCGTCTGGCCCGTAGGCCTCGCGGTCGACGGCGAGGGCAACCTGTACTGCTCTGACGAGCACTCCAACTCCATCGTGGTTTTCGACGAGGACGGCCAGACGGTCGGCCAGTGGGGTGACGAGGGCAGCGACGAGGGCCTGATGCGCGGCCCGGCCGGCCTTGCGTTCGGCGCGGGCGGCTCGCTGTACGTGGTGGACGCGGGCAACGACAGGGTGCAGAAGTTCTCGAAGAGCGGCGATTTTCTGTCGTCGTTCGGCTCTTCCGGCAGCGGCGACGGACAACTCTCCAAGCCGTGGGGCATCGCGCTGGACTGCGACGGCAACGTATACGTCGCCGACTGGGGCAACGACAGGGTCCAGAAGTTCGGCGCCGACGGTGAGTTCCTGCTGAGCTTCGGCGGCGGCGGGCGCGAGGACGGCGGCGAGCTGGACCACCCGTCCGACGTGGCCGTGGACTCCGAGGGCGACGTGTACGTGGTCGACTGGGGCAACCTGCGCGTGCAGATATTCGGCCCGGAAGGCGACGTGATAACGGCCCTCTACGGCGACGCCACCGAGTTTTCGAACTGGGCCAAAGAGGTCGTGGAGGCCAACCCGGACGTGACGAAGGCCTACAGGCGCGTTGAGGACATAACGCCGATGGGCCGCTTCAACCGCCCGGTGGGCATCGCCGTCGACGACCAGGACCGCATCATCGTAACGGACAGCACGCGCGGCCGCCTGCAGGTGTACGTCAAAGAGAAGGACTACATGGACCCGCAGTTCAACCTGTAGGCGGAGTTGCGTAGAACGAGATGGGGTACATTTACGTTGACGTGGAAGTCTCCCACGTCTCCAACCCGGACGTCACCGAGAACGTCACTGTCCTCGTAGACACGGGCGCCATCTTGAGCGTGTTGCCATCAGGCATGTTGGACCGGCTGGGTATCATGCGCGAGGGCAGGCGCCGGTTCCTCGGATTCGGAGGAGCGGTGGCGCGTGACACTGGATTCGTGCGTATGCGCTACGAGGGAACCGTTACGGGAGCGAACGTCGTGTTCGGCGCGGAAGACGATCCTCCAATCATGGGCGTAACCGCGCTGGAATCCCTCGGCTACGAAGCGGAGCCCGTGAACGGCAGGCTGAACCGGGTGGACTTGCTGATGCTGTGAGGCGGCATCTTTTATTCACCCCTATCCTACATCAAGGGGGGAAGGCACTTTGGAGTGCGCGCCCTACTTGAACGCAGGCAGCACCTCTTCGGCGAATGCCTGGAGGGCCTCGAAGTTGAAGGGCGCGCGCAGGGCGATGTTCAGGCCCTGTGCGCCCGCATCGGCGTATTCACCCAGCCGGTCGACCACCTCGCTCGCGGTGCCGAATAGCTGGCCGCCCGCCTGCTCGTCGGCTCGCTCGCCGTACTGGGCGCGGTAGCGTGCGCGCTCGCTTTCGGCGTCTGCGGTTGACGTGCCCATCCAGAATCCGACGTTGACCGAGCGGGACAGTTCTGCCGGATCGCGGTCCTCCACGTCGCACCAGCGGTCGAGCACGCCTATCTTGTGGGCGTACTCCTCTGGCGAGATGTAGGGCACGTTCCAGCCGTCGGCGTAGCGTGCCGCGATGCGCAGCGTGCGCCGCTCGCCCCGCCCGCCGACCCAGACGCGCGGCGGGCGCTGCACCGGCATGGGAAAACAGTTGGCGTTCTCAAGCTGGAAGTGCTTGCCCTGGAAGGTCCCCGACCCCTCCGTCAGAAGCGTCTTGATGATCTGCACCCCCTCCTCCATCACGTCCATGCGGTCGCGCACAGACAGGAAGGGAATGCCGAACGTGGTGTGCTCCAGCTCGTACCAGCCGGCGCCCAGACCCAGCTCGAGCCGGCCGCCGCTGACGTGGTCGACCGTCGCGGCCGCCTTGGCGAGCACCGCCGGGTAGCGGTAGGCCATGCCGAACACCAGCGAGCCGACGCGGACGTTGGTGGTTTCGGCGGCAAGGGCGCTCATTATGGCTACGCCCTCGAAGCAGTCGCCCCTGGAGTCCCGCATCGGCTGTTCGTAAAAGTGGTCCCAGATGGAGACCCAGTAGAACCCGGTGGAGTCGGCAAGGCGCCAGACGCGACGCAGGTCGTCGTAGGAGCACTCCTGCTGTCCGGTGTGGATTCCCAGTTTCAGTGTCATCATGCACCTCCGTTTCTTTCGTGAGCAAGGTGGGGCAGCCAGCCCGTAGCGGGCGAGACTCCCTGGACTGGGATGAACTCGAAGCCCGACAGCCCGGCGTAATGGCGGTCCACCTCGGTATCGCCGACGTGGTAGTACTCGTCGGCGGCAAAACGTGCCTTCACCCCGTCGAGCCTGTGCTTCAGCGCGGTGAAGTCCACGACGATGCCGTGTTCCTCCCACATGCGTTGCTGAACGCTGATGGGACGGTCGGAGCAGCTTCCGACGATGTAGCCGCGGGCTTTGACCTCGCGCACCATCCCCATGGTGATCACGCCGGGCGGGTTGCCCGTTTCGAGCGTGCCGTCTATATCGAAGCTGATGAGCCTGTCCAAGCGGCCCTCCCAACTACCGCGCCCGTGGGTCTTAACGGGCGTTTTGGTCTGGGGACAAGCTACAACACCCGCGGACGCATGGCAACCCGTGGGACGCGGCGCAGTACGCCGGTTTCGACCTGAATGGCGGGTTCGAATCTTACGACGTCAGGAGCGAATTTCCATTTGACACATATTTCACAAACTGCTATGTTTTTTGGCGGTGCGGCGTTCCCGCCCCCAGGCAGTTTCCCATTCACCATTCATACCGAGAAAAGCGTGTTATGAGCAGTCCCTACGTCCCTGACCTTGTCAAGCAAGGCCTCTACGACCCCCAGTTCGAGCGCGACGCCTGCGGCGTTGGTCTAGTGGCCAATGTCAAGGGGGATAAGTCTCACGAGATCATCACGATGGGCCTGGAGGTGTTGAAGAACCTGGGCCATCGAGGCGCGTGCGGGGCGGATCCCGAGACGGGGGACGGCGCGGGCGTTCTGATGCAGATGCCGCACGAGTTCTTCGCCCGCGAAGCGGAGGTGCTGGGGTTCGAGCTGCCGCCGCTTGGCGACTATGGCGTTGGTGTCGTGTTCCTGCCGCCGGACGCGGACGAGCGGGCGCGGTGCGAGCTCGAAATCGAGCGTGTGATCAGGGGCGAGGGCCACGACATGCTGGGGTGGCGGGACGTTCCGGTTTCGCCCGATGCCATCGGGCGCATGGCCAGGGCTGTGATGCCTGTCATCAGGCAGTTTTTCGTGGGCCGCTCGGAGGACGTGGAGGCGGGAGACCCATTTGCGCTGGACCTGTATCTGACGAGGCGGAGGATCGAGAACTCAGTTGGCCGGGCCGGACTGTCCGATTCGGGCCACTTCTACATCAGCAGCCTGTCCGACAGGCAGATCGTGTACAAGGGCCTGATAATGGCCGAGCAACTGGAGGGCTTCTACCACGATCTGTCCGACGACCTCATCAAGACCGCCTACGTGCTGGTGCATTCACGCTTCAGTACGAACACCCTTGGATCGTGGAGGCTCGCCCACCCGTTCCGGTACATCATCCACAACGGCGAGATAAACACCATACGCGGCAACGTCAACTGGATGACCGCCCGCCAGGGCATGTTCTCTTCGCCTGAACTCGGCGACCACATCGACGAGCTGTTTCCGGTAGTGTCCTCCGACCAGAGCGACACGGCCAGTTTCGACAACGCATTGGAGTTGCTGCTGGCCACGGGCCGGTCGCTGCCTCACGCGCTGATGATGATGATCCCGGAGGCGTGGGGCGACCACATCCCGATGGAGCAGGCAAAGAAGGACTTTTACGACTACCACTCCAGGATCATGGAACCCTGGGACGGACCCGCGCTCATCATCGGCGCGGACGGCGCGCGCGTGTGCGGCGTACTGGACCGCAACGGACTGAGGCCGTGCCGCTACCTGGTGACGACGGACGATATACTGGTGATGGCGTCGGAGACCGGGGTGCTGGACGTGCCGCTGGAGAAGATCCGGTTCAAAGACCGCATCTATCCGGGCCGGATGTTCGAGCTGGATACGGAGCAGGGTCGCATCATCGAAGACCAGGAGGTGAAGGCGGAGTTGTCGGCCCGCCGTCCCTACGGCGACTGGCTGAGAGACAACGGCGTGGACCTGACCTCGCGGCCGGACCCTGCCCATACGCCCGGCCCGGAGTTCGGCACGCTCAGGGAGAGGCAGAAGGCCTTTGGCTACACGCTCGAAGACCTGTCCATGATTATGGGCCCCATGGCGGAGACTGGCGCGGAGCCGGTGGGCTCGATGGGCAACGACGCCCCGCTGGCGGTATTGTCCGAAAAGCTGCCTCTGCTGTTCGACTACTTCAAGCAGATGTTCGCGCAGGTAAGTAATCCTCCACTGGACGCGATTCGCGAGGAACTCGTCACCTCGCTGGAGACCACTCTGGGGTCGGAGCAGAACCTGTTCGAGGAGAGCCCGGAGCACTGCCGGCAGCTTCGGCTGAAAGGTCTGTTGCTCACCAATCGCGAGATGGCTCAGATCAAGGAGCTCGATCTGCCCGGCCTGATGTCGCGGACCCTGGAGACGGTGTTCGACGTTGGAGGGGGCAGAGGCGCGCTACAGCAGGCGCTGGACGCGCTGTCCGACGAGGCGTCGCGGGCCATCGAGGAAGGGTGCTCGATACTGGTGCTCTCGGATCGTAGCGCAGATTCGGGCCGCGCGCCCATTCCGAGCCTCCTGGCGACAGCCGCCGTACACCACCACCTGATACGCGAGGGAACGCGCGCCAGGGTCGGAATCGCCGTAGAGTCCGGCGAGCCGCGGGAGGTTTCGCACTTCGCCCTGCTTTCCGGTTACGGCGCGGGAGCGATCAACCCGTACCTGGCGCTGGAGTCGCTGGCGGGCATGTGCCGCAATGGGGAGTTGGCCGATTCTCCAGCGTATGAGGATGCCGAGTACAACTACTTCAAGGCCGCCCACAAGGGTGTTCTGAAGGCCATATCGAAGATGGGGGTGTCCACCCTGCAGGGCTACCGGGGCGCCCAGATCTTCGAGGCGGTCGGGCTGAACGAGGAGATGATCGACAGGTATTTCACCTGGACGCCCTCTCGGATTGGGGGCGTGGGTCTCGCTCAGATAGAGGAAGAATGCAGACGTAGGCACCGGGAGGCCTACGGTGTGCACGCAAACGGGCTGCCGAGCGGAGGCCGCTACCAGTGGCGCCGCGAGGGCGAGTACCACATGTGGAACCCCGACACCATCGCCACGCTTCAGTACGCGGCGCGGTCGAACCAGTACTCGAGCTACCGGGAGTTCGCCGCATTCGCGGACGGGCTGAGCGAGGAGCACTGCACAATTCGTGGTCTGCTTGAGTTCAAGACGCTGGACGAGCCAATCAACGTGGACGAAGTGGAGCCGGCCAGCGAGATAGTGAAGCGCTTCGCCACGGGCGCGATCTCCCTCGGCTCCATCAGTCGTGAGGCGCACGAGACGATGGCGATCGCGATGAACCGCATCGGAGCGCGCAGCAACACGGGCGAGGGCGGCGAGGACTATCACCGGTACACACTGGACGCCAACGGCGACTCCCGCAGCAGCGCGATGAAGCAGGTCGCCTCCGGCAGATTCGGCGTGACGATCAACTACCTGACCAACGCCACGGACCTGCAAATCAAGATGGCGCAGGGTTCGAAGCCGGGTGAGGGCGGACAGTTGCCGGGCCACAAGGTGGACGAGTACATCGGCTGGGTGCGCAATTCGACGCCGGGTGTCGAGTTGATTTCGCCGCCGCCGCACCACGACATCTACTCCATCGAGGACCTGGCCCAGCTTATCTACGATCTGAAGAACGCCAACCCGTCCTCCCGCGTGCACGTCAAGCTGGTGTCCGAGGCGGGCGTGGGAACCATAGCCGCCGGAGTGTCCAAGGGCCACGGCGACGTGGTGCTCATCAGCGGCGACAGTGGGGGGACCGGCGCGTCGCCGGAGTCTTCCATCAAGTACGCTGGACTGCCCTGGGAGATCGGGCTCGCGGAGACACAGCAGGTGCTGGTACTCAACGACCTGAGAGGGCGGATCGTGGTGCAGACCGATGGCCAGCTCAAGACGGGACGAGACGTGGCCATCGCCTGCCTGCTTGGGGCCGAGGAGTTCGGTTTCGCGACCGCGCCTCTCATCACGATGGGCTGCATCATGCTGCGCAAGTGCCACCTCAACACTTGCTCGGTGGGCATAGCCACGCAGGACCCTGAGCTCCGGCGTATGTTCAGAGGCAAGCCGGAGGACGTTATCAACTACCTGTTCTTCGTAGCCGAGCACATGCGCGAGATAATGGCCCAGCTTGGGTTCCGGACGGTGAACGAGATGGTGGGCCGGGTGGACAAGCTGGACGCCCGCAGAGTGGTCGAACACTGGAAGGCGAGCGGGTTGGACTTCTCAGCGCTGCTGCACCGTCCCGACGTGCCCGACGAGGTGGCTACTTACTGCTGCCAGGAGCAGGACCATTCGCTGTGGAAGGCGCTGGACAACGACCTGATCGAGCGCTTCTCCGACGCCATAGAAAGCGGTCGTCCACAGGAGTTGTCGATGCCCATTCGCAACCACAACCGTACCGTAGGGGCGATGCTGAGCCACGAGATCGCCAAGAGGTACGGCGAGGACGGACTGCCGGACGACACTATCCGGCTGTCGTTCACCGGGTCGGCGGGCCAGAGCTTCTCCGCTTTTCTCACCAAGGGCGTGACCATGACTGTGGAGGGCGACGCGAACGACTATTTCTGTAAGGGACTGTCGGGAGGCAAGGTCGTCATCAAGCCGCAGCCCGGAGTGAGATTCGTGCCTGAGGAGACCATCGTGATTGGAAACGTGGCGCTGTACGGCGCGACCGGAGGCAAGGCGTTCATTCGCGGCGTCGCCGGAGAACGGTTCGCGGTCCGCAACAGCGGTGCGGAGGCCGTTGTCGAGGGCGTAGGCGACCACGGCTGCGAGTACATGACGCGCGGCAAGGTCGTGGTGCTTGGCCCAACGGGGCGCAACTTCGCGGCGGGCATGAGCGGCGGAGAGGCTTACGTCCTCGACGAGGACGGCGACTTCGCCAGCCGCTGCAATCCGGAGATGGTTGGGCTTGAGAAGGTGGTCGACGAGGACGACACGAGCGCGCTGCGGCGGATGGTCGAGGACCACCTGGCGCTGACCGGCAGCGCGAACGCGAAGCGCGTGGTCGACGACTGGGACGGGATGCTTCCCAAGTTCGTCAAGGTTATGCCCTACGACTACAAACGGGTGCTCGCGGAGCGCGCCCTGGCCGAGAGCGCCTGATGGGTAAGGTCACCGGGTTCAAAGAGAGCGGGCGGATGTCGATACCGAGCGCCCCCGCAGGCGAGCGCGTTCGCCACTTCGGCGAGATTTACCATCAGTGGAGCGAGGAGCAGGCGCGTGATCAGGGGTCGCGCTGCATGAACTGCTCGGTGCCGTTCTGCCACATGGGATGCCCGCTGGGCAACCTGATTCCAGACTGGAACGACCACGTGTACAGGGGCCGTTGGCGTGAGGCGCTCGACGCCTTGCACAAGACCAACGCATTTCCGGAGTTCACCGGGCGCATCTGCCCTGCTCCCTGCGAGGTCTCGTGCGTGCTTGCCATCAACCAGGACCCGGTGACAATCGAGCACATCGAAAAGTCGATTGCCGACAGGGGCTGGGCCGAGGGCTGGATAAAGCCGAACCCGCCAAAGACCCGCACCGGAAGAACAGTCGCGGTCGTAGGGTCGGGCCCGGCGGGGCTGGCCGCGGCGCAGCAACTCAACGCCAGCGGCCACAGGGTGACCGTGTTCGAGCGCGACGAGGTCGTGGGCGGCCTGCTCAGGCTAGGCATCCCGGACTTCAAGCTGGAAAAGTACGTCGTACAGCGCCGCGTGGACCAGATGTCCGAGGAGGGTGTGGAGTTCAGGACGGGCGTCTACGTCGGTCGGGACTGCGCAATCTCCGAGCTAAGGGATGGCTACGACGCGCTGCTGCTCGCCGGCGGTTCGACCATTCCGCGCGACCTGCCGGTGCCCGGGCGCGAGCTTGACGGCGTTCACTACGCGATGGATTACTTGACGCAGCAGAACAGGATAATCGCCGGGCAGCACGTAGACCCGGACGAGCGCATCACGGCCGAGGGCAAGCGCGTGGTGATCCTGGGCGGCGGCGACACCGGCTCGGACTGCCTGGGGACGGCGCATCGGCAGGGCGCCGAGATAGTCTACCAACTCGAGCTGCTGCCAGAGCCGCCGGTCGAGCGGCGCCCTGACAACCCGTGGCCGCAGTGGTCTGCCATACTTCGCACGTCCTCCTCGCATGAGGAAGGCGGCGTTCGCGACTACAACATCCTGACCAAG
Source organism: Dehalococcoidia bacterium (assembly GCA_965204815.1). Classification (GTDB taxonomy): domain Bacteria; phylum Chloroflexota; class Dehalococcoidia; order Lucifugimonadales; family CATOSD01; genus CATOSD01. The sequence goes on from OZ242014.1 coordinate 1,687,343, forward strand.
AGTTTCACCGGCTCGGGCAAGGTGGAGAAACTGAACGGGGTGCGCCTGGAGTGGGGGCCGCCGGACGAGACTGGCCGACCGGCCATGCTCGAGGTGCCCGGCAGCGAGTTCGCGCTGGACGTGGACCTGGTGTTGCTTGCGATGGGCTTCCTGCACCCGGAGCACGGCGACATGGTGGGCGACCTGGGGCTGGAGATGGACCCCCGCGGCAACGTGGGCAGGGACGCCGACATGATGACGAACGTGGAGGGCGTGTTCGCGGCGGGCGACATGTCGCGCGGCCAGTCGCTGGTCGTGTGGGCGCTCGCGGAGGGCAGGGAGGCGGCACGCGGCATCGACCGCTACCTGATGGGGAGCACCAGACTTCCGCGCGTGCTGGCCTGACACGGAGGTAGCGCCTTGTCCGAGCCAACTCTCAAGATAGACAACGCCCGCTTCGTCCTGACGCTCGACGCCGAGCGACGGATCGTGTCCGATGGCGCTATCGTGGTGGAGGGGAGCCGCATTTCCCGCGTGGGCAAGAGCGCCGATATGCGGGACATCGACGCCGACCGCACCATCGACGCCAGCGAGATGGTGATTACGCCAGGGTTCGGCAACGGCCACATGCACATCAGCTACGCCCACGCCACCCGCGGCATCTTCCCGGACGACCTGGGCCGTGCGTATCTTCCCAACGTGTTCCGACTGCAATCGGCGATGACTCCCGAGGAGGAGTACTACACGTCGCTGCTGGCCATCACCGAGCTTCTCAAGTACGGCACGACCAGTCTTCTCGACCCCGGCAGCACCAAGCACGTGGACGCCTGCATGAGGGCCTACGAGGAGTCGGGCTGCCGCATCGTGGTGGGGGCGCAGGTCACCGATATGCCCAATCCGCTGAACGTGCCGGTATACTCCACGTCTGAGGCCTCGGACGTGATGCGTTCGGCGGTGGAGGAGTTCGACGGCGCCCTGGACGGCCGCGTACGGGCGTGGGCCATGCCGTTCTCGGCCGAATACGCTTCGGACGACCTGCTCACCGCCGCGAAACGGCTCGCCGACGACCGGAAGACGGGGCTGACGCTGCACCACAGCACGGGGCCGAGCGCGAGAGCGGCGTCGAAGTCGGCGCACGGCGTGACGCCTACGGAGCGGCTGGAGCGGCAAGGCGTGCTTGGGGACAATGTGACGCTGGCGCACGGGCTTGGCTTGGACGACGCGGAGCTCGACTGCATCGCGCGGAACGGGGCAAGCGTGGTGATGTGCCCCACCGCTGCAATCAAGGGCGGGTCCGGCATGACGCGCACGGCCAAGCTGCCGGAGATGCTGGAGCGGGGCATAACCGTGGGCCTCGGAACGGACGCGGGCAACAACTCCAACCTGCTTGAGACAATGCGGTCGATGTACCTGGCCGCGGTGCTGTACAAGGACGGCAGGCAGGATGTGTCGATGGTGCCGGCGGAAACCGCTGTGGAGCTGGCTACGCTGGGGTCGGCGCGGGCGATGGGGCTGGGCGCCGAAACCGGGTCCATCGAGGTTGGGAAGAAGGCTGACCTGGTGCTGTTCGACACGCGCCGACCGGAGTGGCGCACGCTCTTCAATCCTGTGAACAACCTGGTCTACAGCGCGGACGGGCGCAGCGTTCACACCGTGATCGTGGACGGTCGCGTCGTGGTCGAGGACCACAAGGCGTTGTTCGTGGACGAGTGGGAGCTGATTCAGCGGGTCCAGCGGATCGGCGCCGGGCTGATGGAGCGCACCGGGGTGTCGTTCGCGCCGCGCTGGCCGGTGGTGTAGGCTACCTCTCCTACTCGTAGTCCATGCCTATGTGGCCTTCGCGTTCGAGCTCTGCGTACCGCTCGTCCGGGATGTTGAGTAGCCGCTTGTAGACGTACTCGTTGTCCTCGCCCAGCCGCACCGGCCCGCGCCGGATTCGGAGGGGAGTCCCGGACATCTTGTACGGAGCGCCGGGGTACAGGTGTGTGCCCACGTCTTCCTGGTACGCCTCTTCGAAGGCGCCGCGCTCCGCCAGGTGTGGATCGGAATAGGCGTCGGCCTGGTCCATCACGGCGCCAGCGGCCACGCCCGCCTGTTGGAGGGTGTTCATGGCTTCGTAGTGGCTGCGCTCAATCGTCCACTCCCTTATATGGGCGTCGAGCTCGTCGTGGGCCACGTACCGACCGTGCTGGGTGTCGAAGCGCGGGTCTTCCGCCCACTCCGGCGATCCGATGGCCGCGCGGAAGGCGGCCCAGTCGGCGTCATCGTAGATGGTGATGGCTACCCAGCAGTCTTCGCCCTTGCAGGGATAGCAGCCCTGTACCGCGTAGGCGTGGCGATTTCCGATTGTGGTCGGGCTGCGACGGTTCATCGAATAGTCCATGAAGAACTGGCCCAGGAAAGGGGCGACGTTTTCGGCCTGGGCCAACTCTATGAGCTGTCCTTCGCCCGTGCGCCGGCGGTGATGTAGTCCGGTCAGCACGGCAAAGGCGCCCTGCGCGCCCGCGGCGGCGTCGGCGACGTACACTTGGGTGTTGGCGGACGGGTCCATGTCGGCGTAGCCGCGTAGCAGGGAATGTCCCACCGTGCCCTCCATGTGGATGCCGAGCGAGCGAAAGTTCCGGTAGCGCCCGGTGCTGCCGTACGCGGGCATCCTGAGCGTGACGATGTCCGCGCGCAACTCTCGCAGTCCCTCGTAGGAGATGCCCAGCTTTTCCATCGTCTCGGTCACGTTGTTCTCGACGAACACGTCGCTGATCCGGACGAGGCTGTCGAATATCTCCTTGCCGCTCGGCTGGAGCAGGTCCACCGTCATGCTCAGCTTGTTGCGGCCGTGGGCGTTGAAGACGGGAAAGCGATTCCACGGGCGGCGTCCCGGCACGCGCCCGGGCATACCGCCGAACATCGGAGGCGAGTGCTTGACCAACTCATCCGTGGGGTGGGCCATCGCACCCCTGGTGAGAGGAGCGGGGTGCCTGGTCGACTCGACGCGAATGACCTCGGCTCCGAGGTCGGCGAGCAGCGTTGCGCAGTAAGTGCCGGCCCATACGACCGTCATGTCGAGTACTCGAACGCCCTCCAGTGGCAGTCCAGGCATCGGCGGCACCCCCTATATCGTGCCGGTTTCGCGCAGCCGAACGAGCGCGGCGCGGTCGTATCCCAATTCGCCGAACACGTCGGCGTTGTGCTGGCCCAGCAGCGGCGCGGCCATGCGCGCGGCCCAGGGGGTCCGTTCCATTGTGAATGGCCGCCCCGGGTAGGTGAGCCGGCCGGCGCTCGAGTGGTCGAACTCGGCGAATGCGCCCCTCTCGTTGAAACTGGGGTCGCCGGCGAGGTCCTCCATAGTGTTGATGGGGCCGCTGAGCACGCGCGCATCCTGGGCCGCGTACCATATCTCGTACTTGGTGCGCTCCAGGCACCACGGGATGAAGAACTCGTCGAACTCTTCTCTCAGGTCCGGGTCGGTCTGCGCCTCCGGGGCGTGCCACTTGGGATCGTCGAACATGGCGGGTCTGCCGAGCATCTCGATCACCCTGTCGAAGTAGACGATGCCGCCGGTGAGCTCCACGTAGCCGTCGGCGCAAGGGTAGACGCCGATGGGATAGCCCATGACGCCGAAGGGGACCCTCTTGCTTACCTCGCCGGTGTACTGGTAGGCGATGAGCGTGCTCATGCGCCGGTCTATCGAGCCGGTCTGGGTCTCCATGATGGAGACGTCGACGTGCTGGCCTTCACCCGCAGCCCGTGCGGCGAATAACGCGCCCATGGTGGCGACGGCGGCGGCTGCACCGGCCTGATACTGGACCATGGTGCCGCCCAGCTTGATCGGCTCCCTGTCTTCGAGGCCCGATGAGTACATCTCGCCGCCCATGCCGTACAGGACGATCTCGGAAGCGTTGAAGTCGCGGTAAGGCCCCGTCTGGCCGAAGTTCGAGATGGAGGTGTACACCAGGGCCGGGTTGTCGGCGCTGAGGGTGGGGAAGTCCAGACCCAGGCGCGCCATGACGCTGGGACGGAAACTCTCGACCACGACGTCGGCCTCCGCCGCCATGCGGCGTGCGATGCGGTTGCCGCCGGAGGCCTTGAGGTCGAGGGTGACGCCCCGCTTGTTGGTGTTGAGGTGAAGGAACAGCCCGCTGCGCTCGTGGTGCGGCTCGTCGCCGGGAAACGGGCCAAGCCTTCTCGTCCCGTCCCCGCCGTCGGGACGTTCGACCTTGATAACGTCGGCGCCGTAGTCCGCCATCAGCTTGGTGCAGTAGGGCCCGGCGATCATGTGGGTGAAGTCCAGAACCTTCACGTCCGAGAGGGCGCCCTCGGCCATCAGCGTCTCCTGCTTTCGAAACTGCCGCGGCGAGCCGCTACGGAAGGCCCGGCGCGGACTGGAGCTCGTCTTCGAGGTCGACGCCGAGCGAGCCTAGCGCCCTGGCCAGCATCACGTAGTAGCTTACCGCGACTACGAGGTCGACGGTGAGGGCCGCGCCGAGCAGGTGGTGAATAGCCTGAAAGGTACGATCGGTCAGGGTGCCATTGCGAACGATCTCTCGCGCCGCCTGAGCGAAGACACCCTCCTTGGCGGGCAGGCCCATCGGCGCCCTGCCGGAGCGGATGGCCTCGATGGTCTCCTCGCGCACGCCCTCCCGGCGGGCGACGGGCTCGTGGTGTTTCCAGACGTAGTCGCTGCCCATCTCCATCGCGGCGGCCAGAATCGCGATCTCGCGCGCGGCGGGGTCCAGGGGGCTTCCCCATCGCACGTATTCGCCAAGCCCGCCCACCGCCTCCGCGGCGCCGGGGCTGTTGAGCAGAAGCGCGAACGAGTGGGGCAGCGCTCCGCCGGATTCGGGGCCGCTACGGCGCTCGGCGATCCGGTCGAAGATCGGACGCTTGTCGTCGGGAAGGTCGTTCCTGCCGATGTAAGGAAGGCGCGCCATCAGGACCTTTCCGACACAGTTTCGTCGACGACCACGTCGCTCCGCTTGCGGAACATGGTGGCAGCGCTGGCCTGCAGACCGGACAGCTCTTTGCTGACGGCCACCTCGTAGGAATCCGGCGAGGTACGCAGCCGCTTGTAGCGCCGGTCGAGTTGGACAAACTCCGAGCCGAACCTGTCTCGCAACTCTCCCAGTTCCGGCATGTCGACAGTGATCTTGCCGTTTCTCATCACTTCCGTCAGCATGGGCCGCGCACCGGGTGAAGGACGGGGCTCGGTGGCCGTAGTCATGATGTCGCGTAGTGGCTGTCCCGCCCTGCCGTAGTAGCGGTAGACTTGCTTAGATCCTGGTATTGTTTCCTTGCCGTTGCTGAGTTTCATCGTGGGTCTGCCACCGTAGGCCACGAGTTTGTAGACGGAGTCTGCCCAGGGCGCGTCTTCCGATACGCCCGCTTTCGTGCCGACCCCGAATCCGTCGATAGGGGCGCCGGCTCTAAGCAGTTCATCTATCGAGTATTCGTCGAGCGCGCCGCTGGCGATGATTCTGACGCCTCCGAACCCGTCTCGATTCAGAAGCGTCCGGCACTTCACGGCGAGGTCGGCGAGGTCGCCGCTGTCCAGCCGTATAGCTCGGAGTTCCTGGCCGTCCAAGCGCATTTCCCGGGCAACCTGTATGGCCCTCAGAGTCCCGTTTAGGGTATCATAGGTGTCAACCAGCAGGGTGCTCGCGGTCGGAAAAGAGCGGGCGTAGCTGCGAAATGCGTCTGTCTCGTCGTCGAACGCGGAGACGAACGAATGGGCCATAGTGCCAACGACCGGGATGCCGTGGCGGGCGCCCGCAACGAGGTTGCTGGTGCCGTCGAACCCCACCATGTAGCTCACGCGCGCAAAGTTATCGGCGGCGTCAAGCCCGTGAGTGCGGCGTGCGGCAAAGTCATAGACGTTTCTTCCGCGGGCGGCGTAGACGACGCGGGCGGCCTTGGAGGCGAACAGGGTGTTGGAGTTGATGCAGTTGACGAGAAAAGTCTCGGGGATTTGCGCTTCCACTATAGGCGCGGAAACCTCGATGACCGGCTCGCCGGCGAACACAATCGTACCCTCTGGAACGGCCCTGACTCGTCCGGTGAATCTTAGTAATCCCAGGTAGTCTAGGAAGTCGTCGTCGAAGAGGCCGGTTGAACGCAGGTACGCAATATCTTGAGCCTCGAACGAAAGCCGCTCAAGGTGCTCCAGGGCTTGCTGGAGGCCGGCGGAGACGTAGAAGGCCCTGCCCGGCAGGTGCTTGCGAAAATACAGACTGAACGTGCCTTCAGCCGTCGTCCCGCTTTGCCAAAGGGCTTGCGCCATGGTGAGTTGATACAGATCGGCGAACAGCGACGGAGAGGGATTCGCTCGCTTCATGGCGTAGTCACGTCCTAGGTGGCGAGTGATTTTAGTGTAAGTTTATGTGGCCGCGCGGGTCAAGTGATTTAACGTGCATCAAATCTTGTTCCGTTGTGGTGCTGCGAGGGTGGTGGCTTAGGAGATGGGCAGAATGCGAGTTCGGAAGCTCACACTGACAATCGTGTTCGTGGCGTTTGTTTCGGCCGTGCTGGCGTTGACGGGCTGCGATTCGCCTGCCGATGAGAGTGAGCCGGAGCCGACGCCGGTTACTAGTACGACAAGGCAAGCGACGCCCCCGACTTCCACGGCGGCGCCAACGGCGACGGTTCCCCCGACGCCGTCGGCCACGCCACAGCCGGCGGTGCCCGGTCAACCGAGAGGGACCGCTGAGCCGCGTTCCGCGCTGGAGCCGACGCCCACACGGTGGCCGGTGGAAACTGCTGCGGCCCAGGCGACACAGACTCCGGCGCCGGTACCTACTGCCATCCCCGCGGTGCAGCCGACCGCGACTCCGGAACCGACTGCCACCGCAGCACCACCCACTGCTACGGTAGTACCGCCGACGGCCACCGTGGCGCCGCCCACTGCGACCGCCGCGGCGCAGCCGACCGCGACTACCGCGCCGCCGACCGCCACTGCTGTCCCGCCAACCGCGACTACCGTGCCGCCGACCGCGACATCCGTACCGCCGACCGCCACGGCTGTGCCGCCCACCGCGACGGTCGCGCCTCAGCCGGAGACGGGCACCGAGGTTGGTCAGGTTGCGCCATCCTTTACGCTGCCGAGGTTCGACGGCGGCGAGTTCTCGACGGATGAGCGGCTAGGCCAGGGGAACCTGGTGATCGTGTTCTACAGGGCATACTGGTGACCGATCTGCAAGCAGCAACTCGTCGAGTTGACAAACCAGTACAGCGCAGTAAAGGACCACAACGCGATAGTGGTGGCGATTAGCGTCGACAACCTGTCCAACGCCCAGGCGATGGCCAGGAATTCGGGTGTGCCGTTCCCGATACTGTACAACCCGGAAAGGAACGTCGTGAATGCCTACGGCGTGCTCAACCCACAAGACAACAACCTGGCCAGGCCTTCCACTTTCGTAATCGACAGTTCCGGCGTGATCCGATGGAAGTACCTGGGCAGCACCTACGACAGGCCTTCTCCACAGCAGGTGCTGCAAGCGTTGGCAGATATCTCGGGTTAGCCGATGTCTCGGGGCCGCGTGCTACAATGAGACAAACCGCTCCGGACGAGATCAAGTCCGCATTCGGGCAGGACGGGGGTCTACGCTAATGGCAAAGGCTGATCGAGAAAATCCGGCGCCGGACGGGATTGCTGACCCATTTCAATTGGACGATCTGCTATCCGAGTCGGCGAGGACGATAGGCGCGGGCAGCGCGTCCGACTCCGGCAGGATGTGGCGGCTGCCTACTGATCACCCCGATCCCATCGTCCTGGCCGCCGGCATCCCTGACCCGCCCACGCTACCGGTCGAATACATCAGGGAGGCGCTGAGCAGCGCGCTCGACGCCAACCCGTCGGCCACGCTCACCTACGGCGGTTGGTACGGCTACGAGGGTCTGCGCCAGGCGATCGCCGAACGGCAGAGCCGTATCGAAGGAGCCACCATTGGACAGGACAACATCATCGTCCACAATGGCAGTTCGGGCGCGATAGACAACGTTTCCAAGACTTTTCTCCAGCCGGGCGACGTGGTCATCGCGGAGGCTCCCAGCTTCTCGGGCAGCGTGAGATCGATGCGCGGGTACATGACTGAGATCGCCGAAGTTCCCATGGAGGACGAGGGCGTGTCCGTCGAGGCACTAGCCGAGACTATCGAGCGCGTTAAGGCCGCCGGGAAGAGGCCCAAGCTCTTCTACACCGTCGCCGACTACCACAATCCCACGGGGGTGACGCTGTCCCAGCGGCGGCGCGAGGAATTGTTGGAGGTGTGTGCGCGGCACGGGGTGCTGGTGCTGGAGGATGCTGCCTACACCGAGCTTGGATTCGATGACGGACCTCCCTCGTCGCTCTACAGTCTTTCCCAGGGCGAGGGCGTGCTGCGCTTGGGCAGCCTGAGCAAGACGATCGCGACCGGGCTGCGCGTTGGATGGGTTGAGGCGCGCCCGGACTACATAGACGCCATGGCGCGGGTGCGCTTCGACATGGGAGGCTCACCGCTCATTCAGTGGGCGCTGACGGGGTATCTGACCTCGGGTGACCTCGATGAGCACGTGCGGCACATGAGGCCAATCTATGCCGAAAAGTGCGAGATACTGGTCGAGTCGCTCCTCTCGTATTGCGAGCCTTACGTGAGATTCCGCAAGCCTGAGGGCGGCTTCTTCCTGTGGGTAGAGTGCGTTGGGGCGTCGGCGCGAGACCTGGTGCAGGCAGCGTCGGAAGAGGGGCTTGTGTTCCCGCTGGGCTCGAACTTCTTCAACGCCCGCGAGAACTCGGACGACAACCACGTCAGGATGGCCTTCAGCACAGCGCAGCCGGAGCAGCTCGCCGAGGTCGGGCCGCGGCTGCGGGCGGCATTCCATCGCGTGGCGGACTAGGACGACAGGCGGCGGCCGTCACTGAGTAGGCACAACAGTTCCGCTCACCGGGAGGATAGGCGATGAACCTGATAATCACAAACGCCAACGTGATAACGCTCGACGACCGCAGCTCCCGCGCCGAGGCGGTTGCGATACTGGGCGGGCGAATCGTTCGCGTGGGCACCAACGAAGAGGCGATGAGCATGGCCGTCGATCCGGTGACTGTGCTCGACGTGGACGGCAAGACGGTGGTGCCGGGGTTCGTGGAATCCCACGTCCACCCGGTGATGGCGGCGCACTACAACCTGGAGATGGTGAACTGCGGCACTCCGCCAAACCGCACCATCGCGGACATCGTGGAGAAGCTCGGCGAGGCGGCCAAGCAGGCGGGCAGGGGAGAGTGGATTTCCGGGCGGGGGTTCGACGACTCGCTGGTCCAGGACATGCGGCACATCACCCGGCAGGACATGGACACCGCCACGCCCAACAACCCGGTGTACATCTCCTACGTAGCTGGGCACCTGAGCTACGCCAACAGCCGCGCGCTGGAGATGGCTGGAGTCACCAGGTCCACGCCGGACCCGGTGGGAGGACGTATCGACCGGGACGCCAACGGCGACGCGACGGGATTGCTGTACGAACGGGCGGGCAACCTGGTGCGTTTCCTGGTGCCCCAGCCTGGCATTTCGCAGATGGTGGACGGCCTGGAGTGGGCGGCGAAGCAGATGCTCAAGACGGGCGTGACGTCGCTGCACGACACCGGCAACCCGATCGGCGGGTTCAGCGCGTACCAGATCGCGGCGAGGCGGGGCAAGTTCCCCATTCGCGCCTACGTGGCGCGCAGCTTCATGTCGATGCTGGAGCGCGAGTCGCCGCTGGACGTGATTCCGAAGTACGCGGAGGCGGAGATTCGGAGCGGCTTCGGCGGCGACGACATCAAGGTGGGCATCCTGAAGATAGGCGCCGACGGGTCGATTCAGGGCCACTCCGGCGCGCTCACGCAGCCCTACTACGACCGGCCGGACGAGAGCGGCATACTCATCATGCCTCAGGAGCAGCTAAACGTGCTGGTAGACCAGGGCAATCGCGCCGACTTCCAGGTGGGCATACACGGCAACGGGGACGCGGCCATCGAGGCCATTCTGGACGCATTCGAGTACACGCTGGAGCGATACCCCAAGCGCGACCACCGCTTCCGCATCGAGCACTGCCAGGCGGTGCGCGAGGACCAGCTCGACCGCATGGCGGAGATGGGAGTGCTGGCGTCCTTCTTCAACCTTCACGTCTACCACTGGGGAGACCGGCACCGCGACCTGTTCCTGGGGCCGGAGCGAGGGCCGCGCATCAGTCCGCTCAAGAGCGCGCTCGACCGGGGCATCAAGTTCGGAGGGCACTCGGACTGGTTCGTGACGCCGGTTGACCCGATGCTGAACGTCCACACCGCGGCGAACCGGCTGACGCGGGACGGCAACGAGCTGGGGCCTGAGTTCTGCCTGTCGCCTGAGGAATCCCTGCGCTCAATGACGATCGACGCCGCCTACCTTGCGTTCGAGGAGGACGACAAGGGCTCTATCGAGCCGGGCAAGCTGGGCGACGTGGTCGTGCTATCGGGCGACCCACTTGCGGTTGAGCCACGCAGGATCGACGACATCGAGGTGGACGCGACGATAATCGGCGGGCGCGTGCACTACGACAGGGCAGTGGACGGCGGCTCGCGCAAGGACGAGCGCAACGCCCGCGACCCCCGGAATGCGGACGCCTACTTCTAGGAGAGGATATCGGTTGCCATCGTTCCCGCTTTCACGGGAACCCAGTACTGACGGTAGCGCAATCGCAATAGAGATATGACTGCCGAACAATGACGGCAAGTTGTTCTGGCCCATCATTTTCCGTGGATTCGTTTCCGTCAAGGGGAAGGTGAAAAAATGCCGCTGTTCGGAAACAGAAGGGCGTATGAGGAGGGCTTTGCAACCGGATTCGCTTGGGGCGGGGATGTAGCCTATGGAACGATTCGCATGGTCTTGGCTGAAAGGCACCTACCGTTTGATCATGGAGGACACCCTCAGACTTGTGAATGCAGGCCCTGCGAGTTGATTCGCGAAGTCTTGGATACTGTGAGAGCGCCATGATGCTATGTGTCGATTGCGCTCGGCAGGCCGCTGAAGGCAAGGCCTATTGTAACCGCTGCGAGCAAAAGGCACTTCCCAGAAGTCCTCGTCAACGAATTGGTGACTTGGAACGGTGTGGTAATGCGCTTATGCAACTGACTCAGTTGTACCTCATGGATAACATAGAAGTTCCGCGGCAAATCGCTAGGCACCCCGATTGGACGGATGAAGAGATAGTGAGCGACGCTGTGAAGTCAGTCAATGCTCTTATGCCGGCGTTGGGACAGCTTGCCGCGGAAACGTCAGACAAAGCGGAATTTGGAGCGGGTACTTGGGGAAGCTCCCCCATTCTAAGAAGGTCGGGAAGTGGGTGATGAGCGTCGAGGTTCTTTTTGCGCTGGCTACACTGGCGATAGGTGGCATCACGGGCGCTATAGTCGGATACCGAAAGGGCTCAAAAGCTGGTGTTCAGTTTGCCTTTGACAACGCGATGGCGGCGACCAGGATGGGACTGTTGATGGCCGCCGAGGACCACGCTGACATGCCGGATTGCCCTTGTGAGGGATGTGAACTCATACGGGACGTTCTCAGAGCGAGACAACAGTGATCGCAAGAGTTGTTCTGAAATCAAAACGCACACTTTCTCCTGCAGTTCTTGTGACCATTACATCTGGCAAGCGTTTTTGATGACTCACTGCTGAGCGACCAGAATGGATTCCCGCGAAAATGGGTATGATGCGTGCTTGATAATTCTACTTGGACTGACGTGGCTTTGTAATCGCTTGGTTTGCGCACGACGCTACCATTGTAAAGGCAGGTCGAAAGGAGGCCCGCCATGACCGATACCTACTGGTTGGAGAAGGACTCTGAGGACGTGGTGGACTACGAGGCCATGCACGACGGCGACGGCGCGATCCGCCTGCGGCGGTTCTTCAAGGACGTGAGCAAGGTCGGCGTCACGTTCGACGTGTGGGAGTTGGACCCGGGGGTGAGCGAGGGCAACCACGTTCACGACGGCGACCGCAGCCTGGAGGAGACCTACTACTTCCTGGAGGGTGAGGGCGTGATGTGGATCGAGGGAGAGGACGTACCTGTCGCCGCGGGGGACGCGGTGCTGGTGCCTCCCGGAGTGGACCACGGATTCCGTAACACGGGAAGCGGGCCGCTGCGGCTGGTGCTGCTGTTCGGCAAGCCTACTGGGTAGCGACGCTACGGTGTTTGCCAATAGTGGTACAATGTCTGCGGCGTCGATGGAACGCGGAGTCGCAGATAGAAGGGGTTGATAGGCTTTGGCCGAAGAAAATGTAGCCGTGCTGGTGGATTACGAGAACGTGGGGCTTGAATCGATGGAGTCCCTTCTGGACCAGTTATCTGACGTTGGAAGGGTCATTATCAAGCGGGCCTACGCCGACTGGTCGGTACATCGCAGCAAGCGCGACCAGCTTCTGGAGTACGGAATCGAAGCATCCCACCACTTCCGCTCGACGAAGCAGAGCAAGAATTCCAGCGACATTTCGCTCACCATCGACGCGATAGACCTGCTGTACAGCGCGCCGGTCGACGTGTTCGTCATCGTGTCCTCGGACAGCGACTTCGTGCCTCTTGTGAACAAGCTGCGCTCTGCGGGCAAGACGGCGATTGGCGCCGGGCGCCGGGGCCACTCTTCGCCAACGCTGGTGAAGTCCTGCGACCGCTATATCTACCTCGAAGACGACCCCAAGCCCGCCGCGCAGGCCCAGCGGCGCCGACGCAGGTCGAGCGAACCGCAGGGCGAGGCGTTGCTGCGCCGCGCGATCAACGCGTCCATGGACTCCGAGGGCGTCGTCGGCGGCTCCAGGCTGTACCAGACGATGCAGCGAATCGACCCCAGCTTCAGCTACAAGGCGCTCGGACACAGCACGTTCACCCGCTTCCTGGAGTCTTCCAAGGACGTAAACGTGGAGAGGCCGGCGGATGGCGGCGACACCATCGTCAGCTTCACCCATTCGCGCACGCAGGGCGCGAACGGCGGCGCGCCTCCCCGCCCGCAGATCGTGGGCGGGGGCAGACAGCGGCGACCGCAGTCCGGCGACGGCGGCGCGGCCCGCGAGCGGTCCGGGGACGCGGACAAGCCGAAGCGGGCGAAGAGCGTTGAGAGTCCGGCATCCGACTCACAGGCCCCTGAGGCTGTCGAGATACTTCGGATAGAGCCCAAAGGCACGGTGACCTCCTCCAGCCAGGGCGATTCCAAGTGGGACATTCACATCGCCGAGGCGTGGACCAACCGCGAGCGAGAGCGCATATCTGGACAGGCCGCGGCTTCCGATGCGGCCAAGGTGCTAGGCGCGCCCAAGCTCAGCGAGTCGGAGTATCCTTCACTGGACAAACTGCTTGACGCGAGCGACTACCTGAGCGCACGCTGGCAGAGAGAGGGCAACGCCATAATCCGGAAGTAGGGCCGGAACCGGGGGCGCCCGGGACCGATGGCCTTTCGACTCGACTGAGGCGCGCCAGGCGGCCTGACACGGTGAGCGCATAGAATGCTACTCGCTATCGACGTGGGCAACACCAACATCACGCTGGGCGTGTTCGAGGGTGGCTCTGTCAGGGCCAGGGGACGGCTCGCGACGGACGTGGAGCGCCTGTCGGACGAGTACGGCCTGCTGATACGGCAGTTGCTGCCCATTCGCGGCATCGACCCTTCCGCAATCGACTCCGTTTCCATGTGCAGCGTGGTCCCGCCGCTCACTGCGTCGCTGGTTGAGGTCTGCGAGGAGTATTTCGGCGTCGCCCCTCTCGTGGTGGGCGCCGACGTGGACACCGGCATACGCATCCTGTACGACAGCCCGCGCGACGTCGGCGCAGACCGCATCGTGGACGCCGCCGCGGCGCTGCACCTGTACGGCGGACCGGCCATCGTGGTCGACGTAGGCACGGCGACCGTGCTTGACGCGGTGACGGCCGACGGCGACTACCTGGGCGGGGCTATCGCTCCGGGCATATCGCTGGCCGCGGACACTCTCTTCAGGCGGACCTCGATGCTGCGCCGCGTCGAGCTGTCCGCGCCCCCGGCGGCCATAGGCGGAAACACCATACACGCCATACAGTCGGGGCTGATTCTGGGCTACGCTGAGTTGATCAAGGGCATGGTGGGAAGGTTCGACGCGGAGCTCGGCGGTGGGGCAAAGGTGATCGCTACCGGGGGACTCGCCGGAGTGGTCGAGCGCGAAGTAGGGCTATTCGACGCGGTCGACCCGGATCTCACGCTCGTGGGGCTGAGAATCATCTACGAGATGAACGTCGAGTCCAGCGCGACAGATGGAGGCAGCGGCGATGGCTAGTCCGCTTGATGGCAGGCGCGTGGTACTCGGCGTGACCGGCAGCATCGCCTGCTTCAAGGCCGTCGACCTGGCGAGCAAGCTGACGCAGGCGGGCGCCGTGGTGGACGTGGTGCTGACGAGGGGCGCGACCAACTTCCTGACACCGCTGACGTTCGGCAGCATCACCCACGGGCCGGTGGTGACGGACGTGTACGATCCGCAGTCCGAACTGAGCATGGACCACATCGCGATGGCGGAGCGGGCGGAGGTAATCGTCATCGCGCCGGCTACTGCCAACACGATGGCCAAGCTGGCATGGGGCTTCGCCGACGACGCGCTGACAACGACGGTGCTGGCGACAGTAGCCCCGGTGATAGTGGCTCCCGCGATGGACGCCAACATGTACGAGAACGCCGCCACGCAGGAGAACGTGGAGAGGCTGCGCGAGAGAGGCGTCGTGATCGCCGGGCCGGCGAGCGGACGCATGGCTTCCGGACTGGTGGGGCGGGGGCGCATGGTTGAGCCGGCGGAAATCATCGAGCTCGCGAAGATTGCCCTCGCCAGGAATGGCAGCCTGGTCAACCGCAAGATCGTGGTAAGCGCGGGAGGCACGGAGGAACCGCTCGACCCGGTGCGCGTGATAGCCAATCGCTCGTCCGGCAAGATGGGTTTCGCCATAGCGGAAGCGGCGCGCGACCGGGGAGCTTCGGCGGTCATCGTGTCCGCGCCGACGGCGCTGCCGGACCCGGTGGGAGTGCGCGTCGTCAAGGTGGGCACGGCGCTCCAGATGCGCGACGCCGTGCTGGCGGAGTGCCGCGACGCCGACGCGCTGGTCATGGCCGCGGCGGTTGCGGACTGGCGGCCGGTCTCCGCGGCAGACCAGAAGGTCAAGAAGGGCGAGTCGGACACCTGGACGATAGAGCTCACCAAGAACCCCGACATTCTCGCGGAGGCGGCGGGCGAAAGGCTCGTCAAGGTAGGGTTCGCCGCCGAGAGTGAGGACCTGCTGGAGAACGCGCAGGCAAAGCTCGTCGGCAAGGGGCTTCACCTCATTGCGGCGAACGACATCACCTCGCCGGGCAGCGGATTCGCGGTGGATACCAACAAGGTGGTGCTGCTGGACCGCGAGGGTGGGGTGGAGGAGCTGCCGCTGATGAGCAAGTACGACGTGGGCTGCCGGCTGCTGGACAGGGTCGAGCGGCTGCTGGAACCGGCAGACGCCTCTCCCCGGTAGAGGGGAATTGAGGGTAGGGAGAAGGGGCCACATGCGTGACGGACTGCCCACCGGTTCCGCATTGTGGCTGTGGTGGCTTGCGGTAGTTGGTGCGGTGTTGTTGGTTGCCTGCGGTGGGCAGACTGCCGCGCCGTCACCCACCCCCGTTGCGGACGAGCCGCCTCCAGTGGCAGTCGTAACGATTGACCCGAGTCCGACCGCCATACCGGTCTCAACTGTTGAGCCATCGCCCACTTCATCCGCAACTCCGGCGCCATCCGCTACGCCTATGCCCACCCGTACCCCAACGCCCGCACCCACGGAGACACCAACGCCCGTGCCTACGGAGACGCCAACGCCTGCGCCCACGGAGACGCCCACTCCCGTCCCCACCGAGACGCCTATGCCTGTGGCGACGAACACGCCTACGCCCGTGGCGACAATAGTACCTACCGCCGTACCGACGGAGACACCCACGCCCGCGCCCACCGCTACGCCCACTCCGACGGCACGAGAGATGGCCGGCCGCCAGCTCTCGGAATTGGTTCCCTGGTTTGACGACCCCCCGGATGACAACTATTCGGCAGCCGCGGAGGAGATCGTGTCCATCTGGCTGGTGGATGTCGGCCTTGCCAAGGCGGCCGCCGGGCTGGAGTGGGTCGCCAACAGCGTCGGCCGAGGTGAGGTGGCGTTTCTCCGCTGGCTTGACGACTTTGCAGCTACGGATTTCGAACTGGGCCATCATGTGCTTGGCTATTCTTGGATTGCGGATGGTGTAACCAGCGGCGAGCTGGCGGCCCTGAGGGCTCTGTCAAGAGTCGCATCCGGAAAACTCGACTTGGCGCGTCACCTGGCAAGCCTCCCCTGGTTTACCGACGGGCTTTCCGACAGCGAGCGGCAATTGCTGGGAGGAACTGAGCCGCTGACGCGCAACACCCTCGAGTTGGTGGGGGCGTTCGCGGCCCTGTCCTGGTACGCGGACGGACTGACTACCGAGGAGGAACGAGGGCTGTTTTACACCCTCCGTCTTATCGCTGATAGGGACCCTGATTTGGCGAGATTGTTGGTGAGCTACCAGTGGCTTGCGGACGAAGTGCTGTATGACGAGTGGGGAACGCTTCATTACTTGAATAATCTGACAATGATTGATCTCGAGTTGGCGCGGACCGTGGCCGGATACGCTTGGTTCGCCGACGATGTTTCCGGCGGCGAATGGTCATTGGTTCACGACCTGAACGAAATCGCCTCGCTTGACTTGGAGTTGGCGCGTAGGGTCGCTGGACAGGCTTGGTTCGCGGACGATCTGGTCCAGGAAGATTGGTGGGCCCTCTCGCGACTGCATCAGGCCGCGGCCGACGACATTGAGCTTGCGAGAGCCTTGTTGGACCTTTCGAGTGCTGGAGACGATGCCTATCTCTTGTATACGCTGGCCCGCATTGCGGACAGAGGTGAAGACAATCTCGCTCTACTGGCCGAGCAGCCTTGGTTCGCGGACGGCATTGACGACGAAGAGGCCGCGCTGCTCATCGTGCTGGAGGACGCGGCGGGTGATGCCAGAAACCTGTTTGTCAGCCTGGCTCGGAACCGCCACACGCAGTCCAAGAGCGTCACTCTTCCACTGTCAGGGCAGGTCAACTTCTGGGCGTTCCAAGCGATTCCCTTCCCTCGAAACAAAGATGCGGTGGCAATGATGGAAGAGGCGGTGCGCGCCTCCGAGAGCCTCTTCAAGACCGCGTTCCCGATGAAGGACGTGGTACTGGTGCTTCAGCCCGTGGGAGGCGCCACAAGAAACTACGGGGGGCAGTTTCGCGGGGACCACATGAGGCTGGTTATGTACGACTTCAGCCAGGTAAGAAGGGAAGTCATCTACCATGAAATCGGCCACTACTACCTCCGAGGGGGAGTCGGCCCCACATGGTTGGTAGAGGGTGGGGCTAACTTCGTGGAATCGTATGTCATAGACTGGACGGGTGTCGACTCCCTTGAAGTCCGCCTTCAGACTACGCGAAACCTCGTCAGAGACAACTGCCACAACCAGGGCGTGAGAAAGATCAGCAGGCTGATCGAACTCTATCCGCAGAAGCCCGACTCTCTACTGCTGTGCAACTACAACCTGGGCGAGTACTTTCTGCACAACCTGTACGATCTGATGGGGGAAGATGCGATGAGCGCAGCCCTTAGCGACTTGTTGGTTCTGCACAAGTCTACTGGTATGGGACTCACCGAAGAGCAGATTTACCAGACGTTCAAAGCGAACGTCCCGCGAGGCAGGGAAGACAGCTTCAACGAAGCCTACAGGCTGTGGCACGGCGGCGACTTCATCGAGCCGTAGCGCGGGCTTTCGCAGTGAGCCTGGCAACGTAGGGGATATAGGTAGTGCCACGGCGTCGGCTTCGACGCTTGACAATTCCGGAAAACGGTCTCTATACTTTGTCGGACAATTCAGGATCGAAAGGCTGAGAACAGGAGTAGTACGCTTCCAAGCGGGGCCTCAGAGAGCCGGGTAAGGTGAGAGCCGGCGCTGGCGCGGAAGCCGAATGGACCTGGGAGCCGCCACCCGAGTATCGGTCAATCGCCGATTGTAGGGCGGGACGGGATGGGCGCCGTTATCACAGCCCAAGATGCGGAGGTCGCGCGAAGCGCGGCCCCTCCCCGTCTGCCGGAGATGCCGCCCGTGCTGGCGGCTGAAATTGGGTGGCACCACGGATACACAACCCGTCCCATTGCGAGGACGGGTTTTTTGTTTGTACGAGCCCCGGCAAACAGGACAACTGGGGCGAGTTCTCCGGCCAAGCAGGAAAAGGTACGGAGCGAGGACGGGCGAAAGATGACCACACAGATCAGGAGACAGCAAGAGGTTGCCGACGAGTCCAGCCAGACTCGGAGGCGTGTGTTCAGCGGCATCCAGCCGAGCGGCGACGTGCAGCTCGGCAACTACCTGGGCGCCATCAAGGGTTGGGCGGACAGGCAGGCGGAGAAAGAGAACTTCTTCTGCATCGTGGACCTGCACGCCCTCACCACGCCACAGGACCCGGACGAGCTGCGCCACCAGACGCGCTCGCTCGCGGCGATGCTGTTCGCTGCGGGCCTCGACCCGGACAAGAGCACCATCTTCATCCAGAGCCACGTGACCGCGCACGCGGAGGGGTGCTGGCTGCTGAACTGCGTCACGCCCGTGGGCTGGCTGGAGCGCATGACGCAGTTCAAGGAGAAGGCCGACAACCAGGAGCGGGTGTCGACCGGGCTGCTGGACTATCCGGTGCTCATGGCGGGCGACATCATCCTGTACGACGCGCACGAGGTGCCGGTCGGGGAGGACCAGCGGCAGCACGTGGAGCTTGCCCGCGACATTGCGCAGCGGTTCAACCGCGTCTACGGCGACACGTTCGTGGTGCCGGAGGCGGTCATACCCGAGATCGGTGGCCGCGTGATGGGGCTCAACGACCCCAACGTCAAGATGTCCAAGAGCTTCTCCCACATTCGCGGTCACGCGGTGCGGCTACTCGACGAACCTGCCGAGATCCAGCGCTCCATCCGGCGCGCCGTGACCGACAACGAAAACGAGATCCGCTTCTCCGACGAGCCGGATCGGGCGGGCGTGAACAACCTGCTCGGCATCTACAAGGTGATAACCGACAAGACCGAGGCGGAGGTGGAGTCCGACTTCGCTGACGCGAGAGGCTACGGCGACCTCAAGAACAGGGTGGCGGAAGTGGTAATCGAGGCGTTGACGCCGATCCGCGAACGTCACAACCGCCTGATGGAGGATGTCACCGAGCTGGACCGGCTGTTGGAGAGGGGCGCCGACCAGGCGCGCGCCGTCGCCGACCCCAAGCTGGAGGAGCTGAAGCACAGGATGGGCCTGATACTGCCGGGGAGGACGGGATGACCAGCGCAGGGACACGAGCGACCAACCAGAGGTACTATCCCTCCCTCGAGGAGGTGAGGCGGCTGGGAGAGTCGGCCAACCTGGTGCCGGTCTACGTCGAGATAAACGCCGACCTGGAGACGCCGGTGTCGGCCTACCTGAAGGTGGCACGGCCGCCGTACTCGTTCCTTCTCGAGAGCGTGGAGGGCGGGGAGCAACTGGCCCGCTATAGCTTCATCGGCACGGAACCGACACGCATCGTCAAGACGGGACCGGGACAGGCCGAGGGGGCGATCGATCCGCTGATGCCGGTTGAGAAGGCGCTGTCCGAGTTCACCATCGCAGACATTGGTCCGGCGGTGCGCTTCAACGGAGGCATGGTCGGCTATCTCTCCTACGAGGCCGTGAACTACTTCGAGCGTCTGCCGTCCCCGGAGAGGGACACGCTGGGCGTGCCGGAGTCCATCTTCATGCTGACCACTACCTTCGTGGTCTTCGATCACGTGGGACACAAGCTGAGGGTTGTGAGCCACGCGCACGTGGACGGCGACGCGGAGGCCGCCTACCAGGCTGCGGTGGGCCGGATCGACGAGCTGGTGGGCCGCCTGCGCGGGCCGCTTTACCCGCCGGTCCGCGAGCCGAGCGACTCGCGGGAGGTGACGCCGAACATGGAGCGCGAGCAGTTCGAGGCGAACGTGGTGCGCTCCAAGCAGTACGTGGTCGACGGCGACATCATCCAGGTCGTGCCCTCCCAGCGATTCGCGCGTCCCACCGACGCCGACCCGTTCGAGATCTACCGGGCACTACGCGCCATCAACCCTTCGCCTTACATGTACTACCTGGACCTGGACGGCTTCCAGATCGTGGGCGCTTCCCCCGAGATGCTAGTGCAGGTCGAGGACGGTAACATCGCTATGCACCCCATAGCCGGCACACTGCCGCGCGGCGCGACCGACGAGGAGGACGCCGCGCTGGAGCACAGGCTGCGCACCGACGAGAAAGAGCGCGCGGAACACATCATGCTGCTGGACCTGTCGCGGAACGACGTGGGCCGGGTGAGCGAGCCCGGCAGCGTCCGCGTGACCGAGCTGATGGAGGTCGAGCGTTACTCCCACGTGATGCACCTGGTCTCCCACGTCGAGGGCAAGCTGCGGGACGACGCCACGAGCTTCGACGCGCTCAGGGCGTGCTTCCCGGCGGGAACGGTGTCCGGCGCGCCCAAGATTCGGGCGATGGAGATCATAGCGGAGTTGGAGCCGGTCAAACGCGGGCCTTACGCGGGCGCGGTCGGCTACTTCGACTTCTCGGGCAACATGGACACGGCCATCACCATACGGACGCTCGTGGTCAAGGACGGCGTGGCTTACGCCCAGGCCGGCGGCGGCATAGTCTTCGACAGCATCCCCGCGTCCGAGTACGAGGAAACGATTCACAAGGCGTCCGCCGTCATGCGCGCCATCGACCAGGCCGAAAGCGGTGGCTAGCGGTACCTGAGAGTCCCTTCCCCCTCGCAGGGGGAAGGTTAGGATGGGGGTGAGAAGTGATTCTGCTGATAGACAACTACGACAGCTTCACTTACAACATATACCAGTACCTCTGCGAGCTTGGCGCGGACGTGAGTGTCGCCCGTAACGACGAGATTACGCTTGAGGAGATTGCGGACCTCGCGCCCGAGAAGATAGTCATCTCGCCCGGCCCTTGTACGCCGGAAAAGGCCGGCATATCGAACGACGTTGTGCGGCACTTCGGACCGAACATCCCCACGCTGGGAGTGTGCCTCGGACACCAGTGCATCGGGTACGCCTACGGGGGCACCGTGGGCGGCGCGGGGGAGATCATGCACGGCAAGATGTCACTGGTGCACCACGACGGCAAGGGCGTATTCGAGGGTCTGCCCAACCCGTTCGAGGCGATACGCTACCATTCGCTGGCCGTGTACCGAGAGGATCTGCCCGACGAGCTGGAGGTCACCGCGTGGACCGACAACGGCATAGTGATGGGTCTCCGACACAAGAGCGACAAGGTGGAGGGCATCCAGTTCCACCCGGAGTCGATCATGACCAAGGTGGGCCACGACCTGCTGCGCAACTTTCTGAACACCGAAGGGTAACGCCATGATTCAAGAGGGCATCGTCAGAGTAGTCGAAGGCGAGTCGTTGAGCCTGGAAGAGGCGGCGCAGGTGATGGACGAGATCATGGGCGGCGAGGCGACGCCGTCGCAGTTCGGCGCGTTCGTGACCGCACTGCGGCTGAAGGGCGAGACGCCCGACGAGATCGCGGGCATGGCGCGCGTGATGCGGGAGAAGGCGCTGCGCGTCAGCGTGGACGGGTCGCTGGTCGATACCTGCGGCACGGGCGGCGACGGCGCAGGCGCCTTCAACGTCTCGACCACCGCAGCGTTCGTCGCCGCCGGCGCGGGCGCCAAGGTGGCCAAGCACGGTAACCGCGCCATGTCGGGAGCGTGCGGCAGCGCGGACGTGCTGGAGGCGGTCGGCGTCAAGATAGATCTCAGCCCCGAGGGTGTTGCGCGCTGCCTGGACGAGGTCGGCTTCGGCTTCATGTTCGCCCAGCGATACCACCCGTCGATGCGGTTCGCCGCCGGACCGCGCCGCGAAATCGGCATCAGGACCGTGTTCAACATCCTCGGCCCGCTCACCAATCCGGCCGGGGCGACCAGGCACCTGCTGGGTGTCGCGGACCCATCGGTCGGCGAGAACATGGCGCGCGTACTGGGGAGGCTGGGAAGCGAGAGGGCGCTGGTTGTGCACGGTCTGGACGGCATGGACGAGATTACGCTTTCGGACGAGACCCAGGTGTGGGAACTGCGGGACGGCTCGGTATCGTCGTACCGGGTGTCGCCGGAGGATTTCGGGCTGTCGCGCTCGAACAGGAGCGACATCGCGGTGGCCAGCGTCGACGAGAGCGCGGCGGCGCTACGCGGCGTGCTGGACGGCAAGGCCGGGCCGGCACGGAACATCGCGCTGGCGAACGCGGGCGCGGCTCTGCTGGCCGCGGGCCTGACCGACACGCTCGGCTCGGGCGTGGCCCTTGCCGCTGAGGCCGTGGATGGTGGCGCGGCGCGGCGGGCTCTGGATGGTCTGGTCGATTTGAGCAACTCTCTTGAGTAGCGCGGGTCGGCTGACCCCAGTGGGCTGGCCGCAAGCCATAGTGTTCGACTTCGACTACACGCTCGGCGACTCGTCTACCGGCGTGATCGAAGCCGCGAACTACGCGCTCACCGGCATGGGTCTGTCACCGGCGAGCGAAGACGCTATATGCGCCACTATCGGGCTGTCCCTGGAGAACTCGCTGGTGGCGCTGGCCGGCGAAAAGCACAGGCCCCGTGCGGAGGAGTACATCAGGTTCTTCGTCGAGAAGGCCGACGAGGTGATGGCCGACTCGACGGTGCTGTACGACTTCGTTCCCGGCGTGCTCGCGGAGCTGAAGGAGCGGCGCGTCGCGATGGGCATCGTCACCCAGAAGTTCAAGACCAGGATCGATACTATACTCGCCCGCGACGGGCTGGAGGGCGTCTTCGACGTGATTGTGGGCGCGGACACCGCCCCGGAGTTGAAGCCACACCCTGGCGGCCTTCTGAGCGCCGTGTCGCAGCTTGGAAGCACGCCTGCTCAGGCGCTGTACGTCGGCGATAGCGGGACCGACGCTGAGACGGCGCGCCGGGCTTGCGTACCCTTCCTGGCTGTGCTGACTGGCGTGACGCCGCGAGAGGCGTTCGACGACTACGACACGCTTGGCCCGGCGCGGAGCGTGGCCGAACTTCCGAAGCTGGTGGACGAGTGGAGAGGCGCGTGATCGACCCCAACACCCCGGACATCCTCAGGGCTATCGTGGACGCCAAGTGCGAGGAGGTCGAGCGTCTGAAGCTGGAGGTGCCAATCTCCACGCTGGAGGAGCGCATCGAGCGCCAGGACCGGCCGCTGAACTTTGCCGGCGCGCTTATGGGATCGTCCGTGCGCGTCATCGCCGAGGTCAAGCGGGCGTCGCCCACCCGGGGCGTGCTCCGCGCTGACTTCGATCCTGCATGGCTTGCAAAGACCTACGCGGAAGGCGGCGCGGCAGCGGTCTCGGTGCTCACGAACGCCGAGCACTTCCAGGGCAGCATCGACGACCTGGAGGCGGCGCATCGAGCGGTGCGGGGTAAGGGTGTCCCGGTTCTGCGCAAGGAGTTCATTTTCGACCCCTACCAGGTGCACGAGGCACGGGCCTACGGCGCGGACGCCATACTGCTGATCGTAGCGATGCTGACGCCCGACAGCCTCGAGGAGCTGTTCGCCCTGAGCCAGCGATTCTGGATGCAGTGCCTGGTAGAGGTGCACGATGAGCGGGAACTAGCCGTCGCCCTGGACGCGGGGGCCGAGATAATCGGCATCAACAACCGTGACCTGCGCACGTTCGTGACGGACCTGGCCACGACCGAGCGCATCGCGCCGCTGGTGCCGCCGGGCAAGATCGTCGTCAGCGAAAGCGGCATAGCCGACCGGGCCGACGTGCGGCGCGTCGGAGCAGCCGGCGCTCACGCCGTCCTCATAGGCGAGTCGCTCGTCACCGCGGAAGACGTGTCGGCCAAGCTGAGGGAGTTCGTATGACGCTGTTCAAGATCTGCGGGATACGCGAGCCAGGCCACGCCCTCGTAGCGGCAGAGGCCGGCGCCTACTTGCTGGGGTTCGTGTTCGTCCACGGAGTTCGTCGGCAACTGGAGGTCGATCAGGCGCGCTCCATCATCGACGAGTACCGTAGGCTGACCGCATCGTCGGGCGGTTCGACGTGCGCTGGCTCGCCGCGGCTTGTCGGCCTGTTTGCCAACCAACCATTAAGCGAAGTGAACTACATCATCGAACACTGCGGACTGGATCTGGCGCAGCTCTGTGGCGACGAGGGACCTGACTACTGGCGGCAAGTCGAGGCGGACGTCATCCGACAGGTGCGGATCGACGACACCGCGCCACACGCGACAGCCGTGGCGGACGCTCTGCGGCGCGTGGAGGCGGCGGCGTCCGCGGGCTGCATACCGCTGCTCGACAAGCAGGAGGCAGGCCAACTCGGAGGCACAGGCCGCACGTTCGACTGGAGCATCGCCAGCGAGATTGCGGCGCGGTTCGACGTGCTGCTGGCTGGTGGGCTGTCACCGGACAACGTGGGTCAGGCAATAGCGGCGGTTGCGCCGTGGGGCGTGGACGTGTCCAGCGGCGTGGAGACCGGCGGCGTGAAGGACCCAGCCAAGATAGCGGCGTTCGCGAAGGCGGCGCGGGGCGCGGGTACCGGGCAAGGGTGACGCCCCCTCACCTCAGTCCTCTCCCGCAAGGGGAGAGGAGGACTCAAGGAGCGGCGGTCTCGGCGACCTCCCTGTTCCAGTCCGGTATCAGCAGCTTGCGAGTGGACTCGAGTCCCAGGATGCTCACCGAGCCGGCCATGCTGGCCGCGACCGACAGCCAGAGGGCGATGTCGTAGCTGCCGGTGATGTCGAAGATCGGACCGCCGAGCCAGCCGCCCAGGGCCATGCCGAGGCTCGCGCCCAGCATCTGCACTCCAAAGGCCGAGCCTACGGGCGCGTGGCCGTAGTACGTGCGGTTGAGGATGGGGAACCCGCCCGCCTCTCCGCCGTAGCCGATTCCGAATATCACCGCGAACAGGTAGAACGACCAGACGTCGTGCGTCCAGAAGAGCATCAGCACAGGCAGCGCCTGCGCGACGTACATCAGCGCCATCACCGGCTTGGGACCGTACCGCTCGCACAGCATGGGCGTCGTCATGCGGGTGATCGTGCTCACACCCGACAGCACCGTCAGCAGGCCGGCGGCTGTCACCAACGACAGCCCCTCGCGCATGGCCAGCGGCACCAGATACACCAGGATGATGGCGTGCCCGACGCATCCCAGGAAGTGGATCGAGCTCAGATTCCAGTAGGCCTTGGTGCGGCGCATGTAGCCGGTGAACTGCGCCACCCGCTGTTGATCGATTCTCTTCTTGGCCCGCTCCGGCGCCATGTCCGACGTCGCGCCGTACGGGAGCAGGCCCTTGTCCGCCGGCCAGTTGCGGAAGAGCGCGATGAGCACGGCCATGAAGATGGTTGAGGCCACGGTGATGATCCACACCGACGTGGACCAGCCGTACTGGTCGATGAGCAGCCCCACGACAGGTGCGGCAATCGCCGGTCCGGCCCCCCACGACCCCATGATGATGCCCATGGCCAGCCCCAGCCGCCTGTGGAACCAGTTCATCGCGGCAGGTATGAGCGGCACCAGGAAGATCGCCTGCGATACTCCCAGGATTACTCCGAAGGAGACGTAAAAGTGCCAGGGCTCCCTGACCAGCGCGGTGGCCGCCATGCCGACGACGAACAGTCCCGTGCCCGCGATCATGCAGATCCGGGCGCCGTAGCGGTCGCCGAGCGATCCGGCCCAGGGCGACGCGAAAGCGGTCGTCACGCTGGTTATGCCGTAGGCGAGTGTGACTTCGCCCTGGCTCCAGCCGAAGGTCTCGGTGAGCGGGTCGACGATGACGCCGAACGCCATACGCATCGTGGTGCCCACCATCTCCAGCACCGCGATGATGGCGACGATGACCCATGCGTAGTGGAAGTAGAAGGCGCGGTTCTGCCCTCGGCCCGCGGGGCGCCGCGCCACGCTACTCATGGCAGATACGGGGAGCGCAGAGGCGCGCGAAAGCCGCTGGTATCACAGGGAGTCGTCGGCCAAGCGAGTGCTGAGGGCAGGGCACAGGACTAGTGCAGCGGGCAGACGAGCAGCGCCGCCTGCTCCCATCCCTCTGCTTCCGTGCCGATGCCGGGCGATGCCTCGGCCCTGGCCTCGATCCGAGCGTCGGCGCTCGCCGCGATGAGGTAGATAGTGATGATCAGGCTCACCACCACCACGGCCAGGAACTGCACGGGCAGGCCCATGACGCGCATAGGTCGCTACCAGCCCATCGCGTATGCGATGTTGTTCTTGGCGGACGCGGCACCGCTGATGACGCCCGCGTTCTTGTCGTAGCGCACGCCCATCACCTTCCCGTTGGCCCACGGTCCTGTCAACTGCACATCGTGGCCGCGCCGCCGCAGCTCGTCCAGCACGTCCGCCGGGATGCGCGACTCCGCGACGACCCGCCCGCTGAACGCCGCGCGCGGGTAGAACGACGACGGGAAGTGCGTGGTGTGCACGGTCGGCGCGTCCAGCGCCTCCTGCAGGTCCATCCCGAACTCCATGTGGTTGAGGAAGAACTGGAGCGTCCACTGCTCTTGGCTGTCGCCGCCCGGCGTGCCAAATGCCATGAAGGGGTCTCCGCCGCGCGTCACGATCGTGGGGGTCAGCGTGGCCCGAGGGCGCTTTCGAGGCTCCAGCGCGTTGGGGCGGGCGGAGTTCAGGTAGAACATCTGCCCGCGGGTACCCAGGGGGAAGCCCAGCCCGCGAATCACGGGTGACGAGCCGATCCAGCCGCCGCTGGGCGTGGCCGCGACCATGTTGCCCTCGGCGTCCATGGCGTCCAGGTGCGTGGTGTCGCCGATATGGGCGTGGCCGAGGCCCAGGTCGCGAGTCTCGCGGGCGGCGACGCCGAGGGCGCGGCGGTTGTCGTCGGCCACGGCGGTCGCGACGAACGCGGCGTCCCTGCCGGCGATCTCGCCGGGGCGCAGCTCCAGCGAAGCGGCGGGCTCGATCTGTTCCAGACGCTCGATGGCGTAGTCGCCGGAAAGCAGCGTGTCGAACGGTACGTCGTCGAATCCGGGGTCGCCGTAGTAGGCCTCCCTGTCGGCGAACGCCAGCTTGGCCGATTCGATCCACGTGTGCAGGTAGTCGGCGCTGTTGTGGCCGAGCGACCTCACGTCGGCGTGGCGCAGGATGGCGAGGTGCTGGAGAAAGACCGGGCCCTGGGTCCAGGACGGGCACTTGCTCACGTCGTAGCCGTGATAGTCGATCGAGACGGGGTCATCCACTTCGGCGTGCCACTCGGCGATGTCCTCGTAGGAAAGCAGGCCGGCGTGCGCCTCACCGCTCGCATCCTCCACCGGGTTGTCGGCGATGAACCTGGCGATGGTCTCGGCGACGCGGCCCTTGTAGAAGTCGTCGCGGGCGGCCTCGATGCCGGCTATGCGGCTCTTGCGCGCCCCTTCCTTTTCGGCGGCGCACATGGACTTCAGCATGTCGGCGAAATCGGGGTTTCGCAGTATCTGGCCGAGCTGGGGCGGGCCGCCGCCGGCGTAGTACACCTCGCCGGTCGTGGGGTAGAGGTCGGTGAACTTGTCCACGCTGTCGGCCAGGGTGTCGTGAAGCCGCTGGTAGACGGGGAACCCGTCCTGTGCGATGTCGATGGCGGGTTGGAGCACCTGTGCGAAGCTCATGGTGCCGAACCGCGCGACGGCGGTTGCCCAGGTGTCGACGGGCGCCGGCACGCAGGCGGGCAGGTAGCCGTCGCCTGGAATCAGGTCGATACCGTTGTCGTGGCACCAGTCGATGGTGAACGCCTTAGGGGACCAGCCCATGCCGGAAATGGCGTAGGTCTTGCGCTCTTTAGCGGAGTAAACCAGCGTGGGGACCTCGCCGCCGATGCCGCAGCTCTGCGGCTCAAGCAGCGTCTCGCAGATACCCATGGCCGCCGCCGCGTCAATCGCGTTGCCCCCCTGCATGAGTATGCGGAGCCCTGCCGAGGCTGCCAGGTAGTGCCCAGCGGTAACGACGCCGCGCGCGCCCATGATTACGGGTCGAGTCGTGAATCCTGCCATGTGCGTCCCCCTGCGTTTGCTTGTCGAGCGTGGCACCGAATACTCGCCGCACTGCCCGCCCCAAAATAGCACCGCAAGTGAAGCGCGTCAATCAGAAAGGCGGCGGCGTATCAGGGGAGATGTGATTGCGAACCTTATGGCCAAGGAAAACGACGGAAAAAATGGAGTTCGTCTCCGCTAAAGCGTTCCGCCCGGAGTGAACTCTCCACGCATCCATCGCACAAAGGTGTTCGCGTGGCGCTTGTAGGTGATATTGGTTGCGCGTGTGAGGTCCGAACGGTCGACCGCATCCTCGTATTCCTTCAGCGCGCGCTCGACATATCGCCGTAGAATGCCCTCAAACTGTTCCACAAGATCGGGAGGTGTGTTGTAGGCGGCCATGTTCACTCCTTAGGCGGTGACTCTCTTGCGATTCCTTAACTAGGTAGTGTTGACATTTCATCTTAGCCATATGAGAGCGCCGACGAAGTGGAGAAATCCAAGGTATCTATCCGCCAGCTTGTCGAATCGGGAGAAGATGTGGCGGTAGTGCTTGATCTTGCCTATGAAGCACTCAACGAGATGCCGCTCCCGGTACAGATACTCATCGTATGAGGGTGGCTCCCTGCGGTTCGAGCGAGGCGGGATCACCGGGGTAGCCTCGTTGCCGATGATCGACTCACGAAACTGACGGGAGTCATATGCGCGGTCTGCAATCACATACTCGCTCTCCATACCCCACACGAGCGCCTCGGCCTGAGTGACATCGTGCTCCTGTCCTGCGGTCAGCGTATACCTCAAGGGATTGCCGAGGCCATCGACAGCCACGTGGACCTTCGTAGTGAACCCACCTCGGCTTCGACCGAGGGCTTGAGATGCTTGACCACCCTTTTTTTGGGTGCGCCCGCAGCCGAATGATGGGCCCGGACTATGGTACTGTCGATTATCAGGTGCTCCATGTCAGGATCATCGGCGAAATGCTGATGCATTCGCTCCCATACTCCGTTCTCACACCATCGGCCGAACCGCTTATAGACGCTGTTCCATTTCCCATACTCGGAAGGCAGTAGCCTCCATGACGCGCCAGACCTGCTCATCCACATGATAGCCTCGATGAACCGCTCACAGTCGGCCTCCTGTCCGACATACACGTCTGGCTGGCTACGAAGGAACTCCAACACCCGTGACCATTGCTCTGGAGATAGGTTAACTGTTGACATATACCCAGTATAATGCAAATGTCAACACTACCTAGAGTGGACTACCCCAGGAAATTGTAACGCCGTGCAAGGAGGACTCGCAATCTACGAGAAGCCAGTGCCCTCTCTCATTCTCCGCCACAACAGTGCTCTCATGTATCTTGGCGACACCTTCACATGAAAGACCAAGAACCCTCTCCCGCCAGCCCGAACCACCCAAAAATCCTGTCCCAAACCTTCCCAACCGCGTAACCCAAACGCCACACCCATTCCCATCAGCGCGCAATCCCACCCCAACTGTGTCACAAAAATTCCCACAATCAGGCTACTCCCACGTTCGAATGTTAAGTAACCCAGCCTCGCACCAACAAATCGTCCGACTTACCCCGGCGTGCCGCCAGCCCCCCGACCTGCCGTTGGGAGGGACGGGGCCATCCCCATACGTCGTTCCCGTGAAAACGGGAACCCAGGGGCGGGGCCCTCTGCTGCGAAGCCGCCCGGCAATCCGACGCAGGCACGCGATCCTGGGTAGTGCCACAGTTTGGGAGGTTGAGTGAGACAACACTGAAGGGAGTGCTATGGAGAACCGTCCAGATGTTGAAGAGCGGCTTGCATCTCCTGAATCAGCGCACGAGCCTGATCCGCTGGAAGTACGAGTCGGACAGAGGTATCGCTTAGTTCGAGACGAAGTAACAGGTGAAGTAACGGGGGCTGTACCTGACGGTCTGTACCGATACGTATCTCGTAGGCGAGAACCCCATCGTAGTGAGGATACGGGTCCTGGGGAGTAGCTGTCATGGTGAGCCTCTGGTGTGGAGCGTTACTCGCCAATGAGTATCATGCAGTATTCGAACAACTCGAGTATCTCGTCCTGAGTGTAGCCGGTCTTGATGAACTCGTCCATGATATATCTGGAGGTGTAGCCCTGTTCCAGCAGGGTATTGACCATGTTACCCAGCACCAGACAGCGGACCTTCATCTCGGCATCTTGGACCTCTTGAGAGGCAGTCGGTACGGGAATAGGAGTGGAGGTTGCCGCAACCGTTGGTTCCTCTGAGAATGCTCCGTCGGCTGCCGCGGCCACAATGACCACGACCCAGATTATGGTGGCCGCGATACCAATTCGTAGGGTCGGCTGCCAGCGGCTCTTGGTAACGCCGACGATGACGGCTATCACCAGAGCTATCGCGGATCCAAACGCGGCCAGCGCGAGAAGCGCCAATACGATGTCGACAACAGTGTTCAAGTGGAGCCCTCCTTGCCAGGCAGGTAGAACATGCCTAACCAAGCGGGCTCAACGGATGCACCGGCAAGGAGGACGCAAAGGTTCTCCCGCCGATGGGCGCATCCGTATGACACTCTGTGCTGAGCCGAGTGCTGGTTAGGCCGAGCGAGTATCTGACACAGGTAGTCACGCTGTCAAGCGAAACGTTGACGGATACTTGACAACGGATATGAGCACGTCGTTGGTGGAGCGTCACAATCTGACGATGCGGATGTCGATGAGGCGGTTCACTCGGCTGACCAATGCCTTCTCGAAGAAGATCGAGAACCACGCGCACGCGCTGGCACTGTACTTCGTGTGGTACAACTTCTGCCGAGGCCACGATAGCCTGGACGGGTCGACACCGGCTGTGGCCGCGGGCCTCGCTCCGTACGCCTACGATCTCCGGTGGATTGGGCGTTTGATCGACGAGAATGCCGAACTGAGACGCCGCTCAAACTGATGCAGTAGCCGATCCTGACCCCTCTTGATTCTACAGAACTAGCGTGCTATTATCCACCACACGGGCGCTACCCCCGCCGGTTGTGGAGCGCCTGGTAGAGTAGGGTTTCAGACCCGCCCGCGGCCCGGCGCCACCACCGCGCTCCTTCGCCATTCTGTGCCAAATCTGACACCGATGGGACGCGAGTGAACAGAAAGAGGACGGCCCGCCCAGCTACGAAATGGGCACAATGCAGCAGAATGGAGCAGATTTTTCGTAAGGCCCTGCCCAAAGGCCTTGATCCTTACCCTCTCCCGGCCATTGAGTAGAGAGTGAAAAGGCCCTGGGCGCGAAGCGATATTGTTGACGGGCTGCGGCGGGCGGTGATAACTTGCGGTCAGATTCTGGAGATACTCTGGCTCAGGAGGGCAACATGGCAACTTCCCCACACGGCATCAACTATTCGGCTTACCGTCCCGTAGTGATGGGGAGGCGCGGCGTCGTGTCCTCCTCCCATTATCTCGCCTCGCAGTCCGGTTTGCGCACGCTGCAGGCGGGCGGCAATGCGGTCGACGCGGCCATTGCGGTCGCATCGTCACTGAACGTGGTCGAGCCGGAAATGTCCGGCATCGGCGGCGACGGATTTCTGCTCGTCTACATGGCGAAGACTGGCAAGGTGGAGGCGCTGAACGGCACGGGCGCGGCGCCGCTGGCGGCGAGCATCGACCGCTACCGCGACACTGGCATCCCGCCCAAGGGCCAGGGCCCGCGGACGTCGGTGCTGCGCACCAGCACTCCCGGCATCCTCGACGCCTGGCTGGAGGCGCACGGGCGGTACGGCGCGCTGTCGCTTGGCAAGGCGCTGGAGCCTGGCATCGAGCTCGCGGCGGAGGGCTTTCCGGTGAGCCATCGGCTGGCCAACACCTTCTGGGGCGAGCGTGAGATTCTCGCGGCGCATCCGGACACCGCGCGAACGTTCCTGCCAAACGGCAGGCCGCCCAGGGCGGGCGAGCGGCTCGCGAACGTCAACCTGGCCAAGACCTTTCAGCGTATCGCCGAAGAGGGGCGGGAGGTGTACTACGGCGGCGAGATAGGCAAGGCTATAGTCGCCGCGTGCCAGAGCCTCGGCGGCCTGTTCACCGAGCGCGACTTCGCCGAGCACCGCTGCGCGGGCTGGAACGAGCCGCTGGTCACGTCCTACCGCGGCATCGACGTGTACGAGCACCCGCCGAACTCGCCGGGCCTGGTGCTGCTGGAGATGCTGAACATGCTGGAGACGTTCGACGTGGCGTCGATGGACTGCAACTCGTCGGACCTCATCCACCTGATGGTGGAGATCAAGAAGCTGGCCTTTGCCGACAGGGAGTACATCGCGGACCCGGCCTGGGTGGACGTTCCCATTGCGGGCCTGCTGTCCAAGGAGTACGCCGAGCGGCAGGCCGCGCGCATAAACTCGGAGCGGGCCACTCCGGAGGTGGCGAAGGGCGAGCCGGTGGGCGCGGGCCACACCACCTACTTCTGCGTGGTGGATGGTGAAGGCAACGCCGTGTCCCACATCCAGAGCCTGGGCGGCTACTTCGGCTCGGGCATCGTGGCGGGAGACACCGGCGTGCTGCTCAACGACCGGATGACGCAGTGGCACCTGGACCCGAACCACCCCAACGCGCTGATGGGCGGCAAGCGCGTGCGTCACACCATGAACCCGCCGATGGCGTTCAAGGACGGCAAGCTGTTCATGGTCTGGGGCACGCCCGGCGGCGACACGCAGGTGCAGACGAACATGCAGGTGCTCAGCCACGTGGTCGACTTCGGCATGACGGTGCAGGAGGCGGTCGAAGCGCCGCGTTGGAACCACGACCAGCACGGCACGCATCCGTCGGGTTACGGCGACGAGCTCGGCGACGAGGACCGGCTGGAGATAGAGAGCCGCTACCCGCTGGACACGCTGGACGCGCTGCGCGCCAAGGGCCACGAACTGATCGTGGAGTCCGACTGGGCGGCGTGGGACTACTGGTGGGGCTCGGCCCAGGCCATCATGGTCGACCAGGAGTCCGGCACGCTGCTCGGCGCGGCGGACCCGCGCGGCGACGGGTACGCCGTAAGCTGGTAGATAACGCCTTTTCCGGCCGGCGGCGCAAAAGTGATCGCACCGCCGGCCGGGTTTTGCGATGCCAAAGGTTCAAGACGCGATCCGGACAGTTCGCCGCGACGGGTGGTATCTCGCGCGAACGCGTGGCAGCCACCGGCAATTCCATCATCCGACGAAACCTGGGACGGTTACGATACCTGGCCATCCGAGAGATGACCTCAAGTACGACACGTGGAGGAGCATCTTGAGGCAGGCCGGAATCCGGGAGCAAGACCTATGAAACTGCGATACGTGGTCGTCTTCGAGCAAACTCCGAACAACTACTGCGCCTACGTGCCGGACGTGCCTGGCTGCATCAGCACGGGCAATACTTGGTACAAGATGCTGGCAATGATTCAAGAGGCGCTTACCGGGCACATTGAGTACATGGTAGAGGATGGCGATCCCGTACCAGAGCAGAAAATGTCCATCGAGGACGCAATGAGAGACTATCTTGTGCCGCTTAGCGACGAAGAACTCGCGTCCTACACCAAGTATGGGGAACCCGCGCCTACGCTGTCCGTGACCTTTCAGATGGTGGAAGTCGACGTGCGAATCACGGACGGCGAGAGAGATGCGTTGACGTCGCGAGCCATGCTGTCATTGGCTCAAGCTACAGCCAATGACAGCTAACTCCAAGCTGTGACCCGGGGCGGCGGCCATGGCGCCTGAAAGGGCCAAGCCGCCGCCTCCTGGGTTTGCGTCTACACCGCGGCCGGCACCACCGCCAGCGCGTCGTAGCAGGCGCGCGACAGCCGGGCGATGTGCATGTTCGCCTCGGCGTCGCCCGGCAGGCCGTTGGGCATCTCGACGGGCACGCGGTCGGTGTACACCGTCAGCACGTACAGTGGATCGTCGCCCAGGAACACCACGCCGGCGTCGTTGCGCGTGCGGGGGCCGTGGCCTGTCTTGTTTGCAACCGTCGTGCCCTGCGGCAGATAGGCGGGCAGCTTCTCGGTGAGGTACTGCCAGGTGAGTATGTCCATGCCCAGTTGGCAGAGCTCCGTGGTGACGCCCATGCGCGCGGCCTCGTCCGCGTCGTTCATGCCCTGCACGATGCAGTCCAGCAGCACGCCCACGTCGCCGGCGGTGGTGGCGTTGGTCTCCTCGACGGGATGGTCCCACGCCAGGTCCTCGGGCGGCGTGCGCTGCCTGTGGGTGGTGCCCACCATGCCGATGGACGCGCAGAACTCGTTGATGTAGTCCAGGCCGACCATATCGACGACGGTGCCGGTGCAGGTGTTGTCGCTGAGGATGATCATCATGATCAGGAAGTCCTGGAAGGTCATGGAGAATCCGGGCGCGACTCTCCCGAACGGGCTTGAGGTCTTGCGCTGGTACTCCGCGAGCACCTCTACGGGCTGGTCCAGCGCGAAGCGGCCCTCGTTCACGCCCTTCAGGGCCGCCATCATTATGGCGATCTTGCGGGTGCTCGCCGAGTAGTACACCGTGTCGCCGTTGCGGTCCCACGTCTGGCCGGTGCGCAGGTCCTTGAGCCACCAGCCGGTGTCGAATGGCTGCTCGTCGCACAGTGTGTTCAGCTTATCGATTAGTTCTTGCATTTCGCTACCTCCTCCTAAGTGACTTATTGGCTTCAGAGGCTCACTCCATTTCGCCCCACCTGTTGCCGGTCTTTACTTCCACGTCCAGCGGCACTCTGAGCGTCATGGCCGCCGGCATCAGCTCCATGACAAGGGCCCTTAGCTGCTCCAACTCGTCGCCGGGCGCCTCGAAGATTAGCTCGTCGTGGACCTGCAGGATCATCTTCGTGGCCATGTCCAACTCGTCCAGCCTGTTCTGGATGTCTATCATGGCGATCTTGATGATGTCCGCGGCGGTTCCCTGGATGGGCATGTTGATGGCCATTCGCTCGCCCGAGGCGCGCACATTGCGGTTCCTGGCGCGGGCCTCGTGGATGTAGCGACGCCGGCCGAGCCTGGTCTCGACGTATCCCTTGGCCTTTACCTCTTCCTTGGTGCGCTCGATGTAGTCGCGGATTCCCGGATACCTGCCGAAATAAGTCTCGATGAAGCGGGCGCCCTCCTCGGCCGAGAAGCCGGTCTGCTGGCGTATGCCGAACGGGCTGAGGCCGTAGATGACGCCGAAGTTCATGATCTTTGCGACGCGCCGCATCTCGGCGTTCACGTCGTCCAGGCCGACGCCGTACACCGCCGCTGCGGTTGAGGCGTGAATGTCCTCGCCGTTGCGGAAGGCGGCGAGCAGCGAGTCGTCCTCGGACAGATCGGCCAGGATACGCAGCTCGATCTGCGAGTAGTCCGCGGCGAGCAGCGTCCAGTCGGGTGCCCCTTCGGAGACGAAGGCGTTGCGCACCTGTCTGCCCAGCTCGGTACGCACGGGGATATTCTGCACGTTGGGGTCGCTGCTGGATATGCGGCCCGTCGCCGAGCCGGTCTGGTTGTACTTGGTGTGAATGCGCCCGGTGCGCTCGTTGACCAGCGAGGGCAGGGTGTCGACGTATGTGGACTTGAGCTTGGAGAGCTGCCGGTAGTCAAGCACGTTCTCCAGCACCACGTAGGCTTTGGGGTCGGCGTCCACCGCGAGGCCGCTGTCAAGCTGCTCCTTCAGGCCGTCCAGAGACGCGGCGTCGGTTGAGAATCCGGTCTTGGTGCGCTTGGTGGGCGGCAGCCGCAGTTCTTTGAACAGCACGTCGCCCAGCTGCTGGGAGGAGTTGATATTGAACTCGTGGCCGACCGTCTCGTACATGTCGGCGGCTATGCCACGCAGTCGCTCGCCGAGGTCGACGGACATGCGCTCCAGCGTCCCGGAGTCGAGCGCCACGCCGTTGCGCTGCATCCGCACCAGCACGGGGGCGAGGGGCATCTCCACCTTGTGGAACGCCTCGCTGAGGTTGTTGTCCTCGAGCTCGCGCTCGAACTCGCCCCTGAGTCGCTCGGTGAAGTCGGCGTCCGCGGCGGCGTAGGGTGCGCAGCGCTCGATTTCGACCCGGTCCATCGTGATCTGCTTGCGCCCTCTGCCCAGCAGGTCGGTTATCGGCGTCATCTCCACGTGGAACAGGTCGAGGGTGAGCGGCTTGAGACCGATGGACTGCCGGCCCGCAAAGTGCGCGGCCAGCATCGTGTCGAACTGCAGGTTGCGGACCTGTACGCCGTGGTTGGCGAGCACGGTCACGTCATAGTTGGCGTTGTGCGCCGCCTTGGGCACCTCTTCGCGCTCGAACAGCGGCTTGAGAGCGGCGAGAACATGGTCCTGCGGCAGCTGTTTGCCCTCGCGGTGGCCCACTGGGACGTACCAAGCAACGCCCGGGGCATTGGAAAACGACAATCCGACAAGGTCCGCGGCCATCGGGTCGGTGGACGTGGTCTCGGTGTCGAACGAGAAGCCGGACGGCGAGTCCAGTTCGGCCACCATCGCGGAGAGCGCCTCTTCGGTGTCGACGATGCGGTAGTCCGCGTCGGGCGTGGCATCGTCCTCAAACATCCGCGCCTGGCCTTCCGCCGTGTCGCCGCCGGGCAGCCGCGCGATGACGCTGTGAAACTCCAACTCGCGCATCAGCTCCACCACGCTGTTCCTGTCGTAGTCGGTTACCAGGGAGAGCGACATGTCCAGCTCCACCGGCACGTCGCGCGCGATGGTGGTGAGCCGCTTGTCGCGCGCCGAAGTCTCCCTCGCGTCGTCCAGCGCCTTCTGGAACCTAACTGGCGTGACTTCGTCGATCTGTTCGTAGATGCCCTCAAGCGAGCCGAACTGGGTGAGCAGCTTGATGGCGTTCTT
Organism: Dehalococcoidia bacterium; assembly: GCA_965204815.1. Taxonomy (GTDB): domain Bacteria; phylum Chloroflexota; class Dehalococcoidia; order Lucifugimonadales; family CATOSD01; genus CATOSD01. Next base: position 1,724,156 of record OZ242014.1, read on the forward strand.
GGGGCCGATGCCGCGCACGCCGGGGATGTTGTCGGAGGAGTCGCCCTGTATGGCCTTGATATCCGGCACCAGCTCCGGTCCCAGGCCGCCGTAACGCTCCCGCACCGCGGCCTCGTCGTACACGTTCTGCCCCCTGGCGGGTGTGGCCAGCACGACCCGCACCAGCGGCGAAACGAGCTGCAGCAGGTCGCTGTCTCCGGACAGCACTATCGTCTCAACCCGTTGGACTTCGGCCTGTTTGCACAGCGTTCCCAGCACGTCGTCGGCCTCGTAGCCCTCGATCTCGAAGATGGGGATGCCGAACGCGCTCACCAACTGGCGCACGCGGTCGAACTGCGGCCTAAGCTCGGGCGGCGTGGGAGGCCGGTGCGCCTTGTACTCTTCGTACTCGGCGTGGCGGAACGTGGGAGCGGGAAGGTCGAACGCGATGGCGCAGTGGGTGGGGCTCCAGTCCTCCCTCGCCTTGAGGAGCATGTTGAGGAAGCCGAAGACCGCCGTGACCTCCTCTCCGGTGCTGCGGACGTGCAGTGGGTCGCGGAAGGCGTGGAAGGCGCGGTGGACCAGGGCGTGGCCGTCGATGAGCATGAGCAGGGGCGTTTTGCCGAGCATGGATTCGGTGGCGGAAGTCATGGCCCGTCCTCCCGTAGGCGCGTGGTGGTCGATGGCGTGATTATACACGCGCGGGGGGCGGGGCGCATTGGCGGAGGCAGCGAGGAACCGCTAAGTCAAACCAGGCCGTCTGGTTGGATGGTGCTGGCAGGGCTGCAGGTGTTAGGTGTTACTCCTGGTGTTCCTTGAGCAGCGCGACGAAACCTGCCTGCGCGAAGTCCTGGTCGTGAGCCAGTGCCTCCCATATGTTCCGCTCTTCCATGAGCAGGAAGCTCGCACAGTCGGTGAGGCTCCAGGGCTTGTCGATTCTGGAGGTATAGAAGTCGACCGCCGAGTTGAACTGTGCGATTGACTGCCCAACTACTTCCACACCATCGTTGTCGTTTAGGCGTTTCAACGCTAGCAAAGCCGCTTCGCGCCTTCGTGGGCCTCGGCTGCTCATATAGTTCAGAAACTCCACAAGCACCATCTGAGTGGTCACAATTTGGAAATCACCCAGTTGCTCGTTAACGGCCATTGCCCTGTCGTGCCACTGGTCCTGGGGATTGGAAATGGCTATCCAGTATCCCGCGTCCGCGAAAATCGTCCTCACGACCGACTATCTCTTGGGCCTGCCGTAGAGGTAGTGTTTGTAGTTCTCCGCGCCGTCGGTCGGTAGGTCGTCAGAGTCGGGTTCGCTGACTAACACGTGGATGTCTTTGAACATTTCGCGGATGGACTCCGCGGTGAGACCCGGTTGCGGTGGTTCTTCGACGCTTACCATGTCCGCGATGTCCTGCGGTAGCTTGACGCCGTGCGCTTTCTCGAAAGCGGCGACGCTGCCCTGGCTATCCCGAAAGGCCGAGACGAGATTCATTCCCATCTTGCGGGCGCTGAGCAGGTCCGACCTTGCCCTGTCCCACTGCGACTGACGCAGCAGCGCGAATCCGCGATTGACGAAAGCCGCCTTGTTGGGCCTTATGTTCAGGGAACTGTCATAGTCCTCCACCGACACCGTCACCTCCGCGCCCTCTTCCAGGTCGAGCGGCTCCAGCGGCACGAGCGCGCCATTCGTGTATCTGGCCCTGATGCTTGTCATCATCTTCCGCTCTCCCTCAGCAGCGCCACGAACCCCGCCTGCTCGAAGTCCCGGTCATAGGCCAGCGCCCCTGTGATGCCGCGCTCCTCCATCACCAGGAAGCTCGCGCAATCGGTGAGGCTCCACGTCTGATCGCTACGCGCGGCGTACCGTTCCACGGCGGCCCTGAACTGCGAATCCGTCTGCGGCACGATTTCGACGTTGGGGTTGTTCAGCAGGCGTTGCACCATGTCCGACGCAAATCGCCTGCGAAACTCGCCAAGGTCCGACATGAAGTTGAGAGCCTCAGTCAGCACCATCTGCGTCGTTACAATCCTGGAAGATGCCAGGCTGGAAGCCATCTGTCTTGCCCGACCGTGCAACTGGTCGTCCGGGTACATGATCGCTATCCAGTAGCCCGAATCCGCAAAGACGGCTCGACTTTGCATTACTCCTCTTCCTTGGGATGGCCATAAAGGTAGTGCTTCTTGTTCTTGGCGAGATCGGTTGGCAGGCCGTCCCACATGTCCTGCGGGTAGGATTCTCGCAACCCGTCAACCATCTCGACGATGGCTGCCAGTCCTTCCTTGGGCGCCGTCGCCTCATCAGATGCGCCCTCCACCGACACGACCACCTCCGCGCCCTCTTCCAGATCGAGCGGCTCCAGCGGCACGAGTGCGCCGTTCGTGTACCTGGCCCTTACGTTCGCAATCATGTGGCGGCCCTTTCGTACAGGTCTTTCTGTCGTAAGACTCTATCACACCCTCCGCGCGCGCCGCTTGTGGTGGTGCCAATGATGCGATTTATGGGTCTGCATCACCGCTAGAATTGGCAATTCCCGAGAACTCCAGATTGATCTCGAACCTGCGAATATCGCCATCCTTAGGTGAATAGTAGGCTTGGAAGAACTTGAACCCCGCTCTTCCTTCCTTTCTGCACTTTTCTTCAATGATCTCTATAACCCGCAACTTGTCATCAAGCGGTGTTCTAGGTAGTGTTGACATTTCATCTTAGCCATATGAGAGCGCCGACGAAGTGGAGAAATCCAAGGTATCTATCCGCCAGCTTGTCGAATCGGGAGAAGATGTGGCGGTAGTGCTTGATCTTGCCTATGAAGCACTCAACGAGATGCCGCTCCCGGTACAGATACTCATCGTATGAGGGTGGCTCCCTGCGGTTCGAGCGAGGCGGGATCACCGGGGTAGCCTCGTTGCCGATGATCGACTCACGAAACTGACGGGAGTCATATGCGCGGTCTGCAATCACATACTCGCTCTCCATACCCCACACGAGCGCCTCGGCCTGAGTGACATCGTGCTCCTGTCCTGCGGTCAGCGTATACCTCAAGGGATTGCCGAGGCCATCGACAGCCACGTGGACCTTCGTAGTGAACCCACCTCGGCTTCGACCGAGGGCTTGAGATGCTTGACCACCCTTTTTTTGGGTGCGCCCGCAGCCGAATGATGGGCCCGGACTATGGTACTGTCGATTATCAGGTGCTCCATGTCAGGATCATCGGCGAAATGCTGATGCATTCGCTCCCATACTCCGTTCTCACACCATCGGCCGAACCGCTTGTAGACGCTGTTCCATTTCCCATACTCGGAAGGCAGTAGCCTCCATGACGCGCCAGACCTGCTCATCCACATGATAGCCTCGATGAACCGCTCACAGTCGGCCTCCTGTCCGACATACACGTCTGGCTGGCTACGAAGGAACTCCAACACCCGTGACCATTGCTCTGGAGATAGGTTAACTGTTGACATATACCCAGTATAATGCAAATGTCAACACTACCTAATTCCGAAGATGATGCCCTTCAACGAGTTGAAATCGTAGTTTAGCTTACGCCGACGCTCTTCCAAGTCATCGTCAAGAAGGCCATACAGAATCAGGCGGCTCTCCTGTTCGTATTCCCAATCGTTAGTCTTTGCAGTGATGTCCCGAAAAAATCCGTCCCAGTGTCTGTTTCGCCAATTCTCGTCATGGATCCCTCCCTGTCTAATGTGCGAGGCACTCCCAGATACGTTGCCATCTTCGTCGGTGTACCAGAGCTTCAGGAGTGTGCCCACCGGCAAGCGACCAATCGATCTAAAAAAGTCAACTTCGCCAAAGTAGTTTGCATAATTGATGTCGCGGAAGGGTATTTGAGCGAAATTCCAGTTTTCCTTCGTCCCCTGTTCATCGTCCTGAGGATTGAAGCTCCAGCCCACGACTTGATTCAGAGCTAGGCTACTGGGCTCATCAGACTCGGATGCCCCAAAGATTAGGCAAGCACCCTTATGGCCATCCGCGTAGTTGCCCCAGAGGGACGAATTGGCATAACTCTTTGAAAAGCAAGCCGCATACCATTGCGGCCAGAGCAGCCGTAGCAGCTGTTCAAGATAAGCTTCTGGGAAGTCGATCATCAGCAATTGCCGATTCTGTTCCCAAGTTTCGTGTGCCATGTTTCGCCGTTGGTACTTGTGTCTTAGGTAGAGCCTATTGAGCAACTCTTCGACGACTGAAAATGCGACTTCGGAGAACTCCTCAGGCTTCAATTTAATTCGCCTCAGCAATTCAACGAGAATCCTATCACTTGCGCTCAATGCAGCGAGGAGTCTCTTATGTCGGGCCCAATCGGGCTCTGGTTCAAGGTCCCGTTCAACGTGGACTCGCTGAATCTCAGAGAAGATTGCAATATGCGCGGAGTTAAGAGTGACCAAGAGCTCGCTGAACCTAACTTTACGGTCGGTCTTCACCACAGTGTCAATTAGCTTGTCCAGTATAGACTTGCGACGTACCCTGTCCCAGCAGACATTGAATAACTACTCCGCATAGGGCTTGTCCAATAAATCCCATCTGCCCCAAACTGGTATGATCTCACGATCAATCTTGAAGTCGTTTCCGGCTATCTTGAGATTGATGTAAGTCCGGTGGAGACAATAGACATAGTTCTTGAACAAATTGGTCCAGACAATCTTGTCTCCACGCCAGAAAACATCCCGCAGCCCCTCCATTGGGTCATTTAGTTGCTCGGGACTTGCAAAGAATATCGTTTGCGACTCGAGCTCCGGGCTGTCGCCCCGAATAAGCCGGTCCATACTTCTGAATCTGTAGTACTCCGTCACTTTTGCTTACCTTCAACTTAGACCGTTCCGAGTCTCATTAGCTTTTCCTACCCTCTTAATCATGTGATGTTCTTCTCTACTGGCTCGTTCGCCAATGAAGCCATACTCTATGGCGCGGGACTATGATGGGCATGTCTTGATACCCCAACGCGCGTGGTCGATGGTGGAATTGTACACCGATTTCCGCGCCCACCGCTAATCCGTTAGCGCCCACGCACCCCCCAAAAAACGTCACTTTCCCGCTCCACCCGTTTCCAGCCGTGTCCTATCCATTCTCATCCACGCCCCATCAGTTCCCATTCGTGCGCTACTTCTCCCCACCAATCCGCCCCGGTCCCGCAAATTCGCCACCGCCCTTGCAATATACGCACATGCGTGCTATCATCGCACACGGTAGGGCCGGGTTTCAAACCCGCCCGCGGGACAGACCCACACCGGGCCTCTCAAAGCCCCTTTGATGGGGGAAGAGCCTGCCCTGAACGTAGCCGAATGGATGGGGTTGATGGCGCGAGTGCGGTCACCGGCCACCAGCACTTACCCCTGTCCTCTTCTGCCACGCGACAGGACGTTTCTGCGCCGGAATGCCCAAATCGGTAGGACAGAATTGAGCGCGATTGCGGCCACTCCCAGCTAGGGATTGTGCGGAATGGTGCAGAAATGCGCAGATTTTGCGCTCCCGCGCGGTTTGTGCCCGTGAAGCGGGGCCGGGAACGACGCCGGGAGGAGAGATTCGGGCTACACGCCCGCGATGTCCCGCAGCTCGTTCAGCAGGTCTTCCACCGTCTCCGGTGAGTCGGCCTCGGCGTAGATGCGCAGCAGCGGCTCGGTGCCGGAGAAACGCACCAGGCCCCAGCAGCCGCCCTCCAGGACAAAGCGGTAGCCGTCGCGGGTGTCTATGGCATCCACCTGCAATCCCGCCAGCGACGAGAGGCTGGCCGAGCTCAGCCGCGCGTGTACGTCGTCGGTCTCCTCCGCGTCGAACTCGACGTCCCAGCGGTCGTAGTGGTGCGGACCCACGATGTCGGTCAGCATCTCCAGCAGCTGCGGCAGGCTCTTGCCGGTCTGCACCATCATGTCGAGGATGAGCAGTCCGCTGAGGATGCCGTCGCGCTCTGGTACGTTGCCCTGGATAGCGTATCCGCCGCTCTCCTCGCCCGCGAGCAGCGCGCCCTCGCGTATCATCACCGGGCCGAGGTGCTTGAAGCCGACCGGCGTGTCGAAGACGGGAACGCCGTACCGCTCGCCGAGCTTGTCCACCATGCTGGTCATGGTGATGGAGCGCACGATGGGGCCGCGGCGGTGGAGCACTTCCAGGTGGTACAGGCAGAGCAGGGCGAACGTTTCGAGCGTGGTGAGGAACCGGCCGTTCTCGTCCACCACGCCGAGGCGGTCGGCGTCGCCGTCCGTCGCCAGCCCCACGTCCGCGCCGGCTGACGGCACGAGCGCCAACAGGCGACCGAGGTTGTGGGCCAGCGGCTCGGGCTGCGCCAGGCCGGGAAATGCGGGGTTGGGCTCACCGTTGATCTCGGTGACGCGCGTCGCGCCGCCCGACAGCAGCTTGTCGAAGTAGCCCGCTCCCGCGCCGAACATCGAGTCGACTACCACGCTGAGGCCGGCGTCCCTGATGGATTGCAGGTCCACTAGCGACGCGGCGTGGCCCAGGTAGGTAGACTCGGCGTCGACATACTGGAGGAGGCCGCGCGCCTCGGCCTGCGGGAGGGACAGTTGCTCTATCGGGTAGGCGTCCTCCGCGGCCTCGGCGATGAGCCGTTCGAGCTCGTCGACCGTCTCCTGGGGCGCGCTGCCGCCGGACTCGCCCTTGAACTTGAAGCCGTTCCATTCGGCGGGATTGTGGCTGGCCGTGATGACCACCGCGCCGCCTGCGTCCAGCGTGACGAGGTTGTAGGACACCACGGGCGTGGGCGCGGACCGGTCGCACAGAAAGACCGGGATGCCGTTGGCGGCGACCACGCCCGCAACAGTGGCGGCGAAGCGGTCGGAGGCGAAGCGCGTGTCGTAGCCCACGACCAAGCCGCGGGCGGCGAGCCCGGACCGCTTGAGGTAGGCGGCCGTGCCCTGGGCGCAGAGGCGCACATTGTCGAACGTGAAGTCCTCTGCGATCAAAGCACGCCAGCCGTCCGTGCCGAAGTGTATGGTCATGGCACGCCTTCCGCCGCCGGCGCGGGGGACTCTACCGTGCCCCGGCGCTGGCCGCTCCCTCGAACGCCGCCTCTCGCAGCGCCTCGGCCTTGTCGGTGCGCTCCCAGGGCAGGTCCAGGTCGTCGCGCCCGAAGTGTCCGTAAGAGGCGGTCTGTTTGTAGATGGGGCGGCGCAGGTCGAGGTCGCGGATGATCGCGCCGGGACGGAGATCGAAGTGTTCGTTGACCAGCTCCACGATCCGCTCGTCGGGCACCTTGTTGGTGCCGAACGCCTCCACGGATACCGACGTCGGGGTGGCAACGCCGATGGCGTAGGAGACCTGGATCTCCAGGCGGTCGGCGAGGCCGGCGGCGACGATGTTCTTGGCGGCGTAGCGGGCGGCGTAGGCGGCGGAGCGGTCGACCTTCGTCGGGTCCTTGCCCGAGAAGGCGCCGCCGCCGTGCCTGGCGAAGCCGCCGTACGTGTCCACCAGAATCTTGCGTCCGGTGAGGCCGGCGTCTCCGACCGGCCCGCCCACGACGAAGCGGCCGGATGGGTTGACGACAAACCTGGTATTGGCGTCGACGAGGTTCGGAGGGAGAATCGGCTTGGCGACGTGCTCCACCAGGTCCCTGCGTATCGTCTCCTGGTCCACGTCCGGGGTGTGTTGGGTGCTCATGACCACGGTGTCGATGCGCTTGGCCTTGCCGTGGGAGTACTCGACCGTGACCTGGGACTTGCCGTCCGGTCGCATGTACTTGAGCAGGCCCGCCTCGCGGACTTTGGTCATCTGGTGGCAGAGCCTGTGCGACAGGGCGATGGGCAGCGGCATCAACTCGGGGGTGTCGTTGCTGGCGAATCCGACCATCATGCCCTGGTCTCCGGCGCCGACCTCCACGTCGCGGTCGCCGCCGCGGCTTTCGAGGGCTGTCGTGACTCCCTCGGATATGTCTTGGGATTGCTCCTTCACGGACACTACAACACCGCAGGACTCGTAATCGAAGCCCAGTGACGAGTCGGTGTAGCCGGCGTCGCGGATGGTCTCCCGCACAAGCGTCGGAATGTCGACGTAGGTCTCTGTGGTGATCTCGCCCATCACCACGACCAGTCCGGTGGTGCAGGAGACCTCGCAGGCCACGCGGGCCATGGGGTCGTTTTCCAGGATGGCGTCGAGCACCGCGTCCGAGATCTGGTCGCAGAGCTTGTCCGGATGCCCGCCGGTCACGGACTCTGAGGTGAACAGGTACGACTCTGCGTTGTTGAAGCTATGGGACATAAATCATCTCTCCTTATGTTTTGAGTGGTAGGGCGGTGGCGCCCCGCTCCCGCCCCGCCCTTCCCCGTAGGGGGAAGGGACCTTGATACTTGGCTTAAGTTCCGATCTGCCAACTGGCCAGGTACTGCTCCTGCGCGTCGTCCAGGCTGTCGATGGTGACGCCCATCGACAGCAGCTTGAGCCGCCCGACCTCCTCATCGATGTCCCGCGGCACCTCGTAGACCTGCGGCTCCAGGGTGTGCGCCGTCTGAGCCATGTACTCGGCGCAAAGCGCCTGGTTGGCGAAGCTCATGTCCATCACCGCTGAGGGGTGGCCCTCCGCGGCCGCGAGGTTGACCAGGCGGCCCTCGCCAAGCAGGAAGAGCTTGCGACCGTCGCTCATCAGGTACTCGTCCACGTTGGGGCGGGCCTCCTGCTTGCCGTCCGACAGCTCTTCCAGCGCGTTGATGTCTATCTCGACGTCGAAGTGGCCGCTGTTCGCCATCATCGCGCCGTCCTTCATCGCCTCCACGTGCCGCCTTCCGATTGCGGCCATGCCGCCGGTAAGCGTGACGAACACGTCGCCAACTTCGGCGGCGTCGTCCATCGACATCACCTGATGCCCGTCCATTACCGCCTCAAGCGCGCGGATGGGGCTGACCTCGGTCACGATGGTGTGCGCGCCCATTCCCTTGGCGCGAAGCGCGAAGCCCTTGCCGCACCAGCCGTATCCGGCCACTACCACTTTCTTGCCTGCCCACAGGATGTTCGTGGCGCGGGTTATGCCGTCCAGGGTGCTCTGGCCTGTGCCGTAGCGGTTGTCGAAGAAGTGCTTGGTGTCGGCGTCGTTCACGGCGACGATGGGATATCGGAGCCGACCGGCCTCGGCGAGACTCTTCAGGCGGATGACGCCGGTAGTGGTCTCCTCGGCGCCTCCGATCACGTCGCCCAACAGGTCGGTGCGGGAGGAATGCAGCATGGCGACCAGGTCGGCGCCGTCGTCCATCGTGAGATGGGGCCGCGTCTCCAGCGCGGACGTCATGTGGTTGTAGTAGGTGTCGGTGTCCTCGCCGCGGATAGCATAGGTGGCTATTCCGTACTCGGCGACGAGTGCCGCCGCGACCTCGTCCTGCGTGCTCAGCGGGTTGCTGGCGCAGAGCGCCACCTCGGCGCCTCCGTCACGCAGGGCCAGCGCGAGGTTGGCCGTCTCGGAGGTCACGTGCAGACACGCGGCGATCCTCAGCCCGTCTAGCGGCTTCTCCCTGGCGAACCGCTCGCGTATCTGAAGCACGACCGGCATCTCGCGCGCGGCCCAGGTGATGCGCCGAACGCCATCGCCGGCAAGAGATAGGTCGGCGACGTCTCCTGTGGTTGTTCTACTGGTCAATTGGTCCTCCTGTCACTTACACCGCGAATGCGGTTAGCTGTAGATTCTGCGCGGCAGTCGGTCGCCGCCGGAATCGGGAAATCTGTTGATATCCGCCAGTTGGCGGTATCGACGCTGGACGTCTTCGTGGGTCAGCGAGCTAAGCCTGTCGGCGCTGAAACTCTCGACAGCGAACGAACCCATCACCGCGCCCACCATGGCGGCTCGCCTCAGCGCGTCCGGGCCGGTCTCGCCGCCAGCGGCGAGGCAGCCCATGAATCCGCCGGCGAAGGCGTCGCCCGCGCCGGTGGGGTCGACGGGGGACTCCAGCGGGAAGGCCGGGGCCGCGAACGCGGAAGGGCCGTCGAAAATCAGCGCGCCGTGCTCGCCCCGCTTGGCGGCAACGACGCGCGGCCCCATGTCCTGTATGCGCTTGGCGGCCAGGAGCACGTTTGGCTCCCCCGCGAAAGTGCGGACCTCGTCGAAGTCCATGAACAACACGTCCACCTCCGACACTATCCGCGTAAGGTCGTCACGGCTGCCGTCTATCCAGAAGTTCATGGTGTCGAGCGCCACGAACCTTGGACGCGGCTCCATCTGGCGCAGCACGTCGAGCTGGAGTGTCGGGTCTATGTTCGCGAGAAAGAGATACGGCGCATCCCTGTGGTTATGCGCCAGGGTGGGTGAGAAGTCCGCGAACACGTTGAGCTGCGTGTCGAGAGTCTCCCGGGAATTCAGGTCCTGGCTGTACTCGCCCGCCCATCTGAACGTGTGCCCGGGCGCGCGCTCCAAGCCGGACGTGTCCACGCCCTTGGAGTCGAGCAGTTCAACGTCTTGGCGGGCGAAATCTTCGCCCACCACGGCCACCACGCTGACGGGCGTGAAGTAGCTTGCGGCTATGGAGAAGTAGGTCGCCGAGCCTCCGAGTGCGTTGTCACGGCGTCCAAAGGGCGTCGACACCGTGTCGTACGCGACCGACCCGACGACTAACAAGGACATGGCAGGATCTCCTGGTTTCGGTTACTCATCGTCACCGTAGCTGGTGGGATGGCCTTTCTCGATCCACGCCGGCGTGCCGTCGTCGATGTTGTACAGCAGCTCGGTGTCGTACCCCATGGCGGCGGCCATCTCGCAGGCCAGGCCGCTGCGGACGCCCACGGCACAGATGAACAGCAGCTTCTTGTCGCGTGGCAGTTCGTCGATTCGCGCCATCACGTCGTCGAGGGTGATGAACGTCGCTCCCTTGATGTGACCTTCGATGTACTCGTCCGTGCGGCGGACGTCCACGAAGACGGCGTCGTCGTCCCCGTACATCGACGCGGCCTCATCGGAGTCGACCCGATAGTAGGGTTCCCCGGGCTCTCTTCTCGGCATCTTCCGAATCCTCCAACCTCTTCTGGTGTTGCTTGCTCTGTTGCTTTGCTACCGCCCGCCTGCTCTGGCGCGAGGATCGGGCGCGCCGGTTCACACGTACTTGTCGACGATGACGCCCAGCCGTCGGGCGGTCTCCTGCGGTATGCGGTCCCTGGCCGTCACGATCGCGCTCGCCAGGGCCGAACCGCAATCGCACTCGCGCGCCTTTTCCGCGACAGGCGCGATGGCGCGTATGATGTCGCGGGCCTGCGACACGTTGCGGTGCAGGTTGGCGATGACCACCTCGACGGTGACGTCCTCCTCGCTGACGTGCCAGGTGTCGTAGTCGGTGACGCACGCCAGGGTGACGTAGCACATTTCGGCTTCACGCGCGAGCTTCGCCTCAGGCAGCGCTGTCATGCCGATTATGTCCGCGTCCCACGACTGGTAGAGCTTGGACTCTGCGCGCGTCGAGAACTGCGGCCCCTCTATCACCACGCAGGCGCCGCCCTTGTGGGTTGTAGCTCCCTGCGCGGAGGCGGCATCGACCAACTCGCGGCTCAGGTCGGGACAGAAAGGGTCGGCGAAGGCTATGTGGCCCACTATGCCGTCCTCGAAGAAGGTGGCGACACGGGACTTGGTGCGGTCGATGAGCTGGTCGGGCACCACCACGTCGAGAGGCCGGATGCCCTCTTTCAGGCTGCCGACGGCGCTCACCGACACTATGCGCTCCACGCCGAGCGACTTGAGCGCGTAGATGTTGGCGCGCGCGGGCAACTCGGTGGGAGTGATGCGGTGGCCTCTGCCATGTCGGGGTAGGAACGCCACACTTGCGCTCCCGAGGGAGCCCACGATTATGGTGTCGCTCGGAGGGCCGAACGGTGTGTCCACCTCAACCTCGTTACGGTCCGAAAGTTCGGCGAGGTCGTAAAGGCCGGTGCCCCCGATGAAGGCGAGTTTCGCCTCAGCCAAGGGCCGCCTCCGCAGCCGCCGGAGTCTCGCTGGGCATGGGCGCGTGTTCCAGCAGGCCATCAAGCGTTCGGTGGTACGGCGGGCGAAGCACTCCCCGTTCGGTGATGATGGCGCTGACGTACTCGGCTGGTGTCACGTCGAACGCGGCGTTGAGTGCTCGCGCGCCCCGGACGGTGATGGGAACTCCGGCGATGCCGGTGACCTCCTCCTCCGGCCGATGCTCGATGGGGATGTCGCTGCCGCGCGCCACGTCAAGGTCGATGGTACTCGTCGGGGCGGCGACGTAGAACGGGACACCATGTGCTCTCGCGAGCACGGCGAGGCCGTATGTGCCAATCTTGTTGGCAACGTCTCCGTTGGCTGCGATGCGGTCGGCGCCCACTATCACCACGTCGACTGCGGCAAGGCGTATCAGGTGGGCGGCGGCAGAATCGGGAATCAGCGTGAACGGAATGCTGTCACGGTCGAGCTCCCAGGCGGTCAGGCGGGCGCCCTGGAGCACCGGACGCGTCTCCGTGGCGTACACCGAGGAGAGAATGCCCCGGGACCAAGCTGAGCGCACGACGCCGAGCGCTGTGCCGTACCCGCCCGTCGCCAGGGCGCCGGTGTTGCAGTGCGTCAGCACCGACGCGCCCGGTTCGAACAGCGCCGCGCCGTTTCGTCCGATTGCGTGGTTGGCGGCAACGTCCTCCTCTTGTATTCGCTTGGCCTCGTCCACGAGCGCGGCGGCGCCGCGGTCAGTTCGGGCCACTCCCAGCATTCTGTCGACGGCCCAGGCGAGGTTGACGGCGGTGGGGCGCGCCTCGCGGATCATCCTCGCCGGGGCGCCCAGGGCGGCGACCAGATCGTCCGAGCCCTGTCGTTCGAGGTCCAGTGCGGCGAGGGCGACAGCGTAGGCGCCCGCGATCCCGATGGCGGGCGCGCCGCGAACGCGCATCTCCGAGATGGCCGCGATAACGCCGCGGTAGTCGTCGAACCGGAGCCACACCTCTTCGAGCGGCAGGCGCGTCTGGTCGATCAGCGCGACGGTGTCGTCGTCCTGCCATCGTATGGGGCGAAATTCGGGTTGTTCTTGAATCAAGCGGCAGTCCTGTTTGCCTTGGCCCGTGGTCGCTGGTGATGAGGCGCGAACGGGCGGACTCATCCTCTGAGGTGCGATAGCCGAAACGCGAGGCGAAGTGGCGTCCGAAAGCGAACGGGGGCGCTGAGCGGGGCGACCGGGGCAGACTTCCTGGTACAAAAAAAGAGCTTCGCCGGTTGCGCGGGGAAGCTCTTACATGAAAGGAAACTCTCATCTCTCGAGCGCTGTGCGCTCGTCGGATTTGGCACCGCGTTGCTGGCCTTCAGGGCCAGAATAACCGGTTGCCGGGCATCACTGGGCCGATCCCTCCGCCTCTCGTGATAAGAGCTGCAGTTATTCGATTTGGCGCCAATGATACTATGGGGCGAGACAAGATGTCAAGAATTCGGCGCACGGCCAGTCCGGCGCCGAACGCTTCGTGCGGGTTTGTTGTAGAATTGGCGACAGCGCAGGCGGCGCACCAACAGAGGGTGTCGCCAGGGAAGTCTTAACCGCGAAGGAGCATTCACATGGCGTATTCGGTAACCGAGTTTGTGTCCGACGTCGATTCCGCCCTCAACGAGAAGGGCGTGTCCATGGAGACCATATGGTCGCTGGGCCCCAAGCTTCAGCAGCTAGTGGCGGAGGGCGGCGACCTGACAGTGCAGGGAGAGGCGAGCTCGGGCAGCACCGGCCTGGGCGGTCGCATCCTGCACGTCGACCCCGACAAGCGCTTCCGGCTGGTGGTGGCGCGATTCCCATCCGGCGAGCCGACGCCGGTCCACGCCCATCACCGCTGGGGGCTGGAGTGCGGCATTTCGGGCAAGGAGCGGTTCACGGTGTGGACCAGGGTGGACGACGGCGGCGACCCGGACAGCGCGGAGCTGCAGGTGCTCACCGATCACCACATAGAGCGCGGCGACTTGGGCTACTGGTACGACGCGCCACGCAACATTCACAGGCAGTGGGCGGAGGGCGGAGAGCCTTCCTGCGTGGTGATCCTCATGGGTGGCAAAGGCACTCGCGAGAGCACCATCGACCTGGGTTCCGGGGTGGTTACGCCGGTATAGCCAGCGGCTTGGACAACAGAGGAGGCGAACGGCGATGGCTCACCAAAAGAGACCATCGCCGTTCGCCTCTCGAATCGTGCTTTGAATCAGGTCCGGCACCTGAGCGCCGGGCTGTGCATCCAAAGCGGGCGCATGGTGAATGGCTCACCGGCGCCCGCTGTCGGTGCTAGGCCACCTTCCCAATTCTGAACACCGTCGCAGTGCAAACGGAACACTTGCCTCGCGTGGCAGGCCTCCCGTTCTTGAGCTTGACCTGCTCGGCGTCGCTGATGTCACGGTGGTCACGGCACTTGAGACAGTAGGCCTGCATACAATCCCTCCATACTCCGAACGGCATGCGCCGCTCGCGCTAATTCGCTGAGTGTCGTTTCGGCAAGCAGGGAAGGCCCGTTCTCCCTGAACGAGCGGCAATTTTCGCCCCTCGCCGCCTTGACACTTCTTATCTTGTTCTTATCTTATGGCCATGAACACCACGCAACAACCCTTTTAGTGGCCTTGTCAAGAGCAATTGGGGCCACACTTTGCCGACTACAAGGCCGGAAGGCCGTTTCCAGGCGTCAGCAGGCAGCGGCCCATCATCAGAATTCGAGGCCAGTCCATTACAGCGTCAGACGCCTGGAGCCGCGGTCCGGCGCCAGTGGTCTCAAGTTGACCCTCCCGTGCGCGGCGCATATAATCGGCCACAGTTACCCTGTGTGCAGTCGGCGAAAGGACGTTCCCGATGCTTGAACCCGCATTGACCCCACGGCCCGTCATCGAAGAGCTTACCAAGAACGGCGTTTCCCACGTCATCTGCATACCGGACAGCGAGACCAACTACCTCTACGAGCAACTACAGGCAGAGGAGTCGCTGCGCCTGGTCCCGGTCTGCCGGGAAGGGGAGACGCTGGCTATTGCCGCCGGGCTGTGGGTGGGTGGCAAACGGCCCGTGGTGCTCATACAGAACACAGGCCTTTTCGAGGCGGGCGACTCGATTCGCGGATTGGGCGTCGACGTGAACCTGCCTGTCGTGCTCATCATCGGATACCGCGGCTGGACACGTCACGGCTCGACGCCGGACTCGGCTGGCAGGATTACGGAACCGACCCTGAACGCCTGGGGCATTAACTACTTCCTGGTCGAGACGGACGATGACATCGGGCGGCTGTCCCTCTCTTTCGAAGAGGCGGAACGCACGAATCGGCCCGTCGCCTGCCTGATGGGCGCGGAGTACGTCTAGCATCGGCCGCGTTCGAGGACGCCAAGCGCACCAAGGAGCGAGAACATGATCACCAAGTTCGATACCCTGTACGCCGGACACGTGGACATGACGGACGTCGGATACGCCGGCACCGCCGTCAACGACCGGGTGTTTCCGAACGAGCATCTCGTGACCGCCTACGACAAGGCGGAGGCGATAGCCAAGCTGATGGACAGCCACGGCTACGACACATTTTGGCTTGCCGAGCACCACTTCCAGCCGGAAGGTTACGAGTGCATTCCCAACATCCTCATGCTGGCGGTGCACCTTGCCCACCTGACGGAGAGGATCCGGATCGGCTGTGGTTTCAACATCACACCTATGTGGCATCCGCTGCGGCTGGCCGAGGACTACGCCACCGCCGACATCCTCACCGGCGGGCGCGTCACGTTCGGCGTGGGACGCGGCTACCACACCCGCGAGGTGGAGACGTTCGACGCGCCGTTGCTGGACCAGCCCGGCAACCGCGACCTGTTCGAGGAGCAGGTCGACATCATCATGAAGTCCTTCAACGAGCGGTCTTTCAGCCACAAGGGCAAGTACTACACGATACCGCCCTCGGTCCCATATCGAGGCTACGATCTGGAGGAGATAACGCTGGTGCCGAGGCCGCTTAAGCTTCCGGTAGAGTGCTGGCAGCCGATACAGAGCGCGACCCAGCGCGGCCTGGACTTCATGGCGAAGCATGGCATCAAGGGCATCATCGGCGGCGGCGTGGCCGAGGGCGGCGCGATGCACCAGGTGATTGAGGCCTTCCAGGCGGCCCAGCACCGCGCGGGACGCGACGCCGAACTGGGAGAGGGCCTCAGCTTCGGCTTCCACTTCTACATCGCCGAAACTCAGGAACAGGCCATCGAAGAGGCCGCCGGATTCTTTGAGGAGAACCTCAAGATGTTCGGCCCGCTGCGGCTCGTGCGCGCGCTCACAGACCAGCAGATCGAGGACATGAGCGACCCCGCCAAGGCGCCCAACGCGGGCCTGCCCACGCTGGAGGGCGCGGTCGAGGCGGGTGGCTTCCTGTGCGGCCCGTCCGAGCTGATTGCGGAAAAGCTGCTGCGCATCCAGGAGTTGTACCCGGGCACTGAACGCATCAGCGTCAGCCAGCCGGTCGGCACGCCTCAGTCCGTGATACTGGAGCAGATGCAACAGTTCGCCGAGGAAGTCATGCCCGCCTTCACGTCGCAGGCCGCCGAGCCGGTGCCGGCGGACTAGGTGTCCCTTTCCAAATCGGTGTATATGGAGGCGCACATGGAGAGGACATACTGGGCTGTTCTGCACAGGGATCGTCTGGAGTGGATGGGAACGCAGCCTGAGATAGACCCGGAAAGGCGCATCGAAGTAAAAGTCGTCATCTCGGATGAACAGGCGCCTAGCCCCGTGAACAGCAATAATGCAGTCGCCGCATTGCGAGAACTCGCGGAGTCGGGCGCCTTCGCGGGGATTGAGGATCCGGTCGCATGGCAGAGGGAGATTCGTAAAGACCGTCCGCTTCCAGGGCGTGACTAACCCGTGCTGCTGGACAGCAACATCGTAATCTACGCGGCAAGAACCCAATGGGATGAGTTGGTCCGATTGATTGGCGATCCAGAGACGGTCGTCTCGATTGTGACCTACATCGAAGTTCTCGGATTTCAGCGTCTGGACGACAACCAGAAGAAATTCTGCGAGAATTT
Source organism: Dehalococcoidia bacterium (assembly GCA_965204815.1). Taxonomy (GTDB): domain Bacteria; phylum Chloroflexota; class Dehalococcoidia; order Lucifugimonadales; family CATOSD01; genus CATOSD01. Next base: position 1,741,060 of record OZ242014.1, read on the forward strand.
CTTTCGCACGGTTACTGTCTTGCCGCTCACCGGCGCGATTGCGCGCCGGGCAGTTGCCCTGAGGCAGCAGCGCAGAATGGGTCTGGGCGACGCCATCATTGGGGCGACCGCATTGGAGCACGACATGACTTTGGCAACTCGAAACGTGAGGGACTTTCGCTGGATAAACGGTCTCGAGCTGATCGACCCGCTCGCTGGCCAAACTCCTTGAGACAAGCCGACTATAAGCATAGCGAATTGGAGGGCGAGCGATGAATGCCAGTGACCACACCACCCACGTATACGTCGGCTTGGGCGGCGAGGGCGACAACATCGCCGAGGGCGGCCTGTATCGCATGGCCCTGGGCGGCGAATGGGAGCCTGCCGAGAAGGGCCTGCCGCCGGAGCCACAGGTGCGGGCGTTGCTCGTGCACCCCGGCAAGCCGTCCGTCGTGTATGCCGGCACGCAGCGGGGCGTGTATCGCAGCGACGACAGAGGCGACCACTGGGAGGTGCTCGAGCCGCCGCGCGAAGGCCAGGATGTCTGGTCGCTCGCGTTCCATCCGTCCGACCCCAACGTCATTTTTGCCGGCTACGAACCCTGCACCATCTACCGCACACAGGACGGCGGTGAGACCTGGCGGAAGATGAACACGGACCGCATTAAGTATCCAGACGTGACGACCTACATGCCTCCCCTCGCCAAGCGCGTCATCGGCATCGCGGCCGATCCATCCGACCCGTCGGACGTGTACGCCGCGGTCGAAGTCGGCGGCCTGCTCGCCAGCAGGGACGGCGGCGATAGCTGGGACTCGATAACCGACGGCCTGTACGTGCGTAACAACACCGTGGATCTGCACGGCGTCCAGGTCAGCGCAGCGGCGCCCGGCATGGTCTACATCATCACGCAGGTGGCGATGTTCAGAAGCCGCGACCGCGGAGGCCACTGGGAGCACGTGCGGTTCGGCGAGATGTTCCCGGGCGGCTCCTACTGCCGCGGCCTGATAGTCGCGCCGGACGACCCGTGCACAATGTACCTCGCCGCGGGAGCGGGCGGAGGCGGCGCGCCGCAGGGCACGCAGGAGGCGGGGGCGCTGTTCCGCAGCCGCGACGTGGGCGAGACGTGGGAGCGCATCGACATCGGCGGCACGCCGCCCAGCCGCATGTTCCAGATAGCCATCGACCGGGCCGCGCCCTCCAACGTGTTCTGCTGCGCCGGATACGGCCAGTTTTACGCCAGCGCCGACGGCGGCCAGACCTGGAAAGGCAGCGAGATTCCCGTGGAGATGTCCCGCAGCCGCCACGTCTACCCAATGGTAAGTGGCTAGGTAGTGTTGACATTTGCATTATACTGGGTATATGTCAACAGTTAACCTATCTCCAGAGCAATGGTCACGGGTGTTGGAGTTCCTTCGTAGCCAGCCAGACGTGTATGTCGGACAGGAGGCCGACTGTGAGCGGTTCATCGAGGCTATCATGTGGATGAGCAGGTCTGGCGCGTCATGGAGGCTACTGCCTTCCGAGTATGGGAAATGGAACAGCGTCTACAAGCGGTTCGGCCGATGGTGTGAGAACGGAGTATGGGAGCGAATGCATCAGCATTTCGCCGATGATCCTGACATGGAGCACCTGATAATCGACAGTACCATAGTCCGGGCCCATCATTCGGCTGCGGGCGCACCCAAAAAAAGGGTGGTCAAGCATCTCAAGCCCTCGGTCGAAGCCGAGGTGGGTTCACTACGAAGGTCCACGTGGCTGTCGATGGCCTCGGCAATCCCTTGAGGTATACGCTGACCGCAGGACAGGAGCACGATGTCACTCAGGCCGAGGCGCTCGTGTGGGGTATGGAGAGCGAGTATGTGATTGCAGACCGCGCATATGACTCCCGTCAGTTTCGTGAGTCGATCATCGGCAACGAGGCTACCCCGGTGATCCCGCCTCGCTCGAACCGCAGGGAGCCACCCTCATACGATGAGTATCTGTACCGGGAGCGGCATCTCGTTGAGTGCTTCATAGGCAAGATCAAGCACTACCGCCACATCTTCTCCCGATTCGACAAGCTGGCGGATAGATACCTTGGATTTCTCCACTTCGTCGGCGCTCTCATATGGCTAAGATGAAATGTCAACACTACCTAGGCCCTTCAACGAATCGTGAGAATAGCAGCATGAAATTCGGCTTCAACCTACCCGGCACCCTCGATGGCCAGGCGCTGCTGGCGTTCGCCAAGCGAGTCGACGAGCTGGGCTTCGAGTCCATCTGGTCTGGGGACCACATCGTCCTGCCCACCGCTGGCACCGACCAGTACCCCTACACCGTCGACGGCTCGTTCCAGCGCCCGGCGGACGCGCCCTACCACGAGATGATGACCGTGCTGTCCTACGTCGCGGGGGTGACGGAGCGCGTGAAAGTCGGCTCGACCGTCATCATCCTGCCGTACCGCGACCCGGTGGTACAGGCCAAGATGTTCTCGTCACTGGACGTGCTCACCGACGGCAGGGTGATATGCGGCGTCGGCGTGGGCTGGCTGGAGAAAGAATTCGACACGCTGCGTGTGCCCTACGCCGACCGCGGGCCGATGAGCGACGAGTGCCTGGAGGTCATGCGCTGCCTGTGGACCGAGGACGAGCCGGAGTACCACGGCAAGTTCTTCGACTTCGACGGCGTCCAGATGTACCCCAAGCCTGTCCAGAAGCCCCATATCCCGATCTGGGTCGGCGGCCACACCGGACGGGCGCTGCGCCGGACCGCCAAGTACGGCGACGCCTGGCATCCCACGCGCCAGACGCCGGACTTCGTGGCGGCGATGCTCCCGCGGCTAGCCAACTACGCCGAGCAGGCCGGGCGCGACGTAACGGACATCACCATCTCGCTCAAGCGCAGCCTCTTCTTCACGGACCTCGGGCTAACCGAGGGCGGCGGTGTGCGCACGGGCGGCGCGCTCATCGCCACCACGCAAGAGGTCATCGACGACGCGCTGCGCTGCCGCGAGATCGGCATTGACCAGCTCACGTTCGACTTCCGCACGCCGGATCCCGCGGACTGCACCCGAACCATAGAGCACTTCGCCGAAAAGGTCGCGCCGGCCCTGGAGTGAGCGGCGGTCAGCCGGCCTCTCGCACCACCACCCTGAAGCGCCGCAAGATGCAAGCGCTCGACAGCGCCTCGAAGCTCACCACCTCCAGCGTCCCGCGCCCGTGCTCCGCTGGGAAGCGCTCGCCGGGGACGGGCGCCGCTTCATCCTCCGTCTGCCTGTACACTCGCCCCATCGGCTCGCCGCTCTCGGAGTAGAGGAACCATGCCGCGGAAGGGGACACGGAGCGCCGTAGTTCAGCCAATTCTCAACCTCCAGGCCGTTTCGTCTATCATAGCCGCTCGCGCTAGCGTCGCAACAGGGGCGTCGCGTTCCGCGGTCGCGGTCCGGCCCAACGGAGTCACGCGATGATCGGCGGTACTTCCCCCGCAAACGCCCTCGTGATGCAGTCCGGGGGACCCACGCCGGTCATCAACCGCAGCCTGGCGGGAGTGGTGCGCGAGGCGAGGGATAGCGGCGCTTTCGGCGAGGTCTATGGCGCGCGGCGCGGCATCGAGGGCGTGCTTGGCGGCGATCTGGTGGCGTTCAGCGGCGTCACGGACGCGCACTGGCGGCGAGTCGAGGCCACGCCCGGCGCGGCGCTGGGCTCCACGCGTCGCAAGCTCCGGGACGACGACCTACCCGCCATCCTGGAGACGCTGTCGGCCCGCCGCGTGTCCGCATGCTTCATCATAGGCGGCAACGATTCGGCCGAGACGGGCCACACGCTCGGCCTCGCCGCGCGGGCCTCCGGCTACGACCTCCGCGTGGTGAACGTGCCCAAGACCATCGACAACGACCTCGTGCTGACCGACCACACGCCGGGGTACGGCAGCGCGGCGCGCTTCGTGGCGCTGGCGACGATGGGCGCGGGCCGGGACGCGGAGTCCATGGGCGCGGCGGCGCCGGTGACCGTGATCGAGGTGATGGGTCGGGACGCCGGCTGGCTCGCAGCGGCCTCGGTGCTGGGCAAGCGCGAGGAGCGCGACGCTCCCCACGTGGTGTGCGTGCCGGAGGCGCCGGTGGACGAGGACGGGTTCGCCGCGGAGATGGAAGAGGCGTTGCGGCGCTTCGGCTTCGCCGTGGCCGTAGTGTCAGACAACGCCCAGGGGCCCGACGGCCCCCTCGGTGGGGAAGCCGGACCCTGGCATGTGGACGACTTCGGCCACGCATACTACGACAGCCCCGCGCGACATCTGGCGCGGCTCGTCTCGCGCCGCCTGAGCGTGCGGGCGCGGCACGAGGCGCCCGGCACCATCCAGCGCTCACTCTCTGCATGCGTTTCGGATGTGGACGCGAGCGAGGCGGAACTGGTCGGACGCGCCGCCGTGCGCTACGCCCTCGACGGCCACACCGACCGGATAGTCGCGCTGCGCCGCGTCGATGCGCCGGCCTACACCGTCGAGACCGGCCTCGCGCCGTTGTCCGAAGTCGCCGGGCAGGTCAGGCAACTGCCGCCCGAGCTGTTCACCGCGCGCACCGGCCTTGCGGCAGACCGGTTCGCGAGCTACGCGCTGCCGCTCATCGGTGGCCCCCTCCCGGAGTTCGGACGGCTGACCTGAAACGCTGACTTGACATCCGCTCCCGTGTATAGAACAATAGTGCTGTACGTCAGACCGAGAGGAGCGGATATGCTGGTAAAGCGAGCGCCGGACACCTTCGAGAAACTGCACGCCCTCACCGGCATGGCGAGCGACGACATCCTCTCCCGTCCCCCACCGGGCGAAAGGCAGCGTGCGCCCTACGCCGTGCGCGAACGCAGCCCGGCGCCGGGCGTGTACAAGGCGCGGATGCCGAACGGCAAGACCATCAGCCTGATGCGCGTCATGTACACCGACTTCTGCAAGTATGATTGCCACTACTGCCCCAACAGCACCTGGGTGCCGCGAAAGCGTTTCGCGTTCAAGCCGGACGAGCTGGCCGGCGCTTTCGACGAGATGCGCCGCCGCCACATGGTGAGCGGTCTCTTTCTCAGTTCGGGAATCTTCGGCAGCGGCTCCAAGACCACTGAGCGGCTGCTCAGAGTCATCGAGATTATCCGCAAGAAGCAGGGCTTTCGCGGCTACGTCCACATGAAGGTCATGCCCGACACCGAGAAGCAGTACGTGGAGGAGGCGTACCGGCTCGGCACGAGGCTCTCCATCAACATCGAATCGCCAACCCCCGAGATGCTCTCGCGCATCAGCCCGATGAAGGACATGCGGCGCGACATCCTGGAACCTATGTCGTGGATAGACGACATGATGCGCGAGGATGATCGCCGGGGCGGGCCTGCCCGGGGAGCCGTCGGCCAGGCCACGCAGATGGTCGTGGGCGCGGCGGACGAGTCGGACTGGGACATCTTCGAGCGCATGGACCGGCTCTACTCGGACTGGAACTTCAAGCGGGTCTACTACTCGCCGTTCCAGCCGGTCCGACACACGCCGCTGGAGGAGCACCCCGCAACGCCCATGATCCGCGAGCACCGGCTCTATCAGGTGGACTGGCTCAAGCGTGTGTACGCCTTCGACAACGACGAGCTGAAGCTCGCCTACGACGCCAGCGGCTTCCTGCCCCACGAAGACGACCCCAAGACGTCCATCGCGCTGGCGAACCTCGACCGCTTTCCGGTCAATGTCAACGAGGCCTCCAGGGAGCAGCTTCTGCGCGTGCCCGGCGTCGGCTCGACCTCTACGGACCGCATCCTGCGCAACCGCGCCCGCCACTCCGTGGACAACTGGCGCGACCTCCAGGCCATGGGCGTCGTGCGCAAGTGGGCGTGGCCCTTCCTGGCGTTTCCGGGCCACCGCCCGCCGCGTGCCAGGCAGCTACGGCTGGACCTGTCCGGCGAGCAGGCGCGGGAGCAGCGCAAGACTCGCGTCGCCGAACGAGCCGCGGCCTACACAGCCACGACTAGCGCAAGCGGGGGCGCTGCGCCATGCGGCCAGGCGTCGTCATGCACAGGCTGCCCGCTCTACGGCACGCCGGGGCATCCCGGTTCGTGAGAGAGTTGGGGGGTGTGTCTGGCAAGTAGGTTGAAGTGGCCATCCGACGAGGTAGGCAAAGTACATGTCTATGTAGGGCAGTTGAGGTCGTACTTCATAGCCTCTGAATATCCGAGTCCACGTTGAATCCAAGTTCTTCCAGGTAGGGGGAAGCGCCGGCTGACTTCCTAAGTAGGATCGAGACCTGTTCTCGTGCTCGCGTGAACGCGACGTAAAAGACTCTCCTCTCGGCCTCAAGTTGATTCTGTGTGCGGGCGTTCTTGTTCGGCCAGAATCCCGATTCCACGTCAAGCAGTACCACCTTGTCGAATTCCTTACCCTTTGCACGCTGTGCGGTCATAAGATGCAGGGGGTTCCTAGAGATGTCATTGGCACTGTCATCATCAAAGGATGGGACATGTACTAGCGTTTCCTTCGCCAGTTCGATGTCCTCTACAAATGCGTCGTAGTCGTGGCCGTAGCGCCCTGCAAATTCTGCGAGATGAAGGAACGGAGGATCCGCATAGAATATGTCCTCCTCAGCCTTACCGAAATCGAACTGAAGCCCCTCGAAGTTTTCACTCAGGGATAAGAGTGCTTCAGATACGGACTCAGAGCCGACGAACAGCTCTATTGCAACGGCCATTTCGGTACTGGTCTGTCCAAGAGGATTGCTGCCTTTCAGTTCTCCACGATATTCCACTAGTGCATCAGTTCCGTCCTTGATAGATCTGGGACGGGAACGCACAAGGTGGCTGCGCAGCGATTTCCTGTCCCTGTTGTTAAGGCGGTAGCGCTTGGCAAAATCACACAAGAACAACATATCGTCCACTACACTGTGTGCACCTTGTCGTTGGCCAGCATACGACTTAATGGACAACAGTCGTAGCAAACGCTCAAAGGTACCGCTCAAGAAGACATGCAGATCCTCGGCAGCGGAAAAGTGAATGCCCTTGGACGCGAAATGTATCTGATACGGGATAATCTGGCTTCGGTTGCGACCGATAAGGGCCACTCGGCTCGGGTCTTCATCTTGGGCAATGGCGGAATGCACCAGCCGTTCAACGTAATCTAGCGATGCAGTAAAGTCTGGTAGGTCAATGATCTCAATCTTTGCGCTTTTGTTGCTGTGGGCAGTGATCTGCTTGGGCACCCGTCGTTCGTTATGAGAGATGAGACGCTGTGACTGATTTACGATGTTCTCGGGTGACCTGTAATTGATGCTCAGGGCGTATGTTTGGAATGGCATCCCCAGGAACTTTCCCGGATCCAATATGTACTCGGGGGTAGCACCGCGCCATTCGAAGATTGCTTGGTCATCATCGCCCGCTATGGTAAGGGTAGCGCGGTTTCTTTCGACTATCGCATGCACTAGTGCGAGGTCAAGTGGGTTTATGTCCTGGAACTCATCGACAAGTACGTGGTCATAGCTCGCCGCGCCGGAGAGAAGACGACCTCTCTCAACATTGCTGCGCTCGTCTTGATAGGCGACGTACTTTTGATCTTCAATCGTAAATGTGGCGCTGGCGATAAGGTGGTCAGTAGCCTCACGCCAAAACACAAAGAAATCATCGTACACAGCCGACTGAAGCTGACTTGGAGTCGAGGCCGCAGCATCTTCACTCAGGACATCAACTTGAACCAACTGTCTGACCTGTTGCTCGAGTCTCCAGCCAAGTTCTTGCTTCTCCAGTTCATCCCAGTGAGAGGAAAACTCGCTTAGAGAAGTGTGCCTGACATGGTCGAATCCTAGGGACTTGAAGGAGTCCATTACGCCCATAAGTCTACTGGGTGCCTGATTGCGCTTCCATGCATTGCGGTTCTGAATGGCACCACTTATGCTCTGGTGCTTTCTCCAGACTGGCTGCAACTGGTTTTGCATTGTGAAGTGATAGTCGGTTCGCGATGTCTTCAACTTGGGACTAAAGGCCGCACTTCGTATCCGACGGTAGCCCCATGCATTCAGCGTCGTGATGTCTGTCACGTCTCGCAAGCTCGCAAAATCCGCCTCCTCACTGACCCTACGCCTGAGTTCGTCTCGTGCTGCCCGCGTAAAGGTGACTATCAAGAATCGTTGGCGTCTCCCTTGGGATTGCTCCGCCAAGTGTTGACATCTGTAGAGAAGGCAAAGAGTCTTGCCGCATCCCGCGGGTGCGAGCAACCTAATGTTGCCTATCGGTGCTTCACAAAAGAGCCGCTGGGAAACGTCGAGCATGTTCACCTTGACCACTCGTCCTTGTGTCGATGTTCAAGCCTGCCAAAGATTGTACAGCATCTGGCCATAGAGTGCACTTGCGAAAGGCCCTTCCGCCAAAGGTGCCGCGCGGCCAGGCCAGATCGTGCACCGGCTGCCCGCTGTACAGCACTTCTGGACATCCAGGGCGGTGAGGGGAAACGCCTTGGCGCTACCAAGACTGGCAAGCCGTCCTGGCGCATCGTACAATGTGACGCAGGGCCTGTCGCGCCTCTGCGACGCCCCAACCGTTGCACAGAAGGGACGCACCGGAAATGGTGGACAACGCTTCCGAATCTTCAGTCTATACCATGGGCTACGACGAGGACTTTCAGCAGCTTCTGAGGTAACCGTCCCATATGTGGTGGGGAAGTTTGGGAGGAGTTGGGGGAGGGAACGTGGGCTGGGCGGCGTGGGTTTGGAAGGGACTTCGATCTAGGCGGCAACCAGTTCACCGAGATTGAGGCCGTCCTGACCGCTCCATACCCACTGTGTTAGTCCCAACCCGTTCATCATTCCCGATTCGCTCTTGTACCCTCTTATCGTCTTGTACCTTATCTTGCTCCTGCCTATCGCCCGCTCAGTACAGTTGTTGGTCTGTGGCATCCCCCTCACTCGTTGGTGACATGTCAGAGAGCGCCACTTCTCACATAACTCGACCACCAGCCTGTGAAGCATCGGTTGTCCACGAACCGCGCGCTCCATCGCAAGCAACTCTCGACCGCCCCCACCGGGCAACTCGGCCATAAGGAGCCATATCCTTGCCTTGTACGAGTCCCACCCCTGTATCCTGCTGAGTCGATTCCGCACCCATTTCCTCACGTGCGCGATGCACAGTTGGTGACTTACCCCGACATGTTCGACCGCCGGCTTGTAGGTGTTGAGGTCGTCTGTCACCACAGCCTCCACTCCGAACCTGCCCACGTATCCCTCAAGCCATCTCACGAAACCCTCGCTGTCGCGTTGGACCAGCACGTCCATTCCCACCAACCGCCCGCTCTGGGCGTCTGTGACGAACCCGACCACCGTCTGGTTGCCCCCCACCTTCACCACAGTCTCGTCTGCTCCCATCACCCTCACCCGCCCGCGCACCCTGCTCATCCAGCCGCTGAGCGAGTTGGAACCGCTGTGCTGAACGTCGCGCCATATGCTCATCCTCGACAGCTCACATCCCAAAGCCCCCAGCAGATGACTCACAGAACGCAAAGACAGCCCCAGCGCCCAACTCAGCGCAGCAAACCCTCTGAGACGATGGCTCTGGTCGTGTCGGTCAACACCCTGTGGGTAGTGCCTGAACGTGCGGGCGCAGTCACAGCAGCGGTATCTGTGCACGGTCACCTCGCTAACGTAGAGGTCACGGATGGGCTTTGTCACCTACCCGTGCCGGTTCAAGTACACGCTGCCGCAGTGTATGCAGGCTGAAGGTCGGCTGTCCGGAGAGAGCTTGACTTGTGGGAGTGTGAATCTTACTCTGGGCATCGGCAGGGCCTCTTGGTCTGGTTCGGTTGTACGTTTACCAGACTTTACCAAGATTCCCTGCCTCTTTCATTCCCACCGCCTATGGGACGGTTACCTTCTGAGACTGCGCAGTGCGGATACGCACGCCGCGCACCTGCTGCCGCGCCTGAAGGCCGGCCAGCACGTGTTGGACTTCGGCTGCGGGCCCGGCAACATCTCCGTCGGTCTGGCAAAGGCAGTGGAACCCGGCGAGTTGCACGGCATCGACGTAGAGGAGTCACAGATCGAGATGGCCCGTGCCGCCGCCGCGGCAGGCGGGCACGACAACGCCACCTTCCACGTGGGGGACGTCACCAACCTTCCTTTCGAGGACGACTATTTCGACGTCGCCCATTGCCACGCCGTGCTCATGCACGTGCCGGACACCGAAAGCGCGCTCGCCGAGGTCAAGCGCGTCTTGAAGCCCGGTGGAATCATCTCCGCGCGCGAACTGATAGTCGGGTCGTCGTTCGCCGAGCCGGACTTTGGCACGTTCGAGGACGCCTGGGGCGCCTTTACCAAGCTGCTCGCGGCCAACGGCGGCCATCCCAACATGGGCAAGGAGTTGAAGAACACGCTGAGAGAAGCGGGCTTCGGTGACATCGAGGCGACGGCGTCGTTCGAAACGTTCGCGTCGGATGCGGAAGTCGCCTTCCTGCACCGGTTCATCAACGACTGGTTCTTCTCGGATGAGGTGATAGGAGCCGCCACAACGTTCGGCTTGGCGACCCAGGCGCAGTTCGACCTATGGCGCGAGACCCTCGACAGGTGGGTGGCCCACCCCGGCGCTTTCGGAGCATTCGCCTTCGGTGAATCGATAGCCCGAAAGCCCTAGCGCGACCGGCGCCGGCCGGTCCGAACCACCGAAGACCCTGCCCCAAACCACCCCAACCGCGTAACCCAGACGCAATCTGCTTGCTCTATCGCTGGCCCACTTCCGCCCTCGTATGCCACCGCTTTGCTACAGAAATTCCCACACTCACGCCCACTCCCACGACCTTATGTAAGATGGCCCTGACCCCTCTTGATTCTATAGCACGCACGTGCTATCTTCTACGTAACAGGTGCCGTGTCCGCCGATTGCGGAGTATGGGTGGGTTTCAAACCCGCCCGTTCCCGGCCCAAGGCCGCCGTCACGGCCTGTCACGTTTCGCGCAATTTGCGTGACGAACCTTAACAACTTGGCTCACAGAAAGTGACAAGAACATCGGACAGCCCAGCTACGGATTGGGCGGAATGTAGCAGAATTGAGCAGATTTTTCGGAGAGCCATGCCGAAGGGCGCAATCACCGCTCGGATTCCCCTCATCCTGAGTTCCCTGCATCGAGGAGGAAGGGAGTCTGGCAGACCCTACGCCGGTTGACTGGCGGGGGTGTATTGCCTACCATTTCTTAGGTTCGGGGCAAGACCGCGTCTAAACCCACGCTGACCCGAACCCAGTCTGAGAAATTCCAGGTGTGAGACTATGAACAGCAACCAAATTCGCGAGCGATTCCTTAGCTATTTCGAGAGCAAGGCCCACACTCGCGTCGCGAGCTCCTCGCTCATCCCGGTCGGCGACCCGACGCTGCTGCTGACGTCGGCGGGCATGGTCCAGTTCAAGCCGTACTTCTCCGGCGAGACCGAGCCCCCGAACAGGCGGCTCACGTCATCCCAGAAGTCCTTCCGCACCGTGGATATCGACGAGGTTGGAGACTCCACGCACCTGACGCTGTTCGAGATGCTGGGCAACTTCAGCATCGGCGACTACTTCAAGAAGGAGGCCATCGCCTTCGCGCTGGAGTTCTTCGAGACGGAGTTCGGTCTGGCCAAAGAGCGCTTCGCCATCACCATCCACGACACCGACGACGAGAGCTTTGACCTGTGGCGTGACGTCGGCATCGCCGAGGACGAGATTTACAGGTTCGGCGATGAGGACAACTGGTGGGGGCCGGCAGGCCTGGAGGGGCCGTGCGGGCCGTGCAGCGAACTCCACTTCGACTTTGGTGAGGGCAGGGGGTGCCTGCGTCCCGACTGCGGCCCCAACTGCGCCTACCCCAAGAACGACGCCGGAGACGCCTGCGATAGGTACGTGGAACTGTGGAACCTGGTGTTCATGCAGTTCTACCACCACTTGGACGGCACGCGCGACCCATTGCCCGCGCCGAGCGTGGACACCGGCATGGGCCTCGAGCGCGCCGCCGTTGTCATGCAGGGCGTTACCACGATTTACGAGACCGACCTGTTCCTGCCGCTGCTCGCCCGAGTTGAGGGGTTGTCAGGACGTGAGTACGGCGCGGACGCGGCGGACGACTACGCCATGCGCGTCGTCGCCGAGCACGCCCGCAGTTCCACGTTTCTAATCGGCGACGGCGTGGTGCCCGGCAACGAGGGCAGGGGCTACGTGCTGCGCCGGGTGGTCCGTCGTGCCATCAGGCACGGGCGGCAGCTTGGGCTGGAGGGCGCATTCCTCGGCGACGTGGCGGGCGAGGTCATAGCGCAGATGGGCGATATCTACCCCGAGCTGCGCAACCACCAGGATTTCATCCTCACCGTGCTGAGACTGGAGGAGGAGCGCTTTCAGCAGGCCTTCCGCAACGGCTACGAGGCGCTGTCCGAGGCGCTGGAGGGCACCGACTCGCTGCCCGGTGAGGTGGTGTTCCGGCTGTGGGACACCTACGGCTTCCCGGTCGAAATGACCAGCGAGATTGCGGGGGAGCGGGGCGTTGAAGTGGACATGGCGGGCTTCGAGGAACAGATGGCCTCCCAGCGGGAGCGCGCCCGCGCGACGGCCCAGTTCGGCGGCGACCGCGCCAAGATCCGCGTGTACGAGAGCATGGCCGTCGGCGCGACGCGCTTCCTGGGGTACGAGCAGCTTACGGCAAGCTCCGTAATAGTGGGCCTCATCAGCGGAGACGAGCTCGCCTCGGAAGCTGCGGAGGGCCAGGACGTAGAGATCGTGCTGGTGGAGACGCCGTTCTATCCCGAGGGCGGCGGCCAGATCGGGGACGCGGGCCAGCTTATCGGGCCGAACGGAAGTGTGGAAATCCACGACACGCTGGAGGTGATGCCCGATGTGATCGTCCACTTCGGCAGCGTGGCCTCCGGCTCCATCGCGCTTGGCGACAGTGTGGAGGCCTACGTGGACGAGATCCGCCGTGAGGACACCGCGCGCAACCACACCGCCACCCACCTGCTGCACGCAGCGCTGCGACAGGTGCTCGGACCGCACGTGCGGCAGGCGGGCTCGCTCGTCGCGCCCGACCGACTGCGGTTCGACTTCTCCCACGTCCAGCCGGTAACCGACGAGGAGATGTGGCAGGTGCAGTTGCTGGTAAACGAGAAGCTGCGTCAGAACGCCCGGATAGTTAAGAGCGAGGACACCTACGCCTCCGCCATCGGCAGGGGCGCGCTGGCGTTCTTCGGCGATAAGTACGGCGACCGCGTGCGCCTGGTCGAGATCGCGAACGGAGCGACGTTCAGCTTCGAGGTTTGCGGCGGCACGCACGTCGAGCGCACCGGCGAACTGGGCGCGGTGTACGTGCTCGGCGAGTCCAGCGTCGGCGCGGGAATGCGCCGCATCGAGGCGGTCAGCGGCCGCGCCGCCGAGCGGCTGGTCTGGGAGCGGTTCAGGCGCGAGGAGGCCGTCGCGAGGCGGCTACAGGTGCCCCCCACAGAGGCGGAAGACAGGGTACGGTCGCTCGTGGACGCGCTGGACGAGGCGAACCGGGCGCGCTCGGCGCTGGAGCGACGCCTGTCCCTACAGGCGGCTGAAAGCCTGCTCGCGGACCGGCAGGACGTCGACGGCGTGAGCGTATTGGCGGTCCGGACCACCGCCGCCAACGCCGACGGCCTGCGCGAGGTGGGTGACTGGCTGCGCGACAAGATGGGCAGCGGCGTGATCGTGCTCGGCTCCGTGATAGGCGAGCGGCCGCTGCTGGTATCGATGGTGACCCAGGACCTCGTAGAACGGGGTCTGGACGCTAGCGTCATAGCCAAGGGCGCCGCCAAGGCCATACAGGGCGGCGGCGGTGGACGCCCGGACGTGGCGCAGGCTGGCGGGCGGCGCGCGGAAGGGCTGGACGACGCGCTAGCTCTGGTGCCCGGCCTTGTGCGCGAAAGCCAGGCCGAATGAGAATTCTCGCCCTCGACGTTGGTGAGTCTCGCATCGGCCTCGCCCTAAGCGACCCCACCGGGCTGTTGGCGTCTCCCATCGACGCGATAGACCTGGACGGTCGCGAGCCTGCCCACGAGAGGGCTGCGCGCCACGCCTCAGGCATGGAGTTGAGCGAGATAGTGGTCGGCATGCCCTACTCGATGTCCGGCGAACGGGGACGCCAGGCCGGGCGCGTCGCGGCGTTCGTGCGGGAGCTCGCCAGTCTGGTTGACGTTCCGATCACGACGGTGGACGAGCGCCTGTCCACGGCGCAGGCCGAGCGGCTGTTGAGAGGGCAGGGGGTGGAACCGTCGCGCGACAAGGGACGGCTCGACTCCGCTGCCGCCGCTGTGATCCTGCAAAGCTACCTGGACTCGCGTCGGCTGAGTTAGGCCGCCTCCCGTAGCAGCGCCGCCATCCGCTTCCGATGGTGGACTGCGTCGCCCAGATAGTGCTGCAACGTGCGGGACTTCTGGGTGTAGTAGGCAAGGCCGTAGTTCATGTCCACGCCAATGCCGCCGTGAACGTGGTGAGCGGCCTCGCAGGCGGTGAAGTAGGCGTCGCTGGCGACGGCCTTTGCCATCGAAATCGCTAGCTGTGTGTCGGACGCGCCGCCGTCCAGCTTCCAGAGTGCCTCGTAAGTGGTCCAGCGCGTGGCCTGCTCCGAGTTTAACGCCTCGATGAGATGGTCCTGGACTCGCTGGAAGTTGCCGATGGGCACCCCGAACTGGATGCGGTTCTGGCTGTACTCGATGCTGATTTCCAGCACGCGCCTGCAGCCGCCAAGCATGTAGGCGCAGAGCAGCGCCGTTGCCCTGTCGATCGCGGACTCGAGCGCGCCGCCGGCAGCGCCGGGCTCGCCGAGCACCGCCGAATCTTGGATGCGCACTCCGTCCAGCGTTACCTCACACAGCGCGTCGCCCAGCCAGCCGGTGTGCGGGCGCACGGTCAGGCCGTGCGCGGCCCTGTCCACAAGGAACACGGACAGGCCGTGCGAGCCGTCCGTTCTTCCGACCACCAGCAGGTTGTCGGCGAGATGAGCGTCGGGCACGAATGCCTTTGTGCCGTTCAGCACGAACGAATCGCCGTCGCGAGTTGCGGTGAGCGCGACGGAGTCGGGGTCCCAGCTACTGCTGGCCTCGGTGTACGCCACGGCGGCGATGATGTCGCCCCGGGCGATGGAGGGGAGAAGCCGTTGCTTCTGGCCGTCGTCACCGGCCTCGAGGACGATTTGTGCCGCCAGCACCGATGACAGCAGCGGGCTGGGACACAGCGCCGCGCCGAGCTCCTCGAACAGGACGCCCATCGTTGTGTAGTCGGAGGCCTGGCCGCCGTACTCGGTCGGCAGCGACATGCCGGCCCACCCCAGGCTCCCCATCTTGCTCCACAGCTCGGGGTCGTGGCCGGTGTCGGAGCGGAACAACTCGTCCACGCGCTCCTTTGGCAACTCCTGCCGGAGGAACTCCTGGGCGGAGTTCTTTATCATAGTCTGCTCTTGGGAAAGCGAAAGGTCCATGTCGTCTCCCCGCCTCGCGGCATCAGGCTCGAGTGATTGGTGAGTGCGCTAACTGCGGGCGGCGGCGGTCGTGGACGGCGTGGGCGCGGCGCGCTCCCGTGTGCGGCTCACACCGAGCCTGCGAGCGATGATGACCTTCTGGATTTCGATGGCGCCGCCGGGGTGGGCCGCCGTCAGGCTGGCGCGCTGGTGAACCTCCAGCTCGCCGTCGATGGGAGCCATGGAATCTTCGAAGTCCAGCATCGCATTGAGTCCGCCGACCTCTCGGATGACGTCGGCCGTGCGCAGCCCGGCCTCCCTGCGCCAGAGCGACAGGTGCGAGCCGTGGAAGCTCATTTCCTGGTGGGTGCTGTACATCCAATGGTTGCGCGCGCCGAGGAGCCGCTGCACCTCGTTGTCGATGTAAGCCTTCATCAGGAGCTGCTCGTTGTGGTCGTCGCGGTCGAGGCCGTTCTCCGTGCAGTAGGCCAGGAATTTCTTGAATGTGGAGTTTCTGGGCACCACCTCGCCGCCGCCGCCGTGCTCGATCTCGAGCGTGGTCTGGGCGACCTGCCAGCCCTGGGTCTCGCCGCCAATCAGCCGGCTCGCGGGCACGCGCACGTTGTCCATGAACACGTGGCGCTTGCCCTGGCCGACGAGCAGGTCGAGGGTCTGAACCGTGATGCCCGGGGTATCGCCGGGTACCATGAAGTAGCCCATGTTGCGGTGGCGGGGAGCGTCGGGGTCGGTGACTGCCAGCGTGAACAGCTCGCCCATCTGGACGTCGTCGGGAACCTTGTTGTCCGGGTCGGCATAGCCGGCGTCTCCGCCAACGAACACCTTCTGCCCGGTCAACACCCAATCATCCCCGTCCCGGATGGCCCGCATCTGCAGGCTGGCCAGGTCGGAGCCGGCGCCCGGCTCGGTGAAGAGCTGCCAGCCGAGTTTCTCGCCGCGAAGCCTCGGCTCGAGAATCTCGCGCTTCTGCTCCTCCGTACCCCACACCAGGATCGCGGGAAGGTCGAGGCTGTTGTCGTAGAACGGGGGAAGGTCGGCCTTCTCAAGCTCTTCGCGGATCACCACGCCCTCTTCAGTGGACAGCCCGCCGCCGCCGTACTCCTTGGGGAAAGTGGGGTGCAGCCAGCCCTTTTCGCCGAGCCGAAGCCGGAACTGGCGCACCTGCTCCCAGGTGTGGGCGTCGACGTGGCTCGACTCCAGCGGACGGTTGATGTCGGTGGGCAGGTTATCGGCGAGCCAGTCGCGCACCTCGCGGCGAAACTCGTCCTGCTCCGGAGTGTATCTATACATGAAATCCATGAAAGCGCCTCCTAGACGATTGGCGCTCGGGCGTGTGCCGGGGGTAAGACCGGCACCATCCTTCGCGCAAGTTCAAGATATAGGCGGGGATGGCAGATGTCAACGCGCATCAAGTTGACTGGTGGGCGCGGCCCGCTTAGGCTTGCGATGGGCCGCCAGCCTAGAATCGTACCGGGACTAGCGGCGGATTACGTTATGATGATGAGACACGCAAGAGAGGAGCAACCGCGGATGGCGAAAGTTAAGGTAAAGACGGCGATTGGGCGATACGGGCACACGCTGCCGCTGCTGGACGGCACTGTGGCGTCCGAGCGAGTGGCGTTCGACTGGGCCGAGTACGAGACCATCGTGGGGGTGTTCAGGACGATGGTGAGGACGAACGCCTACGAGGTGTCGGAGATGGCGCTGTCGACGTATCTGTGCGCGAGGGCGCATGGCAAGCCTATGACGGCGATTCCGGTGTTCATAACACGCAGCTTCAACCACGGGGACGTCACCTGCAACGTTGCCGCGGGCATAGAGTCGCCCCGCGACCTGGCTGGGAAGAGAGTGGGCGTGCGAGCGTACACGGTGACCCCGGGAGTCTGGGCCAGGGGGATACTGAAGCACCAATACGGACTGGACCTGGACGCGGTGACGTGGGTGCTGGGCTCGGACGAGCACGTGGCGGAGTTCGTGGGGCCGCCGAACGTGGTGTCAGCGCCGGCTGGCAGCGATTTGGGCGCCATGTTGCTCGCCGGTGAGCTTGACGCGGCGATAGGCGTGGGTGGGCTGGACCCGGAGCGCGTGCGCCCACTCATCCCGGACGCCCGCGACGCGGCGTTGCGTTTCCACGAGGAGACGGGCGTCTACCCGATCAGCCACATAGTTGTCATCAGGAACGACGCGCTAGACGCGAACCCGTGGCTTCCGGGGGAACTGTTCGGGCTGTTCGAGGCGGCACGGGATGAGTACGCGAGCCGGCTGGCGTCGGGCGAGGCCGAACATCCCAGCGACGGTTCGGTCGCGCCGCTGCGCTCGGCCGGAGTCGCTGAGCCTCTGCCCTTCGGAATCGAGGCGAACCGCGTGACGCTGGAGACGTTCATCGAGTGGAACGTGGAGCAGGGCATCATTCCGGCACGGGTCGACGTGGAAGAGTTGTTCGCGGAGGTTTAGGCTGGGGGTTCAGAACACGTCGATGTTGCGGAATGGTGAGAATTGGGTTGAATAAGGGCAGCTCCCGTCGGGAGCCGCCCTCTATTTTGCCTAACCTCTTGGACCGGACCGGCTACAGGTTGAACTGCGGGTCCATGTAGTCCTTCTCCTTGGTGTAGACCTGGAGCCGGTTGCGGATCGTCTCGCTGATGATCACGCGGTCCTCGGAGTCGACCAAGATGCTGACGGGGCGGGCGAACCGGCCCACCGGGGTCATGTCCTTGAGCCTGCGGTACGCCTTGACGACGTCCGGGTTGGCCTCGACTACCTCGCGGGCCCAGTTGGACCACTCGAGCGCGTCGCCGTAGAGGGCGGTTATGATGTCGCCCTCGGGCTCGTAGATCTGCACGCGGTTGTTGCCGAAGTCGACCACGTATACGTCGCCCTCGCTGTCCACCGCAACGTCGGAAGGGTGGCTGAGGTCTGCGCCCGTTTCCTCGGAACCGCCGAAGGTGAGCAGGTGCTCGCCGTCCGCGGAGAATTTCTGCACGCGGTCGTTGCCGAAGTCGGCGACGTATATGGCGCCGTCCTTGTCGATCGTGATGCCCCAGGGTCGCCTGAGTTGCCCATCGCCGCTGCCGGACTCGCCGAAGCTGGACAGGTACTTGCCGTCCTTGGTGTACTTCTGCACGCGGTCGTTGCGGCTGTCCACCACGACCAAGTTGCCGTCGGCGTCGAACTGAATGCCGGCCGGGTTGAGGAACTGGCCCTCGCCGGAGCCTGCCTCGCCCCACTGGCCGACGCGCTGGCCGTCGGAATCGTAGATGATGATGAGGTTGTCGTACTCGTCGGAGCAGTAGACCAGGCCGTCACCGTCCACCGCGAGGCCCACCGGCCACATGAAGTCCTTCTTGGCGAAGTCGCCGATGAACTCCTGTTCGAGGGTCACGAGCCCGATGCGCTTGTTCTCGCCGAGCTGGACGCCCTGTCCGACGCGCTCCGTGCCCCGGTTGAGCACATAGATGGAGCCGTCCGGGGCGAAGGCCATGTCGTACGGATTCGCGAATCCGGCGCCCGCTGCGGCGCCCCGGCCTATCGCGTGGCTGAAGCTCCAGGTGCGGCCGGCCACCGTAGTTGTAAGCATGTCGCGCCTCCTGAAACGCACACCACCCCGCGCGACCTTTGCGGGCCACGCGGTGGTGGTCCAGAGCGAGGGTAGCGCCCCATTGGCCGCCACCCCCGCCGGTGCGATTATTGCTGTCTAGCCGCCGTTCTTGATGAACTTGGGCTGCTCGAACTGCCCGTTGACTATGGGCGTCGGATCCAGGTGCATCCAGTCCTCGAGCATCGTCGAGTAGACGCCGCGGTAGTCGATGTTGGGGACCAGGTCGCCCTGCTCGAGTGCCTCGGGCCGGGTGTCCGGGTAGTTGCTGTAGGTGCCGCCCTTGACGTTGGGGCCGATGGCGAAGGCTACGCCGGCGGCGCCGTGGTCGGTGCCGGAGCCGTTGTCGCGGACGCGGCGGCCGAACTCGGAGAACAGGAACATCGTCACGTTCTCGTCGGCGTCGTGCTCGCGGAGGTCGTCCCAGAAGTCCGCGATGGCCTCGGAGACCTGCGTCCAGAGCTGGGCGTGGGTCGCGGACTGCGCGGCATGGGTGTCGAAGCTGCCGTGGCTGGTGTAGAACACGCGGGTGCCGAGGTCGGCGGTGTGAATCATCGCGATGTCGCGGAGCTTCTTCGCGACGGGGCTCTCCGCGTACTCGACCGTGGACTCGTACTGCTGCGGGGCGACCTTGAGGATGTCGGCGCCCTTGAGAGCGTCGAGGCCGGTCTGGCCGAGGTAGTCCATTACCTGGCCTGTGCCTACCGCCGGGCCGTACATGTTGGCGAACCGCTCGAGCACCTTGTTGCGCTGCTCTTCCTGCTCGATGCTGGTCAGCAGGCCGTAGGTGGTGAGGTCGGCGACGGACGCTACCGAAACGCCGGGGGCGACGAGCGCCCTGGGCAGCGCCTGGTCGACGTTAACGCCGGTGATGGGGTTTTCTCCCTCGGGGTCGATCTCGCGTAGCGCTCGGCCCAGCCAGCCCTCAGTTCCGACCTTGTCGGGCTCGCACGTGTGCCAGATGTCCATCGAGCGGAAGTGCGACCGCGGGGAGTTCGGGTAGCCGATGCCGTGGACTATCGCCATCTGGCCCGACTCGTAGATGTCCTTCATGGGACCCATGGCCGGGTGCATGCCGATCTCGTCGTCCAACGGGAGCACGCGCTGCTGCGGGATCTGCAGCGAGCGCCGCGAGTCGTAGTAGTTCTGGTCGGTGTACGGGATGATGGTGTTGAAGTAGTCGTTCCCGCCCGTCAGCTGGAGCACGACTATCACAGGGGGCTTGCTCGTCTTCGCCATTCTCCTTCTCCTTACTCTGGCTTGCTGCCTTGCTTACTCCGTGATTTGCCGGCTTTAGCCGAACTGGTACTCCCTGGTTGCGGCGATGAGCGCCAGCGTCTCGCCCACGCGCCTCGACGACTTCGCGTAGTCCGCGTCCGTCGCCCAGGAGATTGCACCCTCGGACTCCACGTTCGTGACCAGCTCCGCCTTGGTTGACTCGGCGACCTCAATCGGTCCCATCAGGTCCAGGCAGTGGTCGACCAGCGCCTCGGCGCTCATCGACTGCCCGTTGGAACCGGCGATCCGACGGATCATGCTCTGCACGCCCGGAAGGTCGACGTTGTTCACCCGGTCGGCCACGAAGTTCACGCGCTTTACCAGCGAACCGCTGTTGATCCACTCCCTGCCGGTGTGCCAGCCCTCCACGCTCGGCGGGTCCAGTATCTCCTGGCCCATGTAGCCGGCGTGGTTAGCCATTTCTTCGAGGCGGGGATCGGCGCCCAGCAGGTCCTCGGTCATTCTGAGGGTACCGACTACGACTTCGACGGGGCTCTTGACCTTCTGGTACATCGCCTCCTTGAAGAAGTCGGAGTTGAACAGCGTCTTCAGCACCGGCCGTATCTCGTAGCCGGAGTCGACGAACACCTTCGAGAGCAGCTTGATGGCCTCGGGGTCGCGCGGCTCCTCGATGTCCCACGCGGGCACCTGCGGCTCGTCGGCGACGAAGAAGTTGTACAGGTGGCGGGAGATGAATCGGGGGCACGCTTCCTGGCTGACGACGATGTCGATGATGTCCTCGCCGTCGAAGTTGCCGGTCTGACCCAGGAACGTCTTCTCGCTGAAGTCGTGGTCCTCGGGCCGGAACTCAAACGACCAAGGGTGCCTGCCATAGGGGAACCTGGGAATCTTGGCGGCGATGGTCCAGCCGGTGAAGGCGCGGGAGCACTCGAACACGTCGGTCTCGGTGTAGTTGCCCACGCCGAGGGAGAAGAGCTCGAGCAGCTCACGTCCCCAGTTCTCGTTGGGGGCGTTCTTGTGGTTTTCGTTGTTGTCCAGCCAGAAAATCATGGCCGGGTTGCTCGCCAGCTTCACCAGCAGCTCGCGGTAGTTCCCCATCCCATGGTCGCGGAACATGTCGATCTGGTCGATCATGTTGTCGCAGTTGTCCACCTTGCCGTTGCCGGTGGCGAACACATGGTGCCAGAACAGGGCCATCTTCTCTTCGAGAGGTCGTTGGGTGTTCAGCAGGTAGTAGAGCCAGTGCGCCTGGCCGCCCGCGTAGTGCTGGGCCGGGAACTCGGTGCCCGGGTGATAGCGGTAGAGCTCGATCACGTCCACCGACGGCGCGGTCGGATTGACCAGCTCCTCGACGGTGGCCTCGTAGCCCTTCTCTACCCTGGCCTCGATCTCGTCACGGGTGGCGCCGAATCCGGCACGCCGCATCAAGTGAGACATTAGGGCGATGTCTTCTCTGTTGGCCATCAGTTCTCCTCCTTTCTCTCTGTGCAATGATTAACTGTGGTTGTGCCTGTCGCGGAAGATTCGGTTGAGTTACGAGGGATGTTCACCCCCTTCCTTCCGGATGCGGCAGCCCACGCTAGGGCTGTCCTGCCCCTCCAGACTGGCAGTCCGGGCACGTGCCGTAATAGTCCATACGTCGGCCCGTGATTTCGTAGCCTGTTTCGTTGGACAGGTCATCCAACGGCTCGTCGTGGTTGGACGAATCCAGGTCTTCTATCTTCTCGCAGTGCAGGCAAATGAGGTGGGGGTGATGATGGCTGCGCCTGCCGTCGTAACGGTTGGCGGCGCCACTGAACTCGATCTCCAGCACCTGTCCTGTCTCTTTGAGCAGCTCGATGGTGTTGTAGATAGTGGCCAGGCTGGTGCGGGGGTGGAAGCGCCTTACCTCTTCGTGGATCTCGCTGGCGCTCGGGTGGGTCTCGCTACAGACGAGTACCTCGAGCATCTTGTCGCGCCGCGGCGTGAGGCGGGTGCCCCGGCGCTTCAGGGCGGCCCGCATCTCTAGTAGCCGTTGTTTCTCGGTGACGGTCAATTCTGGGTACCCAGCCGTGTGCTTGTGGGGCCTTTGGCCCATACTTACAAGTTAGAATTATTCTAAATCCATTTTCTCCCCTCAAGGTATTCCAACCATTCCCGCTTGTCAATAGTTAATCGAGCTAAATCCGCAATCTGGCGCGGGGTGCAGAAAAAGTTGCTCGATTCTGCGATATTTTGTTCGGTTCGTAGCTGGCAGTGCCGGCGGTCCCGCTCAATTCTGTGATGCCGACGTGGGCAATATGTGGCATAAGTGTCGCCCCGCGTGACAGAAGAGGACAGGGGCGGACTGGGCGACCGGCTATGTCTTCAGTGACTATTCGGATTCGATGCGGCGTGCGCTCTCAACTCTCACCCCTTCGGCAGGCTCAGAGCAGGCTCCAACCCTCTCCCAAGACTGGGAGAGAGGACTAACGCCTCGCATGGATGAGAATAGCACGGATGTGCGTGGACTTCAAGATGGGTGGCGAAGAAGTGGGTCTGAGGGCGAATTTGTGGGGAGAAATTGCGCACGAATGGGAACTGGTGGGACGCGGGTAAGATTGGGTGGAGCACGGATGGGAACGGGCGGCGCGGAAAAGTGACGGTTTTTTCGGGGTACGGGGGCGCGGATGGGTCGGAGCCGGGCTCGGCGGTCTCCGCGCGTTTGCCATGCGCGGCGTGAACCTTCACAATGTGCCCTGCCAACGTATTGAGATTTCGGAGGTTGTTATGAACATTGGCGTGTCGATGCCGTTGCCCGCTTACACTATAAATGCGGCGTTCATGGCGAGCAAGGCAGAGGAACTCGGATTCGACTCCCTGTGGTACGGCGAGCATCCGGTCATGCCGGTGGAATCGGCCAGTCCATTTCCAGGCTCCGACGACGGCGTGATTCCCTGGACGTACTCCCACTTCGCGGACCCCTACATCGCGCTGGCGCAGGCGTCAGGGGCGACCAGCACTATCAAGCTGGGCACGGGCATTACGCTGGTGCCGGAGCGCAATCCGTTGGTATTGGCCAAGGAGGTGGCAACGCTCGACTTGCTCAGCGGCGGCCGTTTCCTGTTCGGGGTGGGCGCGGGCTGGAACAGGGAAGAGACGGAGTTGCTGGGCGGCGACTTCGACCATCGCTGGACGCAGGTGCGCGAGGCGGTGGAGGCGATGAAGGTGCTCTGGACGGAGGAGGAAGCGGAGTTCCACGGACGCTACTACGACTTTCCTCCCGTGCGGTGCTATCCCAAGCCGGCACAGAAGCCACACCCTCCTGTCATACTGGGAGGCATGGCGCGCAACGTGCTGCGCCGCATCGTCGCATGGGGTGATGGGTGGCTGCCGAACCGCATCACACCAGAGCGGCTCCGCGAGGCACGCGCACAGCTCGACGCGCTAGCGGGAGAGGCGGGGCGCGACCCTGCGTTGCTGACGATTACGGTATCGGGACAGCCCGCAGACCGTGACCTGATTGAATCGCTCCTGGAAGCCGGCGCAAACGGCGTGGTGGTGCGTCCCGAGTACATGGAGACAGAAGAGGAAATGGGGAACGAGTTGGAGCGCATAGCGGAGGCTGTTCTAAGGTAAAGGACGGGCCTGTTGGGGGATGCCGCCAACCAAGTCTTGCTCAAGGGGGGAGATATGTCGCGTTCGCATGAAGACTGGATGAGGATAGCACTAGAAGATGCGGCGAAGAGCGCCGCCGCGGGCAACTCTGCCGTGGGATCGTTGGTGGTCAGGGACGGGGAGATAATCGGGCGTGGCGGCAACGAGGTGAACTCGACCTCCGACCCTACCGCCCATGCCGAGGTGGTCGCCATCCGGGATACCGGCGAGACGGATCTGTCCGGCACCACGCTGTACACCACGTTCGAGCCGTGTCCGATGTGCTGCGGCGCCATCATGGTCGCCGGGGTGGACGTGCTGGTGCTTGGCGCGAGGCACGACCAGGTGGCGCGAAACTACGGTGATTACTCAGTGGAGCGGCTCATCGAGCTGTCGGAGTACGGCGACCGGCTGAGCGTGGTGACCGGCGTACTGACGCAGGAGTGCGCGGACATACGGTAGTGAGTGAGGCGTGCCGCCTTAAGACCCCCTCACCCCCGCATCAAGTACGGGGCAGGCTCTAACCCTCTACCACGCGGACGAGAGGGGACTGCGGCGCGCATTTCGGCGGCGCGCCAGGTTTGACACGAATAGGGCGCGCAAATAGAATTGGGCGAAATTCCCGAACGGCGCGGCAATGCCGCCCAGAGCATCTACGGAGGACACCTTGAACAAGACCACCAAGTTGAGAAACCTCATGGAAGAGGGCCTGGTCGTGGCTCCCTTCACGTTCGATGCCTTTCAGGCAAAGATCGCCGAGAAGGTCGGCTTCGACGCCGTGTACATGACGGGATTCGGCACCGCGGCAGCGCGCGGCTATCCGGACGTGGGCCTTGTTACCCAGACGGAGATGGTGCAGAACGCGAAATACATCGCCAATGCTGTCGACATTCCGCTGATCTGCGACGCCGACACCGCCTACGGCAACCCCATCAACACCTGGCGCACGGTGCGGGAGTACGAGTCCATCGGCGTGGCGGGCATTCACATCGAGGACCAGGTGTTTCCCAAGAAGTGCGGTTTCTTCGAGGGCAAGCTGGTGGTGCCGGTCGAAGAGCACGTGCAGAAGCTTCGCGCGGCGCTGGACGCCCGTCAGGACAAGGACTTCGTGATAATCGCCAGGTGCGACGCGCTGGCGGTGAACGGGTGGGACGACACAATACAGCGGTGCCGCGCCTACCATGACGCGGGCGCGGACCTGGTGTTCGTCGATGGCATTCGCACCGACGAGGAACTCGTCACCTACGCGCGGGAACTCGCGGACCTTCCGCGATTCTACAACGGCGGGCTGCGCCCCACGCCCCAGGTCGCCGACATGGGCTTCAAGATAAACATCACCGGCAACACGCTGGGCGCGATCTACAACGCGGTTACGGAAGCGTTCACCGAGCTCAAGGAGAGCGGCGCGGTGCATCGCAACGGCCAGCGTGACGGGCTGACCGACATGCTCGGCCTGCCGCGCGTGTACGAGATGGAGCGCGAGTACGGCGTAGTCTAGCATCGCCCAATAGAACAAGTCCCCCGATGGGAAGGCCTCGGGGGACTCCCCTGGGATGCGATTCGCAATTGAACGATAGGAGGAGAACTTGAGAAAGACGACGAAGCTCCAGGAGCTTTTCAACAGGGAAGAGATATTCGTAATCGCGGGGGGCGGCTGCGCGCTTCACGCGAAGATAGCCGAGGCCACCGGCTTCGAGTGCGCCTACATGTCCGGCGCGACCACCGCCGCTTACGTGTTGGGCATTCCCGACGCCGGGCTGATCACCATGACCGAAATGGTGCAGAACGCCGAGCGCATGGCGAACGCCATCAGCATCCCTCTGATTTCGGACTCCGACCAGGGCTTCGGCACCGCCATCAACGTGCGCCGCACCGTCGCCAGTTTCGTGCGCGCGGGCGTGGCGGGCATCCACGTCGAGGACCAGCCTTTCCCCAAGCGCTGCGGATTCGTCAAGGGCAAGGAGGTGATTCCGCTGGAGGAGGCGGTCGGCAAGTACAGGGCGGCAGTGGACGCCAAGAACGAGATCGACCCTGACTTCGTGATCATCGCCCGCTGCGACGCACGCGGCGCGGCGGGTGGCTCGCTGGACGAGCTGATTACCCGCCTCAAGGCGTACAAGGCAGTGGGTGTGGACGTACTCTACGCAGAGGCGCTGACCTCGGTGGAGGAGATTCTGACGGTGCGCGCCGAGGTGGAAGGCCCGCTTATGGGCACGATGGGCTACATCGAGCCCGATCCTACTCCGGCGCAGCTCCAGGAGTGGGGCTGGGCAGCCTCGTTTAACCCAGGACTGGTCGGCGGACCGGGCGTGCAGGGTTCGTGGGAGTACGCGAATGCCTACATGGACGGCCCGGACGCGCTGAGGGACTACGAGCAGCGAATCACGGACAACTACAGGTACGAGATGCCCCACATGTTCGATATCGTCGGCTTCCCCGAGGTTGCCGAGTGGGAGGAGATGTACCTGCCAGAGGAGCAACTCCAGAAGTACGCGGACTCCATTGGAGGCTACGACCCCAGGGCCTCGAGGGCTCCGGCAAGGGCTGGCGCAGGCTTTTCACGCCCATCTTAGACCTTTCTACATTATCGGGGAGAGGACCTGGAGACCTCTATCGAGGGGCATGAGACTTGGAAGCCCTCGTCGAGGGGCAAGAGACTTGAAGAGGACCCTGGCAGACAAAACGAGCGAGAGGAGAGGTGACGTATGGGAATGACTATCGCTGAGAAGATTCTGGCGGCCCATGGGGGCAGGGACGAAGTGAAGCCCGGGGAGTTCCTGTGGTGCAAGGTGGACGCCTCCGTCGGCATACCCGCCGAGGCGCTGGCCGATCTGGACGTCGATAGGCTGTTCAATCCGGACAGGACCTACGTGGTTGAGGACCACCAGGCGCCGCCGCCCAACATCGCGGCGGCCAACAACATGAAGAAGCTGCGCGAGAACGTGAAGAAGTACGGCATCAAGAACTTCTTCGACTATGGGCGCCAGGGCATACTGCACCAGGTGTTCCCCGAGAACGGCATGATAGCTCCGGGAGAGTTGATCCCCATGCCGGACTCGCACTCCACCGCGGGCGGGGTCTTCAACGCGTGCGTGACCAACGCCGCGATGGACAGCATTCTGGGCCACATCTTCGGCGAGTACTGGTTCAGGGTGCCCGAGAGCCAGAAGTGGAACCTGGTGGGCGACTTCCCCGGCCCGGACGGGTTCATAGTGGGCAAGGACGTGGTGCTCAAGATCACGGGCACCTACGGCACCGACATCGGGCTGTACAAGTCGATGGAGATGACCGGTCCCGTGGCAAAGGAGATGAGCCTGGCCAGCCGCTGGACCATCTCAAACATGGGCGTCGAGATGGGGGCGAAGTTCTGCATCTTCGAGTACGACGAGAAGACCGAGGAGTTCCTGCGCGGCAGGATCAGCAGGCCGTACACGCCGGTATTCGCGGACGCGGACGCGGAGTACGAGGACGAGTTCACGCTCGACGTGACCAGCCTGGAGCCGCAGGTCGCCTGCCCGCACGATCCGGGCAACGTAAAGGGTATCACGGAGCTCCAGGCGGAGAAGATCCGTATCGACCAGGGTCTGATCGGCTCGTGCACCAACGCCAGGCTGGAGGACTTCCAGATGGCGGCGCGGATACTCGAGGGCAACAAGATTCATCCGGACGTTCGGCTGCTGTGCAGCCCCGCGTCGATGAACGTGTGGCGCGAGGTGCTGGACGCCGGGCTGTGGCAGACGTTCTCGGACGCCGGCGCCAACATCGAGCACTCCACGTGCGGCCCCTGCTACGGCGGCCACATGGGCGTGCTGGGCGACGGCGAGGTCTGCATCGCGTCCACGAACCGCAACTTCCAGGGACGCCAGGGCAGCCCCGACGCGTTCGTGTACCTGGCCAACCCCGCAGTGGTCGCGGCGTCCTGCGTGAAGGGCTACATCGCCGACCCGAGGGAGTTTCTCTAGGTCGGACATACTGCATCTGCGAGGACGACGCAGGGGTGGTGCAGGAACCACCCCTGCGCCAGCCTCACACACTAACGACGATACGACCGACAAGGAGCAACCAGAATGGCTGACGATCTGAT
Organism: Dehalococcoidia bacterium; assembly: GCA_965204815.1. Lineage (GTDB taxonomy): Bacteria > Chloroflexota > Dehalococcoidia > Lucifugimonadales > CATOSD01 > CATOSD01. Next base: position 1,768,986 of record OZ242014.1, read on the forward strand.
TTACAAGGGCAAGGTGTGGAAGTTCGGCGACCGCATCAGCACCGACCTGATGATGCCGGGCGCACAGGTGCTCGCCGGCGGCGGAATGGGCAAGCCTCCGCACAAGTGGTGCTTCAACGCCAACCGCCCGGGCTGGACCGACGAGGTGGAGGAGGGCGACATCATAGTCGCCGGCGTGAACTTCGGCTGCGGTTCGAGCCGCAACGGCGCGGACGCTATCCAGAAGAACGGCGTTGGCGCGATAATCGCCGAGTCGACTTCGCGCATATTCTTCCGGAACGCGGTGAACAGCGCACTGCCCACGATGTGGTGCAAGGGCGTGACGGACCTGTTCGACGAGGGAGACATCGCCGAGATCAACATGAACACCGGCGAGGTCAAGAACCTGACCAAGGGCACGTCCCTGACGGGCGAGGCCTGGGCCGAGGACACGCCGCCGATGCAGATTCTCAGGGCGGGAGGGTTCTACGCCTACGTGCGCAAGATGATACAGGAGAGGGGCCTGCCGGAGCCTGTGAGCTAGGGTCGCCTCTTCACCCTCACCATGCCCCTCTCCCGTCATGTAGGGAGAGGGGCCGTAGCACGTAAGGACGAAAAATGCCAAACGCGAATTTGCGGCGCGATCTGGAAGCGGGCAGGATGGTGGTCGCCCCGGGCGCCTACGACGTGATCACCGCCCGCCTGTTCCGTCACATGGGATTCGGGACGCTGTACATCCCCGGCTCCCAGACGGGCACGGTGCTGGGCACCACGGAGCCACTGACGTCGCTGACGCAGATGGCGCAGGTGGGCGAGACGGTGGCGAAGGGCGTGCGCTACGAACTTCCCGTCATTCTGGACGCCGGCGCCGGATTCGGCGACCCGGTGCACGTGATGCACGCGGTGGAGACGTTGGAGGACGCGGGGATAACCGCCATCCACATCGAGGACCAGTTCTACCCGAAGCGGGTGTCGTACCATCGCGGTCTGGAGCACATAGTGCCAATCGACGTGTACCAGCAGAGGTTGGAGTACGCGTTGAAGGCGCGCAAGAGCGAGGATTTCCTGATCATCGCGCGCAACGACGGCATCCGCGGCGCGGAGGGCGGATCGCAGGAGGAGGCGGTGCGTCGCGCCCACGCGGCCATGGAGCTCGACGTGGACGTGATAATGCCGCTGGGCGTTCGGGACAGGGCGCAGTACGAGTACCTGCGCCGCGAGATCAAGGACATTCCTATGCTGGCGCTCGCCGGTATCGGGCCGCTGGGGGTCAAGGAGTTCGAGTCCATCGGCTACCAGATAGTCATCTACCCTGGCACGACGATAGGCAGCGCGCTGAACGGCATCGTCCACGCCTACAAGGACGTTCTCGAGACGGGCCACGTCAACGTGAGCCAGGAGGAAGGCGATGCGGCGCGGGACCTGACCAACACGCTGTTGCGCTTCGACGACCTGTGGGAGGTGGAGGCGGCGACGACCGAGGGCGCGGACTGACACGAAGGCACATAGCTTCGTAATACGTGCGTAGCGCGTGAGGAGGCACGAGATGGGACTTACCGATTCTATCGCGAAGTGGATTATCGCGACCGAGTACGAAGATCTGCCGGTTGAGGCGGTGACCGCCGCCAAGCGGGCGATGCTGGATACGCTGGGCGTGTCGCTTGCGGGCGCAACGCAGCCCGTCGGCGAGATCGTGCTCGACTACACCAGAGCCGCGGGTGGCGCTCCGCAGGCGTCCGTCATCGCGGGCGGCGTGCGCACCTCGCTGGCGGACGCGGCGTTCGCCAACGGCGTGCTGGCTCACGCCGTCGACTTCGATGACACGTGGCTGCCGGTCGGACATCCGACATGCACGGTGTTCCCGGTGGTGCTCGCGTTGGCGGAGGAGTTGGGCGCGTCGGGCAGTGAGGTGGTGACCGCCTTCTGCATCGGGCTGGAGATTCACGGGAAGCTGGGGATCGGGCATCACACGCCCGGATTCCACAGCACCGGCGTGTACGGCGTGCTGGCGGCGGCTGGCGCGGCTTCCAAGATGCTGGGGCTGGACGAGTGGCAGATCCGCATGGCGCTGGCGATTGCGGCGTCGCACGCGAGCGGCATCGGCAAGAACATCGGCACGATGACCAAGCCGTACCACTCCGGGAACGCAGCGGCGGGTGGCCTGCGGGCGGCCTTGCTGGCGAAGGCGGGCTTCACCGGCGACCCGGAGCCGATCAACGGCGAGCGGGGCTTCTCGGGCGTGTTCATGGACGGGGAGTACGACGCGCAGGCGACCATCGACGCACTGGGCAAGCCGTTCCACGTGGTCAGCCCGGGCATCGGCGTGAAGAAGTACCCGACTTGCTATCTGAATCACCGCGCGCTGGACGCGATTCTCAAGTTGGTGATCGCCAACGACGTGAAGCCGGAGCAGGTGGAAGAGATAGTCGTGACCGTCCCCCACGATGGCTGGCTCAACCGCATGGACCTCGACTTCGGGCTGCGCGCCAAGTTCAGCTTGCAGTACAACATGGCGGAGGCGGTGCTGTCGCGGCGAATCGTGATCGAGAGCTTCGACGACGAGTACGTCAACCGGCCGGAGGCGCGTGAGATGATGGAGCGGGTCACGCTGCAAGAGGACCTGTCTATTCCCAGCGAGTACAAGGACGCGTCCAACCCGGTGACGCTGCGCCTGAAGGACGGCCGGACGCTGTACGAGCAGGTAGACGTGCCGCACGGCGACTGGGACGACCTGCTGAGCCTGGAGGAGCTACTGGGCAAGTACCGGGAGAACGCTCTGAGGGTGCAGTCCGCAGAGGACTGCGAGCGAACCATCGAGCTGATGCTGGGGTTGGAGACTCTGGACAGTCTCGACGAGCTTGCGGCGTTGTATGCACGGCCTGCCCTGGTGGGGGTGGGGTAGGCGGCGCGTTCGGTTCCCATGGACGGGGCTAGTAGAGCGCTGCCCTTTCACCCCCATCCTAACCTTCCCCCATCAAGGGGGAAGGGATTCCTCTCCGGCTATTCGTCGAGGCCGAGGACTTGGCGGTAGTCGGTGTCGTGCGACGCTATGGCTTCCATCCGGAGCTGGCCCTCGATATCCATGGGCTGGGGGTTCATGGACTCTACGCCGGTGGGGACGGTGCCGACTATGCCCGCATCTACCAGACCGGCGATAGAGGCGTCGTCCATTCCAAGCAGCTCGTTTAGCGCGTAGTCGTTGTGCTGGCCTAGCTGCGAGACACCGCGGACCTGACCCTGCGACCGCGAGAACCTGTAGGGCCGTCCGCCGTACACGCGCTTGCCGACGCCCTCGACCTCGGGCGGGTCTTCGTTTTGCTCGAAGAACCCGCGGCTCCTGAAGTGCGGGTTGGTCATAACCTCTCGCGCGTTTAGCACGGCTCCGGCGGGGACACCGCGCTCCTGGAGGGCGTGCATCACCTGGACGTGATCCAGGTCGCGCGTCCAAGTCTCGATCAGGTCGTCCAGCTCATCCCGGTGCTGCCATCGCGCCTCTCCTGACGAGAAGCGCGGGTCGTCGGCAAGCTCAGGCCGGCCGATGGCGTCGCAGAGGGCGCGCCACTCGCGCTCGTCGCGGGCGGCGAGCGTCACCCACTTGTCGTAGCCGGCGCAGGGGTAGCAGCCGTGAGGCGCAACCCACGGGTGCTGGTTGCCGATGCGCTCGGGATTCGTGCCCTTTAGCTGGCGCTCCAGCAGCGCGACGCCCACGCTGGACACGCCGGTCTCGTACATGGACATGTCGATTTCGGCACCCTCGCCGGTCCTGTTTCGGTGGTGAAGCGCCATCATCACGGCGAGCATGTTGTTCCACGAGGTGGTAATGTCCACGTAGGACGTGTTTGCACGGACCGGTGGGCCATCGGGGAAGCCGGTCATGTGGGACAGGCTGCTCATCGCCTCGACCGTCCGGGCGAACGCGCCGTAGTCGCGCCAATCGCCGGTCTGGCCGTATCCGGTCGAACGCAGCATAATCAGGTCCGGCTTCACTTTTCGGAGTTCGTCGTAGGTCAGGCCGAATCGCTCCATGATGCCGGCGCGGTTGTTCTCGGCGACGACATCGCTTATGGCGACCAGCTCCTTGAACGCCTCGGCCCCGCCCGGCGTTCTCAGGTCGAGTGTGAGGCTCTTCTTGCTGCGGTACCAGTTGTGGTACGTGGCGCCCTGGTTCCAGAAGCGCTCGCCGACCTTGTTGTCGGGGTACGGGCCGATGTTGCGCACCACCATGCGGCCGAGCGATTCGACGCGGATCACCTCCGCGCCCATCTCGGCCAAGTTGACCGTAGCCCAGGGAAGCTGGAGCCACTCCTCGACTGTGAGGATTCGCACTCCTCTCAGGGGCATGCGCTTCGTGTCTGTTGCCATCGGTGCCTTTCGAAACTAGCGCGCGTGCTAGATCACGCCCGAGGCCCGCAACCGGGAGAGCGAATCGCGGGGCCGTCCCAGCCAGTCGCAGAAGACCTCGGTGTTGTGTTGGCCGAGCCGGGGGGGCGGAGCGACGTGGATGCACTGCTCGCCGTCGACGCGGAAGCCGGAGCCGGTGTACCTAAGCTCCCCCAGGTCGGGGTGCTGCATGCGCTGATAGTATTCCCTGTCCTCCAGGTGGGGGCAATCCAGGACCTCCTGGGGAGTCTGGGCCACGCCGAAGACGAAGCCGTTTTTCATGGCCGCGTTGAAGACATCGTGCTTGTCACGGTCGCTGAGCCGGGAGACCATCAGCTCGTTGAGTTCCTCGGCGTGGTTCGAACGGCTGAGGCGGTCGGCGAACTTGTCGTCGAGCAGCTCCGGCGCGTCGAAGAAGACGGCCAGTTCCTCCCAGGTGTTGCCGCCGCTGCTGGCCATGGTGATGTAGCCGTCGCGGCAGGGCAGGAAGTCGCCGTCCACGGGCACATTGACGCGCCTGGTGCGCTTGGAGACGATGCCGAGGAAGCTGTAGTGGGTGAACTGGAACGGCGGCTCGGTGGCCACGGACTCGGCGATGGAGAGGTCCACGTGCTGGCCGAGGCCGCTCATCTCACGCTCCAGGACCGACAGCATTATGGCGTTTGCGGCATTGCGCCCGCCCATTATCTGAGCCTGTTCGAGCGGCGCGCGAGCGGGCGGCTTGTCGGAGTTGCCGCTGAGATAGAGGAAGCCGGTGAGCGCCTGGAGCGTGATGTCGTCCCAGGCGAAGCCGCTGTAGGGACCGGTCTGGCCGAATGGGGTTATCGAGACGACGGTGAGGCCCGGACTGCTCTGAGCCAGTTGGTCGTATCCCAGCCCCAGTTGGGCCATTTCTCCCGGAGGCAGGTCCTCGATCAACACGTCGGAGCGACGAACCATTTCGGCAAGCAGTTCCGCGCCGTCGGGAGTCCGAACGTCCAGAGTTACGCTCTTCTTGCTGGTGTTGAAGAATGCGTAGGTGAGGCTCTGTTCGGGATCGGGGGCGTCACCGGCGAACGGTCCTTGGCGCCGGCTGTAGTCGCCGGAGGGCGGCTCGACCTTGATGACCTCCGCGCCCTGGTCGGCCAGCAGCTTGGAGGCCAGCGGGCCGGCCACGCCCTGCGATATGTCGATTATGCGTAGGTCGCTGACGAATCCTCTGTGCATCGGCTGTTCTCGCCTGTCCGCGCGCGGGTCCGGTCGCGCCGCTCCAACACCGCCGTGGCGACGGGGAAGCGGCGCGACTATCGATCCGCTGCTAGCTGGTGCGCGGCACTATGGTCGGCACCTCCAGCTCGTGGACCAGGTTGTCGAATTCCGACACGTCCTTTTCGATTATCTCGTCGACCTGCTGGATGTAGGGGTCGATCCTGGACGCGAAGTCCACGTAGACCTCCTGTGTCTGCGTCGGTGGCGCGTAGTCCGCGCTGGACACGACGTCGACGAGGCCGGCGAGCTTGGCGTTGAGCTTGACCGGCTGGTTGAGGCGGTCGCGCGCGCCGCGGTAGTTGGTCTGGATCAGGTCCTCCTCGATTGCGGTGAGCTTGTCGTTGAGCGCGGTCGCGCCGGCGGAGATGGCCTCCTCGGCGGGATGGCCCTCGGCGCGCTTCGCCCACTCCTCGACCTGCTCGCGCACGCTGCGAATCTTGATGACGCTCTCGTGGGTCTCGGAGAGCTTGTCGCGAATCTTGAGCAGAAGCTCGAACTGCGCGTCGAAGTCCTCCTGGGTTGCGGTGACGCGCGGGTCCTTGACGAGCGCGAACGACTGGGTCTCGGTGTGGCCGCCGACGGACAGCGTGACCTGGTAGCTGCCCGGGGGCGCTATCGGCCCGGACAAGTCCTCGCTGACGGTCTTGTCGCCGGGCACCTTGGTCGCGGCGGGGTAGCGCATGTCCCACAGGAAGCGGTTGGCGCCGGCGTTCGCGGACGCTCTCTTGGGCTTGTCGGAGTCGTCGCCCTCAGCCTCCTTGCTGGAGAAGGTCTGTATCTCGTTGCCGTCGGCGTCCAAGAAGGTGAGCGTCAGCTCGTCCTCCGGCGCTTCGGCGAGGTAGTAGGTGACGATGGGGCCGTATGGCGGGTTCTCACCCGCGTCCAGGAAGTTGCGCTCCGTCTGGCCGTATTCGTCCTGGGACTCGTAGTAGCAGACCGCGCCGCCGAGCGCGAGCTGGTAGCTCTTGCCGGTGGTGCCTTCGCGGAATCGGAAGGGCCGGGCCGGCCTGTAGGTGTCGCGCGGCTTGAGCAGCCTGGCGGCGCTGCCGGTCACGGAATCATCGATCTGGCGTAGCTGGGTCAGGTCGTCCATGATCCAGAAGGAGCGCCCGTTGGTGGCCGCGACCAGGTCGTCTTCCTTGATGATGAGGTCGTGGACCGGCACTATGGGCAGGTTGGAAGCCAGAGACTGCCAGGAGCCGCCGTCGTCGAGCGAGACGTAGGCGGTGGTCTCGGTGCCGACGTAGAGCATACCGGCGCGAACGGGGTCCTCGCGTATGCAGCGGGTGTAGTCCCACTCCGGGATGTCGGACGAGATGTTGGTCCAGGTCTTGCCGTAGTCGTCGGTCTTGTAGAGTATGGGCTGGTTCTCGTCCAGCTTGTAGCGAGTGGCCGCGACGTAGGCCGTAGCCGGGTCGTGGTGGGACGCCTCGATCATGCCGACGAGGGTGTACTCGCCGAGGTCGGAAGGCGTGATGTCCTCCCAGTTGGCGCCGCCGTCCTGCGTGATGTGGATGAGGCCGTCGTCGGATCCGGCCCAGAGCACGTTGGGGTCGTGGTGGGACTCGGCGAAGGCGAAGATGGTGGCGTAGGTCTCAGCGCCGGAGGTGTCCTTGGTGATGGGGCCGCCGGAGACCTCGAGGGTCTCGGGCACGGCGCGCGTCAGGTCTGGGCTGACGGCTTCCCAATTGCTGCCGACGTCCCTGGTCTTGAAGACGACGTTGCCGGTCACGTAGAGCAGATCGGGGTCGTGGTGCGAGAAGACGATGGGGTAGGTCCACTGGAACCGGTACTTCATCTCCTTCGCGCCGAGGCCGGTGTTGAGCTCGGGCCAGACGGTGATTATGCGGACCTGGCCTGTCTCGTGGTTGTAGTGCAGCATGTTGCCGCCGCCGCCGGGGGAGCTGCCGATGGAGCCGGAGACCACGATGTTGTGGTCGTTGGGGTGGACGGCGATGTAGCCGCTCTCGGAGCTTCCGGTGGGGTAGCAGTCCGTCCAGGGGATCGCCCCCTTGTGGGTCATGCTGGGCACACAGATCGCGGAGTTGTCCTGCTGGGTGCCGTAGACGTGGTAGGGGAAGCGGTTGTCGGCTATGACGTGGTAGAACTGCGACGTTAGCTGGTTGTAGATGGTGGACCAGGAGTCGCCGCCGTTGAAGGTGACGTTGGCGCCGCCGTCGTTGCCCTCGATCATGCGTCGGGGGTTGCGCGGGTCGATCCACAGGTCGTGGTTGTCGCCGTGGGGCGTGCCGACCGTGTTGAAGGTCCTGCCGCCGTCGATGGACTTCCAGCAGGAGTAGTTGAGCACCCAGACGGTGTCGGCGTCCTGCGGGTCGGCGAATACGTGCTGGTAGTACCAGGGGCGGCCCTGTATGTCGCGGTTGTCGGTCGCAAGCTCCCAGGTGTCGCCGTGGTCGTCCGAGCGGAACAGGCCGCAGTTTTCGTTTTCGATGGTGGCGTACACCCGGCCGCTCTTGGCGGCGGAGGCGGATATGCCGACGCGCCCAATCAAGCCATCCGGCAGGCCCTTGTTGCGGGTTATCTCGGTCCAGGTGTCGCCGCCGTCGGTGGAGCGGTAGATGCCGCCGTCGGGGCCGCCGCTGGTGAGGCTCCAGGGGTTGCGGCGCACTTGGTAGATGGACGCGTAGAGGATGCGCGGGTTGTTCGGGTCCAGCGACAGGTCAACGGCGCCCGCGTTCTCGCTCTTGTAGAGGACCTTCCCCCAGTTCTTGCCGCCGTCGGTGGAGCGGAAGACTCCGCGTTCCTCGTTGGGGCCGTAAGCGTGGCCAAGCGCCGCGACGTAGACGACGTCGGGATTGGTGGGGTGGATGCGGACGCGCCCGATGTGCCGGGTGTCCGAGAGGCCCAGGTGAGTCCAGGTCTTGCCGGCGTCGGTGGAGCGGTACACGCCGTCCCCGTAGGTCACGTTGCCGCGCAGTCCGGCCTCACCCATGCCCACGTAGATGACGTTGGGGTCGGAGTCGGAAACGGCAATGGCACCGACAGAGGCGGTGTTGATCTGCCCGTCGGTGATGTTGTGCCAGTAGGTACCCGCGTCGTCGGTCTTCCACACACCGCCGGCGCAGGCGCCGAAATAGAATACTGCCGGATCGACCGGGTCGCCCGCCACTGCCTGCACTCGCCCGCCGCGCGGCGGGCCGATGCATCGCCATCGGACCGCGTTCAGAATGCCAGAGTCGTTGCCGTTGGAACCTTGCGCCATCTGTCCACCTCTCGATTGTGTGCGTGCTCTGAGGCCCGGCGGCGACCGGAGCACCAGGCCCCGGAAAGATCAGGCCGCCATTCGGGCCGCCCGTATTCTCGCACAAGACGCGGCTTGCGTTCAACAGTGCGCGGCGGGGGCGCGCCGCGGCATGGAATGGGCCCACGCGCGCCCTGTGCTATAATCCGCGCAATTCATACCTGAGGGGAGGTTGCGCTATGGTTGAGGGGCACTCGGTACGACCGGAGTTGAACAGGGACACGCTTCTGTGGGCGTATGAGAGGATGGTGACCATCCGTCGATTCGAGGAGCAGGCGCGCCGGGAGGCGGATGCGGGCAAGCTGCGCGGGATGCACTCCTCGATCGGGCAGGAGGCGGTGCCCACGGGCGTGTGCGCCCACCTGCGGGACGACGATTTCGTGCTGGGGACGCATCGCAGCCACCACCATTGCATCGCCAAGGGCGTCGACCTGAACGGGATGATGGCCGAGCTGCTGGGCAAGGCGACGGGCACGAACAAGGGCAAGGGCGGCACGATGCACATCGCCGACATCAACAAGGGTATGCTCGGCGCGAACGGCGTGGTCGGCTCCAACATTCCCGTCGCCACCGGCGTGGCTCTGAGCGCGAGCGTTCGCGGCTCGGACCAGGTGAGCGTGGTGTTCTTCGGCGACGGCGCATCGAGCCAGGGAAGCCTGCACGAGTCGATGAACCTGGCCAGCATCTGGAAGCTGCCCATCCTGTTCGTGTGCGAGAACAACCGCTACGCCGAGGCGACGCCGTTCGAGTACTCGGTGGCGGGCGCGTCGGTTTCCGGGCGCGCGGCTGGCTACGCCATGCCCGGCGTGACGGTGGACGGCCAGTCGCTGCCGGACGTGTACGACGTGGCGGGCGAGGCGGTGAGGCGGGCGAGGGCCGGCGAGGGACCGACGCTCATCGAGGCGCAGACGTACCGCTACCAGGGCCACTTTGGGGCGGACAATCCGCTCGGCTACAGGACAGAGGAAGAGGAAGCGTACTACCACGCCAGGGACTGTATCGACAGGCTGAGGGCGCACGTGCTGGAAGGGGAGTACGCGACGGAGGCGGAGCTGTCCGCGCTCGACGAGGGCGCGGTCACGGCGGTCGCCGCGGCGACCAGGTTCGCGGATGAGAGCCCGTTCCCGGCGGACGACGAGCTGACTACGGACGTGTACGTACGGTACTGAGTTTTCAGTGGTCAGTAAGCTTATTGGAGTACAGATGTGACGGAGAGCGTCTCAAGGAAATCTTATGCCGCGTTTTAGCGATGGTACGAAGAACTACGTTTATGGCAAGACAAGTGGATACTGCCGTCACTGTGGGAAGAAAATCGCGCGGAAGAACTATGGAATCGACGATGATCGCGGTGTTCGGGGAGTGTGGGAAATCGACCACAGCCTGCCAGTGAGCCGGGGAGGTACTGATCACCTCAATAATCTGGTGCCGTCGTGTGTTTCGTGCAACCGCTCCAAGGGTGATATGACAACCACGGAGTTCCGAAAGCACAAAGAGCGTCAACTCAAGAGAGAGGCGAGGCTTAAGGCTGCCATGGCTAGACTGCGCAGGCGCGGCCTAAGGATTCACTAGAGGTGGCCAATCCGATGAGCGGGCACCGAAAGTTCTCAGAACTGATGAAGGAGTTTACGCCTGAGGACATTGAGAGGATCGAGGCGGAGACTGCACGCCTGCGCGAGTCACTTTGTCAGCAGGACGAGACGCACAAGGACTCAGAGCTAGGACAAGCTGTTGCCGATAGGGACGGTCTCTATGCGATCGACGACGGTTCGGAAGGAGTAACGCGATGACTACGGCGCAGCAGACCAGGCGGGTTTCGTACATACAGGCGGTGAATGAGGCGCTGCGCCAGGAGATGGAGCGCGACCCGTCCGTCATCATCATGGGTGAGGACATCGCTGGCGGAGCTGGACGCCCAGACAAGGAGGACGCGTGGGGCGGCCCCATGCGGCTGACCAAGGGGCTGATCGGCCAGTTCGGGGCGGCGCGGGTGCGCGACACGCCCATATCCGAGGCGGGGTTCGTAGGCGCAGGCGTGGGAGCGGCGGCAACGGGGCTGCGACCTGTCGTGGACCTCATGTTCGTGGGGTTCTTCGGCGTGTGCGCCGACCAGATAGTGAACAACGCCGCGAAGATCCACTACATGTTCGGCGGCAAGGTGCGCGTGCCACTTACTATAATGACGGGTATCGGCGCGGGCACCAACTCCGCGGCCCAGCACTCCGAGACCCTGTACTCGGTGTTCACCCACTTTCCGGGCCTCAAGTGCGTGGTGCCGTCGAACCCGTACAACGCCAAGGGGCTGTTCGTGTCTGCCATCCGGGACGACGACCCGGTGATCGTGTTCAACAACCGCCAGCTACTCGGCAGGCGGTTCGACGTGGACGTGCCGGAGGAGGCATACGAGGTCCCCATAGGGAAGGCGTCTATCGCCAGGGAGGGGACGGACGTCACGCTGGTGGGAATCGGCTACACGACGGGCGTTTGCCTGGATGCGGCGCAGGACCTGGCCGCGCGAGGCTACTCGGCGGAGGTGATCGACCTGCTGTCGCTGTCACCGATGGACGACGAGGCGATAGTCGCCTCGGTGCAGAAGACGCGGAAGATAGTCGTGGTGGACGAGGACTACCCTCGGTGCAGCATCGCAAGCGACGTTTCCGCGCTGGCAGCGGAGGAGGCATTCGACTACCTGGACGCGCCACCGAAGCGCGTGAATCCGCCGCACACCTCCGTGCCGTATAGCCAGCCGCTGGAGGCGCTGTACGTGCCCAACAGGAAGAGCGTGGTGACGGCAGCCCTCGAGGTTCTCGAGTAGGAGGCGGCCGATGGCGACACCCGTGGTGATGCCCAGGCTAGGCGACTTCATGACCGAAGGACAGGTGAGCAGTTGGGTAAAGTCCGACGGCGACCGGGTGACGCAGGGCGAGGTTATCGCCCAGATCGAGTCGGAGAAGCTCAACTACGACCTGGAAGCGTCCCAGGACGGTTTTCTGCACACGGTGGCCGCCGAGGGCGAAACGGTGGCGGTGGACGGTCTGCTGGGCTATCTGCTCGCCGAGGGGGAGGCGCCGCCCGCGCGTGACACCGCCGCGGGGCGACCGCCCGGGGCCGCCGCGTCGCCGACCGCGCCCGCGACGACGCCTGCGCGCGGCCGGATGCGGCGCGGTGACGCAGCCGTGCCATCGACGCCGGGCGCGCGGCGGCTTGCTGCGAACCTCGGCGTGGACATCGCACTGGTCACGCCGACCGGCCCGCGCGGCAGGGTGGTGGACGCGGACGTGCGAGCGTACGCGGCGCAGCAGGAGGCCGCCGCCAGCGGACCAAAGATACCGCCGGGCCTTCCAGAGCCTTCCAGGATCGTTCCGCTGGAGGGGATGAGAAAGAGCATCGCCGACCACATGCGCGGCAGCCTGGCCGGTACGGCGCAGCTATCGTACTTTCTGGAAGTGGACGTCACCGAGGCGCAGAGGCTCAGGCGCGAGACCTCCAGGGAGACGGGAAGCGTAATCACGCTGGCGCACGCGCTCATCATGGCTTGCGCGGGAACGCTGCGGCGCGTCCCGGCGCACAACAGCGTGCTGGCGGACGGCAACGTGCTGTACTTCGACGAAGTGAACATCGGGGTGGCGGTGGCGCTGGACGACGGCCTGATTGTTCCGGTTATCAGAGACGTGCAGGACAAGAGCATATTCGAGGTGTCGAACGAGACGCACGACCTGGCGGTGCGCGCTCGTGAGGGCCGGCTGTCGCCTGACGAGGTGGTGGGCGGGACGTTCACGATTAGCGTGCTGGGAACGGTGGACGGATTCACGCCGATACTGAACGCGGGGCAGAGTTCCATCCTGGGGGTCGGCAGGCCGGTGCAGAAGCCGGTGGTGAGGGGAGGCGAGATCGTGGTCCGGGAGATGCTGACGGTGAGCCTGACGTCGGACCACCAGGTGATCGACGGCGCGGTGGCGGCGGCGTTTCTGCGGCGCTTCCAGCAGCTGGTGGAGCGGCCTTCGGCGCTGTTCGGGTAGGCGTTGCGTGGCGTGGGTGTTGCCACCACGGGCGACACGACCCTATAATGCGGGCCATGGCTGACAGACTCAAGGACAAGATGGCAATCATTACAGGCGGGTCGTCCGGCATCGGGCGGCAGACGGCACTGCGTTTCGTGGGCGAAGGGGCCTCCGTGGCGATCGCGGACCGCAACCGGCGTATGGGCGAGGAGACGCTGCGGTTGGTTCAGGAGGCCGGCGGGGACGCGATTTTCGTGCCGGTGGACGTCGCCGACCCGGACCAGGTGGCTCGCATGGTCGGGCAGACCGTGGAACGTTTCGGGCGATTGGACGTGCTGGTGAACGCGGCGGCCATCCTGATTCGCACGCCGCCGCTCGCGGAGGTGGAAGAGCGCGACTGGGACCTGATGATGGACGTGAACCTGAAGGGTCTTTTCTTCTGCTGCAAGTACGCCATACCCGCCATGTTGGACAGCGGCGGCGGGTCCATCGTCAACATTGCCTCGATGGCGGGACTGCGCGGCTACGGGATGTCGCTGCCCTACGCGGTGACCAAGGCAGGGGTGATTCACCTCACAACCACCGCCGCGGCGGAGTACACGCGCCTGGGCATCCGGGCCAACGTGATCGCGCCGGGCTCGGTGGACACGCCGCAGTTCCGGGGCAGCACTGCTAGCAGCGAGGTGGTGCGCGAGCGCGCGTCGCAGCACCCGATGGGCCGCGTCGGTACGCCGGACGAGATAGCCAGCGTGATCGTGTTCCTGGCGTCCGACGAGGCGTCGTACGTCAGCGGCAGCCTGTTCATTGCCGACGGCGGACTGTCGAGCGTGGGGCGATAGGGAGGGCCGAGTGGACGCACTGATCGAAATCGCCAACCGAGCGGTCGCGGACTACGGCTTTCGCCAGGCGGCGCTGTGGAGTCCTGGGGACGTAGCGGCGCGGTGGGAGTTGTCGGCCCAGGAGACGGCCGTGCTGGAGGGGGCGCTGCACGACGCGCTGGACGCGCTGCCGGTTCCGGTCGAGCCTGCCGATGTGCCGGCGGAGCAGGAACGCATCGCCGGGGTCATCCGGGAGGCGCTGGCGGGATAGCCGCTAGAGCGCGTTCTTCACTACCTCGCCGCCCTTGACGACCAGCGGAACGTTGGTGCCGTCGGCCAGGAGTTCGATGTCGGCGAGCGGGTTGTCTGACACCGCTATGAGGTCGGCCTCGTAGCCCTCGCGCACTACGCCTATCCGGTCCTCCAGGTTGAACAGCCGCGCGTTGGTGCTGGTGGCGCTGACTATGGCGGCCATCGGTCCCAGGATCTTGGCCTTTTCGGCGAGCTCTCCGCCGCGACCTGTCTGCCGCTCGCCGAGGATGTCGGACCCCGAGCCGATGGAGACGCCGGCTTCGTGTGCCGCGCGGACGCTGCCGGGCATGAGTCCGCGGACCTGTTCCAGCTTCATCGCGCTGTAGTGGGAGACGCCCTCGGCCTCGGGGGACTCCGCCAGACGCTCGATAACAAGCAGGGTGGGGACGACGAACGCGCCAAGCTCGGCGATTCGAGCGGCGGTAGGCTCGTCGAGGATGCTGGCGTGTTCGAGCGAGCGGACGCCGGCGTCGAGGGCGTTGTTCATGGAGGGCGAGGTATGGCAGTGGGCCAGGACGTAGGTGCCCGCGGCTCTCGCCTCCTGGACGGCGGCGCTCAACTCCGCGACGCTGAAGCCCAGGCTGTCCAGCTTGTCCATCTGCGACATCACGCCGCCGGAGGCCATCACCTTGATCTGCGTGGCGCCGAGGCGTAGCTGCTGGCGGGCGGCGGCGCGCACGGCGTCCACGCCGTCGACGAGCGCGGTGGAGGCGAGCAGGCCGGGAATCGCGACTTGCGGGGAGGTGTCGTAGCGGCCGCGGTGGTCGCCGTGTCCGCCGGTCTGGGAGAGCGGGGAACCGGAGGGCAGGATGCGGGGGCCGCTAATGAGGCCCTGGTCTACTGCGCGGGCGAAGGCAGGGTCGAGTCCGCCGGCGTCACGGACGGTGGTGAATCCCTCCTGAAGCGCGATGTTCATGTTTTCGATGGCGCCGAGGGTGTAGGCGACCAGGCTATCGTCGTCGCCGTGCGAGCCTCCGCCAACGCCCACGAGACCGAAGTGGACGTGGGCATCCATAAGGCCGGGCATGAGGGTGTGCCCGCTCAGGTCGATTGCGTCGGTGCCTGCCGGCGGGCCAAGCTCGGACGCGGTGCCGACTTGGGCGATGGTGCCGTCCTGAACGAGTACGCTGACGCCGCTCCGGGGTTCGGTGCCGGTACCGTCGATGAGGGTGGCGTTCTGCAGAAGCAAGGCTGTCATCAGGATTCCTCCTATCTCGCGCCTTTCGTGTCCTTAGTGGAGAACTCCAGCCAGTCTCGTAGAATCTGTTGGTCGTGTGGGAAGGGTAGTGGCGGGATGTCATCAATGGGGAAGAAGGTCGCATCCTGCGCGTCGTGGCCCGCCGCGAGCTCGCCGCAAACTACCTCGGCCGCATAGACGGCCAGAGCCACGGGGCGGCCCGTTTCGGAGTACAGGCCCACCAGTCCGCGCAGGCGCACGTGTAGGCCGGTCTCCTCCAGGGTCTCGCGGACTGCCGCGTCCTCCACGCGCTCGCCGCGGTCCACGAAGCCCGACGGGAAGCTCCAGCGGCCGAGGTGGGGTTCGACGCCGCGGCGCACGAGCGCGAGCTTGCCGTCGCGGGCTACCAGCGTCACTGCCGCGAGTTTCGGGTCTTCGAATACCGTCACTCCGCAAGCGGAGCAGCGGGGGCGTGGCTTGCCTTCCACCTTCACCGTCTTCAGGCCTTCGCCGCAGTACTGGCAGAATCTGGGTTCGCGCTGCAATTCCCCTCCCGCGCCTGCCGGGTGTGGGCATATGCTAACTTCCGCGCTCGACGCTGTCCACACCTCGCGTTTGACCGGCCAGTCGGCGGCTCCTATAATCGCGGCGCACGACGCGAGCGAATTCGGCTTGCTGCTCAATCGACGAAATGAATATGGAGGCGAAATGGCGGACATCAGACCGAACGTTGTGAAGCGAAAGCTGGCGGCCGGGCAGGCGGCGACGATACTGAGCGGGAGCAACTCCGCCGACGTGATAGACATGCTGGGGCCGCTGGACTTCGACGGCATCTGGCTGGAGGGCGAGCACGGGCCGGTGGACTTCGGCAGCGTTCCGGACCTGACGCGAGCGTGCGACCTGTGGGGCAAGACCTCGGTTGTGCGCGTGAACTCCAACCACTACGGCACAATCTACCGCACGCTGGACCTGGGCGCGCAGGGCATAGTGGTGCCGCACGTGGACAGCGCGGATGAGGCCAGGGCGGTGGTGGACGCGGCCAAGTTCCACCCGCTCGGGTCTCGGGGGATGTACACGAGCAGGCAGGGATACGGCGTGCCCGACTACCTGCAGCGCGCCAACGACGAGACGCTGCTGGTGGTGCTGATTGAGGACTCCGCGGCCATCGAGAATCTGGACGAAATCGTGAAGGTGGATAACATCGACGTGTTCTTTGTCGCGCCCAGTGATCTTGCGCAGAGCATGGGGCACCTGGGGAGAGCGGACCATCCCGACGTGCAGGCGGTCATAGATGACGCCATCGCGCGGATAGTGGGCGCGGGAAGGACGGCGGGAACGGTGGTTTCGGACGCGACCGTCGAGAGCTACATCGGCAAGGGTGTGCGGTTCCTGATGACCAGTTGGAACGCCTGGCTTGCGGCGGGCGTGCAGGAGTTCGTCGGAAAGGTGAAGGCGGCGGCGGGGTGACGTGCCGCATCGCACCCCCATCCCTTCGGCTACGCTCAGGGCAGGCTCTTCCCCTGCGAGGGGGAAGGGACTTAAGAGCGCGGCGGGCAGGTTTCAAACCTGCCCCTACAGGATGGGGGGAGGGAGCCCGACGACACCCCCATCCTAGCCTTCCCCCATCAAGGGGGAAGGGACTCTCGGGAGGGCTACCGTCGCTTGAGGGCGCGACCGGGTAGGGCGCCGGTGTGGGCGCCGCCGTCGATGACCGGCGTGCCGTTGACGATCACGTAGTCTATACCGATGGGTAGCTGCTTGGGCTGAGTGCGCGTGGCCGGCGCGGACACCTTGTGCGGGTCGAACACGGTGACGTCGGCCTTCATGCCGTCGCGGAGCAGTCCACGGTCTGAGAGCCCGAGCCGCTGCGCGGGGAACGAGGTCATCTTGCGTATGGCCTCGGGCAGGGACATCTGCCTCTCCTCGCGCACGTACTCCGCGAGAATCACGGGGAAGCAGCCGTAGGTGCGCGGGCTGGGGAAGTCGCCCAGAAGCACGGCGTCGCTGCCGACCATAGACATGGGATGCGTGACGAAGGCAGGAAGCGTGTTGCCGTTGGCTCCGGCCGCGACGTAGCAGGTTTGCAGGTCTTCGGCGAGCAGCAGGTCGCAGAGCGCGTCGACCTCCGACTTGCCCATCATCTCCGCGATCTCGGCCACCGAACGGCCCTCGTACTTGTGGTTTTCGGGCCGCTTGAAGTAGGTGAGCCACATATCCTGCCAGGTGGGCGCTCTGGGACCGATCTCTCTGCGGAGCCGTTCGCGTCCTTCCTCGGAGCGGAGCACCTCCTTCAGCCGTTCTGGGCCGCCGTCGTGCGCCCAGTCGGGGAAGACTATGAGGATGCGGGTGCTGCCCAAGATGTATGGGTAGCTGTCGAATGTCACATCCAGGCCGCCGGCTTGTGCGTCCTCGAGCAGATCGAGCATTCGGCTCCCGCCGCCCGCGCTGGGCGCCTTCTGGTAGAAGTGGGTCACGTGGAGAGGGGCGCCGCTGCGCTCCGAAATGTCGATGGCCTCGCGGAAAGGATCAAGGAACTGGTCGCCGAGCCGGTAGCGAACGTGGGTGTGGTAGAAGCCGCCCATGGCCGCCGCGGTGGACGCCAGAGCCGAGACTTCGGCGGTGTCGGCGAAGTTGCCCGGCGGATAGTCGAGGCCGGTAGATAGGCCGACCGCGCCCTCCTCCATGGCTTCCCTGACAATGGACTGCATGTTGGCGACGTCCGCAGGGGTCGCGGGCTTGTCGTCCCAGCCGATGGCATCGATGCGCACGGGAGAGTTGCCGAGGATGTAGGCGATGTTGACCGCTACCTTGCGGTCGAACATGGCGAGGTACTGCTCCACGGTGGACCAGGAGCCGGGCAGCGGCGGGTCGCCGTCCAGGCCGGAATTGAGCTCGACGAACTTGAGAAAGTTCTCCCTGGTCCTGAAGGGCGCGTAGGAGTTGCCGTCCACGCCGACGAGCTCGGTGGTGATGCCCTGGTGGACTTTCGGCTCGTGCCTCGGCTCCGACAGGATGACGAGGCCTGCGTGAGAGTGCATATCGATGAACCCGGGGCACACCACCCGGCCAGTGGCGTCGATTGTTCGTGCTGTCTGGACGTGCGACACGTCGCCCCGGAGCAGGCGCAGCGTGTCGCCTTCCACGCCGACCGCGCCGTAGTATCCCTGGCTGCCGGTGCCGTCTATGATCATGCCGCCGGTGACGAGCAGGTCGAGCATTGGTGTACGTCCCCCGTTTCAGTGATTCGCCGCGCCCCGGCGCCGCGCCCCAGAATAACATACATCCTGATATACTTTCTGCTAACCATTCGCGGCGCGAAGGCGTTGCAATATACGTCGGAGGAAAGCTCAGACATGCTGGAACTCAGGAGTACGGTTGTTGAACTGCGTGAGCGCATTGCCGAAATCATGGTGCGCCTTTGACCTCGAAGAGAAACGCAGACAGGTCGCACGCCTGGAAAAGCGGGCGATGGAACCCGACTTCTGGAACTCACCCACCAAGGCCCAACACACGATGAGGCGAATATCGGCGCTGACGCAGGAGGTCGAAGAGTGGCAGTCGCTGGACGACGAGGCGGCTTCCGTCGAGGAGTTGCTTGAGCTGGCGATGGAGGAGGAGGACGACTCGCTGCTGGACGGACTGCGGCTGGACCTGGCCGGAGTGAGCGAAAAGCTCGGCGCCCTTGAGTTCAAGCTGGCGCTTTCGGGCGAATACGACGAACGCAACGCCATCATCGCGCTCCACGCGGGCGCAGGCGGAGTCGATTCCCAGGACTGGACGAGGATGTTGATGCGGATGTATCTGCGCTGGGCGGAGCGTCGGGGCTTTTCGAGCGACGTGCTCGACGTCTCCTATGGCGAGGACGGCGGCGTGAAGAGCGCCACTGTCCAGTTTTCCGGGCCGTACGCATTCGGCTACATGCGGGCCGAGCGGGGGGTACACCGGCTCGTCAGGATTTCACCTTTCGACGGCAACCACGCGAGGCATACGTCGTTCGCGCTAGTCGAGGCGCTGCCGGAGGCCGAGGAGGGCGTGGACGTCAGTATCGACCCGGATGACATCAAGCTCGACGTGTTCAGGGCAGGCGGAGCGGGCGGACAGAGCGTCCAGAAGAACTCCACCGCGGTGCGCGTTACCCACATGCCCACGGGCATCCGGGTAAGCTGCCAGAACGAGCGCTCCCAGCGGCAGAACCGGGAGTTCGCCATGCGCATACTGCTGGCGCGGCTGGTGGAGCTGGAGATGCGCCGCAGAGCCGAAGAGATGGCCAAGCTGAAGGGGGAGCACATATCCCCGGAGTGGGGCAATCAGATCAGGAGTTACGTCCTTCACCCGTACCAGATGGTGAAGGACCATAGAACGGGGCACGAGGACTCATCCGCCGAGACTGTTCTCGACGGAAACATCGACTCGTTCATCGAATCGTTTCTAGCATCTCAGGTTGGAGGATAAAATTGTTCAAGCTCAAGTGGATTCTGCCGATTGTGCTGGTAGTGGCCGCGTTTGCCGCGGTCGCGTGTGGCGGAGACTCTAGCGAGGACCAGGCGGAATCAGAGGAGCCGTCGGCGATGTCTACGGAGTCGACGCCGGCCCCTGCTGAGCCGACCAGCGCGCCAGCGCTCAGCACCGAACAGCCGGCCACCGAGCCGACTGCGGGCGGGGTGTTCCGCAGGCAGTGGGCCGATCCCCCCACGCTTGACCCGCATCTGACGACAGACACCACGTCGTCGTTCGTGGTCGTCGAGCTGTACAGTGGCCTCGTAACGCTGAACACCGACCTGGAGCTAGTGCCCGACCTTGCCGAGCGCTGGGAGATCAGCAGCGACGGCCTCCAGTACACCTTCTACCTGCGCCCCAACGCCAAGTTCCACGACGGCAGGCAGGTGACGGCGCAGGACTTCAAGTGGTCCATCGAGCGGGCGGCCGCGCCGGAGACGGCGTCGCCGGTGGCCGACACGTATCTGAATGACATAGTCGGCGCGCTGGACTACATCAAGGGCAACGCCACCGAGATTTCGGGCATACGGGTTGTCGACGATATGACGCTCAGCATCACCGTCGACGAGCCGAAGGCCTACTTCCTCGCGAAACTCACGTACCCCACGGCGTTTGTCCTAGACCGCGCCAACGTGGAAGCCGGCGGGCGAAGCTGGACCGACGATCCCAACGGGACCGGGCCGTTCAGGCTCAAGGAGTACAAGATCGGCGAGCGCATCGTGCTGGAGCGCAACGAGCACTTCTATCGTGAGCCGGCCAACGTGGACACCATACTGCTCAACCTCGCGGGCGGGCAGTCCATGGCGATGTACGAGAACGACGAGATCGACATCACCGGCGTCAGCCTGTTCGACCTCGAGCGTGTGCTCGATCCGACTGAACCTCTGAACGAAGAGCTGATAGTCGCGCCGCCCGACTTCAGCATCTCCTACATCGGCTTCAACACCAGCATGGCGCCGTTCGACGACCCCAGGTTCAGGCAGGCGCTAAACCACGCGATAGACAAGGAATTGATCGCCTCCGAGGTGCTTTCGGACCTTGTGGTGCCCGCCTTCGGCATTCTGCCGCCAGGTTTCCCGGGCTACAACGATAGCCTCGTGGGACTGCGCCACGACAAGGAGCTCGCCCAGCGGCTATTGAGCGAGTCCAGGTACGCCGACCCCGACACCAGGCCGCGAATCGTCATCACGGTGCCGGGAACCGGAGGCACGATTGGGCTTGACCTCGAGGTGGTCATAGAGATGTGGCGCCAGGTGCTGGGCGTGGAGGTGGAGATCCAGCAGGTGGAGTGGGCGACGTACCTGGAAGACCTGAACGACGCCAAGTTCCAGGCATACGCTGGACTGGGCTGGCAGGCGGACTATCCAGACCCGCAGGACTTCCTGGACATTCTGTTCCACACCGAAAGCTCTCTCAACCACGGCGCGTACTCCAACCCGGAGCTGGACGTCATCCTCGAGCGCGCCCGCACTCTACAGGATCCGCTGGAGCGCATCGAAGAGTACAGGAAGGCAGAGGTGATGATCGTGGAAGACGGCGCCTGGGTGCCGCTGTGGTTTGCCGGCGAGCGACACGTGCTGTTGAAGCCCCACGTGGAGGGCTACGAGGTCACTCCGATGATCGTCCCCAAGCTGCGGGAGATACGAATCAACTGATCCGTTAGCGGTCATGTGGCGGTACGGCGGCGGAGGCTGCGAGATGCGGCTTTCGCCGCCGTTTGTTTTTCCAAGTTCCCGACATAAGACAGGATTTTGCTTAAATCGCACCTAGAATTTTGTCGAGAGGTGGCTTTAGTCTCTATGCCCACACCTAAGCAGATGGAAGGAGGCCGGCCATGACAATAAACGCGTACCTCAACTTCAACGGCAACTGCCGCGAGGCTTTCGAGTTCTACCAGTCCGTGTTCGGGGGCGAGTTCAACAATCTGGCCACGTTCGAAGAAATGCCGGGCGACATGCCGGTTGGCGAGGACGACAGAGACAAGATAATGCATATGTCGCTCAACGTCGGTTCGAGCGTGCTGATGGGAAGCGACGTGCCCGAGCACTACGGGCCGCCGCGCACGTTCGGCGATAACGTGGCGCTCTCGTTCGTGGCCGATAGCCGGCTGGAGGCAGACGCCCTGTTCGCCGCAATGTCGATGGGCGGGAAGGTGGAGATGCCCATGCAGGACATGTTCTGGGGGGACTACTTCGGAGCCTGCGTCGACCGCTTCGGGATCAACTGGCAGTTCCTACACTCACCGGCGCAGTAGCCGGCAAGGATGGGAGCGGGCCGCTCGACCCGGGCGATCCGCTATAGAATCTGCGATAGAAACAGCTTGGTCCTGTCGCTCTGGGGGTCGTAGAATATCTGGTCCGGCGGCCCTTCCTCCACCAGCAGGCCCTCGTCGAACATCATCATCCGGTCCGCCACCTCTCGCGCGAATCCCATTTCGTGAGAGACCACCAGCATGGTCATGCCGGACTGGGCCAGTTCCTGCATGACGTCCAGCACTTCCTTGATCATCTCGGGGTCAAGCGCCGACGTCGGCTCGTCGAACAGCATGACGTTGGGCTGCATGGCGAGCGCCCGCGCGATGGCGACGCGCTGCTGCTGGCCGCCCGAAAGCTGGGCCGGGTACTTGTCGGCCTGCTCCTCGATCCCGACGCGGCGCAGCAACTCCAGGGCGGTTTCCTCCGCCTCGGCGGCGGGTACTTTGCGCACCTTGATGGGGGCCAGCGTGATGTTGCTCATGACGCTCAGGTGGGGAAACAGGTTGAACGACTGGAACACCATCCCCACGTCCTGCCGTATCGCGTCGATGTTGCGTATGTCGTTCGTCAGTTCGATGCCGTCCACGATGATGTCGCCCCGCTGGTGCTCCTCGAGGCGGTTGATGGTGCGAATGAAGGTGGACTTGCCCGAGCCGGACGGCCCGAAAATGACGACCACTTCGCCGCGGTTGACGCTGGTGGTTATGCCCCTGAGAGCGTGAAACTGTCCGTACCACTTGTGCACGTCGCGGCATATTATCATCTGCTCGGCGCCGCTGCTCGCGTCTGTCGTAGCCATAGCTTGCTCCTATCTCTCTCCCACGCCCAGGTAACGCTCGTAGCGCCGGCTGATGTACGACATGCCGTAGCAGAACACCCAGAACACCACGGCGATGAAGATGAACAGCTCCCGTGCGCTGGCGAGCAGTTCCGGGTTGCCCTGGATGTACGCCCTGCTTATCTCGACAACGTCCAGCATCCCGATGATGTATATCAGGCTGGTGTCCTTGAACAGCGCGATGAACTGGCCCACTATCGCCGGTATGACGTTGCGAATAGCCTGCGGCAGAGAGATGAGCAGCATCGTCTGCCACCCAGGCAACCCGAGCGCGCGCGCGGCCTCCGCCTGTCCCGGGTGAAGAGCCTGCAGTCCTCCCCGTATGTTCTCGGCCATGTACGCCGAGCTGAAAAGCGTTATCCCGATCGCGGCGCGAGGCAGGGGGTCGAGCGGAAAGTCCCTGGGAAACGCTAGCGGCACCAGCACCTGCGACATGAAGAGGAGCGTGATCAGGGGCACGCCTCTGAACACCTCAATGAACACGACACAGATGCCCTTGACGACCTGGAGGTCGCTGCGCCGGCCAAGCGCCAGCGCTATGCCGATGGGCAGGCTGAGCGATATGCCGACAACGGCCAGCAGAATGTTGAGCATCAGCCCGCCCCAGTCCTTGAGGTCCACGACGGGCTCCAGGCCGGGGATCCAACTGAACAGCAGGTCCGGCATAATGCCGGGCCCGCCGTCCTCCCATCCACGCACCAGCAGCAGCGTAAGCAGGAACGCCGCGATAGCGAAGATGCCGACGCCCTTGACGGCGCCAAAGAATGGGATGGAGCGCGCCACCGCCCAGCCCAGCGCGAGCGCCGGCACGTTCGCCAGCAGCAGCAGCCGCACGTCCATGCCCATACGCTCGAAGTTGTACGGGAGAAACGCGAATGCCGCCGCAACCGCGACGACGGTAATCGCGATCCGCTTGGCCGCACCGCCCCCGGCGATCACCCAGATCATACCCAGCAGCATGGAGACCAGCAGCAGTCCGACTTGCGGCCTCCAGAAGCAGTTGTTTCCGGGACATGCCTGGTCGTTGTTGTACGGACCCAGCACGAACAGGCCGCCGATCTCGGCAATAACTCCCCAATTGGCTTCCAGGAACATCCACCTGAGGGCGAACCACCCTCCAACCAGCAGCGCAGCTACGGAGAGAATAGTCAGGGCGCCGCTGAATCGCGAATCGAACAGGTTGGCGCGCAGCCAACCCTGGATGCCTACCTCGGAGCGCGGCGGCGGCAGCACGGGGGCGGAGGCCGTCTGCGAGTCAGTCGCCATGTGCTAGCCTTCCCGGAACCGGATGTGGCGGTTGTACAGGTTGCCGATCAGCGACCAGGTGAGGCTCATCGCAAGGTAGGCCAGCATTATGAGTATGAAGATTGACACCGCCGGGGCGGTCTGCGTCATGGTCTTGGCGATGTTCGTAAGATCGGAGTAGCCGATGGCGCCCGCGAGGCTGCTGTTCTTGGTCAGGTTCAGGCACTGGCTGATCAGTGGTGGAATTATCACGCGCAGGGCCTGCGGAAACGTAACGTGCCGGAGCGCCTTTATCGGTGACAAACCCAGCGCGGAAGCCGCCTCTCGCTGGCCCCGGCTCACCGACTGTATCCCGGCGCGGACTATCTCCGCGATGAACGACGAGGTGTAGATTACGAGGCCCACCAGTAGCCCCAGCAGGCCCGCGGAAGCGGTGAAGCCGCCCTCGATGCGTCCGAATCTGCCCGCCGGCGCCGGATATGACGAGACGAAAGGGGCCGCGCCGGATGCCAATCCGATGACGATCCAGGCGGCGGCGCTTATCAACAGCGCCGAGCCAACACCGTATAACACGGGGTAGGACGAAATGCCCGTCTGGATCTCACGGCGGCTCAGCCACCGGTGGACGTAGAATCCGCTAACCACGCCCACCGCGACGACCGCGAGCCACGACAGCCCCGCGCCCGGGCTGCTTGCCGCCATCCAGGGGACGGATATGCCGGCGTTGTTCACGTAAAAGTTGCCGGCGATGACGTACCCTTCGCGTACCGGTGGCAGCGTGAGCAGGATGTAAAACCAGAAGAAGAGCTGCACCAGGAGGGGGACGTTGCGGAAGAACTCGATGTATGCCGTGGCTATCCTGGAGACTATCCAGTTGTTGGACAGCCTCGAGACACCCACGAAAATGCCCAGCAGTATCGCCAGGATGATGCCGATCACGGCGACGAAGAGGGTGTTGGTCGCGGCGACTCCCAGCGCGTAGAGGAAAGTGTCTGAGGACTCGTAGGGCAGAATGTGCTGCCCAATGGGCGTCTGGTAGGCCCTGGACAGGAAGCTGAATCCAAAGGGGATGTTGCGCTCTTGTATGGCGCTGCCGATGTTGAAGAAGAACCATGCGACGAGGGCAACCACCACCACGCCCGATACGATTTGCGACACCCAGCGGATGATGCGCTCATGCCGCCATATCGGTATGCCCTGGTAGGTCAGATTTCGTGGAATGGTCGTCATGCGCCCTGCCAGTCCCGCTCTCGGCTTAGGCGGGGGTTAGAGCCATCCGACAAGAGAAGCGGCGACGCCGGCTGCGACCGCCCAGCGCGGCAGCGTCTACAGTTCCCCTTACAAGCATGGGCAGGGTGTTGACCTGACCCTGCCCATGCCTACTCGGCAACGCCGAGCCGGCCACCAGCCGTGACGGAGCAGGTCCGCCCGGCTGACAACCGAAAATGGACTACTCGGGACTTCCCCTACCGCAGGGGCGCCGCGTAAATCTGGCCGCCCTTGGGGCAGTCGGCGCAGGGGGCCGAGGCCCACAGCGCGTTCCGGCCGTTCTCCCTGGGCAGGTCGATGCCGCCCGGGCCAAGGTTGCGGTCATATATCTCGCCGTAGTTGCCCACCGCGCGGACCACGTCCTGGGCGGCGGTATCGCTTATGCCCAGGCTCTCCTGGCCGAATGAGCCCTCGAGACCGAACAACCTGTCCACCTTGGTGTCGCCGGTGACGGCGGTAGGCACGGTAGCGGAGGTCACGCCGTAGGCTTCGGCGTAGATGAGAATGCCCATGACGGTCTTGACGACGTCGAACCACTGGTCGTCGCCGTGCGGCACCACCGGTCCAAGCGGCTCTTCCGAGATGGTCTCGGGCAGGATCACGTGGGCGCTCCTGTCCGCGAGGGCCGTGCCGAGCGCGGCAAGCTGGGATCGGTCGTTGGTGAACGCGTCGCACTGCCCGCTCTCGTAGGCGGCCACGACCGCGTCGGTGTCCTCGAAGGTCAGCGGTTCGATGTTCAGGCCGTTCTGGCTCGAAAAGTCATTCAGGTTCAACTCGGTCGTCGTTCCCTGCGTCACGCAGACCGTCGCGCCCTGCAACTCCAGCGCGCTGTTGATGCCCAGGCTCTTGTTGACCATGAAACCCTGGCCGTCGTAGAACATGGTCTGGGCATAGTTGCCCCACTGGGAGTCGCGCGAGGTCGTCCAGGTAACCGTGCGCACCAGCATGTCGACTTCGCCGGACTGGATGGTCGGGCCGCGCTCCGCAGCGGAAATCAGGCGGATCTCGATAGCGTCGGGGTCGCCCAACACGGCGGCGGCCAGTGCGCGGCAAAGGTCGATGTCGAAACCGACGTTGTTGCCGGAGGCGTCAAGGAATCCGTAGCCCGGAACGTCGTTCCGGCTGGCGCAGATGACCCTGCCCCTGCTCTTGACTTGTTCAAGCCTCTCGCCTGTCGCGGGCATCGCCATTTCGGCGGGCGCCATGGCTTCCGCTTCTGCCTCGGTCATCATTCCCAGTTCCGAAGCGCGCTCCATTATCTCGTCGTCGCTCAGCTCTTGCGCGCAGGCCACTATGACCACAGCGGCCAAAGCGGCCAACGCCGCCAGGGCAGAGAGCTTAAACATTCTTGACATGTGCAGACCTCCCATGTCTGTCGCCTAATGCAGACGATACCTTTATGCCACCCGGGTACACTTCATCCAGGCGGCCTTGTCAATTCTAGTAGCGCCCCGCCGGAGTGTCAACGCAAACGAAACCCGTATGAGTTGATTCTTTGTCTCAATTGGGCTGTCGCCGTCCTTCTCGGCGGCGCGTCAGCACGCCAGGAGGGACGTCAGCCGCGGGCGGATTGTATGGCCTCGACCAGCCGGGCGGACGCGTCCTCCGGGTCTTCGGCGAACGTGACGGCGCTGACCACGCATACGCTGTCGGCGCCCGCTCGCACCACATCGCCAATGTTGTCCAGGTTGATTCCTCCGATCGCGACGACAGGTATCGAAACGGCGTCCTTTACCCGCGCTATGGCTTCCACGCCCAGGGACCGGCGTCCGCTTTTGCCCATGGTTGTGGTGGCGAAGATGGCGCCGACGGCGGCGTAGTCCGCTCCGTCGGCCTGCGACCGGCGCGCCTCGTCGACGTCGCCGTTGGAGGTGCCCACGAGTTGCCGCGGGTCCAGCACGGCGCGGGCGCCGGCGACGGGCAGGTCTGTCTGACCCACGTGGAGCACGTGTGCCCCTACGGCGCGGGCGACGTCGGCGTCGTCGTTGACCACGAACAGGCCGCCGTACTCCTCGCACATAGCCTGCAATCTGTGGGCGTCGGGCAGCGCCTCGCCCTTGTCACGGGACTTGTCACGGAGCTGCACCACGCTCGCTCCGCCCCGCAGCACCGCTTTGGCGACGTCCAGTATGGGCCGGCCGCGCGTGGCCTCCGGGTCGACGATAACGTACAGGCCGCGCACGCGGGCGGCGGCCGATGCGCGCAGGTCGCCGCCCACCTTCTGCCCGGCGCGCGCGAGCACCAGGCGCGCTCGCTCGACCCAGTTGACGTCGAGCGCCGGCTCGCCGGAGTCGGCGCAGGCCGCCAGCGCGTCCACCGACGCCGACATGGACGCGATGGCCGACAGCGCCAACTCCAGCGGCTGGCCCGACATCTCCGCGAGCGTCCTGCGGCGACGCAGGCTCTCATCGCGGGGAAGGTCCGCCGCCAAGGGAATGGACAGGGACTCCCGTAGCATCTTGATGTCGGAGCGCAGCCCAAGCGGAGAAGTCACCACCGTCTCCAGAAAGCGGTTGCTCTCCACGATGGCGGCCAGATGCGCGTCGACGAACGGATTCATGCTTCCGACCTCTCGGTTTGCTGCCGCGCGTGGCAGCAGCTTTACGGCCCGGCGGCGTGCAGATGGTACACGGCAGCGCGCGCCGCCGTCCAGTGCGCGGCCCTGCCTCCTCTCGTTGACAGCCCAACACCGCCGTCTTACACTCACCCCGTCGGGGACGCTTGGCCGTCCCAACCAGAACCGCGAGGAAAGAAACAATGGGCACGACGGAAGAAATCGCTCGTTTTGTAGTGGAGACGGACGTGGAGGCTCTGCCGGAGCGCCTCTTGCACGAGGGAAAGCGGTGCCTCATCAACTATCTCGCCGTTTCGCTTTACGCCTCGGCGGACCCATCGCTGAACATTCTGCTGGACGTGTTTCGGGAGGAGGGCGGCAACGGCAACGCGTCGGTCGTCGGCGCGGGCGAGCGCACCTCGATGCAGAACGCGGCGCTGGCGAACGGCTATCTCGCCCACCTCGAGGACTACGACGACACCCACTTCCCCACGATCATCCACCCCTCGGCGCCCACCTTTCCGGCGGCTCTCGCCGTGGCCGAGCGTGTCGGCGCCGACGGACGGAGCGCGCTGGCGGCGTCTGTGCTGGGAATGGAGGTGACGTGCCGCATAGGCATGGCCGTTCACCCGGCGCACTACGACGAGGGCTGGCACATCACCGGTACGTGCGGCGTGTTCGGGGCGGCGGCAGCGGCGGGCCGGCTGATGGGAATGGACGCCGGCAGCATGACCCAGGCGCTGGGCGTCGCCGGCGCGCAGGCGGCGGGACTCCGGGTCTCGTTCGGATCGATGACGAAGCCGCTGCACCCCGGACGCTCGGCGCAGAGCGGAGTGCTGGCGGCGCTGCTCGCCAGCCGCGGCTTCACATCCACGACCGAGATTCTGGAAGGAAGGCGGGGTTTCGCGGAGGTGTACTCCGCGGAGAGCGACCTCGACCGCGCGACGAACGGGCTGGGAGAGGACTGGGAGCTGTACCAGAACGGCCTCAAGCCCTATGCCTGCGGTGTGGTGAACCATCCGCTGATAGACGCGATGGTCCGCTTCCGAGAGGCCCACGGCGTAACGGGCGACATGGTGGAGGAGGTCAGGGCGAGGGTCCATCCGCTGGTGCTGGAGCTCGTCGACAGGCCGCACCCGAGGGTAGGACTCGAAGGCAAGTTCTCCTACCAGCACAGCATGGCCGTCGGGCTGGTGGACGGCGCGGCGTTCCCGGCGCAGTACACTGACGCGCGCGTGGCGGACCCCGAGATCACGGGACTCAGGGACAAGATAACCGCCGCGGTCGACGACAGCCAGGAAGAAGGGTCCGCCGAGGTGATATTGCTGCTTACGGACGGACGTGAGCTGACCGAGGTGGTGGAGCACGCCACCGGTACGCCGGAAAACCCGATTAGCGACGCCCAGTTGGAGGACAAGTTCCGCGCCCTGGCCGGCCGCGTGCTGTCCGAAGCCCAGGTCGAGCGCGCGCTGCCGCGCCTGTGGGAGCTGGAAGAGGTGGACGACGTGGGCGAACTGTTCCCTCTGCTTCGAGCGGGCGAGTAGGCACCATCCGGCCCGTGATGCAACCTCCTGCGTCGTGGCGAGCGAATAGCGCATGGCACAATCACTGCTGACCGGCCTCAACGTCCTGGAACTCGGCGAGGGCGTGTCCGCGGCCTACTGCGCGAAACTGCTGGGCCAGCTTGGCGCGCGCGTGGCGAAGGTCGAGCCGCCCCACGGCGACAGGGCGAGGCGGGCCGGACCGTTCCCCGGCGACCAGCCGCACCCCGAGCGCAGCGCGCTGTTCCTGGCGCTCAACGTGAACAAGTATGGCGTCACCGCCGACCTCACCACGGACGAGGGCCGCCGGGCGGTGCGCTCTCTGGCGTCCGAATCGGACGTGGTAGTCGAGAACCTGGGAACCGGCGCGCTAGACGCCCTGGGGCTTGGCTACGACGATCTCGCCGCGACGAAGCCGAGCCTCGTCTATGCTTCGATCACGCCCTACGGCCCGTGGAGTCCGCGCGACGGGCTACCCGCAACGGACCTCACGCTCTTTCACGAGAGCGGCCACGCTCACGCGCTGCTCGGCCCGGTCGACGACCCGGACCGCGTTCCGCCGGTACGCGCGGGCGGCTGGCAGTCGCACCTCGCGGCAGGGCTGGCCGCCGCGACCGCTGTGCTGACGGCGATCTACCGCAGACAGATGACAGGGGAGGGCGCCCGCGTCGACGTATCGGAATACGAGGCGCTGGCCACGCAGCTCATAGCTTCGTTCGCCGGCCACGCCTACGGGCAGCCCGCCGCGTCGCGCGACCGCGGCAAGATCGGCTCGGTAGGGTGCCATCGGGGGCGTGCTGCCGTGCAACGACGGCCACGTCGCCATCTCGCCGCGGGAGGAGGCGCAGTGGAGGCAGTGGCTCGAAATGATGGGCAACCCCGAATGGGGAGAGGACGAGCGATTCGCTACGCGGGACGCCAGGGAGACGAACACCGCCGCGCTCTGGGAGTTGCTCGGCGATTGGACGAGCCGGTTCTCGAAGCACGAAGTCGCTCGCTGGGGGCAGGAGCGCCGGATTCCGTGCTTTCCGGTCAACACCGCCGAGGACCTGTTCACGGATCCCCACCTTGCGGAGAGGGAGTTCTTCAGAGAACTGGAGCATCCGGTCGCGGGCGCGCTCCGATACCCCGGCGCGGCCTACCGGCTGTCCAACTCCGCGAACGCGGCCAACCGCCGGGCGGCTCCGACGCTCGGCCAGCACAACAGTCTGCTGACGCGGTCCTTCGTTCGCGAGCCGTCTGCGGGCCGACGAGTGGGCGGCGAGGCTGTCGCGGGGCCCCTGCCGGTACGCCGCGCAGACCTACCGGGCGAGCTGCCCCTGGCCGGCGTCAGGGTGGTCGACCTGAGCTGGATCATCGCGGGGCCGACGGCGGCGAGGTTCCTGGCCGCGATGGGCGCGGAGGTCATCAAGGTGGGCAGCGCGAGGCGGCCCGACCCATCGTCGAGGGGCGCCGCATTCCAGGTGTACAACCAGTCCAAGCTGTACTCCGCCCTGAACATAGCTCAGCCCAGCCGGTCTCGCACTCGCGAAGGAGTTGATATCCACTGCCGACGTGGTCCTGGAGAACTTCGCCGCCGGGGTAATCGAGCGGCTGGGACTCGGTTATCCCATACTGAAAGAACTGAGGCCCGACGTGATCATGGTATCCTCGTCCGGCACCGGCCACTCCGGGCCGGACAGGGACTACGTGGCTTACGGCAGCCTGCTCCAGTTCTACACGGGATGGAACTCGGTGTCGGGCTATCCTGCCGGCGAGCCGATCAAGGGCGGGCTGTGGGCGGACCCCTGGGTGGGCATGGAGTTGGCGATGGTGACGGTGGCGGCGCTGGCGCACCGCGCGGCTACCGGACGCGGGCAGTACGTCGATTTCTCGATGGCCGAGGCGCTGACGGCCAGCATCGCCCCCGCGCTGCTCGACTACCAGATGAGCGGCAAGCTGCGGCAGCCGATGGGCAACCTGGACCTGGTTCACTCTCCACACGACCTCTATCGATGCGCGGGCGACGACGAATGGGTCGCCATCGCGGTCACATCCGTGGACGAGTGGCGGGCGCTGTGTGGCGTCATCGGGAGGAGCGATTTCGCGGACGAGCCATCCTATGCAAGAGAGGGCGGCCGCAGGCGAGATCGGCAGGCGATTGACGCGGCCATCGGCGCATGGACGGCGGATCACGGCGCCGAGGACGCCGCGCGTATCCTTCGAGATGCCGGCGTGGCGGCGGCCGCTTCCAGGAATTCGCTCCAGGTGTATGAGGATGAGTCGTTGAGGCAGGGCGGTTACTTCACTCCCGTGACGACAGGCGACGGCGAAACGCGGCTGCTGCCCGGCATCGGCTGGCGGTTCGCTGGCGGCCCGCAGGCCAGGCTGACCGCGGCGCCGGCGCTGGGCCAGTACAATGAGTACGTGTACCGCGAGTTGCTTGGCATAGCCGAAACGGAATTCGCCACGATGGTGGAAGAGGGCGTCATCTACTAGGACCTCGCAAGACTGGGAATCGAGGAGCAGAAAATGCTGGCAGACCTTGTGGAAGTCACCACCCCCGAGGGGATCGTGTTGTCCGGCGCCTACTTTGGCGCGTCAGGCGAGAGCACCGACCACCCCGTAGATGCCGTGCTGTTCTTCCACGGCGACGGCGGCCACTTCTACAGCAGCCTGTACCTGGGGCTGGGGGAGCGTTTCGCCGAGCGCGGCATCGCGTTTCTCACCGGAAACCGGCGAGGACACGACCACGTCGCCAATGGCGTCCGGGGCGGCCCGCTCGCCGGATACGCCTTCGAGTCCGTGCGGGACTCGCGTGCCGATTTCGCCGCGTGGCTCGAACTGCTGAGGGCGCGAGGACACCGCAGGATCGCGATAGGCGGCCACAGCGGCGGGGCCGTGCGCGCCACCTACGCGCAGGCCACCGAGCGCTACGACAACGTCGTGGCGGTGGTCCCGGTGTCGCCCGGGGAGTACAACCACGAGGGTGTCGTGGCGCTGCACGGCGAAGACTTTGCCGGGCCGTTCCGCGAGTCCGAGCGCAACGTGGCCGAGGGGCAGCCCGACACGCTGCTGCGTCCCGGCGTGCCCTGGGGATCGACCTGGAGCGCCCGCGCCTACGTGGACTGCTTCAACCAGGACAACCGCTACAGCGTCACCGTCCACGCCGCCAACACCGGCTGCCCGACGCGGTACATCTTCGGGGGAGAGGAGTGCGCTATCGGCGGCGATCAGGAGCTGCCGGTGTGCGGCGCGGCCCGCCGCAGCCTGGCCGCGGCGGAATACCCCCACGTGGTCGTGAGCGAGATCGAGGGCGCGAACCACGGCTACCAGGGCCGCGAACGGGAGCTGTTCGACACGATGTACGGCTGGCTGGTGTCCTTGTAGCGGCCCGACGCGGCCCTACTTGTGGAACATATTGAGCGCGCCGCCGATACGGAACCACTCCACCTGCGACTCGCCTATGGAGTGGTTGAGGTGCAGCGTCTCGGACGTGCCGTCCGAGTGGGCAATCCGGCACTCGACTGGCTTGCCCGGCGCGAGGTCGCTCAGGCCGACGAGGCTGATGCGGTCGTCCTCGCGTATGCGGTCGTAGTCCGCGCGGTCGGCGAAGGTGAGCGGCAGCAGGCCCTGCTTCTTCAGGTTGGTCTCGTGGATTCGCGCGAAGCTGCGGGCGATGATCGCCGCGCCGCCGAGCAGCCTCGGCGACAGCGCCGCGTGCTCGCGGCTGCTTCCCTCGCCGTAGTTGTCGTCTCCAACGACCACCCAGCGCATGCCCGCGTCCCGGTAATGCCGCGCGATACGCGAGATGGCCTGTCCCTCATCACCGGTTTCGACGTTCTTGCCGGTGCCGGCGTCGCCGGTGAAGGCGTTGGTGGCGCCCATGAACATGTTCTCGCTGAACTTGCTCAGGTGGCCGCGGTATCGAAGCCACGGACCCGCGGGGGAGATGTGGTCGGTGGTCGTCTTGCCCTGGGTCTTCATCAGAACGGGCATATCCATGTAGTCGTTGCCGTCCCAGGCGGGCCAAGGCTCCATCAGCTCGATGCGCTCGCTATCCGGGCTTACGCTCAGCTCGATCGAGCTACCGTCATCGGGCGGGGCGACGTAGGCGGACACGCCGCGGGCAAAGTCGCGCTCCGGCACCTCCGGCGCCGGCTTGGGAGGCTCCAGCCTGAAGGATCCGCCGTCGGCAGCGGTAAGGGAATCCGTTAGCGGATTGAACGACAGTCTGCCCGCAAGCGAGAGGGCGGTTACTATTTCCGGGCTGGCGATGAAGTTCATCGTCTGGGCCTGGCCGTCGTTGCGGCGCGGGAAGTTGCGGTTGTAGGACGTGACGATGGTGTTGGGCACGCCTACCATCTCCTGCGCGCGCCGCCACTGGCCGATGCACGGACCGCAGGCGTTCGCGAGCACCGTGCCGCCGATCTGCGTGAGCGACTCCATCTGGCCGTCGCGCTCGATGGTGGCACGCACCTGCTCGGAGCCGGGTGTAACCATGAACGGCACCGCTGCGCCGAGTCCGTGGGCGGCGGCCTGCTCGGCGACGTCGGCGGAGCGGCTCATGTCCTCGTAGGACGAGTTGGTGCAGCTTCCGATGAGCGTGGACGAAATCGCGTCCACGAGCTCGTCATCGCTGCCGGACACCTCCGCCGCCAGCGCGGAGATCGGGCGAGCGCGGTCTGGAGAGTGCGGGCCCACGACGTGCGGCTCCAATTGCGACAGGTCTATCTCCACCACGCGGTCGAAGTATGAATCAGGGTCGGCCTCGACTTCCGAGTCGGCGGTCACGAGATGCGAGTACCTGCCCGCAATCTCGGCGAGTTCGGCGCGGCCGGTGGCGCGCAGGTATGCGGTCATCCGGTCGTCGAACGGGAACATCGACGTGGTCGCGCCCAGTTCGGCGCCCATGTTGGTTATGGTCGCCTTGCCAGTGCAGCTAATGGAGCGGGCGCCCGGCCCGAAGTACTCGATAATGGCGTTGGTGCCGCCGGAAACGGTGAGCAGCCCGGCCAGGTAAAGGATGACGTCCTTGGGCGCGGTCCAGCCGCTCATCTCGCCGGTCAGATGCACTCCGATCCGGCGCGGGTAGAGAACCTCCCAGGGCAGCCCCGCCATGACCTCCACGGCGTCCGCACCGCCCACGCCCACGGCGCAGCTTCCCAGACCGCCCGCGTTGGGCGTGTGGGAGTCGGTGCCGATGATGAGCGCGCCCGGGAAGGCGTAGTTTTCGAGGTTAACCTGGTGGATGATGCCCGCGCCGGGACCCCAGAAGCCGACGCCGAACTTGGCCGACGCCGACTTGAGGAAGTCGTAGACCTCGTTGTTCTCGGCGATCGACTCGCGCAGGTCGGACTCGCCCTCCACGCGCGCCTGGATGAGGTGGTCGCAGTGGACGGTGGTAGGCACCGCCGTGCGCTCCCGGCGGGTCTGCATGAACTGGAGCATCACCGTCTGGCCCAGCACGTCCTGAAGGACCACGCGGTCGGGGCGCAGATTGAGGTAGCTGCTGCCGGACGCCAATTCCTGTCCCTCAGGGTCTTCGAGGTGGGAAAGCAGCACCTTGTCGGCGAGGCCGAGCGGCCGGCCGAGCCTGCCGCGCACCACCTCGAGATTGCTTTCCATCTTCTCGTAGGCGGCCGATACGAAATCCGGGGTGGAGTCTATGCTGGCCATTTGGGAGTCTCCTAGCGGGACAGCCCGAAATACTCGTAGTTGAGATCAATGTAGTTGCGCCACTCCGACGGCGTGTCGTCCTCGGCGAAGATGGCCGTAACGGGGCATACCGGCTCACAGGCGGCGCAGTCGATGCACTCATCGGGGTTGATGTAGTACATGTTGTCTTCGTCGGTGGTGTAGATGCAGTCCACTGGGCAAACGTCTACGCAGGATGCGTCCTTGAGGTCGACGCATGGCTCGGCGATGATGTAGGTCATACCTGAAGGTTCCTCCTTGGGTTCTCGCGACGGATGCCGCAAGCCTTTGGCCGCGCTTCGGCTGACGCGGCGCGTGCCGACACCAATTATATTGCGGCGCGTGGCGCGTTTCAAGGCATGAAAGGCCGCGACACGCTCGCGACGGCTGAACGAACTCCTTGCTCTTCTTTCACCCAAAGG
Organism: Dehalococcoidia bacterium; assembly: GCA_965204815.1. Classification (GTDB taxonomy): domain Bacteria; phylum Chloroflexota; class Dehalococcoidia; order Lucifugimonadales; family CATOSD01; genus CATOSD01. Next base: position 1,804,457 of record OZ242014.1, read on the forward strand.
CCGGTTCATCATAGTGCAAAGCTTTGCAATAGCGCCAATTATAGTTTTGCAGGAATAAGGGGTTGACGTGTTATGGCTGTGGTGCTATTTTTGTGCCAGCCAAGCGTGGCAGAAGAGCGAATGAGTTGTGAAGACCAAATAATCGAGACACTCAAGGAGTCGGGCTACCGGCCCACCCCTCAGCGGATGATGATTCTGTCCGCGCTGCGCCACGCGCCCGGCCACGTCACCGCGGGCGAGGTGCTGGAGCAGGTTAAGGAGTCCTACTCCTTCATCGACCTGTCGACGGTATACCGCACGCTCGACATGCTGAAGCAGATGCGGCTGGTTTCCGAGACCCACATGGGGGGCGACCAGCACTCCTACGAGTGGATCGAGCAGGTGCGGCACCACCACCTGATCTGCCAGGGCTGCGACGGCGTCGAACTGCTCGGTGAGGAGATGCTCCGGACGCTGGGTGACAGCATACTGGAGACATACGGCTTCAAGGTGGATATCGACCACCTCGCGGTGTTCGGCCAATGCAGGCACTGCCGCGAGTCCAGTGAAGACGGCGGCCGGTAGGCCGCGGCGCGAGGTACACAAATGAATCTGAGCATCGGCGTAAATGTGCTTACATGGGACTCATGGACGCCGCTCCACGCCCCGGACGGCTTCTTCAGCTTGCCCGTGGCCATAGCCGGCTACGTCGTGGTCGCCCTCGTAATAGCTTTCGCCGCGCGGCAGACCGGACGCGACCTGAGCGAGCGCATGGTTCCCATGATGGGCGTCATGGGCGCTTTCATCTTCGCCGCCCAGATGATCAACTTCCCGGTCGCGGGCGGCACGTCCGGCCACCTCGTCGGAGGGGCGCTCGCGGCAATCATCCTCGGGCCATGGGCCGCCATACTGGTGATGACCGCCGTGGTGGGCCTCCAGGCGCTGTTGTTCCAGGACGGCGGGCTGTTGGTGCTGGGGATTAACCTGTTTAACATGTCGATTGTCAGCGTGCTTGCCGGGTACGGCGTCTACCGCGCAGTCGGCTTCTTCGGGTTGTCGCCTAAGACGACGCTGACCGTCGGCGGTTTCGCGGGCGCGTGGGTGTCCGTGGTCGCGGCCGCGGTGTTGGCGGCGTTCCAGCTCGCGATGTCCGGCACTTCGCCGCTGCAACTCGCGCTGCCGGCGCTGGCGGGCGTGCACGTGCTCATCGGCATTGGCGAGGGTCTGATCACGGTGTTCGCGCTGGGGTTCATACTGGCGGCGCGGCCGCAGTTGCTCGGATTGAGCCGCGGTGAGGAGGCCGAGCCGGCGCAGCAGACCGACAGGCGCGGCATTGGCCTTCGGAGGGTCCTGGCCGTCGGCTACGTCGTCGCCATCGCCGTGACTCTCATCGCGCCCCTGGCCTCCGGCTCGCCGGACGGCCTTGAGCGCGTGGCCGAGGACCAGGGATTCATCGAGACAGCCCTGGACGCCCCCTACTCGATAATTCCAGACTACACCATGCCCGGTATCGAGAATGAGGCTGTGGCGACGATCATCGCCGGGTTCGTAGGCGTTACCGTCGTGTACTTCCTGTTCGCGGCATTCGCCCTGCTGGTTTACAGGGCGGCCGTAAACCGCGGCAGAGCCTGAGCAGTCCGATTTCTACCGTCACCGGAGTCCTGGACCGCTACCTGGAAGGCGAGAGCTTTCTTCACAAAGCCGACGCGCGCGTCAAGCTAGTGGCCGCGCTCGGCTTCATCTTCGCGACTACGTCGGTGCCGCCCGGCAAGTGGCCCGCGTTCGCCATCATGGTGGCGCTGGTGTGGATTGCCGCGGCCCTTTCCGGCGTAGGCCTGGTCCGTGTCTTCTTTCGTTCGCTGGTGGCGCTTCCGTTCATCCTCATCGCGCTGCCCACGGTGTTCACCAAAGCCGGCGAGCCGCTGTTCGACCTGTCGCTGGGGCTGTTCACGCTGACGGGTACCGTCGAGGGCCTGGAGTTCTTTGCCAGCGTCCTGATAAAGTCCTGGGCGAGCGTGACCGCAGCCGTGGTGCTCACGTCGACGACTCCGGCGTTGCAGTTACTGGCGGCGCTCAGGGCGCTCAAGATTCCGCAGATTCTGGTGGTCGTCGTCATGCTCATGTATCGTTACCTTTTTGTGCTCGTGGACGAGACACAGCGCATGTTGCGCTCCCGGGCGGCGCGCAGCGCGGGCGTGGGTAGGGGTTCCGGCGGCTCGGTCGTATGGCGCGCCCGGACCGCCGGTGGAATGGCGGGCTCCCTCTTCATTCGTACGATGGACCGTACAGAGCGCATCTACATGGCCATGCTCGCGCGTGGCTACGATGGCACGATTCGGCTGCGGGAGACGCCGCCCGTAACCCGCAATGCCGTCGCGGCGACTGCGCTTGCGCTGGCAGTGTTCGCCACTGTCGCCGTGGCCGCAAGGGTAGTCATATGATCGCCGAGACGTCCCTGGAAGTGCGGGACCTGCGCTTCGCCTACCCGGACGGCCGGGAGGCGCTGCGGGGCGTCAGCTTCCGCCTCGACGCCGGGGAGAAGGTGGCCATCCTCGGCCCCAACGGCGCCGGCAAGTCCACGCTGCTGCTCCACCTCAACGGCCTGCTGCATGGGCGGGGCGACGTGTCCGTGATGGGCGAGCGCGTAGTGGAGGACGACAAGAAGTCGCTCGCCCGCGTCCGTTCGATGGTGGGCCTGGTGTTCCAGGACCCGGACGACCAGCTCTTTTCGCCAACCGTCTACGACGACGTGGCGTTCGGCCCAATCTACATGGGACTGCCCGAGCAAGAGATCGACGAGCGAGTCGAGACAGCGTTGGGCCAGGTAGGGCTCGAGGGCTATGGAACGAGAATGCCGTTTCACCTGAGCGGCGGTGAGAAGAAGCGCGCGGCCATAGCGACGGTCCTCTCCATGCAGCCCAGGGTGCTGGTGTTGGACGAGCCGTCCGCGGGTCTCGACCCCAGGGCGCGCCGCGGTCTGATAAGGCTGCTGGCGGGACTGGAGCAGACCGTGCTAATCACCACGCACGACATGCACATGGTGAAGGAAGCCTTTCCGCGCTCGATCATCATGGATGGCGGGCAGGTTGTGGCGGACGCTCCAACCGCCGAGATTCTGGCCGACCAGGAACTGCTGGAGAGTCACGGCCTGGAGCTACCGTAAGCTCCGTCAGATGAGCGACTTCGTATACCTGGTCCGATACCTCTACGCCTCGATCGGGTGGCGTCTCGCCGCGTGGCTGGGCCTGGTGGGCGCGGCGTCGCTGCTCGAGGGCATCAGCATCAGCCTGATTCTGCCGATACTCGCGGGATCCGCCACCACCACGGACTCCACGCTGTACCAGGCGCTCACCAGGGGCGCCGCTCTACTGGGGCTGCCGTACAACCTCTGGGTTGCCGTGATCGGCATGGCCGCGCTCTACTCCGCGCGCACGGGCTGCATCATCCTCCAGGAGGTCGTCGCCGGCAGGATAACCGGCTCGCAGCTAGCCCGCATGAAGATCGAGCTGGTAGAGAGGGTGTTCAGGGCCGACTACCAGCACGTGCTGGAGCGGGGCGTCAGCGCCTACACCAACGCGGCCACAATCGAGATTGGCAACGTGGCTCAGGTGCTGAACAACTGCGCGCGGTTCATCGTCGGCGCGGCCTATACCATCGTCTACGTGGCGCTCCCGCTGGCAATCAACCCCGTCTTCACCAGCGTTGTTATCCTGGTCGGCATTCCGGGATACTTCCTCATCAAGCGGGCATTCGGGCTCGCCGCCAGCTACTCAGTCCGGGCGACGGCGGCCAACAGGGTCTTGCAGTCGCAACTCGTCCAGGCCTTTGGCTCCCTCAAGTATCTGAAGTCCACGCACGGCGGAGGCAAACTGACGCGGCGGCTCAGCGCGACCAGCACCGAGCAGGGCGATCTGGAGTACCGGCAGCGGGCTCTGAGCGCGTTCGTGAGCAACGGCGCGGAGCTTTTCTTCATGATCGTCATCGCGGCGCTGCTGGTCTACTACGTGGAGATCGCGCGCCAGGAGGTGATAGAGATTCTCTTCATCCTCTTCATCGTGCGCCGCGGCATGAACTACGCCCTCCAAGCCCAACAATCCTTCCAGGGCTTCCTCCGCTACGTCGGGAGCGCGCGCAACTTCCGCGAGCTGACCCGCGAGCTCTCGGACAATGAAGAGCAGGCCGCTACAGGGGGGAAAGCGCCGGACTTCGACCGCCCCATCGCTCTCGACAGCGTTACCTTCCAGTACGGCGACTCGACGCCCGCACTGGCGGACCTGAGCCTGGACATTCCTCCACGCAGCACCGTTGCCTTCGTTGGCGCGTCCGGCGCGGGCAAGTCCACGCTGGCGACGCTGCTTACAGGCATTCTGCCGCCGACGGCGGGCACGGTGCGTGTTGGCGAAACGCCCTACGACGAGCTGGACCAGGCGGAGCTGAGACGCCGGATCGGGTATGTGACCCAGGAGAGCATCATCTTCAGCGACACGGTGCGGAACAACATCACGCTGTGGGAAGGTGACGGCCCGGAGGTAGACGCGGCCACGCGAGAGGCGGCGCTGGCGGCGGACATCGCGGAGTTCATCGAGTCGCTGCCGGACGGCTACGACACGCAACTCGGCGAGGACGGGGTGAACATCTCCGGCGGGCAGCGCCAGCGCATAGCCATCGCCCGGGAGCTGTACAAGAGCGTGCCGGTCCTGATACTGGACGAGGCGACCAGCGCACTCGACAGCGAGTCCGAGCGTGTGGTGCAGCAGAGCATCGACTCTCTGCGCGGCGACAAGACGGTTATCGTGATCGCGCACAGGCTCTCGACCGTGCGCAACGCGGACACCATCTTCGTTCTGAAGGAGGGCCGAGTCGTCGAGCGGGGTGGCTACACGGCCCTCTACGAGCTCAACGGCGAGTTTACGCGCATGGTGGACGCCCAGTCCGCCGCACCGGACGGGGGGAGCGCCGCGGAAGTAGAGCCTCCTCCGGGGCGCTAGACTGTCACCACCGTCTCGGTTTCTCCGGCGGCGCGCCTTTGCCCTGCTAGCTCACCTGAAGGACTTCTCGCATACGCTCCGACACCTCTCTGGCGAAATCCCAGTTCTCTGTCGAAGAGGAATACACGAGGCTATCAAGCCCGATGTGGATTTCGTAGCACATCATTCGCTGCTCGAAGTTGGGAACCTGTACGTGATGATCGGAGAATCGCCTTAGAGCCTCCGTTCTGAAATCGATACCTGACATCGAGGGGTACCACGGCGCCCAAAATGAGAACCAGGCAAGATCATAGAGAAAGTCCCCGAACTTTCCGCAACCCCAGTCAATCACAGCAGATATCCGACCATTTGCAATCAACAGATTGAAATGGAGAAGGTCGGCGTGAATAAGATGTCGCGCCTGTGGACAGAACTCAACCGAGTCGATGAGTTGCTCATACGCTCGACAAAAGAACTCAACGCCAAGCGGCGAAGACGCTAGCTTGGCCTTCCAGCCGCTAAGTCTCTCATCTGGCCGATCATTGGCGATATCAAGAAGTGCCTCACGCCAACTCCTATGAGATCCATTGCCGTCCGGTTCCCAGGTCCCGTACCCAGTTGTCATCGAAACATCAGCCAGGCGGAGAGCATCGAGTAAGTCGAGAAGTTGTGGCAGTAGCCCCTGCATTTCTTCCGGGCTGAGGTTGTCTATTGGTTCCCCGTCGGCCCTTATGGAAATTGCGTAGTACCCTCCAAAGGCCGGGCCGATGTCAATAACTGGGGGAATAGGCAGCCGGCGCGATCCGAATATTGCGGCGAATTTGTCTCTACGAAAATCCTCGTCAAACCTGCTGAACCGTACAATCCTGTCGGAGCAATTGACTCGAAAGGAGAAAGCTTGGGACCATTCGCCCTGCTGCCCGACGAGCGCAACGTCGGTTACCCTACGGCCCACATGTTGGAGGAGAAACTCCTGCACATCTGATTCCGTTATCTCTCGCATATCCGCGCCGACTGTCAGCCAGCAACTCCTCGGTTTCCTTGACAACGACGGGCTTTCTGCACGATTGACACAATGAAGGAAGTCTTCCCCGAGTTGTAGGCTGGGGGATCGTGAGCCAGACGGGCCATCAGTTCGCGCTTCAGACGTTCGTACTGCGCCGCGCACTCAGGATGAGTACGCAGGAAGTCACGAAATAGCAGACGGTCTATCCAGAACGGGCCATCCCACTGTGTCAAGTGTAGGTTGAATCTTCGTGGCTCGGCCTTTCTCAGGTAAAGAGTGCCGGGTACAGTCTCGCCTCGCCACTCGTATCCTATCTCTTCCAGGGCCTTCACATATGGCTGTGCGGCGTCGACGCTGAGGGCACCGACCATCAGGTCGATGGTCGGCTTTGCCCTGAGCCCCGGGACCGCAGTGCTGCCGATATGTTCGACGCAACTGGCCGCGAGCCCCGTGGCAGCAACTACGTCGGCCTTTTCCAATTCGTACCGGTCGGGCCAATGCGGGTCGTACTCGACAATCCTGTACGACGGACTAACCAAGGTTAAGCTTCACTTGACCGCGCTTGAAGTCTCGGCAGTACGACCGCTCCCTACACCTCCTCTATTGCTTTCGTGGCGGAGCCGTAGATGCCCCAGAAGAATTCGCTCACGTTTCCTAGGCCGCCCGCGACCGCGACGATGAACGAATCGGGACTCGCGGCGATTGGCACCTCCACGTCGGGATAGTTCTCCAGCCACTGGAGGTCGGGGCGGTCGTACCAGTTGCCCTGCTTGTCCCGCTTGATGTTGCCGTCGCCGTACATGGTCTTGAAGGGTAGGCGAGCCTCCCGGTGCAAGTAGTTGCGCACGTCGGCCTTGTCCCAGCCCGCCTGGGCGATGATGCGCGCGTGGTCGGGCGCTACGAGCAGCGTGTGCTGGGCAAGCACCTTCTTGTTGATGGCGGGGTTGATCTTGCCGCCGGTGAGCCAGTCGCCCATGGGCGCGCTGCCGGTGAAGTGCAGCGCGGACGCCGCGCCGTCCAGGATGGTCTCCGGCACCGTGCTGGACACGTCCACGATGGACGCCGCGCCCGAGACGGCGACCACAGTCACGGCGCTGTCCTCGGGAGAGAAGCCGGCGTCGACGTGGTGGGGGGTCCAGGGGCTGGCGTCCTCGTTCTCGGCGATGCACATGCTGTACTTGGTGGGCAGCCCCATCGTGTTGATGTCGGCCTCTCCGGGGTAGCAGTCGCCGATGTTCATCAGCGAGAGGCGCAGGGAGCGTCCGATTACGGTGTTGGCGTAGTTGATGGCGCCCGGTCCCATTGCCGCCGTCCCAGCGTTGATGCCGAGCCGCTTGGCGATGGGGCCGTTGACCAGGATGAGCGGCGCCTCCGGGACCGTGGACACCTGCATCTCTCGCAGGATGCAGTCAGGGTCGGCGAGCGCTTCCACGGCTGCGATGAGCACGGGCAGGTGTTCGGGCCGGCAGCCGGCCATCACCGCGTTTATGGCCAGCTTTTCGACGGTGGCTATGCCGAAGCCGGGCTCCATGATGGAGACGACGTCCTGGGGGTCGCGGCGCGTGCCGCCGAGCATCCGCTCCACGGCCTCCGGCGTGGGCGGCACGACGGGGAAGCCGTCGCCCCAGCCCTTGTCCAGGTAAAGGCTGTTCACTGCCTCGACGGTGGACAGGAAGTCGCCGCCGGAGACGGTCAGTGACCCGGCGACACCGTCGGTGCGCTGGGCAGGCGCGTCCTCGCTCACAGGGTCGAGCAGTCCGCGCACGATGCCGTCGATCTGCTGGTCGATCATGTCGCGAATCAGATCATGTTTCTGGCCGGCGACGACGTGGGGGATGGTGACGGAGGGCAGCAGGGGCTGTCCCCAAGCCGATATGCTGGTGCGCCACGCGGAGGAGAAGCGCTGAGCGACGACGGCGACGGCGGGCAGGCCCGCCTTCTCGACCGCGACCGTGTCGTGGGCAAGCCACGACGTGCATCCCCCTCAATCGGCGGTGGTGCCAATCACCCCCTGGCACTCCTCGGCGATGCGGTCGACGTCCTCGTCGGAGGCGACGGTGCGTCCCCAGCCGATGGAGCCGGTGTAGTTGCGGAAGCTCACGTCCGGGAAGCGCTGGCGTATGAGCTCCGAGACGCGGGAGAGGACCACATCTCCGCCGGACTTCTGGTTCCAGTAGAGGCCGATGGTCTTCCCGTTGAGGGTGTCCAGCCGCGGCGCGGGACGCACCGTCATGCCGGTGTACTTGGATGCGACGGGGTTGAGAACTTCGATGGTTGGCATGGCCTCTCCTTCCGTTCACCTGGAGCGCGCCCAGCTTCGTGGCCGCCCGTATGCCGCTAACCTTGCCTTGTGCCTCGCGCGGTGTCAAGTGCGGAGGCCGCGGGATGAACCACCAGCTACGTGGAGGGCTAACAGGATGAATCCACACCGATGTTTCGCTGTAGTCACATGCGGGCATGGGTGTATACTACGCTCCCGCACTGGCGTTCAGCCTCTCACGCTCCCCCGTGCGCCCCAAGCCGTCGGTCGATGTCCGGCTACTGGAGATTCGGCGTGGCATCTTTGCTGAGCGGCTCCGGATGGGCCCGCTCATTTCGATACAGGGACTTCAGGCTGCTCTGGGCCGCCTCGTTCTTCCATTCACTTTGCATGGGAATGGACCACGTGGCCCTGGGCTGGCTGGTGCTGGACATGACCGACTCGCCGTTCATGGTCGGCGTGGGGTCCGCCGCTCGCATCGCCCCCTTCTTCTTCCTGGGCATCCTTTCCGGCGCGGTGTCCGACAGGGTGGACCGGCGCAACTTTCTCAGGGTCGTCGCGTGGGTGGGCGGCATCATTTCGGGCGCCATGGCACTGATGCTGCTCATGGACGCGGCAAAGGTGTGGTACGTCATCGCGCTGGCGGCGGCGTCCGGTTGCTTCTGGGCGTTCCTGATGACCGCGAGGCACGCCTACGTCTACGACATAGTGGGGGCCGAACACGCTATGAACGGGCTTGCGCTCAGCTCGATGAACCAGCGGATCGGCGGAGTGGTGGGCGCGCTGTTCGCTGGGAGCTTCATCGCCGCGTGGGGACTCGGATACCAGTACGCGGTTATCTGCGCGTGCTATCTCGCCGCCGCGACGCTCATGCTGACGCTGCGCAGCGCGGGCGAGGCCGCCCCCGCGCGCCGCGAATCCGTACTGCAAAACCTGGCGGGGTATGTCCAGGTGCTGCGGCAGAACAGTATTTTGCGCTCGATGATGTTCATGACCGCCATCACCGAGGTGTTCGGGTTCACCCACCAGAGCGTGCTGCCCGTGTTCGCTCGGGACGTGCTCGAAGTGGGAGCAACCGGCTTCGGGGTGATGTCCGCGGTGCGGCAGGGGGGAGGAGTGCTCGCCCTGGTGCTCCTCGCCGCCGTGGGCAATTTCAACCGCAAAGGACTTGCGGCGTTCATAATCGTGGCCGGGTTCGGTTTTGGGCAGATGGCCTTCTATCTCACCACCAACCTCGTGGTCTTCCTGGTGATTTTGGCGTTCATCAACGCGTGCGCCTCGGCTTCCGACATAATCTACAGGACGATTATGCAGTCCAACGTGTCCAACGAGGAGAGGGGACGGGCCATGGGGTCCTGGACGCTCAGCATCGGCATGGCGCCGGCGGGCCACCTGGGCATCGGCGCGATGGCGGGCGCGCTGGGAGCGCAGGGCGCCCTGCTGGTCAACGGCGGCATACTCGCGTTTCTCGCCGTGACGTCGGCGGTGGCGTTGCCCCGGATCCGGCGACTGCCGTGAAACTCAAGCGGACCGCTCCGCAATCGTGACCTCAACCCGGCCGAGCGCCCCGAAGTCGGCTGTGAAGCGGTCGGCGTGTGAGACGGGGGTTATCCCCGTACAGGTGCCGGTCGTGACTACCTGACCCGCCACTATCGACTCGTCCCTGCGCGAGAGGTGGTTGGCGGTCCACAGAAGGACCAGCAGTGGGTCGCCAAGCGCGTTCGACCCTATACCCTCGGCCGCCAGCGCGTCGTTCCTGTAAAGGCGCACGCGGTGCGTCTTGGCGTCCACCGCCCGCCAGACGGCTCGCTCCGGGCCGTGGACGAAGGCGGTGTGCGCGGACATGTCTGCGATCAGGCGTAGCTGCCCGATACCGCTCAGTCCGTCCTCGAAGCGGCCGCCCACGACCTCTATAGCGGGAAGTACGCTGCCCACGGCTTCCAGCACCTCGTCCAGTTCGTAGGCTGCGGACCGGGCGGGCAGGTCGCGGGAGAAGCGGAACGCGAACTCGCACTCCACGCCGGCGCCCTGGCCCGGAAAGACGTTCACGACGGCCGGGCTTTCGAAGCAGAACGGCGTGTGCATTGGCGCCGTAACCGGGCCGTCGGCGTTGAGGCTGCGCTGCGCGGCCTCGCTCGTCGCGCCGACCTTCCAGCCGAAGCGCGGGACGGACGTCCGCGCCTCTATCATGCGCTGGACGCGGAAGGCGTCTTCCACCGACGCCAGTCGGGCCGCTGCCGAGACCGGTACACGACCGCCCGAGGTTCGCGCCTGCCACAGCGCATCGGCCAACGTTTCCAGTGTGCTGCTCAAGTCTTCACCCCCATCCCCCGCTTTCCCGGGGCAGGCTCTAACCTTCCCCCTTAGAGGGGGAAGGGACTTATCGGATAAGCTCTAAGTGCTCGGTCTTCGGGGCCTGACGCGCAGTGGACTGCCAGCGGCGGCCAGGTACAACGCCCATGAAGCCGCCAGCAGCGCCGCCGCGACAAGGAATCCGCCCTGGAAGCCGATTCTGGCGGCAATCAGGAATCCAGCGAAGGGACCGAGCGCGGATCCCAGGTCCTGCCAGGTCGAGTACCTGCCCATTGCCGAGGCGCGGGCGGAGGCCGGCGCCGTTTCGCCCATGGCCGCGTCCAGGGCCGTGTTGGTTCCGACGGCGGCGATGAATAGCAGGGGGAGTCCGATGACGGCGACGACAATCGAGTCGAACGCCGCGATGAGTGCCAGCGGCGCGAACATCCCGGCCATGCCGATTGCTATCGACGGTCGCCTGCCTATGCGGTCCGAGAAGTGCCCGAGAGGAACGCCAAGACCCAGGTCCGAGAACCACCTGAATCCGACCAGGAGACCTGCAAGGATTACGACGGTCAGCGCGCCGCCGAGCACACGCTGGTCTTCGCCGGCGATTTCGGACAGGTAGGGCGCAACGGTGGCTATGGCCAGCCCGTTCGCCGCGAACGCCGTGGCGAATCGCATGAGGCTGATGGAGAGCAGAGTAGTCCGCAGGCCGCGGTCTTCGTGCGGAAGGCGCGACACGGCCAATCCCCAGGGGTCGAGGCGGTCCCGCAGCCTGTTGCCCGCGGGGGCCGCGCGGCCCGGCCTGAGGTTGGGGACCTGGGAGGCGACTGCAGCGCCGGCAAGTCCAATGGCGGCCAGTGCGGCGAAGGTTGCCTGTCTCGATGCCGCCTGGAAGAGCATCGCGCCGGCGGTGACCGCTATCAGGCTGCCGAGCCGCTGCCCGGAGTTGAAGAAGCCCAGCAGCCTGCCCCTCATGCGAGCAGTGCCGACGCCGAACGCCGTCAGGTGCGCGGCGAGCCGCATGAACGAGTACGAAATCCCCCAGGCGGCGCGGGCCAGCAGCATGATCGCCAGCCCCCTGCCAAGACCGTATGCGAGTGTCGTAAGGGCACCGGCGGCGATGGACGCGACGAAGGGCCAGCGCACGCCGAATCGCTGGTAGACGGACGCGGCGGCGGCGTTGCTGACGAGGCGGATGAAGCGGTTGATGCTGAGCGCGAGCCCTATCCAGAACGACGCGGCGATGCCGAGCCGGTCGCCCACGCCGAAATCGGCTGCCGCCACGGGCAGCACGACGTACATCAGCGAATCGCCCATTATGACCGCGGCGGTCGGGGCAACAGCGAAGACCATCCCTGCTGGAATAATCGTATTGACGCGCATCTCAGTCTGGTATCATGCGAACCCAAAACCGGCGGTGCCGGTCCGGGCAACAGCGCGGATATGATAACTGAACGCCGCGCATCGGTGTTTGACTATTGGAGAGGGCCGACCGAGATGACACGTGAAGAATAAGCCCCGCCGGTTCTTCTACGGCTGGGTGATAGTGTGGGTGATGGCCGCGACCGGCGCGGTGAGCATGGCGATGGGTTCGCTGAACTTCGGCCTGTTCATCAAGCCCATGGGAGACGAGCTGGGCATCGGGCGCGCGGCGTTCGGGTGGGCGCACACCGCCCGGCAGGGGGCGAGCTCCGTGACCAGCCCGGCGGTCGGATGGCTACTCGACAGGTTCGGCGCGCGGGTGATGCTGCCGGTCGCCGCGATGATGACCGGCTTCTCCATGATAGGGTTGGCCAACATCGGCCACGCTTGGCAGCTCGTGGCGCTGTTCGCCGTGATGGGGCTGGTGGGGATGAGCGGGCCGGGGGCGCTGGTGACGTCGGTGCCGGTGCTCAAGTGGTTCGTCGCCGAGCGGGGCAAGGCCATCGCGTTCATGTCGGTCGGGATTCCGGTGGGCGCGCTGCTGTTCGTGCCGCTGACCCAGTACTTGATAGATTCCGTAGGCTGGCAGAACGCGTGGGTGATACTGGCCGTGCTGGGCATGGGGGTGATCGTTCCACTGGCGGCCATCTTCGTGCGGCGGCAACCCGAGGACATGGGACTTCGGCCTGACGGGGCCGAGAGTCCGGGCGCTGCGCGCCTGGGACAGCCGGGAGAAGCGCCGCCGGATGAGGTGTCGTGGAGCCTGTCGGAGGCCGTGCGCACGGTCACGCTGTGGAAGCTGGTCGCGGCGTTCAGCCTGGTCTCGCTCGCCATCGGGACGGTCGCTCTGCACCGGATAGCCGACTTCATGGACAAGGGTCTGGACCCGACGCTCATCTCGTTCGCGACCGCGCTGGACGCGGTGTGCGCGGGAGTGATGACCTTCACGTTCGGGATGCTGGTCAGGTACGTGCCCGCCCGGGCGCTGGGGGCGAGCGGCTTTCTCATGCTCGCGGCGGCGAGCGTCATGACCATCTACGCCAACAACCTCACGATCATGTTCGCATCCATGGCGTTGTTCGGGCTGGGCATAGGCGGGATGATGTTCCTGCAGAACTTCATCTGGGCGGACTACTTCGGACGCCAGAGCGTGGGGAGCATTAGGGGCCTGGTGAATCCGATCAACCTGGGGATCGGGGGACTGGGGGCGCCGGCGGCGGGATACGTCCGGGATATCTGGGGGACCTACGATCCGGCGTGGTGGGCGGGCGTCGCGCTGATGGGGTTCGCGGCGGTGCTGGTCCTCTCGACGCCGGCGCCGGGCAGACGGGGCATCACCCCCATCCTGACCCATTCGGCAAGCTCAGAGCAGGCTCTTCCCCATCAAGGGGGAAGGGACTCAGCGGATAGGCCGAAGCCGGTGAGGGAGGACTAGCCGGCCATGCTTGCTGCCCGAGTGTTCGACAGGCCCGTGTACAAGTGGTGGGTGTTCGCGGCAGTGGCGTTCGGGACGCTGACGTCGGTAATCAACCACGGCGGGATGTCGGTGGCGCTGCCGACGATCGCGCAGTACTTCGACGCGGACCTAGCGGCGGCGCAGTGGATCGTGGTCGCGGAGGGCCTGGCTATCAGCGCGCTCATACTCCCGATGGGCAGGCTGTCGGACGTGATCGGGCGCAAGACGGTGTACGTGGTCGGTATGGTCATTTTCGCGGGGGCGGCGCTGCTGGCGGCAGGGTCGCAGAGCATCCTGATGCTCATCGCGTTCAAGGCCGTGCAGGGAGTGGGTGCGGCCATGACGCAGGGCACGGGCATGGCGATGATCACCTCGGTGTTTCCGGCGGAAGAGCGCGGGAAGGGGATCGGGTCGCATGCGAGCGTGGTGGGGACGGGCGGAGTGCTGGGCCCGGTGGCGGGTGGATTCCTGATAACGGCGCTGGACTGGCGGTGGCTGTTCTACGTGAACGTGGCGATGGGAGTGCTGGCCATCCTGCTGGTGGTGGCGGTGGTGAGGAGCCAGGTGTTCAGGCAGGACACGCGCAGCCGGTCGTACGACTTTCCGGGGGCGGCGCTTTCGACGGCGGTGCTGGTGACGTTCCTGCTGGCGGTGTCGAACGGGGCGACGCTGGGCTGGACTTCCGCTCCCATCGTCGCGGCCGGGGTGGGGTTCGTGGCGCTGCTGGCGGCGTTCATCTGGTGGGAGAGCCGAGCGCCGTCGCCGATGCTGGACCTGGGGCTGTTCAGGAGCAGGGTCTTCGCCATTGGAATCTCGACCAACTTCATGTCGTTCCTGGGGATCACGTCGGGGCGATTCCTGCTGCCGTTCTACCTGCAGGCGGCGCTGGGGTACACGCCCGCGCTGGTGGGGCTGGTGCTGCTGCCGAACGCGGTGAGCAGGATAGTGATGGGGCCAGTGAGCGGGCGGCTTTCGGACCGGTACGGCTGGAGGATGTTCAACGTGATAGGGCTGCTGCTCTCGGCGGCGGGGCTTTTCGTACTGGCCTCCATGACGGTGAGCTCGTCGGTGGTGGTGCCGCTGGTGGGGATCCTGCTGCACAGCGTAGGCTCGGGGCTCTTCCAGTCTCCCAACTCGGCTTCCATATTCAGCGCGGCGGACCCGAGCAGGCACGGGGTTGTCGCGGCGTTCGTCAACCTCTCGCGGAACGCCGGCAACGTGACCGGTATCGCGATCGCGGCGTCCATCGTGACGGCGGTGATGGCGAGCCAGGGGTTCGAGCCGAACATCGACGCGGTGCTGGGCGCGGAGTCCGGCTCGCGTCTGGTGGGGTCGTTCATGACGGGTCTGAAGGCGGCGTTCGTGGTGATGGCGGTGCTTCAGTTGATCGGGGCGGCGGCGTCGGTGCTGAAGCGGGAGGCGCAGCCGGGGGCGGGGGCGGTGTTGGAGCGGCAGGGCGTGGGGGATTAGGGACGGCGGGAGCGGCAGGTCTCGCGGATGGAGGGGTAGCGGAGGTAGGCCATGCGCTTGAGCTCGTGGCGGCCCCTGTTGACGCTGTCGAGGATGACGCCGCTGACGAAGCTGCCGAGTGAGGCCAGACCGAGGGCGGCGCAGAAAACGGCGGTGGGCAGCCGCGGCACGAGGCCGGTCTCCCAGAAGGTGAGCAGGATGGGTATGGCCAGGCCGATGGAGATTACTCCCAGCACGACGGCGGCGAGCGTGAAGAACTTGAAGGGGTGAAACTCCTTCACCAGCAGGCCGATCGTGACGAGGGCGCGTCTGCCGTCGCGGAGAGTGCGGAGCTTGCTCTCGCCGCCCTCGGGGCGTTCGACGTAGCGGGTGGGCATCTCGGCGCAGGGCAGGCGGAGGTGGGCGCAGTGGGCGGCAAGCTCCGGCTCGATCTCGAACTGCCGCGACAGCGCGGGGAAGGACTTTACGAGCCTGCGGGACATTACCCTGTAGCCTGAGCTGATGTCGGTGAAGACGCCGCCGAAGAGTCCTCGGACCAGCCGGTTGAGGAGGGCGTTGCCCATCCGGTGGCCGGGCCGGTAGGCGTCCTGGCCCTCGGCCTCGACGCGGACTCCCACGACCATGTCGAGGTTGTCGGCGATGAGCCTGTCCACCATGGCGGGGGCGGCGGAGGCGTCGTAGGTGCCGTCGCCGTCGGCGAGCACGTAGATGTCGGCCTCGACGTCCGCGAACATGCGGCGGACCACGTTTCCCTTGCCAGGCAGCGGCTCGGACATCACCACGGCCCCGGCGTCGGCGGCGCGCTCCGCGGTGGCGTCGGTCGAGGCGTTGTCGTACACGTAGACCTGGGCTTCGGGCAGTGCCTGGCGGAAGGACTCGACCACACCGGCAATGGCGGCCTCCTCGTTGAGGCACGGCAGCAGCACGGCCAAGCGGAGGCAGCAAGGGTTCATCGGGCAAGGCTCCGGGACTGAGCGGCGTTCGTCTGCGGTCGGCTTTCTCTCCATGCGAGGATTTTCTCCAGCAGCCAGCTCGCGGTCAATACGCCGCAGACCGCGAGGAGGGGAGCCATCGCGCCGGCGTAGCGGGTGGCGACTACGCCCGTGAGGCCGATGAGCAGGAAGTGGGCGTGAACGGCGAGACCGGCCGTGGCCGCCAATGCCAGGCGAGGGTCTGGGGAGCGGTCGGCGGCGCGGAGGCGTTGCCATGCGGCCAGGGCGAACGTGAGCAGGCTCACCGCGAGGCCGGCGGCGAGTGTGGTCCTGACTGCGAACGCCAGCCTGGGGCCGGGCGGCTCCTTGTGGCCGAAAATCGGGCTGTCGCCAAAGAGCTCGTCGGGTTCGGCGCCCTCAATGTAAGGCTGGTACTCGTCAAGGACGGCGGGGCTGACGTGGGCCCAGTAGGGGAACCAGAGGCCCAGGTAGTGGGCGAGGGCATTCCTCATCCAGGCGACAGGCTGAGAGAGGATGGCGGGCCTGCCTAAGCGGGCTAGTAGCCGGTGCTCATCCACTCCTCGCCGGCCGGCGACCTCTCTCACAAGCGGGAAGAAGACGCGGGAGTAGGTGGAGTGCTGGGCGGCGACCTCGAAGTCCACGAGCAGCCTGGTGCGGGCGTAGTGGCTGGGGGCATCGGCGATGAGCGCACGGCCCGGGGCGAAGACCTCACGGCCCATGGACACGATTGCGGCTAGCTCAGGGTCCGACAGGGACGGTTCGCTGTCGATGAGGAGGGACTTGGCGAACAGGTGCCTGTCGACAAGGTTGGGGCGCGATGGCGAGTCGTGGTGGGCGTGCCAGAGCAGGGTCTCGGCGAGCATGCAGAGGGCGACGGGAACGATAACCGCCGACGCGAGGGCGAGGCGGCGCCTTTCGGTGCGGCTCCAGGTGAGCCAGAGCAGGAAGGGCCAGACCACCTGCAGGCTGAGGGCCGCCGGGCGGACGGTGATGGCCAGGCCGCAGACGAGGGCGGCTAGCGCGGTCCAGCGCCAGGACGGGCGTCGGAGTGCCAGGGCGATGCCGCCGATCATCAGGCAGAGCAGGGAGATGAAGATGGACTCGGTGAGGATGTAGGCGTGCAGGTCGGTGATGCGGGGGTAGAGCATAAGAGCGACGACGGGCAGCAGCGCGAAGAGGGACGAGCGGAAGGCGCGGTGGAGGCTCCAGCCGAGGAAAGCGAAGGCCGCGGCGGCGATGACGAGTTGGACTTTGGGGGCGGCGTCGGTCGTGCCGAAGAGTAGCTCGACCGCATCGAGGAAGAGCGGATAGCCGGCGGGGCGGTGCTTGCTGAACGCCAGGTAGCCGCCGCTGTCGGGCCACAGTGTGAGCGGCTGCGACCAGTGGAGGGCGACGTAGGCGATCGCGAGCAGGGCTAGCAGCCAGGGAAAGGCGGCGAGTGCGCGGCTTCGCTGGAAGTACCTCATTGGTGTGCGAGTCTTGTGTGCATAGTTGGATTTGCATTTTACCACCACAGGATGGGATTCAAACCCGCCCCTACAGGATCATAGCCAGCTCGGGCCTTCGGCGAGTCCGAATCGGGTTGGCTGGCGTGGTGGCCGGTCGGGGGCGCTGGTCTCCCGCGAAGGGGTGTGTCAAGAAAAACCTGAAAAGATCTGTTCCATTTCGTTTCATTTGCGCCTTTTCGTAGCTGGGAGTATCGGTGGTCTGTGACTCGATTGTTTCATTTGGGCCGTCTGGCGTGGCCCTTTGAACCCGAGAGCGCCGATATGGGACTGAAGTGGGACGGGCGGGGGCGGCGTCCGCAGGGCTAGGTTTTCGTGTGGTGGCGTTTGTACTTCATGGAAGAGAGAGTAGTACAAATGTGCGGCGGTGTCAAGAGGGGTGGCGAAGATTATCCACGAAGGGCACTGAGGGCACGAAGATGGTCGAGGAGCCAGGCGGTGAGAAGGGTGCCTGACACGGCCATCATGGGGGCCATTGAGTCGGCGTAGCGGCCGGCCATCACTCCGAGCAGGCCGACGAACAGGATGTGGGAGTGGACCGCTAGAGCGCCGATGGCCGCGATTGCCAATCGACTATCGGGACACGGTTGGCTAATCCGCTGCCATAACGCCAGCGCGGCGGAGATCGGGATGACGAGCAGAACTATGCCGAGCGAGGAGTGGAGGGCATTGTCAAGCCATGAAACACGGGGCACGCCTTGGTGGAAGAACGAGACTCGTTCGAAGAGTTCGTTGGTTTCCGATTCGTCGATGTACGACTGGAACTCATCTAGGGCTGCGGGGGTGACAAACGCCCGCGACCACAGGCCGAGGTAGTGGGTGAGGGCGTTCCCCATCCATGCAATAGGCTCTGACAGCATGGCGGGGCGTCCCAATTGCGCCAGGAGGCGATGCTCTTCGATACCGCGTTGTTGGGCCAGATCACTTACCGCCAACGAAAACACCTTTCCATACGTCTCGTGTTGCGCCGTGACTTCAAACTCCGCCAGCAGTGTGGCACGGGCATAGAAGTTGGGTGCATCCGCGATGAGGGCTCGGCCCGGCGCCATGACATCGCGGCCCATAGTTACGATTGCGGCTAGCTCGGGGTCGGACAGGGAAGGCGCGGGGTCGATGAGGAGGGACTTGGCGAACAGGTGGCGGTCGGCGAGATTGGGGCGCGATTCGGAGTCGTGGGTGGCGTGCCAGACGAGGGTTTCGGCCAGGAGGCAGATTGCGATTGGGGCTATCACGGCGGCGGCCAGGGCCAGACGACGCCTTTCGGTGCGGCTCCAGGTGAGCCAGAACAGGAAAGGCCAGACTACCAGCAGGCTGAGAGCGGCGGGGCGGACGGTGATGGCGAGGCCGCAGGCGAGGGCGGCGAGAGCGGCCCATCGCCACGATGGGCGGTGGACAGTCAGCGCGATGCCTCCCGCCATTATGCACATGAGCGAGATGAAGATGGATTCGGTGAGGATGTCGGCGTGCAACTCGGTTACGCGGGGGTAGAGCATGAGCGCGACGACTGGCATCAGCGCGAAGAGGGGCGACCGGAAGGCGCGGTGCAGGCTCCAGCCGAGGAAGGCGAACGACGCGGCGGCGATGACGAGTTGGACTTTGGGGGCGGCGTCGGTGGAGCCGAAGAGTAGCTCGACGGCATCGAGGAAGAGGGGGTAGCCGGCGGTTCGGTGGCCGCTGAAATTCAGGTAGCCGCCGCTGTCGGGGGACAGGGTGAGGGGCTGCGACCAGTGGAGGGCGACGTAGGCGATAGCCAGCAGCGCGAGCAGCCAGGGGAGGGCGGCGTGGAGGCGCGGGTGGTTGGCGAGCAGGTGGGTCTTGTTCAGTATGGGTTGGGTGAAGCGGCGCATGTGGCTATCAGACTGGCGTTGACCGGGGTGGATCTTGGCAGTTTCGGGCGCTGTTCCCAAGTCGTCACCCCCATCCTAACCTTCCCCCGTCCGAGGGGGAAGGGACAATAGGAAGACCTTCACCCTTCGAGAGGGGAAGGGACAATAGGAAGACCTTCATCCTTCGAGAGGGGGAAGGGACCATTGGGGGCGCATGAAACACGGGCAGGCACAAGGCCTGCCCCTACGATTGCGGGGGGGAAGGGACTGGCGGCAGCAGGTCGGCCACGGCCAACTCCAGGTTGGGCAGGGACGCAGGCGCCAGCGTATCGCCGCGGCGGTGTACGCTGTGTCGCGCGTAGCCTTCCGTGCCCGGCTCGGTGAACCGCTCTATGCAGTCCTCGGGCAGGTTCCTCACCCAGGTCTCAGGAACACCCGCCCGCCCGTACACGTGGGCCTTCATCTGGCGGTCGTACTCCAGCGTGGAGTCGGCCACCTCGACGACCAGAAGTACGTCGGAGGGGGTGGGATGGGAGGTCGTGTACCGGTCGTCACGTGGGCGCAGCAGGGCAAAGTCGGGTCGCGGCTCGGAACCTTCGTCCAAGTGGATGGGGTTCTGGACGCGGACGACGTAC
The DNA here is from genome assembly GCA_965204815.1 of Dehalococcoidia bacterium. GTDB lineage: Bacteria > Chloroflexota > Dehalococcoidia > Lucifugimonadales > CATOSD01 > CATOSD01. The sequence continues at coordinate 1,824,234 of OZ242014.1, forward strand.
CGGCCCTCGGCCGACAAGATAAGAGCCTCCGTCGAAATGTCCACGTTGCCGGCGTGCTTTGGTCCGATTGGCGGCATTACGATTATCTCCCCCTCTACGAGTTCTACCCGCTCGTCGGGCTTCAGAATGCCCGCCTCGCCCATGCGGTAGTACTCGGCCACCGTAAACTTGCGGGTCTCCAGCGTGGGGGATGGAGTCGGCGCCGCGGCCGCGGGATCTTTCGTTCGCGTAGTCATAGCGATACCTGGCCTTTGGGTAGAGTTTCGCTCTGTCCTGGTTCAAGATGATAGACGGCGCGCGCGCATTGTTCAAGGACGGGCCGCGTGTGGTACAGTGCGGGCATGGATTCTGATTCAAGTGACAATGGAGACCTGAACGGGGGCCGGCTGGTGGTGGGGCGGCAGTCGCCGGGGCTGCGGGAGGCGCTGTGGCGGCTGGTGCTCGAGGTGAAGGGGGACGATCCGCTGGCGCCGGTGACGGTGGTGGGGCCGTCGAGCTACGCGAACCTGAGCCTGCGGCAGGAGCTGGGAGCGGACGGATTCGCGAACGTGCGGTTCATCGTGCTGCCGGTGCTGGCGGAACTGCTCGGGGGCGCGGAGATGGCGCGCTCGGGGCGGAGGCCGCTGACGTCGGTGGTGGAGCGGGTGTGGCTGAGGGACGTGTTGGTGGGCGCGACGGGACCGCTGGCGTCGGTGAGCGTTCACTCGGCGACGCAGGCGAGCGTGCGGGCGTCCTTCCGGGAGCTTCGGCAGGCCGACAAGGGGCTGCTGGCGCGGCTGGAGACGAAGGGGGAGTTGCGAAGCGAGCTGGTCGGGCTGTACCGGGAGTTTCGTCGCAGGGTGAGCGGTGGCTGGTACGACTCGGAGGACCTGGCGGGGGCGGCCGCGGGCGCGGTGCGTCGGGAAGAGGCTCCCGCGCTGGGCGACCTGGGCACTATTCTCTTCTATCTGCCACGGAACGTGAGTCCGGCAGAGTTGAGTCTAATCGAGTCGCTGGCAGAGAGGCGGCTGTGCTACGTGGTGCTCGGAACGACGGGCGACGATAGCGCGGACGGGCCGGTGGCGGCGCTGGCGGAGGCGCTCGGCGGCTCGATGGGGCCGCGGGTGGATCTGAGACGGGGTGAGACTGACGATGGGCATGATCGGGATGAGGCCAGGCTTCACGTCGCGCCCACGGCGCATGAGGAGGTGAGATGGGCGGCAAGGAGGATCGCGCGGGAGACGAGGGACAGGGGAACTCCGTTCCACCGGATGGCGATACTCTACCGAATGGACAATCCGTACGCGTCGCTGGTGCGGGACGAGCTGAGGATGGCCGGCATACCGATGGCGGGGCCGGACCGGAAGACGCTGGCCGACAGCGCGGCGGGCCGGACGCTTATGGGTCTGCTGGACATGCCCGAGGGCGAGTTCCGGCGGGCGGACGTGATGGAGTGGCTGACGAGCTGCCCGGTGCGCCCGGCGGGTGGTTCGTCGCGCGGGTTCAGTCCGAGCAGGTGGGACTCGCTGACGAGGACGGCGGGCGTGGTCCGGGGGCTGGAGCAGTGGCGCGACCGGCTTGCGTCGCACGCGGCGCGGCTCGAGGAGGATGCGGAGAGGCGCGCCAGGGCGGAGGAGATTACGGAGGCTCGGGCGGAAATGATGGAGGCTGAGGCGGCGACGGCCAGGGAGGTGCTGGCGTTCGTCGAGCGGCTGGTGGGTGACGTCGAGCCGCCGGGGGATGGGAGTCGATGGGGGGAGTTCTGCGAGTGGGCCGACGGTCTGCTGGACCGGTACCTAGACGACAGGCAGCTTCCGGAAGGCGAGGCGGTGGCACTGGAGAGGGTGACTCGGGCGATGCGGGAGCTGGCGGCGGCGGACAGCGTCGGGAAGGGTTGCACGCTCGATGAGTTCCGGCAGTCGGTAGCGGACTCGCTGCGGGGCACGGTGGGACACCTGGGGGTGACAGGGCAGGGCGTGTTCGTGTCTTCGATTGGCGCGGCGGCGGGAATGAGCTTCGACGTGGTGTGGGTGCTGGGCATGGTGGAGGGCGGGATGCCGCCGGCGATACGGCCCGATCCGCTGCTGCCTGAGGCGGACTGGCGGGCCGCAGGAGGGGAGTCGCGGGTCGACAGGCGCAAAGCAGCGGAACGGTACGACTACCTGTCGGCGCTGGCGACGGCGCCGCGACGAGAACTGTCGTATCCGGCGGCAAACGCGGCGTCGCAGCGGCAGGCGTACCCGTCGCGGTGGTTCCTGGAGCAGGCGACGGCGCCGGAGGGGGCGCCGGTACACGCGAGCGGGCTTGGGCGACTGGGCGAGCGCGAGTGGCTGACGATCGACCGTTCGCCGGAGGAGGCGCTGTCGCGCACTCCCGAACCGGCGCTGGCGGACGGGCTGGACTACAACCTGAGCCGGCTGCTGGCGTGGAGGCGCGAGGGTCGGAGGCTGGGGGACCATCCGTTTGCCGGTGAAGGCACGCTCGCGCGCGGGGTGGAGCTCGTACGGAGCCGGAACGTGGGCAGGCTGACTGAGTTCGACGGGAACCTGTCTTCGATGGGCGCAGAGGCGCGGTTCCTGCGGAACCTGGGGGACTCGCCGGTGTCGCCGACCAGCCTGGAAAACTGGGCGCGGTGCCCGTTCAGCTACTTCCTGGGTTACGTGCTGAGGTTGAGCGCGCTGGATGCGGCGGAGGAGGGCGAGTCCATATCGGCGCTGGAGCGGGGGTCGCTGATACACGGAATACTGGAGCGATTCATCAAAGAGGTCGCGAAAGATGGCAGGCTTCCCACGCCAAACGAGGAATGGAGTCCGTCGCAGCGTCGGAGGCTTGTGGAGATCGCGGAGGAGAAGTTCGAGAGCGCCGAGTCGAAGGGCATAACGGGCAAGCCGTTGCTGTGGGAATTGGAGAAGGGGGACATGCTCGCCGATCTGGAATCGTTTCTGGAGGAGGACCAGAAACTGCGGTTTGACGAAGGAACCGGGAGGATCGTGGTGGAGGCTGGATTCGGGTTTGGCGGGGACTCGCAGGAGGTGGTGGACGCGGAGACGGGGCTGCGCTTTCGCGGGTTCATCGACCGGATAGACGTGAGCGCTGACGGGCGTTCGGCGCTGGTGGTCGATTACAAGACGGGCGGCGCGAGTCCGTACAGGGCGCTGGACGACGACCCCATCGACGCGGGGAAGCGGTTGCAGTTGGGGGTGTACTCTCTGGCGGCGCGGACGCTGCTGCCGGGGGCGGACGTTCGCGCGGCCTACTGGTTCACGACGAACAGAGGAGGGTTCACGCGCGCGCCGTCGTCGGGGTTCGACCTCGGGAACGAAAAGACAATCAAACGGTTCAGGGAAGGGATCGAGACGATAGTGTCCGGGATAGGCGCGGGGATGTTTCCGGCGAATCCAGGGCCGCCCGCGCGGTACGGGCCTTCGAACTGCGCGTTCTGCGACTTCGATTCGCTGTGCGCGACGCGGCGGGTTGACTTGTGGGAGCGGAAGAAGTCCGATTCGGGGTTGGCCGGGTACGTGCGGTTATCTGACGGGGAGAGTGAGAACCAGTGACGGCGCATCAGACTGACGCTTCCACCGCACGATTCCTTCCGGTCGACGAAGAGGACCGGCGCGTAATCGCGGAGCAGTTGGACGACACGCTGTTCGTGGAGGCGAGCGCGGGCACGGGCAAGACGGCCAGCCTGGTCGGCAGGGTGGTGAGCCTGGTGAGGACGGGAAGGGCCACGCTCGACGAGGTGGCGGCCATCACGTTCACGGAGGCGGCCGCGGCGGAACTGCGAGACCGGGTGCGGCAGGGGCTGGAGTCGGGCGCCTCGGACGACTCGCTGGGCGTGGAGGAGCGGGCGTGGTGCGAGCGGGGCGTGGAGGACCTGGACCAGGCTTCGATACAGACGCTGCACTCGTTCGCGGCGGCGCTGCTGCACGAGCGGCCGCTTGAGGCGGGGCTTCCGCCGGCGTTCGAGACGTCGGACGAGATCGTGGCGGGCCTGCGGTTCGACGAGGTGTGGAGCGAGTGGTTGGACGGGATGCTCGAATTGGACTCGCCGCTGGCGCCGCAACTGGGGCTGGCGCTGACGCTGGGCGTGACGCTGGCGCAGCTCAGGGAGGTGGCGCTGGCGTTTCACGGGAACTACGCCGACCTGGAGGGCGCGACGTTCGGTCCGGCGCCGGTCATGTCGAGCGGCTGGGTGGACGAGTTGCGGGTAGCGGGCGCCGAGATGGAGCGGTTGTGCCTGTACTCGAAGCTGATGGATGACGACGCGCTCTACCAACACGTCCAAGTCAAGCTGAGGGAGATACGGAGGCTGGCGGCGGCGGAGCCGGGTTCCCCGGCGGCATACCGGCAGCTCTCGCGGGTGCTGCCGCTGAGGTACGGGCGGGGCAGGCAGGCGGACTGGGATACGGATCCGGATACGGGGGAGAACGCCTGCAAGGCGCTGAAGGAGTTGCTGAGGGAGACGCAGGAGATCGCGGAAGGGGCGCTGGAGCTGGCGCTTGGCGAGGCGATGGTGCCGATACTCGACGAGCTGAGGGGGTTCGCGCTGGGGTACACGGAGCGGCGGCGGGCCGAGGGTCGGGCCGAATTTCACGACCTGCTGGTGTGGGCGCGGAACCTGCTGCGCGACGACCTCGCGGTGCGGGACCACTTCCGGGGGCGGTTCTCGCACGTGCTGATCGACGAGGTGCAGGACACGGACCCGATTCAGACCGAGATCGCGATGTACCTGAGTGAGGCGGTGGCCGATGGTCTGAGCGACAACCAGCGTCCGACGGCCTGGGAGAAGATTGCGCCGGATGCAGGGAAGCTGTTCGTGGTGGGGGATCCGAAACAGTCCATCTACAGGTTCCGGCGGGCGGACGTCGTGCAGATGAACAGCCTGAAGCAACGCGTCGAGGGCACATGTGGAAGAACCGTGAACCTGGTGCAGAATTTCAGGTCGCAGAAGCGGGTGGTGGCGTGGGTGAATCACGTCTTCGGTCAGTGGATGGACGAGGGCGCGGAGGAGGCGGGCGGCGGTTTCGTCCAGGCGGAGTACGAGGCGATGTCCGCCCAGAGGGCCGGAGAGCCGGAGTCGGGCGTCGGGCCGCGGGTGTGGGCGCTGGCGGACAAGGAGGTGGAAGGGCCGATCGGCGACGTGCGGCGAGACGAGGCGAACCAGATCGCGCTGCTGCTGCGCCGGATGGAGGCGGACGAGTGGCAGACGTTGGATCGGGAGGCCGCGGGTTCGGAGACGTACAGGGCGGTGACCTACGCGGACGTGTGCATACTGATGCCCACGCGGACCGGCCTGGGAGCGCTGGAGCGGGCGCTGGAGGAGTACGACATTCCGTACCGGCTGGAGAGCGCGTCGCTGATATTCGAGACTCAGGAGATCCGGGACCTGCTCAACTGCCTGAAAGCGATAGACGACCCCTCCGACCAGGTGGCTACGGTGGCGGCGCTGCGCTCGCTGGCGTTCGGATGCAGCGACGTGGAGTTGCTGAGGCACTACCAGAGCGGGGGGCGGTTCGACTACCTGCGGGAGGCGTCGGGGCGGCGGCAGGGGCCGGTGAGCGAGGCGTTGGAGAAGCTGCGGGAGTTCCACGAGGGTCGGATGTGGGAGTCGCCGGGCGGGTTGATCGAGAGGTTCGTGAGGGAACGCGGGTTGATGGAGGCGGCGTCGGGCCATCCGCGAATGCGGGAGCAGTGGAGGCGGTACCGGTTCCTGGTGGAGCGGGCGTGGCAGTTCGCGGCGGCGGGCGGGACGTCGCTGAGGGCGTTTCTGAGGTGGATCGAGGACCAGGTGAACGAGCGAGCGAGAGTCACGGAGACGCCGGTGCCGGAGTCGGACGAGGAGGCGGTGCGGGTGATGACGGTGCACGCCTCGAAGGGGCTGGAGTTCCCGGTTGTCGTACTGACGGGGATCAACTCGGCACGGGCCTATCGGGGCGAGCCGGTGTTGTTCGACCGCTCGCGTGAGGCGGTGGAGGTGAGGCTGGGAGCGAGCGGCGGCGGGTTCGCGACGCCGGGATACGAGAGTCTCGCTGAGAGCGAGAAGAGGATGTCGGAGGCGGAGGACGTGCGGCTGATGTACGTGGCGACCACGCGCGCTCGGGACCACCTTGTGCTGAGCCTGCGGCGGCCTGAGCGAGGGGGCGCGGGTACTTTGGCCGGGAGGATCTCAGCGCATCTGGAGAATGCGCCGGGGCTTTGGGAGCGGATCGAGCCGGATGTAACGGTCGCGGCGCCCGGTCGGGTGGAGGACGGCGACGGTCGGGGGCGCGTGGGGGCGTCGGGTGAGCACACGGTGGAGGCGCGTGAGGGGTGGATGTTGGAGCGCGAGCGGCTGATCGAGGAGATGGGGCGGCCGTCGTTCGTGTCCGCGACGTCGCTGGGGAAGCAGGCGCGGGAAGAGGAGGACAAGGGCGAGCAGGACAGCCCGGAGCCGTGGCGACGAGGTAGAGCGGGGACGTCGGTGGGGCGCGCGGTGCACGCGGTGCTGCAGGCGATAGACCTGGCGACGGGGGAGGGCATCGCGGACCGGGCGCGGGCGCAGGCGGCGGCGGAGGGCGTCCCGGAGCGCGAGGGGGAGATCGCGGCGTTGGCGCGCGTGGCGGTTGACAGCAAGGTTGTAAAGCGGGCGGTGGCATCGGGCAGGTACTGGCGCGAGGTGCCGGTCGCGGCGGCGGTGGGGGGAGGCTCGCTCCACGGCTTCATCGACCTGCTGTTCGAGGAGGGCGAGGAGCTGGTGGTGGTGGACTACAAGACGGACGCGGTGAGCGCGGAGGAGGCCAGCGACGCGATGGGAAGGTACCGGCTGCAGGGCGGGGCGTACGCGCACTCGATAGGGCAGGTGACGGGGAAGAGGGTGAGGGAAGTGGTGTTCCTGTACCTTCAGCCGAGGCGGGAGGAGAGGTTGGAGGACTTTGCCGGTGCGGTGGCGGATGCGTCCGCGGCGGCGGAGAGGGCGCTGGGAGTTGCGTCGGGGGGTGTGTAGATTGACCGACGGGACTGCTTGTGCTAGTTTCGGCGATGCCCAGCAGCAGCGTTGAATGGACGCGAAGAACCGCTTCGAGGAGGACGCGATGATTATTTCTGAGGGGAAGAGACAAGGCGCGGAGACGCGGTCGGTCACGTTCCATCCGTTGGATCCGCTGACGGCCGAGGAGATCGTGGAGGCGTCGCGGATTCTGAGGGCGGAACGTGACCTCGGGCTGAGGGTGAGGTTCGAGACGGTGGTGCTGAAGGAGCCGGGCAAGGAGCAGGTGGCCGGCTTCGAGCAGGGCGAGGCCGTGGAGAGGCGGGCTTTCGTGGCGGTGCTGGACAACGACGAGGAGTCGACCTACGAGGCGGTCGTGTCGCTGGACGAGGGAAAGGTCCTCGACTGGAAGCGTATCGACGGGGTGCAGCCGCGGATAATGCTCGACGAGTTTCTGGAGTGCGAGGCGGCGGTGAAGGCGGATCCGGAGTTCCGCAAGGGCTTGCTCAAGCGCGGCATAACCGACCCGGACCTCGTTATGGTGGAGCCGTGGTCGGCGGGGTACTACGGTTACGCGGAAGAGGAGGGACGGCGGCTGGCGCTCACGCGCAACTTCGTGCGCTCAAGTCCGACGGACAACGGGTACGCGCGGCCGATCGAGGGGCTTAGCGCGCTGGTCGATCTGAACAAGATGGAGGTGATGCGGGTCGACGACTACGGCGTGATCCCGATGGCCCCGGAGGACGGCAACTACGCCGAGGAGTTCGTGGGCGAATTCCGGCAGGACCTGAAGCCGCTGGAGATCACGCAGCCGGAAGGGCCGAGCTTCAGGGTGGACGGGTACAGCGTCTCGTGGCAGAAGTGGAGCCTGCGGGTGGGGTTCACGCCGAGGGAAGGGCTGGTGCTGCACACGGTTGGGTACGAGGACCAGGGACGGGTGCGGCCGATCCTGTACAGGGCGTCGTTGTCCGACATGGTGGTGCCCTACGGGGAGCCGGGCAAGGACCACTACCGCAAGAACGCGTTCGACGCGGGCGAGTACGGCATCGGGTCGCTGACCAACTCGCTCACGCTCGGCTGCGACTGCCTGGGGGAGATCTACTACTTCGACGCGAACCTGAACGACGGCAAGGGCGGGTCGGTAACGATTCCGAACGCGGTCTGCATGCACGAGGAGGACTACGGCATCCTGTGGAAGCACACGGACTGGCGCACGGGCAAGGTGGAGGTGCGGCGGTCGAGGCGGCTGGTGATTTCCAGCATCGCGACGGTGGGCAACTACGAGTACGGGTTCTTCTGGTACTTCTACCAGGACGGGACGATTCAGCACGAGGTGAAGCTGACGGGCATTATCAACACGGCGGGCATCGAGGAGGGGGAGACGCCGAAGTACGGGACGCTGGTGGCTCCGCAACTCAACGCGCACATCCACCAGCACTTCTTCAGCTTCCGGCTGGACATGAGCGTGGATGGCGAATCGAACACGGTGTACGAGGTCAACACGCTGGCGGAGCCTCCCGGCCCGGACAATCCGCACGCCAACGCGTTCTACGCTGAGGCGACGCCGCTGAAGACGGAGAAGGAGGCGCAGAGGGTGGTGGACCCGATGAAGGGGCGCTACTGGGTGGTGTCCAATCCGTCGGTGAAGAACGCGCTGGGGTCGCCGGTGGGATACAAGCTGATGCCCGGCGAGAACATCCTGCCGTTCGCCCATCCCGACTCCAGCATCATCAAGCGGGCGGGGTTCATGGCCAAGCACCTGTGGGTGACGCCGTATGCGCCGGACGAGACGGCCGCAACGGGCGCGTACCCGAACCAGCACCCCGGCGGCGCGGGGCTACCGGAGTACACCGGGAACGACCGGAGCGTGGAGGACACGGACGTGGTGGTCTGGTACACACTGGGGTATCACCACGTGCCGCGCCCGGAGGACTGGCCGATTTCGCCGGTGGCGTACTGCGGGTTCAGTCTCAAGCCGGTGGGGTTCTTCGACACCAACCCGGCGCTGGACGTGCCGCCGAGCGTTCATCGCAACGGGGCGTCCGGCGGCTGCCACTGTCACGGCTGATGCGCGGCGGCGCGCGCTAGCGTGCGACGAATGTCGTCGTCGCGTCGGAGTTTACGCTGACGGTGTATTCCTTGCCCGGCTCGAAATCCGAGCCGAGGGGGATTGCGGACTCTATGATCGGAAAGTCCGCGGTGCACACGACGTCCGGGTCGGCCACTTCGTGGTGGGTGACCCGGACGTCTATGCGGTAGTGCCCGGCGCGCCGGATTTCGTAGCCGTTGAATTGGGAGCATCCGCTGCCCCTGGGAATTCCGGACACGACGCGGGCCTCGTACGCGGGCGGCTCGCTTTCCGCAGGGACCACCTCGATGCTCTGGATGGGCGACTCGTCGATGAAGGTATGGCCGAGATGGTCGGCGGGGATGGTGAGCGTGGTTGTCACGTCGTCGTTCACGATGACGGGGTGGGCTGTAGGTAGGCGATTCTGAGAAGCTGCTCGGGGTCGTCGGGGATGAGATTGGCCGACACTACCCGGGCGGGCATCTCGACCCACGAGCGCCAGTCCGAGCCGAGGCAGGCGCTTTCGAGCAGGTCCGGCGGAGGCTCCACCAGCACCAGCAGAATGTCGACTTTGTCGGGATTGCCGCGCGTGATCACGTCGATGGTGCATAACTTTGTCTCAAACAGCTAGAATGGAATGGAGCGCCTGAAGCTCAGTTTGTTTGACCGCGAAGCCGGAGGTTGTCTTAGATGTGGAACGGAACTGTGCCATCGGGGTTAGCGAGGCGTGGTGGGGAGAGGGTGCGGCCACGGGCCGGATACGTCATCCTGGCGGCGATGGCGCTGGGGCTGGCGATGGTTCTGCTGACAGCCACTCCGCGGGCGGTGACGGCACAGGAGAGCGGTAACGGTACTTCCGCGACTCCAGTCCTGATATCTGAACCGGTCTCTACCAGCACGGTCGTAGAAATCCCCGATCCAAACTTGCGGGCCGCACTGGAGGGGGAGTTTGGGAAGAGTGAGGGTCAGCCCATAACCGTTGGCGACATGGCGTCGCTGACTTCGTTTGCCGCGACGGGCACGCGCATCCTGAGCATAAGGGGGCTTGAGTATGCCACGAACGCCACCAAGCTGAGCCTGTACGAGAACTCCATTTGGGATCTCTCGCCGATTGCGGGTCTCGACAAGCTGGAAGTGTTGGAACTGTGGGAGAACATCATCACCAGCGTGGAGCCGCTCAGGGGACTGGAATCGCTGCACGAGTTGCACCTGGGAGGGAACGCCATCTCGGACGTCGAGCCGTTGCTGGACGTGCCGAACCTGGAGATCCTACATCTGTGGAGCAACAACCTCGACGATGAGGACCTGGCGGTGTTGTCGCGCATGACGGGACTGACGGAGTTGTTCCTGAGCGGGGCGTCGATCACGGAGGTTGGTTCCTTGGCGCGCCTGACCAACCTGGAGTCACTACACGTTACGCGGAGCTCGGTGAGCGACGTCTCGCCGCTGGCCGGCCTATCCGGACTGACCGAGCTTGTGCTTAACTGGGGCTCGGTTTCGGACATTTCGCCCCTGGCGCACCTCAGCAATCTGGAGACGCTGGAACTGTGGAACAACGAGGTCGAGGACTTCAGCCCTTTGGAGGTTCTGACAGGACTGAAAGAACTGGACATAAGCGACAACAAGCTGACCGGCGACGACCTCGTGCACATAGAGGGGCTGACGCAATTGGAGCGGCTGGATGTCGGGAAGTACTACTCTGATCCGGAGACGTACGTACTCACGGATATCGGGCCGCTGGCCAAGCTCGTCAATCTGAATGAACTCCACGTGGAAGGGCAGGACATCTCCGACCTTTCCCCTATATCAGGGTTGACCGGCCTGAAGGAGTTGCACTTCTACAGGAACGATATCGAGGACTTGTCGCCTATCGTGGGCCTCGTCAACCTGGAGGAGATTGCCCTGGGCGAGAATCCGATTTCGGACCTTTCGCCTTTGTCGAGGGCGGACCTGGGCAAGCTTGTACGGCTGTACATGTGGAACTGCGAGATCGAGGACTTGTCCCCGCTGTCCGGTCTGACCAGCCTCAAGCTGTTGCATCTCTACGGCAACGAGGTGGTCGACATTTCGCCGCTGGCGGGACTGACGGACATGGAGGAGTTACACCTCGAGCGGAACGCGGTTTCGGACGTGTCGCCGTTGGCGGGACTGGAAAACCTCACCCTTCTGCACATCTACCTCAATGAGATCGATGACCTGTCTCCGCTTGCAGGCCTGACCAAGCTGGAGAATCTGCACATCTACAGCAACCGGGTGACCGACGTGTCGCCCCTTTCGGGACTGGCTAGCCTGAGGGAACTGCACCTGGGACTGAACTCAATTGCCGATGTGTCGCCGCTCTCCGGCCTCACCGAGCTCGAGTTGCTGCACGTCTTCGGCAACGACATCAAGGACGCGTCACCCCTCCTGGACAACGAGGGACTTGGGAGAGGCGACAGGGTCAAGCTGAGCGGCAACCCTCTGAACGAGGAGTCGTTGACGACGCATATCAGCGAGCTGAGGAGCCGCGGTGTGAGGGTGGAGTATATACCGGCGCCGAATCCTCCTACCGAGGTTAGTACAAGAACTTGGGGCGCGGACACCGTGGAGCTTTACTGGGAGCCGGATGCTTCGACGACGACGGCGAGAGCGACAGGCTACCGCGTGGAGTGGTCGCCGACCGGTGACGGCGAATGGACCGAGCTGATCGACGATACCGGTTCGACCGGCACGACATACTATGACACTGGGTTGGACGCCGAGACCACACGCTACTATCGCGTGGCCGCGCTCAGCAACATAGGTGACAGTTTCCCGTCGGAGGCGGTGGCAGGTACGACGAGGCCTGCGGAGGTGGAGGTCAAGGTGGCGACGGATGCGAGGACAGTCGTACACGTGGGACGCACGGCGCTGGCGTTCGCGCCGGAGTCGTGGGACAGCGAGTTCAGGGTGCGGGCGTCTTCGGACGCTGCGAGTTGTGGTGAACCGGGTCAGGCAGGCGCCGCGCCCGGCGCGGTGCTGGAGTGCGTGAGAGTCGCGATTATTGGAGACGAAGGTGATCCCGTGGAGCGGGCGAGATTGCTCAGGCCGATGGACCTGAGAATCGAGCTGTCCCCGGTGCTGATAGGGGAGTCCGGAGGACTGGCGGAACTGTACCGGCACTACCTGAACGGCGATTTGAGGCTGCTGGTGCGCGACGCGCCCGGTGAACACTGGCGGGAGTATGCGTTCGGCTTTAGCGTTGGCGGCACCAGACCGGTAAGCGCGAGCGTGCGACTCAGCAGCACCGGCGACTTCGCGTTGGTATATCCGGCATCCTCGTCGCAGTAGACGGCGGTGGGGTAGGGGCCGAGCCGGAGCAAGAGGAGGACATTTGACATGGCGACGGAACGGGACCTGATCGGGTATGGGGCGAACCCGCCACAGGTGGAATGGCCGAACGGGGCGCGCATCGCGATATCCGTGGTGGTGAATTACGAGGAGGGTTCGGAGTACTCCACGCTCGACGGAGACGCCGGGCACGAAACGAACAACGAGGTGCCTTCGCCCGTTCCTGAGGGCGATCGCGACCTGGCCAACGAGTCGTTCTTCGAGTACGGGAGCCGAGTGGGCGTGTGGCGAATCATGGACTTGCTGGACGAGTTCAACGTCAAGTCGACGTTCTTCTGTTGCGCACTGGCGGTGGAGCGAAACCCGGAGGTGGGTCGCGCGATAGTCGAGCGCGGGCACGAGGTCTTCGGGCACGGCTACCGCTGGGAGGAGTACTTCAAGATGAGCCGTGAGGCGGAGCGCGAGGCGATTCGCAAGACGGTGGAGTCTCTCGAAAGGACGACGGGGGAGCGTCCGCTGGGCTGGTACGTAAGGTATGGTCCGAGCGTCAACACGCGGGAGCTGGTAGTGGAGGAGGGCGGTTTCGTCTACGACTGCATGGCGTACAACGACGACATTCCCTTCTACGTGGGAGTGAATGGCAAGAGGTGGCTGGTGGTGCCTTACTCTCTGGAGGTCAACGACACGCGTTTCTGGCGCGGCGGGATGAACAGCCCCGAGGACTTCTACCAGACCATGAAGAACACCTTCGACACGCTTTACCGGGAGGGTGAGAAGAACCCCAAGATGATGAACGTGGGGCTACACTGTCGAATCGTGGGAAGGCCTTCGAGAATCGTGGCCCTGCGGCGGTTCCTGGAGTACGCGCGGGGTTTCCCCGGCGTCTGGTTCGCGCGTCGGATCGACATCGCCCGGTGGTGGCTGGAGAAGTATCCTTAGGGGGTGCGCTCAGGCGAATCCCAAGGCGTGCCGTTCCGGATGAGTCTTCTGCCGGGATGGCCTGGCGTGCCCTCCCATCTGGGGGAACTCCCTGGCGCGTAGCCGGATCCGAACACCCTGGCCCCGGTGCCAGCGGGCAGATCGTAGTGTGGCCGCCCGTAAACCTGGTCGAATCCCATGCCCGCAGCCTGCGGTGTTCCGCGCAGAGGCGTGCGGGCAAAGCCCGGCGAAGGAACTTCGGTGGCCGCCTGATCGACGGCGCCCGCTTTCACGCTGGCATCCTTCGAGTCTGTCTTTGTTTCTTTGGATGACCGCCTAAAGAGTCCAATGATGCTCGAGAGTATACGAAGCAGGAACTCCAGAGCAACCACTGCGATAAGGTAGTAGATTACCGTCTCGATCCGGGTCGCCACATCCTGGATGCTCTCGGCCGAATCGGGCATCCGGACGAGTGAGCTGTCGATCAGCATGATACCGAGCAGGGCGAACGGCAGAATCTTCGCGATGTCCGTCGCGAGCGCCTCCTTGTAGTAGGCGCACACGCGGATCGTGGCCACGACGCCCATTGCGCCGAGCATTACGCCGTCGATGGACTGGCTTCTTCCCATCAGCAGCAACAGACCTGCCAACACGACAAACCAGAAGGACACGAAGAGTGGGAACATCACCAGGCTCTTCACCAGGTAGAATATTACCGAGATGGTCTTTCTGAGAACGGGATGCCCGGACTCGTTGTACTTGCTGAGATCGAGACGGAATATGTCCTTTCTCGCGAGGAACCTGTAGAAGTGGAAAACGAACACTCCGTAGACAACGACGCTGACGACGAACAGCGCCAGCGGTCTCAGCACTTCGTAGGCTCTCCAGAAGTCAAGATAGAACTCCGGCAGCACCATGATAAGACTCCATCAGGCTAGATGCGGATGATGGTATGGCCTCGTCATGACGGGGGCTAGGTGTTTTGGGGTTTGTGTAGATGACAAATGCAAGGGCGGGAGATCGGGGAGCGGGGACTTCGTTCATATGGAGTCGGGACTAACGTAGCGTGCCATTTGGGCGTTGTACAAGAATGTGAACTTCCAGTTGGAGATTGGTATTCATTCACGGGGTGAGAATGATGTTGAGACTTCTGCTTTTCATCGCTGTCGCCGGAATCGTGCTGCTGGCGTGCTCGGGGGCGGACTCGCCCACGCCGGTTCCTACCACGGCGCCAACGCCTGCGCCGACGGCTACGGCCATGCCCGAGCCGACGGCCATGCCCGAGCCGACGGCCACTCCTGAACCGACGGCGACGTCCGTACCCACCGCGACGCCTTCGCCGTCGCCCACCGGCGCGCCCGCCACGCCAGCGCCGGCCGCGGCGCCGACTCAAGCGGCCGCGGCTACGGTTGTGCCGAGCGACGGCGGCCGGCTCAGCCCGCTGGCTCCTTCCGACCCGGAGGCTCTCCTGTCCGGCCTGTCGGAGACCGAACGCGCCTGCCTGGAAGGGAGGGTGGATTCCGAACAGCTGACGGCGCTGTTTGTCGGCCCAGAACCGCCCGCCGGACAAGACGCGACGGTACTCTTCGACTGCCTGGAACAGGATACGGCGCTGCGCATGTTCCTTGCCGGCGTGCTGGAGCCGGGCAGCTCACTCAGCGTGGAGAGCTCGGCCTGCATAAGAGCGGGCGCCGCCGAGATGGACGTGTTGGGGATTATGCTTGCGGCAGGCGGTGAAGACGAAGCGGCGATGATGGAGGGCATGGGGTTGTTCGTGATTGCGCTGACCTGCCTGAATGAGGAGGATCTGCAAGCGGTGAACCCAACACTCGGCGCGCGGCCCGAGGAGATCGAGAACCTGAAGTGCGTGCTCGAGGCATTGGGCGGGCCTGAGAACGTGGCGGAGGCGCTGCAGCCCGATGAAGGCGAGTTTCCGACGGCGTTTTTCGAGGCCGCCTTCAAGTGCGGCGCCAGCATGATGGGACCGCCGGGGCAGTAGACCGGCCGGCCGCGGCATTGCACGCGGGTTGCGGCAAGCGTGGCGGGTCGTTGGGAGCGGACGCGGGTGTGGTATGCTGAATGCGCACGGGCCGCCGGGCCTGCCTGAAGGAGGACTACCATGGCCGAAAAGCTGAAACAGGGCGACCGCTTTCCGACAATCGAGCTGAATCTCACGGACGGATCGAAGTTGACGCTTCCGGAGCAGATTTCGAGCCGGTACCTCGCGCTGCTGTTCTACCGTGGCGAATGGTGACCGTACTGCAGACGGCAGTTGGCCGCCTACCAGCATAACTTGGACGAACTGGAGCAGCTCGGCGTATCCGTTATTGGCGCCACCGTGGAGGACCGCGAGACGGCCGCGCGCATGGCTGAAGAAGTGGGGCTCAGCTTCCCGATCGCCTACGGGGTGACCCCCGAAAGCGTTGAGCCGCTCGCGGCGTGGTGGACGGAGGACGCCCGGCACGGACGTTACGTGCAGCCCACGGAGTTCCTGTTGCGGCAGGGGATCGTCCTGGGTTCGCTGTACGCGTCCGGTCCCATCGGTCGAATGGACGTGGAGGAGGCGACGGCGTTCATCAGGAACAGGGAGCGGCGGTAGCGCCCGGGGGAGGTTCGCCAGTGACGGACCTGGTGCGGCAACGGTGCGTGGTCTGTCGAAGGGACTCGCCTCGGGTGACGGATGCGGAAGTCGCGTTGCTGCATCCCCAGGTTCCGGAATGGGACCTCGTCCGGCGTGGCGGAGTCGACAGGCTGCGGCGCATATTCCGGTTCCGGGAGTACCGGCGGGCCGTGGACTTCGCCGTGGCTGTGGCGGACATGGCCGAGGAGGAAGGACATCATCCCCGGCTGACTGTGGAGTGGGGGCGGGTGACAGTCGACTGGTGGACGCACACGATCCGCGGGCTTCATCGCAACGATTTCATAATGGCCGCGAAGACTGACCACGCTTTCGAGCAGGGCGGTAGCCCTCCCACTATCTCAGCCGGCGACTGCGTGGCGCACCACCAGGAGGCCCAAAGCGGCGGCCACGCCAAGTAGAGCGGTTAGCTCGGCGACTCTGATCTCGGTGTCGATGTCTTCGGACTCCGGCTCTCTCAGCCCCTCGCCCAGGGAGTAGTGCCCCGGCTTGTCGAGCCGTGTCCCCAGCAGGCCCGCCATTGCGCTCATGGTCCATCCCGCGTTGGGGCTGGCAGTCTTCCCCTGGTCACGCAGCATGATCGACCAGCCGCGGCGAGCCGGCAGGCGGGCCAGGGCGCCGCTGGCCAGCAGCAGCAGCGCGCTGAGGCGCGCGGGGACGAGGTTCACGGCGTCGTCCAAGCGGGCGGCGGCCTTGCCGAGGTACTCGCGGCTGTCCCGGAAGCCGAGCATACTGTCGAGCGTGTTCACGGCCCGGTAGGCCACCGCTCCGGGTACACCGAACAGGGCGAACGCTAGCCAGGGTGCGATGTAGCTGTCCGTTGTGTTCTCGGCCACGGATTCTACGGCGGAAGCGGCCACCAGCGAGGCGGTCAGGGCTGTGGGATTCCGGCTGACCAGGCTTCTCAGGCTCGTCCGCGCGTCATCAAGCCGATCCTCGGCAAGGGTACGCCGTGTTTGTTTGGCCGCCGTCGACAGTCCCCTGACTGTAAAGGTGGTGCGGAGCAGTATCGCGCTGCCCGCGACGTAGGCCAGTGGATGTAGGGAGTCGAGAACGGCGGTCGCGAGCCAGGCGAGGGCGGTCGAGAATCCGACCGTGGTTGCGACTATCAGACAGCCGAACAGGAATGCGGGCAGGGGCGCCTAGGGAGCGGCGCGCCGCATGGCGGAGATGGCGCGTCCCATCCAGACCACAGCGTGGATTGCGGCGGGCGGCTCCGGCAAGAGACGATCCAACCCTACCGCCAGAAGAAGGGCGAGGACATCGAGGGTAAGGCGGTTCGACCATGCGAAGAGCATGCTATGAGAGATGATAGTCCATGGGAACAGCGCCCGGCTGTATCAGAGGCGGGTTTCTACTTATCGACGCGGCAACTGATGATGTCTATGCCGTGATACTTGCGGTGGTGTACCGACGAGGCGTAGTGGCGCAGGATCCGGACGGACAGTTCCTGTTCGTCGTCCAGCGCCTGGTCCTGGCCGAGGTAGGCTATGCGATTCTCGATGTTTCCCTGGATGGCGTCGTCCGAGGCGACCACAATCTCGAGCTCGGCCGATGCGCCGTCGGGACGAATCGTGGCTACCAACCTGCGCTTTTGCTCGTCGGGGGCATCGGCCTCTTCATCGAACAGGCTCAGCATTACCTCTTCGCCCACCAGGCGAAGCCGGTCTTTGCCTTGCTCTGTCCAACTGTGACCGTCGGCGAACTGACAGAGGAAGTCGTCTACGGCGGGCAGGGAAGATCGCGACAACTCGATCCTGAGTTTCCTGGCCCGAAAGCCCGACAGCTCGGTGAAGAGCGTCATTGCTACGGCCGCCAGGCCGCCGACGACTATGGTGTTACCCACCAAGTGAATGGTGACTCCTTCGAACAGACCGCTGAGAGTAGCGGCGGACAGGCCCAACACCATGGAAACGCCGGCGATGGTGGCTTTCCTCTGGTCGACCTGGCCCGTGAACACCGTCTTGGCGCCTTCGACAAAGAGCATACCGAAGATGATGACGTACACCGCACTGACCACCGGGCTGGGAATGGCAACCAGTATGGCAAGCAGCTTGGAGAAGAAGGCGGCCAGTAGAGTGAAAAGTCCCAGGTAAATGCCGACGCTCGTGGCGGCGACGCCCGTAAATGCGATGTAGACTACGGTGGCCGCCCACGGCGCGGCGACGGGCAGGGTCCCCAGGAGGCCGGAGAGCAGCGTTCCCACGCCGTACACGTTCAGGCCCCCCTGCACCGCGCGGAAGTCGATTGCCGACTGACTCCTATAGGAAGCGCGATGGATTATGGACAGGTCTCCCACCGCCTTGATGAACCCGGCGAGATTCACGAGCACGAAGACCGGAAGCAGCGCCCAGAAGTCCGTGCTGAAGGTAAGGTCCAGCCCGGGCCAACCAAAGTCCGGCAGGCGCAGCCACGGGGCGTCGACTATTCTGCCGGCGTCGTAGAAGCCCAGGGGGGCCGCAACGACCAGCCCGACCGCAACTGTGACCGGCAGAATCCACATACGCCAGACCGGCGAGTCTTGCAGGGATATGAGGATTCCGGCGGCGAGAGCGGCCATTCCCGGCGCCAGGAAGAGCAACGTTGGCTCTCCTTCCGGCGGTACGACGGCTCTGCTGATGATGAAGGGCAGGGCAGAGACGGCCACCAGCATGACCACCACTCCGCTCACGGTCTGCGTAAACACCCGGCGGAGGGAGGCAAGGCGCAGGGTTAGTACGGACTGGACCAGGGTGGAAAACACCACAAGGCTGGCCAGCATACCAGGTCCGCCGACGTGGAGCGCAAGGGCACTGACCGCCAGGAAGGGGACGTTGAAGTTTGTGACGATGAGGCGGCCTGAACCCAGGTGACGCAGCCGGAGTGTCTGCAGGATCATGCTGACGCCGGTGACTGCCAGCGCGGTAAATGTCACCCAGGACAGGTAGGCTTCCGACTCGCCGGAGGCTCGCACGACCAGCGCCGCCAGCATGACGAGGCTGATAGTGTTGGGTATGAATATCTGCAGAGCCGAGGATATGGCCAGTAGCGGCGGACACTTTTCGTCCGGTTCGTACAGGATTTCGTGACGTTCCTGGGCTCTTCTAAACAATGAGATGAAACCCCCGATCGCAGCGGCTCGTCGGGCAATTGACGCTGCCCGTGAGAAATGAGACTGTATAATCGAACACAGTATATGCGATAATATACGCGAAGGTGTAGGCTGATATTATGTATCGCTATATGTTCAACGAGCGCAGTTCTCGATCGAGTGTGCTTCGGCCTCAATAGAGTGTGCAGTACGAACCAAAGGAGAGACAAGGTATGTGGCGAACCGAGCAAGAGGCAAGACCGCAGGCGAGGCGGACAGGATCGAAGCTCCGGCGATCACTGGTCGGGGTGAGTTCGCTGCTGTTTCTCCTGATACTGGTATCGTCCACAGCCCTGCTGGTTGCCTGCGGCGACGACCCTGCTCCAACGCCCGTGCCCACCGCCGTTGCGGCTCCTGAGCCTACGAGCGTCCCAGCGCCGGTGCCCACCGCCGCCCCGGCCCCGGAGCCTACGCCGCAGCCGGCCGCCACCGCGGTTCCCGATCCGACACCGGCGCCCGCCGCCACCGCGGTCGCGACGCCGGCCCCCTCCGCCTCGGACGACGACGCGCTGACACGAGCCTACCTCGATAAGGCAATAGAGTACTACGGCGAGAACGGGCTGGAAGCGACGATTGAGTTCTACAGGTCCGCCGCGAGCGCAGAGCATGGACGAAGACTGCTCCTCATAGACAAGGTCGAGAAGGTGTTGCTGGTGTTCACCACCATACCATCTTTGCAGGGCCAGGACTTGAGCGCGGGGACGGCGCTCGCCGCCAGATTCGACGAGCTGATGACATTCGCTACCGAGCAAGGCCAGTGGGACGAGACCCAGGGGATCAACCCGGCTACCCGGCAGCAAGAGCCGCGGCGACTCCTGGCCATTCTGCACGACGGCCTGGTGTTCTCCGCCAGCCACTCGGTGCTGGTGGAAGACGTAGCGGAGTCCGTCAAGGAATACGTGAACAATGCTGTAGCCAGGTACGAGGAGGACGGCCTAGACGCCGTCATCGCCCACTACAACGGCCAGGAGAGCCTGGACGGGCAGTTCTACCTTTTCCTCATCGGCGCGGACGACATCTACCTTGCGCATCCCATCTTTCCCCACCTCATCGGCACGGACATCAAGGACGTGGTCGGATCCGACGGGCAGGAGCTGGGCAAGGAGATAGCCCTGGCCACCGAGGAGGGCGTGTGGGTGGAATACCTGTGGCCGCATCCTCTGTCCCGCTTGGAACAGCAGAAGGTCACGTGGGCGCTGCGCCACGACGGGCTGATATTCGCCTCCGGCTACTACGCGGGCGAGCCCGAGGCCGGACCCCCGGCGTGGCGGGACGCCGACCCGAGGGAGTACACGGTGGAGTACGTTCACAGGGCGGTGGAGCGTTACGAGAGCGAGGGCCTGGAGTCGATGCTCAACTACTACAACAGCGTCGCCAGCTACGAGGGCGAGTGGTACCTGTTCGCCACCGACGCCAACGACATTTATCACGTCCACCCGCTGCTGCCGCAGCTGATTGGGACGGACATCAAGGACGTAGTGGGTTCCGACGGCTACCGGCTGGGCGAGGACTTGGCCAAGGCCACGGAGGAGGGCGTATGGGTGGAGTACCTGTGGCCCCACCCGGTGACGCTGAAGGAAGTTCCGAAGGTGTCGTACGCGGTGCGGCGAGACGGAATGCTCTTCGCCTCCGGCTACTATCTGCGGATCGATGACCCCACCGGCCACACCATCGCATACGTGCAGCAGGCCATCGACTACTACCGGGAAAACGGACTGGAGGCCACGATCGCCCGTTACAACAGCCAGGAGAGCGTTGACGGCCAGTGGGGCCTGTCCCTGGCCGATGAGAACGACATCCTGCGCATCGCGCACCTCACCCCGCACCTGATCGGAACGTCTTTGAGAGACTTCCCCCAGTTCAGGGGGCGGAGCGTGGGCGACGAGATCGCGGCGGCCACAGAGGAAGGGCTGTGGATCGACAACGTCTTCCCCAACACGAGGTCCTCGGAGACGCTGTACTCGCACACGTGGGCGATTCGCTACGATGGACTTATATTCATGTCGCGCTACTACGACGACAAGCCGGAGGTTTCCGGCGGGCCTTAGCTGACCGGGCACGCGTCACCATGCCCTCGCCCTCGTTTACCTTCGTGCAGGAGTAGACGCGGGTTGGATCGAGATCGACGACCGCCAGGGGTATCTACCGAAGCGTGCGAAGCAGGAACTCCCTGAGTTCTCGCTCGTATCGGGCGGAATCGGTGTTCCATCCGTCGACGTGGGTCGTATCCGGATAGACGCTGTACGTGACGAGATCGGGACGGAGCTGGGCGAACTCGGCGCTCGTCTCTATGGGCACGAGCGTGTCGTCCTCTCCGTGTATGAGCAGGATGGGTACGTCGAGCCGGTCCACGTCCTTCAAGTAGTCCATGGCGTTCCAGTCCAGCCCGAACCGGAGCGTGCCGACCCACTTGACGGAGGCGGCCACGAATCCGGGCAGATTACGCCGGCGCGCGCCCAGGTCCACCGGCGCGCTGAAGTCCATGACCGGCGAGTCCAGCACTGCGCCGGCGACCGAGCCCGCCAGGGATGACTCGTAGAGGAACTTCACCACGATCCCACCGCCCATGCTGTGGCCGATAAGCACGACGTCGTCCGCCCCCGGCTGGGACAGCACGTACTCCACCGCGGCGTGCAGGTCGCGCCATTCGGTGACGCCGTACTGGTAGATGCCGCTGGGGTCTCCGGGCTGCCCTTCGTCGTTTCGGTAGGTGATGAACAGCGCCGGAATGCCGAGCTCGTGCAGCGTGGGCAATGACGGCAGGCCGTCTGCCGGTTTGGCGCGATGGCCGTGTACGTAGATGGCCCAGGTGTCGTCATCCCCCTCGAATCGCCACGCGTCCAGGGTCCCCAGCGGCGATTCGAACTGGACCTCCCTGTACTCGATTCCAAATGCCAGGTATGGATCGTTCGGGAAGATGTCGCTCGACACCTTGGCCGGTGTGGAGCGAGGCGGGGCGCCGTCCACCAGCGTGAAACGCCGCACGACAACAGCTTCTTCGTACTCCACGATGTCGCCGATCATCCCATTGCCGCCATTCCAGCTCAGGCCCCACTTGCCGTGTAGCCTCCACTCCCCGTCTTCAGGGCCGCTCTCCAGCTTGACCAGGCCGTCGCCCACCGCGGTGGCTGTGAGGTTGTACTCGACCTCGTCGGCGCGGACTTCCAGTGCGAGGTCGTACAGCACGCCGGAGTAGTACCAGGCCACACCGAAATTGATGGCCCCGAGGAGCAGAAGAATCGTGGCAAGAACCAGGAGCGCGCGCCTTAGGACGGCTCCTCCAGGCGAGGGGAGACGGCCCCTCAGACGAGCGAACCACTGCGGACCACATTGCCAACTCCTGCGCGCGGGAGTCCGGTTCACGCTGTCATCTCCATGCCGTCCTCCGTAACTCGTTTCAGGTGCTTCGTTTTGCCTGACACGTAAGTGATACTATCGCGCCAGGGCAGTGTAATTGCTAAGCGATTTCGTCCATGCTGCTTTTCAAGCGAAAGTGTCCGCATGAATGAACCTGAGGCGGCCATCGTCGCCTTCGTCAGCAACCCCAGTTGCCGGCGTCGCCACAAGGCCCTGGGCACGTGGCCTCTGTGATTACACGACGCCCCGGCACACCACTAACAGGATCAGGATAAGGAGCGTGAAGACCAGCCCCGCCAGTATGGTGGCAGTTGTAGCGCCAGACCGGTTCCCTGCGGTGTGGATTACACAGACACACTAACTCCGGTCGGAGGCGTCGTCAAACGGTCCGGGCCGTTCGGCACAGGCAGGGTTCGACGGAACTGGACCTCACGATGGGCATTGGCCCCGCAACAGTGGCGGACCTGGCTTCTCCGAATGGTCTCTGCGGCATTCAAGCCGCCGCTGGTGACGGCTATGAGTTGGTGGATGGGGGGACTCGGATCTTGCTATGAGAACGGCAATAATGCGCCTCTATTCCCACATTTGTTACCACACAATTGTCCTTAGCCATTAGTTCTAGTCCCCGTTGATGGTCTAGAGTTCGCTGCAAAAGGAACCACTCGTTATCGCGATCTGAATCATCCTCATTCTGTTTTCTGATTCAGCTAGGTCTTATGTCAAGAGCGGCTTCCAGTGGACGGCCAAATGAGTGCCACCATCGCCATCAGCGCACAGCCTCACATGAAATGGGTTGCGGAAAGAAGGGAGCTAGGCGTGTTATGCAGTGCTAGGAGTTCCCTTCCAATCTCTACTCTGAATGGCGTTACGTGTCGGTTCCACAAAGTTAGCCGAATTGGCGTCGATTGAGAGAACGAGATGCGAGCTTGATACCGGACCCTACTAACGCTACTATGTGCCCATCGTATCTCGTAGAGAACCGGATTGATCGCGGATCACGTGGACAGGATTTCGGATGAGCAACGGCGTAGTGTTGGAAGTTCAGGACCTGCGAGTCTACTTCTACACCAGGTGGGGGCTGGTAAAGGCGGTGGATGGGGTCACCTTCGACGTCCGGGTTGGGGAGACTCTGGGCATTGTGGGGGAATCCGGGTCCGGCAAGTCCGTCACTGCGCTTTCCATCATGAGACTGATCCCCTCACCACCAGGCAAGATAGAAGGAGGCTTCGTTGGCCTGAATGGCGAGGACATTCTGAGTCTGAGCGAGAGCCAGATGCAGCGCATCAGGGGACAGCGCGTTGCGATGATCTTCCAAGACCCGATGACATCTCTAAACCCTGTCTTCAACATCGGCAACCAGGTGGGCGAAACGCTGAAGATTCATCAGCGGTTGAGCGGGAGTGCGCTAGCTCGGCGGGTGATCGGCGCGCTGAGGCTGGTCCGCATCCCGGCGCCTGAGACCCGCGTCAGGGATTATCCCCACCAGATGAGCGGCGGGATGCGCCAGAGAATCGTCGGCGCGATCGCGAGCTCCTGTCAGCCAGAGGTGCTGATCGCAGACGAGCCCACGACTTCACTCGATCTGACAATTCAGGCTCAGTACCTGCAACTCCTGAAGCAGTTGCAGCAGGAGACTGGGGTCGGGATGATCTTTATCACACACGACTTCGGGATTGTGGCTGACGTCTGCGACAGAGTGGCCGTCATGTACGCCGGCAAGATTGTGGAGGAAGGCGAGGTCAGGGAGATCTTCAACAACCCTTCACATCCTTACACTCAGGCGCTGCTGGAGTCTCTGCCGAAATTGGATGAGAAGGTGGACAGGCTCTACTCTATCGAAGGGCAGCCTCCAAGGCTCTATGATCTTCCCCCCGGATGCTCCTTTGCGCCCAGGTGCCCTTACGCGGAAGAGGTGTGCCGCGAAGAGTACCCACTCGACACATCCGTTAAGCCGGGGCACACAGCCAGTTGTTGGAAGCTGGTGAACTACGAGCGAGCTGCGGTCAATGGTTGACGAAGCCCTGGTCGAAGTTGAGGACCTCAGGAAGCACTTCACCGTTTCCAGAGGTGTGCTGAGGCGCCACTCGAGCTCGCTCAAAGCTGTTGATGGTGTCTCGTTCAAGATCTGGCCTGGCATGTCGTATGGGCTGGTGGGGGAGTCCGGGTGCGGCAAGAGCACGACGGCCAAGATGATACTGCGCCTCGAACGGCCTACGTCTGGCGAAATACGCTTCAACGGCGAGAGCATCTACGACCTGAACCAGGCTGGCAGAAGGAGATACAGGAGCTCTGTGCAGGCGGTGTTTCAAGACCCCTGGTCTTCGCTCAATCCGCGCATGAGGGTAGGAAGCATCATATCAGAGCCTCTGGAGGTGAACTCAGACATCTCGCGGGCCGATCTGCGGGCGAAAGTGGCTTCGCTTCTGCAGGATGTGGGGCTCCATTCCTCACAGGCGGAACTCTACCCTCACGAGTTCAGCGGGGGACAGCGACAGCGCATCACTATCGCACGGGCGCTGGCGCTGAACCCGGCCCTGATAGTCCTGGACGAACCCGTATCGGCACTGGACGTCTCCATTCGAGCGCAGATTATGAATCTGCTGAAGGACTTGCAGGAACGATACAGTCTGAGCTATCTGCTCATAGCCCACAATCTGTCCACAGTGCGACACATGTGCGACCGGGTCGGTGTTATGTACCTGGGCAAGATAGTGGAGGAAGCGGACGATCTGTTCGAGAACCCTCTTCACCCGTACACGAAGGCGCTGATTTCCTCGGCATTGCCGTCGCATCCCGATATGAGGCGCGACCGAGTAATACTAGCCGGGGAGGTCCCGTCGCCGTTAGACCCACCACCCGGCTGCCGATTCAATCCGAGGTGCTCATATGCGATGACGCACTGCTCCCAGCTTGAACCCCGCCTCGAACAGCAATCTCCGGAGCATCTGGTCGCGTGTCACCTTTTCTCTGATGGGCCAACTGCCGGGTAGAGGCACAGACGAGCAGGGCGAGCCGCCGAGCCGCTGTTAACTTGGTTATCCCACGGAGGCAACGGTATGATGAGCGACCTTACGGGCAGAGTGCAGACCGTGCTGGGCGCAATCGAACCCGAACTGTTGGGGGTCACTCTCACACACGAGCATCTCCTGGCGGACGGCTCTCCCATCAACGCCCCCCAACCACCCGCGCAGGTCACCGGCAAGCAGCTCTACTTCGAGGAACTCTCGCTGGAGAACGTAGGGCTGATACGTTACTACGCCGCACCGAATCTCGAAGACAGGCGTCTCCTCGACATCGACACCGCTATATCGGAGGCGAGGCTGTTCGGGCAGCACGGTGGAGGGACTCTAGTGGACGTGACGCCCGTAGGCCTGGGGAGGGATCCTGTGGGTCTGTCCGTCGTTTCGCGCGCGACAGGCCTGAACGTCGTGATGGGGGGGTCTTACTACACCTCGAAAGCTCATCCGCCCGACATGGACAGCCGAACCGAGGATGACCTCGTCGAGCGTATGGTCCTCGACGTAACGGAGGGCGTGGACGGCACGGGCATTAGGAGCGGCATTCTTGGGGAAGTGGGGTGTTCCTGGCCCCTGACCGTCAACGAGCGCAAGGTGCTTCGCGCCACCGGCCGCGCCCAGCGACTTACTGGGGCGTCCATAACGGTGCATCCAGGCCAGGGAGATGAGAGGGCTCCTTTGGAGATACTGGATGAGCTTGACAGAGTGGGTACTGACCTCGGAAGAGTGATAATGGGCCACATAGAGCGGACCGTGTTTCGCAAGGAAGTGTTTCTGCGACTGGCAGAGAGCGGCTGTTACATCGAGTGGGACCTTTTCGGCAGGGAGGACTCCTACCATGCTCTGAACCTGGGGATAGAGCTACCCGGCGAGGGCGCACGCATTGATCGAATCGCATGGCTGAGCTCTCACGGATATGCCGACAAGATTCTGATTTCGCACGACATTGGATCCAAGAGACATCTAGTCAGATATGGCGGACATGGATACTTCTACATTCTCCGGAACACGGTCCCCAGAATGCGAAACCACGGATTCACCGGGCACGATATCAGCCGAATCCTGGTCGAGAATCCCAGGAGGGTGTTGACATTCGCCCAGCCGAAGAGGGAATGACCGCGGCGGCGTGAATCGCGGGGGCGGGTTCGAGCCGGAACAGGGATAGCAAGGGGGCGAGACGTTGGACATCGCCGAAATGAAAGGCAAAGTGCACACGGTCTTGGGTGCCATCGCGCCGGAAGAGCTTGGTGTCACCGTGACGCACGAGCACCTTCTGATGAGCGGGGAGTGCTACTTCGTCGAGCCTGAGGAAGCCAGCAAGAGGGCATACGTGGATGCCCCGCTCACAGTTGACATGCTGGGGATCATTCGCCAGGTGCGGGAGCACAACCTGGACAATCGCAGGCTGTGGGACGTGCAGACCGCCATCGAGGAGGTGTCTCTGTACAAGCAGTTCGGCGGAGACTCGCTTGTGGATGCCACGTCAATCGGCGTGGGGCGGGATCCCGTCGGGCTGGCCAGAATTTCCCGGGCCACCGGTCTCAACGTCATCATGGGGGCGGGATATTACGTGCCGCTGTCCCATCCGACGGATATGGACCTGAGAACAGAGGACGAGATCTCCGCAGAGATGGTGCAGGATATCACCACGGGCGTGGGCTGGACGGGCATCCGGTCGGGCATCATAGGCGAGCTCGGCTGCGTGTGGCCGATGGCCGAAAACGTGCGAAAGGTGCTGAGGGCCGCCGTCCGGGCTCAGGACGAGACCGGGGCACCCATCCTTGTTCACCCGGGCGCCAATCCCAGTTCGCCATTTGAGGTAATCGACCTCATGGCTAAAGCAGGGGTCGATCCCGAGCGAGTGATTATGGGACACGTCGACGACCGCATTACCGACCTCGGGGCGCTGAAGGGTCTCGCGGAAACCGGATGCTACATCGAGTACGACGGCTTCGGCACCGAGGACACCGCGATCAATCTTTCCATAACGAGCAGGACCTACAATCCGCCGAGTGACGATCAAAGGCTGGACAGGATCGAGTTTCTGGTAGCCGAGGGCTATCTGGACAAGATCGTGATCGCCCAAGACGTGTCGAACAAGTACCAGTACAGGCGATATGGGGGCAAGGGCTACGCCCACATTCTCAACAACATAGTGCCGCGGCTAAGAAGAAGGGGCTTCAGCGAAACCCAGGTACAGGCCATCCTGGTGGACAATCCTCGGGACGTCCTAACGTTCCGGTAACGCCATCCACACTGAGCCGGACGGTTACCTGATTGGCGGTCTAGCCCTTGCGTCCGAAATTGATGGCCTGCTCCACAATGTCAAGGCCCACTTCCTCTCCCCAGGCGGCCAAGAGGTGTTGCGTAATCGGCTGTGGGACGCTTCCGTCGCCAATCTGTCGCTTGTCCACCCTGCTGACAGGGAGAATACAGGGGCTGGTTCCCGTGAAGAACACCTCGTCGGCAGTGTAGAGGTCATACGGTTGAAGGTTCTCCTGGCTCGCCGGTATGCCCAACTTGTGGGCTAGGTCGAACACCATCTGCCGGGAGACGCTCTGGAGAATCGCGTCGTCGGGCGGCGCTCGTAAGACTCCGTCGGTAACAACAAATACGCTCCAGCCTGTTCCTTCAGTAAGGTTGCCGTTCGAGTCCAGTAGCAGCGCCCATCCCTCAGGGTCTATGTCTGCCACCTCCAACTCCGCCAGGTTGAAGTTCATGCGGCTGAAGTGTTTGATCTTCGGATCCAGCGAGTCGGCCGAGTAGCTCCGGGTTCGGGCAATTACCGCGTGCGCCCCATTCAGATAGGAAGGAAGGTACTTGTCCCAGTCAATGTCAAGGACCTTGACGCAGACGGTGGGCGGCCCCGCTGTGTGCGTCCAGCGGCCCGGTCCCCTGGTGACGAAAGTCCAGATCACGAAGTCCCCCGCAGCGGCTCTCAGGTGTTCATTGCGCTCGATGGCCTCCTCGTTTATGGCCAGCATCTCGTCTGGCGAAAGACCCGGATCAAGCCGTATGTACTTGAGAGAGCGATACAGACGGTCGACATGCTCCTTCATGCGAAAGCTCTTGCCGTTAAACGTGCGGCCGGCGTCGAAGACCGTGTCGCCCAGCAGGAAGCCGCGGTCGCTGGGATCGATCTTCACCTGGCTGAAGGGCATCCACTCACCATTGAAGTACGTTTGGTAGTCAGCCATCTCATCTCCCGCGTATCAGGCCTTCTATGCACCAAGTCATTGGGCTCGTACACTGTGGGTCTATGTGGGAATTACATCACGCGGCAGATGGGGTGTCAATCCGAAACATACCATCTGAGTCGCTGTTTGACACTTTAGCGAACCGCTTGTAGCCTATCGGGTACTGGTGAAGTGAGAGATATGCAAACCAAACTACTAACTGCGTCGCAGGCACTGGTGAACTTCCTGAAGCAGCAGTACGTAGAGCGGGACGGCGTGGAGCACCGCTTCTTCGCGGGTTGCGCAGGCATCTTCGGGCACGGAATAGTTGCCGGACTCGGCCAGGCCTTGCACCAGACACCGGACTTCCCTTACTTCCAGGGACGCAACGAGCAGGCTATCGTCCACATGGCCGTCGGCTTCGCGAAAATGCGCAATCGTCTCGGTTCCTTTGCTTGCACTGCCTCCATTGGTCCCGGCTCCACCAATCTGGTCACAGGGGCGGCTGGCGCGACCGTCAACCGATTGCCGGTGCTTCTTCTTCCCAGCGACATCTTTGCGCGTAGAACGGCGTCTCCTCATCTGCAAGCAATGGAGTCCGAGCATACGCTGGATATCTCCGTGAACGACTGTCTGAAGCCGGTTTCTCGCTATTGGGACCGGATCTATCGGCCAGAGCAACTCATCGCCGCGATGCTGCACGCCATGCGGGTGCTGACATCTCCCGCGGACACAGGGGCCGTCACGCTATGCCTGCCCCAGGACGTGCAGGCGGAGGCTTACCGCTACCCGGAGGAGCTGTTCGCCAAGCGAGTGTGGACGATTCCGCGCACGCCTCCCGACAAGGGGATGCTCGCGCGGGCGGCGGAGTGGATAAGAGGCAGTAAGACTCCGCTGATCGTCGCCGGAGGCGGGTGCATATACAGCGAGGCCACGGAGGCGCTGTCGGAGTTCGCTCGGAGCACAGGCATTCCGGTGGCGGAGACTCACGCAGGCAAGGGCTCTGTTCACTACCAACACTCTCAGTCGGTCGGGACCCTGGGGGTGACGGGCGCGCCTGGGGGCAATCGGCTGGCCAGGGACGCGGACCTGGTGGTGGGCATTGGGACACGATACACCGACTTTACAACGTCCTCGAAGACTGCGTTCCAACATCCAGACGTTCGTTTTATCAACATCAATGTCGCCGAGATCGACGCGCACAAGCACAATGCACTAGCCCTCGTTGCCGATGCGCGAGCTGCGCTGGAAGAGTTGTCCGCCGCCGTGGCAGGCTTTCGCGTCACCGACGAGTACGTCGCCGCCGTCGCCCAACTGCGGCAGGAGTGGGACGACGAGGTCGAGGCGTACTATCATCCGGAGAGCGATGGGGACATTACGCAGGCCGAGGTTATCGGTGCCGTCAATTCGTTCTCAGGACCGCGCGACGTGGTCGTCTGCGCTTCCGGGAGCCTGACCGGTGACCTGCACAAGCTGTGGCGTACCAGGGACCCGAAGGGCTACCAGATGGAACACGGCTATTCGACGATGGGATACGAGATCGCCGGAGGGCTAGGCGCGAAGATGGCCGCCCCCGACCGGGACGTGTACGTGTTGATGGGGGACGGGTGCTACCTGATGATGTCGTCGGAGATACTGACTTCGATCCAGGAAGGGATCAAGCTCACGATCGTGCTCCTTGACAACCACGGCTTCGCGAGCATCAACCGCCTTTCACACGCAACCGGGAGCGAGGGCTTCGGCACGGAGTTTCGCTCCCGGGGTGAAGACGGTCAGTTAAGCGGGGACTACCTGCCCATCGACTTCGCCGCCAGCGCCCGCGCCCTGGGCGCCCACACCATAAGGGTGGACGGTCGGGAGGAATTGCGGCAGGCCCTGATCGAAGCGAAGGAGTCCCCGCGAACCACTGTAATCGTAGTCGAGCCGGACCCCTCGCAAGCCGTGCGAAACTACGACTCGTGGTGGGACGTACCGATGTCCGAGGTCTCGGAAAGCGCCGCCGTGTTAAGGGCACGCGAAGAGTACGAAGAGACGGTCAAGAAGCAGCGCTACTATCTGTAAGTAGGGTGGGATGTGTCGGCCGGCCCCTCGCCCATCCACTGCACGAGTTCTATGCGAACGTTGTCGGGGCCTGTGATCTCGGCGGTCCTCACACCAGGGCGGGGCATGGCCGGTTCCTGGCTGAAACAGGCGCCTTTCGACCTGAGGTCGGCGACCGCCGCGTCCATGTCGTCGGTGCTGAGGCCAAAGTGGTCCACGCCGTAGTGAGGCCCAGCCGGTCCGTCGGCAAGTTCGCCCCCCGTGACGTGAACCCGCCGCCCGCTGAAATCCAGCATGACAGTCCTGACGCCCCCCGCCACCGACGTAGCGATGACGGTGGCGCCGAACATTCGCCGGCAGAACTCGACCAGCCCGTCTGGGTCTCTACTCATCAGGTGAACGTGATCAAAGGTGTAGTCCGGCAATTCTCCTCCTGTTGCGTCTCGGTTGTTCGCCGCGTTCCACCGGACACATGGCCGCGATTCGGCTAGAGCTGCTGGCGAAGCTTGGGATCCAGCGTATCCCTCAGCCAGTCGCCGAACAGGTTCAGCGACAACACCGTCACCAGAATGGCCAGGCCGGGCATGGTGGAGACCCACCAGGCTCCGGCGAGCACATCTCGTCCCTCGGCTACCAGAGAACCCCAGGCAGGTTCGGGTGGAGGAATGCCCGCGCCCAGAAAGCTCAGGCTCGCCTCCAGGATGATCACCAGGCCTACTTGGAGCGTGGCCACGACCGTTACGGTGTTGCGGACGCCCGGCCAAAGGTGCCTGATCAGTATGCGCGGGGTGGAGGCGCCGGCCACCTGCGCGAGGGCTATGTAGTCCATCTCCTTGAGCTTGAGCACCTCTCCGCGCACCATGCGTGCGAAGCGCACCCAGATCCACAGCCCCATAATCAGCAGCAAGACTCCGAAGGAAGGGCCGAGGGCCACAACGAAGACCAGGGCGACCAGAATGAGCGGCAGGGCCATGAAGATGTCCACAACGCGCATTATCAGCTCATCGACCAGGCCTCCGTACCAGCCGGAGATCAGGCCCAGGATGGTGCCGATGCCCCCGCCTACCAGCAGCACTACCGCCGCAACCATGAGAGACACGCGCGCGCCGTAGCTGATTCTCGCGAATATGTCCCGGCCCTGCTGGTCGGTTCCCAGGATGTGGTCGCTGCTTCCTCCATCTATCCACATGGGCGGGAGGAGCCGCTCGGACAGCTCTCCTACTCTGGGGTTGTGCGAAGTCAGCCAAGGGGCCAGAACGCCGTCGGCCACCACCAGCGCGAGAACCAGAACCGGAATGATAGGTAGCCGCCTGGCGTAACGCAGCAGCATAGCCGGTCGCAGTCCCCTCACTCGAAGCGCCAGGCTCAGCCTTGTTTCGTCGGCCATAACTCGTACTCAAGCACTATGCCAGGCGAATCCTGGGGTCTATGCGGGCATACAGCACGTCGACCAGAAATGCCGCTGCCAGGTATGCCATCGTAAACATGATGACTACCCCTTGAAGCAGCGTGTAATCGGCGTGCCTGACCGCTCGCCATGCGAGGTTGCCCAACCCGGGCCATGCGAACACAGTCTCCGTAATGAGAGACCCCGTCACCATACTGCCGAGCGTGAGTCCCGCCATAGTGAGTGGCGGAATAAGAGCGTTTGGAAGGGTGTGCTTCCAAACGACGTCGCGGCCAGGGACGCCCTTAGACTTTGCAAACTTCACGTACTCTGAGTCCAGCTCGTCCAGCATCGCCGAGCGCATGATGCGAAGGTTAGCCGCCATGACGGCCCATCCAAACGTTACAGAGGGCAGGATGAAGCTTCTCCAGTCTTCTCTCCCGGCGTAGGGCAGCCACTCCAGCCGCACGGCAAAGAAAAAGATCAGCATTATGCCAATCCAGAAGGTTGGGGCCGACTGGCCTATCAGGGCGATCACCTTGCCCGCCAGGTCCAGCCCGCCCCCACGTCTCACCGCTCCGAGTATGCCGAGCGACATGCCGCCGATCAGTGAAAACGCGAAGGCGCTCAGGCCCAGTTGCAGGGTGGCCGGCAGGCGTTCGAGAATGACGTCCCTCACCGGGCGCCGCTCGGAGAACGAATTGCCCATGTCTCCTCTGAGCAGGCCCGTCAGGAACAGCCAGTACTGGTGCTGAATGGGCTTGTCCAGCCCCAACTCTTTCCCCAGGTTCTCCCAATCCTCGTCGGTAGCCCAGGGGTCCAGCATGAGAGACCTCGGGTCCCCTGCGATACGGGCCAGCAAGAAGACGACGATGGAGACGAGGAATAGAGTGACGAGAGTGACTGCTATGCGCCTTATCAGGAAGCGTGTCATGAGATCTCAGTGCTCTATGCCTATCGCCTCAAGTAAGGAGAGTCGGAGAGCTCCAACCGATGGAGCGTCGTCTGTCGGGGTCGGAAAGCCGGGCAGGGGCGAAGCAGGTGGGACGAGGCTTTGGCCACGCCCACCTGCCAGCTCGGCCAGCAGCTTCCGGTCAGCTTGCCAGGAGCAAACCTAGGGGCGTTACTGGCGGTGCCTTGCCCATTCGAGTGCTGTCAGCGCTCGCGGGTCGCCCCGGTCCTGGTGGTCGGCAAACCACGGGTCAAGGTCGGGCCCGAGAGGCCAAACGAGCGAAACGGTGTAGACTCCGGCCTCCAGCGAGTTGTCGAAGACGAACTGCGCTACCTCGCGCTGCTTGTCGAACCGCGCGGCCGTGTCGAATATCACCCTTGCCTCGCCCACAAGCCGGTCCACCGTCTCGTGTTCGAAGCCCATGTTGAAACCCGACGTGCTGAGCATCAGACCCATCAGACGAAGCGGCTCTCTTGTCGCATTGGTGCCATGGCAGTTGAGGTGGCTCCAATCTCGGCCTCGGATCAGCGGCGAGGCGCTCGCGTAGGGCATCGGCGCCATTTCGACGCGAATGCCAACCTTCTCCAGCATACCGCCAATGGCCGTGCACGCCTGAACATCGCCCGGCACTTGGCGCGGATAAACCATGAGCCTGGCATCGAAGCCGTCGGGATAACCTGCCTCGGTCAGAAGTTGCTTCGCCATCTCAGGGTCGTAGGACCACTTGACACCCGGCGGCAGCTTGTCTTCTTTGTTCTCCCATCCCCACAACGTCAGCGGCTCGCCAAGGCCCCTCACCAATTCGTTGACGATGGTCTCCCGGTCGATGGCGATTGTCATCGCCTTCCTGACTTTTCGCGCCTTTTCCCACTCAGCCGAGTTCACGTCCGCCGAGGAGGATATCCAGGGCAGAGAAGGGTCGTATCCGGGCCGTTCCGTGACGTAGTAGTTGCCGTATATGCCGAAGTGCATCGTGGCGCCCGGCGAGCTTTCCATCAGTTTCGCGCCCGGAATCTTCTCCACCTCCGGTAGCGTGTCAAACGCCATGACGAATGTGTCCAACCTTCCCGTCTGGAAGCCCGCTAACCTGGTAGTTTCCTCCGGCACTTCATGGAGCGTTAACTGTGCGAAGTCGGGAGTCTTGCGCCAGTGGTCCTCCACCGCCTCCCACGAGAAGAAGTCCGAGGTCCGGTGTTCGGCTACGTCCCAGGGGCCGGTAGTAGCGCAATTGTCGCTGGCCGCTTCCCATCCGACTTCTTCGACCTGCTTTTGACTCAAAATGTAAGCACAGTACGGGCAGGACATCTCGGCCAACATGCCAACAGAGGGCTCGCCGGTGTTGACTCGAATGGTGTAATCGCCCTCGACTTCGACAGAGCCCTCCGGGTTCTGCCACATCCCTCTCAGCGCGCCTGCACGCGGCAAGGCAGAGCCCTCCTCCGTGCCTCTCATGATTGTGAATACGACATCTGCGGCGGTGAGTTCGCCGTATCCCTTGGTAAAGGTGACTCCTCTGTTCAGCTCGAACGTCCAGGTGAGCATGTCATCGGAGAGCTCCCAGCTCCTGGCCAACTCGGGCACGATCTCGTCCCTGGTGTTAACGGTGAAGAGGGTTTCGTGGCCCTGCATGCCCACATCCGCCACGCCAGCGGTGTGCTTGGGGTCGCATATGTAGGCCCCGAGCTCCGCTCTGCCGACGTCGATCGTTCCCTCGGGCTCGCCGGAAGGCTCGGCCATCATTGCTGCGGCCACGGCGGATTCGACCGCTCCCTGTATCTCTGTCTGCTGTGCGGCCAGTGCGCTCTCTATGGCCATGGCGACCTGATCTTCGGTTACGCCCGGTCTCGCCTCGAGGGCAGCCTGGATGGCAGAAGCGACCTGATCCTCGGTGACGCCGGGCTGCTGTGCCCTGAGCGCCCTGGCGATTTCGGTCGCCACGTCCTGAGTCGTTACCCCTGGCCGTTCCTCTAACGCGGATGCGATGGCGGAGGCCACGTCCTCCGTGGTAACTCCCGGCCGCGCCGCTAGGGCCTTGGCGACCTCCGAGGCCACGTCCTGGCTGCTCAGGCCGGGCTGGGCCGCGAGCGCCGACTGTATGGCCTGTATGGCGCTCGCCATCTCCTCAGCCGTGACTCCCTGCGGCTGGCCCGCCAGCGCCTGCTGGACAATCGCCGAAATGTCGACGGGCGTCGGTGTCGGCACAGGCGTGGGGGCCGGTTCCTCCGTACCACAGGCCAACACGCTCATCATCAGCAACAACACCGCCGGAACTGCCAATAGGAACTTGTGCCTTTTGAGCCAGGTAGCCATCGATGGGCCTCCCTCCGGTTGAGCGGTTGCCTTAAGGACCCTTACGCTTCCTCGAGTGGTCAAGCAGCGAGTGTCGTAGCTCACAATTGCTCTGGCAGCGTTTCACTGCGAAGAACTTATGTGAACACTCCTCTTTGCGGGGCAGGGGTGTAAGACGTTCCCAGTCGGCAAGCTGTGTGGCAATTGCCTAGCGAACCGTGAGCTGGGTCGGTATTGGCGCAGGCTATCACAGGGGTGATAGGGTGTCAACGATAGCTTATGCTTACGAGCGATGGTGAGCCACACCTGAATCATGTGTCCCCAGACAGGACTGGAGCTGGGGGGACTCGAACCCCCTACCTCCTGCTTGCAAAGCAGGCGCTCTCCCTGATGAGCTACAGCCCCGGGTTGCGCGGCACCGCGGGAGTGGGGAGAGGACTCGGTCTTCACCCCCATCCTAACCTTCCTCCATCAAGGGGGAAGGGACTTGTGGGTCCTAACCTTCCCCCATCGAGGGGGAAGGGAATAACCGGATAAGCTCCTGGCGGCCGGCAAAGATAAGGGGCCGGCCTGCGCCAGGCCCGCCCCTTGGGTATGCGCTTAACAGTTGGATAGTGGAAGGAAACATTGAGTTTAGCTAAGTGAGTAGGCGATGGGTTTTCTCAGGGAGACGCTTCGGTTGTCGAGGAGCTCCTCTGCCAGAGGCAGATCCGGCTCGACCCGACTTCTTTGGCGTCCCACCCACCGATCGACCTAGGAGTAGCTCCGTTTTTCCCTGTGACCGGCGTGAGCCGGGCGGCGGGTATTGGAGTGTCTCCCTAGAAAGGAGGTGATCCAGCCGCACCTTCCGGTACAGCTACCTTGTTACGACTTCGTCCCAGTTACCAGCCCCACCCTCGGCGCCTACCTCCCTTGCGGGTTGGCCCAGCGACTTCAAGTGTTGCCGACTTCCATGACGTGACGGGCGGTGTGTACAAGGCCCGGGAACGTATTCACCGCAGTGTGCTGACCTGCGGTTACTAGCAACTCCGCGTTCATGCAGGCGAGTTGCAGCCTGCAATTCCAACTGGGGCCGGCTTTGTGGGATTAGCTCCGACTCGCATCATCGCGACCCTCTGTACCGGCCATTGTAGCGTGTGTGTAGCCCAGGGCGTAAGAGCCATGCTGACTTGACGTCGTCCCCACCTTCCTCTCCCTTTTTAGGAGCAGTCTCGCTAGACAGAGTAACTAACGACAAGGGTTGCGCTCGTTGCGGGACTTAACCCAACACCTCACGGCACGAGCTGACGACAGCCATGCAACATCTGTGCATCTGTCCCGAAGGAGGCCCCGCTTTCACGGGGTTTCAGAAGCATGTCAAGCCCTGGTAAGGTTCTTCGCTTACCATCGAATTAAACCACACGCTCCGCTGCTTGTGCGGGCCCCCGTCAATTCCTTTGAGTTTTAGCCTTGCGGCCGTACTCCCCAGGCGGGATACTTATTGCGTTAGCTGCGGCACGGGAGGGGTCGATACCCCCCATACCTAGTATCCATCGTTTAGGGCGTGGACTACCCGGGTATCTAATCCGGTTTGCTCCCCACGCTTTCGCGCCTCAGCGTCAGGGACAGCCCAGGAAGCCGCTTTCGCCTCTGGTGTTCCTCCCGGTATCTACGCATTCCACCACTACTCCGGGAATTCCGCTTCCCTCTACTGCCCTCGAGCCTGCCAGTATCCCATGTCCCCTCCCAGTTGAGCCGGGAGATTTCACATAAGACTTAACAAGCCGCCTACGCGCCCTTTACGCCCAGTAAATTCGGACAACGCTCGGTACCTACGTATTACCGCGGCTGCTGGCACGTAGTTAGCCGTACCTTATTCCTCAGGTACTGTCCATTCTCCTCCCTGAGAAAAGGGGTTTACGACCCTAGAGCCTTCTTCCCCCACGCGGTGTCGCTGCGTCAGGCTTTCGCCCATTGCGCAAGATTCCCTGCTGCTGCCTCCCGTAGGAGTGGGGGCCGTGTCTCAGTCCCCCTCTGACCGATCATGCTCTCACACCGGTTACCCGTATTCGGCTTGGTAGGCCATTACCCCACCAACTACCTGATAGGCCGCAAGCCCCTCCTAAAGCGGAACCCGAACGAGTCGAGAACCTCTCCTCCGGCCACCTTAGAGGCCGGAGCTTACGGGGTATTAGGCCCGATTTCTCGGGGTTATCCCCCTCTTCAGGGTAGGTCACTTACGTGTTACTCAGCCGTCCGCCACTAACGACAAAGACGAATCTAAGCCGTCCGTTCGACTTGCATGCATTAGGCGCACCGCCAGCGTTCGTCCTGAGCCAGGATCAAACTCTGCAAGAATTGTTTCCTTCCACTATCCAATTGTTAAGGTGCCGCCCCTCTTTAGTGAGGGGTGTATCATTTTATGCCTTCGCCGCAGGTGTGTCAACACTTTGGCGGGGCGAATTTGGACTTTAGCGGGTTTGCGTCCCGGTGTCAAGCGTTATGCGCCGCGGCAGAGGCTCAGCGTGGGGCTTTAGATTCCTCTGCTGCGCTCGGAATGGAAAGGTCGGCGCCTTTGGGCGGGGCCTTACGAAAATATCTGCTCAATTCTGCTACATGCTGCCCAATTCGTAGCTGGGCGGCATGTCCTCTTTCTGTTCATTCGCGGTACACCGGTGTTAAGTTTGGCGCAGGCGTGGCGCAGAATGTGACAGCAACGCGATGGTGGCGTTGGGCAGGGGGCGGGCGGGTTTGAAACCGGCCCCTGCTCCACAACCGGCGGACACAACGCCTCGCAGGTAGAGAATAGCACGTGCGTGCTGTAGAATCAAGGGGGTGGTCAGGGACACAGGCGCACACAGACGCGTCCTGACAGGGAAGGGCTTGGCTAATTCCTGGGTTGTGCCTGAGCCGTCACCCCCATCCTAACCCGTTCGACAGGCTCAGGGCAGGCTCTTCGCCCATCAAGAGGGAAGGGACAAGCGGAAGGCGGGGCTAGTTGACATAAGATCGTGAGAGTGGGCCTGATTGTGGGAATTTTCGTGACACAGATGGGAACGGATTGCGCACAGATGAGAAGGGGTGTGGCGTTTGGGTTACGCGGTTGGGAAGGTTTGGGACACGATTTTCGGGGTGATTCCGGCTAGCGGGCGTGGCGGTGGAGAATGAAGGGGCCCTGCCCGCGGCAACTGTATAGCAAAAAAGTCTCGTTGCTGTGGTTTGGTCAGAATCGACAGTTCCCACGCTTGAACATCAAGTATACTTCCCTGACGAGCGTACTCGAACTCGACGATTCCCGAGAATGATCTTCCTGAACATTACGACGAAGACGGCGGCAGGTAGACTTCGCATCCTGGCGCTGGTCTGCGCGCTGGCGGCCGGCGCGCTGCTGGCCCATCTGGCGCTGTCGCCCCCGCCGCCGGCGCTCACGCAGGACCCGCAGGACACCCGGATAACGATTTCTCCCGACGCCCAGACCGTCATGGAGGGAGGCAGCGTCGATTTCGTCGTGACGCTGAACGCGGCGACGACGACCTCCGCGGCGGTGAGCCTGAACTGGAGTATCTCCGAATCTTCCATGGCGACGGCAGACGACTTCGCCACGACTACCGGCACGGTCTTATTCGCCACCAGTTCCGCCCCCAACGCCACCACTACCATCACGGTTATGACGAAGGACGACGATGTGGTGGAGCCTGACGAGGGCTTCACGGTGACGCTTTCGACGAGCACGCCGCTGATTGCGGGCGTGACCCTCGATGTCGATAACGCCAGCGCCGAAGGTACGATAACCGACAACGACATGGCGACCATATCCATCGCCGCCGCGGCGAGCGCGGTCGAGGGGGCCGACGCCCAGTTCACAGTTACGTTGAGCAAGCCGGTCTCCCAGGCCGTGAGCCTCACCTGGTCTACCGCCGACGGCACGGCCGCGTCGTCGACCGACTACACGGCCACGACCACAGGTATGGTGATGTTCGGCGCCCTTTCTACCACCACTACCATCTTGGTCGAGACCATGGATGATGACGTGGTGGAGCCTGACGAGACCTTCACGGTGACGATTTCGGCGCTTGTGGGCGAGCTGCCAATCCGCGTGACTGTCGACGATGACAATGACGTGGGGACCGGTACGATAACCAACGACAGCGACACGGCCACCATTACCATCGGCAACGCGGATGCCGTCAACGAGGGGGGGATGGCCACGTTCACCGTGACGCTGAGCCATCCGGTCTCCCAGGCGGTGAACCTGGCCTGGACCGTCACCGGCGGTACGAGCAATCCGACGATGGACGACGACTTCATGGCGACCACAGGCATGGTGTCCTTTGACGCTCTCTCAACTACCAAGATGTTCACGGTACAGACAATGCAGGACAAGGTGGTGGAACCCGGCGAGAACTTCAAGGTGACGATTACGGGCAACAACCTGCCCGGCCGCGTGACTGTCGACTCTAACAACAACGTGGGGGCCGGTACGATAACGAACGACGACGATGCCGAGATATCCATCGCGGACGCGGGCGCCGTCAGTGAGGGGGGGATGGCCTCGTTCACCGTGACGCTGGACTATCCAGTGTCGCAAGAGGTGGTACTCAACTGGGAAGTCACCGGGGACACGGACGACCCGACGATGCCCAACGACTTCGTGATGGCGACGGGCACGGTGCCCCTCGTCGCCCTCTCCACCTCCACTACCTTCATGGTCGATCCGGTCGACGACGAGGTGGTGGAGCCTGTCGAGAGCTTCAAGGTGACGCTTGCTACGACCACTATGATTGCCAACGTGAGCTTCGCCAAAAAGGAGGCCACCGGGTCGATCACCAACAACGACACCGCCACCATAATGATCGCGGACGCCAGCGCGAATGAGGATGGGGATGGTGTCATGTTCACCGTCACGTTAACCGCGTCGGTCTCTGAGGTTTCGAGTTTCACGTGGTCGACGTCGGACGGGACGGCTATGGCCGGGGACGACTACACGGCCGTCGTGACGCCGCGCCAGGTCACGTTCCCAGCAGATTCCGATCCCGGCGCCACCATGACCGTTACGGTCGAGACGACTTCGGACAACGTGGTGGAGCCCGACGAGACCTTCACGGTGACGCTTGATGCCGTGGGCATGCTGCTCGATGGGGTGAGCATCACCGACGGAATGGCGACCGGGACGATACTCAACAACGACATGGCCACGATTTCTATCGACGGCGGGGGTACCGTCAGCGAGGGGGCGGATGTGGTGTTCACCGTGACGCTGACCGCGCCGGTGTCCCAGATGGTCGACTTGTCCTGGGAAGTCGCCGGGGGCATGGGCGACGGGACGATGTCCAACGACTTCGACGCGACCATGGACACGGTGTCCTTCGCCGCCCTCTCCACCACCACTACTTTCACGGTCCGGACGGTCGACGACAAGGTGGTGGAGCCTAACGAGAGCTTCAGGGTGACGATTTCGGGCACGCCACCCGCGAACGTGCGCATTACCGGCGCCAGCGCCGACGGGAGCATAACCAACAACGACATGGCCGAGATAACCATCGCGGACGCCGAGGCGGATGAGGGGGGGCGTGTCAACTTCATGGTCAAGCTGGACGCGTCGGTCTCTAAAGAAACGGTTGTCACGTGGCGGACGTCGGACGGGACGGCCGCGTCGTCGACCGACTACGTGGCTGTCACCTCGGGGATGGTGTCGTTTCCAGCGAACTCCGCCCCGGGCACCACAACGACAATCACGGTCGAGACGACCGAGGACCAGGTTGTGGAGCCTGAAGAGTACTTCACGGTGACGCTTGCTACGAGCACGCTGATTGACGGGGTGAGCATCACCGACGGCGTCGCGACCGGCAGGATAACCAACAACGACGCGGCCAACATAACCATCACGGACGGCACTGCCGTCGAGGGGGGCAGCGTCACGTTCACGGTCAGGCTGAGCAAATCCGTCTCTGAGGCCGTGAGCCTCACCTGGCGCACCGCCGACGTCACGGCTGTGGCCCCCGACGACTACACCGCCGTGCCGTCGGGCACGGTGTCGTTTCCGGCCAACTCGGCCGCCGGCGTCACGAGAACCGTCACGGTGCAGACGAAACAAGAGGCAATTGTGGAGCCTGTCGAGAACTTCCGGGTAACGCTCACTGCCGCGGGCGAGCTGCTCGCGGGCGTGGAAATCACCGACCGTGTGGGAATCGGAAGCATAACCAACGACGATACAGCCACCATAACTATCGACGACGCCAGCGCGGAGGAAGGGGATCGTGTCAACTTCGTGGTCAGGCTGAGCGCGTCGGTCTCCGAGGTTACGAGGGTCGACTGGAGCACCACGGACGGGACGGCTGTTGCGCCCGCCGACTACACGCGCGTGACGTCGGGCGCGGCGTCGTTCCCGGCTAACTCCGCCCCGGGCGCCACCACGACCATCACGGTCGTCACGGCCGAGGAGAGGATGGTGGAGCGTGTCGAGAACTTCACGGTGACGCTTGCTACGAGCTCGCTGATTGCGGGCGTGAGCATCACGGATGGAATGGCGACGGGGACCCTTACCAACGACGACAGGGCGGACATAACCATTGAGGACGCCAGCGCGGAGGAAGGGGAGGGCGTCGTGTTCGTGGTCAGGCTGAGCGCGCCGGTGTCCGAGGACGTGGATCTCACCTGGACCACCGCCGACGGCTCGGCAGTGGTCGGGAGCGACTACACCGCCGTGCCGTCGGGCGCGGTGCGCTTCCGGGCCGGCCCAGACGCCGAAGCCACGATGACCGTCACGGTCGACACGGCCGAGGACGTGGTGGTGGAGCCCGTCGAGAGCTTCAGTGTGAGCCTTGCTACGAGTTCGCCGCTGCTCGAGGGGGTTAGCATCACCGACGGCGTCGCGACCGGCAGGATAACGAACGACGACAGGGCGGACATAACCATCACGGACGCCCGCGCGGAGGAGGGGGAGAGCGCCGTGTTCGTGGTCAGGCTGAGCGCGTCGGTGTCCCAGGAGGTGACGCTCACCTGGTCGACGGCGGACGGGACTGCCGTTGCGCCCGCCGACTACACCGCCGTGTCCGGCGAAACGGTGTCCTTCGGCCCGAACTCCGCCGCGGGCGCCACAACGACCGTCACGGTGAACACGGTGGAGGACGCGGTGGTGGAGCCTGTGGAGAGCTTCAGGGTGAGGCTTTCGGGCGCGCTGCTTTCGGGCGTGAGGATCGCCGACGGTGTGGGGAATGGGAGCATTACCAACGACGACAGCGCCCGCATCACCATCTCCGACGCCAGGGCCTCCGAGGGAAGGGAGATCGAGTTCATCGTCACGCTGAGCGCGTCCGTGTCCGAACAGGTGAGCCTCATCTGGGCCATCGCGGACGAGACGGCCGTGGCGGATGTCGACTACGACGCCGTGGCGACTGGCACGGTGACGTTTGCCGCCAACTCCGGCCCCGGCGCAACCAGGACCATCACGATCGAGACGTTCGGGGACGGTGTGATTGAGCCGTCCGAGAGATTCGTGGTGATGATTTCGGCCACGAGCACGCTGCTTTCGGGCGTGAGGATCGCCGACGCGGAGGCGACCGGGACCATCGTCAACGACGACACGGCGCCGATAACGGTGAGGACGCCAACGCCGGTACCCACACCGGTGCCCCAGTTGGTGGCCAGACCGACGCCGATTCCCACTCCCGCGCCCCGGAGGTCGACTTCCGACTCCTCGGACGCGCCTTCGGCGGCCGCCACACCGACGCCGACACCCATCAGGATCGTGGCGACACGCGCCCCCGTTGTCCTGGTGGCGCCGACGCCGACGCCAACGCCCGTTCCGACACCTTCACCGACGCCTCTGCCGACGCCCACGCCGACTCCAGCGGCGACGCCGACGCCCACACCGACGCCCACATCGCTACCCACGCCGACGCCTTTGGCCGTACGCTCGGATACACCCACACCGACTCCCAGCCCGACGCCTTTGCCCACGCCCACCCGGACCCCACGACCTACGCCCACTCCGGCGACGGCGCTGCTCGTCGATCCTCCAACCCCATCGGCCTTGGCGGAATCCGGACTGGCCCAGCGGACGCGCGGCGCACTGGACCTGGTGACCTCGGCAGGCAGGGAGCGCCTTACGCTCGTAGTCGTGCTGGTCCCAATCCTCGTGGTTGCAGGCATCGCATTCGCGTACCTGATTCTGAGGAGACGCTAGACGCGGACAGCCAGCTAC
The DNA here is from genome assembly GCA_965204815.1 of Dehalococcoidia bacterium. Lineage (GTDB taxonomy): Bacteria > Chloroflexota > Dehalococcoidia > Lucifugimonadales > CATOSD01 > CATOSD01. Next base: position 1,867,643 of record OZ242014.1, read on the forward strand.
ACAGACCTGGCCACCTTTTGCACGCCCGACTCGCGGGACTCGGATGTCGCCGGTATCCGAATGATGAACTCGGCGTACTCTCCGTGCACCGTGTCCACCAGCAGGTCGCCGCCCAGATCGCGCACCACGTCGGCGGTGATGGACAGGCCCAGCCCCGTGCCCTCCGTGCCTTCGCTGGTGGTGAAGAATGGATCGAATATGTGACCCACCATGTCGTCGGCAATTCCGGTGCCGTTGTCTCTCACCTTGATTTCGACAAGGCCATCTGCCAGGCGGCTGGATACGGTTAACGCCGGCTCGTAGGCCTCTCCCAGTTCACCCTGCTTGGAGCGCATGGCGGCGCATGCGTTGGACACCAGGTTCATCACGGCTTCGCCGAAGTCCCGCTCAACCACAATCTGTTCCCCGACCGAGTCGTCGAAGTCGAAGACGGGGGCGACCTGAAAGTCCGTCCATTCGGAAACGAAAGACTCGCATTCCTGCTGGACCGACTGCCGCAGAGTGAAGTTGATGTCGGTCATCGTCCGCGTGCCTCTGTCGGCGCTCAGCCTCTGCATCCGCTGCACGATTGCGATGGCCCGCTCGCTGCTACTGGCGATCCGGTCGAGATTCTGGGTTAGCTCATCCTTGATTTCGTCCAGCAGAGCGACGTCTTCCTTCGACATGCCGGAGCGGTAACCGTCCAGCACTTCAGTCAGTTCGCCGTACAGTTCCAGCGACCCCTCTGAGAAGTTCTTGACGAAGTTCAGCGGGTTGTTGATTTCGTGTGCTACTCCGGAGACCAGCTGGCCCAGGGCGGCTAGCTTTTCCTGCGCGACCAGGCGGTCCTGCATTCGCTGGAGTTCGGCGTTGGTCTCGCGCAGCTCGCCGTAGAGTTGCTCGACGAGGTTGAGGCGCTGCACCTCCAGGGCCTGTTGGCGGAAGTGCTCCAGGTTCTGGGCGAGCTGTCCGATTTCGTCCTCACCCACTTCCGGCACCGGAGTTTCAAGGTCGCCACCGACCATTGTGTTCATACGCTCGGACATGCGTGAGAGCCGCCGTATCACGGCGTTCCCCACCCATAGCCAGGCGGCCAGGGTGGCCGCAATGACGCTTACGACGCCAATCGCGAACAGCAGTATCCTGCCCTCGTCGAAACTCTCGACGGTCATCCGCAACGTGGCCGTGTTGTGGGACCTCGCCCCGTCCAGCAGGGTTGCCGTCGACTCTTCCAGAACGGCGCTGTTGCTGCCGAAGTCAGCGACCAGCCCCTGCTCTCGCTGTTGCAAAGCCAACTGCTGGCGGCGGACCGCGAACACTCCCTGGTCGCCTCCGCCGAGGGAGACGATTCGCTGCTCCAGACCACCGGCGGTCAAGGCCTTGAAGTCCTCCCACAGCGCATCCAGGGCCTCTCCGTCCCCGGCCCGGAGCGCCTGCTCCAGCACGCGCACGCCCTCGCCGGACGTCTCCGTGCCAGCGGGGAGTGAGGACAGATCCTGGCGCAAGGACGCCGCGTCCAGGCCGGCCTGCTGAGCGGCCACGCGGTTAGCGGAGATGGTGTCGATCACCTCAGCCAGGTCATAGGCCGCGTCCTGCACAGCCTGGGCGTCGGTCTGCAGGGCCGGCAACGTGGTGGCGCCTGCCAGGGCAGCCTCCAGATCTGCCAGGGACTGGTCCACCGATCCCTCCGGCAGGTCCTCGGCGCCGGTCAACAGCCGTAGCGCCAACTCGCGCAATCTGCCCGCCTCGCGCGCCGCCGCCCAGGCCGCCTCCAGCGCGGGCACCGACTTGGTCTCGGCCTGATAGTTGAGGTCGCCGCTGCGCTCGAAGTGGTAAACACCCACGGAACTGGAAACCAGGGTGAGCAACACCGCGAAACCCAGCGCCAGGTACAGCTTGGTACCAATGTTACGCCACCTGTCTACGAGAAAACGCATAGCGAAAAACCCCTTGGAGAAACTCGAGAACGCACCGCTACTGGGATTATAGCAATCTGGCGCGATAAATCGATTCATCGGTAGCCGCCTCTGAGCAGTTGATTGGCGCCTGGTCCCGCCGGTTGACCGCCGATTCCGCCCGGATGCGCTGAATTGGCGTCCCGCCGCGCCGTGCTATAAAATGGGGAGGCGAACCCCTTCATCACATTCCTCAATGGCATCTTCGCGCGGCGCGAAGACCGGGACGACAAAATGCAATTTGAAAACCAGAGCCTCTTTCCTATGACCGCGGGCGTGAACGAGTCCGGCCGGCTGGAGCTGGGCGGCTGCGACGCAGTCGACCTCGCAGCCGAGTTCGGCACGCCGCTGTACGTGTACGACGAGACGACGCTGCGGCAGATGTGCCGCGATTTCGTCACCGAGTTCGCCAGTCGGTACGAAAACTCGCTGGTGGCCTACGCCTCGAAGGCCTTCCTGAACCCGGCCATCGGCAGGCTCGCTATGGAAGAGGGCCTGGGCCTGGACGTGGTGTCCGGCGGCGAGCTGGCGCTCGGCAAGGCCATCGATTTCCCGGCAGACGTCATCTACTTTCACGGCAACAACAAGACGCCCGAGGAGCTGGAGTTGGCGCTCGACTACGGCGTGGGCCGGGTGGTCGTGGACAGCTTCCACGAGCTGGAGATGCTGGACGCCCTGGCCGGGTCCCGAGGCGCCGTCCAGGACGTAATGCTCCGCCTCTCGCCCGGCGTCGACCCTCACACACACGTCCACACCACGACCGGCATACTGGACAGCAAGTTCGGCTTCTCAGTGGAGACGGGGCACGCGGAGCTCGCCATCCGGCAGGCGCTCGCCGCTCCGAACCTGGACCTGGTCGGCGTCCACTTCCACCTGGGATCGCCCATCTTCGAGCTTGAGCCGTACTCGATTGCCATCGACACTGTGCTCACGTTCGTCTCGCAGTTCAAGGACGATGGCCTGGAACTGCGCGAGTTCAGCCCCGGCGGTGGATTCGCAATCGGGTACGTGCGGGAGGAGCCTCCGCCAGCGGTTGGCGACTACGCGCAGGTGATCGCCTCGGCCACCAGAGAGCGGTGCGCCGACCTGTCGCTCGGCACACCACGCTTGGTGGTGGAGCCGGGCAGGTCGATAGTGGGCCGTGCGGGAGTCGCGTTGTACAGCGTGGGCGGCACGAAAGACATCCCGACGGTGCGGCGGTACGTTTCACTGGACGGCGGGATGGGCGACAACATCCGGCCCGCGCTCTACGAGTCGCGGTACGAGGCGGTGCTGGCCAGCCGCATGAACGACGCTCCGGCGGACACCGTGACCCTGGTGGGCAAGTACTGCGAATCGGGGGACGTGCTGATCCGCGACATCGAACTGCCGACGCTGGTGGAGGGGGACGTTGTGGCCATACCGTCGTCGGGGGCGTACGCTCCGCCAATGTCCAGCAACTACAACATGAACCCGAGGCCGGCTATCGTCATGGTGAAGGACGGCGAGGCACGGCTAATCCGCAGGCGAGAGACGTTCGAGGACATGATGCGGACCGAGGTGTTTTAGGTCGCCGCCGGACGAGACCTGCCCGCTGAACGGCCCGGTTAGAGTGGCAGCCGATGTTTGAGTCGTGGCGCCGCCGTGGCGGCATGAGCGCGCCGGGCGGCGTAGCTCTTCGTAATCGCCCGTACGCGACCTGGTTGCTGCTCGCCGCCAACGCCGTCTGGTGGCTCATCGCGGAGGCGATTGGCAGCACCCGCGATCCCCTGTCCCTGCTCGACTTCGGCGCGAACTACGGCCCGCTGGTGGCCGGCGGCGAGTACTGGCGACTCCTCTCCTCTGTCTTTCTCCACATAGGCATCATGCACCTTGCGCTCAACAGCATTGGGCTGCTCATCTACGGCATGCTGCTGGAGAGGGCATTCGGGAGCTTTCGGTTTACATTCATCTACCTCGCGGCGGGGCTTGCCGGCTCCACCGCTAGCTTCGTCGCCAATCCCCTGGCCATCAGCGCGGGCGCGAGCGGGGCCATATTCGGCCTGCTGGGAGCGCTGGCGGCGTGCTTCCTGACGGGAAGGGGACCGCTGGGGCGCGGCAGCCGTCGTGACGCCGCGGGCATCGGGGTGCTGGTCGCGATCAACCTCGCGTTCGGCTTTATGATGCCGGGAGTCGACAACTGGGCGCATATCGGCGGGCTGGTAATGGGGTTCGCGCTTGGTGGGGTACTGGCCGACGGCTCAGAGAGGCAGGGCGTGTACACCGGCGTGGCCGTGAGGCGACGCGCGGGGTCCACGCGCCGGATGCTGCTCGCACTACCCCCGGTTGCGCTGCTGCTACTCGCGGGCGTGTGGCTGGGCAGCGGCGGCGTCGCGGGCGGCCTGGGCAGGGCCGAGCGGCTTCTGGAGGAACAGCAGCACACCGAGGCGCTCCGGGAGGTGCAGCAGGTGATCGATCAAGGCTGGGACACGGGCGAGGCGTATCTGCTGCGCGGCGTGATCCGGGAGCGGCTGGGGGACGACGCAGGGGCATTGGCGGACCTGCGCGAGGCGCTGTTCCGTGGTCTCTCCGAGGACGACCGCGGAAGGGCCGTCTCGCTTCTGGTTTCGATCAGGGATGGTGGCTAGATGGACGGGGAGGGCAGACGGCCGCTGCGACTTGGGTGGTGGTCGACGGGCCGCGGGGAAGGGTCGCGGGGACTGCTGCGCGCGGTGCACGGGGCAGTCGCGTCCGGCGAGTTGAACGCCTCCATCGAGTACGTGTTCAGCAACCGCGAACCCGGAGAAGCCGAGGGGAGCGACGAATTCTTCAGGCTTGTCGAGAGCATCGATGTGCCGCTGGTGTGGCTGTCGTCGCAGCGGTTTCGGCGCGAGCATGGTGGGGGAACGATAGCCCGCCACCGGGACGCCTACCATGACGAGGCGATGCGCCTGACGTCGGGGTACGAGACCGACCTGTCGGTGCTGGCGGGATACATGCTCATTACCAGTGCCCGGATGTGCCGGGAACGGGCGATGATCAATCTGCACCCCGCGCTGCCGGATGCGCCCTCCGGGATGTGGCAAGACGTGATATGGCAGCTCATCGAAGAAGGGGCCGCCGAGCATGGCGCCATGGTGCACCTGGTCACGGAGGTGCTGGACGGCGGCCCACCACTGGGCTATTGCGGCTTTCCAATTCAGGACGCCGCGCTCGCTCCGCTCTGGGATGAGTTGGACAGGATTGGGCTGGAGGCGGCCAGAGTAGAAGGCGAGCGTCAGCCGCTGTTCGCGGAGATACGGCGCAGGGGCGTCGTGCGGGAGCGTCCGCTGGTGGTTGCCACGCTCGTCGCGCTGGCAAACGGCTCGATCCGGGTCGAGGAAGGCAGGCCGGTGGGGCCAGACGGCCCAATCGAGGGCGGGCTGGACATGAGCGGAGAAGTCGAAAGGCTGATCAAGGAGTGGGGCCAGGAGAGACATGCTCCGGGGCCGTGAGGAGGTCGAAACACTTATGGGAAAGATAGTGACGATTGGCGGCGGCATGATGGGCGAGCTGGAGACGCTTCCCATCGACCGGAGGATCGTGGAGTTATCGGGGAAGTCACGCCCCAGGGCGCTGCTGATCCCGACGGCGACATATGATGCGCCCGAGCCCTGGGAGACGTTCAAGTCCGTGTACGGTGAGCGGCTTGGCTGTGAGACCGACGTGTTGCATCTGCTGAACTCGAAACCGAGCCTGGCCGAGCTGGAGGCCTCCATACTCTCGGCTGACCTGATATACGTGAGCGGCGGCAACACTCAGAAGGCGGTGATGCGGTGGCGACGGCTGGGCGTGGACGGAGTGTTGGAACGCGCGTGGCGAAAGGGCATTCCGCTTGCCGGTCTGAGCGCGGGGTGCATCTGCTGGTACAGCTACGGGCACAGCAACTCCGGGTACTTCTACAACGCAGCCAAGTGGGGCGGATTCACGCGGGTGCGCGGACTGGGGTTCATCGACGCGTTCGCGTGCCCGAACCCGGCGGGCGTCACGGACGGCAAGCTGCGGGAGCCGGACTTTCACGCGAAGGTGATGAGGCACGGCGGCGTTGGACTGGGCATCGGGTACAACTGCGCGATCGAGTGGGTGGACGGCGGCTATCGTCTAGTGACTTCGAGCGACGACGCGGGGGCCTACAGGGTCTACAAGAGGCGGGGAGTGCTGGTGAGAGAGGACATCCCGAAGCGGGACGAGTACGCGCCGGAAGAGGAGTTGCTCACCGTCTAGGGAATCCCCCTCTAGTCAGAGAGAGTCGCCGTTCAAGAGGCGGCGGGGTGATAGTCCTCGCCATCTTCGATAGTGGCGGGCGAGGTCGGCGGCGCCTGCGCGGCGGCGATGGCCGCTTCGAGCTTCAGCGTTTCGCCGTCTTCCAGCTCGAGCGAAACTCCGGCGTCTTCCTGGAAGGCGTCCGCGTCCAGGATACACTTGGAAACGTTGGGTATGCTGGGCAATTCGAACATGACGTCCAGCAGCTTGTCCTCGAGTATCGCCCGCAGCCTTCGCGCGCCGGTCTTGTGTCCGATGGCCTGTCCGGCCACCGCCTCGAGGCCGTCGTCCGTAATTACCAGCTCCACGCCGTCCATTTTGAACAACGCCTGGTACTGCTTTACCAGCGCGTCCTTCGGCTCTGTGAGTACGCGCACCAGCGTGGCGGGGTCCAGGCCGGCGAGGCTGACCACCACCGGGAACCTGCCCACGAACTCCGGGATGAAGCCGTACTCCAGCAGGTCGTCGGCCTCGACGTGCGCCAGGATGTCTTCGTCCTCAGCCGGGCCGTGGCCATTGGCGCTGATGGCGCCCGACCTGAATCCCAGCGAGCGCCTGTCCTTGAACGCGCGACGCTCGATGACGTCCGTTATGCCCTCGAACGCGCCGCCGCACATGAACAGGATGCGCTCCGTGTTGATCTGCAGGAACTCCTGGTGGGGGTGCTTGCGTCCACCCTGAGGCGGCACGTTCGCCACGCAGCCCTCGACAATCTTGAGCAGCGCCTGCTGGACGCCTTCGCCCGAAACGTCACGGGTGATGGACGGGTTGGCCATCTTGCGCGCCATCTTGTCTATCTCGTCGATGTAGATGATGCCGTGCTCGGCGCGGCCAATGTCGAAGTCGGCGGCTTGTATCAGGCGGAGCAGTATGTTCTCTACGTCCTCGCCGACGTATCCCGCCTCGGTGAGTGAGGTTGCGTCTACGATGGTGAATGGGACGTCCAGAATCTTGGCGAGCGTCTGTGCCAGCAGGGTCTTGCCGGAGCCGGAAGGGCCGAGCATCAGGATGTTGGCCTTTTGCAGTTCCACTTCGGGGTGCCTGCGGTTGGACCACACCCGCTTGTAGTGGTTGTAGACCGCGACGCTGAGGACCTTCTTGGCGCGCTCCTGTCCGACGACGTACTCGTCGAGCTTTTCGCAGATGACCTTTGGGCTGAAAGAGCTGGGCTTGGGCCCGGGGCGAGACTTGGGCGCCTGCTCCCGGATGTCTCGCGCGATGGCCTGCTCGCACAGGACGACGCACTCGTGGCAGATGTAGACGCCGTCGATGCCGGCGAGCAGCCTGCCGCCCTGGCTCTGGAGTTTGCCGCAGAACGAGCACTGGTGGTCAGTTCGACGACTCATTCTAGCGGCGCCTCCTCAACAGGCTAAGTTCAGACAGCCCCCGCGTCATCTAGGACGAGTTCTCCTCTCCGTCGGACGCCCCGTCTTCGGAGCCACTATCCTGATCGCCGTCGGACGGCGGGTGAAGCACCTCGTCGACGAGGCCGTACTCTACGGCCTGCTCGGCGTTCAGGAAGTAGTCCCTGTCGGAGTCCCTGGCCACCTTGTCATAGGGTTGACCAGTTGATTGTGAGATAATCTGGCGGATCTTGTCTTGCATCCGCAGTATCTCTCTTGCGTGAATTTCGATGTCCGACGCCTGGCCCTGCGCGCCCCCGAGCGGCTGGTGCATGTGGACCGTGGAGTTGGGCAGGGCGTAGCGCTTGCCGGGAGCGCCCGCGGTGAGCAAGACCGTGCCCATGCTGGCGGCGAGGCCGACGCAGATGGTGGACACGTCGGGGCGTATGAGGTGCATCGTGTCGTAGATCGCGAGTCCGGCGCTGATGACGCCGCCCGGAGAGTTGATGTAGAGGCTGATGTCCCTGTCCGGGTCCTCGCGGTCCAGGTACAGGAGTTGCGCGACGATGTTGTTGGCTATGTGGTCGACGATTGGAGTGCCCAGGAAGATTATCCGCTCCTTGAGAAGCAGCGAATAGATATCGTAGGCCCGTTCTCCCCTGGCGTCGCCTTCGACTACCATGGGGATGACGTTTTCTGGTCTGTAAATCACCGGAGTGTTCTCCTTGAGCTTTAAGCTTCGGAAGCGCTTTCGCTTTCGTCGTTGGGGTCTTCGGCGGATTCGGGAGCGTCCTCGTTCGGCTCCGCCGGGCCTTCGTCGTCACCTTCCGCCGGTTGTTCTCCCCTGGCAATGGCCCTTAGGCGCTCCATGGCCTTTTCGGTGAGCATGGAGTTGCGGACCGACGCGATCTCCTCGTCGCTGGGCTCTCTCGTGAGCGAGTTCTGCTCCAGGAGTTCTCTGACCCTCGCCTCGGCCTCTTCTTCGGTCACGTCCAGCCCTTCCAGATCGGCAAACTCGGTCATGGCGTAGCTGCGCACGAGCCTCTCCCGCACGTCCGATTGGGCCTGCTCGAGGAACGCCTCTTCGGTGCTGCCGGTCGAGCGCAAGTAGTCGTCCGCCCGGATGCCCAGTCTTTCCAGGAACTGTTGCTGCTCGTGCCAGGCGTGTTCCGCGCCGTGCTCCACCAGCAGGGGCGGCAGTTCTACGGAGGCGTTTTCCATCAGCGCCTCAAGGGCCTTTTCCGTGAACTCGCCGATGGCCCTGTTCTCAGCGCCCTGGCGTTCTTCTTCGCGGATTCGCTCTGTCAATTGCTCCAGGGTCTCGTCATCCTGCCCCAGGCTCACGACAAAGTCGTCGTCCAGTTCAGGGAGCTCGCGTTCCTTGTACTCCTTCACGGTGACTCGCATGTTCACCGTCTTTCCGGCGACGGCGGTCAGGTAGAAGTCGTCGGGGAGGTCCAGGTCGAATTCGCGTTCGTCGCCTGCTTGCGACCCCGCGAGTTGCTCGCCCAGGTCGGGAAGGCGCGTCAGTCCCTCCTCGCCGGTCAGGGCAACAAAGTCGGAGTGCTCCAGAACGGTCTCGCCTTCCGACGTCATTAGCACGTCGGCGGTCACCATGTCCCCGATTTCCAGGGGGCGTTCGACCGGGTTCCAGGTCGCCAGTCTGCCTCGCAGGTCCTCCAGACGTTGCTGAACGGCCTCTGCCTCGTCGAACTCGACAGCTTCTTCGTCGACCCGGATGTCGCGATACGCGCCGAGATCGACGTCGGGCTTGAGTGGAACGGTAGCCTTGAAGGTGAGTGGTTCGAAGTCGACCATCTCGATGTGGGGCATGCCGACGGAGTCCAGTTCCTGGTCGTCGATTGCGCGGCTGGTGGTCTCAGTGACCAGGACGTCCAGCACTTCGTTCAGGAGGCTCTCTCTGCCGACCAGCCGCTCGATGATGCTGCGAGGGGCCTTACCCTTTCGGAATCCGGGGACGTTTACGCGCTGGACGATGCGCCTGTAGCCCCGGTCGAGATATGGGTCAAGGTCGTCGTCTTCCAACTCGATATTGAGAACTGTCTGCCGGTCAACAACTTCCTCGCGCTCGACTTTCAAAGTTGGCTCCTAGTTGGGGATGTCGCGAGTGATTATATCACGGCTATGTTGCAAGCAAAAGATACAAGGTCGCGGCGGCCTCTGGAAGGCGTGCTCAGGTTGACATGCCAAAGCACGCGGTGCTATATTTTCGGGCGGTCTTGAAACACGCGCGCGGCGGCATCGAGCGCCGCGCGCTTCGATATAGCTAGGGGGAAGTGATGGCGGTAAACATCCTGGTGTGCGTCAAGCAGGTGGTGGATCCTGAGACGCCGGCATCCGCTTTTCGTATAGACTCGGCCACGAAGAAGGTGGTGCCCGCCGCGGGGATTCCGCCGGTGGTCAACGGCTTCTGCGAGAATGCCGTAGAGGCGGCGCTTCAGATCAAGGACGCGCAGGGCGGCAGCGTGACAGTGCTCTCTATGGGAAGCGGATTCGTGATGGACGTGATGAAGAAGCCGCTGTCGATGGGCGCGGACGAGATGATCCTGATCGACGACGAGGCGGCGCTGGACCTGGACGCTTTCGGAACGGCCTACGCGCTGTCGGAGGCGATCAGGGACGCGGGCGAGTTCGACCTGATACTCTGCGGCCGCCAGGCCTCGGACTGGGACAACGCCCACGTACCGCTCGGCATCGCCGAGCTGCTGGGCCTGCCCTGCATTACGCTCGCGCAGAAGGTGGAAGTCGCGGAGAACGGCCTGCTGGTCCACCGCGCGCTGTCCGACGGCTACGAGGTGTTCGAGTCGCCGCTGCCAGCGGTGGTGACGGTGAGCAACGAACTGGGCGAGCCGCGCTATCCCACGCTGAGGGGCATAATGGCGGCGAGCCGGAAGCGGCCGGTCACGAAGACCATCGGAGACCTGGGCCTGGACGAGTCCCGGCTCGGCGCCAGGTTGCAGACTCTCGACCTGTACATTCCGGTGAGCGAGTCTGAGGTCGAAATCATCGAGGGAGAGGACGAGGCGGAGGCAGGTCGCAATCTCGCATTGAGATTGCGCGAAGAGAAGATCATATAGCGACTGGCGGCGCAAGCGCGGCTGAAGGTCGATTACACACGGAGCGTGACAATGGCAGGAGTTCTGGTACTGGCCGAGGTGGAGGACGGCAGGGTCCAATCGTCGTCGCTCGAGCTACTCGCGGCGGCGCGCAAGCTGGCCGACGCGCTGGGAGAAGAGGTCGGTGTGGTCTTGCTGGGCGGAGAAAGCGGAGGCCTGGCGGACTCCGCTATAGCGCACGGCGCGGACCGGGTGTACGTGGTGGACGATCCGCTGCTGGCTGGCACGCAGATCGACGCCCACCTGGCCGCGTACCAGCACGTGGCGGACGAAGCATCGCCCAGCGTGGTGCTGATAGGCCGCACACAGAACGGGCGCGACATCGGCCCTCGCCTGGCGTTCAGGTTGGGAGTCGGGGTGGCGCAGGACTGCGTTAACCTGGACGTGGACGCCGACACCAGGCGCGTGGTGGCAACCCGTCCGGTGTACGGCGGCAACGCCCTGGCCAAGGTCACATTCCCCGGCGACGGGCCGCAGGTTGCGGTCGTGCGCGGCAAGGTATTCGAGCCACTGGAGGCGGACTCGTCGCGCAGCGGCGAGGTGGTGAACTTGCAGCCCGGTCTCGACGGCTCGGTGGTGAAGGCACGGTTGGTGGACACAGTGCAGAGCGAGTCTGAGGGCGTGCGCCTGGAGGACGCGACGGTGGTTGTGAGCGGAGGCCGCGGACTGGGCGGTCCCGAGCCTTTCGAGCAGATCGAGGAGCTCGCAAAGCTGTTCGGAGGCGCGATGGGCGCTTCCCGCGCCGCCTGCGACGCCGGGTGGCTCGATCACAGCTACCAGGTGGGCCTCACCGGCAAGACAATCACGCCTGACCTGTACATCACCGTCGCGATTTCCGGCGCGAGCCAGCACCTTGCGGGCTGCTCAGGCTCCAAATTCATCGTCGCCATCAACAGGGATGCCGAGGCCAACATCTTCAAGGAAGCGAGCTTCGGCGTCGTGGGCGACTGGAAGAACGTTCTTCCCGCGTTCACGGAGACTGTGCGAGAGCTGCTGGAGTCCTGACGCCGGGGCGGAACTTCGTCTTCTCGAAAGAGCAAGTGGCTGGAAAGAGTAAGGGGCGGTTCGTGAACCGCCCCTCTTCTTTGCGTCCGAGTTACGGACGCGGCCGGAACGCTGTGGCCTAGACGCCCGCGGCCTCCCGCTCCTGCAGCTGCTCGACGAGCCTGTCCAAGAGGTGTTGGGGGACTTCCTCGTAGTGATCGAACTCCATGGTGAACGAGCCTACGCCCTGCGTCTGAGAGCGAAGATCGGTGGCGTACCTCAGCATCTCCGCCTGGGGCACCTCGACTTCGATGAGCGTTTCGCCGTCGCCGTTGGGCGTCATTCCCAGGATGCGCCCGCGCTTGCTGTTCAGGTCGCCGATGATGTCGCCCGCGAACGTGTCCGGTACTGTGACCTCTGCCTTCATCACAGGCTCCAGCAGCACCGGCCTCGCCTCGCGCACGCCCTTTGAGAAGGCGTAGGCCCCGGCGATCTCGAACGACATTCCCGACGAGTCCACCGAGTGGTAGCTTCCGTCCACCAGCGTGACCTTGAGATCCACGACGGGGAAGCCGGCGACCACGCCACCGGTGAGAGACTTCTGCACGCCCTTTTCCACGGAGGGTATGTACTCGCGGGGCACCACGCCACCGACGATCTTGGAGTCGAAAGCGAAGCCTTCGCCCCTAGTAAGCGGTTGCAACTCGAGCCACACGTGCCCGAACTGGCCGTGGCCGCCGCTCTGCTTCTTGTGGCGGTACTCCACTCGCGTGGGCGACGAGATGGTCTCCTTGTAGGCAACCTTGGGCACTTCCAGGAGAATCTCGACGCCGAACTTGCGCTTCATCTTGTCCACCGCGACATCGACGTGGGTGTCGCCCAGGCCGCCCAGCAACACCTCCAGTGTGTCCGGCTCCCTCGATATCACCAGGCTCGGGTCCTCCTCGACGATCCGGCTCAGCGAGCTGGTCATCTTGTCCACGTCGGCCTTGGACTTGGGGAACACCGCCATGTGGAACACCGGCGCGGGGAACGTGAGTCCGGGCAGCGTGAAGGGCTTTTCCCGGCTGGTCAGGGTGTGGCCAGTGAGCACGGTCGACAGCTTGGAGACGGCCCCGATGTCGCCCGCGGCCAGCGCGTCGGTAGGGGTCTGCGTCTTGCCGGTCAGCACGAAAACCTGTCCGACTCGCTCGCCCTCGCCCTGGTTGGCGTTCCATATCTGGCTATCGCTCGTGAAGGCGCCGCTGTACACACGGAAGTAGGACAGCTTGCCAACGAAGGGGTCGGCAGCGGTCTTGAACACCAATGCGGCGAGCGCGCCGGAACTGTCGCAGCCCAGCTCGACCACATCGCCCGAGCCGGGGACCCCCGCCTCGACTGCGCCCGCGTCGGCAGGAGACGGCATGAGGTCTATGAGGGCGTCCATGAGCTCGGTGGTCCCAAGCTCGGCCACGGAGTTTCCGGCGAGCACGGGCACGATATCGCCCGACAGAACGCCCGCCTTCAGTCCCGCGCGCATCTCCTCCGACGTTAGCGGCTCGCCCTCGAGGTACTTCATCGTGAGGTCGTCGTCCGTCTCCGCCACCGCTTCCGTCAGCAGTTCCCGCGCCTCCTCCACCGCGTCCTCCAGCCCCCCGGGCACATCTGCCTCCGGGTCCAGCAGATTGATACTGCCGGAGAAGGAGGCTTCCGATCCGACCGGAACCTGTACCGCTACACACTTCCTGCCGAACGCCTCGGTGAGCGACTCCATGACGCGGTCAAAGTCGGCGTTGTCCCGGTCGAGCTTGCTCACAAACACCAGCCGCGGCAGGTTGGCGTCGTCGGCGTACTGCCACATCTGCTTAGTGCCCACTTCGATGCCGGCCTGGCCCGCGACGACGATCACCGCGCCGTCGGCGACCCTGAGTCCCGAGACCACCTCGCCGCGGTAGTCGGCGTAGCCCGGCGTATCGATGACATTGATCTTGCCGCCCTTCCACGGGCATGCGGCGATGGCCGTCTGTATGCTGGTGCCTCGCCGGGCCTCCTCCGGCTCGAAGTCGGAAGTAGTCGTGCCGTCCTCAATGGCGCCCAGCCGGTTGTTGACGCCCGCCGCGTGCAGCATTGCCTCGCACAGCATAGTCTTGCCGGCCCCGCTGTGAGATAGCAGCACGATGTTGCGGATGCTGTCGGTTCCGAAGTCCGGCATGGCGTGGTCTCCTTGTAGTGTGGTAGTGGCCCTATTGTAGGCAAACCCGCCTAAGCGCGCAACGTGTGAACGGCGTGTGCCTCCAAGTTGCAATGGCCGGACACTTGCCTATAGAGTAGTACCCATAGGAAAGCAAGAAAAGCGTCGAGGAGAACATACCTTATGAGGGTGTACTGGCGTTATACGAAGAGAGGGCAGCGCCTGATTCTCGGTTCGGACGATGGCGGCATCGAAGAGGAGATCGGAGGCGTCAGGGAGACCAAGCGGGGATTCGACGCCTTTGCGAAGACCTTTGGATACGACCCGGGCCGCGCCCAGAAGGGCATGGCGTCCATGGACGAGGCCAAGGGCTTCGTCGAGTCGTTCAGGCCATGGGAGATGTACGAGGAGGGACAGGGCGGCCTGTCGGTTGACTCGGAGGTTATGCCCCTTCCCGAGTAGCGGTGAGCACAGCCGGATACGCGGCGCATATCGAGGTAGCATACATGCTGGGAATCATAGGCGGCACCGGCCCGGAAGGCAGGGGGCTCGCGCTCAGATTCGCCCTCGCGGGCGAGCGGGTGATCATAGGTTCGCGGGACGAGGCTCGCGCCGGCAGCGCGGCTGAGAGCGTGCTGGAGCACGCCCCGGCCGAGTCCGTAAGCGGCGCTACCAATTCCGAAGCCGCCGCCAAATCCGACGTGGTGCTCGTATCGGTGCCCTACGCCGCACAGCGGGCCACCCTGTCCGGCCTGACCGCCGAGCTGGCAGGAAAGACCGTCGTCAGCCTCGTCGCGCCGCTGGAGTTCGAGCGTGGCCGCGCCAGCGCCGTCCGCGTCGAAGATGGATCGGCAGCGCTGGAGGCGCAGGCCATACTGCCCGACTCCACCGTAGCCGCCGCGTTTCAGAACGTGAGCGCGGAGGACCTGCTCGTGCCCGACAAGTCTATCGACTCGGACGTCATCGTCTGCGCCGACGACTCCGACGCCCTCCGGCTGGTGATGGACCTGGCGGAGCGCATCGAGGGAGTGCGCGCGGTGAACGGGGGCGGGCTGGCCAACGCGCGCTACGTCGAGGACCTCACCGCCCTGCTTCTCAACATAAACCGCATCTACCGGGCGCACTCATCCATCAGGATCACGGGAGTCTAGGCAAGACAGGCCGCGATGCCAATACTCGCAACCATATTCGCCGCGCTGATCGCCCTGGCGTCTCCCGGGGCCGATCAGCCCTCGCCGTCTCCCACCGAGGGTTCCATGCCCATCCGGGTCATTCACAGCACGCACTCGATTGCGTTCCCGGAGGAGATAAGGCTCAGGCTCGTCGCCGAATCCGACGCGCCCATTACGCACGTGCGGCTCGTGTACCAGCTCGGCAGCCAGCAAACCAGGATCTACGGCTATCCGAAGTTCACGCCATCCAACCGCATCGACACGGACTTTCGAATCAAGACCGGCGGCGCCAGCTTCCTGCCGAGCGGGGTTGACGTCAGCTACTTCTACCATATCGGCGACGCGAACGGGAACGAGTTCGACAGCGAACGCTACAGCCTGGAGTACCTGAATCCGCGGTACGACTGGCAGCGCTACAGCCTGCCCGGGTTCGAGGTGCTGTGGCATGACCGCCCGGCCAACGAGGTGCGCGCCGTCGCCGACGACGTAAACGAGCGACTGGACGAGGTGCGCGCGCTGCTAAGGCTCGAAGAAACTAAGACGATGAAGGCGGTCATCCTGAACGGCCGCCGGGAGGCGAGCACCAGCCTTCCCAAGGTGAGCGACGCGGCGACGTCCGGGCATCTCTACGGCGGCTTCGCCTACGGTGCGCTGGACGTGTTCGTGCTCGTGGGCCTGGGGCGCGAGGGGATGATCCACGAGATGACGCACCTGCTCGTCGACGAGGCGATGACCTCTCCGCGCGGCCGGCTGCCCGCTTGGCTGAACGAGGGCCTGGCGATGTACTTCGAGGGATCGAGCAGTTGGCGGGAGCGCGCGGTGCTGGATGCCTACCACCGCGGCCGGCTGATGCCGCTGCGCTCGATGGGAGCCGTGCCCGGTGTGCCCGGCGACGTCCGCAACTTCTACTCCCAGTCCTGGAGCGTCGTGGACTACATGATGGAGACCTACGGGCCGGACCGGATGACGGCCCTGCTCGGCGCGATCGATTCCGGCATGGATGTCGACGAGGCCGTCCCGGTGGCATACGACATCAGCCTGAACGAGCTGGAGTCACGCTGGAAGCGTAGCCTCCGCGGGGGGGTAATCGAGAGATTGCCGGCCGATCCGGGAACCGTCGGCACGTCGTTCATAATCGGCGGAGCGGTCGTGGCGACGCTCACCGCCGTCCTCTTCCGGTGGCTGCGAGGCTCCCCGGACACAGAGGAGGCGGAGTCCGAGTAGGACCCGGCCACGGGCGGCCGGGACGGGAGAGGCTCGGCAAGCCAACTCACTACGGGAACTGAGGTGGAGCATGCACCTGCGTGTGCTGGGCGCCCACAACCTGGAGAGCAGGGACACCCGAATGGAGTCCCACCTGATCGACGGCCGGCTCGCGCTGGATGCGGGCGGTATGACACGGTCGCTTAGCTTCGACGAGCAGCGGGGAATCAGGGCGGTGATTCTCTCCCACCGCCACTTCGATCACGTGAGGGACCTGCTGCCGCTTGGTATGGCCCTGCGCGACGTGGAGGAATCGGTCGGCGTCTACGCGATTCCGGACACGCTGGACTTCGTGGGCCGGAAGCTGTTGGATGGGAGCCTGTACCCCAATTTCGTGAACCCGTCGACAGGGCACGATCCCTCGTACGTCCTCAACCCGGTGGAGTTCTACGAGGAATTCAGCGTGCTGGACTACACCGTGAAGGCGGTGCCGGTGCCCCACGCCGTGCCCGCGGCGGGCTACCTGATCTCGTCCGGCGAGGTGAGCCTGTTCTATACCGGCGACGCGGGAGAGGGCGTGGAAGAGGCATGGGAGCACGTGTGCCCGGACGTGCTGCTGTCGGAGTGCACCTTCGGCAACGACGGCGCGAGTTCGGCGGCGAGGGCCGGCCACCTGACGCCCGCAACGCTCGAGAACGCGCTCGTGGCGTTTCGAGAGCGGTGGGCGCGGCTGCCGCGGGTCATCATCTCCCACATCAGCCCGCCGTGGGAGCCGATGGTCCGTAGCGAGATGATTGGCGTCGGCGAGCGGTTGGGCATTCACATCGAGATTTCGATCGAAGACGCGAGCTACATGCTATGACCGAGTGTCGCAACATCGAGCTGCAGCGCGGGCAAGGGAGCGTGCCGAGGTGAGCCGCGCAGCATTCGTATACGACGACCGGCTGTCACGGCACGCGCTGAGTGACACGCACCCGATGAAGCCGGTTCGGCTGCGCTACACCTACGAGCTGCTCGAGTCCTATGGTGTATTCTCCTCACCGGACGTGGACCTGGTGACCCCGGCCAGTGCGAGTGAAGATGACGTGCTTTCGTACCACTCGCCCGAATACCTGAACGCCGTCCGGGGCCTCAGCGGCGGGGACGCGGCGGTAAACCCGGCGACGTTCAATTTTGGGCCAGGCGACAATCCGCACTATGAGGGGATGTACGACGCCGCGATGCTGTCGACCGGGGCGTCGCTGAAGGCGGTGGAGACGCTGCTGGACGGTGAACACTTCCGCGCGTTCAGCATCTCCGGCGGTCTCCACCACGCCATGCCCGGATACGCCTTCGGGTTCTGCGTGTTCAACGACCCGGTCATCGCGATAAAGTCGCTGCTCGCCAGGGGCGCCCGCATCGCATACGTCGATATCGACTGCCACCACGGAGACGGGGTGCAGCACGCCTTCTACGACACGGACCGGGTGCTCACCATCTCGCTGCACGAGTCCGGCGCGTTCCTCTTTCCGGGCACCGGCTTCACCCAGGAGATCGGCGCGGGCAGGGGGCGGGGATACTCGGTGAACGTGCCGCTGTATCCGTACACCTCGGACGAAGTGTACCTGTGGGCATTCCGAGAGGTCGTGCCGCGGCTGCTCGCGGCGTTCAGGCCGGACGTGCTGGTGACGCAGCTCGGCATCGACACCCACCTGCTCGATCCGATAACGCACCTGGCGCTCACGACCCAGGGTTTCGCGGAGGCGGTCGGAGAGTTCCGCAAGGCCGCGCCGCCCCTGTGGCTGGCCCTGGGCGGCGGCGGATACGACCTGCACGCGGTTAGCCGCGCCTGGACGATGGCGTTCGCGGCGATGGCGGGCCACGAGCTGCCGGATGAGGTGCCGGAGTCGTACAGAACCCGTTACGGTGTCGAGACCCTCAAGGACGAGCCTCCCACGATTCAGGACTCGGTCAGGAACGACTCACGGGTGTTCGCGGAGGCGAGCGTGCAGGCCGTTCACAGCCTGGTGTTCCCGCTCCACGGCATCAGGTTCGCCTGAGCGTTCGCGGAATTGCCGTCAGGCCCGCAGCATCTCACTCAGCGTGGCCTGGATGTCCGTGTTCCTGAACTCGAACCCGGAATCCACCAGCTTGGCGGACGACATCCTGGTGCTGTAGAGTACCGCGTCCGCCATCTCTCCCATCGCTACGCGCAGCGCGAACCTGGGCACGAACAGCAGCGCCGGACGCCCCAGCGCCCGGCCCAGCGCGCGCGTGAACTCGGCATTGGTGACAGGCTCCGGCGCGCTGACGTTTACCGGCCCCGACAGGTCGTCGGCCGTGAGCGCGTGGACGAAGGCGCCCACCGCGTCCTCCAGCGACAGCCAGCTCATGTACTGCCGCCCGCTGCCAAGCCTTCCTCCCAGGCCCAAGCGGAACGGGGCCAGCATCCGCTTCAGGGGGCCGCCGGACGGGTCGAAGACCATGCCCAGCCGCATGACCGCGACGCGAATGCCGGCGTCCGAGGCGGGTTGGGCCGCCTTCTCCCACTCGGCGGTAGACTGGGCGATGAAGTCAGCGCCGGGCGGTTCTTCCTCGCCGAGCAGGTCCGCGCCCCGGTCGCCGTAGTAGCCCACGGCGGACGCGCCGATGAAGCAGCGAGGGGTTGGGCTCGTCCGGGCCAGGGTGTTCGCCAGCAGCGACGTGCCGCGGGTGCGGCTGTCGCGAATGCGCGCCTTCTGCGCCTCGTTCCAGCGCCGGTTAGCTATGTTCTCGCCGGCTAGGTGGACCACGCCGTCCACGCCTTTCACTGCGCCCTCGTCGATGTACGCCGATTCGGGGTCCCAGCGCGCCTCGCCCGTCCCCGGCCGCGGCTCCCGGCGTACGAGCCGGACCACGCCGTGTCCCTCCGACTCCAGCCGGGCCGACAGGGCGGAACCTATGAATCCGGACGAGCCGGTAATCAGCACTCTCACTACGGACCCTCCCACAGGTTGGACAAATCCTAGCACAACGGGCCGCGCCGAGGCGCAAGTGTGGCGTGCCGGGACCGCCACTCCTCGCCCAACTCCAACCCGTTCGCGCCCACGTACCCCGAAAATAACGTCACTTTCCCGCGCCACCCGTTCCCCAGCTCTGCCCCACCCAAACCCCACCACCGCCCCGCTCCGTACCCATTCGTGCGCAGTCTCTTCCCACAAATTCGCCCTCATCCCGCAACTTCGCCAGCGCCCTTGATTCTACAGTACACACGTGCTATTTTCTACAGCATAGGGGCTGCGGCCACCGGCTTTGGAGTAGGGGCGGAGCCTGCCCTGAGCTTGCCGAACGGGTCTAACCCGCCCGCCGCCGGCCTAGGACCACCATCGCGTTCCTGTCACATTCTGCGCCATGACTGCGCCAAACTTAACACCGGTGTATCGCGAATGGACAGAAGGAGGACAGGCCGCCCAGCTACGGAATGTGCGGAATGTAGCAGAATTGTGCAGATTTTTCGGAGACCCACGCCCAATGACCCTGTCCTTCCCGTTCCGAGAGGCCCTGAGCCTCCCATTCCGAGCGCAGCCGAGGAACCTATGGCCCCCGTCCTGACCCTCTCTTCTGGCCGGAGAGCGGAGAATGAGAGGGCACTGCGCACCGGTTTCGCTGTCCTTTACAGGGCCGCGTAGTGAAAGATATAATCAAGTGACGGATTTGAAACGGCCCGGCGTGTGGGCCGTACACCGAGGAGAGTCGATTGGCCGTCTTGCCGATACTGAAGCTTCCGCATCCCACCTTGAGGAAGCGGGCCAGAAAGGTGCGACGCGTCGATGCCTCGGTGCTACGCCTGGCCCACGACATGATCGACACGCTGATCGAAGCCGACGGCGTGGGCCTCGCGGCCAACCAGGTCGGCGACCTGCAGCGATTAATCGTGGTACGCCTGCCCGAAGAGGAGCCAAGAATCTACATCAACCCGGAGATTGTCCGCCGTGAGGGCGAAAGGGAAGTCGAGGAGGGCTGTCTCAGCATTCCAGGGTACAGAGGCACCATTACCAGGTCCCTCCTGGTCACCTTTGGCGCGCTGGACCACACTTCCAAGACCGTGAGACTGAAGGCCGAGGGACTGCTCGGACAGGCCCTGGAGCATGAAGTCGACCATCTCAACGGCATACTGTATCTCGATCATCTCAAGAGCCACGACGACCTTGTGAAGCTGGAGAGCGGCGATGGGGAGAGCGGCGAGGCTGAGGAAACAGAAGCGATTCCTGACCCAGAGGAACTGGAGTCCCCAGCCACGATGAAGATCGGTTAGGTCTTCGAATTGCAGCATTCGTCCAGACTCGCTGCGTTCGCGAGACACTTCACATCGACGCGGCAGCCCACCAGTCAATCTACATGAGTGTTAATCCCCCAGAACTACTGACCGTGCACCAGCACGCGCCCGTGCGTGAAGCAATGGGCGACTGGCGAATCGCGCCCATCGTCAAAGCGGTCAGCACGCGCCTGGAAGAGTGGGGTGTGCGGAGCTGGCTGGTGGGCGGTGTGGTCCGGGACGCGCTGCTCGGCAGGGAGGCCGGCGACGTGGACGTCGCGGTCGACGGCGGCGCGCACAGCGTTGGTCTCAGGCTTGCGTCGGAATTGAACGGCACAGTCGTGCCATGGGCGTACAGCCCGGACGAGATGGTGCGCGTGGTGCTGCCGGCAGCAGATGGCGGGTGCGTCGTAGACCTGAGCTGCGCGGCCGATGGGATTGGCGCGGACCTGGCGAGGCGGGACTTCACCATCAACGCTATGGCGGTCCCCCTGATGCTCGCGCCGGACGACGGCGCGGACTCTCGCTCGCTGATAGACCCTTACGGGGGATTGGCAGACATCCGGTCCGGACGGATACGCCGCGTCGGGCCCACAGTGTTCGCGGACGACCCTGTCCGGCTCATTCGCGCGCCCAGGCTCGCGGCGCAGCTTGGCTTCGAGATCGACGCCGATACCCGTGCGCTCATTCGCGCGAATTGTAGACTGGTTCGCGGCGTCGCCCCGGAGCGGATCACGCAGGAGCTCTTGAAGTTGCTGGCCGAGCCTCGAGGGACCCGCAACGTCCGCGAACTCGACGACCTGGGCCTGCTTTGCGAAGTGCTGCCGGAGCTGACCGAGGCAAAGGGAACCAGCCAGCCCAGGGAGCACTACTACGACGTGTTCGACCACCTGGTGGAATCTGTGAGTCAGGCCGAGCGCCTGGTAACGGGCCGACCGGGCGAGGGAGACTGGGTGGTGGACGATCTGCCGAGGTTCGATGGGATCGAGGAGCGTTTTGGCGAGACGGTCGGCACCGGATTCGACAGGCTGACCCACCTCAAGCTGGCCGCGCTCCTTCACGACGTCGCAAAGCCGGCCACACGCACGGTGGAGGAGTCCGGGCGCATCCGCTTTCTTGGCCATCACACCGAGGGCGAGCGAATGACCGCCGCGATAGGGGAGCGGCTGAGACTGAGCGGCCGCAGCTCGCGCCTGCTCAGCGCGATGGTGCGCCACCACCTGCGGCCGGGGCAGCTCGGTAACGACGGCGCGCTGCCTACGCGCCGGGCGACGTACCGCTTCTTCAGGGACGTTGGCGAGGCCGCTATCGACACCATCTATCTGAACCTGGCGGACTACCTTGCCGCCCGCGGTCCGCTGCTGGAGCGGCACGAGTGGGCGCACGCCTGCGAGGTTGCGGGCGAGCTGCTTGCCTGGCGGCTGGAGAGCGATTCCGAGGAGCCGTTCCCCAGGCTGCTGAGCGGTCACGACATTATGGACGGCTTCGCCCTGACCCCGGGGCCGGTTGTGGGGAGGATGCTGGCTATGGTCGCGGAGGCCGCCGCAAGCGGAGAGATCGAGACGAAGGAGGACGCCATGACCCTGGTTGGCGCGCGACTCCGGTCTGGAGGAGACCTTGCGTAGGTATGCCCGGACGCTGATACTCATCGCCTTTCTGCTGGCCGTGGCCGTGGCCGCGCTTGCCGTGCAGAAGATTTCATTCGCCGGCTTCGAGCGGGGAGGGGACACAGTGCTCGGCCTCAGCCTGGGCCTCGACCTTCAGGGCGGCATCCACCTGGTGTACAGTGCTACCGGAGTGACGGCCACGTCCACCGAAGCAACGACCACGCCTAGCGGCGCCGAGGAGGTCGCGCCGCCAGACTCCGAAGCCATGGATGGGCTTAAGCGAATCATCGAGCGTAGGGTGAACAGCTCCGGTCTCGGCGAGCCGATCATCCAGATTCTGGGAGGCGACAGGCTGCTGGTGCAGCTCCCGGGCGTGAGAGACCCGGGGCGGGCCAAGGAGATCATCGGCGAGACGGCCTTGCTTGAGTTCAAGCACCGGCGGCTCGACGTTCCAAAGAAGCTGGAACAATTCGCACTAGCCGACGTAGTGGGCATGACGGCCCGCCGTCTGCCAACTGAGGCAGAATTGGAGACGGAGTTCGGCACTTCCACGGACGACGACGTGGCGACGACGACCGAAGCCACGGCAACCTCCACCGAAGAGACCGAGTCGACCGCGGCGGAGGCGACTTCCACAGAAGAGGCACAGCCGGCCGAGGAGCAGCCGCCGGTGTTGGTGTTCGAGTTCACCGAAAGTGGGGCGGCAAAGTTCGGCGCCGTTCTCGACGATCTCACGGCTTCTTTCACCGGGCAGACGCCGCGGCTGAGCCGGCTGGAGATAGCCATCGAGGGCGACGAGCCTCTGAGGTACACCGACGCTCCGGCGTTCTACTTCCAGCGGCTGGCATCCAGCACCAGCTACGCCATGGCGCTGGAACCCTACGCCGACGCGGAACAGGACGCCGCGGCGCTGATCGCGTACACGAACGAGCGGCTGGGAGCGAGTCCGACCGCCAGCTTCACTGAAATCCAGGGATCGTTCGACGAGGAAATCGGCCTCACGGGCGACGACCTCGACAGGGCTTTCGCGGGAACGCACGCCGGGTCCGGCGTGCCCATCGTCAACATCGAGTTCAACGACCGGGGAACGCGCATCTTCGGCGAGCTTACACAGCAGATCGTCGGTACAGAGGAGTCCATCGCGATATTCCTGGACAACGAGGAGTTGATCGCGCCCGTCGTAACTGATGTAATCACCTCGGGTACGGGTTTCATCCGGGGCACCTTCACGCTGGAACGCGCACAGGACATCGCGCTGCTGCTGGAGGCGGGTCGTCTGCCCGTGCCCATCGAGCTTATCCAGGAGCGGGGAATCGACGCGATACTGGGCGCCGACTCGCTCAGGAGGAGCGTGGTGGCGGGATTAGTGGGGCTTGGCCTGGTGCTGGTTTTCATGGCGCTGTACTATCGGGTGCCCGGCATCGTCGCCGCGGTGGCGCTGCTCATCTACGCGGCTCTGCTGCTGGCCATTTTCAAGATTCTGCCGGTCACGCTCACGCTGTCGGGCGTCGCCGCGGCCATACTGTCCGTGGGCATGGCGGTGGACGCGAACATCCTGATATTCGAGCGCATGAAGGAAGAGCTGCGCGCCGGGCGCACGCTGCTCTCCGCAATCAACATTGGATTCGACAGGGCGTGGCCGGCGATTCGGGACGGCAACGTGTCCACGCTGATAACCTGCGGCATACTGTTCTGGTTCTCGGACCAGTTGGGCACCACCATCGTCCAGGGATTCGCGGCCACCCTGGCCATCGGCGTGCTGGTGAGCATGTTCTCGGCCATCACGGTGAGCAGGACGCTTTTGAGAGTGCTGTCGACTACGCGAGCATCCCGGGGCTTGGGCGTGTTCGTGCCGACCGGCGGCGGCGAGCTGCCCCAGCGGCAGATGCCTTCGGGCGCGGCATAGAGGAGCGAGCAATTGGATTTCGCGGGCAAGAGGGGCTGGTTCTTCATCATCTCCCTGGTGGTCATCCTGCCGGGCGTGGTGTTTCTGATACTCGCGCCGGGCCTCAAGCCGGGTATCGACTTCACCGGCGGCTCCACGCTGATAGTCGAGTTCTCCGAAAGGGTCGACCAGGGCAGCCTGCGCACCAGCCTGGAGGAGATGGGACGACCCGAGGCGGTGGTGCAGAGCATGGGTGGGGACACGTTCTTCATCCGCACGGTGGAACTGGACGAGGACCAGAAGGACGCACTTGTGGGCGGTCTCGAGTCCGACCTGTCTCCGAGCGGATCGAACGTGCTGGCGTTTGACCTCGTGTCTCCGGTCGTCGCGCGTGAGACGGTGCTCAACGCCATGTGGGCCGTGTTGGCGGCGTCGGTGGGCATATTCCTGTACGTGTGGTGGGCCTTCCGCAACGTCCCCAGCCCGTTCCGATACGGTGCGGCGGCCATCGTGGCCCTGCTCCACGACACCTTCATCGTCGTGGGCATATTCGCGCTGCTGGGATACGTGTGGGACGTGGAAGTGAACACCATGTTCCTGATTGCGCTGCTCACCGTGATCGGCTACAGCGTCAACGACACCATCGTGGTGTTCGACCGGCTGCGCGAGAACGTGCTCCTGAACCCCAACAGCGGCTTTGCCGACAACGTGAATCTGAGCATCTCCGAATCGCTGGGCCGCTCCCTGAACACCAGCCTCACGCTGCTGTTCACCCTTCTCGCGCTGCTTCTGTTCGGAGGCACGACGATACGAACGTTCCTGCTGGTGCTGCTGATCGGCGTGGTGGTGGGAACGTACAGCTCAATCGGCATAGCCAGCCAGTTGCTGGTGTCGTGGGAGTACGGCGACGCGCGATCGTTGTTCCGGAGGGTGTTCCGCAGGCCGAGTCCGGCAGCGGCGACTTAGGGCGTCAGCACCACGCGGCCTAGCGTTCGACGGTCGCGCATGGCGTCGTAGGCGAGCTTCCAGTCTTCGAGCGCGTAGCGCGCCGACACCACCGGCGATACCAGGCCGTCGGCAACCATCTGGGCCGCGTCTTCGATGTCCCTTGGACCCGCGCCCGTGGCCGAGTTGATCGTCGCGTCCCGGAAGAGTATCTCGGCCAGATTTAAGGGCACGCGCTGCCCCTCGATTTCTCCCAGAAGCGTCATCCTGCCGTACTGAGCCAAGCTGTTCAGCACCGACCGGAACAGCGCCGACCCTACCGTGTCGATGGCCGCGTTCACGCCCTCGTCTTCGGTGAGCGCCAGCACGATCTCAGCGAAGTCCAGTTCGCCGTCAGCGAGGATCACCTCGCACGGCGCGGCCCCCTCGATCGCCTCCAGCTTCTCCGGCGAGCCGGTGACCGCGAGCGTCCGCGCGCCCAGCGCCGCCGCCACTTGCGCGGCGTGGATGCCCAGGCCGCCGCCCGCGCCCGTAACCAGCACCGTCTCGCCGGGCCGGACCCGCGCCACGCCGCGCACCGCGCGCAGCGCCACGCCCAGCGGGCAGCCGAGCACCGCCGCGTCCACCAGGTCGATGCCGTCGGGCAGACGAACGAAGCTGTTGCTGGGCAGGCAGATGTACTGGGCGAAACCACCGTCCAGCCCGTGTCCCAGGCCCTGCCCCTCGTCGCACCTGTACTGTCGCCCCGCCGCGCAATTCGCGCACCGACCGCAGAAGGTGGTCAGCGTGGTGACCACCCTGTCGCCGACGCTGAGGCCCTCGACGCCGTCGCCCACCTCGGCGATGCGTCCCGAAATCTCGTGACCCAGCACCACGTCGGGCTTGACGCCCCGGCGCAGGGTGCCCGCGATGACGGCGACGTCGTGGTAGCACATGCCGCAGGCCGCGACCTCAAGCACCGCCTCGCCAGGCTCCGGGGACGGCATAGGCAAGTCGCGGACGGCGAGAATCGGCTCGTCGCCCGGCCTTTCCAGCACGAGCGCGCGCATCGTCACGCCCTAGTCCCCCGCCGGCACGGGCGCCGACACGAGCTCTGCCAGCGCGGCGATAGTCTCGTCGAGAGTCCGGCCTTTGTCGATGGTCTCCGGCGTCTCGTTCGCGAATGGGGTCTCGCTCATCAGCCGGTACATCTCGGCGGCACCCCGGTGGAAGAACGGCGTAACACCAGCCGCGTCGAAGGTGTCTGCGATCTCCTCCATCTCGCCAATCCAGCGGAACGCCTTGGAGGGGAGGCCCGGCAGGCCCCTGTTCATGGCCTCGAAGGCTGCGGACTGCGAGGACGCGAACTCGGCGGCCAGCTCCTCGGAAACGCCCAGCACCTTGGCCGTGGTCAGCAGCGCCAGTTGCAGCGAGGAAGTGCCTTTGGTCAGCGCCGCGTAGCACATCTTAATGGCGGAGGCGCGCCCAATCTGGTCGCCCATCTGCTTGATGGCCACGCCGTCGCAGTCCAGCGCGGACAACTCTACGGCGCGCTCACCCGAAACGTAGATGCGCACGCGCGGCGAGCCGGGAGCCGGCGGGCCGCCGATGATGCCGCCGTCCACGTAGCAGCCGCCCGCGGACGTGATCGTGTCGCACATCGCCGCGGCGGTGGCGGGGGAGACCGCGTTGCAGTCCGCGAACATGGTGCCCGATCCGGTGGAGCGAATCGCGTCCGCCACGGACTCGGCCACGCCTGCGGCCTCGGACGGCACCAGTATCGAAAGGACCAGGTCGGCCTTCTTTACCAGCCCCTCCAGGCTGGCGACTTCCACGATGCCGGCCTGTTGCGCGAGTTGCCTGGTGCGGTCGCTTCTGCCCTCCAGGTGGGTTATGACGCTCAGCCCGTGCTCGCGCAACGCTCGGCCCACGGCGTGGCCCATGTCGCCCGGGCTGAGAATTGCCACTGTTTCGATTCGCATATGCGGCTCCGTATCGAATGTTGGGAATCGGGAGGCGAGCCGTAAGCCTGCTGTGTGAGACGCCCGCTCGCCGTGGCCAGATTATAGGCCAATTCTGTCTTTGGCTCAATCGCGGCCTGGCCTATAATGGACCGTGTGGCCCAAGCCGCGCCCGTCGCCGGCACAGTTCAGCTAAGCGAGGAGCGCGGCCAATCGCAGGCAGTGAGGAGCAAACAGATGAGACTCGGCGCGCACGTATCCTCCGCGGGAGGAGCATCGAACGCCATCGACAGGGGACAGGAGATCGGTGCGGAAGCCATCCAGATATTCGCGTCCTCGCCCAGGGCCTGGAAGTTCCGGCCTGTACCCGAGGAGCAGGCTGCGGCCTTTCAAGAGAAGGCCGCAGCAGCCGGCGGACTGACCTCTTTCCTGCACGGCAGCTACCTGGTCAACATAGCGGGCGGACCCGAACTGCTGCGCAAGTCCATCGACTCGCTTGTCAATCACATGCACGCCGCCTCCCAACTGGGCGCGGTGGGCGTCATCTTCCACTGCGGCAGCCACAAGTCCGCAGGGTTCGACGCGGTCAAGGACGCCGCGGCCGCTGCGCTGTCCGAGGTGATCGCCAGCACTCCTAAGGACACCTACCTCATCCTCGAGAACAGCGCCGGGATGGGGTCGCACCTGGGGGCGTCGTTCGAGGAAATCGGCTTGCTGATGGAGCTGGTGGGCAGCCCGAGGGTGAAGGTGTGCCTGGACACCCAGCACGCTTTCGCGGCTGGCTACCGCGTCGCGGACCCGCAGGGGATCGACGAGGCGATGCGGAACTTCGACCGCAACATCGGCCTGGCGAACCTGGTGGCCGTGCACGCCAACGACTCGAAGGTGGAGTTCGGCTCGGGGGTGGACCGGCACGAGAACATAGGCAGCGGCTTCATCGGCGTCGACGGCTTTCGCGTCATAATGGGCCACGAGGCGTTTGCCGGAGTGCCCTTTCTGCTGGAGGTCCCCGGCGACGATAAGAAGGGGCCGGACAAGCCGAATCTTGACCGGCTAAAGGCGATACGGGACGAACTGGGTCTGAGCGCTTGATACGCCGGCCGGACCCCGTTTTGCCATATAATGGAGAGCATGAGAGAGTCGGACAGAAGGCGCTACAGGGAGTTTCTGGACGCAGAGCTGGAAGCGGCGGCTATGTACGCCTCCATGGCAAAGGCGGAAGACAACCCCGCCAAGGCCGAGATATTCGAACAGCTCGTCGAATCGGAACTCCGCCACGCCCGCAGGTGGGCCGAGAGGCTGGGCGTGGAGGACACCGAGCCTATCCAGCCCAAGGTCAATCTCAGGGTACGCGTGTTCAACCTCGCTCTCGGCGTCCTGGGCGTCAAGCGTGTGCTGCCGTGGCTCATCCGGGTGGAGGCGAAGGAGATCGACGCCTACGACTACGAGCCGGGCGCCGAGGACATGGCCGCCGAGGAGCGCCAGCACGCGCGCACCCTGCGACGGCTGGACGCCGGCGAGGACGGACCGGCCCGGCAGGAGTTACGCCGCTCCAGCGCCGTCGGCGGCGGCGGGCTGAGGGCCGCGGTTCTGGGCGCGAACGATGGCCTGGTGTCCAACTTCAGCCTGGTAATGGGAGTGGCGGGCGGCTCCGGCAATCCCGACATCGTCCTGCTGGCCGGTCTGGCGGGTCTGCTGGCCGGAGCGTTCTCGATGGCCGCCGGCGAGTACGTCTCTATGCGGTCCCAGCGGGACGTGTATGAGAAGAGCATCCGGGTCGAGCGCGCCGAGCTCGAGGCCTGGCCCGAAGAGGAGGAACAG
Organism: Dehalococcoidia bacterium; assembly: GCA_965204815.1. Taxonomy (GTDB): domain Bacteria; phylum Chloroflexota; class Dehalococcoidia; order Lucifugimonadales; family CATOSD01; genus CATOSD01. The sequence goes on from OZ242014.1 coordinate 1,896,317, forward strand.
GAGCTGGTGCTCATATACCGCGCCAAGGGGCTGAGCCAGGAGGAGGCCGAGACCCTCGCCAAACGCATCATGGAGCGCCCGGAGGTGGCGCTGGACACGATGGCGAGAGAGGAGCTGGGGCTGGACCCGGACCAGCTGGGTTCGCCGTGGCAAGCGGCGTTCAGCTCGTTCGCGGCGTTCGTCGTGGGCGCGCTCATTCCGATTCTCGCGTACATGTTCGACGCCGGCGTTTCGGCCTTCGTGCTGAGCGCCGCGATGAGCGCGGGCGCGCTCGTGATCGTGGGGGGCGCTCTCAGCCTGTTTTCGGGCAATAACCCGGTCTGGGGCGCGATCAGGATGCTGGCGCTGGGAAGCGCGGCGGCCGGCGTCACGTACGGCATCGGCCGGCTCATCGGCGTAACGGTGATGGGCTGACAGCCCGTCACCGGTCGACAGGTTCGCACAGTGTTCTTCAGACGATTAGGCGCGGCGGCGCAAGGATTCCTGCTTGGGCCTATGGTGCGAGGCTCTACGCTCAACGTCGCGACCATCTCGGGCATCCGCGTGGGGCTGCACTACTCGTGGTTCCTGTTGCTCGGCCTGGTGACGTGGAGCCTGGCGACGCAGTTCTACCCTTCGCTCTACTGGGGTTGGAGCGGCGCGCAGTACTGGATGACTGCCCTGGCCGCCGCGCTGCTGCTGTTCGCGTCGGTGTTGGCGCACGAGTTCGCACATTCCCTGGTTGCGAGGCGGCGAGGGATCGAGGTGCAGGGCATCACGCTGTTTCTGCTGGGCGGAATCAGCCGGCTGCGATCTGAGCCACGCACGGCATTGGAGGAGTTTTCGATCGCGTCGGTAGGTCCGGCGACTAGTATTGTGCTGGCCGGGCTGTTCTGGCTGGCGCTGCAGCCCGTCAGCGACTGGAGGTCGCCGCTGCAGGGCATACTGGTCTACCTGGCGGTGGTGAACCTGGTGCTGGCCCTGTTCAACCTGGTGCCGGCCTACCCCATGGACGGCGGAAGGATCCTGCGCTCGATAGTCTGGGCAGTGAGCGGCAACGCCCGGCGCGCGACGGTCGTGGCGGCCTGGGGAGGCCAGCTATTCGGAATAGCGTTCGCCGCCTGGGGAGCGTTCCGGGTGTTGCAAGGCAATCCGGGCGGGCTGCTGCTTGTGCTCGTTGGCCTATTCCTGTTCGCGGCCGCGGCGTCCTCCGCCCGCAGGCCGGAGGGCGCGGGAGAGGCTGAGGCGCCGCGCGTGTCCTCCGTGATGTGGAGCGGCCCGGCGGTGGCTCCGCCGGACATGTCGCTGTATGAGGCCGTACATAGCCGATTGCTTCCCTCGGGGCGGCGGGTGCTGTTCGTATGCGAGAGCGATTGGCTACTCGGAGCGCTCGCCGGAGTCGACGCCTCCTCGGTGCCGACGACGCTCTGGCGCGCCGTGCCCGTTCGCGACGCCATGAGACCGGCGCCTCTGCCCGCCGTTCGCCCCGACGACGACCTGGAGGATGCCGTGGAACTGCTGGCGAGTCTGCCTGACGGCGAGATTCCGGTGGTCGACGAGGGACGCCTGGTCGGCAGCCTCTCGACGTCGGAAGTCCTGCGAATTCTGCACGGCTCCGGTTCAGACGCCGGCGCGCGCTAGCACGTCCGGCGCGTGGTTATCGAGAGTCTCGCATTCGGCCTCCTGGCCGCGTTGGGCTGGGGAGCGTCAGATTTCGCTGCTGCGCTGATAACACGGCGCATCGGCGGGTTGCCTACCGTGTTCTGGGTGCACGTCGGCTCGGTCGTGCTCGCATCGGCATACCTGCCGTTCGCCACCGGCATTGGCGGTGTGAGTGCGGCGCAATGGGCCGAGATGGCGGGCATATCCGTCCTGGCGTTCGGGACATACATCTTCTTCTACCGCTCGCTCCAGCTCGGCCCGATAGCCATCGTCACTCCGATAATCGGCGCGAACGCTGTGGTGGTCATCCTGTTGGCGGTCGCGCTGGCCGGAGAACGACTCAACGGCCTGCAACTCGCCGCCATGCCCGCGGTGATAGGCGGCGTGGCGCTGGTGTCGGTGGACCTGCGCAATCTCAGATCCAGCCGGGAACTGGTCGGTCACGGAGTCCTGTTCGGCATAGTGGCGATGGTGTGCTTGGGAAGCTGGCAATACCTGGTGGGCCTCGCCTCGCGGGAACTGGGCTGGTTCCTGCCCATCTACCTCACGCGGATAATGACCCTCACCCTGGTGGCGCCCGCGCTGGCGGTAACCCGGACCCCGCCCTGGCGGTCGCTAGGCACGAAGCTGCTGCTCGGCGCGCTGTTCATCGCGGCACTCGAGACGCTCGGCCTGTTCGCGTTCGCCCGAGGCGCCGAGGTGGGCGTAATCTCCATTGTGGCCGCGTCGGCTACAATATACCCGGTGTTGCCGATGGTGGGCGGTCTCGTCCTGTTTCGGGAGAGAATCGCGCCCAACCAGTGGGTTGGCCTGGCGGCGGCCATGGCCGGCCTGATTCTGCTGGCGGCGAGCGCCTAGGTCTGCGCCTGCGCGCACCACCAGGCACTTGCGCCAGACCTGAACTTGGTCTATTCTCGGTCAACGAATTTCTGAATCGGAGCGACTGCATGACTGGATGGAATCCAAGCTCTCGGCCTCGCGCGACCGACCTGGGGTTGCAGCTTGGCATCCTCCCCCGGGGGGAGCACAACTCGATAACCGACGTCGAGGGCGTGGCCGTAGGCCACACCACGCTGATAAGAGGCGACGGCGCTATGCGGATCGGTTACGGGCCGGTGCGCACGGGCGTCACGGCCATCATGCCCCACCAGCGGAGCCTGTTCAGGAGGAAAGTGACCGCCGCGGTACACGTGCTCAATGGTTTCGGCAAGGCGGTCGGCTTCCTTCAGATTCAAGAGCTCGGCGTAATCGAGAGTCCCATAGCACTGACCGGCACGCTGAGCACCTGGCGAGTCGCTGACGCTATGGTTGACTATCTCTCGGCAGATAACCCCGGGATTTACTCTTTCAACCCCGTCGTCGGAGAGTGCAACGACGGGTTCCTCAACGACATCATTGGCAGGCACGTCCAGCCCGGACACGTTCTCGAAGCCATAACCGGCGCGTACACTCCCAACGTGCAGGAAGGCAACGTGGGCGCCGGGACGGGCATGACCGGCTTCGGGTGGAAGGCGGGAATCGGCACCGCGTCCCGCATCTGCCATGGACTGGACGCCACCTACACGGTTGGCGCGCTGACGCTGACGAACACGGGAGACCCGCGCGAGCTTCGCATTGGCGGCGTCGAGGTGGGCCGCCACCTCCTGCCGCCCGGCGTCGCGGACGACGGCGGCGGGTCCACCATGATGGTGCTCGGCACCGACGCCCCGGTGACGGCACGACAACTCGGCCGAATCGCCAGGCGCGCCGGCTTGGGGCTCGCGAGGGTAGGGGGCATCGCCAGCCACGGGAGCGGCGACTTCGTGATCGCGTTCTCGAACTCGTTCGAAAGACCGGACATCGACGACGCCGCACTGACACCCCTGTTCAGGGCCGCCGTCGAGGCAACGGAAGAGGCGATCGTGAACTCGATCCTGAGAGCGCAGACCATGGTGGGCCGCGACGGCAACAGGCGCGACGAGATCCCTGTAGACAAGCTGAGCGAGCTACTGGCCGCCCGAGGCTAGATGTCGAGGGTGTCCACCATCAGCCTGCGGTGGTGGAGCGGGTCGCCGAGCACGTGGTACAGCGTGCGCGACATTCGCGTGTGCAGGGTCAGGCCGTACTCCCGCATCACTCCCAGGCCGGCGTGCACCTCGTGGGCGCCGTTGCATGCCTGCATGTACGCCTCGCTCGATACGGCCTTCGCCATGTGAACGCTGGTGTCCGCCGGCCTTCCGGAGTCGAGCTTCCACAGCGCCTCGTAGGTGGTCCAGCGCGCGGCGTCGAGATGGTTGACGATGCCGATGATGTGGTCCTGCACGCGCTGGAAGCGGCCTATGGGCGTACCGAACTGGCGCCGCGTGCGGCTGTACTCCACCGACATGTCGAACACGGCCTGCGAGCCGCCCACCTTGTAGGCGCACAGCACCGGGGCGGCCCGGCGGAATGCTCGCCGCAGCGGCTCCCAGCCGCCGCCAACCTCGCCGAGCACGGCGGAGTCGTCCACCTGGACGTCTTCGAAGGTGACTTCGCCGACCCAGCCCATGAATCCCGACAGCTTTCTCGCGGACACGCCCGCCGCGCTGGTGTCCACGACTACGAGCGTGACGCCGTCCTCGGGGTCGTCGGAGTCATGGGTTCGTACGGGACAGATAAGCCTGGAGGAGGAGGCGGCGTCGTGAACGAACAGCTTGGCGCCGTTCAGCTTGTAGCCGCCGTTAAAGCGCTCAGCGCGCATCTGTATCGACGAGGCTTTCCAGCCGTAGCTCGGCTCAGTCATGGCGAGCGTGAAGATGTCCTGCCCGCTGGCGATTCCCGGCAGGTAGCGACCCTTCTGCTCGTCGTCCCCGCTCTCCTCCACGATGAGTGCGCTCAGCACCCCGGACGAGAAGAACGGCCCGGAGAGAGGCCCGCTGCCGAGCTGCTCATAAACAACCGCGGCGTCCGTCAGCGAGCCGCCCGCGCCGCCGTACTCGGCGGGCACCAGCATTCCCAGCCAGCCGATTTCGGAAGCCCGTTGCCAGATGACGTCGGTGTAGCCGGTCTCCGACTCGTCCAACTCCACAAGCGTGTCCTTGGGACACTCGCGCTCCATGAAGTCCCGAGCCGTGTTCTTCAACTGCTGTTGGTACTCGCTCAACGACAGGTCCATTTTATGCCAACGCTCCCTGCTTCTCCTTGACCTCGCGGCCGATGCCTATGCGCCGGGCCATGATCACCTTCTGGATGTCGGTGGTTCCGCCGGGGTGGAGGGCAACGATACTGGAGCGCTGGTAGACCTCCATGTGCTCGTCGGACAGGTCCCACTTGGGATCGTTGGTAAGCGCGTAGGGGCCCACGATGTCCAGAATGCGCTGAGCCATCTTCAGGCCGGTGCTCTTGCGGTAGAAGGACGACTGCGGGCCTTCGTAGGACATGGGCACGTGCGAGTGGCGCATCCAGTAGTTGCGCATCCCGAAGAGCCTGGAAATCTCGGCCTCGATGTAGAAGTCCGCTAGCGCGTCGCGCGCGTCTTGGTCCGCCAGCAGCGGTTTGCCGTCGCGCTTCAGCTCGCGCATGTACTCGAAGAGATGGTCGACCATCCGGTTGCGCCGGATCGTCCCGCCCGAGCCGTGCTCGAGCTCGAGGTGCGTCGTGGCGACGCGCCAGCCGTTGTTCTCGCCACCGATGAGGTTGAAGGCCGGGACCCTCACGTTGTCGAAGAAGATGGTGTTCTTGACGCCTGTGCCCGCGCCGCCCTCGCCGCCGGCGATGAGCAGATCCATGGGCGTCACGGTGATGCCGGGGCTGTCGGCGGGGATGATGAACCAGCTCAGGTTATTGTGCCGCTCGCCCTCCTGGTCGGTGCAGGTAATCGTCCAGAACTGCTCCGCGCCGTTGGAGCTGCCCACGTATATCTTCTGGCCGTTGATGACGTACTCGTCGCCGTCGCGGACCGCGCTGATCTTCACGCCGGCCAAGTCGGAGCCTGCGCCGGGTTCGGTCAGAAGCTGCCAGGTGCGCACTTCACCCTTGAAGATCGGCGGCAGGAAGTGGTCCTTCTGCTCCTCGCTGCCCCACACCAGGATGCTCGCGCCGCCGAGCCGTCCGCCGCTGTCGTAGTAGGGCGGGACCGAGAGGTCGTACTTGTCCAACTCCTCCTCGATGACGATGGCGTGGTCTATGGAGAGACCGCCGCCGCCGTACTGCGTCGGCGCGGTGGCCCAGAGCCAGCCCTTGTCGCCCAGCTTTCTGCCAAGCTCCCTGTACTTGAGGTAGTCCTCATAGGTGGTCTTGGCGGAGTCGGCGGGATTAGCGAGGTCCTTGGGAACGTGCTCTTCGAGCCACTCCCGCACCTCGGTCCTGAACTGCTGCTGCTCTTCGGAATACCTGGGTTCGAAATCCAAGTGTGACCTCCTCGGCGCTGGTAGGCCGCCACTCGGCGCTTGGCGCCGCGGCCGAGGCCAATTGTATTTCAGGCGGACTGGCTTGGCAAGGATACGCGATAGCTAGCGAGCGGCGCTTCGGCAACGCGGGGTCGACTGAGGGGCGGCGCGCGCTATAGAATGGCGCGGTATGGGAACACAAGCAGGAGGTGACAAGTGTCGAAGGCGGACATCAACGGCATCGAGATGCACTACCAGGAGTTTGGAGAGGGCGACGCGATCGTGTTCTGCCACGGCGCGGGCGGAAACCTGCTTAGCTGGTGGCAGCAGATACCCTACTTCTCGCGGGATTACCGATGCGTCACAATCGACCATCGCGGCTTCGGGCGGTCGCTGGACACCGCCGAAGCGCCAGGCAGGTCGATGTTCGTGGAGGACCTGCGGGCGCTGCTGGACCACCTGGGCATCGACAGCGCCCACCTGGTGGCGCAGTCCATGGGGGGTTGGACGTGCCTGGGGCTGACTGTGGAACACCCCGAACGGGTGAAGAGCCTGGTGATGGCAGACACGCCGGGGGGCGTCGCCGAGCCGGAGTTGCAGCAGGCGTTCACGGCCTTCCGCAAGGCACAGGCGGCCACTGAGGAGATCGGCGTGAGGGCGCTGGGACGTGCATTCCAGGAGCGCAACCCGAACCTGGCGAACCTGTATCTGCAGATTTCGAGGACGAATCCGCCGCGAGTACCCTTCGGAACGGAGGGCCTTTCGGGTGGGCCGATGGCCGCTGACCTGGCGAAGGTGACGACGCCGACGCTCTTCATCGTGGGGGAGGACGACGACATTACGCCGGCGCACATAATCGAGATGGCGGCGGGCTACATACCCGGCGCCAAGCTGCTTCCCGTGCCGAGCGCGGGCCACTCCGTCTACTTCGAAAGGCCAGACGTGTTCAACTTCGAGGTCGAGCGCTTCCTGAACGGCCTGTAGGCGCCAGGGGCGGGCGCAGCCAGACTTCACCCCCATCCTATCCTTCCCCCACCAAGGGGGAAGGGACAAATTGGAGTGCTACCTGCCGGTAAAGCTGGGCTTGCGCTTCTCGGCGAAGGCGCGCGGTCCCTCCTTGGAGTCGTCGGTCGTCCTGAGCAGTCGTCCCAGCGTTGCGTACAGCCGCATTCCATCGCGCAGACCCTGGTTGACCTTCAGGGACGCCAACTCCTTGGTCACACGGATGGCGAGCGGCGCGTTGCTGCAGATCTTCTCGCACAGCTCTTCCGCGGCCTCCAGGTGCTTGCCATCCTCGACGACGCGGGAAACTAGCCCAATGCGCTTCGCCTCCTGCGCGTCGATGAACTCGCCGGTGAGCAGCAGCTCCATCATGCTCGACATGTGGGCGCTGAAGGGCATCACCTGCGCTCCAAAGCCGTGCAGCAGGTTCCACTTCACCTCAGGGCACCCGAATTGGGAGCGCTCGGTGGCGATGCGTATGTCGCAGGCGAGCGCCAGTTCCAGGCCGCCCGCGAGGCAGTAACCGTCGATGGCGGCTACGACCGGCTTGCTGACGCCCTTGACCGACGGCCCCAGCGTGCCGTCCTCGCGCTGCGCGGGAACGACCGGCTCGCCACGGTCGTCGCCGGTCTCCATCGTCTTCAGGTCCGCACCGGCGGAGAAAGCTCGACCGCCCGCGCCGGACAGCACGGCGGCGAACACGTCGTCGTCCGACTCCACCTCGCGCCAGGCGTCGGCGAGACCGGTCTGCACCTCGCGGTTGAGGGCGTTCATCGCCTCCGGCCGGTTTATGGTCACGTAGGCGACCCTGCCCCTCTTCTCGTACTCTATCACCGCCATCTTGGCCTCCTGTTAGCTTTGGATTGGATAATCAGAAAGTTGGGAGAATGTCCAGCGTAATCTCGTGCTCGCGCAGCCGGTCGATATGCCGGTCATGGTATCCGAGGAGCTCACGCAGGACGTAGGCGTTGTCCTCCCCGAACGCGGGTGTGCGTCGCAGAACCTCGTCCGGCGCGCCCTCGTATCTCGCCCTGCCGCCTGGAAAGGTCACCTGCGGGTGGCCGTCGAGATTTTCGGCGTAGTGCCAGAAGTATCCCCGTTCGTTCAGGTGCGGGTCGGCACCCAGGTCTGCGGCGTTCTGCACCGCGCCCGCGGCCACGCCGGCGTCCTGGAGAGTGGCCACCACCTCGGACTTCGTGCGCTCTCGCGTCCAGTCCGCTATGCGGGCGTCGAGCGCGTCCTGGTTGGCGTGGCGGGAGAGCACGTCGGCGAAGCGCGGCGCGCGCGCCCAGTCGGGGTCGCCCAGCGCGGCGCGGAAGGCGTCCCACTCCTCCTCGCCTCCAGCGTCGATGGCGACCCACTCGTCCTCGCCCGCACAGGGATAGACTCCGTGCGGTACCCGGTACTTGTCGCGGCTTCCCATCCTGCGCCCATTTCGCCCGTTCATCGCGTAGTCCAGAACAACCTCGCCAGAGAGCTGGGCGGCGGACTCCAGGTGGCTCACGGTTACGTGCTGCCCCTCGCCCGTCCTGGCGCGCTGGTTGAGGCACACCATCGCGGCCATGGCGGCGTACATGCCGCTGAACGGGTCGGGCATGTAGATGGCGGAGCGGAGCGGCGGGCCGTCCTCGTAGCCGGTCATCTGTGTCAGCCCCGCGGTGGACTCGATGGTCTCGCCCCAGGAAGCGTACTCGCGGTACGGCCCCTCGCGCCCGTAGCCGGGCATAGAGATGACGATGATGCCCGGGTTGATCTCCCGGAGCGCAGGGTACTCGAATCCGAAGTTACGCATTACTCGCAGGCTGTAGTTCTCGACGACCAGGTCGCTGACTCGCACCAGGTCTCGGAAGACCTCCTTGCCTTCCTCGGAGGCGAGGTTGAGCACCACGCTGCGCTTGTTGCGGTTCAGGTGATTGAACCCGGTGTAGGCCACCACCACGCGTGGCTTGGAGCCGCCGTTTTGAGGAGTCTCATCGACCTGCGTCCTGGTGGACGCGAATGGCCCTTCAACCTTGATCGTCTCAGCGCCGAGGTCTGCGAGCACCTGGGTGCCGACCGGCCCGGCGATGTAGTAGGTGAGGTCGAGTATGCGGATACCTTGCAGAAGCATCTTAGATCACCCCCGCGCCGCGCAGCGACGCTAGCTCGGCACCGCGCAGGCCGAGCAGTTCGGTGTAGACTTCGCCGTTGTGCTCTCCCAGGGATGGCGCCCGTTCCATGCGCATGTGAAGGCTGTCGCCGTGTAGCGGCAGGCGCGGGAAGGGCAGCGTCGAGCCGTCCGCCTGTTCCAACTGCTGGTAGAACTCCACGCTCCTGTGTTGCGGGTCCTCCAGCATCTCCTCCGCCGTGTAGGCCATGCCGCACGGTATGCGGTACTGGCCGAACAGGTCGAAAATCTCGCGCCGCGTCCGCTCCATGAACCAGGGCGCGACGACGGTGTTGAACTCGCGCGCGTGGCGTCCCCGCTCGCCGTAGCCCGTCGCGAACCTGGGGTCAGTTTCCAGTTCCGGCGCGCCCACCGCGAGCGCGAACATCTCCCACTGGCCCTGCGTCTGCACCGCGACGCCCACGTGACCGTCCTTGCACTCGTATATCTCGGTAGGGTGGCTGCGAGGGCCGTCCGATCCCCTGGTCATCGCGGTCCAGCTACCGGCGCGCACCTGCATATCACCGGAGCTGGAGTACATGGAGATTCCCATGCCGACGAAGTGGGCGGCTGTTTCCATGACGGACACCTCTATGTTGCGGCCTTCGCCGGTGGCCTGCCGCACGTTCAGCGCCGCCGCGGCGTGTATGGCGGCGTTCAGACCGGTCGAGTACTGCGCCTGAAACAGCCCAGGCTTCACCGGCTCCCGGTCCGGGTCGCCAGTGACGAAGACCCATCCGCCGAAAGCGTCCATTACCAGCTCGCCACCCTTGTAGCGCCTGTAAGGACCCGAACGACCGAAGTTGGTCACGGACGTCACTACCAGCGCCGGGTTGCGGTGCCGCAGCCGTCGACCGTCCAGCGTGTCAAACAGGGGCGAGCACGGCTCCGAGCTGTCGATCACAACGTCTGCGACGTCGACCAGTCGCTGCGCCAGACCCAGGCCGGTCGGCGTATGCAGGTCCAGCGTCACGCCGCGTTTGTTGCGGTTCAGGTACAGGAACGGCGCGCTGCGGTTGGGGTCCGGCTCGTCGTTGGCGAACGGGCCCCTGCGCCGCGTGAGGTCGCCATAGCCTGGCGGTTCGACCTTGATCACGTCCGCGCCGAACGCGCCGAGCAGATAGGCCGCATAAGGCCCCGCGATGTCCTGAGACAGGTCCAGGACGCGAACGTCGCTCAACCCCACGGCTGTGGTGAACATCAGACTTCGCCTCTGGTTTTCGCGTCCGCCGCCGGTATCCTCCGCTCCGCCTGCGGCAGCGTGTGATGCACAGGTGTGTACCGGCGGTGACGAGCCGTATGCACAGCGCCTATTCTAGGTTGAAAGCGCGGCACGGGCAAGGCTACGCGGAACGTCCTAGCGGCCCTTCCAGGCCGGAGTGCGCTTCTCCGAGAAGGCCCTCGGCCCCTCCAGGCGGTCGTCGGACGCGGCAGACCGGACGCGCCACTCGTACTCGACGCGCGCCGCCGTCTCCAGCGGCAGCCCCAGCCCCGCGTAGGCGGCCTGCTTGGTGCCGCGCACAGACAGCGGGGCGCACTCCAGTATCTGCGCCACCCATCTATCGGCGGCCGCCATCAGCTCGTCTGGCGGGACGACCTCGTTGACCAGCCCTATCTGTCGCGCCTCATTCGCGTCGATGAATCTGCCGGTGAGAAGCATACCCATCGCGGTCTTAGTGTGCACCTGGCGCACCAGGCGGTGAAAGCCGGTCGGCCCCGCGTCCAGGCCCCAGCGCGGCTCCGGAAGGCCGAACTGCGCGTGCTCGGCCGCGACCACGATGTCGCACGCCAGCATCAGTTCGAAACCGCCGGCAAGACAGTAGCCGTTGACCGCGGCGATGACCGGCTTCCACAGGTCGAACCGCGTGTCTATGCCGCCGAACCCGCCGCGGTTAGCCCACTGGCGGTTCTCGCCGCGCCCCTGGTACTGCGCCATGTGCTTCAGGTCGGCGCCCGCGCAGAACGCTCGCTCGCCCGCGCCGGTAAGCACCGCCACCCACATTTCGTCGTCGCCTTGGAAGTCGTCCCAGATGCGGGAAAGCTCCTCGTTGGCGGGCGGGTGGAGCGCGTTCATCACCTCGGGACGTTCGATCGTCACGTAAGCGACGTTGCCTCGTTTCTCGTACCTGGCGTACTTGTAGGCCATGCGTGTGTTACTTTCTTCGCCAGCGCCATCAGACGCGGGCAGCCTAACGCGGCCACCCCAAGCCCGCCGTAGCGATCCTGGGGCAGTCAGTATGATTGGGCATCACGCCGGAATGCACAGGGTACACTCCGGCGCGTGCGCCATTGCTAGTTCTTCCAGATGAATTCGAGGTTGTAGTTGGGGATGATTCCCACCGACGGGCCGAGATGCTCCTCGACGCCGTGCACCCTGTCGTTGTACAGGATGCTGTACTTGGGGTCCCACACCAGCGCCTTCCACACCTGGTCTATGGTGTAGCGCTGCAGGTCGTGGAGCAGCTCCTGCCGCTTGGCCGGGTCCAACTCCGACTGCTGCGCCTGCCACTTGGACTGCCAGGTGTCGTCGCACAGGTCCTCGTCGCGGTCGCGCGGCCAGACGTAGTTGCGTCCGCCCTCGCAGCCATAGGTGAGCTGTAGCTGCAGGCCGGGGTCCATCTCGTAGGTGTAGCTCCACCAGAACACGCCCGGATGCAGGTACTTGATGTTGCGCTCGTGCATGTTGTCGAAGGTCTTCACTTCGATCTCGAGCTCCGGCAGAATGCCGCTCACCTGGTAGTCCCTGATGAACTGCGCCTGCACCAGGAAGCAGCCATCGGCGTCGCCGTGAACCGCGCCCCTGCCGCTCGCGGAAGCGTCGCACTGGAACTTGAGGCCGTCCGGGAAGCCTGCCGCCGCCAGCAGCATCTTGGCCTCCTCTATGTCGTCGGCCTTGGGCTGGCGGAACCCCGGCAACGTCCGGACCTCGTCCTGCGGCAGCGCGTAGTCTACGAACAGCGAGGACGCCGGCGTGCCGTAGTTCCAGTCCCTGCCGTAGCTCTCCGGACCGCCGCCGAAGTGTGTGCCCGACGTCGTGTCGCGGTCGATCAGCAGGTGGATGGCGCGGCGAACGTTGATATCGTCGAACGGCGCCTTGGTGATGTCGAACTGTATGCCGATGTTGCCGCAGCACGCTCCGACGTAGGCGTGGCGCTTGATCTCGGGGTTGGTGCTCTGTATGTCGAGCACGTTGCGCGGCATCACCTGCGAGGACGCCCACATGTCGAGCTGTCCGGCGCGGAGGCCGGCAATGGTCGCCGCCTTGTCGGAGATGGCGGTGTAGCGCAAGCCCTCGAGATAGGGCAAGCTCTCACCCTTGTCGTTGCGACGCCAGTAGTTGTCGTTGCGCACGTAGTCGTACTTCACCGTCTCGTCGAAAACGTCGAGTATGAACGGGCCTATGCCGATGGTGCAGTTGGGCGTGTCCTTCAGGTCGCCGCACTGGTCGACAAGCTCCTTGGGTACGACCATGTTGCGAATGTCGCCGACGCCGAGAAGGAACCCACCGTCCACGTTGGCCAGCGTGACCTCGACCGTCGTGTCGTCGACCGCCTGCGCGCCCGCCATCGAGCGGAGCACGCTGGAGCGCGGCCAGTTGACCTCGTCCAGGTTGTCTGGGTTTTCCAGTCCCCTCGACCTGCGCAGCGAGTACGCCACGTCCTCGGCCGTCATCTTGCGCCCGTTGACCGGCACCCTGTCCTGGAACGAGATGTCGTCACGAATGGTGAGCGTGAGCGTCAGAAGGTCGTCGGACCATTCCCAACTCTCGGCCACCTGCGGCCTGGGCTCCAGGGTGATGGGATGCAGGTCGACTACGCGGTTGCTCACCGGCTGCCACCAGGTGGTGCAGCACGGCGTCTTGTGGGGGTCGGTGTTCGTCTGGCGTCCCGTGCCCGTGGGGAGCTCGAGGAAGCCGCCGAACTGGGCCTCCATCATCATCATGCCGTCGGGAGCCGCGGTAGGCTCGGCCATTGCCGCCTGCTGCGCCGCCAGCGCCCGCTCTATCGCCGCGGCAACCTGGCCTTCTGTGACGCCGCCGGGGCGCTCCGCGAGCGCGCTCTGTATGGCCGCGGCCACCTCGTCCGAGGTCACTCCGGGCTGCTGGGCGCTGAGTGCCTTGGCGATTTCGGCGGCCACGTCGTCCGTCGTAATGCCCGGCTCCTGCTGCTGGAGCGCCGACGCGATGGCGGACGCCATTTCAGCGGAGGTCACTCCGCCGGGCTGGGCCGCGAGTGCCTTGGCGATCTCGTTGGCGACGTCCTGGGACGTAACGCCGGGCTGTTGGGCCAACGCCTGTTGTATTGTCGCAGCGACTTCTTCCGACGTCACGCCGGGCTGGACTCCGCCGAGCGCTCGATTCACGATGCCTTCGACGTCGATGGGTGTCGGCGTAGGAGGCGCCGGCGGTTCGTCCGCGCCGCAGGCCAGGCTGAACGCCATAGCCAACGCCGCAGCCAGCACAATGGGGATGGCGAGTCCTCCTCGCAGGCCAACTGCGCCAAACCTGACGATGGTTCTGGCATTCGACATTTTCTCCCTCCTAAATCGTTCCTTGGAAATCATCCGACAGCCCACGCCTCGTTCCGCCAGTAGGCGATCACGAGATCGCATTGCGAGAATCGACCTGGATGGAAACCTCCTTTCGCGGTTGCTCCGATTATGTCCGGTTTGGGGTCGAGGCCTATTGTGCCTCGGTCCGGCTTCCGCGCAGGCGGGGGTCGAGAACGTCCCGAACGCCGTCGCCGAACATGTTCATGCTGAACACCACAATCGTGAGAATCACGCCGGGCGCCACGGCCATCGTCCACTGCTGGCGGAAGAAGTCGCGGCTCTCGAAGGCGAGCATTCCGCCCCACGTGGGGCTGGGCGGCGGCACGCCGTAGCCCAGGAAGCTCAGTGACGCCTCCGCCAGTATGGCCCAGCCTACCGCGGCGGTGGCGAGTACGAGCGCCGTCGGCGCGACGTTGGGCAGCACGTAGCGCCACAGTATGCCGGTCAGGGGCACGCCAACGGCCTTCGCGCCGTCGAAATACTGGTTCTCCTTGATGGATATGACAGCGCCCCTGACGAGCCGCGACTGCGTGAAGGTGTACCTTACGGCAAGGATGATGATTACGGTTTGCAGGCTCGGGCCGAGCGCGCCGGCCGCCACCAGCAGGAACACCAGCGCGGGAATGCTCATGAACGCATCCACGAACCGCTGGAAGTAGCGGTCGAGCCTTCCGCCGACGTAGCCCGACACCATGCCCAGCGCCGTTGCGCCGGTTATGCCGATGCCCACCGATGTCGCGGCGACTATGAGGGACACCCTGGCCCCGTAAATCAGCCGGCTCAGAATGTCCCGACCAAAGTTGTCGGTGCCCACCCAGTACTTCGTGCTGATTCCGAACAGCTCATCGCCCAGATTCGCATACAGCGGGTGATGGGGCGCAATCCAGTCCGCGAGCACCGCCACGATTATGACGAACAACAGCACGATGCCGCCGGCCGCGGCAAGCGGCTTGTGGCGCCAGGCGCGCCACATCCGGTTGGCCAGGCTGCGCTGCGGCCTGAGACCTTCGGCCAGCAACCCCTGTTCGATGGCTGCCGAGTCTCCCGCGTCGCTGCGCCTGAAGTTCATTCCCATAGCCTTCCGTCCTCGCTGTGGCCCGCGATGCCCCCTAGTCGTAGCGCACGCGGGGGTCGAGCCATCCGTAGCTGAGGTCCACAACCAGATTGACCAGCAATATCCAGAAGGTGAAGAAGAGAGCGGCCCCCTGTATCATCGGCCAGTCTCGCAGGTCGATAGAGTCAACGAGCAGCCGGCCCATTCCCGGCAGCGTGAATATCTGCTCGATCACCACCGTACCGCCGATGAGGAAGGCGATGTCCAGACCGATCCACGTCGCCACCGGGATCATCGCGTTCTTCAGCGCGTGCTGGTAGATGACCACTCGCTCCACAAGGCCCTTAGCCCGTGCGGTCCTGATGTAGTCCTGCCGCAACACCTCCAGCATCATGGCGCGGGTTATGCGTATCAGGCTTCCCGACAGCCCCAGGCCCAGGATGATGGCGGGCACGATGAGCTGCTGCAGGTTGGTGATCGGGTCTTCCTGCAGGCGTGCGTAACGAATCGGCGCGAGGTAGCCCCACCATATCGCCGGAAACGTGATCACGATGGTGCCCACCCAGAATGTAGGCGCGGCAACCCACAGGAACGCGGACGACCGGAAGATGTAGTCGAGTAACGTGTCTTGCCGCAGAGCGGCGAACACCCCCACTGGAATGGCTACCACCACGGCCACCAGCATCCCGAGGAAGGTCAGCTCCAGGGTGACGGGAAGGGCGGTGCCGATCCTGTTGATGACCTTGCGGTCGGTCCAGAGAGACTTACCCAGGTCGCCGCGGAAGATGTCGCCGAGGAATTCGAAGTACTGGTTGACTATCGGGCGGTTGATGCCCATCTCGGTGCGCATTATCTCAAGCTGCTCCTGGTTGGCGATGAGGCCGTCCTGCAGCAGCCGGTCGAGCACGTCGCCCGGCATTACGCGCACGAGTACGAAGATTATGAACGTCGTGATGAAGAACGTCGGTATCAGCAGGATGACTCGGTTGATCGCGTAGTCACGCATAAGTCACCGCATCTCTACTGCCCGCGTTGCCCCGTCCGTTTCAGCCGGAGCTACGCAACCTGAAGGCCAAGCGCCGGAGAGTGTGAATTTTCCACGGCGGCAATCTGAGCCTGAGTTGCCTAGAGAGTACGCGCTGGGATATGCATATGTCAACTATGGGATCTAGGCCAGCTACCGGGCGACGCGCATTGGCGAGTTAACAACGCCGCTCAGGATTCAGGTTGGCAATTCCACGCGCGTAGCGTCTTGCCCTGGCGGCCGTGGCCCAGCAGACTGCCGCCGCTTCGCCAATTGCCGGCCGAATCGATGCGGATGCCGCGCCAAGTCCAACCCGAACGTTTGACACTGATTTTCTCATTTGCTAGTCTTGTCCCGTAGTAGAGAGTTCGCGCGACCCGCACCAGGGTTCCGCACGACGGAGCCGCGGGGCGCGGCAGAGCAAAGTTCGAAGGAGCACTGCCTATGAGCAACACTGACATCGAATTGATGGCGCACCTGATGCGTAGGGCAGGATTCGGAGCGACCAGGGACGAGCTTGAGGCGAGGGCGGCTAATGGGTACGAGGCGACCGTCGAGGAGTTGCTTCATCCCGAGGGCCAGGAGCCGGTCGACATCTACGAGTTCCTGCGCTACCAGTTCCTCCAGTGGAAGCCCGGCACACTGGGCGGTATAGGCCAGTCCGGCTGGGTGTGGCGCATGATCAACACGAGAGCGCCGCTCCAGGAGAAGCTGTGCCTCTTCTATCACCAGATCTTCGCCACCGGCGTCTCCAAGGTGGACCACTACGACGAAATCATCGACATGGTGGACATGTTCCGCGAGAGGGGTCTCGGCAGTTACCGCGACATCCTGCTCGAGGTCGCGAAGTGCCCGGGCATGATCTACTGGCTGGACAACAACGAGAACCACGCCACCGCGGTCAACGAGAATTGGGGCAGGGAACTGCTCGAGTTGTTCACCATGGGCGTGGGCAACTACACCGAGACGGACGTGAGGGAGTGCTCCCGCGCCTTCACCGGCTGGACCATGTCTCCCAAGCTGCCCAGGTTCCACATGGGCAGGTGGGACTGGTACTTCGAGTACCGGGAGGAAGACCACGACGACGGCGAGAAGACATTCCTGGGCCACACCGGCAACTTCAACGGCGAAGACATAATCGACATCGTCCTGCAACAGCGCGCGACCGCCGTATTCATCGCGCGCCACCTGTACAACTTCTTCGTGGCCGACGAGCCTCAGGTGCCGGCATGGTCTGTCACGCCGCCGACGAACCCCGAGGCGGTGGATCTGCTTGCGGACACCCTGATGGAGTCCGGCTACGACATGCGGACGACTCTGAGGGTGCTCTTCAACTCCGACTTCTTCAAGGAGTCCCGCTTCAACAAGGTCAAGAACCCCACCGAGGTCGTCATTGGCGCGCTCCGCTTCGTGGGCGACACCGAGCTACCCTGCCCCGAGGTGTTCGACTGGTCCAACCAGATCACCTACATGGGCCAGGACCTGCTCAACCCGCCCAGCGTCGAAGGCTGGCACTCCGGCGCGGAGTGGATCAACAGCGGCTCGCTGATGAAGCGCACCAACTTCGTTGCCGAGATGGTCGGAGACGTGTCCCGCCCCGGCATTCGCTCCATAATGGACAGGATAAAGGCGGGCTCCGGCGCCCCCGAAGATCTTGTCGACACATGCCTCGACCTGATGGGTCCGCTCGACATCAACGAGAACTCCCGCAAGGAGCTCATTTCCCACGTGGCGCTGGACGGCGACCTCTGCTGGGATGCCGACAAGGCCGGGGAGTCCGAGGAGCGGGTTGCGGAGATCCTGCAGCTCATCGTATCGCTCAGGGAGTACCAGTTCGCCTAAAGCGGAGCACGACCGGGGCGCGAGCGCCCCGGTTCCAAACCTGGCAGTTGGTTTGAGAGGAGAACAAAGTGAACAACGGTGATACCAAAGACCCCGTCCTGGTAGTGCTACAGCTCACCGGCGGGAACGACTACATGAACACCGTGGTGCCCTACGGGGACTCCCTTTACAGGGACTACCGCCCCTACGTGAACATCGCCGACGACGAAGTGCTGGCGATTGACAACCACATCGGGTTCCACCCCAACATGGGCCCGATGCGGGACCTCTACAACGAGGGCAAGGTGGCGATTCTGCACGGCGTGGGCTACGAGAACTCGCCCCGGTCCCACTTCCGGTCGATGGACATCTGGCACACCTGCGAGCCGGACAAGCTGGGCACAGAGGGCTGGCTGGGCCGTGCCGTCCGCGAGATAGACCCCAACAAGGAAAACGTCGTAACCGCCGTCAGCATGGGCCCAAGCCTGTTCCGCGCCCTCGCCGCCCCCGGCGTGCCGGTGGCGACGGTCGAGGACCTGGACAACTACGGCCTGCTTACCGACATCTCGCAGGAACAGAAGCGCAACCGTGTGCTGGAGCGCTACAAGCGCATGTACGCGCCCGCCATGGGCACCGGGCCTGTGATGGACTTCCTGGGCCAGACCGGACTGGACGCGCTCAAGGGCGCCGACATTCTTAAGGTCGCGCCCCAACAGTACTCCTCCTCCATCGAGTACGCGGATACCAGCATCGCCCGCAAGCTCAAGGGCATCGCGCAGGTGCACACCGCCGACCTGGGCACGGCGCGTATTCTACTGCGACCACGGCAGCTTCGACACCCACGCCGACCAGATGGGCTCGCACGCCACGCTGTGGCGGGATGTCTCGGACGCGATTCGCGACTTCTTCGACGACCTCGAAGAGCACGACGCGGCGGACAACGTCGCTATGCTCGTCTTCTCCGAGTTCGGGCGCCGCGTCTACGACAACGGCTCCGGCACCGATCACGGAGCGGGCGGCGTCTCGTTCATGATCGGCAACCAGGTGAAGGGCGGCCAGTACGGGGTCTATCCGTCCACAAGGGCGAGCGACCTCGAACAGGGCGACCTCGTGCCGAACATGGACTTCCGCAGTGTCTACTCGACCGTGCTCGAGGACTGGCTCGGCCTTGACGCCGTGCCGATCGTGGAAGGCGCCTTCGAAAAGCCTGCGTTCATCTAACCGCAAATGACCCGTCCTGGATTACCTTCCCCCTATGATGGGGGAAGGTCAGGATGGGGGTGAAGACAGACCAACCCGCGTCCCCTCTCCCTCAAGGGAGAGGGCTAGGGTGAGGGTGTACTAATGACCACCAATATGCTAACCAGAATCGTATCCAATCGCGTCTACGACTTCAGCCACGTCGTGGGCGGCCGCCAGCTTACCGGAATCGTCCAGCTTGCGTTGGGCGACGGCGATGACGTTTACCTCGTCATGCGCAGG
Source organism: Dehalococcoidia bacterium (assembly GCA_965204815.1). Lineage (GTDB taxonomy): Bacteria > Chloroflexota > Dehalococcoidia > Lucifugimonadales > CATOSD01 > CATOSD01. Next base: position 1,915,384 of record OZ242014.1, read on the forward strand.
CGCAACGGCGGCAACCTGATGAAGCTCACAATCGGGCCGGTTCCCGGCGACGAGGAGATAGTCGGGCAGGTCGGCAAGTCCGGTACCGGCCAGGGCGAGTTCGTCTGGCCCACCGCAGCCGCCATCGACAGCAACGGCAACATCTACGTCACCGACGAGTGGCTCAACCGCGTCACCGTGTTCGACCGGGAAGGCAACTTCGTCCGCACGTTCGGCGAGCAGGGGTCCGGGGAGGGCCAGTTCGACCGCCCGTCCGGCATAGCCATCGACGGCGACGACAATGTCATCGTCTCGGACACCCTCAACCACCGCGTGCAGAAGCTCACGCCCGACGGTGAGAGCATCGCCGCCTGGGGATGTAAGGGCGACGGTCCGGGTGAGTTCGACTCGCCTTGGGGCGTCACCACTGACGGCTCCGGCGCGATCTACGTTGCGGACCACAGGAACCACCGTATGCAGAAGTTCGACTCAGACGGTGGCTTCCTGTTCGCGATAGGCGGCCAGGGAACCGGCGAGGACCAGTTCGACCACCCATCCGACGTCGCGATAGACCCGGAAGGCGACATCTACGTGTGCGACTGGGTCAACAACAGGGTCGGCTGCTTCGACAGCGAGGGCGCGCCCGTCACGATCTTCGCGGGGGACGCCCAGGAGCTGTCCAAGTGGCAGCGCCAGTACGTTGCGGGCAACCCGGACGTGTACAAGGCGCGCCGACGCGTCTACAGCCTGGAGCCCGAGTGGCGGTTCGCGCTGCCCATGGCAGTCATTTTCGACGACGAGAAGTCCAGGCTGATGGTCGTCGACTCCCAGCGCCACCGCATACAGATCTACAACAAGCTCACCGACTACCGGGATCCACAGTTCAACATATAGCGAAGAATCGGCGGCAGTAGAGCAATCGGCGCGAGGGTTGCCCGTCTTGGGCCGCCCTCGTTGCTTTCTGTGACCAGTCAGGAGGACTTGCAATGGTTACGATTTCCGACAGCGAAGCCCTTCGCAGAAGCTCCCTCAAGTATCTGTGGATGCACAACCGCGACTGGACGCAGATGGCGGAGGACGGCGAGCCGCGCATCATGGTCGGTGGCGCGGGAGTTAGGGTCACCGACTCCGACGGCGAATCCTGGATCGACGTCAACGGGGGCTACAACTCCGTTAACGCGGGCTACGGACGCACCGAGATCGCCGATGCCGCCTACGAGCAGATGCTGAAGCTCCCCTATTTCCCCCAGGGCACTACCACCGCTCCCACCGTGATGTTCGCCGAGAAGCTTGCGCAGATCGCGCCGGGAAGCTTGGAGCGCACCTGGCCGGTGAGTGGCGGCTCGGAGGCCAACGAGACCGCGCTCAAGATCGCCCGCAGCTACCACAAGCGTCGGGGGCGAGACGGGCCGCTACAAGGTGATCAGCAGGAGGGGTTCGTATCACGGCATGACCGGAGGCGTCCTGTGGCTGGGCGGTGCCGGCACGGCCGTCCGGGAGGACTTCGAACCAGCCTACCCGGGCATGGTCCACGCCCCACAGCCTCTGCCGTACCGCTGCGAATTGGGTGGCGCATCCCCGTCGGAGTGTGCGGTCCGCTGCGCCCAGGCCATCGAGGACCTGATTCTATTCCACGGCCCGTCAACGGTCGCCGCCGTCATCGCCGAGCCGGTGTCCGCGGCCTCCGCAGCCGCCGTGCCTGGCGACGAGTACTGGCCCATGCTGAGGGAAATCTGCGACAGGTACGGTGTCCTGCTGATTGCGGACGAGGTTATCTGCGGTTTCGGGCGCACCGGCAAAATGTTCGCCGTCGAGCATTGGGACGTGGTGCCGGACATCATGACCGTCGCCAAGGGCGTCATCAGCAGCTACCTGCCCCTCGCCGCGACCATAGTCTCCAGCGAGGTTGCCGACTCTTTCGCCGGCGAGGACAACATCTTCCGGCAGGCGCTCACCTTTGGCGGCCATCCCGTGTCCGCCGCGGCCGCGCTGAAGAACATCGAGATAATCGAGGAAGAGGGCATGGTCCAGAACTCAGCTGACGTAGGGGCGTACTTCCTGGAGCAGCTAAGGGAGTTGAAAGAGGACCACCCGATCATAGGCGACGTGCGCGGCATCGGCTTGCTGCTCGGCATCGAGTTCGTCAGCGACCGCGACTCCAAGACGTACTTCCCGAGTGATATGAAGTTGGGTGACCGCCTCACCGAGAAGTTCCACAACGAAGGACTCATCCTGCGCTGCGCCGGCCAGACTGTTGGCCTGGGGCCGCCGCTCTGCATCACCCAAGACGAGGTCGATCAGGTTGTGTCCGGGCTCGACAGGGCCATCGGCGAAGTCGAGAGCGAGATAGGCGTCTCGTAGACTCTCCGCAATCTTCCACACCGGCCGAGTTCAGCCGGTGCCGGCCCGTGGCATCCGCCCCTGGACGCCGTTACCGCGTCCAGGGGTGTGCCAGCGCCACCTCTTCGTTGATGTCCGCGCCCCAGCCCGGCGCGGTCGGCACCGTCATGTAGCCGTCCGCGATATCGGGCGTCGTGGTAGTGAGCTCGTCCTTCCACGGCACGTCGTCGATGTCGATTTCCATGATCCGCACGTTCGGCAGCACTGCGCACAGGCTCGCGCTCATAAACGACGACAGGTGGCTGTAGTAGTTGTGCGGCGCGGCGTTGAGCTGGAACACCTCCGCCAGGTCGCCAACCTTCTTGGATTGGCTGAAGCCGTTCCAGGGCACGTCGATCATGAAGATGTCCGCTGCGTGTAGCTGGAAGTAGGGCAGGTACTCGCGCATGTAGTACAGGTTCTCGCCCGTGCATATCCTGGTCGAAGTGGACTGCTTGATCTGCAATATGGCCTGCGGGTCGTACATGTCGATTTCGAGCCAGAGCATGTTGAACTGCTCCAGCACCTTCGCTATCCGCATGGACGCCTCGGGCTTGAAATTGAAGTTGAGGTCGAGGTTGATGTCCACGTTCGGCCCTACCGCGTCCCGGAACGTGCCGATCAACTCCTCGATGTGCGACAGCAGCTCGATGCTCACGATCTGGTCGGTCGATCCCTGGCCGCTGGCGAATCCCGGCCCGTGAACGTAGGGGTCTTCGCCCGGCACGAGTATGTTCGTCTTCAGCGCCGTGAAGCCCTTCTCCACGACCTCCCTGCCCAGCTCGGTCACGCTCGCCATGCTCGAGATCGGCGGCACGCCGATCAGCTCGTGGTTGCGGATGCGCGACGTGCCGCAGTGCGACCAGTACACCCGCACGCTGTCGCGCGTCGGACCGCCAAACAGCTCCACCACCGATATTCCCAGCGCCTTGGCCTTGATGTCGATGAGCGCCAACTCCACCCCGGCGATGGCCTTGGCCGCGATGCCGCCGGGACTCTGCCGCGAGACGCGGTACATGTCCCAGAAGCGCATCTCGAACGCCCTTGGATCGCTGCCGATGAGCACCGGCTTGAAATCCTCGATGGTGCCGCAGACGCCCCTCGGCGTCCGCCCGTCGCTGCACTCGCCCCAGCCCGTGATGCCCTCGTCGGTCTCCACCTTGACGAACGTCCAGGGCCGCCACCCGGCGTCGACGATGAACGTCTCGATGTTGGTTATCTTCATGCGCTCGTCTCCATCAGATCAGTTCGCGTCCGCCAGCGTCGCCACGCTGAACACCACCCGGAACGGGTAGCAGTAGATCACCACGCTCTGCTGCGCGGACACGTCCACGTCGTCGGGAATCTCGTAGTTCTGGTTGCCGATATTGCCCTTCAGAAGGCCCAAGTCCACGAATCCCGCCTCCTCCAGGTCCGAGTGCCTCATGGGATCAGGGTCCTGGGACAGCAGCACGTGAAGCTCCGGCCCGTTTGTGACCCTGAAGTCCTCCAGGCGCAGCAGCTTGTTCGCTCCCGGCAGGTCGTAAATCAGCGCTTGGCCGCTGCCCTTGTGCAGGGCGTCCGCGTCGCGGAACTCGCCCGCCTTTAGCTTTGTTGGCTGAGGAGCGGCGGCGTCCGGCTGCGCCGCCGGAACCGCCGTGGCGGCCGCCTGCGGTACTGCGGTCGGCGTCAGTTGCGACGCCGGTGTGAAGCCGCCCTGGAACGTGGACGCCCCGCCCAGCATTTCCGGCATTGGCTCCGCGATGGGCATCCTGTCCATCTTGGCCACGGTCGACATCACCATCTCGATCTCTTCCATGGTCATGTCCGCCGGGACCTCCGCCGCGTAAGCGAACGGGAACTCCTCTTCCACGGTTACGTTGATGAACAGCGGCGAACCGAGGTCCCAAGCCACGATCCCAAGCAGCACCAGCACGGGAACACCGATGATCGTGACCCACAACCGTCGCTGCCACGCCCAAAGATGGAGCCCTCTCCGGTAGGCGTAGTAGACCACCGCCGCGACGATGATCAGGATTATCACGCCTATCGGGAAGCGGTACGGATAGAGATCGGCGGCCAGCCGCTCCAGGTTTCCGAAGAAGTCTGCCAACATCGTTCCGTGTCCTCTCGCGCTAAGTTCCGCCTACACGCCCGCCTTCAACGCGGCAACGGCCTTGCTCGCCGCCATTCCCCGGTGGCTCAGCCTGTTCTTCTCTGAAGTGGTCAGTTCCGCCATCGTCCTGCCGAGAGAGGGAAACAGGAAAGCCGGATCGTATCCGAACCCGTTGTCGCCCCTGGCCGGCCTCACGATGCGACCCTCGCACACGCCCTCGAAGAACTCGGTCTCGGTGTCGGGAGTGTTGGGACGCACGATCGCGATGACACACCTGAAGCGCGCGTCCCACTCGCTCGCCGGAATGCCGTCCAGCCGCTCGTACAGCCGGCCGATGCGTTGCTCGTCGGTAGCGCCCTCGCCGGCATACCGGGCCGAGTAGACCCCTGGCTCGCCGCCCAGCGCGTCCACCTCAAGCCCCGAGTCGTCAGCAAGCGTGGGCAGGCCGCTGAGGGCGCAGTAGGAGTGCGCCTTGAGCGCGGCGTTGGCCTCGAACGTTGTCCCCGTCTCCTCGACGTCCACGTCGATGCCCACGTCCGCCAGCGAGACCAACTCGGCCGGCGCGTCCGCCAGCAGCACCGCCAGCTCGCGCATCTTGCCGGGATTCCTGGTGGCTATCAGGAGTTTCTCCAGTGTCACGTCGGAACTGGGCCGTAGGCGCGAGTTCGCCCTAGTTGTCGTCGGCGGGAACGCCGGCGTGCGCGCCGTTCTTGAACGAGAACCTGTCCACCAGCCCGGTCACGGTGTCGCGGAAGCCTCCGTATTCGAGCTCGCTGTATGGCAGCATGGCCGCGCCCGACCAGCCCTGGGAGCGCATGTCGATTCCCTTGCGCTGCGCGTGCGCCCGCACCTCGTCCCACACCGGGTTGTCGAAGAAGTCGATGTGCGAGTCCGAGAACATGCCGTCGCGGTTCACGGAGAACCCGGCCGCGGACACCAGCGGCAGGCAGTACGGCCCGGTCACAGGCGTGTTCAGCGGCACCGGCATAATGGGCATTACGTGGGAACCGCGCGCGTCGCCTCCGACGAAGTGGGCCTTGGTGAAGGTCGAGATGATCTCCTCCGGCGCGGGGAAGATGCCCTGGTTGCGCACCAGCGCTATCGGGTCGTCCTTGCCCGTGTAGACGCCGGCGATGGAGTGAAGGCGCTGTGCCGACACGGACACGGCTCGCTGCCCATTGGTCCGCGAGTAGATGCCGTCTATGCCGAAGCGCTCGTTGTCTCGCAGGAGGGCGGTGATCTGGTAGTAGTCTTCGGGCGCGTTCAGTTCGATGATGCTGTCGCCGCCCGTGTTGTCCATGTCGATGATATGAAAAGTGAATCCCTTGATCATCTGCGGCAGCATCAGCCCGCCGCAGTACATCGGGTCGGCGAACCCCAGAAAGATGGGTAGATTGTACGCGCCCGGGCCGCACTTGTCCGCCGCGAACAGCATGATCGACTCCGCCGGCCGCGGAGCTTCCAGCGTGTGGTCCATCTCGATCTCCGCCACCGCTGGGCCGGCGCCCCTCACGTTTCCGGAGGGCGCGTCCACCAGCAGGTCCTGGCCCGCGCCGTACAGTCCGTACTCTCTGGCGATCTCGGTCGCCTTGATGAACGTGTCCCAAGCGAACTGGTGCACGTCCACGTCGTTTTCGCCCCGTGTGTGCGACATCAGAATCGCAATGTCGTCACCGGTGTAAGACGTCCAGCCGTCGATAATCAGCCCTTCGTCGATGGCCCTCGCGACCTCGCCCCTTACGGCGTCCATCATCCTTTCCGACGGCTTGGTGTGGCCGCCGATGGACCCCACGTCAGCCTTGATGCAGGAAATGGTAAGTTTCACGATGCCTCCTTTGCGGTGACGCTTGCCCGCCGCCGCGGGCGAAGGTTGCTTTCCGAGCGACGTTTGTGCGAGTGTTACGGGTTGCCCATATGGTAACACAATCAGGGTTCATCCTCTAACCGCCCGGCCCGGAACGAGGCCGCGCCCAAATTGACCGGCATGCGCCGGCAAACCTATAATGCGCGGGCACCTTGAAGCGCAGACCGACGGGGGTAGACGGATGACGACACGGGCAAGAGAACAGTCAGACGACGTGCTGAGACAGAGCTTGCTGATAGTCGTCTTCGCCGCAGTCGGCCTGACCTTCTTGACGCCGCTGGTCGTCACCTTCAGTTCGATCTTTCCGTTCATTGTTGGCAAGGCAGTCTACTCACACATCCTGATTGAGGTCGCGTTCGGCGCCTGGATCCTTCTTGCCTGGATGCGCCCCGAGTACCGGCTGCCGGGGTCGCGGATCATTCAGGCGTTTGCGCTCTATCTGGCCGTCGCCCTGCTGGCTGGTCTGTTCGGCGTCAGCCTCCTCCGCAGCATCTGGTCTACCTACGAGCGAATGCAGGGCATAGTCGACCTGGCCCACTGGCTGGCCTTCGCGGTCGTCCTCGTTTCGACCCTGCGCACCGCCGGCAACTGGCGGATGCTACTGAACGTCAACCTGGCGGTAAGTCTCTTCCTGGCGCTCCTCGGCGCGGGCAAGCTGGTAGGCGTGCAGGTGCCCCCCTTTGACTTCTTTGAGCAGAACACCCGGCTCGAGCTGACGCTGGGCAACGCGACCTATGTTGGCGCGTACATGCTCGTGAACTTTCTACTGGCGCTCGGCTTCCTGGCGCAGTCGTTTATCCAGCGCGGCGAACGTGCCGAACCGCCCGCAAGGCAGCAGCGCGGCCGCCGAGTGGCCGCCCGGAGACGCGCCCAGCGCCGCGCGGCCGAGGAAGAACTCGACCTATCGCTATGGGGATGGAGGCTCTTCTGGGCCGCCACGGCCTCGCTCAATCTGTGGGTGATGATCTACAGCGGAACACGCGGCGTGGTAGTCGGCGTCGCCGCGGCGCTACTCGCGCTGGGCGTCTGCTACATTTTCATCGGAAAGCTGAGACCGCTCAGACTCGCCGCCACCGTCATCGTCGTGGTCCTGGTGGTGGGAGGTGTGACCTTCCTGGCCATCAGAAACACCCCCGCGTTCGAGCCGATTGCTGAGTCGAACGTCATGCTCCAGAGGCTGGCGAGTGCCGGTTTCGAGGACCATTCTATCCAGGGACGCATTCATTCCGTAGCCGCCGGACTCCAGGCCTTCGCCGCGAGGCCAATACTTGGCTGGGGGCCGGAGAACTACCATGTTCCCTTTGGACGGTACGTCTCGGAGACCAACCCGTCCCTGGAGAAGTTCGACCAGGCACACAGCAAACCGATCGAGGAACTGGCGACAAAGGGCGCCCTGGGCTTTCTGAGCTATATGGCCGTCTGGGTGTTGATGTTCTGGGTTGTGCTGAGGCGCGCACGCCGGGAGGACGCCGCCGACCAGATGTTTACGCTCGTCATCGGCGCCTCGCTGTTGGGCTACTTCGTACAGAACCTCTTCCTGTTCGACACGGCGACGATGCTGCTTCAGTTCGTGATGCTGGCCGCGTTCGTCGCGTGGATGGAGACGGAGGCACACGCACGAGAGGCGTCGCCCTCAGACACCGCCCCGCGAGACACGATGCTCCGCCGCCTGGGAAGACGCCTGGACTCGGTGCCCGCGCTCGCTCGTGATGCCCGGTTCCTCTACGGCTCGATGGCAATTGCGGCTCTGGTCGTGGCGGCCATTCTGTTCGTGAACGTCCGGGTCTGGGTCGCCGCGCAGAACTACCGCGATGTCAGAGTCGCCTCAATCGAGCTGGAAGAGCGCATAAACGGCCTGGCCGAGTCTGCGGACCTGTTCCCCGGTCTTGGCAACTACCCGCGCCGCGACCTGTTCGAAATCGTGGCCAGGGAGGTGCCCCTCTTGCCACCCGAGCGGGCGGTGGGCGTGATGTTCACCACCGACAGCGAGGCCGAGGAGGCGCTGGACGTGGAACCGGAGAACTGGCACATCGTTGTCGCGCTCGGCCTGGTGTACCAGTCGGCTTCGTCGCAGGATGAGCGGTACCTGGCCCTTGCCAGGGCGTTCACCGACCAGGCGACGGAGATTGCGCCCGGCAGGTGGGAAGTGTTCCAACTACGCGCCAGGCAGCTATCCCTCGAGGGCGACCACGGCGCAGGCGCCGAACTCCTCAACGGGTTCTTTGAATCGAACCCTGAAGCCGAGCGCATCCTGGGTGGGCTGAGGGACCAGTTGGTTAACGCCTCCCAGCAGTAGCCGGCTGGCGGCTCATCTGGGCCATCTTGTACTGTTCTTCCAGCAGTTGCAGGTACTCGGCGTTGTTCCTGCTCTTCCTCAGCCGCTGCAGCACCTCTTCGTTGACCTCCCAGGGGGTGGCGTTGTCGGCCGAAATTCTCGTGCTGATAAAGCGGCGGAACAGCCACACCTGCCGCAGCGTGTCCTCGTCCAGCAGGAGCTCCTCACGGCGCGTGCCGCTGCGGTGAATGTCCATTGCCGGGAAGACTCGCCGCTCGGCCAGCCGCCGGTCCAGGTGCACCTCCATGTTGCCGGTGCCCTTGAACTCCTCGTAGATCACGTCGTCCATACGGCTGCCCGTGTCGACCAGGCAGGCGGCCATGATCGTGAGACTGCCGCCCTCTTCAGTGTTTCGGGCCGCTCCGAAGAATCGCTTCGGCGGGTAGAGCGCGACCGGATCCATGCCGCCCGACAGCGTGCGCCCGCTGGACGGCACGGCCAGGTTGTAGGCCCTCGTAAGGCGCGTGATGCTGTCGAGCAGAATCACCACGTCGCTGCCGCTCTCCACCAGACGCTTCGACCGTTCGAGCACCAGCTCCGCGACCCGGCAGTGGTCTTCCACCGGCTCGTCGAACGTCGAACTGTACACCTCGCCGCTGATGGAGCGCCGCATGTCCGTGACTTCCTCCGGACGCTCGCCGATCAGCGCTACCATTATCTCGATGTCCGGGCAGTTGATGGCGATTCCGTTGGCGATGTCCTTCAGCAGGGTGGTTTTGCCCGCCTTTGGCGGGGACACGATCAGCCCGCGCTGGCCGCGGCCTATCGGCGCGAACATGTCGATTAACCTGGGCGCAAGATAGTTGGGCCTGGTCTCCAGGATGATCTGCTCAGTGGGAAAGACGGGCGTAAGGCTCTCGAACGGCGGTCGGTTCCCCGCCGAGTCGGGCTGGGCGCCGTTCACGCTCCTCACCCGCAGCAGTCCGAAGTAGCGCTCGCCGTCCTTTGGCGGGCGCACCTGGCCGGCCACCTTGTCGCCGGTGCGAAGCCCGAAGCGCCTGATCTGGGACTGTGAGACGTACACGTCGCCTGAACCCTGCTGGCTGCCGTTCTGGCGCAGGAACCCGTACCCGTCGTTGACCACCGACAGAATACCGCTGGCGGTAATCTGTTCGTTCTTCTCCGCTACCGCATGAAGTATGCGATTCAGCATGTCGTGGCGTTTGGGATTCGAGCCTTCGTTTATGACCCCCATCTCGACGCCAGTCTCGAGCAACTGGTCGTTGCTCTTACGCTGCAGTTCAATCAGGTCCATGTTCCTCTCCAGGATTCCGCGCCAATCGGCGCATCTCGTGTGACGCCTAGTTTTCGCCCCACGTGAGGCGGGTGGTTTGCAATGAGTAGTTCGGGGTTTTCAAAACTGGCCGCGCTGCTGACCTCAACGGCCACACCTGCGTAGTCCTTGGGCAGCGGCGGTCACGGCCTTCGTATCGGCGGGACACCGCCTGGGCAGGTATCGACAATCCGTCGCTTTTTCCAGTGTGCACCACACCGCCTGGACCAAATGAGCGCATGAGTCCGGCGAATCACAGCCGGACTGCGCCAATGATCATGAAACCGGTAGTGGTGGGAAAGTAGCAGGCCAACCGTTGGCCTGTTGCCAGCCAGCCCCTGGCGGCGACCATATCATCCGGACGCGGGCGTGGCTTTACTCGGCGATTGGGGTATCTGTTGATATACTAGCACATGAGACATCCTCAGTCTACACCTTTTGGAAAGAGGCGACTGGATCGACGTCATCCAGTGGTAGCGTGCGCTGGCTGCCCTCCCTTATCGTCTTCATGGCTGCGGCGACGAATGCCTCGAAGAGCGGGTGAGGTCTGTTCGGTCTCGACAAGAACTCGGGATGGAACTGCACTCCTACCATGAAGCTCGAGTCCACCTCCTCCAGTATCTCGACAAGGCTCCCGTCCGGCGAAAGTCCGGTTGGCATTAGGCCGACGGACTGCAAGTCCTCCCGGTAACGGTTGTTGAACTCCAACCTGTGCCGGTGGCGTTCCTCCACCACTTTCTCGCCGTACGCGCTGGACGCCGCGCTGTCCTCGCCGTTCGGAAGCCGCTCGACGTTGCACTGGTAGATGCCTAGCCTCATGGTGCCACCCATCTCGACGATGTTTCTCTGATCGGGCATGTAGTCGATCACGGGGTCGGGCGTTTCAGGATCGAACTCGGCGGAGTTCGCTCTCGCCTTGCCAGGCAGCCGCCGGGCGGCCTCTATCACCATCACCTGCAGACCCAGGCACAGACCCAGGTACGGCACGTTGCGCTTCCTCGCGTAGCGAGCCGTTTCTATCATCCCTTCTATCCCGCGAGGCCCGAACCCGCCGGGCACGACGATGCCTTGCACCGAGTCAAGATACTGTTCCGGGCCGAATCTCTCTATGTCCTCCGAGTGCACCCAACGCACCTCGACGTCCCGTTCGTGCGTCAGCCCCGCGTGCGTGAGCGCCTCCTTAACCGAAATGTAGGCGTCGTGTAGGTCGACGTACTTGCCCACGACGGCTATTGGGAGTACGTCCTTTGGCCGCTTGATGGCGCCCACCATCTCCTGCCAATCGACCAGGTTCCGCTGTTCCGCGCGTAGGTCCAGCGTCTCCACGATGAATTTGCCCAGGCCCTGCTCGTCCAATATGAGCGGCACCTCGTATATCGTAGAAACGGTCGGAAGTGTGAGCACGGCCTCGCGAGGAACGTCGCAGTGGATGCTTATCTTGCTGCGGATTTCGTCGGTCACCTCCTGGTCGCTGCGGCACGCGATGGCGTCGGGATGTATGCCGATGCTGCGCAGCTCCCTTACGCTGTGCTGCGTCGGCTTCGTCTTCAGCTCGCCCGTCGAGGTTATGAAGGGCAGAAAGGTAACGTGCATGTACAGCACGTTGTCCCGGCCAACCTCGTTGCGCATCTGGCGTATGGCCTCGAGAAATGGCAGACCCTCGATGTCGCCGACGGTTCCCCCGACCTCCACGACTATCACGCGCGCCTTGCTTTCGTCGGCCAGGGCCAGGATGCGCTGCTTGATCGCGTCGGTTACGTGCGGGACGGTCTGAATCGTGCCGCCCAGGAACTCGCCCCTGCGCTCGCGGGATATGACGTCGCTGTACACCTGCCCGGCGGTCACGTTCGATGAACTGGTAAGGTGGGCGTCTATGAAGCGCTCGTAGTGGCCCAGGTCCAGGTCCGTCTCGCTGCCGTCGCTGGTGACGAACACCTCCCCGTGCTGGTAAGGGGACATCGTGCCGGGGTCTACGTTCAGATACGGGTCGAGCTTGAGAAGGGACACGGTAATCCCCATGCTCTTTAGGATGCGGCCAATCGAGCCGACGGTTACTCCCTTGCCGACCGAGCTTACGACTCCGCCGGTCACGAACACGAACTTGGTTGGCTCATCGCGGACGGCCAAGGGTTGGCGCTCCTATCCCACGCCGCGCGGCGCGTCTCAATACGGCAACCGGCGCACGGCAAGTGGACCTGCTAGGGGACGGCATTTCGAGAGGATGGAAAGGCGCGTTTACCGCTCAGCGGTTCCCGAAAACCAAGCGCCATGTCTCAGTCCGGAAGCATTCGGAACGTGGCCCTTGTTAGGGCCTAACCGCGCTCGGCAAAGTATAGGCGGGTAGGGACGTGCTTGTCAAACACCGTTTGGGTCGGCTTCCCTGGGCATCTGTTCAATCGCCTGCCTGATGAAATTCACGCCCACCAGGTTCCGCCACGCGGCCAGCAGCCTGATAGTGACGGGCCCAGGCGTCTCATCGCCCAGCCGGTAGCCGTTGATAGTCGCCACCGGAAGCAGACAGAACCGCGTACTGGACACGAACGCCTCGCTGGCGTGGTAGACGTCGCCTATCGAGTACTCCGCCTCGTCGACCTCGATGTCGAGCGCCTCGCACAGTTCAAGCGCCGTGCGCATACTTACGCCGGGCAACACGTTTCTGCGGTTTGGCAGCTTCACTCGCCCATCCCGGACGAACATGAAATTGGCCCCTTGGCATTCCGTAATGCGACCGTTTGGACCGGTCATGAGCAGAAGCTGCCTGGGACTCCCGGCCTTTGCGTCCGATCCCGCGGCGTTCGGCGCACCGTAGGTGACCGGCGTCACGACTCGGACACCCCGGATGTAGCTGCTCGCGAACGCGCTCACGTCGAGCGGCTGGCAGTAGATGGCTACGGTTACCTCTGGGGGATCATCGGGAGCTTCAGGCTCGGTCAGCGCGACAAGCTGGGTGATCGTCAGCTCGCTTCCCGAGGGAAGCGGCCGGTTGGCCTCCAGCACCTGTAGCGTGAGTGCCTCCATCTCGTCGATGGTGACGCCGGCATCGATTCCGGAGTAGTTCAGCCCGTTGTACAGGCGCTCCAGGTGGATCCGCAGCCGGAAGGGCCTGCCGTCGAAAGTGCGCTCGGTGTCGTAGTAGCCGCCGACGGACTGGCCCATCCGCTGCATTTCGCGTAGGCCTTCGTCCTGAGGAACGAACCGCCCATTCAGGTACATCGTCATCTGCATAAGCGCTTCCGCCTTGCCTAGCCTGCTGTGAGCGCGCCTCTGAGACCGCGCGGAGCTAGCTGAAGAGCTCCCGTCGCACCTCTTCCCGGCGCTCCCTCTCTTCAGGCGCGACCTCTGGGTAGGGCTCGCCGGGTCTCCGAAGCGAGCCGCGGAACTCCGGGGGCCGCTTCTCGAAGAACGCCTGGCGGCCCTCGTCTCCGTCGGTGCTCATCTGTGTCACGAGCGTGTTCATCAGCGTCTGGACGCGCCAGGCCTCCGTGACCGGGATGTCCTTGAACCGGATTACGAACTCCTTCATCATGCGAACGGCCAGCGGCGGCATCTTCGCGATAGAGTCCGCAATCTCCTCGGCACGCGACATCAGGCTGTCGTGCGGCGTGACCTCGTTGATGAGGTTGATGCGCAGGGCCTCTTTCGCATCGAACGGCGCGTCGGTGAGCAGGATGCGCATCGCATCGACGTATGACACTTGGCGGGGCAGGTAGGTCGCGCCAGGTCCGTTGCCCACCCAGCCCTGGCTTAGCAACGCGTACTTGAACCGCGCGTGCTCCTCGCACGCGATGCGGATGTCCGTAGACGTCAACATCAGGTAGAAGCCCGCTCCGGCGGCCCAGCCGTTGATCGCGCCGATCACTGGCTTCCATATCTGGGGGTAGTGGTCCCCCAGGCGCCCGTCGGCCCCAAACCTGGCCGCTCCGTTCACGCTGCCCGCCAGCGGCCAGAAGATGGCCTCCGTGCGCGCCCGCTCACGCTCCTCCTCAGTGATATCCGGCCTCACGGCCAGATTATGGCCGGCGCAGAAGTGGCGTTGCCCGACCGCGGTCAGTATCGCCACCCGCACGTCCATGTCCTCCCACGTCTCTTTCCACACCTCGCTCAGCTCGTCGGCCGTGGGACGGTCGAGGATGTTCGCCTTCTCTGGATTGTTCAGGGTGATGTACGCGACGGGACCTTTCTTCTCGTAAAGGACGCGCATAGGCGCTCGACCTCCTGCGGGTTGTTTGCGCCGGGGTAAGTGGGGATTCGGACGTGCCGGGCTAGGGCTAGGCTCTGATTTCCAGAATCGAGTACTGAGACTGGCCGCGGGGTGTCTCGACCTTCACCGTGTCACCCTTCCGCTTGCCGATCAACGCCATGCCGAGCGGCGACACGTCGGAGATTCTCTGCTCCAGCGAGTTCGCCTCGCTTCGGCTGACCAGCGTGTAAGTCTGCTCCCGCTTGGTCCTCGACTCCCGTACCTGGACACGCATCCCCAGCCTTATCGTGGTCACGTTGCCAGTCCTGGCCGAGATGATGACCGAGGACTCGAGGGTCGACTCTATGGAGCGAATGCGGGAGTCGATCAAGCCCATCTGCTCCCTTGCGGCCTCAAGCGGAGCGTTCTCGCGGACGTCCTTGTCCGCGGCGGCCCGCTGGATCTGGCCAGCCGTCTTGGTCCGCTCTTCCTTCAGCTTTTCCAGCTCTTCCACGAGATTGTCGTGCCCCTCCTGGGTCAGCTCGTTGGGCGCCTGCTTGTCCACGCCCCCGGTCTTGACGGCGCTGTTTCGGGGCCGGCGTATCCGGAGATGCTGCGCCAGCTTCTGGTCGGTGAACCCGCTCTTGTGAGAGTAGGTCAGAAAGTCGCGCACTATCTGGAGGCGCTCGGCGGCCTGTGGCGTCGTGCCGCTCCCGACCATCCTCTCCGCGTAGGTGCCGATATCCGCGGGCTTGACCTTAGAAAAGAGTGTATCGGGCTTGCACCAACGTATGAACTTGTCCAGCTCGGTGTTGCTGCCGGACGTGGAGTGGGCGTCGGCCTCCGCCTTGACGCTGCGCGACTTCGCGCTTGCCCTCTTTGCCTTGCGCATCGTCAGGTGCTCGGCGTACTTTCCCGCAGCCTGAAGGATAGTTATGGACTCGTTGGATTCCATGGTTCGGCCTCCTTCGCCCTAAGTCCACCCTAAGTCCGTTAATCTCATGTTAATGAAGCACAAACCTACATGTCAAACAAGCGAGTCACCACAGAATTGAGACTTGCCAACCGCCACGCCCTACCGCACAGCGAAAGCAGCGCAACACCGCCTGCGTCCCTCCCTATGCGGACTCTATGAAGACTTGCCCGCGTTGTTGACAGTGTGTTGCCTTAACAGTATGATTCGCGCGGCGGCCGGTAGGTTCTCCGGCGCGCTGCCGCCCCCCTATTCCTGATCAACAGGCTAACACTACTGCTGAAGCAAGCCTGGCGCACAATCCCCTGGTTCATCGGAGGTGCGCCGCAACCAGGATTTTCGAGGAGGTCCCCATGAGTTTGAGAATCGCGAGGGCAGGCGGTTTCGCGTTTCTGTGGCTGTTTGCGTCGCTTCTGTTGCTGGCCGCGTGCTCCAGTGCCGAGGAAGAGGAGCCCGCCGCGCCAGCGGCCCCCACTTCGGCGCCGGTGACGTCGCAGGCGCAACCGACCGCGGCCCCGCCGCCGGCCGCGGCCCCTGCCGACGCGCCACAGACAGGCGGCACCCTCAGATTCGGCATTCCCGAGCCGAACAGCTTCGATCCACAGGCGACCTGGTCGGTTGTTGCCGGAAACATCGCCGGCATGTACGGCGATGTTCTCGTTTCCCGCCACCCCGAAACATACGACTTCCTTCCCGGCGGGTTGGCGAACTCATGGGACGTCTCGGAGGACATGCTCACCTGGACGTTCAACCTGAAGGAAGGCATAACCTTCCACGACGGCACGCCATTTGATGCCGAAGCCATGGCCGCGTCCTACAGACACGGCGCCGACGTTGGCTGGGTGCCCAAGATCTACCTGCCACCGGAAGCTGACATCTTCGCCCAGGACGCGACGACGTTCGTCATCAAGTCCCCAAAGATCTACGGCCCCATGCTGGACCACATTTCCTGGCCCGCATGGTTCATAGTGACTGCAGAACATCATCGAGCGGTAGTTGGCGAAGAGGACTACGGCACGCAGCCCATCGGCACCGGCGCCTTCAAATTTGACGAGTGGGTGCGCGGCGACAATGCCAGCCTCTCCCGAAACGCCGACTACGACTGGGGTCCCGCCTTCTACGAGAACCGCGGCGCCCCATACGTCGACGGCATCTTCATCAAGTTCATTGAGGAAGAGGCGGTCCTGAACGCGGCGGTGCAGGCGGAAGAGATCGACGTCGTATACGTACCCAATCAGTTCGCGGCCGACCTCCGCAATGACGACCGGTTCGAGTTTCACACCCGGCGGTCGGGCAGGCTGAGCGCGCTCTCGATGAACCACGAGGCGGCGCCGCTCGACGACGTGAAGGTGCGCCAGGCGCTGATGGTGGCCGTTGACCGCGACAGGATCATCCAAGTCATGGAGCAGGGTGAGGGCTTCCCGCAGTACGGCCAAGTGGTTCGCGCTCTGCCATTCTACGACCAGTCCTTCGAAGACGAGTCTGCCGCTATGAACGCCTACAACCCTGACCGCGCGCTGGACCTGCTGGGCCAAGCCGGCTGGGTGAAGGGCAGCGACGGCAAGCTGGCCAAGGACGGGACGCCGCTGGAGTTCAACTTCATCCAGACAGGGTCCGAACGGAACGTGCGAATGGGAAGTCTGCTGCAGGCACAGCTAGAAGAGCTCGGCATCACAATCAAGCTGGAGACCTTGGAATCGGCAACGCACAACGCGAGGCGCAAAGAAGGAGACTTCGATCTGCGGCACTCCGGGTACGCGACGCTGACAGCGGACATTCTGTCCTTCTTCTGGCACCCGACCCAGAGTTCCAACCTGGACCGCATTTCGGACGAGACGTTCGCTGACCTCCTGGACGCGGCGCGTCACAACCTGGGCGACGCCAGGGCCGCGGCCAATCACGAGGTACAGAAATACTTCCGCGACCAAGCCATGGTGATCCCCCTAATCAACCCGAACTCCAACACGCTCGTAAACGGCAGGGTGCAAGGATTCATCGCCCACCGCAACTCAATGGACTGGAAAGTCAACGACGCCTGGATCAAGCAATAGGACTATTGCCAGCCTTACCGCCGGGCGACCTTCCGGTCACCGGCGGGACTGCGGCATCTAGCTGATTTCGCCCACGGGTGCCGGGACATCCCGGGCACTCGTGGGCAAGCCGGAGCGACCCGCCCCATTAGAGTGGTGGGGGCGCTCGTCAACACCCCTGAGATTCCCCACCCGGGCACGGCGCATGTACCGTTACATCCTCAGGCGAATGCTCATACTCATCCCGCTGGTGTGGGCTATCGTATCAATCACTTTCCTCGCGTTAAACGCGACGCCGGGCGATCCGATCACGGAGATGATCGAGGAGATCCAGCCCGGCCCCGAAATCGAGCAAATGCTGAGGGAGCAATACGGCCTCGACAAGCCGCTGCACGTTCAGTATTTTCGCTACCTCTGGGGCGTCGCGCGGGGAGACCTGGGACGTTCGATCACAACCCGGGCGCCGGTCGTGGACGAGATCTTGCTGAGATTTCCGAGCACGTTGCAGCTCGCCCTCGCCGGTATGGTCGTAGCGGTGGGAATCGGGCTGGTGTTCGGTATACTCGCGGCGGTTACTCGGGTGCCGGGCGCCGGCTTTTCAATCATGGTTGGCGCTCTGTTCGGCATCTCCATGCCCAATTTCTGGCTGGGGTTGATGCTCATACTGTTTTTCGGCGTCCAGCTCGGATGGTTTCCGGTCCTCGGCGGTTCCGGACTCCACTCGCTTGTGTTGCCCGCAATAACGCTGGGCGTGTCGTCGGGGGCCGTGCTCGCGAGGCTGACCAGATCGAGTATGCTCGAGGTCGTGAGGCAGGACTATATCAGGACCGCGCGATCGAAGGGACTGGGCGAGAAGGTTGTGATCTATCGACACGCGCTGCGCAACGCCCTGATTCCGATAGTGACGGTAAGCGGTATCCAGTTTGGAAACCTGCTCGGCGGCACCGTGATCATAGAGTCTGTGTTCGCGCGCGCCGGGGTTGGCAGAGTCGCCATAGACGCCATTCAACAGCGCGACATCCCTCTGGTGCTCGGCGTGGTGATGTTCTTCGCGGTGATCTATGTCATCACCAATCTGCTGGTGGACATCAGCTACGGCTTTCTCGATCCACGCATCCGTTATGAGTAGGCAGGAATCGCTAACCTGAAGTACTGCACAGGAGCGCAAGGGCAATTGGAGACGAAGCTTGAATAGGGCGTGGGTGACAAACACAGCCACCTACCTGAGATACAACAAGGTCGCCTCGCTGTGGATTGTCATTCTGGCCGCCATCTGGCTCATCGCGCTGTTCGCGCCGCTGGTCGCGACACATGAGCCTCTGAAGCAGAGCGCCGATCTGCTACAGCCTCCGTCGACCTCGCACTGGATGGGCACCGACGAGTTCGGGCGCGACCTGTTTAGCCGGATCGTCTACGGCGGCCGGATCTCCCTCTCGGTCGGCATCATCGCGGTGACTATCGCCGTGCTGGTGGGCAGCACGCTCGGCCTTATGTCCGGCTATGTCGGCGGGTTGATAGACACCGCTATCATGCGCTTTATCGATGGCCTGATGGCCTTTCCCAGCATCATCCTGGCCATTCTCATAATGGCTGTGCTCGGCCCGAGCCTGGTCAACCTGATGATAGCCGTCGGCATAAGCGCCGTCCCCTGGTACGCGCGCACCGTTCGAGGCTCCACGCTCCAGGTGAAACAAACTCAGTACGTCGAGTCGTCTCAGGCCGTCGGGGCGGGCATGCTGCGCATCATGTGGCGGCACATCCTGCCAAACGTCGCGGCGCCCATTATCGTGCTCGGCACACTCGGAATGGCGACGTCGATACTGGCCATAGCCGGCCTGAGCTTCCTCGGGCTGGGCGCTCGTCCCCCGTCGCCGGAGTGGGGAGCCATGCTCTCGTCGGCCCGTACCTACATGGGCAGGGCCGGCTGGTACGCGACCTTCCCCGGGTTGGCGATAATGATCTCGGTTCTGGCGATGAACATCATCGGAGACGCCTTGCGCGACATTCTGGACCCGAGGCTCCGAGGCAGCATCGGCGTGGGGCAGAGATAGCCCGCCTACGGCTCCTCTTCGACGGCGTAGGTGCTGATGTCGAGCCCGTACAGGCGCTTGCGAATGTCGAGATTGATGAAGGTCTCGGTCTTCCTCACACCCGGTATAACGCCGACCTTTGTGAGCAGCAGGTTGCTGAGCTCGGAGGACGTCTTGAGCGTCGCCCACGCGAACACGTCGTAGGCTCCCGTGCTCACGGTGACCCACGTGATCTCGGGGATCGCTGTCAGCGCGTCCGCGACCAACCCCACCTTATCCGACTCGACTTGCACGCCTATCAGCACCTCAGACTCGTAGCCCAGCTTGTCCGGGTCCGGAACGGCGACGATCTTTATCAGACCTTCCTTGACCAAACGCTTGATGCGGCGCCGTACCGTCTCCTCGCTAACGGGCACGTCTTCCCGCTCGGCAATGCCGGCGTTGGTGAGCGAGCCGTTCTTCTGAAGATGCGAAACTATCGCGACGTCTAGGTAATCCAACTGGTAGTTCATTTTCTTGGAATCAACCTCTCACCGAATGGGAGCACTTACACATTGCTAATTCCTGCCGATTCCGCCGTTCGCAGCCCAGTATCCGGTGCGGAAAGCACTCACCAAGCTTCGAATATAGATACATTTTAGAGGACGTGGGCGCACTTTTCAAAAGGGGAGGCATGGCGCCAGTCTCAAAGGCATGGCGCGCTCGCATTCTGTTGACACCCCAATTGGCGAGTGCTAGAATCACCGTGCCTTGCGGGTGTGGTCGTGCCGCGCCCCGGGCGGCCAGCGCGTTCGATTTTGTGAACGCACGCGCTTGACGGAATCACAACCGAGGCCTGGGAGGATTACCATATGACCGAGGAAAAGGTCGAACTACATCGTGGCCTCCGCGACGTCTACATTGACAGGACGACCTCCAGCTTCATCGACGGAAACATCGGTAAGCTGCTTTACAGGGGTTACAACATAGACGATCTGGCAGAACACTCCACTTTCGAGGAGATCATCTATCTGCTGCTCTATGAGAAGCTACCCAACAGGAATGAACTCGAAGAGTTCGACGCCGAGTTGAAGGCGAACAGGCAGCTCCCGGACGAAGTCATCGACATCATCAAGCTGACCAAGAGCGCCCACCCGATGGACGTTCTCCGCACCGCCGTCTCGGCACTTGCGACCTTCGACCCCGACGTGAACGACAACTCCAGGGAGGCCACCCTTCGCAAGGGCGTCCGTCTCACCGCACAGGCGCCGACCGTCGTCGCCACCCACGCCCGGATCCGTGAGGGCAAGGACCCCGTCCCGCCCGATCCTTCCCTTAGCCACGCGGGCAACTTCCTGTACATGCTCTCCGGCGAAAAGCCCGATCCACAGGACGTTCGCCTGATCGACAAGGACTTTGTGCTACACGCTGAGCACGGCGTGAACGCCTCCTCGTTCGGCGCAAGGGTCGCCGCATCCACGCAAGCCGACCTCCACTGCGCCGTGGCCACAGGCGTGTCCGTCCTCAAGGGCCCCTCCCACGGCGGCGCGGCCGAAGAAGTTATGAAGATGGCCCTGGACATCGGCAACGAGGAGAACGCCGAGGAGTACGTCCGCGACATGCTCAGCAGGCGCGAGCGGGTGATGGGCTTCGGCCACCGCGTCTACAAGGCCGTCGACCCCCGTGCCAACCACCTTCGCCCCGACGCCCAGGCCCTCGGCGAGCGCAAAGGACAGCCCAAATGGTTCTCCATACTGCGAACGGTCTCCGAGGTCATGGAACCCTACTCGCGCCGCGGCATCTGCGAAAACGTCGACTTCTGGTCCGGCGCGATCTACTACCTGCTCGACATTCCCGACGACCTGTTCATATCCATCTTCACCATGGGCCGCATTCCCGGCTGGACCTCCCAGGTCGTAGAACAGTTCGAAAACAACATCCTGCTGAGGCCGAGACTCCAGTACACCGGCCCGATGGACCTCGAGTACACGCCGCTCGACGACAGGGAGTGACCCAGAACCTCACCGGTAACCCCTTTAGCGCGCAGGGGAATTGAAAGTGACGACTGAAGAGACTCAGGACGTTGAAGAGGCGTCGGACTGCCAGCACCACTGGATGATCGCCAGCCCCAACGGCCCGACCAGCATGGGCGAATGCAAGCTGTGCGGCGCGCAGGCCGAGTTTCGCAACTCCATTCCCGGCTCCGGCTGGGACAGGGAGAGCGCCCAGAGCAGAAGGGCACGCCAGGCGCGCGGCAACACGTCGGCATAGCCCGCGTCCACCCGGCCACGCCCTAGCCGCGCACCTTCGACGTCACGTATGAGCGGCGGGCGACATCCAGGCCAGCCGCAGCCGGACTGCCACGCCATGACGAACAGCCCGCTCGCCGCCCTCATCCGGTCAGAGGCGGAGGCCAGGGGCAGGCTAACCTTCGCCGAGTTCATGGCGATGGCCCTCTACCACCCTTCCGATGGCTACTACACCCGCGCCGGCCGTGTCGGCGAGGACGGCGACTTCTACACCAGCCCCGCGGCGCACCCCGCCTTCGGCGCACTGCTGTGCGTCCAGCTCTGGCGCATGTGGCGCCGGCTTGGACGCCCGGCGCGCTTCACCGCCGTCGAGCTCGGCGCCGGCGATGGCCTCCTCGCCCGCGACATCTGCGCCTACGCCGACCGTTTCTCCCCCGGCTTTGCGGAGGCTCTGTCCTACGTCGCCGTAGACCTCCGCCGCCCTGCTGCCCTGTCGTCCGCTCCCGATGCCGTGCAGTCCATCATCAGCGACCGCCTGCCCCTCCGCGGCCTCACCGGCTGCGTCATCGCCAACGAGCTTCTCGACGCCCTGCCGTTCCACCGCTTTCGCGTGAGCGGCGGCGAGCTACGCGAGGTCTACGTCGTTCCCGACGACGCGGACGGCCTGTCCGAAACGCTCGGCGAGCCGTCCACACCCCTGCTGGCCGAGCGCCTGGACCGGCTGGGCGTTGCCCTGCCAGAAGGCTTCCAAAGCGAGATCTGCCTGGAGCTGCGCCCCTGGCTCGCAAGCGTAGCCGACGCGCTGGACCAGGGCTACCTGCTGACCATCGACTACGGCTTCCCCGCCGGCGAGTTCTACGCCCCGGAGCGTATGAGCGGCACCCTCCAAACACACTATGCCCACACCGTCGGCGGTGACCCATTCGCCAGGGTAGGGGAGCAGGACATAACCGCCCACGTGGACTTCACGTCCGTCATGTCGGAGGGCAGGGCAGTGGGACTCGAACCCGTGGCTTTCGGCCCACAGGCGCAATTCCTGCGAAGCCTGGGCCTCGGCCAGATGCTCCAGCGGCTGCGGGCAATGCCTCTCACCGACGCCGAGCGCAGCGCCAACCGCATGGGTATGCTCGACCTGGTAAGGGGAGGCGGCCTGGGCGACTTCCGTGTACTGCTACAGCGCCGTGGCGATTTCACCGACGACGGCGCCGAACCCGACTACACACCGCCCGCTCCGCTGGAGCCGCCGCTCCTAAGCCCCGAGCACGTCCGCCTGATGGCCGGCCGCTATCCCCACGCCGCGCAGGGCGTTTCGCCCGAGCTTGAGAATCTCTGGTCTTTCGGGCCAGAGTCTGACGAGGACTCCCGGCCCGCTACTGGTTGAGGCCCAGCTCTTCCGCCACCGGCTTGAGCGCCTCGATGATGAACCTGATGTGCTCATCGAGGTCCACTTCCAGCTCGTCCGCGCCCTGGAAGATGTCATCCCGGCTCACCGAAGCCGCGAACCGCTTGTCCTTGAACTTCCGCTTCACCGACCGCACCTTGGTGTCCGAAAGGCTCTTTGTGGGCCGCACAAGCGCCACCGCTGTCACGAAGCCCGATAGCTCGTCGCACGCGAACAGCGCCTTCTCCAGCAGCGTCTCGCGCGCTATCCCCGTGTGGTTGCCGTGCGACAGCACCGCCCGCACGATCTCCTCCGGGAACCCGCGGTCGCGAAGTATGTCGGCGCCGTAGGTGGGGTGAGACTCAGGCGTGGGGCACACCTCCCAGTCGAAGTCGTGCACCAGCCCCGCGATGCCCCACAACTCCTCGTCCTCGCCGTACTTACGCGCGTATGCCCTCATGCAGGTCTCGACCGCGCGCAGGTGCTTGCGCAGGCTGTCGCTCTTGGCGTACTCCTCCACAATCGATCTCGCCGTGTTGCTGTCCATGATTCACCTCCACTCTCAGAAAAATCGCTTCCCCCATCAAGGGGGAAGGCTAGATTGGGGTGAAGACCAGCGGCCATTCGTGGGCTTGCAGAAGAATCTGACCGCCCGCTACGCGTCCCCTGCGGCAGCCTGCGGCCGCGGCGAGCACCGCCGCGCCGTCGTCACGAAGCCGGTGTGCGCAACCATCCTGTGGTCCGGGCGCACGTTGCGCCGCCCCAGAGTCCAGCCTCGCTGCATCACCTCGAACGTCTCGATGAGGTCGAAAGTGCGGCGCTCACGCAGCGTCTGCGTCAATTCGTGCACCTGTAGTATCGTCGGCAGAAAGCTCAGGAATATGCCGCCCGGCAGAAGCCGCTCCTCGGCGTGCGGCGCAACGTGCCACGGCTCCGGCAGATCGAGCACGATGCGGTCGAGTTCCTCTTCTTCGAATCCCTCGCCGACGTCGCCCAGCTTCAGACTCAGATTGCTCGAGTCCGGGAACAACGCATCGATGTTCGACCGCGCCCGCTCCAGCATGTCCTGCCGCACGTCGTATGACGCGACAGACCCCGTGGGTCCGACAGCCCGCAGCAGCGCCGCCGTCAGCGCGCCCGATCCGGTTCCCGCCTCCAACACCCTGGCGCCCGGAAAGATGTCGCCGTACACCAGGATTGCGCCGAGGTCCTTGGGATAGACCACGGTAGCGATGCGGGGCATCTCCAGAGTGAAGTCGGCCAACGTCGGCTTGACCGCCAGAAGGTGGTGCCCCTTGGAAGTAAGCACCCACGCGCCCTCGTCACGGCCAAGAAGTTCGTCGTGGCTGAAATGCCCTATGTGCGTGTGAAATTCGCCGGACTGCTCGAGCCGCACCATGTACCGGCGGCCCTTGCGGTCTATCAGCAGCGCCGAATCCCCCTCCCTGAACAGGGGGGAGCGTGTGGCGTTGGCGTGCATCTGCCCTCCATGCGCGGAGAGGCGAATGGGCCGGGCTGTCAGGTCCCGGCCCGCCGGACCGCCGCTAAAGCTTGTCCACCTCTTCCAGCACAGCCTCAGGGCTCAGCCCTGCCATGCTCTCGTAGGTGCGAACGTACCTCACCACGCCCTCTTTGTCGATGATGATGATTGCGCGGTTGGCAGTGCCTCGGTCGTCATTGTAGATGCCGAACAATTCGGCTACCTGCCCCTTGGGGTGGAAATCGCCCAGCAACGGATACGGCAACCCGCCGATCGACGACGCGAAGGCTGTCTGCGTGGGAACGGGGTCTGTGCTAATACCCAGTACCTGGGTATCCTTCCTCTCGAATGACGCGTTGGCCATTCGGAATGAGGAGACCTGGTGCGTTCAACCGCCTGTGAATGAGAACAGGTGGAACGACAGCACCACGTTCTTGTCGCCCCTGTACTGGCTCAGCGTTACGCTCTCGCCGTTATGCGCCCTCAGCGTAAAGTCGGGCGCGGCCTGACCTACCTCTATCATCTGCTTCTCCTGGCTCTGGTATTGGGTGTTGAGCTGCCGGGGTTAAAGCGCCCGGTCCGGCGCGCTTGAGGAACGAACGACTACGACTCAGGCCGCCAACGCAGGTACGGCCGCCGGGCCGCCTGCGCCTCGTCCAGCCTCGTGTTGGGCGTGTCGTGCGGCGCGTCGTGGAGCAGGTCCGGCTCCTCCTCCGCCTCCCGCGCGATGGTCTTCATCACCTCGACGAAGTAGTCCAGCGTCTCCCTGGACTCCGTCTCGGTCGGCTCGATCATCAGCGCCTCCTCGACGATGAGCGGGAAGTACATCGTGGGAGGGTGTATGCCGTAGTCGATGAGCCGCTTGGCCACGTCGAGCGCGTTCACGCCGTGCGCCCGCTTCAGGTTGCGCGCGGAGAACACCACCTCGTGCATGCACACCCTGTCGTACGGCAGGTCGTACTCGCCCTTGAGCCGGCTCAGTATGTAGTTCGCGTTGATGACCGCGTCCTCGCTGATGCCCGCGATGCCCGGCGCCCCCAGCGTCGCTATGTAGGCGTAGGCGCGGAGCAGCGCGCCGAAGTTGCCATGGAACGCCCCCATGCGCCCTATGCTGCTCTCGGGCGCGGACAGCGCGTAGCGCTCCGAACCGTCCTCCGCCACCTGGCGCGTGACCACCGGCGTCGGCAGGTACGGCTCCAGCGTCGGCCCGGAGATCACCGGTCCCGCCCCCGGCCCGCCGCCGCCGTGCGGCTGGGTGAACGTCTTGTGAAGATTGGAGTGCACGACATCGAACCCCAGGTCTCCCAGTTTCACCCGCCCAAGCAGCGCGTTCAGGTTCGCGCCGTCTCCGTACACCATCCCCCCCGCCTCATGGACGATCCGGCACACCTCCAGGATGTGCGCGTCGAACAGCCCCAGCGTGCTCGGCAGCGTGATCATCAGCCCTGCCAACTCGTCGTTTACGGTGGCTCGCAGCGCGTCCAGGTCCGTGTCGCCATTCGCGTCCGAAGGCAGTGTGACGACCTCGAAACCCGCCATAGCCGCCGACGCCGGATTGGTGCCGTGCGCGCTGTCCGGTATCAGCACGTTCTTCCGCTGGGTGTCGCCGTTGTCCAGGTGGTATGCCCGGATCATCAGCATCCCGGCCAGCTCGCCGTCCGCGCCCGCCATGGGCGCCAGCGAGTTGGCGGTCATGCCCGTGATCTCGTTCAGGTAACCCTGCAGCTCGTACATCAGCTTGAGCGCGCCCTGCACCGTGGACTCCGGCTGGTACGGGTGAAGCTGGGCCATGCCCGGCGTCGTGGAAATCTCGTCGTTCAGCTTGGGATTGTACTTCATTGTGCAACTCCCAAGCGGATAGAAGTTGTGATCGATGGAAAAATTGAACTGGCTTAGCTGCGAGAAGTACCGGACAATCTCCCCCTCGCTCACCTCCGGCATGGGCAGCTCATCTCGCAGGATGTCCGACGGCGGCAAGGGCTGTTCCGGCACGTCCAGCGGTGGCAGCGTAGTGCCCATCCTTCCGCTCACGCTCCGCTCCATCAGCAAGCGGCGGCGTTCCTGCTCGTATCTGTCGAGTAGCGGATTCATGCCTTAGAACCTATCTCCTCGAGCGCGGTCGCAAGCCGCTCTATCTCGTCTCTGCTGTTGATCTCGGTCACGCACACCAGCATCCCATTAGGCGACTGCTCGCTCACGTCGAGGCCACCGATTATCTTGTGCTCGAGCAACCGCTCGTTCAACTCTTCTGGCGGCAGGGGACAACTGACCACGAACTCCTGGAAGAACTGGCCGTCCATCGGCAGGGAGTAACCCGGAATCTTCTCGATGAGCGACGCCGCATAGTGGGCCTTGTGGTAGGTCAGTTCCGCGATATGTCGAAGACCGCGCCTGCCGTTGGCTGTCATGTAAACCGTCGTCATCAGTGCGATAAGCGCGACGCTTGTGCAGATGTTCGATGTGGCCCGCTCGCGCCGGATGTGTTGCTCTCTCGTCTGCAGGGTGAGCACGTATGCGGTTCGCCCGCGCGTGTCGACCGTGCGCCCGACGATCCGCCCCGGCATCTGCCGCATATATCGCTCCTTGCAGGCGAATATGCCCACGTACGGTCCGCCGTAGGTGGGCGCCACGCCCAGCGCCTGGCCCTCCGCCGCCACGATGTCGGCGCCGTACTCTCCCGGAGGCCTGAACATGCCCAGCGAGATCGGGTCCACGTAACACACCAGCAGCGCGCCGCTGGAGTGCGCCAGTTCGGTGAGCCGCTCCAACTCCTCCATGTACCCGAAGAAGTTCGGCTGCTGCACCACCAGGCAGGCCGTGTCCTCCTGCAACTCGGAAACGTCGCCGGGCGCCTCGTACACGTCGATGCCCGGCGCTTGCGTGTAGGTGTCCAGCACCCGCCTGTACATCGGCGAGACGCTGGAAAGCACCGCGACTCGGTCGCGCCTGGTGACGCGCGCCGCCATCAGCACCCCCTCGGCGAGCGACGTCGAGCCGTCGTACATGCCCGCGTTGGCGACCTCCATGCCCGTGAGCTGGGCGCACAGCGTCTGAAACTCGAACTCGGTCTGAAGCGTGCCCTGCGACACCTCCGGCTGGTAGGGCGTGTACGATGTCACGTACTCGCTGCGGCTGGTAATCTGCCGCACGATGGCGGGCACGTGGTGCCGGTACGACCCGGCCCCCAGGAAGCACGCGTATTCACCCGGCACCCTGTTCATCGCTGAAAGGTCCGCGACGTGACGCATCAACTCGAACTCTGACTTGGGAGGGGGAAGGTCCAGCGTAGGGTTGCGGTGCTGCTCGGGGATGTCCAGAAACAGCTCATCGACCGAATCGACGCCTATGGCGTCGAGCATGTGCCGGCGGTCGTTATCCGTACTCGGCACGTAGGGAGAAACGAAGTTGCCATTCTCCATAGACCCGGCTATGCCTCCTCCGCGGAGATGAGGGCGTCGTACTCCTCCGCGCTCAGCAGGTTGTCCACCTCGGACTTGTCACTGATCCGAACGCGGAGCATCCACCCGAAGTGGAAGGGAGAATCGTTTACCTTCTCCGGGCCGTCAATGAGCTCCTCGTTTCGCTCGATCACCACGCCGCTGATTGGCGTGAAAAGGTCCGAAACGGCCTTCACCGACTCGATCTCGCCCATCTTCTCGAACTGCGCCAACTTCGCGCCAACTTCCGGCAACTCCACGAAGACCACGTCGCCGAGGCTGTCCGCCGCGAACTCGGTGATGCCAACGACGCCAACGTCGTCAGACTCCACTCGAAGCCATTCATGCTCCTTGGAATATCTCAGGTCGGCAGGGTTCATGAGTCGCTTCTTCGCCTCCGGGTATAAAATGGCAGACTCGTGACCTCGGCCTCCACGCTCCGCCCTCTGATGTCTATGCGGAAGCGGGAACCCTCGGTCGAGTAGTCGGCTTGAACGTAGCCCATACCGATATTCCTGTCAAGAGTGGGCGAGTAGCCCCCGCTCGTCACCTCGCCTATCTGTCCCGACTCGCCCAGGATGGCGTACCCGTGTCGGGGTATCCCTCGCTCCACCATGTTGAAGCCCACCATCCGCCTGCTCACGCCCTCGTCGCGTATCCGCCGCAGCGCCTCGCCCGCGATGTACCGCCTCCGATTGGGTCGGACGAACCTCTCCAGCGCCGCCTCGTACGGATTGACCTCGGTGCTCATGTCGTTGCCGTGCAGCAGCAGACCCGCCTCCATCCGCAGCACGTCCCTTGCGCCCAGTCCTGCCGCGATGGCGCCCCGGTCCATCAGCAACGACCAGATTCGCTCCGCGCTCTCGCTCGGCAGGATGAGCTCGAATCCGTCCTCACCCGTGTATCCGGTCCGTGCGAACATAGTGTCCACGCCGTCCAGCTTGGCGTCCGCGTACCGGAACGGCCGGATCTTCGATAGATCGACCGAAGACAGAGGTTCCAGGATGAACTGGGCCGCCGGCCCCTGGCAGGCTATCATCGCGTAGTCGTCGGACACGTCCACGATGTCCGCCGGCTCGGGCCCGATGTTCCACTTCACGATCCAGTCGAGCACGGCGGCGCGATTCCCCGCGTTCGGAATCACCAGGAACCGCTCCTCGCCCTTTCGGTACACGATCCCGTCGTCGATGATGCCGCCCCGCTCGTCGCAGATGACGTTGTACCGCGCGCTGCCCTCGCGCAGACCCATGGCGCTCACGCTGAGAACGCTGCTGAGCAGCGGCCCCGCTCCCGGCCCGTTCACCTCCACCCGCCCCATGTGAGAGACGTCGAAGAGGCCGACGCCGAACCGCACCAGCCTGGTCTCCAGGAGTATGCTGTCATACTGGATGGGCATCTCCCAGCCGGAGAAAGGCACCATCCTGCCGCCAAGTCCTACGTGGGTGTCGTAAAGCGGCGTTCGCCTCAGGTCTTCAGTCATATTCGCGCATCGTCTCTGGTGTAGAATCGGGTGATTCAAGCCCGCGACCGTGCGCCCCCTGGACGGCTCGGTCGCCACTGTAGCCACGACAAATGTTAAGCGCTGGCCGTTGGAGTGTCAACGCGCCAAGAGTCGTGAAAGCGGTGTCACATTACCGGGTGCGCGAGAAATCGTCTTGCCCGCCTACGAACGTCACCCCCGTGAAAACGTGCGCGGAAACCCAGGCGCGCGGTCACTCCCCCTCAAAGCCGGCTGGTAGTCCGAAACAGGCTCTTCTCAGTTCCGCTATCGAGGCGGTGGGCCTACAATTGAGCGGCGCGGCAGGCTCAGCATGGGCATACCGAGGAAGCGCGGCGGCTAGTTGACCCGCGTAAAGACTTCACTTCCCATGACCTGCATGGCCTGGAGGAAGTAGTCGGAACCCACGCGCACGTACGCTGAGTTCGAAGAGGTCGCATCATGTTTAGATACCTGACGGCTCTGCTGTTCCCCGTTGTGGCGCTCCTGGTCGTAGCTTGCGGAGATTCGGGCCCAGGTCCCTCCGGCTCTCTGAGTTCGGGCGCAGATTCGACCCCAACATCGCACGTGCCTACCGTAACGCCAGATGTGTCCCCTGACGAGCCTCCCGTTGCCGCCGAGGAATCAGAGGAACCTCAGATTCTCACGACTATCGTTCATGCGACTGTCCCAGATGTAGACCATTGGGGGAAGGCGACCGCCTCGATTGAGGAACGCACCTATCTGGCCGACGTGGTTGTGAAAGCGCGTCTGATCTCGGCAGCCGATGACGTTCTCCGGTTTCGCTCAATCGAGTACCTGAAGGGGACTGGGGTGGCTGAGTTCACAGTGAGGGCCACGACCGCGGGACGGGATACCCAATGGGACAACCAGGACGCTATTCTGTTTCTCGACGAGTTGACCGGCCAGACTGAGGACTTCGAGTTCATCGACACGGCCACGTGGGTATATCTCGAAGAAAGCACATTCACTGCTTATGAGTACACTGGGAATCTGTCCGAAGGCTACACCATAGGCACTCGCAACCCCGTGTGGCTTCCGGTCAACCCGCTTCCACAGGCTTCGCCGTCTTCGGGGGGTGTATCCGGGGCATCATCGAATCCCGCTGACGACAGAACCATCAAGGATGTCGGCGTGACTGGTGGATTAGTAGACCTTTCGGAATCCTCTCTGGCTGCCGTTATCGACTGGATGGCGGGCCCTCCCGCGCTGGCATCGGCCCCGCCCGTCGGGGGGCAATCCAGCCCCTCGACGACTACTGCATCATCCGCTGACATCACGATAAGCCCTGAAGAATACCAACACTGCATTCGGGCTTCATTGGGGTTCATACGGAATGAGCGGGACATCGAGGCGCACATAGGACAGCCCAGGCCGAACACGGTGTGGGACTACAATCTGAATTCAGGCGCGCCGGCTGGAATAGAACTCCTCACGTGGGAAAACACGAAGATGGACCTGCTGCCCAAGAGTCTTCACAAGGGGTACGACAGACATTGGGTTGACGGCCCCGATGCCGACCTGTTGGTTGTCACCATGACCGACCCCGACAATGTGGCATCGACGGGCTACACGTATCGCGTCACCACGGCGCGGCCATTGCCGGCAGGTTCTTACACCGCTCATTACGAGATCTACCGCTGGGCCGCTCAACGCTGCAACTTCCACACTGAAGACACCTACGCCGTCATGTCGATTGAAGTGACCGCTCCAAAGGGTACGGCTCACGAGGCGTTCTTCGACCCGGCCACCACGACAGATGGCGTCGGCTACGGCACGTCCACGGGTGTGCTCGAACCGGCCGCTTTCGGCGGCGGCGTCATCACGTCGCTCACCTGGCGGAACGGAAAGGTGCGGGCCGTCACCAACCCCGCGGGCGCGCTCGCCAGCACCACCCTGGACTTCATCGCCCTGGACGGCTCTACCGCGCTCTCGCTCGACCCCGACGTTGCCACCAGCACCAGCACCGGCGCGGCCCTGACGTGGGACGTATCGCCGGCTCCCTGGAAGGCGGGCGACCAGCTCATGCTCCGCGTCACGAAAGATCCTTCTCCTCCAATCTTCGATGCTCGTCTGACAATCGGACGCCTCAGCTACTTTAACGAACCCGGATACTTGCGAGGTATTGAAGGCGCCCTCACACCTGAAGGATTCGAGTTCGATGGCCGAACCGTCAGAGTGGCGGCCTTCTACTGGACCAAAGAACAGATGAAGTTCTTGACAGAAAACTACGCCGACCTGTCAGGGCACGTAATCACGGTGCTGAACTCTGAGGATGCCGAAATCCTGAGACTCGCTATCGACGACGCCCGCGCCTTAGTCAGAGGGAGCAACTACATCTGGAACGTTCCCGAGCAGCCCTGGCGCGTGGGCGATACCGTCAGGATGGTAATTCGTCCCGCTGAATGACACGAGCTTCCGGGTTCAGCACGCCGAAATCGCTGCCACCGGCGGAGAACGCAGTTTTGCACACCTCTCAACCTCGTAACCCCCATTGACACCTCCGCACATCCGTGCTACAGTCTCTACATGCCAACCACAAGCACCATACCTGCCACCGGCGCCCGCCAGGCGGCTGCGATGTGCGGTCCGATGGGACACTGCATTCCATCCCGACCCTCATCGCCCCGAAATCGCATCGTGCGCGCCCGGATTTGGAACGGTTACGGGACCGAAAGCACACTCAGCGGAACAGCCCTCAAGTACGAACGGAACAAAACGGAACACTTTCCGCTAATTTCACCCAGTTGGTGATACAATGCCCACGGAACCACAACACTCAGAACACGGGAGATTTACATGGCAGCAGTAAGAAGAGCCGACGCGACCTGGACAGGCGACCTTCCCTCCGGCAGCGGCGTCGTAACGGCCACCACCAGCCAGGCATTCTCCGACCTCGGCGTAAGCTGGCCCGCGCGAACCGAGCAGCCCGACGGCCGCACCAGCCCCGAAGAACTGATCGCCGCCGCACACGCAAGCTGCTTCTCGATGGCCCTCTCCGCCGGCCTCGGCAGGTCGGGTACGCCTCCTCAGCAGTTGCGCGTCAGCGCCACCGTCACGTTCGACAACGTCGACGGCGGATTCAAGGTCGTGTCGAGCGCCCTCACCGTCACCGGCAAGGTAGATGGCATCGACGAAGAAGCCTTCCGGCAGGCCGCCGAGGGCGCCAAGGACGGCTGCCCCATCTCACAGGCGCTCTCCGGCAACGTCGAGCTCAGCGTCGAGGCCTCGCTCGAGTAGTCAGGGCCCGTCCAACAGTCCCTTCCCCCTTGACGGGGGAAGGTTAGGATGGGGGTGACGACCAGGTCTTAGCATAGTCCAAAAGCCTAGTGTCGCACCGCTGCCGCGAGCGCGCGAACGTCCGCAGCGCCGTCGCCCTCGACGTACACTCTCGACACTCGCCGTCCCAGCGCCGCAAGCGCCCCGAGGTCGCCGTCAGCCTGCGCTCTCGCAAGTCGTCCAAAGGTGTAGTCCTCGCCCGGCAACTCAACGTCTCGGTCACGCGCGGTGCCGGGCCGCTCCGCCAGCATGAGAAACCGCCCATTTGCCGGCCCGCCCTTGTGAAGCTGCCCGGTGGAGTGCAGGTAGCGCGGCCCGTAGCCCACTGTGGTAGCGATGCCGTGCTTCTCGCCAACTGCCCGGCGGAGTCCGGCCAGCGCCGAGTCCAACTCCGCGGTTCGACGCACATACACCAGGACCGCGAGGTAGTCGCCCGGCTCTACGTCCGTCAGGAGCTCGGCAGGCGAAGCTCCGCCGTTGGCCTCAATCGCGTCTCCTGTAACGTCGAGAGCGTCTCTAGTCATCCTCTTTGACAGCTCCACGTCCGGCTGGTCGAACGGGTTGACGCCCAGCAGCGCTCCCGCGACCGAGACCGCGAACTCCCAGCGGAAGAACTCCCCCCAAAGCTCGCTCCTGTCGCCGAGGTCCAGCCGTACCGGCGGCCGGTTCTCCCTGGCAGCGGCGTCGGCCACCGAATCGATTGCGGCGTTGTCATCGCCCCGCAGCCGCACATAGACGAACTGCCTGTCGACCCCGATGCGCGCTGACCGCGTTGGCGGCTCGCCCACCACTGGCACGATGCCCTTGCCTTCCTTGCCCAGGCTCTCGGCGACTAGCTGCTCCGCCCACGGCGCGAACGACGCCACCGACGGCGACGCCAGCAACGTCAGCTTATCCTGGCCCCGCACCGCCTGGGCGGCGATGGCCGCGCCGAGCCGTGCGCCCGGATTGTCGCTCGCGGTTTGCGTGCCCGAGCACCGGTCGGCCATGGCGTCGACCTGGTCGAGAACAGCCTCGAGGTCCAGCCCCATCAGCGCTCCCGGCACCAGCCCAACAAGCGACTGTACCGAGTACCGCCCGCCAATGTCCGGGGGATTGAGGAACAGGCGCCGGAACCCATCGCGAACGGCGAGGCTCGCCAATGGAGTTCCGCTGTCCGTGATAGCCGCGAAGCACCGCCCCGCATTCTCGGCCCCCACTCTCGCCTCCACCTCACGCCTGAAGTGGCGGTAGAGCGCGTTGGTCTCGACGGTCGTGCCCGACTTGGAAGATACCAGGAAGAGTGTTCGCGCTGGGTCGATGGCATCAGTCGCGGCCCGGACCTCAGAGGGCAGGACCGAGTCCAGCACACTCAGCTCGGGGTATCCATCGGCGCTGCCGAAGATGCGGGCCAACGCCTCCGGCCCCAGGCTGCTGCCGCCCATGCCAAGCAGCAACACGCGCTCGAAGCCTTCGGCGCGGACCTCATCCGCGAATCGCCGCAGGTCGGGCAGGGCAGACCGCATGGCGACCGACACGTCCAGCCAGCCCAGCCGGTCCGCAATCTCGTCCGGTTCGGGCTTCCAGACCGTGTGGTCGCGCCGCCAGACCCTGCCGATGATGTCTCGCCGGTCGATCTCCTCGCAGGCAAGCTCCGTCAGCAGCTCATGGTCGGCAGAGCCCGACGCCATCACGCCCCCGCGGCCGCCAACCTCTTGGCCTTCGCCTCGATGTTCGCCAGTAGCGCGTCGTAGGAGTCGGCGAACGCCTTCACTCCCGCGGTGAGCAGGTCGGAGGTCGTCCGCTCCATGCTGACACCCGCAGCCTCCAGCGCCGCGATGTGTGCTTCCGCCGCCTCGACCTCGCTCTCCAGCGCGGACGCGGCGACTCCGTGGTCGAGAAACGCCTCGAGCGTCGCGTCCGGCATAGTGTTGACGGTATCCGGCCCGATCAGGCTCTCGACGTACAGCACGTCGCTCAAGTCCGGATTCTTGGTGCTGGTGCTCGCCCACAGCGGGCGCTGCACCTTCGCGCCCCGCTCGGCCAGCGCCGCGAATCGCCCGGTGCCGAACGTCGACCTGAAGTCACGGTATGCCAGCCTCGCGTTCGCCACCGCCGCCTTGCTGGACAGCTCGGCCGCGGCCTCTCCGCCCAGTTCGGCCAACTGCCCGTCCACGGATGTATCCACCCGGCTCACGAAGAACGAAGCCACCGACGCCACGCGCGACACGTCTCCTCCTCCGGCGGCGAGGTCTTCCAGGCCGCTGATGTACGCCTCCCTGACATTGGCGTAAGCCTCCAGGGAAAAGATGAGCGTCACGTTGACGTTCACGCCGCTCCCGATGAGCCGGCGGATGGCCGGGATACCCTCAGGCGTTGCGGGCACCTTGATCATCACGTTTGGCCTGTCCAACAGCGCGAACAGCCGCCTGGCCGCGCGCACCGTGCCCTCCGTGTCATGGGCCAGGTGCGGACTCACCTCGAACGATGCGAACCCATCCGCCCCGCCGGCTGCGTCGTAGGCCGGCCGCAGCACATCCGCCGCGGCGCGAATGTCGTCGCCCGCCAGCGCCTCGAACACCTCCGACGGCCCCCTGCCCGTGCTCACCAAGGCGTCCAGGTCGGCGTCGTAGTCGGCGCCCTCCGAAATCGCCTTCTCGAATATGGTCGGATTGGAGGTCAGGCCGCTGACACCCAGGTCTATCAGGCGCTGCAACTCACCCGAACGCAGGTGCGCACGGCTGATGTTGTCGTACCAGATCGATTGTCCAAGTTCCCTTACGCTGTGAATTGGATTCGTCATCGAGCGAGTACCTCCGTGCAGAGATTGACTGCGGACATGATACTTCAACCGGCCACCGGTTGTGAAACGGCGCTGGCGATGACCGGCCCCGCATGACGGCATGCTGGCCGCCCGCCATCTATCACTCCCGCTGGAATGCGATGAATGGACCGGTTCGCCGGGAGCGCAGCGACACGCGAGTGCCCGGCTCGATCTGCTCGTCGAGCGTGTGGCTGCACCTCACGGTGAAGCCGGAAGCCGTCTGGACGTACAGCATAACCCTGTCACCCAAGAACTCGGAAGATCCGACTACACAGTCGCCGTCCTCGTCGGACGCCGCTCTGAAGTCTTCCGGGTGCACCAGCACGTCCACGCCGGCATCTTCTTCCAGTACTCCATCCGGACCAACCACGGGCAGTTCGCCCGCCTCGCCGTATGCGACGCCGCCTGAGTGTCTGCACGGCAGCAGGTCGCATGTGCGCGTCATCCGGGCGGCAAACGCCGTCGTTGGCCGGCCGTATATCGCGGCGGGAGTATCGATCTGGTCGATTTGCCCGGCGTTCATCACGGCTATGCGATCGGCCATCGCGAACGCCTCCTGTCGGTTGTGAGTCACCAGCACGGTCGCGATCTCACCCGCTCGCAGTATCACCTCGACCTGACGGCGCATCCGCGTAGCCATCTGCGCGTCCAGGTTGCTGAACGGCTCGTCCAGCAGCATCGTGACCGGGCGCGGCGCCAGCGTACGCGCCAAGGCAACCCGCTGCTGCTGACCGCCCGAGAGCTCGTGGGGATAGCTCTGCTTGAGCCTTTCGAGCTGCACCAGGTCGAGCACCTGCCGCAACCGAGTCTCCCGCTGGTCTGACGGCAGCTTGCGAAGCCCGAACTCCACGTTTTGGCCCACCGTCAGGTGCGGGAACAGCGCGTACTCCTGGAACACCATGCCCACGTTGCGCCGCTCCGGAGCGACGTGCGCCGTGACGCCCGATACCTGCCGCCCGTTGATCTCGATGGCCCCGGAGTCGATGTACTCGAATCCCGCTATCAATCGGAGGAGCGTCGTCTTCCCGCAGCCGCTGTCGCCGAGAATCGCGAGAATCTCGCCCTGCTCCAGGTGCAGTGTGGCGCGCGTCACCGCCTGCACCGCACCGAAGGACTTGCTCACTTCCCGGCACGACAAGACCGGAGATGTCACTCCCTCGTCCTCCCGGACGCGGCCAGAACGAAGGCCATCGGTATCGAGGATATGAGCACCAACATCATCGCCGGAGCGGCGGCGCGCGCAAAGAACGCCTCAGACGATGCGGACCAGACCGCCGTAGCAAGCGTGCCGAATCCCAGCGGTCCCAGGATCAGCGTCGCTGGCAGTTCCTTGATGGTGATGAGGAACGCGAGCGCGGCTCCCATCAGAACACCAGGGCTCAGCAGCGGAACTGTGATCGACGTCAGCACCTGCCAGGGGCGCCTGCCCAGCCCCCTTGCTGCGTCCTCGAGTCGGGGGCTGATCTGCTGGAGCCTCGAGCTCACCGCCCCTAGCGCGACGGGGAAGAACAACACCACGTAGGCGAACACGAGCAGCCAGATGGTCTGGTAGAGCGTACGCGCGTAGTTCGCACCGAAGTAAACCAGCGCCAACGCGATGACCACGCCTGGCAGCGCGTAACCAGTGAAACTCGTCGTCTCCAGCACCCGGCTCAGTCTGCTCCGGTGGCGGACTATGATGACAGCGACAGGAATCGCGAACGCGGCAGTGGCGACGGCCGCCATGCCGGATACTATCACCGAGTTGCGCGTGGTTTCCCACAGGGGCATCAGCGGCTCGCCAAGGCCGATGCCGCGCGCGAGCCAGTAGCCAAGCACGGCCATCGGCAGCGCCAGCGATAGGAACGCGACACCGCCGCAGAAAGCCAACGCGGGCCACTTCCACCTGCCCAGCCGGAAACGCCGAGGCACGCGTGCGGCCGAGGCGTTCGACTGGTAGTATCGCTCACGACCCTGGCTCACGTGCACCAGAACAAGCACCGCGGCGGCCATGGCGACCAGTCCCAACGAAAGCACGGCGGCGACAGAGCGGTCGTAGGCCGACTCGTATTGCTGGTAGATGACCCAGGTGAAGGTCTGGTAGCGCATCAGCGATACCGCTCCAAAATCGCTCAAGGTGTACAAGGCCACAAGCAGACCTCCTGAGGCAATCGAAGGTCTGAGCTGCGGCAGCGTGACACGCCAGAGAGTTCCCAGCGGCCCGCATCCCAGGCCGCGCGCCGATTCCTCGGTGGCGGGATCGAGATTGGAGATAGACGCGCGCACCGTCAACAGCATGTAGGGGAAACTGAGCAGCGCCAGCGTCAAAGTCGCGCCCGCCAGGCCGTAGATCTCCGGCAGCCTCTCCAGGCCAAACATATCCTGCATAGCGCCCTGTAGCAGGCCTCGTGGTCCCAGCGCCGAGATGTACAGAAACGCGCCCACGAAGCTGGGTATCACCAGAGGGAGGACGCTCACAACCCCCCACACCCTGCGAAACGGAAGGTCGGTCCGCGCAGTGAGCCAGGCGAGGGGCACTGCGATCACGCCGGAAATCAACGTGACGCTCGCCATCAACAGCAATGTGCGAGCGAGCGTATAGAGCGTCTGGGCCCGGAACAGCAGCCGCCATGCCTCATCGGACGCGCCCGAGCTGCGTATGACCAGATAAACGAGCGGAAGCAGCATCGCCGCGCCGACGAGCAAGGCCGGCGCCAGCACCGCGATTGGCGGCATGCCCGCCCGCATTCTCCGTAACGCGCCGCCATCGGCCGCGCGGGCTGCCACGCTCCCTATGCTGTGACCAATGGTAGCCAAGCGCCTAGTTTACCCGCAACCCGACCGCCTTCCGCGGTTCCCAAGCTCCCAGCTAGCGAATCAAGTACAACCAAGTTCACCGGGAAAGCCCGAACCATTCATGCAGGTTAGGGTATATTAA
This sequence comes from Dehalococcoidia bacterium, assembly GCA_965204815.1. Classification (GTDB taxonomy): domain Bacteria; phylum Chloroflexota; class Dehalococcoidia; order Lucifugimonadales; family CATOSD01; genus CATOSD01. Next base: position 1,953,545 of record OZ242014.1, read on the forward strand.
CTACCATTATGTGTCAAAACGAACTAGCTTGGTTAGGCTAGGCACAGGCGCGTCGGACTTGAAGGCTCATTCGCTAGGCAGTGCAGTTGGACCATGCGGCCGAACAAGTCTGTTACCTGCCGTCAGCCGCTAGAGAGTTCGCCCGACGGCAGCAATGGCCTCGAGGGCGCGGTTTGCGGAGGCTTCGCGGTCGGCGCCCGCCAGAATAGGGTGGGCGATTATCTCGGTCGCGCCCATCGCGAACAGATCACGGAGCCGGTCCGCTACCTGCTCCTCGCTGCCCATGAAGACCACGTCGTCGATCATCCCGTCACTCCACTCACTGGAGAACGCCTCCGGGTGGCCGGAATCGGCGAACATCTGCTGGTAGAAGGGAGTGCGTGGGTAGTTGGATAGCTGCTCTCGCGACGCCGCCCGCGCCTCGTCGGCATTCTCGTGTACGCACACCGGTGCGTGCGCCACGAGCGGCGGCGTTGGACGTCCGGCGCGCTCGGCGCCTCGCCGCATCGCCGGCAGCGCGACGTCGCGCAGGTATGTGCCCGGACACACCCAGCTTATCGCGCCGTCCGCAACCTCCCCGCATGCCTCGAAAGAACGCCGACGCAGCGCCGAAGCCATTACCGGCACGTCCGGTATCGGGTCGTTCGCCAACCGTGCGTGGGCGTGGTACTGAGTGCCTTCGAAGTCCACCTCGCCGTCCCACAGCAGCGACTTGCACACCTGGATGTACTCTTTCAGGTTCGTGAGCGGCGTCGTGTGCTCGATCCCGTACGTAGGCTCGATACTCACTTTGTGGCTGGGCCCCAGTCCCAACCGGAACCGGCCCGGCGCGAGTTGCGCCACGACCTGTACCTGCTGGACGGTCGTGATGGGGTGCCTGGGGTAGGTTGGAGTGATACAAGTGCCGAGCAGTATGTTCTCAGTGCGGGCCGCCGCGGCCGCGAACAGCGTGATGCCGTCTATCCCCGCGCCTCCCGTGGTGAGCCACGCTGCGCCGATGCCGCGGCTCTCCAGGTCCTCGATTCGCGCCAGTACGTCCCTGCTGTCGCCGCCCATTGCGGCCACCCCGATGCGCTTTCGTGCCATCTGTTGCCTCCAGTGTGCTGATCGCCGCCCGATCGGCCGTGCCACGCCGTGCGGCGCAGGTCCATTGTACGCCAATGCGCCCTGCACGTCAGCGGCCATCCACTCGTACCGCCGCTCCGGGGTTGAATCGTCTCGGCTCAGACGTATACCATTGGCGCGGATGAACCATATCAGCCGCCGCACGGCCACGGTGTGACAATGCCAATACTCCGAATCAACGCACGGATCGACGCTCCGCCCGAAGAGGTGTACCGCCACGTCGCGCTCTGGGACGGCGACGGCCCCACCGACGAGGCGCGCTTTACAGAGCACTACGGCGAGATAGTGGAGCGGAATGGGGGCTCCCTGGTTATCGACGAGGACGTCAGTCGCTACCCCGACGACCCGCCCGACATCGTGCGCTGGCGTTGCTTCTTCGACTTCCCGGAGCGTCGCCAGATGGTCGCGGTAGATTCGGCTTGGGCGGACCGTGAGGACATCTTCACCGAAGAGGACGGCGGAACTCGCTGGCAGGTCCGATGGCGCACCAAGATGGGCGGGATCCGCGGCGTGCTGCAGCTCGTGTACTTTTGGCTCGTGCAGGGCCGGTCGCTGAGCCGTGACGTGTTCGGGCCGGTCAAAGAGCGATTCCCGCCGGCCGTTTAGCCTTAACTGGAGACTACTCCCAGTCGAGCACGCGGCGCTCCCGCAGCGCCATCACATCTTCCCTGGAGTAGCCCAGTTCGCCGAGAATCTCGAACGTGTGTTGGCCCCTGGTGATGCCCGGGCCGGCCTTGCTCGGAGTTCGGGAGAACTTCAGCACCGGACTGTATCTCCAGAAGCTACCCAGCCGCTCGCTCTCGACCTGTGTTATGAAGCCGTTCTCGGCGATATGCGGGTCTTCATCGAAGAAGTGGTACATGCCGCGCTCCTCGACCTCCACGCAACCCAGATCGGCGGCGGTCAGGGTGCGCTCCCAGTGCGCAGCCGGGGCGGATGCGAACACGGAGGCCAGCTCACCGGCCAGTTCCGAGTCGTTCGCCCGCCGGCCGTCTACGGTGGCGAACCGGGGATCGTCGGCCAGGTAGGGCCGTCCAACTGCCTCGCAGAGAGGACGCCATTCTCTGGCGAGCGGGCAGGCGAGGTACACCCACCCGTGTTTGGCCTCGTAGAGCCGGTACAGCGCGTCAGGGCCGTACCCCGCAGCGTCCGATACCTCCCGCGCTGGCTTACCTTCGTAGTCGAAGAAATCGTCGGCGTTGGCGTAGGCGTTCGCGCCAATCATGGTAGTCTCGATGTACTGTCCCTCGCCGAACCGATCTCGGGCGTACAGTCCCAGCGCGACCGCGGTCGACGCAACCATCGAAGTGTTGGGGTCGGGGTTCACGTCCTGGGCGCGGCCCAGCATGCGCGAGACCTCAACAATCTCGTCCATCGTCATAGGCGCGCCCGGGTCCGGTAGGGCACCCCGTCCTGCCTGCGCCATCGCGCCGCCGGAGACCGCGCCGCCGATGGGGTGCATGGCAGGCCTGCGGTGATACGGCCCGGTGGAGCCGTAGCCGCCTATGTACACGTAAACGATGTTCGGGTTCAGCTTCCGCGCCTGCTCCAGCCCGACGCCCAACCGCTCCGGCGCGCCGGGACGCATGTTGTGCATGAGAACGTCCACCTTTTCGACCAGAGAGAAGAGTATCGCCTGCCCTTCGGGAGTCTTCAGGTCGATAGACAGCCCCTGCGTGCCGGCCATCGTGCGGTTGGACGCGATGCCGTGGTTCATCCGTCGCATCCAGTCGCCCTCGAGCGTCTCGATGCGTATGACCCTCGCCCCCAACTCAGCTACCAGGGACCCTCCAAGCGGACCTGCGATTACGGTTGACAGGTCCAGCACCGTCACGCCATCGAAAGGATGAGCGGGCAGTTCTTCGCTCGAAGCGCCGTCTCTCTCTCCGGGACCGTCCCCGTTTCGCCGGGCGAGCAATTCGGCTGTGTGCTGGCCCGGCTTGGGTGCAGGCCCCTGGATTCGGGGCGGCGTGGCGCTCATCGCGCACAGAGGCCCGAGTTGCCTGGTCGGGCCAACCGCGGGATCGAACAGGCGCTGAACGTGGCCGTTGTGAACCATCTGAACGTGATCCAGCGCCTCACTGGAAGTTAAGAACGGCTCGGCGGCGACGTCGCTCGTCTCGTTGACGAACAACGACATCCACTCGTCGAGGGTCTTCTCACTGACGCGCTCCAGGATTATCTCCCGCAGAGCGTCGCGCTCCTCCTCCAGCAGGGTAGGGGCGTTCTTGAAGCGCGGGTCTTCGTAGATGTACTCGAGTCCCATGGCGCGAATCTCGGCATGGAACAGCCTGACCATGAGGTTGGCAAGCTGCATCCACTTGCCGTCCTTTGTGCGCGAGGGGAGGTACTGTATCGGTCCCGACCGCCGGAGGTTGACCGTCTGGTCCTCCGGAAAGTTGTCGGGATCCTTGATCATCATCTGCCAGATGAGCCACTGGAGCATGTCGTAGTACGTGACCGCCTGCAGAAGGCTCGTCTCCACGAGTTGTCCCACGCCCGTTCTGTCCCTTACCAGGAGCGCGGCCACGACTCCCCGCACCGTTGCCATGGCGGCAGCGTGGTTGGCGACCTTTACGGCGGCGTGGTGCGGGCCTTCGCGCTGCGTTTGGCCCGCGAAGTTCATCAAGCGTCCACTCTTGGCCTGCACCAGCCCCTCGTAGCCCGGGTAGTTCGCGTAGGGGCCTTTCGGCCCGAACCCGGTGATGGAAGCGTAGACCAGATCGGCCCGCTGCTCCTTGAGCGTCTCGTAGCCGAGCCGGAGTTTCTCCACGGTGGCGGGTCGGTAACCGACTACCGCGACGTCCGAGTCCCTGACCAAGCCGAGGGCGTCGCGGTGGCCTTCCGGCGACGCGAGGTCCAGGCAGACGCTCTTCTTGCCCCGGTTCCACAGCACCGAGGCGGGGAATGCGCGGAACGAATCACCGCCCGGCGGCTCCACCTTGACCACTTCGGCGCCGAAATCCGAGAGCGCCATCGTGGCGATGGAGCCAGCCATCCCCTTAGAAAAGTCCAGTACGCGGATGCCCTCGAGAACCTGTCGCACTTCGTCCCTCCCGGGCCGTTCCGCCGGCTGCTTAGGTTCCGGGGTCGCCGGCTCTCCTGCCGATGGTCGAGTCGTAGTCGCGTTGGAGATCTGCGGGCAGGTAAGTCTCTTCCAACTCCCGCACGCGGGAGATCGACAGTAGGTCGCTGGGAAGCTGGCGCTCCGCCGGCTTGGCCTCGACCTCCATGCGCCACTCGTACAAGGACTGCACGCCGCGCTCCTTGAAGTCGATCAGGGCTTCCCAGCCCGCCTGGCCCATCGGGCCGCCCGAAAGCCCAACGTATAGCGCGATCTTCTGTCCTCCGGCCTCCTGCTCTTCCAGAGTCGGCCCGGGGATGTAGTTGCCCTCGTCGTCGCGGTAGATCACGTCGTGGAGCAGGCAGAACGACGGGATGTCCACCGACGCCATCGCGAACGTGCACTCTTCCCAGGACTGGAGCGACTCGAAGAAGATGACGTCCACGCCCGCCTCTTCGTACGCTTTGCCGCGGGCCAGCACCTCGTCGAATCCGCCGCCCTCCGCGCCGCGGGCGTCGCTGCGAGCGACGATCACGAAGTTGGGGTCGAGCTCGTTGCGGGCGTCGATGGCGGCCTTGTACTTGCCGACAGCCTCGTCGGTGCTGATGAGCCGGCGCCCCGCCATGCTGCCCGACTTCTTGGGGAAGTCCTGGTCCTCAAGGTGTACGCCCGCTACGCCCTGGTTGATGTACTCCTTGATGGAGCGGTAGACGTTCAGCGCGTTGCCGTAGCCGGTGTCGATGTCGGCGAAGACGGGGATGTTGACCGTCCTGGCGATCCGCCCGGCGTTGTCGGCCATCTCCTTCATTGAGATGACGCCCACGTCGGGCCAGCCGATGGTCCATCCGGACGTCATCGAGCCGGACATGTAGAACGCCTCGTAGCCCGCCCGCTCGGTCAGCATGGCGTGATACGGTGTGGACCCGCCGGGCACTATCGTCAGGCCGGGCCGGTAGAAGATCTCCCTCAGCTTCTTGGTCATCTCTGGATTGGTGGGCGGCATGTGTGAACCTCCTGACTAGACGATTAGGTTTCAGCGCGCTTGCGCAATGGTTCTAGGCGCCGCTTACATTGTAAAGCCTGGCGCAGTTGTCCCATAGTATCTTCCGCTTGGATAGCTCACTCACGTTTGGCAGATCAATGAACGTCTTCATGGCCTCCGGATAAAGCGAGTCCAGATGCGGGTAGTCCGTAGATATTACAATGTTGTCGTCGCCGATGTCATCTATTACCTGCGACACCAGCCCCTCCCCAGGATCGACCGCGATGAAGCACTGGCGAAGAAAGTATTCGGAGGGCTTCAGGTCGAGCGGTATCTCCTCCGCATCCTCGAACAGCTCCCACTGCTCGTCGAGCCGCCACAGCAGCCAGGGCAGCCAAGCGCAGTTGCCCTCCAGAAACCCCATCCGCAGCATTGGAAACCGCTCGAGCACGCCGCCCAGTATGACCGAGCCGATGGCCCACATGATGTTGAGCGGCGCGGTGAAGGTGTGAGACAGCACCGTCGGGTTGGGATGTTCGCGGAACCAGTTGCCCGGGCTTTCGACCGCGTAGCCCCCCGACTGGCTATGAAACGTAGCCGGCACGTCCAGCTCCTGAAGTGCGGACCACAGCACGTCCACGTCAGGATCGTGCAGGTAGCGGCCCCGGACCGGGTGCGGCAGCAGCGTCACAGCCTTCATGCCAAGCTCGCCTACGGCCCGCCGTGCTTCCATTGCGGCCAACTCCGGGTCGTGCAGCGTTACGATTGCGGACGCCAGCATCCGGCTTGGATCCGCCTTGGCGAAGTCAGCCAGCCAGTCGTTGTACGCCCGGCAGACCGCCGTCGCGTACTCCGCGTCCAGGTCGTCGCGGTCGACGTACATGTGGCTGCGGGAGCGGAACAGGACCGCCACGTCCACGCCCTCCCTGTCCATCGCCTCCAGAAGCAGCTCCGACGTGTAGCCCCTCATCTGCTCTTCGATGTAGCGGTCCTGCACTCTCGCGCTCAGCACGGCCTGTGCCCTGAGCATCTTCTGCCGGTTGGCCTCGAATCCGGGCTTCCCGGCATCCGGCGGCTCGGTGACCAGGTCGACGGACCGGCCCGAACCGGTCTGCACGCGCAGTTCGGGATCCAGGTAACGGTCGAACATGTCGGGTGGCTCCATCACGTGGATGTCGCTATCCAGTATGCTGTAACCGTTCTTCGTCATCTACCACCTCGTGAGGCTTGCGCGTGGATTGGCGCTTCCGGCAACCATGGGCAGTATAGCAGCACAGGCGGGGCCTTACGAAAAAATCTGCCCTGTTCTGCTACATTGTGCCCATTCCGTAGCTGAGGACGCCGGCGACCCTGCGCAATTCTGTCATGCCGGAGTGGGCACTTCAGGGCATAAGTGTCGCGCCGCGTGACAGAAGAGGACACCCCCTGGGTTCCCGCCCCCGTCTTCACGGGGGTGACGTTCTTTCGCGGGAATGACGAGTGCAGGTGTGCCCACAATGGACGCCGCTACGGATGCCGGGGAGCTCTACCCCGCCTTTGGGCAGGCTTCCCGGATCGCGTGGTCAGTCCTTCACGTGTGGTATAATAGCACATACGTGCGTGCGCTTCAAGACCGTCGGCAAAACTCGGGGATTTGGGCGGTTTGGTGGGAAGAAACTGCGCACGAATGGGAACTGGTGGGACGTGGGTGAGAATGGGTGGGACAAGGATGAGAACGGGTGGCGCGCAAAAGTGACGGTTTTGACGGCACTCGGCTATCCGAAACAGGCTAACTGAGGGCACTACGTTGACAAGGTTACGCGGCCAGACTAACCTTCTGGCACACCTGAACGGTATAGGGTCAGCGGCGAGTTGGATGTGACTGAACGCATGACGGCAACACAGGAAGTCGAGGCCGAGCTGGCCGCTTTGCGAAAGCGCGTCGGCGAGTTGGAGGCGGCTCTTGCCAAGAGACCGGCGCTGTGGGAGGCGGTGGGGAGCGACGAGGCGCAGTACAAGGCGGTCTTCGACAACGTGGCCGACGCCATCGTCATCAACGTCGGACGCCGCCGCGTCCTGATGAACCGCGCGTTCCTGGCACTCTATGGCCTCACCGACGAGTCCCAGGTGTCGGAACTGCCGCTGGACCATTTCGTGATTCCGGAAGACCGACCGATGATCGCCGACTACATGGCGGCGAGGGAGCGCGGCGAACCGGTTCCGGGAATCATCGAGTACAGAATCAATCGGACGGACGGTGAAGTCCGCGTAGTCGAGGCTTCAGCGGTCGCCACAGCATTTCTGGGGCGCCGCGCAACATTCGCCGTGCTGCGGGACGTCACGGAACGCAGGGAGGCGGAGGAGGAGACCCGTCGACACTCCGAGGAGATGGCCGCGCTCTACACCATGGCGCGCGCCCTCGCCCAACCGGGCAGCTACAGGGAGCGCGTGGCCAGTCTGCTCGAGGCTCTCGTCGACTTGACCCGCGCCGACCAGGTGGGGCTGCGGGTCCCCGACCAGAGCGGCGAAGGGTTGGTGGTGCTTGCCGTGGTCGGTCCCTCAATCGGCAACAACAGGCAGTACATGCTGCCCTACTCCCAGAGCGTGACCGGCAGGGCATTCACAGAGGGCGAGCCGGTCATCGTGAACGACTACCAACGGAGCGAAATGGCCATCCCGATGCTCCTGGAAAGGGGAATCGGGTCTATGGCCTCACTGCCGGTCAAGGTTACCGGCAGCACCATTGGCGTGATCAACATACTCTCAAGCGTTCGCGACCACTTCACTCCCGAACGGGTAAGGTTTCTCACAACTATAACTGGCGGCGTTGGCGCACTGCTGGAAAACGCCCGGCTGCAGGAGGCCCTGGAGCAGAGGGCCACGGATCTCGCGCGCTCGAATGCCGATCTCGAGCAGTTCGCCTACGTCGCCTCCCACGACCTTCAGGAGCCTCTGAGGTCGGTAGTGGGGTTCACCAGCCTGCTGTCGCGGCGCTACAGCGGCAGGCTGGACGACGATGCGGACAGGTTCATCGGACGAGCGGTCGCGGCGGCCTCGAGGATGCAGGTGCTCATCAACGACCTCCTGTCCTACAGCCGCGTGGGCCGCAACATGGACGACCTCGAAAGCGTTGACACGAGTGCGCTCCTTGATCGGGAGACCGACTCCCTTCACGCATCCATCGTGGAGAGCGGGGCGAAGATAGTCAGCGACGACCTTCCTACAATAACCTCCGATGCCACACTGCTGGGCCATGTCTTCCGCAACCTGATTGGCAACGCCATCAAGTACCGCGGTGAGGAGCCGCCTGTCGTTCAAGTCTCGGCGGAGCATGTTGGGGACGAATGGCGATTCGCGGTGCGTGACAACGGCATTGGCATCGACCCCCAGTTTGCCGACCGCATATTCACGATCTTCCAGCGTCTTCACGCCCGCGAAAAGTACTCCGGCACCGGCATTGGCCTGTCGGTCAGCAAGAAGGCGGTCGAACGCCTGGGAGGGCGCATCTGGGTCGAGTCCCAACTCGGACAGGGCGCGACCTTCTACTTCACCATACCGTCGCACCCTGCCGGAGCGCCGGTAGTAGACGCCGGCGCGCCTGCGGCAGAGGACACGTTCTGACCTGTCTTCCGAAATCCTGCCAACAGGCCTGGAGAAGGTAATGCAAGCGAGAAAGCTGAGACGACCCATTGAGATTCTTCACGTCGAAGACTCGCCAGACGACGTAGAGCTGACGCTGGAGGGCCTCAAGGACGGAGACATTCTCTACAATCTCACGGCCTTGCCTGATGGCGTCGAGGCGCTGGCTTTCCTGCGCAAGCAGGGGGACTACGCGAGGGCTCCCGACCCCGATATCATCCTGCTCGACCTTAACCTGCCAAGAATGGACGGGCGGCAAGTACTGGAGGCGATAAAGACGGACGATAACCTGATGCACATACCAGTGGTTGTCCTGACAACTTCCCAGGCTGAGGAGGATATCCTGCGAAGCTATCGCCTGCACGCTAACTGTTACGTCACCAAGCCGGTCGATCTGGACCAGTTCTTCGCGGCCATCAATTCGATCGAGAACTTCTGGCTGAACCTGGTGCAGCTACCCTGCGGAGATGCCTGACTTGGTGGACCGCGGCCCGACTGCCATACTGCTGATCGAAGACAATCCGGACGACGCTCTGCTTCTCGAGGTGACGCTGGCCGACGTCGGCAGCGCGTCTTTCGACCTGACTCACGCCGAGACGCTGTCGGAGGGTATGAGGGAACTGGCCGGCGGCACACACGACGTCGTGCTGCTGGACCTGTCCCTCCCCGACAGCCACGGGTTTGACACCTTTGCGAGAGCGCACGCCCAGTCGCCCGGAACCCCCATCATCGTTCTCACGGGTCTCGACGACGAGGAGATGGCCGTGCAGGCGGTGCAGCGGGGAGCGCAAGACTACCTGTCGAAGAACCAGCTGGACGGCCAATTGCTGGTCCGCTCCCTGCGTTACGCTATCGAGAGACAAAACCTAGTGGCGGAGCTTGTGAGGCAGTCCGACGAGCTCGCGAGGGTCAACGAGGACCTCAGGCGATCCAACGCCGAGTTGGAGCAGTTCGCCTACGTGGCCTCGCACGACCTGCAGGAGCCGCTGCGTATGGTGTCCAGTTACGTCGAGATTCTCGCGGAGGACTACTCCGGCAGGCTCGACGCAGACGCCGACAGATTCATCGGCTACGTGGTCGACGGCGCGACGCGCATGAGGGGTCTCATCGACGACCTGCTGACATACTCTCGTGTGGGGACGCAGGGTAAGCCGTTCGACACCATAGACTGCAATCTCATTATGGAGCGCGTGTTGATGGACCAGGCCCCCACCCTCGAGGAGTGCGGCGCCAGGGTCAGCTACGCGGACCTGCCTGTGTTGAGCGGTGACGACACGCAGCTCGCCCAACTGCTGCAGAACCTCGTGAGCAACGCGTTGAAGTACAGGCGAGACGTTCCCCCACGCGTCGACGTGTGCGCGGTGGAACAGAGCGGAGCGTGGACGTTTTCGGTAAGCGACAACGGAATCGGCATCGCTCCGCGCCACTACGAGCGCATATTTCAGATGTTCCAGCGACTGCACCATCGCAGTGAGTACCCAGGTTCAGGAATCGGTCTGGCGGTGTGCCAGAAGATCGTAGAGAGACACGGAGGGAGAATTTGGGTAGAATCGGAGTTGGGTAAGGGGTCTACCTTTCATTTCACCATCTCTACGTCTCTGGAAGAGGAGGATGGCCATGACGGTTGAAAGCCCGGAAATCAGACCAGTCGACGTTTTGCTCGTTGAAGACAATCCCGCGGACGTGGAGCTGACACAGCGAATCCTCGGGGGCGCGGACCAGCCGGTGAACGTGACCGTGGCCGAGGACGGCGAGGTCGCGATGTCAATGCTCAGGAAGGTTGGAGCGCACGCCGAGACGCCTACGCCCGACCTGATTCTGCTGGATCTCAACATGCCCAAGATGAATGGTTACGAGGTCCTGGCGGCCATGAGCCAAAGCGAAAGCCTGAACCGCATCCCTGTGTTGATCCTGACATCGACGCAGGCCGAGCGCGATCGGCTTCAGTTCGCCAACGTCAGCCCGAGCCGCTACTGCACCAAGCCACTGCCCATTCACCGGTTCAACGACATCGTGGGGTCGCTCAGGTCGGAAGAGTACGTGGATTGGTTCGCGCTCGGCGCCCTCGATGACAGCCAGAAGGTTCAGACGATGCTGGAGAAGTTCTCCGAGATCGCCCCGCTCTCCGATAGCGAGCGGTCCGACCGCGTGTCGACCCTTCTGCGCGCGGAGCATGACATGCTGCAGGACAGGTTGCGCGCGATGATGATGGCGAGGCTGCGAGCCATGCTGCAGTTGGACGAACAGGCCGCCGCGTCTATCGCGGCCTCGATTGTGTCTGCGGCGCAACGCCTGCCCTCCGAACAGGCCATGCAGCACGTCGCGATTTCGCAACGCCTGCGGGAAGAACTCTCAGAAGACGAGCAGGGGCGGCTAATGGCAATCGAACCGGGCCTATTGGGCGAGCGACGCCAGCCGACCCGGGCCCCCCAACAGGAGGCTGCGCAGCCTGCTCCTCGCCGCCGGTGGTGGTGGCCGTTCGGCGGCTAGCAGCCCCGCGAGTCCATCACGGCACGGCCCGGATCGAATTCTCCCGGCGGCTGCGGGCCGGCGGGTCACGCCCTTCGTGAGCCGACATGGTTAGCCGAGAATCCCGGCGCGCCTTGCTCATGGTATAATTCGGTGTGCATCTTTGGAGGCGCATAAACGTGAGGGGCCACCCGTGACCGACATCGCCACAACAATAGATCTGGAAAAAATAGTGTCGCTGTGCAAGCGGCGCGGCTTCATCTTTCAGAGCAGCGAAGTGTACGGCGGCCTGGCGAGCACCTACGACTACGGCCCGCTGGGTGTCGAGCTGAAGCGCAACGTGAAGGACGCCTGGTGGCGCCGGTTCGTGTGGGGCCGTGACGACATGGTGGGCCTGGACGCGGCGATCATCATGCACCCGGACGTGTGGCGCGCCAGCGGCCACCTTGAGAGCTTCACCGACCCGCTCGTCGACTGCCGAGACTGCCGCAAGCGCTGGCGGGAGGACCAGCTTGAGGAGCCGCGCTGCCCCGACTGTGGCGGGCTGCTGACCGACTCGCGCAACTTCAACCTGATGTTCCGCACCTACATGGGCCCGGTAGAGGAGGATGCGTCTACTGTCTACCTGCGGCCCGAAACGGCCCAGGGCATCTTCGTCAACTTCAACAACGTGCTCAACACCACGCGCCGCAAGCTGCCTTTCGGCGTGGCGCAGATCGGCAAGGCCTTTCGCAACGAGATTACGACCGGGAACTTCATCTTTCGTACCCGCGAGTTCGAGATCATGGAGATCGAGTATTTCGTAAGGCCGGGCGAGGACGAAGACTGCCATCGCGCCTGGGTGGAGGAGTGCCTGGACTGGTACCGTGAGCTTGGCATCAGCCCCGACCGGCTGCGCGTTCGCGCGCACGAGGGCAGCGAGCTGGCCCACTACTCGAAGGCCACGCACGACATCGAGTACCTGTTCCCCTGGGGTTGGGGCGAGATACAGGGAATCGCCAACCGAACGGACTACGACCTGTCCGCCCACGCCGCCGCGAGTGGGGAGTCGCTGTCCTGGTTCGACGACGAGGCGGGTGAGCGCGTGGTGCCTTACGTCGTGGAGCCGTCGGTGGGGGTTGACCGCGCGATGATGACGTTCCTGGTGGAAGCCTACACGGAAGAGGAGGCCCCTACGGCGTCCGGACGCACCGAGACGCGCGTACTGCTGCGGCTCCATCCGTCTCTGGCGCCGGTGAAGGTCGCGGTGCTGCCGCTCAGCCGCAACCAGAGACTGGAGCCGCTGGCGAGAGACGTTTTCGAACGGGTCAGGCGGTCCGCCGGGCAGAACGGCGTCGTCCAGTACGACTCCGCGCAGAGCATCGGGCGGCGCTACCGCCGCCAGGACGAAATCGGCACTCCCCTCTGCGTAACCGTGGACTTCGACTCGCTCGATGACAACGCGGTCACCATACGCGAACGCGATACCATGGCTCAGACGCGCGTCGCCATCGACGCGCTGCCGGGAGAGCTGGCGCGTCGGCTCGCCGGCTGAGCCGGTGTCGACTCGTTCCGAGAGGCCGGACAAGACGCTGGTGAGGTCGCGGACAGGCGGGACAGGCGCATGAAGATAGTCCACTTCAGCGACGTTCACATAGGCGTCGAGAACTATGGCCGGATAGACGCCTCCACGGGGCTGTCCGCGCGGCTGGGTGACTTTCTTGCCACCTTCGACGAGGTCGTAGACTACGCCATCTCCGAGCGCGCGGACTTGGCGCTGTTCACCGGCGACGCCTACAAGAGCCGCAACCCCAGCCAGACGCACCAGCGGGAGTTCGCCTCCCGAATCGCGAGGCTTGCCGACGCGGGTATTCCGGCCTTCATGGTGGTCGGCAACCACGACATGCCCCTTACCGCCGGCCCAGCGACCGCGCTGGAGATTTTCGACACCCTCGGCGTCCGGATGGTGCACGTGGGCGAGCGGCTGGGCACTCACGTTGTCGAAACGGCGTCCGGGCCGGTCCAGATCGTCTCGGTTCCCTGGATCAGGCGCAGCCAATTCCTGGCGTCAGAGGAGCGGGCCGGGCTGACGATCGACCAGATAAACGCGCTCATCCAGGACCGCCTGACCGAGGGCATAAGAACGCTGGCGGAACGGCTGGACCCGACTTTGCCGGCGGTGCTGGCCGCGCACGTGACCGTAAGCTCGGCCGTGGTGGGCGGGTCGACCAGCGACGGCGTAAGGCACGGCTCTGAGCGCAGCATGATGCTGGGCCGGGACCACGTGCTGCTGCGCAGCAGCCTAGCGCGCCCCCAGTTCGACTACGTGGCGCTGGGCCACATTCACAAGCACCAGGTCGTCGGAGAGAATCCCAAGATTGCCTACGCCGGTAGCCTCGAGCGAGTGGACTTCGGCGAGGAGGGTGACGACAAGGGCTTCTGCGTGGTCGAGTTGGACGGCGCGCTGCCCCCCGGCTCGCGGCTCAAGTCCTTCAGTTTCCAGAAGGTGAACGCCCGCAGGTTTGTCACCATCGACGTCAAGCTGAGGTCTGGCGAGCAGGACCCGACGGCAACTGTGCTGAAGCAGATCGAGCGACAGCACGTCGAGGGCGCCATCGTCAAGCTCAACATCGCGTATCCTCTCGAGCTCCAGGGACACCTGGGAGATGCCGAGATACGGCAGTCGCTGGACGGGGCTTTCTACGTGGCCTCCGTATCCAAGCAACCCATCGAGCAGCCAAAGAACAGGCTCGGAGACGCCTACTCGAAGGGCACCACGCCACAGGAACTGCTGCGCCTCTATTTGGACAGCAAGAACGTTGCGGAGGACAGGGCGGCTATCCTTATGGGCAGGGCGGAGGAGCTTATCGTGGAGGAAGTGTGATCGATGGGCAAACTGAACCTGTGCTCGAATACTCTCACGATTCTGGCGGCCCTCTTTCTGGCTCTTCTGCTGGTCGCCGCCTGCGGCGGAGAGTCGGCCGAACCCAAGGACGCTGAGCCGGAGGACGTCAGCCCGACGAACGCCACGGCGGAAGACGCCGAGCCGCTCGACCCGGCCCCGGACTTCGAACTTCCGCTGTTTGGCAACGCCAACTACACGGCGGGCGATACCCTCACGCTGTCCGAGCTGGAGGGACGGCCCGTCGTGCTGAACTTCTGGTTTCCGTCCTGCCCGCCGTGCGTGGCCGAAATGCCGGACCTCGAGGCATCGTTCCAGGAGCACAAGGACGCCGGTCTCGCCTTCATCGGCGTGCAGCTAGTCGGCGTCGACAGCGAGCAGAACGGGCAGGAGTTCGTGGACAGGTTGGGCGTGACCTACGCTCTCGGCCCGGACCGCGAGGGGGAGATCGCATTCCAGAAGTACGAAGTGCAGGGATTTCCCACCACGTTCTTCCTGAATGCCGACCACGGCATCGTGCGCAAGTGGAGCGGGCCGCTCAACCGCGAGAAACTGGAGGAACTGATCGCGGAGATTCTCCCCTAGCGTCGTGCGGTTGCTCTGCGACACAGGCAGCGCCCGCGGAAGGCGGAGAAGCCAGGGGACAGCAACGGCGCCAAGCCATGCGCGGTGGTTGAGGTGAGCGTAGGCGACGTCTTCATGCTCGTGGTCCGGTGGCTGCACGTGGTGTCCGCGGTGGCGTGGGTGGGCGGCAGCGTCTTCTACCTGCTGGTGCTGCGCCCCGCGTCTCGGCGCCATCCTCGCGCGGCGGAACTGCTGGGCGAGGCCGCTATCGAGTTCCGGGCCCTGGTGGATACCTGCATCATTGTGCTCGTGGTCACCGGTGGGGTTCTCACTTTCCACCGGCTCGAATCGGCCTCAGTAGGCACCACCTACGTCCTGGTGCTTGCGGCGAAGGTGGCACTGGCGGCGGCGATGTTCGCGCTCGCGTGGAGAAGACGCCGCACCGTCACGTCGGTCGCGCCCGAACTGAGGACAGACCGCCCGCCTGGACGCCTGGCAGGGGTCTCGCGCGCGCTGTCGGGCTACAACCTCATCGCGATACTGGGGGTGCTGGTCTTTCTGCTGGCGGACTTGCTCGCTGCGCTGTACGAGATTGCCATCGCGGGGTGACGCCGCGCTCGCCGTGCGCAATTGACGCATCCACTGCGCGGTGCTACCGTTTGACGTGCGGCCCGGGCCGCGGACGCGCGCCGCGACACCTATTCTTTGATACGAAGGAGCGTTCGACTGACTCCAATGGCGAACAGTTCACAGGCGCAGCCTCGACAATTGGCCTCCATAGACTACTTCGGCAAGCGCGCCGGACGCTACCGCGAAAGCCACGGCGACCAGAAGGCGCTGGCCCAACTGGTGCGCATGGCGGACCCGCAGGGCGGCGAGTTGGTGCTGGACGTGGGAGCGGGCCCCGGCCACCTGGCGTGCGCCTTCGCGCCGCACGTGCGGCAGGCGGTGGCCAGCGACGTCGCCATGCTTATGCTGAGAGAGGTACCTATCGTCATGCGGGACAGGGGGGTGGCAAACCTGTGGCGGGTAGCGGCGGACGCCCAGGCGCTGCCGTTCGCAGACGAGAGGTTCGACATCGTGACCTCGCGCCTCGCGGCGGCGCACTTCCCGGACCACCAGGGAGCGGTGCGCGAGATGGCGCGGGTGTGCAAGACGGGCGGGATAGTGCTGGTGGCCGACAGCATGGGGCCGGAAGACGCGGCGGCGCAGGCTTACGTGGACCAACTAGAGTGGCTGCGCGATTCCAGCCATGGATGCAATCGCAGCTTCACGGAGTGGAACGCAGCCTACCGCGCGGCCGGCCTGGAGGTCGAGCAGGTGTACGTCACCAGCGGTAGGATGAGGTCGCTGGAAAACTGGATGGCCCGCGCCGACACTCCGCCCGACAACCAGCAGCGCATACACAGCCTGATCGAGAACGCCCCCGAATCGCTCAGAGAGCACATAGACATCGGGCGCGACGGCGAGGGCAACCTGTTCTTCAGCACATCCCAGATACGCATACTGGGCCGCAAGCGGTAGCGGCGGAACGATGCTCGTTCCCGCAGAGCGGGAACCCGGAACCGCCGCCCAATGGAGGCTCCTGATGGCAACCGCCGACCACAAGAGGCCGCCGGGGATATCCACCGAAGTCCCCTGGTACGACCTGTTACCGGACCCCGAACCGCCCGAGGACGGCATGCAGCAAGACGATCCTATCCGCCACGTCATGTCGATACTCGAAGCGCGCTACGCGAACGATCCGACCACATTGTTATGCGGCCCATCGGTCAACGTCATCTACGACTCGCGCGTGCCCGGATCGTTCGTCGTGCCCGACGGGTTCATCGTCTTCGGCCTGGAAGTGGACTCGAGGGCGATAAAGCGGGACCGGCGGAGCTACCGGATCGACGAGTGGGGACGAACCCCCGCGTTCGTCCTCGAGGTGGCGTCGGAGAGCACAGCCTCCCGCGACCTGGGCGAGAAGCGAGACATCTACGCGCGCATGGGCGTGCAGGAGTATTGGCGCCTGGACCTCCGGGGCGAGTACTACGGGGAGCCCCTGGTGGGAGAGCGACTGGTGAATGGGGAGTACAGGCGGTTCGAGACGCACACCGAAGACAACGGAGACATATGGTCTCGCAGCGAGGTCCTGGGCGTAGACTTCGCTTATCGTGTGGAAGAGGGGTACGGCAGTTTTCTGCTGAGGGACAGCACGAGCGGTGAGTGGCTGCGCACGCTGGAAGATTCGGAAGCCGCCCGGCAGGCCGCGGAGGCCGCCCGGCAGGCTGCAGAGGAGCATGCCCGACTGCTGCAGGCAGAGCTCGACAGCCTGCGCCGCCAACGAGGTTAGCCCAGAGAGTTCGCAGCCCCTTCCGTCGAAGGAGGGGGGGATGGCCATTTGAGAGGAACGCACTCGTGAAAGAGGAACTGATGGATATCCTGACGTGCCCCCTTTGCCGCGGCACGCTCAGTCTCAGCGTCGATAAACGTGAGGGCGACGAAATCGTGGAGGGCAGCCTCCACTGCGCCGACTGCGGCGAGACGTTCCCCATCGAGGACACCATCCCCAACATGCTGCCGCCCGAACTGCGCGTCTGACGCGACTCCGGGTCCCGCCTCACCCGCGCTGTCGTGCTGCCGCGCCCAGGCTCGTAAACTTGCGGCAATCGGCGTTATCTGGTAGTGTCAAATCCTGATACTGCAACAGGTGGTGACCGGTTTTCGACATGGTTGTGCGCCGTATTGTCGACCAAAAGAGAGACGAGCTTCGCGAGAAGCGGGAACAGGCCCTGCTCGGCGGCGGGGAGCGGCGCATAGCTGGCCAGCACTCGCGTGGCAAGCTCACCGCGAGAGAACGCATTGCGATGCTCCTCGACGAGGGCACGTTCGAGGAGCTCGACGCCTTCGTCCTGCACCGCTCGGTCGAATTCGGCCTGGATAGGCAGCAGTTTCTGGGCGACGCGGTTGTCACCGGGTACGGCAAGGTCAACGGACGTCTCGTCTTCGTCTATTCGCAGGACTTCACCATCCTGGGCGGGTCTCTGTCCGAGGCCGTGGCGCAGAAGGTGTGCAAGGTGATGGACCTCGCCGCCTCGACCGGCGCGCCCGTGGTCGGCCTGATAGACTCCGGCGGCGCGCGCATCCAGGAAGGCGTAGACAGCCTGGCCGGCTACAGTTCGATATTCCATCGCAACGTGCGCGCGTCGGGCGTTATACCCCAGATATCGGTGATTCTAGGGCCCGCGGCCGGCGGCGCGACCTACTCGCCGGCGCTGACGGACTTCGTGTTCATGGTCGAGGGCGTGGGACAGATGTACATCACCGGCCCCGACGTGATTCGCTCCGTGACCGGTGAGGACGTGAGTCACGAGGAGCTTGGCGGCGCAGCCGCCCATGCCGCCAAGAGCGGCGTGGCGCACTTCGCGTTCGCGAACGAGGAGGAGTGCTTCGCTCAGATCGCCAGGCTGCTGTCCTTCCTCCCGCAGAACAATATGGAGGAGCCGCCACGGTATCCGTCGCGTGACGACGCCGAGTTGTGGGACGAGGGGCTTGCGGAGCTCGTGCCGGACAACCCCAACCAGCCCTACGACATGCTCGAAGTGATCGGTCGCGTCGTCGACGACGGCGAGTTCATGCAGGTGCACGAGCGGTTCGCGGGCAACGTGGTGGTGGGCTTCGCCCGCATCGACGGCCGGCCTGTCGGCATCGTCGCCAATCAGCCCTTTTTCCTGGCGGGCGTGCTGGACATCGACTCTTCGGTCAAGGCCGCAAGGTTCGTCAGGTTCTGCGACGCCTTCGACTTTCCGCTGGTCACGTTCATCGACGTTCCGGGGTTCATGCCCGGCACCACCCAGGAGCACGGCGGCATCATCCGGCACGGCGCAAAGCTCATCTTCGCCTACGCTGAGGCCACGGTGCCCAAGGTGAGCGTCATCACGCGTAAAGCCTACGGCGGCGCGTACATCGTGATGAGCAGCAAGAACCTGGAAGGCGACGTCAATTACGCCTGGCCCACCGGCGAGATAGCCGTAATGGGGGCGGATGGCGCGGTGAACATCGTGTATCGCGGCGAGCTTAGAGACTCCGACCGCCCCGACGAGCTGAGGGCGGAACTGATACGCGACTACGATGAAAGGCTCATGAACCCGTACATCGCCGCCAGCCGCGGAATGATCGACGACGTGATCGACCCCGCCGAGACGCGGCGGCGAATCGCGCACGCGCTGGATATGCTGGAGAACAAGCGGGACTCGATGCCGTTCAAGAAGCACGGGAGCATCCCGCTTTGATATCGCCCGCGGGCGACAGTCCGGCTCCCGACCAGAGGCTTGTCGCCGCCATCACCGCGGCGGTCCAGGCGTTTTTGAATCAGGAGGCGGCGCCTCTGTCCCGCACCCAGAGCACGCGGAGAGGCCGGGCCTGGAAGCTCGCCTCCCGGAATCCATCCTTCGAATCCCCGGCAATGCGGGCGCTGTCCTGGCGAGGTCGCTAGCGCACGCCCCCGCACCGCCGCCGAATGAGAGCTGCTGAATTGGCCGCTAACCCGATCAAGATAACGGACACCACCTTCAGGGACGCCCACCAGAGCCTGCTCGCCACGCGGCTCGAGATGGCGGACATGGAGCCCATCGCCGCCGCCATGGACGCCATCGGCTACCACTCAATGGAGGTGTGGGGCGGCGCTACGTTCGACGCCGCGACCCGGTTCCTCGACGAGGATCCGTGGGACAGGTTGCGCACCTTCAAGAGTCTCGTGCCCAACACACCCCTGATGATGCTCTTGAGGGGCCAGAGCCTGGTTGGATACCGCGCCTACGCTGACGACGTGGTGGACGCCTTCATTGGCCGCTCGGCACAAGTGGGCATAGACATATTCCGCGTGTTCGACGCCCTCAACGACGAGTGGAACCTCGAACGCGCCGCCCAGGCGGTAAAAGCCAGCGGCAAGCATCTCCAGATGGCGATCTGCTACTCGATCACCGAGGGCGGGCGACTCGGCGGTCCCATCTACTCGCTCGATTACTTCGTCGACAGGGCCAGGCGGTTCCAGGAGCTTGGCGCCGATAGCATCTGCATCAAGGACATGGGCGGCGTGCTGGCCCCGTATGACGCCTACGAACTGGTGACGGCGCTCAAACCTGTGCTGAATGTGCCGCTCCAGTTACATACGCACTACACGAGCGGTATGGCGTCCATGACCGCGCTGAAGGCAATCGAGGCGGGCGTGGACGTCGTCGACACGTGCCTTGCGCCCCTCGCGCTGCGCACCGCGCAGCCCGCCATCGAGCCGCTGGAGGTGGCGCTGCGCGGCACGGAGCGCCACAGTGGCCTCGATCTCGCGGCCATCCTGGAGATTGGCGATTACCTGGAGTCTGTACTGCCCAAGTATCGCCACCTGATGCAGGACCCCAGGTCCGCCGTCATCGACGTTCGGGTGTTGGACCACCAAATACCCGGCGGCATGGCGAGCAATCTCATCTCGCAGCTTCGCGAGGCGAACGCCCTCGACAGGCTCGACGAGGTGCTGGCCGAGGTGCCGAGGACGAGGCGAGACCTGGGCAACCCGCCGCTGGTGACGCCGATGAGCCAGATGATCGGCTCACAGTCGGTGAGCAACGTGCTGTTCGGCAGGTACGCCATGGTATCGGACCAGGTGCGGGAGTACGCCTCCGGCATGTACGGACGCCCGCCGGCCCAGCTCGATCCAGAGGTCAGGAGCATCGCCCTCAGAGGCGACGCGCGGGAGAGCCGGCCCGTTTCTGGCAAGCCGTCCGACCTGCTCGACCCGGAAATGGACAAGGCCGCCGATGCGATCAAGGAAATCTCAGACAACGTGGAGGACGTGCTCACCTACGCGCTGTTCCCGTCGACGGGCATGAGATTCCTGCGCCGGAAGCACGGCCTCGATCCCAAGCCGGAAAGGCAGCCGCCCGCCGAGACCGCCGCGGCAAGGCCGGACGAGATGCCGGAGAAGAGCGCTCGAACACGCGCATTCAACGTTTTCGTGGAGGGCTCCTTCTACAAGGTAGAAGTGGACCCTCTGCAGCCGACGACCACGGCGGTGGTACAGCCACAACGTGCCCCCATCGCGCCGCCGCAGGCTCCCGCTGCGCCCCCGGCTCCGTCGACGCCGCAGGCCGCGGAAGGGGAAGCGGCCATTACCGCGCCCATGCCGGGTATCGTGCTCCGCTACGTGGTGGAGGAAGGCCAGCACGTGGACGCAGGCGATCCCGTGCTGGTGCTCGAGGCGATGAAAATGGAAAACACGCTCCCGTCTCCGATCAGCGGCTCGGTCAAGTCGCTTTCGTTCGACGTGGGAGTGACAGTATCGAAGGACGACGTTCTGGCGGTCATAGCGCCCTGATGCACCGCCCTTGTGCTCGGCCTAGGGCCGAACAACCTCACCTGAAACACAAAACCCGAAAGGAGTCAGAATGGCATACGAGCAAGTAATCGAGTCCGCGAAGGAGCACTTCGGTACGGTGCTCCAGCAGCAGCTTGAGCGAGTCGAGAAGCTGAAGGAGGAAGGCGACTGGACCGACTACTCCTCCGTCAGCCCCATCATCATCGGCATGCTGGGCGGCGACGGCATCGGCCCCTCCATCAGCGAGGAGACCCAGGCAGTCCTGGCGTACCTGCTGCGCGACGAGGTGGCCTCCGGCAAGGTCGAGTTCCGCGTTATCGACGGACTGACCATCGAGAACCGGGCCGAGAAGCTCCAGTCCATCCCGGACGACGTGCTCGCCGAGATCAAGCAGTGTCACGTCACGCTCAAGGGGCCTACCCACACGCCTGAGCGGGGCGACGGCTGGCCCAACATCGAGAGCGCCAACGTGTCCATGCGCAAGGAGCTGGACCTGTTCGCCAACGTCCGCCCGGTGCGCATTCCCAGCCAGGGCGTGGACTGGACATTCTTCCGCGAGAACACCGAGGACATGTACGCGGTGGGCAGCCAGGGCCTGAACGCCACGGACGACCTGGCCATCGACTTCCGCGTCATCACCAGCCAGGGCTCCGAGCGCATCATCGACGCGGCGTTCGCGCACGCGCAGCGCACGGGCCGAGACAAAGTGACCATCGTGACCAAGGCGAACGTGGTGAAGACCACGGACGGCAAGTTCCTGGACATCGCCAGGAAGGTTTCCGAGCGCTACCCCGGCATCGAGTGGGACGGCTGGTACATCGACATCATGACCGCCGCGCTCATCAACCCGGCCCGCCAGAAGGACTTCCAGGTGCTGGCCCTGCCTAACCTGTACGGCGACATACTCACCGACGAGGCGGCGCAGATCCAGGGCGGCGTCGGCACCGCGGGCAGCGCCAACGTCGGCAAACAGTACGCGATGTTCGAGGCCATCCACGGCAGCGCGCCCCGCATGGTGCAGGAGGGCAGGGCGCAGTACGCCGACCCAAGCTCGTTGCTCCGCGCGGGGGCGATGATGCTGGAGCACATCGGCTTCGAGGACCTGGGCGGCAGGCTGCACAAGGCGCTGGACATCTGCGGCCAGTACGAGCGCAAGGTCATCACCACTGGCCGCAACACCGGCGCGACGAGCCGCGAATACGGCCAGTACATCATGTCCACCGTGGAAGACCCCACCGTCGAGGACAGGTGGCAGGAGTACGTCGACACCGTCGGCTAGACGCAAGAGCTTAGAGAGGGAGGCGCGCCCGCCAATGAAGGTAGTCAGGGCACACAACATGACACGGGAGGCCGCCGTCGACAAGATGGCGTCGAGATTCGACGAGTTCGTGTCCGAGTTCGACGACACCGTCTCCGGAGTGAATCACGCCTGGACGGACAGCACGCTGGAGTTCGAGTTCAGGGCGCGCGGCCTCAACTTCAAGGGCGCTCTCGAGGTGACGGACACGGACTACGAAATCGAGCTCTCGATTCCGCTCGCGCTCCGGCCCTTCGAGGGGCTCGTGGCCGAGAAGCTGGAAGAGGGCCTGGACGACTTCCTGGACTCATAACATGGCCCTTCCGCGACGACGCGGCGCGGAGATAAGACACTATCGGAGATTCTGAAAATATGCGCAGCAAGGTAACAGTGGTAGGGGCGGGCAACGTGGGAGCCACCGCCGCACAACGCATCTTCGACAAGGGCTACGCCGACGTGGTGCTGGTCGACATCGTGGAGGGGCTTCCCCAGGGCAAGGCGCTCGACATGCTCGAGGCAGGGCCGATACTCGGTTCTGACGCCTCCGTGGTCGGCACGAACGACTACGCCGACACAGCCGGTTCCGACATCGTGGTCATCACCTCCGGCGTGGCGCGTCGACCCGGCATGAGCCGCGACGACCTGCTGCTGACGAACATGAACATCATCACCAGCGTCGTCGGACAGGTCGTGGAGCACTCCCCGGACGCCATGCTGCTTGTCGTGACCAATCCGCTCGATGCGATGGTGCAGCGCGCCTACGAGGTGAGCGGCTTGCCCAAGGAGCGGGTGTTCGGGATGGCCGGCATACTCGACACGGCGCGCTTCCGCACCTTCATCGCCCAGGAGCTGGGCGTGTCGGTCGAGGCGGTGGCCACGTTCGTGCTGGGCGGCCACGGCGATACGATGGTCCCCATCGCCGCCAGCACCACCGTCGGGGGCACACCGCTGTCCGACCTGCTGCCGCCGGAGCGCGTCGACGCGCTGGTCAAGCGCACCCAGGACGGCGGCGCGGAGATCGTGAACCTGCTCAAGAGCGGCAGCGCCTACTACGCGCCGTCCGCCGCCATCGTCCAGATGGTCGAGTCGATACTGTTCGACAAGAAGCAGATTTTGCCGTGCACGGCGTACCTGGAGGGCGAGTACGGCATCGACGGAATCTACGTCGGCGTGCCGGTCAAGCTGGGCGCCGCCGGCGTGGAGGAGGTCATCGAGTTTCAGCTCACGCCGGACGAGGCCGCGGCGCTTCAGCACTCCGCCGACGCCGTCCGGGAGCTGATCGAGGTGATGGCCGCGGCGGGGTAGGGGGTTGGGCGGCGTTTAGACACGCAGTCCCCTTTAGAGGAGCCCATGGATCGGCCGCCTGGTGAGTGGTCAGGTAGTGGCCGCACCGCCTAGTGAGTGTGTATTGAGCAATGACAGCTAACTCTCTGCAATCGATCATTGACAGGATTGAGAGGTCCAGAAAAGAACTTCTCGATCTCGGCCTGCGTAACCCGCTCGTAAGCTATCGGTACTTACGTGGCAGAGGAGTAGAAGCCACGGACACGGACGCAGAGAGCGTGTTTGATGTTCTGGTGCGGAGAGGCCAACCAGTATCTTTTCTACCGAATGAGTCAGATGACAAGCTGGAATCCTATACTACGTCTGGATCGGATAGCGACCGAGGGCCGCTACTTCGGAAGTCGGGCTCAGCAGGTTCACGGCGGAGGTCTGGCAGACGTGACAAGGGAGCAATCCAAACCGCCGAAGCGCAGAATGAATTGCAGAGACGTCTGCTTGCCACATACTACACGTCGAAGACGCTCTTAGAGGAACAGGGAGTAAGCACGTTATTCGTTGCTCTTGGGATGATCGTGTGGTATGAGGCCGAATCAAGTGACAACGAGCGTCGTGCCCCTATCGTCCTTGTTCCAGTGAGTCTAGAAAGAGAGAGTGTGCGAGGAGGATTCACTGCAGAGTACACCGGTGAAGAATTGGGCACGAACCTGCCGTTTTCCGAGAAGGTTTGGGAGGAGTTTAGGGTCAGGTTGCCTGATCTACACAGTGATGCGGATGAGGATGAAGAAGAGGTTGATCTTAAGGCCTATTTCCAAAGTGTGAGCCAAGCGATAAAGGGTCTTCCTCGCTGGTCAGTAGACACCACAAGCGTAGTTCTGGGATTCTTCTCCTTCAGTAAGTTGCTGATGCACAGAGACTTGGACGTGGAACAATGGCCTGCCGAGTCCGGGCCACAGTACAACGAGTTGATTCGGGCATTGTACGGAGACGGGTTCTCGGAGCCCTCACCGGCAGTTGGCGATGAAGAGCGAATTGACGATCATGTTCACCCCAAAGATGTTCATCACGTAGTTGATGCCGATTCGTCTCAGGCACTGGCGATCCTTGATGTGAGTCACGGGCGCAACCTTGTCGTTCAAGGCCCCCCGGGGACCGGCAAGTCACAGACCATCACCAACATGATTGCCGAGGCGATCGGCCATAGCAAGAAAGTTCTCTTCGTCTCTGAGAAGATGGCAGCACTGGAGGTGGTCAAACGAAGGCTAGACGCCTTACATTTGGGCGACGCTTGCCTCGAATTACACAGCCATAAGACTACCAAGACGGCAGTACTGACAGAACTGAAGAGAGTCTGGGAATTGGGGAAACCCAGCATCGAGGGTATTGAAGACGACTTCAAAGCTCTGGCGCGAATCCGAAATGCCCTCAATCGGTACTTTGACGCCATAAATGCCTCAGTTGGAGATACCGGAGTCTCCCCGTTTGAAGCCTATGGCAAATTGCTGAGCATTCGTCAGAGTTTGGGAAGTGGCGTCGTTCCGCCCAGATTAGACGTGCACGGAATTGACTCCTGGTCACGTTCCGAGTTCGTCGAGAAGAGAGAAGCTGTAGTTGACCTTGAGAACAGCCTAAGGCAAGTCGGAAGACTTAAGGATCATCCCTTTTGGGGTAGCCGACTCGCGACACCCCCTGTTTCATTGGACCCACTCCGAAGGGACTTGATTGAGTCGAGTCGTCTCCTTGACGAACTCCAGACGACTTGCGGGCGACTTGTAGACGCTATTGGGCTTAAGTCACCGACAGACCGCGATCAAGCTGTAAGGCTGTGCGCGACGGGCACGCTTCTGGCTGAATCGCCAGATCTAACCGGGTTGAACCTGCGCGCCGTAGAGTGGACGAGCAGTCGAACCGAGTTGCGGAATGTGGTGGACTCGGGATTGGCAAGGACGAGGCTGAGGACCAATTATGGTTCATCGCTATCCCATGAAGCATGGGGCAGCAGAGTCGAGTGGATTCAAGAGAGCTTAAACAGGCGCGGACTGGTGCCAAGATTCCTGAGTCCAAGTTATCGCCGTGCGAGAAAGGCGCTTGCTGAGCTCTGCAGCGGTGATGTCCCAGACGAACGGCAACAGCAGTTGGAGCTTGTTGAAGCCATCATCAAAGAGCGCGAGCTTACCGGCAACATAGGCCAACTTGCCCCCGTTCCGGAGCGCGTCTTAGGGAAGCAATGGCGTCAGGAACAAACTGACTGGGATGCCGCCAACATCAAAGTCTCTTGGATGATTGACTTCCATCTCCAGATTGAGGATGGCAACATCGACCCTGATAGTCTAGGCGCGTTGGAACTCGGGGTTAGACATTCTGAGGTAGCGCAGCTAACCGAATCGGCTCATGCTGCCCTGACATCGTATGAGCGCTCGGCGGAGGCTTTGCAACATTCAATAAAAGTGGATTGCGTTAGGCGGTTTGGGCAGGCCAGAGGGCTAACAGATTTGCCGTTCAGCGATCAGAGACGAATTCTTGAGGAATGGACAGAGCATATCGCCGCGTTACAGGACGTCATTTCGGTTAACATCGCGTCGGCCTCCGCCAGAAGCTGCGGCCTGAGTGCTGTTGTTGAGTTGTCGGAAGAATGGACTCATGCGCCAGAGCTCTTGGGCACCTGTTTCGAGCAAGCCCGCTATGAGAGTATCCTCGAACGTGCCGCGCTAGAACGGCCAGCATTGGCTAGGTTCAGTCGTGCTACGCATGAAGGCCAGCTGAACCGCTTCCGGGAGATAGATATTGAGACCATCGACCATAACCGTAGAAGAGTCGCGTTTGCTCATTGGCAGAGTCTTCCTAGACGGGATGCCCCCGGGCAACTCTCGATCCTAAGAAGGGAGTTTGAAAAGAAGCGGAGGCACAAGCCCATTCGGCAGCTAATGAGTCAGGCGGGTGATGCCATTCAGGCCATAAAGCCAGTGTTCATGATGAGTCCGCTGTCAATCGCGACATACATTGAACCTGGCAGTGTGACTTTTGACCTAGCGGTGTTCGACGAGGCTAGCCAAGTTCGGCCTGTAGATGCTATTGGCGCTCTGCTCCGTGCGAAGAAGGTTGTGGTCGTCGGTGACGACCGACAATTGCCTCCAACTAGCTTCTTCGACTTGGTCACGCACACCGGCGAGAATGAGTCTGACGACGAGGACGTTACGGGAGACATAGAGAGCATCTTGGGACTCATGCGATCCGCAGGATGCCCGTCTAGAATGCTGCGCTGGCACTACAGAAGTCGTCATGAGTCACTGATAGCAACATCGAACCAGGAGTTTTACCAAAACGGATTGGTAGTATTCCCAAGTCCTGACGCCAGCAAGACGGACGTTGGATTACAGTATCATTATCTGCCGGAGTCCGTGTACGACCGAGGAGGCAGCCGCGCCAATCGTAAGGAGGCAAAGGAGGTGGCGAGCGCGGTGATTGACCACGCGAGACTGCATCCGGGTCTTACGCTCGGTGTGGCTGCTTTTAGCAGCGCGCAGATGACTGCCATAAGAGACGAGGTAGAGCGGCTGAGAAGACAAGACGATTCTTATGAGTCATTCTTTAACGCGCATCCGGAAGAGCCATTCTTCATCAAGAATCTGGAAAATGTACAGGGTGATGAAAGAGATGTGATGTTTGTTAGCGTTGGCTACGGTCGCGACTCAAATGGACAACTCTCCATGAATTTTGGCCCACTTAACAGAGAAGGCGGTGAAAGACGACTAAACGTCATCATCACTAGAGCTAAGAGACGCTGCCATGTCTTCACTAATCTTCGTGCTGAGGACATCAACCTCGGGAGCAACAGATCACCCGGGTTGCGGGCCCTCAAGACTTTTTTGGCGTATGCAGAGACCGGAGAGCTCCCTTCTGACATACCAGTCGAGTCTGGTCGGGACATGGATTCGCCATTCCAAAGGGCAGTGGCGTTCCGTCTGCGCACGCGAGGGTATGAAGTTCACGAAGAGGTTGCGTCAGGGGGAAAGTTCATTGACCTTGCAATAGTGGACCCAAGCCGCCCAGGCAAGTACATTCTTGGTATCGAATGCGACGGGGCGACATACCATTCGTCAATGTCGGCAAGGGACAGAGATAGGATTAGAGAGCAGGTGTTGAGGGGCTTGGGTTGGCAATTACACCGCATTTGGAGCACTGACTGGTTTAGGAACGAAGAGCGTGAACTGGAACGCGTCGTAAAGGCCATTGAGCAAGCAAAGGTTGAACAGCTTGAACATGTTGCTCACGATGAAGAGGGCAGATCAGAGATTCAGAGGAGCGACAGCGAGAAGGATTCAAGCCGCCTAATTGCCCGACCGTATCAGTTGGCGCAGCCTCGAGTGTCTACCCGCTTCCATGACCTTGGCGAAATTCCCCACACTTACCTAATCGACGCAGTACATGAGGTTGTGAGAGTTGAAAGTCCCGTCCATGTGAGCGAAGTGATTCGACGAATCAGAGAGGCCTCCGGCGTCAAGAGGAGCGGCGCCAAGATCAAGAAGAATCTGAACTTAGCGATCGACGCAACTGTTAGGGGAAAGAGAAGCGTCCAAAGAAAGGGGGACTTTCTCTGGATGTCCGGAATGAAGAGTTCTGCCGTCCGAAACAGAGCTGAACACCGGCAACTCCGAAAGATTGACTTGATCGCTCCAGAAGAAGTTGCCGAGGCCGCCAAGCTCTTGGTTACAGATTCCTTTAGCATCGAGAGGCAAGAAGCGGTGAGAGAGTCAGCTAAGCTATTGGGTTTCAAAAGCGTATCCGAGCGAGTTCGAATAGAGGTAGATTTGATTGTTGGTATGCTGATTGAACACGGATCTTTGGACTACGACGACGGATTACTCTCAATCCCGACCAAGAGATAGGCTCGATTGAGGGTTCGCCAGATCACATGGCTGCGGCGGGGTAGGGTGGCGTAGGCGAAGCGGCGATTCAGAATGACAACCGCTACCAGACATAGGGAAATCAGCGCGGCCTTTCTTGTGCAGGCCGAGGTGGAACTTGAAGGCGGGCAGCTATTGCAGGCGTCCGAGAAGGCCTGGGGCGCGGTCGCGCACTATGTGAAGGCGATTTCAGAAGAAAACGGTTGGGACCACCAGTCCCACTATCGTCTGCGCGAAAAAGCCAAGAGGTTGATTGCACTGACGGACGATTACAATCTCCACTGGCAAAAGCTGATAGTCGCGGAGGCGATGCATATCAACTTCTACGAAGAGACGCTCCGGGAGGATGACGTTCGGCTCGGCATTGCGACCGCGAAATCGCTAATCGATCTGCTTGAGGGCGTGGCGCCGAAGTCAAATCGATGAGGCGGTTTCGGTGGCTCATCCGACTCGTTTGCCGACAGGGTGGTTACTGACGCGGGCGAACTCTTCCCGAGGCGCTTGAGAGCATCAACCGCCGGGGGTCGGTTCTCATTGCGCGCGAGCTCATAGCATGGCGATGCCCGCCGCGGCGCAATCTTCGTCCTGTTGAGAAGTGCCTCCGCCGACGCCGCAGGCGCCCTCTACCACGCCATCGCGGATGATGGGCAACGCACCCTGGCTCGGAATGCCATGACCGCCCTCGGCTGCGAGGATACCTTTCACGATGGGCGTGTCCGCCCGCTCCTGCAAATCGCCGCTGGAGCGGGCAAAGGCCGCGCTGGCAACCGCTTTGCCTTGGGAGCCGTAAACCCCTGCCCAGATAGCGCCGTCCATACGGTTGAACGCTATCAGCCGTCCGCCCGAATCGCAGACAGCAACGTTGATCTTGATGTCGAGCTCGACCGCCTTGGCGATCGCTCCGGCCACGATGCGGTTGGCCTCTACCAGCGTGATAGCCATTAGAACCCTCCTGAGTGAGATGCAGCTATTCTAGCGCAGCCACAAAGCCCTGCCAATTGAGCTCGACGCATGCCCTCAACGTCACGGGCGCAGAGTCTTCGCCGAAGTGGCGATTGGGGGTGGTTCGAGGGCGTTTTCTGCTACAATGTGCCCCGGTGATTCCGATAGCACAGGGGCCGCCGAGTCGCGCGCGACACCCACATATCTGAAAGGAAAATACTACCATGCCAGAAGGTGACATTGGTTTCGTAGGACTGGGCATCATGGGGCGACCGATGGTCCGCAACCTGATGAAGGCCGGCTACTCGCTGACCGTGTACGACATCGTCGGCTCGGCGGTCGAGGAGATGGTCACGGAGGGCGCGGCCAGCGCGTCGTCGGCCCGCGAGGTGGCGGAGAAGGCCCCGGTCGTCATAACGATGGTGCCGGACTCTCCGCACTCCGAGGCGGCCATTCTCGGCGAGGGCGGCGTGCTCGAGGGCGCGTCCAGCGGCTCCGTCGTCATCGACATGAGCTCCATTGCGCCGGGCAGTTCCCAGAAGATTGCCGCCGCCTGCGAGGCGCAGGGCGTCAGCTTCCTAGACGCGCCCGTCAGCGGCGGCGAGCCGGGAGCCATCGCCGGCACTCTCGCCATCATGGTGGGCGGCAAGAAGGACGTCTTCGACGCCCACCTGGAGTTGCTGGGCCACATGGGCGCGAGCATCGTGCTGTGCGGGGACTACGGCGCGGGCAACACCACCAAGCTCGCCAACCAGATCATCGTCGCCGTCAACATCGAGGCTGTGGGCGAGGCGCTCACTCTCGCAAGCAAGGCGGGCCTGGACCCCAACGTGGTGTTCGACGCCATAAAGGGCGGCCTGGCCGGCAGCTCCGTCCTCAACGCCAAGGGGCCGATGATGATAGCCGGCGACTTCCAGCCCGGCTTCCGCATCAACCTTCATCAGAAGGACCTGCGGAACGCCCTGCTGACCGGCCAGGAGCTGGGCGTGCCGCTGCCGGTCACCGGACTCGTGCAGCAGATGATCGGCTCGCTAGTCAACGACGGCAAGGGCGACCTCGATCACTCCGCTATCGCCAACTTCATTGAGGACATGGCGAACACGAAGATCAGCGGCCAGTAGTCAAACGTAGGAGCACGAAAATGCAATTCGGCGTAGGGCTGGACGGCACACTTGGGCTGTCGGTCCAGGACGAGATGGAGATGTCGCGTGAGGCGGCGCGGTTGGGGTACACCAGCATCTGGACGCCGGAAGGCACCGGGCAGGACTCCTTCCAGGTGTGCAACTACCGCTGGGCGGCGTCCCGCGACGTCGTATCCGAGGGCCTGCACACGGGCATATCGGTGTCCCCCGTGATGTGGCGCTCGCCCATGGCCTTCGCCATGAGCGGCGGCACCATGAGCCAGGTGACCGGCGGGCGCTTCTACATGGGCATCGGCGCCGGAGGAGTGTACCAGCCGCGCACCAGGCAGCAGACCGGCATGGCCCGCGTATCGGCGCTGGCGATGATGCGGGACTACCTGACCGTCATACGCGGTCTGGTCGCCGGAGAGCGTGTCACCCACGAGGGAGAGACGGTCACGCTGCGGGGTGGCCGGCTCGGCATCCGGCCCGCGCCGGAAACGCCAGTCTACCTCGGCGCCCTCGGCCCGCGAATGCTGGAACTCGCAGGCGAGGCGGCGGACGGCGCGAGCCTCAACTGGTGCGACTCCGAGCGCGTCGCGTGGAGCCGCGAGCGCGTCGACGAGGGCGCGAAGAAGGCGGGCAGGGACCCGTCCGAGGTGAAGCTGGCGGAGTACATCCGCGTGTGCGTGGACGACGACGAGGACGCCGCGCGGCGCGCATTCGCGCTGTCCACCATGAACTATGCGCTCGGCCCCCGCGTGCCGACGGAGCGGCAGCGGCAGCTCGGGTACCGGGCCCACTTCGAGCGCATGGGATTCACCGACGCGCTGCGCGAGCTGGATGAGATGCGCACGAACGGGGCGTCACGAGAAGAGGTCGCGGACGCGTTCCCGGGCGAGCTGCTGCTCAAGGTGGGCTACTTTGGCAAGCCCGACGCCGCCGCCGCGCATTTCCGCGCGCTCGCCGAGGGCCTCGACATCGCGATGGTCAGGGTCGTGGCCGCCCGCCCCGGCGTGGACTCGACCCTCGCGGCCATGCGGGCCTGCCGCCCGGAGCTTCTGGGCTAGAGGCCGCCGGGGAGGGATCATCCAGTAAAGACACGAAGGGCACCAAGAGGGGAAGGAGCCGGCTATGGCAAACATCGTTGGCAGCGGCGACTACAGGTACGAGGTGATCGAGGACTGGGCAAAGCTGCCGGACGGCTGGGACGCTCCGATGGCGGCGGTGGCCATAGACTCGCAGGACAGGGTGTACGGCTTCAACCGCGGCGAGCACAGGGTCATCGTCTTCGACCGCGACGGCAACTTTCTGACCTCGTGGGGCGAGGGCCAGTTCCCATTCCCGCACGCAATCTACGCCGACCCGCACGACAACATCTGGATCGTCGAGCGAGACGACTGCCAGATAATGAAGTTCACTCCCGAGGGCGAGCTGCTGCTGACCATCGGCAAGCAGGGCTATCGCTCCGACACTGGCGCGAACAACGACGAGTACGGCTCGCTCCACGAGCAGGTCACGCACGGCGGCGAGCCGTTCAACCTGCCAGCAGGAGTCGGGGTCGCGCCGTCCGGCGACATCTTCGTGGCCGACGGCTACGCCAACTGCCGCGTCCACCGCTTCACCGCCGAGGGTGAGCACACGCTGTCGTGGGGCGAGCCGGGCACCGGGCCGGGCCAGTTCATGCTGCCCCACGGCGTGTTCGTCGACAGCCGCGGCAGGGTGCTGGTGGCCGACCGCGAGAACGACCGCGTGCAGGCGTTCAGCCAGGACGGGGAGTTCCTGGATCAGTGGCAACCCGAGCTGATAGGACCGGCCACCATCTGGGTGGACTCCGACGGCGCGGCGTTCGTGCCCGAGCACAACGGCGGCTACTTCAGCGTGCTGACTCTGGACGGCGAACGGCTGGCCCGCTGGGGCGGCGAGCAGTACCGTTCGTGCCACGGCTCGGCGGGCGACTCGCAGGGCAGCATCTACTTCGTGCAACCCACCTCCGGCGAGGGCAGCACCGGCCGCCGGATCGTCAAGTACGTGCGGGCGTAGGGAGTAACCATGCTTCAAACCGAACGCGTAGAGTACCTGTTCGCTGACGCGAGGGGACTGTACGACGACGCCCTGGAGATGCTGGAGCAGGGGCGGCTGAGAAACGCCGCCGAGAAGGCATGGTGTGCCACCAAGAAGGCTACCGACGGCCTGATTGTGGCCCGGACCGGCGAGGAACCACGATCATCGGGACAGACTATGCGGGGGATCAGACTATTGCGCCAGGAGGACCCATCGCTTGAATCGCTGCGCGTCCGCTATGCCGCTCGCCAGTCATTCCTCCACGGCGCCTGCTTCTACGACGGGATACTGGAGCCGGCGGAAGACATCATCGCGGACGTGCGGGAGACCATCGAGTATATCCAAGACGCGGAGTCGATGGCGGCGGCCTAAGACGGCAATTGGTCCCCCGTCCCAAACGGTTCGCCTCGCCCCCTTACTCTATCGCGTACAGCGTGCCGTCGCGCGAGGTGACGTACATCACCCCGTTTGCGATCACCGGTGCGGCGTCGATGCGAGCACCAGTCTTGAACCGCCACGCCAGCTTTCCGGTATCGCCGTCCACGGCGTAAAGGTTGCCGTCGGCGTCGCCCACGTAAACCGTGTCGCCCGCCACAGAGGCGGACGACAGGACCGGCGCGTCCGTGGCGTACTCCCACAACCGTTCGCCAGTCTCGGCGTCGAAGGCGAGCAACTCTTGCCCGTGCGAGCCGATGTAGAGCACTCCGTTGGCAATCACGGGCGTGCTGGAGAAGCCGCCGCCGCGGATGCGGTCTGCCCACACGAACCCCTTCTGGGGCGGAATGGAGTTGACCATCCCCCAGATGAATAGCTGAGTCCGAAGCCAGCGGGCGGACTTCTCGAATGGCACGACGCGCTTGCGCCAGTCTACGGCCCTGATGCCGCCGCCCTCGTCCGCAGAGTAGACCAGGTTGCCCAGCATGGCGGGCGACCCGTTCGATATGCTTACCATCGAGTAGTCCAGCCGCAGGTTCCCGGTGTTCGTGTCCACTATGTGCAGAGTCCCGCTCTGGGACACCATCGTGACCACGTCGTCGTTCACGGCGGGTGGCGTGAGAATCGGCGCCCTCGCGTCGTAGGTCCAGCGTATGTCCCCGGTCAGCGCATCGAAGGCGTACAGCAGCGAATCGCCGGAGCCGATGTACACCACGCCGTTGTGGACGGCGGGCGACGAGAAGATGTAGTTGTCCGTCTGGTACATCCACAGCTCCTCGCCGCTGTAGCGGTCGAGCGCGTGGAACTTTCCGTCCCGCAGCCCGTAGTAAACGATCCCGCCTGCGACAGCGGGGGAGGAGTTGACCGGCCCCGTAGTCTTGCGCTCCCAGATCAGTTCGCCCGTCGCCTCCTCCAGCGCGACAACTCGCCGGTCGCCGGTGGTCAGGTACAGCGTACCGTCCACTATGGCCGGCGACGAGAACAGCGGGCCGTCGGTGTCGAACCGCCACTTCAGGTTACCCGCCGGCGTCGCGTTGTCATCCGCCACCAGCCCGGAGTGCAGGTGGTCGCGCTGGAACATCGGCCAGTTGCCCGGCGTGGATGCGGCGCTCACGTTTGTCGACGCTGGACCCTGGAATCGCGTAGTCCCGACGTTCAGGAAAGTCAGCCACGCGACTATCGCCAGCACCACCGCCGCCACTATGCCGTAGCGCGCCCGCCTGCGCCAGCGCCGCACCGAAAGCACCCTTGCGACGATGCTGGCACCCTCCTCCTCGGTCACGACGGACGCGCCGCGAAGCCTCGACCAGCACCGGCCGCACCGCTCCGACCGCGGGTCGTTGGTGTGAGCGCAGTAGGGGCATACGATTACGCCGTCGTCTTGTCTTTCTCTTTCCTCTGTCACCATCTCCATTCCTGGTTGGAAGACGCGCTGCGAGCGCCCCCTCTTGCGGCTCAGTGGCCGCCTGATTCCGTCTTTTGCTCGACGTCGCTAAACCCGTCGTTCGCGACCGCTCGCTTTCCCCTCAACCTCCGCACCGCCAGCAGCACGACCACCAGCGCTACTCCCGCGGCAACCGCGCCGATTGTGACGTACTCGAACCGTTCGAGTATCAGCTCCTCGACCGATTCGCCGTACAATGCTACCAGCACGCCCACGGCCATGAACCGCAGCCCCCGGCCTACCAGCGCGGCGAGCACGAAGCCCTTCATTTCCATGCCCATCACGCCCGAGAGCACCGTGAACACCTTGAACGGTATCGGCGTAATGGCGGACGCGATGACGGCCCAGACCCCATACTTGCGGTACATCCGCTCGGCGGTGTCTACCTTGTCCGCCGACGCGAACCTGTGCAGAAGTGGCCGCCCGAAACGGATACCGAGCCATCGCCCGATCACGGCTCCCGCAACCGATGCGGCGGTGCACAGCCCGGCCAGCCAGATAGCGGCCTCGGGCTGCCGTATGCCTATCGCGATGAGCAGCGGGTCCGGCGGCACCGGGAAGAACACCGATTCGCTCATCGACACCAGCACCAGCGCGACAACCGCCGCGCCGCTGTCGGCGAAGTCCAGCGTCCAGTCCGCGAGCGCGTGCAGCCAGTCCAACATGAGCCGGGCTTATCAGCGGAAGCGCCGCCCGGCCGGTCGGGCCGGAGTCGCTCCTAGAGGCCCGCAAGCTCCAGCACGCGATCGATGTTCGACGGATCGGCGGCGGACTTGCCGTCGTCGATCTCCTTGACCACGCTCACGACGGCGTCGTTGACCGGCGTCGGCACCCCAATCTCGCGTCCCATGCGGGAGATGAAGCCGTTCATGTGCTCCACCTCGGTCTTGCGTCCCTTCGCCACGTCCTGGCCCATAGACGACTTCCAATCACTGCCGCCGCGTCCGCCTCGGAACTTGGCGTCCAGCTCCTCCATCACGTCGCCCTCGTCCGCCCGCGCCCACACCTCGGCCTCCACGCCGCTGATGCTCTCCACGCGCACGTTGTGGGCCAGGCCCACCTGGGCGGACTCCTTGCAGATCTGCACCTGTATGCGCCGCGCCCCCGCAATCGCCGACAGGCCCCCCGATCCCAGGCCGGTCATGCCCTGCATCGGGTTGCCGGAGGCGTTCGTGGTGAGCTTGGACCAGCGCTCGCCCCAGATGTTGGTGGTGGTCTTTGCGCCGTCGATGCAGCTCACCATCTCCACCAACTCTTCGACGCGAGGAGTGACCTGGCCGTGGTGCTCGCCGATGCGGAACACGTCGTGGCCGCGGTCGCGCCCAGGCTGCCCGCCGCGGGTGACGTGGCCCGGCTCCCACAGCGCGACAGTGATGCCGGACATCACGCACGGAATCTCGCGCTCGTATCCGACGATGGACGCGATGAGCCGGTCGTTCATGCAGTTCTGGGAGCTTACTATCGCCCCGGTGGGGGACAGGAACCGCTTCAGGAAATGCGCGCCCCACTCGGTGTCGTAGGACTTCAGCGCCAGGAAGGCGTAGTCGAACCTCTTGTGAAGTTGGTAGGCGTCGGCCATGTGGACGGCGTTCACGGCGACGGTGAAGTCGCCCTGCGTGCCCGACACTTTCAGACCGGACTCGTTCATGGCGTCCACGTGTGCGCCCCACATGTCGATCAGCGTTACGTCGTACCCTTCCCGGGTTAGAAAGGCCCCCAAGTAGCTGCCCACCGCGCCCACGCCCAGAATGCCTATGCTCTTGCTCATTGCTCTGTCCTCGCTTGGCCAACCCTGATGTCGAATTCGTGCGCGGCCCCGCCGCTCACCGCCCTTACGCTGTGGCTCCAGACCAGACCGTCGGGTTCGCCCTCTCCCAGCGACACAGGATCGCCGGACTCGTCCGTGACCTCAAATCCCTCGCCGTATACCACAATGCTCATCCCACGCCCTGTACCTACGCCCGATGCCTCGGACAGGTCGCGCAGCGCGGCCTCCTGCTCGGCGAGGATGGCGTGGGCCTCCTCCACGCTCACCGCCTCGAACCTAATGGCGTCTCCCGGCATCGCCTGGGCAATGCGGCTGATGTCCACGCTCACCACCGTCGCTATCTTGGCGTAGCCCCCCGTGGTGCCCCGGTCGGTGAGCAGAACTATCGGTTGCCCGTTGCCGGGCACCTGGATCACGCCGAGCGCAGTTCCGTCAGACACGATGTCGGGACCGGAAACGTGCTCGATGGCCGGGCCGTCCAGCCTGTAACCCATTCGGTCAGATTGTACGGAGACCTTGTACTCGGAGCCGAGCAGCGTCTCGACGCCCTGCTCGGTGAACGCCCCGCCCTGCGGGCCGAGCACAACCCGTATCCGGTGGTCGTGGCCGTACTCCGGTACGACGAACGATTCGGGCAACTCCACCTCGTCCAAGTCGCCCTCTCGCGGCCCGCCCAGCGTATGCAGTTCGTCGCCCGCGCGGAGCGGCCGCCCGCCGAGCCCGCCGAACTCCCCCTTCAGGTAGGTGGACCGGCTGCCCATGAGCCGCGGCACGTCGATGCCTCCGGCCACCGCCAGGTACGCGCGCATCCCGTCCCGCGATCCCTGGAAGCTGAGAACGCTTTCGGCGGAAGCCCGCACGCGCTGCCAGTTAGGAACCGGCTGTCCGTCCAGCATGGGCGCGAGATCGGCGCCCGCGATAGCGAACCAGGTGTCAGCCCCGAATCGAATGCGTGGGCCGAGCACCGTCATCTCCAATCCGGCATCGCCGTCGTCGTTGCCGGCGAGCAGATTCGCCGCACGCAGCGCGAAAGCGTCGAGCGCGCCGGACGTTGGCACACCGTACCGCTGGTAACCGACTCGACCCCTGTCCTGCACCGTGGTGAGCAGGCCGGGTTCGATGATCTCAAGTGCCGCGCCGCTCAGCTTGCCGCCTCCGTCTGCACCACGAACTCGCCCGCCTCCACGCTCGCCAGGAGTTCGACATAGGCCGCCTCTGTCTCCAGCGGGACAAACCGGATGTAGTCACCCGCCTGGAGTACCGCGGGCTGCTCGGCCGTCTCGTCGAACAGCCGCAGCGGGGTGCGCCCTATCAACTGCCACCCACCCGGGCTGGCGACCGGGTACACACCCGTCTGGATCTCGGCTATGCCCACCGAGCCGGCGGGGATTTCCAGCCTCGGCGACTCCAGCCGAGGCGTGGCGAGCCGCTCGTCGAGACCGCCCAGGTAGGGAAATCCGGGGCTGAACCCCATCATGTACACCAGGTAGTCGGTGCCGGAGTGCAGCGCCACGGCCTCGTCCGGCGTGATTCCGGCGTTCTCGGCCACGAACTCCAGGTCCGGGCCGTACTCGCCACCGTAAAATGTTGGGAGCAACACGACCCGCGGCGCCGACAGGCCGCGCTCGCCGGTGTCGCTCAGCAGGGAGCGAAGGCTGCCCTCGAGCTCCGTCCAGCTCGTCCTCACGGGGTTGTAGTACACCAGCAGCGAGCGGTAAGTGGGCACCAGGTCGTACACGCCCGCCACGCCGGCGGACTCGATGGCGTGAGCCAGATCATGGACGCGCCGGTTGACGGCGGGATCGATCGCGTCACCGAACTCGACGATGAGAGCCTGGTCGCCGCACGGAAGCAGGGCAGGGGACTCTTGCATCACACAATCTGGCCGACGGGCGTGATCTCGACGCCCGCCTGGGTGAGGCCCTGCTTGAGCGCGCGGGCCATATCCACCGCGCCAGGGGTGTCTCCGTGGAGGCACAGGCTGTCCGCGTGGACCTCGATCACGTCCCCGTTGATGTCGGTCGCCTTGCCCTCGGTCACCATCCTGATGCTGCGCTCCAGCACCTCCTCGACATCGTGGATAACTGAACCCGGCTGAGAGCGCGAAACCAGCGTGCCGTCGGGGTTGAGCGCGCGGTCGGCGAATATCTCCCGCGCAACCCTGAGTCCCATGTCCTGCGCTATGTCGATCCACTTCGAGCCGGCGAGTGCCAGGATTATCAGGTCCTCGTCCACTTCGAGCACCGCCTCGCAGATGGCGCGCGCCAGCGGCTCATCGTTCACCGCCTTGTTGTACATGGCGCCGTGGGGCTTGACGTGCTGGAGCTTCTTCGCTTCCGTGAAGGCTGTGAGCGCGCCTATCTGGTACACGACGTCGTTCCTGGCCTCCTCCGGCGAAACCGACAGGTCCCTGCGCCCGAAGCCGTTCAAGTCCGGGTAGCTGGGGTGCGCTCCAATCGCGACGCCCTGCTCCTCGGCAAGGCGCACGGTGTGGCGCATCCACATGGGGTCACCGGCGTGGAAACCGCAGGCCACGTTCGCGGACGTTATGTGCTTGATCACGTCCTCGTCATAGCCCATTTTGTGCATTCCATAGCTCTCGCCCATGTCGCAATTGAAATCGATTCGGTTCGCCATCTCAGGAGGTCTCCTTGCGTCGGTTGGTATGGGGTCAAGTACAATTATAGTGGATTTGGCCGAACGGGGCAGCCTGAGCGTTACGCCGGCGGGCGCACCAGCTTGGTCACCGCCGTGGACGACACCTTGGGACCCCAGCTTGGCATCACGCCGCACATGGTGTTCTCCTCGCCGCCCGCGAACACCGCCAGCACGTCGTCCGGCGACTCCACCAGCGGCAACATACGCTCCTCGTCGCCGGGCTCCGGTGCCCCCTTCACGTGGCCAGAGCGCTTCAGGTCCGCCATCGAGCGCGCCAGCTTCGGGTACAGCGCCTCACGGAAGTCGGCCTTGCTCCAGCCGCTCCACGTCTCGCTGTCGCCGGACACCACGACCGCCACCTCGCCGCGCCGCACGATGGCGGACTCGTCGCCGGTGGAGCCTACGGTGGACATCGACGTGCCCATCGTGGACGCCACGTCCGCCACGGACTCGATGATCGCCGCCGGGTCGCCCGTCGTCCGCACCTGGCGAGGCGCTTCGCACGCGAACACCGTCACCGCGCTGTCCTCGCGCGCGAAACCGCGTTCCACGTGCAGCGGATTCCAGTGGGTATCGTCCTCCGCCTCGGCTATGCAGTAGCTGTACTTGCCGGGATGTCCGAGAATGCTGCGGTCGAACAGGCCGGGCACCGCTGCGCAGGCGTTCATCAGGATGAGCCGTATCGAGCGACCTATGGTGGCGTTCGCGCGGTTGCCCGGACCGAACAGGTTGTTGCGCGAGTTGATTCCCAGCCGTCGGGTAACCGGCCCATTGACTATGACGAGTATGCCCGAACCGCCCAGGCTGGAGGAGGGGCCGACCAAGTTGAAGACCGGATCCAGCATGGCATCGCAGGCCGCGAGCACGACGGGGAAGTGCTCCGGCAGGCAGCCCGCCATGACGGCGTTCGCGGCCGCCTTGCCCACGGTCACCTCGCGCCGCCGCTCCGGCACCCCGCCCAGCACCTCGTCCTCCGGCCGTCCGGCGTAGTCGAGAAACGACCGCACGCGCCCGACGGTGGGCGGCACGACCGGTAGCCCGTCGGTCCAGCCCAGATCGTAGCAGCGCTCTATCGCGTCTATCGGATCATCGAACTCGATGGTCTGGAGGTCTGTGTCGGAGTCGTTCATCTTCTATCCTCGGATTCGATCATGCCGCCGCGCCCGGTTCTCAGCGCAGGCGGCGCGGGCTACGCAAACAGCGGCGTGCCCTCCAGGTAACCCACCTCGACGAGCCTGGTGCGAGGCTCGACGCGGGACAACTCCTCGCGAACCGGCTCCATCATTTCGTCGGTGGTCATGTCTCGCGTCATTGGCGGCATCCAGTTGTCGTGATGACCCAGGTACAACTCGCGGGGCCGCATCAGGCTGGCCATGCGGCCCACGAAGTTTGCGAGAGACCCCTGCAACGGCTCGCCGTCCACGTTGGGCCTGCCCGCCATCGCCACTATCGCAATGTCCGGGCGCAGGTCGCTCACCACGCGGGTCCAGCAGCCGGAGGTGTCGTGGTAGAAGATGGAGCCGTAGGGAGTCTCGATAACGTAGGCGATAGCGCCGCCGTGAGTGTCGCTGCCCCGCAGCGGGCCGTCCGTGTTCGGCCCTGTGCGCCTCGGAGATCG
Source organism: Dehalococcoidia bacterium (assembly GCA_965204815.1). GTDB lineage: Bacteria > Chloroflexota > Dehalococcoidia > Lucifugimonadales > CATOSD01 > CATOSD01. The sequence goes on from OZ242014.1 coordinate 1,994,129, forward strand.
CCTCCAGCCGCCGCGTCATCTCGTCCGCGTCGACCTCCGGCCAGCGCTCGTCCTCGGTGAGGCAGTGCTGCCCCACAACCACGTCGCCCGGCGCGTGGGAACTCGCGGTCCATATGCAGGAGTGCAGGCTGGGGTAGGTCCGCACGGTCACGCTGTCGGACAGCCGGAAGTGCTCGCCGCCCTGCGTCCGCCAGAGTTGCCCGGCGGGGACTCCCTCGTCGCGCATCACCCGCGCCGTCTCAATAGAGCCGATCACTGTCGCGCCCGTGTTGGCCGCTATCACCTCCGCGCCGGCGATGTGATCGAAGTGGCTGTGGCCCACCAGCACGTAGTCCGCCTCGTCTATCTCGTCCACAGTGATGCCCACCGGCGGAGCGCCCGCCACCCTGTCCACGTAGGCGTCGAGATACAGCGTCAGTTCGTCGATACGGAGCCTGTAGGTCGCGCAGCCCAGCCAGTCGAGCGTTACCGCCATGCCCGCTCCTAGTCGACCGGAATCCGCTCGATGGTAGCGGTCGGAAAAATCGCCATAAGGCGGGCGCGAGCGCCGGACTTGTTAACGAAACCGTGTTTTACTCCGGCGGGCGCAAGCACCGTTTGACCCGCCTTGACCGGAACTACATCGTCGCCCAGCACCGCCTCCAACTCTCCCTCGAGGATCACCATCGCCTCTTCCGTCGGGTGGATGTGAGTGGGCACTTTCGAGCCCGCGTCCAGCGTGAGGTCGCCGACGCTCAGCGAATCGGCGCCCTTGGTACCGTCCACTATTGCCCAGCGCTTGGTGCCGGGAGACAACTCCTCCTCATTCACGTCGTCGATGCTTAGAATGGGCATGGTTGTACATCCTCCGTTTGCCGAGTTTTCGCCCCGCATTTCAGGGGTCGAAACCGCCTTCAATTGTAGCACGACAGCGCCGGTCACGGCAGCAGTCGCGGTTGACAGCCAGCCGACGCATAACATAGGCTTTCGCGCAAGCTCGCATCCGTGGCCGTGCGCCGGCGCTCAGGCGTAATGCGCGGCCCGCAACCTCGAAATGGAGGTCGTCTCTTGGCTTTCGTAATCAATCACATACACCTCAAGGCGCCGGACCCCGAAAAGACCGCCAACTGGTACGTCAAGGCGTTCGACTTCAAGCTGGTCAGCGACACCGTCAGGAAGTTCGGCGACCGCTTCATCCGCTGCGAATCGCCCGGCGGCATGGTCGTCAACATATCCGGTGCGCGCACCAACGAGCAGATGGGCGGCGGCGACGCCACACCCCACTGGGGACTCGAACACTTTGGGGTAGACGTCGACGACATGGACGCCGAGATCGCGCGCCTGGAGGGACTGGGCGCGGAGCTGATGGAGGGGCCGATACAGTCCGCCCCCAACATGCGCATCGCCTTCATCAAGGCCCCGGACGACGTTCGCATCGAACTGATCGAGGCCTCCTAGCAACAGATAGCCGAAAGGGTAGGGTGTCGCAATGGCTCGACAGGTGTTCTTCCCGTATCCGAACAACAAGCCCAGCGGGTTCTCGACCGCGACCCGCGTCGGCAACATGGTATTCGTCTCCGGCCAGGTGGCCGCGGACGAGAACGGCAACCTGGTGGGCAAGGGCGACGCCCGCGCCCAGGCCGACCAGTGCTTCCGCAACGTACAGGCGGCGCTGGAGGCCGCGGGCGCAACGCTCGACGACCTCACCAAGATAACCTGCTTCCTGGTCAACCTCGAGGACTACGCCGCATACGCAGCGGCGCGCCTCGCTGTCTTCCCGGAGAACGGCCCCGCCAGCAGCACCATCATGAACACCCACCTCGTCAGCCCCGATTACTTGGTGGAGATCGAGGCGATTGCGGTGGTAGAGTAGCGCGGTTCCACCATGGAAGAGGACTGCATATTCTGCAAGATTCGCGACGGCGAGATACCCAGCGACGTGCTGCACCGCGACGATAGCTGCTTCGTCATCAGGGACATCGCGCCCAAGGCCCCGGTGCACCTGCTGGTCATACCCACGGCCCACTTCACCTTCCTGTCGGGCCTGGACTCCGGCTTCCACGCCACGCTGGGCGCGATGTTCGAGGCCGCGCACATGATGGCGGCGCGCGAGGGCGTGGACGACGGCGGCTACCGCCTGATTATCAACCAGGGCGCCGACGCGGGCCAGATGATCGACCACCTGCACCTCCACGTGCTCGGCGGCCGACCGCTCGGCGAGATGGGCTAACTCAGCGTGCCGACCGCGCTGCCGCGCTGCGTGTCGTCGCGGCTGGACGCCCTCCCCGCGGGACTGCGTGACCACGTCGAGCGCGTGCGAGACATTGGCCGGCGGCTGGCCGTGCGTCACGGCGTTGACGCGGAACTGGTGGACCTCGGCGTCGCCGCCCACGACCTCGCCCGCCACCTGGAACCCGCCGAGCTTATCCGGCGAGCGGAGGCGGTAGGCATGATGCCTACCGCGGTGGAGCGGAGCCTGCCGGTGCTGCTCCACGGCCCGGTGGCCGCCGCCGAGTTGGAACTCGACGGCTTCGCGGACGCCCGCGTACTGGAGAGCGTGCGCTGGCACACCATGGGCAAACGGGGCATGGGCAACGTCGCCAAGGTCGTGTTTCTCGCCGACAAGCTGGACCCGCAGAAGGCGGGGCGCTACCCATACCTGGACGAGATCGAGGAGTTGGCCCGCGACAGCCTGGACGCGGCGCTGCTGCGCTTCCTGTCCCTATCTACCGCCGACCACCTCAGGCAAGGACGGCTGGTCCACCCCGAATCCATCCACCTTCGCAACGAGCTGATTCTCGCGCAAACTTAGGGGCGGTCCGCGAACCGCCCCTTCTGGACTCCCTACACCGGCATGGTGCGCCCGGTGTGGGCGCGGCCCAACACCGCGGCGGACTCGCCGCTGCGCCCGGTGGCGCATACCATCACCCCCTCGTCGATCATGCCCCGGACGTTGTCGTCGTTCACCGCGTTCAGGAAGTACAATCCGGCGGCTTCGCACGCCGCCTTCACCCGCTGTCGCGCCGACACCATGTCCATCGGGTAGGGCGGATCGTGCGCGTCGGCATAGCCCAGCGACATCCCCATGTCGCCCGGCCCCCACTCGGCGAAAGAAATGCCGGGGACGCGGGCCGTGTCCTCGCAGTTGCCGAGGGCGCGCTTGTTCTCGATCTTCAGGCCGAGCAGTAGCTCGCCATCGGGATTGAGCGGCCAGGGATCGGCTTTCGCCAGGTATTCACCGACGCTCAGCCCCCACACTTCGGCCGCGGACGCCTGCCCACCGCCGCCGCGCCTTCCCTCGTCCAGTGGCTCTCCCACGCCCAGCGTGTTGAACGGGTACCGGCACGCCTCCACGAATGCTCGCACCGCGCCCGGTGTCTCCGCGTGGCACAGGAGCACGCCGTGGACGCCTCGCGCCAGCGCCTGCCGGAACATCCAGGCGTTGGCGCGCACCACGTCCTCGGTCGAGCCATCCAGCGGCAGCGTTATCACCACGGCGGGAGTGCGGTGGCCGCTGTTGGTGGGGCCGCCGTCCACCAACCCGCGCATGAACTCGGCGAGACCGGGCATATTGAGCGCGCCGTGCTCCATCTCGACCGCGATGTAATCGGCCCAGGTGTGGGCCATAGCCCGCCCGCCCTCGTAGGACACGTCGTGCGTCCCCGTGTAGTAGATGGGCTGCCCCTGCTCCAGCAGCTCGATCGCCCTGTTGACTCTCTTTGGCATTGAACGCACCTCCCGCGCACGCTCTACCGCGGAGGCTCCACGGTCTCTATGCTCGCCGTGATGCGCCCGCCGTCGACGCGCAGGCGGGCTATGGTACAGGGCACCATGAAGGAGGCGTACCCCTGCCCCGGATTGACGTACAGCACGCCGCCGCGCTCTTCGTTGATCGGCTCGTGGAAGTGGCCGAACACTATCACGTCCACCGGCTCGGGAAAGTCCGGAAGCAGTTCCTCGAGCGGGAACTCCGGCCCGCCCCAGGACGGGTGGGTGACGCCAATGCGCGCCCCCTCGATCTCAAGCACCTCGACGTAGGGCAGCGCCTTCCGCACGTCCACCTGGTCGGAGTTGCCGTGCACCACGATGGCCCGCCTGGCGCAGCGCCTCATACCGTCCACCACGCCCATGTAGGTGAAGTCGCCGCAGTGCAGCGCCACGTCCGCCTGTTCCACCGCCTCCCGGATGCCGGGGTGCACCTCCGACCACTCGCGGCAGTGCGTGTCGCCTATAGCGACGATGTCCACTGGCATCTAGAGGCCGCCCGACTCCCAAAGCTCGGAGAACTTGAGCGCGCGCGGGCAGTGGCCGTAGGACTCCTCGATCTCCACCACGATGCCCTGCAGCACCTTGGAGTTGTCGTCCGGATTGTTTACCTCGAGCTCCACCTCCAGCCGGCGCAGCTCGTCCCCGGTCACGATGCGAGTCCTTCCGTTCACGCGCACAGTCTCGCGGACACCGGGGATGAAGAACACCAGCCCGACGTGCGGGTTCTCGTTCATGTTGATGTAGGACTGGAACAGCTTGTTGCCGGCCACGTCCGGCACCAGCAGAGTCGAGTCGTCGAGTATCTTCACGAAGCCAGGCAACCCGCCCTTGGGCGAGGCGTCGCAGCTACCGTCGGTGCCGCTTGTGGCCATCACCAGGAAGGGTGACTGGGTGATAAAGTCCTTCTCCCTGTCGTTCAGGTAGCCCTTGACCTTGGTTGCGGCGCCCTGTTTTGGAAACCCGAACTCCCGCGTGAAGCTGTTGTCGAACGCTGCCTCGATCTCGATGACGTCTACCATTGATTCACTCTCTTCCTTGCCATTTCGGGGCTGGCGCCCAGTCGGATGTTCCGGTACTCACGTTGTATACTGCCGGGAAGGGGTGCGTCAACTCTTTCGGTTGCGCTGGTGCATCCCAATGTAGCCGACCACGACGCGCCTTCTGTCCTCGTCCCATGCGAACGCTATCCTGATGGTGTTCTGCGGATCGTAGCTCGTACCCTTGCCCAGGTGCGGGCTGAGGTCGTATCTCCTACCCTCCCACGTGGTAGTGTACCACTCCTCGAACTGCTCCCTGGTTATCTCCGTCTGGCTCGACTTGTAGGACCAGCCGGGGCAGGACTCCTTGAGCAGCTTGTCGAATTCCGGCGAACCGCCGGGATTCGCTCGACGGTGATGGTAGTCTGTGGCGAGCCACACCAGCGCGTCAAAGACCTCCTGCGGCTTCTGGAAGGGGCTGCGCTTGTCCGACTTGGAGTTGAGGGCGACAGCGAGCCGGTCCGGAAACAGCTTCTCAGCGCGCGCGACCGCGTCCCTCACGGTTCTCGGTTCAGCCTGCCCGCTCGCTGGCAGGCCCGCCTCTTCCATCCTTGCGGACACGCCCGCGAGCCGCCAAATCTTCACCGTCTCGCGGCTGGCGGACAGCTCGTCCTCGAGCCTGGCGATATCCGCCCGCAGCGCTTCACGTTCCGCCGTCAGCCCATCCCTCTCGCCGGCCACGCGCTCAATCTCTGCCCGCGACTCCTTATAGCTTCGGTGCGAGCCCTCGAGCTCTGCGCGCAGTTCCCCGACCTCCTCAATCAGCTCGACGGGGCCAGTCTCTGCCGGGTTGTCTTCCAGCAGGTCGTCCCATTCGTCGCGCGGGTCGTCAGAGGCGTCTACGAGAGGCCGGTCCATAAGCTCGCGCCATCTCGCCGCGATATCCAGTATCCGTTCCTCCGCTGCCTGGCGCGCCACCGCTCTCTCCGCCTCCTCCGCCCTCGTACTGGCTTGATGCCTGATGGGGCCGTATTCGTCCAGCCCCTGGAGCAGCTCATCCGCAATCTCGAGAGCTTCCTCGATCAGCCACGTCTTGAGTGTGGATTCTTCGGCCCAGCCCGATACGTTGGAGCGCAGATCAAGATAAACCAGCTCCTCCTCGTAGTCCCGCTGGGCCTTCTCGAGCCGAGCCGCCACCCCTGCGACAGCCTTGTTGGTCGCCCTGTTGCGCCTCTCGTAGTCAAGCTCGACGACCGCACGCAGGAATGGGGAAATCTCTTCCCAGGCTGGCGCGTCGGCCTCCAGGTCCTCGAGAGCCTCCAGGAAGTCCCGCATCAGCGGAGAGCTGATTTCCGTGCCAGACTCGTCGGCTTGCACGCTCCTTCCCGATACAAAACACAGCATCAAGCCGAGGTCGTCCTCATCCAGCTCTTCGTTCTCAAAGGCCAGCACGTGAATGGCCTCTTCGAGTTCCCTGTCGGTCCAGAAAACGCCGTCCGGATCGGAGTTAAGTGCCACCCCGTCCTCGTCCAGGTAATCCCTCACCAGGTCGCGCAGTACCGGCCTCGACTCGGCCCAGACGCCGAAGAGCGCTCGCGCAAAGGCGGCATTGCCATCGATCAGGGCGTTCAAGATCGGGCCCTTCAACCGCGCGCTGGGAGCCCTACTCGCGTCCCGAAACCCATTGATCCGGATGTAGCTGTCAAGGGCCTTGTCGAGCGCGCTTTGCGCCCCCTTCGAGGCTTTCCCCCGGAAGTCCAGAGTGCGGGAAACCAGCGACTCGGCGTACTCTAAGCCGGAGGCAACCACGAGGTCGCCCAGTCCCATGTGTCGCCCGTTCGCGTGAGCGGCCATGCTGACCTCCTGGAAGCCAGCCTATATGCGCGGCCCTTCGCAGTCAAGACCAACGCCTGCTCGAGCGGCCCGGAAGCCGGCCATGCTACCACTTAGCTGCCCGTCGCATTAGAATGAGAGGCGCCGAGCCCGTCCAAGTAGGCCAACACAGCATGGGGAGGAAACGTGAAGGCAGCACTCGTCGCATTCGGAGTCGTCACACTCGCCGCGCTGCTTACGGTCGCAGCTTGCGGCGGCGACGACACGCCTGCACCAACCTCTTCCGTACCGCAGGCCGGGAGCCAGGCGCCCCCGTCAAGCTCCGGCCTGTCCGAGATGGCACGCGCCGGCGAGTCCGTCTTCGACGCCAACTGCTCCGTCTGCCACGGCGTGGGCGCGGTCGGAACAAAGCAGGGCCCGCCGCTCCTGGACCGCGTCTACCATCCGGGCCACCACCCCGACGCCAGTTTCCGCAACGCGGTGCGAAACGGGGTGCAGTCGCACCACTGGGAGTTCGGCGACATGGCGCCGGTCCCGGGTGTGTCCGCCGACGAGATTGAGGAAGTCATCTGCTACGTCCGCGAGACGCAGCGCGCGAAGGGCCTATTCGAAAGAGGCGTCTACTCCACCGTGTGCTGAACCGCCGACCGCCGAGCACGTAGTCGAGGAGCATGGATCAGTGGCAACATCTCAGGTGAACGACCGCATCACTCACGAGCCGGAGGAAAGATGCTCGATACTGAGATCCTTCGTTGTCGGCATACAGGCCATCGTGCTAGTGCTGCCTCCGGCCATCTCCATCGTGGTGGTGACGGTCCTGGCCGCCGGCCTCAGCGACGACTACCTGACGTGGGCGATGTTCTCGGCCCTGCTCATCATCGCGGTGGTCACGGCCCTGGAGGCATCCCGCATCGGGCGGCTGGGCGCGGGCCACATGACGGTCACCGGCATCACTCCAAACTACATTGCACTGGGCGTCCTGGCCCTGTCTGAGGGTGGCCCCTCGATGCTGGCGAGCTTGATGGTCGTATCCGCGCTGTTCTTCTTTGCGATCGCCACCTGGCTGCCCCAGCTTCGGCGTGTCCTGACTCCCACCGTATCCGGCACCGTGCTCATGCTCATCGCGGTCTCCGTATTGCCCTTCTGCCTCGACCGCTTCGACGAGGTCCCGTCCGGCTCGCCGGCGTTTGCGGGGCCGCTCGTCGCCGTCATTACGCTGGTCGGGGCCACCGTCCTGATACTCCGCGCGCCTCCCAGGCTGCGCCCTTGGTCCATGGTAATCGGGTTCGCGTCGGGATGCGCGGCAGCTGCTGTTCTGGGGCTGTACGATTTCGAGCGCCTCGCGTCCGCGCCGTGGGCGGGCATCCCGGAACCTGGCTTCGAGGGGCTGGACTTGAGGCCCACCGCCGCATTCTGGGCACTTCTGCCGGCGTTCCTCATCGTTACACTGGTACAGTCGATAAAGGGCGTGGGCGACAACACGGTCATCCAGCGGACCGCGCGGCGTCGTCCCAGGTCGACCGACTACCGGGTGATGCAGGGTTCGACCTACGCCAAGGGGGTAGGCATACTGCTCTCGGGAATTGCCGGCAACCCGCCCCCGTCATCCTACTCGTCGTTCACCGCCTCGGTCGTGAACATGACCGGCGTCGCGTCCAGGTACGTGGGTTACGCCATGGCCGTCATTCTGGTGGTCATGGCGCTGCTGCCCAAGCTGACCGGCGCGCTGCTTACCATACCGTCGCCCGTGATGGGAGCACTGCTCCTCTTCGCGGTGGGCGTCTTCTTCGTCGAGGGGTTGCAGAACATCATTCGCGACGGCCTCGACCTCGAGAAGTCGCTTGTCGTCGGGATCTCGTTCGGCCTGGGAGCCGGCCTGCTCCAGCGCAACATCCTGGAAGACCTGCTTGTCCATCCCTGGGGCTCCCTGCTCGGCAACGGAGTCACGGTTGGCGCTGTAACTGCTATCGCCCTCACTGTATTCCTCAACGTCACGCAACCTAGCCCCAGGCGGCTCATCACGAGCCTGGAGATGAACTCCCTGCCGAAAATCGACGGCTTCCTGCGGGAGGCCGCCGGTCAAATGGGATGGAACGACGAATCGACCCAACGCCTCCGCTCGGCGGGCGAAGAGGCCCTATCCTGCCTGCTTCAGCCGGGCAACGAGTCCCCCGATGCCGATGACGTCAGCAAAACCCCGCGCCTGGTGATTGTCGCACGCCCCGACGGCAGGGCGGTCGAACTGGAGCTGGTTTCCGCGCTCGAGGACGAAGACAATCTCGCCGACCGGCTCGCGTACCTTGACGATGAGGAAGAGCGCGTGGACGAGAGGGAGATCTCATTCCGGCTGCTACGTCACTACGCCGACTCGGTACGTCACCAGAAGTACTACGGAATGGACGTGGTCACGGTCAGGGTGGAGGCGTAACACGCAAGCGGCGCCTGGCCGACTGCCTGATGGCGGCAGGGCGAGGCGCCGCAGATGCGTGCGTGCGATTGAGTTCGGGGGAGCTACGCCGCGTGAGTCTCCAGGAACGTGACTAGCTGGCCCAGCGTGTTGAGCTCTTCGCAGCATTCGGGAGTGAGCTTGATGCCGAACTCTCCCTGGATTACCCGTCCGAAGGACACGATGTCGAGCGAGGAAACCCCGGCGTCCGAGAGACTGGAAGTCAGCGCCATCGACGAGTCAACGGGCTTACCGTCCACTTCCAGGTTCTCCGCAATCAGCTTTCTGACCCTTTCTTCAGTTGATGCCATTTGATTGACTCTCCTTCTGATGTCTTGTGGGAACTTTCCACCCATTAAGCTAACCACTTGGGCGCTCCAAAGTCAATTCCCACCTTCCGGTTCTCTGTTCCCGCCTGCGCTCGAAGTCCGACCCCATGGGCGGCATTCCAACGCGCGCCTACAGCCAATGCCGCCTGCGCTGGAAGGGGTAAGTCGGGATGGAGATCCGCCTGCGTTCTTCACCCGCGAACAGGTCGTCGAAGCAGACGTCCTGCCCAGCCTCGTAGTCACGCGCCACGTCCCCCAGGGACGCCGACCCGGATCCCGGCTGATCGACGGCAGCATCGACAGCGCCGCCCGACTTCGCGACTGCCTTCAGGCCTTCCCTGAGCGAGCCCAGGTCGCTGAACACCACGCCCGCGCGGTGCTCGAAGTGGCTCCTCCCGACCGAGGCCGTCCACGCGATGTCGGACAATACCTCATCCGACACCGTCGCGCACTCTTCATCCAGCCACCACAGGTAACGCGCCGCCAGATCGCATAGGGCTTCCGGCGACCGGCCCGACAGCGGCAGCAACCGGGCAGTAATCTCCGAAACTCCGTCTGCCCTCGGCATGGCCGCGTCCTCCGGCCCGGAAGCAATCGGCACGGAACTGCCCGCGACAGGCCAAAGACCATCGGCCTCATAGAGCGCTTCCGGCGCCGCCCGGTAGCCTTCGACCAGGACGTGCGCGTTCGCGCCTGACAGCCCGAATGCGTTGACGCCCGCCAGCGGAAGGCGTCCGTTGCCGGCAGGCCACGCCGTCCTTTGGGACGCGACCCGCACCGGCATCCTGTCCCACTCGACGTTCGGATTCGGGGTCTCGAAGTGCAGGCTCTTAGGGATCACTCCCATGTTCATGGAGAGGACAGTCTTGATTACAGCGGCGACACCGGCCGCCCACTCGACGTGGCCGATGTTCGATTTGACCGATCCGATGAGCAGCGGGCGTCCTCCATCGCGTCCGCTGCCGTAAACTGCCGCCGCCGCGTTGACCTCGATCGGGTCGCCCAGTTGGGAGCCGACCGCGTGCGCCTCCAGGTAGTCTACCTGGGACGGGGACGCGCCCGCCTGCGTGAGCGCCTCCCGCATCACTCGCTCCTGCGCAGGGCCGTTGGGCACCGACAGTCCGGCGCTGGCCCCGTTCTGGTTGACCGCGGAACCTCGTATCACGGCCCAGATGCGGTCGCCGTCGGCCTCCGCTTCGCTCAAGCGCTTGAGCACCACCATGCCGCAGCCTTCACCTCGAACGAAGCCGTCGGCAGCGGCATCGAATGCGCCGCACCGTCCCGCGTCAGACAACATGCCAACGTCCCTGTGGAAGCTGACAAACGCCTGGGACAGCGTCGCGTTCACGCCGCCGGCCAGGGCCAGGTCTACGTCGCCGAGCTTCAGCGCCGCGACCGCCTGGTGCACGGCGGCGAGAGACGACGCGCACGCCATGTCCACCGGCATGGCAGGTCCCTCGAGGCCCAGGGCAAAGGCGACGCGGCCAACCGCCACGCTCGCGGCCGTTCCCAGGTAGCTGTCGCCCCGGCCGCTGGCCGCGATCAGGTCCCTGTACTCGGCGCTTCCGACCCCGGCGTACACACCGGTGCGGCTGCCCCTCAGCCGATCTGGGTCTATCGCCGCGTCTTCCAGCGCGTGCCATGTGGTCTCCAGCAGCATCCGCTGCTGCGGGTCCATCATTCGCGCCTCGATGGGAGCAATGCGGAAGAACCTGGAGTCGAACTGGTCGATCCCGTCGACGAAGCCGCCGCGCCGGTGGGCGACGTCCTCAGCCGCCGGATCTCCGGTTACGCCCTCCCACGGGCCGTCGTCGCTCCGTCCGTCCGTCACCGCGGTCTCGCCCGCTTCCAGCAGGCGCCAGTAGGCCGCCAAGTCCGGCGCGCCGGGGAAACGGCAGGCCATGCCCACGATGGCTATGTCGTCTTCGCCGCTTCGCGCCAGGGGCGGGCGTTCGGGAACGGCAGGCTCTTGAGCGGGCTCGGGGTCGTCTGCTGACATGCCCCGGCTGAGTTCTTCCAGCAAGTGCGCGGCCAGTCCGGCGATGTTGGGATAATCGAAAACGGCCGTACTCGACAGGACGTACTCTCCCGACAGGGCCCTGTTCAGCCGGTTTCGGAACTCAACCGACATTAGAGAGTCCATTCCCAGGTCGAAGAATCCGACCGTGGTTGCGGGCGCCGACGGAAGCCTCAGTACCGCCTGCATCTCTCGTTGCAGGAAGGAGGCCAGCAGCCCCTCCCAGTCCGCGGCCGCGCTTTGCCTCAGTTCCGACAGGATATCGCCCGCGCCGGATGCCGCCTCCGCATCCTCCTCGGAGTCCGACCCTCGCGGCAGCAGCTCCTCCAGGAATCTGGGGGTCTCTTCAAAACTGTCGGTGAACACCGGCCAGTCCACCACCGCCACCATGGAGGAGGTCAGGTCCCGCCGAACCAACTCGCCGAAAGCGTCGATACCCTGCTGGGGGCTGATCCAGCCCGTGCCGGACGCCGCGAGTTGCCGCTCGATCCGTTCGCGCTGCTCCTCGGCTTCGCCCAGGCCCGACCAGGCTCCCCATGCGATGGCCTGGCCGGGTAGCCCCAGTGACCTCCGGTATGCCGCCAGCTGGTCCAGGTAGGAGTTGGCCGCGGCGTGATTGCCCTGGCCGGAGTTTCCCAGCACGCCGGTGATGCTGCTGAAGAGGACGAACAGGTCCAGATCTCGGTCCAGCGTCGCGCGGTGCAGATGCCACGCTCCCAGCACCTTGGGCCAAAGCACCTGCTCGAAGCGTTCCCAGGTCTGGTTTCCGAGCGCGCCGTCGGACAGCACCCCCACACTGTGAATGACGCCGGCCAGTGGCGGCATATCGGCGTCGAGTCGGGCCAACATAGCATCCAGCGCGTCGGATTGGGTCACGTCGGCAAGCTCAATTCGAACGTCCGCGCCCCGCTGCTTGAGTGACTCGATCGCCTCGCTGGCGGCGGAGTCGGGAGGCCTGCGCCCGTTCAGCACGATCACGCCCGCCCCACGGTCCGCCAGCCACTCCGCCACCACGGTGCCGATGCCGCCGAGTCCTCCCGTGACCAGGTACGTGCGGTCGGGCCGCAACCGACCCCCGGACAGCGGCGGCATCGCGAGCACGTTCTTGCCGATGTGCCGGGCCGCTCGCATGTGCTCCATGGCGGCCGCGGCCTCGGCGACCGGCCAGCGGGTGTACGCCAGCGGCTTCAAGGAACCGGCCGCCATCCTCTTCATCACGTCGCGCAGCACGGTCCCCGGACGGGCCGGTTCGTTCAATTTCAGCCAGTCCAGCTCCAGTATATGGTAGGAGACGTCGGGTCGAGACTCCGCCATATCCTCCGCACTCCAGATGTCGCGTCTGCCCATCTCGACGAAGCTGCCCCCGTCGGCCAGGCAGGACAGGCTGGCCTCTATGAACCCCGGGCCGGTGAGGCTGTTCAGCACCATGTCAACGCCGGCGCCGCTCGTCGCCTCCAGAATCTGCTCTCCGAAATCGGTTGACCGGCTATCGAAGACGTGCTCTATCCCCAACGACCCAAGATAGGCCTGCTTGGGCGAGCCTGCCGTGGCGAACACCTCCAGGCCGGCTGTCTGCGCCAACTGGACCGCCGCGAGTCCCACTCCGCCGGAAGCAGTGTGGATGAGCACACGGTCGCCCGCCTTCAGCCCGGCCATGTCAATGCTCAGTCCTGCGCTCACGAACGCCGAGGGTATGGTCGTCAGCGCCGCCGCAGAGTAGTCCGCCGGGGCAGGCGCGACCAGGTCGGCCTGCGTGACGACCTCCGGGCCGAACGTGCCGAAACCCAGCCCGACCACACGGTCGCCCACACCGAAATCGGTGACGTCCGGGGCCACTTCCGATATCCGTCCGCAGAACTCCTCACCCAGAAGGGCTGTGGCGGAATCCACTACACCCATGCTGAGCAGCACGTCGAGGAAGTTCAGACCGACCGCGTCCACCGCAACCCGGACCTGGCCCGGACCCAATGGCATGCTCGGTGCAGGCTCGGCGTGCAGGTCCTCCAGCGCACCCTCCTCGCTGGGCATGAGCCGCCAATCCGAGTCCTCCGGAAGTTCCAGCCGTGTCCTCGAATCGCCGCTTCGGACCAGGCGGGCGGCCAGGCGGGTTCCGTCGCGGTAGGCGGCCTGGCCTTCATCATCCGAGTACATCAGCTCGTCGGCCAGCACCGAACTGTTGACCAGGCCCGCGGGGTCGAGGTCCAACATTCGCGGTCTCAGGTGTCCCGCCTCCCGTGCCACAGCCCTGCCGAAACCCCAAAGCGAGGCCCCGGCAAGTTCTCCGACGCTCTCACGCATATAGTCACGCTCCAGGGCCTGCGCTCCCAGCGTGACGAACCAGAGGCCCTTTTCCGGCGCGGCATCCGCATCCAGCAGGCCCTGCGTCAACGCCAGCGCGCTGCCACCGGCATCCCTCGTGTCCTCGAGTAGTTGGTCCGTAGAGACCAGGGGGCCGTGCCCGTCGAGGGCGCCCAGGTGCAGCACACCCTGAAGTGGAATGTCTGAGGGCAACTCCTCCAGGAACGCCCTCCACGACTCCCGGCTGCCTGCCTCAACCACCTTGCGAATTACGTTTTCCTCTGCCGCAGGCGTCTCAGACGGCGGGGTCGACTCCGCCAGCACGACGGTCTGGTTTCTGGTCGCCAGTTCTCGCGCCAGTCGAAGTCCGACACCGCCAGTATCCGACCCTATCACCCACAGACCGGGGGCAAGACCGACTTCCTCGGGGCCTTGCGCGATAAGGACACTGGAGCCCAGCGGCCCGTCTTCGTCGGCGCGCTCCGTGCCCAGGAAACCAACCTCGCGGTAGCCCGAATCCAGCAGCGCCTGTTCCCACACCGACGGAGAGACCATGGCGTGGGCGGGTCGGTAGTCGTCGGCGAATCGCCACCAGCCGTCCAGAAGGCCAAAGGTGATGTCCTGCCAGCCGCGGCCACGCATGTTTTCGAGGGCCATGAGCTGGCCGCAGGGCGCGAGCAGTTCGAGACAGTGTGTCAGCGTCTCGTTCAGATCGCGCGTGGCGTGAAGCACGTTCGCCGCGATTATCAGGTCGTAGGCGTGTGGTTCGAATCCCTGGTCGGACGGCGCCCTTTCGATGTCCAGCGGCCGGTATTCTAGGGGTATCGGGGAGTCGGCGAATCGCTCTTCGGCTTCCGCAAAGAAGCCGGCCGAGATGTCGGTGAACGTGTAGTCGCACGCCTCAGGTAGTTCCGGCAACGCCACCGCGGTGGCCGATCCCGTGCCCGCGCCCACCTCCAGCACGCGCAGCCGCCGCTCGCCACTCCAGTCTCGCACAACCCGGGCCACGGCATCTCCCAGCAGCCGGTTGGACGCGCGCGAGGCGGGGGCCGCGAAGTAGTACTCGGTCACTCCCGGACCCTCTGACCGGAAGAGCACTTCCAGGATGTCTACGGTGCCGCGAAGCCCGCCCGCCAGAGCGGCACCGCTCCGCCGTATCAGCCCCAGCTCGTTGTCGCCGTGCGGATACGTTTCGGCCATCTCATCCGCGAACGCCTCGGGGTCGGCCAGCGCCTCGTCGGGCAGGGGATCACCGGCGTCGACCTCGACGACGTATGCATCCTCCTCATTGGGCCCGCTCAGAACGCCGCCGTCCCGCAGCAGGCGGAGCAGTCGGCCCAGCAGCTTGGTGTGTTCCGGTTCGATCCGCAAGAGGTTCCGAAGGGAGTCAGCCTCGACCGCTTCACCCCTGCGGCGTCGCCACCCCAACTCTTCCAGCGCCGCGAGAGCGTAGGATCGGGACAGTCGCTCCAGGTCTCCCAGCAGCCTTGCGCGGTCGTCCTCCGACACGCCCTCGCTCGACAGGTAGTCGACAAACGGGTCGATGTCATCGCTGACCGCCGCCGGCTCGGCCAGGTCTTCTGCCGGCAGCAACCCGCCGGCCAGTGGACGCTCCCGCCACACCACCTCGTAGAGCATGTCCTGCAGGCCCTCCGAGGCGGATAGGAGCGCGGCGCGCGTGGCCCGCTTAACGGTGTATCCCGACACGCCGCCTATCTCAGCGCCCTGCGTGTCGTAGAGCCTCAGGTCGCCGGTCAGCGTCTCGGGCTGCTCCGCGGATCCGGTGTCGGAGCCTTCCGCCCGGTTGATTTCTCTCATCCGGGCATGACACACCAGACGCTGGGGCAGGGGACCGTTCAGCCACAACCACTCCCACGCGAAGGGCAGGTAAGTAGCGTTCTCCCCAATTCCGGCCAAGTTGCGGGCCGCCGACATCACCTGGAAGCAGCCGTCCAACAACACCGGGTGTATCTGCGACGCGCCGCCTTCCTCGGCCTCCCGCAGCACTACCTCGCCGACCGCCTCTCCGGATCGGCCCCACAGCGCCTCCAGGGAACGGAATTGTGGGCCGAAATCGATGCCGGTCGCCGCCTTGGCCCGGTAGTAGGCGCGCAGGTCCTGGGTCTCCAGGCTGGCTTTCAACGCCCGCAGTTCCGTCCTGCCTCCGGCGTCCAGTCGCCCGCCTTCCGCGGCTAAGTTGCCCTCCGCGTGTAGCGTCCAGCCCTCTTCCGTAGGCCCCTTGCTGAATATCTCGAAACGCCGGGGATCCGTTCCATTTGCGCCGTCGACGACCAGTTGGACCTGCCTCCCAGGGGCTTCCGCGCCGCTGCCCTCGTCCTGTTCCGGGAACACCAGCGGGGCGTGCAACTGCAGCTCTTCCACGAGGGCCGGTCCGGTGCCGTCGGCCATGGACACCGACGCGGCCATGGCCCCGTACAGCGCGCCGGGCATGACCACGCGCCCGTACACCCGGTGGTCGTTCAGCCACGCCGGGTCGGAGGGGAACATCTCCGTCTCGAACATCACCTCCCCGCGTGGGGATTCGTGCCGGATGCCCAACAGCGGGTGTGCGTCGGCTGAGCGACGCCGTTGCGAGGAAGTTGCCCAGTGCCGCCGTCGCTGGAAAGGATAGCCCGGCACGGAGATGCGACGCCGTTCCTCTCCGGCGAACAGGCCCTTGAAGTCGACCGGCAACCCGGCAGCGTGAGCGTTGGCGACCGCGTGCAAGAAGGCGTCCGCGCGCTCGGGCTGGGAACCGTCGAACGAGGGTCGAAGCATACTCTGGAGTACGACGGGCGACGCCACGCCGCCGGTATCCTGCGGCCAGCTCATGGATACCAGCGGTCCCAATATCGCGTGGGGCCCGACCTCGATCACCGCGTCCACTCCCTGCGATGCCAGGTTCTCGACGGAACTGCGGAAGGCTACCGGCTGCCTGGCGTGTTTCCTCCAGTAGGCAGCGTCCATTCTCGCCTCCACCGGACGTCCGGTCAGGTTGCTGACCAGGGGGATGGCTGGGTCGGAGAACGACATGCCGCTCAGCGCGGCTTCCAGTTCGTCGAGGCCCGGCTCGACCAGGGAGCTGTGATAGGCCGGGCTCGGTCTGAGCCGCAGGACGTTGACGTCTTCCGAATCCAAGTGGTCGCAGAACGCATGGACGTCTTCCCGCGGCCCGCTCACCACCTGGTGGGCCCCATTGTCAACTCCAATGCAGACGTCCGCGTCCGCGTGGGTGTCGTTCCAGTCGGCCACCGCCTGTGCGACCTGCGCTTCAGGCGCGAACACCACCGCCATCGCTCCGGCCCGGGGAAGGTCTCCCAGTATCCTGCCCCTGGCCGATGCGAAGCGAAGGCCGTCGTCCAGTGAGAGCACGCCCGCCGCCTGGGCGGCGGCTATCTCGCCCAGGCTGTGGCCCACGACGACTTCCGGGCGAATCCCGACGCTCTCCCACAGGGCCGTGAGGCCGCATTCCAGCGCGTAGATGGCGGGCTGAGTCCATCTGGGTTCGTCCAGGTTCCCGTCGGCTTCCGGCCGGCCGAACATGATCTCCAGCAGGGAAACGCCCCGCTCCTCTCGGATCAACTGGTCGCAGCGATCCATGACGGCGCGGAACACCGGCTCCGTCCGGTACAGCACCTCACCCATGCCGACCCACTGGTTGCCCTGGCCTGTGAAGACAAACGCTACCTTGGACGCACGCTGCGTGTCGGAACTTTCGGCGGACTCCGCTAACTGCCTCAGTTGGTCGCGCAGCGCCTGCGTGTCGCGAAAGACCGCCGCGTGTCGGTACTCGAAGTGGCTGCGCGCGATAGCGGCGGTCCAGGCCATGTCCGAAACATCGGCGTCTGAGGCGTCGCCACTCTCGAAGGCAGAGCCATCTTGCTCGTCGAGCCAGGCCAGGTAGGAGTTCGCCGCGTCCTTCAAGGCGGCGTCGCTCCTGCCGGAAATGGCCAGCAGCCGCGCGGGCCGTTCCTCGAGTTCGTCCGGGGGCGGCGCAACTTCTGCGACCGTTTCAGGCAGCGATACGGCAATCTCTTGAGAAAGACCAGTGGGTCCCGACGATTCCCGTCCGGACCCCGTGTCGCGGCCATTCTTCACGTAGCCCTCGACGATAATGTGTGCGTTCGTCCCCGACCAGCCGTAGGCGCTTACGCCCGCCCGCGGAGGACGGCTGGGATGGAGCGGCCACCGCGTCAGCTCAGAAACTACCCTCAACGGCAGTTCGTCCCAGGTCACTCCGGGGTTAGGGTCCCGGAAGTGCAGGTGCTCGGGGACCATGCCGTGCTGCATGGACAGCATCACCTTCATCAGTCCGGCGACTCCCGCCGCCGGCTCCAGGTGTCCGATGTTGGTCTTCACCGAACCGACCAGCAGGGGCCGGTCCGGGTCTCTGCCCTGGCCGTACACGGAGCCGGCGGAGTTGAGCTCGATCGGGTCGCCTACCTCCGTGCCCGTGCCGTGGGCCTCGAGGTAGTCCACGTCCGACGGCGCGACTCCCGCCCGCCGCAACGCCTCGGTGATCACGCCCGCCTGTGCGCGCTCGCTGGGCACCGTGAACCCGGCGCTCGTCCCGTCCTGGTTCAGCGCCGAACCCAGTATCACGCCCCATATCCGGTCGCCGTCGGCCTCAGCGTCGCTGAGCCGCTTGAGCACCACTATTCCGCAGCCCTCGCCGCGCACGAACCCATTGGCCGACGCGTCGAACGCCTTGCACTGGCCGTCCGGTGACAGCATCCGCGCGTTGGCCCTCAACTCGGTCAGGCGTCCGTTCAGAATGGCCTGCACCCCGCCGGCCAGGATGACGTTCGCGTCGCCCCGCTGCAGTGCCGAAGCCGCCTGGTGCACCGCGACCAGGGAGGAGGAGCAGGCCGTGTCCACCGCCATGGCCGGCCCTTCCAGGCCCATTGCGAAGGCGACCCTCCCCGCCGCCGTGTTCAGCGACGTGCCGCTCACCGTGTAAAGGCTCGCGGCGGCCTCGGAAGTCTGGCTGGCGTCCAGGTTGATGGTACGGTAGTCCATGTTGCTGATGCCGATGTAGACTCCCGTGCTGCTGCCCCTCAGTCGCTCCGGGTCTATACCCGCGTCTTCCAGGGCCTGCCAGCTCGTCTCCAGCATCAACCGCTGCTGGGGGTCCAGAAGCTGAGCCTCCACCGGCGAAATGCGGAAGAACTCCGCATCGAACTGGTCGATCCCCTCGATGAAAGCTCCGAACCGGCAGGCGTCACTCTGTACGCCCGAGTCCGGGTAGAGCTCGCCGATTCGCCCCACGCCCGAGCCTGGAACGCCCTCAGTAACCGCGTTCCCGCCCGACTCAAGCAGCCGCCAGAAGGACGCCAGGTCGGGGGCCCCGGGGAACCTGCACGCCATTCCCACGACGGCGATAGGCTCCCCGTTCGGCGGCATTCCCCTATCTTCGGTCACGTGAGAGGCGCCCGTTTGGCTGGGTGGGCTTGAAGATCTGCTTAGCGTCATTTCTGCACCCGTCTCTGGTCTTCGGCGTATTCCGTTGAAACCGCTACCAGCAATCATAACAAGCGGCGGCCAAATCCGAAAGCCAATCGCTCGGAAACGTTGACCGGCCCGCGCCCGTTCTGCTAACTTTGTATGCCGCAGACAACCTCATCCGTTGCAAGGAGAACCATGCCCGTCCGCGCCACGGATAACTGGTGGAAACCTCTCGGTCGCTTCGGCGCCGCCAGCGTGATCCACGTCGACCTCGCGCCTCACGCCGCCCGAGAAGCGTCCGCCTTTGCGATGCTCGATTCCTGCGAGCGAAAACGATGGCGAAAGTTCATTCACCTGGGAGCGCGCCGGAGGTTTGCTCTCTGCCGCGCGGCTCTCCGCGCCATCCTCTGCGACCACTTGGGATGCCGCAATGAACAACTCGCCTTCGGCCAGGCGATTCACGAAAAGCCCTTCGCCCTGGTAGACGGCGGACATGTGTCTATCAGCTTCAACGTGAGCCACGGCGGAGGACACGGGTTGATCGCCCTCGCACCCGGCGGCCGGCTCGGCGTGGACGTCGAGGAGCGGACCGAGCGGCGCGACTTCGACCGCCTGATCGAAGCCGCCTTCGGCGTCAACGAACAGCGCGCGCTCAACCGGGCGAACGGTCACGGCAGGATTCTCCTGTTCTTCAAGCTCTGGACCATCAAAGAGGCCCTCATCAAGGCGCTGGGAACCGGACTCTCTTTCGACCCGGCGGACTTCGAGGCCCCGGCGGCCATGCGCCGCGGCGCGCCGACCGCGACGTACCGCTTTCCCCAGCTACCCTCGATGGAATGGCGCGTGGACGACCTGGGCTGCGATGGATTCGCCGCCGCGGTCGCCCAGGAGTCCGGGCCGCGCTTCAGCCCTCTAACCGACGCCGACATAGACCGGGCATTGGCCCACAGGGAAGACAGAGAAGAGTAGAGAGATTGAAGCCGACGCCGGACCGCGAATGGCAGGTGCCAGAACCGCTCTCAACTATCGACGTCTCGGTGGACGATGAAACTATCGTCACGCTGCGCCGCCACGGCAACCCTTCCGGGCCGCGGCTGGTCATGAGCCACGGCAACGGCCTCTCCATCGACCTCTACTATCCATTCTGGTCGCTTCTCGCCGACGAATACGACATAATCGCATACGACCTCCGCAACCACGGCTGGAACGCCGCCAGTTCCATGCAGAATCACAATCTGCCCACGCTGGTCCATGACCACGACGTGATCATGGAGGCCATAGACCTTCACCTCGGCAAGAAGCCCAGGGTGGGCGTGTTCCACTCCATTTCGGCGCTCACCACCCTCCTGTCCGCCAACCTCGGCGCCGACTTCGCCGCCCGCATCCTCTTCGACCCGCCGCTGTGCAAGGCTGGCCGCAGCCTCCAGGAGTTCGAGGAAGTCGCCGCGCGCCTCGCCGCGCTCACCCGCTCCCGCACGCCCCTTTTCCCGACCAGGGAATCGTTCTCCGAGCTTCTGGGATTCATACCCAACTTCCAGCGCGTCCAGCCAGGCGTGCGAGATCTGTTTGCTGAGACCACGCTGCGAGAGTCCGAGAGCGGAGACGGCTACGAGCTGCGCTGCCCCCGCGACTACGAAGCGCAGATGATCGAGTGGGCCGGCGCATACGCCGTGCTCGTGGACTTTGACGCGATGCTGTGTCCGACCAAGGTCATCGGCGCCGACCCCACCCTGCCTTACTCGTACCTCCCCACGCTCGACCTCCGTGACGTATTCACCGTCAGCTACGACTTCCTCCCCGAGACGACCCACCTGCTCCAGCTCGAGCAGCCGGAAAGATGTGCCGAGCTCGTGCGGGATTTCCTCCAGGAAATGACCTACGCCTGAGAGCCGCTGGGTGGGGCCGCCATTCCAAACATCGGCGGCGAACCGGACGCCCGCTCACCGCCCTTGACATTCCGTCCGTCTTGCCTGTTAAATTAGCTTCGATGAGACTGGACGGTCTCAATAGAACCACAAGGAGGTTGTTGTGTCGGCTACCGACGAACTGCTGGAGAATAACGCGCGCTACGCCGAGGCTTTCGACAAGGGGGATCTCCCACTGCCGCCCGCTAAGGGCCTGGCAGTGGTGGCCTGTATGGACGCACGGCTCGATACGCACAGACTGCTGGGCATCGAAGCGGGCGACGCCCACGTCATCCGCAACGCCGGCGGCGTGGTCACCGACGACGCCATTCGCTCGCTCGTTATCTCGCAGCGCCTTCTCGGTACCCGCGAGGTGATTCTCATTCACCACACCGACTGCGGTATGCTCACCTTCCGCGACGACGACGTGAAGGACGCCATCTACGCTGACACCGGACTCAGGCCGTCATTCGCGATGGAGGCGTTCCCTGACCTGGACGACGACGTGAGACAGTCCATCGCCCGCGTCAAGGCCAGCCCGTTCATTCCGGTCAAGGATTCGGTGCGCGGCTTCGTGTACGACTGCGCGACCGGCAAGCTCAACGAGGTCTCCGCCGGCTAAAACCGGCCCGAGGTACTAGGAGAATGGAAGGCGCTCCGGGGAACCCTACCGGAGCGCCTTCTTCGCATTCGGGCCAGCCTGTTCCGCGATATCCGAGACGCGGTGCCCTGTAACACGTGATACGAAGAACCCTGGAGGCAAGACATGGACATCTACGAGGCCTTGAGAACGCGCCGCACCGTGCGCGAATTCAAGCCCGACCCCGTCACCGACGAGTCGTTGGCCAAGCTGCTAAGCGCCGCCCGCTGGTCGCCAAGCTCGCGCAACCAGCAGCCCTGGCGCTTCATAGTCATCCGAGACCGCGACACCCTCGTCAAGATGGGCGAGACCGCCGGCTCCGGAGGATTCCTGGCCCGGGCCCCGTTGGCAATCGCCATCGTCATGGAGAACGCCGACCAGCCACTCATGGACGCGGGCCGCGCGCTTCAGCAGATGGAGCTCGTGGCCTGGTCCGAGGGTATGGGCACCTGCTACGTCACCCTGACCGACGACCAGCGCGCGACAATCTCCAATGTGCTGGGCATACCCGAGGGACCGTTCCTGGTAACGGTGATTCCGTTCGGCTATCGCCGCGACGATTTCCAGGGCAGGGGAGTCCCCCGCAAGCCCGTATCCGAACTGGTCCACTCCGAGAAGTACGGCAACTCGTTCACCGGATAGCGGCGCTGGCCCCCTCTCACCACCGGCCCGAGCGTTCCGCGTGCGCGTGGTCCGGCAGCCTGTAGCTGACGCCGGAGTCGTCGTAGGCCGACGTCTCCAGAAGTCCCGTGAAACCCGTCGTGGGCTGATTCTTTAGTTTGGCCGTCACGCGCTTTATGGACTGGTCCAGCCGAAACGCGAAGATGGGAAACGGCACGCCCCGGCTCGGAAACCGGAGCACGTCGGCAAGCTCCCTGCCGATAAGCGCCCTCGAAACCGGGTATATCACCCGCTGGACCAGCTTCTTGCGGCTCTCGGGTTCCTCGATTCCCGCCACGAGCGGAGCGGAATTGATGAGCGCGTTCGTCATGATGATCGCGTCCTCGGTCGGGTCGGGCTCGCACATGTTGCCGATCTCGAATATGCGATTCGCGTGGGCCTCGTCGGTGTACAGAATCGTCTCGGGAACTCCCATCAGGTATCCGGCATAGCGCCACACGGCGTGAAAGCTGGCCCGCTCCTCCTCGCTGTAGCGCGCCCCCAGGGTGGTCGAGTGCTTCGCCGAACGGGATGCGAAGCAGGCGGCGGCGTACCCCATGTGCGCCCCGCTGATCGGGGATCCCCATGCGTCCCAGTCCCACTCCTCGGATTCGCCCAGCAGCCGCCGCACCTGCCCGTGCACGAAACGTATCCGGACCGATAGCTTCCACCCTTCGCCATGGCGTTCGAGGCCGCCCGGCCAGAATATCTCCAGTTGGTGGCGGTTGTTCTGCTTGAGGCGCCAGACTCCGTTGTCGAATATGCGCCCCGTCTGCACGAACGACTTGCTTATCAGCGTGCAAAAGCCCTCGATAAGGGCGCCCGCGACGAACGCGGCCAACACAAGCCCCGAGTTTCTGTGAAAGGCGCGAATGCCGGGGCCGAAGGCGCTGTAATCGAGCCATTCGGGTTCCGGCTGCGGGGCATCGACAAAGAACTCGCGCACCGCCTGGGGAGCTTTTCGAAGTTCCGCGCGGTCCTCTTCCATACCCGCGCGTATGTAACGATGGACGTCGCTCTGCTCGAGGCCTTGCAGCTCCTCCAGCAGGCTGTCCATTACCGGGTCGCCGACGGTGGTGTGGGAAACGTAGGTTTCCGCAAGCTCGCCATCCACCAGGCGGGCCTTCTCGTAACCCGGCAAGTATGCAGTCGGTATGTTCATCTTACGAATAGCACGAGATAGGGCGCTACGCAGCGGCATAGACCGGTCACGAAGTGCAACTGAATGTATCTCACAGCCGAGCCAAACGTCAATGTGGCGGCGGTTCGATGTTCGACAACCGCCACGCGGCGGCGCCGCCCCTTCCCGGCGGCCTCTATCCTAACGGGCCAGTGTGGGCGTGATGATTCAGGGCAGAACCCTGTACTTCTTGTCCTCCGTCCGCTCCGCCGTCGGCAGCACCTCCACCACCACCCTGGACAGCCCGACTACCTCGCCCCGCTCGTCGAAGCTGTAGTTGTCGCCTATCGCCCCGCTCCAGGTGATCGCGTACATGCAGTCGCGGAAGCCGTCCGCGTCCTGGTCGTCGCCGGTCTGCTTCAGACACTCGGCAGCTATGTACACGTCGTCGTACGCCGACCCCAGGTGCCATGGCAAAGTGACGTAGTTGTAGCGCTCCCTGAAGTTCGCCAGCACCTCCTGCGCCTTCTCGTTGTCCGGGTCGAGGTCGGCGGTAACCGCCTTCATCCCTGTCGCCGCGTCCCCCGCGATTTCGAGAGCGGTCGTTCCCACCGACACCGTCTCCGCGTAGATGGGGCCGTCGTATCCCACCTCGCGCGCCTGCTTGATGATCGTCCCCGCCGTGAACTCTGCTTGAGGCGACAGGTGCAGCGCGTCGGGATCCTCTGCGAACAGCTTCTGGAGCTGCGACCTGAAGTCCGTCACGTCGGACGCGAACTTCTCCTCGGCAACCACCTTTCCACCCAGCTTCTCGAACTGCTCCACCGAGTTGCGCCTGACCCCCTCCGCGTAGTCCGTGGACTCGGTGATGGTCGCCAGCGTGCGGACCCCGTCCGCCCACAGGACGTTCCCCGTTACGATCCCAACCTCGATATCGCTTATCTGCGTGCGGAATATGTAGTCGCCCGCGTCGGCGATGTCCGGATTGCTCGCCAGCCCCGAAAAGAGGATCACGCCTTCCTCTTCCGCCAGCGGCGCGACGCCCAGCATAGCCCCGCTGCACGAGGTGCCCAGTATGATTTTGATGTCGTCAACGTCGGTCAGCTTCCGGTACGCGGCGATCGCCTCCTTGGCGCTGCACTGCGAGTCCTCCACCACAAGCTCCAGTCTCCGCCCGTCGACGCCCCCAGCCGCGTTAATCTCGTCCGCCGCCATCTGCTTCGACTGGTTCGCCACCGTGCCGTAGGTCTCGCCCGGCCCCGTCAGCGACTCCATGACGCCTATCCTGAACGGCGTATCCTCTTCACCGTCGGCGCAGGCCGCCGCGGCCGGCGTCACTACCGCCAGAACCACTAGGACGATGGGCCAGGCCCTTATCGACAATCGCATTAGTAGTCTTCTCCAACTCCCAACCTTCGTTCCCATGAGTCAAAACAGCCCGCTCAGCGCCTGCCGCGGCGTGATAGCCGGGACTGGAGAGCGTTCGTAGTCCCGCACGTTTCTGGTCACGATCTGCCTCGCGCCGCAGGCAAGGGCGGCCGCCACCTGCATCGCGTCCTCGAAGTCCCCCATCGGAAGCTCGGCGGCGTAGCGAATCCCCGCGGTATCGGTGGCGGCCACGCCGACGAAGCGAGTCAGCTCCATTATGAAGTCGCGTGCGTTCGCGCCGCCGAGCGTGGGCGACACGATGTAGTAGAGATTCGATACCGAATGCCAGGCGATGGACCCGGCCTCTCCGCCGCGCTCGATGTGATCCAGCAGCTCCGAGGCGTGCTCCGAATGCGGCCGCCGGTCCAGGGCGAGGTCTATAAGTACGTCTGTATCCAGAAGCATCAACTGAGATACTTCTCTGCCAGCCTGTCGTACCGAGGATCGCCCTGGATGTCCGCGGCCTGAAACCTGCCCCGCCAGCGCGAAGAGAACGTCGTGGAGTACTCGCCGGCCATCTCCTTGAGGGACTGCTCGACAAGCGACGACAACGACACGCCCTTCGACTTGGCGTACCGCTTGGCCTTGGGCACCAATTCGGCATCAATGGTTATGGTGAGCTTCTGTTTCATCCTGGCCTGACGCTCCTTTTGCAGTGTACGTGTACTGTATTAGAGTATACGTGTACATGCCGGGTTTTGCAAGTCCGTCTTCCTCTCCGACGGCTAGAAAATCCCCTCTGGCTCCATTTCGAGATAGAACTGCCCAGCCGTGTCGTAGTGACTCAACCGGCCTTGCACCTGCTGGGTGATGGTGTGCACGTCCTGGAAGCGGCGCAGCACCGGCCCCTCCGCGAATATGGCGCGCGAGCCGAACAGCGAGTACGCCACATCCACCACCTCGGCGGCTTCCCGGATGGCGTGGGTGCTGGCCAGCCGGACCGCCATCCGCTCCGCCATCGTCAGCGAGAGATTCGCCTTCGCGCCCGCCCACATCGCCGACGCCGCCTCGTCGAGAAACGCCCGCGCCCCGTTCCACCTGGCCTCCGCCTGCCCTACCATGCGCTGAGTCGTAGCGAGCTCGCTCATCCTCTCCTGCTGGAAGTGCTGCGTCCTGCCCCTCGTCATCGCTATCGCCTCGTCGAGCGCCGCTCGCGATGCGCCCAGCGCGACGTTCGCGAATCCCGAGCAGAACAGCAGCGTCGTCGGGATGATATAGATCGGCCCCGGCTCGCTGGAGGGCGCGTCCGCCGGATACGCGCGAGCCGCCGGCACAAACACCCCATCCGCCTCGAAGCTGTGGCTGCCGGTGCCCCGTAGCCCACCGACGTGCCACACGTCCAGCACCTTTACCTGGCTCCTTGGCAGCAGCAGTGTGAGCATCTCGGACGACTCGGACTCACCCGGCTGGTACACCGGCGTCAGCGCCGCGACCCACGTGGCGTGCGGAATGCCGCTGCTGAAATTCCACCGTCCGCTCAGCCGGTATCCGCCGTCGACAACGTCCGCTCGCGAACTCGGTATCGGCGGCCCGTTCGTGACCACGTTCCTCTGGACGCCCCATATCTCCGTCGCGGTCTCCCGGGACACACGCACCGAGTTCGTCGAGAAGACGTTGTTCTGGTTTACGCACCATCCAACGCTGGCGTCCGCCTCGGCGAACACCCGCACTATCTTCAGGAAGTCAGGGTGCTCCAGTTCTGCGCCTCCCAGCGACCTGGGAAGTAGCAGCCGGAAGAAACCCTTGTCGGCCAGCTCATCCGACAGCTCCACCGGAATACGCCGTCCCTCCTCGATACGGGCTCCTGCGTCCCGCACCCGTGAGGCGATCTCCATCGCGGTCTCCAGCAATTGGCCGCCGTCGGTCTGTGTCGCTGTCATCTATCGTCCTGCGTGGCTGAATCAAATCTGGTCGGCCACATTATCGCACAAGCGCCACCCCGCGTCTGAGCCTTACCTCACACCACCGTCACCGGATGCGGCAGCGGCTGGTTGAACAGGTAGCCTTTCCGATTGAACGGCACAGCGCCCGGCTGCGTATTTCCGGCCTCGTCCGTCGCGCGCGACATGATGGTGTACTCACCCGGACCCCCCGACCACTCGAACTCGAACCGGGTCCAGGAATACGGCGACGCTGTAACGTCGACCTCCGCATCGCTCCACGTCGACCCGGAATCCGCGCTCCACTCCACTCGCGTGATTGGGTTGGGGGAGTGCGCGTATCCGTGAATGCGCTGCCGTGAAGACGGAATCTCGGCGGGCCAGGGAAGAGCCAGTGCGCTTTTGACGGTCTGTGTGGTCACAACTACGCCGTCCGCCTCCCCTTCCGGCGGATAGCCGTCGCCAATGAGCACGTAGGAGCCTGTGTTGTTGCGCGTCCAGTGCCGTTCGGACGACACCTCGATGCGACCCAGCCACTTGATCCATGAGCTGCCGACCCATCCCGGCACAACCGCGCGCAGGGGGTACCCGTGGTCTCTCGACAGCGTCTCGCCGTTCATGCCGTATGCCAGAAGCGTGCCGGGGTCAGTCGCCTTGGCGACCGGCATCGCCCGCCGGAAGCCCCCTTCAGGCGAGTTTTCATCCAGTCCCACCAGCAGGACGCTCTCCGCGTCCCCGGTTACGCCCGCAAGTTCGAGCACGTCTCGCAGCCGCACCCCCGTCCACTCCGCATTGCCAACCGCCCCACGCTCCCACTGCGTGCCCTCGGCCACTCGCCCATTCACCAGCCCAAACATGGCCCGATGGTTGCCTGCGCACTCCAGGTACGAGACCAGCGTTGTACTTGGCATGTTCTGCAGGTCCCTGTAGGACAGCGCAATCGGCCTTCTAACCCCATCGCCCTCGACCGAAAGCCGCCACGAGGAGGCGTCCACGTCGATGCTCTCGGAGTTATTCCGAACGAAGAACAAGCGGTTGGGAGTAATCACGCCCCGCATGTCCTCGAGTCGCGACTCAAGGCCGCCGTCGCGCATGATGAATGGCGCGGGATCCTTGAACCACGGTGCCGGCGCCACGTCGCCCGCCGCCTCAGGCGTGAGTGAAGGTGCTTGTGGGCCAGTGCCAGCACAGGCGGCCAGCACGGCCGCCGCGCCCCCGGCGGCAAGCAGTTGCAGAAACCGCCGCCTGCTCATTCCGCTGCCGCGCTCGTAGCTCCAGAGGTCCCTGTCCATCTCAGCGCCGCCTCGTCCGACACCCTCTCCTGGAGCTGTCGGAATCAAGCCTCCTCCAGCACCTGCAGGTACAGGTAAGCGCCGGTGTAGGTCGTCGCGTCCTCGCAGTGTCCGCCGATCATCTCGCCGGACGGACGGGCCGCTGCCAGATGCACGTGGACCCGAATCCCACCCTCGGGCAGCGGCTGGACGTATCCCTCGGCGCTAACCAGCTCCAGGTTCTCGTCGAGCGTGGTCCTCTCGAACTCCGGCGAACCCTCCGCGTCATGCCTGCACAGGTTCCTCAGCTTCAACTGGCGCAGGCTGCCTATGCACGACGTGATAGCGGCATGCGTAATCCCCTCCGCCAAAGCGAACGCCTCCAGGTCGGACACCAGCGAAACACCGGCCTCGACGCGGCGATACACGACGCGCCCGGCACCCTGCGAAGTTTGCATTCGGAGTCCTCCTTCCGGGATTTCGGCTGGGCGCCATTGTACACCAGCCATAGCTTGACTTCATCGTCATTCCCGCGAAAGCGGGAATCCAGAAGGCGTGCACCAACGCCGCTCACCAGACCCGCCGCCTCAACGCCCACCACCACGCCTCGCTCGCCACAGCCGCGCGTACTCAGCCACGTACCGCGCCGCAACCACCCTCTCATCGAACTCCCGCTCGGCCTTGCGCCGCCCAGCGTCGCCGTACCTCTCCCTCAGCTCAGCGTCATCCAGCAGCGCATCGATGGCAGCCGCCAGCGCACCGGCATTCCGCGGCGGAACCAGCGTCCCGTTTACCCCGTCGTCAACCACAGCCGCCGACCCCGGTATGTCCGTCGCCACGACAGCCCTACCCATCGCCGCCGCCTCGATCAGCGCACGCGGCACCCCCTCGTGGTACGAGGGCAGGGCTACCACATCCGAAACTGCCAGCAGGTGCGGCACGTCGCCCACGTGACCGGGCAAAACCGCGTCGCCGGACTCGCGCCAGGCTGCCAGGTCCCGCTCCACCACCGACTCCCGGTTGCCCGCGTCCCTCTCTCCTGCCAGCACGAACACCGCATCCGGCCTATGCGCCCTCACGGCCCGCGCCGCCTCCACGAACTCCGCGACGCCCTTGTCGTACAGCAGCCGCGACGCCATCGTCACTACCGGCGCGCCCTCCGGTATCCCAAGCGCGTCTCTCATCTCCCGCCGGGCCTCCCCGCTCACGACCTCTTGGCCGAAGACCGATAGGTCGACGCCGGAGCCCCCCGGTACCACCGTAGCCTTTCGCCTCGACCTGCCAGATCCTTTGAAGAACAGTTCGGCGTCATGCTCCGTCTGAAAAGTAATGGAATCGCTCAGCGCCGCCGCCAGCCGGTACAGCAGCCTAGCAACCGTGCCCAACGCGGACCGGCGCCCGCCCGCCGCGAACGCGTACCCCAGCCCCGTCACGCCGCCCACCACGACCGGCACCCCCGCGAGCCTGCTCGCAATCGCCCCGTACACGTTCGGCTTGATCGTGAAGTGCTGCGCGATGTCCGGCCTCAGCCTGCGGTAGATGCCCGCCAGCGACGCCAGCGACGCCGCCTCCGCGAAGGGGTTGACCCCGCCGCGGCTAAGCCGCCACGTCACGAACTCCGCGCCCAGCGCCTCGATCTCGCCCGCGAAGTCCCCAGGCGGCGCCACCGCGTACACCCGCACGCCCCGCTTGACCAGCGCCCGCACTATCGGCGCGCGAAACCGGACCAGCCGCTCGCCCGAGTTGGTGGTGATGACCACCGACCGCGGCAGTTCCGTCACCGTGCCTTGCCCTCCAGCAGCCGGCCGAACAGCTCATCCCATCCGTCGATCACGCTCTCCACCGAGTGCCGCTCCCGCACCGCCCGACGTCCCGCCTCGCCCATCGCCCGCCGCTCGTCCGGCGCCAGGCACATCATCCGCCCCAGCGCGTCCGCAAGCGCCGCTGAATCGCCCGCCGGCACGACGTACCCCGCCTCGCCGTCCGCCACCATCTCCGGCACGGCCCCCACCGCAGTCGCCACCACCGGCCTCCCGGACGCCATCGCCTCCAGCACCACGTTCGGCATTCCCTCCCACGCCGACGACAGCACCAGCGCGTCGCACGCCCTGTACAGCGCCGCCATGTCGTCGCGCAACCCCAGCAGCCGGACCCGCCCCGAGAGGCCCAGCTCCTCCACTATCCGCGCCAGCTCCCCCCGCAGCGGTCCGTCCCCCGCGATGAACAGCCGCGCCCGCCGTTCCCCAAGCGCCCCGAACGCCCGCAGCAGCCCAGCGTAGTCCTTCTCCGGCACCAGCCGTCCCGCCGCCAGCCACACGAACTCGCCCTCGCCAACACCCAGCGCGCGCCGCGTCTGGGCCCGGCATCCGCCCGCCGCGAAACGCCCGAAGTCCACCGCGTTCGGGATGACCACCAGCCGCGCCCGGTCGGCGACACCCCTCTCCGCGAGCCGCGACGCCAGGCTCTCGGACATCACCGTCACCGCGTCCGTCAGCCGGCCGGTGGCGCCCAGCACACGCTCCCTCATTCGGCTGTGCGTCTCGCTGCGCACTGCGGACACCACCGCTGGCACGCCACAGATCCGTCCGGCCACCCGCGCCGTCATGATGCCGTGGAACATGAACCCGACCAGCGCGTCCGGCTTCTCCCGTCGCACAACCGCAACTGCCCTGGCTAGCCCAACAAGCTTGCCCGCGCCGCCGGTAGCGGCGAGACTCAACAGCCGCACCGTGGATTCCTCCACCTCGATCCGCAGCGATGTCTCCGAGAAGGGCAGGTAGGAGAGCACCGTGACCCGCCAGCCTCTCGCCGCCAGCCCGTTCGCCACGATGACGAGCTGCCGCTCCGCCCCCCCGCGCTCCAGCCCGCTGATGACGAACATCGCGTGGCCGCGCGAGCCTCCCACGTCCGTCACGCCGCCACGCCGTACTCGTCGTACCACAGCGCCAGGTTGAGCAGCCTGTACAGGAACGTGCCGTAGTTGCGCCGGCCCTCCACGTGGTCGTCGATGAGCGTCCGCAGCACTTCCGCGTCGAACAGAGAGGCGCTGCTTCGCGCATCATCCAGCAGGACGTCCTTCATGTACCCGGCCAGCGTGGTCCTCAGCCAGTATCCCGCGGGCACCCCGAACCCCACCTTCGGCATGTCCAGTATCTCGTCCGGCACCACGCCCCGCAGCGCCCGCCGCAGGATGCGCTTCTTGTGCGTCCACCGTATCTTGTACTTCGACGGCAGCCCCATCACGTAGGCCGCCAGCCGCGTGTCCACCAGCGGCACCCGCACCTCCACGCCGTGCGCCATCGTCGCCTTGTCCACCTTCTCGAAGAACAGGTCCGGCAGGATGATGGCGCTATCGGTGTACAGCGCCCGCTGCGCCGTGTCCAGCCCCGCGAACCTGTGATACAACTCCCGGTACCTCGCGAACGGGTCGCTTGCCTCCAGCATCGTCCGCGCGCCCGGCGCGAACACCCGCGTCGGATGCGCCCCCGCCCGCCGGTCCGCCATCACCATCGCGTACCGCAGCGCCGGGTCCGTGTTGTTCAGCCGCTGCGCCACCCCGTAGTACCGTACTCGATCCGTCGCTAACGGCGCCGCCCACGACGTCGCCCGCGCGAACAGCGTCGCCCACCGCTCCATCGCCATGAGAGAGTGTGGCTTGTACCCCGCGAACACCTCGTCGCCCCCGTCGCCCTGCAGCACCACCTTGTCGCCGTCACCGAGCTGCTCGCACAGCAGGTACAGCGGAATGTTCGCCGCGTCCCCGAACGGCTGGTCGTGGCACCGCACCAGCCGCTCGATCACCCCCGACACGTCGCCGCCGGACACGTGCAGTTCCTGGTGGTCCGTCCCGAAGTGCTCCGCGACCGCCCGCGCCTTGGGCAGCTCGTTGACTCCCCCGTCGAAGTCGAACCCCGCCGAGAACGTCTTGAGCCTGCCCCCGTAGTGCTTCGCCGCGAACGCCGTGATCGCCGACGAGTCGATGCCACCGCTCAGGAACACCCCCACCGGCACGTCGCTCACCAGGTGCGCCTTCACCGCCCGCTCCAGCAACTCCCGCACCCGCTCGACCGCCGTCGCGTAGTCGTCCTCCACCGCCTCCGCGTCGAACACCGACGCGTACTCCCACACCCGCGCGCCCTCGCCGTCCAGCGTCAGCGCGTGCCCCGGCGGCAGCTTGCGCACGCCCGCGAACATCGTCCGCTCCCCCAGCGCCGTGTTGTAGTACAGGTACTCGTGCAGACCCGCCCAGTCCAGCGCGCGCCCCACCTCGCCGGACGCCAGCAGCGCCTTGATCTCCGACCCGAACACGACGCGCTCCGCGTCCGCGTGGTAGTACAGCGGCTTGATGCCGAACCGGTCCCGCGCCAGGTGTAGCCGCCGCTCCGCCTCGTCCCACACCGCCAGCGCGAACATCCCCTCCAGCATCGCGAACGACGACTCCCCCCACTCGACGAACGCCCGCAGCACCACCTCCGTGTCCGACCGCCCCCGGAACTCGTGGCCGCGCTTCTCCAGCGTCTGCCGCAGCTCCCGGAAGTTGTACACCTCCCCGTTGTACGAAACGACGTACCGCCTGTCCTCCGACCGCATCGGCTGCCGCCCGCTCTCGCTCAGGTCGATGATGCTCAGCCGCGTGTGCGCCAGCCCAACGCCGCGGCCCGTGTACTGTCCCTCGCCGTCCGGCCCCCGGTGCCGCAGACACGCCCCCATCCGCGCCACCACACCGCGGTCCACCGGCCGCCCGTCCCGGTACACGACCCCCGCTATTCCGCACATCCGCCCAGCACCAAAAGTCCCTTCCCCCTCGACGGGCCGCACCCAAGTCCCTTCCCCCTTGACGGGCCGCACCCATGTCCCTTCCCCCTTGACGGGGGAAGGTTAGGATGGGGGTGACGCTTCCCCCTCACAGCTTGAACACCCTCCCCCCCGTCACACCTGCCCGCGCCACCGCGTTCCGCGTGTCCACCACCAGCCGGCTCCGCGCCACCACGTCCGCCCAGTCGTAGCTGCTGTGGTCCGTCACCACCACCACGCAGTCCGACGACGCCAGCGCCTCCCCCAGCGTCGGCTCGCCCTCCGTGCCCACGCTCACCATTTCCAGCCCCGCCTCCCGTATGTTCGGCGCCAGCGGGTCGTGGTACTCCACCACCGCGCCCTGCTGCCTCAGCAGGTGTATCAGGTCCAGCGCCGGAGACTCCCGCGTGTCCCCCACGTCCGGCTTGTACGCCACGCCCAGCACCAGCACCCGCGCCCCGTTCAGCGGCTTGGACTCGCTCCCCAGCGCCCGCGTGACCTCCAGCACCACGTGCTGCGGCATCGCCGAGTTGATCTCGTCCGCGAGCTGGATGAACCGCGCCGTGTACCCCAGCGTCCGCATCTTCCACACCAGGTAGTGAGGGTCCACCGGGATGCAGTGGCCGCCCAGTCCCGGCCCGGGGTAGAACGGCATGAACCCGAACGGCTTGCTGGACGCCGCGTCGATCACCTCCCACACGTCCAGGCCCAGGTGGCCGCACATGATAGCCATCTCGTTCGCCAGCGCGATGTTCGCCGCCCGGAACGTGTTCTCCAGCAACTTCACCATCTCCGCCGCCCGCGACGACGACACCGCCACCACCCTCTCGATGGCCGCCCCGTACAGGCACGCCGCCGCCTCCGTGCAAGCCTCCGTGACCCCGCCGATGACCTTCGGCGTGTTGGCGATGGTCCAGTCCTCCCGCCCCGGGTCCACCCGCTCCGGCGAAAACGCCAAAAAAAAGTCCCGCCCAACCTCCCACCCAACCGGCGCCATCAAGACCTCCTCTCCCCCGCGTGGGAGAGGATTGAGGTGAGGGGGCCTCTCCTCTTGTCCCTTCCCCGTAGCGCCCGCCGCGTCATTCCCGCGTTCCCCACCGTCATTCCCGCGAAAGCGGGAATCCAGGGCATGGGGGTGCCCCCCCACCAGCCGAGGCAGCACCAACTCCTCCGTCGTCCCCGGATAAGTCGTGCTCTCCAGCACCACCAGCGCCCCCTCCCGCAACCGAGGCGCCACCTCGCTCGCCGCCGCCACGATGTACGACACGTCCGGGTCCCGCGTCTTCCCCAGCGGCGTCGGCACGCAAATCAGCACCGCGTCCGCCTCGCCCACCGCGTCGTACCCCATCGCCGCGCTCAGCCTGCCCTCGTCGAGCGCCAGCCGCGCCACCGCCTCCGACGCCACGTCCGGCACGTGCGACCGCCCCGCGTTCACCGCCGCCACCCGCTCCGCGTCCGTATCCACCCCCACCACCCGAAATCCCGCCTCCGCGAACGTCACCGCCAGCGGCAGCCCCACGTAGCCCAGGCCCACCACGCACACCACCGCCTCCCTCCGCTCGATTCTATCCCGTAACCTCTCCGCAGGCGTCACGCCTCAGCTCCTCCTTTCGCGACATTAGCCATCCACAGCATACCACTTGTCCCTTTCCCCCGGCCCCCTATCCTGTCATTCCGAGCGCCCCCTATCCTGTCCTGTCATTCCGAGCGCAGCGAAGCGGAGCCGAGGAATCTAAAGCCCCTGCACGCCACTCGCCCCCACTTCTGCTATACTGACGGCGAAAGGGGCCGCCCCATGACCACCGAATCCCGCCTCGGTGTGCTCGAAGGCCGCACCGAGGAGCACGCCGCCACCATCGCCGCAATACGAGAAGACCTGCGGCAAGGTCGAGAAGACCTGCGGCAAGGTCTGGCCGAAGTGCGCGCCGGGTTGGATGCGGCCAACGCGCGCATCGATGCAGTCAACGCGCGCATCGACCGCCTCATACTCGCCATGCTGGGCGCAGGCGTCACCATTGCACTCGCCCAAGTCGGCGTAATCGTCACACTCGTGCTGCGAACGTAGCGCCACTATGCACTCGCCCCACGACCCCTCCAACACCGCCCGCTTCGACGCACTCGCCGCCAGTTTCGACGCACTCGAAGCCCGCCTCGACGCATTCGAGGCGCACATCATCGCCCGTTTAGACCGCCTCACACGCGCCGTGCTGGCCTTTGGCGTCGCCTTCTTGCTCTCCCAGGTCGGCGTCATCGTTACACTCATCCTCCGAACCTAACGCCCTACCGATTGTCCCTTCCCCCTTGACGGGGGAAGGTTAGGATGGGGGTGACCGCCCTGTCCCTTCCCCGTCCCAGCGGGAAGAGCCTGCCCTGAGCCTGCCGAAGGGTCAAGATGGGGGGTGACGGCCTCTCCACTTATCCCTTCCCCCTCGCGCCACCTTCCCTGTCATTCCGAGCGCCCCCTTCCCTGTCATTCCGAGCGCCCCCTTCCCTGTCATTCCGAGCGCCCCCTTCCCTGTCATTCCGAGCGTAGCCGAGGAATCTAAAACCCCCGCCTACCCCCTCCCCCCCAACAACACCTCCAGATACCGCTCCACCGACGCCTCCACCGAGTACACCCCCGCCCGCGCCCTCAGCGCCTCCGCCGGCATCGGGTCATCCAGCGTCGCCTCGATAGCCCGCGCCATCGCCCGCCAGTCCCCCACCGGAACCAGCCGACCCCACTTGCCCCCCTCCAGCATCTCGCTCGGCCCGCTCCGGCAGTCCGTGCTCACCACCGGCGCCCCGCACGCCATCGCCTGCGCCAGCACGTTCGGAAACCCCTCGAACCTCGACGACAACACGAACACTGACGCCCTAGCCATGTACCGGAACGGATTGACGTCGAACCCCGGCAGGTCCAACCGGTCCTCTATCCCCAGCCGCGCCGCCAGCTCCAGCAGACTCTCCCGCTCCGGACCCTGCCCCAGGATTACCAGCCGCGCCGACCGCGACCGCGCCACCTCCGCGAACGCCCGCAACAGGGTAGGGTAGTCCTTCTCAGCCGACATCCGACCCGCCGCCAGCACCACCGGCTCGCCGTCCCCAAACCACGGATGCTCCACCGCCTCCGCCGCCTGCTCCACCAGCCCGGGCCCCACAACCGGATTGTGGACGGTGACTATCTTGCCTGCGGCCCGCGGAACCTGATCCCGCAGGTCAGTCGCAACGCCCTCGGACACCGCCACGATGCCGTCCGCCAATGGCATCAGCAGCCTCACCACCCGCAACACCTGGCGATTCTTGAAGTCCCGAAGGGCGAAAAGGTCACTGAACGTGTTCGCCTGCCGCACGACTACCCGAGACCGCCTGCCGTTCAAGAGCTTTGCTACAAGCGACGCCGCGTCCGACGTCGTAAGTGTAGACATTAGCGCCACCGGCCTCTCCCGACGGACGTAGCGCAGAAACCTTGGCACCGCCGTCAGCGTCCTGCGCGAGTCCAGATCGACCACCCGGACGCCCTCCGGCACCATGTCCAGGTATTCGCCTTCCGCCTTGACCAGAACGAGATCCACGCCCACGCCCCGCTCTGCGAACGCCGTGGCCAGCGTCAGCATCGCTCGCTCCGCGCCCCCGCCCCGCATCGACCCCGTAAGCAGCGCGATTCTGCCGGTTCGCAACTTAGCTTCTGCCACCGTCTCCAATCAGTAATTCGAGGTACTTGTCCACCGACGCCTCCACCGAATACACCGACGCCCGCGCCTTCAACTCCTCCGCCGGCATCGGATCATCCAGCGTCGCCTCGATAGCCCACGCCATCGCCCGCCAGTCCCCCACCGGCACAAGCCGACCCCACTTTCCGCCCTCCAGCATCTCGCTCGGCCCGCTCCGGCAATCCGTGCTCACCACCGGCGCGCCGCACGCCATCGCCTCCGGCAGCACGTTCGGAAACCCCTCGAACCTCGACGACAGCACGAACACTGACGCCCTCGCCATGTACCGGAACGGATTGACGTCGAACCCCGGCAGGTCCAACCGGTCCTCTATCCCCAGCCGCGACGCCAGCTCCAGCAGACTCTCCCGCTCCGGCCCCTGACCCAGTATCACCAGCCGCGCCGACCGCGACCGCGCCACCTCCGCGAACGCCCTTAGCAGCGTAGGATAGTCTTTCTCTGGTGAAAGGCGGCCAACCGAGAGTATGGTAGGTGTGTCAGCGCCAAACCAGGGGTGATGTAAGCCGCATGCAGATAGTTCGTTGATGTCTGTAGACACCACAGGGTTGTAGACGGTAACAGTCTTATCAGCGGTGCGGGAGCTTCGCCTTCGCAGGTCGTCGGACACTCCATCAGATACGGCGACTATTTGATCGGCAATCGGAAGTAACAGCCAAACCAGCCTCATATATTGGCGAGTTCTAAAGCTCGCCACTTCAAAAGCACTGGTGAACATGGTGTGGTGCCACGAGTAAAGACGCATTCGACTGCCAAACACGACCTTTGCGACCAAAGCGGCCAAGTCCGGGAGCAGAAGCGCCGACAAAACAATGCAAGGGCGCTCACGGCGGACGTAACGTAGGAAATCCGCAACGAACGTGACCAGTTTGCGGACATCTAGGTCGATAACCCTCACGCCATCCGGCACGGCGTGCATGTACTCGCCTGTCGCATGCATCAGAACAAGGTCCACCTTCAAGCCTCGTTGTGCGAGACCCGCCGCCAGCGCCAGCATCACTCGCTCCGCGCCTCCACCCCTCATCGAGCCCGTAAACAGCGCAATCTTGGTGGGCGGGCGCGTAGTCACTGTTCTTCCTTAACGATGTACCAGTGCGGGCTCACATGGGATTTCTTGGGACGCTCTGCACGTTCTGCAAAGAATTCGTCAACCGCTTGGGTTGCGCCTGGGAAGCTAATGTGGCGGTACTCGTCGAACGCCACAATGCCTCCTATAGCCAAATGTGGCCACAGGTACCTGAGCGCAGCCTTGTAGCTTGCATAGAAGTCTATATCAAGGTGTATCAACGCAATGGGGCCGCCGAAGTAATCCGGCAGTGTATCGGCTAACCTCCCCCTCTATGAACAGAATTGCATCGAGCTCATCTTGGTTTAGCCCGTTGAAGCGGAGTAACTCTCGCACACGGCGCTGGCTGTAATTCCAGGCTCCCGTCATTATGCGGTTGTGGTGTCCGTCCTCTTGTGTGGCCTCCGGTATACCCTTGAAGGTGTCGTACCCCCACACCTTGCGGGGGCGCGCGACCGTCTTGGTAAGCAGCATCCAGTTGAAGATACTGGTGCCCGCACCAACTCCGCACTCCACGATTACGCCGTCAATGTCTTCCACCTGTTGCAAGAGACGCTCGAAATGCAGAGTTCTGCGTAGACCCCAGTCGTTGCCAAAGTAGGTCTGCTCATCCAGGTTGTAATTGCTCGCTATCCTTACGTCAAAGCCAGTGACACGCCTTATTGCGGCGCGTATGCCCTGCTTAAAGCCGTGTGGCAACAAGCTCATGTCAAACTCCTCCCATCTTTGGTATCAGGCAACGGGTGAATACAAACTTACCCTGTGGTGACTTTTCGATGAAGTCCACGTACTCCCATTCCAGTCAGCAATTTTCCCCCATCACCGTCCTGACCTTGCTATTGATCTCGCTCACGGCCTCCTCATCCACGTTGTCGCGCGTGACCACGCTTACTCTGAGCCGGGCAAACTCGTCGTCACCCTCAAGCCCCTCCGGCACATGGTGGAGCAGGGTGATGTTCTCTCCCAATTCGGTCAGGTGCCTGGCCATCTGGTGAGAGTGCTCTCCGATTCCGCCGACAGTGGGCCAAAACTCCTTGGTGAAGAAAATCCCGTTAGCCACGCAGCGTTACCCCATCACTCCCCCTCCAACAGCCGCCTCGCCGCGTCCACCACCGCCCGCACCGACTCCGCGTCCGTCTCGTCCAATCCGAACCCGTGCACCAGCGCGTTCCTCCTCCGCACCGCGTCCGTCAGAAAGAAGTAGCTGTCCATCGAAATGACGCCCTCCTGCGTCGCCAGCGTGATGGCGTGCTCCGACGGAGGCCGCCCCAGCAGCTCCCCCTCCTCGTCCAGCAGAATCCTAACCGCGCCCTCGGCGGCCGCGCAAGCCTGCACGAACGCCGCCTCCGCGAAACCCGCCTCCAGCAGCCGCTCCGACGCCGCCGCGCAATCCAGCACATCCGAACGGTCCAACGCCCGCGCGCCTTTCGGTGTCCTCAATTGTTCACCCACGTTCACCTGCGCCAACCAGTAGGTCCATCCGGGCCTCTCTTCCAACGCGGCCGCAAGCCCGGACGGACGGCCCTCCTTCTCCATAGTGGGCCTTGACCTCACTTCGACGACGATTGCCTTGTCCCCCTTTTGCATCAGAAGGTCAGGGCTGAACCCGGCGAGGAATGGCGGCAACTGCTCTTGAGTAGGTCCAATCGCCACCTCATAACCCCGCGAGCGCCACTCATCCGCGATCTCCCGGGCGCGCTTGCCCTCCATCTCGGCAATCGTAATCCCCATCAGACCCTCACCTCCAAGACGTTGCCAGCCGCCGCTCAAACCGCCTCGAATTGCAGCGCCGACAGATTGAGCCTGGACGAGCGCTTCGAGAGGTTCAGCATCTCCACTCCAACCACTTCGTTTGCCTCATTAAAGTCGAGCACAACACCCGGCGAAACCTCTTCGGACTCGACTATTTGAGAGTCGTCGAGGCGGAGGTACAGGGCGTCCGCTTCCTTGTCCACGCTCAGCTTCATAGCCACCCCCCATTGACACCCCCGCACATCCGTGCTACTATCCCCACATGCTTGACACCGACCGCGCACCGGCCCCCAGCGTCCGCCGCCTCGCCACGCCGTCGCCCACTCAGTCCCTTCCCCCTCGCAGGGGAAGAGCCTGCCCTGAGCCTGTCGAACGGGTCAGGATGGGGGTGCCGCCGTTGCACCCGGCGCGGAAACCGTTGCAGCATCGCCCAAATCCGGTTCACAGGCGTTTCGCCAGCCGCTCAAAACCAGCTTGCCCCACCACGAAAACGGAACACTTAGGCCGGAACGCAACCAAATGCAACGAAATGCATCACTTCTTTCAAAATCCCATCTGCAACCCTTCCGAGTCCCCTCTCCCTTGATGGGAGAGGGCCAGGGTGAGGGTGACGCCCCCTACCGCTAGTCCCTTCCCCCTCGCAGGGGAAGAGCCTACCCTGAGCTTGTCGAACGGGTCAAGATGGGGGTGACGCCCACCGCCGCTAGTCCCCTCTCCCTTGATGGGAGAGGGCCAGGGTGAGGGTGACGCCCCCTACCGATAGTCCCTTCCCCCTTGACGGGGGAAGGCTAGGATGGGGGTGACGCCCCTCTCCCGCGAGCCTTGATTATGTTAGCATAATCCCCGCGCGCGGACAGCGCGCCAGACACCCGCGAGGACACACCCCATGCGTTACCTGGTAACCGGCGGCTGCGGCTTCATCGGCTCCAGCCTCGTCGACCGCCTCGTCGAGCTCGGCCACGACGTCGTCGCCCTCGACGACTTCTCCACCAGCGAGGGCGACCGCGCCAACCCGGCCGCCACCCTCGTCGAGGCCTCCATAACCGACCCCGACGCCGTCAACGACGCCGCCCGCGGCGCCGACTGCATCTTCCACACCGCCGCCTGGGCCCGCATCCCCCGCTCCATCGAGGACCCCGTCGGCACCCACCAGGTGAACGTCACCGGCACCCTCAACGTCCTCCAGGCCGCCCGCGAAAACGGCGTCCCCCGCGTCGTCTACTCCTCCTCATCCAGCGTCTACGGCGACCAGCCCACCCACGTCATGCGCGAGGACATGCCGACCAACCCCAAGTCGCCCTACGCCCTCCAGAAGCTCATGGGCGAGCAGTACGCCGCCATCTTCGCCCGCCTCTTCGGCCTCCGCATCGCCTCCCTCCGCTACTTCAACGTCTACGGCCCCAGGCAGGCCACCCAGGGCGCCTACGTCCTCGTCATCCCCCACTTCATGCGCCTGCGAGACGCCGGCAAGCCCCTCACCGTCTACGGCGACGGCGAGCAGACCCGCGGCTACACCCACGTCTCCGACGTCGTGAGAGCCAACGTGCTCGCCGCCGCCGCCGACCTGCCCGAGGGCGAGAACGTCGCCCTCAACATCGGCCCCACCGAGGAGACCTCCGTCAACGACATCGCCGCCATCGTCGGCGGTGAGGTCGTCCACGTCATCCCCAACCCCCGCGGCGACTTCGAGGAGCTCCGCAAGTCCGCCGACTACTCCAAAGCCAAGTCCCTAATCGGCTGGGAACCCCTAATCCCCGCCTCCAAAGGCATCCGCCAAATCGCCGCCCAACCAGCAGTCCCTTCCCCACCCGCACTGTAGGGGCAGGTCTGTGACCTGCCCGTCGGAGGTGAACCGCCCTTGAAAATCACCGTCGTCGGCCTCGGCTACGTCGGCACCGTCGCCGCAGCCGGCCTCTCCACCGCCGGCCACCACGTCGTCGGCATCGACATCGACCGCCGCCGCGTGGACGCCCTCTCCGCGGGCCGCGTCCCCATCTACGAGCCCGGCCTCGAACCCAAGATCGCCCGCGGCCTGCGCGACGGCAACCTGCGCTTCCTCCACCGCGACGATTTCGCCGAGTCGCCCGGAGACGTCGCCCTCGTCGCCACCGGCACGCCGCCCACCCACGGCGGCGCCGCAGACCTCCGCCAGGGGCGCGCCGCCGTCGGCTGGCTCAAGTCCGTCGCCACCGAAGACCTCGCCGTCGTGATGAAGAGCACCGTCCCCCCCGGCACCGGACGCCGCCTCCTCGACTTCGAGCTGAAGGGCACCGGCATCCGCTACGCCGCCAACCCCGAGTTCCTGCGAGAGGGCAGGGCGGTCGCCGACTGGGCATCGCCCGACCGCATCGTCGTCGGCGTCGAACCGGGCGACGACGCCACCGCCGACCTCGTCAGGCGAATGCACGCCGGCATCGACGCCCCCTACCTGGTCACCGACATCACCAGCGCCGAGATGGTCAAGT
Organism: Dehalococcoidia bacterium; assembly: GCA_965204815.1. GTDB lineage: Bacteria > Chloroflexota > Dehalococcoidia > Lucifugimonadales > CATOSD01 > CATOSD01. The sequence continues at coordinate 2,035,911 of OZ242014.1, forward strand.
ACGCCAGCAACGCCTTCCTCGCCGCGCGCATCTCCTTCATCAACGAGATCGCCTCGCTCTGCGGCTCCATCGGCGCCTCCATCGACGACGTGAGCGCCGGCCTCGCCATGGACTCCCGCACCGGCGCCCGCATCCACGCCGGCGTCGGCTACGGCGGCTCCTGCTTCCCCAAGGACGTGCGCGCCCTGGACCACCTCGCCCTCACCAGCGGCGTCGAGGTGGACCTGCTGCGCTCGGTCATCAACACCAACAACCGCCAGCGCCTGCTTCCACTCCACGCGCTCCGCCAGCGGTTCGGCGGCGGTCTCGCCGGACTGCGTGTGGGCGTGCTGGGCCTCGCCTTCAAGCCGGAGACCGACGACGTGCGGGACGCCCCCGCCCTCGACCTGGTGCGCGCCCTGGTGGACGAGGGCGTCGAGGTCCGGGCCTACGACCCCCGCGCCATGGACAACGCCCGCGCCGAACTGCCGCCGGAGGCTGCGCTCGTCCCCGGCGTCGCCGAGGCCGCCAACCGCGCCCAGGCCCTCGTCCTGCTAACCGAGTGGCCCGAAATCGTAGAGTCCGACTGGCAGCTCGTCGCCCGCTGCATGATCCCCCCGCGCCTCATCTTCGACGGCCGCAACGCCCTCCCCCCGGCCGCCCTGGAGCCCCTCGGCTTCGAATACATCGGCGTAGGCCGCCACTAGTCCCCTCTCCCTACTCGTCCGTCCGGTAGATGTATCGCTCATCCCAGATCCCGTACAGCGTCGGCGTCGTGTTGCCAAACACGTTGCGCACCGCCGTCAGCCGCTCCGCCAGCGTCGTGTAAATCACCGGCACGTTCTCCGCGGCCAGCTCCTGCGCCCGGTGGTAGTACTCCACCCGCTGGGCGTGGTCCAGCTCCGCGCTGGCCTTCACGTACAGCTCGTCGATCTCCGCCTCCCAGTCGGTCGCCGGCTCCTCCTGGCTCGGGTTCCACACGTGCAGCGGCTCGCCGCTATGCCAGAAGGTGATGCCCCCGTGCGGGTCGGTGCCGCCGGTGAAGCCAACGATCATCACCTCCCAGTCGAAAGTCTGAACGATCCTGTTGACCAGGTCCCCGAACTCGATCAGCTTGTAATCGACTCCCAGGCCGATGTCCCTCATCCCCTCGCTGACTATCTCGCCCACGCGCTCCCGCACCGAGTTCCCTTCGTTCGTGACCATCGTGAACTCGATCGGGTTGCCGTCCCCGTCCTCACGCACCCCGTCGCCATCGGTGTCGGTCCAGCCCAGGCCGTCCAACAGCGCGCTCGCGCTACCCAGATCGTACTCGTAGCGCCGCACGTCCGGGTTGTGAAAGTCTCCCGCCGACGGGCTGACCGGCGACCACTGGGGATAGCCGACGCCGTGCTGCACCTCGTCGATGATCCTGCCCTTGTCGACTGCGTACGCCACCGCCTGCCGGAACTCCTTTTGCTGGAACCACTCCAGCTTGACCGGATCGAGATAAGACTCACCCGTCTCCTCGTTCACGCGAGCGTTCTGATTGAACCCGATCAGCGTAAACCCGAACTGCGGCCCCCGCTTGTGGATGGTGAAGTTGCCCTCCAGTTGCAGAGGCTCCAGCCGCTCCAACTCCTCGCCAAGCACGCCGTGCACGTCCGTCTCGCCTGCCATGAACGCGGCCAACTCCGCGTCGAAGTCCGGCACCACTATGTCGACCAGTTTCTCGATGTAAGGCAGCTTGTTGCCCTCGCCGTCCTCCATCCAGTAGTCGGGGTTTCGGCGCAGGATAACCGTCTCTCCCGGAACATAGTTCTCGATGATGAAGGGACCGGTGCCGATCACCTCGCCCGGGTCCGTGTCGATACCCCACACCTCGGTGAAGGTGCCATCGTCCACGTACTCCTCGAGGATGTGCTTCGGAAAAATAGCCGTGCCCATCGACCTCAGGAAGGGCGCGAATGACTGCGGAAGCACGCACTGGACGGTGAAGTTGTCCAACGCCCTGACCGTCATCGGCGCCTGCTCCCACTCCCCCGTCTCCTCGTTGATGAACCTGAAGTGGAACGCCGGCCTTGCGGACGCCGGTATGTCCTCGTTGTAGATGATGCGGTTAAACGTGAACTCCACGTCGTGGGCAGTGAACGGCTCGCCGTCGTGCCACGTCACGTCCCGGCGCAGCCGGAAGGTCCACGTCAGGCCGTCGTCCGAGCTCTCCCAGGACTCCGCGAGCCTGGGCTCCACCTCGTCCGTCAACCACGACGTCTCGGTCAGCCCCTCGAACACGTAGCTCAGAGTTCCGGCCGAGTAGGCGTCGTTTGCGATAGCCAGGTTGAACGTCAGCGGCTCAGCAATCGTGGCCGTCGTAATCGTTCCGCCGCGCTTGCCGATGGTGTACTCGAAGTCCGTCGCGTTCTGCTTCAGCCGGTCCACCACGCTTCCCTCGCTCGTCGGTGTCGGCTGCGCTACAGCCATCGGCGTCGGCTCTGCGGTCGCAGTCGGTTCCAGCGCGGGTGTAGACTGTGCCGCGGCAGTCGGCGCGGCCTCTGGAGTGGGCTGCGTTGCAGGGACGGACTGCGCCGTGGGCGCGGGCTGGGCCGCTGTCGTCGGATCGGGCGCCGGGGTCGGATCGGCATCGCCGCCGCACGCGGCCAGCAACATTGCCGCAAGTACTGTCAAAGAGAGAGCCCACCTCAGCGCCAGAGGAGTGGCATTGAAGCGGGCTCGACGAAAGCCGGAAGATGGTGAGTCCATTCGGAAGGTGGGTATCAAGGCCGTGTCCTTTCAGATGGCAGTTTCGTTGCGCGAGTCAACCTCTTGAGTGTACCACAGAGTTCTTGCCCCTCTACCACGTGGGCAGCGATACCGGCGTAGGTCGCCGCGCCAGACGTTGCGATTTGGATTGCCCGTTGCTATAGTCGAGCCTGTGGCGTCACCACCCACGGATTGAGACCCGCGCTGGCAGAAGGGAGCCGCAGATGCCAACCCCCAATATCCCGGACTGGGTGACTTTCCCGGAAGAAGAGTGGATTCAGATCACGCCCGAAGAGGCGGGCCTCGACCGCGAGAAGTTCGATGCCTTCCTGTCCACCATCGACGCCAGGGGGGCGGACTTTGGTGGAGAGGACCACACCGGCGACAAGTTCGGCACCGTCATCACTCGTGGCGGATACCTCCTGCACACCTGGGGAGACGGCGACTACAAGTTCCAGACCGCCTCCACCGGAAAGGCGTTCACCTATGCTCTGCTCGGTCTCGCCGTGCAAGAGGGCATGGTGCAGGCCGACGACCTGATTTCCGAAACCTGGACCGGCGAGGGGCAGCTCTCGCATCCCCACAAGCATCTCGACCAGGGCTACCACAAAACGCTCACCTGGCGGCACCTCGTCGGCATCAAGTGGGGAGCGGGCCACTACGGCGGCTTTGCCATAGAACTGGGATTAGACTGGATGGAGCGAAACACCAGGACCGATGACATCCCCGGTGTACCCGCCTGGGCAAACTGGACCGGCGATCCGTTCTACGACATCTACTCGCACATCGAGCCAGGCACTCGCCGCCACTACAGCAGCGCCGGAACCTGGCGAGTGGCCCAGGCGCTCACCCACCTCTGGGGCAGAGACCTCAAGGACGTGATGGACGAGAGGATCATGAGCAGGATTGGCATCGCCGCGGATAGCTGGGACTGGTACATCGGCGGCGACGTCAAAGACCAGAAGCACTTCTACCCCACGATCCCCGACTCTTACACCTACCTAGACCCGCCTTACGAGATAAACGGCAACCCCGTCAGGAGCGGCCCCGGCTGGGTGGTCATCAGCGCAAAGGACCTCGCGCGATATGGGCTGCTGGTGGCCGCCGGCGGCAACTGGAAAGGCGAACAGATTCTCCCACCCGGATGGATGCGCACCCACTCCGGCGGCAACCGCAGCGGCCTGCACGGCGAGAGCAGGCGCTTCACGTCGATGGGCAGGGTCGCCACCGAAGGAATCGACATGCGCTTCTCCGTCGAACGGGAAAGCCTCATCCCACAGGACGTATTCGTTGGCCCCGTCAGACCGTCCCGCATGGTGTAGGTGCGCCTAAGTTCAGCGGCAGGCCGGACGACACAGAAGAGGCTACATTGACTTCGACACAACGCAGGCCAATCGTCTACACCCAAACCCTGCACCCGTTTCCGGAGGGCTGGTACTTCGTCGCCACTCGTGAGGAGGTGCAGAAGGCCAAACTCATCGAAAAGACCTGGATGGGCGAGGACATCATCGTCTGGTGCGACGATAAGGGCCGCGTCTGCGTCTCCGAGGGCTATTGCCCTCACATGGGAGCCTATTTGGGCGCCGACGCGGGCGGGCAGGTGTGCGCCGGCCGGCTGGTCTGCCCCTTTCACGGCTTCGAATTCGATACGACCGGACAGTGCGTCGCCACTCCCTACGCCGAGCCACCCAAGACCGCCAAGCTGCGCGTCTATGATACCCAGGAAATCCACGGCATGGTCTTCGCTTGGTGGGGCATCGGAGGGCGAGAGCCGCAATGGGGCCTGCCCACGGAGTTGCCGGACCAAACGGGCTGGTCCGGCCTCCAGTTTCGGACGCTGCGCTTTCCCGGCCATCCGCAGGAGACTTCGGAGAACTCCGTAGACCTGGGCCACCTGCGCTACGTGCACGGCTACGGCGACGTTGGCCGCACACAACGTGTGTCGGTGGACGGTCACCTACTCAAGAGCGACTTCAGTTTCAGAAGTGTTCGGCGCATCGCCAAGATAGCCACTCTCACTTTCGACATCGACGCCAAGGCCAGCATCTGCGGGCTGGGCTACTCGTTCGTCGAGATACACGAGCGCTCCATCGGAATGGACCTGCGCCTGTGGGTGCTGGCTATGCCCATAGACGGCACGCTGATAGACGTGACGCTGGTCTCGCAGGTGCGGGAGATACGCAAGCCCAAGCGACTGTTGGCGGGACTGGGCATTCTGCCGCCCAAGCTGCGCGCCCCGCTCATGAACAGGTTCATGTCGCTACAGCAGCGCCACGACGTCCTCCAGGACGTGGTTATCTGGCGGCGCAAGCGATACCGCCCACGCCCGCGACTCTGCCGTTCCGACGGCGAGATTATGCCCTTCCGGTACTACTGCGCCCAGTTCTACCCTGACCCGCACCCGGACGAGGATTTTGATGCCTAGCGTCCAGGGAAGACGCTTTGACTCTCCGCTAGCTGCTGTGGCTGCGGGATTTGCGAAGTGAAGGGTACGCTATGAGCAACTTTCTCAGCTGGTTCAGCAGGTTGGTCACAGCTCGGCCATACGTCACGATTCTTGCTCTCATCGCCGTCACGGTCGTGCTGGGGGCGGGAGCCGCGCGGCGCGCGCCGCCGACCGAGGGCGCCGACGTGGCCTTCCTGCCCCCCGGCAACGCTGTGGCAAACGCGACGCGTGAAATCGATGACCTCTTCGGAGACACCGGCGATGTCAACGTCGTCACTCTCCTATTTCGCGGGAACGCGTTGACGCCCGGCGGCCTCTCCCAGATGGCCGCGCTCATTGACGAAGTAGCCAGCGAAGCGAGCGTGAGCGGGCTGCTGGCGCCCATTGACGCGGTAGTCGCGCCCTCGTCCCTGATAGGTGCCGCCCTCCAGGTAGACGGCTTGGCGTCCATCACCCAGCCACAGATAGACGCCGTTCGTGACGTACCGCAGATCCAAGGTCCCCTGGCCGCTATGACCGGGAGCGACACGGACGGCGCGCCGGTGGCGATTGCCAACATACGCCTGATAGACACCGGCGACGAGCGGATCCAGGCCGCCGAGCGCGACATCAGCGATCTCGCGGCAGCATCCGAAGGGCCGCTGCGCGTGAGCAGCCTGTCGCCGATAATCGTCGAGGACGAGTATGAACAGGCCTTGGAGTCGGGGATGGGGCCGCTAGTCGGGCTGGCGCTGCTGCTGATAGCGTTGCTGCTCTTGCTGTTCACGCGCACGTTCTCGGACATGCTGCTGACCCTGGGGGGTCTCATCCTTTCGATTGTCTGGGTTGTCGGGGCGGAAGGCTGGCTCGGCCCCAACGGACTGTCCCTGATAGGTCCTCCCAGTTCGCTAACCGTCATGGTGCCTGTGATAGTGATAAGCCTTACGGTAGACTATGCGATACAGGCAATCTCCCACTACCGCGAGAGGCGGCTCGAAGGCGAACCTGTCGCGGTAGCGGTAAGGAACGGACTGAGAAACGTAACTATACCGTTGATGCTGGCCGCCGTAACGACGATAGTCAGCTTGTTGGCGACCTTGTTCTCGCCGATAGGCGTCATCGGCGACTTCGGAATAGTCGCGGGTTTGGGCGTGGGTATGAGCCTGATAGTGATGTTGACACTCCTTCCGGCTGGCCGCGCAATCATCGATCGGCGACGCGAATCTCGCGGCACGTTGGCGCCGCCTCGCCTAATCTCGAACGCCCTGCCCGGCATCACGTTTATCGCGGAACTGCTTGGCAGAAGCGTCACACGTTTTCCGGCGCCCTTTCTCGTCGGCGTTCTCGCAGTTACCATCGTGCTGGGGTTCGCCGCCAGGGGCCTGAAATCCGAATTCAGCATCCGCGACATACTTCCACGCGGCGGCGACGTGCTGGCGGATATGGAGACTCTCGACGCGGCGGTCGGCGGCTCTACGGAGATGGCGACTCTGCTCGTGAAAGCCGAGGCTACCGAGACCCGTACAGTTCTGAACCTTCGCGACCTCGCCGCCGCCTTCCAGGACGAAGCGCGTCGCCCTAGCTCAGCGGCCGGCCCAATTCTCGCTTCCTACGAGTTGCTCGTGCGCGACTGGACGCACGACAGCGGCGAGCCGGGCGACAAGTACGACGCTGAGCTCGCGTCGCTTTTCCGGCAAGCGTCCACAGATGTGCAGCTGGACCCGGAACTGATGCAGCGGTTTCTCGATGAGCTCGCCCAGAGGGAACCCCAGTTGGCCCGCCTACTGGTAAACGATCCGACGGGCCCAGATTCGATTCTGGTTCAGTTCCCAACCTACACGAACAATCCCGCGCACACAGGGGCGTTGCAAGAGGAAATAGAGGCGCTTTGGCAGGGCGACGATCATGCCATCACGGCCACTTCCTTTGAAGTCGTCGCCGTAGCGGTGCAGAACCAGATAGCGGAGCGGCAAACGGAGGCGATAGGAACCACGATCGCGATTGCGCTGGGTATCCTTGCCATCTTCTTCTGGGCCACGCTGCGCCAACCGGCGCTGGCCGTCATCGCCGTAGGGCCAATCGTGCTGGTCTTGATAAGTGTGCTTGGCACCATGGCGTTGCTGGACATTCCTTACACATTGGTCACGTCGATAATCACGGCGCTATCAATAGGCATCGGGGTGGACTACACCATCCACGTCATCCACCGCTACCGTGAGGAATACTCGCGACTGCGCGACCCGGAAATCGCGGCCATCCGCACGCTCATCACTACGGGTTCGGCATTGCTCGGCTCGGCGCTGACGACGGCCTTGGGATTTGGCGTGCTCATTGCCTCTCCGTTGCTCGCTTCCCAGCAGTTCGGCATAACCGCTACCATAACCATAGTTTACTCGCTCGTGTTTTCAGTCCTGGTGGTGCTGCCAGCCATGACGGTTTGGGGCGCGTACCAAAACATGAGGCTACGCTCTATGGTGCAGCGCACGTGGGACGAGCTGGACCTCGCTATCGAGGGCGTGCATCGCCGCCACGAGCGGGAATGAAGCCCGTTCCGGAAAAGAGGCTCATGCAACTCCACAGACTATCCAGGGGTCTGAAGGCCGCGTACCGCGGGCCTGACGTCCGCCGCCGCGTAAAACGCCTGGACGAGTGGACAGACAGGGCGGACGCGGACTATGCCGGCCAGACCGGCTATGACCACGCCGAGACCGTCAGGGAATACTACGACCTCTGCAACGAGTTCATGGTGTACGGTTGGGGCGAGTCCCTCCATTTCGCGCCGCTATCGCCTGGAGAGAGCCTGGGCGACTCCAAGGTGAGGCACCAGCGGCTGATGATTGACAAGCTGGAGTTGCAGAAAGGCATGACGGTAGTGGACGTCGGCTGCGGAATAGGCGGACCGTTGCGCCGCGTCGTCCGGGAGGTCGGCGTTAGGGTCGTTGGCGTCAATAGCAGTGAAGTGCAGTTGGAGAAAGCGAAGTCGTTGGACGCGGCGGCGGGAGTGGGCCACATGGTGGACTACCTCGCGTGTAGTTTCATGGACATGGGCGGCGTCGCAGACGGAACATTCGACCGGGGATACGCCATCGAGTCGACCTGCCATGCGCCGGACAAGGCGGGCGCGTTCGCCGAAATCTACCGCGTGCTGAAACCCGGCGCCCTCTTCTGGGGCCAAGAAATGTGCATGACGGACACGTTCGACCTCGACGACGAACGGCACCGCGCCATCAAGCAAGAACTGAAGCACGGCATCGCCCTAAAGGACATCGCCACCATGGCCGAGGTGAACCGCGACCTGAAATCGGCAGGTTTCGAGATTATCGAGGCAAAGGACCGGGGCATCGCTGAGAACGGCGCGACCACGCCGTGGTATCAGCCCATGGAGACCCGCGGAGGCACGCTGGGCAACGCCCTGCGCAGGACCCCGCTGGGGCGCAAGGCGATCATCGCGGCATCCAGGCTGGTCGAGGCGGTGGGGGTGTTCCCGAAGGGGTCTGCGGACGTCGTAAGGATGCTGGACCGCACCGCCAACGCCTATGTCTCGGGCGGCCGGGCCGGCATCTTTACGCCACTTTACTGTTTCCTGGCTCGCAAGCCATTGTAGGATCTGTTCAGACGCGCAGTTCGCGCCTTTGCTCTTCTATAGCAAACCTCAGCTTCTTGCTGGGCTTCTGCGAGGGAATGGGGCTGAACTTCAGCTTGTAGTCACGCGGCGAAATCCTGATTTTGAAGTAATGGGCGACCATGAGCACGTTGACCGCCAGTTGCAGGTCCATCCAGCGGGAGCCGAGACACCTGTGAGTTCCCAGACCGTAGGGGGCGTAACCGGGGCCGCGATGCTCGTTGCGTGGGTGCTTGTAGCGGTCGATGTCGAACTTGAGCGGTTCGGGGAAACACTCTTCCATGAAGTGCGTAGCAGTCTGAGCTATGAACAGCCGCTCGCCGACCGGCAGCTCGTAACCCTCGACCACGCATGAATTCATGACGTTGCGGATAGACATCGGGACGATGGGGTACATTCGGAGGCACTCCATCAGGAAGCGGTGCGTGACGTCGATGGCTTCCAGCGTGAAGTCGTCCCGTCCCGGGTCGCCGTCGGCGAACAGCGCGTCGGCCTCCGCCTGGATTTTCTCGTACAGTTCGGGCTGCGACGCCATGGCGTATAGAGCGAAGCTGAAGGCGTCGCCGAGATACACGCTGGCGACGAGCGCGGCGGACAGGGCGAAACGCAGATTGGACTCCGGCACCAACTGCGGGTCGCTGCCGTGCAGGCTCAGGAGGTCGTCCGCCAGGTCGCGGGTCTGCCCGGCGCGCTGGGCGGGCGTGTGGACGCTCTGCACCCGCTCCAGCAGCGTATCGATCTTCTTCCCCCGCCTACGCATTCCCGGAGTGTTCAACAGGAACTTGGGGAGCGCCCTCATTACGTGCGTGGTGAGAGCGCGCTCCTTGTACTTGATGAGATCGTTGATGAGGTCCTGGGAATCGACGCCGATGAACATCGGAGAAAGTTGCGCGTTGATCATGAGGCGGCACAACGTTGTGGCCTGGTAGGAATGCCCCACCTGCCAATCGGCCATAAACGCCCGGGCCTCGCTGTAAACCCGTTCCAGGTGCATAAGGAGCCGGCCCCGCGAATACGACGCCTGCAACGACTTGCGAAGCCGGAAGTGGTCGCCGCCGTCCAGGGAGGGCAACACGCCGTGGGCGCCATAGACCTGCTCGAAGTCCGAAAAGTAGTCACTGGCCCGCAGGTACATTCGGCCGTTGCGGTTCACCCAATGGTTCGTCTCTGGGCCCGCGAGGAACGTCATGGCCGGTGAAAGCGGCGGATTGACGCGAAACACCGGACCGTACTCTTCAGTGAGGTCCGCGAATAGAGCCGGAATGTTGCCGGCGCGCAGGTTGGGGTTGAACAGCATCTTGCGCAGCGAAACGTTCGGTATTTTCTTGGCCAGGACCGAATGGCGCAAGAACGGGACGGTCAGACTCTCAGACACCGCGGAGGCCATCGAGCGACCAAGCAGATCGATGTTGCAGAAAAAGCGGATCTTCTCCTCCGCCTCTTCGTCAAGCTGAAAGATGAAGCGGAAGACGTCGCACGTGTTGATGAGGCATATCAGTATGATGTCCCTGGGTTCGGGTATGCGGTCCTCGAAGATAGCGCTTCTGATGCGGTCCTTGACGAATCCGCCTTCCCCGTCGTCCGCGGTCGCCTGGAACATATCCGAGTTCTTCGCCCTGTTTGAAAGCGTCCAGAAGTCCCCGTCGTGCGCATCGAGGATGTTCAGCGACACCATGCGTTCCAGGGTCTCGTCGATTACCGACTCGGAGCGCGGAGCCAGGCGTTCGATCCAGAACTGCGCGTTGCGCTCGTCAGGTTCGGAGATGATCTCGTCCAGGAAGGGGTCGAGGATAGGGTCGCCCGTCAGCGCCAAGTCCACTAGGAACAAGGATTCGGCGTCGGTATCAACGCGGTTTCGCAGCGAAAGCTCGGCCAACACCGCTCCCGCGACGGCGCAGTTCAGGTTCCAGCCGGGCACCTGGTGGAAGTAACCGTTCTCGTCGTTGAGGAGCATGAGAATCAGTTCTTCCGGCAGACTCAGCGTTCGGCTTGTCACGTCGTCAGTGGTGGTACTCATCCCTCGCGGCCTTATCGAGGTGTGCAGTTTCCACGCCGTTATGGAAACACAGATACAGTATATCTTACTCCGCTATTGCACGTTTCTGCCGCCGTCGATGACGTAAGCGGAGCCGCTGACGTAGGCGGCATCATCCGAAGCCAGGTACAGGATAAGCCTGGCAACGTCCTCCGGCAGACCGGCCCGGCCCACGGGTATCCTGGCCACCGCCTCGTCAAACACGCCCGCCGCGCCCTCCACACCCTGCGATCCCGGCGTGTCGACAAGCCCCGGAACCACGCAGTTGGAGCGGATGCCGCGGGATGCGTACTGGCTGCTGACCGTCTTGGTGAGTTGCACCACGCCCGCCTTGCTGACGGAGTAGGGGAGCGAAAACGAGGACCCTCTCAGTACCACGGACGAAGCCACGTTCACTATGGCGCCGCCGCCCTGTCCCAGCATGTGGGGAACGGCGTACTTGCACGCCAGGAATATACCTTTCAGATTGATGTCCATGACCAGGTCCCACTCCTCCTCGCTAACGTCGACAAGGTGCGGAACCTCCGCCTGCCGGCCAGCGACGTTGATGAGCAGGTCGAGGCTGCCGTAGCGCTCGATAGTCTTCTGAACCATTTCGCGGATATGCGATGACTGGGACACGTCGACGTGGACGAAGAGTGCCTCTCCACCCGATTCGCCGATGAGCGCGACGGTCTCTTCACCCCCTCGGTCGTCTACGTCGGCGACGACGACCTTCGAGCCTTCCGCGGCGAACAGAAGCGCCGTGCCCCGGCCTATACCGGAACTGCCCCCCGTAATGACGCTCACCTTGCCGTCCAGCTTTCCAGGCATGCCACCCTCCTCCGCGTACCTACAGCCCCATAATCCTGACCGCGTTCGCGCCCAGCATCGCCTCCTTCTCCTCCCGCGCCAGGTGCGGCAAACCCATGACAATGTCGACGCTGCGGTCCAGGTCGTACCAGGGGAAGTCCGACCCCAACACCACCCGCTCAGGCCCGATGTCCTTTATGAGCCTGCCTAGCTGCTCGTAGGTCGGGGCGCTGGAGCCTCCCAGCCACTCCATTATCTCGCAGCAGTCGAAGTAGGCGTGGGGGAACGCCCGCGCGATCTCCAGCGCCTCCGTCCAGGCTCCACCGCCGAGATGTGCGATGACCACGGTCAGCTCCGGGAAGTTCTCCAGCAGCGGGGCGAACGCCTTTGGCGTGCCGAAGGCGCTTCCGTCCCTGGCCGGACCTGAGTGGGACAGCACGGGAATCCCAAGCTCGATGCACGTCCGGTACGCCGGAGCCATCCTCGGGTCGCCCAGCTCGAAGCGCTGGAGCACCGGATGCAGCTTCACGCCTCCGGCGCCGTGATTCTCCACCATGTCCCGAATGTGGGCCGACATTTCATCGCCCGAAAAGATGTGAGGGTCGACGTTGATGTACGGGACGAGCTTGTCGTGAGGGGCCGCGGTGTCGCATCCCCACCTGTTGAACGCCCTAAGCTCGTCGGCGAGCGCCGGGCCCCTCTCGAAGGCCGGACTGCCCGAGCCGAACAGGTTCACCACCACAGCCTTGGAGAATCCGGCCTCGCTCATGGCGTCCAGCGCGTCCTCGACGATCCCATCGTAGGCGCTGTACTTCACGTCGGACTTCTCGCCATACTCCCAGATCTCGTAGGTCTGCTTTCGGACCCGGCCCTTCTCCCTGGACTCGGTTATGTGCATGTGGGCATCCACAAGTATGGGATCGGCCATCATTTCCTCCTGATTATGGCGAATACCGTTGCATTTCGTTGCGTTCCGTTCCACCTCATAGCTGGGAAGCCCGCCTTGGCGCTTCGGCCGGAGGCGCTGATAAGCACGGATTGGGCTAGTAAAGCCGCAAAATCGACAGAAATGGAACAGTCCGACGAGAGGTCCCAATCCCGGCGTCATAGGTCACCGGTCGCAGGGTCAGTCCATTGCAGAACGGAGAATAGCACGGATGTACGCGGATTTCAAGAGGGTTGGCGAAGCCCAAATCCACCGCCTAGTTACAAAAGAAGGCCTCGTTGGAGCCGGCCGCAAAGCCGGCTATGATGGTAGTGAACAACAACAAGCCATCACCAACGAGGTGCGACTATTATGCATCAGGGAACGCTTCCATTCCACTACGCGGAGGAGAACGAGTCTACGGGCATGACGGCGTTGGCGGGTCTGCCGGCGTATCTGGAGTTGGCCTCTGTGGCGCGATTGGGGGAGTCGGTGCGCCGTCACGTGGGAGTGAGAGAGGGCACGCAGGGATGGACCGACGCCCAGATGGTGATAGCGCTGGCGATGCTGAACCTGGCCGGAGGGGAGTCGGTGGACGACCTGCGGCTGTTGGAGAAGGACGAGGGTCTGGGAAGGGCGGTGTCGGTTGCGGAGTCTCACCGGATGAAGCGCGCAGAGCGCAGGGCGCAGCGCGACAGGTGGCGTGTACACAGGAGTCGCGCGGCGCCGTCGCCAACGGCGGTGTTCAGGTATCTGGGCAGTTTCCACGACGAGGCCGAGGAGGCCGGGAGACGGCCTGAGGGTGCGTTCATACCGGCGGCCAACGACGCGCTGAGGGGGCTTGGGAAAGTCAACGCGGACCTGGTGGGGTTCGCGGGGAGGCATTCGGGACACGCCGAGGCGACGTTGGACATGGACGCCACGCTGATAGGGACCAACAAGCGGCAGGCCAGGCACTGCTACAAAAAGTACAAGGCGTACCAGCCGCTGACCACCTACTGGCATGAGGCGGACTTGGTGGTGCACTCGGAGTTCAGAGACGGCAACGTGAACGCGGGCTACGAGCAGCTGAGAGTGTTGAAGGAGTCGCTTGGGTGTCTGCCCGCGGGCGTGAGCAAGGTGATGATGAGGTCTGATTCGGCAGGCTACCAGAAGGAGCTTCTGAAGTACTGCGCGGAGGGGAGGGATGAGCGGTTCGGAGTGATCGAGTTCTGTGTGGGAGTGAACGTGATGGAGGAGTTCAGGGCGGCGGTGAGTGAGGTGGAGGAGGAGGAATGGCACGACCTGTACAGGACCGATGGTGAGCGCACCGGCCAGCAGTACGCCGAGGTGTGCTACGTGACCAGTTGGACCGGATACAGCAAGAACAGTCCCGACTACCGGTTCATCGCGATAAGGAAGCCTGTGAGGAACCCGCCGCTGTTCGACGTGGAAGGGGAGAAGTCGTCGGTCCCCATCATGGAGATGGGGGATGGCAACTGGTACAAGGTGACGGGGGTGGTGACGAACCGGGAGTTGGCTGGAGATGAGCTTATCGGGTGGTACAGGCAGAGGTGCGGCAAGGGCGAGGAGGTGCATTCGGTGCTGAAGGAGGACCTTGCGGGAGGCAGGCTGCCGTCGGGGAAGTTCGGGGTAAACGCGGCGTGGTGGGCGATAGTGGTGTTGGCGTTCAATCTGAACTCGGCGATGAAGCAGCTTGTGCTGGGAGGAGAGTGGGTGAGCAAGCGTCTGAAAGCGGTGCGCTTCGGGATCATCTGCGTTGCCGGACGAGTGGTCAGACACGCAAGGAGCCTCATCATACGTCTCGCCAGAGGGCACCCTGCCTATGAGTTGCTCGTCGACGCGCGTCGCAGGCTACGGGCACTGGCCAACACGCCGCTCGGGGCCTGACTCTCCCAAAGAGTCCCCACACACTCGAGGCGACTGAACCGAAGTCGCAGGCTACGCTGTGTCCGAAAGACGGCCAAAACACTCCCCGCACCGCCGATGAGACCGTCGCACGCCGCCCAAAACATCGCAGCGGCCTCCCCTGTGCCAACCGACCGACCCTGAACCGCACATCTACCCTCGCGACACCATCACAAGACTCCCCCGCCAAAGCCAGGCGGTGGATCTGGGCGAAGTCGTGTGTTGTAGCCAACTACACCGCACTTTGACGGTGGGCGCGCTAGCCATCACTGGATGACTGACGCCATTCGGCTCTGGCGACGGTGGCCTGGCTGGCGCCGGCGGCCCAGGCCAACGCCGTGAGCATACGCACCGGGTTCAGTATCTGCCAAAGAACTCCGTTGTCGATGAAGTAGCCATTGGCGAAAACGAGCGCCCCAATCGCCGCGGAGACCACAGCTCCCACGCGCCCCTCCACGCTCCCGCTGCGCCACAAAGCCACGGCCGCCACGCTGGAGGCACCGATGAACAACGGGTTGACCGTACGCCACACGTTGCCCCAGTGGTCATCGAACAGGTTGCTGTACCCGTTCGCGAGCACCACCAGCGCCAGTATGCCCAGGGCTAGGCTGTGCACCCACGGGACGCGGCGGGTGCTCGACCATATCCACCAGACTCCCGCGAACCCCATCACCAGCAGGCCGATTTGCCACAGCTTCCAGGGCCAATAGAGAACGGACAAGTGCTCCGGGTCGAAGAGGACGGTCCTCTCGGTCCAGCCGAAAACGGCCAGGGCCACGAAGGCCGTGGCGGCCACGGCGGGGATGGGGCCTAGGTCTCGAGGGAGTATAAACTTGAACATCGGCCCGCCTCACTGCCAAGTGCGCTCGGCGCGTAGGCACCTGTCGAATCCGCCATCTAAGCACTGGCGTTACATGGCAACTCTACCACAATCGGGTAGGGTGAAGCAGTCAGCGCGGCCTTCACGCGACGCGAACGAACTGGAACTCATTGCAGGGCGCGAACGAAGCTCAGGGCGAGGGTTCAGTCTACCGTATAAGTCGGCGGGCCGTGTAAGACTGAATCGCGGACTCTTAGCTGGGAGGTCAAGATACAAGGGATCAGTTTCCTAACCCGGGCCTTTCGAAAGCAATCCAATCTGCTAAATGGCCTTCGTCAAACTGTAGACTGCCGTTATCCGCCTAGCATTGCCGCAATATCCGCGGGTATCTTGATGTCGTTTCGCTGTTCGAATTCGGCAATGCTCTCAAAATCGCCCTGGAATGCCGCTATGATGTCTACTCCCATGGTTTTGGCAGTGTCCAAGTCTCTTCTGCTCTCGTCCCATCCACGCAAGAACAGCCTAGCGACTCCCCGATTATGATAGGCACAGGAATGTCCTTGATCAGCAGCTATTGCTCTATCGAAATCTCTAATGGCTTCGCTATATTCACGCTTGTAAACATGGGCAATGCCCCGAGAGCAATAGTTGTCAGGCATCTCTGGTTCGAGTCGTATTCCTTGGTTAAAATCGTCGATGGCTCTGTCCAGTTCCTGCTTGTACAGATATGCATCCCCTCGACGGTTGTGGGCTTGCGCAACTCCTGGAGGCAAACTCCAGTCTATGACTTTATCAAAGTCTAGGATAGCCAAGTCGTAGTCGTCTCTGAGAAGGTACGCAGTACCTCGATAAAAGTGAGCCTGCGAACTGACATCATTGTCTAGGTTACGATTCAAGTGTATTGCTATATCAAAGTCATTAATCGCTTTATCGTAATCAGCTTGCTGCATGTGGACAAAACCCCTGTTTGTGTATGCGCAGGAATGGCCTTCTTCTGTCTCTATGGCTCGATCAAAGTCGAGTATAGCCTTGCCGTGTTCCCCGTTGCTTAGGTAGTGGCGCCGACGAAGTGGAGAAATCCAAGGTATCTATCCGCCAGCTTGTCGAATCGGGAGAAGATGTGGCGGTAGTGCTTGATCTTGCCTATGAAGCACTCAACGAGATGCCGCTCCCGGTACAGATACTCATCGTATGAGGGTGGCTCCCTGCGGTTCGAGCGAGGCGGGATCACCGGGGTAGCCTCGTTGCCGATGATCGACTCACGAAACTGACGGGAGTCATATGCGCGGTCTGCAATCACATACTCGCTCTCCATACCCCACACGAGCGCCTCGGCCTGAGTGACATCGTGCTCCTGTCCTGCGGTCAGCGTATACCTCAAGGGATTGCCGAGGCCATCGACAGCCACGTGGACCTTCGTAGTGAACCCACCTCGGCTTCGACCGAGGGCTTGAGATGCTTGACCACCCTTTTTTTGGGTGCGCCCGCAGCCGAATGATGGGCCCGGACTATGGTACTGTCGATTATCAGGTGCTCCATGTCAGGATCATCGGCGAAATGCTGATGCATTCGCTCCCATACTCCGTTCTCACACCATCGGCCGAACCGCTTGTAGACGCTGTTCCATTTCCCATACTCGGAAGGCAGTAGCCTCCATGACGCGCCAGACCTGCTCATCCACATGATAGCCTCGATGAACCGCTCACAGTCGGCCTCCTGTCCGACATACACGTCTGGCTGGCTACGAAGGAACTCCAACACCCGTGACCATTGCTCTGGAGATAGGTTAACTGTTGACATATACCCAGTATAATGCAAATGTCAACACTACCTAGCATCAGAGAACCATGCCGGAGGCTCAGCCGTGGGATACACCAACCGAGGATTCGGTTCTTCCCCCTTGCGAATCCTGGCTATCAGTTTCTGTGTTTCACGCTCAACCATTGTCGCCTCCTACCTCAAATATGCCAAATGCGGAGTTAGCGGTGGCTAAGTATGCTCGGTGCGTGGCTTTCAGACGAGGCTGGCCGAGGGTGTCAACAGGGAAAGTTCCTATCTCGGCACGAACCACCACAGGAGAACGCTGCCGATCAGCAGCACGAGCAGCACGAAGGCGGTCACGCGGGCGAAGTTTAGCACAGGTTCGCACTTTTGACCCTGACACGTTGCGATGCGTCAGGGTGATGCGTCAGCCCCATTTCGTAGCTGAAACAGGGGTGATTCGGGCATCGGAGGCCCTCGAAAATCAGCCTGCTACTGCCGCTTTGTATCCCCCAGGCAGCATGGAGGGCAGATAGCGATGCATCAGCGCCATCTAGGTATCACCCTCTACAGGCCAGGGAGATTGGGACGCATCGGCCCTATCTCCCCCCTACAGGACAGGGCGCATGACGTGGTAGAGGGAATCCCACTGGTAGGCGCTCAGCCCTGACAGCGTAAGTCTGGGGGACTCCGGTTCCCACAGTGGACGCCATGACGATCCGAGGATGCCGGTGACTGACAGGGCGGGGATGCAGGACACCAGGATGGGCAGGGACATCCAGCTTCTGAGGGCTGCGGTGTTCACGTAGGTCTCCTCCACCTCCTCGGTGTCCACGACGAACAGGGTGTAGGGGTACGGCGGCTGGTCCTGTTCATGCTCCGGCGACCAGTAGTAACTCTCGTAGGGTCTCAGGCGGGCATTGACTCCCCTAGGGTGACGGGCGCGCAGCTCGTGCTCGAAGTAGAAGGGCACGTGGAGGCCTCGGGCCACCAGGTGCCCCACTGCGTCGGGGGCGATGGCCGAATCCCCCCAGTTGTAGGCCCGGTCTGTCCTGGCGGTGGGGACGGACCACTCTAGTTCGCTGTCGGGGTCGGCCCTGGCTTCGGCCTGAAGCTTCGAGAGGAACCAGGTGATGCCGTCGGCGTGCTTCGTCTGCCTCGCCCACGTCTCGATTCGGTGGCCCACGTGACGTTCCCGGCCCTCCTTGTCGGTGGTGAGCTCCGCGCTCCAGATGCCCCGCGTGGTGGGAAGCTCCGCCCGGTCCCGGTGGGTGACGTAGCGTATGCCCTCGTCAGACAGGGTGTAGCGAACGTTGCCGCGTTTGCCTCGTCGCTCGACAAGGCCCCAGGCGTTCACGAGGGGGTTCATCATCTGGCTGACCCGCCCCTCGGAGACGCCGAGCCAGGTTGCCAGGTGCTCGCGGGGGATCATCGGATGGTCGGTGATGAGGTCGAGGGTGCGCTTCTCCGAAGGGCTGACGCCGAAGGCCGGCGCAGCCTGCGCCATCCGCTCAGGGTCGGGAAGGGAAGAGCGCTTCCGCTCCGGCGACTCCATGCGAATCCTTCCGCCGGGCCTGCCCTGGGAGCTGACGTGATCAAGGGTGTGGTACGTGCTCCCGAACAGCCCGGTGGTCTGCTGCCAGACGCGGATATCCCGTCGTTCGAGAGCGTCGCGGGACTCCACGGCAACGAAGAAGTCCCTGAGATAGATGCGCTCGCAGGATCTCCCCGTCAGCCTCTGCTCCCACACGCTGGGGACCAGGATCAGCACGGTGTCGGGACGTCGGTTGTAGTTGTACTGAGCAATCGCCCTCAGCCGGTCGTAGAGCGAGCGGCGCCGCAGAACGAGGCCCTGGCGCATCACGCCGAAGCTGCGGCCGTCATGTAGCGTGATGGTAGCGTCGAAGCGGCCCCTTCGGTGGAACTCCACGCGTGACCGCAGCCCGTCGATGCCGGGGGAGAGGAAAGCAGCGAGGCGGTGTACCGAGGCCACGGCGTCCATCCGTCGCATGAGTAGCGTCAGCCACTCCTTGGACATGGGGTAGGCCCGCACGAAGTCCGAGGGCGTGGCGAAGCCCAGGACCCCGGCGGCTTCGCGGATGCCCTTGCCCGTCAGGAAGTACCTCCGGCTCGACGGCAGGTGGGCGGTCCCGTGGCTCACGCGTCCAACCACGCCGTCGGCCCGCAGGCCCGCCTGGCGCGGTGCACGGTCGCGTGCGGCTCGCCCAGGATGCCCGCCAACTCCGTCAAATCGACGAACGGCATCCGGCTGAGGAAATGGAGCAGCTGTCGGTCGGAGAGGGGCATATTCGAGTCCCCGTTTCACTCCGTGTTGTATTCGGGCAATGCTCTAGGTGGCAGTCCCCCAACTGTCCATTGTCGCCGGGAAACACGCCGAATGTAATGCCTTGCAAGCCATTGTGAGAGATGCGGCGTTGTGGTAGGGGAGCGAAAGCTATAGGCCAAGCACGGCCCAACGGTGAGAAGGGCCGTGTGCTATAACGGCGAGTGAGAGACATTGAAGGGAGCACCGGGGCGGTGGTCTACCTCGCTATGTCGTGCTCTCTCCAGTTGGGCACGTGGGCGGTCATGAGCGCCTTGAAGAGCTTCCCGTGGTTCGGAACTCGTAGATGAAGCAACTCGTGGGCGATTACAAAGTCCTGGAATCCGTCGTCCTGGTCACCCAAGTCGGTGGCAAGGGTGATTGTGCCCGCCGTCGAGCAGGAACCCCATTTGCGGGTCATGTCCCGGATACGTACTCGCGGCGTGGGCACGTGGAGGCGCTCCGACCAATGCTCGACGCGCCGCCTGAGTTCTTTGACCCCACTGCTACGAGTTGGCATCGGCGTTCCCGATCAGCAGTATCGCCAGCGTGTGGTCTACGATTCGCAGCCGCTCGGTACGCTCTACGTCCAGCAGCGGGCCGTAAAGATAGGCCCGTAACCGTCGTTGCTCGTCAGCGCTGACTGCGGCGTTTGGAAAGCGGTCCACAAGCGTCTGGGCCTCTTCTGCGAACCCCTTCGCGTTCACGCCAGCGGCTAGGAGGGCGGCATCATCCTTGAGCGTCCAGTACACCCCGAAAGCTCTTTGAGGTAGTACGCTGTCCCTCGCTGCGGCCGCTGCGGCTTCCTTTTCTCTGGCGAGCGCCTCCAGCATATCCATGGCCGCCAGCCCGGTCGTGGTACGCTCTTCGAGCCCCTTCAGCACGGATTCAGCGCGTTCCTTGAGTGGCCGCAACACGGACTCCAGCTCCGGCTCGTTCTCCACCTCCGTTTGGAGGCCGCGCACCAGGTTGAACACCTTCGCCTCGTCCGGGCCCGACTCCTGCCGTAGCGCGGCGAGGGTGGGCAGGTCGAAAGTAACGGCCTTGGTAAGGTTGCCCAGGCCGTGCGTATCAGCGGACTCTTCCACCAGGCGCTTCGTCTTGTGCGCCAGCTCAGCTACGAAGCCGGGGCCGTCGGCATAAGCGTTGCGGACAACGGCGTAGAGTTGGGCCAGGCGCTTGAACGTGTCGATGTGGTCGCGCAGCTCCGCGGACGGCGAGAGAATCTCCCACAGCGCCTCTATATCCTTGTAGGCCGAGTAGAGCACTTGGCGAGCATCGGGATCGAGGAAGCGTGTGTACGCAATCTGTTCCAAGCGCGAGTCGTGGATTTCCCACTGGGCGCCCGCCTCCGCCACTCGGTCCCCCTTTGGCGCATCGTCCGGGTCGTCCAGGTATTCGACCTTCGCCTTCGCGATCCTGCCTTGGAAGTCCTCCATCAGCAGGTCGAGGCCCTCGATCACCCCGCTTACGTCGGACGAGTCGAACTGAAGCGCCTTTCTGAGTTCGCGCAGAACGCCCACGAAGTCCACGACGAGTCCGATGGACTTACTTACGCCCTTCGCGTCCACGTATGGCCGGTTCACCCGCGCGATGGCCTGGAGAAGCACGTGGTCTCGCATCGGCTTGTCCAGGTACATGCAGTACAGCAATGGCGCATCGAAGCCGGTTAGCAGTTTGTCGGTGACGATTAGAATCTTCGGATCTTCGTCCGTCCGCTTGAACATCAGCCGCGTATCGGCCTCGCGCTCGGGCGAGAGTTGCAGCTCGGCCACGAGGGGCCTTTCCACGATGTCGTTGGCGTTGTCCGAGTACACCGGCGCCATCCACTCCGGCGGCAGCAGCTTGTCCAGCGCGCGCTTGTACTTGGCGCAGGCTTCCCGGTTGACGGCCACCAGGAAGGCCTTGTAGCCAAGCGGCTCCACGTTGTCCTGATAGTGTTGGGCGACGAACGCGGCGACCTTTTCGATACGGTCGTCGGCGCCGAGGAAGGTGCGCAGCCCCACGGCCCGGTCCAGCACGCGGTTCAACTCGTCGACGTCGGTGACGCCCTCCATTTCGGCCAGCGCGAAGAACTCGCGGTCGAGCTGGGCCGCGGGCACGGTCATCTCGCTCGGCGCCAACATGTGGCGTATCGGCAGCGTCGTCTCGTCCTCGATGGACTCCGCTATCGAGTATTTGTCCAGGTAGCCCTGCTCGTCGTCCGCGCCGAATATCTTGAAGGTGCCCTCCCCGTGCTCAGTTCGCGCGATTGGCGTGCCGGTGAAACCGATGATGGTGGAATTGGGCAGCGCGGCCATCAGGTACGTGCCCAGCTCCCTGGCCACGGAGCGGTGGGCCTCGTCGATGAACACGTAGATGTTGTCGCGGACGTTGGCATCCTTCTCGATGCCCTCGAACTTGTGGATCATCGAGATGATCAGCCCCCTCCTGTCGGTGGCGAGCAGCTCCCGCAGTTCGGCCCTGGAGTTGGCGCGCCAGACGGCGATGTCCTGCTGCTGCATCTCGCCCAGCAGCCGCTCGACCCAGCCCGCGAGTTGGCCCTCCAGCTCCGTGCGGTCCACCACGACCACCACCGTGGCGTTGCGGAACCTTTCCCTTGCCTCCAGGACCAGGCGGGCGGCGGTTAGCAGCGTGAAGGTCTTGCCGGATCCCTGGGTGTGCCAGACGAGTCCCCGGCGCTTCGCCGGCTCGGCGCAGCGCTCGACGATGCGGTCCGCGGCGCGGCGCTGGTGCTGTCGCAGCACTGTCTTCCGAGTCTCCCCATCCTCAACGTAGAAGAGAATCCAGTCCCGCAGGGTACGCAGGAAGTCGGTCGGCTCGAAGAAGGACTGGACGGCCAAGCGGTAGCTCTCTTCCCGGGTCTCCTTCCACCGCGCCATGTACCGGCGCGACAGGTTCCAGGTGACGCCGTACCAGTAGTCGAGCAGGTGGGTGACGTTGAAGAGCTGCGCCGCGCCCATCAGCTCGGGCGTCTCGATCTCGTATCGGCGAAGCTGCTTAACGCCCCGTTCGATGGCGTCGGCGTCCGTCGGGTTCTTGTGCTCTACGATGGCGACGGGCACGCCGTTAACCAGGAACATCACGTCGGCGCGGTTGCCCTTGCGGGCGGGCGGCTTTAGCCGCCACTCCCAGCTCACGTGCAGGACATTGGCCGACGTGTCGTCGAAGTCGATCAGCCTGACCTGCCGGTGGCGTTGCTCGGCCTCGTCGTACCACTGCCGCTCGCCTCGCAGCCACGCCAGCATCTGGCGGTTGCCCTCGATAGTTGGCGGCAGCGCTAGGATGTTCTCCACGACCGAGCGTATGGCGTCGTCCGTCATCCAGGGGTTGAACCGGCGCAGCGCCCCCTCGACCTCGCCGCGAAACAGCAACCCGGCCTCGCCGCCGCGCATTCGAGTCGTGTCCGACGGCGGCAGCGCCGTCCAGCCGACCTCCGCCGCGTGTCGGACCATCGGGAACTGAACAGCGGAAGCTTCTGTGATGCCGAGCTGAGTCATGGCCTGGCCTCTGATTGACCGGCCCCGCGATTGGCCATACCATTAGCTAATTCCACTGTTGGGGAGCCGGCGATGGTTACCGTGAACGTCCATGAAGCCAAGACGAACCTGTCTCGCCTGCTGAAGCAGGCCGAGGCGGGCGAGGAGGTCATCATCGCTCGCAACGGCAAGCCCGTCGCGCGGCTGACGCCGGTGCGAAAGCGGGGCATGCGCAAGCCCGGGACCCTCAAGGGTAACAAGGTATGGGAGGAGTTGAGCGACCTCGTCATGCAGCCCCTGCCGGAGGAAGAGTTGGCAATGTGGGAGGGCGGCCCGTAGTTGCGGCTGCTGCCTGACACCCATGCTTGGCTAAAGCCTCTCCATGTATTGACCAAATGCCAGTGGCGTGATACTGTGTTTTCAAAGGTTCCCCCCCGATGACAAGAGTGCCAAGGGTGCTCTCTCCCTGAAGTGGAGTAGTTGGGGGGTCATTTTTTGCTGTATCCACATCGGTGTGGTCATGATTCGGACTCGGGCGGCACGATGCGTTCGAGTTGTGCGATAAGCGTGGTCAGGTCGTCTTGCACAGTTCGCCAGACCAAACCAATATCAACGTCGAAATAGGCATGCACCAACCGATTGCGCATGCCGACGATCTGGCGCCACGGAATGTCGGGCTGGCTCTCTCTCATACCGGAACTCACACGGGACGCGGCCTCTCCTACAGTCTCCACAGCCTTCAGGATTGCGCTCTGGTGCAGACGGCTGTTTTCGAACTGCGAATAGGTGATCCCATCTGCAAACTCTACTGCGTCGCGCGCCGCCAGCAGCATGTCGAGCAGATAGGCGCCGTCACGCTCCATAGACCACTTCCGTTGATGCAAGTATAGACTTGCGACGGATGTAATTCCGGCTGTCTTCTACTTCCTCACGCGTCACCAGGTCGACTTCCCTGCCAAACAGCTCGGATAACTCCAACTCCATCCCGGCAAGGCCGAACAGACCGGGAATCCGGTCCGGCTCGAACTCCACCAGCACGTCTACGTCGCTCTCCGGTCCGAAGTCATCCCGCAGCACCGAGCCGAACATGGCGAGCCTCTTTATCCCATGCTCCTGGCAGAACGCGGCGAGGCCTTCTTTAGATAACGATACCTGCGCGTTCATTCCCACACCCTCACTTTCTCTCCGCGTGCCGGTTCAGAAAGGCACACGTCCTTATGGCGCGCCTCGCGGCGCGTGCCTGCGGTGGCCTTGAGATCCCTATCGCGCCGCAACGTGCCTCCAGCGCGTCAGAGGTCCGCGATTCGTGGACACAACTAGTCCTCTGTCCTTCAATTCCTTCAGCGCCCTCTGCACCTGGCGCTCGCTGGCGCCGGGACCCAAACGCGCGTGAATCTCGCGCCGCGTCAAGCCCTCCGCCGCGTTATGCAGCAGCGCGAGTATCATCTCCCGTCTTCCTTCAGGCCCGCTTACGTCGCCGGTGATGGACGTGGGGACGAACCGGCCGTGCCGGAACCGCACGGTGACGGTCCCACCGTCATCCTCAATCTCCGGGACTGGGAGCCCTGCGCTGCTCGTCAACGCAGCCATCCTCAGCGTTCCGCTGCCCCACTGCTCAATGATCCCACGCCGGTAGAAGGTGTGGGCTATCAGGGGGTTCCAAGGGTGCGACTCATGCCGGTCAAACAGCTTCTCCGGTGTCAGGCCGAAGTGCAGGGAACCGGAGGATGTAATCTCTAGGCGGTCGTCGTAGACCGCTATGCCGACCGAGCCGCCGCCGATGGAGTAGTCTCGGTGGCACAGGGCGTTCACAAGGGCCTCCCGTATGGCCAAATTCGGGTATAGAGGCCTATCGGTTCCCGCTATTGGGAGAGTGTCGTCTAGGAACTGCTCAGCGCTTGAAAGAAGCCTGAAGGCGTTGCCGTTGAACTGGCGATTGTACAGGAACTCCATCCGGTCAGTCCCACGAAAGCGGGCCACTCGTAGCAGGCACTGAGGCATTGCGAACTCCAGCCGCTCCGCCTTGCCGAACAGCACAGCCGCTGCCCTCAGCAACACCCCTTCCTGGAGAAGACCGAGTCCTCGAACGACGTCAGCAAGATCACCTGAATTCAGAGGTTCCCCTAGACGGCCACCCCGAATCGCTAGTCTCACGGTTCGGATAACTTCTCTCTCGTCGAGATCATCGACCGACCAACCGTTCGCAGGCTGATTCTCCCAGCGCTGCTCGCTGTGCATCCGCTCGAAGAGCATCCGGTTGTACTCGTCTGCGGACATTGCCAGCGTTGTGTTACCGACGCGACGGTAGGAGGTACCACGATAGCTGTACGGCCTCGACGCGCCCTGGCCTGTGCTGACCACGATGACTTCACGGCCGCCGTCCACGGAAACCTGATCGATCGACGGAAACGCGGGAGGATTGACACGTTGAAGCTCGGCGCTCAACTCCTGGATGGTGTCCTTGCCTACCTGCTGCCCGACGACAGTCCCCGTATCTGTCACACCGAACAGCACCTTTCCGCCACCCTGGTTCAAGAAGGCGCATACCGTTCTGGCAGCCTCTCGTCGCGCCCCGGTCGTCTCTTTGAACTCCAGCGTCTCGGACTCGCCGGACGCGATTAGGGCTGTCACCTGTTGGAGCGTCATTAAGAACCTCCGTTAGTCCCTATCCTTGGGATGTCACGGTCCTGCTTCATTTCCCATACTCTCCGTTTGTCTGGCTTGCCCGTCTGATAACCCTTCGACTTCTAACCCGACGAAAAACGGATCATGCGGGAAGTCATCAAGCCGCACATGCCGAATAACATGAGACCTATCCAATAGGCCTACGATTCTGTCAGGTAAGTTCACTGCTTTTAATGCTTCCACAAAATCGTCATAGCCCCACAAGGAGATTGACGTAACGGCTGGTTTGAACTTATCCAAATCCCCCAAGAAGACAAATATCCCTGAAATGCTCTCGATGTCGGGTTCATATCCCAATGCCGTCGCGAGATCAGGCAACCGACCACGCAGATGGTCTACTTTATCGGAAAATCTGCGAATCTGTTCTTGAAGTTCGTGATCGCTGATTTCAGCGGCCTTGACTTCCACAACCAGGCATTGCCCGTCCTTCACGCCAATTGCGTCGTACTCATACTTGCCGAGCAAAGCACGTTTGAATGAGACTCTGGCATCCTGATAGCCTTGGCTCAATAGCCACAACACGGCCAGCAGTTCAGAATTGCCGGACCGCAAATCAGCGTTAGTCTCCACCGCTTCAACGCTCAATTCTCGCATTGCTCGAAAGGCTGGTAGCACGCAGAGGGGCAAGAAGTCCTCAGAATCTAGTCCACTGAGTTCCTCCACTTCCAAGTTGTCTTTGAATTGCGAGAGCAACCGTTCCACCGCCGTTATCGTACGGGCAACATCAGTATCAAACACATACCCAGTGTGATACATCTTGTAAAAGAGGAACCATTTTGATGCATTGGAGAATATCCCGTATATTGGAATTCTAAGCGCTAGAGAGACCCATATACGGTCGTCCGAAGCTACGGAGTGATTTAAGAGAAGAACGTGGACCTTGGAGTCGCCATGTACGGCAACCGCTCCGCTCAGCATGACTTCCAACTGTATCGAGGCAGTTGATTCGGCATCGGCTATCAGGTGCACTTTGTCCGAACCGAGTACGGCCACTAGCCTATGCCTAGAAGATACGGACTCCACGCTCGCCTGAAAATGTCCTAACAGTCCGCCTATGTTCGATTGCTCGAATCCAGTTAATCCACAAATCATGCTCGGCCACTGTCCATCCGGATATTCTGGATTCACGAAAGAGCGTAGGTCCTTGAACCGGTCTCCGTGGGATAACTGTTCTGAAACTGAACTGCGCGGCAGCATAACTCCACTTAACTGTACGGCCAAGTCGAAGCCAAACAGAAGGCCGTTTCGCCACTGCAATGGGAAGCTGCTGCCGAATGGGAATGATGCAACGTTATCCAGATGTGTCTCTGCATCTAAGACGAACCGGTCGTCAACAGGACGAAACTCCTCCTTGCTTCCCCATATCATTCTGTAAGCCAAGGCCACAATGCTACGATCATATTCAACGTAGTCCAGCACACGCTCCGCTACGCTCAAACGAAGTAGGGACTCTCTACCAGGCAGCCCTTCACCAGAGTCGAGAGAAACAATTCTTGCTCCTGACAGTACCCCACTGAATGCCATCGCAATCGCTCGACATTTGTCAATGGCGGTGACTGTGTCAATCAAACCTCCCTCAGCTCTCCGCAAAGCAGTATGAAGGGCATCAAAGGCATAGCAGAGACGACCCAGGCCTGATGTTGGATCGGAAACGGCGTGCAATAAGGACTCGCCACGTTCAGGGCTGCGATAGTGCAACCAGTTGAACAGTGTATCGTCGTTCTCTAGACCCAGCAGATCCGGGAGGTTAACTGCAAACGTCAAGAGGCTGTACAAGGGCGTAGCGACGGCTAGGCGGTAGCCACGAAGGAAATTTCGCTCGTCTCTCGTACTAAGCGCCTCAACCGCACTTCCCAAGCGAGTGACAGCCGCTGGACTGCACAAAGTGTCCAGAACGGTCACGTCGGAAAGGAATTGCAATCGTGACGTATAGTATATCCGGTCTTCGGGAAGAACCATTTGCCTGCATCCTACCTTGCTAGACCTGCCATATCCAACTCCCCCACCCGAATTTTCCCCGTCATCAGCTTGTGCAACCCTACAGGTCCCTGGAGGCGTGACGATAGTTCTTTGGAACTCGCATCTCGTTACGCGTCCATTGTTCTGTACGATCTCCAGTAGTCAAATTTGCAGTAATATGTACTGAGACTTGCTCCGTCTTGTCATCAATCCAGCTAGAAATCACGGCATAAGTGGATAACCTGTATAGCAAGTCAAACCAGTCGAGAATCTGCTTGAGGGCTGTATTGTCATCTGGATCGTCAAAGACGCCGTACAGCATCTGGTACATACGCCACGTAGAGTGTTCGAACTCTTGAATGAACTCTCTCAACACGACAGTTAGGTCTTGTTTCTCAATATCTCGGCGAGTTCCCAAAGTGTTGAGAAATGTCCATAGGACTGTGCAGGCTCCCTTCCAACGGGATAGTTGATCGGAACCCTCCTCCCAAAAGTTAGCGCCATCGTCTTTCAAACGACCTATGGCAGCAAGAGCATTGTAGGTATGTATCGAAGAGGGCTTAGCCTCGAAACGACCCACGAAGTCCATTGATTGAGGCCGGCGCTCCTTGAAGCGTGGATGTGCCTGGACTTCTCCCACAACAGAGAGCGCCATGTCAGCGACTTGGACCTCTCCCGTCATTAGCTTGTGCAGTAGTACGTTGAACAAGTCATTCAGTACTATACCTTTCTGATCCTGTACTTTCATTGCATCGCGTACCTGCCCGAGCGCCGCACTTATAGCCTGCTGCTCGCTCAGCGGTGGGTGTGGCACTTCCAACCCTGCAAGGCGGCTGCGGGACAGGTTCGGGATAGTGGTCTTGTTGCCTGCACCCTCGAAGATGCCGAGCTGCGTGAAGGCTGATTGTAGGAAGAACACGTAGAAGCGCGGCTCGACATCAGGGACGATTGGCCGGAGCCGGTGCAGGTGGTTCTGGAACGAAATCGTTTCAATCTCGCCGTTCCAGATAGCCGCACGTCCTATCTCTCCGCCCTCGCAAACAAGCAGGTCGCCTCGCCTCAGCAGCTTGGCGGGCAACTCGCGCTCTGGAATCGACATCTCGTCAACGGACGACAGGTCAATCTCGTCCCAGAGGACGTTGGACGTCCGTAGGAACGGCGTTTTGTCTGGGCCGTTGCGTGCGGCGGCGGACATAGTTTTGCCCGCGCCGATCTCGAAAAGCTCCCCAATGGGACGCCATGTCCACGTTTCGTTCATTGCAGGTTTACCAACATCTTTGCCAGCTTCGCATCCACCTCACGGCCTTCCTCATCGAGACGCTTCATGTCGGCGATGATCTCCGAGATAGGACGCTGAGCGACGTCATCAGCCTGCCCCACCCACCTACTCGGGCTCAGGTTGTAGTCGGCCTCCGTCGCCTGCTCGCGGGTGATGACGGCCACTTCGCCCTCCACCGGCTCGCCCTTCAGGAAGGAGGCCGATATGGGGCGGATGTCCTGCTCCGGGATGTAGTTTTTGGGGCGGCCCTTGCCGACGCGACGGCTGGCGTTGACCAGCACTATCTTGCCCTTGCGGGCCTCCGGCTTGCGCCTGGACAGCACGACGATTATGCCGGCGGCGGTGGTGTTGTAAAACAGGTTGTCCGGCAGCAGGATCACCCCGTCTACCAGGTCGCGCTCCACGAACCACCTGCGTATGTTGCGCTCGCGATCCTCGTGCTTGCTGCCGGAGCCGCGAGTCACCGCGCCGGTGTCCAGAACCACGGCGGCCCGCCCGCGGTCGTTGAGGCAGGCCAGGGTGTGCTGGAGCCAGGCCCAGTCACCCTTGCCGGTGGTGACGCCGCCGGACGTGCGGAAGCGGTCGTACGGGTCGTTCTCGAAGGTGTCCTGGTTGAAGTCCTGGTTCCACATCGGATTTGCGACCACGATGTCGTGGCCGGTTATGCGGCCCACGGCATCCCTGAATTTGGGGTTGATCATGGTGTCGCCGCGCTCCACCTCGACTTCCATATCGTGGATTATGGCGTTCATGTGGGCCACGGCATAGCTGTCGGCCTGCAGTTCCTGCCCGTACAGCTTGAGGGGTATGCGGCTGGTGGGGTCGGTCTCGCGAGCTACAAGCTGGAGCTTAATGAGCAGTCCCGCCGAGCCGCAGGCGTAGTCGTGGCACGTCTCGCCGGGCCGGGCGCGCATGATATGGGCCATGAGGAAGCCGACCTCGGTGGGCGTGAAGAACTCGCCCGCGCTCTGGCCGGAGCCCTCCGCGAACTTGCGGAGAAGGTACTCGTAGGCGCGGCCCAGGAAGTCGGGCTGCACGTCGGCTAGGCCGAGCCGGTAGCGGGGGTTGGAGAAGGTCTCGACTATTTTGGTTAGGCTGGCCGGATTGAGCTCTCGCTCTCCATTGCGCTCGGACGCGAAGTCCACCAGGTCTATAACGCCTGACAGGGTGGGGTTGTAACGCACGACGGCGCGCAAGGCCAAGGTCAGGTGCTCTCCGATGTCGTGGGGACGGCTGCTGCGGCCACCGTCATCGAGAGGCCATTCGTAGTGCTCTCGCTCGCTGATCACGCCCCAGCGCGACTCCGGGGGCAGGTAGAAGCGCAGCAGCTCGTGGTCGCTCTCGGCGATCTCCTGGGCTATCGCGCGGTCTCCGTACTCCTCGGCCAGCCGGTCTATCTCGTCGTCGAACACGTCGGAGAGGCGCTTGAGGAAGAGCAGCGGCAGCAGGTAGTCCTTGAACTTGGCCGCATCCTTTGCGCCGCGAATGGAGCAGGCGGCGTCCCACAGCATCTGCTCCATCGGCTTGGTGGTGGGAGCGTCTGCCCGGCCCCTGCGCGAGCGCCGGCGTGTCACGCTTGCGGCGGACTCGGCTTCGTCCATCGGCGGCCGCGCAATGTCGATGCCAACCTCGGCGGCAAGCGCGGCGATTGCGGTCCGCGCCGCCTTCTGCGGCACGGTGCCCCCTCCCTCCCACCGATTCACGGTAGCGAAAGCGACGCCAAGCCGATCAGCGAGCTGCTCCTGCGTCAGATCCAGCCTCGCGCGGATGGCCTGGAGTGTTGGGGGGATGGACTGCCGGTCTGCTATGTCTGCCATCGAGAGTGATTCCTAGTTAGCTTTAGAGCCACTTGGCGTACGCCTGGACATCAATCATTGGCACTGTGCCACTAAACTGAAGCTGCGAGATCAGTGCGAGTAGGAAGGCAGTCGCAGGCTTCCCTCCTGCGTGTGTCTTGTAGGATCCGCTCTCTTTGTCGAATCTGAAGTGTCCGTGGGCCGCAACGCAGCCGAGGTCGAGATGATCATCCCCTATGCCATCGCCGAGTGCTGTGTAAAGCGGCTTGCCGAAGGCGGGGTTCCAGTCACTCTCCAAAGTCAGTAGACCGCCACATATGGGGATGAGTGGCTTAGGGGGATAGGTTCCTCCTGCATGAGGAATCGGTAGACTGGTTCGGTGAAGTCGCCGCACACTGGCCACCTTCTCGCTCGCATATTTGATGTGCTCCCCGTTGAGTGTCTGCTTGGACTCGAACACAGCGTACACGCTCTCAGCAGGGATGATAGTCTGTTCTTCGTACCGGAAGATGAAAGGCGAATACTGACGGTCGTACACAACCACATCGATCTGGTCGCTGAATGCCCCCTTACTATCGACCACGTGTGCTTTGGCGGCCTGGTAGCGCTGAGGCAAGTACGTGCTGAGAAGGTCCAGCCATACGTTCTCGCTGGCGTCTCCCTTGGTGCCCGGATGCGCGAAACTCTGCCGAGCTGTCTCCAGGCGTCGCTGGATGTCGTCATGTAGTCCGGCGAGGAGTTGTTCCAACGACCACTCGCTCATGAAACACCATCCCGGAAGGGCGCTGTGGGAGTCATTACTTGGGTGATCTTCAAGGCACGGTCTGCGTCTACGGGACCGTCGGGATACGCGTCGAGCACAATTGCGGGTAGGAGCCTCTGAGTGAGATCCGAGAATGTAAAGCCATAGTCCCCATGCTGGCGTGGCCCGGTGGCATCGACCACAGCTATGATCTGCGTCTGCGAGAACCCCAACTGGTGTAAGTGCGGTGCCAGTACGGCCGAGCGTTGCTCGCTGTCTGGTCGAGTGAATGTGAGGATATCTGCTGCACGGCGCTGTACTGCCGGGTCCAAAGCCCCGAGCCGGTTCGTGCACATGATCACGGCAGCCGGGAGTTTGCTGTTGGCAAGACGGTCTACTCCTCGGATAAAGGCGTTCACACCGGCCCGGTCTTCATGGTGCATCTGTGCCGCTTCACGTGATTGGGCGATAGCGTCCGCCTCATCCACTAAGAGAATGACGGCCCCTCGCGAGGTCTCGTCTGTGTCTCTGAGTTTTCGAGCTTGATCCAGAACATGCTCGAAGGCATCGGACAACAGCTTGTTCATCTCGCCGACGCGTCCCTGTCCACGTGTGGAGAGACTCATGGGAAAAAGGGTAATGCTAACTTTCTCTCGACGGGCCACATCGTCACCGATGGTCTCCGCGAGCTCAGATTTCCCGGACCCAACGTCACCAGCCAACACGACGAGAGGCGGCCTTCTCAATACCGTGTCGAGCACTCCGCTGGCTCCGGGATGGTGCCTACTTACCCAGGATTCGAGTCCGGACGGGTTGATAAGCAGTCCGAGCATCTTAGCCAAGCGTGCCTTGTTATCATCCAAGCCGACGAGGCGCGACAAACGCACCCGAGCGTCAATGTCAGGATAGGTTATGGCACTGCCAAACAACTGATCTGTATCTGGCTGAGTCGTCACTGGTAACCCCTCAGACTGGAACGATCGAGTGAACGACCTCCTGCGGAGTACATTAGGTCTCCACTCCAGTAGCCGTTGATGCCAGGTTCCGGCGCACCAGTCCGCTGGAAGGGAAGGCGACTGTTGAATGCCTCCTTCTCTCGTTCTGTCAGTCGGTCCCATGCAGGACTGAAGATCAAGTAGCTGTAGAAAGAGGCTCCGCTGATGTCCGCACCTGGACGAATTCGTCCAGGGTCATTGTCAACGGCGGATGCACCGGCAAGATCCCGGGCCGTGTAACGTAAAGTCGGCGCAATCAAGACGCCATTGCGTCGGAAGCCATAAGTGACAGAGCCTAGAAGTCCTTCCTTGAGGAACTCGATGGCCTCCACTTCATAGGCGGCAATCCGCTCGTCGGACGGCTCGCCGTAGAACCTCTGCACTCGCTTGAGATCGGTGGCGACCTTAGCCGCAATATGCCTAGCATGGGTGCGAGTGAATGCTTCAGTTACCGAGTAGCTGTAAGTCATTCTCCTCCTCAGACTTGGAACGAAGGGCCGAAGACCTTTCGCCAGTAGTAAACCGTTTCCTGTTTTGTCGGTGCGGCAAGGGCCGCGTCTATGGCGTCGCCAGCGTCAAGTGCTGCTCCGACTATGGCGTCGGCCTGTGTGGCTGTGTAGAGGCTGGCGACATTGTTCTTTTCATTCACCGGGTCAATGATCTGCACCGGATCGGAGAATTGTCCAACCGCCGATGCTCGGTAATAGTCGGTAAATGTGACCTTCTCTCGCATATCAGTGTGGGCGACGTACGTAAAGAAGTGCTGGAGGGCTTCGGGGTAGTCCGAAAGGTCAAGCCCCTTGTCACAAAGGTGTGAGAGGATCATCTCGATCATGAAGGACTTGAACCGGAAGCCCGGCTGCTCGTCCTTAATGCCACCTGCCCAGAACTTTACCAGACGTATCACCTGTGCAAGATGTTGGTTATTCGCATTCTTGCGCTTCCGTATGAACTCTAGGTGAAGTGGGATACTGGTCTCCAAGAAGGAACCGTCGTCTTGGCTAACAAGTCTTCCATACCACTGTTGGTCCCCGTCGTAGAGAATCGGTACCACATCAACGTCGAGACCAGTTCCACGAAATGACACTGTGACGCTATAGGTCTGAGGCTCGACCTGATCAGGACTGAAGTTCGGAAACGCCGTCCGGAGACGTTCGGCCAGATATTCGAGGAGTTCAGCTACCTCGTGAGGAGTGTCCGCACCACTGATGTAGCAAGCTAAGTCGATATCGTTCAGTGAACGCAGCGCCGTACCCTTCGCAAGACTACCCGATAGCAGCATCTTCTTGAGAGTAAAATCGGGATTCTCGCTCAGGTATCCATCGAGTTTTTCCCTGACGCGGCGAGCCTGAGCCCTATACTCACTCGCCTTATCTCTCGGCAGGTTCACTCTCTCCTGGGCGAACCTCGCGATATCGCCATGGTCGACATGCTGTCGTGTCATAATCCTTACCTTGCATGGCCTCCGCATTCTTCGGTAAGATGAACTGGATGACCGTACGCGCGACTCTCCTAGAGGTCCAGAGTACACACAAGTCGCCAATCGCACTGCTTTTCAGACAGGATGGATGAGGCTGAATATATGTTATATCTACTATAGAATATAACAAAATTCCGGCTGAGGAGTCAACGACAGAGCGCCGGTTCGTTCATGAAGCGGACCATATGGTGGTTGCGCTCAGCTTACAGGGTCAATCGGAGCGCCAAAGTGAAATTTCTTGATTTCATCAAGTCCGGTGACCCGTCCGACACCGCAGTTACCGTCAGCGTGCCCTGGAACAGGATGGCGTCGGCCACCGCAAAGTCCGAGGAATTGGCGGTGATGGGCAGCGCGTCGCTTTCGGCGTCGCTGAACACCCCGGACAGGGAGACCTGGTGGGTCCCGCTCTCGCTAGTGATGTTGGCGTCGCCGATGGCAGAGGCTATAGTGGGCGGTTGGTTGGCCAGCCGCTGTTCCTGTTCCGCCGCGGTGTTCGGTACCGCCACCGTGTCCACCGGCAGGACGGTGTACTTGGCATCATCGCTGGTGTCGTCGTCGGTGATAGTGGTCGTGTGCGGCATGGCGTAGTCGGCGTCCCTGGCGGCGGTGTCGTCAGGACTCGGGACCAGCCTGAGGCTCACCCCGCCATCCGGGGCCGGTCCGTCCAGGGTGGCCGTTATGGCCACTTGCCCGGCGCTCTCGCTCACCGTGGCCGCGTCCAGGGCCAGGGTCACGGCGGCGAGTTGGCCTCCAGCTAGTCCCCGTCCACCACCGTCAGCTTTACGCTGGGGCCGGTGGCGGCGTCCAGCGGGTCGACGCCCCACTCGCCCCGCCGGTGTTCCTTGTCCAGCCCCAGGTCGTCCCACATCGGCACTCCCTCTATGTAGCTGAACGGAAGGCTGGAGACGTTGTACTGGATCACCGCCGTCGCCCCGGCCTGGCAGCCGGAGGCGTCCGCAGGGTTCCGTTTACTTTGGGGGTTTTCTCGCCTAATGCTGTTCCTGCTGAATCCCGTAAGTACACGGAACCAGGTGAATCAGCGCCTTGACTTGAGCAGGCAGCGAGGGCTACAAGGAGCAACCCGAACAGAACGAAACGCATCACGATCACCTTCAATGAGGCGAAATGCCAGGGAACAAAGACGACCAGCCAATGGGGACTGTTCACACCCTCACCGTTCACACGCACTTCTCGCATGGCCTGACGTCGGTGCGGCCCTGCTCCCGTGCGGCGCGCATGGCTTCCTCAACCGAGCGATGTTCCTCCCAATCGCTGGGCCCGTCTTCTCGCCTGGCCACATGGAAGCAGGTCTCTTTGTGAATCCTTGCCCGGCTTTTCGCATTGTTGCTGTAGCGTACTCAGATTGTCATACCGTCCTCCTCATGTTTGCTTTCGTCCTTCGCCACTCCGATTGCAGCAGGTATGAAACACGCCACTATCGCCACAACCCACCAGGACACTTCCCCGCCAAACGCACTCTGTATAAGCGAGGCCCCTACAATGCCCTACAATGTACAGTCTCTACTATTGCAACTTCTCTAGCGTCTTGGCTGGCGTCGAGGGCCTGTTCCTTTTGCCATCCGCTCTATCGCTGCCGAAACAACGGAATCACCTCGAAGCTGCTGAAGCAGTCGTGCGGCAAAGTGTGAGTCGTGGCCCGGCGTAAAGAAGCCTGCTCTCGTTAGCGCGCCACACCCACAATGGCAGCGTCCGGTAGGGTATCGGCCCCAATGCCGCCTGAGTTCTCAATCACGCCGCTTGGCTCAGAACTGGACCTATACACACAGCCCTCCTTTGCAGGCTGCCCCGGCAGGCCCTCCCTCCACGTAGCTAAAGGGTGTTGACATCGATTTTCACGTGCGGGCCGGACTGAGAGTCGCCCGTATCCCAGCCTAACTGCTGGTCGCGGGCACTGACAGCGAACGGCGGACATCCGTAGCCTGCTGGACATGCAACCCGCGCCACCGCTGGCGGCGCGTAGCGCAAGAGTATGAGCCAGCCTCACCATCGTGCAACTCCGCATTATTCTGTTTTCCTCCGCCTCCCGGGTCCGGCGCGGCTAGCGCGCGCGCCCGCGCCTGATCCGGACGACGATGCCAACGCCGGCCGCCGTCCCCACTACCAGTACGATCACGATCAGAATCCACGCCA
Organism: Dehalococcoidia bacterium; assembly: GCA_965204815.1. GTDB lineage: Bacteria > Chloroflexota > Dehalococcoidia > Lucifugimonadales > CATOSD01 > CATOSD01. The sequence goes on from OZ242014.1 coordinate 2,071,806, forward strand.
GCGGTCTTGCCTGGCCGCCGGGTTCCGTTTCGGGCGCGGCGGTCGCCGTCGGCTCCGGCGCGGGCGTCATCGTCGCGGGCGCGGCGGTCGGTTCGGGCGCGGCGGCCCCGGCGGCGGGTACGACCGCGGGCGTGAACGTGGCGGTTGGCGCGGGCGAGGGCGTGGCGGTCGGCTCGGGCGTCGCCGTCGCGGGCGCGGGCGCGGCTGTCGGTTCGGGCGCGGGCGTGGCCGTCGCGAGCGCGGGTGCGGCTGTCGGCTCCGGTTCAACCGTCGCGGGGGCGCTCGTCGGTTCCGTCGCGGGCGGGGCGGTCGGTTCGGGCGTGGGCGTCGCGGGCGCGGGCGCGGACGTCGGCTCCGCCGTCGCTGTCGGCGTGGGCGTGGCGGTCGGCTCGGGCGCCGGCGTGGGCGTCGCGGGGACGGGCGTCGGCGTCGGCTCGGGCGTCAGCGTGGGCGTCGGGGTCGGCGCGAGGGCGACCGTGATCCGGGTCGCGCCCGCGACCTCCCGCTCGTCCTGGTCCTGGTCCTTTATCGTGCCGGAGAAGTCGTAGGAGCCCTCCGTCTGCGGGGCGGCGACGGTGTAGACGACGCTTTCCACGGCGCCGATGAGGATGAAGGAGACGGTCTGGCCGTCGACATCCACCGCGCGCTCGTCGACGCTGGAGCTGCGGTAGACGAACCCTTCGGGGAGCGTCTCCACGAGCTGGGCGAACGCGCCGTAATCGGACAGGGCGACGGTGACCTCGACGTCCTCGCCGGGGGCGGCGCGCGTCACGGAGAAGGAGCGCTCGGCGGCGTGCGACGACGCCGGGGCGCCGGTGTGAGGAAACCACGCCAGGAGCGTCGCCAGGGCCGCGGCGGCGATGAGCAGCGCCGAGCGCCCCGCCTTGCTCAAGTTCCTGGTTCTCATGGTATTCATGCTGTCTCTCTCGAATTCGTCAGTTGGTGAAGTAGATCCTGGCGATGTCCAGAATCTCTTCCAGCGTCAGCCGGCCGCCGAAGTAGTCGCGCAGCGCCGACATGACCTCGCCCAGGTCCAGTTTCTCGTCGCCGTTGGCGTCGTAGCCGCCCGCCTTGCCGGGCAGCTCGACGTCGGTGACGTTGACGGTGACGGCCAGTTGGCGGCTCTCGCCGGAGCCGTCCTCGTCGCTCGCCGTCACGACGAGGACGTAGGTCCTGCGCCCTTCCTCGTAGTCGAACGCGGCGCCCTTGCCGACGGTGATCTGGCCGGTGCTTTCGTCTATGGCGAACTTGGCGTCCTGGCCGCCGAGGCTGTACGTCAGCGCGTCGCCCTCGGGGTCCGTCGCCGTGACGGGGTCGCCGACGGCGGCTCCCTCGGTCGCATTTTCGGGCACGGAGCGGGTCACGGGCGGCCGCTCGTCGAACCGGGGAGGCTGGTTGACGGCGGCCGCGCCGCCGCCTCCACCACCGCCGCCGCCGCCGCCAGCGCCTCCGCCACCACCGCCGCCGCCACCCGGGCCGCCTCCGCCGGTGGACGGGCCGACGTCGCCGCCCGTGGTCGGCGTGGTGGGCGTGGTGGGCCTGGGCGGGGGATCGGTCGGGTTAGACGTGGGCGCGTTCACCCTCACGTTCAGGGTCTTGACCGCGTTGTTATACACGCTGTCCGTACTCGCCGCCGTGTGCGTGATCCGGGTGCTCCCGCGCGCCACGGCGCGCACCGTGACCTGCTGCGGCGTCTGCCAGTTCTGCGTCGTGAACGTCAGCGTCGCCGGCGAAACCCTCGCCTTGGAGGTGTCCTCGCTCCGGAGCGCGACGGTGACGTTCGCGCTGGGCCGCGTGGTCAGCCGCACGGTGTAGTTGGCGGACGTGCCCCTGTGCGGAACCCGCGCCCTCGGCCACCGTCACGCTGTTCACGCTCAGCCCCAGCCCCGGCGTGTCTATGTCGGAGATGCCGATCTCGAAGTTCAACAGGACCTGCGAGAAGGTGACCGTGAGGCTCGGAACCGTCGTCGCCGTGAACCGCAGGGTCTTGTCTCCGTCCACCGCCTGGTCCCTCGGCAGCCGGATGACGGCCGTGGCCGTGGTCTCCCCCGCCGGGATGGTGAACGGCGCCGGGAAGGTGTAGTCGCTCGGCTGCGCGGGGTCCGGTGCCGTTGAGTGTCGGGTTGCGCTGGTGGTGTCGAGCACCAGCGTCACCGTCACGCCGCCCTGGTCCGCCGGCACGTCCAGCGTCGCCCGCACCCTCACGGTCTGCCCCTCCCGCACGTTGGCGCTCGAGGCGGCGACTCCGCTGTCCGGGTTGTCCAGCCGCACGCTCGTCGGCACGTCCTCGCTGTCGATGGTGATGACGGCCTGCAGGTTGCCCGCCGGCTTGCGCTGGAACAGGTCCTCCACGTCCCGCGCCGGCGTCCGCGCCGGGGCGAACCCCAGCCGGATGGTCTCGTCCGGCTCGCCGAGCGCGTCGTCGCAGATGGTGATGGTGAGGTTCGCGGTGGTCGCGCCCGCGGGGATCGTGACCCTCTTGTTGGCGATCACGAAGTCCGCCGTTCCCGTGCAGCTACTTCCCTCGCGCGCCGTGCTGTCCGGCAGCGCCCGCACGGTGAACGCCATCGCCTCTTCCACGTCGGCGCTGACCTTCACCGGCACGATCAGCGTCCCGCCGGAGACGTCCTCCATCACCGTGGCCTGGTAGGCGTTGGTCCGCGCGGCGTTGTTGCCGAAGGCGATTGTCGCCTCGCCGCCGTCGTCGTCGGTGTAGGAGATCGTGACGCTGCCCTCGCCGCTCCTCGCGTTCCACATGCTGGGGCCGGACGCCTTGACCACGATCCGCTTGATGCCCACGCTCGGCGCGTCGTCGTCCGGCAGCCTGATCGACGCGTCCACGCGGCGCTTGCCCTCCGGCACCGTCACCGTCACGCCCCGCTCGTCGTCGACGATGACGACGGTCAGGCCCGTCCCCGACAGGGTGGGGCCGGTCGACGCCACCGTCAGCACGATGGTCTCGTTCGACGGGCCATCGTCCTGTCGAGTGGTGAGCGTAACCCACCCGGAGGTCTTGCCCGCCGCGATGCTGATGGTCGTCGGCAGCGTGTAGTCCGTCGTCTCCGCCGTGGAGGCCCCGTCCACCGTCAGCGTCACCGTGGTGCCGCCTGTGGGCGCCGCCTGGTTCAGCGTGGCGATGACCAGCAGGCTGCCGCCCTCGTTGACCCTGTTCATGGGGGCGTTGGTTGAAAGAGTCAGACCCCCGGGGGTGGCCGCCGCCGTCGCCACCGTCACGTCCACCGAGCCGACCGTCGCGCCGTCGTAGCTCGTGTCGGCGCTGGCGGCGGTGTGGGTGATCATGGCCGTGCCCGTGGCGACGCCCGTCACGGTGAACTCCTGCGGGGTCGCCCAGTTCGACGTGGTGAACGTCCGCGACGCCGGCGTCGCCGGCGACACCGTGGCCTTGTCGATGGCGGTGCTGGAGGCGGTGATGGTGACGGTCGCCGTGGGCCGCGAGTTCAGCCGGACGGTGTACGTCGACGCATTCCCGGCGCCGCTCGCCGCCACGGTCAGCGCCGTGTGGCTCACGGTCACGCCCGCCGTCCCGACTATCGGCTCCGGCTCCACGGTCCACACCGCGTTGAACGCCGTCCCGCCCGCCGGTGCGATGGTGTCCGCCGTCAGCTCCAGCACGACGGTGTCCCCCTCCTCGGCGGTGACGGTGCTCAGCCCCGACTCCTTCTCCACCAGGGCGAACGTCGTGGCCGCCGCCGTCACCCGCGCGGTGAGGCTCGGCAGGTTGCTCAGGTTCTGGTAGCTGGTGTCGCTGTTGGACGTGACGGCGTGCGTTATCGTCGCCGACCCCGCGGCCACGCCCGTCACCGTGATCGGCTGCGGCGTCTGCCAGTTGGACGAGGTGAATGTCAGCGCGCCGGACACCGTCGCCTTGCCCGTGGCGCCGCTCGCGGGCGTCACCGTGACGCTCGCCGCGCCCGTTGGCGCCTGGTTCAGCCGAACGGTGTACGTCAGTTGCTCCGTGGGCAGCAGGTCCAGCATGTCCGTGTTCAGCGTGATGCCCGCGCCGCTGTCGGTGATGCGGGCGCGCGTCCACTGCGGCCGCACCTGGAGCGTGCGCGACTTGCGCTTGGCGTTGCCGCCTATGTGCAGCAGCTCCTGCTGCTCGGTGCGCGTGTCCTTCACGATCACCACGGTGCCCGTGGCGAACGTCGCCCCCTCCGGGATGGTGAAGGCGGGCGGCAGTTGGACGTCGTTGGGCGACGCGGTGATACTGGTGCGCCAGCCCCGCAGGCTGAGCGTCACGCGCCAGCCGCCCGGGCCGACGGGGATGTTCGTGGTGGCCGTGACGGTCATCTCCTGGCCCTCGAACAGCAGGACGTCACCGCCCTGCACGCCCGCCTCGCCCATCGGGACCGTGGTCAGCGTGACCGTGCTCACCGCGTCCTCGCTCTTGATGGTGATGCGCGCCGTCGCCCCCTGCGCGTGCCGGTCGTAGTGGTCGCCCAGGTCGTCCACCGGGCTGTCCTTGGCGACGATGCGCAGGTCGAGGGTCTCGTCGTCCTCCTCCACGTTGTCGTTCTCGATGGCGATGGCGAGGTCCATGGACTTGGCGGTCGCCGCGCCGAAGGTCACGGTCTTTGTGCCTATCACGAAGTCCTTGGGGTTCCCCGTCGCGTTCGTCGGGTCGTCGGTCTCCCGCGCGTCGCCCGTCGACAGCACCTCCACGGTGAACATGGTGTTCGACTCCGGCAGGTGGTTGATGGCGATGGGCACGTTGAGCGTCCCCACCACCTCCTCGCCGTTGGCGGTGTACCGCGACGTCCGCGCCGCCGTGCCGAACGCGACCTTCGCCTCGCGCTGCTCGTCGTCCTCGATGGTGATGGCGCCCAGCGAGCCGCTGGCGTCGCGCGTGTAGTACTTCTCCAGGGTGGTCCCCGACGTGTCCGCCGGCTTGATCCGCACCTCGATGGTCTGGTCGTCCTCTACCCACGCATCGTCGGTGATGCCCACGATCACGTGATCCCTTTTCGAGGTCGGGGTAAATGCCAGTTGCGCGGTCGCGATCGTGTAGTCCGTGCCGCCGCCCGTCGCCGTGCCCGTGCTAAGGACCTCGACGTCGATGAGGGTGGTCACCGACGGGCTATGGCTAATCGTGACCGGGAGCAGATAGCCGCCGCCGCTCACGTCCTCCCGCACCGAGTGCGTGAACTTGGTCATCGACGCCGCATTGGTGCCGATGGCGATGGTGGCCTCCGCCGCATCGTCGTCCGCGACGGTGAGCGTGGCGAGCGCGCCGTTGGCGTCGCGGTCGTAGTGGCGCTCCAGGCTGGTCGACGTCGAGACCGCCGCGACGATGCGCAGCTCGATCTTCTCCTGGTGCTCGACCAGGGTGTTGTTGTTCAGCCGCACCTGGATGTTCTTGGTCGTGGTGCCGGAGTTGTCCGAGAACGTCACCTGCTTGTTCCCCAGCACCCGGAAGTCCTCCTGGCGGGCGAACGAGCCGGACGCGGTCGCCGACTCCGTCGCCGTTCCCGTGCCCAGCACCTCCACCGTGAAGTCGGCGGTGGACTCCGGCAGGTGGGTTATGGTTATGGGCACGTTTATGGTGCCGTCGTCCTCGTCCACGCTGGCCGTGTACTCGGACGTGCCCGCGGCGTTCGTGCCGAACGCGACCTTGGCCGCCCGCTGCTCGTCGTCCTGGATGGTGACGGTGGCCAGGCGGCTGTTGTCGTCGCGGTCGTAGTGCCGGCCGAGGTTGTTCGACGCGCTGTCCGCGATGCGCAGCTTGATGGTCTTGTCGTCCTCCACTACGAAGTCGTTTACCCTGTCGATCCGCATGTTCTGCGTGGTGTCGCCCGTGGGCGTGAAGGTGACGGAAGATATCCGGATGTGGTAGTCATCGCCCGTCGCCGTCGTGCTGGCGGGCACCAGCCGGATGGGAATGGTCGTCGTCGCCTCCGGCAGGTGGTTGACCGTGACCGGAATATCGAGCAACTCCGTAGAATCCTCTAGCAACGCCTTCATGTACTCGTTGGTCTCAGTCGAGTCCGTCCCGATGACAATCTTCGCCTCGTCCGCCTCGTCGTCCGCGATGGTGACGCGCGTCTCGCGGCCGCCGTTGGTGCGCGCGTAGTGCCGCCCCAGGTTGTTCGTCGCGCTGTCGTCGATCCACAGCCGGAAGGCCTGGTCCTCCTCCACCAGCGAGTCGTCGGTGATGGTGACCGCGATGTTCTTGCTGACCGTGCCGTTCGTGAGGGTGTCGCTCGGCCCGAACATGACCGACTTGGTCCCGATGGAGAAGTCCGTGTTTTCCGTCGCCGCGTTGCTCGACACCGTCGGCAGCGACACCGCGAAGGTCACCGACGTCTCCGGGATGCGGTTGAGGATCACCGGCACGTTGAGCGTGCCGCCGCTCACGTCCTCGTCCACGTTGACCCTGTTGAGCGTGGTGGAGTCCACGTTCGTCCCGAACGCGATCTTGGCGCCCGTGCGGTCGTCGTCCGTGATGGTCACCTGCGCCAGCCGCCCGCTGTTGTGCAGCGTGTAGTGCGTGCCCAGGGTGCCTGACGTGCCGTCCGAGATCTTGAGCTCGATGGTCTGGTTCTCCTCCAGCAGCGCGTCGTTGGTGACGGTGATGACCAGGTTCTGCGTGGTGTTGGGGCTGTACGGACCGAACGTGACCGACTTGGTGGCGATGCTGTAGTCCGTGCCCTCGGTCGCCGTGCCGCCGGCCTCCACCGACACGCCGAAGGTGGTGGTGGCCGCGGGCTTGTGGCTCACCACGACGGGCACGTTAATGGCGCCGCCGGACACGTCCTCCGCGCGGCTGATGGTGTACTTGGTCGTGCGCCCGGAGCTCCCGAAGCCGATCTTGGCGTTCGCCGCGTCGTCGTCGGTGATGGTGACCGTCATCTGGCTCGTGCCCACGACGCTCCAGCCCGCCGCGCTCGTCGACACCCTCACCGTGAACGTCTCGTCGCCCTCCACCAGCGCGTCGTTCACGGTGCTCAGCGTGAAGTTCCCCGTTCTCTGCCCCGCCCGGATATTGAATCCCACGGTGGGGGACGTTACGTCTTCCGACATGCAGGTGCCAAGTGTGAACGCGGCGATGGTGCCCGCGCTGCAGGCGAAGCCGACGCGCACGCCGCTCGTGGGCGCGGGCCGCCCCAGCGTCACGGTCAGCGACACGCTCCCTCCCTCGCGCACCGTCGCGGTCGTCGTTGCGAACTTGACCGTCTTGGTGGACGCGCTCACCGTCACCATCACGGAGCCGATGTTGGTGCTGGTGAGCGCGTTGTACTTCGTGTCGGAGCTGCTGGCGGTATGCGTGATCGTCGCGGAGGTTCCCACCGCCACGCCGGTGACGGTGACGTCCTGCGTCCGCGACCAGTTGTCGGGCGTGAAGGTCAGCGCGCCGGAGGACGTCGCCGTGCCCGTGCTGCTGCTCGTGGGCGTGATGGTGACGTTCGCCGTCGGCTTGGTGTTCAGCTTGACGGAGTACCTGGTCGACTCGCCCACCTGCGTGCTGACCGACGACTCGCCCAGCGTGACGCCCGCGTCGTCGTTGTCGGTGATGGTGAGCGTGACGCCCGTGACCGTCAGCCCGCTCACCGTCGTCGTCAGCACGACCGTCTCGTTGTCCTCGTCGATCATGTCGTCGACGATGGTGATGGCGCCCGTGGCGGAGCTCTTGCCCGCGCCGATGCTCAGCGTCGGCAGCGTGCCGTAGTCCGTGTCGTCGCCCGTCCCCGTCGCTGTGGAGGCCGAGGTCGCCGTGACGGTGACCGAGGTGGTCGTGGTCGCCGGCACGTTCAGCGCGGCGGTGACCGTGACCCTGCCGCCGCCCTCCGCGACGGTGTCGCTGCTCAGGGACAGCGCGAGCGTGCTTGGGGTGAGCGCGTAGCCGCTCACCTTGATGCGGATGCTGCCCCGGTTGTCGCGATTTGTCCCATGCCTGGTCCACGTGCTGCCCGACGTGGGCGTGTCGGTTGAGGTAAGATGTGCCGCACCCGTGATGTTCCATCCGGCGGCCTGCGCGCCCGGGTCCGGACTGCCATTCAGCGCTCGGGATACCCCAAGGCTCGACAGGTTCCCCGTGGTGTAGACCACCACGTAATAGCGAGTTCGGGGGGCCAGCATCGCGCCGCCCGGCGCCGTGAACGCTTTGGCGCCTGCCGCGATGCTGCCGCTCGGCACCGTAAGGTCGAAGAGCTTCTCGTTAGGACGCCGGGTGTTTCCGCTGCCCGTGTTCGACCATATCTCGGCCCGGAAGGTCGCGCTGGTCGTCGCGGAGCCGGTGAGGTGCACCTCGACGCCGGTCAGCCCGTAGTACCCGCCGTGAGTGCCCGTGTCGAACGCCTGGGCGTGGGCCTTGCCGCTGAAGTCGTTGTTGGTGTTGGCCGTGTTGCTCGTCAGCCGGCCCGTGTTGCTGACGAGGTCGCCCGCCGTGCCGGTGTGCGTCGCGCCCACCTTGGCGGAGCCCTTGACGGCGATCTGCCGCTCAGAGCCAAATTCACGCCACGAACCCGTGCCCCCCGCGAAATCGCCCCTGCCCTTAAAGTGAGCGGTGTCTGCAATGCTCCAGCCCTGCGCCGCCCCGGCGTCCTCGTTGTTCGTGCCGATGTTGCGAACGAGGAGACTACTCCCGAGGTTCTCGGTGGAGTAGATGACGAACTGGTAGGTGGTGTTGGGCAGCAGCGTGGTGTTCGGCGGCGCGGTGAAGGCGTTGACGCCCGCCGTTATGCTGGACGGCGTCATCAACTCCACGCTCTTCGCTCCCGGCTCGCCGCCCAGGTCGGTCCACACCTCCGCCTTGACCTTCGCTGGATCGATGGTGCCTGTGGGCCTAAGATCGACCTCGATGCTGTGCAGGGTGTAGCCGGTGATGTTGGGCCCGGTGGTGAACGCCTGCGCGTGCGCGAAATCGAAGGTTCCGGTGGCCCCCTGATGCGTCTGCGCCGTGTTGCTCACCAGCGTGGGGGGGGTCTGTGCCCCGGCGGGCGCGGGCCGGAGCAGCAGCAGGACGGCGGCGGCCATGGCGAGCAGCAGGGCGACGCGGGGGTTCAGGATGCGTGTCATGCCGCGCGCCACGAACGAGAAGGGCGAACACCGAAACAGAACAGATATTCGGGGGGGGGGGGGGGGGTAACGGGCATTGCCACCCTCAAAAGGCAGCGCGCCCTGCTGCTGTTTTCGTCGAACATCGCCGTCGTGCCTCCTTATCGGCCAGCGTTCCGCTTCAGTCGCAAGCTCATCACAGGCCGCCTGCGGTGGTGGTGAATGACTGTTCGGCGCTGAGGGCGCTGTAGCAGCCCAGGCGGGTGCGGGCGCCCACCTTGGCGGTGTAGGCGGTGGTCGGGGAGAGGCCGGTGACGGCCTCGGTGTATGCGCGCCTGTTCTCGGAGATAAAGTTCGCCTGGACCTGGACCACGCCCTCCTTGTAGATGTAGACGATGTGGTCGGTGATGGGGCCGCTGGTGTCGGAACGTGCGCCGGCGTTCCAGGTGAGCGTGACGCTGTCGCCGGAGGGGACGGGGGTGCCGGTGAGGGCGGGCGCAGTGGGCGGCGTGAGAGCCGAGTGGTTGCACGTGCCGGTGGCGTCGGCCTGGGGAGCGTGCATCAGGAACAGCCCGGCCGCGGCCGCCGTGGCGGCCAGGAGCAGCGGCAGGGCCCAGAGTCGTCGGGCGAAGCGTCGCCCGCTGCGTCGAGTGGTGTGGTCGGTCATGGTCGTCTGTTCCTTCTCTGTCGTCTTGTGTGTCGATGGGTCACCACCGTCGTTCGCTGCTGCTCTCGTTCTCAAAACATTGCTGTCAAGCCTCCTGTCGACCGTCCATCTGTGCGGCCTTTTTTGCGTTTTGGCCCCGCCCTACTCGCCCCGCCCCCAGCCGGAGCCGAACACGTAGCCGTCGTACTCCGCCACGAAGACCCGCAGCGACTCCGACTCCACCCAGACGCCCGCCTCCGTGGCCTCGAACGTCTCACCGCCGAACAGCTCCTGCGTGTCACCGCCGATCTTCGAGATGTCGGAGTGCCCCACGATCTTCCCGTCCGGCCCGCCGATGAAGGCGAACCAGTGGCCGTCCACCGTCTCGGCGGCGTTGTAGTAGTCGATGGCCGCATCCAGCCCCGCCAGGGCGCTTCCCGGACTGGCGAAGTAGGCCATGGTCCCCGTCAGCCCGATGTCGCGGTATTTGTCCACCGCGACGGACACAAGCTGCTCCGTGAACGCGTCGGCGTCGATGTACCAGCCGGAGGCGAACAGCAGCCCGTCGCGACGTTCCACCCACACGTTCTTCAGCTCGAAGTCGCCGGCGCCTATGCCGCCGCTCTCCGGGTTGTTGTACACGTAGGACACCCACTTGCCGCCCTCGTCGGCGGCGAGCATCTCGGGCCAGAACTCGTAGCCGTTGACGTCGGTGCCCACCCAGCCCTTGAGGTCCAGGCCCAGGCGTCCGGGGTCCGGGTGGGCGATGACCAGGTCGTTCTGGTCGATGATGAACACGTACCACTGCCCGTCCACGCTCTCGGCGCGGTTGTAGTGGGCGAGGGTGGCGTCGAGGCCCTGGGCCTCGTAGCGGGCGATGGCGCTGTCGACGAAGTATTGGGTGTACTCGGCGGGCGCGGACTTGGACGGCACGGCGGCGATGGCGGCGCGCACGATGGCCTCGACCTCGGCGCGGGTCAGTCCCTGCTGCGCGGGCATGGCCGGCGTGTCGTTGCTGATGGACCCCGCCGACTGCGCTTGGTCCGGCAGGTCGGCCATCTCCGCCCGCACGATCTCCTCCACCTCTGCGCGGGTCAGTCCCGCGTCGCCGCTCCCGCAGGCGGCGAGCAGCACAAGCGATGCCAGCAGCAACGCTGCCAGGATGAACACTTGCCTTGCAGCCAGGCCGGTCTTGCCAGCCGTCTTGCCCACGGCGTTGTTGGCCGCGTTCAAGGATGTACGCACTACAGTCCTCCTGCCCTGACCGCCACATTCGTCACGGCGTATGCGGTCACGCCGTTGACGTCTCTTGCCCAGTAGGTGACCGTCCATGTGTTCAGCGACGTGGGCGTCCCCCCGATCTTGCGGGTGTCCGAGTCAAAGGTGATGCCCGTTATCTCCGTAAGCGACCGGGACCTCGCCTCGTGGTACAGGCCGTAGGTGAGCCCTCCCACACCGCCGGTGGCAGCCGGAAGGGTCACTTTGCCGTCGTCGCCGGCCTCTAGCCACTTCTTCTGCCCAAGGTCATAGACGGCTGTGCTCGTCCGAAGGGACTCGATGGTCTCTGCGCTGAACACCACCGGCGGCTCGACGAAGATTTCGAAGGTGAACGTCCTGGCAGCCCTGTACGTTGGGCCCTCGGAGCCATCGGCGTTGATGACCGTTGCGGTGGCGCTGTAGACGACCACGGAACGCTGCCGGCTTGTGACGACGGCTGGCGTCCCGACGATCATGCGGTCGGCGTTCAGGGTCAGTCCCGCAGGCAGCCCGGTGGCGCTGTATACGACGCGCACGGAGGATGCACCATAGGGCGTCCTGGTCACGGCCTCCGGCAGCGGCCCCGAGTCCTGCCACGTGCTCCGCCCCGCGTGGTACGCGTCCCTCCGCCACTCGTCCTGCGCCGCTACGTCCGCCCCTGATGTGTAGTCCTTGCCGATTATCTCGTCGCCCGGCGGGAAGCTGATGATGCTGGGCGTGCCGCTGGCGGAAACCCAGCCGCCGCGGTGTACTCCGTCATCGCCGGTAACCCGGACGTGGTACAGGACGCCGTTGACAAGATTGCCCAGGGTGTAGCCCGACGTGACCGGCGTCACCGTCGTCCATTCGGGGTTGTCGTCGGCGCGCCACTGCAGCCAGAACGTAAGGCTGGAGAGGACGGCTCTGTCAAAGGTTATGGTCAACGCTTCGTGTCCGGGAACCGCCCTCACGTTCTCCGGTTGATAACCTGAAAACGACCCCGAACCCGGAGGCGCGCGGTACTCCTCGTTGTCCTGGATAGTGATGGTGACGCCCGTAACGGTGGAGGCGCCCACGTTGCCGAGAGTGGCCGTCAGGTTGATCGTCTCGTCACGCTCGTTGATCGCGTCGTCATTGATGATGACTTCCGCCTCGGCCGTCGTGTCGCCCGCGGCAATCGTGAAGGTGTCGGGCAGGGTGTAGTCGCGCCCGAGCGCGGCGGTTCCGGCGTCGCCGGACTTGGGCGTGAGCGTCACCTGCACACCGCCGGTCAGGGCCGCTTGGTCCAGGGTGGCGGTCACCGTGACGCTGCCTGCCGTCTCGGCGACCGTGGAGTTGGCCGCCGATAGCGTCAGGTTGGCGGGCTGCTGCGCAAGGGCGGGCAACGCGCTATGGGTAAAGAGTCCCGCCAACGCGACGAGCGCGGCGGCCAGGAGGAAGAGCGGGGAGAGTCGTGAGAGGCGGCGCTCCCTGCTGCTTTCGTTGAACATGGCTGTCTTGCCTCCTTATCGATCGGCCAGCGTTCCGCTTCATCGGTCGGGATGAACTCGCCGACCCCGGCGGCCCGTGTCGCCCGGTCAGACCGTAGGTAGACAAGCCCGTCAAAACTGTACCAAACAAGCTATCGCCTCCACGTGGTTTTAGCCTCTTTTTTTGTGGAAAGTGATGTATAATTGTGAAGACCCCCAGTGCGTCCGGGGCCGGAAACGGCTCCGTCAACCCCAACCCAGGAGGCAAGATTCGATGAGCGCAGACCGGCGGGACCGGGAGATAGAGGCGCTGAGGGAGCGGCTGTCGCGCCTCAGCGAGGCCAGCCGACGCATCAACGAGAGCCTGGACTTCGACCAGGTGCTCCAGGGGGCGCTGGACTCGGCCCGCTCCCTGACCGGCGCCCGCCACGGCGTGATGACCCTCATCGACGACGGGGGCGCGTTTCAGGACGTCCTCTCCTCCGGGCTGAGCGGCGAAGAGTCGGAGCAGCTCTGGCTCATGCCGGAGGGACTGCGCATCTTCGAGTCCCTCACCGGCATCTCCAAGCCTCTGCGCCTTCCCGACCTGACGGCGCACGTCCGGGGCCTGGGCTTCACCGAGTTCGCCACTCCCCAGGCGGCGGGCCCGGTCTATCCCTTCATGGCGGCGCCCATGTTCCACCGGGGAGTCCGGGTGGGCCACGTCTTCGTGGGCGACAGGGAGGACGGGGAGGAGTTCAGGAAGGAAGACGAGGAGACCCTGGTGATGTTCGCCTCCCAGGCGGCGCTGGTTATCGCCAACGCCCGCACCCACCGGGAGGAGCGGCAGGCCCGGGCCGACCTGGAGACGCTGGTGAACACCTCGCCGGTGGGCGTCGTGGTCTTCGACGCCCGGACCGGAGCGCCGGTGTCGGTCAACCGGGAGGCCAGGCGGCTGGTGGAGGGTCTGCTCGACGAGGGACAGATGTCGGAGGACCTCCTGGGCGTGGTGAGCTGCGTGCGCGGCGACGGCATGGAGGTTTCGCTCAGGGAGTTCCCCCTGGCGGAGGTGCTCGGCTCGGGGGACATGGTGCGCGCCGAGGAGATCACGCTGCGGGTCCCCGAAGGGCGCAGCGTCAACCTCCTGCTCAACGCCTCCCCCATCCACGCCGAGGACGGCCGGGTGGCGTCCTTCGTCATCACACTACAGGACATGGCTCCCCTGGAGGAGCAGGAGCGGCTGCGGGCCGAGTTCCTGGCCATGGTGAGCCACGAGCTACGGATGCCCCTGACCTCCGTAATGGGCGCGGGAGCCACCCTGCTGAACGCGGCGGCGGACCTGGATCCGGCCGAGATGCGGCAGTTCCACCGCATCATCGTCGACCGGGCCGAGCACATGCGCTACCTCATCGGCGACCTGCTCGACGTGGCCCGCATCGAGACGGGGGCGCTGCCCGTGGACCCGGAGCCGTCGGAGCTGCTCCCGCTGGTGGAGGAGGCCGGGAGCCGGTTCCGGAGCGCGGACGCGAGGAACCCCCTGGAGGTGGAGTTGGCCGAAGACCTCTCCCAGGTGATGGCCGACCGGCGGCGCATCGTCCAGGTGCTGGGCAACCTGCTCTCCAACGCCGCCGGGTACTCCCACGAGGGGTCTCCCATCACGGTGAGTGCACGGCGTGACGGCGTCCACGTCGCCGTCTCCGTCGCCGACCGGGGCAGGGGCATACCGGCGGAGCTCCTGCCGGAGCTGTTCCGCAAGTTCTCGCGGGCGTCCGGCGAGGCGGCGGCGCCGGGCGTCGACGGGTCGGGTCTGGGACTCGCCATCTGCAAGGGCATCGTGGAGGCCCACGGGGGCCGCATCTGGGCCGAGAGCGACGGTCCGGGACTGGGGGCGCGGTTCACCTTCACGCTGCCGGCGGTGGAGCGGGCCGCGATTTCGGCCGCCGGTCCCGCCACCGCCGGCTCGCGGCGCACGCCCCGGGTCCGCGTTCTGGCCGTGGACGACAATCCCCATGACCTGCGGTACATCCGGGAAGTCCTCACGCGGGCGGGTTACACGCCCATAGCGACGGGCGACCCCGCCGACGTGCCACGCCTCATAGAGGAGGAGAAGCCCCACCTCGTCCTGCTGGACCTGGCGCTACCGGGGAGCGACGGAATCGAGCTGATGAACGACATCCGCAATGCGGTGGACGTGCCGGTCGTCTTCCTGTCGGTGTACGGCCAGGACGAGACCGTCGCCCGCGCCCTCGACATGGGGGCGGTGGACTACGTGGTCAAGCCGTTCTCGCCGACGGAGCTAGCTGCCAGGATCAGGGCGGCGCTCAGGAAGCGGCTGGAGCCTTTCCAGGCCGACCCGTCGGCGCCCTACGCCGCGGAAGGGCTGGACATCGACTACGCGCTGCGCCGGGTGACGCTGGACGGGGAGCCGGTGGAGCTGACGGCCACGGAGTACGCCGTGCTCTACGAGCTTACGGTCCACGCCCCCAGGGTGCTGACCCACGCCGTGCTGCTCCAGCGAATCTGGGGTCCGGAGAAAGTCGGCGAGCCCTGGCTGGTGCGGGACATAGTGAGGAGGCTCCGCCGCAAGCTGGGCGACGATGCGGACAGCCCCAAGTACATCCTGACCGAGCCCCGCGTCGGCTACCGGATGGCGGCGGGGGAGCCGGGGAAGGAGCCTTGAAGTGGATGCGTTGATTCGGGAGCGCTGTCGCTACTCCCCGGCCTGTATGACGACGCGTCCGCCGTCCCGAACCTGGATGCTCAGGTCATGTTCGTCGAGCATGGACATTCCCAGCAGCGGGATGGAGTCCGCTTCATCTGCATCTACAAATCTCGACTGCCCATCCCAGAGTACCGTCACCCCGTAAGTGTCGAATATATCCCGGCTGCCATTGGCGAGGATCAAGCTTTTCTGCCCCAGTCGTGTCAGTCCCAACTCTGCGACCAGCACCGGCGGCAGAGTCAGGAAGCCATTGAAGCCAGTGTCTATCACGGCCTCTATATCCCTGGTTTGCCCGGAGGAGTCTATCAACGGGAGACGCACCACAGCTTCGTGGTGGGCTTTCACTTCCCCCTCGATCACGAAGCTCTCCGTAGAGGGCGGCCTCCCAGATGGTAGACCGCCGGGTAGCCGACCCGCACGAACCAGAATCCGCCACCTGGGTGCTCCGATACGAGACGCTCCCATGCGGTGGCGACGTTCTCGGCGATGGCAAAGTCCCCACTGTCCACGTCGATGGCGATGATCTCTCCGTGGTGGTCCGCCTCCACCTGCGGACGGATGTCCCTCTCGTATATCTCGTCGCCCAGGCGGGCCGTCTCCTCACGTGATCGGCGTGTTGGCGTCGTCATCTCTTACCTACTGTCAATGGCATTCTTCCACTCATCTCATTTTACCGTAGGGAAGCTGCGACCGGCAATGAGAAACCCCGCGCACTGTGGTCCCAACGAGGGAAGGGATTGCGGCGTTTGCCGCTGCCACTCCGTCCTGTCACAATGGCCCGGAGAGACTGGCAGGCTCACACACTGCCCAACCACATCTCGAAGACGGTTCTGACTATCGTCTTGTTCGGGTCGGTCCCACGAGACTCGAACCGGCCATCAGGGCCGCGATCTGAAGGGGAAGATAACAAGCCCTCCTCTAGGACGTTAGCACAGCGCAAGAAAAGAGTCGTCCGAATACTTGCAGGTTTCAAGTACACCACCCAAGAGTACAGTGGAGTCCGCATTGTCTCCTCAAAGGCCATATCGGAGTTCGTCTGGTCTGCTCCGGTTCCAACATGTTGCTCACGGAGGCATGTTGGCAAGCAGGGCAGTAAAAAAGCGTTGTGCGGGCTGGCTTGCCTGTTGCCCGGTAGCGCCAGGGCAGGACGGTAAGGCGTTGGTTGCCATTGAGGACGAGAGCGGCGACGTGTAGGTCGTCTTCTGGCACGACCTGTTCGCCAAGTGGCGGAGAGACTTCGGAAGCCAGGCGGTTGAGGTCACCGGACGGGCATCAAGGTAAGACGGGGCTGTCATCGCCATAGCTACGAACCTGCGCGCCGTCCGGCCGGGCGTAACCATGCCGCCATCCGACTACTGGCGATAGTGTCTCTTGTGGTGTATAGGGATTGCGTGGAAGCTGCCGAAAGGTTCATTATGGATGTTAGATGTGTGGATATCGTCTGATAGCCGACCTGCAAAAGCCCGGAGGTCATGAATCATGACTTTGGTTACAGAGAATCAGCTTGATAACTGGGTGCGGGCGAACTCTCAAGAAGCACAGGGGCTAATCGTAGAGCTTGTATGGCGACTCGTCGCGGCTTCTAGTCCTCGGCCTCTGGAACGACGTTTTCCACTAGGGGACAGCATCGGCCAGCATGGTCCCGACGGCGTGCTCAATGTCAACTTTGGGCATGAGCCTTTCGTTCCAGAAGGGCACTCTCACTGGGAAATTGGGACAGGGGGCGATGCAAGAGCCAAGGCAACCTCCGACTACAAGGATCTTACTACATCTGTCCCCGATTCAGTCCGCAGCAATTCCACGTTTGTATTCGTTACTCCTCTTTCAGGGCGTAGAGCTTGGGCATCCTCATGGAAACCTGAGTCGCAATCGAACTGGGTAAAGGAGAGACGAAAGACGGGAGAATGGAAGGATGTCCGCATCATTGATGGGACACGGCTCATTGATTGGGTTCACCAATTCCACGCCGTCCAAACTTGGCTAGCAGGTCGCATACATGACCTATCGCCGCAAGATATTGATATTCCAGAGCGTCGCTGGGAGGTGGTGTCGTCATATGGGGAATCACGACCTCTGCCTCCCGAAGTCTTTCTAGTGGGTCGTGATACGGGCATCAGTCGACTCCAGAAAGTCGTTGCTGGAGAGGAGCAACAGCTCAACCTTAAGACACGCTATCCCAACGAGGCGATCGATTTTGTGTGCGCTTATCTGATGTCACTAGATGAGGAAGTGCGTGTGGACGTCACCGGTCACACTCTAGGTAGTGTTGACATTTGCATTATACTGGGTATATGTCAACAGTTAACCTATCTCCAGAGCAATGGTCACGGGTGTTGGAGTTCCTTCGTAGCCAGCCAGACGTGTATGTCGGACAGGAGGCCGACTGTGAGCGGTTCATCGAGGCTATCATGTGGATGAGCAGGTCTGGCGCGTCATGGAGGCTACTGCCTTCCGAGTATGGGAAATGGAACAGCGTCTACAAGCGGTTCGGCCGATGGTGTGAGAACGGAGTATGGGAGCGAATGCATCAGCATTTCGCCGATGATCCTGACATGGAGCACCTGATAATCGACAGTACCATAGTCCGGGCCCATCATTCGGCTGCGGGCGCACCCAAAAAAAGGGTGGTCAAGCATCTCAAGCCCTCGGTCGAAGCCGAGGTGGGTTCACTACGAAGGTCCACGTGGCTGTCGATGGCCTCGGCAATCCCTTGAGGTATACGCTGACCGCAGGACAGGAGCACGATGTCACTCAGGCCGAGGCGCTCGTGTGGGGTATGGAGAGCGAGTATGTGATTGCAGACCGCGCATATGACTCCCGTCAGTTTCGTGAGTCGATCATCGGCAACGAGGCTACCCCGGTGATCCCGCCTCGCTCGAACCGCAGGGAGCCACCCTCATACGATGAGTATCTGTACCGGGAGCGGCATCTCGTTGAGTGCTTCATAGGCAAGATCAAGCACTACCGCCACATCTTCTCCCGATTCGACAAGCTGGCGGATAGATACCTTGGATTTCTCCACTTCGTCGGCGCTCTCATATGGCTAAGATGAAATGTCAACACTACCTAGTTGTTTCTTCAATTGAAGCCTGGAATACACTATGCGGTCAACCAGAGAAACTTATGCTCGTTGCAGATCCTGCACTCGACCTAGTAGGCGACAGAGGATCTAAAGCTGTCCAAATGGCACTACAGGCAGGTCATTCCTTGATTACTTGCGATCCCGCCAGTCCACCCAATCCCAATGATGTTCAACTTCCGACAGCTAGATGGCATGAACTCCAAGAAGCATTAAGGAATGCTAGGTATTCAGATCAACGCACTGAGACTCTGGTGCGTAGAAGCAATGGAAATCTGAGTTCTCTACTTCGCCTACTGCAAGGCGGCTCTATTCGACCGGATTGGGCCACTGGGCCGAACGCCCTTGACCTCGCCATGATGGTATTGGTTGGCTCGTGGTCGGACGGTTCAAATGCGGATCGGGTTATCCTACGTGATCTTACGGGAAGGGACTAATCTGATTGGATTGCCAGAGCACAGGAAATCGCGCGGATTCCTGAAGTCCCAATAGTTCATCACGAAGGAAGCTGGAAATTCACCCTGCGCTACGAAGGATGGTTGAATCTTGGTGCCTGCCTGTACGATCAGCATCTTGAGAGGTTCTTAAGCGCTGCAAAGTCAGTGCTCTCAGAGAGGGACCCCCAATTTGACCTGCCTCCAAAAGAGCGATACATGGCCCAAGTTCACAAGAAGGAGTTAGTGCATTCGCATACGCTGAGAAAGGGCATTTCAGAATCTTTGGCACTGATGGGCACTCTCATCCGGAAGCATTGGTGTCATGTACGACAGGTCAGTCCAGATTTGTTGCTGGTCAAGCAGTCAGGGCGTTGTTGTGTGCCGCTGATTGGGAGCGCTGGGCTGGCTTAGGCAACTTGCTTTCGGACCTTGCTGAGGCTTCGCCGGATGAATTCTTGAAGGCTGTCGAAAGCGCACTACTGCAGCCTTCATCACCATTCGATGAACTATTCCGCCAGGAAGAGCCGGGCCTCTTTGGGCAGAATTATCTTAACGGTCTACTGTGGGCTCTAGAGTCGTTGGCTTGGGAAAAGGCGTATCTAGTCAGAGTTTGTACCATCCTAGGCGAACTCGCCAACCGGGATCCGGGCGGCAATTGGGGTAATCGTCCAAGTAGCTCACTCACCAGAATCCTGCTTCCTTGGCTTCCCCGGACTTCGGCACCTGCCGCAACACGAAGGGCCGCAATTTCGAGCATCCAAAGGGAGAATCCTCAGATCGCATGGGCCCTTCTGTCGAGTCTGATGCCTAACCAGACCGAAACATCAACGCCGACCAACACTCCGGCGTGGCGAGATAAGGCTGCCGAAGAGTGGAAGGATTCCGTCACCATAGGGGAATACTGGGAGCGGATCACTGAATATTCGAGCATGATGGTTGAGATGGCTGAAGCCGACTTGGGAAAACTTGGTGAGCTCATTGAATTGCTCCACGACTTGCCAACCAGCGCCTTTGACCAAACGCTGAGTTATCTCTCATCGGATGCGGTCGTCAGTCTGCCAGAAGAGCAACGGATCGGCCTGTGGACTAGGCTTACGGCGGTTGTTCGAAAGCACAGGGCATTCTCGGATGCAGATTGGGCTTTGAAGGAAGACTCCGTGTCTAGAATTGAAGACGTGGCCGCTAAGTTAGCGCCCCATAAGCCTCACAATGTCCACAAAATGCTATTCGACAGCTACGATTTGCCTCTATATGCCCAAATCCACCGCCTAGTTACAAAAGAAGGCCTCGTTGGAGCCGGCTTTAAAGCCGGCTATGATGGTAGTGAACAACAACAAGCCATCACCAACGAGGTGCGACTATTATGCATCAGGGAACGCTTCCTTTCCACTACGCGGAGGAGAACGAGTCGACGGGCATGACGGCGTTGGCGGGTCTGCCGGCGTATCTGGAGTTGGCCTCTGTGGCGCGATTGGGGGAGTCGGTGCGCCGTCACGTGGGAGTGAGAGAGGGCACGCAGGGATGGACCGACGCCCAGATGGTGATAGCGCTGATGATGCTGAACCTGGCCGGAGGGGAGTCGGTGGACGACCTGCGGCTGTTGGAGAAGGACGAGGGTCTGGGAAGGGCGGTGTCGGTTGCGGAGTCTCACCGGATGAAGCGCGCAGAGCGCAGGGCGCAGCGCGACAGGTGGCGTGTACACAGGAGTCGCGCGGCGCCGTCGCCAACGGCGGTGTTCAGGTATCTGGGCAGTTTCCACGACGAGGCCGAGGAGGCCGGGAGACGGCCTGAGGGTGCGTTCATACCGGCGGCCAACGACGCGCTGAGGGGGCTTGGGAAAGTCAACGCGGACCTGGTGGGGTTCGCGGGGAGGCATTCGGGACACGCCGAGGCGACGTTGGACATGGACGCCACGCTGATAGGGACCAACAAGCGGCAGGCCAGGCACTGCTACAAAAAGTACAAGGCGTACCAGCCGCTGACCACCTACTGGCATGAGGCGGACTTGGTGGTGCACTCGGAGTTCAGAGACGGCAACGTGAACGCGGGCTACGAGCAGCTGAGAGTGTTGAAGGAGTCGCTTGGGTGTCTGCCCGCGGGCGTGAGCAAGGTGATGATGAGGTCTGATTCGGCAGGCTACCAGAAGGAGCTTCTGAAGTACTGCGCGGAGGGGAGGGATGAGCGGTTCGGAGTGATCGAGTTCTGTGTGGGAGTGAACGTGATGGAGGAGTTCAGGGCGGCGGTGAGTGAGGTGGAGGAGGAGGAATGGCACGACCTGTACAGGACCGATGGTGAGCGCACCGGCCAGCAGTACGCCGAGGTGTGCTACGTGACCAGTTGGACCGGATACAGCAGGAACAGTCCCGACTACCGCTTCATCGCGATAAGGAAGCCTGTGAGGAACCCGCCGCTGTTCGACGTGGAAGGGGAGAAGTCGTCGGTCCCCATCATGGAGATGGGGGATGGCAACTGGTACAAGGTGACGGGAGTGGTGACGAACCGGGAGTTGGCCGGGGATGAGCTTATCGGGTGGTACAGGCAGAGGTGCGGCAAGGGCGAGGAGGTGCATTCGGTGCTGAAGGAGGACCTTGCGGGAGGCAGGCTGCCGTCGGGGAAGTTCGGGGTAAACGCGGCGTGGTGGGCGATAGTGGTGTTGGCGTTCAATCTGAACTCGGCGATGAAGCAGCTTGTGCTGGGAGGAGAGTGGGTGAGCAAGCGTCTGAAAGCGGTGCGCTTCGGGATCATCTGCGTTGCCGGACGAGTGGTCAGACACGCAAGGAGCCTCATCATACGTCTCGCCAGAGGGCACCCTGCCTATGAGTTGCTCGTCGACGCGCGTCGCAGGCTACGGGCACTGGCCAACACGCCGCTCGGGGCCTGACTCTCCCAAAGAGTCCCCACACACTCGAGGCGACTGAACCGAAGTCGCAGGCTACGCTGTGTCCGAAAGACGGCCAAAACACTCCCCGCACCGCCGATGAGACCGTCGCACGCCGCCCAAAACATCGCAGCGGCCTCCCCTGTGCCAACCGACCGACCCTGAACCGCACATCTACCCTCGCGACACCATCACAAAACTCCCCCGCGAAAGCCAGGCGGTGGATCTGGGATATGAGAACACTATTGACTGGGACGACGTCGAAGAGGAACGAACTAAGCGGAGACGAAAGGCTGTCACGGACATTTTTGAATGTGGTGGGCTCGATGCCGTCATTCTCTTCGCTAAGGAGGTCGAAGAATCTGGAGCGGTTGGTCTTGCACTTGCAGATATTGGCGACCAGTCAATAGATGAGAGCCTACTTCCGGCGATGCTGGAAACTGACGATGACAAATTGGCGCAGTTTCTCAAGAGCTATGTTTGGAGACGTCGATATGCCAAAGGCTGGGAATGGGTCGACGAATTGGACATCTCGGATTGGACTGCCTCACAGTGCGGACGTTTACTCGGTAGTCTGCCCTTTACGGTAGATGCGTGGAAGCGGGTTGAGGCCATCCTCGGCAACGCCGAGGGAGAGTATTGGAGTACGACGGTTGCAAACCCTTATGACCCTCAATGCGACATAAATGTGGCAGTAGAGAAGCTCTTGGCCAATGGGCGGCCTAGGGCAGCACTCCTCTGCCTTCGGAAGCAAGTGTTTGAAAAGCAACCGCTGAATGAAGAACAAGCCTTCAAGGCACTGTTGGCATGGCCTTCCTCGGATGAACAGTCTGTTCGGATTGAACCATACACAGTAGTCAAGATCATTGGAGCTCTAGAGGAAGTGTCAGAAACTGACAGGGATCGTCTCATGGAAGTAGAGTGGCTCAACTTGGCCCTGTTCGAAGACCGACGAATCGGTTCCCCCAAGACATTAGAGAGTGGCATAGCCAACAACCCTGAGTTGTTCTGCAAGATCATCGAGATACTCTACCCCTTTCAGACAGAGGAGTTGATTTCAGAGGAAGATCGACGTGAACTTCAGGCTCGATCTCGTAATGCTTGGAAACTCCTCCGAAATTGGAGGATTCCCCCGGGCACTCAACCAGATGGCACATTCCGGCCTAGTGATTTCAACATGTGGCTGCAGCGAGTAAATGAAGGTCTTGGTGATGATGAACTGAAAGTACTGGCTTTCCAAAAGCTGGGTGAAGTGCTAGTCCACAGCCCATCCGATCCAAGTGGCCTTTGGATCCATCATTCGATAGCTGAGGCGTTGAGTGACAAGAGCGCATGCGCAATGCTTGACGGTTATCGCCTGGGCGTGGTCAATGGCAGAGGCACCCACTTTGTGGACTGGACAGGTGCTCAAGAAATGGCACTCGCCGAAGAGTTTACGCAGAAGGCCGAAGATGTCGAAATTAAGGGCTATTCACGATTAGCAGCCGAGCTGCGAAGAATCGCTGAAGACTATTCTCTAGAAGCAGAGCAGGTTCGCGCAAGGGCAAGAGGTATGGAGGATGGCTGAGCCACATCCGGGAAACTTGAGCTTAAGGGCACTTGCGACCGTGCCTCTCACTGGGCTTTACAGCCGTCAACGGGAGGCAGCGGGAGATCCTGTGAGGCAGAAAGGGAGTGCGGGCTTAAACAATCGAACGGCAAAGACGGTACGGCAGCACTCTCAGGGGCTCACGCCGGGTCTTCGCCAAAGACGTCAGCAACCCGGCACGAATCCTCGGCACCGAACTCGCGGCGTCTGGCGCATACCGCGTAGGTCGGGTAATGGCGAGCGTGAGGCACCTGGAGGTCTTCCTCCCAATCCGTCACACTACAGGAATCGCGAGTCCTCGGTGCGCCGACAGGCTGCCGAGCCACAATTCGAAGATGGTGGTATCTACCGTAAGCGGTGGTGGGCCATCCTGGACTCGAACCAGGGACCTCAGTCTTATCAGGACTGCGCTCTAACCGTCTGAGCTAATGGCCCATGCCGCAAGCGGGGAGTGAGGTTCGCGTGCGCTCGAACACGCGGGGAAGCTACTGCGCGGAGGGGTCGTGCTCGACCACTATCTCCACCGGCGCGTTGCGCGCCACGATCAGCTCCATAGGCTCCGTCATGCTGTCGTTGATCGGCTGATGCACGGAGTCCGGCGGCACGTAGATGAAGTCGCCCGGCCCGATCGCCAGGCTGTTCTCGAGCCGCTTGCCGGTGAGGAAACGCCCCTCGCCCTTCACCACGTATATCGCTGACTCACAGTTCACGTGGTAGTGTGGCGAAGAGGCGCAACCCGGCGGGATGGTTGCGACCGCGAGGTGGATGCCCTCGGCCCCAACCAGAGCCTGCGACACTCCCGCAAGGCGCGTCATCGCGCCCGACGCGATCTCCACCTCTAGCTCGCCCGGCCTTACCACGCTGCACTCGGCATCGAGTTTGGTGCTCATGGCCGGAATTATACCATTCCACCAGCGATTCCGAAAGCCGCCCAGCCTCGCAGCGTCTGCATCAGCCTAGTCGGTGCCCACACATCCGTCACTCAGGAGCCCCCTTCCGTCATTCCCGTGAAAACGGGAATCCAGTGGCGTAGGGCCATTGACAGGCCAGCACATCCGTGCTACGCTCCCTTCATCACAACCGGTCACCGGCCTCTGGTCACCGGCCACCAACGTAACAACCGTGACAACAATCCGTCAGATAAATTCCCGTCCAACCGAAAAACGTTCCATCCGTAACCAGGAACGCCAACCCCCCAGCTACGAAATCCGAGGAGACGAAACAAAAGAAACGAAACGGGACACTTTTTTCTAGGTAGTGTTGACATTTGCATTATACTGGGTATATGTCAACAGTTAACCTATCTCCAGAGCAATGGTCACGGGTGTTGGAGTTCCTTCGTAGCCAGCCAGACGTGTATGTCGGACAGGAGGCCGACTGTGAGCGGTTCATCGAGGCTATCATGTGGATGAGCAGGTCTGGCGCGTCATGGAGGCTACTGCCTTCCGAGTATGGGAAATGGAACAGCGTCTACAAGCGGTTCGGCCGATGGTGTGAGAACGGAGTATGGGAGCGAATGCATCAGCATTTCGCCGATGATCCTGACATGGAGCACCTGATAATCGACAGTACCATAGTCCGGGCCCATCATTCGGCTGCGGGCGCACCCAAAAAAAGGGTGGTCAAGCATCTCAAGCCCTCGGTCGAAGCCGAGGTGGGTTCACTACGAAGGTCCACGTGGCTGTCGATGGCCTCGGCAATCCCTTGAGGTATACGCTGACCGCAGGACAGGAGCACGATGTCACTCAGGCCGAGGCGCTCGTGTGGGGTATGGAGAGCGAGTATGTGATTGCAGACCGCGCATATGACTCCCGTCAGTTTCGTGAGTCGATCATCGGCAACGAGGCTACCCCGGTGATCCCGCCTCGCTCGAACCGCAGGGAGCCACCCTCATACGATGAGTATCTGTACCGGGAGCGGCATCTCGTTGAGTGCTTCATAGGCAAGATCAAGCACTACCGCCACATCTTCTCCCGATTCGACAAGCTGGCGGATAGATACCTTGGATTTCTCCACTTCGTCGGCGCTCTCATATGGCTAAGATGAAATGTCAACACTACCTAGCCTGTTTGTCCCACCCGGCAGTCTGGCCACTGCCTCCGCCCGGATGCTACTCCGCTTGGTAGCCCGTCACCCGTCCATCCCGCCCTTCCGCTTGTCCCCTCTCCCTTGATGGGAGAGGGCCAGGGTGAGGGTGAAGCCAGGATGGGGGTGACGCCAGCGAAAAGCCGTCCTCGACCCGTACCGCGCACGCCGCCAGGCCGGCGCGGAGTTCCGGCCCCGGTTCCGCATCACCTTGCCGACGGCGTCCCCGGCCCAATCACGCGGCAGCAGGTCGAGAGGTGCTGCGCGGTCTGTCCTCGTGGCCACCGCGCGAGCCAGTTCCGGCCCTGCCGCGCCGCCAACGCATACTCGCTGACCGCGAGCCTTTAACAACCTAATCCGAAAGCCGCTCAGTCTCGCGCCGCGTTCCGCAGCAGATGGCAGCCAGTCGCACCGTAGGCGATCACCAACAGCGGGTCCAGAAGTCCCCAGAAGATGAGGCGAGTATCCGACTGTGGCTCGTCTGTGACGAACGCGAATCCGCCCCCCACGAACAGGTTGTCGAACCAGTTCCAGAGGAAGAAGATGGCCAGCAGGATGGCCCCGTATGCCGCGACGTTGACCTCCAGGTACTCGCGCGTTATCGACCCGTTCAATCCCTGGGCGTCGAATTCGCGCTTTCGCTGGTAGTGGACCACCATCAGCGTTATCGCGGCGGCCGCCATGAAGTAGTTGAGTATGTCCCAGACCAGGCCGACGTCTATCGCGTTCGCGTAGAAGGGCGAGAAGATGAAGTGGACGGCCACTAAGACCGACAACGCGATGAGCGCCATTGCTATCAGTTTCTTCAAAGCTACCATGAAAGCTCTCCTTTCGGTGCTGGAGGTCGCGGAATCCCTCAGAACTGAAGCTTGACCGATGCCTCCCTTGTTCGCTGCTTTCGGACCTCCTGGTCGGGCATGACGGCAGTGACGAGTCGCCAGTAGTCGCGCGAGTGGTTGAAGTGCACCAGGTGCGCCAACTCGTGCGCCACGACGTATTCGATCAGCGGCTCCTCCAGCATGATCACGCGCCAACTGAAGCGGAGCACGCCGTCGCTGGAGCAGGTAGCCCACGCGCGGCGCTGGTTGCCGATCCTCACGAGCGGCTGGTGGTCGAATCCGAATCGCGGCAGCCAGCGCTCGACCAGCTCGGGAAGCTGCTCCGCGGCCCTCTCCTTGTACCACTTCTGCACGGCAACCCGAACAAGCTCCGATCGCGCAGGCTCGCCCAGCCCAGCCGATGCCGACACGCGGAACTCATCCGCCTCGAGGCGGACGGCGACGCGCCGGCTGCCGTCGTCTGGAGCGTAGCTCACCGGCAGGCGCCGGCCGAGGTAGGGTAGGGTGGCCGTCTCGTCGAACCGTTCGGGAATCGCGAGCTCCTGCTCCTCCGGACGCTGCTTCGCGATCCAGTCGGCGTTGGCGCGCACGAAGTTGTCGATGTCGCGCACGCGGGCCTTGAGGGGCGCCGCCACCAGCACCTTTCCGCCTTCCACACTAAGCGCTATATTCTTCGTTCGGCGTCTGCTGCGCCTGAGCTCGTACTCTATAGTCCGCCCCTCGGCGCGCACCCTTCGCACGGAGCTCTCCATGGCCCCTACCGGGTGACTCCCGCGTCCCTCAGATGCTGGATTGTGTCGGCGTCGTAGCCCAGCTCGGAGAGAATCTCGGATGTGTGCTCGCCGAGCGCGGGAGAGGCGCGCCTGGCCTCCAGGGGCGACTCGCTCATACTGAAGGGCGGCCCCACCATCGTCACCTTGCCCGCGAGCGAGTGTTCTAGCTCCACCACCAGGTCGTTGGCGACCACCTGCTCATTAGCCGGCAGCTCCTCCACGAACCTCAGCGGTCCCGCGGGCACGCCGGCCTCGTCGAGCACCGCCAGCCACTCGTCGACCGTCTTCTGGAGGAAGATCTGCTTCGCCTGCTCGAGCAGCCTCTCATTGAACTCTATCGTCTCTTCGGACGTCGGGTCGTATCCCGGCTCGAACCGTATGTCGTACAGCCCGACGGCGTCGGCCATCTTCTTGCGAAGACTGTCGCTCAGGCACCCTACTGTCACCGTGCCGTCCTTGGCCTGATACGACGTGTAGTAGACGTTGCCCCTACGGAATGCCGACTGCTCGCGGTAGACCTCCTGCATCGTCTCGTAGGACGCGCCTGCCTCCCTCAGCGCCTGGAGATCTTCCAGCAGCTCCGCGCGAGGCTCCTCGTTTAGCGCGGCTATGCTCATGAACCGGCCGCACTGGA
Organism: Dehalococcoidia bacterium; assembly: GCA_965204815.1. Classification (GTDB taxonomy): domain Bacteria; phylum Chloroflexota; class Dehalococcoidia; order Lucifugimonadales; family CATOSD01; genus CATOSD01. The sequence goes on from OZ242014.1 coordinate 2,099,186, forward strand.
CCGCCAACGCCGAACCCAGAAGCGATGCCTCGATCTTCTGCCCTTTGCCGGTGCGCTCGCGGTGGTAAAGCGCCGCGCACACCGACCACGCGATGGACAGCCCCGTGGCGTAATCGGCTATGGCCGTGGACGTTATCTGCTGCGGCACGCCGTCCTGGACTTTGCCTTCCGCCGCCATCAGCCCGGTCATGGCCTGGACCACGATGTCGTACCCCGGCCTGTAGCTGTCCGGTCCCTTGCGCCCGTATGCGGTGTTTTCACAGTAGATGAGCCGGGGGTTGATTGCCGACAGGCTCTCGTAGTCCACCTTCAGGTTGTAGGGCACGTCCGGACGCGCGTTGATTATCACCACGTCCATGTCGGGGAGCAGCCGGTGGACGACCTCCAGCGCCTCCGGCCGGTTAAGGTCGAGGGGTAGGCTGCGCTTGCCGCGGTTGAGTGATATGTAGGTCGGGCTCTCGGTGGGGATGAACTCCCGGGCGAATCGCCACGGCTCGCCCCACGGCGGCTCTACCTTGATGACGTCGGCGCCCATGTCGCTGAGCATCATTCCGCCGAACGGCCCGGCGATTATCTCCGTGAACTCCAGTATCTTCACGCCGTCTAGAGGTCCTGGCATAGGCTCACCAAACCTGCTCTATAGTTAGCCCTGAAAGATGTCCTCGGGCAGGAACGCCGACACCGTGACATTCGGCAGATCGACGATGTTGCTGATCTTGAGGTCTACAGCCACGCTGCAAATCACGTATGCCTGCTCGCGGCTCCAGCCCCGTTCGCCAAGCAGATCGATCATGTTCAGCAGGGCGTTGCGGGCGGCCAGAGTCACGTTCTCGCCGTCGTTGACGCCCTCGCTGGTGATGGGATATCCCATGGTGGCGATGAAGTTGCGGGGAGCGGCCCACTCCGGCGAGGCGAAGTAGCCCGGATGTGAAAACCGCGGAATTCGAATGCCGTGCCGCTCCGCCTCGCCCTTGTGCACGGTGAACTTGACCACCGGAGTCGCTCCCATCTCGATGGCGGTGATGCAGCACTCCGAGTCGCCCTGCGCGAAGTGACCGTCTCCAGCCGAGTACAGGCCGCCCGGCACAGCCACCGGAATCAGCAGCTTCGAACCCTTAGTGAGTTGCTTTACGTCCACGTTGCCGCAATTCTCGCGCGGGGGTATCGTGCGCAGGCCCTGGCTCGCCACCGGCTCGGTCGCGGGCACCGCGTCCTCCGGGTCCGGCGGCGAGGCGACTCCCCCGCGCGCCACGAGGGCTGCCTCGCGTTCCCGCCACTCCTCGACCTGCGCGTGCGACGGCGCGAGGCCCGCCGTTCCCATGAAGGAGCCGTCCGGAATCCGCACGCCGGGAAGCTGGCTCGAGGTAGCCCAGCCTTCACTCATCTCCCAGTGCACGAGGTACGGCTCGGTGAACAGGTCTCTCAGGAAGCCCGAGCCCGGCCGAATCCGGGTCCATCCGTATGGCTGCGCCAGGATATCGACGTACTCGATCTCAAGAAGGTCTCCCGGCATGGCCCCCTTCACGTAGACCGGACCGGTCAGTGGATGGCCAACCTTCGTGTCCATGCCCTCGAGGTCGGCAACGCTCATACCTGGCCGAATCTGACCGTCCGAGGCGTCCCGCGTTTCCAGGAGCACGTGCTCGCCCGGGTCGATCTCCAGTATGGGTGGGATGTCCGGATGCCAGCGGTTGTGTCCGGTGTGCGGCTCCTGCCTGAGGCGTTTGGTGCGGTCGATTTCGATGCTCTTCAAGACCTCGCCCCCTGATGAACTGCGGTGTCTTGCCGTCTCCACGCTTCCACCCCGCCTGCCGAATGCAGAATAGCAGCAATACAGCCTGTTTGCTACCCGTCGGCGTCGGCGCGGTAGGCGGTCATGTCCGCCCCTGGATCGAACAGGAACTTGCGCCAGTAGGGCAGGTCGAGCATCCGGCTCGCCTCCGTCCACACAGCCGCCGACGCCGCGTCGCCTGCCAGAGACTCGTACCGCTCCTCGTAGAGCGCGACGAGCAGCTCGAAGTCCGCCCTGAAGTCCGGCGGATGGGAGTACTCCCGCTCGCGGACTCGCTCGATGATGGCCGCACCCCGCTCGCCTATATTCCGCCAGGGCATGGACTCGTAGGCGCGCTTGAAAGCGGCCAGGTCCTGCTCGAATCGCGGCACCGAGTCCATACCGTGAGAGGCCGCGTATCCGTCCGTATCCGCGGGAGGGTCGCCCAGCGGCACGTACCATTTGAGCAGCTCAGCGTAGAAGTCGTGAGCATCGAGCGCGGGTCGTCTCCTCGTCGCCTCCCTCGCCTGCGTAGCGCCTCCCGTATCGATCAGGGTGATGCTCGCCTTCTTCGGGTCGAAGAAGACGTTCTGAGGTCGGGCGTCCAATAGCACAAGCCCTCTTTCCAGAAAGGCCCCTCCAACCTCCAGCACATCCAGCGCCACGCAAAACCTTGGCCGGTAGGGATGCCCGCGCACGGGATGAAGAGCGAATAGCTGCTGAGGCAGGCCGATGGGCATTCGCCTGATGCCGTCCACGGCGCTACCCGCGAGTGGCACGCCCACTGCTCTCCGCTCCACGACGACCATGTACGGCCTGTCGTGAGAGTCGCCGAAGTACCCGGTGCCCGGTTCCACGGCGCAGTGTGCGACTACCCCGGCCAGGTGCCTGGAGGCGCGTCCCAAGACTTGCTGAAAGGAAATCGAACGTAAGAGCCGGCCCTCCACGTCGGTGTGCTGGCCCCGCGCGATCAGCGCGGGGTGAGGCCGCTTGATGACAACTGGGGAGCCGTCCTCCAAGTCCGTCGCCGCGAACACCTGGCAGTCCGCGCCCTCGCCGATGGGGCCAGAGAGCCGAAAGCGCGACAGACCGGACGCCTCGAGTTCCACACTCAACTCCGGGCCGCACGCTGCGCTGTTTGAGCCCACGCCGCAAGACAACGCGGACCTGACAGCCTGCGGGCGCATCCTGGAGCAAGACCTATCGCCACACCTCTATCAGCTTGAACTGCTCCGCGAGCTCCACGCCGATGCGTTTGCCGACCTCCCTGTGCCTCGCCATCGACCTCTCGCGGCGCGCGCTGGTCGGCTCGCCCACCTGGCTGACGTGGCAGTACAGCGCCTTCATCTTGGTGTCGAATGTGTCAGTGATGTCGAGGAACGTATCCGGCTCAACCGCGCTCCACAGGTACACCTCGCGCACCTTGTGCGGCTCCAGCCCCTCTTCGAGGTGCTGTGGGAAAGCGAGGTGGTCGCGCGAGTAGGGGAAAACGGCGTCCAGCGTCACCCGGCCGGTCACGATGTGGTCGCGATGGCGGATGTACGGCCGGTTGGGATCGATTGTGACTACGGTGTAGGGCCGGTGCCTGCGAATCTCGCGCACGATGCGCTCGCGGAGTTCGGGTCCGTCCTCTAGGCCCTGGTCGGGGAATCTCAGGAACACCACCTCGGATATGCCCAGCACCTTCGCTGCGTTGCGCTGCTCCTCCTCGCGAGTACGGGCGAGATCGGACGGATCCACGGACCTGTCGCTCGTGCCATGCCTGCCGTCGGTCGTGACCACGAGCACGACGTCGCGCCCCTCCGCGGCCCACTTGGCGATAGTGCCGCCCGCGCCGCCCTCCGCGTCGTCCGGATGCGGCGTCACCACGAGCACGTTCTTCTTCTCATCCATAATGTTGGAAACGTTCCTCCTTATTTGTGGGCGTTGCTCCAATGGGCCGCAATTGTAACACGGACTTTGACGAGCCAACCCACTGAAGCTAAGAGCGTGAACTAGGCGGGCGTTTACATCCGGCGGGCGAGCTTGGGGTCGAGCACGTCGCGGAGCCCGTCCCCGGCGAGGTTGATGGCGGTTACCGCGATGGCGAGCACCAACCCGGGGAAGAAGATTATCCACATCGCCTTGCTTATGAAGCCCCGTCCCTCGGCCATGATGTTGCCCCAACTGGGTATGGTGGGCGGCGTTCCCGCTCCAAGAAAGCTGAGGTAGGCTTCCGTCAGCACCGCGGCAGCCGCGATGAACGTTCCCATTACGACCAGTGGGGCCAGCAGGTTCGGCACGATGTGGCGCGCGAGAATGCGCACCGGATTCGCGCCTATTACCCTCGCCGCGTCGATGAACGGCTGCTCCCTCAGGCTGAGCACCGACGCGCGGGCCACCCTCACGGTTCTGGGCGTGTCGACAATGGCCAGCGAAATGATGACGTTCTGGACGCTGGCTCCCAGCATGGCCATTAGCGCAATCGCAAGCAGAATAGTGGGTATAGCCATAACGCCGTCCATCACCCTCATCACCACCGAGTCGACCCGGCGAAAATACCCGGCCACGGCGCCAACCACTGCCCCTGTCGCCATGGCGATAAGGGCCACCGAAAACCCGACCAGCAGTGAGATGCGGCCGCCGTAGAGCGACCTGGTATAGACGTCGCGCCCAAACCCGTCGGCGCCGAACCAGTGCTGCGCAGACGGGCCGGTCAGGCGGCTGCCCATGCTGATGTCGGTTGGATCGATGCTCGAAAGCAGCGGCGCCGCCAGGCTGATGATGATGAGCGCCACAATGATCAGTATGCCCGCCGCCATGCTGGGTTGGCGGCGCGCGAGGCGTATGGCCGACCTGGTCCAACCGCCCGCCCTGGGAATCGCGGCCGGTCCTTGCAGCCCTATGGAGTCTCCGGTCGAGCGAGCCATCAGTATCTGATCCTGGGATCCAGGTAGGCGTAGATTATGTCCACGCCGAGGTTGATGAACACGTACATCGTGGCCAACACGATTATCAGGCCCTGAATGACGGGATAGTCACGCGCCACGATCGCGTCCACCGCCAACCTTCCCATGCCGGGAATCGCGAACACGCTCTCGGTCACCACCGCCCCGGAGAGCAGCGCGGCCACTCCAAGCCCTATCACGGTGATGATCGGGAGCGAGGCATTTCTCAGAGCGTGCCTTACGAGCACCAGATTCTCAGTAATCCCCTTGGCCCTGGCCGTCCGCACGTAGTCCTCTTTCAGTATCTCCAACATGCTCGCGCGAGTCATGCGCGCGATGAGCGCGACAAGCACCATGCCCAGCGTAACTGTGGGAAGAATGAGATGCCTCGCGTACTCGGTAAAGCCCTCGCCGATGGGCGAGTAGCCGGCGACCGGCAGCAGCGGGAAGTCGAGGCCGAACGACCACAAACCGAATATCCAAATGAGAATGAACCCCACCCAGAACACGGGCATAGAAAACCCAACCGCCGCGAACACCATCACAACCCTGTCCACCCACGAGTTAGCCTTCCAGGCCGCCAGCACGCCAATCGGCACCGCAATAAGCACGGCGACCACCTCAGTGATGAGCGCGAGGGACAGAGTAGGCTCAACTCGGCTGGCAATTAGCCTTAGGACCGGCTCATCAGACTTGCGTATCGAGTTTCCCAGGTCGCCGCGCAGCAACTGCGCCATCCACGAACCAAGCTGGACGGGCAGCGGCTTGTCCAGGCCGAGCCGGGTGCGAATGACCTCGACATCCTCCTGCGTCGCCTCATGTCCGGCCAGCACCGCCGCGGGGTCGCCCGGCACAATCCGGAGTAGTGTGAAGGTGAACAGGGCCACCACAATCAGCACCGGCACGGTCGCCAGGAGCCTGCGAAGTATGTAAGCCCTCAATACTCACTTCCCTCTCGGCAGGCGTGCGGAACCGGCGCCGAGTCTGGCCATCACTCGCCGAAAGCGGGTCTCACCTTCAAACCGGCTCGATCCCGCTCCGGCGCGAAGGGGGCGCTGAGCGCCCCCAAATCAGATCGCGGAAGCGCCTACTGGCCGCGCCGCGACGGGTCCTCCCAGTAGAGTCCCACCGCGTAGAACCCGCCCACGGGCGACGCGATCAGGCCATCTAGGTCTTTGTTCATGGCTCGCAACTGGAAGAAGTTGCCAAGGTGCACGTAGGGCACCTCGTCGAAGAACACCCTCTGCATCTCGTCAGCGATGTTCTTCAGTTCGTTCAGGTCGGATTCGCGCGAGAACTTCGACCTCAACTCTTCCATCGCGTCGCTGTTGTAGTACCCCAGGCCATTTTGCCTGAGAGCGCCGTTGGCCAACGGCAGGAACGCCCAACTGCTCATCCACGTCGGCGCTATGTCCCACTCATCCACGGCGGTGGAGTCGCTGGGAGCGAGAATCAACTGCACCTCGGTAGCCCAGTCAACCACGCGGTAGTCGACGTTTATTCCCGCCCGCTTGAGCTGTTCGTTCAGCACGATCGATATGGGATGAATGGTGGGGTAGTCCGCCGGGTCGAGCAGAATTATCGGCTCGCCGTCGTAGCCCGCCTCGTCGAGCAACTGCTTGGCCAGCTCCACGTTGTTCGTGCTGTACCTGTCGCCCGCCAATTCCTCGTTGGCAAAGAACGTGCCGCACGACCACAGCGAGGCGCAAGTCGACCACAGGTCGGCCGGGCCGTAGCCTTGCATTATCTCCTCGGCGTTGGTGAGCGCCTGCAACGCTCGGCGCATCAACAAACCATTGGGAGTGTGATCGAAGGGAGGCGCCGCCTTGTTGAAGAAGAAGATGGGCTGAGAGCCGGGCCTGCCAATGGCGACCTCGACCTTATCGTTGTCGTTAAGTTCTTCATAGAAGTCCAGCGACATGATGTCCAGGAAGTCCACGGTGCCCGTAACGAGCGCCGCCACCCTGGTCTGCTGGTCCGGAACCTCGAGCATCTCGAGTTGGTCGAGGTACGCCACCTTGCCGCCTGCCAGGAAGCTGGGAGACTCGTCGCGCGGCGAGTAGTCCTGGAACTTATCCAGCACGATGCTGTGCCCCAGATTCCACTCCACGAACTTGAACGGGCCGGAGCCGGTGTGATCGCTCACAAGCTCGGAAGAAGGCGTCGCGGCGACGTCCGCCGGCATGATAACCGGGTAGGAGGCGGTGGGAATGCCCAACCCCTGCAGGAATATGCCAACCGGCTCCGTGAACTTGGCGGTGAACTGGTTGTCATCGATCTTGGCGAACTCTGTCAACGCGTCGTTGAAGAAGGAACCGTAGGCGGACTTTTCCCGCCAGCGGTGCATCGAAGCAATCACGTCGTCCGATGTCACGGGGTCGCCGTCGTGGAACGACTGTCCGTCCCTCAGCGTGAACACAAACGTCGCGCCGCCGTCCTCCACAGACCAGTCCTCGAGCATCTGCGGCTGAAGCGCGCCCTCCTCGTCCCACGAGACGAGCGTGTCGTACAGGTTGTAGCCGTAGGTCAGCGTCACCGCGGCCGAAGTCACGTGGGGGTCCAGCGAGCCGACGCTTCCCTGCGATATCCAACGCAGGTTCCCGCCGAACCTGGCTAGCGCCTCCGGCACGGGAGTCGGCAACGCCCTCTGCGGCCGCTGCTGAATGCCCGCCACCGCCGGGGCCGGCTGAACGTCCAGCGGGATCGCGGTGGCTGCCGGCGCCGCGGGCGCGGCGGCTGCGGGCGCTTGGGGAGCCTGCTGGGCCATCTGCCCGGACGCCGCGGCCGGAGCGGCCGCCTCCGGCTGCGCCGGTTGCTGTCGTTCGCCCGGTTCTGCCGACGCGCAGGCCATGGAGAACACGGCCATTGCCAGAAGAGTCAGGGCCGTCGCTATTGCGCTTGGAAGCCTCATCCTGTTCCTCCTGTGGCCTCCTCTGAGACCAGATCAAACTGGGCAGGGACGTCGATGCGGTTGTCCTCAGATGGGCGCATACCCCGCCAACTGCCACCGTCCAGCGCCAAACCTACTACAAGCCGGAGTCATTGTCCAATTTCACGGTCGAACAGATTGAACGCGAGCTTCAGCGCATAGTCTTGTCGCCCCTGCCTAGTCCCCGGCGGCGGTTGCAGCTCTTTCCGTCTTGAAGTTCGGCATCACGTCCCGGGCGAACCAGTCCAACTGCTCGAGGATTACGCTCTGGGGCGTGCCGACCACGTTACCCATGTTCACCTCTTCCAAGCCCGGATACATCTCCTGTATGCATAACAGCTTCTCGGCGATCAGGTCCGGCGGGCCGCACAGCCACGAGCCGGATTCCACCGCCTGCTCGAGCGTCGGCAGGCCCGCGAAGGGCGCCCGCGCCGGGTCGCCGAGCGCGCTTATCTGCTCATCGGATAGCCCACGGACGAACCCGAGCGGCGCGAACATCTTCATGTTCTCCTCGAAATACGTCCTGGCCTCGTCGATAGCCTTGGCCTCGGTCTCCGCGATGTGGAAGGACACGCCCATGATCAGGTCGCCTCCAAGCTCCGTCTCCTTGCCGTGTTCCGCAAGCGTCTGCTGCCATGCGCCCACCACCTGCTGGGCCGCGCCTCCCGGCGCCGCGCCGCCGCCGATTATCCCCTTGATCCCGTGCTTCGCCATGAAGTTCAGCCCGCGTGGGCTGGCGCTCACTATCGGCTGCCAGCACTCGACCGGCAGATTGACAGGGCGGGGCACCAGCGTAATCTCCTTCAGGTCGTATCCCCGGTAGGGCACGTCCGGCGGTATCTGGTAGTGCTTGCCGTGGTGCGAGAACGATTCGTTGTTGAACGCCTTGAACATGACGTCGACCTGCTCCTCGAACAGCTCGCGGTTGGCGTCCGCGTCCAGCATGGGCGCGCCGAACACCTCCACCTCGCGGGTATGGTAGCCACGCCCGACGCCGAAGATGACGCGGCCGCCCGTCAGCACGTCCGCCGTCGCGAAATCTTCCGCCATCCGCAGAGGATGCCACATCGGGGCGATGTTGAAGCCGCAGCCGAACTTGACGTTCTCGGTGAGATGGGCCAGATGAACTGCCAGCATCAGGATGTTGGGTATACACTCGTACCCCTCCCGCTGGAAGTGGTGCTCGGCGAACCAGAGAGTGCTGTACCCCGTTCGGTCCATCAACTCCGCCATTGCCTGCGACTTGTCGAACACCGTGGCCAGGTGCTCGTCTGAGAGCCAGCGATCATTGACTGGCGTTCCCGTCCAGCCCATGTCTTCCAGGTCCACGTGCCCCGCGAACAGAGTCCCGAATCTCTTTAGCATGTCATTTCCCCCCGCTTCGCTTGTCCATTACCTTGCCTCACATTGTAGGGCGGCGGGTTTGCGTGTCAACCTGATTCGATTATCCGCTACTCGCCCCTGTATAATCGCATGACTCTCGAATCCGAAAGGAGCTTCCACATGCCTATCCAGTCCGGGTATCTCTTCACCGCCAGCATGGACGTCCGGCCCGACAAAGAGGACGTGTTCAACGATGTGTACGACACGGAGCACGTGCCCCTGCTGCAACAAGTGCCGGGGGTCATATCCATCGCGCGGCTTAAGACGGAGGAGCTGACGATGATTCTGGGCGGCGAGCGCCGCACGATTGTTGTCGAAGGCGAGCCTCGCTACAGCGCAATCTACGAGATCGAGTCGCCCGAGGTGCTGACCAGCGACGCCTGGGCGGACGCTGTCGACCAGGGACGCTGGCCGGACGAGGTAAGGCCCTTTACCACCAACCGGCGCCACGTCTTGCGCCGGCTGCTGCCTTCGTGAGCCTCTCCCGGCTACTCGCGGTCGCTCTCCAAAGTGGCCCGACCGGCAGATGCTGAGGATGTCTCGGGCGCGCCGCGCCAACTACAAGTGGTGGGCATTTGCCACGGTCGCCATCGGCACATTCGTTTCCGTGCTCGACCAGTCGGGCCTGTCGTTGGCGCTCCCGCTGATTGCCGACGACCTGGACGCCTCCATACCGGCGGTGCAGTGGGTAACGCTCGCCTACATGCTCGCCACCAGCTCCCTCCTGCTTCCCGTTGGCCGGATGTCCGACATCCTCGGCCGCAAGCTGGTATACGCCGTCGGCTTCGTGATCTTCATCGCCGCAGCCGTCCTTGCCGGGACATCCAACGCCCTGCGTTTCATCATAGCGTTTAAGGCGCTGCAGGGAGCGGGCGCCGCAATGATCCAGGCCAACGGCATGGCAATCGTTACCACCACGTTCCCCGCGAGCGAGCGCGGCAAGGCAATCGGCTCGCTGATGACAACGGTCGGCTTGGGCGCCATCGCCGGACCAATCGTCAGCGGAGCGGTGGTGGGCGTCTTCGGATGGCGCGCCGCGTTCTTCCTGGGGGTGCCGATTGGACTTCTCTCACTGGCGGCGGCGATAGCTGTTCTCGACTCCCGCATGCACGACACCAGAGAAGCGGATAGCAAGGGCGGATTTGACTGGCTGGGCGCGGGACTGTCGGCCGCCGCGCTTTCGGTCCTGCTTCTGGTTGTCACCAACGCCCACGTACTGGGCTGGGCTTCCCCGCTGTCGATAAGCGCCCTGGGTATGGTGGTGGTAATGTTGGGCGTTTTCGTCTGGTGGCAGTCACGAGCTCCGCAACCCATGCTCGCCCTCGAACTGTTCAGGCGCAGGCTGTTCACTTTCGGGAGCGTCGCGAGCTTCCTTACCTTCATGTCCGGAAGTTCCGTGTTCTTTCTCATGCCCTTCTACCTGCAAGGCGTGCGAGGACTCACCCCATGGGAGACGGGTCTGCTGCTGAGCCCGACGGCCGTCTGCTTTGCCGCCGCCGGACCCTTCGCTGGGCGCCTTTCCGACAAGTACGGCTGGCGCTGGTTCATAGTTGGCAGCTTGGCAGTCATCAGCATAGCCATGCTGGGCCTCGCCACCATCGGCGACAATCCGCCCCTGTGGCGCGTGCTCGGCCCGCTGTTTCTCCAGAGCTTGGGCATGGGTTTCTTTTTCTCTCCCAACTCCAGCGCCATCCTGAGTACAGTTGAGCGATCGAGATACGGTGTCGCGACAGCTTTCATGACTCTCATGCGCACAGGGGCGAGCGTAATCGGAATTGCGCTGGTAACCTCCGTTGTGACGGCGGTGATGGGTTCGATGGGCTTCGAGCCGAGCCTGGACGCCATCGCATCGACCGAAGGAGTGGAGGAGGGCGTCAAGGGAGCGTTTACCCAGGGGCTGCGTATGGCCTACTACGTAATGCTTGGTCTCAACGTAGTGGCCCTGGCGCTTTCGATTCTGCCGGGGGCGTCCGCCGCGTCGGCAGCGAGCACATCGCAGGTTGGCGAAAAGGCCCCCGCCGGTTAGGATGGAGGAGTGTTGAAGCTGCCTGCTGCGATTGGCCCCATCGACTGGATCGCTAGAAGCCCGAATTACAAGTGGTGGGCCTACTTCTCCATCGCCATCGGATTGTTCCTCACCGTTCTCGACCAGTCCGGCGTCAACATCGCGCTGCCCAGGATCGCGGAGGAGTTCGACGCCGACATCCCCACCGTGCAGTGGATCAGCCTCAGCTACGTGCTGAGTACCAGCGCCACACTGATGCCGCTCGGCCGCCTGTCGGACATACTGGGCCGCAAGCTGGTATACGTGACCGGATTCTTCGTATTCGTGGCCGCCGCTGCCCTCGCCGGCTCGGCCGACAGCTTCATACTCATCATCGTCGCCAAGGTGATCCAGGGCGTCGGCTCGGCGGCGATCCAGGCAAACGGCATGGCGATGATCACACAGGTCTTCCCGGAGAAGGAACGGGGCCGCGCGCTGGGACTGTACATGACCATAATCGGCACGGGCGCGATCACCGGCCCCGTCCTCGGCGGCCTGCTCGTGACCCAGTTCGGCTGGCGTTACGTCTTCTTTGCGAGCGTGCCCATAGGCATAGTCGCAATCACCGCGGCGCTGGCGGTTCTCCGAGGCGGACGTGCGGATGGCACCGATGGCGCGCGCCAGCGTTTCGACTGGGCCGGGGCTGCTCTCTCATCCGCCGCGCTCGTCAGCTTCCTCCTGGCCATCACCAACGCCCACGAGCTCGGCTGGCTTTCCCCGCCCATTCTGCTGGCCATGGGTCTTGCGCTGTCGCTGGCCTCGGCGTTCATATGGTGGGAGCGGAGAATCGACCATCCCATGCTCGACCTGGGCTTCTTCCGCGTAAGGGCGTTTTCGTTCGGCGTGGCGGCCAGATTTCTCAGCTTCCTCGGAGGCACGGCGGTCTTCTTCCTTATGCCCTTCTATATCATCCAGGGGCTGGGCTACCAGGCCAGCACAGCGGCCCTGCTCATGCTGCCTGGCTCCGCCTCGATGGCCCTCATGGCGCCGATCGTGGGTCGCGTTTCGGAGAAGCTCGGCACACGCTGGCTTTCCGTAGCTGCCATGGCCAGCTCGACGGCGGGGATGTTCCTGTTCTCGCGCCTCGGCGTCGACTCGTCCCCCATACACGTGATGGCGGGAATGGTGCTGACCGGCGCCGGAATGGGCGCATTCTCGTCCACGAACACCAGCGCCATCATGGGTTCGCTGAGCCGCCAGTCCTACGGAATCGCGTCAGCGTTCCTGAACCTTGTCCGAACGTTCGCCAACCTGACCGGCGTCGCCGTAGGCGCGGCCATCACCGCCTTCACTATGGCGTCGCTGGGGTTCGAGCCTAGCCTCACGGACCTGGGGCAGTCGGCGGACGCGGAGGGCGCGAGGTCCGCGTTCGTTTTGGGGCTGAACCGCGCGTTCCTATTGTCCACGGCTCTGATGATGATGGCGCTGGTGTGTGCCGCGCTTCGAGGCGAGCCAATTCCGTACGCTGAGCCGGTGGACGACCACCACGAGCGACCCAAGGCCGTATCGGGACGGACGAGCTAGCCGCTCAGTCCGCTCTTTGCGCGCAAGTAGAGGCGGACTAACTCGTCGGCCTGGCGATTGTCGCGGTCAGGGAAGGTCACTGGTACGTCATCCCCGTTCGTGAGGCGAAAGAACACCGTTGTGTTTGGCGGCACTCGAATCAGGCTCTTGAGCACCAGGTAGAGGCCCAGAAGTAGTCCGACCATTCCGACCACGAACAACAGCAGCTCCACGGTCTCGAAGATGCCGCCGAGTTCTCGCAGGAATCCGCTCCCCAGCGCGCCGACTGCTGTGATCACCGCTCCTCCCGCGAGGAACCGCAGGCCTTGCTTCATTCGGCTTTCCTCACCGCCGTTCCGTTTCTCGTGCTTGACGATGTCGGAAAGATCGACGAGCCTGTCAGGCTCTCCATTTGGCTTGGCCTTTACCCACGCCAGCAGCCGGCGGGTGGTAAGTACACCGCTGCCGCCCTCAAACACGATCTGTTCGCCCGGAAGAAACTCCACGTTTGCGGATGAGAGCATCGGTCAGTCACCATTGGCAAGAGTAAGTGGAGTTTACAACAGTGGGACGAATGCGAAAAGGGCAGGCCGGGCTAAACTCACTCAACTCCTCCTGAGCCAATCACGCGACGATAGGCCATCGAACATCCGGGGCGGAGGCGCCGGAACAGACTACCAGGCCATGGCGAGACACCTGATGAGACAAGGGTTTGCCCCTGTCTCACACCGGTGATATTATGTATCGGAATGCTGCGGATAATCAGGCAGTTGCCAAACCCCCAAGGCAATGGCGACATGTACTGTTGTACGCCACAATGATATTTGGTATCATGTGCGCATGGCAGATGCGTAGCTCAACAACTTAGCACAAAGGCGGTCAAGCATGATGATGACACAGGGTGTAAGACCCGACCTTTTGGCAGCGCTCGAAGACCGAGGCCACCGGCTGACTTCCCCACGGCGCAGGGTAATCGACCACTTGAGCGACAAGCTCGAGGGCTTCAGCGCGGAGCAGGTGCACGAAGAACTGCCGGAAGTGGGACGGGCCACCATCTACAGAACGATCAAGCTGCTCGTCGAGGCGGGCGTGGTCTGCAAGCTCGCCCTCCCCAACGGCTCGCCGAAGTACAGCCTGGCTAGATTCGAGCACCACCATCACACAGTCTGCATCAGGTGCGGGAACGTGGGCGAATTCAGGGCCGCCACTATCGAGCGGATTGTGCGCGCCCTCGGAAGCGATATTCCGGGAGAGATTCTCGGCCATCGTATCGAATTCTACATCTGCTGCGAAAGGTGCCTGGAACGAGAAGACGTCTGATTCGGCAACGCGGGACGTCCATTCGGGTCATCCGGGCCGAGCCTCTACCGCCGGCCAGCACCACGTTGGGCAGGCGGCCCCGCTGCCGGAGAGCGCCGGGCCACCAGTTACGATAGGGAGGCTGAGAATGCACGACTCGTCGGGGCAAACGCCAGGTATAGTGGCGAGTTCCGTATCCGTGGAGATAGGTGGCTTCAAAGCCCTTACCGGCGTGGACTTCGAGGTGGGGGCGGGCACCCTGATGGGCGTGCTCGGACCGAATGGCGCGGGCAAGAGCACGCTGTTCGGAGCGCTGGCCGGCACCGTGCCTGTCACCGGGGGCAGCGTGACCCTGCTGGGAGACGGCGCGCGCAGGGGAGCGCTGGCATACGTGCCCCAGCGAGACAGCGTCAATTGGCGCTTTCCGGCGACTGCCTTCGACGTTGTGATGATGGGCCGCTGCCTCCACGCGGGCCTGCTCCACGCCCTCGGCAGGGAAGACCGGGAGAAGTCCAGAGAATGCCTGGAGCGCGTCGGCCTCTGGGACAGGCGCGACGCTCTCATGGTCGAGTTGTCGGGCGGCCAGCGCCAGAGAGTCTTTGTCGCTCGCGCCCTCGCTCAGGAGGCGGTCATCCTGCTGCTGGACGAAGCGTTTAGCGGTGTTGACGTCGGCGCTCAAGAAGGACTGGTCAGGGTGCTTCAGTCTCTCCGTGACGAGGGCAGGATCGTGATGCTGGCGACTCACGACCTCTCCAACCTCGCCCGCAGATTCGACAAGGTGCTTTGCCTCAACCGGCACGTATGCGCCTACGGCCCCCCCGACGAGGTCTTCACGCCCGAAGTGCTGGAAGAGCTCTACGGCTCGCACGGCGTCGAGTTCGCCAGGGGCCCCGCCGACAACGGAGGTGAAGCGAGTTGACCGAACTGCTGATAGAGCCGTTCACCTTTGGCTTCATGCAGAGGGCGCTCATAGTCTCCGTGCTCGTGGGCGTCATGTGCCCGGTGCTGGGAGGCTACGTCATCACGCGGGGCAGCGCGTTTATGGGCGATGCCCTGGCTCACTCGGTGCTCCCGGCGATGGCCCTGGCGTTTCTGCTGAACATAAGCCCGTTCATCGCGGCCGTGCCCGGCGGCATCGGCATAGCCCTTCTCATGGGCTACCTCAGTCGCCGCACGCGCATAAGCGAGGACACCTCCATAGGCATAGTGTTCGCGGGCCTGTTTGCGCTGGGACTGGTGATGCTGTCGAAGTTCTCGGTGGGCGTGAACATCGAAGACCTGCTGCTGGGGCAGGTGCTCGGAGTCTCCGTCACCGACGTCTACGTGTCGCTCGGACTCTGCGCGCTCGTCCTGGTGGGCCTGTACATCTACCACAGCCCCCTCGCCTATACGTCATTCGACCCGACAGGGGCAGAGGTCGTGGGAATCAATACGACGTTCGTGGAAGCGGTTCTTCTCACGATGCTGGCGCTCGTCATTGTGGTCGGCATTCAGGCGGCGGGCATCGTTCTGGTAATGGCCATGCTCATCACGCCGGCCGCGACGGGCTACCTGCTGGCGAGGCGGTTCGTGGGCGTGATGACGGTCGGAGCCGTAATCGGGGGCGCGTCCGCGATCACCGGGCTGTATCTCTCATACCACCTGAACTTACCGTCCGGGCCTGCCATGGCGCTGGTGGCCACCGGCGTCTTCGGAGTGGTGGCGGCCTGGAAGCGCCGCACTATCTGACGGCTAAGCGATTTCGCCGCGGGCCACTCTCTCCAGGAAACCGCTGAGGTCCGGGGGCAGCTCGGACGAGAACTCCACGTATTCGCCGGCCTCCGGATGCCGAAAGCCCAGGACGGCCGCGTGCAGGAACTGCCTCGCTATCGAGTGAGGCCCGCGCCCATAAGTACGGTCGCCCACCACCGGGTGGCCCAGCGACGCCAGGTGCACGCGGATCTGGTGGGTGCGTCCCGTAACCAGCTTGACCTCCACCAGGCTGCAATCCGGATGGCGCTCCAGCACGCGGTACTGCGAAACCGCCTCTCGCCCTCCCTCGACGATCGCCATCTTCTGCCTGTTGGCAGGGTCTCTCGCGATGGGCGACTCGATTGCGGCGCGGCACGGCTCGATTCGGCCTCTTACCAGCGCCAGGTACATCTTGAGGAAGGACCTGTGTCGCAGTTGCGTGGTGAGGTCCGCGTAGGCGCTCTCCGTCTTGGCGACTACCATTAGCCCGGAAGTGTCCTTGTCGAGCCGGTGCACGATTCCACGCCTCATGCCGGGATCGTCGGGCAATCCAGGCCAGCGTTCCAGCAGGGCGTTGAGCAGAGTGCCGTCGCACTGCGCCGGAGTGGGATGGACGACCAAGCCCGCTGGCTTGTCCACCACGATGATGCTCTCGTCCTCGTGCACGACTCCGAAACCTATCCGCTGCGGCCGGTCGCCAGGGCTACTCGCATCAGGCAACTCTGCGACGACTCGCTGCCCGACCCGGACCCGAGTGGAAGGCCTGGCGGGCGAGCCGTCCAGCGTGACGCGTTTCTCCTCGATCAGCCTGCGCGCCCTCGAACGGGACAGGCCCGGCACCTTGGACGCGACGTATGCGTCAAGGCGTTCGCCGTCATGCGCGACGGCGTACTCGTGCTTGACGCTCAAGACTGCTCGCTTCCCTCCGAGTCACCGGCGGGATTCGCGGAGCGCTTGTCGGCCGCATCTCGCCCGGCGAGAAGGAGCACCGACACGAGAACGATCATACCGACCACAATGCACGAATCGGCGACGTTGAAGATGGGCCAGGGCCCCACGTCGATGAAGTCCACTACTGCGCCGGTCCTCACCCTGTCGACCAGGTTGCCCAGCGCTCCTCCAAGCTGCAACCCGATGGCGGCCCGCAGCAGCGGCCTGTTCAGGCTGTGGGCGCGATAGAAGTAGATGAGGAACCCGATGGCGACCAGGGACGCCAGAATGAGCGCCAGTGTCTGGTTGGGGAAGAGTCCGAACGCGGATCCGGTGTTCGTGCCGTAAGTCAGCCGGAAGAACCCGGTTGCCGGCCACGACTCGCCAAGCTCGAAGTTGCTGCGCACGAACAGCTTGGTGAGCTGGTCCAGCGCGAACGCGGCCGGCGCCAGCAGCAGCCAGGCATGGTCGGCGAGCCTGAACCCGCTCATGCTGTCGGCTTCGAGCGGCTCCGCGGCTCGCTGTTCGGCTTCCGGTTCTACGCTCATGTTCCGCCGCTCCGTCGGTATCCTTCCTGGAAGTCAGAATATCACATGAAAGCCGGCGTGGGCGCGGCTACAGCATTCCGGTGCGCAGCCAGCGCCCCCTGGCGTAGTAGACGTAAAGCAGCGCGAGCCTCGACGTCATGCCAATGACGATAGCCCAGGGGACACCGAATTCGCCGAGCGGCGTGAACATCGACAGCGCGAACATCAGCGGAATCTCAACCGCCCACATAGTGGCTATCGTAATCACCATCGGGGCCATGGTCGCGCCGGTGCCGTTCAGCGCCTGCGTGAAGACCTGCACTGTGCTCACCGACACGTAGCCGACCGCGACTATGCTGACCCAGGTCGCGGCCTGGGAGACGAACTCAGGCTCGCTATTGAACAGCTTTGCCACCGCATCAGGAAAGAGGAGGAACAGCGCGACTACCAGCAACGACCCTGTCGCCGCGTAGACCAGCGCCCAGTTGATGGAGCTCTTGGCTCTATCCGGAAATCCTGCGCCCAGGTTCTGTCCAGCCAAAGCGCCCGCCGCACGCCCGAGGCCACGGCTGCCTTGGCTCACCACGTTTTCGGCGCGGCGCGTGAGCGCGAACGCGGCCAGCGCGGCGTCGCCGAACGTCGCCACCAGTCCCACCACCGCCAGCTGGCCCAGCCCGCGCTGCATGTTCGTCACCGACGCAGGCGCTCCAATTTTGACCAGCCGCCAGATAAGCGGAAGGTCCAGACTGTAGTCTCGCACGCTGAGGGTGAGCCGCGACGTGCCCTTCAGCAGCGCGTAGAAGTTCATCGCGCCGCCCAGGGTCACAGCCACCAGGTTCGCCACCGCCGCGCCCGTAAGTCCCAACGACGGGAACCACCACACGCCGAAGATCAGCAGCGGGCTGAGCACCAGGTGGGTGATCCTGACTACAAGAGCGGCCTTGAGCGGCGTCATGCTGTCGCCGGACGCTTGGAGCGCGCTGCCGCATAGCCGCTGGTATCCCATCACCGCCATCACGACGAACTGGACGCGCATGTAGCCGGCGGCCTGGGACACCACGGCTTCGCTCAATCCCAGGATGCGGAGCAGCGGTTCGGTGAGGAAGATGCCGGCGAGCACCGCCAGCAGGGCGAACAGGCTCGCGAGGGTAAGGGACTGCGCCAGCACGTGGTTGGCGTAGGAGATGTTGCGAGTGCCTACCGCTCGCGCGATCATCGACCTCATACCGGTGTCCAGCCCCATGCGGGACGTCATTACCAGCATGATGTACGTCTGGGCAACGCCCATGCCGGCAATTGCCTGGAAACCGAGCCGTCCGGCCCAAATGAGGTCGGCTATCTGGTCGATTACGCCGAGCTTGCCCTCCGCGATCTGGGGCCAACTCAGAAACCACAGGTTGCCGGGGATGCTCCCCTTCGTGAGGTCCCGCGTCGCGTAGGCGGACCGCCTGCGACCCCGGCGGACACCGGCCTGAGAAGAGGCCCCCGTCCGGCCGGTCGTGACCTGCACCCTCCGTCTGCCGGAGAGTTCGGCGTCGTCATCCGCCATAAGCTTGGACCTCCGGGCCGCACGGGCGGCCACGCGCAAGCATAAGCGAAAGCGAAACAGAGCGTCAAACCAGAGAGTTCATAGCGATACCTTGTATTGAACTTGCGCCGAGTCTTGCTTACTTGCTATGATACTTACACGTAATGTAAAGTGTATCCTCAGGAGAAAGACATGAGCGAGAGAAACAGGTACGAGTCCGGGAACGAGTCTGAACCAGGCGAGTCGTCACACGACTCGGGGCAGCCGGAGGACCTCAAGGTGAAGGGCAAGAGGCTCCTCGACGACTTGGACGACGTGGTCGACGAGGTGAACAAGGTTGTCCGCGAGGCCGTGGGCAGAGGCTCGGAGGCGGTGGGAGCGATGGGCGAGAACGTCAAGCAGACCTTGCAGGAGACCGTGCGCGGCCAACGATCCGCCAGAACGAGCGTGGTGATGGTGCGCGTCGACACCGACAGCCTGCACCGGCTTGACGAGCTGATCGAAGCCGGCCTCTGTTCGAGCCGGTCGGAAGCGGCACATTTCTTGATCACCGCGGGCATCGCTGCCAAGCAGGGCACTTTCGACAAGATCGGCGAGAAGATCGAGGATATCCGCAAAGCGAAGCGCGAGCTGAGAGACTTGCTCCGCGAGGACGCCGACGCCTGACAAGAGGGAACCCATGCCACCACGCCCCCAGTGGTGCTGTCGCCGTCCTCCCTTCTGCACCTGTTACCGCGGCAACGAAGGCAAACTCCATCGCGCACCTTGGTTGCGCCGAATCGGATTCCGCGTCTCACTCCTGCCCTCGCTCACACCCACACCCGCTCATTTGCGCCCACGTACCCCGAAAAAACCGTAACTTTCCCGCGCCATCCGTTCTCAGTCGTGTATCACCCATTCTCATCCACGTCCCGCCGGTTCCCATTCGTGCGCAATTTCTGCCCACAATTCCGCCCCCTAAACCGCAACTTCGCCCCTGATTCCCAAATTTCGCCAACCGGCTTGCGGTATGCGCACATACGTGCTATCATATCTCACGGTAAGGGCGGGCTTCAAACCCGCCCGCGGGACCGACCCCGCGCCTTCTCTATGCCCCTTCCCCCTTGATGGGGGAAGGCTAGGATGGGGGTGATGGCGTGGCCACCGACCACCGACACCGTCCTCTTCTGCCACGCGGCGCGACACTTATGCCCTGAATTGCCCACGCCAGCATTACAGAATTGGGCAGGACCAACGACCCTCTCAGCTACGGAACCAACAGAATGTCGCGGAATCTAACAGATTTTGTGATACCGCATCCTCGGAAATGTCGGTGTTGGGGTCGTACGGCAATCTTAAGCAGGCTCAGTCCCTGTTATACGTTTGCGGGGGCCGACGCCGTTGTCTATACTAGATGCCGTACCCACTACGCCCGGTTCAGCGCGACCTGGAGCACTGCAAATTGGAGACTCTGCTAGAGAAGGTTCGGGACTACCTGCCCGAAGAGAAGATCTCCGTAATCGAGGACGCCTTCCAATTCGCCGATCGGGCGCACTCAGGCCAGTTGCGCCGTTCAGGCGAGCCCTTCATCGAGCACCCCATACAGACGGCGTCGCTGCTGGCGGACCTGAAGCTTGACGCAAACGCGCTTGCCGCCGCGCTTCTTCACGACGTAGTCGAGGACTGCGACGTGCGCTCCGAAGAGCTGGAGGATCGGTTCGGCGTCGAAATCGCCAAGCTGGTCGACGGCGTGACGAAACTCACCCAGGCGGAGCTTCTGTCCGAGGCGCGCAGCCAGATACAGCGTCCCCAGAACAGCGACAGGTTCGCCGAGGCCGCCACTATCCGCAAGATGCTAGTGGCCATGGCAGAGGACATCAGGGTAGTTCTGATCAAGCTCGCGGACCGCTTGCACAACATGAAGACCCTCCGGGCTCTGTCTCCTGAGCGCCAGATAGCCATCGCCCAGGAGACCCTCGAGATTTACTCGCCCCTGGCGCACCGGCTGGGCATCTGGGAGCTGAAGTGGCAACTGGAGGACCTCTCGTTCCAGTACCTCAATCCGGCGGCCTACCGCGAACTGTCCGTCCTGCTCAACTCCAAGCGGGAAGAGCGGGAAAAGTACGTTCAGCGCGTGCAGAGCGCGCTCGAGGCCGGGCTTGAAGCGGCGGGCATCGAGGCCGAGGTGACCGGTCGGCCCAAGCACTTTTACAGCATCCACAAGAAGATCCGGAAATACGCCGAGCAGAACAAGACGTTCGGCGAGATTTACGACCTGTTCGCCCTGCGCGTACTGGTCAACGAGGTGAAGGACTGCTACTCGGCCTTGGGCGTTGTGCACAGCATGTGGCGACCCATTCCCGGCCAGTTCGACGATTACATCGCCAACCCCAAAGAAAACCTCTACCGCGCGCTGCACACCACCGTGCTGTGCGAGGACGCCTGCCCGGTAGAGGTGCAGGTGCGAACGCACGAATTCCACAACGTTGCCGAATACGGCGTCGCCGCTCACTGGCTCTACAAGGAAGGCTCTCCCTCCGACGTCCAGTTCGAGGAGAAGATGACCTGGCTTCGCCAGCTACTCGAATGGCATCGGGACGTGAGCGGCGCCGAAGAGTTCGTCGAGTCGTTCAAGACCGACGTGCTCCAGAACCAGGTGTTCGTCTACACGCCAAAGGGCGACCTCAAAGAGCTTCCCGCCGGGGCCACGCCGCTCGACTTCGCCTACCGCATTCACACCGACGTTGGCAACCGCTGCATCGGCGGAAAGGTAAACGGCAAGCTGGTGCCACTTCAGTACCAGCTCCAGAACGGCGACACGGTCGAGATACTCACCAGCAAGACCATGCGCGGGCCAAGCCTGGACTGGCTGAATGCCAATCTGGGCTACGTCAACACGTCCTCCGCGCGAGCCAAGGTCCGAAGCTGGTTCAACCGGCAGGAACGGACCATAAACATCCAGCGGGGCAAGGACATATACCAGAAGCAGGTGCGTAGACTCATCGTCGGCACAACGGACGAAGAGGCCGCCAAGCTAATGAAGTTGGACAGCCTGGACGATTTCTTCGCCGAACTCGGCAACGGGAGCATCACGCCCGCCCAGGTGGTGGCCAAGCTGTCGGAGAACACCGAGCAGATGGAGAAGCTGCCCCGGATAGGACCGCAGCCCTCCGGTCCCGCCTCCGGTGTGCAGGTGCTGGGCGTCGGGGACCTGCTCACCAGGATGGCGCGCTGCTGCAGCCCGATACTCGGCGACGACATAACGGGCTATATCACCCGCAGCCGGGGCATAACAGTCCATCGCGCCGCCTGCCCGAACGTGGTCTCGGAGACGGAAACAGAGCGTCTCGTGCCGGTCGATTGGGGCCGAAAGCAGACGCTGTACCCAGTCAGGATTCGAATACAGGCCTTCGACAGGGTGGGGCTGCTGCGTGACACGACTTCCCTTGTCTCGGAGGAACGTGTTAACATAGCTTCCTGTGTTTCGGAGGAATTCGAAGACATCAGCATAATATCCCTCACGGTCTACGTGGAGAGCATCGACCAGTTGAGCCGCCTGTTCGCCAAGCTTGAGGGCGTCAAGGGCGTCATAAGCGTCACCAGGACCGCCCAGTCGTGACCCACCAAGACACAGAACCCAGGAGGTCGTAGTCAAGTTGCCAAGCGAAAAAGCGGCACGAGTGGCGGCGCGACGGCGCGCCAGAAACCAGCCCCTGAGGACCAGGGCGCGCACATTCATCACCAGGGCGCGCAGGCTGATCCCTTCCGGCGACATAGACGCCGCCGAGCGTGCGGTCAAGGACGCCGTAGTCGCGCTCGACAAGGCTGCCCAGAAGGGGGCCCTGCATCCCAACAACGCATCACGGCGCAAGTCGCGAATAATGAAGCAACTGCAACAGGCAAAGCAGGCCGAGGCGGATTCCCCGTCCGGTCAGACGGGGTAGAGCGGCCAGAGATGCTGAGAATCAGACTGAGAAGAGTAGGCGCACGAGACCAGGCCAGCTACCGCATCGTGGTGGCGGACTCCAGGGCGGCGCGCGACGGCAGATTCGTAGAACAGGTGGGACACTACAATCCCCGGACGGACCCGCCAACGGTGGTGGTCGACGAGGACAGGACCCTGAAGTGGCTGAGGGAGGGCGCACAACCCTCCGACGCCGTGAAGAGGGTGCTCCGCAGCCTGGGCACGCTCGACAGAGTTAAGGCCGAATGAAAGAACTGGTCGAGTTCATCGCCAGGTCCATCGCGTCACAGCCCGACGACGTGAAGGTCACAGAGGAGACCTCGAACGGTCGCGTCATCCTGCGCCTCGAGGTCGCGCCCGAAGACAAGGGCAAGGTGATCGGCAGGCAGGGCAAGGTCGCCCAATCGATGCGTGCGCTGCTGAGAGTGGCGGCCGTCAAACAGGGAACCCGCGCGATTCTAGAGATTGTCTAGTCCTCGCGACGAGCTTTCAACCCCATCAGTCTCTCCCTCTCCGACCCGGCCGGAGCCGGGCCACCCACAGACCGCGCCTTCCTCCGATGAGGAGGACGTCGTGGTGGGCATCATCAAAGGAGCGTGGGGTATCCAGGGCGACCTGCGCGTTGCGAGCCTGACCGACAACTCCGAACGCTTCGCCGCCAACAGCCGACTTTACCTGGAAGGCCGTGCCGTACGAGTTCGCAGATCGCGGGAAGTCAAAGGGGGTATAGTGCTGAAGCTGGACTCGGTCCACGACCGCACCACCGCCGAGCAGCTCAGGGGAAAGAGCCTTAGCGTGCCTTCCCAGGACGTTCCGCCACTTCCCGAGGGAACGTACTACCACTACCAGCTCATCGGCCTCGACGTTTACACGTGTGAGGGAGAACGCCTGGGCACTGTTCGGGAGATCCTCACGACGGGCGCGAACGACGTGTACGTAGTCAAAAGCCCCGGAGCTAGAGATTTGCTGATCCCGGCACTGAAGCACGTGGTGGTGGACGTCGATCTCGCCGCCGGAAGGATGGCGGTTCGACTGCCTGAGGGCCTGGAGTAAGAAACTCCCGCGCCGATCGAGGCCGTTGCCCCGGGTCAGCAGGGAATCGGAGGCCAGGGAGTCTCGGCGAGATCTCCCCGGCCTCCATGCCGCGAGCTAGTTCTTGGCGCTCTTGCTCAACTCGGCGCCGGGCGTGAACCCGACCCGCTTGTGAGCCGGCACCGTTATCAGGTCCGCGGAGCCGTTGGAGCGGATCGGGCGAACCCTCCGCGCCTTGACGTCGCGCACCTCGAACGAGCCGAAGCCGGTGAGCACCACGCGGTCCCCGGAGGAGAGAGCGCTCTGAATAGAGCCGAGCACCGCGTTAAGCGCGGCCTCCCCCTCAGACCTGCTCCCCTTGAGCTCACTGGCGATCTTCTCGCTGATGTCCTGCTTCCTTAGCGTTGCCATGTCGTGTTACCTCCCTTTCTGCTGGCTCGCGCTGTTTCGACTTGGGCGGACTCTTCCGCTAGTATTATCTTTACGGCCAATCCAAAGGCGTTGTCTAGGTATTTTGCGATACTCTTTCTGAGAACTTTCTAAAGGCTAACCTTGCGATCCCCTCCATAAGTGGCCGCAGGTGGCTACCTTTCCGGCGATATCTCGCCCCCTCGCGCTTGCCGATCCGACGTTTTTGCGGGGTGAGATTCCTCCCACATTCGGGCCACTTTCGGGTTCCGCTTTTGACCGAAGTGTGCCCTCATGCTAGAATCTGCGCCAGCGGAGGCCGCTTGTCATACCCCACATGGCGGCCGCGGTGTACACAGACATTCACGACATTTCTCGGGAGGTACCGACATGTCGGGACATTCCAAATGGTCCACGATCAAGCACGGCAAAGCCATAACCGACGCCCGCAGGGGCAAGCTGTTCACCAAGCTGACAAGGGAGATTATCACTGCCGCGCGGCAGGGCGGCGGCAACGCTGATATGAACATCCGGCTGCGAATGGCCGTCCAGCGCGCACGGGACAGCAACATGCCCATGGACAATATCGAGAGGGCTATCAAGCGCGCGACGGGCGAAGGCGGCGAGCAAGATCAGATGGTGGAGGTCGTCTACGAGGGGTACGGCCCGGGCGGAGCCGCCATCCTGCTGGAGACTATCACCGATAATCGCAACCGCACCGTGTCGGACATCCGCTCCACCTTCACCAAGGCGGGCGGGAACCTGGCGCAGACGGGAGCCGTGGCCTGGCAGTTTTCGCAGAAGGGCATAGTTGTGGTTGAGGCCGACAAGGACCAGGCCGAGGATCTCGCCTTGCTGGCCATCGACGCGGGCGCCGACGACTTCGAGACTTACGACACCAGCCTGCACGTCTACTCGGAACCGTCCGACCTCGACGACATTCGCCACACTCTCGCAGAGAACGAGGCCAACATCACCTCTTCCGAGATCGCCATGCTGCCCACCAACGCCATCGCACTCGACGATAGGGTGGCACTGCAGACTCTCCGGCTGCTAGACCGGTTGGAGGAGTTGGACGACGTCCAGCGAGTGTTTTCCAACGCCGACTTTTCTGACGAAGTGCTCGAAGAGTACCGCGGGGAATCATGACGATTCGGTCCGGCTCGAGCGGCATCTTCCCGCCAAAGCGTTCGACTTCCGTGTAGCGTTTTGCGAGTGCTTGGCATAGATCCGGGGACGAACGCCACGGGCGTTGGCGTCGTTGAGACGGCGGGGGAGGGAGCGCGGCTGGTGCACGCCGCAACGCTGGTTCCCCCGCGTCGCGGAGCATTGCCGCTCAGGCTCAGCTTCTTGTACGACGAGTTGACTCAGATGATAGAGAACTGGCGGCCCGGAGAGTTGGCAATCGAGCAGCCCTTCGTGGCCCGCAACGTCAAGTCCGCCATGGCGGTAGGACAGGCCCAGGGCGTCGCCATGGCGGTCGCGGGCAAGGCGGGCCTGGAGATTACTGGCTACGAACCCCGAAAGGTCAAGCAGTCGGTCACAGGACACGGCGGCAGCACCAAGCACCAGGTCCAGCTGATGGTCTGCGCGAGCCTTGGCCTGGACAGCCTCGACGACCACACCACCGACGCTTCGGACGCCCTTGCAGTAGCGCTCTGCCATCTGAGCGCCCGCAGGGTCTCGCGGCTCGCTGCGAGGGGTTAGGCGGAGGGCGCAGTGGTATCCTCTCTCATTTCGTCTGTCCAGGGGCCGATCGAGAGCGTCGGGCCGGACACCGTGAACATCCGGGTCGGCGGCATTTCGCTGCAGGTCAACGTCCCGTCCTCCACGGTTCAGGATCTGGGAGGCGTCGGGGACCATGTGCAACTGCACACGTGCCTGCAGGTACGGGAAGACAGTCTCACGCTCTACGGATTCACCAGCGAGGACGCGCGCGCCGCGTTCGAGGCGCTTGTCGCCGTCAGCGGCGTGGGGCCCAGGGTGGCCCTCAACGTACTGTCCTCGATGACGCCCGGCGCGCTCGCCGCCGCTGTAGGCTCCGCAGACACGGACGCATTCGTCGCGGTGCCGGGCGTCGGCAAGAAGACCGCGGGACGGATCATCCTCGACCTGCGCGGCAAGCTGGCGGAGGACCTTCTCGTTCAGGCAACCGGCGCGGACGACAGCGACGCTCTCGACGCCTTGACCGCCCTGGGCTACTCGATCGCCGAGGCCAGGACCGCCCTCGCGTCTCTGGGTCCAGCGGGTTCCGCTACTGCCGAGGAGCGGGTTCGCGAGGCCCTCCGGCGAATCGCGGCCGGCTAGCGTAGCGCTGCCGTGGCCTCCATGTACGACGCCTGGGCAGACGTGTACGACGCGGTCTACGCCTACGTCGGCGACGATCTGCCCTACTACGTCCGCGAAGCCCTGCGCACGGGCGGGCCTGTACTGGAGCTGGGCTGTGGCACCGGCAGGGTCGCGCTCGCGCTGGCCCGCGCGGGGATAGACGTGGTGGGGGTGGACTTTTCGCCCAGGATGCTGGAGATGGCGCGGCGCAACCTGGAGAACGCGGGCGCACTTACGGGTTCCGTCACGCTCGTCGAGGCGGACATGCGGGGTTTCGAGCCTGAGCAGGTGGGCGGCCCGTTCCCGCTGGCGCTCATCCCGTTTCGAGGGTTTCTCTCGCTGCTGACTGTGCCCGACCAGGTCAGCACGCTCCAGAACGCCAAGCGCCACCTCACCGCGGACGGAGGGCTGATTATAGACTTGTTCGTCCCCGACCCCGAAATGCTGGTGCAGGAGGGCGACACGCCTCGCCACTTCCGTGACGTTACTGACTCCCGCACAGGGGGCCGATATGTGCTTTGGCAGCAGAGCGCCTACGACAATCACAATCAGATCATCGACGCGCGCATCATCGTTGAGCGGTTGGACGTCGGCGGAGTGGTCGAACAACGTCAGTACCTGGACTTTCAGATTCGCTACATTCACTTCTGGGAGATGCACCACCTGCTCACGGCCTGCGGATACGAAGTGCTGGACGTGCTGGGCGACTTCGACGGGTCGGCTTTCGACGACACGTCGTCGGAGATGATCTGGCGTGTACGCCCTGCCGTGGGGCCGCGGCAGGGCGTCTAGACCCCCGTTGGGCTAACCCGTCGCGAGCGACCTGCGTTATAGAATTGAACGGGCATCCCGCCTCGAAGGGCAGGGAGAGCCTACGACAGACATCAAACAACACCCAGGGGTTTGACCATGAGAACAACCGGCCTCAAGCTACCAACTCTCGCGATGCTGTTGCTGCCGGCGCTCCTCCTGGTGGCTGTTGCCGCCTGTAGCGAAACGTCTGAGGGGCCTGGCGCCGCCGGAGACATGCCGGCCGCCGTCGCCGACTCCGCCGGGCGAGAGGCTCCGCCGGCGGACACCATTGAAGTGAGCAGCGCGGGCGCGCCTCTGGAGACGTGGGGGGGTGCCCTCGACCCCCAGGCCGTCGTCGCAGCGCAAGGTGTCGTGCTCAACCGCATATACACGGAACTTCTCCCGTCGATCGTGCACATAGATACCTACAGGCGGGTAACGACCGCCTCTCCCGGCGGCTTGCCGTTTTCAACCAGCCCCGACGTGGGACCCGTGGGACCGCAAGTTCTCCCGGACCGGTTCGTGCTGGGCGAAGGATCCGGATTCGTGTGGAGTGAAGATGGCCACATCGTCACAAGCTACCACGTCGTCGCGGATGCGGACCGACTCACGGTTACGTTCCACGATGGCGCGGTCGTCGAGGCGGAGCTCCTGGGAGGCGATCCCGATTCCGACCTTGCCGTGCTCAGGCTGGCGGAGCCGAGGACCGACCTCGGCGCGGCGCGGCTGGGGGACAGCGCCGCGGTGGAAGTGGGCCAACTCGTCGCGGCGATAGGAAGTCCGTTTGGGCGTGAGTTCACGCTCACGAGCGGCATAATCAGCGCCGCCGGCCGTTCGCTACCCGCGGGGGACCTCGGCTTTTCGCTGGCAGGCGTCCTACAGACGGACGCGGCGATCAATCCGGGTAGCTCCGGCGGCCCACTCCTCGATATGTACGGAAACGTGATTGGCATAAACGCGCGCATCGCATCTTCCAGCGGCGTGAGCGCGGGCGTGGGCTTCGCGGTGCCCATAAACGCCGCGAAGGTCATCATCCCCAGCCTGATGCGCGGAGGCGAGTACTCCTATTCGTGGCTGGGAATCCGGGGAACGCTCGTCACCCCGGCTATCGCGGACGAGATGTCGCTCCCGTCCGACACCAGGGGCGTCCTGGTCATCGAAGCGATCAAGGACGGCCCGGCGAAAGTCGCGGGAATGCGCGGCGTCTCAGGCGCAGATTCTGTCGACGGCGACATCATCGTCGCCATCGACGGGAAGGTCGTAGAGGCCATGGACGACATCATCTCCTATCTCCTGGAGCGGACCACGCCCGGGGAAACCGTAACCCTGGGGGTCATGCGTGACGGCTCGGACGGCCAGATGGAGATTGAGGTGGTCCTCGGCACCCGCCCCCGGAGCGGCCCGCTGGCGCCATAGCACCCCACGCGGCGAGACCGGTTCGGCTTGTCGGCCTGTCTCGCCTTTTGACAACACAGAGGCCTGCCGTGGCCGGGCGCAATCACACCAATCGTAGTAGAATAGACGTGGGTGGTCCGGCGGCGCCCGCCCGCCGCCGGACCACCCGCTACAGACTGCTCGATGGGTGATGTGCGGTGCCAGACTTCGAAATCGTTTCCGACTTCAGGCCGACCGGCGACCAGCCGCAGGCGATAGACAGGCTGGTTGCCGGCATCGAACAGGGCCTAAAGCACCAGACCCTTCTGGGCGTGACCGGCAGCGGCAAGACGTTCACGATGGCATGTGCCGTCGAACGCCTGCAGCGCCCCACCATCGTCATCGCCCACAACAAGACGCTGGCGGCGCAGCTCGCCACCGAGTTCAAGGAGTTCCTGCCCAACAACGCCGTCGAGTACTTCGTCAGCTACTACGACTACTACCAGCCGGAGGCATACGTCCCGAGGACGGACACGTACATCGAAAAGGACGCGGACATCAACGAGCAGCTCGACAAGCTGAGGCACGCGGCCACGCGGGCGTTGCTCACCAGGCGTGACGTGCTCATAGTCGCGTCGGTGTCGTGCATCTTCGGCCTCGGGTCTCCGGAGGAGTACCAGGGCTTCGTCGCCTACGTGCGAAAGGGTGAGCAGCGCAGCCGCGGTCTGCTCGTCCGCCAGCTCGTGGACATGCAGTACGAGCGCAACGACTACGATCTGGCCCGAGGCCGCTTCAGGGTGAGGGGGGACACCCTGGAGATTCTTCCCGCTTACGAAGAGATGGGTGTCCGAATCGAGTTCTGGGGCGACGAGATAGAGCGCATCGTCGAAGTCGATACGCTCACCGGCGAGTTGGTAGCCGAACGCCAGGACATCGAGATCTACCCGGCCAAGCACTTCGTCACCTCGGATGAAAAGATGCTCCAAGCCATCGAGGACATCAAGATCGAGCTGGCCGAGAGAACGGCCGAGTTGGAGGCCCAGGGCAAGCTGCTCGAGTCCCAGCGGCTCGAGTCCCGTACAATGTACGATCTCGAGATGATGCGCGAGACCGGCTACTGCGCGGGCGTGGAGAACTACTCACGCCACCTGTCAAGACGGGAGGCGGGCAGCACTCCCTACACGCTCATGGACTACCTGCCGGAGGATGCCCTCATTTTCATAGACGAGTCGCACATGACGCTGCCCCAGTTGCGCGGCATGTACTTCGGAGACCGCTCGCGCAAAGAGGTTCTGGTGGACTTCGGCTTCCGGCTGCCCTCGGCCCTGGACAACCGCCCGCTCAACTTCGGCGAGTTTGAGGAACGGGTCAACCAGATAGTGTACGTGTCCGCCACGCCGGGTCCATACGAGTACGAGCACAGCCAGAGCATCGTAGAGCAGGTTATCCGGCCAACCGGACTCATGGATCCGGTCGTTGAGGTGAAACCCGTCGAGGGTCAGATCGACGACCTGATTCACGAAATCCGCGTCAGAACGGACCGTGGCGAACGGTCCATCGTCACTACGCTCACCAAGCGAATGGCCGAGGAGCTGGCAGACTACCTGCGCGAGCTTGGAATAAAGACTCACTACCTGCACTCGGAGATAGACACGCTGGAGCGAAGCGAGATACTGCGCGATCTGCGGCTGGGCGTATACGACGTGGTCGTGGGCATCAATCTGCTCCGGGAGGGCATCGACCTTCCCGAAGTCAGCCTGGTAGCTATACTGGACGCCGACAAGGAGGGCTACTTGCGCTCCTGGACCGCGCTCATACAGACGATTGGCCGCGCCGCGAGACACGTGGACGGGCAGGTGATCATGTACGCCGACGCAGTCACGGATTCGATGAAGCGCGCCATCGACGAGACCAACCGCCGCCGGCAGATTCAGGACATCTACAACCGAGAGAACGGCATTACGCCGCAGGGCATTCGCAAGACCGTACACGACATTACCGAGCGGGTCAGGGCGCTCGCCGAGACCAGGGCTCCCTACGTCACCAAGGACGATATGCCCAAGGACGACATTTTGCGGCTCATCAAGGACTTGGAGGCGCAGATGAAGGTCGCGGCTCGCAACCTGGAGTTCGAAAAGGCGGCGCTGTTGAGAGACCAGATTGTCGATCTCCGCAAGGCCATCGCCTGACAGCGCCTTCTCACGCCTTCGCGCGGTGAGAGGCCGTGCGTTTCCCGCCAGCCTCGCATTACTCGCCCTCTTCCTGACGCTGGTTTCGCTTTCTTTGGCCTGCTCCGGAACTTACGAGCCGGGAGAGGCCCTGCTGCCGGAAGGCATGGCCCAGGCGGTGGCGCCGAACATTGCCACCGACAGCTACGTTTACGTCAACCCCGGCGGGCCTATCGTACTCACTCTCGGTTCATTCGGACCCAGCGGCAGCGCCTTCACTCCGGGCGTGGAGCCGGACTCCCAGCTACGGGCGAGCGGGGTCACCATGTTCGTCGGGAGGTCGCCCGACGGCTTTGGGGGAATATTCGACTTCTACGAGTCCGCGGACACGGTCAACGCGCTGGTCGCATTTCGCCTCGGCACCAACCCACAGCGAAGCTGGGCCGATGCCAGCTCTCGCAGGCTCAGAATCGCCGCGGGCGAGCCGGACTGGGTGCAGTCGGTAGGCAGCGCTTCGAGCCTGTCATCCCACGTCACCCTGGAACACCACCCTTCGCTGCCCTGGGACCTCGTGACCAACTTGCCGGCGCGGCCTCCTTCCCGGCCCGTGGCGGCGGGCATTGCCAGGGTCGACGACGGCCTCGCCGGCGCGGTCTACAACTCTGTCGACCTCGACCTGACGGACATCGACACCGCGTTCGCCCTGCTGCGCGTGGACCTCATCGGATTTGCCATCTACACGGACGACGAGCCGTTGGTGCTGCCGGAGAGGGTCGACAGGCGGACGCTGGAGGAGAATGCCTACGGTGTGCTGATGGTGAGCCGGTCCGACTTTTCGGGAGTCATGGTGGCGTTCATGCTGGGCGTCGTCTCCGACAGGGCGGAACTGGAGACAATCCCCATCGCCAACACCAACGCCCGATACGGAACGATCGACGGCCTTCACATGCTGCTGAAGAACAGGGGAAACCTGGTGTTTGCCGCGCTTTCGGCAGACAGGCAGAACGCCATCGACCTCATACTCAGCGCGATCGAAGAGTAGACTTCCCTCAGATCAGGCGCCGGATTACACGTGCTGGTCGACCAGGATGGGATTGCCGTCCGGATCTATCGCCACGAAACTCGCGGGGCCGGAGCCTTCCTCGTCCGCCTCGGCGGCGAATCTCACGCCTTCCGCCTTCAGACGCCGCTGCAACTCGCGCACGTCCGTGAACTTCTCCACCGGGTTGGCGTGCTTGTCCCAGCCGGGATTGAAAGTGAGGATGTTCTGCTCGAACATGCCCTGGAACAGGCCGATGGTTTGGTCGCCATTTCGCAGGATCAGCCAATTCTGCGAGGCGTCGCCTCCGACGACCTCGAAACCGAACTTCGCGTAGAACTCCCTGGACGCAGCC
Source organism: Dehalococcoidia bacterium (assembly GCA_965204815.1). Lineage (GTDB taxonomy): Bacteria > Chloroflexota > Dehalococcoidia > Lucifugimonadales > CATOSD01 > CATOSD01. The sequence goes on from OZ242014.1 coordinate 2,131,197, forward strand.
AGGTCCCTAACGGCGAGACTGACCGAAAAGGCTCCCAGGTCCATGCTATTCCCTCGTCTTAGCCCGTCAGTGGTGTCCGCCGTGGCCGTGGCCGCCGTGCCCACCGTGACCGTGGTCACCATGGTGGCCGTGATCACCGCCGTGGCCATCATGGTGACCATCGCCGTGGTGGTCGTCGTGTGACGGGCGCGGGGAGGGCAGGGGAATGAACGCGAGAAGCACCACTGCCGCCGCGTACAGCGCGGCCGTGTAGTAGAAGAGGTAGTCGGCCTCGATTGAGTACAGCCAGGAGGCGATCACCGGCGATGCCGCGCTGAAGATGAAGCGCGACGTCGAGAGCAGGCCGAGCGTGGTTGCCGCGGTGCCCTCTCGAACGATGTCGATGGCCGCCGCCGTCAGTATGGGCTGGTCGCTGTACAGGAACAGGCCGAGCGCCGCCAGCAGCACCGACATCACGACCAACGTGTCGCCCAGGGGCGCCATGAGAAGCGTTATGACCCCGAGCGCGATCAGGCCCGGAATCAAAATCAGCTTCCGACCGAACCGGTCAGACAGGTATCCGGTCACCGGGCTGGCGAATATGCCCACGAACACCAGCAGCCCAATCAGCCCGCCCCGCAGCGCCAGGTTCTCGAAGCTGCTGCCGTCCTCGCCCTCCGCGATCAGTCCCAACTCGTCGGCCAGGTACAGCGGTAGTACCGTCACAAACCCCAGGTACGCCATGCCCCTCAGCCCGGCGACCATCACGATGCCCCACACGCGCGCGTTGCGCACTATGAGCTTCGTCTCGGCCATCTGGGACCGCAAAGCTCCTGCGGGGCGCGACTCCGCCGCCGCCTGCGCCCGGTGTCCGATGTCGCGGAACGCCCAGAACACCAGGAAGGCGAGGAAGATGGGCACTACGGCGTAGATGCTGATTATCGCCTGCCAGCTCAGCGCGACGAGGAGTATGCCCGTGAGCGGGGGGCCGATGACGTCGCCGACGTTGCCGCCGACACCGTGGAAGGAGAGCACGGAGCCGCGGCGCTCCCTGAAGTGGGAGGACAGCGCGGCCATCGCCGGCAGATGCCACACCGACGCGGCCACGCCGACTATGGCCATGCCGAACAGCAGGAGGGCATAGCCCGCGGGGTTGAGCTGGCCCGACACCTGCTCGCCAGTGGCGGAAGTCTGGGCTACCCAGTTCGCGCCGGGCACGAGCCAGCCCGCGCTCGCCATCAGCAGCCAGCCGATGCCGAACAGCGCCATGCACGCGGCCATCACCCATCCCCAGTAGCGCCGTAGCGCGTCGGTGAGCACGCCCCCCGGCAGGGAGACCACACCGGAGACCACCTCCCTGGTCGACTGGATGCTGGCCACGGCGACGCTGCTGCCGCCCAGCAGCAGGTCCCGCACTTCGGGCAGGACCACGATGAAGCTCTGCGCTATCCAGTGGAAGACGCCGTGGCCGCTCGTCAGGCCGCCGATGATGAACGCGGCCCTGCGCCTGATTCCGGTACGCCCCTCTACTACGGCGGCCGGCGCTCCGTGATCGTGGTGACTATGTGCCATGGCGGTTAGTCCCCGGTTTCCGTTCGATTATCCCAGGCTAGCTGAACAAGTCCGCGCCCAGACCCAGTACGCTAAGCGTCACACCCATGAGAACCAGCCAGGGAATGGCAGATATCACAATCACGAAGATGGCGCGCCACGTCGAGGTGTAGTCGAGGCACTGGCGAACGGCGATCACCATGCACACGATCCTCCATATGAGCGCCACAAGCGCAATCAACCCTCCCACCCCAGGCACGAAGAGGAATATGTTAAGCACGCCCGCGGTCTGGGCGAATCCGGTGCCTCGCGCAAGCTGTCCCCAATCAGCCACAGTTTCGGGCGTCTTCAGCAGGAATCCTCCCACAACCCAGGTTACGAGCGCCCAGAACGCCCAACCGACCAGACCCAACCCGAGACCCAACACCAGGCTACTTACGACGTCGAACTCCTCCTCCGACGTTGTGAATAGCGGTGTCAGCAGGTCACCGACGAATGTGCAGAGTGAGACGAGGACGACCACGACCAACGCCTGCCAAGTTGCGCTGCGGTCGTCCTCAACGTCCTCGTAGGTATCGACGTCCAGCCTAATGGCCCCCAACATCCTGGCTAGCATCTGTTCTTCTCCTCCGGAAACTAAAGGGTTTCGATCAGCGTCCGTTTCCCCTTGCCGGACCTCTGGCACACGGTCCAGTCCGGCTGCGGAACCGGCAGCCAAAGATTAACACAATCCCCACACATTCGGGTAGAAGGCCGAGTAGAGGGCCGAAACTGCCAATTTCTGCGCCATTCTGTGTGTTTCGTAGCTGGAAGTGGCCGCTATCGTGCCCAGTTCTGTCCTACCGGAATGAGCATTTTGGCGCATTAGCGTCCCACCGCGTGGCAGAAGAGGACAGGGGGCGGCCGGTGGACAGTGGCCGGTGGCCGGTGGCCGGTGGCCAGTTTTCGACGTCCCGACGGATGCCCGGGGCGGGTCGGTCCCGCGGGCGGGTTTGAAACCCGCCCCTACCGTGGAGGATAATAGCACAGATGTGCGGAGAGTTCAATACCGTTGACGAAATTGCGGGATTTCGGCGAAATCGTGGGGAAAAATGGCGCACGAATGAGAACCGGTGGAGCGTGGGCGAGAATGGGTGGGACAAGGATGAGAACGGACGGCGCGGGAATGTGACGGAATATTCGGGGGTGCGGGGGTGCGGGGGAAGGGAAGGGGGCGGCGTGTGGGCGAGGGAGCGCGGCCGCCGACCAAAATTGACCTCTCGCAAGGCGCGTCTTATAATGTGGCCTGCCAAGCAATCCCGCGCCCGTCGCCCGCCGCGACGGGGTGCACATCCAGTACGCGAGGAGTGAGAGCAGCGATGGTACACCAACAGGCGGCCCTGTTAAGGCCGGAAACCCTGATCGAGCAGTTCAAGGCCAACGGCGTAACGCACATAGTTACGATTCCGGACAGCGAGACGAACTACCTCTACGAGCTTATGGAGCAGCAGTCCTGGCTCGACGTAATACCTACCTGCCGTGAGGGCGAGACCATGGCGATCTCGCTGGGCCTGCTGGTCGGCGGCAAGGTGCCCGTGTGCCTGATCCAGAACACCGGCATGTTGGAGTCAGGCGACTCGATCCGCGGCATGGCGCTGGACGCCGGCTTCCCGATGGTGATGATCATCGGCTACCGGGGCTGGACGCGCCACGGAATTACGCCCGACACCGTGGCCAAGTACACCGAGCCGTTCCTGCACGCCTTCGGCATCAACTACTACCTGGTAGAGCAGGACGAGGACGCAGAGCGCATAACCATCGCGTTCGATGAGGCAAAGAAGACCCAGCGGCCGGTGGTAGTGCTCATAGGCGACGAGTACCACGGCTTCAACCGCTAGTCCCGACTGAAACCGTACCAAACCTGAACTGTCCAGGCACGAGCCGTTCCAGGCTCGGCCTGTGAGGACAGAACCCGGAGGAAACAGATGATTGAGGCATCCGACGTGTTCAAGACTTTCAAGGATCACCGCGGCAAGGCCATCGTGATACCCACGGGCACCGCGGGCAGGCACTGGATGGACTACAGCGAGGACACAAACAGGGACATCGGTCTCGGCGGCGCGATGGGACACACGACGTCCGCCGCGCTGGGTCTTGCGCTTTCCATGCCCGACGAGAAGATCGCGCTTTTCGATTCCGAGGGTTCGCTGCTGATGAACCTCGGCATCCTTGCCACCATCGCGGGCAAGAAGCCGGAGAACTTCTTCCACTTCCTCATGGACAACGGCTGCTACGCCACCACCGGCGGCCAGCCCGTACCGAACTCCGACGATATCGACTACGCCGGGATGGCTAAGGGCGCGGGCTACGTCTCGACCTACCATTTCGACGACCTCGAGGAATTCGCCACGAGCATCGAGTCGATCATGGAGGAGACCGGCCCGGTCTTCGTCTCGCTGAAGATCGTCCCCGAGGTCGAGAACGAGCCAATCGGACGCAGGGTACGCCGACCCACCAAGCCGCGCGGCCAGGCAATTGCCGACCTGCGCGCCGCCGTAGGCCTGACAGACTAGGCTCGACACAGTTCCAACGTGCGTGGCCGCAAGCCGGTCCGTGACGCCTTGAGCCTTCCCGCGTGAAGTGACGATGGGCGTCAGCGGCCGGGCGCGGTCACGTTTCTTTTACGGATGGGTCGTGGTGGGAGCCGCTTTCGTCTCCCACTTCATCAACTACGGCGTTCTCGTCGTCTCATTCGGCATCTTCTTCCCCTTCATGGCGGCCACCCTCGGATGGGGCCGCGGCCTGCTGGCCAGCGTCACCTTCGTCTCCCGCGTCGCCTCCGCCGCCGGAGCGCCCCTGGTCGGCCGCGCCATCGACCGGCACGGGCCGCGCCCTTACCTGTTGATCGGCGGCGCGGCAATGGCGGTCGGCGCGGTGTTAGTCTCGCTCACTTCGCAGCCCTGGCAGATGTTCGCCGCCTACGGCGTGCTGATGGCGCTGGGCGGTCTCGCCCTCGGCCCGCTGGGCGCCGATTCCACGGTCGCGCGGTGGTTCATCCGCAGGCGGGGCAGGGCGCTGGCGTTTTCAACGATGGGCATGTCCTCCGCGGGCGTCGTCCTTCCGCTACCCCTGACGCTGCTCATAGATTGGACGGACTGGCGGCGGGCGTGGGTCGCACTTGGCGCCTTCGTGCTGCTACTCACGCTCGTCGTGGCGCCGCTCATGCGAAAGCGGCCCGAGGACTACGGCATGGTCCCGGACGGCACCAGCGAGGAGGAAATCGCCAGCGGCCGCCGCCGTGTCGTGGAGGAGGTGTCGCTGACGGCCAGGGAGGCCATGCGCACACCGGCGTTCTGGCTATTGCTCGTCAGCACCAACTTCGCCGGATTCGCGATCAGCGGCGTTAACCTGCACATCTTCTCGTACATCACGGACCGGCAAATCGAGCCGGGCCAGGCCGCGATGGTGATTACCTACCTCTACTTCCTCCAGTCGGTCGCCAAGCCTCTGTGGGGCTTCGCCGCCGAGCGCATGCACGTACGCTACTGCCTCGCGGCATGTTACGCCGGCGGCGCGGCGGGCATCGTGCTGCTGATGGGCGCCGGCTCGCTGCCCCATCTCGCCCTGTTCGCCACCGTCTACGGCCTCACCCGCGGCGCGCAGTCCTTCGTGAGCAGCCTGGCGTGGTCCGACTATTTCGGGCGCGAGGCGCAGGGCGCGATCCGCGGCACCGCCCAGCCGTTCGGTCTCATCACGAGCGCGGGCGGGCCGGTGCTTGGCGGCTTCCTGTTCGACCTGCGCGGCGACTACGTGCTTGCGTTCTCGGTGTTTGTCGGCGCCTTCGTGGTGAGCAGCATCGCCGCGCTGCTGGCGCAGCCACCGCGGCAGGCGCCGCGTCCGGCCGCTGCGTAGCGGGGAGCGCGTGTGCGCCGCTTCGCGCTGTTCGCTATAATGGGCGTGGCCGGCCACCACTTCCATATCTGCGTCCGGTCCGGAGCATCTGATGATCAAGCACTTTTCCGTTCTCTACGTGGGAAACATCGACCTCGAAAACGTGGGGCTGGACGGCACTCCCGCGGACGACCGGCGCTACGCCAACGACCGCCTTGTGCAGGCATACGACACGGCCTCGCGCGCGGCGAAGCTGATGGACGACCTCGGCTACTACGCACTGTGGATGGCGGAGCACCACTTCCAGCACGAGGGCTACGAGTGCATCCCCAACATAATCCTGCTTGGGACGCACCTCGCGTCCCAGACGAAGCGGCTCAAGTTCGGCTGCGCCTTCAACATCTCGCCGATGTGGCACCCGCTGCGGCTCGCCGAGGACTACGCCCTCGCCGACGTGCTCACCAACGGGCGCATAATCTTCGGCGTGGGGCGCGGCTACCACAGCCGCGAGGTCGAGACCTTCGGCGCCCCCGTTATCGACAACGACGCCAACCGCGAGCTGTTCGAGGAGCAGATAGAGGTCATCCGCAAGGCCTTCAACGAGGAGTCATTCTCCCACAAGGGCAAGCACTACACCATTCCGGCGGAGGTTCCCTACCGCGGTTACGACCTGCAGGAAGTGACCCTCGTGCCGCGACCGCTCACCGTGCCGGTGGAGACGTGGCAGCCCATCGTCAGCGGCCGCAGCATCGAGTTCACCGCCAGAAACAGCTTCAAGGGCGTCGTGGCGCTCACAGGCGAAACCATCGTGGAGGACATGTTCACCAGGTTCCAGGACGCGGCGGCGCAGCACGGGCGGGACCTGGCGCTGGGCGAGGACCTGGCGCTGGGAATCGGCTTCTACATCGCGGGCAGCGAGCAGGAGGCGATTGAGCGCATACGCCCGTTCCACGACGAGCGGTACAAGTGGTTCGCGCCGTTCGGGTTCGTCCGATACGCCGACGAGGAGGGCCGCACGTGGGGCACTCCCGGCGCGCCGGCCCGCGTGCCGCACGTGGAGGACGGAGCTCAGCAGAAGGCGTGGATTTGCGGTACGGCCTCCGACATGGTGGACTTCCTGAGGGACATGGAGCGCAAGTATCCCGGCCTGGAGCACATCATCCTGCACTGGCCTGAGGGCATGCCCAGGGATGAGTCGCTGGAGCAGTTGCGAATCTTCGCCGAACAGGTGATGCCGGCTTTCCAGCGGCAGCCGGCCGCCGCGTCCGGGGACGACTCCTAGCGACGGGCGCCCCCGACGCACGGAGGACTCACTATGGGCAGGATAGTGGCTATTGGCGGCGGCGACATGTCGAACCTGGAGACACGCGCCATCGACGAGCGCGTTATAGAGCTGACCGGAGCCGACAGACCCAAGGCCCTCTTCGTCCCCACCGCCAGCTACGACCGGGTGAGCTACTGGGAGGACTTCCGCCGCGTGTACGGCTACACGCTGGGCTGCGAGACGGACGTGCTCTACCTGCTTGGCGTCAATCCGGCCAGGGAGGAACTGGAAGAGAAGATACTGTCGGCGCACCTGGTGTACGTGGGCGGGGGCAACACGCTCAAGATGATGCGCCGGTGGCGCAGGCTGGGCGTGGACGCCATACTCCGCGAGGCGCACGACAGGGGCATTGTGCTCGCGGGGCTCAGCGCGGGCTGCATCTGCTGGTTCAGCTGGGGCCACAGCGACTCGATGGCGTTCTACCATCCGGACGACTGGAACTACGTCAGGGTGAAAGGCATGGGGCTGATCGACGCGCTGGGCTGCCCACACTTCGACAGCGCGACGGCGGGCGTGCCCAGGAAGGCCGACTTCGAGCGCATGGTCACACGCAACCGCGACGTGGGAATCGCCATCGACAACAACTGTGCCATCGAGGTGGTGGACGGCGGCTACAGGGTCATCACGTCCCAAGAGGGCGCGGGGGCCTACAAGCTCCTGAGCCGAGCCGGAGCCATCACCACCGAGCCGCTGGTCAAGAGCGAGAGTTACGCGCCGCTGACCGACCTGGTGAGCAGGTAGGCGCCGGGCAGTTGCCAATTCCCGCCACCATAGCAGAGATCAGCCAGGCGTCGCCGACTACCAAGGCGCTGCGGCTGGATACGGGCGGCAGCCGGCTGTCGTTCAGCCCCGGCCAGTGGGTGGATTTCTACGCGGACGTAGGCGGGGAGATCGGCTGCGCCGGCTACTCGATTACGTCTTCCCCATCCCGGACGGACGGATTCGAGCTCGCGGTGAAACTGGTCGGCGAGAATCCTGTTACCCACTACGTGCACGAGCGGGCCAGGGTGGGCGACGTGGTGGAGGTTGCGGTTGGCGGCGATTTCCTGTACACGGCCGACATGGGCGGCCCGCTGGTGCTGGTCGCCGGGGGAATAGGAATAACCCCGCTGATGAGCATCGTGAGGTACGTCAACGAGTCGGCGCCCGGAGTCCGGCTTACACTGCTCTACAGCGCGAAGACTGCCGACGAGCTGCTGTTCAGGGAAGAACTGGAGGACATCGCCCGGGGTAACGCCAACATAGTCTGCCACTTCACCGTCACGCGGCCCGGAGGCTCGGGCTGGGCCGGTCGCGTAGGCAGAATCAACCGGGTGATGGCTTCGGACGCGGGCATCGACGCGGAGTCGCTGTTCTTCATATGCGGCCCGCCGCCGATGATCGCCGATATGGTGGAACTGGCGACGTCCCTGGGCGCGCATCCGTCTCGGATCAGATACGAGGGATGGTAGCTCAGGTCCACGCGGCGCCAAGCGGCGAGTCTGAGGATAGACGCCGGGGACGGGTTAAGTCGAAGGCTGCTGCCACCTTCTGAGCTGGGACAATAGGGTCTTGGATATGGCCTTCGCCTCAGCCGTCGTCACCTCATCCGCCTCGATGAAGTCTGCCACTATGGCGCTCATCTGGTCGATTGTGAGGTCCGGATCGACAAACGCTCCGTCTTGGTAGCAATGGGTGCAGTAGTCTGCGCTCGGAGTATCGTCGGCCTCCGTGCCATAGTCGGAGCCATCTTGCATTTCCATGGCGCAACTCTGACAGTATGCGGCATTCGGTTCGGCAGTAGTCATCGCTTTCATCCTCGCGACGCCCGGTGCGTGAACTCGTCGGCGTCTACTAGTTGCTGTCCTCTCCTCGCAGCCTTGCGCAATCAAGGATAACACCAACCGTGCCGGGATTTCCAGCGTGCCGATTCCGGCCGGATTTGCCACAAGCCGCACGCTTGACGCTATAATGTGCGCGGTAAGGCAGCGCGCGACCTCACCCGATTAGGGCAGGAGCGCGTGCAAGCAACATCGGAAATTGGAGGTACGCACATGGGAAATCGGCTTGAGGGCAAGGTAGCAGTGGTCACGGGCGCCGGCCGAGGGGTCGGACGGGGCGTGGCGTTGCTGCTTGCCGAAGAGGGAGCGTCAGTCGTGGTTAACGACCTCGGCTGCGACGTCGACGGCTCGGGGTCTTCCAACGATCCCGCAGACGGCGTGGTAGAGGAGATCAAGTCGCGCGGCGGCAATGCCGTCGCCAACTACGACAACGTGGCCGAGATGGACGGCGGAGAAAACCTGATCAAGACGGCGGTGGATACCTTCGGCGGCCTCGACGTTCTGGTTAACTCGGCCGGTATCATCCGCGACCGCATGATCTTCCAGATGACTCCCGAGGACTTCGACCTGGTCGTCAGGAACAACGGCAAGGGCACCTTCGCCACCTGCAAGTTCGCGGCCATCGTCTTCAGACAGCAGCGCAGCGGCCGCATCGTGAACATGACCGCCGACGCCGGACTGGGCGAAATAGGCCGCTCGAACTACGCGGCGGCCTCCGAGGGGATCGTGGGCGTGACGCGCACGGTGGCGCGCGACCTGGGCAGGTACGGCGTGACCTGCAACGGCATCTCCCCGCTGGTCGAGACCAGGCTGTTCCCGGGCACCGTGGACGAGTACCGCGTCGCGTCCGGCGCGCCTCGCGACGAGCGCGCGGGCATCGGCCTCTCCCCGCCCATCGCCGACTGGCAGGGGCCCGGCCACAGGGACGACCCCGAAAACGTAGCGCCGCTCGCCGTCTACCTGAGCACCTACGCGGCCCCGCACATCAACGGCTACATCTTCGGCGTGCGCGGCGGCAGCATCTACCTGTACTCGAACCCGAGCATAGAGCGGAGCGTCCACAAGTACGGCAACTTCGACATGGACGAGATGGACGTGATTATGCCCAAGATGATCGGCCCCGGCTTCTAAGCCTCGCGCCGTTCCGCTCGAAATCACCCAGACGAAAGAGAGGGACCACACAATGGGAAACAGACTTGAGGGCAGGGTAGCGATAGTGACGGGCTCGGGCCGCGGCATCGGCGCGGCGTGCGCCAAGCTGCTCGCCGAAGAGGGCGCCTCGGTGGTGGTGAACGACATCGGCGGCGCAGTCGACGGCACCGGTGAGGCCACCGCGCCCGCCGACGAGACCGTCAACGACATCATCGCGGCAGGCGGCAAGGCGGTGGCCAACTACGACTCCGTCGCCGAGTACGACTCCGCGGGCAAGATCGTCCAGGCCGCCATCGACAACTTCGGCAGGCTGGACATCCTGGCCCACCCCGCCGGCATCCTGCGCGACCGCATGGTCTTCAACATGACCGAGTACGAATGGGACGGCGTGCTGCAGGTCCACCTGTACGGCGCATTCAACATGGTCAAGCACGCGGTTCCGCACATGATCAAGCAGAACTACGGACGAATCGTGCTGTTCTCGTCCGGCTCCGGCCTCGGCTCATCCGGCCAGTCCAACTACGCCATGGCCAAGGAGGGCATGGTAGGCATGGCGCGAGCGCTCGCGCCGGAGCTAGCGCCCTACGGCATCACGATAAACGCCGTCTACCCGGGCGCTGCCACGCGCATGACCGCGACGGTGCCGCAGAGCTCGCGCGACCTGCGGGCACAGGCGGCCGGGCTGCCGCCGCCCGTGGTGGACCCGGACGGCGTGGGCGATGCCGAGAACAACGCTCCCAAGGTCGTCTACCTGAGCTCGGAGGCGGGCGGCGCCGTCACGGGCCAGGTCATCGGCACCAGCGGATGGGTGGTCTCGCTCTACTCGCCCAGGCACGTCATCAGGAGCATCCACAAGGACGGACGCTGGACGCTGGACGAGTTGGACGAACTGATTCCGATTTCCATCGGCAGGAACCTGACCAACCCGATGCCGCCAGCGCCTCCCCGGCAGTAGCCGGAGGCAGCTCTCCCATCGGCGAGAGCAGCGGGGCGAGGGCGGCGCTGCAGCGTTGCTCCCTCGCCCTTGGTGCGGTCTACCCGCGAGATAGCGACTCTGACCCTGACAGCGCCTCCCGTCCTGGGACGGGAGGCGCTCGTGCGCGACCCTCGCGTTGACAGGCGCGCGCCCGTGTTGATACCATTCCGTTGCCTGAAGCAGGCCCTCTGCCCGGCCGCGCAGTTCGGCCACACCAAACAGGATCAGAAAGTACGCCAATGCCACACGTATCGCTGCTGCGATGTCGGGAGTGCGACCGCCAGTATCCGGTCGAGCCGCTCAACGTCTGCGACTTCTGCTTTGGCCCTTTGGAGGTCGGCTACGACTACGCCAGCATAGGGAAGAGCATCAGCCGCGAGAGCATCTCCAGCGGCCCGCTCACGATGTGGCGCTACCACGATCTGCTGCCCGTGAACAGCGAGTACGTGCTGGACATGGGCACAGGATTCACGCCGCTGGTGAGGGCGAAGAACCTGGGCCGGGCCCTCGGGCTGGACAACCTGTACATCAAGAACGACAGCGTAAACCCGACGTTCTCGTTCAAGGATCGGGTGGTGTCGGTGGCTACCGCCAAGGCGCTGGAGTTCGAGTTCGACGTGCTCGCCTGCGCCTCCACGGGCAACCTGGCGGGGGCGGTGGCCGCGCACGGGGCCAAGGCGGGCATGAAGACGATGGTCTTCTTTCCCGCGGACCTGGAGAAGGGCAAGGTGATAGGTGCGGGCATCTACGGCGCCGACCTGGTGGCGGTGGACGGCACCTACGATCAGGTCAATCGGCTGTGCAGCGAGCTGGCCGACAATCACCACTGGGCGTTCGTGAACATCAACATGCGGCCCTACTACGCCGAGGGCAGCAAGACGCTGGGGTACGAGGTGGCCGAGCAACTCGGCTGGCGCGCGCCCGACAACTGCGTGGTGCCCGCGGCGTCCGGCTCGATGTTCACCAAGATATGGAAGGCGTTCAACGAGATGGCCGACCTGGGCCTGATCGACCGGCCCAAGACGGGTATGCACGTCGCCCAGGCGGAGGGTTGCTCGCCCATCGTGGAAGCCTACGACCAGGGCACGCCCCACGTGCGGCCGGTGGTGCCCGACACCATCGCCAAGTCTCTCGCCATCGGCAACCCGGCGGACGGCTTCTACGCGCTACAGACCGTCGAGGCGTCCAACGGCTCGGCGGTGATCGCCCACGAGGACGAGGTGGTCGAGGGCATACAACTGCTGGCGGAGACCGAGGGCATATTCACGGAGACCGCAGGCGGCGTTGTCATCTCCGGCCTGCGCCGACTGGCGAAGAAAGGCATCATCAAGCAGGACGAGCTTACGGTGGCGTACGTCACCGGCAACGGATTGAAGACGCAAGAGGTGGTCGAGGACCTGATCAATCCCATCGAGACGGCGCCCGATTACGAGGCGTTTCAGACCGCGATAGCGTCGCGCTGAACGCGCCTCTTCGTCCGGCTGCCCCGACAGCGAGAGCGACATGGCAAGCAAGAGAGTGAGATTCACGTTTCCTACCCAGCTCATCACCGAGCCTGTCATATACCAACTCGGCCAGAAATTCGAGGTGGTAACGAACATCCGGCGCGCGGACGTCCGGGAGGACATGGGCTGGGTGGTGCTCGAGCTGGAGGGCGCGGAAGAGGAAATCGACAGGGGCATAGAATGGGTCTCCTCCGCCGGCGTCAGAGTCGACCCGGTGGCGGGCGACGTGATAGAGGGATAACGACCCTCCGCGCGCCGAAAGACCCACGCCCGCGGCCGGCGGCGCGACACTGCCGGAGGTCGTAGCGACCGCCAGGAACCGCTACGCGAACATCTGGAGGATGCTGAGCATGAGTGTAATGGTACGGATACCGACGCCGCTTCGCCGCGTCACCAACGGCGAGTCGACCGTAAACGTCGACGGCGCGACATTGAGCGAGGTGGTGGGATCGCTGGAGAGCGAGTTCCCCGGTATCAAGGAGCGCCTCTGCGACGACACCGGCGCGCTGCGAAACTTCGTCAACGTGTACGTCAACGGAGAGGACGTGCGCTTCCTGCAGGGACTGGATACCTCCACCAACGACGGCGACGAGATAAGCATCGTCCCGGCCGTGGCGGGCGGAGAATAGGCTCTCCCCCAAGCCTCGGCTCGCTTACGTCAGGTCCGCCGGGTGGCGCGTGTGCCAGTCCGTGATGGACTGGTAGGCGCGCGCGACCGCGAGCACGGCGTTCTCGTCGTAGGCCCTTCCCATAAACTGGATGCCCGTCGGCAGCCCCTCGTCCGAGAATCCGCTCGGCACCGAGATAGCCGGCAGACCCGCGCCGTTGCCCACGGCCCCCATCGTATCCCGACCGCCATGGAGCGCCGCGCTGCGGAACTCCTGGTCCAGCGGAGTGGCAATCGTGGCGCGCGTAGGCCCCACCAACGCGTCGAACGGCGCCATCACCTCTTCCGCGTTCCTCGCCATCAGCGTGCGTAGCCTGGTGGCCTTCACGTAGTCTTTGCCCAGCACCGCGACTCTCGCGTAGAGGCCGTAGCGGTCCTCCGGGGCCGTCAGCTCGGCGGGCAGTCCCGCGTCCACGAAATCCTCGAACGCACTGGCGGCCTCGGCGAACATTATCGTGCGGTTGATGGCCTCGTGCGGAAGGTCTGAAAATTCCATCTCTTCGATGTCGGCTATGGAAGCCAGCGCCTCGAGCGCACTCGCAAAGTTCGCCCCCGTGGGTTCGTCGACGTTGTCGGCCACACCCTTGACAACGCCGAGCCTGAAGCGGCGGCCCGACACGTCGGAGTCGTCGTAGCGAAACGGTCTGTCCGTAGTGGAAGGGTCCTTGGGATCGCTGCCGGCAATCGCCTCCAGCACCAGCCCACAGTCGTCCGCGGTCAGGCAGAGGGGTCCCAGCTTGTCCAAGGTGTACGACAGTGCCATCGCGCCGTAGCGGCTAACGCGCCCGTAGGTAGGTCGCAGCCCGGCGACGCCGCAGTTGCTGGCGGGAGAGATGATCGACCCTCCCGTCTCGGAGCCTATGGCGAACGGCACCAGGCCGGCGGCGGTGGCCGCGCCGGAGCCGCTGGAGGAGCCGCCGCTCCACCTGCCCTTGTCCCAGGGCGTGATGCCCGGCCCGGTGAACGACGCGACGGGCTGGCGGTAGCCCCCGCCGCCGGCGAGCTCGACCATGGCAAGCTTCGCGGCCAGCACCGCGCCCGCTTCCCTCAACCGCTCTACTACCGTGGCGTCGTAGTCGAAGACCTGGTCGCGCAGCGGCGCCGCTCCCCAGGTGGTGGGGATGCCGCCCGAAGTGGCGAGCAGGTCTTTCGCGCCGTAGGGGATCCCGTGCAGCGGACCACGGTAGTTGCCGCCTGCTATCTCCTGCTCCGCACGGTCCGCCTGGCTCAGCGCCAGGTCACGAGTGACCGTCACAACCGCGTTGTAGTCCGGCCCCAGCTTCTCGAGCCGGTCAAGAAACACAGTGGCAAGTTCGACGGGCGACACTTCGCGTGACTCGATCAGCCCGCCCAGGTCGCGGATGCTGGTGAAGACGTAGTCGTTGGCGGTCATGTCACTCCTCCTCGCGGTATGGGGGGAACACCGACATCGGCTCGTCGCCGTTCCGCAGGCTGACCGCTCTCAGCGCCTCCGACATCTCCACGATGCCCTCGACGCCCTTGCGCACCTCGGCGAGCTGGTCATCGTCGAGCCTGTCGCCGTACAGGCGGGTAACTATCTGAAGCCTGTCTTCCACGTCCTGCGCGTTGTGGTCGCTCACGGTCGGCCTCCAAATGGTGACTGATAACTATTGGACGGATACGGAAAGTCGGTCTGCCGCCAGTCGGCGGGCCTTGCGTTACGCTGACGCCGCCAGTATCAATATGGCCCGGCAACAGTGGAACGCCTCGAGATAGTCGCTTGATGTGAACGACACCGTTACGCCGTCGTGCCGCTCCACACCGGGAATGAAGGCGGCGACGTCGGCCATGCCCGAGTTGGCGAGCCGGATCGTCATAGTTACCGGCATACTGTAGCGTACGGGCGCTATCTCCTCCCGCCGCTCCACCGCGACGGCGGCCTGCCGCCGGATCAGCGCCTGCGACGCCTGGGGCGACAGGCACTTGGCCGAGTAGCGCGTCAGCGCCTCCTTCACAGTGGCGACCTCCACCCCAGGAATCAGGTCCTCCGCCATGGCCGTCGTCGTCGAGTCTCCGGTCACGAGCACCACCGGCACGCCGTGATAGCCTGCGATACCGGCGTTCACGCCGAGCTCCCCCTGAGACTGCCCGTTGACCCGGAAGTCCGCGACGGCCCCGGTGAAGGTGTGGTCGAGTACGCCGCCGGCGCCAGCCCTGCCGTGATAGCCGACGCATAGCACCGCGCCGAAGCTCTCGTCCAGGCCGGCCATCATCGTCTGTGGCTTGGGAGACCCCGTGATTAGCTGGGCGCGCTGGTCGACAAGCTCCTGGATGAGGTTCATCTGCGTGCCGTGGCTGTCGTTTACGACTACCTCGTCGGCGCCCGCATTGAACGCCCCTTCGACCGCCGCGTTGGCCTCGAGAGTCATCAGGCGGCGGGCCGTCTCGTAGTCCTTGCCGTCTCGCCCCGTGTGGTCCCTGTGGACCACCCCGCTCACTCCCTCCATGTCGACCGAGACCAGCACTTTCAGCGCCATTGCGCACCCCCGACACCGGATGCCCGCCATGATACCATAGGCGGGCAAAGGGGCTGAGCGGCCCTGTCCCCGTTCGGGATTCGCTAACCGGCTACTATCAGGTGTATCGTCAGCGTGGCCAACCCAAGGTAGATGAGGAAGCCTACCACGTCCGTAATGGTGGTGACCGCCACCGCCGACGCCAGTGCGGGGTCGACGCGGATTGCGCGCAACCCCAGCGGCACAACCACGCCGCTGATTCCGGCCACCACCATGTTCGCCCCCATCGCTACGCCCACCACCATTGCCAGGTATTCGTTGCCGCCCATCCAGATCAAGACGATGCCCGCGATGAGCAGTCCAAATATCAGTCCGTGAATCAGCCCTAACGCCGCTTCTCTGACCAGTATCCGCTTGGCCGCCGCCGGGCCCAGTTCGCCAAGCGCGATGGAGCGCACGATGAGCGTCAGTGTCTGGGTGCCCGCGATCCCGCCTTGCCCGGCTATCACCGGGAGGAACGCCGCGAGCGCCACGGCTCTGCCCAGGGTCGACTGGAAGAGCGCGATTATCAGCCCCGCCAGTATCGCCGTGCCGAGGTTGACGCACAGCCAGGGCAGCCGGTTCCGCACCGAGCGCACTATCGGACCGTGCGCCGACTCGCTCCTGTCCACCCCGATCATCCGGTACATGTCCTCGGTGGCCTCGCTCTCCACCACGTCGATCATGTCCTCCAGCGTGAGGACGCCCACGAGGTGCTCGTCCTCGTCCACTACGGGAAGCCGCTGAATGTCGTACCGCTCCATCAGGCGAGCGCACTGCTCCTGGTCGGTGTCCGCCAGCACGGAGATGATGTCGGTCTCCATCAGCAGGCTGATCAACTGGTGGGGATGCGCGAGGACGAGCTGTGACAGGCTGATGCCGCCCCGGAGCATACCGTTGGAGTCCACCACGAACATGTAGGAGGCCTCTTCGTGACCGAGCTCGCGCGCCCATCTCCTGACGAACGACACGGCCTGTGAGACGGTCATCCTGTCGCGCAGCGCGATCAGGTGGGGCGTCATCAGGCCGCCGGCCTGGTCGTCCTGGTATTCCAGCAACGGGATGACCTCGCTGGCGTCTGCCATGTTCTCGAGGGCCGTCCTGGAAGTGGCGACGGGAAGACCGCGCAGTATGTCGGCTGCAACTTCCGGCCTGGACTGGTCGAGGGTGGAGGCGAGCTGCGCCGGCAGCATGGACATGCACAGCTCGACGGCTTCGGAAGGCTCGAGCTCGCCCAGAATCTCGGCCAGGTTGTCGGGTGAGAGATGCTCCAGCAGCCTGACCTGCAACTCCGGGTTCATGTGGGATACCACTTCCGCCTGGTCTTTCAGGCGCAGGCGGGAGATGCGCGCGACCGCTTCCGTAATCGCGCCGCGAGACGTCAGGTCTGACAGCCACGTGGTGACTCGCTCGACTGTGGTCTGCGCGTGCACGAGGAACAGCGTGGCGTCTTCGCGCGTGATGCGTTTTCTCATTCAGGTCCCCTGGGCCACCATCCAAAAAATGAGGTCGGAGCCGGGCGTCAGCCAGCGCCAACCTCACATATTTTAGTTAGCGGTGTACGGAACCTTCTTGGCAAAAGTGGGTCAGTGAGTGCGATTTACGGGACAAGTCTTGGAACACAACCAACGGGGCGTCACTCTAACGTCCACCTGGCATGACCCTGAGCTCTTCCACAGTCGCTCTTTCCACCTCGTCGGAGGACCAGGCAATCGGCACTCCTGAGCCGCCCCGCCACAGGGGCAGCATGTCGGAGTAGTGTGGCGAAAGGGGATTGCCAGACTGGCCGCCCGGCAGCACGAACCGGCTCGCGTCCCAGTTGCCGACGTCGATCACCATGCGCATAGACGCGACTACCGTCACGCCGTCCGACGGGCCGCGCATCGTGCCGGCCGCCTGGCTCACGGTGTCAGCGTCGCCGCCCCAGGGGAAGGGGCCGAGGTCGAGCAGCAGGCCCAGCGGTTTGCGAGCGGACGCGGGGTGGCGCAGCGTGGTCGGCCGCAACCGGCCCCAGGCCCAGCGACGCTCGTCCGGGCCGAACCGGAGGCGAAGCTCGGCGTAGGCCGCGCCGAGCGCGGCGTCCACCTCCGACAGCCAGGGGCGACCGAACCAGTCGTCCGGCCGCTCTTCCATGAGCCGCACCAGCAGGCAGATCAGCCTGTGGCCGAATATGGTGCGCACCGTCAGCGGCGAGAAGCCGTCTCCCATCGCCCATCTGTGCGAGTTGGGGGCCTTCGTCTGGGTCACTCGCCTGGTCATCTCCCACACGAAAAACTCGTAGAGCGACGCCGCGGCGGAATCCACCGCTATTCTTCCGTCCCACTCCGCCAGCATTTCGAGCGCTCTCGCCGACTCCTCTGACGCGCCGGGCGCGGCAAGCACACCAGCGCGCATGTCCAGCCACGGCAGGGAGAGTTGGTCCATTTGGAGCGCCTGCGTGGAGCCCACGTCCCAGTCGCGTCTCGACCCCAGCATCTCGGCGATTCGCCTGCGGCGATACGGCGGCAGCCAGTCCGCGCCCAGGAAGGGACCGTCGTCTTCCGTGCCCAGCCCGTCGTTCGCGGTCGCCACGAAGCCCTGCTCCGGGTTGAGGACAGCCGGCACTTCGTGGAAAGGGACGGGGGAGTCTTCCCAGCCCGCGTCAAGCTCCCAGCCGGGGGAGGGCAGGGAGCCGTTTCCCCTGCGGCGCGACGGCACCTGCCCGGCCAGGAGACCGCCTACGTTGCCCCTCTCGTCAGCGTAGACCAGCCCGAACGACGCGAGGTTCCAGGTGGACCACGCCCGATGGAACTCGTCGAAGCTGCGTGCCTGGTGCAGTTCGTCCAGCGTGTCCAGCGGGGCATCGCCCAGCCAGGTGGCGGCCAGGGACACCGCCGGCGCGTCCGCGCTCAGCGCCGGGCTGATGATGGGGCCTCTCTTCGTCACCAGCACCTCGTCCACCAGCGGGGCGCCGCCCTTTACGCCGATGACCTCGCGGAACACGTCGCACCTTACGAACTCGTCGCTCTCGAGCACGCTCCGTCCGTCGGGGCCCACACACTCCAGGAACAGGTCGGTGTTGTCCACCAGTCCAGCGGTGACGCCCCAGGCGATCGAACCGTTGTGAGCGGCGGCGAACAGGGGCGCGCCGACGAAACTCGCGCCCGCGACGGACCATTCGGGCGTGCTGACGCGGGCGAGGTACCAGTTGGGCGGCAGCTCCGGGCGCAAATGCGGGTCGTTGGCGAGTATGGGCCTGCCCGTGGCCGTCCGGTCGGGAGAGACGGCCCAGCCGTTGGACATGCCTCCGCATCCCGCGAGGTCCGCGAACGCGGCGAGGTCGGATGCGAGCGCGTCGAATACCCTCTGGGAGTGGGGAAGGTCGGAAGCTCCCTGCAGACGCGCCGAATCGAGCGCGGCGAGCGCCTCGGGACCGTCCTCCTCAATTATCTTCATCCGCGCTAGCTCGACGTCCCAGTTGGAGGACAGCGAGAACGCGACCAGCTTGCCCACCGCCAGCACGTCCTCGGGGAGATAACGCGCCACCTGGATGCCGGCCAGGGCGAACTCGTGGGGCCCGCGCGAGCAGCCGAGCGTGGCGCCGTCGTAGAGTCCGCGGGCATAGGCGGCGACGTTGCGCCTGGTCTGCTCGCTGAGCGCCGCGAACTGTGCCGCACCCGAGCGCCGGAAGCCGATTCGCCGCGATAGCCTGTCCATGGGCAGCAACCGGGGCCCTCCGGCCTGGGCCAGCGTGCCCCGCACCAGCCGCAACAGACCCTCGAGCTGGACAGCCCGGTCCTGGCCGTGGCAGAAACCGAGGCCGTACCAACCGTCCTCCACGCTGCCTGCCTCCACGTAAGGGATGCCCCAGCGGTCCCTGCGAATGACCACTTCGGCGCGGGCGCCGGGTGCCTCGACCCGCCCGGAGGTGCTGGGAAGCCGCCTGCCCAGCATAGCGAGCAGCAAGCCGCGAGATAGTGTTCTCAGCATGTGGCTACCCTGCTTGGTTCCACAGCCGATTTCCGTCTATCGGCAATTGACGCGACAGTAACTGAGACATTACAATTTTCTCCCGACCGGACATTCCGGTCCCATGTTTTCGCAACCGGTAAAGCCAATAACCCAATAGCCCCGCCGTTCGCGCGGGGCGAAGTGCGCAAAGGAGATCACCTCCCATGTACTCATCGAGCCTCGTAAGGAAAGCCGCCAAGGCCAGGGACTACGCCGAGCAGGGCGACCGGGCGAACCTGATTAGCTGCTCCGTATCATTCCGAGGCGATAACGGCGACCACCTGGTCACTTACGAGGCGGGGGCGTGGCGGTGTGACTGCCACACCCACAGGATGAACCAGGACTGCAGCCACTCGATGGCCATGGAGCTGATGCTCGCCGGACTGCTTCCCGGATAACGGCCAGTCGGCGCCATCACACCCAGGGCCATGGCACATTATGGTACGGGTCCAGGGCGGGCAACGACTCTTCCTCCAGCAGAAAACCGACCCTGCTGAGCAGCGCGCCGACCTCCTCGGGCGAGAGCATCTCGGCCAGCCGTTCGGCGACATCCCCTGTCGTCTCCAGGCTTCGGCCCAGCCCCTCGATGTCACTGACGAGGCTCTTGGGCATGGGCTTGCCCCAGAACTCCAGCATCACCGTGCGCAGCTTGAACGACGGGTGAAATGTCAGCCCGTGGTCGATACTCCACACCCTGCCACCGGAGTCCAGCAGGCAGTGACCCGCCTTGCGGTCAGCGTTGTTCACCAGCAGGTCGAATATGGCGAATTTCTGTAGCTGTTCCGCCTTGTCCTCTACCATGTCGAAGTAGTTGGCTTCCGGGTCGTGGTCCACGAATAGCTGCACCGTCCCCACACCGTACGGCCCCTCACGCACGAGCGTCAGCGGCACCGGCGGCCAGCCGAGCCAGCGGCTCAAGACGTAGGTCGCGTACTCGCGCTTGTACAGCGATCCGGAAGGGAAGTCCCAGAGAGGACGCTCGCCGTCCCTGGGTTTGTAGATGGCCCTGAGAAACTTGCCCGGACCTGCGCTTATCCGCACGTAGAAGGTGTAGTTGGAACCCCAGGGCATGCGGTAGCCGCTGACGATTTCCCCTGACTGGAGAAGCTGCCTCGCCTCATCTTCCGGAGGGGTTACGGGCGTGCCGTGCTCCGCCTCGTCGGGGATGGAATAACGATGGTGGCGCCGCCGCCTGCGGGACAAAGTTAGGTCGCTATTCGCTCAGGTCCAGCGCCTTTACCCGCCCGTTCATCTTGGGGCAGACGTGGCCGTCGGCGTCCACCGGCCGGGAGCACAGGGGGCAAATCGGCCGGCCGGCGGCGCAGACGCGCAGTGCGTCCTCGGCAAAGGTCTCGGCCTGGGCAGGTTCCGTCCAGAGCCTTACGTCGGCGGTGTCCTCATCGGCCTCGTGGGCGTCGATTATGTACATCGCCCGCCGTTCGTGGTAGCCCAGGGCCAGCTTGTTCGCCTTGAACTCGACGTTGGTCAGGGGCTGCGCCTCGCGCTCGTGGGGAGGAGCGGCGTCCTTGTCATCGGCGTCCTCCAGCGATGAGGCGATCTGCTGCATCGCCATCGCCAACTGCGCGAGCTGTTCCTTCTCAAGCCAGATGGTGGCGGTGCTGCTTCCGCTCTCGGCTTTGACCCGGAACGTGCGCTTGCCGGGTTCGCCTATCGCCTCGGGCACAAGCACGCTGATGTCGGTGAACTCGTTTCTTGCTCCATCCATAATATGCGCTTTATGTTAGTGGAAGCTCCCCTCTGTCCGCAAGTCAACAGCAAATGCGCGGGCACCGCCGATTTGCTAGAATTGGACCCGGCTCACGCCGCCAGTCGTCGCTTGGGAGGAAGTCAATTGCCCGACACCACCGTAGTCATATGCATCGACGGGCTCGATCCCGAATACCTCGACGCCCTGGAAATGCCCAACCTGAAGGCGCTCGGCGCGAAAGGATTCTCCAGGGTCGGCCGCTGCATGATGCCATCCGTCACCAACGTCAACAACGTGTCGCTGGTGACGTCGAGCTATCCCGAGACGCACGGGATAAGCTCCAACTACCGCCTCGTCAGGGAGACCGGCGAGGAGGTGTACATGGAGTCGGGCGAGTACATCCTGGCCCCGACCTTCTTCCAGAAGGCAACAGAGCAAGGCAAGTCGTCGGTGCTGGTAACGTCCAAGGACAAGCTGCGGACGCTGCTGGGCGGCTGGGCGACGGTCGCCGTATCTTCCGAGCGCGCGCCCACAGATGTTGCATCGGCAGTGGGCGAGCCGCCGCCCATCTACTCGCTCGAGGTCAACGGCTGGGTCATCGACGCCGCGAACCACATCATGTCTCAGCGTTCCGCCGACATCGTCTACATCACCACCACCGACTACGCGATGCACACCTACGCGCCGGACGAGCCGGAGTCCCAGCAGCATCTGACGATCATCGACGACGCCATCGGGGAGTTGCTCTCGAACCACCCGGACGTGACGCTGTTGCTGACCGCGGACCACGGCATGTCGCGCAAGACTCGCATGATCGACCTGGGGGCGGCGCTGGCGAAGTGGAACATCCGCGCCAACCCGGTGCCCATCATCAAGGACCGCTACGTCGTCCACCACTCCAACCTGGGCGGCTGCATGTTCGTCTATCTCGACGACCCGCGGCAGACCGCCGAGGCGATGGACGCGCTGCGGAGCGTCCCCGGCGTCGAGGAGGTGTACGACCGCGAACAGGCCGTGCGGGAGTTGCGGCTGCACTACGACCGGATAGGCGACGTGGTGGTCACCGCAGACGCGGACTCCGTGTTCGGCGACCCCTCGCAGGTCGAACTCCCGCCCCGGCTGCGCTCCCATGCGTCCGTCCACGAGCGCGACGTGCCGCTGATCGGCTACAACGGCGATTTCGACGGCTTCGCGTTCGAGGAGAACCGCGACCTGGGGCGCTACGTGTTCGAGCGCGTGCTCGCCGGCTGAGTCCCGATACCACCAGGAGGATACGCCCATGCTGGAACGCTTCAAGGTGCCCAAGCCCGACCAGGTGAGAGTCCCGGAAGGCTCCCTGCGCAGGACCGTCACGGAGATCTTCGAGAAGATGGGCGTTTCGGACGACGACGCGGCTGAGGGCGCGGACGTGCTGACGATGACTGACCTGCGCGGAGTCGAGACGCACGGCGTGTCCAACATGATGCGCGCCTACGTGCAGCAGTACAGAGAGGGGCGGCTCAATCCGACGCCGGACGTTCAGATCGTGCGCGAGTTTCCGGGCACGGCCACCATGGACGCGGACGGCGGGCTGGGCATCATCGTCGGCCGGCGCGCCATGGAGCTCGCGATAAGCAAGGCGCGCGAGGTCGGCGTGGGCATCGTTACGATGCGCAACAGCGGTCACGCCGGGGCCGTGGGCCACTTCGCCATGCTCGCGGCCCAGCAGGATATGGTCGGCATGTGCATCACGGCGGGCGGCGCGTCGGTGCTGCCCACGTTCGGCGCCGAGGGCCGGCTGGGCGCGAACCCCATCTCCATCGCCGCGCCGGCAAACAAAGAGGCCCCGCTGCTGTTCGACGCCGCC
Source organism: Dehalococcoidia bacterium (assembly GCA_965204815.1). GTDB lineage: Bacteria > Chloroflexota > Dehalococcoidia > Lucifugimonadales > CATOSD01 > CATOSD01. The sequence goes on from OZ242014.1 coordinate 2,154,101, forward strand.
ACCTCCGCAGTCGCGCTGAACAAGCTGGAGTTGGCGCGCCGGGTCGGCTCGGACCTGCTGCCGGGCTGGATCGCCGATGTCGACGGCTCGCCCGTGCTGGAGGAGACGGCGCCCAGGGTGAGGGGCGAATTCTTCGGGCTGCCCATCGGCGGAACCCGGGAGCAGGGCTCCCACAAGGGCTACGGCTTCAACCTGATGGTGGAGGTGCTCGGCGCGTTCCTATCCGGTTCCATACCCAGCATGTTGGACAGCGAGCCCTACGGCAGCGGCTTCAAGAACTACTTCGCGGCCTACGACGTCGCGGCGTTCACCGACCTCGACGAGTTCAAGGAGCACATGGACCAGACGCTGCGCACGCTGCGCACCACGCCTCCCGCGCCGGGCCACGACAGGGTCATCTACCCCGGCCTGTCGGAGCGGGAAGAGGAAGAGGAGCGGCGCGCGAACGGCATCCCGCTGCACAGGGAAGTGGTGCAGTGGTTCGACGACATCACCGCCGAGCTCGAGGTAACGCCGCTGGCCCGCAACTAAAGCGGCCTATCCGGCAGCGTGTTGATCATCGCGGCGAGGTACCCGGCGCCGAAGCCGTTGTCGATGTTCACCACGCCCACGCCGCTCGCGCAGCTATTGAGCATGGCTAGCAGCGCCGCCACGCCGCCGAAGCTCGCGCCATAGCCGATGCTCGTTGGCACGGCGATCAGCGGCGCGCGCACCAGCCCGCCGACGACCGACGGCAGCGCGCCCTCCATGCCCGCCACCGCGACGACAACCCTGGCCTGCTGAAGCGTGGGCAGGTGCTCGAGCAGCCGGTGCAGTCCGGCCACTCCCACGTCGCTTATCTGCTCCACCTCGCAGTCCATAAGCCCCGCGGTAACGGCCGCCTCGCGCGCCACCGGCAGGTCCGACGTGCCCGCGCACACCACCACCACGCCCGGCACGGTCAGGGGCGACTCGCGCCGATCCACGACTATCGCCCGCGCAAGCTCATCGTGAGTCGCGTCGGGAGCCACGGCGCGAACGCTCTCGTACGCCTCGAGCGTCGTCCTGGTCACCAGCAGGCGGTCGGACTTGGCCAGCACCGAGGACGCGATGGCCGCGATCTGCTCGGACGACTTGCCGAGCCCGAACACCACCTCCGGGAAGCCGGTCCGCAGCGCGCGGTGATGGTCCACCCTGGCGAAGTCCAGGTTCTCATACGGCATCTGGCGGAGCTGGGAAAGAAGCTCGTCGATTCCCAGACCGTCGTTCTTGAAGTCGCTCAGCAGAGCGCGCAGGCGAGTCTCGTCGATGGTGCTACTCCAGGCTGCCGTACTCGATGAACTTCTGCGGCGTAAGGCGTATGGAGATGGAGTCCCCACCCGCCGTCTGCTCGATGTACTCGCGGGCGCGCTGCTCCCCCAGGTATCGGGTGGCTATCTTCAGCCGCGTCTCCGGCGGCGCGGCAGGGCCGATCTCGGCGGTGCCCTGCACCATCAGCGCGTAGTAGGGCTGCTCGCGGCGGTCGATCACCAGCGTCGCCTGCCCGTTCCGGTCGATATTGCGGCGCTTCTGGGAGTTCGCCCCCGCGCCGAGAAGGATCTGGCCGTCCTCGTAGATGTACCACACCGGCATGGCATGGGCGCGATTGCCCGGTCCGGTCGTCGCCAGGATAGCCACGTTCTCTTGCTCAAGGAATGTTCTCTGTCGGGAGGTAGGCTCCATCTGCGTTCACCTCGGAGTTGGATGGTGGGGGGTATTCTAGCACAACAGCGGCGGTAACAAGGGTTGACAAGAGGGTTTGGCACAGCCTTCTGGAACGACTTGGAGGACATTGGCATTTTGCCTTGTAACACACTCATATGCCTTGCTATAATTGCAAATATAATGACATATAGGATTTTACAATGCACGAGGTGGCCTTGACATGATAGAGTCCACGGTTACTGCAAGAGGACAGACTACCTTGCCCAAACGCGTAAGGGAAGCACTTTCCATTAGTCCCGGGGACAAGGTGCTCTATGTCATTCAAGAAGGGGAAGTTCGGATGACAAAGGCGCGCCCCATCAAGAGACTCTCTGGCATATTGAAATACGACGGGCCCCCGGTGAGCTTGGAAGAGATGGACATTGCCATAGCGGAGGGAGCAGCCGAATCGTGCTTGCCCTAGATACCAACGTGATCTTGCGCTACCTGGTGCAAGACAACGAAGTACAGGCTGAAGCGGCTGGTTCTCTGATAGAGAGTTTGACGGCCGACCGTCCGGGATTCATCTGTCGCGAAGTCACTGTCGAGATGGTATGGGTACTTGAGCGATCCTACCGTTTCACACGGTCCCAGATTGCCGACGTCCTGGTCGAAATGACTCTCACGCAGGGCTTGGTATTCGAGGCTGAGGACGATGTTGTCCGCGCAGCCCTCCAGTATCGACAAGGCGGTCCTGGCTTTGCCGACCTCATGATTTTGGCAGCGGTCACACGTGCCGAAGCGGACCCGCTGTACACTTTTGACCGCGCTCTCAGCACAAAAGAGGGCGTAGCCCTGGTTGATGCGGCTTCCCCATAGCCTTGACACACGGATGCAGTAAGGTCATCCACTAAGGATACGAAATGATTGCTCGGTGGGTATTCTAGCACACCGCCGCAGGTGCCAGGATTGGCGCGAGCGGAGGAGCTCTGTGCCGGCTGATAGCAACGCAATCATGCTACAATTGCCCGACATAGCAGATGGAGGCCCCGCCATGGCTAGTATCACCGTGCGTAACCTGGAAGAAGGGCTGAAGCATCGACTGCGTGTACGCGCTGCCGAAAACGGCCACTCGATGGAGGAGGAGGCTCGGCAAATCCTACGCAGGGCACTCAGCCAACAGCCGTCGAAGCAACAAGACCTGGCCAGCGCCATTCGCGCTCGCTTCGCCCCCCTCGGTGGCGTCGAGCTGGAGTTGCCGCCTCGCTCCCCGATGCGGAGGCCGCCCCAACTCCACTGAGGAAACAGGCATTGATAATCCTCGACACAAACGTAGTCTCGGAACTGATGCGCCCGGGTCCCAGCTCCAGCGTGGTCGACTGGGTTGCCAGGCAAGCCGCGACAGATCTGCACCTCACGGCCGTCAGCGAGGCCGAGTTGCGCTACGGCGTTGAGATTATGCCGATAGGTCAACGTCGCGAAAAACTGTTGGCTGAGATTGAGGGGATGCTACGAGAGGACTTTGCCGGGCGCATCCTTCCTTTCGACAGCGAGGCCGCCCGTTCCTACGCTGCGGTTGCTGCCGCTCGCCGCGCCGCAGGCCATCCCATAAGCCACGCTGATTGCCAGATTGCCGCGATAGCCCGTTCTCGACAGGCGGACATAGCGACCAGAGACGTTGATGGCTTCGAGGGATGCGGGATAGAAGTGATCAACCCTTGGGATATGAGATAGTGTAGGCCACAGCCCAAATCGGAGACTGCATCCCCCAGAGACACGGGGCACGTGGAACGGTGAATGACATGGCATCAGATACTGAATTCGGCTGGACCAAGTACTATGTGGAGTTTGCGGACAAACTACTTGCACACAAAGGCGACCGTACTGAACTCGTTGACAGGGTTAGAGAGGCGAGTAACAGCCGGCGCTAGGTCCTGCGTAAATTTGGTGGAATACGAGAAAACAGGTATGAGGGTTCTGCATAAAATGCGTCGGTTGTGGTTTAGTGCGGTTTCGTACTCGGTGGCGACACTAGGCTATTTGGAAGCCTGTGAGGTGTTAATGTTTTCGTGCGAGTGTTGCAGACAGCCAGCGCCGTCGTTTGACGAAATCCGAGAGACATTCATGCGTATGAACGTTTGTCGGTTTTGCGACGGCCCTGTTGGACAGGTCGGGCACATGAAAGGTCATGCCTGCGACAAATGCGGTCTGCCACAAGGAGGTTGAGGGCAGTGACCGAGTTGGGGAAACCAACAGGGTTTCCACCAAATTTACACAGGACCCAGGAGCGCGACGATGAGCCTGCGTCCCTCGACTCGACCGGCGTCCTGCTGCACCCGTCGGTGGGCGATGATTTCGACGAATCCGCCATGATACAGGGCCACCTGATACGCTTCGCCACCGTGGACCTGGCCGCGCACAGCCAGGAAATCAGGCGTCAGCTCTTACGCATTCCGTGTGGAGGCCCGTGAGGCCCGGAACCACCCCGAAAATCCTGTCTCAAACCTTTCCAACCGCGTAACCCAAACGCCACACCGCTTCCCATCCAAGCGCAATTCCTTCCCAACCGTGTCACAGAAATTCCCACTCTCAGGCCCAGTCCTGCGATCTTATGTCAAGTAGCCCTGCCTTGCGCCAATAAATGGGCACATTCACCTTGGCGTAGCGGCACGCCTCTGACCCTTCCATTCCGAGCGCAGCCTCGGAATATGCGCGTCCACGTGCGCCCGTGGCCTCGACCCTCTTGATTCTACAGCACACACGTGCTATTTTCTACCTGACGGGCGTAGTGTCCGCCGGTTGGCGAGTAGGAGCGGAGCCTGCCGAACGGAGCCCGCGCTGAGCGTGCCGAACGGGTCGCGTTCTGCGACATTCTGCGCAATGCTCGTGACGAACTTTAACAACTTGGCTCACAAGAGGTGACAAGAACATCGGGCCGCCCAGCTACGGGATGGGCGGAATGTAGCAGAATTGTGCAGATTTTTCGGAGAGCGGTGCCCGAAGACCCTGACCCTTCCATTCCGAGAGGGCCTGCCCCGCCACGCACAGGTGTTCAAATCTGCCTTGCCGCCCTCTATAATGGGGCGCGGGGCCGCTAGGCGCGGCCGGACGGGGGCCGCTTGGACGTACACGCCTTTCTCGATTATCTGCAATTCGTGCCCTGGTACAAGGACCAGCTCGTTCACCGCGAGAGCATACCAGCGCGCGCGGCAGAGTACGGCGAACTGGACGCGCCGCTTGATCCGCGGCTGGCCGAGGCGCTGGGGGAGCAGGGCATCGACGCGCTCTACACGCACCAAGCCGAGGCCATCAACCACGTCCGGCAGGGCGAGAACGTGATCGTGGCGACCCCCGCGGCCAGCGGCAAGAGCCTGTGCTACCAGCTTCCCGTAATCGAGGCGCTGATGGAGGACCGCTCCGCCTGCGCGCTGTACGTCTTCCCCACCAAGGCGCTCTCACAGGACCAGAGCGATTCGCTAGCCGCGCTCACACCCACCCTTCGCGCGACCCGCCACGCCGTGTACGACGGCGACACTCCCACCCAGGACCGGGGCACGATCCGACGCACCTCCCGCGTGGTCATCACCAACCCGGACATGCTGCACGTGGGCATCCTGCCCAACCACCGCGCCTGGTACAGGCTGCTCCGCAATCTGCGCTACGTCGTGATCGACGAGGCGCACGTCTTCCGCGGCGTGTTCGGGTCGCACTTCGCCAACGTACTGCGGAGGCTGCGGCGGCTGTGCCGGCAGTTCGGCAGCGACCCCCAGTTCGTGATGTGCTCGGCAACAGTTGCCAATCCCGCAGAACACGCGCAGCGGCTCACCGGCCTGCCGTTTCGCGTCGTCAACCGGGACGGCTCCTCCTTCGGCGGCAAGGATTTTCTCTTCTGGAACCCGCCGATGCTGGACTACGCCGAGGGCAGCCGGCTGAGCACCAACACCGAGACAGCCCGCATTTTCGCGGAGTTGCTGCGACGCCGTGTGCGAACGCTGGCGTTCGTCAAGAGCCGCCAACTCGCGGAGTTGGTGAACCTGCATACGCGACGCGAACTCGAGGAGACCGACCCCGCGATCGTGGACAGGGTGTCGCCCTACCGCGGCGGCTACATGCCAGAGCAGCGCCGCCGCATCGAACAGGAGTTGTACGACGGCCGGCTGCTCGGGCTGGCGACCACCAACGCGCTGGAGCTCGGCATCAATGTGGGGGACCTCGACGCCACGCTCCTCAACGGCTACCCGGGAAGCATCGCCAGCGCCTGGCAGCAGGCGGCGCGCAGCGGAAGGAGCGGCGACCGGTCGCTGAGCGTGCTGGTGGCCCTGGACGACCCGCTCGACCAGTACCTGATGCGCCATCCTGAGGCGTTCTTCGGACGCCCGCACGAGCGGGCGCTCACCTCCCCCGAGAACGAGTACATCCTCAAGCCCCACCTGCTCTGCGCCGCGTACGAGGCGCCGCTAACCATGGCCGACACCGAGTTTTTCGGCCCCGACCTGCTGATGTGCGCCGCCGAGCTACAGGAAGATGAGCTGCTCAACGCGGTGGCGGGCCGCTGGCACCTGTCGCCGGAAATGTACTACCCCGCCGAGTCCGTCAACATCCGCGCCGCGTCCTCCAACACCTACACCCTCGTCGACGAATGGACAGGCCAGATTCTGGAGACGCTCGACCAGTTGGGCGCCTTCCTCCAACTGCACCCCGGCGGCATATACATACACCAGGGTGAGCAGTATCTTGTGAAATCCCTCGACCTGGACGCCCGCACGGCCTACGCGTCCAGGGAAGACGCGCCCTACTACACACAGGCGCGCGACCTGACCGACACGCGCGTTCGGCGCGTGTACAAGTGGAAGCATGTCGGCGACACGCGCGTGTACCTCGGAGAGGTGCGCGTGTCCACCACCGTCATCGGATTTTTTCGACGGGCGCACATGACCGGCGGGCTGCTGGGCGGCGAGGAGGTGGACCTGCCGCCACAGAGCTACGACACGGTTGCGCTGTGGTTCGACGTGCCGGACGACACGCTGGAGACGATACGCCGGCGCCGGATGCACCTGGCCGGCGGACTGCACGCCGTGGAGCACGCCGCCATCGGGGTGCTGCCACTGTTCGCCATGTGCGACCGCAACGACATCGGTGGTATTACCACGCCGCTTCACCCGGACACGGGCAGGCCGCAGGTGTTCATACACGACGCGCACCCCGGCGGAGTCGGCATCGCGGAGCTCGGCTACGAGCTTATCGAGCGGCTGTGGGCGACCACGCTGCAGGCCGTGTCCGAGTGCGCGTGCGAGGCGGGGTGCCCGGGCTGCATCCAGTCTCCCAAGTGCGGCAGCAACAACCAGCCGCTGGACAAGGCCGCGGCGGAGCTGATCCTCAGGGCCATTCTCGGCGAGACGATTTGACCACAATGACGCCCCGTTGTATTGTTTAGAACAACAAAGCCAGTACACAAGGTGGGCAGGAGAACGAGCGTCATGCAGACATACAGCGTCGGCCACCAACTGGACGTTGCCTTTTTCGAGGCCCACTATGACGAACTGCTGGCAGACTACGAGAATCAGTGGATAGCGATTTTGGGAGAGCAGGTAGTCTGCGCGGCCGACGATGCCTTCGACCTCGTCGCGAAACTCAAGGCGAAAGGTCTGTGCGCGAGCGGCGCCATCAGGCGGCACATGACCGCGGAAGCCGAACTGTTGATACTGGGCGCCGAGTGATTCGAGGATACTTCTCCGGCGGCGCAAACGCCCAGCGGCCTTTCGTCAACTGCACCATCGCTTTCCCCGAACGTCCCAACCTCGGGAGCGTGAGCGTCGAGTTTCTCGTTGACACCGGGGCCGACGTCACCATCCTTTCGCCTCTCGACGTGATGGACATCGGTCTTGACGTCGATAGTCTGGAACTTGGCCCGCCCAGCACTGGTCTAGGCGGCTCGACACCAATGAGGGTCGTTGACGCGCAACTAGACGTGCAGGGCTATTCGATTACTCTCAAGCTGCACATCCCCGAAGTTCAGAATCCCATCCCCTCGCTGCTCGGGCGCGACTTCATCTCCGCATTCGCGTTGTTCTTCCAGCAGCGCACCAAGACATTGGTATTGCTGGACGAAGCAGAAGTCCAATCTCTGGGTCTCAATGTTCTGTGATATCTAACAATCAATTCGGAGTTGCTCCTAATGAACGCACGAGAGCAGGCGGCGAGAGCGAGGGGAGATATCAAGGTCTTCCTCCACACCGAGGAGGCGGCGGTGATGTTCGCTGCGCTGGCGCTCCTAAAATCGGAGCTGCAGTTGGCGGACGAACACGTGCCCAGCCTGAAGTCTCTGGACGCCAGGATGAGGATTCCCCCGGGCCTGTTCCGCAGCCTCGACGATGTGATAGACCGCATTACGGCCCGCTTTATTGCACAGTGCGAGGCGGACTTCACCGAGCGCGGAGACGAAGACGGCGTCCGAAAGTTCCACGAGACGATCCACGAGCGGTGGGAGTGGCACAGCCAACTCATGGAGCTTATGCAACTCGTGCTCATGTCAGCGTACGGCGACCGTGATGCGATTTGACAGGCCAGACAAGCTGTGCTAGTTTTCGGCTGGCAGATTCAAAGACCCCTGCGGGCTGCGTCTCGCGGGCTGTTGTTTGGAGGAATCAGGTGAAAAGAGCAATCTTGACGAGCAGATCCCTGTTGTTGATAGCCGCCAGCGTGCTGGTTGGGCTGGCCGTGGCGGCGTGCAGCTCCGCGGAGCCGGAGGCGCCGCCGACACCGACGCCAGTAGACGTGTCGGGCATTATCCAGCAGGTAATGGCGGCCCAGCAGCCGGGAGTTACGTCTGAGGACGTGGCGATGGCCATACAGTCGGCCCTGGCCCAGCAGCCGGGCATAACCTCCACTGACGTGGCCAACGAGATAGCGAAAGCGCTGGCCGCGCAACCGGGAGTCACGTCAGCGGATGTTGCTTCCGCCATCGCCAGCGCGCTGGACGCGCGTCCCGGGGTCACCACGCAGGACGTGGCGAACGAGATCGCCAATGCCCTCAGGGCCCAGCCAGGCGTCACTGAGGATCAGGTCGCTGAGGCTATTGCGGCGGCCCTGGCGGAGCGCCCCGGGCTTACGGAGGCAAAGGTCTCGGAAATCGTCGCGATGGCGATGGAAGAGCAGCAGGCCCAGATCATCGCCGCCGTAACCGAGTCCATCGAGATTCGCGCGGAGGCGCCTGTGGCGGTCGAGTCCGGCGACGCGCAGACCGGCGGAATCCTCCGCAAGAGCGCGGGCGACGACCTGGTGCACTTCGACTTCATGGTCCAGACCACCGTTCGTACCCAGCAGCGCGTCGGCGCCGCATACAACCGGCTGTTCAGGTACGCCTTCGACGAGGTGGGCGTCATAGTTCCCGACCTGGCCACGAAATTCGAGACCTCCGACGACGGGCTGACCTACACGATAACTCTGCAGGAGGGCATCAACTTCCACACCATCGACGGCGTGCCCGGCAGCGGCACCAGTCTCGATTGCGAGGACGTGGTCCACAGCCTGGACAAATACCGGGCTGTCGAGACGAGCAAGCGGGCCATTGACGTAGTCGCTATCGAGAGTGTGGATTGCGGCGCGGACTCACAGCAGGTGGTCATCCAGCTCGGCCAGGGAGACGCCGGCATCGTTTCTATGCTTGCCGCGGGCTGGGCCTCCATCTTCCCGAGCGAACTGCCCTATGAGGACCTAGAGACCACCGTCATAGGGACGGGGCCATTCGTCTGGCAGGGATACACGAAGGGCGGCAGGGCGGAGCTGACCAGGAACCCCGACTACTGGCGGGGCATTCTTCCCTACTTGGACGGCATACACGACATTGTCTTCGCCGAGGAGACCGCGGGATTCGCCGCCTTCCGCGCCAAGCAGTTGGACATGAATTCCCTGATGCAGTACCTGTATCCTGAAGAAGGCAAGATACTGAAGCAGGACGACCCCAACATCAATGTCTCCATCATCCCACGCCTCTGGTGGCACGCGGTGTCTGGACAGATCAAAGACCCGATTTGGGGAGACGAGAGGATCAGGCAAGCTTTCAACTTGGGTCTCGACCGCCCGCTGTCTACGCAGATTCTCAACCAGGGCGCCGGCGACGTCGGCGGTTTTCAGCCCCCGTGGAGCAAGTGGAGCTTGCCGCGCGAGGAACTGGACGGGCTGATTGGTAAGCTGGACAGTTCCGACATGCCCGACAGAAGGGAGCAGGCGAAGCAGTTGCTCAAGGAAGCGGGCTATGAGGACGGGCTCGAACTGAACTGGATGGTGCTCAACACCAGGGAGAGCAGGCTGACCCCACAGTTCGCCCAGGACCAGCTCAGGCAAATCGGAGTGGAGATAGTCCAGGACGTGGTGGACCGCGCGACATACACCGACAGGTCGGAGCGGCGAGACTTCACGCTGAGGAGCTCAGGTGGCGTGGCCCCGGTTTTGAACCCCAGCCTGTTCTACGGCAACTACTTCAAGTGCGGCGCTGGGTCCAACTACAGCGGGTACTGCGACGAAGAGTTCGAGGACATGTTCACGCAGCAAATTTCCGAGCTGGACGAAGCCAAACGCCAGAGCATCATCTGGGACATTGAACGCAAGCTCTTCAACGACTTGCCGCGCGTCCAGGTGCGCTGGGTGGCTGAGGGCATGGCGTGGTGGCCGTGGGTAAAGAACTTCCACGACGTGGACCCCGCCTACTACAACAACGTGACGCTCGAAGAGGTGTGGATGGAGGGACAACCCTAGCCACAGCCGACCAGAATTAATGCAGGGGCGCCCTTCGTGGGCGCCCCTCTGCCGCACGGGGCAACCACAAGGGTTGCCCCTACACGTAAACGCCAAGCTGTGATACGCGGGACCATAGTTGCGAAACTACATCATAAAGAGACTCCTGCTCGCCGTCGTTACCGTCTACGCGGTCGTTACGCTCGTGTTCGTGCTCATGCGCATCGTGCCCGGCGACCCCGCGCTGATAGCGCTGGCGGAGCCCGGCAGGGGAGAGGCCATCCCCCAAGAGATACTGGAGAAGAAACGGGAGGAGCTGGGGCTGAACCGCCCCCTGTATGTCCAGTACTTCACCTGGCTTGGCAATTCCTTCCGACTGGACTTCGGCGAGTCCTCGTGGGGCGGCGGCGACGTGGTTGAAGAGTACGTCCAGCGTCTGCCCATCTCCGTCAACATGGTCATCCTGGCGAGCATTCTGACGATTGTCGTGGGCATTCCCCTCGGCATATTGTCCGCCGTGAAACAGGACACGCCTTTAGACTACATCGCCCGCATAATCTCTATCTCGGGCCTGTCCATGCCCAGCTTCTGGGTCGCCGGCCTTATCATCATCGTCCTCCTGCGTGTCTTTCAGTGGCTGCCGCCGCTGGACTTCATCCCGTTTTGGGAAGACCCTGCGCGTGCCTTCTTCCAGGGCATATTCCCCGCTTTCGCCGTCGCGTTCGCCTTCATCGGCTCCACGTCGCGCATGGCTCGCTCCTCGCTGCTGGAGGTGATGCGAGAGGACTACATACAGACTGCCAGAGCGAAGGGCCTCATCGAGCGCGTAGTTATTCGACGCCACGCCCTGAGAAACGCGATGCTTCCCGTGATAACGATTCTGGGCCTGCAGTTCGGATTCGCGCTGGGCGGCCTGGTCGTCGTCGAAGCGGCATTCAATCTGCCCGGCGCTGGGCGTTTCCTGCTGGACGCCACGATACGGCGCGACTACAACGTGGTGCAGGCCAGCCTGTTCGCGATTGCCATCTTTGTTACCGTGGCGAACCTGGTTGTGGACATTCTGTACGCCTGGCTCAATCCCCGCATCAGATACGAGTGAGAAGACAGTGAGCACGCCTGAGCTGAGGAACACCGCCAGCCCCGGACGGGCGGTTTTGGAAGAGAACCGATTCGCATCGGCTCTCAAAATAACGACCCGCTTGATTCGCCAGAAGCCTCTGGGGTTCGTGGGGTTCCTGCTCCTTGTGTTCATCACGCTGCTGGCGATTTTCGCTCCCTGGATAGCGCCAGTGGACCCCAACTCACTGAGCATCGACATCCTGCAGGGGCCATCGGCACTCCACTGGTTCGGAACCGACACCACCGGCAGGGACGTCTTCAGCCGCGTGGCATGGGGTGGCCGGGTGTCGCTCCTGGTGGGCGTCGCCGCCACTCTCCTGGGCACAGGCACAGGCGCGCTCATCGCGGTGGTCACCGCGTACTGGGGAGGCAAGGTGGATATCGTCGCCCAGCGCTTCATGGACATAATCTGGGCCTTCCCCTCCCTGATAGTCGCGATGGTGCTGATGTTCGTGATAGGCACCAGCACCCGCAACGTCATCCTTGCCATCAGCATAGTGGTGATACCATCCGCGGCACGCGTCGTGCGTTCGCAGGTGCTGGCGGTGAAAGAGACGGAATACGCGACCGCCGCGCGGGCCATCGGGGCCAGTGACATGCGCATCATGTGGCACCACATAACGCGCAACTGCCTGGCGCCCTACATCATCGTGGCCAGCATCACGCTCGGCGGCGCGATCACCACGGAGGCCTCGCTGAGCTTCCTGGGCATGGGAATCCCGCCGCCCACGCCGTCCTGGGGGCGGGACCTGTTCGGAGCGGCGCGGCAGTACGCTGAGCTTGCGCCGTGGATGGCGATCGCGCCGGGCGTGGCGCTCAGCCTCGCGGTGTACGGCTTCAACCTGCTGGGCGATGCCGTCCGAGACGTACTGGACCCGCGCCTCCGCGGAGCTTAGCCCGGAACCAGGTCCACCTGGGGCAGCCCCAGGTTCGCGCGTTTGACAACCCGAATGCGCTGTGATAACTTCCGATAGAAGCTCGCGCACGCATGTTTGCAGGGCTTCCGGATCGTATCAAGTAAGGAGGAATTGCCATGGCTGGAGAAGGCAAGCTCGACATCGAAATCATCTACTGCGTTCCTTGAGCGTATCACGCGACGGCGGCCTGGATGGCCACCGAGTTCTTCGCTGAAGGCGGCAAGGACGTATCGATCACGCTTACGCCCGGAACCGCGGGGATCCTGCAGGTGTTCGTTGACGGCGACAAGATTTTCGACAAGGTCGAAGAGGACGGAAAGTTCCCGGATCTCTCCAGAGTCAGGGAAATGAAGGCCGTCATCAAGGAGAGGCTCGCGGAGCCGGTTCCGGCCGACGACAACTAGCACACGGCAAACCGGGGCGGGTCTCCGCCGCCCATGGCCCGTGAACAAGGCCCCGGCCCTTTTTCAGGCGCGGGGCCTTCGTTTGCCCAGAATCGCACTTCCGCATCGCGCCGCGCGCCTTTTGTCCGCCCGCGCTTTGGCCTACAATGCACCGAGCGGCAGCCCGGAGCGGGCAGCCACAGGGGACTTAGCTTAACTAGGCGCGATACCATACATGGTCAGAGCACTCGAAGGCATCACCGTACTCGACCTCACCGACGGCCCGGCCGGCGCCATCGCCACGATGTTCCTGGCCGACAACGGCGCTCGGGTGATCCACGCCACGACTGAAGACACGGCCGCGGCGCGCGGCCACCCGGCGTACCGCACCTGGGATAGGGGCAAGCAGAGCGTCTTCCTGGACGTCCGCTCGGATGCCGCCGCCTTTCGCCGCATCGCGGTGGCCTCGGACGTGTTCATCGAGAGCTGGCAGCCCTCTTCCGACATTCACGAGATAGCCGGATACGAAGTGCTTGCCCCTATCAATCCCGGTATCGTCCATTGCTCCATCACCGCCTACGGCAGAAACGGCCCGCTCCGGGACGAGCCGGCGCACCCCGACCTGGTGATGGCGAGAGCAGGGATACTGGCGAGCCAGCCGTCGTTCGACGGCGACCCCATCCACGTCGTGCACCCGCTTCCGCAGGTCGGCGCGGGGCTGCTGGCCGCCCAGGGTATCGTGGCGTCGCTCACGGCGCGGGAGAAGACCGGCTCCGGCCGCAAGGTCGAGACCTCTCTGCTGGCCGGCGCGCTCGTCTACTCTCCCAAGGTGGGCGGCGACTCCTACAGGCCGCGCCCGTACACGCTCACGCCCACCGGCGGCACGCCATTCTACAGCGTGATGGAGTGCTCGGACGGGAACTGGATACATCTCGGCTGCATACACCAGGGTTTCATCGACAGGGCGGCGGAGGCCCTGGGGATCGCGAAGGTGGTGGCCCAGTCCAAGTACGGCTTCGGACGCACGCCCGAGACGGACCTGCTGCGCCAGGAGCTGTGCGACATAGTCGCGGACGCCGTTCGCACCAAGACATATGCCGAGTGGGCCGAGATATTCGAGCGCGTCGACGTTCCCTACGCCCGCGCCTGCACCGCCGAAGAGGGTATGGAGAATGAGCAGGCGCTGCACAACGAGATGGTCATAGAGGTCGACGACCCGCTGCTAGGCCGTGTGACCCAGATGGGCGTGCCGATCAAGCTGTCCCAAACGCCCGGCGGAGTGTCGAGCCCCGCGCCCGTGCCGGGCGAGCACACCGACGCCGTGCTCGCCGAGTTCGCAGCCGAGCCTACTCCCCGCGCGGACGGGCCTGTGTCCTCCGATCCACCGCTTCACGACATCCGGGTGCTGGAGTTGACCAACGTGCTGGCCGGACCGACGGCGGGCAAGATGCTGGCCGATCTGGGCGCGGAAGTGGTAAAGATGGAGTCGCCCGCGGGCGACATTTCGCGCTCGGATACGCTCTCGACGTTCCATTACCTGAATTCCAACAAGCGCTCCATATCGCTAAATGCCAGGACGCCCGCGGGCCGCGAGGCTGCGCAACGGCTGGCGGCCCGGTCTGACGTACTGCTCGCCAACATGCGCCCCGGGGCGACCGGGCGGCTGGGCTTGGGCAGCGACGACCTGGCCGCGCTGAACCCGCGAATCGTCGAGTCCCACATCACCGCTTTCGGGTGGGACGGGCCGTATGCGCACCGGGCCGGTGTAGACCCGCTGGCCCAGGCCCTTACCGGCATGCAGCGAGCGCAGGGCGGCGAACATCTCCCGCCGGTCTACCTCGCCGCGCTCGCGCCGACGGACTTCACCGGTGGAGCAATGGGAGCGCTGGGGGCGCTGCTCTGTCTGTATGCCAGGGAACGCCACGGCGTGACGCAGAAGGCCGACACGAGCCTGCTCAGCGCCGGCATCGTGCTCAGCAAGGACGGATTCATGCGTTACGAGGGCAAGCCGCCGCGCCCTGCCCCTCAGAAGCACCAGCGCGGCTTCGACGCGCTGCGCCGCATCTACCGGGCGCGGGACGGCTGGCTGTACCTGTCGGCGGATTCGGAGGAGGGCTGGTCCGCGCTGCGCTCAGCGTCGGGGTTGGAAGCCGTCGCCACGGACGAGCGCTACACCTCGGCCCATGGGCGCGATGAGAACGACGGTGCGCTGGCGGACGCACTCTCGGATCTGTTCGCCTCCAAGGACATCGAACACTGGCTGAGCCTGTTTAGCGGCGCCGCGGCCCTGTGCGCTCCACTTGCCGAGGGTTTCGAGGTGGGGTTCTTTGAGAGCGAGCAGATCGGCGCCAACGACATGATAGCCGAACTGCGGCACCCCACTATGGGACTACTTAAGCTCATGCGAAAGGGCGTCAGCTTCCCTGGCTGCGAGGACATATCCTACCTGCCGACGCCGCTGCTGGGCGAGCACGGGGAGCAGGTGCTTCTCGAAGCCGGCCTGTCACCGGAGGAAGTCGCCGAACTCCTCGCCTCGGACGTGCTGCGCGTCGACTCTCCTCCATCTCGCCAGGTCAGTCCCTAGCCCGTTAACATGCCCGCGTCGAACGGCGTCCGCTTCGCCCTGGTAGTCGCCGCTATATCCCTGGCGTTCCTCGCCCAGGCCATGCTGCCCGCGGGCCGGCCCTTGTGGGCGGCGGTACTCTTTCTGGCGTCGATAGCTGCGTTCACGTTTGCCGCGATAGACATTCACGGCGCGGTCCGCTGGGTCAAACGTACCTTGGGTCGACAGCGCCCGAGCCAGACGATTCGGCTACGCACCTCCGCATGGTCGTTGGAAACCCGGATCGGAGCGGTCTGCGCGGCGCTGTGCGTAGCGTGCGTGCTGGCGTCGCTCGCCGTGTTTTACAGCGGACCGCCGAACACCGTCGGCTGGGTCATGTTCGGCGTGTCGGCAGTCCTTATGCTCGCCGCGGTCGTTGCCATCGACGGCCGGTGGACGCTACTGGCGAACCGGCTGCGGTACGGCCGGCCGTTGGCGCTAACGGCAGGCGCGATGTATGAAGCCGCCGTCCTGCTCGGCGTGCTGCTGCTGGCGCTGGCCATACGCATCCACGATCTGCGGAAACTGCCGGTCGGCCTCTGGTACGACGAGGCTGCCAACCTGTCGGTGGCCGCGGCCATCGCGCTGGACCCGGGCTCAGCGCCCGTCTTCGCCACCACGCTTCCGACGCTCTACCTGATGCCCACCGCGGCGCTGACAACGCTGTTGGGAACGACGCCGGAGGCGCTGCGGCTGGTGAGCGTGGCGTTCTCGCTGGCAGGCATCGCGGCGGTATACCTGCTGGGACGACATCTCGCGGGGCCGCTGGTGGGTCTGACGTCAGCGTTCGTGCTGGCCGTGATGCGCTGGGACATCAACTTCGGGCGTATCGGAATGCACGGCGTGACGATGAGCCTCTTCACGGCGCTGACGGCTTGGCTGACGCTGCGCGCCGTGCGGAGTGGCCGGCTGTCCGACTACGGCTTCGCCGGAGCCGCGCTGGGCCTGGGCATGTGGTTCTACGCGGCGTTCCGGCTGTTTCCCCTCGTGGTCGCAGTGATTTTGGTTTACGGCATCCTGTCCGAGCGGCCGGGTCTGCGGCAGCTTGCGGCGCGGCTGGCGGTCTTTGGCTTCGCAGCCTTCGTCATGGCCGCGCCCGTGGCCCAGTACGCCGTCCTAGAACCGGCCGAATTCTTCGACCGGACGCGCGCCAGCTCGGTGTTCTCGATGGCGCCGGCGGGAGAGTTCATCGGGGACGTCGTCGACAACTTTCGCGCCCACGCGCTGATGTTCAACGTGGAGGGCGACTCCAATCCACGACACAACCTGCCGGGCGCGGCCATGCTAGACGGTCTGTCCGCGGCGTTGCTGGTGCTCGGCATTGCCGCGTGCCTCGTCTGCTGGTCGCGCACCGCGCTCGTAGTCCTGCCCATCTGGCTGGCCGTCATGCTCATCCCCGGCGTGCTTACGATTCCGTGGGAGGCGCCCCAAGCATTGAGGACCATCGGCGTGCTGCCGGCGGTGGCCGTGCTCGTTGCGCTCGCAGTGTACACGCTCTGGCAGGCGGGCCGTGCGTCGCCATGGGTGCTCACCCGCCACCTGACTCCGATCGCCTGCTGCGCGCTGCTGGCGCTCATAGCGCTGCTCAACGTGGGCCGCTACTTCGGCGAGCAGGCGTCCGATCCGAGAGTGTACGCCGCCTTTTCGACCGACGAGACGCTGATAGGACACGACATGCTCAGACAGCAGGCCAAGGGTTACACGCTTTTCACGTCCCGCCAGCTCAAGCACAGCCTCGCTATAGACTTGGCGGCCAACGGTCCGGACTATGCTACCCTGCGAGCGCCCCAAGACGTGCCGATCGGTGCGGGCAGGGTAGGACTAGGCGCAGCCGTGTACGTCGAGCCCAGGGAGGAGGCCGTCTATCGACTGCTGAAGCTCTACTACCCGGACGCGGCCTTCCGGGAGGTGCGGCCGCCAGGTGGCGACGAGCCGATGTTCTACGTCGCCGAGATGAGCCGCGAACAACTCCGGTCTCGCCAGGGCCTGGACGCCGCTTACACCCTCGATAGTGGCGCGTCGGTCTCCAGAGTCCTGTCGAGAGCGGAAGTAGCGTGGGCACTGGCGGTCGGCGCGGACGCTGCGCCATTCGAATTCGCGTGGACGGGCGCGCTGCACGTGACCGAGCCGGGCGAATACGGCCTCGCGCTGGAGTCGGCAGAGGCGGTGGATGTGCTGCTGAACGGCTTGCCGGTGCTCTCGGGCGAACGCGTCGAAACTTCGATACGGCCCGCGGTGGGCCTTCACTCGCTGGAGGTGAAGGGCAGGGTGGAGGAACCCGGCGGTACGCTCCGGCTGCTCTGGAAGCGGCCCGGCTCCGACTGGCAGGTCGTTCCGGCGGCGCACCTATTTCGGCGCGACGTGCGGCCCTACGGGCTGGCGGGACGATTCTACGCCGTGGAAGGCGAAGCCGAGACGTACGGCGGCTCTCGCGTCACGCCGTCCGTGCAGCCATTCTGGTACGACCCGGTGACTCCGGAGCCGTACAGGGCCGCCTGGGAGGGCATGCTGGACACGCCCGAGGATGGCGACTATGGCTTCACGCTGTCGGCCGAGGGCGAACTTACTCTGAGTGTCGACGGCGATCTCGTGGCCCGTGTCCCTCCGGACGAGACCGCGCCGCACTCCGCGGTTGTAACACTGGCGGGTGGTCCGCACCGGGTCCGCGTGGAGTACGTCTCCCAGTACCCGCCGTCCCAGTTCGCCATACACTGGACTCCGCCCGGCGGCGAGTACGAGCCGCTGCCAATCGAGCGGCTTACGCCCGCGCCTGAGCTGATGCTCGGGCCGTAGCCAGCCGCCTCGAACACCCGGATTCTGGTCCAGCGTCCTAGTCGTGGCCGGCCGGCGGCGTGCCCTCAAGGTAGGTCGTGTGGTTGAAGGGGTCGGACACCGGGAAGTAGGTGAGCAGCTTGGCGTCCTCCGGACCCTTGTTCGTGAAGCCGTGCGGCGCGCCGGGCGGGATGATCAGCGTGTGGTTGGGCCCAACGAGTTGCACGTCGTCTCCGAGCCGCGCCTCGAGCTCACCCTCCAGTATCGTGATCAACTCGTCCGCCTCGTGCTGGTGCAGGGGGGCGCCGGCCCCAACGCCTACTACGCTGTACGACATGCTGCTGCTGGTCGTGCCGTCGCCAGGAACCGTAAGGTCCCACTTGCGGTAGTTGGGGCGCCAGGGGACTTCCGCTACGTCGTCGTGGTTGACTATTGGCATGGCGTCACCCGCCCTTTCTTGCTCAGCTTTCGTCTTTGAGGGTCGCGTCCAGGAAGGAGATGGTGCGCTTCCAGGCGTCGTCCGCCGCGTCCGGTCGGAAGCTGCCCCGCGTGTCGTTCATGAATGAGTGGCCCGCATCCGGGTAGGAGCGGGTCTCGAATGTCTTGCCGTGCGACTCAAGGGCGGACTCCAGCCTTGGAACGCCCTTCGCAATCATCTTGTCGTCCTCGCCGTACATGAACAGCAGCGGGCAGTTCAGTTCAGAAACCGTGTCGATTGGGCTGGGGTTGCGTCCGTAGAACACGACGCTCGTCCTGACCTGGTTCGAGGCGCACGCCAGCAGCAGCGAGAAGCCGCCCCCCATGCAGAAGCCCACCACGCCCACGCGATCCCACTTCACGCCGTTCATGCTCTGCAGGTGGGCCACCGCTCCCCGCAGGTCGCGTACGGAGCGCTGGTCCACCTTCAGCCTGACGAACGCCTTGAAGAGCTGCGTCATGCAGAACCGGGCCGCTCCTCCGACACGTGAGTAGAGGTTGGGCGCCATCGCGGCGTAGCCCTCGTCCGCGAATCGCGTGGCGATGTCCCTGATGTTGTCGTTCAGCCCGTACATCTCGTGGATGACGACGAGGCCCGGGTGATTGCCCCTGTCCTCGGGCATGGCGACGAAGGCGTCCATATTCGCGCCGTCGCCTCTGAATCTTACGCTGCTGGTTGTGGCCATCCGGCGAACTCCTCGCCACGGAATTGCGCCTCCGCGCCGACTCACGTTAGCAGATTCTGGATTGCGAACGCAATCGCGGAACGGGCCGGGGGTGGACGTGGCTGCGGAGGAGCGATTGGACAACTCCCGCCTTCGTGCTAGAATCGAAGGCGAGCAGCCCCCATACTGACCTTCTCCCACAAGGGGAAGGGACTTTAGCGCTCCGGAGGTCTGACGTGCCACTCGTTCCAAAGGTGATGAGCACCCAACACCCGGACAACGCGACGCCCGCCCCCTTTGCGGACGAGGAGGGCGTGCTGAAGGGCGAAGGCGAGGTCGAGGAGGCGGTCGACGTGTTCGCCCTGGGCTGCGACGAGCAGATGTGGGACTCGGAGGGGAAGGAGGCGGACAACCAGGTCGTGCGCAAGCTGCTGATCGGCCACCCCGACTTCTTCCAGAACGACAACAGGCTGGGCCGCGACATGGCCCTCACGCTCCGCGTGCCCAACCCCCGCATCGAGCAGGACATGCGCAAGTCCATGGTGGAAGCGCTCCAGAGCGTGCCCGCGGCCTGGGACGTCGCGCGCGGCTTCTACGGCGAGCTCGCCGAGGCGCCCATTCAGGAGGTCATCCTGCCGTTCACCACTTCGTCCGAGGAACTCTCCCTCATCGAGGCCTACTACCGGGACGTGATTGTGGGGCAGGAGGACAGGCCGATACTCGGCGAACAGACGGTGAGGGACTGGATCGGTGAGTTCTACCCAAAGCGCATCCGGGTCATCCCCCTGATAGAGGACAGTGACCACCTCCTCGCCTGCGACCGCATCGTCGAAGAGTACCTTCAGGACAGGGATGAGCCGTACCAGCGCGTGTTCCTGGCCCGCAGCGACCCCGCCCTGAACTACGGGATGGTAGGCGCTGAACTGATCCTGAAGGTGGGCCTGTTGAGGCTGCACCGCCTCGAACAGCGCCTCGGCGTGCCGCTGTACCCCATCATCGGTGCGGGTTCCGTGCCATTCCGGGGACACCTGACGCCGGTCAACGTGGAGCGCGCATTCACGGAATATCCCAGCGCGCAGACCTTAACGGTACAGTCCGCGTTCAAGTACGACTACGACAAACAGACCGTGCGGAACGGCATCGCGAAGATACTTGCGCATGACCGCACCGAGCCGACGCCCATCGACGAGGATCGCGCGCTCGACATCATTGACAGGACAACCGAGGAGTACCAATCCCAGGTGCAGCGCATGACCGACGTGATCTCCAGGGTGTCCGCGCACGTGCCGAAGCGCCGCGAGCGCAAGATGCATGTCGGCCTCTTCGGCTACGGCCGCTCGCTCGGCGGCGTGGGCGGCGTCACGCTGCCCCGCGCCATCGGATTCGCGTCCGCGCTCTACTCGATCGGAGTGCCGCCCGAGCTGCTGGGGCTTGCCGCCCTGTCGGAAGAGGACATCGCATTCGTGCGGGAACACTACCCCAGTTTCGACGGCGACCTGCGAGCGTCGCTCAGGTTCGCCAACGAGCGCCACGTGCGCGAACTGATGGGGTACGACTATCTCCGCCTGCTCGTCCGCTTCACCGAGGAGCTCGACAGGGTCCACGAGGGCCTGACCAGCGCGACATTCGCCAGTCTGAGCCAGGATTACTCCTCGGGCGAAATCTCCCGCTACATCCAGGACGCCGCCCACCTGCGCCGCTTCCTGGGCTAGAACGGTCAGGCACTTGTGTGGGCTGCCGGAACTGGACGGCGCGGCTGGTGCGGGGACTGCGCGCCGTTAGCGGCGTTCACCTTCCCTAAGCTCCGCGACCTCTTCCCTGAGAGCTTTCACCTCCCGCAGTAGCTCCTCGACCTCCTCGTGGCCGTCCTGCTGGCGAATGAAAATCCTGGCGAGATTCGCCGTCAGCGCGCCGAACAGCGCGATGCCCCCGACCATCAGCACCACTCCTCCGAACCTGCCTGTGGGCGTGGCCGGCACCATGTCGCCATAGCCCACCGTAGTCACGGTCGTGAGGGCCCACCACAGGGTGTTTCCGAAGAATGCCAGTGGGGAGTCCGTGCCACGCTCGGCGGTCGTCACCACCGTCGAGACTACCAGGATCAGGCCGACGGCGTATACCACCAGGTAGTCGATCTGTACAAGCTTCGCCACGCCGGCGAGCGCGCGCGAGCCGTACAGAAATGCCCGCACGATCCGAAGAGGACGGAAGAATGGCATTATCACGATCAGCACGTCTAGCCAGCGACGCCTGAAGAACGCCGCCTTGTTGGGCGAGATCACCGCCTTCACGCCCAGGTCCGCAGCGAACACCGCCCACACGCCGATATCCAGGTAGAAGACGATACTCTCGGAAGTGGGAGTGAGCTCCCACAGCATCGAGGCAGCGAGCAGGGGCACCATTGCGAACGCCAGCAGCAGCAACGGAATCTCGGTGATACGGTCGATACGCTCGAGCAGCGCTTCGCGTTCCTCCGCGCTGCCGAGGCGTCCCATCCTGGGGATGTTCAGGTCGTCCTCCGTCTCTGGGCAAGCGGCCCCGCGCGTGGTCTACCCGTCCGGGGCACCGGCCAGCTCCGCGAGCGAGGCGAGGCCGGGCACAGTCAGGTCGGGCCTGGCGTCGCTTCGCCGTGTGCCGCCTCCCCGGTCAGGGCGATTCACCCACACCGACGTTATGCCAAGCTCGTTCGCCGGGCCGACGTCGTGGTGCAAGCTCTCGGCGACGTGCAGCCAGTTCTCTCGCCGAACCCCCATACGCTCCCTCGCCAGGTTGAATGTGGTAAGGCTGGGCTTGTAGGCCCGGGCCTGTTGCGACGTGGTCACCGCATGGAAGCGCACGCCCAGGCGCTGGGATGTCTGGAGGAACAGGTCCTTGTCAACATTGGAGATAATAGCCAGTTTGAAACGTTCGCCCAGCGTACGCAGGGCATCGGCCACGTCAGGGAAGACGGGCCAATCGGGCAGTGAGTCTGAGAGGCAGGCGAGTTCGGACTTGGCTGGCTCGATGTTCATCTCCTCCGCCATCAGCCTCATCACCTCGCGCAAAACGCGCCGGTAATCCATGAATCCGGGCGTGGACTGGACCCTCGGCTCCACGTCGGCGAACAGCGCCAGAATCTCGGCGCGGGACTTGCGCACGCCGTGTGCGTCGGCCACACGGGCCACGGCAGAGGAAATGCCCGTCTCCCAGTCCACAAGCGTTCCGTAGCAGTCGAAGCTCATCCATTCGAAGCAGTTGAAGTCAGTTATCAAAGCACCATCCCGTCCGTTCACGAAATCTCGGCGCGTCTGCCCGCGGATATGGGCCTTTGCTTGCGCCGCGCAATATGGATACAATACGGCCCAAGATACACAGGTGAACCGGGAAGCGTCTAGCATAAGTTGGGCGCGGCATTGCCGGGTCGAAGCCCGGGCGCGCGCCGCTGTTGCCTTGACGACACAGTTTGGGCTATGCTTCAAGAGAGGTGCGAAAGATGGAACTGTCCGAACGGATAAGAACTCTCCGCAAGGAGGCTCAGATGAGCCAGCGCGTCCTCGCGGAGAAGGTGAAGATCGACTTCACTTACCTTAGCAAGATCGAGAACCAGCGAGTGAAGCCGCCGAGCGAGAAGGTGCTCAAGAGTATCGCCTACGAACTCGCGGGAGAGCTCGGCCTCGACAGGCAGGAACTCGCCGACGAGTTGACCATACTGGGAGGCAAGGTGCCTTCCGACCTCGCCGGCACGCTGTTCAGGAATCCCCAAGCGGTGCACTTCCTACGCTCCATCGGCGACGATGTGAAGTCTCCAGAGGAGTGGAACAGGCTCATAGAGAGCAGCCGATCCGGCGGCTGATCCGGGGGCAAGCGGAGGTCGCTCAAGTGGGTCTAAGCGAAAAGGTCTGCATCATAACCGGCGGCGGCAGCGGCATAGGCCGGGCGTCCGCCCTGATGATGGCGGAAGAGGGCGCGGTGGTTATCGCCGTTGGGCGCACGGCGTCCAAAGTGGAAGCTGTGCGCGACGAGATAGTCGCTAGCGGCGGTAGGGCCGAAGCGTACGGAGTCGACGTTGCCGACAAGCAGCGAGTCTTCGGCATGGTCGAGGAAGTTCTCGGCAAGCACGGCAAGGTTGACGTGCTGGTGAACAACGCCGGGCACAGCTCGCCCCGCAGGATGCTTCTGACCACAACGCCCGAGGATCTGCGCAGCGTCTACGAAAGCAATCTCGTTGGCTCAGTGTTTTGCACCCAGGCCGTGGTGCCCTCGATGGTCGAAGCAGGGGAAGGGACAATCATCAACGTGTCCTCGATGGCCGGGCTCAGTGGCAGCCCTCTGGCGGGAATGAGCTACAGCGCGGCCAAGGCCGCCGTCATCAACTTCACCGCGTTTCTCAACAACGAGTACCGCAACTCCGGCATCAGGTTCAGCGTGGTGATTCCCGGCGAGGTCGACACCCCGATCCTGGACGGCCGCCCGGTCGTCCCCTCTGCCGAGGCCCGCAGCTCGATGGTGACCGCAGAGGACACCGCCGAGGCGATCACCCTCATCGCACGCCTGCCACAGCGCGCCTCCATTCCCGAGCTTGTCATTCGCCCGACGCTGCTCAGAGACACCAGCGCGGAGACCAACGTCGCCTGATCAGCGTGCAACCGCGACCTCGATAGCGTCGTTCCGGTCCCCGGGCCGGAACACAGGTCAGCAGGGAGGAGCGCCGTGTCGACCGGACATCAGCGAATCGGGGGAATTTCCGGAGAGGCCGTAGCCAAGGCAACCGGCCGCGATTGGGACGAGTGGCTGGAATTCCTCGACGGTCTTGGCGCCGGGCAGATGACACACAAGCAGATAGTCGGCGTCCTGGCCACGGAAGGCGCACTCTCCAGCGCCTGGTGGCAGCAGATGGTCACCGTGGGTTACGAGCAGTCCAGGGGGCTGCGGAAGGTGGGCCAGACAGCCGACGCCGGCTACCAGATTGGAGTGCAGAAGACCCTTCCCATACCCCATGAACTCGCTTGGGACCTGCTCGTCCTCGGCCCGGGAAGAGACATCTGGCTCGGCGAGACCCAGCCGTTCGACCTGCGCAAAGGCGAGGAGTACGTCACTTCCAGCGGCGTCAACGGTGAAGTGCGCTCAGTGGCGCCGGGACAACGGCTCCGCCTGACCTGGTCGCACCCGGACCTCGCCCAGCCCTCTACGCTTCAACTCTACCTCACCCCCTCCGGCGAGAAGACCTCCGTCCGTTTCCACCAGGAGAAGCTGTACAGCCAGGACGAGCGGGAGCGGATGCGCCAACACTGGCGGGACGTGCTGCGGCAGCTTCAAGAGCTGGCGTAGGGGAGGGCACTACCATGAGCCAGGATTCTGGGCCTGTGGGCGTACTGAATCACATTGGTATAGACGTAGCAGACCTCGAGCGGGCCGAAGCGTTCTATTCCGCCCTGCTGGGCGTCGAGCGACGTTCGACCTGGGATCAGTACCTGCTGTTCGAACCGCTGCCCTCCGGCCTGTCGGTCTACCTACAGCAGGTTCCGGACAAGAAGACTGCCAAAACTCGCATCCACATGGACCTCACCGTGTCCGACGTCATGGCGGCGCTGGCCAGGGTCGAAGCGCTCGGCGGAAGAGGAGTCACCGACTACGTCGAGCCAGGCGAGGATCTGGCGGTAGTAGCGGACCCGGACGGCAACGAATTCTGCCTGATCACGGGCTAGGCGGCCGGCCATGACGGGCCAGCCCAATGCCGTGACTGCCAGAATCCCTACCCCCTTGAGGGGGACGAGCCTGCCCTGAGTCTGCCGAAGGGTCAGAAGCTCGGCTTTACCGGATACGGTGTCAACTGGAGCTCGTGCGTCCAGCACGACTTATCCTGCGTGTACAGGTAGTAGAACGCCTCCGCTATCTTGACGGGATTGATCAGCAGTTCGGGGCTCTGCTGCGAGCGCGGCATCGCCCTCGTTCCCGGTGAGTCGATCATGCCGTCGATGACCACGTTGGCGACGTGTACGCCGAACTCCGAGTATTCCTCCGTCAGGGCCTGTGCCAGCGTCCGCATCAGCACCCTTGGATAGTACAGCGACTGTCCGGTGTAGCGCTTTCTGCCACGCAGCGAGGAAGCGTTGTTGGAGAACAGGATGGTGCCATCACCTCGCTCCCGCATGGCGGGCAGCACCTCCTGGACGACCAGGAACGGGCCGCTGCTGGATATGTGCTGCGCGGTCTCCAGCATCTCGAACGGAATGTGCTCCAGGAGTTCCTTCTCCGGCGGGAGATCGCGCCCCTCGATGTAGCCCGCGTTGTACACCAGCACGTCCGGCTCGCCCGCCTGTTCCCGTATCTGGACGAAAGCGTCCGATATGGAGTCGCGCGATGAGAGATCGAGTTCGACGATGATGCTCTCGCCCCCTTGCTCGCCGATTGCCGCCTGCAGCGCGGCGGCGTTCCCGGCGTTGCGGGTGGTCAGCACCGTGAGGAAGCCCTCCTGCGCGAACTTCTGGGCGATGGCGCCGCCCACGCCCCAGCGCACGCCGACGGGCAGGTCGCTGTCGTCGATATCGCTGCCGTGGATCAGCCGCGTGTTGCGCCCATCCGACTGCCACTTGGAGGTCGCGCCTATCACGATGGCGACGGGCTTTTGCGTAGCGTTCATCCGAAATCCCTTCCGTTTTCTCTCGTCCGAATGGTTTTGCGGCTGAGTCAACCGCGAGGCGATGTTACAGAATCGCTTTCGCCCGGGTCAAGCTGGCGAGTCTCGTCCCCACGACGCCAGGGGATTGCCTCCACATCAGTCCCAGTGAGTGATTCGGCCGACTAGGTTCGGCATACTCACGTCGAACAGTATGACGGCGACGAGCTAGGACGAGCATCTTCCGGCCAAGGAGCCATGCATGGCTGAATCGCGAACTCTTCGCTGGGAGGATCTCTTCCAGATGGCTGGTCATATACCTGAGGATTCGATCAAACGTACCAAGGCGAAACCTCTCGTTCTAGACTCCATCTTTCGACAATTGCATAAGCTGTCGATTGAAGTGGGATTTGTACTCGTGCCTGTTCAGGAAGTACGTCCTCTCATCCTTGGGCCACTTCGAAACGGAGTAGATGAATGCCAATTGTTGCCAGGGATCCATGGACCCATAACTCTCTTTGTGTTCCCTCAGCCAGTCTACCTCCGAATTTGCCCTCGCTGCCAACAGAATTTCTCTACGCGTGTGGCTGTCGCCGGTACCAAAGCGCCCCGCCAACCTGACAAAGTGATCAATGTACTCGTTTCGAGAAAACAGACTCAGCATTGAGAGTCGTGCGAACTCATTCTCGAAGATTGGGTCAGATTCCAACAGTCCAATTAGCTCTTCACCCAGTGTCCTCCACTCATCAAGGGGAACTGATTGAATTGAGCAAATGTATGTGCAGATACTTGGGAGGCACGGTGCGAGCGATTTGATGTTCTCAATCGTTACTTCGAGGGCTCCCGGATGACCGATCTGAGCAAGTCTCCTGTAGAACCAGCGGAGACGAACGAAATCGACTGGATCGGTTCGCAGATACTCCATCACAATACCGCTAACGGTTTCCGCGGAGAACGCTTGCCAATCTTGTGGAGCAATCTGATTGTACGTTAGGCTAGCATAAGGATTGCCACCTGAGTACTTCCTAATGATTTGAAGCACATCCTTCTCATTGTCGTTTATGGGCCTATCTTCAATCATTCGCTCGCAGTACTCACGAAAGTCATCAGACGTAAAGACCTTCGTCTTGTGTCGCTGAAGCATTAGTCGTTGCTGCTTATCCAAAGTTGTTGCCATCGTTTGGAGCGCGTGTCTTGCCGCATTCTCAGATGAACAGAAGATGAGAAAATCATCTGCATACCTGATGAACTCAATACCGTTCGCCCTGAGGCTATTGTCAATCGGGACTAGTGTGCACTCTGCAATGAGATGAACAGCGTGCGGTCCAATCGGTAATCCCCTTGATACTCCTGCGGTTGTAGACTTCAGCAGCTTGAGAATCCACTTTGTGGCCTGGTTAGGCAATCCCGACTCAATGAGTTGGTTTTCCACAACGTGATGATTAATCTGATTGTAGAAGTCCGCTATATCGCAATAGATCACGTGCGTGTAAGCCCGGCATTTCCTGCTTCCACTTGACCAGAATTCATTCCACAATCGGTCACGTCCATACAGACCGCTGTCGGCGACTGGCTCGAACCTGTAGCTAAACACCGTGTCTTTAGGAAGCCGCTGCCGCTCTATCTCACGCCCGTACTGGTACACAATTGCGGTTAACAGGATAGAATCCTGTGGGTGGAGTTGCGTAGCCTGACGATACGACAGGTCCTCGTTTTGAACTATGAACCTGCGAAATGGCTGCGGGTGGATGTTTCCTAAGGGCTCTTTCACCAATGCATCAACTAGCTTTTCCGGATGGGCCCTAACCACAGAGACTTCTGGAATTGGTGGAAAGATATCACCGTCTGAGTGCCGGTCGATGAATTCAATAGCCCAGTTTATCGAGTGTCTTTTCAATGTCATTAAGAGTTCCTGACGACATGGTCAATTTTGACAGTTTTCGACAGCCGCATTCACCAGATTGTCAGGTTTGTGGTCAAGCACAAATGCAGGGCTGATTGGTGCTCAAGTTTAGAACTGCTCGCAGTTCCTCTGAACAAGCCACGCCATTGACTCGACTGTGTTCGACTGACGGGAATGCTGAATGGCTACGGTCAGTTTCCTCTCCGTTTCCCCAACGGCAGATCTTTCTGAGTTTACATCTTCCTTCGGTTCACGCCAACTGTCACGACGTCCAAAATGGAGAGACTTGGTACGCTCTACAACCATACAGTTTGGCAGGTTCAAGCCAAGAATGTGGGCTGACTGGGACTCGAAACCAGGACAATCGGATTAGGAGTCCGATGCTCTGAACAGGCTGAGCTACCGGACCACGCACAGCGCCAAACATCGCCGCTGTGCTGCATCGGGTCCAGCACCACGCAGTAGGACTGCAGCCGCACCATGAACTCCTCGTCGATGCGCAGATCCAGCAAGCCGCGAGAGCGCAGCAGCCGCACATGCTCCATCGTGCGCGGTCCGTTCAGGTAGGTCGCGTCCGCCTCCGTCAGCGCCCGCGTCGGCTGATCGTCCAGGCGAACCCCGCTGATCACATTCTCTTGATCGGGATTGAACCCCTCCCACCTGCCTATCGTATCCTATCTCCTCGACAACTCCCCAGATTCGCTGCTCAGCGTGCCCGACGGTCCAGTGCGTCGACCTCGGCTAGCTTTGTGAGCACGGATCTGGAGAACAGACCGTACACAGTCCCAAACACGGCCCCGAGTAAACCCCAATCCAGATATCCGTCTCCAATGAATAACCAGACTACGAGCAGGAATCCGACAAAGGTACTCGCCACCCAGCCTGTGCCATAGCCAATGGCATTGGCGAACACCCACCGGTCCGGCCGTCCAATTCGCCGTCCCAGCGCTACCCATTGCAGTACACCGAGCAGGCTCCCTACAATTGGCGAGACTATCACCATGACCAGCAAAGCTACCATTGCATTGCCGAGCTCAGCCCAACCTACGGGGTCGCCACTGACCAGATCGAAGGTCACGCCTGTAGCAAAGTAAATGACTACGGCACCCACGCCGCCCGCGGTGTTGACCGCCGCCCAACGTTTCCACCGACAGGAGTAACGCAGTAGCACTGGCATCTGTAACGTCGCTGCTACGATCCCACCCACAGCAATACCCACGCCTACCGCTATGAAGACGAACAGGTCGTCATTGTTGATCTGGTAGACGACGAAGCTCACCACAGCGCCCAAGGCGAAGCCCGCGGCACTGGCTAGAATCCACCACACCAGCAGGGGCCACATACCAACTGTAGTCCACGACTCTACAAGCTTGAAGAACATCGAGGTCAGGCCACTTTCCTATTGCAATGCCACAACTATTGCGTCAGGATGTGTGCTAGGAGGGATCGAACCCAGTGTATCCTTCTCATGGCATCACGTAAAGGAGGTTCAAGAATGGGCACAATATCCGTGAACCGGCTAGCAGGTCTGTCCCTCATATTCGGCCCGATAATCGCCTTCGTCTTCTTCCTCATAGAGCCCGGTGGATTACTGATCGACAGCGCCGAAGTGTCGGACGCTGTTGGCACCATAACCGCCAAGGGTTCCAACGCCGCGCTGACCAACGTAACCAACATCGCGATAATTCTCGGCATATCCCTCATCCTATCGGGCCTCTACGCGCTGATGCGAAACGTGACCTTGCAGGGCAACGGTAAGGCGCTTGCGCAGATGGGCTTCTTCATGATCCTCGTCGGCCTGACCGGCTGGATTCTGACCAGCGGCATCGACTTCATTCTGGCCGATGCCCAGACCCCCGACCAGGTCATGGGAACCGTTCCCGTCTACTACGTCGGCTCGGCTCTCCTCTACGCCGGTGGGGTCGCGCTTGGGTTTGGCGGCTTCATTTTCGCGCTGGGCCTCTCCACGAGAGACGACTTCAACCGGATAATCTCCCTGTTGGCTGCCCTTGTCAGCTTGGCTGTAATGGTCTTCTTCATGATCGCCATACTCAACAACGACGGCCGCGACACCTTTATCGGCCTGGCCCGGAGCTTCTACGTGCTCCTGGTTATCTGGTATGGATATCTGGGCTTCGGACTGATGAACCGACCCGATCCCGACCTGTGGCAATAGCCAGAGCCCAGGACTTGCCGGCGGCCGTCTAAGATCAAGGGGCGGTGGTTGCGCACGAGTTCGCCGAGCCAGATCTCGAAGACGGTTCTGTCTACCGTCAAGCTTGGTGGGCCGGCTGGGATTCGAACCCAGGACACTCGGATTAAAAGTCCGATGCTCTGACCAAACTGAGCTACCGGCCCAAGGGACGCCCTAGTGGTTGATGGGCTATCGCCGGCGGCGAAGCGTGCCGGACAATGGTACGCTCGGCTGGCGACAGTGGCAAGCGCAGGACACGCCGTCGACTACCCCAGCAGGTGCGACAACACTGCCATCCGCACGAAAAGCGCGTTCTCCGACTGGCGGTAGAATGCCAGCCGCTCGTCATGAACCTGGATCGGAAAGTCCCCGCTGTGCTGCATCGGGTCCAGCACCACGCAGTGGGGTTGCAGCCGCGCCATGAACTCGTCGTCTATGCGCAGATCCAGCACGCCGCGAGAGCGTAGCAGCCGCACGTGGGCCATCGTGCGCGGCCCGTTCAGATAGATTGCGTCCGCCTCTGCCAGCGCCTCCACCGACTGCGCCAGCGTCACCGTCACACCGTTACTCTCGCAATGCTCCACCAGCTTCGGGTCCACGCCGCCGCTCACAGGCATCATCAGCACCCGCACCCCGTTGTACAGGCAAAGGCCCCGTAGCAGCGCGCTCACATTGCGGTGCTCCAGCCGACCCACCACCGCCACCGTCGCCCCATCCACCGCTCCCAGCTCCCTGCGCAGCGTGTAAATGTCCGCCAGCGCCTGAGTCGGGTGGTCGTCCAGGCTGCCGCCGTTGATGACCGGTATGGCGTCCGCCCGCTCCGCCATCTCCACCACGCCCGGCTCGCTGCTGCGCAACACCACCAGGTCCAGGCGCATGCTCGCCAGCAGGTTGATCGTGTTACCGATGTAGCCCGGCGTCTGTACGGGAAAGAACTGCGACGCGTCCTCGGTGTGGTAAGCCGCGCCCCCCAGCAGACCGATGGCGCGCTCGAACGACGTCCTGGTCAGGAAGCTCGGCTCATAGAACAGGCAGTACAGCGAGCGCCCGGCCAGCGGAGCGCCGGTCCGGTCGCCGTTGCGCAGCGCGTCGCACAGCGGAAACAGCTCCTCCTCGAGCAGCCCTCTCTCAAGTTGCAGCGTGCTGGTCAGGTGTCGAAACTTGGGCATTCCTTCCTCCGGCTCCCGGGCGCGATGCGCGCCGTAGCGCGTGTAGGCACACATTATCGCACACCAGGGCCCGCTCCATGTTGCGCCCGACTTCCGCTGGCGCATAAAATACCCCACGTCCACCACGACACCAAGCCATGCCCCGAACGAAGGAGGTCGCAAGTGCTCGAGCGATTCAAGGTCAAGGAAGAAGACGCCGTTAGAGTCCGCGAGGAGCCGCTCCGCCAGACGGTCACCGACATCTTCAGCAAGATGGGCGTGCCCCAGGAGGACTGCTCGCTGGCGACCGATGTGCTCGTCACCTCGGACGTTCGCGGCGTGGACAGCCACGGCGTCTCCAACATGCTGCGCACCTACGTCCAGGGCTACAACGAGGGCAGCCTGAACCCACGGCCCAACTGGCGCGTGCTGCGCGAGACGCCCGCCACCGCGAACATCGACTCCGACAGGGGACTCGGCATCATCGTCGTGCCCAAGGCGATGGAGATTGCCATCGAGAAAGCCTCGAAGGTCGGCGTCGGCATGGTCACCATACGCAACTCGCGCCACCTCGGCATGGCATCCTACCACGCCATGATGGCCCTCGAGCACGACATGATCGGCACCTGCATGACGTCCTGCCCGCCCGGCGTGCTGCCCACCTTCGGCGCCGAGCCGAGGCTCGGCACCAACCCCATCGCGCTCGCCGCCCCCGCGGACGAGGAGCCTCCCTTCGTGTTCGACGCCGCCACCAGCACCGTCGCCGGCAACAAGCTCGGCCTAGCGCGGCGGCTGGGCACCGACCTGTTGCCGGGCTGGGTTGCGGACGAGGAGGGCGTCCCCATCATGGACGAGGTCTCGCCGCCGATTCCCGGCTACCAGGGCCGCGCCTCGTCCTTCCTCGTGCCGCTCGGCAGCACGCGCGAGCTGGGCTCGCACAAGGGCTACGGCCTCTCCTGCATCGTCGACATCCTCGGCGGCGTCCTCTCCGGCGGCGGCTACGGCGCCAACCCCGGACGCCCCAACTTCGGTCACTACGTCGCCGCCTACAGCATCGAGGCGTTTATGGACACCCAGGAGTTCAAGCGCACCATGGACGAGTGGATTCGCATGCTGAAGACGACTCCGCCGGCGTCAGGCCACGACCGCGTGCTCTATCCCGGCCAACCCGAGGCCGAGG
Source organism: Dehalococcoidia bacterium (assembly GCA_965204815.1). Taxonomy (GTDB): domain Bacteria; phylum Chloroflexota; class Dehalococcoidia; order Lucifugimonadales; family CATOSD01; genus CATOSD01. The sequence continues at coordinate 2,186,451 of OZ242014.1, forward strand.
CCACCGAGGACCGCCGGCAAAATGGCATCCCCTTCCACCCAGAGGTCATCGACTGGTTCCGCGACATCTGCGGCGAACTCTCCATCCCCTACGTCCTCACGGGCGGGTAGGGCGGAGAAACCAGTGGCTCCCTCTCCTTGGAAGGAGAGGGTCAGGGCGAACGTGCAAGTCCCTTCCCCCTTGACGGGGGAAGGCCAGGATGGGGGTGAAGGTCCGGGCTTCCGTGTGTCCGCTACAAGTACCTGTCGAAAAAGTCCGAAACCGCCGAAACCGTCGTCAGCCGGTTGCCGCGCTTGACGAAGCCGTGCCCCTCATCCTCGAACCGGACGTACTCCACCACCTTGCCCTGCTCCCGCAGCGCCTCCACTATCTGCTCCGTCTCGCTGATCGGCACCCGCGGGTCCGTCGCCCCGTGCAGCACCAGCAGCGGCGCGGTGATGCGGTCCACGTAGTGGATCGGCGAAATCTCGCGCAGAAAGTCGCCGTCGTCCTCCAGGTTGCCGTACTCGGACTCGCGCAGCTTGCGCCGGTACGAGCTCGTGTTCTCCAGGAACGTCTCGAAATTGGCGATGCCGTACAGCTCCACCGCCGCGGCCCACAAGTCGGGATAGCTCGTAATCGCCGCCAGCACCATGAACCCGCCGTAGCTCCCGCCCATCACCGCCACGCGGTTAGGGTCCGCCCAGCCCGAGTCCCGCAGCCAGTTCCACGCCGACTCCAGGTCCCGCACCGAGTCCATGCGTTTTCGCACGTCGTCCAGGTGAATGTACTCGCGGCCGTAGCCGGAGCTCCCCCGCACGTTGGGCGCGAGCACGCAGTAGCCGCGCGACACGAAGTACTGGTACTGCGCGTTGAACGCTGGCCTCTCCTGTCCCTCCGGCCCGCCGTGAACGCTCATGATCACCGCGTTCGAGCCGTCCGCCTTGGTGCCCTCCGGCGCGTACAGGAATGCCGGTACCTCGCGCCCATCGAACGTCGGGAACTGCACAAGCTGCGGCTCCACGAACGACCCGCCGTCGATGCCGCCCGTGTCCGCGAACGTAAGCTGTCGCGCCTCGCCCGATCCCACGTCGTACAGCCACACGTTCGCGTTGGCCGCCGCGCCGTTCGCGGTCAGCGCCAGCGTCGACCCGTCCGGCGACCACTCGATCGCCGCCGGGCCCCGCGGGTTCTGCAGCGTGCCCGTCGGCAGTCCCTCCACCGCCGTCTCGCTCTGCGACTCCAGGTCGCGCACGAACAACCGGCTGTACCCCGCCTCGTCCGCCACGTACGCGATCCGCCCGCCGTCCGGCGACAGCGACGCCGCCTCCACGTCCCACGGCGGCTCCGCCAGCGTCGCGATCTCGCCGCCCGCCGCGTCCATCCAGGCTAGCGCGGAGAACTCGCGGTCCTTGTTCGTCGTCAGGTAAACACCCTTGCCCTTGCTGTCCCACGACAGCGACCCATAGGAGGCCAGTTCCCCGTCCGGGGACAGCGGCCGCGTCTCTCCCGTCGCGACGTCCACCAGCGTCAGGTCATTGTAGCGCGACGTAAGGTCACGACTGACGACCAGCCCCGATCCGTCCGGCGTCCACGCCGCCACCGAGTTTGAGCCGTCGTTCTCGTAAACCATCCGCACCGCGCCGTCCGGCACCTCCATCACGTACACGTCGAAGTGCGCCGGGTGCCGCTCGTTGCTCGCGAACGCGATAGATGACCCGTCGGGCGACCAGCCGCCGAAGATGTGCATCACGCTCGGCGAATCGGTCAACGCCCGCGCCTCGCCGCCCTCGTCCAGGTCGATCAGGTACAGCTGGTGACGCTCACTGCCGCCCTCGTCCATGGCGAATAGCAGCCTGTTTCCGGTGGGACACCACGACACGAGGCTCACCCGCTCGCCAAAGTACGTGAGCTGCCGCGGCCACCCACCCTTCGCGTCTATCAGCCACACCTGCGGCACACCCGTCACGTCCATCAGGAACGCGATCCGCTCGCCCGATGGATCGAACGACGGCGCGTAGGCGTTGCGAATGTTCAGATAGCTGTCGAAGGCCCCATTGGACTCTGGCATGTTTCCTCCTCGGCACGTGGCATATGACACCGACCGCCTTCGAGCGAATCAAGGTAGTGGATTTGTACTGAGGATTACCCGAACGGCGACGGCATCATGTCAACCGGAACCTCGATCAGCGTCGGCGCGTCGTTCGCCTTCAGCGTCTCGCCCAAGGTCTGCCGCAGCTCGTCCGGTCCGTCCACGCGCAGCCCGCGCGCGCCGTAGGCCTCCGCCAGCCGCACGAAGTCCGGGTTGTGCAGCTTGGCGCCGATGTCTCGCCCTTCGAACCGCGTCTGCTGGTCCCGCAACACGTTGCCGAAAGCGTTGTCGTTGAAGACCACCACGACCGCGTTAATCTTGTGCTGCACCGCCGTCGCCAGTTCCTGGGAATTGAACAGGAAGCCGCCGTCTCCCGACACCGCGACCACCGCCTTGTCCGGGCAGGCGACCTTTGCGCCAAGCGCCGTGGGGAAGGCGAATCCCAGGTTGCCGTAGTAGGACGAGGTTATGTACGTGCCCGGCTCGTACACCGGATAGTAGACGCGGCTGTAGTAGCCTATCTGCGTCATGCCCGACACGAAAATGCCGTCGTCAGGTATCGCGTCCCGGATAGCCTGCACGTAGGACGCCTGTGGCTCCATCTTTGCCAGCGCGCTCCGCCGTTCCTCCCGTACCGCCTCCAACTCCTCTTCGCGGTTCGCCCGCCTCGGCGTTCTCGCCGTGACCAGCCCGTGAATCGCCTCAAGCGTCAGCCTGGCGTCGCCCACCACGCCGACGGTGTTATCGTAGTTGCGCCCGATCTCCTCGTCGTCGATGTCGATCTGGAGGACTCTCTGGTCGGTCAGGAACTGCGGTGTTGCCAGCCGCGTGCCCACCGCGATGACCAAGTCCGACTCCTGTAGCTTGGACTGGAAGGGATCGTTGCGTATCTGCAGGCCGCCCATCGACAGGTAGTGCCGGTCCGAAATCGCGCCCTTCCCCTCGCTCGTAGCCACCACCGGCGCCTGCAGGTGCTCCGCCAACGCCAGCAGCGCGTCGGATGCGCCAGACGACACCGCTCCGCCGCCGACCCAGAACACCGGGTTCGCCGACGCGCCGATGAGCTCGGCCGCCTTCCGCACACTGTCAGCGTCCGCGGATTCTCGCCGGACGTTGACCGGCTCCAGTATCTCGAGCTCGTCCACCTCCTCCAGCGTCTCCGGCGGAATCTCTATCTCCACCGGACGGGGCCGCCCCGTCTTGAGCTGGTAGAACGCCTCGTGCACCGCTCCGGGAACATCCCGCGCGTCGAGGATGCGCTGGCTCCACTTGGTCACCGGCCTGATGGTGTCCATCTGGTCGTGCACCTCGTGGAGTACGCCGCGCTCCACGCCGATCAACTCCTTCTGCACCTGCCCCGCGACCACCAAGATCGGCGAGGACGCCGAGTACGCCGTGCCGATACCGGCCGAGGCGTTCTGCAAACCCGGCCCGGGCACCACCAGCGCCGTGCCGGTGCCGCCGCCTGCCCGGGCGTAGCCGTCCGCCATGTACGTCGTGGCCTGTTCGTGCCTCGTGGTGATGAACCGGATCTCCGGCACCTCGTACAGCCCGTCCATCGCGTGGTAGAGCTGCACGCCCGGCAGCCCGAAGATTACCCTGACGCCCTCCTCGTAAAGGGCGCGCGCCAGCGCCTGGCCTCCCGTCAGCTTTGGCATGTGTGACTAACCTCTCTCAGATTCTTCCTGCTAGTCCAAGGGCGCAATCTTGCCTGCCGGCACTTGCCTCCGAGTCCGCAGCCAGGCCTGTAGGAGTTCCTCTTGATGAAGTCTTGCCCACTCCATGACCATGCCATGAGCTCTCGCGGGAAGTCGCCCTTGAAGCACGCCTGGCGGATCAATGGAAAAAACAGCGCGGCTACCAGCATATCTTGCATGAAAGTGTGCGGGCGGGTGGTCATTGAAGTACATCTGGATGACAATGCCATAAAACCGACAGATTTCAGGCATTCTCTAACAGGTTCACTGACATTGGCATTAATACGGCCAGGCTCTTACCCGTCAGTTCCAGGTAAAGAGCGTCCGGACACAGTTCCAAGTCATCGTCCCAAGCGATTGCATCGTAGTCGGTAAGGTGTACGCGCCTGAAGTATGCTGCGTCGTCCCAGACCTTGAAGACTCCTTTACCGACGAGATGGGATAGGTCAACCTCGCCCTCTTCTCCATCAGAATAGCGGAGCCAGATTCGGTATCCCTCTCGCGGCTTCACCGCCACAGGACGAGGCTCGGAGTCTTCCGAGACCGTCTGCCTTTCAGCGTCGCTCCCGCTTCTAACCCGATCCACCATCTATCAGTCCGCTCGCCCCCGCTACCGCGACCGCGCCGCCGCGTAGTCGTCCCGCGCCCGCGTCATCGCCGCCTTCCGCGCCTCGGCCAGCTCCACCTTCTTGTGCTCGGACCACTGCTGCGAGCGATCCAGGCTCGCGATCGACCCCTGGAAGTGCGGCATCACGTACCGCGCCACCAGCTCGTAGCTGTGACGCACCTGCTCGCGCGTGCCCCACTCCGTCGCCTGTATCAGGAAGCCACCGAATCCGCCGCTCTCCTCGTCCAGCTTGTTGATGGTGGCGATGAGGTCGTCCGGCGTACCCACGCACCACGCCCCGTGCTCGGTCATGACGTCGATGATCTTGTCCCGGTCGCTGGTGTTGTTTACCTCGACCGCCAGGTCGTGGCCCAGCGTCTTCACGAAGTAGTCGTACTGGTAGCGCCCAGCGTTCACCCTCGCCTGCTCTATCGCCTCTTTCTTCGACTCCGCCAGGTGCACGTGCATCACCACGCGCCATTCGTTGCGGTCCATCACGTTGCCGTGCCGCTCCGCCGTCTCCTCCGCGATGCTCCAGAACTGCGACAGGTTCGACGCTATCTCGGCGTCACGCGTCACGCTCACCGACAGCACTCCCGCGCCGTGCTTGCCCGCCAGCACCATACCGGACGGCGACTGCGCCGCGGCCACCGCGATAGGGAAGTGCGGCTTTGTGTACGGCCGCAGGTGAAGCTGCGCCTCCACGAGATTGAACCACTCCGACTCGTGCGTCACCGGCTCGGTCTCCCTTAGCAGCCGCATGATGATCGTCATCGACTCGTCCATGCGTCGCCGCTGCACCACCGGGTCTATCCCAAGCATCGCCGCGTCGGTCGACAGCGCGCCCGGACCGACGCCCATCATCGCGCGTCCACGCGTCAGATGGTCCAGCAGCACCATCCGGTTGGCCACCATGAGCGGGTTGTGGTAGGGCAGGCTAATCACGCCCGTCCCCAGCTTGATGTTACGCGTGCGTTCCGCCGCCGTCGCCATGAATATCTCCGGCGACGCTATGATCTCCCACCCCGCGCTGTGGTGCTCGCCGACCCACGCCTCGTCGAACCCCAGGTAATCCAGCCACTGGATCGTCTCCAGGTCTCGCTCGAGCGACAGTGTTGGGTTCTCACCCTTCCAGTGAAAGGGCGCCATAAAGATGCCAAATTTCATGCGTTCGGGAAGTGCCATGGCTCAGTCCTTTGCGTTTTGACCGCTTAGTTGGTTGCGGCCCGATTCTAGCACGCCGCCAGTAGGCGGGCAACTTTGGCGGCTTGACCTCCATCATCATCAATCGTACTCTTGCCCACATCACCCTGAGCTACGGAGGCCCAACCATGCCGTTCGGAGGAAATGACTGGCTTGCGCTGACGCAAGAAGAGACCCTGGAGCCCGACCTGCCGATCTGCGATCCGCACCACCACTTCTGGGACTTTCGCTCGGAGCGGATACCATACCAGCGATACCTGCTACACGAGCTGGCCGATGACGTGAACAGCGGCCACAACGTCCGCTCCACGGTGTTCGTCGAGGCCCGCGCCATGTACCGATCGACCGGCCCAGAGGAGATGCGCCCTGTCGGAGAGGTCGAGTTCGTGCAGGGTCTCGCCGCCGCCAGCGCGAGCGGCCATCTACGGCCCAACCCGCGCGGCCGCCTCGATCGTGGGCCACGCCAACCTCAACCTGGGCGACCGCGTCGAGCCTGTGCTGGAGGCCCTGCGGACCGCCAGCCCCAATCGGTTCCGCGGCATTCGCCACTCCGTGACGTGGGACCCCCACCCTGAAGTGGAGGTCACTGCCGCCCACCGCCAGCAGGGCCAGCTACTGAGCGACGAGTTCCGCGCCGGCGCCCGCGTCCTCGCCAGGATGGGCATGTCCCTGGAGGGATGGCTCTACTTCCCTCAGCTACCCGAGCTCGCAGACTTCGCGAAGGCCGTGCCCGACCTCACCATCATCCTCAACCACATCGGCGGCCTGCTCAGGGTCGGCCCCTACGCGAACAACGACGACGAGGTGCTCGCCACCTGGCGCAGCGGAATCGCCGCGGTCGCTGAGTGCCCTAACGTCGTCGTCAAGCTGGGCGGCATCGGAATGCCCCGCACCGGATTCGACTGGCACGATCGGGCCAAGCCCGCCAGCTCCGAGGAGTTGGCCGAGTCGATGGCCCCGTTCATGCACTACTGCATCGAGCAGTTCGGCCCGGACCGCAGCATGTTCGAGAGCAACTTCCCCGTGGACAAGGTGTCCTACTCCTACAACGTCCTGTACAACGCCTTCAAGCGCCTATCCAGCGGATACTCCGCAAGCGAACGCGCCGCCATGTTCCACGACACAGCGGCGCGAATCTACAGGGTAGAAATAGACTAGAAGGACAGATTGCGCAGGGCAGAACCATCCCGGTAAGGCATGATTCCCCTCTCCCAAGACTGGGAGAGGGTTAGGGTGAGGGTTGAATGCCGCCGCCCACCTCAGTCTGCCGCGGCCTCCGCGTACCACTCCGGGCCTTCCTGGCCCGGCTCAGGCGTCGGGACGCCGCCGTGTAGGGACCACGAGGCGGGGCCCTCCGTGATCTTCCCGCCTATCTTCGCGACAGGTACGCCCGTGATCTCACTGAACGCGGCCTTGATGTCGCCCAGCATACGGATCTTGAGCGATTCGGGTCGGCCGGCGCGATTGCCGCCGTCGATGTAGTACTCCTCGGCGAACTCCGACTCGTCCTCCGAGAACACGACCTGCACGAAAGACCTCGGCGCGCCGGTCGTGCCGGTGTGAATGTCCGTGAACGCGCGTGCAATCTCATGTCGCTTCTCGAACGTTACGGACCCCTTTGGAACGCTGCACCTGTACAACGGCATAATCTTGTCCTCCTGGTCCCTTACAAAGTCCCTTCCCCCTTGATGGGGGAAGGTTAGGATGGGGGTGATGAAAGCGCTGTCCTATAGGCCCTATGCTCCCCTGTCTCTCGCGGATACGTTCAACTCCTCGTCGGGACAGCCGGTGACCGCCACCCACGCCTCGTGTATCCGTCGCATGAACGCGACGCGGGATTCCTGGTCCAGCCCCGGATCGATGGTTCCCCGAACGGACGACAGCTTCGAAAGCTCGCCCGCCCGGAATCCGTAACCGTGCGGTATCTCCACGAACTCCACTGCCACGTCATCCGGCGCACTGCCCAGCGCCTCCGCGCTCACCCGTGCCAACTCCGACGCCAGCTTGGGGCGTAGCTCTTCCGCAACGCAACCCTCTTGAACAGTACACCTGAACTCGATCATATGACGAAAAACCGCCCCCAAACGATGTTGCACCTACCCTACCACAGCCCCCCGCCATGGACAATCGAACTTATTCCCGAAACATCGCCGCCACCCGGTCGAGCCGCATGAACTCCACTCCCGTAAAGCTCCGCATGTGTCGGATCAGCCTGTCCAGCATCCGTATTCGCCCCGGCCGCCCGATGATCCACGGATGCATCGTCAGCACGAACGCCCGCCCGTACTCGTACGCCCCTTCGAATCCGCTGGACCACACCTGGTACACGTGCTCCGGGCTCGCCATCGGGCTGCGCGCGCCAAGCGCCGGCGCGTAGCTGAAGTAAGGCGCGTCGTCCCACTCCCAATGCACCGGAATCTCCACGATGTCGCCCCCGTCGGCGTCCACGATGTACGGTATGTCGTTCCCCATCATGCTCGAGTCGTACAGGAAGCCGTGCTTCAGCAGAAGAGGTAGCGAGGACTCGCTCAGCTCCCAGCTAGGCGACCGGTAGCCCACCGGCCGCTCGCCCGTGATGCGCTCGATTATCTCGATGCCCCGCACAAGCACCTCTTCCTCTTTGTCTGGCGTCATCGTCGCGGGCGGCTCGTGCATGTAGCCGTGGTGCGCCACCTCGTGACCCGCCTCCCTGATGTCGATCAGCAGTTGCTCGTGCGTCTCGGCCACGTAGCCCGGCACGTAGAAGCTGGCCTCGATTCCGTGCCGTTCCAGCATCCCCAGGATGCGGGGGCTGCCCACACTTGGACCGTACTCGCGCATCGACATGAAGCTGGGCAGACGCGCCGTGTCCGGGTTCTGGTACAGCGCGCCCGACACGCCGTCCACGTCGAAGCCCAGCATCACCACGCACCTCGTGTCCCCCGGCCAGATACCGCTCATTGTCTTAGCTCCTTTCCAAGAGGTCCCTTCCCCCTTGATGGGGGAAGACTAGAGCCTGCCCCGCCGGCCGATCCCAATCTTCTCACACGCCGCCCGACCTGTCACACTGGCCACGTCCGATGCCCCGCCGAACGCGCCCAACGCCCGCCCACACGCGTCCCATGCCTGCCCCGCCCGCGCACCATGCCTGCGCCGCTCATGCACCATGCCTGCCCGCTCACGTCCCATATCTTCCCGTTCACACCCCATACGCCATTCCGAGCGAAGCCGAGGAATCCAAAGCCGTCGCCGTCAAAACCCCTCAGTCAACCCAGTCACGCCGAGTGCGAAGTGTCCGTCTCAACCGTCGCACGCGGGACTCCGCCTGCCCAGATCCACCGCCTGACTTTCGCGGGGGAGTTTTGTGATGGTGTCGCGAGGGTAGATGTGCGGTTCAGGGTCGGTCGGTTGGCACAGGGGAGGCCGCTGCGATGTTTTGGGCGGCGTGCGACGGTCTCATCGGCGGTGCGGGGAGTGTTTTGGCCGTCTTTCGGACACAGCGTAGCCTGCGACTTCGGTTCAGTCGCCTCGAGTGTGTGGGGACTCTTTGGGAGAGTCAGGCCCCGAGCGGCGTGTTGGCCAGTGCCCGTAGCCTGCGACGCGCGTCGACGAGCAACTCATAGGCAGGGTGCCCTCTGGCGAGACGTATGATGAGGCTCCTTGCGTGTCTGACCACTCGTCCGGCAACGCAGATGATCCCGAAGCGCACCGCTTTCAGACGCTTGCTCACCCACTCTCCTCCCAGCACAAGCTGCTTCATCGCCGAGTTCAGATTGAACGCCAACACCACTATCGCCCACCACGCCGCGTTTACCCCGAACTTCCCCGACGGCAGCCTGCCTCCCGCAAGGTCCTCCTTCAGCACCGAATGCACCTCCTCGCCCTTGCCGCACCTCTGCCTGTACCACCCGATAAGCTCATCCCCGGCCAACTCCCGGTTCGTCACCACTCCCGTCACCTTGTACCAGTTGCCATCCCCCATCTCCATGATGGGGACCGACGACTTCTCCCCTTCCACGTCGAACAGCGGCGGGTTCCTCACAGGCTTCCTTATCGCGATGAAGCGGTAGTCGGGACTGTTCCTGCTGTATCCGGTCCAACTGGTCACGTAGCACACCTCGGCGTACTGCTGGCCGGTGCGCTCACCATCGGTCCTGTACAGGTCGTGCCATTCCTCCTCCTCCACCTCACTCACCGCCGCCCTGAACTCCTCCATCACGTTCACTCCCACACAGAACTCGATCACTCCGAACCGCTCATCCCTCCCCTCCGCGCAGTACTTCAGAAGCTCCTTCTGGTAGCCTGCCGAATCAGACCTCATCATCACCTTGCTCACGCCCGCGGGCAGACACCCAAGCGACTCCTTCAACACTCTCAGCTGCTCGTAGCCCGCGTTCACGTTGCCGTCTCTGAACTCCGAGTGCACCACCAAGTCCGCCTCATGCCAGTAGGTGGTCAGCGGCTGGTACGCCTTGTACTTTTTGTAGCAGTGCCTGGCCTGCCGCTTGTTGGTCCCTATCAGCGTGGCGTCCATGTCCAACGTCGCCTCGGCGTGTCCCGAATGCCTCCCCGCGAACCCCACCAGGTCCGCGTTGACTTTCCCAAGCCCCCTCAGCGCGTCGTTGGCCGCCGGTATGAACGCACCCTCAGGCCGTCTCCCGGCCTCCTCGGCCTCGTCGTGGAAACTGCCCAGATACCTGAACACCGCCGTTGGCGACGGCGCCGCGCGACTCCTGTGTACACGCCACCTGTCGCGCTGCGCCCTGCGCTCTGCGCGCTTCATCCGGTGAGACTCCGCAACCGACACCGCCCTTCCCAGACCCTCGTCCTTCTCCAACAGCCGCAGGTCGTCCACCGACTCCCCTCCGGCCAGGTTCAGCATCATCAGCGCTATCACCATCTGGGCGTCGGTCCATCCCTGCGTGCCCTCTCTCACTCCCACGTGACGGCGCACCGACTCCCCCAATCGCGCCACAGAGGCCAACTCCAGATACGCCGGCAGACCCGCCAACGCCGTCATGCCCGTCGACTCGTTCTCCTCCGCGTAGTGGAAAGGAAGCGTTCCCTGATGCATAATAGTCGCACCTCGTTGGTGATGGCTTGTTGTTGTTCACTACCATCATAGCCGGCTTTAAAGCCGGCTCCAACGAGGCCTTCTTTTGTAACTAGGCGGTGGATTTGGGGCCTGCCAACCCTCTTGAAACTGCCGTACATTCGTGCTATTCTCTCCATGACATACCGACATCACCATTCGCCGGCCTCGAACGACTCGGCCGACGGCAAGCTCAGTGTATCGCGCTGTCCCATTTCGGACGTAGATTGCGCACCAAACGGGACAAACGACACGGCCAACGTCGCGAAAAGCCGGGCCGCTCAGCTAGGAAATGGGGCAGATGGTGCGGAATGGTGCATTTTGGAGCAGTTTTTTTCGGGCTACCCAGTCATCAGCCGGCCCGTGCCTTATCTCCAAAGGTCCGGCCCTGCGACCGTCGGCTGACAAACCCAACCCCAGCGGGTATAGTAGTGCCACCAGCGAAAGCGCCGATAACGGCCACAGGAGGGCGGCAGATGACAAACTCTCAGCAGATATACACGCTCGAACAGGGCGACCCGGAACGCCCTCCCACCGGCAGGCCGGTCGTCTACGCCACGCAGGGAGTAATCTCCAGCGGCCACTACCTCACCTCCATGGCGGGCATGAGGATGCTGCTCGACGGCGGCAACGCCTTCGACGCCGTGGCCGCCGCCGCGTTCGCCGCCGCCGTGGTCGAGCCTATCGCGTCCTACTCCCTCGCCGCGGAAGGCGTCTTCATGCTCTACCACGCCGAGAGCGGCGACCTCCTGTCGCTGAGCGGGCAGGGCACCGCCCCCGGCAAGGCGACCGTCGAGTTCTACGAGTCGCTCGGCCTGGATGAGATTCCTACCGGCCCCGGAGAGCAGGCCCACCTCTCGTTCACCGTCCCCGGCATCGTCGACGCTCTGCTGTCCCTCGCCGACCGCTACGGCACCCGGACGCTCGGCGAGGTGCTCGCGCCCTCGATTCACTACGCCGAGCGCGGCATTCCCAACTACGAGTACATGCTGGAGCGGATGAAGAACGCCGCCACCCGGCGCCAGTTCGAGCTTTACCCGCCCGGTGGCACGTCGGTCTTCTACGAGGACGGCGAGGTGCCCGCGCCCGGCTCGGTGCTCGTCCAGCCCGGCCTCGCAGAAGTCTTCAAGCGCATGGTCGCCGCCGAGAGTGCCGCCTCCGGCCACAGGCGCGACGGCATCCGCGCCGCGCGCGACGCATTCTACCGCGGCGACATCGCCCAAACTATCGTCGACTGCGCCCAGAGCGCGGGCGGCATCCTTAGCCTGGAAGACCTCGCCGGATTCGAGGCCGAATACGAACAGCCCATCTCCACGAGCTTCCACGGCTACGACGTCCACGGCCAGTCCACCTGGACCCAGGGCGCGGTGCTGCACCAGACCTTGAACATCCTCGAGCGGTTCGACCTCAGGTCCATGGGCCACAACTCGGCGGCATACGTCCACACCGTGACTGAGGCCCTGAAACTCGCCCTCGCGGACAGGGAAGCCCACTACGGCGACCCCAACTACTCCACCATCCCGGTGGACGGCCTGCTGTCCAAGCAGTACGCCGCCGACCGCGCCGCGCTCATTGACCCGTCAGAGGCCACACCCGATCTGCCGCCGGCGGGCGACCCCTGGCGCTTCTCCTCGGCGTCCAGGCCCCATGCCCAGGCGCCGGCCCCGGCGGGCGTTCCGGGCGACGGCGCCGGCGACGACAGCGGCACCACCCACGTCGCCGCGCTGGACCGCGATGGCAACATGGTCTGCGCCACGCCCAGCGGCGGTGGATTCGCCAAGTCGGTCTACTTCCCCGAAATCGGCTGCGCCCTCAGCACCAGGATGGAGATGCTGAACTTCAGGCGGGGCCATCCCAACGTGCTCGAGCCAAACAAGCGCCCGCGCACCACCCTGGTCAACTATATCGTCGCAAAAGACGGCCAGCCGCTGATGACGGTCGGCTGCCCCGGCGGCGACCACCAGGCCCAGGCCAACGTGCAGCTAATCCTGAACACCTTGGTGTTCGGCATGAACCCGCAGCAGGCTATAGAGGCTCCGCGGTTCGCCACCGACAGCGCCGTCAACTCCTTCTACCCGCACACGCACTACCCAGGCCAGCTATCACTGGAGCCGGGCTTCTCGGAGGAAACGGTCGCCGAACTCGCCGCGATGGGCCATAAGCCGAATTCCAGCGCCGTCTGCGGCATGGGCGCCACGGTCGCCCACCGCGACCCGGCAACCGGCGTGCTGAGCACTGGCGGCGACCCCAGGAGGGCCTGCTACGCCATAGGCTGGTGACCTATCCCGGCACACTCCAACGCTCGACGGCATAGGGGTCTAGCTCCAACCCGAGCCCCGGCTTGTCCGGGAACGGCGACCACATGCCGCCCTGCTGCTCAGGGAACTCGGTGTACCACACCCGGTCACCTTCCAGCCCGGTGTTCATGTATTCCACCACCTTCAGGTTGGGCGTCGCGCAGGCCAGGTGAAGGTGCACGAGCTGCACCGCGTGAGGGGCCACCGGCAGGTTGAACGAGTGCGCCAGGTGCGCGACTTTCATCCACTCGGTCACGCCGCCGACCCGACCGACGTCCGGCTGCACGATGTCCGCGCCGCCCGCCGCGATAAGCTCGCCGAAGCCGTACTTAGTGTACTCGTGCTCACCCGTGGCGACCGGAATCGCGCTGGCCTCACGCACTCGCGCCAGGCCCCGGATGTCGTCCGCAAGCACCGGCTCCTCAAACCACCCGACCTGAAGCTGCTCGAACTCACGTGCCATGTAGATGGCCTGCTTGGCATAATAGCCGTTGTTGGCGTCCACGTAGATCGCCACGTCGTCGCCCAGCGCCCGCCTCACCGCCGCCAGCCGCTGCAGATCCTCCCGCTCCGCGGACCCGAAGTCCTTGCCGACCTTCATCTTTACCCGAGGAATGCCCTGCTGGACGTAGCCCGCCATCTCCGCCACCAACTCGTCCTCGCTGAAGTTGGTCCACCCGCCGCTGCCGTAGATCGGCACCGTGTCCGTGAAGGGACCCAGCAGCCGGTACAACGGCAGCCCCACGCTCTTCGCCTTCAGGTCCCACAGCCCGATGTCCACGGCGGACAGCGCGCAGAAGGCCACGCCCTTGCGCCCGTAGCCTCTCACCCTCCAGAACATGTCGTGCCACAGCCGCTCGATCTCCAGCGGGTCTCGCCCGACTAGCACGTCCCGCAGCGCCGTCTCCACGACCTGCCTCACGCCCGGAGACGACTGGCCGATTCCCAGTCCTTCTATACCCTCGTCGGTGTAGATGTGCACGAATAGCTGACCGCGGCCCCCTGAGTCGGGGCCTGGCGGCGGCATAGTGGCGTCCTGAAAGGGCGTCGTGTGAGGGTAGAACAGCGTAGTGACGGCAACGTCTGTAATGAGCATGTGGCGGGCCTCCTGGGGGTCCGCGAAATAGCCCGTCGCGGAAGCTGAGCGAGTCTAGGGTAGCGGTTCAACGAGGGTCAAGCAAGCCGATCATCTCCTCCAGGGACACGCCCTCCAGCGTTGGATACACCGCGTCCGCCCAGCTGAAGTCCATCCCGGCGGTGATGGAGTTCGGCACCGCAACGCAGGGCAGCCCAGCGCGCTTCGCCGACGCTACCCCTCTCGCCGAGTCCTCGATGGCGAGCGCCCGGCTTGGCGCGACACCCAGCTCCTCCGTGACGGCAAGGTAGACCTCCGGATCGGGCTTCACAACACTCACGTCATCCCCGCACCACACCGAGCCGAACTTTCCCATCAGCCCTCGTCCCTTCAAGTGTCCGACCACCCAGTTACGCGTCGCGCTGGACGCGACCCCCAGCCTCAGCCCCAACCTTTCCGCGGACTCGATTATTGCCAGCACCCCCGGGCGCAGCGGTTCGGCCGCCACCAGTTCGAGATATCGCCGCCTACGATCCAGGCGCACGGCCTCCTGGTCGATGACTCGCCCTGACAGCTCGACCAGGTGGGCAACCGCGTCGAACCCTCCCGACGCCCCGCCAACATACGACGCCCACAACGTAGGATCCAGGCTCACGCCGAATGATTCGAACGTCTCCTGCCAGCTACGGTAATCCGGCGTCTCCGTTTCCAGTATGGTGCCGTCGAAATCCAGCACCAGCGCCTCGATCATAACGCGCCGCTCCCACCGCGTGTGGCCCCAGCCGCGTGTGCTAACATTAATGGTGTCTGAGATCGAAAGCCGCGGGCATCGGCACACCGCGGCCCCTGAGAGAGGAAAATGACCAGACTGGCATTGATGTTCGCGACGCTCCTGCTGGCACTCTCAGCAGTGACGGCCTGCGATGTTTCCGGCGAGGACGACGCGACCCCCACGCCGGAGCCAACGTCCACACCCGCACCTACGGCGACGCCGGTTCCCACTCCATCCCCGACGCCCGCGCCCACCGCGACGCCGGTTCCCACTCCATCCCCGATGCCCGCGCCCACCGCGATGCCTGTAACGTCCGCTCCGGTAGTCGCGACGCCCGCGCCCGCACCGGCAGGCGAAGCCGATGCCGAAGACATCCTAGCGGCCGTGCTCGACGCCCTGGCCGAGGCCGAGTCGTACCACTTTCTGGTGGAGGCCGTCATCACGGTCAAAGAGGAGGGAACGACGCTGGAACTGCCTTTCACTTTCGAGGGGGACTTCCAGCGGCCCGACCGCTTGCGCGGCGACATGACGATGTCGCTTGGATTCTTCTCTATCGAAACCGAGATCGTGCTCATTGGAGAAGACTACTACGCAAAGAACCCTACAACCGGAGAGTGGGAGGCGAACTCCACGGCCCTGGAGGCCTTTCCCGAGCCCATAGCCATGTTCGCCATGCCGGGAACCCTGTCGTCGCTCACGGCGGAGCCGACGTTGGTGGGCATTGAGGACCTCGATGGCGCGAAGGCGTATCGTCTCCGCTTGAGCGGGGCTGAGCTGGAACTTGGGGCAGACGAACCAATCACGCTGGACCTGTGGGTGGATTTGGAAGAACTCAGGCTTAGGAGAATTGAGGCGAGCGTGGCCGGCGTCTCCTCCGACACGGCCGGCGGCACCTCCAGCGAGCTACTGAGCGGCAATCTGACGGTGGACGTCGAGGCGGTGATCAGCAACTACGACGCTCCCGTGGATATACAGCCGCCGCCCGTAAACTGAGTACGATTCGTTCGCGGCGTCACGCCCCTGGCGATGCCTCCCCACCGAGCTCCCCTCGAATGAAGGCGATTATCTCGCCGGTGGTCGTACCCGGTCCAAACACGCCTCTAATGCCCATCTGCTCCAGGGCTTCCCGGTCGTCCTCCGGAATGATGCCGCCGGCGACGAGCAGAACGTCCTCCATGCCGTTGTCGTTGAGTCCCTCGACTATCTTGGGAAAGAGTTGCATGTGCGCGCCGGACAGAATGCTCAGCCCGATTACGTTCACGTCCTCCTGCAGGGCCGCCTCGACTATCATCTCCGGCGTCTGCCGGATGCCGGTGTAGATCACCTCCATACCGTCGTCTCGCAGCGCCCTCGCGATGATCTTCGCGCCCCGGTCGTGGCCGTCCAGCCCTGGCTTGGCCACTAGCACCCTGATAACCCTCGTCGTCAAAGCGTCTACCTCCTGGCGCCGTCCTGGTCAACGAGCTCTATGAGCACGCCCCTTGTGGCCCGCGGGTGAATGAACGCGATCTCGCCGGACAACCCCTCGCGGGGCGCCGCGTCTATGAGTTGCACGCCCTGCGCGGCCAGCCTGTCGAGCTGACCCTGCAGGTCTTCTACCTCGAACGCGATGTGGTGCACGCCTTCTCCGCGCCGTTCAATGAAGCGCGCCACACCGCCGCCGGGATCAGTCGGCTGAATGAACTCAAGCTGGCTTCCCCCCACTCGCACGAGCGCGGCCCTCACTCCCTGGTCTTCCAAGTCCTCAACATCGGCGTCACCCACGCCGAACGTGCGCAGATAGAAAGCCAGAGTGTCGTCGATGTCACTGACTGCTATGCACACGTGGTTCAGATGTCTTGCCGTGCAAACAGGCGTTTCGCTCATTGACTCATTATCCTGACCTTCCCCATCAAGGGGAATGGGACTGTTAAATGGCAGCTACCTTGTCTGGAGCAGGTTCCTCGCGATGATGAGCCTTTGCACCTCGGACGAACCCTCGTATATCTCTGTGACCTTGGCGTCTCGGAAGTAGCGTTCCGCCGGCGTCGGCGCAAAGTAGCCCGCGCCGCCGTGAATCTGAACAGCCTGATCCGCCGTCTCCACCGCAACCCGCGACGCGAACAGCTTGGCCATCGACGCCTCGGTGACGAATGGAAGGCCCTTGTCCAGCAGGGAGGCCGCGCGATGCACCAGCAGGCGTGCCGCGTCGATGCGCGTGGCCATGTCGGCGATCTTCCACTGCGTGCCCTGGAACTCCGCTATGGGCTGTCCGAACGCCTCCCGCTGCTTGGCGTACGACACCGCGGAATCGTAGGCCGCCTGCGCTATGCCCACGGCCTGCGCCGCGATCCCGATGCGGCTCGCGTTGAGCACCTGCATTGTTTCGCGGAAACCGTCCCCCTCGTCCCCGAGGCGGTTCTCGGCCGGCACCGGGCAGCCGTCGAAGACCAGCTCGCTCGTGGTGGACGCCCGCATTCCCATCTTGCCGTGCTGCGGATGCACGTCGAATCCCGGCAGGTCGCGCTCGACTATAAATGCGTCGACGCCCCGCGTTCGCAGGCTCAAGTCGTGGCTGGCGAGCACGACGAAGGTACTCGCCTCCGTGCCGTTGGTGATGTACAGCTTGCTGCCACTAAGCAGGTAGTGTCCGTCCGACCGCGTGGCTGTGGTACGCATCGCGCCCGCGTCGCTGCCGGATCCCGGCTCGGTGAGCGCGAACGCGCCTAACTCCTGCCCGCTGGCGAGGGGCGGCAGGAACTGTTTCTTCTGGCCCTCGGTACCAAACATATGGATGAACTGGGAGCACAGCGAAAGATGTGCGACATAGATCACGCTCGTCGCGGCGCACCCGCGCGCGATCTCCTCGACGACGATGGAGAGTTGTCGGGCCGTTCCGCCGCTGCCGCCGTACTCCTCGTCGATGGTCAGCCCGAACAGCCCCAACTCGCCTATCTGCCGGACGTTCTCCCACGGGAACTCACCCGTCTCGTCGTAGCCGGCCGCGCGCGGCGCCAACTCCTGGTCCGCCAGATCGCGGACGGTGTTCTTGAGCAGAAGCTCGTCTTCAGATAGCAGAAGGTCGCTCATGTTCTCATTCCTCTACGGCCTGTAAGGCCTGTCCCGCCAAATCAGAATATGGCTTGTCCCGGTGTGAGTTTCTACGGTTGCTATGCCACGCTCTAGAACGGGGAAATCTCCTGCTGCTCGCCAAACACTTCTCGGAACACGCCGGAAATCTCCCCGACGGTGGCATAGGCCTCCACGCACTCCAGTATCGCAGGCACCGTGTTGTCGCCGCCCAGCGCGGCATCCCGAAGCCTAGCCAGCGACGCGGCAGCCGCCTCGCCGTCCCGCTCGTTGCGCACGCGAGCTACGCGGGCAAGCTGCCTGCCGGTCTCGTCCTCGTCTATGGTCTGTAGCTTCTCGATGGGAGGCGTCTCCACCTGGTACTCGTTCACCCCTACGACGACTCGCCGGCGATCCTCGACCTCCTGCTGCCGCCTGAATGCGCTCTCGTGAATCTCGCGAATCTGGTAGCCCTGGTCGAGTGCCGCCAGAGCGCCGCCCATCTCGTCGATTCGCTCGATGTAATCGAACGCCCTCTCCTCGAGCTGGTCGGTCAGACTCTCCACGTAGTAGGAGCCTGCCAGAGGGTCCACGGTGTCCGTCACGCCGCTCTCGTGCGCGAGAATCTGCTGCGTGCGCAATGACAATCGCACCGCCTCTTCGGTTGGGAGCGCGAGCGCCTCGTCGCGAGAGTTCACGTGCAGAGACTGCGTGCCGCCGAGTATCGCCGCCAGCGCCTGCACGGTGGAGCGGATCACGTTGTTGTCCGGTTGCTGAGCGGTCAGCGTCACTCCGGCGGTCTGCGTGTGGAATCGCAGCCGCCAGGAGCGTGGGTCCTTCGCACCGAACCGCTCGCGGGTTATCTTCGCCCACATGCGCCTCGCGGCCCTGAACTTGGCGGCTTCCTCGAACAGATTGCTCTGCGCGACGAAGAAGAACGAGAGTTGGCCCGCGAAGGAATCAACATCCATGCCGGCCTCGAGCGCGGCCTCCACGTAGGCAATCGCGTTGGAGAAGGTGAATGCCAATTCCTGCGCCGCCGTCGCTCCGGCCTCGCTCATGTGGTAGCCGCTGATGCTAATGGTGTTCCAGCGCGGCGTCGCCTCCGAGCAGTACTGGAACACGTCGGTCACCAGCCGCATCGATGGACGGGGAGGGTAGATGTACGTGCCCCGCGCTATGTATTCCTTGAGAATGTCGTTCTGGACTGTTCCGTTCAGCTTGTTGGTGGGCACGCCCTGGCGCTTGGCCACGGCGACGTATAGCGCCAGCAGAATCGAGGCCGTGGAGTTTATGGTCATGGACGTGCTGACCCTGTCAAGCGGTATGCCATCGAAAAGCACTTCCATGTCCGCCAGGCTGGAAATGGGCACACCAGTGCGCCCTACCTCGCCGGCTGCCATCGGATGGTCCGAGTCGTAGCCAATCTGGGTTGGCAAGTCGAACGCGACGCTCAGCCCGGTCTGGCCCTGCTCGAGCAGGTAGCGGTAGCGGCGGTTGGACTCCTCGGGGGACGCCAGGCCCGCGTACTGCCGCATCGTCCACAGGCGGCCGCGGTACATGTTGGGCTGCACACCACGGGTGAAGGGATACTCGCCCGGGTAGCCCAGGCTGTCGTCGTAGCCGCCGCCGTTGACGTCCTCCGGCGTGTAGAGCGGCTCGACCTCGACGCCTGACGACGTCTCGAAGCTCGGCTGGCGTTCGCCGAACCGCTTCACAAGAGGCCCGAGGGTGTTATCCGTCCACTCGTGCTTTGATTGGCTGGGCATGGGTTCTCCTCTACGTCACGACACGGGGCGACAAAGCCCTTGCGTATTGGCCGGTTCGAGTGTAGAGCGTAGTAGTTGGAGTGTCAATTTCAGGCTAGCTGCGGAGCCTGTGTCAGGTTACTAGGCGGCCATCAGTTTACACTTGTCTTAACCAAAACAAAGATGGGTGCAAAGCTGATGGCCACACTTAGCGTACACGAATGGATTGGAGCGGAACAGGGTCGGGAGTATGTGGGCTTGGAGGAGAGGAGCTACAGGGCTGGTTGCGAGCATTCGCGCAATGTGATGGTTGCCGAGTTGAAGGCGATCGACGACGAGTTGCTGAGTCGCAAGCCCAGGGGCTGGAGCGTGGTGGGTATGTACGACAGGACGATGGTGATGCGCTTCGGAGACGTTACCGTAAGGCGCAGGCTGTACCGGGACTCAGAAGGCGAGACTGTGTTCGCCCTGGACGAGCGCATGGGATGGAAGCCCCAGCAACTGGCAAGTCCGTCGATAGCCGAGCGAGTGGTGGAGATGGCGACTGACATGCCCTTTAGGAAGGTGTCTGAGACGGTGAGCGCGTTGACAGCGGGAGTGTTGTCACCCAACACGGTGCATCGGCTGCTGCAGAGAGTGGGAGAAGACGCGCTGTGTGAGGAGCGAGAGCGTTGGGAGAGGCAGTTCGAGCGTGGGGAGGACATGAGCGCTGGTCTTCAGAGACAGGAGCTTCTCTACACCGAGGCGGACGGGGTGTGGATACACTTGCAGCGAGAAGACCGAAAGCACTACGAGCTCAAGTGTGGCATAGCCTATCGTGGGTGGCGTGAGGTGGCCGAAGGCCGCTACGAACTGGTGGGTAAGAGGGTGTACGCACACGCACAAGAGTCGATCCCGTTCTGGGAGGGGGCGAGTCTTGAGTGGGGCAAGCAGTACGCGCTCGATGCGGTCAAGCGGTTCGTAGTGGGTGGAGACGGCGCCAACTGGATACGCCAGGGGGCATATGAACTGCCCAACTCAGAGTTCCAACTGGACGGTTTCCATCTGGCGCGTGCGTGCGGTCGAGGGTACGGCAAGAAGCTGGGACGCGCCATCTACGAGGCGATACGCTCAGGGGATAGCCGGCAGGCTCTGTCGCGGATGGAACGAGCCGCCCCTGCCAGGACCAGGACCTCCGCCAAAGACAGACGGTATGTAGAGTGCAACGTAGCGGCCGGGGTGGACTGGCGCAACCGCGTCTTGGATGTCCCCATAGATGCTCGGAGTCTGGGAACGATGGAGTCCAATGGAGACAAGCTCACAGCGAACCGGATGAAGAAACGAGGCATGAGTTGGACGATACGCGGAGCCAACCACATGGCCAAGACGATTCAGCTGTGCCGCAACCAGGAACTGTCCAGACACTGCCACACCACAAGCGTAACTCGACCCGATAGATCGCCGGCTCGCCTCCGCCCACGCCCCAAGACCGCGACCAAGCCGGGAACCGGTGACCTGCCCGAAGCATCCATGCCCGCACTGGTCGGCCCGCACTCGGCAAGACCATGGGCAACCTCCCTCAAACGCCTAGCCCAATACCCCTACCTAGTAATCTGACACAGGCTCCAAGCTGCGCTCGCACTGTACGCAGCGCCTGTCCGTACGCAATCCTCTCGCTTGTCGCGCCAGCGCCTCGCTTGTATCCCCCGTAGACGGCATGTCCGGCCAGCATCCAGAAGCAGTCCGCAGACACGAATCCCGCCTCCCGCAGCCACGCAAGCTGGTCGTACAGCGGCGAGGGCATCTCGCTGGGTTCGGGAAAGCGAAAGAAGTTCCACTCCTCCTCAACGAGTCGCTGATACAGCTCGCCGGAGCCGGTCTCCTCACGCGATCTCTGCTCCGTGGCAATGTCGTACACGTCCGCATAATACGCCCACGCCTCGTCCCGCGTAGGCTCGACAACGTCGACGACAAGCAGCGCAGCCCGCTCCGTCGTCTCTCGAGCCACGTCCTCGAACAGACGCCTCTTGCCATCGTCCGTCAGGTGGTGAATCGCAAGCGACGACACCACAGCGTCGGCGCCCGCCATACGGCCCCGCCACTCGGACGAGGCCAGGTCGAACTCGCCGTGCCGGGCGCGCTCCCCGAACCTCTCCAGCCGCGCCGCCGTCTCCCTGAGCATGGATGCCGAGCCGTCGAGAGCGAGAACCCTCGCCCGGGGGTAGGCGTCCAACACCGCCGCGGCCAGCACTCCCTCTCCGCAGCCAAGCTCCACGACGCTGAACGGCTCGTCTCGCCCGAACGGCAGCAGGGCCACCAGCGCGGCCAACTGCTCCTCGCGGCGGGGCACGGCCACTGCCGTCAGCTCCCGGTAGAGCGCAGAGTCCTCCTCGGTCCAACCGGGCTGTTCTGCGTTCATCTATCTGCCTCCAGCAATCTCATACGTGACACGAGCACCGGCGGAATGTCGGTGAAATTGGCCCACGAAACCACGGTGCTTCCGGTGCCGGTCCGACTGAAGCAGGGCTCCTCGATACCGTCCAGTGCGAATCCAGCACCAAAGAAGACCCCGTACAGTTCGCTGATGGACCTGTGAAAGTAGTACTGCGCCTCCGGCTGGCCGACCATCGCCAGTCCTCTTGCGGTGTAGGCGCTGGCGTACCGACCCACCCTTACTGAGAACTCCTCCACAATCTCACCGCCCTTGTCCTCCACCTCAGCCGTCATGGTGATGTCAGGCGAGTTGAAGCACGGGTGCATAACAGAGAAGACCAACGGTCCTCCGGGCTTCAGCAGGCGCGTCAATGCCTGTGCCAACGGGCGGACGCTCTCGATGTCCATTATGGCCATTGTGCACACCGCCGCGTCGAAACTCCGCTCCCCGAGCGCGAGCAGCGCCGTCTCGTCGGTCGCGTCAATCACGTGGTACTCGATGTCGCCAGGCCCCTGCGCGCCGCGCGCCCTGGCATTGCGAACCATACCCTCGGCGGCGTCGATGCCGACTACGGTCGCGCCCAGTTCCGCGAGCTTTCGGGCGAACTGACCGTTTCCGCACGCCACGTCCAGCACTCGCTTGCCCTCGACAGACGCGAGCAGGCGTAACTGGCTCGGCTCGACAAGCTGCTTGTGAAAGTCGTTACCCTCGCCCATCCGCGCGTTCCAGAAGTCCGCGTTGACGCCCCAGATGCGCGTGGCCTCCCGGTTCAGGTGCTGGAACTCAGTCACCCGTTGCGCCTCCGTTCGAGGGACTCCACTCGTCGGCGAGGATGCTGTACAGCACCATGTCCCGGAAGCGGGTGTACAGCCAGTCGGACTGGCGCGTGACGCCTTCCTGTGTAAATCCGAGCCGCTCGGGGATGGCGCGGCTCCGCACGTTGCCGACGTCCACGCGTATGACGACGCGGTTCAGGTCCAGGTTCCTGAATGCGTGTTCCAGCACTGCGCCGCACGCGCGGGTTACAAGACCTCTGCCTTGGAGGTCCTCGCTCACCCAGTAGCCGATCTCCCCGCTGCGGTTCACCTCGTCTATGAAGTGAAGGCCGATACCACCGGAAATACAGCCCTTGTGCCAGATGGCGAACTCTATCGTCGTGCCCTTGGCGAAACCCTCCAGCGACGACCTGACGAACGCCCTCTCGTCCTCCACCGTGGTGGTGGCGTCCAGCCAGGGTAGCCACTCCCGCAGGTAGGCGCGGTTGCGGTCTACCAGCGCGAACAGTTCCTCGGTGTGGCGTTCCTCGACCAGTCGCAATTCGCTGTCGTCGTCTATGGGGCAGCGCAACATATACATCCCCTCGGGCATCGGGTTGTGAACATTATAGCGTAATGCCATCGATACACGTTCCTTGACACCATGCCAAGCCGCGCCTAAAGTGCAGGCATACCCCGGAAGGTGTACTGTCCCCATGACCGAACGCATTGTCTCCGGCAACCAGCAGGAGGGCGACCACACACTCGACACGAGCCTCAGGCCGCGACGGCTCGATGAGTACGTGGGTCAGGCGGCGGTAAAGGGCAACCTCCAGATCGCAATCACGGCAGCGCTTCAGCGAGGCGAGCCGCTGGACCATCTACTGGTGTACGGCCCGCCAGGCCTGGGCAAAACAACGCTCGCCAACATCGTCGCCACGGAGATGGGCGTACGCATTCGCGTCACGTCCGGCCCCGCCATCGAGCGCCCGGGCGACATGGTCGCGCTGCTGACACAGCTACGCAAAGACGACATACTGTTCGTGGACGAGGTCCACCGGCTCAGCCGCCTGGTGGAGGAGGTCCTCTACTCGGCGATGGAGGACTTCTTCGTCTCGTGGGTCATCGACAAGGGACTTAACGCCCGCAGCATGAACTTGGCCATTCAGCCGTTCACGCTCATCGGCGCCACTACGCGCTACGGGATGGTAAGCTCACCGCTTAGAGACCGCTTCGGGTCGGTGTACCGGCTGGACTTCTACGGCGAAGAGGACATGTGCACCATAGTCGAGCGCTCCGCGCGGATTCTCGAGATCACCGCCGAACCGGGCGGAATACGGGAAATCGCGCTGCGTGCCCGAGGAACGCCCCGGGTCGCAAACCGCCTGTTGCGGCGGGTGAGAGACTACGCTCAGGTGATGGCCGACAACGTGATCACCCTGGATGTGGCCCGGACGGCACTCGCGCAACTGGAAGTCGACCACATCGGGCTGGACAGCATGGACCTGCGGGTGCTGCAATCGATCGTTGAGAAGTTCGGCGGAGGGCCGGTTGGGCTGGATACCCTGGCGGCGTCCATAAGCGAGGAGTCGGACACAATCGAGGACGTGTGCGAGCCCTACCTGCTACAGCTTGGTTTTCTCGACCGCACGCCCCGCGGGCGGATGGCTACCCGCCGCGCCTACGATCACCTGGGCGTCGAGTACGAGGACAGCGCCTCCAACCAGCCCAGGCTCATGTAGCGGTATCCCGCTACGAGTCACCGTCGGCTCGGCCCGCTAACTCCAGCGGCTCCTCAATCGAGGCGTAGTTCATGGCGTACAGCCGGGAGTACAGCCCGTTACGGGCCAGCAACTGGTCGTGCGTGCCTTCCTCGATAACCTCGCCGAGGTTCAGCACGACGATCTTGTCCGCACCCCTAATGGTCGACAGCCTGTGCGCGATTACGATGGCCGTCCGGTCCTTCAGCAGGTTCTGCAGAGCCCGCTGGATCAGAACCTCGGTGTAGCTGTCGATGTTGGCGGTGGCCTCATCCAGGATGAGTACACGGGGGTCGGCCACGATGGCGCGGGCGAAGCTGAGTAGCTGACGCTGCCCCAGGCTCAGGTTAACGCCGCGCTCCGCCAGGAAGGTGTCGTAGCCGTTCTCCAGCCGCATGATGAAGTTGTGGGCGTTCACCGCCTGCGCAGCCTCGATCATCCGCATGTCGGTCACGTCGCCGTTGTTGTATTTGATGTTTTCGCGCACGGTGCCGGAGAAAAGGAAAGGCTCCTGCAATACCATGCTCATCTGCCGGGCAAGCGAGTTGCGCGTGACGTCGCGTATGTCCCAGCCATCCACGAGTATGGCGCCGTTGCCACGGGGCACGTCGTAGAACCTGGAAAGCAGCGAAACCATCGACGTCTTGCCGGCGCCGGTCGGGCCAACTATAGCCACCGTCTCGCCGGGATTCACGTGCAGGTTCACGTTCTTCAGTATCGGCTCTTCGGGAACATAGGAGAAGTCGAGGTTTCGGAATTCCACTTCGCCGCGCAGCCGCGGCAGTTCAACAGCGTCCGGGGCGTCCTCCAGGTCCAGCGGCGTGTCCAACAGGTCGAATATGCGTGAGCCGGAAGCCATTGAGCGCTGAAGCTGCGTGTACTGCATGGTCAGGTTACGGATGGGGTCGAAGAAGCGTTGGATGTACAGGATGAATCCGACCAGCGCGCCCACTTCAAGCTCGTTGTTAAGTATCATCTGCGCGCCGAATCCGAGGGCCAACACTATCGAGACGGCGGTCAGCACGTCCACCACGCCTATCAGACCGGAAGAGAGTCTGCTGGCGAACAGATTCGCGTTGAGATGTTCGCGGTTCTTTTCGTCGAAGACCTCCAGATTGCGGTCTTGGCGGTTCATGCTCTGGACAACGCGGATGCCGGTTATGTTCTCGTTGAGCGCGCCGTTGACTATGGAAATGGCCACCCGGACCCGCATGAACGCCTTGCGCGCGAACGGCTGCCAGAACGCCATGATGAGAATGAGAATGGGGATGGTCACCATCGAGATGAGGCCGAGCTTCACGTTGAGCACGAGCAGCATGATCACGATGCCAGCGAGCGACAGCATGTCTCCCAGGGTCATCACAACCAGCGCCATAAACTCTTGCAGCTGTCCGGTGTCGCCCTGCACGCGCGACATAATCCGGCCGACCTCGGTCTTGTCGTAGTACGACAGCGACAGCTTTTGCAGGTGCGCGAACATGTCGCGCCGCAAGCCGAACAGGATGCCCTGTCCCACCTTGGCCATAGCCAACTGCTGAGCGTAGTTGGACACCCAGTTGAGACCGGCCGCCCCGATGAAGACTGCCAACAATAGGGTCAGTTGGCCGAACGTCGCGTCGCTCAAGATGTAGTCGTCGATGCCGATCGCTACCAGCCACGGCACGGCAATCTGCGTGGCCGTGAACACAAGCATGGACAGCGTGGCTATCAGCGCGAAGCCCTTGTACCTGAACATGTAAGGGAACATTCGCAGCACAACCCGGCGGTTGTAAACGCTGCCGAAGACCTCGTCGTCTATGTGGCCACGCCTGGTGCCCTGGAACATCCCCCCGCTGCTGGGGCCGCCGCCCATCATGAGTCGCCCTCCGCAGTCACTATCACGGGCGCCTCCATGTCCTTCATCACCTCTTCCTGCGGCCGTAGCTGCAGTTCGTAGATGTCGCGGTACAAGCCGCCCTCGGCTAGAAGCTCCTGGTGGGTGCCCTGTTCGGCGATTTCGCCCTCCTGCATCACCAGTATCAGGTCTGCCCTGTGCACCGTGCTCAGCCTGTGGGCAATCACGAACGTTGTCCGGCCCTGCATAACGGAAATCATCGCTCGGCGTATGAGTTCCTCGGTGCCGGCGTCCACGCTCGAAGTGGAGTCATCCAGAATCAGCACCGGAGGGTCCAGGAGCACGGCGCGCGCTATTGACATACGCTGGCGCTGTCCGCCCGAAAGCGTGGAGCCGCGCTCTCCGATGGGCGTTTCGTAGCCCTGGTCGAGGGACTCAATGAAGTCGTGCAGCTGGGCGATTTTGGCCGCCTGCGTCACTTCGGCGGCGGACGCAGACTCCCTGCCGTAGGCGATATTCTCTTTCATGCTGGTGGTGAACAGGAAGACGTCCTGCTGGACGAACCCCACGTTGCGACGCAGCGACTCGAAAGACACGTCGCGTACGTCAATACCGTCGATAGTTATCCGGCCACCGGACACGTCATAGAATCGCGAGATCAGGTTGACTACGGTGCTTTTTCCGCTGCCCGGTGCGCCGAGCAGCGCGATCACCATGCCGGGTTTGGCTTCGATGTTCACGTCTCGCAGCACGGGCACGTCGTCATCGTAGCTGAACGATACGTTCTCGAACCGCACATGGCCTTTGACCTTTGGCATCTCACCCGCGTCCGGCTTCTCCTGAACCGGGGACTCAGTGTCCAGTATCTCGAACAGCCGCTGGCCAGCGGACGTGGCCCGGGCGTACGCGTTCACCATCCACGCCGTCATACGGACTGGCATGGACAGGATCTGCATGTAGAAGACGAATCCGGCGAGTTCGCCCGGCGTCATATCGCCGTTGATGACGCGCCAGCCGCCGAACCACAGGATGAGCGCGAGCGAAATGAGGAAGGCGAAGTTCATGAACGAAGTGTTGGACGCTCGCAGCTTTTCGGCTTCCACCATGTCTTCGGCCACGCTGGCGTTGCGGGTGCTGTAGCGTTCCTCCTCGTGGCTCTCCGCCGCGAATGCCTTGACCACCCGAACACCGGTCAGGTTCTCCTGGAGCACGGTGTTCAACTCGGCCATCTTTTCTTGAACGCTGAGCCAGATGGCCCTCATCTTCAGCCGCATGACGACCGAGTGGTAGGCCACGAACGGGAGGAAGCTGGTGCTGAGCAGGCCAAGTCGCCAGTCCATCCACATCATGATAATGCCCACGATAACGAAGAGGGCCATGAAGTAGGGCATTCGGACCAGACCCATGTTGATGAACATCCGAATGTTCTCAACATCGGTTATGGCCCTGGACATCAAGTTCCCGGTGTGGTGGCGGTCGTGAAACCCGAAGCTAAGGTGCTGGACGTGATTGTAGAAGCGGTTACGGATGTCGAACGCTACGAGCTGGGAGAGGGCTTCGCCGAGGTAGGTCTGAAAGAACGACAACACCCCCCGCACGATGCTCAGCACAACAATGGCGGCCGCTATTGTCAGCAGTTCACCGCGTGGAAGATCACTTACGCCGCCTTCCGTGAAGGCGAAGTAGATGCGGTCGATTGCGTCGCGGAAGAGAGCGGGTAGCATCAGGTATGCTGCGACAGCGCCCGCCATCGCGAGGTAGGCGCCAATCAGCCGCCACTTATGCCGAAGGGCAATCCTTATGATACGAAGAATGACTCTCATGCGATCTTGGTGGGACGACCTCCTGTTCGCACTATCTCAAATGCACAGCCCAAAGCCGCTACACTCTAAACCTGTTCCGCGCTGCTTGCAACCTCCAGGCATTCGCTATCCCCGGTTTCCGGGCTGGGCGACAAGCGACACAACGATCCGGAGTCCAACTGAAGTGGCGCGATGCGTCCATTGGTTCCGAGCCAGCCTACCATAAACGGCAAATGCGTCGAATGCAACATGAAACCGGTTGCGTTTTGTCTCAAAACTGTCCGAACCACAGCTAGTCCGCGCCATAGATGCCGCTTGCCGCTTCCGACGACACCAAACCGTCGCGTACGTCGCGCTCCACCAGTTCCCGGTTTCTCTCTCCAGGGTCGTAGATTCCGCCGCCGCTTGGAAACTCCACCACCAGTTCGTCCGACTCGGACTCGAGCCCCACGTAGCCCTGCGTCATCTTCTCAGGGTCGTCGCTCAGGGCGGTCCCGTTGAGTACAACCCGCGTTCTTCTGCCGTCGCCGCCGCCGAAGATGCCCTGCGCCGGGAACAGCATCCTGTGCGGGTGGAAGTAGATGTTCAGGTTTCCGGGATGGCCGGGAGCCTTGCGCATGACCACCCGCTGGCCCGGACTGCCCCTGTGGCGCCCCGCGCCCGCCGAGTCTGTCACGAACTCCTTGGCGCGGACCAGCGCGGGACTGTTCAACTCGAAAACTTCCACCGGCACGTTGGACGCACTACTCGGAAACATGTTCGGCCCCATGCCGTCGCCCATGCTCGTCGCTCCCCGGCCTCCGCCGCAGAACAGGTGGGCATTGAACACCTTCCCGTCGCCGTCGAATCCGTAGGTGTGCAGGCTGGACATCAGGCCGTTGCCGGACTGTATGTCCCCAGGAAGCGCCTGCGCCAGCGCGCCGAAGATCGCGCCGTGAATGTACCAGCCAGTGTTGACCCGCGACCCGACCGAGATCGGGAAGGTGCAGTTTATGATGCTGCCTTCCGGCGCGACCGTCGTTATGGGCTGGAAGCAGCCCTCGTTCACCGGCACATCCGGCGCGAGCAGACACGCCATCGGGTACAGCGTGTGGCCCGTGCTGTATATCAGAGTGCAGTTGATGCCGCCCCAGTCCACCTGCGGGGACGAGCCGGCGTAGTCCACCACCATCTCGTCGCCCTGCACCGTTACTTTCACGGCAATCTTGAGTGGCGTGCCCACGCCGTCGGTGTAGACCTCGTTGTAGTACTCGCCGTCGCGGAGGCCGCTTATGGCGCGGCGCATCGCGGCCTCGGAGCGGCCCCGTATCGCCTGCGACAGCGCGGACAGGTCCTCAAGCTTGTACTCGTCCAGCAGCGCCACCACGCGCCTAATGCCGACCTCGTTGGCGGCCACCTGCGCCTCGATGTCGGTCAGCACCATGTCCGGCGCGCGCACGTTCCAGCGGAACATGTCAAACACCAACTCGTTAGGCTCGCCGTCGTCGTACAGCTTGCAGATGGGAAAGAAGATTCCCTCTTCGTAAGAGTCACGCACGTTCTTGGCATCCAGGGAGCCACCAATGTCTGACGTGTTGGCGATGTTTCCCGCGAAGCCCACGAACCTGCCCTGGAAGAAAATGGGCGTCACCACCGCGATATCGGGCAGGTGGCCCGCGCACAGCCAGGGGTCGTTGGTAAGGAAGACGTCGCCGGGCTTCAGGGTGTCGGTCGGGTACTTCTTGAGAATCTCCTTGGTGACGTTGGGCATCGTCATGTTGAATACGGGCATGCTTCGGTAGGCGTGTGCTATCGAACGCCCCTCGGCGTCCATGATCTCGCACCCGAAGTCGTTGGCCGACGCGATGATCGTCGAAACCGCCGTCCGCAGTATCGTCGTCCACATCTCCTCGGTGACGTTGAGGAGGCGGCTCCAGATTATCTCCAGTGAAACAGGGTCGAATTCTCTCATTGGTCGCTCCCGGTCAGCCCTGGCTGTCTCCGATTCCCACCGCTTACGCGCCGTCACGCCGACGCCACGGCGCCCACCTCGAACACCAGATTGAACCACTCGTCCACTTCGGCCTGGTCCTGCGGGCCCAGCACCGCAGTAGACTCCTGCTCCTCCACGATCGCGGGCCCGGTGAGCCGCGCACCGGGCGCCAGGCGATACCTGTCGTAGACCGGGCACTCGATGAACCCCAAGCCCCGGAAGTACGCGCTCCTGGCCCCCTTCAGCGCCGCGCCGGCGTCAGCGCTTTCGTCCACATCCTGGCGCGACAGCCGCACCATCGGCTCCGGGCCGGTGGCCAACAGACGCCAGTTCTGCACTTCGATCGGTATGTTCAGGTTCCGGCGCGAGTACAGCTCCTCGTAGATGTCGTGGAAGTCCGCCCGGATGCGCTCCAGTTGCGCAGCGCCCAGCTCGCCATCCGGAATCGGCACGTTGATCTCGTGAATCTGCCCGCTAAGCCGCATGTCGGCCGAGCGAGTCAGCATCACGCCATCCCCCTGCGTGCCTGCCTGCGCCAGCAGACGCAGCGCCTGCGCTTCCATGTCCCGGTACACATCGTTCACCGAGGTCCAGTCCACGCCGTCCAGCGATGAGGGCAGCGACCGCACGTCCTCGAACGACAGCGGCGCCGTCAGGCAGCCGAGCGCGGACGTGACGCCCGCAGCCAGCGGCGAAATCACTCTGCGCGCCCCCATCTTGCGGGCGACTTCGCAGGCGTGAGCCGGCCCAGCGCCTCCGAACGCGACCACGCTGTAGCTGCGCGGGTCCTTGTTGCGCCCGATTACGTGGAGCCGCGCCGATGAGGCCATATTCTCGGTGACCACGCTGTAGATGCCCCAGGCAGCCTCTTCTTCGCTGATGCCCAGCGCGTCGCCCAGACCGGCCACAGCCCGCCTCGCCGCGTCGACGTCGAGTTTCATGCGCCCGCCCAGGAAGTAGTCCGGGTTGAGATAGCCCAGCACCAGGTTGGCGTCCGTCACCGTCGGGTCCTCGCCTCCCTGTCCGTAGCAGGCCGGGCCCGGTCTCGCCCCCGCGCTCTGCGGCCCCACCTTGAGCAGGCCCAGGCTGTCCGTCCACGCGATGCTGCCGCCGCCGGAGCCAATCTCGATAAGCTCGACAACAGGAATCACTATCGGCAGGCCGCTGCCGGCCTTGAAGCGGTGGACGCGCGCGACCTCTATCCTACTGGACACCGTGGGGCGCCCGTCCTCGATGACGCACGTCTTAGCCGTGGTGCCGCCCATGTCCAGGGACACCAAGTCCGGCTGGCCCAAAAGCTCGCCGTAGTACTTGGCCGCCAGCGCGCCCGCCGCCGGCCCCGACTCCAGCATCCGCACGGGCCGTTCGGCTGCCGCGTCGCTCCCAATGACGCCGCCCGCGGAGTGCATGACCAGCAGCCGGCCCTCGTAGCCCTCCTCGGCCAGGCTCCCGGTGAGCGACGCCAGGTAGCCGGACACTGCGGGCTTGATATAGCAGTCCGCCACCGCGGTGGAGGTCCGCTCGTACTCGTTGATGACCGGGGCGACCTCGGACGACAGCGACAGGGCGACGCCGGGGAACCGCTCCGATATTGCGGCCTTCAGCCGCTGCTCGTGCTCCGGGTTCTTGTAGGCGTGAAGCAGAGAAACGGCCACCCCCTCGACGTCCTGGTCCAGCAACTCTCCCATGGTTTCCATGGCAGCGTCCACATCCAACTGTGAGACGACGTTGCCATCGCGGTCCACTCTCTCGGCGACTCCGCGCCGCAGGTATCGCGGCACCAGCGGCGGAGGATATTGCGCCTTCAGGTCGTAGATGTCATAAATCTGCTCTCGACCCATTTGCAGGATGTCGCGGAAACCCTCGGTGGTCAGCAGCGCCGTCTTGGCGCCCTTGCGCTCGATTATTGAGTTGGTCGCCAGCGTCGTGCTGTGAACGACCATGCGCAGGCGGTCGAAGTCTACGCCCTCGTCGTCCAGCAGCTCGGATGCACCGGCGATCAGCGCGACGTCCGGGTTCTCCGGGTCGGTCAGCACCTTGTTGACCAGCACCCGCCCGGTCGAAAGCTCCAGCAGCGAAAAGTCGGTGAAGGTACCCCCAATGTCCACACTGAGCGCGTGCGTGAACCGGTCGGCGGAATCCGTCATGTCTGCTCCCATTGGCCGGCAGGTCGTCCCGCCGGCCGGTTGCGATTCGCCCCCCGCGCGGACGCCTGCAACCCATCGCACCGGCGTCCGGGGCAAACCCAAGCGAGTTTAGCAACCGCTACGGGGGCCGTCAACCAAGCCCACGGCGGGAGCCTGTTTCAGGCTTTGCGGAGCCACCAACTCTGTCTCTGCAAAAATTCTGTTCGATTCTGCGCCATTCTGTTGGATTCGTAGCTGGGGGCGCCGGTGGTCCCGCTCAATTCTGTAATGCCGGTGTGGGCAATACGTGGCATAAGTGTCGCGCCGCGTGGCAGAAGGGGACACCCCCCCTGGATTCCCGCCCCCGTTTTCACGGGGGTGACGTTCTTTCGCGGGAATGACGAATGCACGTGTGCCCACGAGGGGCGCCGCTACGGATGCCTGGGGCATTAACTCCAAACGGGCGGGTTTGAAACCAGCCCGTACCGTGGGGTAGGATAGCACGGATGTGCGTATACTTCAAGGGCGTTGGCGAAATTGCGGGACCGGGGCGAATTTGTGGGGAGAGATTGCGCACGAATGGGAACAGGCGGGACGTGAGTGAGAATGGGTGGGACACGACTGAGAACGGATGGCGCGCGAAAGTGACGGAATTTTCGGGGTACGGGGCGCGAAAGGGTCGGGTGTGGGCGAGGCGGGGGCGGTTGGAGTGGGAGTTGTGACGTTCGGGGGACATTCGGCCCGGCTATCCATCACAGGCGCGTTTCGGCTAGCATGTAATCGGAGTTGATTTCGTCAGAAATGAGGACGGTGTGAAGCGATGGAACCCGGCATAGCCACAATCGCCGCGCTGGTCGTTGGCGGCTACCTGATCGGATCGGTGCCGGCGGCCTACCTGATCGCGCGGGCCGCTGGCGCGGACGTGTTCGAGGTGGGCACACGCAATCCCGGCGCGGCGAACACCTTTCGGGAGGTGGGCCGCTGGGCCGGCGTCGCAGTGTTCCTCGCCGATGCGGTGAAGGGCGGGCTGCCGGTGGCGGTGGCGTGGGCGGTGAACGCCCCACTCGGCGTGATGGTCGCGGCGGGCGCGGCGTCGGTGCTGGGGCACTGGCTGCCGGTGTTCCTGCGCTTTCGGGGAGGCGCGGGACTCGCGACGGCGATAGGGGCGGGAATCGCGTTGGCGCCCGTGCTTGCCGCCATCGGGCTGGCGGTGGGCGCGCTCAGCGTGCTGGTCATGCGGCGGACCGTGGAGAGCGCAGCGGTGGGGTACGCCGCCGTGGCATGCGCGGCGTTCGCGCTGGACGCCGCCGGCGCACGGGAGGCGGACTGGGCGAGGGTGGCAGCCGCAGTAGGACTAACCGTTCTCGTCGGCGTGCGCGCGCTCATCGTGGAGAGGCCGTGGCGGGGCAGGGGAGACGGCGGGGCCTGACGGATATTCGCACGGCAGGTTCTCGAATCCGTCCTACTCAACGGTGACTGTTACGGTGTACGTGCCGGTTCCGTCGTAGCCTTCCACCAGGATGTAGTAGTCGTCGGACCAGAGGGGCTCCCACAGGATGGCCGCGCCGTCTTCGTCCCAATACTCTTCGTCGCCCGCGGAGTTGTACAGACCTACTATTGGATCCTCCAGCGTGACCGCCGCGACGTCTATCCGGTAGGTTTGGCCCTCTTCGGCCGGAAAGCAGAAGACGTCCATGTCGAATTCGCTGTCCAGCTCGCCCTCAATGGTCTCGCCAATCTCGATTAGCGTGGCGGTCTCCAGGGTGTCGCCGTGGTCGTCGGAGCCGAAGATTCCGCCGTAGTCCGTGACTTCCGGCGCCTCGATGGTAACAGGGGCGTTGTAGTCCGAGAAGGTGGTCACGTAGGTGGCCTGGTTCTGGTAGGTGACGTTCGTGAGAGTATCGGTGCTCGAGTCCTCGAAATCGATCTCAGTCTTCCTGACGAGATAGTCATCGACGCCCACCCAATACTGGACGTCGGCCTCGCCCTGGCTCGCGCTCTGGTCGTCCAGCAACTCCGCCAGGTCCGTGCCCATCAGCGCGCCGGTGAGATGATAGACGCGCTCGCCGTCCAGCTCCTCTATGCCCGTCAGCGTGAAGTTTGCAGCCACCTCCGGGCGGAAGTCCGTGCCGAACGCCCCCATAGAGAAAGACTCGGTACCGATTGGGATGGCCGACTCCACGTTGGCCTCCCATTCATTGGTCACGGGATTCCGCATGTATGAGTCGCTGCCGATTGCGATTATCTCGAACTCCACCGTAAAGCCGGAGGCGGCCATCTTGACCGTAAAGTGAAAGCGGTCGGGGACCACGAGGTCTCCTACCAGTCCCATTTTGAAATCCGCGCTCGTGCCGCCGGACTCCACGTGCACCGCTACGTCGCTTTCGACGTGCGCCGTGGTGACGCCGCTCATCGCTGCCGTAATCGCGTCCAGCACCACTTGGGCGGATGGCGGCGGCGGCGGCGAGGTTGGTACGCTCGTGGCGGTAGGCGCAGGCGTTGGGGACGGAGTCGGAGTGGGCGCGGGCGGCGCGGTGTTCGTCGGGACGGGCGGAGCGACCGCCTCCGGCTCGGATTCACCGGAACAGGCGACGGCGACCAGAGCAATGATTGCCACCGCGAAAACAACAAGCGGGGACGTCCTCACGAACGCCCCCACCAAACAGATCAGAGATCGCAAGCCCTGGCCCTACTCCCGCGTGGCCGCGACGAGGCCCGCCTCGAGGCGCTCCATCGCCTCGTCGATCTCTTCCTTCGTCACGGTGAGCGTGGGCATCAGCCGCACCGCGTTGGGGCGCAGCGGGTTCAGCAGTATGCCGGCCTCGTTGCAGGCGGCCACGACCGCCGGAGAGAGGTCGGAGTCGAACACTATCGCCCAGAGCATCCCCATTCCGCGAATCTCGGTGATGAATTCGTGGTTGGCCTTGAGATTGTTGAGCGCAGCGCCCAAGTACTCGCCCATCGCGGCGGCGTTAGCGCACACGTCGTTATCGATTATGAACTTGGTGGATGCGTAAGCCGCGGCGCAGGTCAGAGCGTTGCCGCCAAAAGTGGAGCCGTGGTCGCCCGGCTCGAACGCCATGGCGTGGTCCTTGGCGAGGAACGCGCCTATCGGCACTCCGCCGCCCAGTCCCTTGGCCAGCGTCATGATGTCCGGTTCTACACCGAATGACTGGTATCCGAACAGCGTACCGAGCCGTCCCAGGCCGGTCTGCACCTCGTCGAAGATGAGCAGCAGGCCGTTCTCGTCGCACCACTCGCGCACCTGCTCGAGGTAGCCGACGCTGGGGATGTTGACGCCGCCTTCGCCCTGCACGGGTTCGAGCATCACCGCGCAGGTCTCGTCGGTGGTGGCCGTCTTCAGCGCCTCGATATCGTTGTAGTCGACGTGGGTGAAGCCGGTCGGTATCGGCTCGAATATCTGCTGGTAGTGCGGCTGACCGGTGGCGGCCACGTTCATCATCGTTCTGCCGTGGAACGAGTTGAACGCCGTGATGATGCCAACGGCCCCGTCGCGGTTGGCCTTGCCCCACTTGCGCGCCAGCTTTATGGCGCCCTCGTTGGCCTCGGCTCCGCTATTGCAGATGAAGATCTTGTCCAGGCAGCTGTTGTCGACCAGTATCTGGGCGAGTTGGAGCTGGGGCAGGGTGTAGAATTGATTGGAGGTCTGGAGCAGCGTGCTCGCCTGCTCCGCAATCGCCTCGGCCACCTGCGGGTTGGCATGACCGACGTTGTTGACCGCCCAACCAGAGGTGAAGTCCAGGTACTCCTTGCCGTCCACGTCCCAGACTCGAGCGCCCTCGCCGCGTTCTATGACGACGGGCTGCCGCCGGACGACGAACATGTAGTACTGGCTCTCGAGGGCCTTCCAATCGGTGGTCATGTCTAGTTGCCTCCTGACAGTTCCTTAAGCCTTTCCAGGGCATCTTCGATATCCGCAACGTTATCCTTCAACTCGTCCAGTGCGGAGAGCAGGCTGTCTATCTCCTGTTGCAGCCCCACGCCCACGGACGGCGCGGGTGTCTGTCCGTTGGTTGGCGCGGTGACCACGGGCGCATCCGCCTGGAAGCCGGTCAGCGACTCGAGCGCGTCGTTGAGCGAGTCCTCCATAACGACCCTGTCGCCGGTGGCCAGTATCACGCGCTTCAGCTCCGGGAACCTGACGCCCTCCGCGCGGATGTACACCGGCTCCGCGTACAACAGGCTCTCGCCAATGGGTATCACGAGCAGGTTGCCCCTGATACAGACCGACCCCTCGGAGCAGCGAAGCGTGAACCAGGCCGAAATGTCCTGGTCGTTGTCGATGCGGGCCTCCACCTGCTCCGGGCCGTCGATCTGCCTGTCCTTCGGGAAGTTGAAAGCCACGAGCTTGCCGTAGTTCTCATGGTCGCTCCTGGCCGCGAGCCAGCCAATCAGGTTCTGGCGCTGGTTGGGAGTGTAGGGGAGGAGCAAAACGAACTCCTCCCGTTCCTCGCCGGGCAGTTTCATTATCACGTAGTACGACTCGACGGGCTGTAGCTGCTCTTCCTGTCCGAACTTCTCATTCGGAATCGCCCACAAGTCCTCGTTGTTGTAGAAGTTCTGCGGGTCCTTCATGTGGTACTTGGTGTACTTGTGGGCCTGGACGTCGAACATGTCCTGAGGGTACCGCACGTGTTCCGCAATCGCGGGCGGCATTTCGTGCTGCGACTTGAACAGACCCGGGAACATGCCCCGGTAGGTGGCGATGATGGGATCGCTGGAGTCCCACTCGTACATGTTCACGTCGCCGTTGAAGGCGTCGACCGTGATCTTGACGCTGTTGCGTATGTAGTTGATCCGCTCCTCGCCTGACGTGACCGTCGGGTCGGAGTATGGGAAGTGGTCGGTCACTGTGTAGGCGTCTTGGATCCAATACAGTTGTCCGTCGGCGACGACGATGTAAGGGTCGCTGTCCAGCCATAGGAACGGCGCGATAGTCTTGATCCGGTCCTGCACCTGGCGCCGGTACTGCACTAGGCTCTCGCTCGTAATCTCACCGCTTATCAGGATATTCACGTCCGCGAACTGCCAGGCGTAGGCCATGCGCCGGAAGAACGACGACAGCTCGACGCCGCCGTCGCCGGAGTAGCTGGTGCGGATGAGGTCTCCCTCTTCCGTCTGAAAGTCCAGCTCGTCGGTGTTGGTCTTTACGATCACGTAGTCGGCGGTGTTTTCGCCGTAGTAGATTCGCGGGTTGTCGACCACCAACTCGGGCTCGGGCGCTCCCTCCACGCCAATGGGAATCACGCCGTCGGCGGGGATGTCCTTGGCGAAGAACAGCGGCCTGCCCTCGGGTGTGAATTCGGTGACGGGGCTCATCGCTATGCCGATGCCGTGCGTGTAAAAGAGGTGCCGGTTGAGCCAGGTCTGCGACTCCGGTTGCAGCTTGTCCGGCGCGACCTCGCGCGTCGCCAGCAACACCTGGCGGTACGCGCCGCCCAGGGTGTAGCGGCCTACGTCCACGCCAAGAAAGTCGTAGTACGGGCGGATCAACTGGATCTGCCGGTACACGTCGGTCAGCGGGCGATAGTCCCACAGCCGGATGTTGTTGATGGTCAGAGCGTTATCCGCGATCAACTCTGACGAAACCGCGCTGTCGGCCTGGTAGAACTGCTCGTCGATGTTGTCTAGCCCGTAGCCCTGCCGGGTGTAGCTCAGGTTGTGGGATATGTACTCCGACTCTCTCACGAACTCGTTGGGCGTTACCGTGAAGCGCTGTACGATGGACGGCCAGACGGCGCCCAGCACAATCGAGGCGACCACCCACAGCGCGACAGAGCCCGTGAACAGCCTCATTCCGGTCAGCCAGATGTTGACCAGCAAAAGTATGCCGCTAGCCACCGCGATGATTGCCGAAATCAGCAGGGCCGGCCTGCGCGCGTTGAGGTCGGTGTAGGCGGCCCCGAACACCGCGCCGTCCTCGGACAGCAACAGCTCCCAGCGGTCGATCCACAGTCCGGCGGCGATGGTGAACAGTATGAGCGCACCCACGACCGAGATGTGCGTCTTGAGAGCGGGCGTTATCGAGAAACGGTCTCCGCGCAGCCCCGAACGGATGAAATAGATCGCGAGCGCGGCCAGCACCGACACTACCAAGACGCCCAGTAACCAGCCCTGCACGAACCCGTATACGGGCAGGGCGAACACGTAGAATCCGAGGTCCAGACCGTATATCGGGTCGGTCTGGCCGAAGGGCACGGACTCCAAGAACCGGAGGAAGTACTCCCACTGCGTCGCCAGCGCCGCGCCGAACATCAGGCTCAGCAGCACAGCCGCTCCCACGCTCCCCCACAGCACCAGCTTGCGCAGAAAGTCGACCGCGTCGTCGGGCAGCGACACATTGACCGGCCCGTCCGACTTCTTATACGCGACGAATATGTTTATCGCCAAAACGATGCCCGCAATCACCATGCCGGCGGCGAACAGCCCGATTCGCGTGAACAGTATCTTGGTGTAGACGCCCCGGTAGCCCAGCGAATCGTACCACAGCCAGTCGGTGTACACCGAGCGCGCGAGGGAAAACAGCACGAAGATCGCCACAATCCCGATGATCACGGCACCCCACTTCAGGATGCCGCCAATCTGAATCGGGATCTGCTCCGGTTCGAACTCGTTGGGGTAACCGTTGCCGTTCTCGTAGTCCGGGTTCATAGCCTCACTAGCCTATCCTGGTTCCTGTGGCTTTGCCGTTCAACGTTTCCATAAGCGCACCGGTCCGGCGACCGTCCACAATGTGCGCGGTGCTGCCGCCATTCAACGACGTGATGCACGCCTCCAGCTTGGGAATCATGCCGCCACCGATGACGCTGGAACCCATCAGGCCCCGCGCCTGGCGCTCGGTCAGGCGGGGGATGACGCGGCGGGTGCTGTCGTACAGGCCCTCCACGTCCGTGAGGAACACCAGCCGCTCGGCGCCAAGCGCCGCCGCCACTTCGCCCGCGGCGGTGTCGGCGTTTATGTTCAGCAGCGGTGGGTGGGACGCGTCCTGGCTCTTGCGCACCGCGACCGGGGCGATGACGGGGATGTACCCCGACTTGAGCACCGCGCGAATCGGCTCGGGATCAACATGCGTGACCGTCCCAACCAGTCCCAGTTCGGGGTCCTTGACGACTCCCTCGATCATTCCGCCGTCAGCGCCGCTCAACCCCATGGCCCTGCCGCCTGCCGCGGTGAGCGAGGCCACCAGATCCTTGTTGATCAGCCCGGTCAGGACTGCCACAGCGATGTCCAGGCTCTGCTCGTCCGTAACCCGCAATCCTCGCACGAATTTGGGCTTGACGCCCTGCTTCTCCATCCAGTCGGAAATCACCTTGCCGCCGCCGTGCACCACCACGGCCGGGCGGCCCTCCCGCTGGAGCGCCACGAGGTCTTCGAGGGTGGTGTCGTGACTGCCCAGCGTGCTGCCGCCAATCTTGACTACTGTCGTCCCATTGGATAGAGGCTCCTCTCGTGTGGTGACTGTCGCTGCCGAATGCTCAGCCAGGTCGCGCGCCCCGCGCTCGAGCGGCTCCGTGCCCTGACCCGCGTGTCCGGTATTCACGGCTTGCGGCCTAGGTGCTGTAGGCCGAGTTGAAGGTCACGTACTCCTCGGTCAGGTCGCATCCCCACGCCCGGGCGCTGCCGGTCCCGATATCCAACTCCACCCTGAAGCTCACCTCGCTGCCGCCCATCGAGCCTACGACGGCGTCCAGGGAGTAGGGTATGGCCTTGCCTTCGTGGACAATCTGGATGCCATTGATGAAGAGTTGTATCTTGGACTCGTCCATATCGGCGCCGCTCTTGCCGAGCGCCATCATTATGCGGCCCCAGTTGGGGTCCCGTCCGTGCACGGCGGCCTTGACCAGCAAGGACCCGGCGATCTCCCGGGCCGCTACGCGCGCATCGGACTCGCTCGCCGCACCGTTCACGTCGACCTCGATCAGCCGCTGCGCCCCCTCTCCGTCGCGCACAAGCTCCTTAGCCAGCTCGGTGCAGACGTAGGTCAGCGCCTCCTGGAAGTCGGACGCGCCAGCCGACCCAGCGTCGATCGGCGGTCCGCCCGCCGCGCCGTTCGCGAACACGAGCACGGTGTCGTTGGTGCTCTGATCGCCGTCAACGTCGATCATGTTGAAGCTCAGGGAGACCGCTTCGCTCAGAGCGGCCTGTAGGAAGCCCTGTTCGACCGGGGCGTCGGTCGCGATGAAGCACAGCATGGTGGCCATGTTGGGATGAATCATGCCAACGCCCTTTGCCGCGCCTCCCAGCGTCACCGTCCGGCCGTCCATCTCCACGCTCACGGCTAAGTCCTTGCGGCGCGAGTCCGTCGTCCTTATCGATTCCGCGAAGGCGTGGCCTCCGTCCGCACTGAGCTCTACGTCGCCCATGTGCTGGCGAATCAGCCCCATCGGAAGCTCGACGCCGATCATCCCGGTGCTGGCGACCAGAACCTCCTGCGGGTCCACGCCCACGTGTGCGGCGGCCAGGGCGACCATTTCCTCAGCGTCCATGCGGCCCTGGTCTCCCACGCTACAGTTCGCGCAGCCGCTGTTGGCGACCACCGCACGGGCCGATCCGCGCTCCGCGCGTGACCGGCTCACCGTGACGGAGGGAGAGAGAATACGGTTCGTGGAGAAGGTTGCCGCGAGAGAGGCGGGTCGCTCGGACAGCAGGATGCCGAGGTCGAGCACGCCCTCGCCCTGCGTCTTGAGGCCCGCGTACGTTCCGCCCGCGACGAATCCGGCCGCGGAAGTTACGCTTCCGTCTGGAATCAGTTCTATCTTTGCGGCCAAGTCTCGCTTCTCCCTTGTGATGCTAAAATCGCGCCGCCGTAAGCCGCGCAAGTATAACATAGTGGACAAACACTTGCGAAAGCCGGGCGCGCGGGGGAACGCTCGGGGTCAGGTCGCACTACGGCGCTCGCCGTCCAGCGGCACGCGATGCAGCCGGCGGTACACCGCGCCTCCCGGACCCAGCGTGCTCTGGAAGAGCGCCACGCCGTCCACGACGAAGCCGGCATTCCGGCTCGGCTGCGCGGCCTCCAGCACGCGCAGGGCCCGAGCGCGGTCCTCCCTGGACGCGGAGTCGCGCAGCCGGGCGAGGGTGAGGTGCGGGTTGAACGCCCGCCGCTCCCTGGCAAAGCCGAGTTCGGACAGGCAATCGTCGACGCTTGCCTGCAACGCCGCGAGACGATCCAAGTCGCCCGCGATGCCCGCCCACAGCACGCGGGGCGCGCGGCCGCCGGGGAACGCGCCGACTCCGCTCAGCGAAAGCGCGAACGGCGGGTGCCGCACCGCGGCCCTTCCAGCGGCGTCTCCGATGGCGCCGATGCGGTCCGCGGGCACGTCGCCCAGGAACTTGAGGGTGAGATGGATGCCCTCGGGACGCACGGGCCTCAGCCCGCCTATGCCGGCGTCCTTCAGTTGCCCCACTAGGCCGGCCAGCTTCTTCTTCACGCTGTCCGGCAGCTCTATCGCCACGAAGGCGCGCACCGATTGCCGCGTCGCGCCCTGCTCTTCGGCCCGGCTTACTGCTGCACCGCCTGGCCGACGCCGCCGCTGGCCGCTATCGCCTCGCCCGTCACGGCCAACGCCAAGGGCGACGCGAGGAAAGTCACGACGTAAGCAATCTCGGTCGCGTCCACGATCTTGCGGATGGCGATGCCCTGCGCCGTGCGCTCTTCGATCTCATCCACGGACACGCCCTCTCGCTCCGCCTGTTCCGCGTGCATCGGGCCGGTGCGCTCCGTTCGGGTCGTACCGGGGTGAACGACGTTGACGTTGACGCCGTGCGGGCCGAGTTCGTTGGACAGCGTCTTGGTCATGTGGACGAGCGCCAGATTGCGGACGCCACTGTACGTGCCCGAGTTGCGAGAGGCCATCCCGCCGATGTTGATTATCCGGCCCCAGCCCTGTTCGCGCATGATTGGAGCCACCGCCTTGGCGCAGCGCAGGTAGCCCACCACCTTGGTGTTCAGGTCGGCTAGCAGATCCTCGTCGCTCGCGTCGTCCAGTCCGCCACCGACCAGGCCGCCGGGATAGGCGGCGTTGTTCACGAGGATGTCGACCCTGCCGAACTCGGCCATGGTCGCGTCCACCAGCCCCTGTACCGACTGGTTGCTGGTCGTGTCGGCGGGAACGGCGACGATTCGACCGCCGGTCTCTGCCGAAAGCTCTTGCGCCGCCTCCTCGAGCAGGCCCTCGCGCCTGGCGCAGATCACCACGTTTACGCCCTCACGCGCGAGTTCGCGCGCGATCGCCTTGCCGATGCCCACGCTGCCGCCTGTGACTATGGCGACCTTGCCGGTTAGCTGAAGGTCCATTCTCTCGCTCCTCTCATGGTTTGCCCCGTCCGGACAGCCGGGGATCGATCTAGTACGGCAGTTTCAGCCCTGGCGTGTCCTGGACGTAGTGTCCCTGTCGGACGCCGAAATCCTCCTGGAGTTGCACGGTGAGCCCGCCGTCCACGGCCAGGGCGTGGCCGGTGATGAACGAGGCCTCGTCCGAGCACAGGAACACTATGGCGTTGGCGACGTCCACGGGACGTCCAACCCTGCGGAGAGGGTACTGGTCTTCAAGGAACTGCGCGCCGGAGCGGTCGTTGCCGTAGCTCGCCTCTATGCGCTCGGTCACGATGTGGCCGGGGCAGATGGCGTTG
The DNA here is from genome assembly GCA_965204815.1 of Dehalococcoidia bacterium. Lineage (GTDB taxonomy): Bacteria > Chloroflexota > Dehalococcoidia > Lucifugimonadales > CATOSD01 > CATOSD01. The sequence continues at coordinate 2,229,355 of OZ242014.1, forward strand.
ACCCGTATGTTCATCGGACCGAAGTCGGTCGCCATCTGGCGAGTCATGCCGATGACGGCGGACTTGCCCGCCTCGTACACCAGCTTGCCGGGGGCCATGAGCATTCCATGGACGGAGGCGATGTTGACGATGCTGCCCGCGCCGGTCTTTCGCATCTCCGGCACCGCGTACTTGACGCCGAGGAATATGGACTTGGCGAGCACTCCCATCTCGAAGTCCCAGCGCTCCTCGGTCACGTCCAGCGCGCTGCCGGTGTCCGGGCCGTGGGCCGGGCTGTAGGCGTTGTTAACCAGTATATCGAGCCTGCCCCAGTGTCGAACCGCCTCTTCGATCATGCCCCGGATGTCGTCGTGGCTGCCCACGTCGGCGCGCACTACATCCGCCTCTCCGCCGGCCTCTCGAATCCTGTCCGCGTTGGCCTCCGCCGCCTCCAGGTCGATGTCGGCGATCAGCGCCCTCGCGCCCTCCTCGGCCAGTCGCCTCGCGGCGGCGCCGCCAATGCCGAGCGCGCCGCCCGTGACTACGGCCACCTGTCCGTCTAGTCTCGCCATTTGGCATCCTCCCGCCGAGCGGACCGCGCCGCTTCAATTGAAACGTCTCTGCGCCTTAGTGTAACCTCATTGTACCCGCTACCGGAATTGTTACAAGCGGCGCGAGGAAACTGGAGCCATGGCCGACGACATCATATCAATGGACGACATGATGGCCCTGTACGAGGTGACGGACCGCTACGGCATCGACAGGGAGCAGATCAGCGTCCCGCTGGAGAAAAGCGGCGGCGGCTCGCTCGACCTCCAGCCATCCGGCGCGGTCGAGATCACGATACCCGCGAACATAGCGACCCGCGACTGGCTGCCGAAACTGGAGGAAGACCTGAAAGGCAAGGGCTTCCTCGAAGTTGAGGAAGAGGACGACTTCTAGGCAGTCACGATCCTTATCGAGTGGCCAGGTGGCGAACGCCCAGAAGGGGGAGCGAATGAGATGGAGTTCAGCGGTTTCAGAGGCGGCCACCATCGCCGAGGCAGTCCAGGAGTGCGCCGTAAGCCTCAGCGAGCAGCTTGAAGGCGAGTCCCCCGACCTGGTCGTGGCGTTCGCGTCGGCGCACCACGCCGAGGGCTTCGCGGACGTGCCGGCCCTGGTTAGCGCGGCCCTGCCCGGAGGCGTGCTGGTGGGCTGCTCCAGCGGCGGCGTCATAGGCGCGGGCGCGGAGGTTGAACATCGCCCCGGCTTCGCGATGACCGCCGCCCGGTTGCCGGGCGTGTCGATCACGTCCTTCCACGTCGAGGACGCCGTGCTGCCGGACGGGGACGCGCCGCCGCAGGACTGGGAGGCGCTGTTCCACGCGTCGTCGACCGACGACCCGCAATTCCTGCTGCTCGCCGATCCGTTCAGCGTCAGGGGCGAGTTCCTGCTTATGGGTCTCGACTTTGCCTTCCCTGGCAGCGTCAAGATTGGCGGGCTTGCCAGCGGCGGCGGCCAGCCTGGGGCCAACGCGCTGTTCCTGGGCAACGAGGTGCACCGTGGCGGCGTGGTCGGTCTTGCGTTCAGCGGCGACATCGTGATCGACACCGTTGTCGCGCAGGGCTGCCGGCCCATCGGCGCACCGATGCAGATCACTGGTTGCCAGCGCAACGTACTGACCGAAGTGGACGGACGCACGCCGTTCGAGGCGCTGAAGGAGGTGTTCGTCGGACTTAGCGACCGCGACAGGCAACTGGCCCAGCACTCGCTCTTCCTCGGCATCGTGATGGACGAATTGAACGACTCCCCGCTTCACGGGGACTTCCTCATTCGCAATATCGTCGGGGTGGACGGCCAGCGCGGATTCCTGGCCATCGGCGAGATGCTGAAGGAGGGCCAGATAGTGCAGTTCCATCTGCGGGACGCCGACACTTCGGCGCAGGACCTCGACGCGGTTCTGGAGCGCTACCTGGACACGCACGCCGCGCACGGCGAGGCCGGAGCGCTGCTGTTCTCCTGTCTCGGCAGGGGATCGTACCTGTACGGGCGGGCCGACCACGACACGGACATGTTCCGCGACAAGCTGGGGCCTATGCCGCTCACAGGCTTCTTCTGCAACGGCGAGATCGGGCAGGTGGGCGGCTCCACCTACCTGCACGGCTACACCAGTTCGTTCGGCGTGTTTCGGCCGAAGACGGGCCTCTAGGCTCCACGCGCCAGCAGACGCTCGGCGTTGCCGCCAAGGATCGCGGTCAGATCGTCCTCCGACGCGACGGTGCGCCGCGCCTGGCCGATTAGCCGGCGCGCTGGTAGCAGGGGGTAGTCGCTGCCCAGCAGCACGCGGCCGGGGCCGACCAGTCCAGCCACTGTGGGGAACACCGAGGCCGAGTACAGGAACGGGGATGCCGCCGAGTCGAAGTAGACGTTGGATAGGCTCTCCTCGACCTCGGGCATCAGCGCGTAGAAGGGCAGGCCGCCTCCCCAGTGGGCGCACACTATGGGGACGTCGGGGAACGCGAGGATGAATCGCCAGAGCGACTCGGGCCGCGTCGCCCCCTTGCCGGGGTAGAGATGGCCCACCGGCTCCGACGAATGCGTGGTCACGATTAGACCCAGGTGTCGTGCCGCCTCCATCAGCGGGGCCATCGCGCGCTCGTCGCCGATGTCGTAGCCCTGGGTGTCGGGATGCAGTTCGCCCACTCCCACCAGCCCGGCGGTGGCGCAGCGCTCCGCCTCCCGCGCCGCTAGTTCGCCCCAGGCCGGGTTGACGCCGCCGAATCCGTACAGCCTGCCGGGGTAGCGACGGACGGACTCCGCGATGTAGCCGTTGGCTTCTTTCGCCAAGCCGTGGTCGGTCCAGCCCATGCCCATCACGACGGACGCGTCCACGCCGTCGGCGTCCATCGCCTCGACCAACTCCTCTGCCGTAGCCATCCTGGCCTTGGGATTGGCGAACAGCTCACCGAAGGTCCGGTCGGCTTTCAGGTAGCGTTCTCGCTGTTCCCGCAGCCACGGCGGGAAGGCGTGGGTGTGGAAGTCGATGACCCTGGGAACCGGTCGCGGCTCGGATGCGCTCATGTCAAGCCGCCTAGCACGCTTACCGCGCCAAGCGCTCGTAGACGCCGAGTCCCGCAAATCTCGCCCTGTCCCCAAGCTCCTCCTCGATGCGCAGCAGCCGGTTGTACTTGGCGCCGCGCTCGGAGCGGGCCGGGGCGCCCGCCTTGATCTGGCCTGCGCCGGTGGCCACTGCAAGGTCCGCGATGGTGGTGTCCTCGGTTTCGCCGGAACGGTGGCTTATCACGGCACCCCAGCCCGCTTGCCTGGTCATCGCTATGGCCTGAAGCGTCTCGGTCAGAGTGCCTATCTGGTTGAGTTTGATGAGGACGGCGTTCGCGGCCGAAGTTTCGATGCCGCGTTCGATCAGGGCCGTGTTGGTGGTGAAGAGGTCGTCTCCCACTAGCTGCACGCTTGAGCCTAGGGCCGACGTCATCGCCTGCCAGCCGTCCCAGTCGTTCTCATCCATGCCGTCTTCTATGCTTATCAGCGGGTAGTCGCGGGACCACTCGGCGTACCTCGCCGCGAGTTGGTCGGAGCCGAGCACGGCGTCTTCGCGAGCGAGTCCATAACGCCCGCCCTCGTAGAACTCGGACGCCGCAACGTCCAGCGCGATGAAGCACTGCTCTCCGGGAGTGTATCCCGCCGACTCGATGGCCGACAGAATCAGCTCCACGGCCTCGCGGTTGGACGACAGCGCAGGTGCGAAACCGCCCTCGTCACCCACGCTGCCTCCCATGCCGCGCTGGACGAGCAGCGAGTGAAGTACGTGGTAGACCTCTACGCCTGCCCGCAGCGCGTCGGAGTAGCTGTCGAAACCGGCGGGCACGACCATGAACTCCTGGAAGTCGGTGGAGTTCGCGGCGTGCCTGCCGCCGTTGATGATGTTGAACATAGGCACGGGCAGCGTGAGCGCATCTTCGGCTCCGAGGTGCGCGTACAGGGGAACGCCCCGGCTGCGGGACGCGGCACGGGCGGCGGCCAGGGACACGCCCAGGATGGCGTTCGCTCCGAGCCCGCTCTTGTTTGGCGTACCGTCCAGTTCGATCAGCGCGTCGTCGAGGGCCTCCTGGTTGAGCGCGGACATGCCGCTGATTCGGTCCGCAATCGGCCCGCGCACGTTCGCGACGGCGCGCAGCACGCCGCGGCCGCCGTACCTGTCCGGGTCGCCGTCGCGCAGTTCGTGGGCCTCGTTGGCCCCGGTACTCGCGCCGGAGGGTACCAGCGCGCGCCCCTGCGCGCCGTCACTCAGCGTGACGTCCACCTCCACGGTGGGGTTCGCGCGGGAGTCCAATACCTCCCTTGCCGTGATCTGCGAAATCGCGCTCATGGTAGCTGTCTTTCACCCCTATCCCAACCTTCCCCCTGCGAGGGGGAAGGGGCTCTCTATCTCATCGTAAACCGGTCCATCAGGTAGAAGAAGAGCCGCTCAGGCAGTAGCCGTGCGCCCAGCCCGCCCAGGCGCGCCTCGACGCTCACGGGGTGACGGAACGCGGGGCGTCTCGAGCGTATGATCTTGTGTATGACGCGGGCCACCCTCACAGGGTCGGCGCCCCGCCTGTGCATTGCAAGGCTGCGCTGCCTGTACCGCCGGACGTATGGTGCGTAGACGGAATCTTCGTCTTCGGCGTCCGCCGCTGTAATCTGGTTGCTGATGAATTCGGTCTTGAACAGCCCCGGCTCGATCACGGCTACCCGGACTCCGAACGGCCAGAGTTCCGTTCTCAGGGACTCGCTCAGTCCCTCCATGGCGAACTTGCTGGCCACGTAGGCGCCGTTGAAGGGCGTTCCCAACCTTCCCAGCACCGAGCTGACGTTGATGATGGTGCCCTTGCGCCGTTCCAGCATCTCCGGCAGCACGGCCCTGATCATCCGGTGCGCGGCGAATACGTTCGTCTCGAACTGCGATGCCAGCTCGCTCGTCGTGAGGCTGCCGACCGGTCCCCAGAGGCCGTATCCGGCGTTGTTCACCAACACGCCGAATCCGCCGTGGCGGCTCGCCAGATCCGGCATCATGCGCTCAACCTCTTCGTCGCTGTTGATGTCCAGCTTCACACCGGATACGGGCAGACTCCGTCCGTTAGCCTCGTCGAGCAGGCCCTCCAGTCGTTTCATAGACCGGCTCGTACCTACGACGCGGTAGCCTCGCTCGGCAAGGTACAGCGCCGCGGCGCGTCCGATGCCCGACGACGCCCCGGTAATCAGAACGGCGCCGTGGTCCTCGCTAGACACGACAACTCCCAACCACGCACTCAACAGGGCAGAACGCCCTCGGCCAACCTCTTGGCGCCATTATAGAGCACACGGCCTCTAAGGGGCGTGTACGCCGGCCGGCTCCCGAAAGCGGCTCGGGTACAGCACTGCGGAGAATACCCCCACACCCGTCAGCAGCGTCAGCACCAATAACCCCGTTTGCAGGGAACCGGTGAACTCAGCGACCACGCCCACCACGACCGGCCCGGCGGCGAACCCCAGACCGGTCACGGTGTGGATCAGCGCGGACACCACGACCACCTCCCGCGGCCCGATGCCCGGAAACTCGAATGGCAACAGTTCGATGACCGGCGAGGCCACCCACACCAGACCCAACCCGGTGATGAGCGCCATCAGCAGCAGGGGATAGGGAGTGATTACGATCGCCGCCCCCAGCGCCGCGTTGCACACGGCGGCGACGGTGAGCAGCAGCTTGCGATTGGGTACCCGGCGCGAAATCCAGCCGGCCGAGAGCGCGAATGGCACCAGGCTGTAGTACAGGAAGGCGAGCAGCGGCCCTCCGAGCGTAAGCGCGATTCCCTTGTCCTCCAAGAGGAGCGTGGGAAGAAACGTCACCATCGCCGTCCACGTCGCCGCAAGGCAGAACATGGTGACGCCTATCAGCCACGCCTGCGGGTAGGCGCGAATGGCGCTGACCGGGCTGCGCTGCGGCGCGCGGAGCCGCACCTGAAAGTCGCGCACCGGGGCGTGTCGCTCCCTTGCCACAATAAGCCACGCCACCAACTGCGCCGCCATGAGTCCGCCCTGGATGAAGTAGGCCGTCCGCCAACTCCCCACGAGGCCTATGAGCACCGCGCTCAGGCTGATGGACAGCGCGAGCAGCAGGCTGTGTTGGGAGAGGCCGACGGCGTTGACGATGGCGTATTGCCGGCGGGCGGCCCACTGCTGCAGCAGCATCGTCTGGGCCGGTACGGATATGAGGTTGGACACCACCAGCAGGAGCCTGGCCGCGAACAGCGTGGTGAAGTTGACGGCCAGCCCCTGGAGGAATACGAATGGCACGACGAGAGTAATCGACACCAGCGTCAGAGGGACGGGGCGGAATCGGGAGAAGAACGCTCCGAACGGCAGCGTCAGGACGGCGGTCGCCACCCACCAGACCGCTTGGAGCAGACCGGCCTGCAGTGGCGTCAGTCCGAGGTCGTCGGTGACGAATGGCAGGAATATGCCGAACGCGAACGAGTTTACGATGATGCTGCTACGCCGGAACCTGGACAGCAGGATGACGGCCCAGCCGCGCGGCGGCGTCCGGCTAAGCTGGTCGTCGCAGGCCGCGGCGTCGTCCATGCGGGGCGGCTAGATTACTCGCAGCGCTTCGCCGTCCTGGATCAACTCGGCGCCGAACCGCTCGGACAGCCGCGCCAGGTGGTCCATCGCCTCCGGCTCCTGGTCGGCTGTGCGGAATACGCTGCGGCGGTTCTCGTGGTCGTCCTCGGAGACGGGCACACACCTGACGGAGGCTATCTGGCCGTCGCGAACGTCGGCCTTCACCGCCAGCCCGACCCAGCCGCCGCCCATGTGCTCCCAGCCGAAGTGGAAGTTGCCGAGGCTGTAGAACACGGCCTTGCCCTTGTACACCTCGATCGGCTGGATCACGTGCGGGCCGTGGCCCATCACGAGGTCCGCGCCCGCGTCTATCGCGGCGTGGGCGACGTCGACCTGGTACTGCTGGGTGTCGTCGCTGCCGGAAATGCCCCAGTGGTGTGAGGTCACCAGCACGTCCACCCGCTCACGCAGCGCGCTCACCTCCTGCTGGAAGGCCGCCAGGTACTCGGCATCGGGCCAGGTGAGCGTGGTGGCCGGGCCGCCCGGCATCTCGCCGATGCGCGGGTTGGGCAGGTAGGCGGTGTGCGCCTTGATGGTCGCCACGCCGACGGCTGCCTCGTGGGGCAGTGGGGCGTCGGGCAGGCCCGCGCCGGCGTCGTACTGCTTCTCGAGCGGGCCTAGCCCATCAGCGCTCCGGGCATCGGACGCCTGGTGTCCTATGGGCCAGAAGACCGACGTGTATTGCAGGAACCCGTAGCGCGTGCCGCCGCGCTCCAGGACCACGGGCCGGCGCGCCGACGTCAGGTCGTGGCCCGCGCCGGTGTGGGGCACGCCCAGCTCGTCCAGCACCGCCAGCGACTCCAGGATGGCGTCGCGCCCGAAGGTCACGTTGTTGGCGCACCCCACGGCGTCAAATCCGCCGAGCCTCAGCGCCGGAGCGCCCGCCGACCCGGCGTTGCGCCAGCCCGCCTTGCTCATGTAGTGGTAAGGATCCACCGCGTCGGACAGGCAGCCCTCCAGGTTGCCGAACACCACGTCCTCGGCCTGGAGAGTATCGACCACGAGCGCGAACGGCTTGGCGGGGTCGGTGACGTTGGTGAGGTTGATGTCTCCGGTGAGCAGCATGTCGTCGCCTCGAATCAGGTTTGGTCGAAAACTAGCACCGCAGGGAAGGGTGTGTCAAATCCTGGCTGCGGGTTCTACGCCAGACCGTCCACGCGGTGGCGCGGCTCCACCAGGGCCGCGTGCACACGCTCGGCGTGGGCGTCGCGCAGCCGTGTGGCGTCCTCCGGCGATCTGATACGCCCGGCGATGGCGGCGCACACCGCCTCCAGCACAAGCTCGGCCAGCAGCGCCTGGCCCTGCCCGGACGGCACGCCGCGCCGCGGGGCGCTCGCGAGGTAGGGCGCGACCGCCGGGTGGCCCGTGTTCACCTCGATGGTCGACAAGTGGGCGTCGTATCGGACGCGACCGGCGTTCGCGCCGGCGTGCACAAACGCGATGCGATCGAACACCGGGGCAATCGTCCCCGCCTCGCCTCGCGCGATCTCGTTGATCGCCTCCACCGCCCGGGCCAGCCGCTCGGCGGCGGTCTCCGCGTCGCGCGTGCTCCTCAGGGATACGGCCTGACGGGCGATGTTCCGCACCAGCGGTTCGAGCCGCTCGTCCAGCGTGAGCCGCAGCTCCCGGGCGACCTCGTGGTCCCACATCAGGCCGTGGCGAGTGGCCTGCACGATAGGTTCGTTGTCGCGCATCAGCTTGTTGAGGTGGGGGCACTCCAGCCTGCCGAACAACATCGCCGCGTCCGGGTCCGAATCGAACATGCCCAGCGTGTTGTCCAGTATCGCGTTCCCGTCCGTTATCAGGATTCCGGACTCCGCGTAAGGCCCGGACTGCCGCGGCGTGCTGAGAGGCCGCCCGGACTCGTAGACGATGACGCGGTAGGGAATGTCCAGACGCCGCAGCAGCAGGGAGTTGTCCAGCACCAGCCTCCCGTCTGGAAAGGCGTAGCGCAGCCGCTTGCGCCGGACGACCTCGCCGTCCGGCGCGACCTCGCTGAGGTAGATGTGCCTGGCCGGGTTGCTCAGGATGCCGCGCAGCATGAAGTGGTACGGAATCTGCCGCTCGAGATTGCGAAACGTCGGAGGCAGGACATCGGGGCGGTTCACGTGGATGCGCACCGTGGTGCCGCTCGGCGGCGGCGCGCCGTCGCCAGCGCGCGGGGTGTCGGTCGGGTGCTGCGCCTCGTAGTATGGCTGGCCGCCGCGTATGCCGAGCCAGGCGCGGTGGACCGAGCCGTTAGACACCGATTCGACCTCCCCGTCGCCCAGGGCGAGGATGCCGTCTTTCAGGCCGCGCCCGAAGTAGCCGCGGTCGGCGCCGGTGCTGGTCGCGGAAGTGTAGCTGCCCAGCGCCTGATCCATTCGAGGGGCGTCCATGCCCACGGCCCTGTCGCTGATGGTCAGGTACGGCGCGGAGCCGGTCTCGCAGACGCTGATCTCGATGGGGTGCGTCTCGCGGCCCGACTCGGGCGGCAGCTTGTTGTAGGCGTCGTCGCAGTTGGTGATTAGCTCCACCAGGGCGCGTATGGGGTCGCCCTGGATGGCGTTGTCGGCGAAGGTGATCTGGTGAAGCTGAAACAGCCCGCCGGAGGCCGACTGCTGTTCGCCGAAACGGTTGGAGTAGGTTAGCGGCCTGGAGACGCGTACTACCAATCCATGTTCCTCGGCGGCCGTGGGCCTAGTGCTCCATCACGTCGCCGCCGTCCATGTTGATGGACTGGCCGTGAATCCAGGAGGCGGCCTCGGTGCACAGGTAGGTGATGAACGCGCCGACCTCCTGGTCGGTGCCGTAGCGTCCGATAGCGGTTCGCGCCGCGCCCCGCTCCCACGCCTCGCCGCGCCCGATGTCGTCCACGCGGGAGGTGTCGACGCCACCCGGGCACACACAGTTGACGTTGATCTTGTACTGGCCCAGCTCTTGCGCCATCGACTGGGTCATGCCCACGTGGGCGAAGTTGGCGGCGTTGTAGGCCAGGGTGTTGGCCGCGCCGGTCTTGCCCGCGCCCGACGCCACGTTCACGATCTTGCCGCCGTCGCCCTGGCGCACCATGTGATCTATCACCGCCTTGGTGCAGAGGAACGTGCCGGTGATCTTGACGTGGATGACCGTCTGGAAGTTGGCGAGCGTCAGCTCGGGGATGGGCACACGGTCCGGCCCACGCGCGGAGGCGGCGTTGTTGATGAGGATGTCGATGCGACCGAACTCCTCGATGGTGCGCTCGACCATGTTTCGCACGCTGTCCCCGTCGCTCACGTCCACCACCAGCGGCAGCGCGCGAGTGCCTTCGGCGCGCACCTGTTCGGCGGTGCTCTCGATGTCGCGCCAGCCCACGGCCTTCTCGTCGTCCGGGAAGGTGTCCGGATTGCGGCCCGTGCCGGTTACGACCACGTCCGCGCCCAGCCTGGCAAGCTCCACGGCGGCGGCCCTGCCGATGCCGCGCAGCCGGCCCGCGCCGGTTACTATCGCTACTTTGCCGTCCAGTTCACCCAAGTTGTGCTCACCCCCATCCTAACCTTCCCCCTGCGAGGGGGAAGGGATTTGAGGAATCCTTCCCTTGCGAGGGGGAAGGGACTCTTTGACAACATCCTAGCCCTGCTCCCGTGAGGGGGAGGGACATTGAGATAGTCTCCTAGTGCTCCATCAGGGTGCCGCCGTTGATGTTGATGGACTGGCCGTGAATCCAGGACGCCGCCTCTGTGCAGAGGTAGGCCGTGAACGCGCCGACCTCGTCGTCGGTGCCGTTCCTGCCTATCGGCGTGTTGGTCGCCATGCCGCTCCAGCGGTCGCCGCGGCCCAGGTCGTCCATGCGGTGCGTGTCCACCGCTCCGGGGCAGACGCAGTTTACGTTGATGCCGTACTGTCCAAGCTCCCGCGCCATTGACTGCGTCATGCCGACCAGGCCGAAGTTGCCGGCGTTGTAGGCCAGCGTGTTGGCGCTGCCGCGCTTACCTGCGCTGGACGATATGTTGACGATCTTGCCGCCGTCGCCCTGGGGAACCATGTGCTCGATGACCGCCTTGGTGCACAGGAACGAGCCGGCGAGCTTGATGTCCACTACTCTCTGGAAGATGTACGGGTCCAGCTCCAGTATCGGCACGCGGTCGGGGCCGCGCGCGTATGCGGCGTTGTTTATGAGGATGTCGACGCGCCCGAACTCCTCGATGGTGCGGTCCACCATGTTGCGGACGCTCTCCTCGCTACTGACGTCCGCTATCAGGGGCAGCGGGCGGCGGCCCTGCTCGCGAATCTGGTCGGCCACGCTCTCGATGTCGCGCCAGCCAATGGCCTTCTCGTCGTCCGGGAACGAGTCCGGGTTTCGTCCCGTGCCCGTGACCACCACGTCCGCGCCAAGCCGCGCCAGCTCCACCGCGGCCGCTCTGCCGATGCCGCGCAGCCTGCCCGCGCCCGTAACAATCGCAACCTTGCCGTCTAACTCACCCATCTAATGCCAGTCCTTTCCGTTGGGGCCGCAGCCCCGTGTGCTCGAATGTAGCCCCTCGAGGGCAAGTGAGAGTATAGATTGCGAGCGCCCACGATGGCAACATCCGGGCGCTTAGCGAAAAGTGTTCCAAACCGTTCCATTACGTTCCATTTCCTAGCTGGGGGCGCCGGCGGCGGCGACGGTTCGGGAGGCCGCTCGACTCCGGTTCTGGAACGATAACTCGAAATGTGGGTCATTCCGGGACTTTCCGGGTCATCGCATAGCTGTGAGGCTGGGTCGTGGACGGCGTCGGACTGGTCGAAAGCGCGCCCCAGAGAGGGTATTTGGCCGAAATACGCCCCGAGTTGCACAATTCCGCACTCCTCAATAGCTGGGAGAACTTCGTGGCCGCGCCGCCCGGAGGGGCTACCGAGCGGAGTCTTGGCCATACGGTCGCCAGGATTGCGCCCAAGAGCGGCTGGTCTGCGAGAGTCGCCAGCCGGGGCGTTGGTGGGCGACGGATTGGGGTGTCGGCGTAGCATGGAGGGATAGTAGCACTAATGTGCGAGAGCCGTCAACAGGGGTTTGGCGGTTGAAGTCGACTGCCTACGGCTCCTCGGGCAGCAGGTTTGTCGCCAGGAAGTCACGGAGCAGGCCGCGCACCTCGTCGGCGCACTCGCGCAGGCCGTGTCCGGCGCCCGGATAGATGATCTTACGCTTGGGGCGACGCGCCCACTCGAAGATCATCTCGGTGCAGTAGGGCGGGAGCCGGGTGTCCGCCTCGCCGTGGACGAGCAGGAGCGGGCGCGGTGACACGTCCGCTGCCCTCGAAGCGCCCGCGGTCTGGCTGGAGAGCGCCGCCACCGCCGTGACCGAATCGCTGAAGGGCGCCGATGCTATCACCACCGCGCCGCCGAACGAGTGGCCGACCAGCGCGATCTCCCTGTGGCCCGTGCCACTCAGGAACGACACGCCCGCCAGCGTATCCATTACGGACTCAGGCAGTACGCCGGGATGGCGGTAGTTCACGCGCAGGGACGTGATGCCGCTCTTCAGCTCCTCGGCGAGCGCGCCGTACACGCCGTCGGCCGGGCCGTCGAATCCGCCGCGCGCGCCCCACACCCACACGATGCCCGCGCGCGTGGGCGTCTCCGGGTCGTGGTGCAGGATGGCCTCGATAGGGCCGCGCGTGGTGTGCAGCAGCAGGCCGTCGCCGGCCTGCCCGTCGGGGGGTTGCCACGGCTCCACGCCGTTGATGCTGAGGGTGAGTTCGTCTCGGACGTCGTCGGGTGTCACTTCACTGGCCTTGCCAGCCGGGGTTCAGGGAGCGCATCCAGCATGTCCAACAGCCTCTCGATTTCCCTGAGACTGAACGCGACGGAGTCGCTACTGAACCACTTCTCATAGATGTTGGTGTTGAGCGAATCGGCGACGTCGAACAGCAGGTCGATGTCGTCATTGCCCGATTCGACAGCGATTAGCATGGCGGTTTCGACAATCTCCGGGTGGGTGTCACGCGGTAGGTTCCATTGCGCCGCGACAGTCTTCATGGCCAGTTCCGCCGCTTTCCAGCCCTTGATGGAAGCCTCTGTGTTGTCGCCGCCGCTTAGTGCGACCTCGGCTTGGCTTAGCAGGGTACGGCTCGCGTACATTACGGAATACTCCGTTGTGCAGCTACGCTTGGTCAAGAGTATCTGTCAGAATCGCCTTCGCCATAGAGGTGATCGGCAGGTTCCGCTCCATTGCGAGGCGCTTGAGCTTAGCGTACTGCGCGGCGTCGACATGGATTGAAAGGATGGCGGAGAGGGGCGTCGCCACTTCCAGGTTTACCACTTCGCCGTCGGCTCCGTCAATGCCGTGTGTGTCCCAGTGTTCGGCTGCGGCCTTGCGGCGGTGGAATGTGTTGCGATTCACCAAGTTTACCGCCTAGTGAGACGGCCACCGACTAGTGATGAAGGAATGCGCATCACTCAGAGGGAGCGAACGAGTCGCAGCCCCGGCACGGATGTAGAAGACCTCATCATCCCCATCCTTGAGATAGACAGGGTTGCTTGAAGGTCTACAGGACAACACCATTACACGACTTCCCCGATAATCATGAAACGAGGAGTCGATGTGCCGCATGGCGAGTGCGCCCATGCTGCGATTAACGATGTTGCCAAGATGCACATTCATCCGGTCTTCATTGGGGAATCGGTCTTCCTGTATCCCAACAGGGGACCGGTCGTCCGCGACGCCAACAATCAATGTGCCACCGTCGCTGTTCAGGAAGGCAGCCAACGTCTTGAGCACGGAGAGCTCAATCCTCTTGTCGCGTTGTTCAGTGTGGAGATTCGTCCTGAGCGTAGACTTGAACTCTACAGTTGTCGACTCGCCGCCGCCAATGATCTCATCGATGTCGAGTTGTTCGACTTGGTCGTTTTGTGCGAACAGTCCCCGTTCCCGCGTCACCTGCTTGCCCATGGCCGTCTCGATGCTCTCGAGCAGCCCTTCTGCGCGGTCGACAAAGAACCTGTTGAAGTCGTCATTTCGGAGTGCCCACGCCGGAATTCGGTGCGACTCCAGAATGTCGTCCATATCCTCAGAAGAGACCTTCGCGTTCCTTTGCAGTGTGGGGAGATACTGGGAGGGCGGTCGCCCGCCTATACTGCGATTGGTTCTTGGAGAGAGCGCAGTCTTGTTGATGATGCTGTTGAAAAGGGGCTGGTCTATCTCTTTCTGTATGCACCAATTTCGAGGGAAGATGTGATGTATGTCAATGCCTTCATCAAAGAACGTCGCATCTTCGATTGGAACTCCCGACCGAAAGTCGCGGCTGCCGTCGCGCATTAGCAAGGCATGAATGCCCTTGTAAGCTGCGCTGTTGCGTGTTCGAAGCGTGAGAAGACGATTCGCCTGGAAGTTGGCGTCCTCAACCGTTCGGGGCAATTGGGCCTCGTCGCGTACCCATGCCGTCACGTCCGTGAGGTCTTGGGCGAACCGCGTCTCGGTGGTGCCACCGTACATCTCTCCAAGCACTCCGCACCAGAACCAGCGGGCTATCTTCCGCCGGGCACCTTCGGTGTTGGCCGCATCACCGAGGTCCGCCAAGATAGCGGCGAGTGGCACAAGCTGAGTCCGATAAGGTAGATCTCTACTATTGAAGACCTTTTGTCCGTGAAGGAACTTCGCGGCCTCGATAAGTGCTTGCTCGGTCTTGTCGGCCCATTCCTTGTATTCGTCCGTTCTCAAGCGCAGGATGTCGCGGCGTCTACAACTGACGGCGCTGCCCCGTGCCTTTGTCACAAGCAGCGTAAGAGCCTGCAAGAAGAGCGTGTTCTCCATTCCACCAAGTACGGGATGGACGTCCCGAAGGCGTCTCTCTCTGATACGCCAATCGTCGCGCAGTTGGAAGTCGTCGGCTGCGAAAGACGCCGTAAGCAACTCAAAAACGGTGAGAGAAACTCCGCCTTGGTTCACCTTCTCAAAGACGATGCAGACGGCTTCTTTCGGCGTTTCCTTGCCAAGTTCAATGACAGGTACTTGGTATTGAGCGAACGGTTTTATGACACGCTCGTTGAAATCTTGGAACAGGGACCATTTGTCGGCGCTCAATTTCCAATACTCGATGTAACCTTTCATCCACTCGCCTTCACTAAAGATATGCCTCAATGGGAAGACATCATTGGCATACTCTTTCTCGGGCGAGGACAAATCCATCAATTCTTCCCCGCGAAATGTCCTTGTCTTGCGATCCTCAGGTACTGAAAGGACAGCATCCTCACGGTCAATGTCGTCATCAAGGCATTTCTTCATGTCGAGATAGTACCAGCGTCGGATCCGGTTTCCCCGAGTGTCCCTCGTCTCAACAGGCTCTCCCGCTTTCAACGACTGGAAGAGAGAAGTTAGCCGTTGCTGACCGTCAAGAACGAGAATGTCAGGATTCTGGTCGCGAAGAGACTCGTGAGTCCCTTCAATTGGGCGTGGCTTGAAGCGCACGTCTTTTCCGCCCGCCTCTAGGGTCATCACTGCGCCAATGGGGAATGACTGGGACACGCTAGCAATTAGGTCGCGAATGTGGTGGTCGTCCCACACCCACCCTCGTTGGAAATCAGGGAGTTGCGTCTTGCCGTTTCCAACTTCATCAAGCAAATCTTTGACGAAGTGTTTTGTTGTGTCAAAGCTGGTTACGTTCACCATTGGGAACCCTCCAACGATTTCGACCTATTGTCGCAATGTAGTGGGCGATTCGCAACAGTTCCCTCGATCAGATCCGTGTACAGCAAAATTCCCATCCCCTACAACGCCGGGCCGGGGTTGTGGCGCCAGGGGGAGGCTTGCTCGTAGGCGTGGGCTACGCGCAGGATTGTTTGCTCGCCCATGGGCTTGCCCATTACCTGGAGGCCAACGGGCAGGCCGTCGGATAGGCCGCAGGGGACCGAGATGGCCGGAATGCCCGCGATGTTGGCGGGCATGGTGAGGATGTCGTTCAGGTACATCTGCACCGGGTCCTGGGTCTTCTCGCCCAGCTTGAACGCTACCGACGGCGAGGTGGGCATGACCAGCGCGTCGAACCGCTCGAACACGTCCATGAACTCGCGGCGGATGATGGTGCGAACCCTCTGCGCCTTCAGGTAGTAGGCGTCGTAGTAACCGGCGGACAGCGCGTAGGTGCCCAGCATGATGCGCCGCTTGACCTCCGGGCCGAACCCCTGCTGCCGCGTCTGCTCCAGCGCGTCCCACATCGTCTCCGCGTCCTGGGCCGAGTAGCCGTACTTCACGCCGTCGTACCGCGCCAGGTTGGCGGACGCCTCTGAGGGCGCGAGGATGTAGTAGACGGCCAGGGCGTAGCCGGTGTGGGGCAGGGAGGTCTCCTCGACGCTCGCGCCCAATCCCTCCAGGACGCCTATCGCCTCGCGCACGGAGTCCTCCACTCCCGGCTCGATGCCGGCCGCGAAGTACTCCTTGGGAACGCCCAGGCGCACGCCGTTCAGCCCGCCCGTCAACGCATTCGTGTAGTCGGGCGGCTGGAAGTCGATGGACGTGGAGTCTCGCGGGTCGTGGCCGGCGATGGCGTTGAGCACCAAGGCGCAGTCAGCGACGTCTTTGGTGATGGGGCCGATCTGGTCGAGCGAGCTGGCGAACGCGATGAGGCCGTAGCGGCTCACCGCGCCGTAGGTGGGCTTCATGCCGACGACGCCGCACAGCGCGGCGGGCTGGCGGATGCTGCCGCCGGTGTCCGAGCCGAGCGAGAAGACGCACTCCGCCGCGGCCACGGCAGCGCTCGGGCCGCCGCTGCTGCCGCCGGGGACGCGGTCGGTGTCCCAGGGGTTGCGGGTGGGGAAAAGCGCGGAGTTCTCTGTGGACGACCCCATCGCGAACTCGTCCAGGTTGCCCTTGCCCAGCAGCACCGCGCCCGCGTCGTACAGTTGCAGCGTCACGGTGGCGTCGAAGGGCGGCACGAAACCCTCGAGCATGCGGGAGGAGCAGGTGGTGGCTACGCCGCGGGTGGACATGTTGTCCTTGAGCTGCATGGGTATACCGGTCAGCGGGCCGGCCTCGCCCGCCGCTATGCGCTCGTCCGCGCGCGCCGCCTGCTCAAGCGCAAGGTCGTCCGTGACGGTGACGAATGCGCTCACGCGGTCGTCCACGGCGGCGATGCGCTCCAGGTGCGCTTGCGCAAGCTCGACGGACGACACCTCGCGGCTGTCGAGCAGGTCGCGCGCCTCCCGGATGGTCAGCCCAGTCAGCCCATTTGAGAGCGCCATGCTACTCCAGAACCGCCTTCACGCGGATGAAGTCGTCGTGCCGTGAGGGAGCGTTGGCGAGCACGTCCTCCAGCCGAGCCGAGTCTGCCACCTCGTCGTCGCGCATCACCGACGTCACGTCCACCGAGTGGCCGGTAGGCTCGACACCCTCGGTGTCCACCTGGTTGAGCACGCTCACGTGCTCCAGGATGTTGGAGAGCTGCGAGCGCATGAGCTCGACCTCGTCATCGGTCATGGCCACGCGGGCGAGCGCCGCGACGTGGCGGACTTCGTCTTGGGTTAAACGCGTGGGCATGGTCGGCCTCCGTGTGGAGTTTGGGCAGTGGGGAGTTTACCAAAGGGGTATGGGGCGTACAAGCGGCCAATGGCCCCGTGGCGTGGTGGATCGAACGTTTGAACGTAGGGCGACTCGCGGATCGCCAGCGGGGTCACAGCGAATCACCACCCCGCGGGCTTGGTGATGACTCCAATCTCGTCTCTCAATGTGTCTGGGAACTGGCTCCTTCGCAGGTGGCTCTTCCAGAGGCGCTTCACGTATGTCGCCGCGTCGGACAGGTTCCTTGGGCTGCGGTTCCTGGCGTCCGGATTGACAAGCGTAACACGCAGACCCAGCTCATCCCTCACGTACCGCATCGCCCCGGCAAAGTCCGCGTCGTTGGACACAACGACCGCCTGCTCGTACTCCCCGTTGAAGCCGTCCACCAGAAGCCGCGTAGCCAGATTCACGTCCGACCCCTTCTCCTCCGAATCCATGACCAGAACGTGAGTGGGCAGCCCCTGAATCGGCTCCGCCAGCGGACGGCGTTTCACCCCAGATCGGAAATGGCCGTAGTATGCGTCGAACGCCGGCAGGGTCGCCAGAGCCCGCAGGTACGCCTGCTGTCGTTGACGTTGGGTAGGATTCCCGGGGCGGGAATCCAGCCGAGCCGTGAAGTAGTTGACCCTGTTGATGGCATCATTGGGAAAGAGCGTCTCGGCCAGTTTACACAGGTCGAGCCACCTGAATGGCGTGTCCTTCAGTGCGCGGTAGTAGAGATTGAAGCCGTCTACGTACAAATTTGTGATCAAGTGCCTGCTCCCGCACAAAGACAGAGGCCACCCTTTGGGGGTGGCCTCGACCCTACCGCCGAAGAGATAGGGGTGGTAGGAAAAATATACTACGATAGCCGTCGGATGTCAATGCTCAATGCTGGCAGGGTCTTTCGGTTATTGCGATGTGGCTAGTCCAAGCAACTTGAGAGCGCCGTTTGGTTGCCATCCTATCGTCCTGAGAGCATCAGCGACGTTCTTGTAGCCAAGCAGCCTCAGTATGCCAATCACGGTGTTCCTCAGAGCGGCCATCACCTGCGGCGCCGAGCCCGTGCGGACTCTTGAGGCATCCTCACCCATCGATACGTCTTTGACATAGTGCAGTCCGTTCTCTATCAGCCAGTGGTCTCGCACCAGGCCGAGCAGCCTGTCGGCGGACACGCCGGGGGCGAGACTGGTGATGGCGTACCTGACTTTCCGAGTGGTCTTGCCCTTTATGGTGCGCCAACTCTCCACTTTGAGTACCTGGGTGTGTCCGGGCCAGTCCAGATAGTTCTTGAGCACGTCCGTAGCCCACAGTCTGCGACGTTCGATGCGGTTTCCGTGGACGTTGAAAGTCTCGGCGCATCGGTAGTTCATGCCGGGCGCAGGCGGCTCAAAGCACAACTCTACGTCCTCGTAGAGAGACTTCTGGTTGCGCTTGACCATCACAAGGTAGTCTCCTTCCTCGTTCACCATCCGTTGGCACAGCCACCTCTGGCAGTATAGCGCGTCGCCCGTCAACACCCTTCCCTTCACGTCGATGCTGTCCAGCAGCGCCTCGGCTATCCTCAACTCCGACTCGCGCTCTTTGTCGATTGCCCCCCTTTTTGGCCCACGACCACCCCTCTGTGGTGGCTGTAAGCCGAGACCAACTTGACCCCGGGCAGTTCCTCCCCGTGTATCCCTCTCAGCGCCTTGCCATCTATCGCTATAGCCTCCTGCTGCGTCGTTTCCAAAAGGGTCGAAAACCATTCCCCCAAAACTCGCTCGAACGCATCAGCGTCCAGCCTGCTGAACACGTTGTGCAGCGTAGATACCGCAGGAGTCCTGTCTCTTGTGAACCCCAGCGTCTCGAGCGTGTCAGGGCCTTGAATCCGCCCCCATCGGTGGATGGCGTAGATGCTGCGCGCGCCACTGGCCATGGCGCATACCGACAGCGCAAGTATGGCGCTCAGAGGGTGGCGACGACCATGGCTGGAACGAGGGTCTGGAACCTGCTCAAGGGCTCTGAGTAAGCTCTCTCCCAGTCCTTGCTCTATCATGCCCCCAAGTCTAATACATGTCCAAAATAATCGAAAGACCCTGCAACGCTGGCGGAGCCTGTGTCAGGTTACTAGGCGGCCATCAGTTTACACTTGTCTTAACCAAAACAAAGATGGGTGCAAAGCTGATGGCCACACTTAGCGTACACGAATGGATTGGAGCGGAACAGGGTCGGGAGTATGTGGGCTTGGAGGAGAGGAGCTACAGGGCTGGTTGCGAGCATTCGCGCAATGTGATGGTTGCCGAGTTGAAGGCGATCGACGACGAGTTGCTGAGTCGCAAGCCCAGGGGCTGGAGCGTGGTGGGTATGTACGACAGGACGATGGTGATGCGCTTCGGAGACGTTACCGTAAGGCGCAGGCTGTACCGGGACTCAGAAGGCGAGACTGTGTTCGCCCTGGACGAGCGCATGGGATGGAAGCCCCAGCAACTGGCAAGTCCGTCGATAGCCGAGCGAGTGGTGGAGATGGCGACTGACATGCCCTTTAGGAAGGTGTCTGAGACGGTGAGCGCGTTGACAGCGGGAGTGTTGTCACCCAACACGGTGCATCGGCTGCTGCAGAGAGTGGGAGAAGACGCGCTGTGTGAGGAGCGAGAGCGTTGGGAGAGGCAGTTCGAGCGTGGGGAGGACATGAGCGCTGGTCTTCAGAGACAGGAGCTTCTCTACACCGAGGCGGACGGGGTGTGGATACACTTGCAGCGAGAAGACCGAAAGCACTACGAGCTCAAGTGTGGCATAGCCTATCGTGGGTGGCGTGAGGTGGCCGAAGGCCGCTACGAACTGGTGGGTAAGAGGGTGTACGCACACGCACAAGAGTCGATCCCGTTCTGGGAGGGGGCGAGTCTTGAGTGGGGCAAGCAGTACGCGCTCGATGCGGTCAAGCGGTTCGTAGTGGGTGGAGACGGCGCCAACTGGATACGCCAGGGGGCATATGAACTGCCCAACTCAGAGTTCCAACTGGACGGTTTCCATCTGGCGCGTGCGTGCGGTCGAGGGTACGGCAAGAAGCTGGGACGCGCCATCTACGAGGCGATACGCTCAGGGGATAGCCGGCAGGCTCTGTCGCGGATGGAACGAGCCGCCCCTGCCAGGACCAGGACCTCCGCCAAAGACAGACGGTATGTAGAGTGCAACGTAGCGGCCGGGGTGGACTGGCGCAACCGCGTCTTGGATGTCCCCATAGATGCTCGGAGTCTGGGAACGATGGAGTCCAATGGAGACAAGCTCACAGCGAACCGGATGAAGAAACGAGGCATGAGTTGGACGATACGCGGAGCCAACCACATGGCCAAGACGATTCAGCTGTGCCGCAACCAGGAACTGTCCAGACACTGCCACACCACAAGCGTAACTCGACCCGATAGATCGCCGGCTCGCCTCCGCCCACGCCCCAAGACCGCGACCAAGCCGGGAACCGGTGACCTGCCCGAAGCATCCATGCCCGCACTGGTCGGCCCGCACTCGGCAAGACCATGGGCAACCTCCCTCAAACGCCTAGCCCAATACCCCTACCTAGTAATCTGACACAGGCTCACGCTGGCGGTGGGGCTGTCCCCGATAGCCCAAAACTGATAAGCTAGGGATGTGTAGACAGAGCGCATTTGCGCCAGTGTGAGGCGGTGAAGATTATGCGCGTCGTATTCGAAGAGGCTGTCAATCTGCTGGAAGAGGGCGACCCGATAGTGGTCGCGACCGTGGTGCGCACCAAGGGCTCCACGCCGCAGAAGCCCGGCTCCAAGCTGCTCGTGCGCAAGGACGGCAGCGGCGTGGGCACGCTCGGCGGCGGCTGCGTGGAAGGGGACATCTGGTTCGCGGCCAAGGAGCTGCTCAAGCGCGGCGGTGACACCGAGTACCGCGAGTACGAGCTGAACGAGGACCTCGCCGCCGAGGACGGCCTTGTTTGCGGCGGTACCATGTTCTTCCAGATCGATCCCGTCTACTCGCCGGAGGGGTACCTGTCCTTCGCGCGAGAGATAGAGGACGCCTACAAGGGCGGCGCGTCGGTGGCGCTGGCGAGCGTGATCCGCGCGGGCGGTGGGAGCGCGCCGGCCGGGGCCAAGCTGCTCATACGCGACTCGGGCGAGACAGAGGGCACGCTCGGCAACGCCGCGCTCGACGCGGACGCCGCGGACCGCGGGCTCGGACTGATGCCGCACGGTCGCAACGAGTACGTGCAGCACGAGAGCGGCGCCGAGTACTTCATCGAGGCTTACACCACGCCGCCGCAGTTGGTGGTGTGCGGCGGCGGGCACGTGTCCAAGGCCATCGCGCCGCTGGCCAAGCCGCTGGGATTCCGCCTGTTCATCACGGACGACCGCGAGGAGTTCGCCAACCCGAACCGCTTCCCGGAGGCCGACATCCTGATGCCGCTCAAGCCGGAGGAGGCGCTCCCTAAGCTGCCCATCAACGCCAACACCTTCATCGTCGTCGCCACGCGCGGCCACCGCTACGATAACGTGGCGCTGGAGGCCGCCGCCCGCACTCCGGCGAAGTACGTCGGGCTGATGGGAAGCAGGCGCAAGACGATCCTCATCTACGAGGACCTGCTCCGCAACGGCGTGCCGGTGGACCGCGTGCGCGAGATACGCTCGCCCGTTGGGCTGGACGTGCGCGCCAGGACGCCGGAGGAGATAGCCGTGAGCATCATCGCCGAGGTGCTGATGTTCAGGCTGGGCGGTACCGGCCTCCCGATGAAGCTGGAGGACTGGCGCCTCGACCGCATCGTCCAGAAGGTCGAAGCGGAGAGGTCCGCGGTCCCAGCCGACTAGACCCGGCGCCGAGTGGCCCGTGTATCCGCTGTCCTAACCGCCGCGGGCGAATCGACGCGAATGGGCACGCCCAAGCCGCTGCTGCCGTGGCGCGGCACTACGCTCGTAGAGCACCAGGTCGCCTGCCTGCTCGATGGCGAGTGTGACGAGGTGGTGGTGGTGCTGGGACACGCAGCGGGCCAGGTCGCTCCTCTCGTGCGAGGCGATGGAGTGCGCGCCGTCGTCAATCCGGACTACCGGCAGGGAAAGACCACCTCAATCAAGGCCGGACTCGCACACGCCGACCGCTCCGCCACCGCCATCCTGCTGCTGGCAGTCGACCAGCCGCGGACGGCTGACATCGTGCGCCGGGTGGTGCGCGCCCACCTGGAGGCCGGCGCGCTCATCACCTCGCCGCGCTACGAAGGACACGGCGGCCATCCTCTCGTCTTCTCCGCCGAGCTGCGCCCGGAACTGGAGCGCATCACGGAGGAGAACCAGGGCATCCGCGAGGTGTTCGAGGCGCACCGAAGCGACGTGCTGGAAGTCCACCTAGATGACCCGATGCTGCGGCTGGACCTCAACACGCCCGAGGCATACGAGGCGGCGTACGGACGTTGGGCCACAGTGACCGAGGACTAGGGAGATTCCGAAACTCTACCCCCGCCACTCGTCCCAGGCGCGCTCCAGGCGGGCCTGCGTCGCGGCGTACCGCTCGCCCAGCTTGACGATGTCCTCTACGCGCTGTTGGGACGACGCCAGCGCCAGCTCGGACTCCAGCGCAGCCAGGCTCGCCTCCAGGTCGCTGATCACCTGCTCGTGGTCGACGCGCGGCGGCTGCGGCTGCGGGGCGGCGGCCGACCTGGCCTGCCGTCGCCGCCTGCGGTCGCCCCTGGTGCGCCTGGGCTTTTCGCTGTTGCGCGGCGGAGAGTGAAGGTTGTCGCGCGCCCACGCTTCGAAGGTGCCCTCGAAGACGGTTACGGTCCCGTCCTCGACGATCCACAGGCGCTCCGCGAGCGTCGATATGAGCTGGCGGTCGTGCGAAATGAAGAGTGCCGCGCCCTCGTAGGACAGGAGGGCGGCCTCCAGCGCCTCGCGGCTGGGGATGTCCAGGTGCGTCGTCGGCTCGTCCAGGGCCAGCACGTTAGGGGCGGTGAGCAGCAGCCGCGCCAGCGACAGCCTGCTGCGCTCTCCGCCGCTCAGCGTGGACACCTCATGGAACACGTCGTCGCCCCGGAACAGGAAGCGCGCCAGGTAGTCGCGCGCTTCCGAGACCGAGACGTTCTTGGCGTCCAGCAGCGCGTCCAGCACGCTGGACTCTCCCGGCAGGTGGTCCGTGCCCTGGCGGTAGTAGCCAAACTTGACGTTGTGCCCCAGGCGCCCGGCCCCGGCGAGCGGCGGGTGCAGACCCAGCAGCGTGCGCAGCAGCGTCGTTTTGCCCGCGCCGTTGCTGCCGATGATGGCGGTGCGCGAGCCGCGTTCCAGCTTCAGGTCGGGCACGCTCAGCAGCCTCGTCTTTCGACCGTCCTCGGCGAACCCCACCTCCAGCGATTCGGCCGACAGCACAATCTGCCCGGTGCGGCTTGCGGGCGCGGCGGTCACGCTGACGGTGTGCGAGCGTTCGGGCGCGTGGAGGCGCTCCAGCCGGTCCAGCCGGCGCTCACGGCCCTTCGCCTCGCGCGAACGCTGGCCCGCCTTGTAGCGCTGGATGAAGTACTCCTCCTTGGCGATGAACTCCTGCTGGCGCTCGTACTCCTTGCGCTGGCGTTCCAGCCGCTCCGCCTTGAGCGCGCGGTATCGGGTGAAGTTGCCGGGGTAAGACTCCAGCCGGCCGTGCTCCAGCTCCAGTACGCGGGTGACGGTCCTGTCGAGGAAGTAGCGGTCGTGCGAGACGACGATGAAGGCGTGGCCGGAGCGTTCGAGGAAACCTTCGAGCCAGGCGAGACCGCGGAAATCGAGGTAGTTGGTCGGCTCGTCCAGAACGAGCAGGTCCGGCTCGGTAAGCAGCGCGCGAGCCAGCGCGGCGCGCGTCCGCTGCCCTCCGCTGGCCGCGCTCGAAGGCGTTCGCAGCGCCTCCTCCGGCAGACCGACGCCCGCGACCACGCGCTCCATGCGGTTGTAGTAGTCGTAGCCGCCGAGCGCCTCGAAGTCGTGGAGCAGCGACGAGTACCGGCGCTCGGCAGTGCGCAGCTCGTTGGGATTCGCACGCTGGATGGCGAGCGCGCTGTCCTCCAGCTCCGCCTCAACGCGGCGCACCTCACGGAACGCCTCCAGCACCTCGTCCTCGAGCGTTCCCCCGCCCGGCGCGGCGGGAAGCTGCGGCACGTAGCCGACGCGCAGGTTGGCGGCGCGAGAGACGCTACCGGCGTTCGGCTCGGTGTCGCCGACCAGCAGGCGCAGCAGCGTCGTCTTGCCGCCGCCGTTGGGGCTGACTATGCCGATGCGCGCTCCATCGTCCACCTCGACGTCGACGCCGGAGAACACTTCTACGTTCCCGTAGAGCGCCTTCAGGTTCGAGCCGGTCAGTAGACGCATAGGCAGACGCTGGCGGGTAGGGGACTACGCCCCGTTCGCCGACCCCGGCCCGATTCGCTCGTCGAACCAGGCCAGCATCCGGGCCAGGTATTCCTCGCGCATCTTGGGATGGCCCACGCGCATGAAGCCGTGTGAGCAGCCGGGGAAGCGCACCAACTCGACCTCTTTGCCCAGCCGCTTGAGCGAAACGAAATACTGCTCGCTCTGCTCGATGGGGCAGCGGAAGTCGTCCTCGCCGTGCAGCAGCAGCACCGGCGTCTCCACGTTGGGGGCGTAGGTGAGCGGCGAGTGCTCCAGGAACTTGTCCAGCGCGTCCTTGCGGAGGCCGCCCCACTGCATCTCGCCGAAGCGAATGCCGATGTCGGAGGTGCCGTACATGCTCGACAAGTTGATGCACGGCGCGCCCACAACCGCCGCGCCGAACCGGGTCGTGTGGCCCACGATCCAGCTGCTCATGAAGCCGCCGTAGCTGTAGCCGTGCACACCCATCCGCGATTCGTCCACGTTAGGGCCGCGCCGCGAGCTCTTCGGTGGCCGCTATGATGTCCAGGTAGTCCTCGCCGCCCCAGTCGCGCAGCACCGCCTTGAGGAACTCCGGCCCGTAGGACGACGATCCCCTGGGATTGACGCACAGCACGATGTAGCCGGCGGACGCCAGCGCCTGCTGCCGCGGCTCGAAGGCGTCGTAGAACGCGCCGTGCGGCCCGCCGTGTATGTCGACCACGAGCGGGTAGCTGCCGGAGGGGTCGAAGTCCGACGGATACCATACCCTCGACTCGATCTCCATGCCCTCGCGCTCGATGGTGAACTTCTCCAGCGCGCCCACTGGGTGCTTCGTGAAGAAGCCCTTGTTGCAGTTGGTGAGCTGCCGATGCGTGCCGTCGGCCAGGTCGACGAAGTACAAGTCGCCCGCGCTGTGCGGCGGCACGGAGTGGATCACCGCGCGGCGTCCGGCGGCGTCGAACGCTACGTCGTTGTGCTGCGCGCCGCCGTCGCCGATCTTGCGCAGCCCGCCGCTGTCCAGGTCCAACTCGTACAGGTGCGACTCGCCCCGCGTGGAGGCGATGAACAGCAGCCGGCCGTCGTCCGTCCACCGCATCTGGGCGCCGGTCGTGACCGTAAGCGCATCCTCGGTCACCCGCATGGGAGCGCTGCCCGGCTCCAGGATGAAGATGGCGCTCTCGCGCCCGTCGGATATCTCCGTGTCCGGCGAGCCTACGACGGCCAGCATCTCGCCGTCGGGCGACCAGGTCGCGTTGTGGGAGTAGGGCAGACCCTCCGACAGCAGGTCGGGCGTGCCGCCGCCTATGCCCACCACGTAAGTCTCGGTGAAGCCCGTGATGTCGCGGTCCGCCCGCCGGTCGGACACGAACGCGATGCGGTCGCCGTCCGGCGACCACGCCGGCGCGCCGTCCTCTCCCTCGCCGGTGGTTAGCTGGTGCGTCGGGCCGCCGTAGGCGTCTACGATGAAGAGCTGCCGGAAGGCGTCGCCGCGCCAGCCCACGCCGTCGAACCGGTAGCGTATACGTCTGGCGACGCTCACTCTCGGCTCGTCGGGGTCGGCGTCAGCGGGCGGCGCGTCCGGGTCCACGTCCGAGACGAAGACCAGGTTGCCCGAGCACGGAGACCAGGCGAACGACTCCACCGCCTTTGGCGAGTCGGTGAGCTTGCGCGCCTCGCCGCCCGCGGTCGCGATTGACCAGAGCTGGTTGACACCCTGGTCGTCGGGCCTGAGGAAGGCGACCCTCTTGCCGTCGGGCGAAAACTCCGGCGCGCTGTCCTTAGGCCCGCTGGTGAACTGCGACGGCACACCGTCCGGCAGCGTGGTCCGCATGACGCGCGACCGGCTCGACTTGCCGTGCCCCTGCATGTCCGAGCGCACGAACACAAGCTCCGAGCCGTCGGGCGACACGGACGGCTGCGAAACAGACACCATCTGGTACACAAGCTCTTTGGGGGTCATGGGCGATGGCATGGGGAGGCTCCTTCCTTGTTCCAGTCCAATCTCGTCTCGAGCGCGCCGCCTACTCGCTGCCGCTGAGGTACACGCCGTTGGGGTCGACCTCTTCCCTGAGCAGCCGCAGGTCCTCCGGCGTGGGCGGGTCCACTCCGATCACCTCGGGCGCGGACGACAGCTCGAACCCGGTGCTCTGCTGCACCTGCTCGATGCTCACGCCGGGCATCAGCTTCTCGACTCGCAGCCGGCCGGTCGACTTGTCTATGGCGAGCACGGCGAGGTCGGTGAACACGAAGATGTCGGGGTAGGCGGAGGGCAGGCCGGCCTTGGCGCGCCCCGTCCGGGCCGTCGATGTAACCCGGGCTGGTGATGTAGTCGCAGTGCGCGGGAAAGCGGCGCTTCTCGTGGCGCGTGATTATCAGGATCTTGCGCGCGTGCGACGCCAGGTCGTTCGCCCCGCCGCTGCCGGGGAAGCGCACCTTCGGGTTGTCGTAGTCCCCGATTACCGTCGAGTTGACGTTGGCGAACTGGTCGATCTGCGCGCCGCCCAGGAAAGCCACATCCGCCATGCCGCGCTGTAGCACGCCGCCGAGCGACTCCACGAGCGAGCCGAGCCGGGCCGCGCGGTACATCACCCTGGCGTCGGACACGGAGATGGGCGTAGGGATGACCTCCGGCGAGATGGGGCCGGTCTCCACGACGTAGCACATGTGGGGCGCGCCGCTCTTCTGCGCGAACAGGCTCGCCGCGAACGGCAGGCCCGTGCCCACCAGCACCACGTCGCCGTCGTCGATGTGGCGCGCCGCCTCGACCACCATCAGTTCGTCCAGGGCGTAATCGTTGGCCATGTTGACAGGTATCCTCCGAAATGTCCCTTCCCCCTCGATGGGAGAAGGTTAGGATGGGGGTGACCGGCGCCTTACACAAGCCCGGCCATGATCCTCCGCAACTCGTTCAGTTTCGTCACGCCCACCAGTTCCAGGTGATCGTCGAACGTCTCGCAGTCGTAGATGTACTTCCGCAGGTACTCCTGGTAAGCCTCGCCGCCCGCGCGCGCCGCCGCCTGGTACATCCGCAGGTGGTCCTCGTCATGCTCGTAGTAGCGGTAGGTCGAGGTAGGGTAGGCCCCCCAGGGCTGCTCCACCACCGCGTCGACGAAGATGTAGGGGATCGTGGTGCGGTCGGGGTTGCGCCGAATCTCATCCGTGCTGACAAGCTCCTCGCAGGACACGATCACCGCCTTGGACGCCCTGGTCATTTCCGGCTCCTGCGTGGTGAACCCCTCGATGACCACGTTGCCGAACTCGTCGGCCTTCTGCGCGTGGATGATGGACACGTCCGGCGTCAGCGCGGGCAGCAGCACCACCGGCTCTCCGGGATTCCAGGGGTTGTCGATCATCTCGAACGGCTTGCCGTTGTCGAAGCTCTTCTTGTTCAGGATGTCGGTGCCCAGCAGGCTCTTGGACGGCATGAAGGGGAGGCCGAGCGAACCGGCCAGGAAGCGGGACGCCATGCCCAGGTGGCTGTAGTCGTCCACCTCGATGAGGCCCTGCTCGATGGCGTAGCGCCAACGGAACGCGGTGCCGAATCGCTCCAGGCTTCCGGTGCCGTTCTCGGTGCGCTTCACCAGCCCCGCGCCGACCATGATGTCCATGGACAGCGACAGGTTACAGCCGACCAGCGTGAGGTCGCGCTTGCCCTGCCGCACTATTTCGTGGGCGATGGCCATGCTGCACCGGCCGATGCTCTGGCCGCCCATGCCAATCGTCGCGTCGTCGGATACGAACCGGCTTACGGCCTCCGACACGCTCATCAGCTTGCTGCCGTACTGTTTGCCCAAGGCGGCCCCCTAAAAGTGCGGAATTCGGGAAGACGGCCCGTATTGTAGCAAGTACGCCGCGCACGTGGCTAGTATCGCGTTCAATCGACCAGGGTATCTTCGTTCCTAGAGCCGCGCAGGATGGATTTGGGCACGGCGTGCACCAGGTCAAGCGCCCTCTCCGCACCCACGATGGCGCTCGCCGCCTCCACACCCTCAACGAGGCCGGGCCACCTCGGGCCGGTGGGCGCGTGCGTGTCCGACGCCACGAGGTGGGCGAGGCCGCGCAGTAGCAGCTCGGCGGTGAAGTCCCGCACCCAGGGGCCGAAGTGGCCGAGCAGGCTGCCCGCCGTGATCTGGCCCAACATGCCGCCGCGGACGAACTCGGCGAGCAGGTCCGGGTCCTGCTGGAACGCCTCTATGCGCTCCGGGTGCGCCAGCACCGGCACGAGACCGGCCGCCTGTACACGGCGCAACGTGGGTCGGACGAAGCCGGGATTGCCGAAGAAGGGCATCTCGATCAGCACGTGGCCTGTTTCGTCGAGGGGCAGGGCGCGCCCGGCGTCGATCTCGCCGGGGAGGTCGGCGTCCAGGTGGTTCTCCATGCCCAGCAGCACCTCCAGCTCGATGGCCTCGGCGCGGATTCGGGCGTTCAACTCGTCGATCAGGGCCCTGGCGTGCGCGACCGAGTGAAGCTCGGTGACGTCCTTGCGGTGCGGCGTGGCGACAATCGCCTTCGTGCCCTGGGCGGCGGCAACGCGGGCCATCTCCAGGGACTCCTCCATGCTCTTCGCGCCGTCGTCCAGTCCCGGCAAGATGTGGGCGTGCAGGTCGTACAAGCGTGGCTAGCCGTGAATCTGCACGCGCCGGAACGCCTCGGCGTATGGGACGTCGGCCCGCTCACCGGAGCGCCGGGCGTGGGCCCGGATGAACTCGTCAACCTCGCTCGGATCGTTGTCGCCGAGCTGGCTCGCGTGCTTCTTCAGGGCGTCGATCTTGGCCTGGATGGTGTCGGTCACGTCGACGTAGGTGTCGGGATTCTCAGTGCCCCAGAAGAGCACGTCGGCCACCTTGTACGGCTCCAGGCCCTCGGCTTCGTGTTCGGGGTAGTGGAGCCTGTCTCGAGCGTAGGGGAAGACCGCGTCCATCGTCACCTGGCCGCAGACGCGGTGGTCGCGGTGCAGGTAGAAGCTGGTGCGGAAGGGGTCGGGGCATAGCGCGATCTGGGGGCGGAACCGCCTGATGGCGCGCACCAGGTGGCCGCGAAACTCCGACGTGTCCTCCAGGCCGCCGTCGGGATAGCGCAGGTAGACCACCGCTTCGACGCCGAGCGCTTCCGCGGCCTCCGCCTGCTCACGCTCCCGAATCTCCGCCAGGCGCTCCGACGTCATGTCGGGGTCGCCGCTGCCCTTGTCGCCGTTGGTACAGAGCACGTACAGCACGCGAGTTCCCTCGCGTATCCAGCGGGCGATGGTTCCGCCGCAGCCTATCTCGGCGTCGTCCGGGTGCGGCGTGACGACCATCGCCCTGTCGGGTCGATCAACCATAATTCGCGTGTTCCTCCGTGCCGCCATTATACACCCGTAGAGGGATCCCCTGTGGACGCCCGGTAGCGCGCGGGCAACCGCAATGATTGCCCATACGGATCGCGCAAGGTGAATTCACGGCGCTTTTCAGAGTATTGTATGAGTTCGGGAACTAGATTAGTATATGGGTTATTCTCCGTCAGGCGACGGACGGCGTCCCACCACGTGGGTGCCCCCGGTCGCATCGAGAGGTCCGCCCGTGCGTTCGAACTCCTCCGCACCCGTCACAGTCGAACAGCGCCTACGCCAGTCGCTCGGCCGGCGGATGGCGCCCTCGGAGAGCCGCGTTCCGGCGCACTACCGGGAGACCACCATCTGCTACGCCTACATGTGCCCGTATGCCTACGGCTGCAACGAGAAGAGCAGGCGGCCCGCCCAGGTGATGACTCGCCGGTGCATGAGGTACATGCCCGAACATCTGCGGGTGCGGCCGGGCATGTCCGACCTGGCGCTCGATCTGCTCGCTAGGCAGCGGGACGCCGGCGTCAGGCTTTCTCCCGCGACGACCACGATACTCGATAAGTTCAGGCCGAACGGCCCTCTGCGCGCCAGGGCGTAAACGGCCTCAAGGAATGACAGGAGATTTAGCGATGGGTCCCGGCATGTTCGATCTGAGCGGCAAGACGGCCGTGGTGACCGGCGGCAACGGCGGCATTGGACTGGGCATCGCGCTGGGGCTCGCCGGAGCGGGGGCGAACGTGGTGGTGGCGGCCCGAAACGAGGACAAGACGGCCGCCGCGGTCTCACGCATCGAGGCCGCCGGAGCGGGCGCGCTGGGCGTGACCACGGACGTGGCGGACGAGGCGTCGGTTGCGAACATGGTGGAGCGCACCGTCGAGCGGTTCGGCCGCGTGGACGTGCTGGTGAACAATGCCGGAGTCAGCGTGCGCAAGCCGCCCCAGGACTACGCGCTGGAGGAGTGGGAGCGCGTAATCGACATCAACCTGAACGGCTTGTTCCTGTGCTGCCGGGCGGTCTATTATGGCATGGCCTCGCAGGGTGGCGGGAAGATCATCAACATCGGCTCTATGACGTCGATATTCGGCAGCGACTGGGTGGCGCCGTACTCGGCTAGCAAGGGCGGCGTAGTGCAGCTCACGAAGAGCCTGGCGGTGGCGTGGGCGAAGGACAACATCCAGGTAAACGCCATACTGCCCGGCTGGATTCACACAGACCTGACGGCGCCCATCCTGACGGACAACCGGCCGCGTTACGACTTCATCGAGTCCCGCATTCCGCAGGGACGCTGGGGCGAGCCGGACGAGATGGCGGGCACGGCCGTGTTCCTGGCCGCGCCCGCGTCGGACTACGTTACGGGCGTCTCGGTGCCGGTAGACGGCGGGTACAGCGTGTTTTAGAACCAGCGCCCCCGTCCCAGGGCGATCACGAGAGACGCCACTACCATCGTCAGAATTGGGCCGCTGCTACAGATATAGGCCGTTGTTACCATATCAGTGGCGGTTGGAGGCCGGGTGGCTGGAGACCCCGTCTCAGCCTACGCCATGCGCCTGGGCTCCAGCGCAAGCATCTGCCGCTTCCCGCACTTCAACTCCAGCCTGTCGCGGACTGTGAATCGCCTGGCTATCTCTGTTTCGAAGTTCTGCGCCGTATAGTCAGGGTAGTCTTCGCTCTTGTTCTCAACGAGTTTGCGGAACATCTCGTCGTCGCGCCCAACAAACTCGATGATTACGTCCGTGTCCAGGCTTCGCAGCCATTCGATGAACAGGGACAGGGGGATGTTGGCAGAGACGCGCAGGTGATGCGCCAGTGCAAGGCAGAGCGTCAAGTCAGGAGTTCGCCGCCCGTCGAATGCCGCGCGCTCCTGTCCCGCCCATCCCTGGCCCGGTGACATGTTGGCGAGGTCCATTACGAGCGGAATGATGTTCTTTTCGCCGCCTTCACGCATGCTGCCATAGAGTGTCTCTACCGCGTCCTGATCTCCATCCACCGCAACCACAATTTCCGAGTATCGCGCAGCGATGCGTGAGAACGTGCCCGTGTTCGCGCCCAGATCCCACACTAAGCGCGGGGCGGAAGCCGACGTGTGCTTTTCCACGAAGCGCATCTTGCTCGTGAAGTCACTGTCGTCGTAGGAGTGCGTTTCTGCGTAGGTTGACCAGTCGGAACGCGTGGGTTTGTACGACAGCTTGTCTACGAGACGCGCCAAGCTGTCGAGCAGAGCCAGCAGCATAGTTTTGGATTGTCTGCGCTTTGACTTCACCGGCTGCACCTCGTTCCCTCGCGCCCGCATCCGCTCCTCTGCCTTCGCCGGGAACACAACGTGAGACAGCACACCACGCCTGAACCTACGCAGCCCGTAGAAGTATCTAGCCGCCTCTTGTGGCGGGATGCCCTCTAGCGAAGAACGCAGCAACGGTTGAAACGGGATGCCCAAATGCGCCGTGAGCAGCAGAGGCGCCAGAAAGGTAGAACAGAACTGTCTATATCCCCGCCAGTATTCGCCCTCCCACGGAACGAATGAGGGCACGTCAATGAACACAGGTCGCACACCTTGCCACTGGATGTTGAAAGGAGTGGCGTCCTTGAGCATCCAGCCGTGTCGTACCGCAGTATCCAGCAGGCGCAGTTGCAGCTTCGCCGCGTCCTTCAACATCGAAAACGGCCACTCATACGGGTAGGACACGAACCCCACCGTCTCGTGCTCCACGGCCTCGGCCCAGCCCATTCCGATTAACTGCCGCGCGGCGCTCTCATCGTGGGGAAGGAATGTAGTCTCTACCACATCGCCGTTGACTACCAAGTTCTGCCAGAACGGCTCGGACAGTAGTCTGTCGATGGTTGCCGCTGTCGCATCGGTCAGTCCGCGCACCACGTGAACCCCGGCAGTCTCGTCCAAAACGCGATAGACTCGCCCCGACGGGTCCTTGAAAGATCCTCCGTCCACGTCCAGGATGGCGCTCATCGCTCAGGGCGGCGGTCTCCGTCTTCGCCGCTCTCATCTGGATGCGTGTTCTGCCCCCCCCCCCCCCGTTACGAACTGCTTCAGGCGGCCGATGTACGCGCGCGCCGTATAGCCTACGGCGGAAATGAAACCCAGCACAGACACGATGATGAACCCGGCCACGCCGGGGTCGACATAAGCCATCAGCACATCGGGGTGTTGCCCGGCTTGTTCGGATGCGTCGGCCATGCCAAAGTGCGACCACGCCGCTTGCGATAAGACCAACGCAGCACCGAACAATACGGCGGCCACCATTCTCCCCAGTCGCTCATTCATACACAAACTCCTCGAAGTGATACTCGTGCTCACTGGGAACCCCGCCGCCCCAGAACCTGTCGCGCCTCGGCTCCACCAGCGCGGTCTGCCCTCCGGAGAGGCATCCCAGTATCGCGTGAACCGCGTCGAGTGTGGTCATGTAGCCCTTGCTCTCTGCGTCGTCGAAATACGGGGCGCACCGCTCGGGGGGGAAGACGCCACCCAGGATGGCGAAGTGATCCAGCAGGAAGAATTCGGGATCGTCGTCCAGCTTTACCCCTCGCGATAAGAATGCTCCATGATCCCCGAAAATGAACAGAATGGAGTCGGGGTCGTTAACCGTGAGATGGTCGACAAGCCGTCTCAGCACGACGACCGCGTTGTCCAACTCGCGTTGGTAATTCTCTATGAACTCTTCCGCGTCGTCTTTGCCGTAGTCGAAAATGTTTGGCGTGTGCCCGGGCATGTAGATGTGAGCAATCACGAACTGGGGTCTGTCCCGGCCGACATTGGCTATCTCGCGCAGCAGAAAGTCCTCCTTGGCAACACCCTCATCCTTCCCCCAGGACGCACCCTGTATCAGGCAGTAGCCCCAGAACGCCCATCGCATCACATCCTCGTCCAGAAGGGCACACAACCCCCACGACTTCCTGCTTATGATGTAGTTGTCAATGTGCGGCCCCTTGCTGCGCCCGAAGAAGGTGTTCTCGTATATGGTTGTGGTCTCGTAGCCGTTCTCCCGCATTATCCAGACGAGAGGGCTCAAGCTGCCGCCGGAGAAATACCTCGGCGGCCCCTTCTCTCTGTGGCCCAGGTACATCTCCAGGTCCAGCGCCATCAGCGTGTTGAATGCATTGGTAGTAGAAACGCTATTGGTGAAGAGGTTGCGAAAGCGGCGCGCTTCCCTGTTGAACTCCTCGTGGAACTCGGTCGTTTCCACTCCCATGTACTTGCGCGCGATGCTCAGGGGAACCAAGGAGTCGAAGCCGACGAAATACACGTTCGGCGTCTGCTGGAAGGTGACTGCCTGAACCTTCGGGTGCTCTTGCCAGCCGTCCGCGTAGTAGGCGCCGGCGCGCCACGCAAGCGAGCGGCTCAGCGCGAAGAAGACTCCAGCGAACAAGACCGCCACTAGGACCGCCAGCAGCCCGATGCCGCCCCAGAAGGCCACGTCAACCGGGCTGGACAGCATCCACAGCATTCTCAACAAACCGCCGCACACTGCGCAAACGGCAACCAGACCAAGCCACATAGCGGGACTGTCCAGCGCCAGCAGGCCCCCGGGCGTGCGGATGCCGACGAGCATTGCCGGCCAATACGACGCCACTAGCGGCCACATGGCCACGACCACGGCAACTGCCGCCGCGCCCGCGAGCGCCGGCCCTCCCCAGCGAAGCTCGTCGATTATCCGAAACGCTACGAACAGCCCAAACAACGCCGCGCCGCACAGTCCGACCATCAACAGCCTGTTATCCGGGGCGAACAGCTCGGTGTGCACGAGGTAGGCGGTGAACACGCCGCCCAGCGTAATGGCGGCGAGCGTCAGGTTGGCGGCGGACCTGGAGCGGATGAGCAGCAGCGCGGCAAGCATCAAGACACCGCTGACAACTACGCCGAGCGCCAGTACCGTCCACATCTCTTCGGTCAGAATACTGACATCCGTCGCGGCGTAGGTAGCTCCTATCGCGGCCAAGACGACCAAAGTCCCGAACGTAAGCTTGGAGGCTCCGCGCGACGTTTTGGCCAAGGCACTTCCCAAGCGCTCGGCTTGTGGATGTGAGCTCATTCGCATCGCTGCGGGCGTCCCAGCGGCCTAGTCGTCCGACGCCACCGCCGCGCGCCGCGTTAGCCCCAGCCGCTCGAGGTCGGCGACGAGTATCGCACGCTGCTCCGGCGTCAGGGGCAGCCCCGGCGGGCGCGGGTCGCCGCAGTCGATGCCTAGTCGCTCGGACAGCACCGCCTTCAGCGTGGAGTGCATGCCGAATTGCCGCACCGCGATTCCGACCTCGCTGGCCCTGTCCTGCGCGTGCTCGGCCCTGGCGAAATCGCCGTCGTTGTAGGCGCGCCAGATGTCGACCCACAGCTCGGGGGCCACGTTGGGCGGCCCGTCGATGCAGCCGGTGGCGCCGATGTTCAGGGCGGGCAGCATCATCATGCAGTTGCCGACAAAGCAGTCCAGGCCCATCTTGGCGAAGGCGCGCACGTTGTGGACGATAGGCGCGGAGTGCTTCAGGCCTCGCAGCTGGGGCACACGGTCCTGTATCCTGGCCATCAGCTCGGGCGTGATCTCGACGCCGGTCGACTGCGGCAGGTTGTAGACGAAGAAGGGCAGGTCCGCCGCGGCCGCCACCGCGCGGTAGTGCTCGACGATGGCCTCGTCGGGCTGGCGGTAGAAGAAGGGGGGCACGCAGCAGATGGCGTCCACACCCGCCCTGGCGGCGTGCTCGGCCATGGCCGCGGCTCGGCGGGTGTTGGGCGCGCCAACGTGCATGATGTTCTTGATGCGCCCCCTGGCCTGGTCGGCGGCTATCTCGGCGATACGATTGTTCTCGTGATCCTCCAGCAGCACGCTCTCACCGGTGCCGCCCGCGACCCAGAAGCCGTGCACGCCAGCCTCGATATTGAACTCGATCACCTCTCTGAATGCCGCCTCGTTCAGCTCGCCGTCTCTCGTCATCGGCGTGATGATGGCGGGGTAGACTCCCTCGAACTCTGCCATTTGCTAGCTCCTTTCTATCTGTGGCTCCTGTCGATGGCCGGAATTGTAGCATATGGGCGGGTGAGTCTCAGGCGCGCAGCAGGGCCAGGATGCCGGCCGTGGTGGCAAGCCACAGCGCGATGGCGCATAGCATTGGGACATCGGACACGATCACGTCTTCCGGCCGCTCGCCCAGGCCCCTGGAGTGCACCAGGTACAGGTAGCGGAACAGCCCGTACACCACGAACGGAATAGTGAGCATCATGGCGTGGTTTTCGGGCAGGTTGGACGCGGTGAAGGTGTAGAGCGAGTATGCCACGATGGTCGACGTGGCCACCACGCCGATGAGTTGGTCCAGCAGCGGCAGCGTGTAGCGGGCCAGGGTGTCGCGCTGGCTCGGCGCGCCCGCGCCGGAGGCGGCGAGCTCGCCGCGTCGCTTGGCGAGCGCGATGAAGAGCGACCCCAGGCCGGCGCAGATGTAGAGCCACGGCGAGACGGGCACCTCGATGGCGACGGCGCCGGCCACCGTTCGCAGCACGAAGCCGAGACTGATGGTGAACACGTCCAGCAGGATGAGGCGCCTGATGCCCAGGGAGTATGCCGCCATTGCGGCGAGGTACACGGCGGAGACCGCGCCGAAGAGGGGCTGCAGCGCGAACGCGCCCGCAAGGCCGGCGACGGCAAGCGCGAAGGCCCCGGCCCACGCCGCGCCGACGGGCAGGCGTCCCGACGCCACGGGCCGGTGGCGCTTGACGGGATGCTCGCGGTCGCTCTTCCTGTCCAAGATGTCGTTGGCGAGGTAGACCGCGCCGCTGAGAGCGCAGAACACCGCGAAAGCCACGGTCGCGTCGATGGCCAGTGCGGCCGCGTCCGTGAGATCGCTCGTCTCCCAGGCCTCGTTCAGCGTGAACAGGAGGGCGAGATAGACGACCAGATTCTTGGTCCACTGGCGGGGGCGCACCGCGCGGACGAACTCCCAGGGCAGGGCTGTCAGCGCGCCGCGCGGCCTGTCTCGGTTGGCCTGCTCCATGGGGTGATGATAAAAGCGTGCCTTCCTTCCGTCAACGTCCGGCGCGTGCTATCGCAGCGCTCATCGAGGTTCGACTCCACTCTCGACTTCGCCCGAAACGGGTAACCGTCCCATATGTGGTGGGGAAGTTTGGGAGGAGTTGGGGGAGGGAAC
This sequence comes from Dehalococcoidia bacterium, assembly GCA_965204815.1. Taxonomy (GTDB): domain Bacteria; phylum Chloroflexota; class Dehalococcoidia; order Lucifugimonadales; family CATOSD01; genus CATOSD01. The sequence goes on from OZ242014.1 coordinate 2,266,217, forward strand.
GTGGGCTGGGCGGCGTGGGTTTGGAAGGGACTTCGATCTAGGCGGCAACCAGTTCACCGAGATTGAGGCCGTCCTGACCGCTCCATACCCACTGTGTTAGTCCCAACCCGTTCATCATTCCCGATTCGCTCTTGTACCCTCTTATCGTCTTGTACCTTATCTTGCTCCTGCCTATCGCCCGCTCAGTACAGTTGTTGGTCTGTGGCATCCCCCTCACTCGTTGGTGACATGTCAGAGAGCGCCACTTCTCACATAACTCGACCACCAGCCTGTGAAGCATCGGTTGTCCACGAACCGCGCGCTCCATCGCAAGCAACTCTCGACCGCCCCCACCGGGCAACTCGGCCATAAGGAGCCATATCCTTGCCTTGTACGAGTCCCACCCCTGTATCCTGCTGAGTCGATTCCGCACCCATTTCCTCACGTGCGCGATGCACAGTTGGTGACTTACCCCGACATGTTCGACCGCCGGCTTGTAGGTGTTGAGGTCGTCTGTCACCACAGCCTCCACTCCGAACCTGCCCACGTATCCCTCAAGCCATCTCACGAAACCCTCGCTGTCGCGTTGGGCCAGCACGTCCATTCCCACCAACCGCCCGCTCTGGGCGTCTGTGACGAACCCGACCACCGTCTGGTTGCCCCCCACCTTCACCACAGTCTCGTCTGCTCCCATCACCCTCACCCGCCCGCGCACCCTGCTCATCCAGCCGCTGAGCGAGTTGGAACCGCTGTGCTGAACGTCGCGCCATATGCTCATCCTCGACAGCTCACATCCCAAAGCCCCCAGCAGATGACTCACAGAACGCAAAGACAGCCCCAGCGCCCAACTCAGCGCAGCAAACCCTCTGAGACGATGGCTCTGGTCGTGTCGGTCAACACCCTGTGGGTAGTGCCTGAACGTGCGGGCGCAGTCACAGCAGCGGTATCTGTGCACGGTCACCTCGCTAACGTAGAGGTCACGGATGGGCTTTGTCACCGACCCGTGCCGGTTCAAGTACACGCTGCCGCAGTGTATGCAGGCTGAAGGTCGGCTGTCCGGAGAGAGCTTGACTTGTGGGAGTGTGAATCTTACTCTGGGCATCGGCAGGGCCTCTTGGTCTGGTTCGGTTGTACGTTTACCAGACTTTACCAAGATTCCCTGCCTCTTTCATTCCCACCGCCTATGGGACGGTTACCGAAACGGGGCGATGTTGACATTCGCGAAACCGTTTGGGTATCATTGTTTAGCAGTCCAAACGGAAGACTGCTAAACAGTGACGGTCGGAATCAAAAATAACAGTTTCAAGGAGGATGTCCCGGATGACGACAGAGACGGGAGTTTCGTTCAAGCCACTCGGCAACAGGGTTGTCATCGAGCCCCTGGAGTCCGAGGAGCAGGTAAGCGCCGGCGGGATCTACATACCCGACACGGCGAAGGAGAAGCCCCAGGAGGGCAAGGTCGTGGCCATAGGCCCCGGCAAGCTCACGGACGACGGCAACAGGGTTGCGATGGACGTCGCGGTCGGCGACGTGGTGGTCTACTCCAAGTACGCGGGAACCGAGTACAGGGAGGGCGAGATCGAGTACCTGGTGCTGAGAGAGGACGACATCCTCTTCAAGAAGTAACGCCGCACGGTTCTGGAGCGCCGATTGGCGCTCCAGGTCTGTATGTCGCCGGTGAGCGGCGGTGAAGAACAAGCCAGAAGGAGCAATAGGGGAACAATGCCAAAGCAGTTGACATTCAGTGAGGAAGCCCGCGCGGCGATGAAGCGCGGCATCGACCAGATGGCGAACACCGTGGGCGTAACGCTTGGCCCGCGAGGCCGAAACGTAGTGCTCGACAAGAAGTTCGGTCCTCCCCAGGTATGCAGCGACGGCGTGACGATCGCCAAGGAGATCGAGCTCGAGGACCCGTTCGAGAACATGGGCGCGCAGCTTCTCAAGGAGGCGGCGAGCAAGACCAACGACGTGGCGGGCGACGGCACGACTACCGCGACGGTTCTGGCGCAGGCCATCATCCACGAGGGATTCAAGAACATCGCCGCCGGCGCCAACCCCATGGCCCTCAAGCGCGGCATCGAGAAGGGCGTAGGCACCCTGCGAGACGCCATCGACGAGATGTCCACCCCGGTCGAGGGCAGGACCCAGATTGGCCAGGTGGCCTCGCTTTCGGCGCACGACGACGAGATGGGCAACCTGATCGCGGACGTGATGGAGAAGGTGGGCAAGGACGGCGTCATCACGGTCGAGGAGTCCAAGGGCCTCAACTACGAGCAGGAGTTCGTAGAGGGCATGCAGATCGACCGCGGCTACATCTCCCCCTACTTCATCACCGACCAGGACCGCATGGAGGCGGCCATCGACGACGCCCACCTGCTGATCACCGACAGGAAGATCTCCGCGGTCGCCGACGTGCTGCCCGCGCTGGAGAAGATTCTCCAGGTCGGCAAGAACGTGGTGATCGTGGCCGAGGACATCGAGGGTGAGGCGCTGGCCACGCTGGTGGTCAACAAGCTGCGCGGCACGCTCAACTGCCTCGCGGTGAAGGCCCCCGGCTTCGGCGACCGCCGCAAGGCGATGCTCGAGGACATGGCCATCCTCACCGGCGGAGTCGTAATCAGCGAGGACATTGGGCGCAAGCTCGACTCCGTGACCTCCGAGGACCTCGGCAGGGCGCGCAGGGTCGTTTCCAGCAAGGAAGAGACCACGATAGTCGACGGCGCCGGCTCCGAGGACGACATCCAGGGTCGCATCAAGCAGATTCGCGCCCAGGCCGACGAGACCACCTCCGAGTTCGACCGCGAGAAGCTCCAGGAGCGGCTGGCCAAGCTCTCCGGCGGCGTCGCCATCATCAAGGTGGGAGCGGCGACCGAGGTCGAGCTCAAGGAGAAGAAGAACCGCGTAGAGGACGCTCTGTCCGCCACGCGCGCAGCCGTCGAGTCCGGCATCGTTCCGGGCGGCGGGCTGGCCCTCATCCGCGCGAGCGCAAAGCTCGACGAGATGGGCCTGAGCGGCGACGAGGCGACGGGCACGAGCATCCTGAAGAGGGCGCTGGAGGAGCCGCTGAAGCTCATCGCCGAGAACACCGGCGTCTCCGGCGACGTCATCCTCTCCGAGAGCCGCAAGAGCGAGGGCGACTGGGGTTACGACGCCGAGGCCGGCGAGTTCTCCCCACTGCTCGAGCGCGGCATCATGGACCCGGCGAAGGTGACCCGGGCCGCCGTCGAGAACGCGGCCAGCGTGGCGGCCATGGTGCTGACCACCGAGTCGCTCATCACGGACATCAAGGAGAAGGACGCGGCCGCGGCACCCGCCATGCCGCCGATGGACTACTAGTCCACGACCGCAGCCTGTAGCGAGGCCCCGGACGAGTCGATCGTCCGGGGCCTCTTTTTTGCCCGGCCCATTGCAATCGCCGCCGCTGATTGTGTTAGCATTACGCCAGCCCCGGATGGTCGGCTTCCGGGGCGTGGAGGAACGGCCCCGGAGCACGCAGCGGAGGACCCTTGTTCACCCACCTTCACGTTCACACCGAGTACAGCTTGTTGGACGGCCTCAGCCGCATCGACCAACTGGTGGAGCGCGCCGAGCAACTGGGCATGGACAGCCTCGCCATCACCGACCACGGCGGAATGTACGGCGCCGTCGACTTCTACAACAAGGCCCGCGCGCACGGCATCAAGCCCATCGTGGGCTGCGAAATGTACGTGGCGCCGGGCAGCAGGCATGAGAGGAATCCCGGCGACAAGAGCCCCTATCACATGACGGTGCTGGCCCAGAACGCCGAGGGCTACCGCAACCTCATCAAGCTGGTGACCAAATCCCACGTCGAGGGTTTCTACTACCGGCCCCGCATCGACAGGGAGCTGCTGGAGCGGCACCACGAGGGAATCATCGTGATGTCCGGCTGTCCCAGCGGCGAGGTGCCCGGCCTGCTGGCGCAGGGCAGGCACGACGAGGCCGCGGAGGTGGCGGGATGGTACCGCGAGCTGTTCGGCGAGCGCTACTTCCTGGAGGTGATGCGTCACGGCGGCGTTCCCGACCTGCCCGCCATCAACCGCGGACTGCTCGCGCTGAGCGACCGCGTGGGCATTCCGGTGGTGGGAACCAACGACTCCCACTACGTCGACCGTGACGATGCCCACCTGCAGGACATCGTCATCTGCATACACACCAACACCAATATCAATGACGAAAAGCGGCTGAAGATGGAGGAGGCTTCCTATTACCTGAAGAGCCACCAGGAGATGGTGCAACTCTTCGAGGACCTGCCCGAAGCCGTGACCAACACCGAGCGGATCGCCGAGATGTGCGATCTCAGGCTCGACTTCTCCCAGCTTCGGCTGCCGCAGTTCCCAACGCCCGACGGCATGACCGCGGACGACTACCTTACGCGGCTGTGCGAGGAGGGTCTGCGCCGCCGCACGGGCGGACCCACGCCCGCAGAGGAGGAGCGGCTGCGGTACGAGCTGGACGTCATACGCCACACGCAGTTCGCCGACTACTTCCTGGTGGTGTGGGACATCGCCAAGTTCGTGCGCGAGCGCGACATCTTCTTCGCCGTGCGTGGCAGCGCCGCCGCCAGCCTGGCCCTGTTCTGCCTGGGCGTAACGGACGTGAACCCGCTGGAGTTCGACCTGGTCTTCGAGCGCTTTCTGAACATGGAGCGCAAGGAGATGCCGGACATCGACATGGACTTCCAGGACGACCGGCGCGAGGAGGTGATCAACTACGTGGTGGCCAAGTACGGCCGCGAGCACGTGGCGCAGATCATCACCTTCGGCACGCTGGGCGCGCGGGCCAGCATACGCGACGTGGGCCGCGCGCTCGGAATGTCCTACGCAGACGTTGACAGGGTGGCGCGGCTGGTGCCGTTCAGGCTGAACATCACCCTGCCCGACGTGATGAAGGAAAACGCCGAGTTCAGCGAGGTGTATGGGGCGGACGAGAGCATCCGGAACCTCATCGACACCAGCATGAAGCTCGAGGGCCTGACGCGCCACTCCAGCACCCACGCCGCGGGAGTGGTCATCTCCGGCGAGCCGCTGGACGACGTGGTGCCGCTCCAGCGTCCCTCCAGGGGTGACGGCGACGGCGTGCTGACGACGCAGTACTCGATGGACCCCATTGCCGAGCTCGGCCTGCTGAAGATGGACTTCCTCGGCCTTGCCAACCTCACCGTGCTGGCGAAGACGCGGGACCTGATAAGCGAGACGCGCGGCGAGCACATCGAACTCCAGGAGATTTCGCTCGAAGACGCCAGGACGTTCGAGCTGCTGTCGCGCGGCGACACGGTGGGCGTGTTCCAGATGGAAGGCTCGGGGATGACCCGCTACATAAGGGAGCTGAAGCCTTCGTCGCTGGGCGACGTGGCAGCCATGATAGCGCTGTACCGTCCCGGGCCGATGGAGCACATAACCGCTTTCATCGACGCCAAGCATGGGCGCGAAAAGGCGCGCTACCTGCATCCGGCGCTCGAAGACATCCTCCGTGAGACCTACGGGATCATTGTGTACCAGGACCAGGTGCTGCAGATATTCCGCACGTTCGCCGGCTACTCGCTGGGCGCCGCGGACATCGTGCGCAAGGCGATGGGAAAGAAGATCGCCGAGATCATGGCCGAGGAGGAGGAGCAGTTCATACAGGGATGCGTGCAGAACGGGCATACGCGGGAGCTCGCTGAGCAGCTCTTCACCCTGATAACCCCCTTCGCCGGCTACGCCTTCAACAAGGCGCACAGCGTGAGCTACGGACTCATCTCCTACTGGACGGCGTATTTCAAGGCCAACTACCCGGTGGAGTACATGGCCTCGCTGCTCAATGCGAACAGCGCCAACACCGACAGGATCGCAAACGCGGTGAACGAGTGCAGGCGCATGGGCATCCAGGTGCTGCCGCCGGACATACGGCTGGGCGAGGAGGTGTTCTCCATAGAGCCCGGGGAGGACAGCAAGCCCGCGATACGCTTCGGGATGGCGTCGGTGAAGAACGTCGGTGGCGCCGCCCTAGAGCCCGTCATCGCGGCCCGCAAGAAGGAGGGCCCGTTCGAGTCGATAGAGCAGATGTGCCGGGTCTCCGATTTCAGCGGCGTCAACCGCAAGGCGCTGGAAAGCCTGATTAGGGCCGGCGCCCTGGATGCGTTCGGCGAGCGCAACGGCCTGCTCAGCGTGATCGACAGGATCATATCGCTGGCCCAGAGCGAGTCGCGCCTACGCAACTCCAACCAGTCTTCCATGTTCGACATGTTCGGCGAAAGCGTCCCAGCGCCCCTGTTCGACCTGCAGGTGCCGGCGGAGGCCACGAGCGAGGCCGAGAAGTGGCGCTGGGAAAAGGAATTGCTGGGCGTCGGCGTGTCCAACACCAGCCTCCTGTCTTCACTTGCCGGAGGCGGCGACCCGAGCGTGTACGTCCTGATGAGCCAGCTCACCGATGCGCCGAAAAACTCGACGGTGCGCGTCAGGGGGCAGGTTGCGTCGGTCGACCACAGGAGCACGCGGGAGAACAAGCCCTTCGCGATAGCATCGCTGGCGCTGATGGACGGCCCCGTGGAGGTGTTCGTGTGGGAGGAGGCGCTGCGGAACACTCGCGGCCTGTGGCAGGAGGGCAACCTCGTCACCGTGACCGGCACTGTGAGGGTGCGAGACGACGAGATTAGCCTGAGCTGCAGGGCGGCCGAGGAGTTTCGCATAGGCGAAGATGCCGCACCAGCAAGCGAGAGACCGGCGCCCGCGTCCGTGTCCGAGGCGCCGCGACCCGCTTACTCGCCGCCACCGCAGCCGGCCGCACCGCAGCCCGTGGCGTCGGAGGGTGCGGAGTCTCCCGCCGGGACGCCTGTCCGCGCGAACGGGTCTGGGGAATCGGACGCATCGCCGTCCGAGGAGCAACGAAACGGACTGCGGCTGACGGTGCGCATGCGCGAAACCGGCGAGCAGACCGACGACAACAACCGCCTCCAGGACGTGAAACGAGCGCTGCTGAACTTCCGCGGCGAAGACGAGGTGGGCCTACAGATAGTTTACGAGGGTAAGGTGGTGCACATGGACTGGCCCCAGGTGCGAGTCACGGTGTGCGACGAGCTGGCGACCGAACTGGAGGAGGCGTTGAGCGGCCAGGGCGAGGTTATCGTGGAGGCGGCGTCGTGGTGAAGTGGGCGCGCCTGACGACCGCGCCCGACCAGCTTACCGCCGAGATGTGGCGCGACCTGCTGTTGGGCGAGGGCATACCGGCAATGGTGCGCGGCGGGGACACGTCCTCGTACTTCGGCGTCACGCCGTTCCCGCGTCCCATCCTTGTGGACGAGAGCCTGGAGTCCGAGGCCCGGCAGGCGTTGGAGGGGTACCTCGGGCGGGAGCTAGACGCCTAGGCGCCGCACTCCTCGCTCGAGTTCGAGAAGGCGGCGCTTCAGATCGAGCCGCGTTGTGCCACTGCCGTATCCGCGCAGCGAGCCGTCCGCCCCTATCACCCTGTGGCACGGCACCACTATCGGAAGCCGGTTGCGGGCCATCGCCTGCCCGGCGGCCCTGGAGGCGCCGGGATTGCCAGCCTGTGCGGCGAGCCACTTGTACGAGCGAGTCTCTCCCGATGGAATGGAGCGGCAGGCCAGCCACGCCGCGCGCTGGAAGGAAGGGGCGTCTTCCACGTCGATGGGGACGCCGGCAAATGCGTCGCTCCCGTCCACGAAGTAGCGATCGTACATCGTGGACAGGTCGGCGAACCGTTGGGGAGCCGTGGCGGATGTTTCGAGGTCGGCACCCAGTTCGTCCGCGCACGCTCCCGGATCCCGCTGGGGCAGGGTGCAGCGGCGCAGGCCGCGCTCCGACGCGACAGCGCCGACCCACCCGAGCGGCGTTTCGAATGCGGCATAGTAGAGCATCGTCACGCCCTTGCCCGGAGCGGCACAAGCCGCGTCACCGCGTGGCCAAGCAGCCTCAGCCGCATTTCACGCCATGCGCCGTCGACCTCGTCTTCCTCGCCATCTTCCTCGCCGGTCGCGCCGCCGTACCTGCCGACCGCGAATGCCCAGCCGATGCGCTGCGCGGCGGCCGCGACAGCGGGAGCAGCCGCCCCGACGCTGCGGGCGTACTCGAGCGGTGTCTGGTTGCGGTCACGGCGCAGTCCGGCGACTGCTCCCAGCCGGCTCATCTTGGTGTACGCCTTTTCTGCGGGCGTCGCGCCTCCCAGGTTTCGCGTCCACAGAAGCCACAGCACCAGCCACACCGCGCCCACGCTGCCCAAGACGATGGCGGCCGGCCTCAGCAGCGCCACCACGTCGATGTTGAGACCGCCGGCACCTGCATCCACGGGTGGCACGCCCACGGCGTCCAGCGCGGAATCGAAGATGTCCTCCAGCGCCTCGTCGATTGCCTCGGCGTCCTCGCGGCCCGTTCCGATCGCGACGGCGGCGGGCTCGCTGAGCAACTGCCGCTCGTGCCTCGGCCAGTTTGGAGTTGGCTCGAAGTCGATCCATCCGTAGCTGGGGAAATAGACCTGTACCCAGCCGTGGCTGTCCAAGTCGCGCACGACATGCATTCCGGTCTCGGAGTAGTACAGGCCAGGCCCGTAGCCCGCCGCCAGCCTGGAGGGCACGCCCACCGCTCTCAGCATCACCGCCATGGCGGAGGCGTAGTAGTCGCTGTATCCGGTCCGGGTCTCGAACAGGAAGTGGTCCACGCCGTCGGCGCCCGTGGGGGGCGCCTCGATGTCCTGGGAATACGTGAACCTGTCGCTGCGCAAGAACTCCTGGATCGTCACCGCCTTGTCCAGCGGCGTCTCCGCGGTCACCGTGATCCGCTCGGCCAGCTCGATCACTCTATCGGGCAGGTCGGGCGGCAGCGCCAGGTAATGATCCCGAATGAAACCGTGGTAGTCGGTGCCGGCCTGCCGCAGGTCGTCGTCGGTGGCAAGCGAGACGTAGGAGACCATGGTGTAGGGGTTGTTCCTGGGCAGCGGGCTCGAGAAGTTCCAGGCCACTATCTCCGGGGCTATGGGTTCCTTTCTAGCGACGGTCACCGTTTCGACGGCCTGCGGGGTGTCTATCGTCGCGTGCCGGTAGGTGACGCCTTCCAGCACCATGTCGGGCGGCAGGCTGCGAGATATGAGCGATTCCTCCACCGAGGTGACGGAACGCTCTTCGAGTTCCTCTCTCAGCGTCTCGGCAAGCTCGCGCATGTCCTCGGGAAGCGCCTCGTCGGTCGAGGGGTCGAGAAGGTCGAGCGTGTACTTCTTGGGGGCCAGCGTCTGCAGGGTAGCGCCGTGGCTCACCCAGTCCAGGCCGCCGCCCGAAAGGAACGCCTTGGACTCGAAGTCCAGTTGCAGGAGCTGCTGGACCGGCTCGCGCTTGAGATCGTCCACCCTGGGCGGGGGCACAATCTGAGGACCGACGTCTATGGGCTGCGTTTCGCCCGCCACCCAGCCCTCGGCGGTGTACTCGCTGTAAGTGCGCGAGATCCAGTAGGACGGATAGTCGGACTCTGCCCAGAACACCGGCTCGCCTCCGAAGGAGATGGAGCCCAGGAAGGGCAGCGTGTCCCCAAAGAGCCGGCCGGGCAAGTCCTTGCGCGACGGGATAGCCGAGAACAGCCTCGAGAACTCGCCCTCCAGCGCGCTCACCGGGGAGCGCGCCGTCCGCCAGATGTCCGCCAGTGTAGGCGAGACGTACACGTGCAGGGGCAGGAGGGACGCGATCAAGAGCACCACTATGCCGAATACGAAGGTGTTGTTGAGCGTCATCCAGCCGTTCGAGCGTTCGTAACCGATGCCGGCCTTGGTCCACTCCTGTTGCTGGATGACGATGCTGAGCCGCACTATCAGCAGGATGGCGACGAACGCGAACACGAAGAACTCGTAGGCGCGACCGATGGGCAGGAAGCTGAGGTTCGTGAGCAGGGCGGTGCCCATCAGCACCACGCCCACCCACACGTTGTTGCTCCTGAAGATGAACCAGGAGCTCACGTAGGCGATGATCCAGGCCGCGGCGAGCAGAATCAGCGAGACCGGCAGCAGGTCGGTGCTGATGCCGCCGGTGGTCGCGGCCTCGTACCACACACCGAGCCGCTCGTACGCCAGGCGCTGCTGCTCGAACAGCGTCTCGCCCTCGGTGATCGAGCCGATGCGCCACATCACCATCACAAAGCCCACCACTAGCCCTATGGGATGCAGGAAAGCGGCGTGAACGCGCAGCTTCGCAAGCGCGAGGCCCAGCACGGCGGCCCAGAGCATGATCGCCAGCATGGAAGGCGTGCGCGCCCAGCCGGCCGCCGAGACCGACTGGCCCAGCACGAGAAGGGCCAGCATGAGCAGCACGAACGTGGACCAGCCCTGAGAGGGCAAGTAGCGGTCGTACAGCCTGAGCAGAGGGTGGCGCTCCCTAGTGCCGATCCCGCCGCGGCCGGTGGGATACAGCACAGACGTGGTGTCGGCGGCCACTACGCGACCTCCCGCCTGGCGCGCTCCGCGTCGGCGATCAGATAGGGTCGGCTCATCGCGATGGGTATCGACTCGCCGGAGCGGACGGCGTAGGTGGGGATACCGGCCTCATGCAGGGCGGGGGCCACGCTCAGCGTAGGGAAGACGCCGCCGAAGGTGACACCGTCCAGCAGCACGGCCACGACCCTGACGCGCCTGCGGGTAAGCTCGCGCAGCCCCGCCACCCAGGCGGGACGGTGCGAGGGCGTGATTACGACGAGCGTGCTGTGGTAGCCCCACAGCGCCTCTTCGAGCGGCAAGGCATCCGCGAGCGGGACCCTGCCCTCGGCCTTGCTCCGAGCAAGAAACTCCATTACGCGGTCCATCTGCCCCGAACCGGTCTCAGCCGGCAGGTAGTAGCGCTGGTCGCCGTAGGACACCAGGCCCACCGGCATGTCGGAAGACAGGTACTTTCTCGCCAGCGACGCGGCTATGGAGACGCCGTACTCGTCGGTGCTCTCCTCAAGCTCGCCCGCCTGCACGTCCCTGTGTAGGTCCACCATGATCCACACGTCGCTAGACTGTCCAAGGTCGAACTCCTTGGACATCAGCCGTCCCAGGCGGGCCGTGCTGTTCCAGTGGACTCGGCTGATGCTGTCGCCGAAGGCGTAGTCGCGAACGCTCGACGCGTGCGGGCTGAGGTCGTGGCTGCGCCGTCTCGCCGTGCTCTCGCCGGTGAGGTCGGCCGCCGGTATGGAGAAGCCCGGCAGATCGAACACTCGCGGGTAGACGACCAGCTCGTCGGTGCCGCAGAACTCGCGGCTTCTGCGAAACAGACCCAGGAAGTCGGTGTTGGACACACGCACCGGGCCCATGGTGTACACGCCCCTCTTGCGCGCCGGCGTCAGCGTGCGCCACGAGCGGAAACTCCTCGCGCCGAGCGTGACCGCCATGCCGCTGGAGTAGCCGGGCAGGTCGGTGAGGTCCTCGACCTCCAGCACCGGCTTGGGCAGCGTGCCCATGTTGCGAATCGTGATCCGCTCTTCCACGTCGTCGCCCACGCGCACGCGATGGCTTCGCCGGTCGACCTCTACGTGGAGAGTGCGGACGCTCATCCAGTTCCACAGGAAGCCGAAAACCGCGGCGAGGCCGAGGATGTACAGCAGCCTGTAGAACAGCCCGAACCCGGTCGCGGCTCCGGTGACCGCCGTAACTCCCATGAGGGTGGCGACGAGGTAGAACCGCTTCAGGACGAACACCTTTACGGCGTCGATCGGCTACCTCCTGACCCAGCCGCGGGCCTCAGCGCCCGGCACCGGGATCTCGCCCGCCAGGTTGGAGATGACCTCGCCGCCCTGCACGCCGCGCATACGGGCCGCGGCGGACACTATGATGCGGTGGCCCAGCATCGGCACCGCCAACTCCTTCACGTCGTCCGGCAGCACGAAGTCTCGCCCGCGAATGAGGGCGAGCGCCTGCGCGGCCCGGTACTGCGCGAGTGAGCCGCGCGGCGAGCTGCCCAGCGCGACGTCGGGGTGCTCGCGGGTAGACTCGGTTATGGTCACGATGTATCGCTTGATGGCGTCATCGACGTAGACCTGCTTGACCGCCTCCTGCAGCTCGACGATCTCCTCCGGGTTCGTCACCGGTCCCAGCGATTCGATGGGGTGCTCCATGCGCTGGCCCTCGACAATCGCCAGTTCTTCCTCCAGGGTGGGATAGCCCAGCCTGATCATCAGCAGGAACCGGTCGAGCTGCGCCTCCGGCAGCGGGAAGGTGCCCTCGTACTCGATGGGGTTCTGGGTGGCCATAACCATGAACGGTCGGCCGATGGGGTGAGTCTCGCCCTCCACCGTAACCTGCCGCTCGTCCATCGCCTCCAACAGCGCCGACTGAGTCTTGGGCGTTGCGCGGTTGATCTCGTCGGCGAGAACGATCTGGGAGATGATCGGGCCTTGGCGGAACTCGAACTCGCCGGACTTCTGGTTGAAGATGGACACGCCGGTTATGTCGGTGGGCAGCAGGTCGGGCGTGAACTGGATGCGCTTGAACTCGCTTCCCGTAGATCGGGCGATGCTCCGGGCGAGCATGGTTTTGCCCACCCCCGGCACGTCCTCGATGAGCGTGTGGCCCTGGCAGGTGAGAGCGACGACGCCCAATTCGACGGCCTCGTCCTTGCCTATGATCACCTTCTTTACGTTTTCGACGATGCTGTGGGCGACTGCCCTGGCCTTCTCCAAGTCGGTGGCTAGTTGCTGCAAAACGGCTCTCCTATGCGAGATGGACGGGCGGCCGGAGCGGGACTCCAGCGTCGTCGAAAGGGATGGCGGAAGGCGCGGCGAAACCGATGGCCCGGGACGCGCCGACTGACGGCATGGCTACACAACCAGCGGGGTGTCCGGCAGGTTGGCCCACTCCGACATGGAAGCGTCGTAGTTTCGAGCGTCGCCGTATCCCAACAGCTTGAGGACTAGAACTCCGTGCGCCGCACGGATTCCGCCCTGTCAATAGGTGACCACTCGTTTGTCCGGCGTAACCCCCCTCGATTCGAGCATGGCCCTCAGCTCCGAGGCGGGCTTAACCGTCTGGTATTCGCCCTCGGAGAGGAAGTTCAGCCACTCCAGGTGGACGGCGCCGGGAACATGGCCGCGCCTGTCGTTGCCGCGGTCGTTCGAGCCGTCCCACTCTCCGTCCGAGCGCACGTCGAGGAACACCACGTCGGAGTTGCCCACGCTGGCCACGCCGTCATCGAGCCGGCAGATGACGCTGTCGTCGATCTTCGGGGTGAAGGTGGCGGCACTCGGCTCCGCGGGCGTGGCGGTGATGGGACGTCCCTCGCCGAACCACTTGGCCCAGCCGCCGTTGAGCATCTTCACGTTGGTGTGGCCGTAGTAGTTGAGCACCCACCAGAAGCGGGAGGCGCTCAGGCCCCAGCCGCTGTCGTAGGTCACTATCAGGTTGTCGTCGCCCAGGCCCATCTCGGAGGCGAGCTTGGCAAAGTCGTCCGCCTCCATGACGCGGGGACGGCCGGGGTCCTTGATGTAGGGATGGACGCTGATTCCGACGGCGCCCTTGATGTGGGCGCGGCGGTAGGCGTCGAACGGTTCGCAGTCCACGATGCGGAGGTTGGGATCGTCGAGATGGGCTTCAAGCCAGTCGGTCTCGGCGAGAAGATCGGGGTTGGTGTAGCCTTCGGTTGCCACGTAGTCACCTCAAGGCGCCGGTAATATCGTGTGTTGCGGCGTCTAGGTGCGATTATACAACAAAGGGCGTGGGTGGCGCGATTTTGGGGTGAGGTGGGGCAGGGCCAATGCCTCATCCGGCAAGTTCAGTCCAATTCCTCGATCAGGACGTCGCCGCCAACTTGGACCTGGATAGTGAGCTGACAGTCTCGCAGAAGCCGCATGCCCAACAGAGGCGGGCCATCGGCCTCCAGTACAGGAATGTTAAGTCGACGTCCATGCCAGAGAACTTGGCCGTTCCAGGTATTCAATCTAACTCTAACGTCGTGAGCCAAGACCACGTTGGTCTGATACTCCACGTCCCATCCAAGGCTCATCAGCCTCTCCAGAGGCAAGGTCAGATGTCCACTGAACCCGGTATCCAAGATGGTTTCGACGGCATCATACTCGCCATCAGCAGCCTGTACATTAACGACCACTCTGGCCTGCCATCGAGCATCTAATCTTCCCTTGATCACTGGGCTGAAGAATACCTTAGCCCAGCCTGTAGGCGGCGCTACAGCCTATCTTCGCTAAGAACCTGACGGACTCCGGTCGTCTTGCCTTCAGCCGGTGAGACGCGTCAAGCTCTTCTTCGGCGATCTCATAGTCGCCGCTTTCGATGTCGATGGCGATGAACTTTCCATTCTCCAGAGGTTCTACCAGGCTCTTAATCTGCTCCGCGTAGATTCGTTCGCCCCGGTCGCATATTTCGTCGATGGTGTACTGTTCTGACTGCATAACGCGCTCACCGCCTAGATGGGGTTTCGCTTGCCTTAGCTGAACGGCTAAGTCCGTCCCTCAGTGTGCCTTGTGGACATTCTCCCTAGTGGTGGCACCCCCGGGCGGTGATGGGCATGACGACCTCTACTACGCCGTTGCGGACGCCGATCATGTTGTCCCAGCGGTTGACCATGATGTCGGACTGACCGCTGAGCAGGGAGAAGTTGTCGCCTACCTCCAGCGGCATGGGGTCGTCGGAGCGTAGCACCACATGGTGCTCGTGCAGCGCCTCGACGCTGACTCCCGCCGGTCCCTCGAAATCGGGCAGCACGCCGCCGGGCGCGCCCAGCGCGCGGTGTCCCACGTCGCCTATGGCGACTCCGGGACGCGGCGTGCTGATGACGGTGCCCAGCACGCGGCCCGCCCGCTCGAACTCGTCCATGTAGGTGTAGTTCGACCCCATCAGGGCGTAGGTGCCGCCCTCGACCTCGGTGACGCCCTCGATGGTGGCTGCCACGTCGTAGCTCCAGGACTCGCCGGACGAGACTATCTCGACGGGTATGCCCTCACCCTCGATGGCGTCCTTGACGTCCAGGCACATCTGGATGTACCTGCGGCCCTCGATCATCCGCGTCTCTTTGTCGGGCCGACCGGGCAGCGTCTGGTGGCTCATCACGCCTTTGAAGGTGAGGCCGGGCAGAGAGTGGGCCAGCTTTGCGAGCTCGACGCCGTGTTCCACCGCGCGTATGCCGGCGCGGCCCATCGAGGTGTTCACCTCGATCACCACACCGACGTTGGTGCCGCTGGACTCGGCGATCTCGGACAGCAGCCGCACGTTGCGGGGGTCGTCGATAGTCACCTTCACGTCGGCGCGCCGGGCCAGGGCGCACACGCGCTCCAGCTTGTCGGCGGTCGGCACCTCGCTGGTGATGAGGATGTCCTCGATGCCGCCCTCGATCATGGCCTCGGCCTCGGCGGTCTTGGCGGTGCAGACTCCGCCGACCGTGCCGCCGGCGTTCATCTGCATTCTGGCGAGCAGCGGCGTCTTGATATCCTTCGAATGCTCGCGCATCTTGCAGACGGTGCCAGCGTAGGTGTCGGCGATTACGGCGAAGTTGTGCTCCACGGCGTCGAGGTCCACGAGCAGACAGGGCGTGTCCAAGTCCTGGATGGGTGTGCCTACGGGCGGTCTGTAGTTCTCCATATTGTTCCCCCGTTCGGGCGGCGTCTTGCTGGCGTCGCCGTTTGTCTAGCGGTAGCGGCCTCGCGCGGAGACGTCCCAGACGACCTCCAGCTTGCCGCCGCGCACTCCGTTTACGTAGTCGTAGATGTTGGCCGTGGTTCCTATCTCGTAGGGCGTGAGCCACACCTTGTCGCCCAGGTCCACGCTGTCGCGAGCCTCCGGCTCCAGCATCAGGAAGCCGTGCTCGGCGCTCATGCGCGCAATCTCGGCGCCGTCGATGTCCTCGACCGCGGGTAGTCCGTTGTCGGCGCCGATTGCCTTCTGCCCGCAGTCCAGGAAGGCCCTGTCCTCCTCCGGTCGGCTCATCACCGTGGTCAGCACCCGCGCGGCCTGCTTCAACTCGGGCCTGCGAAAGCTGTACCGATGGTCGAGCAGCGCGTATGATCCGGCGGGAACCTCGGTGACCCCGGCCATGTCGCCCACCACATCGTAGTTGTGAGTGCCGCCCGCGCTCACGGTCCCCACGTCGATGCCCGCGCGCTCCACCATCTCGCGTGTGTCCAGGAGGCGCTGGACGCAGGCCCTCGACTCGGCGGCGCGCTCGTCCGCGTCCAGGGTCAGTATCGCGCCCTCGTAGGTCATAAGCCCCGCGAATCGCAGGCCGTCCGCCTCGTGGACCTGCCGCGCGAGCGCTACGGCCGGCTCGCCGGGTGCGACGCCGCAGCGCTCCAGCCGCGTGTGGACGTCCACCAGCACGTCGATGACGACGCCCGCGTCCCGCGCGGCGCGCGAGGTGCGCTCCACGACGCGCGGGTTGTCGGCCGCGACCGTCACGCGGCAGCTCTGGGCGAGCGCACATAGCCTCGCAATCTTCTGAGCTGTTACGACCTCGTTGGCGACGGTGATGTCGGTGATGCCAGCCTGCGCGAAGACCTCCGCCTCGCCGACCGTGGACACGGATACGCCGCCGACAGTGCCGGCGGAGGCGAGCTGCCGGTGCGCTATGGCGGGGCAGCCGTGCGCCTCGACGTGGGGGCGCAGCTTGGCCTCACGCTCTCTGAAGAACGAATGAACCGTCTCTATGTTGTGCGCCAGCGCGTCCAGGTCAACGACGAGTGTGGGGGTGTCCAGTTGTTCGGTTGGGGTACCAATGGGCTTGAAAATCGGGCGTTCCATTTACAATCCTGTCTGTTGGACCGCCATGTGCGGCCGGCCTGCCGATGGCTGGCAGAATACCACGCGCGCGGGCGGCGCGTCTATCGCGCACTTGGACGCGGTTGGCGCGCGTGATAACATTGCGGCGCGACACGTGACTCATCGCTCAACCGGGGAGGCAGGCATGAAGGCGATCACCGGCGCCACTCTAATCGACGGCAGGGGAGGCTCGCCGGTGCGCGACGCCACCGTGCTGATAGAGGGCGCGAGTATCGCCGCCGCCGGGCCGTCCAGCGAGGTGGCCGTGCCGGATGGCGCGGAAGTCGATCAGGCCCGCGGGCTGACGCTGCTGCCGGGCCTGATCGACTGCCACGACCACCTGGCCAACTTCGGCTACGAGATCGCCAGCCGCTGGGGAATCACCGAGACCCGGGCGCTACGGGACATGCGTATCGCCTCCGTGATGCGGCAGACCCTGGAAACCGGCTACACCACGGTCCGCGACGCCGGCGGGCTGGCCGCCGGGTTCCGCGACGCGGTGGACGAGGGCCTGGTGCCCGGACCGCGCCTCCAGGTGTCGCTGAACATCATCTCGCCCACCGGCGGCATCGGCGACCACATCAGCGCGTCCGGCCACGCCAACCCGACGGATGGGGACCCCGCGCTGCCCCCGGGCGTCGCCAACGGTCCGGAGGCGATGCGCGCTAAGGTGCGCGAGATGGTGCGCATGGGCGCGGACGTGATCAAGACGGCGACCACTGGCGGCGCCAGCTCCCGCGCGGGACTCGGCCCCAAGGACATGCTGATGTCCCGCGCCGAGCTGGAGGCGCTCATCGACGAGGCGCACGGTCTGGGCCGCCGCGTGATGTGTCACGCGCTGGGTGGGCCGGGGCTGCGTGCGGGCGTGGAGTTGGGCGCGAACTCGATAGAGCACGGCGCGTACCTGGACGAGGACCCGGACCTGCTGCCGCTGATGGCGGAGAAGGACTGCTTCCTCATCCCGACCTTCAGCGTTTACACCTTCCACGCCACACGTGGGACGCCCCACGGACGTGAGCGGTCGGCGCAACTCAGGGAGCACCACGTCAGAACGCTCGCCATGGCCCTGGATGCGGGCGTGAAGGTGGTGGCGGGCACGGACGAGGGCGGCTGGGAGCACGGCAACAATGCCCACGAGCTGAGTTGCCTGGTGGACGCGGGCATGACGCCCATGCAGGCCATCGTCGCCGGCACGAGCCTCGCCGCCGAATGCCTCGGCCTGGACGGCGTAACAGGCTCGATAGAGCCGGGCAAGGCCGCCGACCTGGTGCTGGTGGGCTCCGACCCGCTGCAGGACATCTCCACGCTCGAACGCGGCGAGAGCGTCGTGCTGGTGATGAAGGGCGGGAAGACTTTCGTGGACAGACGGTCTGATGGCTGAGGTGTCCTCGCGGGGGCGACCCTCCGCGGCCCCGGGCGCCGGAGCGGTGCTGCCATTGGAACCGGATCTCGACAGCCACAGGTCACAGGACCTGGATCTGCTGGACGGCGAGGTCGTCGAGCAGGTGATCCGCCTCGAAGACGCCTCCGACGATGACGCCTCCGGGACGCTTCTGATGCTCACGGACAAGCGCGTCGTCTACCTGAGCGGCCAGGGCAAGCGCAGGCGCGCCATGTACGCCTCCGTTCGGGACGTGCAGGCGGTGGAGATCGGATACCACGCCCGTGGAAGCGGCGCCTACGTGTGGGCAGGGCTCGCGTTCCTGGCCGCCTTCTTCCTGTTCTTCATCATTGAGAACACGCTTGGCAGGATAGGCGGGCCGGTAGTGGTCGCCGGCCTGGGGATCTACCTGGTGATAGACAACCTCCTGACCCCCAACAGGCAGTTTGTGGTCTTTCGGGCCGCCGGCTGCCAACTGCTGGTGGACCTCGACGGCGACGGCTCCACGGACGCCGTAAACGACTTCATCGCCAGGCTCTTCCAGCTAAAGGAAGGCCCGCCCCGCGAATCGCCATACGGCTGGGTCGACCGCTTCG
This sequence comes from Dehalococcoidia bacterium, assembly GCA_965204815.1. Lineage (GTDB taxonomy): Bacteria > Chloroflexota > Dehalococcoidia > Lucifugimonadales > CATOSD01 > CATOSD01. The sequence continues at coordinate 2,284,898 of OZ242014.1, forward strand.
CGCCGCGGTAGTAGTGAGTCAGTTGAGGAAGGATATGTGAATCATGAAGACCAACATCCTTAACCCCCGGGCTCTATTTCAACAGAACATTCGCTACACGATTCCTGCATTCCAGCGTCATTATGTGTGGACGCAGGACGACCAGTGGGAGCCACTCTGGGAGGACGTTCGAAACGTGGCCGACGACTTCCTGGATCAGATGGATTTGACTTGGGACGACGCGGTAAAAGCCGAGCAGCAGACTACGCCTCACTTCCTCGTCGCGATAGTGTTGCAGCAGATACCGGTTCCGGTCAACGACATTGATCGGAGGGAAGTGATAGACGGCCAACAGCGCATTACCACGCTGCAACTTCTGCTCGACGCAACTCAGTTCGTCTACGAGGAAAAGGGCTATCGGAGACCCGCTGCCCACCTCTCCAATCTGGTCTTGAACCAACCTGACTTTGTTGGTGAGGACAAGACCCATGAGTTCAAAGTCTGGCCGTCTCGAACGGACAGAGAGGCCTTCAGGCACGCCATGGATAACGGCCTTCCGGTGAACGAATATGAGGAATCGCTGATAGTTCAGGGGCATGATTTCTTCCAGCAACAGGTGCGCCACTGGCTGACATCTGCCGAGGGGCCAGTGGAGCGTCGCGTTCAAGCACTTCAAACCGCCGTAACGAACCTGCTCCACCTGGTTGTGATCGATCTCGAACACAAAGACGACCCCAACGTCATCTTCGAGACGCTGAACGCTCGAGGCACTCAGCTTGAACAGGCTGACCTCATAAAGAACTTCGTTCTCTCCCGCCGCCCGGACGATGAGAAGTGGCAGACGGTGTGGAACGACTTGGATGATACTTGGTGGCTGCAAGAGGTTCGACAGGGACGCCTTCGCAGGCCACGCATTGATGCGCTGTTGAACTACTGGCTTGCAATGAGAACAGGTCCGGGGGAAGTCGCCCAGACGAGGATGTTTTCCACTTTCCGCCAGCACGCAGACGGCAGGGACATCGAAGAGCTGATGCGAGACGTTAATCGCGACATGGCGAACTACCGCCGCTTTGAGGATGAAAAGGAGCGCACCGAGTACGAGAGCTTGTTCTTCTACCGCGTAAACGACGTGATGCAGGTGCGCGCCATAACTCCAGTCATGCTCCAGTTACTGCGGGCCGATGTGTCTACACGAGAAGGCGCTCTCCGCTCCCTTGAGAGTTTCCTTGTCCGTCGAATGATCTGCAGAATGACGACGAAAGAATACACCCGTCTCACCCTGGAGCTTACCAAGGTGCTACGGGAAACGGGCCTGGGCCAGGCGGACAGAGTAGTCGCAAAGTTCCTGATGGATCAGAAGGCTTACTCCTCTACAGAGTGGCCCAGCGACCAGACTATCAACAATTCCATGTCGGACTCTCCACTCTATCGCTTGCTAACAAGGGGCAGGCTGCGTCTAGTCCTCGAAGGAATAGAGAGTACCCTGCGCACCGGGATGACCGAAACGAGCGATGTTCAAAGGGATCTCACGATTGAACACCTGATGCCGGTTAGCTGGAAGGAGAAGGACTGGCCTCTTCCCCCTGATGCGGACATGGAACAGGACCAGTTGATTGAAGAGAGAAACAAACGCATTCACACTATTGGCAACCTGACTCTTGTAACCCAGCGTCTGAACTCCTCATTGTCCAACCGACCTTGGTGTAAGAAGCGAAAGACGATTGACGAGTACAGCACACTGATGCTGAAGAAGGACGTCACCGACAAGTGTGACTGGGACGAAGATGCGATAGGGGGGCGCAGCCTGCGCATGGCTGAAGTGATCGCGAAGTGCTGGCCCGGCCCGGATTCCGACGTGTGGGGCGTCTAGCGCCGCTCCCAACTCCCTCAGCGCCCACCACGTATTGCCCGTGAAGTCGTGCCGTAGCCCCTGCCGCTAGCCCAAGCTGAGGTTGGGCACCACGTCCACGTCCCAGTCGTAGCGGGCGCCCTGCCGCAGGTGGAAGTACGCGGCAGCGCCTATCATCGCGGCGTTGTCGGTGCACAGCGCCGGGCGCGGCACGACCACCTCGACGAGGCAGCGCGCCGCCATCTCCTTGCGCAGCAGGCTGTTAGCGGCCACGCCGCCGCCGAGCAGCACGCCGCGCACCCTGTGGCGCTCCACCGCCTCCAGCGTGCGGCGCACCATCGTGTCCACGATGGCCTCCTGGAACTCGCGGGCCACGTTGGCCACCTTCTGCGAGTCGGGGGCATCGTCGGGATGCGGCGGGTACAGGCCACGCTCCTCGGCGCGGCGCACCAGCGCAGACTTGAGGCCGCTGAAGCTGAAGTCCAGCGAGTCCCGCACCCGTGGGCGGGGCAGCCGAGGCTCCTCGCCGTCGCCGTCGACCGACACGCGCTGGATCTCGGGGCCGCCGGGGAAGCCCAGGCTCAGCACGCGCGCCGCCTTGTCGAACGCCTCGCCGGCCGCGTCATCGCGCGTGCGGCCGATCAGAGTGAACCTGCCGTGACCCTCCATCAGGATCAGGTCGGTGTGGCCGCCGGACGCTATGAGGCACAGCAGCGGAAATCCCGGCCCGGTTTCGGGGTCCGTGTCCTCCAGCCAGGCCGCGTAGACGTGGCCCTCCAGATGGTTGATGCCCACGAAGGGAAGCTCCTTCGCCATAGCGTAACCCTTGGCGGCGTTCACGCCGATGAGCAGCGCGCCGGCGAGGCCCGGACCGTGCGTGACCGCCACACCGTCGAGCTGGTCGAGCTCCACGCCGGCGGTGTCCAGCGCCTGCTCCACCACGGGCACGATGGTCAGGAAGTGCTGGCGCGCGGCCACCTCCGGCACGATGCCGCCGAAGCGCGCGTGCATCTCGACCTGCGTCGCCACCACGTTGGAGTGTATGATCCTGCCGTCCTCGATGACCGCGGCGGCGGTCTCGTCGCAGGACGTCTCTATGCCGAGTATCTTCATGCCGCCATTTTAGCAGGCGCGGGCCAGCTATGCTTGCGGCGCAACGTCTCATTGGGATATAACAAGGGCGGCGCCCAAGCCTAACGATTGAGGGAGAGTGACCCAATGAAAGCAGCGCGGATCAGCGGCCCCAAGCAGTTCGAGATAATGGACGTGGACATGCCCGAGGTCAAGGATGGCGAGTGCCTCGTCAAGCTGGAGCGCTGGTCGATTTGCGGCAGCGACATCCGGCACGCCTACGGCCCCGTCCACCCGGAGGAGGAGTACCCGATGCGCGTCGGCGGGCCCTGCCACGAGTGCGCCGGCACCATCGTGGAGAGCCGGTCCGACCAGTTCCAGGTCGGACAGCGCGTAATCGTGCTGCCCGGCGGTGACGGCCCCGGCGGACTCGTGGAGTACATCGCGGGCGACGCCGGGCGCATGGCCGCGCTGCCGGACGACGGCGACCTGACCGAGTGGGTCATGTGCCAGCCGTCGGGCACCGTCCTCTACTCGTGCCAGCAGATGGGCACCATCCTGGGCAAGCGCGTCCTGATCTTCGGACAGGGGGCCATAGGACTGTCGTTCACCGCCATCTGCGCCAGGGCCGGCGCTCGCCAGGTCATCGCGGTGGACCCGCTCGACTACCGGTTGGAGTACTCGAAGAAGTTCGGCGCGACCGACACCATCAACCCTACACGCGACAACCTGGACGAGGCGGTAGTGGAGATCACCGGCGGCCAGATGCCCGACATCTCCGTCGAGGCAGCGGGCTATCCCGACGCGCTCAACAACGCCATACGGCTCATCCGACAGTTCGGACGGGTTATCGTATTCGGCATACAGGAGAACGCCGCCGAGGGCGCGCGGACGCCGCTCAACACCCACTGGCTGATGCAGAACGCGCCCACCATCGTGCCCACGACCGGCGCGCGCAGCGGCGACCCGATTACGCACATCAACAACATGGTCGCGCTGCGGGAGCGCGGATGGTGGGACCCCGCCGAGATGATCACCCACCGCCTGAGCTTCGACGAGGTGGGCAAGGCCTACGAACAGTACGAGAACCGCCAGGACGACATCGTAAAGGTCGTCATGAGCATGTAGGCCGGTATGGAAAGTCCCTTCCCCCTGGACGGGGGAAGGTCAGGATGGGGGCGACGACTCAGGCCAAGTTCGCCGTCATCCGCTTCACCGCGTCGACCACCTCGTCCGCCGGCACTGATGCCGCGTCGTCCTCGTTGCGGCGCTTCACCTCCACCACGCCCTGCCGCAGGTTGCGCGCGCTCACGACAAGCCTGATGGGCAGGCCGAGCAGGTCGGCGTCGTTGAACTTGACGCCAGCGGACTCGGTCCGGTCGTCGTAGAGGGTCTCCACACCCGCCCGGCGCAACTCGTCGTAAAGCGAGTCCGCCGCCGCCGCCACGTCCGCGTTCTCCACGTTCAGCGCGGTCAGGCACACCTGGTAGGGGGCGATGGGCGCCGGGAACACGATGCCGCGCTCGTCGTGGTGCTGCTCGATCGCCGCACCCAGCAGCCTGCCCACGCCGATGCCGTAGCAGCCCATGATTATCGGCCGCTGCTCGTCCTGCTGGTCCGGGAAGTAGGCCTCCAGCGCCTCGCTGTAGCGAGTGCCCAGCTTGAAGATGTGGCCCACCTCGATTCCCCTGCGGATGACGAGCGGCGTCTCGCAGCGCGGGCATGCGAAGCCCACCTCGGCCAGCGCGAGGTCGGTGATCACGTCGGCCTCGAAGTCGCGGGGGTAGTTGGCGTTGACCAGGTGGTAGTCCTCCCGGTTTGCGCCCACCGCGAAGTTGGATCCCATCTGGATCGAATCGTCGGCGAACACACGCACACCGTTCAGCCCGACGGGCGACGCGGACCCGGCCACCAGCCCAGCCTGCTCCACCTCCTCGGGTGTGGCGAGCCGCAGCTCGTTGGCCCCTAGAGCGTTCCTCAGCTTGATCTCGTTGACCTCCAGGTCGCCGCGAATGACGACGAACACCACCTCGTCATCGGCGGAGTAAAACACCGCCTTGAGCGTATCGGACGTGGGAATGCCGAGCAGATCCGCGAGTCCCTCTATCGTCTTCACGCCCGGGGTGTGCCGCTCCTCCAGCGGCAGCGGCTCCTCGACGGGCATGGGCGGCTTGGTGAACGCGGCCTTCTCCACGTTCGCGGCGTAGTCGCAGGACTCGCACAGGATTATGGAATCTTCGCCGGCGTCCGCCAGCAGGATGAACTCGTTGGAGTCCTTGCCGCCTATCGCGCCGCTGTCGGCGTCCACCATGATGGCGGTCAGCCCTATTCGGGCGTAGATGTTCCTGTAGGCGCGCGCCATGGCCTGGAAGCTGTCGTCCAGGCCCGCCTCGTCCACGTCGAAACTGTAGGCGTCCTTCATGTCGAACTCGCGCACGCGGATGAGGCCACCCCTGGGCCGCGGCTCATCGCGGAACTTGGTCTGGATCTGGTACAGGATGAGCGGCAGGTCGCGGTAGCTGAACACGTTGGCCTTCACCATCATGGTGAGGATTTCCTCGTGCGTGGGGGCGATCACGAGCGGACGCTCGCGCCTGTCCTCCAGCCGGAACAGGTCGGGGCCGTAGGCCTCGTCGCGGCCCGATTGCCGCCAAAGCTCGCGCGGCTGCAAGGCGGGCAGACGCAGCTCCTGGCCGCCCTCCGCGTCGATCTCTTCGCGTATGATCTGCTCGATCTTCCGCAGCGAGCGCCAGGCGAGGGGCAGGTAGCCGTACACGCCGGAGGCGGCTTGGTAGATCATGCCCGCCTTGAGCATGAGGCGATGGCTCGCCAGTTCCGCCTCGGCGGGTTCTTCCCTGAGCGTCTTTCCGAACAGCTTAGACCAGCGCATAACCGTCCTCTTGCCGTCCTAAAACCCGTGGTCTCAGCGCAACTCCTCCAGAAGCCGCCGCAGCCCCTCCCGGTCTACGCCGCCGTTGCCGTCATCGAGGGCCTCGATGAGCACGGCCATCATGCGCTCGGAGCGGCGGTGGGCCGCCTCGGCCCTCTCGTGCGCCGCCTCCGACCGTTCGTGTGCCGCCTCGGACCGCTGCTGCGCAGCCTCAGACCGCCGCTGTGCCGCCTCGGCCCACTCCTGCGCAGCCTTCGCGCGAGATTCGGCGGCCTCCGCCTGCATACGCCACATCTCGGCCATTTCCGCCCTGGTCTCTGCGGCGACCGCGCGCGCTTCGGCGGCCGTAGCCTGCGCCTGCGCCGCGACCCTTTCCGCACGCTCGCCTCTCACAAACATATCCGCGAAAACCATGTTCGGAATCTCCAATGCCAGAAATGTCAGAAAAGCCACCGATGCCCCGGTGGAAAACGACTCCGCCCAACTCGACTCGAGCCTCAATCCGTAGTATAGCAGAGTGAACGCGCCGCCAAACAAGGCAATCGAGGGAGGCGCGAGACGCCGCACCAGCGCGTATCTCTCGGTTCGTCGGTTCCGATTAGCTTTTCTGCGTCGCCGGGCGCGGGCGCGTCTCAGACGCCATCTCGTCCGGCAGTAGCGTATTCTCTTTCTCAAACGAGCAATCGCATTTGGCTACCGCAGCCGAACTGACGGTTACACCGGAAAGCGATATGCAACCGACGAATCAGCCCGCCGCGCCGATTTCAGATTCGGCCCGGCGGACCTCCTCCATCAGCGCGTCCAGCATGTCCGCCTCTTCCACTATGCGGGACTTCTGCCCCTTGCGGAATATGATGGCCCGGCCCGCGCCCGCCGCGATTCCCACGTCCGCGTCCTTAGCCTCGCCCGGCCCGTTCACCTCGCAGCCCATGACAGCCACCTTGATGGGCGTCTTGGTGCTCTTGAGCAGGCCGTCGACGTCGTTGGCGAGCTTGCGGATGTCCACGTCGGCGCGGCCGCAGCTAGGGCAGGCTACCATCACCGCGCCCTCTTTCCGTAGCCCGAGCGCCTTCAGTATCTCGAAGCCGGTGTACACCTCTTCGCGCGAATCGTCGCTGAGCGACACGCGGATGGTGTCGCCGATGCCCTCGTACAACAGCGCGCCCAAGCCTATCGCGCTGCGAATGCTGCCCGACCTCGCCGTTCCAGCCTCGGTGATGCCCAGGTGGAGCGGGTAGGGCACCAGCCTCGCCATGCGGCGGTAGGACTCGATGGTGGTGTCGACGTCGAAGGCCTTGAGCGAAATCTTGATGAGGTCGAAGTCCAGGCTCTCCAGGATGCCGATCTCCCAGAGTCCGGTCTGCACCATGTGGTCGACTATCGAATACTGGCTGGTGCCGGTGTCGCCGGCCTTGGGCAGCGTGTTCACACCGTCGGTGTGGCGGGAGAGGCCGCGCGTGACGCCGATGCCCCCCACGGGCGGCAGGCTGCCGAAGTTGACGCCGATGCGGATTGGCACCTGCCGCGCCTTCGCCTCGCGCACCACCATCTCGACCTTCTCCCGGTCCCTTATGTTGCCTGGGTTCAGCCGCAGGCAGTCCACGCCGCTCTCCAACGCCTGGAGCGCGAGCTGGTAGTGGAAGTGGATGTCGGCGATGAGCGGGATGGAAATCTGCCGCTTGATTTCGGCGAGCGCCTGGGCGGCCTCCATGTCCGGCACGGCGCAGCGAATCAGCTCGCAGCCTTCCTCCTCGAGGCCGTGAATCTCGGCGACCGTGGCGGCTACGTCGCGCGTGTCGGTCTTGGTCATGGACTGGACGGTTATGGGGGCGTCGCCGCCCACCATTACGTCGCCAACGTTGATTGCTTTGGATACTCGGCGCTGTCGCATTGCGTCCTCCCCCCATCCCGGCCTTCTCCCGCTGTGTAGAGAAGGGACTTCGTTGCTCTTACTAGACTATCTGAAGAAAGTGTCGCCGTTCAAGATGCGAGACACGTCGAAGTAGGTGATCACCACCACCAGCCCTATCAACGCCACGAAACCGGCGAGGTGGATCAGTCCCTCGCGCTGCGGCGAGACCCGCCTGCCGCCACGCACCCACTCCAGCACCACGAACACGAGCCGGCCGCCGTCCAGCCCCGGAATCGGCAGCACGTTGACAATGGCGAGGCTGAGGCTGATGAACGCGGTCAGCTCGAGCACCGGCAGCAGTCCTCCGACGTCCGCCGCCTCACCCGTGATCTGCGCTATGCCGACCGGTCCCGCGAGACCGGGGTCGTCACCGCCGACTATCCAGCGGTGCAGGCCGTTCTTGGTGATGGTCAGGATTTCCCACATACTGACGAACGACATCGGCACGGCGTCCCAGACCGGATGGCTGCGCCTCACCACCTTGGGGTTGGCGGTTCCCACGATGATGCCCACCGCGCCCTGTGTGAGGGTGTCGCCCACGCCGAGCGAGGCGTCGTAGCGGCGCGCCTCGGTGAGCGAGACCTGGCGTTCAGGGTCCGTCACCTCGTCCACCACCAGCAGGTCCGGCGGGGCCAGCCGCGGCGTGACGGTGATGGCGTCCACGACTGCGTACTCCGGCGACCCGCCCAGGCCGCTTATGAGCGCGCCCCGGCGTACCGCAAGCTCGCTTGGACTGCCCAGCCTGGCCATGATCTTGCGGATGAGGTCCGCGTGATTGTCCACCGCCTGGCCCTGCACGGCGATTATGGTGTCTCCGGCCCGCAATCCCGCCTGCGCCGCGGGAGAGTTGGGCGCGACGCCGCTCACGGTCACCGCGCCAACCACCGTGTCCCGCCCCACGACGAGCAGCGCCGACAGTATGGCGGCGGCCACCAGCAGGTTCATGAACGATCCGGCGCACAACACTATCACCCGCGCGAGCGGACTCTTTCGCGCGAAACTGTTCGGCGCGGTCGGGTCCTCCTCCCCCAACATGCGCACGAATCCGCCGAGCGGGATGGCGTTGACGGAGTAGATAGTGCCGCCGTCGTCGTGCTCCGGGGAGTAGTCGCCGTCGCCCGGATCGTTCCCACGCCCGAGCAGCCGGCGAATCGGCCTCGGAGCCACCAGCCGCAGGCGGCCTCGTCCCGCGGGCCGGACTCCCGCCACACGGGGAGGGAAGCCAAACCCGAACTCGATCACGCCAATGCGGAACCACTTCGCCGACACGAAGTGCCCCAGCTCGTGGACGAATATCAGGAACGCCAGGATGGGGACGACGAGCAGCCAGGATGGTAGGTCGAACAACTGCGGCCCTACTGCGCGGCGGCCCGCGCCCGGTCCATGGCCGACTGCGCCGCCGCTATGGTGTCGGGAATCTCGGGGTCTGGGACGTCCCGATGGCCGGCAAGCGCTTCCCGGATCAGGTCGGGAATCTCCGTGAAGCCGATGCGACCCGCCAGGAACATCTCCACGGCGGCCTCGTCCGCGCCGCACAGCGCCGCCGGCCAGGTGCCGCCGCGCCGCGCCACCTCGATGGCCATGTTGAAGCACGGGTAGCGCTCGGGGTCCCATTCCTTGAATGTGAGCGACCCGGCCTCCGGCAGGTCCAAGCTGGGCAGCTTGCTGTTAGGCACGCGACGCGGGTAGAACAGCGCGCACTGTATGGGCAGCCGCATGTCGGGCGGTCCCATCTGCGCCTTGACCGAACCGTCGAGGAACTCGACCAGAGAGTGCACCACGCTCTGCGGGTGGATGACCACCTCGATGTCGTCCCACGGCACGTCGAACAGCCAGCGAGCCTCAATCACCTCGAACGCTTTGTTCATCAGCGTCGCGGAGTCCACGGTGATCTTCGCGCCCATGCTCCAGGTGGGATGCTTCAGCGCGTCGGCGGGCGTTACGTCGGCCAGGCGATCGATCGGCATATCGCGCAGCGCGCCGCCAGACCCGGTGATGATGAGCCTCTTGACCTCGGGCGCCTCGCCTCTCATGCACTGCCAGATGGCGTTCGGCTCGCTGTCCAGCGGCAGAATCGCCGTGCCGTGCCGCGCGGCGAGACCTGTCACGATCTCGCCCGCCATGACCACCGTCTCCTTGTTGGCGAGTGCGACGTCCTTGCCGGCCTCGATCGCCGCGCACGTGGGCGCGAGCGCCACGTCGCCCGTCGTCGCCGTAACCAGCATGTCCACGTCGGGGTGCGACGCCATCTCGCCCAGCCCGCACTCGCGGCACCCGTGGTCGAGGATGGGCTGCTTCTCGTGAGATGTACCCTCGCAGTAAACCAGGTCGGGCGAGAACTCCCGCACCTGCTCTTCCAGCAGCGCCAGGCTTCTGCGGGCGGCGAGCCCCACCACGCGGAAGTCGTCCGGAAAGGCACGCACGATGTCCAGGGTCTGTGTGCCGATAGACCCCGTGGAGCCTAGAATGGCGAGTCTCTTTGTGGTGGGGGTCATAGCACGAAGTAGTATACCACGACAAGGTTGAGCAGAATGGAATCGAGCCTGTCGAGCAGCCCCCCGTGTCCGGGCATCAGCCGGCCCGAGTCCTTCACGTCCGCTATGCGTTTCAGACGCGACTCGACAAGGTCGCCGAGCTGACCGACGATTCCGAGAGCGCCTCCCAGCAGCGCTGCCTGCCACCAGGTCGCCGGCAGACCCAGTATCTCGTCCAGCGCCATGCAGGCGGCCACCGCGCACAGCAGCCCGCCCGCCGCGCCCTCGAGAGTCTTGGCCGGGCTTATCGCCGGGGCGAGCGGCGTTCGTCCCACGGCCCTTCCCACGAAATAGGCGCCGGTGTCGATGGCGAAGGTGGTCAGCAGCAGAAGCAGCACCCACTCGCGCCCGTCGCCCGCCGAGCGCAGCAGCGGCGCGTGGAAGAGCAGCCCGCCTACGAACAGCGCCGGGACGAGCGTCGCCAGCCACCGCGACGCGCCTGTCTCGGGCGCCCCGCGCCGCAGCAGCCACGCCAGCGCGAGGGACGACAGCAGCAGCGCCGCGGAATGGGCGAGGGTGGCCGCGAAGGTGTCGGGCTCCAACAACAACGCGGCCGCCACGAGCGCGCCGGACAGGGCGGCCGATGCCAGGTCGACCGGGCGGTCGCCCCAGCTTCGCGCCATGCCGCACAACTCCCACGCGCCGAGAGCGGCCGCCGCCGCGGACAGTGCCGCGAACGGCAGGGGGTTGTCGAGCCAGACTACCAGAAAGAGCAGCGGCAGCCCTACGGCGGCCGTCGCGATTCGCGCTTTCATAGGCGGCGCAGCCCCTTTGGTGACGCGGCCCTAGAGCCGGCTCTCTGCCGGCGCACGCCCGAATCGCCGCCGCCGACCGGCGTAAGCGGCCAGGGCGGCGAGGGCTTCCTGCTCGCCGAAGTCCGGCCACAGAACGTCGGTGGTGTAGAACTCGGCGTAAGCCGACTGCCACAGCAGGAAGTTGCTGAGCCGCATTTCGCCGGCTGTCCTGATGACGAGATCCGGGTCCGGGAGTTCGCGTGTGTGGAGGTAGCGCTCGAACAGCTCGTGCGTTACGTCTTCGAGCGGGACGCCGTCGGCGACTATGCCCCGCACCGCGTTCACAATCTCGTCGCGCCCACCATAGTCGAACGCCACGCTGAGCGTCATGCCCGTGTTGTCGCGAGTCAGATCGATGCTCTGGCGGACGAGCGTCTGAAGCTCCTCGGACAGCCGGTCCAGCCTTCCCAGGTGGCGGATCCTGACGCCGTTGTCGTGCAGGTCGCGCAGGTCGCGGATGATGACCTCGCGCAGCAGGTCGATGAGCGCGCTCACCTCATCGCCGGGGCGGAGCCAGTTCTCGGTAGAGAACGCGAAGAGCGTGAGATAGCTGACGCCGCCTCGGGAAAAGGTCTCTATCACGGTGCGCAGGTTCCGGGTGCCGGCACGGTGGCCGTCCGAGCGTGAGCCTCCGCGGCTGCGGGCCCAGCGGCCGTTGCCGTCCATGATGATCGCTACGTGCTGCGGCGCGGCAAGCTCCGGCGCGACGCCCGCGCCCGCGGCGTCGGCTTCAGCCATAGCCCCGCTCAGACCTCCATCACCTCGGCTTCCTTCTGCTGCCGATGCTCCCCGTTCTGGCCTATGTACGTGTCGGTCACCTGCTGGAGTTGCGTTTGCGCGCGCCTGCTCTCGTCCTGGGAGATGTCCTTGCTTTTCTCCATGCTGCGGAACGTCTCCAGGCTGTCGCGGCGTATGTTGCGCACAGCCACGTTGGCCTCTTCCGTCTTGCGGCCCACCAGCTTCACCAGGTCGCGCCGGCGCTCCTCGGTCAGCGTGGGAATGCTGATGCGAATCACGTTGCCGTCGTTGTTGGGCGTAAGACCCAGGTCCGAACGAAGAATGCCCTTCTCGACGTCCTTCATCGACTGCTTGTCCCAGGGCTGTATCATCAGCACCCGCGCCTCGGGTACGGAAATCGAGGCCAGTTGGTTCATCGGAGTCGGCACTCCGTAGTAGTCCACCATCAGGTTTTCGACCAGCGCGGGCGACGCCCGGCCCGTGCGGATAGTGGTCAACTCCCTTTTGAGCGCATCGACCGACTTGCTCATTCTCGATTCGGTGTCCGCTAAGACCTCTTCGACCGTTGCCATGGCAGTACTCTCCCGTCTGAATCTACGTTCCGTCCCTGCGGGCGACCTCGGACCGGCGGTCGCGCGCAGACGCCGCGTCTCAGCCGTCCGCGCTCACCACCGAGCCCACGCTTTCGCCCCGTATGATGCGCTCCAGCGAACCGGGCGTAAACAGGTCGAAAACGATGATGGGCAGGCTGTTCTCCATGCACAGCGAAAGCGCGGTGCTGTCCATCACCTTCAACCGCCTCTCCAACGCCTCGAGGTACGTGAGGGTGTCCAGCTTCTCCGCCGCCGGGTCCAGGTTGGGGTCCGTGGCGTACACGCCGTCCACTCCGTGCTTGGCCATCAGCAGCACCTTGGCGTTGATCTCGATTGCCCGGAGGGCCGCAGCCGTATCCGTGGTCATGAACGGGTTGCCGGTGCCCGCCGCGAACAGCACCACTCGCTCCTTCTCCAGGTGGCGAATCGCGCGCCGGCGAATGTAGGGCTCGGCAACCTGCTGAATCGTAAGCGCAGTCTGCGTCCTGGTGGGAATGTCGAAATGTCGCTCCAGCGAGTCCTGCAGGGCCAGCGCGTCTATCACCGTGGCCAGCATACCGGCGTAGTCCGCGGTCGCCCTGTCCATGCCGGACGCCTGCGAGCCTCTCCAGATGTTGCCGCCGCCCACCACGACGCCGAGTTCGACGCCCATGTCCCGTACCGCCTTTATCTGGCGGGCCATGTAGCTGACCGCCTCGGAGTCGATTACGGCGCCGCCGCTGCCCTTGAACGATTCTCCGCTGAGCTTGAGCAGAATGCGGCTGTACTTTACCTCGGCCATGCTGTGAGCGGCTTGCGGCGGGCTACTCGCCAAGGGCGAATCTGGTGAACCTTCTAACCCGGATGTTCTCACCCAGCTTGCCGACGGTCTCTTTCAGCAGATCCTCTATCGTCTTGCTGGGGTCCCTTATGAAGGCCTGCTGCAACAGGCAGTCCTCCTGCGGGTTGACCTCCGCGCCCTCGGGAAGGTCCGCCTCGTCGACGTGCTGCGGGTCCATGGCCGCCACCTGCATGGCCAGGTTGTGGGCCAGCTCGCGAAACTCCGGCGTGCGCGCCACGAAGTCCGTCTCGCAGTTGACCTCCACGAGCACTCCGATGCGGCCTCCGCTGTGGATGTAGGACTCCACAACGCCGTCGTTCGTGTCCCGGGAGGACTTCTTCGCGGCGGAGGCTATGCCCTCCTGCCGCAGGATGTCCTGCGCCCTGGCGACGTCGCCTTCCGCGGCTTCCAGGGCGCGCTTGCAGTCCATTACGCCGGCGCCGGTCTCTTCCCTGAGCGCCTTGATGGAATCAACGGTTACCAACGCTTGGCCTCCTACGAGTCGCTGGGGGCCGCTGGCGCGGCTGCTTCAGTTTCCCCGGTCTGGGCCGGCTGGGCGGCCGGTGCGGCCTGAACGGCTTGGGGCGCCGGTGCGGCTGCCGGGGTCTCTTCGGTCGGAGCGGCCGGAGCCGGCTGAGCGGCCGGTTCCGCGGCAATGGCTTGGGTCGCCGGTGCGGCTGCCGGGGCCTCCTCGGCCGGGGCGGACGGAGCCGGCTGGACGGCCGGTTCCGCGGCAACGGCTTGAGCAACCACCGCGGCCGGGGCCTCGTCCACCTGGCCCTCGGTCTCCTCGGCTACCTCTTCGACCTCGAGCGCGAGCCGCTGGTTGTTGCCCTCGATGATGCCGTCGGCGATCCGGCCTGTGATCAGCCGGATGGAGCGGATGGCGTCGTCGTTGCCCGGAATGGGATAGTCGATCAGGTCCGGGTCGCAGTCCGAGTCCACCAGCGCCACGATGGGCACGCCCACGCGCCGCGCCTCGGCTACGGCGATGGACTCCTTGCCCACGTCCACCACGAACAGCGCCCCCGGCATCTGGGTCATCTCCTTGATGCCGCCCAGGTACCGGTTGAGCCGCGCGATGCTCTCCTCCAGCTTGAGGGACTCCTTCTTGGGGAGTGCGGCGAACTCGCCGCGGTCGCGCCGCGTCTCGAGCTGCACCATGTAGTCTATTCTGGACTGGATGGTCTTGAAGTTGGTGAGAGTGCCGCCCAGCCAGCGCGTGGTTATGTGGAACGAGTTGCTGCGGGTCGAGTCGTTGAGGATGGTGTCCTGCGCCTGTTTCTTGGTGCCCACCATCAGAATACGCTTACCCTCGGCGGCAGTCTCGCGCATAAACGAGCAGGCCTCTTCGAGCATACGCAGCGTCTTTTGAAGGTCGATGATGTGTATGCCATTGCGCTGGGCGAAGATGTACGTCTTCATCTTGGGATTCCACCGGCGCTTCTGGTGCCCGAAGTGTACACCCGCCTCAAGCAGGGACTTCATGGTGACCGGGGCGGACCCCGACTGCATGATTCCCGCCTGTACCATCTGTTGCTGCATATACTCTCGCCTTCCTCTGCGTGTGTTTTTTCGGGCGCGCAGGCGCCCGCGCCGCCGGAAACGGCTCCTCTGTATCGTCGCAGAGTATACCATAGCGCGCGCGGCTTGGGCAATGTATCAGAACGGGCGCAACGCAGCCGTCCCCGCGCCCTGGCGAGCGCATCTTGACAGCCCGATAGGCCCGCCTATACTTCCAAACATGCTGCTTCGCCGGACACCACTCACAGGGCGTGCGATTCCGCTCGCGGCAGCCCTTTTCGTCGCCCTCCTGGCCGCCGGCTGCGGCGCGCCGATGCCCGATACGCCGCCGCCGGCGCCGGACGTGAGCACCGTGCTGGTCGGAAGCGACGACGCCATCACGCTCCCCCTGAGAATCGACCGCGAAACCCAGGAGATTCCCGACTATGACCGCGGGGAGTGGAGGCACTGGCTGGACGAGGACGGCGACTGCCAGGACGCCCGCCAGGAAACGCTCGTCGCCGAGGCCGACGGCCCGCTCACCTACGAGACCGAGAAGCAGTGCCGCGTCGAGATGGGCAGGTGGGTGGACCCTTACACCCTGGAGGTGTTCGAAGACCCCAGCGACCTGGACGTCGACCACGTGGTGCCGCTCGCCAACGCCCACCGCTCCGGCGGCTGGGCCTGGTCCCGCGAGCGCAAGGCGGCCTACGCCAACGACCTGACGTTCGAAGGCCATCTCGCGGCGGTGGACCCGTCCGCGAATCGCTCCAAGGGCAGCATGGGGCCCGAGGACTGGCGCCCGCCCAACGAGGACCACTGGTGCGATTACGCGATGGACTGGCTGAAGATAAAGGACAAGTGGGAGCTGACGGCAACCGACCGCGAGTGGATCGCCCTCAGGGAGATGCTGGACACCTGCGAGGAAGAGGTGCACGTGGACATAATCGGCCGTTTGGTGCCCTTTGCGCTTCGTTCCGGTCATCCGGCGTGAGCGCGCCGACGAGCAAGCGGCGGGACTAGTCCTCCATCCAGCCGAACCTGCGAAAGCTCACGCGGCCCTGCTCGTCGAACTCGACGCCCTCGTCCTCCAGAAGCAGCCGCTGCATCTCGCTGCCGTGACCCGTGCTCCTCGGGCTTATCCCGCCCTTGTAGTTGATCACGCGCTGCCAAGGCACGTCGCTTCCGTGATCCAGCGAGGCCAGGCAGTAGCCCACCATCCTGGGCGTGCACCCGCCCGCAATCAACGCGACCTGTCCATACGTGGCGACCTGGCCGTAGGGAATCCTGCGAACCACGTCCAGGATTCGCTCGTAGACTGGGCGTCCCTCCCACTCACTCGGCATGATGTCTCATCATTCTACCACGCCCCGGCCGCGCCGACGCCGCGCCTGATTGTGTTAGAATCGGGCCGGGCTGTGCGGTAGTTGTGGAAATTCAGTGCTGCCGGCCTCGGTGGTGATTATGGCAGACTACGATGCTGAACGACTTGAGAAATTCCTGCGCCCGCCGCGCATCGCGGTAGTGGCGACGGTCGGCAGGGACGGAACGCCGCAGATCACGCCGGTCTGGTACGGCTACGAGGGCGGACGGCTCATCGTCGCCGCGAACGAGAACAGCGCGAAAGTGCGCAACCTGCGGCGCGACCCCCGGCTGTCCGTGTGCGTCTACGAGGGCGAACGGGGCGCGGAGTACGCCGCGCTGTACGGGCGAGCCGACGTGGATACGGGCGATGGCGTCTGGCCACGGGTGCGCGCCATCGTAGAGCGCTACGAAAAGCCGGAGGACGTCGAAGAGTACATGCGGGAGCTGATGTCCGAGCGGTTCGCTATCATCACCCTAGCCCCCGACCGCGTCCTGTTCGGACCCTAGCGGAGCGACCCAACTCGGGCGCGCCATGTTCATCGGACGAGAGTAGTCGAGGAAAGGAGTATTGGACATGACGGCAGACAGCGCCCAGGAACAGGGATTCTTCGGACGGTACATACAGCCCTACACGGACGAGTTCTATCTCATCTTTCGCCTCGCTTTCGCCACCCTGGTGGGACTGCACGGTGCCCAAAAGGCCTTCTTGCTCTGGGACTTTCCAGCCGGCGCGAATCCTAACGGTCTGGGACTCCTGGTCGACATAGCCGGCTGGGTGGAACTGGCCTCAGCGATCCTCATCGGCCTCGGCATATTCACCCGGCTCGGAGCCGGAGCGCTGGTGGTCACCATGATCGTGGCCTACTTCGGCGTCCATGCTGCGCTCAGCTCGGTATGGCCCTGGCCTCACCTCTACCCCAACCCCCCGGACGGCGGAAACGCGTTCGTTCAGCACGGCGGTGAGGTTACGATCCTCTGGTTCATCATCGCCGGCATCATTGGCGTTCTCGGCAGCCGCAGGTGGGGCATCGAGAGACACTTCTTCGGCAAAGAGCATCTGTAAGCGCGCTCCGGCCCATGACTGGAGGCCCCTGGACCGACCTCACTGTCTGCGCTAGCGGAGCGCGTTAGCCATAAAATGCCATGACAGCAACCGGCTACAATATCGATAGATACCTGGCTACCGCGCGCGAGTTCGCGTCAAGTGTGGCGCTGCACGCCGAGCGCATCGACGACGCGCGAGAGCTGCCCGACGAGCTGGCGCGCGACATGGCGGACAGCGGTTTCTTCCGGCTGCTGGTGCCCCGCTCGCTCGGCGGCGCCGAGCTGGACCTGCCCGACTACCTGCGCCTGGTGGAAGTGTTCGCCGAGGTCGACGCCAGCACGGCCTGGACCTTCAACCAGAACAACGTCTGGGCGACCAACTCCGTGCGTTTGCCGCTGCAGACCGCGCGGGATATCTGGGCCGACCCGCGCGCCGTCGTCACGAACGGCCCGCCACTCCCCGGGGCGAGGGCGGAGCCGGCGGACGGCGGCTACCTGGTATCGGGCCGCTGGACCTTCAGCACCGGCTGCGACCACGCCACGTGGATAGCCGCCATGGCCCCGGTGGCGGCGGATGGCGAGACCGGCCCGCCGCCGGTGTACGACCAGGACGCCCCCGTGATGCTCGTGCCGAAGAACGCGGTGAACATAGTCGACGACTGGCACGTGAACGGGCTGCGCGGCACCGCCAGCTACGGTTTCGAGGTCGAAGGGCTGTTCGTACCCTCGGTCCGCACCTTCAGCGCCACCTGGCCGCCTCGGGAAAGCGGCCCGCTCTACGTACTTCCCACCACGCTGCTGTTCGCGTCAGGCTTCTCCACCGTAACGCTGGGCGTGGCGCGCGCCGCCCTGGACACGGCCATAGACGTCGCGGGCGGCAAGGTGCCGGCCCGATTGCGCGGCAAGCTGCGGGACTACACCACGACCCAGCGACAGGTCGGCCAGGCGGAGGCCACCTGGCGCTCGGCGAAGGCCTTCCTGCGCGAGGCTGTCGCCCAGGTCTGGCAGAGCGCCCAACTCAACGGCGCGCTCACAATCGAGGACCGCATCTCGCTGCGGATCGCCACCACCCACGCCATACGCCTTGCCGCCGAGGTCGTGGACTCGGCCTACAACCTGTGCGGTTCCGGCGCGATCTTCAAGAACCACCCCATCCAGCGGCGTTTCCAGGACGTGCACGTCATCACCCAGCATCTCCAGGGCCGGTTGACGCACTACGACACCGCCGGGCAGTACTTCCTGGGCCTCGAGCCGCGCGGCCAGTTCTAGCCACCGCGGCCGACTGGGGGCAAGACTCCTAGGACCCCGATATCCACTCCCTCAGCGCCCGGATGTGGTCCGGCCTCGTGCCGCAGCACCCCCCGATTATCCGCGCGCCCTGCTCGCTCCACCCCTTGGCGTGCTCCAGGTACTGCTGCGGATCAAGCGCGTTCGGATTGGGCGTCACGCCGCCGCCGCTCCTGAAGTGGGCGTAGGCGCCGAAGGTCCCCGGCCACTTCGCTCCCACTATCTCCAGCCCGGGCGCCGTCTCGTCCACCGGCGTGTGCATCACGAACAGGGCCGCGACGTCCTTGTCCTTCAAGGCGTCGATGGCGTCCTCAAGCGTCTCGCCTCCGTGCCTGCCCTCGATTCCCAGGTACAGTTCATCCCCATCCGGCACCAGCGACAGTCCCACCCACACCGGCAGTCCCAGCTCCGCCGCCGCGTCCACCGCCGCCAGCGTGTCCGAAATCCGCACCAGCATCTCCGCCACCGCCACGTCCGGGCCGCCCCGGGCCAGTTCGCCCAGTTGCTCCCGGTATGTCTCAAGCGCGTTCTCGTAGGGCACCGGAACCTCACCGTGAGACTTGGGCGCCATCGTAGACACCGAGGCCGCGATCACCACCGAGTCCTCGGTCCCGGTGTTCCGCCTGGCCTGCACCGCCGCCTCGATTCCCTGCCTATTGGCCTCCGACACCCTGTCCCCCAGGCCGTTCGGCTCCAGAACGTCGCGCCCTGTGCTGAACGTGTTGGTGATTATGATCTCCGCGCCCGCCTCTATATACTCCTGGTGAATCTCCCTCACCAATTCGGAATGAGTGAGCATCGGCTCTCCCGACCACGTCGTGGGGCTTGTCAACCTCCGCCGCCCCAACTCCGAGCCCATACCCCCGTCCATCACGATCGTCTCACCCGCCGCCAGGCGCGCCTGCAGTCTCTCGAAGTTGCTCATGTGATCCTCCTTGCGAAATCCCGACTTTCTGGTCTCATTCTAGCTGAGACAGGGGCCACTGTAACCACCTGCGCGCCGAAGTCTGCCATTCCTTGACTACGCTTGGCCGCCCAAACTAGGCTAAGTGGCATCCCAGCGGTCTCTTCGATTGTGAGGAACGCTCTGATGGACTGGAAAGAACACTACGAGAGAAACACGGTCACGGCGGACGAGGCGATTGCGCTGGTCGGCCCGGGCGACAACCTGGCGATCAGCGTGGACCCCAAGCCCACCACCCTGATGGACGCTCTCACGTCTCAGCACGAGCGCCTGGCCGACCTGCGGATATTCGACGTCGCCCCGATATACGACCCCGGCTGGCTACGGCCGGACTTCGAGGGCTCGTTCAGGTACAGCCCCTCCATGTTCCTCGGGCCGCTCGCCCGCTCGGCCTACCACGAACGCCGCATAGACTTCGCGCCGGTCATCTTCACCACCGACCTCCAGCCGTACCGGGAGCCCGGCAGAGGCCCCCGGCTGGACGCAACCCTGATGTCCGTCTCGCCGCCCGACAACCAGGGATACTGTAGCTTCGGCAAGGGCCTGTGGAACAAGCGCAGCTTCGCCAGGTACGCCCGCGTAGTGATTGCCCAGGTGGACGACTCGCTCATCCGCACCTACGGCGACAACTACATCCACGTCTCCGAAATCGACCGCTTCGTCGAGCACTCACAGCACGAGTTGTCCCTGGAAGTCTCGGAGGAGATGGTCGCCAACGTGGAGGACCCCCTCGTCCGGGCGGAGCTGGAGCGGGTTCTGCCGCTGCTGAACGGAAGCAACCGGTACGAGTTCCTGCCCAATCTGCTCGGCGGCACCCTCAGGCAGGTGCAGGAGTTCTCCAGGCTCTGGGCCACAGCCGAACCGAGCGAGGTCGACAGGAAGATCTCGCTGAACGTGGCCGAGCTCGTCAGGGACGGGGACACCATCCAGATAGGCGTAGGCTCTCCCAGCTCCTATCTCCCTCGACTGGGCACTTTCGACGACAAGCGCGACCTGGGTTGGCACTCGGAGATGACCGCGCCCGGCATTCTCAACCTCGTCAGGGACGGCATCATCACCGGCGCGCGCAAGAACGTCAACACCGGCGTCGCGGTGTTCACGGCGATTACCGGCTGCGCCCCCGACGAGATTCCCTACGCACACAACAACCCGCTCATCGAGCTGCGCGACGCCGAGTACGTGGTCAACATAAGCACCATCGCTGCCCACGACAACTACGTCTCCATGAACAACGCGCTCTCTATAGACTTCTCGGGGCAGATCAACGCGGAGACGATTGGAGACCGCCAGTGGAACGGCACCGGCGGCCAGCCCGAGCTTCACATGGGCGCGGTCATGTCCAGGGGCGGCAGGGCCATCACGCTGTTGCGTTCCACCGCGGCCGGAGGCGCCGTCTCCCGCATAGTGCCCCAGCACCCAGCAGGGTCCGCCGTCACCATTCCCCGCACCTTCGCCGATACCATCGTGACCGAGTACGGCGTGGCCCAGCTTCTCGGCAAGACCATCCGCGAGAGGGCGCGCGAGCTGATAGCCGTCGCCCACCCAGACTTCCGCGCCGACCTCAAGAGGGAGGCCGAGAGGCTCTACTACCCCTGAAGGAGAACCGAATGGCAGTTATCGAGTACGAGGTAAGAGACAGGATCGCTTACGTGACACTCAACAGGCCCGAAACCCTCAACGCCATCAACAACGAGATGGCCGGCGCCTGGAACGGCGTCTGGGAGCGGTTCCGCGACGACGACGACGCTTGGGCGGCCATCCTCACCGGTGCCGGCGACAGGTCCTTCTGCTCCGGCGCCGACCTGAAGGAGATGGGCGCCAGCCACGAGAGCGGCGCCAACGGCGGCAACCCGTTCGGCGGCAATCCCAGGCCCAGGCGGCCTGCGGAGGAGCTGGGCGTGTGGAAGCCGATCATCGCCGCCATCAACGGCTACGCCATCGGCGGCGGCGTGGTCTTCGCGATAGACTGCGACATACGCATCGCGTCGGACAGGGCGGTGTTCGCCATGCCCGAGGTCGAGCTGGGCGTGGTCACCACCTGGTGGGGCACCGTGAGGTCCCGCGCCCACATGCCATTCGGCAGCGCGCTGGAGTTCCTGCTCACCGGCAATCGAGTCACGGCTCATCAGGCCGAGCGCTGGGGACTCGTGAACCACGTCGTCCCCCACGACGAACTGATGAGCAAGGCCGAGGAGATGGCCCGGAAGATCAACAGCAACGGCCCCCTGGCCGTCCGGGGCATGAAAGAGGTCCTCTATCGGAGCCTGCTGGACGGCATCCGCGAGGCGGGCCGGCTGGAGGACGTGATAAGCGTGGTCGCCTCGCAGAGCGAGGACGTCCAGGAGGGCGTGCGCGCCTGGCTCGAAAAGCGTCCGCCCCAGTTCAAGGGCCGCTAGGAGTCCCTTCCCCCTCGCAGGCGGTTTGAGTCCCTTCCCCCTCGATGGGGGAAGGTTAGGATGGGGGTGACGCCTCGGAGTCCCTGCCCCCCGCAAAGCGCAGGAACAGGTACCCCGCGACGCCCGCGATGAATGACGCGCCGAATATGCCCATCTTCGCCTGGTTCACCAGGGCGGGATCATCGAAGGCTATTCCCGCGATGAATATGGCGACGGTGAACCCTATCCCGGCCAGGAACCCAGCGCCCAACACGTGCCGCCAAGTGACGGACGAGGGCAGCTGACCGAGGCCGACGCGAGCCGCCAGCCACGTCATGCCGAGCACGCCCAGGGGGTTGCCGACCAGCAGCCCTGCCGCGACCCCCAGCGTGATGGGGCTGCCAAGCGCCTCGGACAGCGCGTCCGACGTGATGATGACACCCGCGTTGGCGAGAGCGAACAGCGGCAGCACAACGAAGCTCACCCACGGGTGGACGATGCCCTCGAGCCGTTCCATCGGCCCCTCGGTGCCGCGGCTGAGCGTCTCGATCTGCTCCACGACGACCTGCGCCTTCTCCTCGTCATCGTTCTCCATGGCCAGCCGAAAATCGTGCAGATGGTCTTCCATGGCGGCGGCATAGTCCTTGCGCTGGAGCGACGGTTCGGAGGGGATGATGGCCGCCACCAGCACTCCCGCCAACGTGGCGTGTATCCCGGACTCCAGGAAGAACTGCCACATGACGACGCACAGGATGAGATAGAACCCCAGATTGCGAATGCCGACGCGCACGCATCCGGCGATAACGGCGAACAGCGCCACCCCCAGGCCGAGGTTCACCCAGTGGATCGATTCCGTATAGAAAACTGCGATGATGGCGATCGCGCCGAGGTCGTCGACCACCGCCAGCCCCAGCAGGAACACCCTCAGCTCCGCCGGGACTCTTCTCCCCAACAGGGCGAGCACGCCGAGCGCGAAAGCGATGTCGGTCGCCATGGGTACTCCCCATCCGACAACGCCTTCGCCCGACCTGTTGAGCAGGAAGTAGATGAGCGCGGGGGTCGCCATTCCGCCCACCGCCGCCACCACCGGCATGGTGGCTTTCCTGAACGAAGACAGCTCGCCGTGGAGGAGTTCCCGCTTTATCTCGAGGCCGACCACGAAGAAGAAGACGGCCATCAGGCCCTCGTTCACCAGGTGTTCGAGGTTCTCCGAGATGGCGAAGATGTGGATGTCGAACGAGATGTAGGTGTGCCAGAAGTCGTAGTACGAGTCCGACCAGGGGGAGTTAGCCCAGCCAAGCGCCGCCCCGGCGGCCGCCAGCAATATGAGCGCGCCGACCTCCTCGGTGTGGATGAAGGTCTGTATAGGCGCGCGCACCGCCCTGACGATGTAAGACGGTTCTCTCAAGACCTCGCAAACCTCAAGGGTCTATACTCCACTAACCAGTCCTCGATGCGTGTAGTCGGCCATAAGCCGGGCCGTACACGGCCCGAGGCCTCAGCCAGATTAACACAGGCATCCTGTTCATGTCGTGGCTTCATGCGCAAGCTCCGAAACAGGAAAATGCCCGACAGTTCGAGTCCCCGTAGAAGCTCACTGCAAGCTGGTGTGCAGCGTGTGCCGTAATGCGAACCTTTCGGTGGTCTTTGCCGAAAAAGCTGTGGTCACCGGCAAGAGTGATTGTCTCTGCTCGAGGGAGCTCGGAACGCTCTCAGCACCAGGGTAGATAGACCGAAGAGAGATTCTGGTGTTCGATCGTCAGCAACTCCCTCGGTTTGCATCCGCTGAATCTGTTGTTGTGCAGTTGCAGGGTTCGCAGGTTCGGCGCATCTGCCAATTCAGCGGGGATGGCCCCGCTGAACCTGTTGTAGCTGATGTCCAGATACTCCAGGCTAGGGGATTGCCCAAACTCGGCTGGGATGGTTCCTGTGAGCTCGTTGTTGTCCAGCATCAGGAACTCCAGGTTTGGCAGCAGGGCCAACTGCGAAGGGATGCTGCCGGACAGTTGATTGTCACTGAGGAACAGATCGACCAGAGCGCCCAGGTTGCCCAATTCGTCCGGCAGCCCACCCGTGAGGGCATTTTTGTCCAGATATAGCTGACGTAGATTGTTTAGTTGACCCAATTCAGGAGGTATTTGGCCAGTGAGGTTACTTTCACTGAGGTACAGGCCCAGCAAACTCTTGACGTGACCCAATTCAGCTGGAATGGGGCCGGTCAAAGTGTTCTCGGAAAGCCGGAGACCCTCCAGTTTGGAAAGTTCACCCAGAGACGGCGGGATCGGGCCTGTGAGGTTGTTTTGGCTAAGGTCGATCGCCGTCAGTTCTGACAGCCGGCCCAGCCAGGATGGAATGGCTCCTGTCAGCCCCATGTCATGAAGTTGGAGAACCTCCAGGCGGGAGAGAGATGCGAGTTCTTGCGGTAACTCTCCCTCCATATCATTTCCACCCAGGTAGAGCCCGTCAAGCAGCACCAAATGGCCAAGCTCCGGCGGAACAGCCCCGGTAAGGCGGTTTCCGGCCAGGCTGAGCGCCCGCAATTCCGTCAATTCACCTAGAGACGCTGGAATGTCCCCGGTAAGCTCGTTCCCTGCGAGGTCGATCCATTTCAGTTTGGAGAGGTTCCCTAGCTGCGGTGGTATCTCGCCTGACAACAGGTTGCCGTACAGTTTTATCCACCCCAATTGCTGCAACTGGCCCAGGCTGGCCGGCATGGATCCGGTCAACATGTTCTGCGAAAGGTCCAGATATCGAAGCTCTCGCAGTTGGCCCAGTTCAGTTGGAAGGCTACCCGTCAAACCGCGGCCTGGCAATGCCAGCTGTGTGACGCTGTTCGATTGGGAGTTGACTACGATTCCTTCCCACTGGTGCATAGGTGTCTCGAAGTCCCAGTTTAGTGTGGCCTCTCCCCCCAAGATGTCCCGCATCTCCAAAAGCAGTGCTACATCACTCGAGAGACTGGGACCGGCTTGATGGGTGCTTTCCGTCGGAGTCGCTGTCGGTACCGGAGGTGTGGTAGGTGCCAGGACACTGGTCCTAGTTGGTCCAGGGGGGCTGGCCTCATCGAGCGTCGGGCTCAGAATCACAGTACCGGTCGTGACGCGAGTCGGACTCGGAGCAGCAGTTCCGGTAGGCTTTGGTGTCACGGTCAGTTGGGACAATTGCGTGGGACTCACCTCACCGTCCGGATCTCGCTCACAAGCGGGCGTTGATACCAGGGAGGCGATGGCGAAAACGAAGAGTAGGGTGGGCCAGAGGCGAGTAACCATGCGGAAATCTCGGCGAATGCGGAACAGAGTTCACAACGCGACTACACACGATACTTATACCATCGACTTCGCTCCTCAGGCAAGCATGCAGACAGCAGCGGTTGGACATCGACGCTATTGGTCTCAGCGGTCTGGAGTAATCTCACCAGTCGGGGCTGACGAGCGAGTACCTTCTAGCAGCAGCCCGACTCTCATCTGCCGGTCAGCTCAACTTGTACGGGTTGAAGGCGACACCGCCGATACGGCCAACTTCACAGCCAGACCAAGGAGGTAGTGTGTCTAGTGAGAACAGAGCTTGAGTTTAGCCCGAACGAGTTCAAAGCCGCTTAAGTCCCAGCTACAAAGTGGTAGGGAAGGGATACTCGAACTCCTACGCCTCGCGGCACATGATCCCAAGTCATGCTCGTCTGCCAATCCCAGCACTTCCCCGATGCTCCCAAGCCCGCGATTACCGGTCTGCCCCTTGTCATCGCCCCCCAGCCCAACGTCGGGGCGTCCCTTGTGGGCGCCCACAAGCCAACAGCCGACAGACCGAAATCCGACGATTTAAGCCAAAGGAAACGGAACGGGGCACTTTTTTCTAGCTTGTTTGTCCCACCCGGCAGTTTGGCCACTGCCTCTGCCCGCGAGCCTTTAACAATCCAGTCGGTATCCCACACGAGTCGAGGCCGTACCCGCGTTCGAAGGTCACCCCCGAAGCGACGGGCAGGCCCCGCGTTAGCTCGCCGCGAGGCTTACTTCAGCGCCTCGACGATACGTTCGACGTTTATCCGCACCATGCCGAGATACGTGCCGCCCGGACTGCCCCTCTCGCCCAGAGAGTCCGCGAAGAGCTGGTAAAGCACCGCGCCGGTCTCTCTCGCGACGGCGTCCGGCAGCTTTCCGCTCACCGTCGTTTCGCTGAACACCGCCGGCACGTTGTGCTCCCGTATCACCTTGACCAGACCTCCGATGTGCTCCGCGGAGGGCTCCACATCAGGCGCCAGGGAAGGAATCAGCGCGCCGACGACCTCGAACCCGTAGACATCCGCGAAGTAGGCGAAGGTGTCATGGGACGTCACCAGCAGCCTGCGCTCCGGGTGCACCTGCTCGACCTGCGTCCTTATCCAGGAGTCCAGCTCGTCGAGCTGCGCAGAGTACTCGGCCGCGTTCTGAGAGTAGAAGTCCGTGCCCTCCGGGTCCAGGGCCGAGAACCGTGCCGCCATGTCGTTGACGGCGATCTTCACCCGGTTCGGGTCGAACCAGAAATGGGGGTCCAGGGGGCCGTGGTGGTGCCCCTCATGGCCGTGATGATCGTCTTCGCCTTCCGCCTCACCCACGATGCCGACGAAAGCGATCTTGGTGGGCGCTCCCGCCACGTCCCAGTGGCCTACTTCCTCCAGGTCATGCTCGTCGAGCTGCAGCACCTTGCCTCCCACCGAGTCCGTGACAAAGACCGCGCCCGGCGCCGTGGCGAGGTGGGGACGCGCCCAGAATCCCGTCTCCACAGGAGTCGTCAGGACGTCGTTCCTCAACACCCGCAGCTCGCCGTCGTGGGCGTCATACATACGGATCTCTCCATCGCTCATGACCACCAACAGGTTCTCACCCCCGGAGCCGAGGTGGACCTGGATCGGACGGAGATCATCCGTGGCGGGGATGAGCAGCTCCATCTCCCCTTCCTCCGGTTCCACTATGTACAGCCCCACAGCCGAGCCAAGGGCGAAGAAGTGGTCCAAGCCGTGGTAGCCCCAAACGGACGTGAGCCGGAAGTCGTCGGGTGACCCGGCCGGGGCCGAAATGAAAGCGTGCTCGTAGTCGCCGTTGTGGGCCTCGACCGTCAGCACTCCGCCGGTGCAGCCGAACACGGCCACGTGGCCGTTGCCCGCGTCGCCGTGGAGATCGGGGCAGCCTTCGGCGCGATGGAGCACGTTACCGTCCAGATCCCAGATTTCGGCGCCAATGGGCAACCGGTACTCTTCAGGATTCTCGGCATAGTCCGGGTGCTGAATGGACACGGCGAACAGGTCGCCCTCCAGGGGTATCACGGCGCCGTGGTGGGCACCGGCGTTCATCTTGACCGGCACGTAGGAGTCGCCGGCTTCCTCGAGCTCGTGCTCATTGATCAGCAGGAAGTCGCCGGACCCGTCGTAGTAGATCGTTGCCCACTCGTCGCCGACGTACATGTGGACCGGTCGGTCCCCGCTCAGGTCCAGGGATACCTTGCGCGTTCTGCCCTCGACCAGGTCGAAGTGGTCTCCGTGAGCCTCAAGGAAAATCCCGCCATCGAACAGGTGAGCCGCGTTGGCGTCCGAAGAGACTGCAATCGCGAAGCGGCCGCTCCCGGAGGAGTAAATCCGGCCGGCCCGCGAGCCTACGTCGAAGTAGTCCTGGCCCAGCGCGCCGAGTTCCAGGTCTATGAGGGAGATCTTCCCCCGCTCCCCGTCACCTATGAGCAGCCGTCCTATCGGCATCCCTCCATGTTCCTCGTCGCCCTCATCCATGTGATCGTCGTGACCATCTTCCCCGGAGAATTCCAGCGGACCGATGCCGTCGCCGAGCGCGACTATCCTCGATGGGTCCGCGCTGGCGTTGTGCACGAGGTCCTCCAACCAGTCGGTCTCGAGGCCAAGACCGATGGACAGCACGATGTCCGCTTCGGCCACCTTGGCGACGTCGCGAGCTCCCGGAACGATGCTGTGCGGATCGCTACCCGGGGAATGCAGGCTGAAGACCTCAACCCTCTCCCCGCCTATCACCTCGGCCCAGTCGGCCACGATGTTGGAGGTTGCCACCACCCTCAGAGGCGGGCTCGAGGGCGTGGGCGAGGGCGCGGGCGTAGCCGTCGCGGCAGCTACCGTGCTGGTGGGAACGGCTGTCGAACGTGGGGCCGCCTGGGTTGGCTGGGCGACTGCGGGCGCACCGGCTGACGTGGCGGTTGGCTGCGGCACTTCTGCTCCCGTCGTGTCCTGGTCATCTGAGCAGGCAACCACGAAAGCCGCACCGAGTACGACAAGTCCCACAGCTAAAGCCTGAGCCAGACACTGCAGACGTTTGTTGATATTAGGTATCATATACAATCAAATTTCTCCTTCGTATTCATTGCGAGGGGCAATTTCATCCCGAGGGGCAGTGACCGCAGATCACGTACAATTCGATTCGGTGGTCGACGACCTGTCCCGGAAGTTCGTTGCCCATGGAACTGAGCAACCGCTCGACCGAGTCTGCCCTGAACTCCTCCACCGCGCCGCAATTGACACATACATAGTGGTGATGATGGCCGGCCCGGGAGACGCTGTAGACGTGAGCTCCGTCCATCAGGGCGAGTTTGCAGACCGCTCCCACCTCCAGAAGGAGTTTCACGGTGCGATACACCGTTGCCCTGCCCACCGAAGGCAACTCTTCGCAGAGCGCCTCGATTGTGAAGCCCCCGCGCCTGTACTTCAGGTGACTGGCTATCGCTCTCCTGGGACGAGTGACCCTGGCGCCTCGGTCCTTCAGTATCGCCATCAAGTCTGGGTGTAATGCCTGAAACTTCATACTGATATCCTATCTCAATGAAGGATCTGCTTCGGCTAGGGCGGAGCTTCCTATCGGAGCGATACACCATATCAAATAAGAATCGCTCGTGTCAACACCAATTCTTGCCTCGTGAGAACCATTGCCTGCCCATGGTCGTGCCGACACATCCCATCCCCGTCGCTCCACCGCTCACCCGCTTTGCAAACCGCCCCGCAATTGCTTTACCATTGCGCTATTCCTGTACATCTAACGACGCGACGCGCCCACCGACGGCGCGAGCGCGAACTGGAGGCAGCAGCTTGGCCAACGCAATCGTCCTTTACACCCACCCCGACTGCTCGTTCTCGGACGCCCTCAAGGACGAGTTGGACACCGCCGGCACCGAGTATGACGAGATCAACCTCGCGCTGCGCCCGGAGGCCTGGCTCGACCTCGAGAAGCTGACCGGCGGCGAGCGCATCACCCCCGTCATGATCGAAGACGGCGAGGTGAGTGTCGGCTTCCACGGCGTAGGTTGAAGCTTCTAGCACTTCGGGAGCCGTTGGCTCCCACCAAAGCAAAGGTCCAATCGATCTCAAGGAGGAGCGCATGGTAGGCGCCACCACAGCGGCCGTTAACGTAGGCGACGCCGCCCCGGATTTCACGCTGCCGAGTCTGGATGGACGCCAAGTCAGTCTCTCCGACTACGTCGGCCGCAAGGTAATCCTGTTCTTCTGGGCGTCCTGGTGAGCGTGCCGCGAGCAGCTGCCGGTCTGGCAGCAGGTTCACCAGCGGCACGGCGACTCGGTGGAGATACTGTCCATAGCGGTTGACGCCCAGGGCGCTGAGAAGGCCCGCCCCTTCGTGGAGAAGGCGGGCGCGACGTTCACCACGCTGGTGGATGAGCGGAACCTGCTGGGCCGGACCTACGGCTTCAAGGCCATTCCCAACGGCTACCTGATAGACGAGTCCGGCGTGGTGCGCTACAAGCGGCTGGGCGGCTTCGACGTCCGCCGCGCCGACACCGGGCAGGTGGTCGATCGCTGGTGCACGGGCCAGGACCTGGACGAGCACGCCGCGCCGCCCGCCGAACCCGGCGCCGAGAACGACGGCGTCCACGCCCTATTCCAGCGCGGCCAGGAACTCTACCACGAGGGCAGGGTGGACGAGGCGATCGAGCAGTGGCGCGAGGCAGCCGCGCTCGAACCCGCCAACTGGATCGTTCGCAAGCAGCTATGGGCGGTCGAGCACCCCGAGCGCTTCTACGACGGCGCCGTGGACTTCGACTGGCAGAAGGAGCAGATAGCGCGCGGCGCCTAGTCCAGCGCCACTATCGCCTCAATCTCCACGTCCAGGCCCGGCTCCGCAAGCGCGGTGATCTCCACAAGCGAGTTGGCCGGGTTCTGGCCGCCGAAGTAGCCGTACATCACCGACTGCTGCTCCGCGGAAGCCGGAAACCACTCCCTCATGTCGGTCACGAACGTCGTTATCTTCACGATGTCCGTAGCCGTGCCGCCCTCCGCCTCCACGATCCGCACCAGCCTGTCCCAGACGACCTTGAGCTGCTCGATGGCGGGGCCGCCCTGGGCGTCCGTGCCCCGCGCTGTGCAGCCCGAGATGTACAGCGTGCCGCCCACCTGCACGGCCCTGGCGAATGTCGGCCCGGCCGGCGCGATGTCTGGATACTCCTTGCGGGTCTTGTCCATGAGTCGGCCCTCCTCTCGCCAAGTGTGATTCTGCCTAAACCTCCTCTCCCTCGATGGGAGAGGATTGAGGTGAGGGTGAGCGTGCCGTTACGCCTTCACCGCCTTGATCGAGTACATCAGCGGAATGCCCTCGGCCCCATCGGGCATACGCCACCAGCCGTCCGAGCAGAGCTCAAGCATGGGTAGCTGCTGGTAGGCGCTGAACGGGAACTCCCGCAGGTGCTCGATCCTGAGGCCCGCGTCCGCCAGCGCGCTCACCACGTCGCCCAGCGTATGGCACCACTCGTATCCGCGAGTGACGATGTCGGCGGACGGGTCGGCGTAGCTGCCCGTGCCCTCGAACTCCAGCGGCTCGTCCGAATGAAAGTAGGGATATCGAAGACTCAGGTCGGTCCGCCCCTCATCCTCATCGAACATCCCCGCGAACGGGTGGAACTCCACGATGTGGAACGCCCCTCCGGGCCGCAGGAAGTGCGCCGCAACTCGGGCCCACGCCGTGAGGTCGGGCAGCCAGCACAGCACGCCGTAAGAGGTGAACACGACGTCGAACGCGTCCGGTTCGTCGAGTCGGTCCGGCAGGTCGTAAACGCTCGCCTCAACGAAGCGCGCGGGAAGCCCGAGCTCGTCAGCCAGCGAACGCGCGACCTCAAGAGACGCCGCGGAGAAGTCTATGCCCGTGACACGCGCTCCCAGTCTGGCCCATGATAGCGTGTCGAGCCCGATGTGGCACTGCATGTGCAATAGCGAGCGGCCCGAGACGTCGCCGACCTCCTCCAGTTCCACGCTCTTCAGCGAGGACTCGCCGGCCCGGAACCCCGCCAGATCGTAGAACTCCGACCGGGCGTGGATGGGGGCCAGGGCGTCCCACTGGCTGCGATTGGACTGGAGGTACTCGTTCATCTGGTCGTTCGACCGCCTTTCTATCCCTGGAGTGCGTTCGGGCCTGCCGACGCTGCCGACCATTCTAGCCTAGCGCGCAGGGCTTTTGAACTGCGGCGGCGCGGTTGTGTATACTTCGCCTTCAGTACGGCGCGCGCACTTCGAGGGCGCATGTAACTCCAGATACGCAGAGGGAGAGGCTATGACAGTACGCAGGGTGCTCTCCTTCGCCTTGGCCGCGCTCCTGACCCCGATGCTCGTCCTCCTGATTGTGCTGGCGTTTGCGTGCGGCACCGTGTTTCAGCCGGACTATCCCGCCGACCGCTTCGAAGAGGCCGGGGCCTACGACTTCCTACTCGACCGCCTGCTGCCCACAATGCTGGACGACGCCCGAAACGCCGAGGGCCTTTCGGCGGACGGCACTCTGGATAGCAACCCGCTGGTCGTGCTGGGTGTCTCCAACCGCCACCTGGTGGCGTGGACGACCAGGGTTGCCCCTCGCGACTGGCTCGACGAGACCGCGCGCACGTCAGCCACAGATGTGTGGAAGTATCTGACGGGCGTCAGTGACGAGTTCACGATCAATCTGCGCCTGCCAATTGAAGACGATGTGCTCATTTCGGAGACCTCGGCCCTCCTCAGACGTTCCCATCTCTACGACTATGCGGTCGATTCGCACCTCGCCCCGGCCGCCCAGGAGATCCTCGCCGCCGAGGTGCTGCCCTTCGGGTCGGAGTTGAGCGCCGCCCGCGTCGAGTCCGCGGTGCGGCAGGTGGTGTCGAAGGCCTGGTTCGACGCCCGGGTCGCGGAGGCCGTGGCCGCTTTCGTGCCCTACGCCACCGGAACCGAGGACGACTTCGAGGTGCGCATGGACCTGGCGGAGCTCGGTCCCGACGCCACGGCGGAGTACAAGCTGCTGCTGCACGACACGGGGGCCTACGATTCCTTGTACGACTCGATCGTCGAGCCGGCGGTGCTTGCTCTGCATGGCGAGCGAATCGACCTCGCCCCCGGCGTGTCGCTACACACCGAAGACGTGGTGACGGCCATCCGGGACGCGGGCAGGGGACAGTGGGCGAGAGGCGAGGTAGACAAGGCTGTGGATGAGGTCGCCGGCTACCTGTTCGGGAACACGGACTCGTTCTCGTTCGTGGCGTCGCTGGATCCCATCTCGGGTGAGGTGGCGTCGCGGCTGGAAGAGGTCGCCCACGGCAGGATTCTGGCGCTCTCCACCGTGTTAGGCGGAACGGCCGAGGACGCGCAGGCAAGGCGCACTGCCGCCGGGCGGGCCGACATCATTGTGGCCGAAATCAGGCCGCTGGTAGTCGAGCCTCTGAGTGGTGAGGTGACGTTCACGAACTTTGACCTCCGGAACGCGCTTTCCAGCGAGGACAGGGACCGACTCGACGACATCCGCACCATAATGAGGGACGGCTTCCTCTACACCGAGGAGGACCTTCGGGGCGACATCGAACGCAACTTCGACGACCCCGAGAGCGTGGAGCGAGCCATCGAGACGATTCGTGAGCTATTCTCCGACGGCTGGACGTACACCCACGTCGACCTCCAGAACGATCTTTCGGCGGACACGTCCGGTTCGTCCGACATCGAGTTCTTGCGCTCCGCACTTGGGCTCTTGCGCCTTTCGCCGTGGATAGTGTCGGCGCTGGTGCTGGCCGGCCTCGCCGCGCTGTGGCTGCTGGCGGGCGGAGCGCCCCACGTCCGCGCCGCGTGGGTTGCGGCGACCGTCTCGGCCGGCGCGCTGGCGGCGTGCGTTTCGTTCGCGGCCATCAACCTGGCGACGGGCGCCAGCTTCGCTGCGTCCCGCGCCGACGCCGCCAGAGATTTCGACGCGACGTTGGACTTTGCCCGCACTCAGTCGTTGTTGGACGTGTGGGTGCTGGACTTTGGCCGCGACATCGTGGGGGGATTCACGTCCAGCGTCGCCTTGATAGGAGGCCTGTTGGCGGCGGTCGCGCTGCTGGCGTTACTAGTCGCCCTGCGCTGGCCGCGGCTTGAGCCACTGGCCCGTCGCTACGTGTGGCCGCGCCGCGAGCAAGTGCACGGCGCCACTCACGCGGATTGAAACACCTGGCCTCGCGCCCGGATGATGGGACGCCTACGTGTCAGGAGTTCATCGCTATGCCGCTACTGACGAACACAGTGGACAAGTCAAGATTCAACTACGATCTGGATCTGCCATTCGAGCTGAGGCTGATGGACTTCGATTCAGCCATGCAGGACGTTTACGATTTCTTCTACGACGTGAACTCCCATCTAGTCGGTAAGGGGTTGGAGCGACTTGATGACATGTTACGCCCGGCGATCCTCTCGGGTGTTCTGTCCGACATGGTAACCGCCAGCCTGGCGAGGCACTCGCGCGCTCTGACCGAGAACCGTTTCTTCAATGGACATCCCGACCTTGTGGTTAGGGGATTCTACGCCAATAACTCGATCAAGTCGGGTGAGAGGGGTGTAGAGATCAAGACGACTCGAAAGAGAGGGGGTGCTGTTGACACTCATGGGGCACGAAACCAGTGGATGTGTGTCTTTGTCTACACCGTGGACAACGAGACGGAGCCAGCGATGAACCGACAGCCGCTAACGTTTACAGAGGTTTACCTGGGTCATGTAACAGTTGAGGACTTCAGGCGAAACCCAAGGGGCGAGCTGGGAACCCGTACCGCAACCCTGCACAGGGAGGGAATTGCAAAGTTGCGCCGGAATTGGCTCTACAAACTATAGCTTACCGATCAACATCTGTAGACAGGTTTGCCAGGTCTTGGATCGCGTTGGCTGCCATGTCGAAGTAGTGAGAATCCTTCTCCACTCCAATCGATTCGTAGCCGACCGCTTCAGCTGCCGCGAGAGTCGAACCCGATCCTGCGAATGTGTCCACGACTACGCCTGAACCTAGAGGAAGAACGGCCCGAACTAACTGACGCAGAAAGGCTTGGGGCTTCAAACTTGGGTGGGGCGCGATGAGCCTTTCTCTCTTCCTTGTCGGAGAAGACCTGATCACATCCCCGAACGGTGTATTGGCCGACGGCCTTCTGAATCCACCCGTCTTCCACGCCCTGATGTTGTCCTGTACTCTGCCTTCTAGTGGCTTCCGAAAGGCGACCCACGGCTCCCACATGGACCTTGGCATCACGCTCACCTGAGCGAACTCCTCGTGAGCGTGCTTGGGGCGGTCGCCCCCCCGCATGGTCATTACCAGCCTGATAATCTCGCCGCGCTTCTCCAGGCCGGCGTCTGTCAATGCGGTTGAAACTATATGGGAGAGAAGTGGGTTGGACGCGACTATGACGTTGGCGCCAGGAACCAGCTTGGGAAGAAAAAGCCTGCCCCAGACGTAGAAGAACTCCCGAAGTTGCGCCCGCTGCGCGTCGGTCATCGTGGTGAATCGCGGGACCGGAGAGCGGCGGTGTCCGTCGTAAGAAGGTGGGAGCCTCCAGACGCCTCCCCTCCCCTTGCGCAGCTTGGACTGCTCTTTAGCTGAGTATTCGTGGAGTCCGAATGGCGGGTCGGTCACAACGGCGTGCAATGAGTTGTCGAGCTGCCGTTCCAGCCAGTCGAAGCAGTCTCCGTGGACCAGGGTCGCACGACCGTAATGAAGTGGCTCCTTCCACGGGATGGCTCCAGGAAGATCACGCTGTAGGGCCACATTCTCAACTGGGCCGTCTTTGATGCGATAAACCCCCCTGGCTTCCCGAGTAAAGTGAGATGGAGTATTCAGGCGTAGGAAAGATCGAACCGATGACTCGGGTGTTGGGCCGATGATCCTGGACACGCGATCCGCTACCTGCTTTGCTGTCAAGTCCTCGGATGTGTGGGCGAGAACTTGCAAAATAGCGTCACGTACCCGGCCCGGCGGATTTCTCTCCACTTTAGTGCTCATATCCACATGTTAGACGTCCAGACGTCGCGGGTCAATGGGCGCACCTGCCTCCACAGCCAGGGCCAGAGAGAGCGCGAAGGCCGCCTCGGGAATGGGTTCTTCAATGAAACAGTCCCAGCCTGGAACGGAAATTGGTTGGCAAAAGGGCAACGTGAACAGACGGCTTGGGTTTCGTGCGGAATGATGTATAATGAGCGAGAATCGCCGCCACGACCCGAGGCACTGCGGTTTGGAGACATGCTTAGCGACCAGGGGAGTACCGCATATGCAGCAGATGACGCGACGCACGCCACCACAGCCCCTCACCATAAACATCAGCAAGGAAGCTGCCGACCACGTGCGCCAGTTCGCGGCGCAGGCCGGCAAGCCCGACTCGAATCTGCGCGTGGGCGTCAAGGGCGGCGGATGCTCAGGACTGACTTACGTGCTCGACCTGGTTGACGAGCCGGGCGAAAACGACAAGACCATCGAAGAGCACGGCATCCAGTTGTACGTGGACAAGAAGTCCTACGTCTTTCTGGCCGGCACGGTGCTCGAGTACTCCGGCGGCCTCAACGGCAAGGGCTTCGTCTTCCACAACCCCAACGCCAAGACGACCTGCGGCTGCGGCACCTCGTTCAGCGTATAGCCCGGAACCACCGAAGTTCCCCGTTCCCAGCGAGAAACGCCCGTGTCCACCAGCGCGCAAGTAGAGGCACTCCCCGATAGCTACACGTCTCTCCGCGAGGAGTACGACGCCCTCACCGGCGCGGTCGGTCTGGTGCGCCGGTCACAAGTCGGCCGCCTTGAGCTCACCGGCGAGGACGCGCTCGATCTGCTCAACAGGCTCAGCACCAACAAGCTGGAGGATCTGACGCCCGGCGCGGGCATGGGCAGCGTGCTCACCTCCGCCAAGGGCAGAATCGTCGACATGCTGCTGGTGCTGATGCTGGAGGACCGGCTTTTGTTATTCGTCGGCCCTGACGCTCGAGAGCGAGTAGCGGAGTGGATCGACTTCTACACGTTCGTCGAGGACGTGACCGTACGCGACGTCACCCCGCACACCGCCATGTTCTCTCTGATCGGCCCGGGTGCCGCCACCCTGGTAGAAGAGTTGGCCGGCGAAGGCGTGGCGACACTGCCACCGTACGGCGTGCTATCGGCCAGCCTCGGCGGCGTGGGCGCGACCGTTGTGCGCGACGACTTCGGCACGCTGCCCGGATTTGACGTCATGGCGTCTGCGGAAGACGGCGACCGACTGTGGCGCTACCTGGTCGAGCGCAGCGCGGGAGACGGCGCCAGGCCCGTCGGCTCGCTCGCGCTGGAGACCGTCCGCGTGGAGGAGGGAGTACCCGCTCCCGGATTGGAGCTGTCAGAGGACTACAACCCCCTGGAGGCCGGGCTCCTGAAGCACATCAGCTTCAACAAGGGCTGCTACATCGGCCAGGAGGTCATCGCGCGGCTGGACACCTACAAGAAGGTGTCCAAGTATCTTGTAGGTCTGTCGTGGAACGGACAGGAGTTGCCGCCTGCCGGGGCGAGCCTGACAGTCGACGGCAAGCGCTCCGGCGTGGTGACTTCGGCGGTGAAATCGGAGCGGCTCCAACGGGGAATTGGCCTTGGCTACGTGCGCAAGGCCTACGCCGAGCCTGGGTCGACTCTCACGCTCGAACAGGACGGCGTGGAGGTCGAGGTTCGGGTAGAGACGCTGCCGTTCAGATAGTCAGCGAAACGCCGCCGTCCACGACTAGCACCTGACCCCTTATCATGCGAGCCGCGTCGGTGCACAGGAACGCCACCACGCGGGCGATGTCCTCCCCGGTAACCGACCTGCCGTCCAGCGTCGTCTTGGTGGCGCTCACCATCTCCTCCCGGTTTGGAAACGAGTCGAACGCGCCGGTTTCCACGTAACCGCCGGACACCGCATTGACCGATATGCCCCTGTCGGCCAATTCCACCGCGAGGTACCGCGTCATCGACTCCAGCGCCGCCTTGGACACCCCGACCGAGAAGTAGTAGGGCAGCACCTTGTGCGACCCCTGGCTGGTGATGTTCACCACGCTTCCGCCCCGGGTCATGAGCCTCGACGCCTCGATGGCGCACAACCACGGAGCCTTCGCGTTGATGTCCAGCGCCCAGTCCCAGTGCTTCTCGCGCAGCTCCCCGGCGGGCCGCTGGACGCCGGAGGCGGCGTTGTTTACAAGCACATCGAGCGCTCCGAACTCGGCCTCGACGCGGGCGAACATCTGGCTGATCCTGGCCGAGTCGCCCAGGTGTGCCCGGATGCTGACGCAGCGGACGCCCTCGCTCTCGACGTCGCGACGGGTCTGCTCGGCCGCCGTAGAATTTGACCGGTAGTTGAACGCCACGTCGGCGCCGCGCCGGGCGAACTCCAGCGCTATAGCGCGTCCGATGCCACGAGATCCGCCCGTGACGAGCACGGCCTTGCCCTCGAAGTCTCTCATTTCGGTCGTCCGGCCTCCCCGGCGGTGGTTGCGGCGCATTGCGCGAGCCGCAGCCGCGCTAGATGGCCATGCCGCCGTCTACGCTGATCACCTGGCCGGTCATGTAGCTGGCCTTCTCGCTGGCGACGAAGGCCGCGAGGTGGGCCACGTCATCCACCTCGCCGAAGTGCCCCTGCGGAATCCACGTCATGATCCGGTCCTTCTGCTCCTGCGTCAGGCCGGCCACCGTGTCGGTGCTGATATAGCCGGGCGTGATCGTGTTCACGGTGATGTTGCGCGTGGCGATCTCCTTGGCAAGCGCCTTGGTGAAGCCGATGAGCCCGGCCTTGGACGCGGAGTAGTTGGCCTGGCCAACGTTGCCGCGTATGCCGACCACCGAGCCGATGTTGATTATGCGCCCCCAACGTCCCCGCATCATGCCCCGCAGCGCCGCCCGCGTGCAGTAGAACGTGCCCGTCAGGTTGGTGGCCAGCACGCGCTCCCACGCCCTGTCGGACATCCTGATCAACAGACCGTCGTCTATGATTCCGGCGTTGTTTACCAGGATGTCGATGCGGCCCCACGCACCGTTCACCTCATCGACCATCGACGTGACCTGCTCCAGGTCGCTCACGTCCGCGTGAATCGCAAACGCCTCCACGCCGGTCTCTTTGATGGTGTCGACAACGACGTTCGCCTCATCGTGCGAGGTGTTGTAATTGACAGCCACCTTGACGCCCTGTTCCGCCAACCGCAAGGCGATGGCTCTGCCAATGCCCTTGGAGGCGCCTGTGACAAGTGCGGCTCTTCCTTCTATGTCCGATCTGCTCAACTCGCCTCCCTGAATAGCAAAACGATCGATTGGCCCGGGCGCGACGAGTCTCCGCGCTAGCCCGCGACCCTGCTTCTGACACTTGCGAGCTCTTCGTTCAGCTCGCTCACGAACTGGCTGTCCACGGCCCTCTTGGCAGTGGATA
Organism: Dehalococcoidia bacterium; assembly: GCA_965204815.1. GTDB lineage: Bacteria > Chloroflexota > Dehalococcoidia > Lucifugimonadales > CATOSD01 > CATOSD01. The sequence goes on from OZ242014.1 coordinate 2,323,251, forward strand.
TGGCGCGCTTGACTGCCGTGCGCCTGGCGCGGCCGTGTCCGACGATGCTCACCCCATTGACGCCGAATATCGGGCCGCCGCCCCAGGTCTCGACAACGTTGTTCAGCTCGTAGACCTCGGTTACGATACGCTCCAACTCCCCTGCGGCCAGACTGTCGCCCAGCGCATCGCGCAGGTGGTCGGCGAATGCCTGCCCCAGTCCCTCTGTCAACTTCATTACGACGTTGCCGACGAACCCATCGCAGACAACGACCTCCGCGGGACTGAACGGCAATTCGTTGGCCTCAACGTTGCCGATGAAGTCCAGCCCGCTCTTCTCCAGCAACTCCGTGGCCTCTTTCACCTGGCTATTGCCTTTGCCCGCCTCGCTGCCCACGCTGAGTAGCGCCACTCGCGGCCTCTCTATGCCCCAGAATTTTCGGGCGAACACCTCGCCAATCACGCCGAACGTGAGTAGCTGGGCGGGACGCGAGTCCACGTTCGCCCCCAGATCGATTATGGCCGTCTGTGGGGCTAGACCCACCACGGGGCCGCCGATGGCAGGGCGCTCCACGCCCTCCGGCATTCCGAGCACCACCGCGGCGGCGGCCATCGCGGCGCCGGTCGATCCCATCGACACGCAGGCGTCCGCCAGCCCGTACTTGACCAAGCCGGTTGCCACGATGATCGATGCTCTGGGGTTCTGGCGCAGTGCCAGCGCGGGCGAATCGCCCTCGCGCACGTAGCCCTCGGAGGGCACAACCGTTATCGGCATACCCTCGACGTTGTGGCGGTCAAGCTCTTCGCGCAGCGTGTCCTCGTCTCCAACGAGACGCACGTCCACGTCGTACTCCGCGACGGCCTCCACCGCGCCCGCGACGAGTTCAGCCGGAGCGTGGTCGCCGCCCATCGCGTCCAGGGCTATCTTGTTGCGCCTTTGCCTGCGGCTGGTCAAATCACGGTCTCCGATTTAGGTTGCGGCCACGACGCTGGCGTCGCCGCTTATCACAACGCCGCCGTCCTGGTTCTTCACGCCCACGCCGCACCGGATTACGGTCTGTCCGTCCTCTTCATCCACGCCCTTCACCTGTCCGTGGGCCGTAAGGGTGTCTCCGGGGTAGGAGGGAGCGCGCAGCCGCAACTTCAGCTTGCCCGTCGAGGACCAGCTATCGCCGTAGGCGCGCGTCATCATCTCGGATATGAAGGCAATGACCATCATGCCGTGGGCGATGGTGCCCCCGAACTGGGTTGTGGCCGCGAACTCCCGGTCCAGGTGAATCGGATTGAAGTCTCCGGCGGCGTGTGCGTACCGCTCGATACGCTGCTGGGTGATCTCCCGTTCGATTGTGGGCAGCTCCGCGCCCTGTGTCGTGTAGCCAGGCATGTTCACTCGCCGGGCCGCTGCGTCGGCAGCATGACGGTGCTCTTGCCGCTGAGCGCCGCGCGGCCCTGGGCGTCCGTCGCCTCCAGGCTCACGACGAGGACGCGCATTCCCCGCCGGACGGAGTTCTGCAGCACCTCGGCGCGGCAATCGAGCGTTTCGCCAATTGCGACGGGCTTGGCGAACTCGATCTCCTGGGCGAGATGCAGCGAGCCGCCGGGAAGGTCGAGTGCTCGGATAATGCCTCGGAAGCTCAACGCAGCGACCGCCATCGCGGGCGCAAGTGGCGGATCATCGTCACCCGCAAGCGGTGTTTCGTCGCCGACGGCATTCACGAAACGCGCCACGGTCTGGTCGTCCAGGGACAGTATGTCGCTCGCCAACAGGCTGCCGGGCGTCAGCGAAGCGTAGTCTACCGGCAAAATCGCTGCTCTCCAAAGTGATTGCCAAAGTGATTGTAGGATTATAGTGGGGCAGCCGTGCCAAAGCAACGAACGGGAAAGCGGGTAACCGTCCCATAGGCGGTGGGAATGAAAGAGGCAGGGAATCTTGGTAAAGTCTGGTAAACGTACAACCGAACCAGACCAAGAGGCCCTGCCGATGCCCAGAGTAAGATTCACACTCCCACAAGTCAAGCTCTCTCCGGACAGCCGACCTTCAGCCTGCATACACTGCGGCAGCGTGTACTTGAACCGGCACGGGTCGGTGACAAAGCCCATCCGTGACCTCTACGTTAGCGAGGTGACCGTGCACAGATACCGCTGCTGTGACTGCGCCCGCACGTTCAGGCACTACCCACAGGGTGTTGACCGACACGACCAGAGCCATCGTCTCAGAGGGTTTGCTGCGCTGAGTTGGGCGCTGGGGCTGTCTTTGCGTTCTGTGAGTCATCTGCTGGGGGCTTTGGGATGTGAGCTGTCGAGGATGAGCATATGGCGCGACGTTCAGCACAGCGGTTCCAACTCGCTCAGCGGCTGGATGAGCAGGGTGCGCGGGCGGGTGAGGGTGATGGGAGCAGACGAGACTGTGGTGAAGGTGGGGGGCAACCAGACGGTGGTCGGGTTCGTCACAGACGCCCAGAGCGGGCGGTTGGTGGGAATGGACGTGCTGGCCCAACGCGACAGCGAGGGTTTCGTGAGATGGCTTGAGGGATACGTGGGCAGGTTCGGAGTGGAGGCTGTGGTGACAGACGACCTCAACACCTACAAGCCGGCGGTCGAACATGTCGGGGTAAGTCACCAACTGTGCATCGCGCACGTGAGGAAATGGGTGCGGAATCGACTCAGCAGGATACAGGGGTGGGACTCGTACAAGGCAAGGATATGGCTCCTTATGGCCGAGTTGCCCGGTGGGGGCGGTCGAGAGTTGCTTGCGATGGAGCGCGCGGTTCGTGGACAACCGATGCTTCACAGGCTGGTGGTCGAGTTATGTGAGAAGTGGCGCTCTCTGACATGTCACCAACGAGTGAGGGGGATGCCACAGACCAACAACTGTACTGAGCGGGCGATAGGCAGGAGCAAGATAAGGTACAAGACGATAAGAGGGTACAAGAGCGAATCGGGAATGATGAACGGGTTGGGACTAACACAGTGGGTATGGAGCGGTCAGGACGGCCTCAATCTCGGTGAACTGGTTGCCGCCTAGATCGAAGTCCCTTCCAAACCCACGCCGCCCAGCCCACGTTCCCTCCCCCAACTCCTCCCAAACTTCCCCACCACATATGGGACGGTTACGAAAGCGGGGTAGTATACCCTGCCGAAATGTTCAATCTTCGTTCTACAGTAAGTGAGTGGGGTCGCGCTGAGTGTACCGTTTTGAAATGTTCGAGTTTTGTTCTTGAGAACTAAGCATAAGGGAGGGCAGCTTGATTAGCTGCCCTCCCTCGCTGTCGGGAGACCCCGAAACAGACACCTTCTTGGCAGACGCTACACCACTAGGGGAGTACCGACGTTCGTGGTCATTGGGCTGCCTACCACCTTACTGCTTTGCTAGCTGGGAATAGTCGATGTCTGAACCGAAGGCACCGTCGACGGCCTTGAGGTAGGCCCTGAGCCCGTCACATGACGGACCCCTGATTTCAGAACCAGCCAGTGATCGTGTACCAGTTCCTCCAGATCGTGTACCCGAGCACCAGAAACAGCACGACGCCGATGATCGTCCATGCTTGGACGTGGCTCTTATCCATCAGTTGACCGAGACGTACGTCACCTGATCATCAACCGGACTGTAGTGACAAATGTAGCTTACCTTCTGCCAAGCTCCGAAAGCGTTCTGGAACTGCGCTTTGTTGCCGTACATTCTGAAATCCCGTGTGCCAGGACGCCAGATGTACCCGAACTTGCTCTCCAGGAACCCATCCGTCCATCGAGAGGCATAGCGGGCTTGGTTCTCGACGGCAATCTCACAGTGTGCCAGAGCGTCGATCTCCCATCGGGATTCGGCACAATCACTGTCTTTGTAACACTCCTCATCGCTCATGCTGGAGCAGGCTAGCAGGACCACACTCAGGACGACTACTCCGATGACCAACCGCAACACAAGAACCCCCTTGACGACATACTTCAGGGCTACGTGTCACAGCAGTCCAGGAGTACTCAGCGCCGCGCAAGGGGGCACGATGTACCCCAAAGCGTGGCTGAGTGCAAACTTCTTGCCATACTCTGTTCAGACTGCTGTGACTGTCTCAGAGTATGGCAGGTGAGGACGGTCTGTCAAGGAAATTGCTTGATTTGCGAACAATAGGTCTTACAATAGAGAAGACCCCAGCAGTCGTCAGCACCAGGGTCTAAGAGCAAGAACCAGGACGGGGTGGACGGGGTGGCCCAAGGCGCCGGTTTCGCATAGCGGATATGCGGGTTAAACTCCCGCACCGTCTCTCCTCCTGCACGGTCAGCTTACCCAAAAGCTTGCCACTCTGTCAGGTATGAAACTTCCTAGTTACGCTCGAACACCCTAGAACATCTTCAGATAGGCACACTACCGAGAGCGGCGAGCCTGACTCACATCACCGCGTGCGCCCAACACATTCGACGAGTCGCTCTGAATCTACGGCCATCGCATTCCGTTCGCCATATCGCTCAGCCTACGACCCCAAACGTCCCGACGCACACCCCGGCCAAGCCCCCTTCGACCTCTCCCGACCCCAATGGCGCTCCCCACACCCCCAAAAAACCGTCACTTTCCCGCGCCACCCGTTCCCATCCGTGTCTCACCCATTCTCACCCACGCTCCACCAGTTCCCATTCGTGCGCAATTTCTCCCCACAAATCCGCCCGACCCCACGATTTCGGCCCTGATTCCGCACTCTCGCCACCCCCATTGCGCCATGCGCACATACGTGCTATCATCCCATACGGTAGGGGCGAGTTTCAAACCCGCCCGCGGGACCGACCCGCCCCAGGCATCCGTCGGGAAGTCGTAGACCGGCTACCGGCTACCGGCCAGCCACCTGTCCTCTTCTGCCGCGCGACGCGACACTTATGCCCTGAAATGCCCACGCTGGCATTACGGAACTGGGCAGCGCCAACGGCGCTCCCAGCTACGGATCGCGCAGAATGGCGCAGAATCGGGCAGATTTTTCCTCTCCCGCCTCCGCGAGGGAACGACGGTCCTTTGGACGCGCCCGGCAAACCGGCGCGGCTTCCGCCCCGATTCGGGGCCTTGCGCGCGGTATGCCGCCGCCTTAAAATGCCGAGCAAGAAGTCAATTTGTCAGCGGAGTGAAGGAGAATCCAAGTGACCAACATCTACGAGCAATTGGGAGCCAGGCCAATTCTCAACGCCCACGGCAACAGAACGCTGCTCGGCGGCAACACGCCCAACGCGTCGGTGCGGGCGCTGATGGACGAGTCCGAAGAGTTCTACGTGGACATGGGCGAACTGATCGAGAAGGTGGGCGAGCACATATCCGACTTGCTCGGCGTCGAGGCCGCGCTCGTCACGCCAGGCTGCGCGGCGGCGCTTACGTTCGGCGCGGCGGCGTGCATCACCGGCGACGACGTCGAAAAGATCGAGAGTGTGCCCGACGTCACCGGCATGCCGAGCGAGATCATCATCCAGCGGCAGCTCCGCGTCCAATACGACAGGACGATGACCGTCGCGGGCGGCAAGCTTGTCGAGATAGGCGACGAGGACGGAACGAGCGCCGAACAACTGGAAGAGGCAATCGGCCCGAACACCGCCGCCATCCACCACCTGGCGCCCGGCGATCGGAACCCCGGCGCGCTTGCCCTGGAAGAGGTGATACGCATAGGCCACGCCCACGGCATACCCATCATCGTGGACGCCGCCGGACAGGTCTACCCGACAGATCTGCTCAGCAAGTACGTGAGCATGGGAGCGGACCTGGTGGCCTACGGCGCCAAGTACTTCGGCGCCGTCAACTCCAGCGGCATGCTCACCGGCCGCAAAGACCTGGTGGAAGTGGCGCGCAAGCACAGCTCCATCGGCTTCGAGTCCGACGGCATACGCTCAATCGGGCGGGGAATGAAGATCGACCGACAGGAAGTCATCGCCGTGTACGCGGCGCTGCGCGAGTGGCTCACCATGAACCACGAGGACAGGTTCGCGGCCTACGAGGCCCGCATAACCACGCTGAGCGGCGACCTTGGGGGCGTGAGCGGCATCGGAATGTCCAGCTTCCCGGCGGACGGCCCTGCCGACGGACTGCGAATCGAGGTGGACGCCGACGCCACCGGAAAGAGCGCAGCCGACGTGGTCGCGGAGATGCAGGCCGGCAACCCCAGCATATGGGTGCGCTACAACGCCGACGATCCCGACGCCTTCATCGTCAGGATGGGCACGCTCAAGGACGGCGGCGAGAAGATAATCGCCGAGCGCCTGAGGGAGATACTCTAGGCGTGGCGCCAATCGAGGTCCCTTCCCCATCGCAGGGGCAGGCAACCAAAAGTCCCTTCCCCCTTGACGGGGGAAGGTTAGGATGGGGGTGAAGAAGGTGGCCAACGACGCATACACGCTCATAAGAGGCGGTCGCGTGATCGACGGGCTGGGCGGCGCGCCCGTAGAAGACGGCGCGGTGCTGCTGCGCGGCGACAGGATTGCCGCCGTTGGCCGGGCGAGCGAGGTCGCCCCGCCTGAGGGAGCACCGACAGCCGTCTACGACTACCCGGGCAAGACCATAATGCCCGGAATGGTCGACTGCCACACGCACCACAACGGCTTCGGCGATGGCCGCCCCGGCGAAGATGTGGCGGCCCAGCCCGATGAAGTGCTCATGCTCCAGTCGGCGCGCAACGCCAGGGCGAGCCTCGTGACCGGCGTCACGACCATCCGCGAGAACGGCCCCAAGAACACCACCATGTTCAGGCTTCGAGACGCGGTGAACCAGGGCATTCTCATCGCTCCAAGGATGGTTCTGTGCGGCCGGCCCGTCGCCATCGTCGGCGGGCACATGGGCTACTTCGGCACAGAGGTCACCGGCGCCGTGGAGGCCAAGCGCGAGACGCGGCGGCTCATCCAGGAGGGCGCCGACTACATCAAGATAACCGCCACCGGCGGCAGCACGAGGACATCGTTCCCGCTTAGGCCGTCGTTTACGCTCGAGGAGTTGCGGGCCATCACCGAGGAGGCCCAGAACTTCGGCAAGCTCACCGCCACCCACTGCCTGTCCACGCAGGGCATCATCAACTCGCTGGACGCGGGCGTGGACATGATCGTTCACTGCGCCTATATGGAAGCCGACGGCTCCAACAACTTCCGCGAGGACGTTGCCGAGCGCATCGGAGAGCAGGGCGCGTACGTCAATCCCACGCTGCACGTGGGGCGCGCGCGGGCCTGGACGTTCATGCACAAGCGTGAGGAGCAGGGACTGACCGCCGAGGAGCAGGCGCGGCTGGACGACAACCTGCGCGCCTACGACGATAAGCTGAACGACTGCCGCCGGATGCAGGAGATGGGCCTGAAGGTCATCACCGGCTCCGATTCTTCCTGGGGCGACTACGCTCTCGGCAACACCTTCTTCGAGACCGAGTGCCTGGTGGACGCCGGCTTCTCCGCAATGAAGGGGGTGCTGTCGGTGACGAGCGAGGCGGCCAAGGCGCTCGAACTCTTCGACGAGGTTGGCTCGCTGGAGCCCGGCAAGGCCGCCGATGTCATAGTGGTGGATGGCAACCCCGCCGAGGACATATCCGCCCTCTGGAACGTCGAGGACGTCTTCTTCGGAGGACGGCTGCTCGACCGCGGAACCCCCGAGTCAGTGGACGCCTTCCGGCAGATCCGGCCCGACAGCTCTCCCATCTAACCCGTCCCTGATCTTTGCCGATACTCCTGGCAGATGGAGGTAAGCGCCCATGTCCGACGCTAATCCCGACTTCACGCTGCTGCGCGTGGCGCGCCTCATCGACGGCGGCGCGGGCCGGCCGGTGGAGCGCGGCGCGGTGCTGATGCGCGGCGGCGAGATTGTGGCCGCCGGCCCGGAGGAACAGGTAGTTCCGCCGGAGGGCGCGCGAGTGCACGAGGTCCACTACGAGGACAAGACCGCGCTGCCGGGCCTGGTGGACTGCCACGTGCACCTGACCGGCTTTGGCGACGGCCGCTCGGGCGACGAGCTGGCGACCCTCCCGGACGAGGTGCTCACTCTCCAGGCCGCGCGCAACGCCGCCGACCACCTGCGCTCCGGCGTGACCACGGTGCGCGACTGCGGGGCGAAGAACCGCACCACGTTCATGCTGCGCACCGCCTACGAGATGGGCATAACCACCGGCCCTCGGCTGTCGCTCGCGGGCAGGCCGCTGGCTATAGTCGGCGGGCACCTCGGCTACTTCGGTATCGAGGCTACCGGTGAAGTGGAGTGCCGGGCCCACGTGCGCCAACTGGTGAAAGAGGGAGCCGACTTCATCAAGGTCACCGCCACGGGCGGCAGCACCCGCACATCGTTCCCCACGCGGCCCTCGTTCAGCCGGGACGAGCTCGCAGCCATCGTCGACGAGGCGCACAGTTTCGGCAAGCACACCGTGGCGCACTGCGCGTCGACGCAGGGCATGGTGAACGCGCTGGACGCCGGAATCGACACCATCGTACACGGCATGTTCGTGGAGCCGGACGGCTCGTGGCTGTATCGCCCGGACGTGGCCGAACGCATCGCGCGGCAGGGCGTGTTCGTAAACCCGACGATTCACAACGGGCGCGGGCGTATGCTGGCGCTGGAGGAGCTACGCGCCGCGCAGGGGCTTGGGGAAAGCGAGCAGGCGGAGCTGGATGGTCTGCTACGCCGCGACGAGGAGAGGCTGAGCGCGTTCGCCGCGATGCGGGACGCCGGCGTGCGGCTGGTGTGTGGGTCGGACTCGGCCTGGAGCGCCTACCCCATGGGCGGCTTTCAGCACGAGATAGCGGCCCACGTCGAGGGGGGCATGTCCCCCTCGGAGGCCATACTGTCCGCGACTTCGGCGTCGGCACGCTCGTGCTGGATGGACAACGAGGTTGGCACGCTGGAGCCGGGCAAGCGCGCGGACGTTCTGGTCGTCGACGGCGATCCGTCGCAGGACGTGGGCACGCTGTGGAATGTGGCGGACGTCTACCTGGACGGCGAGCGCGTGGGGTAGGGCAGGACGTTCGTTTCACCCTCACCCTAACCCTCTCCCTGCGAGGGAGAGGGGATACGGGCAGCAGCGCTAGCTGATGGCGGGAGCGCCGCAGAACGCCTCGTAGTCAATCAACTCCGTGACCGTTGGGCTGTCGCCGCAGAGCGGGCAATCGGGGTTGCGCCGCATCTTCAGCGTGCGGAAGCTCATGTCCATCGCGTCTATGATGAGCAGACGCCCCGAGAGCGACTCACCCAGTCCCATGATGAGCTTCACCGTCTCGGTGGCCTGGATGGTGCCCACCAGTCCGGGCAGCACTCCCAGTACGCCGGCCTCTGCGCAGCTCGGCACCTCGCCCGGAGGCGGCGGCGTCGGGAACAGGCAGCGGTAGCAGCCCTGCCCCGGAATGTACACGGTCGCCTGGCCGTCGAACAGCAGGATGCTGCCGTCCACGAGGGGCTTGCCGCACAGGTAGGCGGCGTCGTTGACCAGGTAGCGTGCGGGGAAGTTGTCCGCGCCGTTGATGATCACGTCGTAGCCGGATATGATCTCCATCGCGTTTTCGGAGAGCAGCGGCTCCTCGTGGATGATAACGTTCACGTCCGGGTTGTACGAGAGCAGCGTCTCCTCTGCGGACTTCACCTTTGGCCGACCGATGTCATCGTTCTGGTGCAGGATCTGGCGCTGGAGATTGGTCACGTCCACCGTGTCGAAGTCAACGATTCCGACGGTGCCCACGCCCGCCAGCGTGAGGTAGATGGAGATGGGGGAGCCGAGTCCGCCCGCGCCTACCATAAGCACCTTGGCCTCCAGCAGCTTGCGCTGCCCTGCGCTGCCCACCTGGGGCATGATGATGTGGCGGCTGTAGCGCTGCACCTGGTACGGGGTCAGCGGCTGCGTGGCGGTAGACGTGGCCATATTGCGTTATCCTCCGGGGGTTATGGGGTATGTCAGCCGCCGAACCGGCCAGTGTCGTCCGACAAGTTCACGCGGCAAACTGTCAAGTATCAGTGGGTTGAGTATAGCACTCGGCAGGTGGCGCTTCAACCGAAATCGGCATTCGTGGCCTACCTGAAGGCGGGCATCACCTCTTCGCAGAGCAGCCGCAGCGAGCGGGCTATCTTCTCGGCCGGGATGAGCTCGCCGGCGTTCAGTTCGGCGACCACACCAGACAGGCTCAGCGTCTCCTTCATCTTGTGGAGTTGTTCGATCACCATCTCGGGCGTTCCGACCGCCACCTTCTCCTTCTGCACCTCTTCCCAAGTCAGGACGGCGAGCTCTTCGCCGCGCTCGGCCCGCTGCTCTCGCGGGTCCGTGCCGGCGCGCGTGACCGAGCTGGCTAGCTGGGCACCCAACCGGCGGAACTGCTTCATGAAGCTCTCCTCCGGTACAGCCAGCGCTTCCTCCTTGGTGTCCGCGACGAAGACGGGAACTCGCAGCGACACGTCCGCAGGCCCGTCGTGTCCGGCGTCCTTCCACGCTCGCTTGTACGAGTCGACCTGCTCGGCCACCTGGCTCATGCCCTGGCCCCTCACGCCGATGAACACCGGATAGCCCATCTTGGCGATTACTGGGAACGTGTCGGGCGTGGTGGCGGCGATGCGGATTGGCGGGTGCGGCGATTGGTAGGGCTTGGGCACCAGGCAGACGTCTTCGAACGAGAAATACTTGCCATCGTAGGAGAACCGCTCGTTGGTCCAGGCCTCCATTATAATGTCCAGGTACTCGTAGAATCGCTCCCGGCTCTCGCCGTAGGGGATGTTGTAGCCCTCGTACGCTCCGGGCAGGCCGCTGCGTCCCACGCCGAAGTCGAACCTGCCTCCGCTCACGTGGTCGAGCGTGGCCGCCTGCTCCGCTATTCGCAGCGGATTGCCCAGGGGCAGCACGTGCACCGAGGTGCCGACCCTGAGGCGCTTCGTGCGCGCCGCGATGGCGGCTGCCAGTATCAGCGGCGACGACAGCACTGACCTCGCGGGGCTGAAGTGGGACTCCGCGAGCCATACCGCGTCGAGGCCGAGCTCTTCGGCCAGGTCGACCTGCTCGAAGGACTCGCTGAACGACTGGGCCTGGCTCTCTCCGGGCCGGCAGTGGAACTCCATGAATGACCCGAATTGCATCTGGACCTCCCTGGCTCTCGGCCCCCTGGTGGCCGGGCCGCAGTGTGTGACATGCGATAGCAAGAGCGCGGCGATATGCGCATCCGGTAGACTACGCCCTAGTCGGGCGTGGGGTCAAGTTCTGGCGCGGCCGCGGGAGGACTGTCCAGCTCAGCATCTCGATTGACATTCAGCCCTCCCACGCTTCAGAATTGTCCGTCCGGGAGTGGACGCGAGAGATTCCGCCCACGGTCAACGGCAACCACGACACGAGGTTTCGATGGAACATACCGATTCGGACGCCATGGTCTTGGCCAGGGGCGTCCACAAGATCTACGACAGCGGCAAGGGCATCCGAGTGCACGCTCTGCGCGGCGTCGACCTGACGGTGCGACGGGGGGAAGTGGTCGCCATCATGGGGCCCAGCGGCTGCGGCAAGACCACGCTGCTCAACTGCCTTTCCGGCATCGACGACATCGACGAGGGCGACATCGACATCGACGGCGTGTCGCTGCGGGACATGGACGACAACACCCGCACCGACTACCGCGCCAGGCAGATGGGTTTCGTGTTCCAGCTCTACAACCTGCTGCCTGTGCTGAGCACGGTCGAGAACGTGGAGCTTCCCATGCTGATTTCGGGGGCGAAGTCCGCGGAGGCGCGGCAGCGGGCGCTTGAGGTGCTGGCGCTCGTGGGACTGGCCGACTGGGCGGCGCACAAGCCCGCCGAGCTATCGGGCGGCCAGCGCCAGCGGGTCACGATCGCCCGCGCCCTCGCCAACGACCCCGCCATCATCTGGGCGGATGAGCCAACGGGCGACCTGGACAGCGAAACGGCGCAGGAGGTCATGGACCTGATCCTGAGGCTCAACCGCGAAAACCGGGAGACCTTCATCATAGTCACCCACTCGCCCGAGATCGGCCGGCAGTGCGACCGCATCGTGCGGATGAGGGACGGGCTGATTGTGGACGACGGGCTAGACGTTTCACCCCCATCCTGACCTTCCCCCTGCGAGGGGGAACGGACTTCCGGAAGGGCCGGCCTGCCCTTGTCAGCTACAGGAAGCCGCGTATCTTCGCGACGCGGGCCACACGCTCGACGCCGATTGTGAAGGCCGCCTCCCTCAGGGTGATACCCTCGCTGCCAGCCATGCGGCTCACGTTCTGGTAGGCGGCGGTCATAGTGTCGCGCAGTTCTTCGTCCACTCGCTCCTGCTCCCAGTGGTGCTGGTACAGGTTCTGCACCCACTCGAAGTAGGAGACGATGACGCCTCCAGCGTTGGTGAGGATGTCCGGCAGTATGGGAACGCCCCGCTCGCCCAAGATGGCGTCCGCCTCCGGCGTCAAGGGATGGTTTGCCGCCTCGACGACGACCCGCGCTCGCACGCGCGGCGCGTTGGCCTCGGTGATGACGCGGTCTATGGCGGCGGGTACCAGAAAGTCGCACTCCAGCTCCAGCAGGTCGGCGTTGGAGATTGGCTCGGCTCCGCCGAATCCGGCCACGCCGCCCGTCTCTTCGACGTGTCGGATGAGCTCGCCGATGTTCAGGCCCCCGGCGCGGTAAACGCCGCCGTGGACATCGCTGACCGCGACGACGTTGTAGCCCTCCTCCCACAACAGCCGCGCGGTCCATGACCCCACTTGGCCGAAGCCCTGCACCGCCACGCGCGCGCCGAGCAGGGAGAGCCCCAGATCGCGCCCTATGGCGCGAATCACGTAGGTGGCGCCTCTGCCTGTGGCCGAATCGCGGCCTACGGAGCCTCCGAGTTCCACGGGCTTGCCGGTCACGATGGCGGGGGTGAGTCCGTGGAGCTGGCTGTAGGCGTCCATCATCCAGGCCATCACCTGGGCGTTCGTGCCGAGGTCGGGCGCCGGGATGTCCCTGTTGACGCCGAGGAAGTGTTCGATGTTGATGGTGTAGCGCCGCGTGAGCCGGTTCAGCTCGCGCTCGCTCAGCGTCGTGGGGTCGCACTTGACGCCCCCCTTCGCGCCTCCGAACGGGACATCGACGAGGGCGTTCTTCCACGTCATCAGGGAGGCGAGCGCCTTGACCTCCTCCTGGTCCGCGGTGGGGTGGTAGCGCACGCCGCCCTTGTAGGGGCCGCGCACGCCGTTGTGTTGGATGCGGTATCCCTCGAAGACCTCGATGCGGCCGTCGTCCATGCGGACGGGGACGGCGACCTTCAGCTCGCGCCAGGGGCGGCTGAGCAACTCGCGCACGCCCTCATCCAGGCCCAGCCGGTCGGCGGCTCGGTTGAAGAAGACTGTTATCTCGTCGAATGTGTTTTCTGGTGGTGTGGTCATTTCGATGGTTGGTTGATCTCCGCCAGGTCGGAGTGGAAGGCGTCGCACCAGCTATTCTCGGTGTGCCGGCGGACTACGCGGGCGAGCGAGGCCCATCGCTCGCGGCGCTCGGCGGCCGGCATGCGCAGAGCGCGGTATGTGGCCTCCGCGGTGCCGTCCACGTCGTACGGATTGACTATCACAGCGTCGGTCATGGAGCTGGCGGCGCCGCAGAACTTGGAGAGCAGCAGGACGCCCGGGGTGTCGCCCTGCGAGGCCACGAACTCCTTGGCTACGAGATTCAGCCCATCCCGCAGCGGCGTAACCATGCACACGTCGGCGAGCGAGTAGAAGCACGCCAGCTCGTCCTGCGGGTACGACCTGTACAGGTAGCGAATGGGCGTCCAGTCGGCCTCGGAAAAGCGGCCGTTTATCTGGCCGACCAGCTTGTCGACCTCCTCCTTCTCGCTGATGTACTCAGGCACCCGCGTCCGCGAGGGCGACGAAATCTGCACCAGGCTCACTTTGCCGCGCACTGCCGGTCGGTGTTCGAGCAGACGCCGGAACGCCCGGAGACGCCCGGGGATGCCCTTGGTGTAGTCCAGCCTGTCCACGCCGAGTATGAGCTGGTGCTCGGGCGACAGGGGCAGCGAGAATTGCCTGGCGAGGGCCTCTACCTCGCCGGCCGGCGGCTCGCCGAACACGTTCACGTCGATGCCCACGTTGTAGGTCTCCAGTCGAGTGGTCCCCTCTTCGCCGGAGTAGACCCAATCGTTTACCGTGCCGGCTAGTTCCTGCTCCAGGGTATCGGCAAGGTTGCGACGGTAGCGCTCGGTGTGCACGCCCACGAGGTCGTAGCTCATCATGCCCCTGAGTATGGACGGCGACCAGGGCAGTATGGAGAAGATGTCCGGCGACGGGAACGGCACGTGAAGGAAGAAGCCGATCTTGCCGCGCCAACCCAGCTCGCGGAGTTCCTCTCCGACGTTGAACACGTGATAGTCGTTGATCAGTACCAGGTCGCCCTCCCGCAGCATGGGGTACAGCGCCTCGGCGTAGCGGCGATTGATGCGGCGGTAGGCGCGGTAGGTGTCGCGGCGGATGACGACGTGCTCGGTGAAGCTGTGCAGCAGCGGCCACAGGGTGCGGTTGGCGAAGCCGGTGTAGAAGAGGCTCACGTCGTTGGAGGAGAGGTCGAGCGTGGCGAGTTCGATGTTGCCGAGCCTGGTGACGTCCGGGGTCGTCTGCGGCTCGCCCGCGGCGCTCTTGCCGCTCCAGCCCAGCCACAGGCCGCCGAGCTCTTCCATGGCGGGCCTAACGGCGCTGACCAGCCCGCCTACCGGGACGGACCGGCCTTCTTCGGGGGACACCTCGGACCGGGAGGGGACGCGATTGGATACGACAACCAATCGGGAGTTGTGGGCCATGTCGCTCGCCCCCATGCGGACGGTGAAGGGGTGTGGGGCGACGGCACGGACGGGGCGCCGCAAACCCTGAAGTGCGGTGTCTCCCTAATGGCTATGTTACTTGCCACGCGGAAGGGGTGTCAAACGAGCGATTCTGAGATTGGCGGCGAATAACCTTGCAATTCTGGCGCTGGAGTCCATAATTACAAGGATGATTGCCCGTCGCGCCGAGAGCCGCCTGCTTCGACTACTCTCCGAGTTTCCTGCCGTCGCGCTGCTGGGAGCGCGCCAGGTCGGGAAGACGACGCTCGCCCTGGACGTGGGCGACGCCAGGAATGCCGTCTACCTGGATCTGGAGTCGCCGGCGGACCGCGCGCGGCTCTCCGATCCCGAGCTGTACCTCGCCGACAACGAGGACAGGTTGGTAATCCTCGACGAAGTGCAGCGTCTGCCCGGGCTGTTTCAGAGCCTGCGTGGGCTGATAGACCGCGGGCGGCGGCGCGGGCGGCGGTCCGGCCGGTTTCTGCTGCTGGGGTCGGCCTCGCTGGACCTGCTGCAACAGTCGGGCGAGAGTCTGGCCGGACGAATCGCGTACCTGGAGCTGAACCCGTTCGACGCGCTGGAAGTCGGTCCAGGCGACCTGACGAGGCTGTGGGAGCGCGGCGGTTTCCCGGACAGCTTCCTCGCCGGGGACGACGCCGGCAGCCTGACGTGGCGGCAGAACTTCGTCCGGACTTACCTGGAGAGGGACATTCCCCAGTTGGGCCCGCGCATTCCCGCCGAGACGCTCAGGCGATTCTGGGTGATGCTCGCCCACTCGCAGGGAGGGACGCTGAACGCGGCGGCGCTGGCGCGCGGTCTCGGCGTCGATGGCAAGACGGTCGCTCGCTACCTGGATCTGATGGTGGATCTGTTGCTGGCGCGGCGGCTGACGCCGTGGCGCGCCAACGTCGGCAAGCGCCTGGTGAAGTCGCCGAAGGTCTACATCCGAGACAGCGGCATAGTTCACGCGCTGCTCGGCCTGGGTTCCGGCGACGATGTTCTCGGACATCCCGTCGTTGGGGGTAGCTGGGAGGGATTCGTCATCGAAAACCTGTTGGCGGTCGCGCCAGACGGAGCGGAGGCGAGTTTCTATCGCTCGGCGGGCGGCGCGGAGATCGACCTGGTGCTTGGGCTGCCCGGGGGCGGCGCGTGGGCGATAGAGGTAAAGCGCAGCCTCAGCCCTCACCCTAGCAGAGGGTTTCACAGCGCGTGCGAGGACGTTCGCCCGGAGCGCAAGTTCGTCGTGTATCCCGGCGACGAGCGCTACAGGCTGGTCCAGGACGTCGATGCGACGCCGCTGTCCGCGCTGGCCAGGGACGTGGCGGAGGCGGTGTAAGAGGCGCCAATCGAGGCGGCACCGCGTAGCCTGCGCCGCTGTAGACAGTCGCGAGGCCGGAATTCGGCGGAAAGTGTGTCAAACCGGGTCATTCTGTGTCATCTCCTAGCTGGGAGGCTTGACGGTCTGTACCGCTTTCAGGCTCTCGCGGGGACAAACTAGGAACAATCTGCGCGATTTGCAGCAGAAGTGGGACAGGTCGGCGGAGGTCCCTACGGGGTCGGTGTTCGATTGTAAAGGTTCGACTGCCAGCGCAGCGAAGTTATAATAGCACGGATGTGCGGAGATTTCAAGAGCGGTGTCGGAGAAATCGCTCAGGGCGATCGCGTACAACTGCGCGGTCGTTGGAGCTGACACAAAACAGGTACGGCATTGCGCATCTGCCAGACAGCCCCGGGTGACTCGCATGGCACTGACATGGCACTGACGATACTTGATGGGGCAGTTTTGGGGCGGGATTTCGGGCTTCGGATGTGAATGCATAATCAGTAGATACCGAACCATCTAAATTTCGGGGAAGTACTCAGCGAATGCGACCGTGGGCGTGCGGAGGTGGCGATGGGACGGAGCGGGGCGCGGACGTGGGGGTCACTGTCGTGCGGCGGGACGTGCGGGCGTGGCTGCGTGGGTCTGCGGAGGGCAGGCGGTGGAGAAGGCGGCGGGGCGGCCCTTGACGGTGCACTTCTTGTGTTAAGCTAGGCGGAGTGGACGCAAGATTCTACATTGATCCGGTAACGGGTTTCCCGCACGTCCATTTGCACGGTGTCGATGAGGACGAAGTTGAGGACGTGTTGGCATCCCCGAGCGAGGACAGGCCGGGGCGAGGCGGCTCGCGTATTGCGGTGGGCAGGACCTCTGGCGGACGATACATCCGCATTATCTACGTGCCAGATCAGGAGCCGAATAGGGTGTTTGTGATCACGGCGTATGAACTGGGAGGCAAACCGCTGACCGCCTTTCGCAGGCGCATGAGAAGGAGAGGGAGATGACGTCGACGACGAACTTCCCGCCGGGCTGGGACGAAGAGCGCGTACGGGGCGTTCTGCGGCACTATGAGTCGCTGACCGAGGACGAAGAGGTTGCCGAGGATGAGGCCGCTTTCGAAGACTCTACCCAGACGGTAATGGAGATTCCGAACGAGCTCGTGCCGAAGGTGCGAGCGCTACTTGCGGAGCTCGCCAGGTAGCCACGAGACCATTACATTTTCTCAGCGCATCACCCTCACCTCAATCCTCTCCCGTCAAGGGAGAGGAGGTCATGACGCGGGGAGGCGCGCTTCCCTCGAAATGTTGTTCTGGTACAATGCGCGGTAGCTGGGATTGGCGGGACGCAAGCGCATGACTACGCAGATTGACATAGGCGACCCGAAGCACCGCGAGGCTGCGCGGCAGATGCTGCTGCGGCATGATAGTTTCGGCACTGAGGCGGAAATCAGGAGCGCGGCGCGCGATTTCCTGATAATGACGGGGCTGGCCGCGAGCGAGCAGATCGGGTTGGAGAATCCGCCTTCGGAAGACTCGCGCAGGGCGGTGGACCTGACGGCGCTCGATACGTTCATCGAGTTCAAGAAGCGCGTCAGCACGTCCGCGAGCGGCGACCCGAATCCCGATTACGTCCGGCAACTGGACGATTATCTGGAGGCGTCGGCGAAGGACGGGCGGGCGCGGATGGGCGTGCTCACGGACGGCAGGCGCTGGCTGCTGCGCTGGCCGGACGCGGGCGAGCCGCAGCTTAGGCGGCCCTACTACTTCACGTTGCAGGACGCGGACGGCTGGTTTCTGCTCTACGAGTGGCTGCGGGACGAGGCGCTGTTTTCGTTGGACGACGTGCCGCCCACGCGCGAGAACATCAGCAAGTTCCTGGGGCCGGACAGTCCCTCTTACCACCGGGACACGGACGCGCTGAGGGAGCTGTACCGCGAACACTCACATTTGGAGACCATCCGCGTGAAGCGGCGGCTGTGGAGCGACCTGCTGCGCGCCGCGCTGGGCGAGGTCGCCGGGCCGGGCCTGGACGAATCGACGGACGACCTGTTCGTCCGCCACACCTACCTGACGGCGGTGGTCGGCATGGTGGTGCAGGCGTCGTTCGGCATCGACATACGCGCCATCGCGGAGACGGACCCCGCCGACCTGGTGTATGGGCGCGAGTTCCGCAACAAGACGGGCCTGCAGGGAGTGGTGGAGTCGGACTTCTTCGCCTGGCCCGCGGAGGTGGGCGGACTGCCGCTTCTGCGTGGGATCGCGCGGCGGGTGGCGCGCTTCGACTGGCGGGCGGGCGACATACCCAACGACATCGCGTCGATCCTGTACGAGACGGTCATACCGGCCGAGGAGCGGCGCACGCTGGGCGAATACTACACTCCGCAGTGGCTGGCGAAGAGCATGGTGCGCGAACTGGTGGACGACCCGCTGGAGCAGACCGTGTTGGACCCGGCCTGCGGCTCAGGAACGTTCGTCGCGGAGGCGATAAGCGGCTACCTGGAGGCCGCCGGAGACTCCGCCATACATCCGTCGGAGGTGTTCAGCAAGCTGCGCGATTCGGTTATGGGAATCGACATCCACCCTGTGGCCGTGCACCTGGCGCGGGCCGCCTACGTGCTGGTGGCGAGAAAGCCGATTGAGGACGCGGGCTACACGTCCGTGACGGTGCCGATATACCTGGGCGACGCGCTGCAACTGCGCTACCGCGCCGGCGACATGTTTTCCGAGCACGAGGTGACGATACAGGTGGGCGACGAGGAGAACACCGAGCTGGTGTTTCCGGTCGGGCTGGTGGAGCGTCCGGACACGTTCGACGCGTTCATGAGCGACGTGGCGGAACACATCGAGCGCGGCGACGATCCTGAGATGGCGCTGAGCGACCACCACGTCGACGACGCCGACCGGGGCCTGCTTGCGTCCACCATCGCCAAGATTCAGCGGCTGCACGACGAGGGGCGCGACCACATCTGGGCGTACTACGCGCGCAACATGGTGCGTCCGGTCGCGCTGGGCCGGTCGAAGGTGGACGTCGTAATCGGCAATCCGCCGTGGATAAACTACAACCAGACGGTGGACGTGCTGCGGACCGAGCTCGAGCGGCAGAGCAAGAGCACCTACGGCATATGGGCGGGCGGGCGCTACGCCACGCACCAGGACGTGGCGGGGCTGTTCTTCGCGCGGTGCGTGGACCTTTACCTCGAGGCGGGCGGCAGAATCGGGTTCGTGATGCCGCACAGCGCGTTGCAGGCGGGGCAGTACTCCAGGTGGCGCAAGGGCGCGTGGAGCTCGGGCCGTGGGCTGCGGACGCTCTCGGTGGACTTTGGATTCAAGGCGGCGTGGGACCTGGAGCGGCTGGAGCCCAACACCTTCTTCCCGGTGCCGGCGTCCGTCGTGTTCGCGGAGAGCCTCGGACTGGCGGGGGAGGCGGTGCCGCTCGCGGGCGAGGTGGAGCGCTGGGTCGGGAAGGCGGGCTCCGCCAACGTGGCGCGGACGAAAGCGACCATCACCGACACGGGCGTAACGGGGGAATCGCCCTACGCGCCGAGGTCTCGCAACGGCGCGACCATATTCCCTCGGGTGTTGTTCTTCGTCAACGAGACCGACAACCCCGCCATCGTGCAGGCCGCGCGGACGGTGACTGTTAACCCGCGCAGGGGCAGCCAGGACAAGGCGCCGTGGAAGAACCTGGATCTGACCGCCATAACCGGCCAGACCATCGAGGATAGCCACCTGTTCGACGTTCACCTGGGCGAGACGGTCGCGCCCTATGTCACGCTGGAGCCGCTGAAGGCGCTGCTACCGCTCAAGCGCGGCAACGGAGCCATACCCGCCAGCGGGAAGGGCACCGGCGGCGTGAGGCTGGGCGGCCTGGAACGCCGGATGCGTGAGCGTTGGAAGACGGTGAACGATATCTGGGAAGAAAACAGGGCGCGCGCCACTAAGCTGGAGTTGATGGAACGCCTGGACTATGTGGGGAACCTATCAGCACAACTGGACTGGCAAAGCGACCCCGGCGACAGTCCGGTTCGGGTGGTGTACACCAGTTCCGGCCAGCCTACGGCAGCGATCCTGCATAACGAGTCGCACTTGGTCGAGAACGTTCTGTTCTGGGTTACTTGCAAAGACCTCGATGAAGCCAACTACCTGCTCGCAATCATCAACAGCAGGATGCTGTATGACGCGGTTTCCGGCCTGATGCCAAAGGGCCAGTTCGGTGCGCGTCACTTGCACAAGCACCTGTGGAAGCTGCCGATACCGGCGTTCGACGCGGGGGTGGAGCTACACGCGGAGATCGCGGCGGCGGGTGCGTCGGCCGCGGCGGGTGCGAGCGCGCGGCTGGCGGCGGTGCGGGCGGAGCGCGGCGCGGACGTGGGGGTGACGATCGTGCGGCGGGAGTTGCGGGCGTGGCTGCGGGGGTCGGCGGAGGGCGCGGCGGTGGAGGAGGCGGTGGGGCGGTTGCTGGGGGGTGGGTAGGGGTCGTTACGATGGGCGGAAGCCGATGGGTCCCCTCCCTTCGGCTTCCTCAAATACTTCAAACAGGTCTTCCCTTGTTATGACTACAAAGGTCACTCGAACAAGATGATCGGGGTTGTACATGACGGCGGGGCTCTGCAGCGCTAAGAATGGCGTTCTGCCGGCTAACGCGTTTTCGACACGTTGCTGAATGACGTCGGCTACTTCCTGTGCTTCTGAAACGTGCCGTAGAGGATACATGTGGTCGGTCTCGACGCCATCGGCGGTTGCGACGCGCACCTCAAGAAGACGTTGATCGTCTTCCAACAGTCTCTCACTCTCCGTCATCTGCTCAAGCTTCCCAGACCGTTGAACCTCGTAAGCAGTTCGTCTTCCTCGGGGTTCCGCACAGGTGGCCGAAGGATGCCTTCCCGCTTGTACTCTCTCAGCCAATCCGCGAGCATCAACGACCTGTGTCGGGATACGGTGTCAAAGCTCGGCTCGTCGCCGAACTCGTCCAGCCGCGCGATGGCCTGGTCTACGTCCTCATATTCCTCATTGCGGCGGACAGCCGCGGGATTGAAGTAATCTAGGTTGTCCCAGATCTTGATCCGTACGCGAACGAAGTGATTCTCCCCTTCATCGTCCGTGGAGTACATTAGCTTTGGTCTGCAATAGAGCATGGCGTGACTCCTTTCGGCGTATCTCGCCTGTGGCAATGATAGCATCTCCATATGCGGCAGACAAAAGGGATCGAGTCTGCCACCCACATTCCCCGGGCAAGCTCTAGACCTCCTCCATCAAGGGTGGTAGCCCCGCTCACAGGGCGGCGGCCTCACGTGCCAGCACTACGGCGCTGGTGGCGATGATGACGGCGATGGCGGCGATGCGGAATACGCGCTCGTTGAGGCTGCGGGCGATCTTGGTGCCGAGGAAGAATCCGGCAAGCACGGGGGCCAGAGTGAACGCCGACACGGTGAGCCGCTCGGGGGTGTACAGTCCACTGACCGCGTAGCCGCCGACGGCCGCGGGCATCACGAACAGGAATAGGAGCGACATCGAGCCACGTATGGTGTCGCGGCGCCACTGGCGGGCGAGCATGTAGATCGCGAGGAGCGGGCCGCCGACGCCGAGGGCCGTGAGCATGAGGCCGACCGCGAATCCGATGACGGGGCCCAGGAATCGCGGCATCGGCATCCCGGTGCGGAGGTTGAGCGCGGTGACGATCGTGAGCGTCACTATCATCACGATGATGGTGATTCGCAGGGGTCGCTCGGCGGAGGCCGCCAGCACGAACGCGCCCACAATCGCGCCCAGGAGGCCGGCGACCGCTATCGGGATCATCTCGCCGCGCTCGAGGTCGCGGCGGTTCTGCCAGACCATGAGCACCGAGAGCGGCACCTCGACGGTGTTGAGCATCACGATGGCCGTCTGGGCGTCGAAGGCGAGCAGCAGGATCGGGATGGACACCATGCCGATGCCGAAGCCGAGGGCGCTGAAGACGGTGGAGCCGACGAGGGTGGCCCCGGCGGCTATGGCGAGGCGCGCGAGGGTCAGCGAGCCTACGGGACGGCCCGGCCGGCGAGGACGCCGGTGCAGCGCTCGTGGTCGACGGCGACCTGGCCGTTGACGACCACGAACGGGATGCCGGTGGGGAACTGGAACGGGTCGTCGTAGGTGGCGTTGTCGATGATGTGCTCGGCGTCGAACACCACAAGGTCGGCGAACCAGCCGTCCTCGATGCGGCCGCGGCGGGTGAGGCCGAAGCGGCGCGCGGCGTTGTCGGTCATGCGCTGGACCATTTGCTCGAGGCTCATGATGTCGAACTGGCGCCTGAGCCGGCCCAGGAAGCGCGGGAAGCATCCGTAGGCGCGCGGGTGGGGCATGCCGCCCATGGGTATGGCGTCGCTGCCCACCATGTAGTCGTCGCGGGACAGAAGCTCCACGCAGTCGCGGCTAACCTGCTGCCACAGCCGGACGCTGGCGGGCGGCGCGCCGCGGAAGCAGATGCGCAGGGACTCCTCGACGAGCAGGTCGCAGAGCACTTCGCCCTTGGACTTGCCGCGCTGGTCGGCGACGTCGGGCAGGCTCATGCCGACGTACTGGGTGTTGACGGGCATGTGGGAGAAGACCACGTCGTCCAGCGAGCCGAAGTAGTCGTTGTCCAGGTAGTCCGCCAAACGCCTGCGCTCGGAGGTGTCGCGGAGCCGTCGAAGGACGGCGTCCGGGCCGCCCTCGTGGGCCTCGCTGGGCAGGAAGCTGAGCGGGTAGGTGCTGCCGGTGGGGTAGGGGTACAGCTCCAGGCTGCAATCCACGCCCTCGGCCTTGGCCTTGTCGATAAGCTCCACGCGCTGGGCCACCTGGCCCGCGTTGGACGCCTGGGTGCGGTAGTGCGAGAAGTGGACCTTGACCCCGGATCGGCGGCCGATCTCCAGCGCCTCGGGCACCTCGCCACCGCCGAACGCGCGGTCGGTGTTCACGTTGCGCAGGTGGGTGACGTAGACGCCGCCATGCTCGTTGGCGGCCTTGCACAACTCGATAAGCTCGTCGGTGTCGCTCCAGGAGTTGGGGAAGTAGGACATGCCGGTGGCGAAACCGACCGCTCCCTGCTCCATGCCCTCCCGGACGAGGCGCTTGGCGTGCTCCATGGCGTCGCCGACCAGCGGGGCGTCTTCGAACCCGACGGCCTCCATGCGCACGGCGGCGTGGGCGACGCAGTAGGCGGTGTTGACGGACACCTTGTTGTCGTAGTGGGAGCGGAATGCGGCGACGCTGCTGAAATCCAGGTCGTCGGGCGGCTCGCCGAGGATGCCGGCGAGGTAGGCGCGGAGCATCTTGTAGTTGTCGGGCGAGAGCGGCGCGTATGAGAGGCCGTCCTGGCCGAGGATCTCGGTGGTGATGCCCTGCCGCAGGCCGTTGGCGTGCTGGGGGTCGAGGAGCAGCGCGCCCTCGGAGTGGGCGTGGGTGTCGATGAAGCCGGGGCAGACGACGAGGCCGGTGGCGTCGATGACGCGGGCGGCGTCCGCGGCGGATAGGTCGCCGATGGCGGAGATGGCGTCGCCGGTGACGCCGACGTCGGCGCGGTAGGCGGGGGCGCCGGTACCGTCGACTACGGTGCCGCCTGAGATGACGAGGTCGAACATGGGGAGCCTCCTTGCGAGGTGGATGGCGTCACGCGACGCCCCAGGGCGCAGCGGAGGCTATCAGCGCGCGCGTGGGGGTGTCAAGGCGAGGGGGCTAGGGCTGGCTGGTGTAGGTCGCGGGGCTGGCGAGGAACTTGTTGCGGCAGTCGAGGCTGCACAGGTAGTACCAGGCGCCCTCGTGGAAGCGGCGGGTGCCCTTGGTCGGATCCACCTCGGGCGCGCCGCCGGGGACGGTGCCGACGGGGCGGTTCATCTCGTCGGTGTCGAGCTCGATCCCGCAGACGGGGTCGTAGACTATTGCCATGGTTTGCTCCTGTTTTCGCCCTCCCCCTAACCCCCTCCCGTCGAGGGAGGGGGGAGATTGTCTAGCCCAGCAGTTCGTCCGCGACGACTTCGAGGTGGTCGTCCGCGGTGCCGAGCCTGAGCGCCATGCCCTGCATCTGGCGGGTGTACATCTGCAGGTCGAACTCCTGCATGAAGCCGACGCCGCCGTGTAGCTGGTGGGCGGTGAGGGTTACGAACTGGCAGGCGCGGCTGCAGAACGCCTTGGCGATGGCTATCTCGCGGCGCGCGGGCAGGCCCTGGTCGAGCCGCGAGACCGCCTCCTGGGCCGCGAGGGTCGCGCCGTCGCAGTTGATGGCCATGTCCGCGCAGTGGTGCTGCACGGCCTGGAGGGAGCCGATGGGCCGCCCGAACTGGACGCGCATCTTCACGTACTCGACGGTGCGCTCCAGCACCTTCTCGGCCATGCCCGCCATCTGCATGCACGTCAGCGCCGTGGCGGCGTCCAGCGTGCGGCTCAGGTGGGGCCAGGCACCGCCGACCTCGCCGATGACGTTGGGGGCGGGCACGATGGCGTCGTCGAAGACCACCTCTGACTGCTTGTCGCCGCCAATCGTGTCCAGCGGCGCGATGCTGACGCCGGGGTTGGTGGCCGGGATCAGGAACAGCGAGACGTCCTCGGCGCCGGTGCCGGTGCGGGCCGCGCACAGGATGAAGTCGGCAACGTTGGCGTACTCTACGAACAGCTTGGCGCCGGACAGCACGAAGTGGTCGCCCCGGGCCTGGGCCTGGAGCCGGATGGCGTCGGGAGCGTACTTGCCGGACTCCTCCAGCAGCGCGAGGCTGAGCAGTGCCTGACCCTGCGCGACGGCGGGGATTAGGCCGCGGCGCTGGTCGTCGGTGCCGGCGTACAGCAGGGCCAGGCCGCCCAGGGCCACGGTGGCGAAGTAGGGGCCGGTGTAGAGGCCGCGGCCCATCTCGTCGAATATCACGCCCAGGTCCATCAGGCCGCCGCCCGCGCCGCCGTACTCCTCCGGAAATCCGGCGTTCACGAGACCGGTCTCGACCATCTTGCGCCAGACCTCCGGCGAGTGGCCGCGCTCGTCCTGCTCCATCTCACGCGCGAGGGTTGGGGGAAACTCGCGCTCCAGCAGGTCGCCGGCGAGGCGCTTGAGCATCTGTTGGGCTTCGGTGAGTGCGAGGTCCATGGCAGCGCCCTAGCGGGGGAGGCCGAGGCCGCGCTGGGCGATGATGTTGCGCTGAATCTCGTTGGTGCCGGCGCCGAAGCGCATGAGCGGCGTCTGGCGGTACATGCGCTCGAATCTGCCCTGCAGGTAGGCCCACCTGGAGCCGCTCTTGAGCTGGCCGCGCGGCCCCATGATTTCGAGGGCGACGGCGGACATGCGCTGGGCCAGTTCCGAGGACCAGACCTTGGCTATGGACGCCTCCTTGGTGGGCACCAGGTCGTTCTCGATCATCCAGGCGTTGCGGTACGAGAACAGGCGGAGCACGTCCACCTCGACGGCGAGCTCGGCGAGACGGCGGCGCACGACGGGATCTTCCGCAAGCGTTGAGCCGTTACGGCTGGTGTCGCGGGCGAACTGGGCGAGCTCGTCGAGGGCGCGCTGGAGCGGGCTGATCGGGGCGACCGCGGCGCGCTCGTAGTCAAGGGCCATGGCGACCACGTAGAATCCGCGGTTCTCCTCGCCCACGAGGTTGTCGCGCGGTATGCGCACGTCCTCGAAGAAGACCTCGTTGGTGCGCCCGTCGCCCATCGTCCAGAGCGGGCGTATGGTGATGCCGGGGGAGTCCAGGGGCACTATCATAAGCGAGACGCCGCGGTGCTTGGGCTCGTTGGGGTCGGTGCGCGCGGCGAGCCAGATGTGGGTCGAGTAGTGGGCGGCGGAGGTGTAGATCTTCTGGCCGTTGATGACGTAGTCGTCGCCGTCCGCGACGGCCCTGGTCTGGAGCGAACCCAGGTCGGTGCCGGCGGAAGGCTCGGAGTAGCCGAGGGCGAACTCGAACTCGCCGCTGAGAATGCCGCCCAAGTACTGTTGGCGCTGCTCCTCGGTGCCCGCTCGGAAGAGTGTCGGGCCGACGGAGGTGAGGCTCAGGCCGCCGTAGGGCAGGCCGTGGTAGCCGAGCTCCTCGGTGAGGATGAACTGGTGCAGCAGGGACTTACCGCCGCCGCCGTATTCCGTGGGCCAGCTTATGCCGAGCAGTCCCGCATCGCCGAGCAGACGTTTGAACTCGCGACCGGCCTCGGACGCCGCGCCGTCCGCCGCGGCCTGAATCTCGGCGACCATCTCGGCGGGCACTTCGTCACGTATGAACGCGCGGACGTGCTCTCGGAACTGCTCCTGCTCGGGGGTGAATCGAAAGTCCATCGCGTGTCCCGCTCCACGTGCTAGCCGGGTTCGCCCGATGCGGGGAGGCTATCAGCAGGCGCGGAGGGGTGTCAAGGCTGAGTCGGCGCCGGACCTTGAAGCCCGATCGATTCCACCTCCGGCTTGCCCTTTTGCGGCCCACAGATTAACCTTTTCCTGTAGAAGCAACGCTTTCGCGGCGAAGGATTCCGTGGGTCTCGCCGCCATTTGCAACCCCGATGGAGTTGGCCTGCCGTGTGGGTCTACATTGCCCGACGCCTGATCTGGCTACCCGTTCTGCTGCTCGCGGTGTCGCTCGTGACGTTCGCGCTCGGCCGCTTCGGGCCGGGCGACCCCGTGCAGGTGATTCTGGGCGCCCGCTATGAGGAGGAGACAGCGGACCGGCTGCGCGAGCAACTCGGCCTGAACCGCCCGTTCTTCGTGCAGTACGGTGACTACGTGTGGAAGGCCGTGCGCGGCGACCTGGGAGAGAGCATACGCTTTCGGGGCCGCCCGGTGAGCGAGCTTCTGGGCGCGAAGATATGGGTGTCGTTCCAGGTCAGCATCGCCGCGCTCATAGTCAGCGTGGGGCTGGGTCTGCCGCTCGGATTCTGGGTCGCACACAAGCAGGGGCGGTGGGAAGACCCGACTGTGGTGAGCCTGTCGCTCGTGCTGATGTCCATTCCCATCATGGTGACCATCCCATTCATGCTGTGGGCGTTCTGCCTCAAGCTGAGCTGGCTGCCGTGCTCCGGTTGGGGCGGGTTCTGGGACGTGCGCATCATCATTCCGGCCATCACCATGGGCATACCGGGGGTGGCGGGCCTGGCGCGGCTGATGCGGGCCAGCACGCTGGACGTGATGGGGCAGGACTTCATACGCACGGCGCGAGCGAAGGGCCTGTCGGAGGTTGTGGTGGACGCCCGCCACGTGCTCAAGAACTCGCTCATTCCGGTGGTAACGGTCATCTCGCTGTCACTGCCGGGCCTGCTGAGCACCGGCATCATCACCGAGCGCATACTGGGCATTCCGGGCATGGGCAACCTGGCGATCGACGCCATCTTCAACAGGGACTACCCGGTGATCATGGCGATAACGCTCATCGGCGCGACGGCGTTCGTCCTGGCCAACCTGGTGGCCGACATCGTGTACACGCTGATAGATCCCAGGATTCGCTACAGCTAGTCGTGCGCCGGCGTGCCGCGTTTGGGAGGACGGGAACGGTTTGGCAACGGGTGAACTGAGCCTAGAGCGGGAACTGAGGCGTCCCACCAGGGGACACCTGTCGCTGGCGTGGGCGCGCCTGGTCCGCAAGCGCATCGCGCTGGCGTGCATGGCGGCGCTCGCCTTCGTGTACCTGCTAGGAATCGGCGCGCCGGTCGTCTCCTTCTTCGCGCCCTACGGCTACACGGAGCAGGACTACACCGCGATACGCAAGCCGCCGAGCGGGTCCCACTGGGCGGGCACCGATCTGAAGGGCCGCGACGTGCTGATGCGCGTGGTGTGGGCGGTGCAGACGACGGTCATCATCACGGTCGTGGTGGTGGCCACGGGTGGGATAGCGCTGGGGGTTACGCTGGGGCTGGTGGCCGGGTACCTGGGGCGACGCGTGGACTCCCTGATCATGCGCACCGGCGAGCTGTTCAGCGCCTTCCCCGACATCTTGTTGATCATTCTCATCGCCGCGACGCTTGGCGGCCGTATCCGGGACATGGTGTGGTGGATCGAGGACAACACCTTCCTGGACGGGCTGGCGAGAAGCGGCGCGGCGGACTACCTGGTCATCTCGGTCGCGCTGGTGTCGTTCGGGTGGATAGGCATGGCGCGGCTGGTTCGGGGCCAGGTACTGTATCTCAAGGAGTCGCAGTTCGTGGACGCGGCGCGGGCGGCGGGCACTTCGACGCCGCGCATCCTGTTCGTACACATACTGCCCAACGCCATCAGCCCGATCGTGGTGACGGTGAGCATGTCCATGGGGGCGCTGGTGGGCGCGGAGATCATCCTGAGCTGGCTGGGGCTCGGCGTTCAGCCGCCCAAGCCGAGCCTGGGCACGATGCTGCTGGAAGCGGGCTCGCTGAGCGCGCTGCGCGAGGTGCCGTGGATGCTGCTGGCGCCGGGCGCGGCGGCGTGGACCATCGTGCTGGCCTGGAACCTGCTGGGCGACTCGCTCAACGACGTGCTGAACCCGCGCACGCGGTGACGGTGGATGGCCCTTCCTCGCCTTTCAACGAGGCCGACTGCTCGCCGCATCCTTTTGACGTGATGGCCATCTACTCTCTGTATCAAGCTGTTCCGTAGGTTTCGGAATCATGGGGATTGGGCAGACATTGAGAAGAAAACCGGTGAGAGTGGCCCTGATCGCTTTGGCGGCTGTAGTAGGCTCCTTAGTCCTGTTAGTGGGAATTGGCGCAGGGCTGCTCATCTGGTGGAGTAATACAAACTGCTTATCATTTAGCTCAGGACACGTAGGTCAAGAGGTTGAAATCCGCGAAGTCTTGAGGGAAATCAGTCCTCGACTCTTGCCACATTGGACGCCGAATGGCCAACAGATAGCGTTCGTGTATGAGCGCCTGTCTGACGTTGATCCATATGAAATTCTACCCACCATCAATATGTACGTTGTGTCATCCGATGGGTCAAGCTTGCTCCACGTAGAGAGGGATGAGTACCCAGCTATATCCCATTCGCCGACTATCTCTCCAGACGGCTCGCGCATCGCCTACTCAACGTACAGGAGGCGGGGGGATGATGGACCCATCTATTTCGAGATAGAGACCGTCGCTCTCGATGGGACAGACAGGCGCAAACTCACCAAGGGAGCTGTACAGGACTTTTCCCCGGTGTGGTCACCGCGCGGAGACCGTATCGCCTTCTCCAGGCGTGACGACTATAGCCCTTGTGATGACCCCTTGCGGAGCGGGGTGTACACCATGAATGCGGACGGCTCGGACGTTCGGAGGGTTGCGCTTGGGCATATCGTGGGCAGTCCGGCGTGGTCTCCGGATGGGCAATCCCTCGCTTTCATAATTGAAGAAAACGTTGTTGGCTCCGACGGGTCAACATCCAAGCGTACATCCCTCTACACGATGAAGGCCGACGGCTCCGACGGAGCACGACTGGTGGTTGGAGGAAACACGAAATGGACGGGGTATCGTTATAGGTCGAGCGATTTCAGGAGTTCACCTTCATGGTCGCCAGACGGCCAGAGCATAGCCTTCATAAGACAGGATAGCCGCCTTCGCCTAAAGCTCTTTGTAATTGGCCGAGACGGTTACGGACTGCGCGAGGTGGCAAATCCGACGGCTGACTTTGAGACCCATGTACTCGTCGGACAATTCTCGGGCAATGTGTCCTGGTTTCCCGACGGATCTCAGATTCTGTTCCATCTAGCCGTGTCTCAACCCTATAGCTGGCGGCCCTATTGGCAGGCCCTGTACCTCGTCAATGCGGACGGCTCCGCTCTCCGCGTGCTGGGAGAGGGGCTACCCTACGGCGTCCTGTCTCCCGGCGGCTCCAGGATTGCCGCTGCGCTCCCTGATGAGTCGGACGTCGTGCTCTACACAGCAGCGCTGGATGGGTCGGACGTCGTGCTCTACACAGCAGCGCTGGATGGGTCGGACGCGAGAGTGCTGGTTCGGAAGGGAGAAAGTGGCTTGTTGGAAGCGGTGGGGCCCCAGCAGCAAGGAGACGGACCGATTGATATCATCCCGTGTTTCACAGAGTCCGGAGGCTGTCTCCAAGTACTGGATGGGAGGTTAGTTACGGAACCCTGTTCGACGGGCTACGTGGTGCCAGACCCCGAGGCGAACGCTGGACTTGTGCGGGACTGCGAGGTGCTCTGGGAGATCGGCCGCGAGGGACTGCGCAATTGGGCGATTTACCTCGAGCAGTCGACTTGGAACGGGCAGACACCCATCTCCGAGTGGGAAGGCGTCGTTGTGGGAGAAACCTCCAACGGGCTGAGAGTGGTGCAACTGTCACTCGAGGGTTGGAATCTGAGAGGTCTCATCTCCGGCCGGCTGGCAACTGAGTTGGCCAAGCTGACGGCTCTGGAGTCCGTGGAACTCAGCGACAACCGGTTGAGAGGCTGCATTCCTGAAGGGTTGCGGGGGAAGGTGATTGGATACGAGGAACCCGAAGTCTGCGGGGAGTGAGGGAGTGAGAATGCGGATGGTCGCGGCGAATGTCCTGTGCGCGCTGGCGCCGGGCGCGGCGGCGTGGACGATAGTGCTGGCGTGGAGCCTGCTGGGCGACTCGCTCAACGACGTGCTGAACCCGCGCACGCGGTGATGTATACTCTTCCAACCGGAGTGAGGAGAAGAACATGACAGAGCTTCTTGAACAGGCCTTTGCGAAAGCATCCGAGCTGCCGCAGGAAGAACAGGACAGGTTCGCACGATTTCTCATGTCCGAGCTGGAGTCGGAAATGCGTTGGGCAGAACTGTTCAGCCGCCCCGAATCCGAGGACCTGCTGGAACGGCTATCCGACGAGGCTGTGGAGGCCCATCGCGCGGGACTGACACGACCTTTGGATCTGGACAAACTCTAACGTTGCGTTCGTTCGCGCTCGATAGCTTTTGGGATGACTATCGGCACCTTCCATGCCACGTAAGACGGCAGGCGAGGGAGTGTTACCGCTTCTTTGCGTCAGACCCCAATCACCCAAGCTTGCACTTCAAGCGAGTCAGTCGCCTATCGTGTCACGTAGCCGTTTTTGGTGTCCCAGGCTGATGCGGATGGGTCGCGGTCGTTGGGGTCGCCGTAGCCGCCTCCGCCGGCGGACAGGCAGAGGATTACGTCGCCGGGGCTGACTATCACGCCCGTCTCCTTCGAGCCGAGGACGCGCTCTCTGCCGTTGGAGATGATGCTGTAGACGTGGGGCAGGCCGGGGTCGCCGCCGAACAGGCCGAACGGCGGGTTGACGGTGCCGTCGCCCGCGGTGTTGAGGCGAGCGTCGCCCGCGCCCTCGTACACCATCTCGCACACCGCGCCGAGGCCGCCGCGCATGGCACCGTCGCCCGCGGAGCCGGGCCGCAGCTCGTGACGGCGCACGAACAGCGGGAAGCGCTCCTCTGTAACCTCGACGCTGGGCGAGCGTATGCCGCCGGCGACGTTCACTTCGCCGACGTTGGGCCAGCCGTCGTGGGCGTGGGACGCGCCGCCGCCGCCGCGGGCCATGAAGAAGTGCCAGATGAACTCGCGGTCGGTGCGCGGGTCGACGCCGGTGATGGCGAACCTGAGCCTGCGCGAGAAGCCCGCGTTCACGGCGTGCGGCACGGCGGGCGCGAGCGCCTTGAACACGGCCTCGACTATCTCCTCGGCGCAGTGGTTGGTGCTCATGCACACCGGCGCGGGAGGGTTGGCGTTGACCACCAGCCCCCTAGGGGCCGTGACCGTGACCGGACGCATGGAGCCTTCGTTCTTGGCGACGTCCGACGGGGCCATGTACATGATCGCGGCGTGGGTCAGCGAGCGCGTGTTGGCGTAGGCGCTGTTGATGAAGCCGGTCACCTGGGGCGCGGATTCGCCCAGGTCGATGTTCATCGACGAGCCTTCTATGGTGACCGTGGCGCGAATGGGTATCATCTTCGACTCGAAGCCGTCGTCGTCGACGAGCGACTCGCCCTTGTACACGCCGTCGGGCCACTCGGAGATGAACTGCCTCACCTGCCGCTCGGTGGCGTTGAGTATGTCGGCGATGATGCGCTTGAGGGCGTTCGGCTCGTAGATGCTCAGCAGTTCGCCGATACGGCGGGCGGCGATGTCCACCGAGCCTATCTGCGCGTTCAGGTCGCCGAGGAAGTTCTCGGGGTGGCGCACGTTGGCGGAGAGCATCTGTAGCAGGTCGCGCCGCGGCTCGCCCCGGTCGTGGATGCGGAGGGGCGGGATACGCAGCCCCTCGTGGTAGATCTCGCTGGCCGACGGGTTGTAGCCGCCGTGGGTCGCGCCGCCCACGTCGCTGTGGTGCGCCCGGTTGACCGAGTAGAAGAGCAGCTCGCCGTCGTGGAAGATGGGCCGGATGACGGTTATGTCCGGCAGGTGGCTGCCGCCGAAGTAGGGGTCGTTGAGCGCGAACAGGTCCCCCGGCGATATGTCGTCTCCGAAGTAGTCGCGCACCGCCGCGCCCGCGATGGGCAGCGCGCTGATGTGCACCGGAATGCCCTCGCCCTGCGCGACTAGCTGGCAGTCGGCGTCCAGTATCGCGGTGGAGAAGTCGCGGCTGGAGTTGAGAATCTGCGACATCGACGTGCGAAGCATCACCTCCATCATCTCCATCGCGATGGACTCGAGGCGGTTCTCCACCACCGCGAGCGTGACGGGGTCGGGCGTGCTGGGGGTCGCGTGCAACTGTTCTCTTGCCTGGCTGGCGGCAACGCGCAAGGCCACGCCGCCGAAGCGATCCAGCGTCGCGGTGTCTCCCTCGTCGACGAGCACCGTGGTAAAGTCGGACTCGAGGATGGCGGGCCCCTCGATCTCGACGTCCGTGCTCAGCCCGCCGATCGCGTACGCCGGGACATTGCGCCACCCGCCGAGGTACACGCGGCGGCGGCCCGTCGGCACTGCCGCGCCGTCCCTGGGCGCCTGCGCGGAGAGGTCGGCCCTGGGCAGACGGCCAAGCGCGGACACGCGGAGGGTGACGAGCCGAATCTCCTGGTCGGACTGGCGGTAGGAGTAGAGCTCCTCGTAGCGGCGGTGGAAGTTCGCCGCCCACTCCCGCAGCAGCTCTTCCGGGGGCAGCGACAGGTCCGGGACGGGAACGTTCACCTCGTAAATCTGGTCCAGGTAGCGCATGTCGGCGGACACCGCGATGGTCGTGTCCTCGTCGCTCACGCCCTGCGCTCTGAGTCTCTCGCGGCCCTGCTCCTCCAGCCGCGCCACAATGTCGCGCACGGTGTCCAGGTCGATGCCGTCGAGGCTGGCCGGGTGGGAGAGGGACGAGTCGTACTGGAGGTCGGTGCTGAGCATGCCGAGCGCGGAGAGCACAGGAGCCGCCGCGGGCACGTACACCTTCTCGATCTGGAGCTGGCGGGCGACCGCGCTCACGTGCAGTCCGGACGCGCCGCCGAACGCGAGTATGGCGAAGTCGCGCGGGTCGACGCCGCGCTTTACGGACATGAGCCGTATGCCCTCGGCCATGGTGGTCGATACGACGCGGTGGACTCCGAGGGCGGCCTCCAGCGTGTCGATGCCGAGCGGGCGGGCGACTCGTTCCGAGAGAGCCTGTTCCGCTTTCGCGAGGTCCAACGTCTCGCGCCCGCCGAGGAAACTGCCGGAGTCCAGGTAGCCCAGCACCAGGTTGGCGTCGGTCACCGTCGGCTCGTCTCCGCCGTGGCCGTAGCACACCGGGCCGGGGTCGGCGCCGGCGCTGTCGGGGCCGACGCGGAGGATGCCGCCGGCGTCTACGCGGGCGATGCTGCCGCCGCCCGCGCCCAGCGTCTGGATGTCGATGGCGGGCACGGCAATCTTCCAGCCGGCCTCGAACTTCTCGTTGGTGAGGTGGGGAGAGCCGTTTTCGATGAGGGAGATGTCCGCGCTGGTGCCGCCCATGTCGAAGCCGATGATCTTCGTTTCGCCCAGGCCCTCGCCGTACCGCGCCGCGCCGCTCACACCGCCCGCCGGCCCGGACAGGATCGCGCCGACGGCGAGACGGCTGGAGTCCTCGATGGAGGCCACGCCGCCGTTGGACTGCATAATGAGAATGTCGCTCACGCCGCTGAACGCGCTGAGGCGTTCTCTAAGCCGCAGCAGGTACTCACCGAACACCGGGCCGACGTAGGAGTTGATGACGGTCGCGCTGAGCCGGTCGAACTCCTTGATCTGCGGGATGACCTCGTGGGACAGCGACACGTAGGTGCCTGGGAACTTCTCCCGGATGCGTTCGGCGGCGCGGCGTTCATGGTCGGGGTTCAGGTACGAGAAGAGGAAGCAGACCGCGAGCGCGTCGACGCCCTCGTCGACGAGAGTGTCCAGCGCGTCGGCCAGCGCCGCCTCGTCCAGGGGGTGCTCCTCCGCGCCGTTCGCCCGCACGCGCTCCGGCACGCCGAGCCGCAGGTAGCGCGGCACCAGCGGTTGGACCGGCTCCATTCGCAGGTTGTACCGGTCCTCCTTCAACCCCTCGCGCATTTCGAGCAGGTCGCGAAAGCCATCGGTGGTGATGAGGCCGACACGCGAGCCTTTGCGTTCCACCAGCGTGTTCGTGGCGACAGTGGTGCCGTGTATCAGCAACTCGGTCTGGGCGAGCAGCTCTTCTATCGACAGGCCGTGTGCGGCAGCCGCCTCCCGGAGGCCACTCAGCACGCCTTCCGACGGGTCTCGCGGGGTCGAGGCGGTCTTGAACTGGCGGGGGGAGCCGCCGTCCTCGACCACGACGAAATCGGTGAAGGTGCCGCCAACGTCGATGCCTATGCGGAACATGTGCGCTCCTTGAATGGGTGCTCGAGGGATGGCTGTCGGCTGCGGTCCGTCGGCTCAGGGCGGAGCCGGCGAACGGCGCTAGTATACCACTTCCGGGGCGCGGCCCCGCGCCGGAGTCAGGACGTGGACGATGCGCTCGATTGACGGGTGTACCAACCGAGATTTACAATCTGAGCGTCGACACATTCAGGAGGCCCGCATGTCTGAACAGGAGCGCAGGTGGGAATACGCCGTGGTGGAAATCGGGCAGGCGTCGCCCGAGACCCAGGTGGAGGTCACGGGCGAGCTGATCGCGGCCTACGCCGGCGCCGTTCGCAACGATAACCCGGCGTACAGCGCGGACGACGGGGCCGTCCCAGCCCACGCGATGCCGTCGACCATCTTCCGCGTCGCGCCGCTGCGCCGTGGGGACATCGCGGCCAACAACGGCTTCGTTGCGCAGGAGCACGCGAAGGAGAACCCCTTCCAGACGCCGTTCGCCAAGTGCGAGGTGCGCTGGTTCGCGCCGATGCGAGAGGGCGACACGATCACGAGCTTCGGACACGTGGTGGACAAGTACGAGCGGCGCGGCAACAAGTTCGTCACCATTCGGGTGGAGGCGAGCAACCAGGGGGGAGACAAGGTGGCGGAATACGACTACACGTGCATATTCCAGTACGCCCAGGGGCAGAAGCAGCCCGACTAGGGGCGCAAAGGGAGGCTACACCAGATGGCGACAACCGCAGGCAAGCTGACATTTGACGACATAGAGCAGGGCGACGCGCTGACGCCCTTCACCATAAGCGAGACGCAGGAGACCATCGACGGCGCGCGGCTGTCCGAGGGCGAGGACTTGGAGGCGCCGAGGAACATTCACACGGACCCCGAGTTCGCCAAGGAGGGCATGTTCGGCGGCACGCTGAACGCGGGCGTCACCACGATGGCCTACCTGAACCAGATGCTGGAGCGCTGGCTGCCCAACGGATCCCTGTACGGCAACGGCCGGCTGCTGTTCAAGGCGATTGAGCCGTTCCGCCCGGGCGACACTGTTGAGTTCACCGGGACCGTGACCGGCAAGCGCGTGGAAGGCGACCTGAAACTGGTGGACTGCGAGATCAAGGGGTTCAACCAGCGCGGCAAGCTGATCGGGGTCGCCGAGGCGACAGTGGCGCTGGAGGGATAGCAGCGTGGCCGAATCCGACGTCGTAATCCGCACGCGAGGGCTCACCAAGCACTACGGCAGCGTGGCCGCGGTGGTGGACGCGGACATGGAGGTGCGGCGCGGCGAGGTGTTCGGCTACCTGGGCCCCAACGGCGCGGGCAAGACCACCACGATACGAGTGCTGCTGGACCACATACGCCCCACCAGCGGCTCGGCCACGGTGTTCGGCATGGACACACGCGCCGAGAGCGTGAGCATCAAGCGGAGACTGGGCTACCTGCCGGGCGAGTTCTCGCTGTACGACAGCATGACCGGCGACGAGGTGCTCACCTACATGGCGAACCTGCGCGGCGGCGTGGATTGGGACTACACCCGCGACATATCAGACCGCCTGGACGCCAACCTGGACCGGAAGTTCTCACAGCTCTCCCGAGGCAACAAGCAGAAGGTGGGGCTGATACAGGCGTTCATGCACAAGCCGGAACTGGTCGTGCTGGACGAGCCGACGGGTGGCCTGGACCCGCTGGTGCAGCAGGCCTTCTACGAGATTATCGACGAGGTGAAGGCCGAGGGCCGCACGGTCTTCTTCTCATCTCACAATCTGCCGGAGGTTGAGCGCGTGTGCGACCGCGTCGCCTTCATCAGGGGCGGCCGCTTGATTGCCACCGAGGACGTGTCCGACATCGTGCAGAAGGCGTTTCACCGCTTTGAGGCGCACATTTCGGACGACTTCACGGCGGAGGAGTTCGAGTCACTGCCAAGCGTTTCCGCCGTCGCCGTGAGCGGCGACACAGTGACCTTCGACGTCGTCGGCAGCCCGGACGCCGTGGTGAAGACGCTGGCGCGCCACGAGGTGACCAAGCTGTTCACGCACGAATCGGCGCTGGAGGACATCTTCCTGGCCTACTACAGCGAGGACGAGCAGGGTGCTTAGCAACATCTTCCTGAAATCGCTACGCGACCAGCGTCGTCCCATGTTCTGGTGGGAAGTCGGCATCATCATCGTGTCGCTGATTACGTGCGCCACCTATCCGAGCTTCAAGGGAAACACGCAGCTCGACGACATCATGGGCGATTCGGAGTTCCTCAAGGCGCTGGCCGGCGGATTCGAGAGCCTGAGTTCCGGCGAGGGCTTCATCAACACGCAGTTGCTGGCGGTGTTCCTGCCTGTCCTGGTGATGATATTCGTCATACGGCTGGGAACGAACACGATTGCGGGGGAGGAGCGGGACGCTACAATCGACATCCTGTTGGCGAACCCCGTCAGCCGGCTGTCGGCGCTGGCTCAGAAGTTCAGCGCGCTCGCCGTGTCCAGCCTGGCGCTCGTTGGCGCGGTGTGGGTGTCGCTACTCATCGGTTCGGCGGCCTTCGACATGGGGCTCGATCTCTGGAGGGTGACGCAGGCGTGCGTGTCGCTGGCGCTGTTCGGCTGGGCATTCGGCGCGCTGGCGCTAACCGTCGGCAGCGCGACGGGGAAGACCGGCACGACGTTCGCCGTCACGAGCGCGGTGGGCGTGGCGGCTTACCTGGCGCACACGTTCGCGCCGCTGGTGGACGCGCTCGAACCTCTCAAGTACCTGTCGCTGTTCTACTACTACATCGCCGTGGACCCGCTCACGAATGGAATCAGCATCGCCCACGCGCTGGTGCTCGCGGCTGTGACCGCCGTGCTGTTTGGAGTGGCGGCGTACACCTTCGAGCGCCGCGACCTGGCGATTTAGGACTACTCCCAGAGGACGGGCCGTCGAATGAGCCAACACGATAGAATCGCGGACGTAATCCGCGAGTACGACTCCCAGGGCTACCACCGCACGGGCACCGCCGCCGACGTGGAGTCCGCGCGGTGGCTGGCGGACTGCGCTCGCTCGTACGCCTCGGCCGTCGAGCTGGAGGAGGTACCGTTGGACCGCCTGGTGCTCGGCGCGTGCCGCATCGAGGTCGGCGCCCGCCACGTGCGGGGCCTGCCGCTGTTCGACGGCGGCCTGACCGGCACTGGCGGTGTAGAGGGCAGGCTGGGACCGGTCGGCTCGGACGCGGAGATCGGGGTGCTGGAAGTGGGCGCGGGCGAGTACCAGGACGACTTCGACGCCGAGCGGGAGTCTCCTCGCCATGCCGCCTACGTGGTGGTGACTCGGGGCGGCAGCGCCGGCCTGGCCTGCCGCAACGCGCCGCGCTTCCTCACGCCCTTCGGCCCGCCCGTGCTCCAGGTGAGCGGCGAGGCGTCCGACTGGCTGAACGACGCGGCCCGGGACGGAGCGCGCGTGAGGCTGCTCGCCTGCGCGACGCGCAGCCCCGCGGTGTCGTACAACGTGGTGGCGGCGCTGCCGGGCCGTGACTCATCGCTCTCGCCGGTGGTGGTGATGACGCCACGCAGCGGGTGGTGGCAGTGCGCCGCCGAGCGGGGCGGCGGCATCGCGGGCTGGCTCGAGGTGATGCGCCGCCTGTCCGAGTCGGACCGGGCCAGGGACGTCACGTTCGTGGCGACCACCGGCCACGAGCTGGGGCTGCTGGGCGTGCACAAGTTTCTGGAGAGCAGGGCCGGCCTGGTGAAAGGCGCGGAGGCGTGGATACATTTCGGCGCGTCCATCGGCGCGGCGGTGGACGGCGGTGTGCGCCTGGGCACCGGGGACGCGGCGCTGGGGAGCACGGCCAGCGCGGCGTTGAAACGCCGGGGCGCGCCGGATACGCCGTCGGTGGGAGAGGGTGCGATGGTCGGCGCGGAGTCGAATGTGGTGCACGCCCTGGGCGCGCGCTGCGTGGCGATGGCGGGCGGGCACGCCTTCTTCCACATGCGCAGCGACCGCTGGCCCGCCGCGGTGGACGTCGGCGCCGTGGCGGCCTACGCCAACGCATTCGCGGACGTGGCCGTGGAGATCGCCTGCTGACGAACCCGTAGAACGGTCCGGCGGGTGCGCTCGCCGATGGACCGCCGAGACTGAACGAATGGAGAGAGCATTGCCGATACGACCGACCCTCCTGGACATCATGGAAGCAAAGGCTAGAGTCGCGCCCTACGTGTCCCGGACGCCTCTGCACCGCTACCTTTCGCTGGACAAGCTGTTGGGCGCGGAAGTTTACGTCAAGCACGAGAACCACCAGCGGCTGGGAGCGTTCAAGATGCGCGGCGGCTTCAACTTCATCTCGCAGCTCAGCGAGGAGGATCGGCGGCGCGGCGTGATCACCGCGTCCACCGGAAACCACGGCCAGTCCGTCGCCTACGCGTCGAGCGTGTTCGGGGTCAAGGCGGTCATCGTGGTGCCGGAGGGTGCTAACCCGGACAAGGTGGAGTCGATACGAAACCTGGGAGCCGAGATCGTGTTCTACGGCAGGGACTTCGACGAGTCGCGCGGGTACGTGGAGCGGGCCTCGAGAGAGGAAGGGTACCGCTACATCCACTCGGCCAACGAGCCCGCGCTCATCGCCGGGGTCGGCACGTACGGCCTGGAGATCATGGAGGACCTGCCCGACGTGGACACGATCATCGTGCCGGTCGGCGGCGGCAGCGGCGCGTGCGGCGTCTGCATATCGGCGAAGGGGGTGAACCCGGGCGTCGAGGTAATCGGCGTGCAGGCGACGGATGCCCCGGCAGCCTACCTGTCCTGGAAGGAAGGCCGCATCGTCGAGTCGGAGAACAACACGGTGGCCGAGGGTCTGGCGACGCGGCTGGGGTTCGAGCTGACGCAGGAAATCCTGCGCGACCTGCTGGACGACTTCGTGCTGGTGAGCGACACCGAGATGAACGAGGCCATCGTGCTCCACCTCCAGCACACGCACAACCTGATCGAGCACGCGGGTGCGGCCTCGCTGGCGGCGGCGGTGAAGATGCGCGACCGGCTGGCGGGCAAGAAGGTGGTGCTGGTGGCGAGCGGCGGGAACGTTACGCTGGCGGGCCTGCGAGCGGCGTTGCAGGAAGGGGACTCAGACTAGGCGGCGCGTCTATCACGTAGCGGCAGGTGCGGGCTACGCCGGTCCCTGCCCCGACTCGAGTATCCTGATTCGCGAGTCCAGCTCGCTGAGGTTGGCGTATTCCTCGCGCAGGATGAGGAAGCAGCGCTGGAGGTACAGGTGCGCCAGCTCGGCGTTGGCGTTGCCGGCGACCTTGGCCACCTCGAGCAGGCGCGGGATCTGGTGGGTGTCCGGCAACAGCCTGGACAGTGTCAGGATGTCGGATTCGGCCTCCCTCACCATCACCTCTTCGCCGCCCTCCACGGCGTAGCGCAGCCGGCCCACCAGCTTGGTGAGCTCGCTCAGCTTGTCGCCGTCGTTCATCAGGCTGTACATCACCTCGTTGATGCCAAAGCCCTCGGGGGACTCGACCGCCTCCAGCTCCTCGGCATCCTCGTCCAGGCTTGCGCAGGCGTCGGTGTACTGCTGCAGGACATCGCTCACGGTCGACATGGCGGTCACTACGTCCGACGGGTCGATTGCTCCGCCCAGGATGACGTCGTCACCGCGCTCGGCCGCCAGTTCCGTCAACTGGTCGTAGCTCTCGATCTTCTCGGGGAAAGGCGGGAAGGCGAAGGCTGACAGGTCGTGGTCCGCGGAGTCTCCAAGCTGGCCCATCAGGAAGGGCGGCACGTACTTGGCGAGGTCTATGGAGATAGGGAGTACCACGAGGTACGTCGCCCACATCTCGTCAGGGCTGGCGGAGTTGGTGAACACCAGGAAGGCGTGGCCTCTGGGTGAATCCGGGCTGCCATTTTCGAATGTCAGGTCCATAAATTCCGCGCAACCTCTCGGCCGGATTTGGGCGCTCCGGCCATTATACGGCAATCACGGGCCGTTTTGGGCGCTGTCGGGGGCCTTCTGCGCACAGGATCGCTATTCAAAAAAGCGGCTGAACACCTCGTTGCCCAGCATTCGCCCGCGCTGCGTCAGACGCAACCGGCCTGCGCCGTCGGTCAGCAGGCCCAGTTCGGTCAGCTCGGCCACGGTCTCGCCGTACGCGCTCTGGGCAGTCTGGCCGAACCTGCGCTCGAACTCCGCGTCCTCCACGCCGCGGTCCAGCCGCAGCCCCATCATGAGCGTCTCGGCCATCGCCAGCTTGCGGTCTATGGTCTCAACCTCGCTCACGACGGGCATCGACTCTAAGGCGGCGTTGTCCAGGCGGCCCGGCCGCCAGGCCCCGGCAGCATCACCGCTCAGCCTGCGCACGTACTCGCGGGGCGAGCGGATGTTGGAGAAGCGGCAGGAGGCGTAGTGGGAGTGCGCGCCCGGCCCGACGCCGATGTACGGTCGGTTGAGCCAGTAGGCGAGGTTGTGGGCGCTCTCACGGCCCTCCACGGCCCAGTTGGAGATTTCGTAGTGGCGGTAGTCCAGCCCCGCCATGGTCTCCTGGGCCATCAGGTACATGTCGGCGCCGAGGTCGGCGTCCGGGTCGGGCAGGGCGCCGTCGTCGACCCAGCGCTGCATCGGCGTTCCGTCCTCCAGCGTCAGGCAGTACATCGACACGTGCGGCGGCGCGAGCTCGCCGGTGCGCTCCAGTGTGGTGCGCCAGTGGTCCAGCGTCTGCCGCGGCAGCCCGTACATCAGGTCGATGCTCACGTTGTCGAATCCGGCGGACACGGCAAGGGCGTAGGCGTCCGCTGCCTGTTGCGCCGAGTGCCTGCGTCCGAGCATCGTCAGCAGCCCGTCGTCGAAGCTCTGCACCCCGATGCTGAGGCGGTTCACGCCGCAGCGCAGGTAGGACTCCAGCTTGGCCTCGCACAGGTCTCCGGGATTGGACTCCAGCGTTATCTCGGCGTCCGGGCTGATGTGGAACTCGCGGCGCACCGCGTCCATCACCTGCTCGATGCGCTGGGCGGGCAGGTAGGACGGCGTGCCGCCGCCAATGAACACGCTGGATAGCGCCGGGTGGCCGAGGGCGCGGCCCCACATGGCGACTTCTCGGCAGAGGGCGTCGCAGTAAGCCGGGATGAGCGGCTCGATGGCGGTGTAGGTGTTGAAGTCGCAGTAGGGGCACTTGGTCTCGCAGAAGGGGATGTGGACGTAGAGGGCGAGCGGGGATTCGGCAGGTTGCCCCGTTGGTGCGGCGGACCGCTGGCGTTCAGACATTGCTCAGGAAGTGTATCACGTCGCCGTCCCGCACCCCATAGTCACGGCCCTGCTGTCGCAGCAGACCCTGCCGGCGGCTCTCGGCGTAGCCACCGCAGCGCGTGAAGTCGTCGAAGCCCACCACCTCGGCGCGGATGAATCCGGCCTCGAAGTCGGAGTGTATCTTGCCAGCGGCCCTGGACGCGGGTATGCCCCTGTCCACGGGCCAGGCCCGCAGCTCCCGCTGGTTGCCGGTGAAGAATGTGACCAGATCCAGCGCCTCGTAGACCAGGCCGATCATGGCCTGGAGGGCCGGCTCCGGGGCGTCCATCATCTCGCGGAACTCGGCCTCGTCCTCCGGCTCCATCTGCGCCAGCTCCATTTCGAGCTTGCCTCGGAACGTGGCGGCGAGCAGGTTCGGCCACTCCAGGCCGTCGCGCAGGTCGCCCTCAAGCGTCGCCAGGTCGTCCGGCGTGGCGTCCTCGGAGGCGTTGGCGGCTACGATGCAGGGCTTGGCAGTGAGGAATCTGTAGCCCGCGATGGCCGGGGCGTCGGCCTCGGACAGCCGCTGGCTGCCGACCGCCGTGCCGGACTCCAGGCCCGACTTCAGCCGCGTCATAAGCTCCAGCCCGCCGTCGATCTCCGCACGCTCGGCCGCCCTGGCGCCCTTGAGTCCCGCCTTCAGGCGCTCGATGCGGCGGTCGACTATCCCCAGGTCCGAGAACACAAGCTCGTACAGCATCGTCTCGGCGTCGCGGACGGGGTCCACGCTGCCGGTGGGGTGCGGTACGGAGGGATCGTCGAAAGCGCGGGCGACCAGCAGCAGCGCGTCGACGGCCTGCAGGTCGTTGAGGAACTGGCCGCCGATGCCGCGCGTCTCCCCGAAACCCTCGGGGGCGGGTGGCAGGTCAACGAAGGCGAGCTCGGACTGGACCACGCGCCGCGAGTCAAAGATCTCGGCCAGCGCGTCCAGCCGCGGGTCGGGCACCTTCACCACGCCGACGCTGGGCCTGGCTCGCCCGTCGGTCTGGGGCACGCTGCCCACGAGGGCGGAGAACACGGTCGTCTTGCCGCTCGCTGGCAGGCCCACGATGCCTACTTGCATGAGGAGCTCGGTGTTCCCGGCCGGCGCCTAGTCGTCGACCCTGCGGTAGTCGCCGTCGATCACGTCGCCGCCGCGGTTGGGCTTGTCGCGCCCCGAGTTCGGTGGGGTCGGCGAGTTCAGGCCGCGCAGGTGCTCCCACAGCACTTCGCCCGGCACCATGCCCAGGAACATCACCGACGAGAGCAGCAGCGCCAGGGCGTCGTCTATCCACCCGTGCAGTGGTATTATGTCGGGCACGAGGTCGAACGGGGAGATGATGTAGACGGCGGTTCCAATCACGAGCAGCTTGGCGCGCAGTGGGACGCGGCTGTCCCGCAGCAGCCGGCCAAGCAGCCGGGGGATGCCGGACCACGACAGCAGCATCAGCAGTGCTCTGCCCAACTTCGCCTCGCTTTCATCCGGTGGGTATGGGGCCATTCTAGCATACGCTACGCTTTCTGGAGTACCGGCGCTTGATTTACGTGCTGTACGGTGACGACGAGTTCTCGGTGCGCGAGGAGTTGGCCGCGCTGAGGGAGCAGGTGACTCCGGAGGAGATGCGCGACTCGAACGTGACGGCGCTGCTGGGAGCGGAGGCGGGTTTCGACCAGCTTGCCCAGGCCTGCTACGCCGTGCCGTTCATGGCGAACAAGCGGCTGGTGTCCGTCGACGGGCTGCTGGGACGGTTCGAGCCGAGGCGGGGCGGCGGCTCTCGCGGCAGGGGCGGGCGCGGCGGGCGCGCGTCGCTGGGCGAGTGGGAGGGCCTGGGCGACCTGCTTCCGGCCGTCCCGCCCACCACGGATCTCGTCTTCGCGGACGGCCCGCTCACCGACCGCAATCCCCTTTTCACCAGGGTGAGAGAGCACGCCACATTGCGTGGCTTTCGCACGCCGAGAGGCGACGGCCTGCGGCGGTGGATCCTGGACCGCGCGTCGTCGCAGGGCATGGCCATCACCCCGGACGCGGCGACCGAGCTTGCCGACGCGGTGGGCGGCAACCTGCGGGTGCTCGCCAGCGAGCTGGACAAGCTGGCCGTGTACCGCTGGCGCGAGACGGTGAGCGCGGACGACGTGCGGCGGGCGGTGGTCTACGCCAGGGACGCCAACATCTTCCAGACCGTGGACGCGGTGATCGAGGGCCGGGCGTCCGCCGCCATCGGGCAGATACTGCGCGCTCTGGACTCGGGCGCGGCGCCGAGCTTCGTCATCGCGATGCTGGCGAGGCAGGTGCGGCACCTGCTGCTGGCGAAGGAG
This sequence comes from Dehalococcoidia bacterium, assembly GCA_965204815.1. GTDB lineage: Bacteria > Chloroflexota > Dehalococcoidia > Lucifugimonadales > CATOSD01 > CATOSD01. Next base: position 2,367,463 of record OZ242014.1, read on the forward strand.
ATGCGCGCTCGCGGCCTGGGCTCCACGGAAATTGGCCGCGCGCTGGGCATACCGGAGTTCGCCGCGCGGCGTGTGATGGGGCAGGAGCAGCGGCTGGACTTCGGGCAGTTGGCGGCGATGCACCGGGAGTTGCTGGAGACGGACGCGAGCATCAAGCGGAGCGAGCTGGACGAGCGGGTGGCGGTCGAGATGCTGGCGGCGTCGCTGGTGGCGGTGAGCCGCGGGCGGGCGGCGCGGGCGCGCTAGTCGTAGCCGATGGTGTTGTAGCAGGCCACCCAGTGGTTGGCGGCGATCTCTTCCAGCGGCGGACGGGGGCTGGTGCGGCACTCGGCGGTTGCCTTGGAGCAGCGGGCCAGGAAAGGGCACTGGTCGGGCGGGTCCATCATCTGGGGCGGCGCGCCGCGCATGGGCGTGAGCGACCGCTGGGGCGCGTCGAGCCTGGGCAGCGCCTGGAACAGCCCCCAGGTGTAGGGATGGTAGTGCCGGACGAACAAGTCGCGCGTCGTGGCCTGCTCGACCACCGTGCCTCCGTACATCACCACCACGCGCTCGGCCATCTGCGCTATCACGCCCAGGTCGTGGGTGATGAGCATGATGGCCGAGTGGTTCTCCTGGCGCAGCCGGCGCAGGCGCTGGAGCATCTCGGCCTGGAGCGTGACGTCCAGGTTCGACGTCGGCTCGTCGGCGATGAGCACGCGGGGATTGAGCGCGACGCCTATGGCCATCATCACGCGCTGGGCCATACCGCCGCTGAGCTGGAACGGGTACTGGTCCAGCATCCGGCGGGCGTCGGGAATGCCCATCTGCCTCAGCAGGTCCTCGGCCACGGACCGCGCCTGGCGCTTACCCATGTCCGTGTGCTCGAGCATGATCTCCTCGACCTGCCGGCCGATGGGGATGACGGGATTGAGGGCGGCGCCGGAGTCCTGGAAGATGAGCGAAATCTCCTGCCCGCGGATGGCGCGCAGCCGGTCGGTGGACATGTCGAGCAGACTCTCGCCGGCGTAGGTGATGCTGCCTTCGACTATCTTGCCGGGGAAGGGCACAAGCTGGAGTATGGACAGCGCGGTGACGGTCTTGCCTGAGCCGCTCTCGCCTACGAGGCCGAGCACGCTGTCCTCTTCGAGGTCGAACGAGACGCCGTTGACGGCCTTGACCGTGCCCTCTTTGGTCATGAAATAGGTGTGCAGGTCGCGCACTTCCAAAAGGGTTTCGGGCATGGTTCCGTCCTGGGCTAGGGGGCGACCTTGAGCCGCGCGCGCTTTTCGAGGGCGACGGGGCTGAACCGGCCGGCGCGGAGCTCGTGGATGAACTGCTCGAGGGAGTGGATGGGGCGCTCGAACTCGGTGGCGTAGGTGCCGATGTCCGACAGCTTGTGGGCGTCGCTTGCGCCGGTGCCCTTGAGGCCGAACCGGCGGGCGATGCCGTGCGAGAACTCGTTCTCCTGGTCGGAGCCCCTGCTGTTGAACACCTCCACGGCGTCGACGCGCTGGAACACCTCGTTGCGGGCCGCGCGGTCCAGCATCTCGTCGTAGGCCTCTCCGCCGCTGTCGGCCTCTTCCCTGTAGGTGCGCCGGTAGGGGTGGGCCACCACCATCACGCCCCCGACCTCGTCGACCATCTTCTTCACCGTCGAGGCGCGGTGCATACCGAAGATGTACTCGGAGAGGCCGTAGACGAGCAGGTGGCCTTCTTCGGTGGTTACCTCGCATCCCGGAATCACCAGGTAGTCGAAGTCTCGCGATAGCTGGTGGATTTCCTCGGGGTCCCAGAAGCCGTCGTGGTCGGTGATGCAGATACCGTCGAGGCCAAGCCTCTTGGATTCCTTGATCAGTTCTTCCGGGGTCAACTCACTGTCAATCGACGTGGGGTAGGTGTGAGTGTGGATGTCTATTATCAAATGTGTCTCCGGGCCGGGGTCACGAGATGTGCGTCAAGTGTCGCACCGCCGTCGCGGCGCTGTCAAGACGACCGGCGCGGACTGGTCGGGAGGCCGCTCTGGACAGGCACTCGGCGGGAAAACCGCGAGAGGGTGAGAGTCACGACGGCCACGTCCAGGTTAGCCCGCCCCCGCGCCGTGTGGTACAATATGCCACGCGCAGGAGCGTAGCTCAGTTTGGTAGAGCATCGGTCTCCAAAACCGAGGGTCGCGGGTTCGAGTCCTGCCGCTCCTGCCAGCCGTTTCCCCCAAACCGTATTCCCACAAGGGTGCGAGCCGTGGCCGACGTCTCAATCGAAAAGATGTTGAAGGACTTTGGCATTGCCACGCGCGACGCACAGATGGCCGCGCGCGACGCCCTTGTTTCCGCCAAGATCATCTCTCGTCCCAATCGTACCAATATCGCTTCGGAGAAACGCCAACGCGCTCTACAGGCACTACAGGACGCCTTTGTCTGGCACTGTAGGAACGGTGATTGCCGAACAAAGGCCACCGGGAATCCGGCGATTCTAGTGGAACAGGCAAACTGCATGATTTGCGGAGGCTCGACAGACCGCAGTTCGCTGATGGTTATGGTGTCCAGACTGGCAGAGGCCGATGTCCGTAGAATCCTCGTCGTCGGAGGCACAGAGGCAAAACGCAGAGAGATACGCGAGAAGTCGCCGCCCGGCGTGGAATGGAGATTTGTGGACGGCTCAAAGGCTAGAGACAACCGCTACTTCCGCGCCGACCGCCAGTGGGCCGAGATCATCGTTATCTGGGGCGGCACTATCCTTGACCACAAGGTGTCGTCGCACTTTGACGCCAAAGGGGACCCAAGAGTCATCACCGCGTCCCGGCGGAGCATCGGCGGACTCTCAGAAGCCGTGATTGAGCACGTCAACCGGCGATAGCCCGATTGCATGCGCAAATGATCTGTGTGGTGGGTGCCGTATCAGTGTGTGATACAGTCATGGTACGGCTGCTCTCTACAGGTTTACAGATTCCAATTGAGCATGGACCATTAGCAAGTCGTGAGCATTTGTACTCCCTTGCGACCCATGTGCTTACAAGAGACTTGTGGAGAGGAAACCTACAGCTTGTCGCAGCGGAGTTCCTATTTTGAAAAAGTCAATTGCCATTCTTGTCGTATTGCAAACAGTTTTCTTGCTTGGACTAGCGGGTGTCTCAAATGCCTGCGGAACGCCAGGAGAATTGCCGTTGCCAACCGAGACGCCTGAGTTACCAAAGAGTCATACCCCAACTCCAACAACAATTGTTGTTCCGACGCCAACAGTTTCTTTTGAAGGTTCATTCTTAGAAGGGTTGGCAGATAAGGTTGAGGACAGGGTTGGACGATGTAGCCATTTCTCAATGCATGAAAAGGCAAAAAGAAAGATCTACGATGACTTGGTACTCCTCGAGGACATTCTGATTCGGGAAAGCCGAAAGCGTAGCCCAACTGAGGTCATTCAACTGGAACAGGAAGGTCATCAGATTCTTGCGGACAAGTACGGGATAACCTTAGATCAAGTTGAGTGTATTTCGGTTGAGGGTGATGTTAAACAATGGCTTACACCGTCATTTGATGAAGGGGGTGGGTAAAATGCCTGTAGGCCCGAATGGAGAAAAAAGGCCCACCGATGTAAATCAACGGGCGCACGTGATTATCCGATTCACAACGGATGGCGGCTGCGCCTGGCTACCCGCGCGAATTCTGCCTCAGCGCGGCCGAAAGTGTGCTGCCGCACTCGACTGCTACCGCTAGGACTGGCCGATTGCGAAAGGGAACACCGTTCTCGACCTTGCGGAACTCCCTTCGCCGAAACTTCCCAAACGGACCAGCGGCCACGGGGGCGAATTGTACATCTCGCTCTCCCGGGACTAGGCTCTCGGCCAACCGTCCGCCGGCACGAAGTTGGGTAAGGATTCTGGTCGATGACTTGTTCACACTCGCAGTTAGCTCGACCGCGCCCACCCAGAACCAGTCTGAGCCTGGTATCCGTCCAAAGAATAGGAAGTCGCACCTGGTCTCGTCTTGAGGGGCAGGCGAGTGTGGACCGTCCATTGTGAGCAGGGCATACTCGTCCGCGTCCAACTCTTCCAGAGAGAGAGAACACCCTTCGTCCTCACAGACGTAGCTAACGCAGCCGGGACTTACATCAGCTAAGATCTCCTCCAGTAGATTCAACTTGGGCTCGACTCTTGAATCAAGTTGTGGATTGCAGCCCACTGGTTGTACGTGAGCCGCGCGGTGTCTTCGTATCCGGACTTGAACCCACCCTGGTTCAGGTCAAGCGGCAGTTCTTTCACATGCGAACCGTCGTCGTCTTCGCCACGTTCGAATAGCCACACGCCCACATCGCGCGGGTCGAGCGCGGGTTCGTCCTTGAGCCGGGGAGTGCGTTTCTCCGGGGGCAGCTCCGACAGACGCACCAGGTTTGCGAGTTCGTCCAGTATCCATTCGCTGTGCGTAGTGATCATGATTCGCACGCCGGCATTGACCACTGCCGCCAACTGCTGCATCAACTTTACCTGCATGGCCGGGTGCAGGTTCGACTCCGGCTCTTCGATGATAAGCGTCTCACCCGGCTTCACCACGTGCCGTAGATACAGCACGACGGGCGCGAGCTCCGAGACCATGGACGATGCGTTCATCAAGGGGAGTTCTCTTTCCCATCCCAACGGCAGGTATAGAAAGGAGGGATAGCTGGGATTTGACCGATCTGTCTGAATTCTACCGGAAAGCACCTTGAGTTCAATGTTGGTTCCAAGATCGGAGTGTTGGTCCGATATGGATTGCTGCTCAGCACCAGCCATTTGATGCAATTGGAACAAGAAGTCCGAATACACCCCTGACAAACTAGGCAATGAGATGCCAGTCCCGAGACCTGCGTAAGGCGCCGCAGCAGCTATCAACTCTACGATTGCGCGGTGAGCGTTCATTGTCCCAGTGCGATCTGCAGGCAGGAAGTAAGCCGGTGAGCTGAGTGGTGTGATCATTGTCGACGCAACACCCGCTGCAATTTCCCCGCTTATAGCGGTCATCAGAGCTGGGTCTATCTCAATCTTGCTCTGTAACACTAGGAATCGCAACAGCCCGAATCGCCTTGCCTGGGGATTAACGAACTCATTCGAGATTCTCAATTGATCTGAACTAGAAACTGTTAACGCTTCTTTCGCCTCACCTGACGGAAGGCCAAAGCTAAACTTCAACGCGGAATTTACGATATTCCCATTGCACTCCTGGCAGTCTATCGAAATGTTCGCGCGGGAATCCGAACCATAGTTGTTTAGCCGTCTCGCACTATTGATTCCAAAACATCTTGCCAACTCCCCAGACAGCAACTCGCCCCAGACATCGTGAGGCCGAAGCTGGCGCCGAATAACGGTAGCGACCTCTTCAGGAATACGTTGCGATGCGAGGGGAGAACCCGGCACACCGCCCACGTCCTTGACCCAATTTGACATGAGCTCCATTTCGTAATCTGAATAATGTTCTTTGGCAAAGGCGTCGCCGTACGGCAATCTGTTCGAACCATGTTCCAGGGACTCGGAAAGTTCTATTGGTGATCTTAAAGAAGCGCCGGTGAAGAAACGGTGCAGCGCGTAAGTCAGGGTTGCGAGGTACGTCTTGCCCGTATTGCTCGGGCCGACAAAGACTGTGAGCGGGCGCAACTCGACGCTGGCCTCTGCGATTGGGCCGAAGTTGGATACGTCTAGCCGCACTTTGTAGGGATTCTCGGGGCTGTCCATGCAACGCCGCTCCTTGCGATGTGCGGCAATTCTAACACGTAAGCGCCAGTTCTTGGCGCCGCTGGTGGGCGGTGGAGGGGTCGAACCTCCGGCCTCTTGCGTGTGAAGCAAGCGCTCTAACCACTGAGCTAACCGCCCCGATGAGCCAGCGCCTCCGCCGGAACATGCGCGGAGGATGGGCTGGTGGCAACGGGAGGGCTCGAACCTCCGACCTAGCGCTTATGAAGCGCCCGCTCTGCCGCTGAGCTACGTTGCCCGAAGTGGGACTAATTTTAGCGAACGGCGCGCCCACTGGCAAGCGCAACCCACCTCCCGGCGCGCCCTCACCACTCCCCCGTGAACGGCCTGCGCACCCGCATCCGGCGCGGTATGCTGCCGAAGAACCCGCCCCACGTCGGCGGCTCCGGTCTCACGTCCAGCAGCTCCCGCAGCCTACGCGACGCCCCCCGAAGCAGCGGCGCGCCGTGGCCGCCGCACAGGATGCCGAAGTCCATCTCCGCCAGCGACCGCAGCGACGCCACGTAGTCGTCACGGTTGTAGCCCGGAAACGGCACCGAGCGGCTCACGCGCTCGCCGTCGCTGAACAGCGTGTCGCCCGAAAACAGCAGCCCCTCGCGCTCCAGCAGGTAGCACACGCTGCCCGGCGTGTGACCCGGCGTGTGCAGCACTCGCAGGCCGCCCAGCAGGTCGGTGACCTGTCCGTTCTCCACCGGCGCGTGCGCCTCCGTTCTCCGCACCAAAGGAACTCTTGCCAGAACGCCGCCGCCGCCCAGGTAGCGTCTCTTGCCGCGCCACTTGCGGTGCGTGTCGCTTGTGTGCGCGTGCACCGACGCCCCTGTGCGCTTCACGATGGCACGCGCGCCGCCGACGTGGTCGGGGTGGCCGTGCGTCATCAGCACCAGCTCGATCTCCTCGGGCCGGCGTCCTATCGACTCGACGTATTCGAACACGCGGCGGGCGCTCATCGGCGGCCCGGTGTCTATCAGCGCCAGTCGGTCGCGCTCGACTATCAGGTAGGTGCGCGACCACCGGACGCCCGGCACCGCGTGAACGCCTGGGACGACTTCCAACTCCTGAATCCTCCTGGCAGGCCATTGGCGGGCAATCGCGTTTGAGTGTATCTTTGTGCGGAGGATTGTCAATCCGAACGGGCGGGGGAGTGGCCCGCCGCCAAGCCAGACAAAGGGAGCAGCAAATGGACATCGGCATATCCACGTTTCTGACGGACTACTCGGTGGACGTAGCCACCGTCGCGCGAAGAGTCGAGGAGCTTGGGTTCGACTCGCTCTGGGTCCCCGAGCACCCCATGATTCCGGTGAACACGGCATCGCCCTGGCCGGGCTCGCCGGACGGCGTCATCCCCAAGGTCTACGCCGACATCGTGGACCCGTTCGTCGCCCTCGCCCGGGCGTCGGGCGTCACCACCACGCTCAAGCTCGCCACGGGCATAGTGCTGCTGCCGGAGCGCCACCCGATTCTGCTCGCCAAGGAGGTCGCCACGCTGGACATGTACTCCGGCGGACGCTTCATTTTCGGCGTCGGCGCCGGCTGGAACAGGGAGGAGAGCGAGATTCTGGGCGGCGACTTCGATCACCGCTGGACGCAGGCGCGCGAGTCGGTCCTCGCGATGAAGGAGCTATGGACCAAGGTCGAGAGTGAGTACCACGGCAAGTACTACGACTTCCCGCCGGTCTACTCGTTCCCGCGCCCGGTGCAGCGCCCGCACCCGCCGGTCCTGCTCGGCGGCATGGCCCGCAACGTCTTCCGCCGCGTCGTGGAGTACGGCGACGGCTGGATGCCCAACCGCGTCAGCCCGGAGGACGTGGCGAAGGGCCGCGCGACGCTGGACGAGCTGGCCTCCGCCGCCGGCCGCGACCCAGCCTCGATCCAGATAACCGTGTTCGGCCAGCAGCCCGACCCCGACCTGCTCAAGCGTTTCGAGGAGGCCGGCGCCGACCGCGTCACCATTCGCCTGGAGACGGCGGCCGAGGCCGAATCGCTGGCGGACGTGGAACGCATCGCCGAGGTCGTGCTGGGGTAGGGGGGCTCCGTATTGGCCCTTCCCGCTCGATGGGTGGGGGATTGGACAGCCTCCGGCCGGTTCCAGGCCCCCTACCCGAACAGCGGCAGCACCTTCTCGCCGAACAGCCGCATCGACGCGCGCACCTTGTCCGGTGGCATCTCGCCCGTGTTCAGCTTGAGCATCAGGTTGCGCACGCCGATGTCCCGCAGCTCCGCTATCTTCTCCGCCGCCTGGTCGGGCGTCCCAATGATGAAAGACTGATGCAGGTCCTCGCCCGGCGCCAGCGGCGTACCCGGCGGCGGCTTGGGGAATCCGCCGGGATTGTAGATCTCCCGCGCCTCGCGGAAGTGCTTGCGCTCCCGCTCGAACCCGTACTCGGCTACTTCCACCGCCTCGTCGTAGCTCTCGCCCAGCATCAGGTTGCGCGCCACCCAGCACTGGTCCAGCGCCTTCTCCGTGGCCTCTTCACCGTGCCCTTCCGCCAGCATGGTATCGCGGTACTGCTCCAGACGCAGCCGAGTCGTGTCCATGGACTGCACGCCCATCAGGATGGGTCGCCCGATGCGGGCCATGGCCATCGTGGACGCCTCGCTGATGCAGGCGCGCACCAGGGGCGGATGCGGCTTCTGCACCGGACGCGGGCGTAGCTGGGGAAACCTCACATTCCAGTATTGCCCCTCGAAATGCAGCGGCTCCTCGGTCCACGAGCGCACCAGCAGCTCCTCCGCCTCCGGCAGACGCTCCACGCCCTCCTCCATCGTCAGCCCGAACCCCAGGTACTCGTAATGATTGAAGGCCGAACCCCGACCCGTTCCCACTATCAGCCTGCCGTGGCTCAGGTTGTCGAGCAGCGCCGTCTGTGCCGCGAGCCGGACCGGGTGATGGAAGGCCATCTCCACCACCGCGAATCCGATGCGGATGCGCTGTGTCCTGGCGGCGATTGCCGCGCCGAATACCAGGGGGTCGGCGTAGGCGGACGCGCCATCGAAGTGGTGCTCGGTGAGCCACACCGCGTCGAAGCCCAGCCGCTCGGCCAGCTCGACCTCGGCCAGCGCGTTATCAATCGCCGCGCCGTCGTTGGCCGGGACGTGGCTGACCGGGAACAGGAACTGCCCGAAGCGCATACGCCGCCCCTCACTCCCGGACAATCTCGCCCTCTTTCATCACCAGCGAGATTCGCTCTCTGTCCTGGAGGATCGCGATGTCCGCGACGGGGTCGCCGTCCACGACTATCAGATCGGCGGCCTTGCCCTGCTCCACGGTTCCGACCTCGTCCTCGAGCCCCAGCACCCTCGCGCCGTTGCGCGTACCCGCCTGGATCGCCTGCATGGGCGGCATCCCGGCGTCGACCAGCAGCCACATCTCCAGCGCCGACGTGCCCGGCGGCCAGCCCGGCCTCGGGCCGTCCGAGCCGGTGGCGATGTTCAGCCCGTAGTCCATGTAGGTCTGGAAGTGATCGCGCTGGTGCTGCGCCATCGGCCTGCCGCGCGCCAGCCGGTATGCCGGATAGCGCTCCTCGGCGTCAGGGCCGAGGTAGGAGTGGAACGCTGTCATCGTGGGCACCAGCGACACGCCGCGCTCCGCCATGAGCGCGATGGTCGGCTCGTCCACGAGCGCGCCGTGCTCGATGCTGTCCACGCCGGCTATCGCGCACATCGCCACGCTTTGCGCCGAGTATGCGTGCGCCGCCACGCGCTTGCCCCAGCGGTGCGCCTCGTCGCAGACCGCCGACATCTCCTCCTGGGTCATCTCGGTGTCCCACGGCATCGAGTAGGCGTTGGAGCCGACGCGACCACTCGCGATCAGCTTGATTACGTCCGCGCCGTTGTACACCTGCCGCCGCACCGCCCTCCGCGCGCCCTCGACGCCCACGAACATGCCGGACTCCGGAATCTGCACCTCCGGGCGCAGGAACCCGCGTTCGCCGGAGCCCTCGGTGATGACCATCTCGCCGGACACCAGCATACGCGGCCCCCGCGCCAGGCCCTTGTTGACGGCCTCGCGTATGGCGACGTCGGAGTAGCCGAACGCGCCGAGGTTGCGCATGGTCGTGTAGCCGGAGTCGAGCAGGATGCCCGCCTGCGCCGCGCCGCGCAGCGCCATGAACGGCACCGTCTCCGTGAACTCGGCAATGGGGTTGGGCTCGGCGCCCTGGGTGATGTGCATGTGCACGTCGATCAGCCCCGGCATGAGCGTCTTGCCACCCAGGTCGATCACGCGCGCGCCCTCCGGCGGCTGCGCCTCGGACGACGGCCCGATCCAGGCGACGCGCCCCTCTCCGGCGAGCACCGCCATGTCCGGGCGGGGCGCGGCGCCGGTAGCGTCCAGCAGCGTCGCGTTTGTGAACAGCGTGGTCATTGTGGTTATGCCTCCTGCTGCGGCTCAGCCGATCGGGAAGGGAACTTGGTAGACAGCACGTCGATGATGAGCCTGGCAGCTAGCTGTATCGTGATTTCCGATGAATCGTAGGGCGGCGCGACCTCCACCATGTCGAACGCCACCAGGTTGTCGCGCTCGGCCAGCGCCGTCAGGCAGTCCCGCGCCTCCTCGTAGTAAAGACCTCCAACCTCCGGCGTGCCCGTGCCCGGCGCCTGGCTCGGGTCCATCACGTCGATATCGAAGGTGACGTACAGGTTCTGGCCGCTCGGAATCAGGTCGACCACCCCCTGTGGTCCCAATTCCTTGAACCGCCGTGTCGATATGATGAGACTGCCGTCCCGCTGCGACTCCTCGTAAGGCTTGCGCCGCGCCGAGCGTATCCCAAGCGAGGTGATGTGGTCCACGAAGTCGAGCTCCCTGCAGCGGCGTATGGGGCTGCCGTGCGTGTACAGCACGCCCTGCGTCTCGTGCGAGTAGTCCATGTGCGCGTCGAAGTGCACCACGTTCAGCGGCCCGAACTTGCTCAGCCCGCGCACAACCGGGAACGTGATGGCGTGGTCGCCGCCAACGACGACCGGAAACGCTCCCCGATCGACGATTTTCTCGACGGCCTGAGTCAGCTTTTGGAAGTTGCGTATCACCTCCGACGGAACGATTGTCACGTCGCCGCAGTCCGCCATCGTGATGCCGCGCAGCAGCTCGTCCCCCGCGTCGATGTCGAAGTAGCCCTCCGCCTGCCGCTGCCGGCCCTTCGGGTCTTCGTAAGAGTAGACGCGCGGCCAGTCCCGCACCGCGTCCGGGCCGTAACGCGCCCCGGGCCGCCCGAACGTGCCCTGGTCGAACGGCACGCCCAGAAACGCCACCTCGGCGTCCAGCGAGTCCAGGTCGTCGCACAGCGGCGCGCGAAAGAAGCTGCGCGGCTGCGCTCTCGTGATCGGCCAGGCCGGGTCCGTCAACTCCGTGTACAGTGATTCGGTGTCTTCTCGGTCAGTCATCGCTCTAAGTCCTCCGGGCCGCCGCGCTCGCTGCGCGCCGTCCGCGCACGATTCTACCCTATTTCACCGCGCGAGGGACAACCGGCCCGCCGACGCCAAAGCTGATTTTCCCCACAACACCGCCGTTCTGATATAATCTGTAGGCTAATCACTTAGCGATTCCCCTTGTCGGTTCGTGGGGAATAGGCCGCGCGCGTCTCATGCGGCGCGCCGTCCCGACCGGGCCGACCTCAGGAACGAGGAGACCTAATGCCAGCCTACGCAGTCTTGGGAGCGCAGTGGGGCGACGAAGGGAAGGGCAAGATCATCGACGTCCTCTCCCGCGACGCCGACATCGTGGCGCGGTTCTCCGGCGGCAACAACGCCGGTCACACCGTCGTCAACGGCAAAGGCAAGTTCAGCTTCCACATCGTGCCGTGCGGCATCTTCTGGCCGCAGACGATGAACGTCATTGGCAACGGCGTGGTCGTCGATCCCGACGTTCTGCTGGACGAGATCGACGGTCTGAAAGAGCAGGGCATGGACATCTCCGACCGCCTGATGGTCAGCGAGCGCGCCCACCTCATCATGCCCTACCACGTGGCCCTGGACGCCCTCACCGAGCAGGCGCGCGGCAAGTCCGCCATCGGCACCACCGGCAAGGGCATCGGCCCCACCTACGCCGACAAGGCCGCCCGCACCGGCCTCCGCGCCGCCGACCTGCTGGACATCGAGGCGCTCTACCCACGACTGCAGAGCATTCTCGAGTACACCAACGCGGTCATCACCAAGGTCTACGAGGGCGACCCCGTCGATCTGGACGAGGTCTATGCCAAGTGCCGCCAGTGGTCCGAGCGCCTATCGCCGCTCATCGGCCCCGTGGAGCGCATCGTGAACGACGCCCTCTCCGCCGGCGCCAACGTGCTGCTGGAGGGCGCCCAGGGCGCGCTGCTCGACCTGGACCACGGAACCTACCCGTTCGTCACGTCCTCCAACCCCACCATCGGCGGCGTGTCAGTCGGCCTGGGCGTGCACCCCGGCCACATCTCCGACGTGATGGGCGTGTTCAAGGCATACTCAACCCGTGTGGGCACCGGGCCGTTCCCGACGGAGCTGAACGACGACACCGGTGCCCACATCCGCGAGCTCGCCCAGGAATTCGGCGTCACCACGGGCCGCCCCCGCCGAGTGGGCTGGTTCGACGCCGTGGCCGCCCGTTACAGCTCCCAGGTGAACGGCTACACCTCAGCCATCGTCACCCGGCTGGACGTGCTGGACGGTTTCGACTCCGTAAAGGTGTGCACCGCCTACGAGCTGGACGGCGAGGTTACTCAGGAGTTCCCCGGCGGCGTCGCCGCGCTCGAGCGCTGCAAGCCCGTCTTCGAGGATCACGAGGGCTGGGACAGTCCCACGGCCAGCGCCACCACGCTGGAAGAGCTTCCCAAGCAGGCTCGCAAGTACGTCCAGCGCCTTGAAGAACTCATCGGCTGTCCCGTCGACGTCATCTCCACCGGCCCCCATCGCGACGAGACCGTCATCGTCAAGCGCCTCCTGCGAGGGTAAGAGCCGAGGTTTCCACGAGGGGGTTGCCAATGGGGACTGTGGAACACTACATGGGCCTCGATTATCCGGTCAAGCTCACACATCTGGACGAGGACGGTGACGTGTTCTGGCTTGCACAGATACCGGACTTGCCGGGGTGCATGACGGACGGCGCAACCCCGGACGAGGCGCTGGAGAACCTCGAAGACGCCAAGCGTCTGTGGATTGAAACCATGATTGAAGACGGGTTCGATGTTCCCCACCCGACGTCGTAGCGTGAGAGTGCAAGTCCATCCCAGGCGGTGCTTCAGTTTGATGGATTCTCTGACTGGACGTCACTGAACTGCGCAGGACAATGACATGATTACAAGGGCCATTGCTACGAAGGATGGTCGTGAGGTTCACATCGAGGACGCTGAACCCCGGAAACCTCATGCTGGTCTTCTGGGCCTTCCCCATGAGAAGTGTACGTTGTGGCCTGTGTTTGGCGAGAAGCGGCGGCCTTACTTTCGACACTCACCCGGCAGCATTTGCAGGGCAAGAGGTGGTGAGGGGCCTCTGCATGAAGAAACCAAAGAGCAGTGGGCTGAGTATCTGCGGCGTATGGCGGACAATGACCCCATACCCGGCCCGCTGCTTCTGCTTTGGGTTTGCCCAAGTCCCAGTTGTGAAGTTAAGCACCTCATTGAGTTGTTTGATGAGGTGATTTACCAAGACAGTGACCACGGAGGCCGAACGCTAGGCAAAGTTGAAATACTGACGGAAGAGCGTTACACGGCTCCGAGCGGCGCATATTGCAGGCCGGATATTCAGATTGTTTTGAATGCAAAGACCACTGCATTCATTGAGATAAGGCATAGCAATCTCGGCAAGAGTAAAGAAGTCGCAGCTGAGTCTGGTGTGCCTGTGTTTGTTGTGCAGGCCAGTCATGGTGCTCAACCACTGAACAACCCCGACGCGCGTTTGTCAGACTTGTACGATATGTCCGATGACATTCGCGATGAGTTTCGTTCGATGGAAGATGCACAGCGAAGCTGGGAAGACAGTTTACCCACCGGTGATTGGGGAATGTCTCAGGACGGCCCCAACGTTCGCGTGTATGGTGAGACTGAGATGCAGGTGCCTTGGCCCAACATAGAAGGAGTCTTGCCAATAGCACATGAGGCGCACAACTATGGCTGTCCTTTGTCACCTAGTCTTGGATAGAACCTGTAAAGGGGCGTAGAGTAGTTTCTGTCAATCGCCAACCCCACAAAGGCCGGCAAGAGCCGATAGAGACAAAAGAGAGGCCCGCCACACGGCGGGCCTCCTCTTTGCCGGACTGAACGCCCCCTAGCTCGGCGCCGGCAGGTCTATCGTGTACCCCGACACCACCGCGTCGATCGCCGCCGCCGTCGCCTCGTCCGGGCCGCACAGCGGCAGCCGCGGCTCGCCGACGTCGTAGCCGGCCTTGCGCACGCAGTACTTCACCGGGATGGGATTCGACACTAGGAACAGTATCTTGAACAGCTCCAGCAGCCGGCGGTGCTCCGCCGCCGCGTTCTCGATCTCACCCTCCAGGATCATCCCCATCATCGCCTTGATCTGCCGACCCACCAGGTGCGACGCCACGCTCACGATGCCGTAGCCGCCCAGACCCATGATGTAGAACGTCTCGTTGTCGTTGCCGCTCCACACCCGGAAGTCGTCGTCCGTGTCGCGGATGATCCGCGTGATCTGGTCCAGGTCGCTGCCGGCCTCCTTGATGCCCACGATGTTGTCGATCTGGCTGAGCCGCACGGTCGTCTCGTTGGACATGTTCAGGCTTGTCCGGCTGGTCACGTTGTACAGGATGCCCGGCACGTGGACACTCTCCGCGATGGACTTGAAGTGCTGGTACAGCCCCTCCTGCGTCGGCTTGTTGTACGCGGGCACCGTCAGCAGGATGGCATCCGCGCCCTCGCGCTCCGCCTCCTTGCTCAGCTCGATGCTCTTCGCGGTATCGTTGTCGGTCGTGCCCGCGATCACCGCCGCCCGGTCTCCCACCGCCTGCTTGATCTCCGAATACAGCCGCAGCTTCTCGTCCGCCGACAGCGTGGGCGACTCGCCGGTCGTGCCGGTGACCACCAGCCCGTCGCTGCCGGACTCGACCAGACCCAGCGCCAGCTTGCGCGCTTCCTCGTAGTTTACCTCGCCCTTCTCGTCGAAGGGCGTAATCATCGCGGTAACGAGTCTTCCTATCTCGACCATGGTTAGACCTTCCTTCCTGGCTCGAGCAGCAGCCCCTTCGCCATTACTTCCTCAGCTATCTGCAGCGCGTTCAGGGCCGCGCCTTTCCTCAAGTTGTCGGACGCCAGCCACATGGCCACCCCGTTCGGGTGGGACACGTCCTGCCGGATGCGACCGACCAGAACCTCGTCCACGCCCTCGGCGTCTATCGGCATCGGGTACACGTTCCGCAGCGGGTCGTCCACGACCCTGATGCCGGGGAACCCGGACAGTATCTCGCGCACCTCGCCCGGACCCATCGGTTCCTCGAACTCGACGTGCACCGCCTCGCTGTGCCCAACCATCACCGGCACCCTCACGCACGTCGCCGAGACCGGCAGCTCCGGCTCGTGCAGTATCTTGCGCGTCTCATACAGCATCTTCTGCTCTTCGTTGGTGTAGCCGTTGTCCTTGAACGGCTCGATGTGGGGCAGGGCGTTGAACGCGATCCGGTGCGGGTAGACGCTCGGCTCCACGCGCCCGCCGTCCAGTTCGCCCGCAGTCTGCGTGCGCAGTTCCTCCACCGCCGCGGCGCCCGTGCCGGACACCGACTGGTACGTGTCAGCGATGACGCGCCTCACCGGGTTCACGTCGTTCAGCGGCTTGAGCGCCATCACCAGCGGCGTCGTCGAGCAGTTCGGGATCGCGATGATTCCGCGGTGGTCTTCCAGGTCGTCGGCGTTGACCTCCGGCACGACCAGCGGCACGTCCGGGTCCATGCGGAACGCCGAACTGTCGTCGATGACCACCGCGCCCTGCTTGACCGCCAGCGGCGCGACCTCCCGGCTCACGTCTCCGCTCGCCGAGATGAACACGATGTCCACCTCGCTCAGCAGCGCCGGCGTCACCGCCTCGACCTCGACCTCCTGCCCCTTCACCTTGAGCCGCTTACCCACCGACCGGCTCGACGCGCACAGGCGCACCTCGCTGGTCGGAAAGTCCCTCTGCTCCAGGATGTCGAGAAACACGCTGCCGACGGCGCCCGTAGCGCCGACGACCGCGATCTTGCACTGGTCCAATATCCCGTCTCCTAACCCGCTCGCAAGGCCCACAAGCGTGACCCACCCGCAGCGTGCGGCGCGCTCACGCCGCGCAGCCAATTCGGCACGCAAAATGATACCCATTTTGGAACGTTTTGGGAATAGGCGCGCAACTCCTCTGAACGTCCCCTCTCCCACGCGGGGGAGAGGGTCAGGGTGAGGGGGCACAGCCGAAGCAGCCCGGACTCGCTGGGCCTACTCCTATCCCCTCGTCCTGTTCAGGGCGGGGATGACCTGAAGCACGAAGATGACCACGAAGCTGAGGCTGGCCAGCCCTACGCCAAGATAGGGGAATGTGCCTGCGGCGACCCCTCGCGGAATATAGTCTCCCAGAATGGCTTTTGCGAACGCCTCACTCCCCACCAAGAAGTAGAACCATGTGAAGGTAGTGACGACAAAACCCAATATGGAGACGATCGCCGACACAAGGGGGGGCAACACTATCGAGGCAACACTCAACAGGCACAGCACGAGCAGGATGCCGAAGAACACGTGAGGCACGGAACTCTCCAGCGTGTCGGCTGCCGCAAGCAGGCTGAAACTCATGCTCTCAGTCTCGTCATTTCCATAGTCGACCAGGAAAATGACCCAGGGCATGAATAGGCTCAGCAGGACGATCACGCCAAAGATCGAGGTTCCGATCCCGCCCACGTTCAACCGCACGAATGCCGGTAGCGCTCCGGCCTCCAACGGCGCCGGAGCCTGGACGCTCTCGCCGCCGCCGGCTGCCGCTACAGCCGCGCCTCCCGCCTCTTGGCCGCCGCCACCGGCGGCCTCGCCGGCTCGCGCGCTCGAGCGGCGCTCCAGCAATTCATTCAGCCAAGCGACGGTGGCCAGGGACCGTTGCAACGTATGGCGATGCTGGATCTGCAAGGCGGCAATGGCCCCGAACGACAGCAGCGTCAGCCAGAAAGCCGTGGAGCTAACTATGAGAAGGATGATCAGGCCCAGCGCGGCTATGGCGATCCGAGTCTCCACCTGCACGGCGGGAGGCGCGAAGTAGGTCGCGGACGCCGCCAGTCCGAGAAGCCCCAGGAGCAACTTGTAGACCAGCGGCACCCCGAGTATGAAGGCGGCCAGCAGGATGACGATGCCAAGGCCGGGAACAATGAGACGTTCTTGGATTTGCATTAGCCTGGCTCCTGACGAGTGAGGGAAAGCACCCTTGAGGCGAGAGTGTTGAGGGCGAATACCCCGGAGATTCCATTCCCAACCTTCCCACATCCATTCAGGGAAGTCAAACACTCCCGCCAACCGGAGCCTGCTCAGACTCGGTGATTACCAAGAGTCCTTTCCTATCGACGTGGGAAGGTCAGGGTGGGGTCAAGGCGTTGCGAATCCCGCCCCCGCCGACGTATAGTTTATCCCGTGCGAGAAGGACTCATGCCAGATAAAGTCACATCAGCCGAGAAAGAACTCGCCCTCGTAGCCAAGCTCCACGCCGCGCCTTGCGCAGCCGTGTTCGCCGTCGCCGGCGCGGGCACGCAGGCCATCGCCTGGCTGCTGAGCGTCGCCGGCGCGTCGCGCAGCGTGCTCGAGCTGCGCGTCCCGTATTCCGCCCCCGCGCTGGCCGATCTCGTCGGCTACGACCCCGACCAGGCCGTCTCCAGGCAGACCGCCCTCGATATGGCCCGCGCCGCCTACCGCCGCGCCCTCCGCCTGCGCGACGCCGACGCCCCAGTCGCCGGCGTCGCCTGCACCGCCACCATCGCCACCGACCGACCCAAGCGCGGCGAGCACCGCTGCCACGTCGCCTACTGGACCGGCTCCGCCTCCGCCGTCTACAGCCTCACGTTCGTGAAGGGCCTGCGCGACCGCGCCGGCGAGGACGCCGTCGCCAGCCGGCTCACGCTGAACGCCTTCGCCGAGGCCGCGGGCGTTCCCACCAGCCTCCCGCTCGGCCTCGACGAGCGCGAGCGCGTAGACGTGGAGCGCACCGCCTACGACGACCCCGTCAAGGCCCTCGCCGCCGGCCACGTCGACCACGCCCTCGTCTCCGCTGGCAACGCTTCGGCCGACGCCCCCGTGCGCGGCGCGGTGCTGCCCGGCTCGTTCAACCCGCTGCACGACGGCCATCGCAGGCTCGCCGCCGCCGCCGCCCGCATTCTGGACGCGCCCGCCACGTTCGAGCTGTCCGTCACCAACGTCGACAAGCCCCCGCTCGCCGAGTCCGAAATCCGGCGCAGGCTTGCCCAGTTCGACGACTCGGAAGCCGTCGCCGTCACCCGCGCGCACGTCTTCTACCGCAAGGCCGACCTGTTCCCCGGCTGCGTCTTCGTCATCGGCTGGGACACCGCCACCCGGCTCGTCGACCCCCGCTACTACGACGGCAGCGACGCAAACCTCGTCTCCGCGCTCGAACACATCCGCGCGCAGGGCTGCCTCTTTCTGGTGGCGGGCCGCGCCCACGACGGAGCGTTCCACACGCTGGCCGACGTCCCTATACCCCGCGGCTTCGCCGACTTGTTCGAGGCCATACCCGAGTCGGCATTCCGCCAGGACGTCTCGTCCACCGAGCTGCGCGACGCCCTAGAGGCCCGGCGGTAGCCCCGTGCGCTTCAAGGACATCCGCGAGTTCGCCGCCTTCCTCGAATCGAGGGGCGAGTTGCGCCGCATCAACGCACCCGTCAGACGCGACCTCGAAATCACCGAGATAACCGACCGCGTCATCAAGTCCGGCGGCCCGGCCCTGCTGTTCGAGAACGTCGAGGGCTACGACGCACCCCTGCTCATCAACATGTTCGGCACCCACCAGCGCACCGCCTGGGCCCTCGGCGTCGACCACGTAGACCAGCTCGTAGACCGCGTCCGCCGCCTGTTCTCGCTGGCCCAGGGACCGCCCTCCGGCATCGGCGCGCGCCTGGGCGCGCTGGGGGACGTGCTCGGCGTGGCACGCGCGCGGCCCAAGCGGGTGCGCCGCGCCCCCTGCCAGGAGGTGGTGCTCACCGGCGAGGACGTCGACCTGAACGTGATGCCCGCGCTCAAGTGCTGGCCCCTGGACGCCGGACGCTTCATCACGCTGCCTCTCGTCATCACGCGCGACCCCGACACCGGACGCCGAAACGTCGGCACCTACCGGATGCAGATATACGACGAGCGCACCGCCGGCCTGCACTGGCAGACGCACAAGGTCGGCGCCGCCCACCACGACGCCGGCGTGCGCGGCGGCCACGAGCGCCTGGAGGTAGCCGTGGCTCTCGGCGGCGACCCCGCCACCATCTGGTCAGGCTCCATGCCGCTGCCGCCCGACCTGGACGAACTGGCCATCGCCGGCGTCATTCGCGGCGAGGCCGTCCAGGTGGTCAAATGCAAGACCGTGGACCTCGAGGTGCCCGCCCACGCCGAGTACGTAATCGAGGGCTACCTCACTCCCGGCGAGCTGCGCCCCGAGGGCCCGTTCGGCGACCACACAGGCTACTACTCACCCGCCGAGGATTACCCCTTCATGCGAGTGACCGCCATCACCCACCGGCGCCACCCCATCTACCCAACGACCATGGTGGGGCGCCCGCCCACCGAGGACTTCTTCATGGGCAAGGCCAGCGAGCGGCTCATGCTGCCCGCCCTCCAGATGGCCGTGCCGGAGATAGTGGACATGAACATGCCCGCCGAGGGCATCTACAAGAACTTCGTCATCGTGTCCATGCGCAAGCGCTACCCCGGCCACCCCCAGAAGGTGATGCACGCCCTCTGGGGCATCGGCCTGCTCATGCTGGTGAAGGCCATCATCATCGTGGACGACCACGTGGACGTGCAGAACCTGTCCGAGGTCGCCTGGCGCGTCGGCGCGAACATCGACCCCGGGCGCGACATCACCCTGTCCGAGGGCCCCACCGACGACCTCGACCACGCCTCCGCCGTGGCGCGTTTCGGAGGCAAGATCGGCATCGACGCCACCGCCAAGGGCCCCATGGACGGCTTCACCCGCGAGTGGCCTCCCGACATCGTGATGACCGACGACGTCAAGCGCCTCGTCACCAACCGCTGGACCGAGTACGGCATATGACGACGCAACTTACGTCGTTCCCGCGAAAGCGGGGACCCAGGGAGAGGGGTGCCGCGGAACTATGACAACCCTCACAGCCACCGCAAGAAAAATCCCCCTCATGCTGGGAGCCATCAACTTCCAGGAGAGCCTCTACGCCCTCCCGTTCGCCTACACCGGCATGTTGCTCGCCGCCCGCGGCTTCCCAACCTGGCACCAGTTCATCTGGATTACCGTAGCCATGGTGAGCGCCCGCACCGTCGGCATGGCCGCCAACCGCGTCATCGACCGCCACATCGACGCCCGCAACCCCCGCAACGCCGGACGCCATCTGCCCAGCGGCCGGCTGCGCGTCGCCGACCTCGGCGCGCTCATCACGGTGTCGCTGCTCGTCTTCTTCCTCGCTGCCTGGCAGCTCAACACCCTCGCCCTCATCCTCGCGCCGGTCGCGATCGCCTACTTGGTCTTCTACCCCTACACCAAGCGCTTCACCTGGGCCGCCAACCTGCTACTCGGCTGGGCGCTCGCCATCGCGCCGTCCGCCGCGTGGATAGGCGTCACCGGCAGCTACGGCTGGCAGCCCTTCGTTCTCTCGCTCGCCGTCGCCACCTGGGCCGGCAGCTTCGACATCCTCTACCACACCCAGGACCGAGACTTCTACGACGAGGCCAATCTCTACTCCGTCGCCCGCAGATTCGGCGTGGTCGGCGCGTTCAGGCTCGCGCGGGCCCTGGACGTGGTCGCCGTGGCGTGCGTCCTATCGCTGGGCGTCTCGTTCGGTCTCGGCTGGCCCTACTTCGCCGGCTGCATCATCGCCGCCGCGCTGCTCGTCTACAAGCACACCCTCGTCTCCCCCGACGACCTCTCCCGATTCGGCATGGCCTTCTTCCGAATCAACGCCTACGTCTCCACCTCCGTCTTCACCGGGACCCTCATAGCCCTTCTGCTACAATAGTCGCAGTCCCTTCCCCTTCGCAGGCGGAAGGTCAGGATGCGGCCAATGAGTCCCTTCCCCCTTGACGGGGGAAGGTTAGGATGGGGGTGATGACGCAGGCAACCCACAATATGCAACACCCACCCAGCGAAAAACCCGTCGTCGTCGGCATCACCGGCGCCAGCGGCTCCGCGCTCGCCGACGCCGTAATCGACCGGCTGCTCGCGATGGAAGTTCCCGTCGTAGCAACCGCCTCCTCCGCCGCCCGCATGGTCTGGCGCGAGGAGATGGACGAGTCCTTCGGATCCGCCCTCGAACGCTGGGACGCCGGTGGGAACTTCACATTCCACCAGGTCGGCGACCTCCGCGCGCCCATAGCCAGCGGCACCTATCCCACCCTCGGCATGGTCATCGTGCCGTGCAGCATGGCCACCGCCGCCGCCGTCGCCCACGGCCTCGCCGACAACCTCGTGCGCCGCGCCGCCGACGTCTGTATCAAGGAGCGTCGCCCCCTCGTCGTCGTCCCCCGCGAGTCCCCTCTCAGCGTCATCCACCTGCGCAACCTCGCCGAGCTCGCCCAACTCGGCGCGACCATCCTGCCGCCCGAGCCCGCCTTCTACCTGCGCCAGCGCACCATCGACGACGTGATCGAATTCGTCGCCCAGCGCGTCCTAACCGCCCTCGGCGCCACCGACGCCCTCCCCCCCAACATGCGCTACGAAGGGCCCCGCACCTGATCAACCCATGACCACCGAGAACACCCGCGAAGAGGCCGTCAACGTCCACCTCGCCCAGCTCCTCCGCGACAGGGGAATATCCGCGCGCGCCGAACGCCGCACCACCGAGGGCGCACCCGACATCCGCGCCGACCTGCGAAGCGGTGACCTCGTCGTCCTGGAGTGCAAGTGGGAAGAATCCAGCGGCCTGCTCGAAATCCAGCTTGACGATCGACTGGCCAACTTCCCCGACGCACTCGGACTCTTGGGCGTGCTGTACCCCGCGCGGCTCCGGCAGGCTGAGGACACCCGCGCCGCCCTCGACGCCGCGGACGATCTCCAGTGGTGGGTGCACGGCTCGCGCGGCAAGCCCCTGGACGAGCGACACCTCCGCACCGGCTCGGTCGCAGACATCGCCGACAACCTGCGCACCCTCCCGCTGGAGATGGAGGGCGTAGACCACGTGGCCGCCGCCGCGGGCGCGGTGGGCTACGCGCTGGAGCAAGCCACCGCTCAGGTCAGCAAGCACGCCCGCGTTCGCCGCCGGATCGCCGGCATCATCGCCGAGACCGACCAGGAAAAAGATCGCGCCGCCGCACTCCGCATCGGGTGTCTGGTGCTCTTCAACGCCCTCGCATTTCAGGACCGCCTCTCAGCCGCCAACGAAGAGGTGCCGACGGTGCGCGAATCTCTGAACCAGGGCATCTCAGGACTCGGCGGGGCATGGCAGGGCATCTGCGACAACATCGACTACGTGCCGGTGTTCGAGCTCGCCGTCGAGATACTCAGCGTCCTGGGCGACGGGCCGGACGAGGTGCAGGCCCCGGTCTTGGCCCATCTCGTCAAGGCGATGGAGGACACCCGCCGGCTCGAAGGCCACGACCTCTCCGGCCGCCTCTTCCACACCCTACTAACCGACGCCAAGTTCACCGGCGCCTACTACACCTCCGTTCCCGCCGCCACCCTGTTGTCGCGCCTCGTGTTCCACGAATGGCCGCAAGGCGTGGACTGGAGCGACCACGAGTTTCCCGCGTCCCTAAACGTTGCCGACCTCGCCTGCGGCACCGGAACCCTGCTGATGGCCGTCGCCACCGAGGCCGAGCGCCTCCACACCGACGCCGGCGGCCAGGACGCTCCCAGCCTGCACAAGGCGATGGTGGAGATGGCACTACACGGCTACGATGTGCAGCTCTCGGCGGTGCACTTCGCCGCCACCAGCCTCGCCATGCTCAACCCCGACATCCAGTTCGACCGCATGAACCTCTACGTGATGCCCCTGGGGTCCGAAGGCGACAACATATCTCTCGGCTCTCTCGACTTCCTCGGCGAGAGCGAGGCCGCGGTCCAGTTCGCCCTGTCCTCCGAAAGCACCGGCGTTGCGACCAGCGATGCTTCGAGAGTGTCCGGCACCGGTTCGCGTGGAGCCGAACAGGGCGTCACCGCCACACTGCCGGACCTCGACCTCGCCATCATGAACCCGCCGTTCACCCGCTCGGTCGGCGGCAACCTGCTCTTCGGCAGCCTGCCCGCTGCGGAACGCCGCAAGCTCCAGTCCGAGCTTTCCCGACGCCTCAAGTCCCGCCAGGCGTCGGCCACCGCCGGACTGGGCGCCGCGTTCGTGGCCGCCGCCGCGCCCAAGCTCAGGCCCGGCGAGGGCCGCCTTGCCCTCGTGCTCCCCGCCACGCTCTGCACCGGCCCGTCATGGGCACAGACCCGCGCCCTCATCGAGCAGGACTTCCAACTCGATGTGGTAATCTCCTCCCACGACCCTCTGCGCTGGAACTTCTCCGATAGCACCGACCTCTCCGAGGCCCTGCTCATCGCCACGCGCCGCCCCGCCGACGGTGAATCGACGCCGAATCGCACCACGTTCGTCAACCTCTGGCATAACCCGGACGGCGTGCTGGACGCCCACCGCGTGGCCCAAGCCATCACCGCCACCACCCCAGCCGCGCTCGATGGCAGCGGCACGGCCCTGCTGGAGGTGGACGGCCATCACGTAGGCGAGGTGTTTTCGGTCCCCGAAAAGTCCTTCAGCGGCAAGAAATGGCCCGGCGTCCAATTCGCCCGCGCCGACCTGGTCCGCGCCGCCCTCAGCCTGACCGACGACGGAAAACTATGGCTGCCGGGCGACCCGCCGGGTGCCGGGACCAAGATCCCCATGTGCGCGCTAGGCAAACTCGGAGAGATCGGTTCTGACCGGCGAGACCTATGGGATGGATTTGAACGAACGCAGACCGTTACGGCCTATCCAATGGTAGAGAACCACGACACGAACCAAAGAAGGCGCATGTCTGCTGAGCCAGACAAGTACCTGGCCCCCTTGGCTGAAGCACGGGCAGGCCGCAAGCTTAAACGCGTAGACCAACTCTGGCCGAAGGCGGGCAGGCTGCTGGTGTCCGAAAGGCTCTGGCTGGAAACAACGCGCGTTGCCGCAATGCGCACAGAAGTTAACGTACTCTCAAATGTGTGGTGGCCAGTTCGGATGAATGACGTTGCGACAGAAAAGGCCATTGCTACTTGGCTTAACTCCAGCTTAGGGTTGTTGACCGTGCTAGCCCAAAGGACAACAACGCGAGGCGGCTGGATCGGATCCAAGA
Source organism: Dehalococcoidia bacterium (assembly GCA_965204815.1). Taxonomy (GTDB): domain Bacteria; phylum Chloroflexota; class Dehalococcoidia; order Lucifugimonadales; family CATOSD01; genus CATOSD01. Next base: position 2,391,577 of record OZ242014.1, read on the forward strand.
AAGCCGACCTACGAAAACTGCCGGTCCTGGACACCAAGCGGCTTTCCCCATCACAGCTTCAAGCCCTGTCGGACCTGTTCGACGACCTTGCGGAAGAGGAGTTCGACCGTCTCCCCGCAATGGCGGATTGCCCAGCCCGCCGCGCCCTCGACGACGGCCTCTCCCGCATCCTCGGCCTCCCCGACCTGGGCACCCTCCGCACCCTCCTCGCCACCGAGCCCGTCGTCTCCAACAAGCGCCTGTAACTGCGCCGCGCCACCAAGCCCCGCGCTCACTTGCCAGCCATTCCGAGCGCAGCCGAGGGATCTTAAGCGTCCGTCAGAAAGTCGACCTCTTGAGCCACTCACGAGACCTGTTGTTTGGCCCAGGCGAAGATCGCGATGACAACAGCACCGGTTATGGCAAGCAACAAGCTCGGCAGGCCGAAAGAAAACACGGAGTCCCATCCAAACACTACGTGGAGTCAGCAACTTGGATGACTTATGTGACAGATAGTAGCTTCAGGCTATCAGAACTAAGTTAGACGGACGAGCGAGCCAGAGCCGAGACTGGTAGAATCTGGTAGAATGTAGATGGGCCCAACTAGGGCAAGTAGACGATAAGTGGGCGTAACCGGGACGAGACAGACCTACCGGTGTTAGGAGAACACTCATAATGGGCAACGTAGGAGCATTTGCAGCTGCAACAGCAGTTGTGCTAACAATGATATTGGTTGGCGAGTGGATGGATCCAAATTATCCACTTGTTGGCAGCCTTTGGGATTTGGTGTTCAAATCATAAGGTGGGCCGTTCTTGACACGGTTCTCGCCTAACCCCACTTCCGTTCTGCCTTCGGTACAACTCTAACGCAGACGGGCATTTCCTGCAGGACGATCTCTGCTGTAAGCGTTGTAAGTCCCTGCAAACACCTCACGCGTGCCCACGATCCGCCACGGTATCGTCAGAAGCAAGACTCACCGTATTTTGGGGAATCGTAGGATGATATTGTTGTGCCATTATGTGCCCCGGTCCCGGCCTGGAATACCCCAGGCGGGGCGTCAACCTTGTTGCAGACGATGGCCACCCTCAAGTCGCCGCTGATTTCTTGACTGAGCTGGGCGCGCCCCTGCCCCATCCCTCCGCAAACGGCCATTGACATCCTCGCACATCCGTGCTATTCTCCCCACATGCCAATCATCACCAACAACCGACGCGCCGCCAGCGCCCCGGCCAGCCCGGCGAAACACCCCATCCCGTTTCGCCACCAAACCCCTCCAAATCACGCCGAATCCACGCCAAATCGGGACAGCCGGGCCACATCAGCCGCCCCCAACGGAACAGCCCCCAAGTACGAACGGCACAAAACGGAACACTTTCGGCAAAAGCCTACTTTGTACCGCGCGCAGAGCCGCGTCCGCGGTTGAACTGGCCCCGTCTTCGCCATACAATACCCCCTACCAACCGGCCGCACCCTGCACAGGAGAACTTTCGCCGTGATTCACTCGCTAGACGCCATCAAGGCCATCAACGACGGACGCGAGGACTCCGTAGTGGTCAGCACCATGACCCCCAACCGCTACTGGGAGTCCGTATCGTCCAACCAGGACCTGGACCTGCCGATATTCGGCGCAATGGGCAAGGCCTCGTCCGTGGCCCTGGGACTCGCGCTCGCCAGACCCGACAAGCGCGTCGTCGTGCTGGACGGGGACGGCGGCCTGCTGATGAACCTCGGCACCCTCGTCACCATCGCCGACCAGGAGCCCGAAAACCTCGTCCACTTCGTCTTCGAAGACGGCATGTACTTCACCACCGGCGGCCAGCCCGTGCCCGGCGCCGGCAGGTTCAACCTCGCCGCCATGGCCAGGGACGCCGGCTACCTCGAGAGCTTCGAGCTCGACAACCTCGAGGACCTCGTCAACGAGCTGCCCAACATCATGAGCGCCAGGGGCCCCGTCTTCGTCTGCCTCAAGGTCACCCACGGCGAAGAGCTGCCCGAGGTCTACATCGGCGACACCGCCGGGGCCATGCGCCGTATGGCCGCCAAGCTGCGGGAAGAGTAGCCCCCGTTGTTCGACTTCCACACGCACACCTTCCTCAGCGACGGCGTGCTCTCCCCCGTGGAGCTCATCCGCCGCGCGCTCGTCGCCGGCTACCGCGTAATGGCGATCACCGACCACGTGGGCGTCGGCAACCTCGAGTACGTCCTGAAGACCCTGGCCGTCGACTGCCGGATGGCCTCCGAGCGCTGGGACATCCTCGCCCTGCCCGGCGTGGAGATAACCCACACCCCCAAGGAGGACATCGACCTCCTTGCGAAGGAGGCCAGGGCGCTCGGCGCTAAGGTGGTGAACGTCCACGGCGAGACCATCGTCGAGCCGGTCGAGCCGGGCACCAACCGCGCCGCCGTCAGCTCCCGCCACGTCAACATCCTCGCCCACCCCGGACTCATCACGCCCGACGAGGCCGCAATCGCCGCGGCGAACGGCGTCTACCTCGAGATCTCCACCCGCAAGGGACACAGCCTCACCAACGGCCACGTAGCGCGAGTAGCACGCGCGGCCAACGCCGGCATGATCCTGGACTCGGACACCCACGAGCCCGGCGACCTTCTGACCCGCGACCACGCCCTCCGCGTAGCCCGCGGCGCCGGCCTCGACGACCACGAGGCCCTCACCCTCCTCGACGACAACCCCCGCGCCTTCCTCTCCAGCCTCGGCATCGAATACACGGCCTGAGAGCGTGGGAGAGTCAGGGTCTTTCGATTGTCCCCTTCTGCCACCCTGAGCGTAGCCGAAGGGTCTAAGATGCTTCGACAGGCTCAGCATGACAAGGCGAGAAAACGTCGCAGCGGCACGATAACCGAAAGACCCTGGTGGGAGAGTCACTATCGTTGAGATGGCGAGATTAGTCGGATAGAATGTTCAGAGACGACGAGATCAAGTACGTCGTGGCGTCGGTGGCCCTGGCTTGGGCATTCACCGTCCTGATAGGCTACTATGAGATCTTCATCAACCGGGCGGACAGTGTGCCGGCGACAGTGGTGGCGGCGATCATCGGCGCTGCTGGCGCCACCGGATTCACGCTGCTGCTGGTAGGCACGTGGGAGGTGTTTTCAATGTTGGCGCGAAGGATGAACGAACGACGCTTGGCCGAGGCGCGGCAGGAAGGCGAGGAGGTAGGCGTGGAAAAGGGTATAGAGATAGGCGTGGAAAAGGGCATAGAGATGGGGATAGAGAAGGGCATAGAGATGGGCTTGGAGAAAGGCCGCGAATACGAGCGCAAGCGCCTACGGGAGTGGTACGCCAACCTACCCCCGGAACATAAGGAGAAGGTGCCCCCGCCGTTCTAATGGGAGAGGAAACCCCTAACCAGGCTCCGGCCCGGCGACATCTGGGGTGTTCCAACTCGCTGGAGATACTTGTCCACTAGGCAGATACCTATGGTCCTCTACAAATGGCTCAACAAAAGGCGCTTGGAGGCCGCGCGCGAAGAAGGCCGTCGCGAAGGCCGTCTATTGGGGCTTCAACAAGCCTTTGAGGAAGAGCGGAGGTGGCGGAGGTGGTTGCAGACTGGGGTCGAGGTGTTGGCCGAAGAGAATAAGCGTCTACAAGACTGGTACGCCAACCTGCCCTCAGAGATCAAAGAGCAGGTGCCGCCACCTCCCGGAGGGAACCGACAACCGTAGGCCCACCGCCCGCGACTCTCCCCCTACTCCGGCAGCACCACCGAGTCCGGCTCCGCGCCCGCCGCTACGCCCGTCGTGTTGCGCACCGCGAACGCCCGGCTCTTGGCCGTCGCCTCTTGCCCGAACCCCGCCAGGTGCGGCGTCACCAGCACCCTGTCCATGTCCAGCAGCGGATTGTCCGGGCTCGTCGGCTCCTCCTCCAGCACGTCCAGCCCCGCTCCCGCAATCTTCCCGTCCTGCATCGCCCTGATGAGCGCCGCCTCGTCCACCACCGGCCCGCGGCAGGCGTTTATCAGCACCGCGTTAGGCTTCATCATGTCGAACTCCCGGTCGCTCAGCATGGCCCGCGTGTGCCTGTTCAGCGGCACGTGCAGCGTCACGATGTCCGACTCCCGCAGCAGCTCGTCCCTCTCCACACGCCGCACGTTCAGCTCCCGCTCCAGCTCCGCCGGGAAGTTGACCACGTCGCTGTACAGCAGCTCGCACTCCCAGCCCTGAAGCCGCCGCGCCACGCTCTGCCCGATCCGCCCGAACCCGACGATGCCCACCGTCTTGCCCGTCAGCTCGTAGGCGTCCTCGAACCAACTCTCCCGGATGTCGCCCGCCCACTTTCGCTCCTTCACGTACTGGAGTTGTAGCTGGAGCTTCCGGTAGACGCTCACCATCAGCGTGATGGAGTGCTCTGCGACCGCGACCGCGTTGCCCCCGCCGTTGTTCGCCACCTTCACCCCCAGCTCCCCCAGCGCCTGCAGGTCCATCATGTTGGTGCCCGCGCTGATGGTCTGCACCAACCGCAGATTCGGGCACGCCCGCGCCAGTTCCACCGGAAACACCGACGGAATGGCGATCACCGCCACGGTCTCCCGCATCTGCTCGGCCTGCTCCTCGATGGGCAGCGACGAATCCACCCAGCCGATTTCGACGCCCTCCGGCGCCAGCCTGCGAAACGCCTCCAACTGCTCGCCGTCCGGGGATAGCAGCACTACCTTCGCGCTCATCGAGTCCTCCTGTCTACGCCTTCCCGCGCCTTCCCGTCATTCCCGCGAAAGCGGGAATCCAGTGGGCTGTGTGCTCAGGCGCAATGTCATCTGGAAAACTGGCCAAGGTTTCTCAACCCTGGCCAACTTGTAGTGTCGGCAATGCTGGCGATATACTCTAGTCGGCCCCTTCGGACCGCGCCGTATTGCCGGGCCGTGGGCAGGATTATACACCAATCCGGGGGATCACTCCGCTCCATGAATCAGGCCGCGCTTGACGGCGTTCGCGTGCTGGACTTCACCCACCACGTGGCCGGGCCGTACTGCACCAAGCTCCTCGCCGACTTTGGCGCCGACGTCGTCAAGGTCGAGCGGCCAGGCCGCGGCGACCCCGCGCGCCGCATGGGGCCGTTCGTCCGCGATGAGCCGCACCAGGACATGAGCCTGCCCTTCCTGTACCTGAACACCAGCAAGCGCGGCGTGACCCTGAACCTCAAGTCGCGGATGGGCCACGACATCGCGCTGAGACTGGCGGCGCAGGCCGACGTCGTGGTCGAGAACTTCAGCCCACGCGTCATGCCGTCCCTGGGCCTGGACTACGACGCGATTCGTGAGGTCAACCCGGACGTGGTCATGGTGTCCATCTCGAACTTCGGGCAGTCCGGCCCCTACCGCGACCACAAGGCCACCGAGATAGTCGAGTACGCCCTGGGCGGCATGGCCTACATCTTCGGCAGCCAGGACCGCGAGCCGCTCGTCCACGCCTACAACCAGGCGCAGTTCAAGGCGGGCGCCAATGCCGCGTCGGCCGCGGCCATCGCCGTCTTCCATCGCATGATGACGGGCCGCGGCGACTACGTGGACCTCTCCATCCAGGAGTCCATAACCACCGCCCTTAGAGACACCGCGTCCGTCTACACCTACCAGGGCGGCATAAAGACCAGGGCTGCGACCCACACCGGAGAGATGCCCAGGGGTCCCATGACGGCGGGCGATGGCTACGTGGTGCCCATCGTGTTCGGTGGCGTGGACTGGGCCGACCTGTCGGAGTTCCTGGAAGCGCCGGCCCTGGCGGAAGACCGGTTCTCCACAGCGGACGGCCGGCGGGACAACGCCCGCGCCCTGCGCGACGAGGTGGAGCGGGCGATTGCCCGGCACGACGCGACCGACCTGTTCTACGCCGCGCACAAGCGGCGAGGCTACATCTTCGGCCTCGTGCAGGATCCGGCCCAGTTGGTCGACAACCCCCAATATCGCCACCGGCACTACTTTGAGGACGTCGATCACCCCGTGGCGGGCAACTTCCCGTATCCCGGCGCGCCCTTCGAAATGAGCGGCACGCCGTGGCGCGCGCGGTCGCCCGCGCCGACGCTCGGTCAGCACAACGCCGAGGTGTTCGGCGAGCTGGGCCTCTCCCAACACGACCTCGTCGCCCTCAGGGCCAGCGGGGATATCTAGGCCATGAGTCTTCCACTGGCAGCCGTCCGCGTCGTGGAGATGGGCCAGCTCATCGCGGTGCCGCACGCCGTCAAGATGCTCGCCGACATGGGCGCGCAGGTAATCAGGGTGGAGTCGCACGCCCGGCTGGAGGGGTACCGTGCCTCGGCCTTCTACGATAACGACCCGGGTCGGGCCTACTGGAACCGCGGCGGCAACTTCTACGAGCAGAACCGCAACAAGCTGGGCGTCACGCTCGACCTGTCAAAACCGGGAGCCTTGGATACTCTGTGCGAGTTGATCGCCACGAGCGACGTCTTCATCGAGAACTTCACGCCCAGGGTGATGCGCAACTTCAAGCTGGAGTACGACGACCTGCGCAGGCTCAGGCCCGACATCGTGTTCGTGTCCTCGACCGGCTACGGCTTCACCGGGCCGTGGTCGGCGTTCGGCGCCATTGGCCCGACGACCGAGGCAGCGTCGGGGCTGTGCTACTCCACAGGCTACGAGGGAGGACCGCCGGAACTGGCCGAGATGCCCTACACCGACTACACCGCCGCCGAGCACACCGTGTTCGCGATAGTCGCCGCGCTGGCCCACCGGGCCCGCACCGGGCGAGGACAGTTCGTGGACGTATCCCAGGCCCAGGCCGCCAGCGCCACCGCGCCAGAGACGCTGATGGACTACACCGCCAACGGCAGAATCACGAGCCGCGTGGGCAACCGCCATCCGTACATGGCGCCGCACGGCCTCTACTCGTGTCAGGGCGTAGACGCGTGGATCGCCATAGCCGTCTCTCGAGACGAGGAGTGGCTGGCCCTGTGCGGTGTCCTCGGAGCCGACGCCCTGCGCGGCGACGAGCGCTTCGCTGACGCCGACTCGCGTTGGCGGCACCGGGCCGCTCTGGACGAGGCGCTGTCGGCGCTCACGCGAGAGTGGAAGCACCACGAGTTGGCCAGTCGACTCCAGGCAGCCGGCGTGCCGGCCGGGGCCGTGCTCAACAACGCCGAGCTTCTGTTCGACCCGCATCTCACGTCAAGGGGCTTCTACGAGGTCTACGAGCACCACCCGGACGCCGACATGCCGCCGCTGCCGTACTCGAGCAGGCCGTGGAAGTTCGCGGGGGTACCCGACGCACCACGCCGCGTCGCGCCTCTGCTCGGCGAGCACAACCGCCACGTGCTCGAGGGCGTTCTCGGCATGGCCGGCGAGGACGTGCGTGCGATGGAGGCCAACGGCGCAATCGGCAGTGAGCCGACGCGACCGGCGCCGGCGCCCGCGGTCCCGGTGGAGGAGCAGGTGCGCCTCGGCCGCATCCTCACACACGACCCGCACCACAAACAACGCGTACGCGAGCACTACGGAACGCAGGAACACAGAAGGAGGACACAGCCATGAAGATCATCAGAAACGGCTCAGGGCCCGAACAGGACCGCACCGACGCGCCGCTCTTCCTGGGGGGCAAGGTCACCGGTCAGTCGATAGTGAGCGGCGACAGCAACTGGTTCAGCTTCAACCTGGTCAGCTTCGCCGCCGGGGCCCGCAACAAGTTCCACACCCACACCAGCGACCAGATCCTTTACGTCACCAGCGGCACGGGCATCGTCGCGAACGAGTCCGAAGAGGTTGAGGTCACCGAGGGCGACACCGCGCTCATCCCGGCCGGGGAGAAGCACTGGCACGGCGCCACAGCCGACTCCGACTTCGCCCACATCTCGCTCACCGCGCCCGACAGCCAGACCGAGATGTTCGACGACTAGGCGCGCTAGCGTCCGCGCGTGTGGTATTATGGCGCCCATCCTGCGGACGCCATGCCGCATGCCGGGCGCAAGCGCCTGCTCGCGGCGCGCGTGGACTAGGTGGCGCTATGCCGATACTGGCCCTGGACGGACTGCGAGTGCTGGACGCCTCCCAAGGAGTCGCCGGGCCATACTGCGCCAAGCTGCTCGCCGAGTACGGCGCCGAGGTCGTCAAGATCGAGCCGCCGCGAACCGGCGACGAGAGCCGTCATCGTGGACCGTTCGCCCCGGACGCCCCTCGCGCCGAGGGCAGCGCCCTGTTCCTACACCTCAACACCAACAAGAAGGGCGTTACGCTCGACCTGGACAGCGATGAGGGCCGCGACCTCTTTCTGCGACTCGCCGGCGAGAGCGAGGTGCTGATCGAGAGCGGCCCCCCCGGTCAGATGGAATCGCTGGGCCTTGGCTACGAGACGCTGAGTCGCGCGCGGCCCGACCTGGTTATGACCTCCATCACCCCATTCGGCCAGACGGGGCCGTACAGCAGCCACGAGTACGCCGAATTGACCGTATTCGCGTCGGGCGGCGGGATGATCCGCGAGGGGCTGCCGGACCGCGAGCCGCTCATGTACGGTGGCGAAATCGCCCAGTACTTCGCCGGCACGTCCGCGGCAGCCGCGACGATGGCCGCCTGCGTCGGCGCCGGGCTTACGGGCAAAGGCCGCTGGATAGACCTATCCATTCAGGAGTGTTTCGCCGGCCATCCGCACCAGATAGGGCGGCGCGCGCCCTTCGCCTACAGCGGCGAGACGGACAGCCGCACCACGCCCCACGAGCCGGTCGCGGGCGCGCGGGAGACGTTCGCCGTCGGCACCTTCCGCTGCAAGGACGGCTACTTCAGCTTCCTGCCGCTGGGACCCAGGATGTGGCCCTACTTCGCGAACATGATAGAGTCGCCCGAACTGCTGGACGACCCGCGCATGGCGACGCCGCGCGAGCGCGAGCAGCACCACTACGAGCTGCTGGACAGGTTCCAGGCGTGGCTGGACGCGCACACGCGCGAGGAGGTGTTCGCGGCCACGCAGCGAGTGGGCATCCCCGGCGGCCCCGTACTCACCACCGGCGAGGTCATCGCCAACGAACACCTGGCCTCGCGGGACTACTTCCAGCGCATAGCCCATCCGCAGGCGGGCGAGCTTACCTACAGCGGCTCGCCCTTCAAGCTGGACGGCTTGCCCGCGAACGAACCGCGCCCCGCGCCGACGCTGGGCCAGCACAACGACGAGATTCTGGGCGGGCTGCTCGGCCTGGACGCCTCCGAGATAGCGGGGCTGCGCAGCCGCGAGATCATCTAGCGCCAGGACGGAGGCAGGCATCATGAACATCGACTCGAGCGCCCCTCTGCCGCTCGCGGGCGTGCGCTCGCTGGAGCTCGCCGAGATCTGGGCCGGGCCGTTCTGCGGCGTGCTGCTGGGCGACCTGGGCGCGGAGGTCATCAAGGTCGAGTCCATCCAGCGCATCGCGCGCGGCCCCGTGCGGCCTCCCCAGGGTTCGGCGGGCTATCCGGACGGCGACCCCGGCGAGCGGCCCTGGAATCGCGCCGCCAACTTCAACGGCCTCAACCGCAATAAGCTGGACCTCACGCTCGACTTGGGCGACCCGAAAGGGGCCGACGCCTTCAAGGAGCTTGTGAGCATCAGCGACGTGGTGGTGTCCAACTACGCCTACGGCGTAATGACCGAGAAGTTCGGACTCGATTACGAGACGCTGAGGCGCGTGAAGCCGGACATCGTGATGCTGCTGATGCCGGGCTTCGGCAACACCGGCCCCTACAAGCGCTACCGCAGCATGGGCATGACCATCGACGCGCTGTCGGGCCACTCCTCGCAGCGCGGCTACCCCGACCTGGACCTTTCCACTCTGTCGCTGGTGCATCACCCGGACGCCGTGGGCGGCGCGACAGCGGCGTTCGCGGTGTGCACGGCGCTGCAAAGGCGCAACCGCACCGGCGAGGGCCAGTTCATCGACATGGCGCAGGCGGAGTCGTTCATCCCCCACATGGGCGAGGCGGTGCTCGAGTACGGCATGACGGGCCACCCGAGGGCGCGGCGCGGCAACCGCCACCCAGATATGGCGCCGCACGGGGTGTATCCGTGCGAGGGCGAGGACAAGTGGATCGCCCTCGCCGTCCGCACCGAAAGCGAGTGGCGCGCGGCGTGCGCGGCGATGGGCTCGCCCGCTCTGGCGGACGACCCGCGATTCGCCACGCTCGGCGCCAGACTCGCCAACCACGACGAACTGGAGGCCATCATTGCCGGTTGGACGCGCGGTCTGGACCGCCACCGGGCGGTCGAGCTGCTGCAAGAGGCCGGTGTGCCCGCCGCGGCGGTGGTGGACTGCGGCGCGGACGCCTACGACGACCCGCACCTGCAGGCTCGGGACTACTTTCAGCAGGTGACGCATCCGGAGGTGGGAACTTTCCTGTTGAGCGGCCCCATGTGGAAGCTCTCGGATCAGGGTGAGCCGCGCCACGAGCCGGCGCCGGGGCTTGGCGAGCACAACGCCTATGTGCTGCGGGACCTGCTCGGCGTATCGGGCAGCGCCTACGCGGAACTGGAGCGCGACCTGGTCATAGGCGACACGCCGCTGGAAGGCTCCGACATGGGCGGCATCCGCCGCGTCCGCCGCGAGGCGGCGCTCAGGGGCGGGTAGGGGGCCTGCTTACGACACGAAGCCACGACAACAGCGTGCTGATTACGGGCGCGGCGGGGTTTGGCGGCTCCTCACTCGCCAAGTCCTTGCTCGCGCGCGGCTACCATGTCACTGGCCTGGACGTAGTGGCTCCGAGCCATGCCCACCGGCTAGACGACAAGATGGCCGACACCTCGTTCCAGTACCTGTGGAAGAGTGTGCAGGACGTCCAGCCGATGGACGTGGACGGCCATTCGGTTGTGGTGCATCTCGCCGCGCAGCCCGACACGCCGCTTGCCTTCGGTTCGCCGCGCTACACCGTCATGCAGAACGTGGAAGGCACAGTTGCGCTGCTTGAGGCGGTGCGCCAGGCGGACTGCGTGACAAAGCTCATGTTCGCCGGCTCCGGCAACGAGATAGGCCGCGCGCTGTATCTGCCAATCGACGAAGACCATCCACTGACGCCGCACAACCCCTACGGCTTCTCTAAGGCGGCGGCGGAGATGGCGCTGGGAGCGTGGCGGCTGGCCTACGGCGTGCCGTCGATTGTGATGGGCACAGGCGTAGTAATCGGCCCGCATATGCGCCGCGAGGTGTTCGTGTTCAAGTGGCTGTGGAACGCGCTGCACGGCAGGCCCATAGTCGTCGAGGGCGGCCGGCAGACTCGCGATCTGGCCTATATCGACGACGTGGTGAGGGCTTGGACGCTGGCTATAGAGGCACCCGCCGATAAGGTCGTTGGGCAGAAGTTCTTCGTAGGCTCAGGTGTCGAGCAGAGCGTGGAAGAGATTGCTCGGAGGTGCCGAGACGCCACCGGCAGCGGCGCGCCAATCGAGTATGTGGGCTACCGCCCCGGTGAAGAGGGCCATCGCGAGGCGTTCAGCATCGAGAAGGCCCGCCACGTACTGGGCTTCGCGCCGGAAGTGTTACCCGCCCAGGCGATAGCGCTAACCGCGCAATGGGCGCGAACACTGGTGTAATCCGCGCCACACGAATCGCAGCCTCTCATCATCACGCCACAGCAGCAGGCCGTCCAGGTAGCCGGGCCAGCCAATCTCATCTACCGACAGTCCGTACAGACAGGCGACAAATACAGCCAGAATCGAGTCGTGTGTCACGTAGATGTTCAGGCGTCCGCTAGTTCCCAGGTCATCCATCACCAGTTCCAGCAGAAGTTCAACTCCCTCTGGCGCGGTGCGCATGCCGTTGGGAGGTTCGGCGTCCTCCAGTTGGCGGCGCGCTATCTCCAACGGGCCGAGTTTCAGAAAGAGCGGCCCGCTCTGCTGTGTATCCACGACGAATGGTCCGGGGTCGCCGAGTCGCCAGTCCGGCGTGACCTCTTCGGGCCGACCGCCGCCGCGAAGTATCGCCCGCGCCGTCGCCACGCAGCGCGGCACGGGGCTGGTGGTGGCGCTGACGCGCGCCCGCATACCGGCCAGCACCGCGCCTAGCCGCTCGGCGGACGTCACACCGCCCGGGGTGAGCGCCACATCCGCACCGAACGTCCCCGCCGGGATGGGGCCGCGCTCGGCGTGGCGGAGGACGAGAGCGGCGTCGGCTTGGGACGGTAGAGCGCGGAGGTGGACCGCGAACTGAGGCGTCGTTTCATGGTTCACTGTTGCTAATCCGCGCTGTTCTCTCTCACGATTCGCTCGATGGTCTGGTGGTACTCCCTTCTCTGATTGGACGCAAAGTGGAAGTCGCCACGTGCGGACGTCCTGTCGTGGTGCTCCTGTCCCGTGCTTCCGATGATGGTTCGCTGGAACTCCGTCTCACCTTCCAACTCGATGGTCACGTGTTTCTTGGCTGGCATTGCAGGCATGAGTCCTCCTTATCGTGTTTCAGTGCGCCTGGGACGCTTACGAAACGGTATGCTTGGCCTTGTAGTCTTGGTGGGATACCAATTGCGCCTAGCGGCGGCCCCTTCGAGTATGGATTGTGTTACTTCCTCTGGTTGCCCCGGCCACCACCCGAGCGGTTACCGGTCGTGCTGGGGTAGTTGGGGTTGTTGTTGCCACCCCCACCCTTACCGCCTCCACCCTTATTACCTCCGCCCTTGCCACCTCTTCCCCTAGCCTTGATGTAGCGTTGTGTGAGAGTCATTTCTTGCCTCCTTGTCAGTGTCTCAGTTGTACCCTTTGGTCTGGTATCCCACCAAGAATAGAAGGGGCGGGATCGGATGGTCGCAAAAGATGGCAAAAGAAAACCCGCAACTCGCGCGGTAGGCTGGCAGCAAGTCAAGGTGACTTTCCACGCCTTCCGAGTTACGGGATGGAAGGGATCTATGTATCATGGCACACCCCCGACCCTTTTGGAGTTGGCTGCCAGTCTCGGTGATAAAGACCGCACAGCAGCCAAGGTCGCCTCATTGAGTATAGACTATTCCCGCTGCGACATGCAAACTGCTCTTGCGGCTCATCGCGCGCGAGCGCGTATGACGGAGTTCACGGACGCCGTCGGATTCACGTCCAGCATCTCAAACCCCGCTTGCGCCAGCAGCGCACTGAACTGCCGCTCGGTGCGCTCTGCGCCGCCCGTCATCACCATCATGTGCAGGTCGAGTAGGCCGCCGACAGCGGTCGATTCGTCCAGCGCCATCTCCACCACGTACAGCGTGCCGCCGCTGGGCATGGCCTGCCGCGCGCGGCGCAGGATCCGCAGCGCGTCTTCGTCCGGCCAGTCGTGGAGCACCCTCGCCAGAATCACCGCGTTGGACGAGACGGGCCAGCGTCGGAAGAGGTCGCCTTCGACGAAGCGGCAACGCCCCTGGAGGTCGTCAGGTGCTCTGGAGATTCTGACTACTTCGGGCATGTCCATCACTGTCGCCTTCAGAGTAGGACACGAGCGCAGCAGCGCGAACGCCAACTCGCCGGTGCCGCCTCCCGCGTCCAGTACGTGCGCGTGCGTGGTGAAGTCCAACACGTCGGCTAGGTCCGCGTAGTCGTGCCGCGCGTACTTCGACATGGCCGATTGGTAGGCCCGCAAATGGGATGAGAATAATCGTACCCAGTCGAAGTAGCTCTCGTCGTGCAGACGCTCAAAGGCTGATTTGCCCGTTTGAAGCGTGCTTGCCACATCCACCCAAGCTTCGTATGCCTGTCCACCCCAATGGCTCGCGGCATCAGCCAGAGATAGGGGATGGCCTCTCGTGAGCAGCGCTCCGCGTTCGGTGGCGTGATGTACGTCCCCTTGATCACGCCAGACAAGCCCCATTTCCGCGAGCGCACGCATCAGCCTGGCACCGTACTCGCTGTGCAACTCGCACCGACGCTCCACCTCCTGGGCGGTCGCGGGCAACGCCTCAAACACCTCTAGCATCACAGCGGCATGTATAGTCTGCGTCCGCCACAGGCCCACCATGTCGCCCGACAGCCGCTCGAAATGCGATTGCGTGGGCGCCCTGAGTTCCAACATAATCAGGCCAGTCTCGTCTATGACCAGCAGCGCGCCGTCGAACGTCTCCACGCGCGCCTGGCCGTTGTAGAACGGCTCCACGCTGGCGAAGCGCGCAGCGTACAGGGGTTCGCCGGCCATGTCCACGTGATGCCAGCCGCCAGCGTCGCGGGCGCGGGCATGTCGCTTGTGAAACACGTCCAGGTCGTCGAACCATCGGCAATGCAGCGGCTCGCCGTCGGCGTTTATGTGTGTGTGCTTGCCATCGTCGCGCTGCACGACCGCGTAACCGTCCTTGAAGTCGCCGGCGTAGCGGTAGTGTTCCGGGTAAGCCGGATCGCCGTCGGCGGTTATGTGGAAGTAGTGGCCATCCGGCAGCCGCACCGGGCAGCGGCCTTCCTGGAAGTTGCCGCACCAGTCGTAGCGTTCGGCGTACAAGTGCCGCCCGTCAGGGAGCACGTGGAACCAACCGTCTTCAGCCTGGACAGCCGCGCGACCCTCGTAGAAGCCGAACGTCCGCACGTGGCGCGATGCGTAAGCGGGCTGGCCGTCCGGGGTGATGTGGTACGCGCCGGAGTCGCCGAGCACGGGCGCTAGGCCGGGTTCGTGGAACTTCTCCACCCGAGAAAAGCGTGTCGCATAAGCCGGGCGTCCCTGGCAGACGTGATGGGATGCGTTCTCGGCTATGCGGTATTCCCGCCAGGCACCTGTCATGAGTCCACAGGCCGCCTCATGTTGCAGCTCTGGCACAGCGCGTTCTTCATGTAGTTCGCCTCGAGTTCCCGGTACTCCCCGCTCTCCCATAGTTCGTACAGACTGGCGTCGTTGACGTTGCCGAAGTAACCGAGCGTGCGGCGGAGCGCGTCCGGGGCACAGCAGGGGTTGAACCTGCCGTCGGAGGCCACCCACGCCTCCTGCCCCAGGAAGGGACACTCGCCGTCCGGGGCGATGTCTCCTTCGCCGTTCTCGCCCAGCCGGAATATGTTCTCCAGCAATACGCGCTCACCGTTCGGCAGCCGATGGAGATCCGCGGCGTCGTGGGCAGCGTCCACGATGGCGTTCCAGCGCGCGATGACCTCCGGGCTGCGCCGCATCGACTGGCCGCGCATCTGCGTGAAGTGGACCCACAGGTGGTGGCCCTTCACCCTGTCCACGCCAAGCTGGGCGGCCAACTTTACTATGTCCGGCAGTTCGGACACGTTGATTTCCATGAAGGTCAGTTGGAACGTAACACGGCATCGGTTGCCGCCCCTCACGGCGTGGGCATCACGGACGGCGATGAATGCCCGGACGTTCTCGACGACGCTCTCCCAGTTTGAGCCGAGCATCACGTTTTCGTGAGTGTCCTTGGTCGCGCCGTTCCACGAAATCTTGACGTCGGACGCCACCGGAACGATGCGCTCTGCCCAAGCCGTCGCACCGCGTCGTGGGAAGGTGCCGTTCGTGGTCAAGTTGAGCTTGACGCCGTGCTCGGCGCAAATGTCCAGTATGTCATCGAAGTAGGGGTAGATGAGCGGCTCGCCCATTGTGGACGGGATTATCTCGCGCAGGCCGGTTCCTCGCGATTCCTCCATCACGCGGCGCATCAATTCTATGCCCATGCGACGCTTGGGGCGGCCAGCCAGCCGCCTGTTCGCCTGAGTGCTGCTGTAGGGCGAGTGGTCCTCGCACATGATGCAGTGGAGGTTGCAGTCGTCGGGGTTGGTGTCGAACGTGATGCGCCAGGGGCCGGGTCGCTTTCGCTGTGCCGTCTCACGCTGCGTCGCGGCTTCTATCATCTCACGGCCCCCTTGTCTGCTATGAGCCTATTGTAAATGGCTTCCACGGCGAGCGCGTGGGCCGCCATGTCGGGCACATCGCCGTCGTCCGACTGGACGTAGCCTCGTGCGCCCAGCCGCCGCGCGAGCGCCGGGTCGTCGGCCAGCCTCTGCATCTGCCGGGCGAGCGAGCGCGGGTCGCGGTGGGCGAACAGCAAGCCATTGAACTCGTGGCGGACGTACTCGGCCATGCCGCCGTAGTCGGCAGTGATGACCGGCACGCGCGCCTGTAGCGCCTCATGGATGACAAGCGGTGAGTTTTCGGCCCATATGGATGGCACCACAATCGCGTCGCATTGGTTGAACACGTCCGAGACGATGTCCTGGTTGTGGTACTCGTCCATCCACTCGATGCGGTCGCCGGCGTTGTCGAGCAATCCGTGTGCCATCGTGCGCAGCCCGGCGGTCTCGACGCCGCGGTCGCGGCCCCAGATACGCAACCTGGGACTCCCCGACACCTGGCCGAATGATTCTATCAGGTGGTTCACGCCCTTGGCGGGTATATGCGTGCCAATGTAGCCGAAGGTGAACGGTTCGCCGGGTGTTCTGGCGCGGCCAGCCATGCGTTTCCGATGGAAGCCGTAGTCCAGATAGGTCAGCTTGCGTTCGGGGATGCCGAATTCATCTCGGAAGCGACGCAGCAGGTACATGGCCGGCGCGATGAACACATCCACGGCCTCGCACACCTCGTGCACATGCGCCATGCGGCGGCCCACCCAGCCCGTCCAGAAGGCGGCGTCCATCTCGTACTCGTCGGCGTCGCCTGAAAAGTAGCGCACGTAGCAGCGGACGGCGCACTTGCGGTCGTCCTGCCCATCGCACACCGGCCACACCTCCGACAGGTCTATTGGGTACATCTGGATGAACTGGCCGCGTGGGCACATCAACCAGTAGTCGTGCAGCGTGAAGACGATGGGCACGCGCCGCGATTTCGCCTCCAACACGAGCGAGGTGGACAGGTGGTTGAGGTGTCCGATATGGACCACGTCCGGGCGTAGGTCATCCAGCAGTCGAGCGAAGGCGGCGTCCACCTGCGCGTGGCGATAACCATCGCGCGCCCGCGCCATGTTGATTACGTGCAGCGATACGCGCGGGTCGGAAGGGTCGGTTTCCTGGTGTGTCGCATACTCCGGCAGAAACGCGTTCTCCTGCCGTGTGAAGACATGGACTTCATGCCGCTTCGCAAGCGCCTGGACCAGCCCCTGCGAATACACCTCGGAGCCAGCATTGTAGCGCATGGGGTAGCCGTGAATGACTTTGAGGACCTTCATCACAAGTACAGCGTACCACAGAGGCGCGCCCGGATTGGTTGAACGTCTACCGCCGGAACGAGATTTTCTTGAACGTCTCGGCGTACTGCATGCCCTTGCCCACTGCGCGCTCCCGCCTCCAGTGGCGCAGCCGCTCGCTCATGCGCTCCACGGTGCCGTCGCGGATTTCGCCTATCTGGGACTCGTGAGCGACGATGGCCTCGATGGACGTGTCCATGTGGTCCGTGACGTCGATCCACAGGTCAGGGTCGGGGTGGCCGTTGATCCACACCTCGGCCACCTTGTGCGGCTCGAAGCCCGCCTCGAGCAGCTCCGGGAAGGTGAGGTGGTCGCGCGCGGTGGGGAAGATAGCCGCGAGCGTTGCCTCTCCCGCTGCCATGTGGTCGGGATGTCCGACGCCCCAGTAGCCATCCAGCGTGCGCATAGGGTATTGGCAAATCACAACGTCAGGCTTGTAGCGGCGAATCTCGCGAGCGATGTCGCGGCGCAACTCCAGCGTGGGCTGCAACAAGCTGTCCTCGTAGCCCAGGAACACCACGTCCTTCAAGCCCAGCACCTTGCCGGCGTTTATCTGCTCCTGCTGACGCATCCGGGCGAGCTCGTCGGGGCTGACCTCGCGATCGCTGGTGCCCTTACTGCCGTCAGTGCAGAGCACGTAGACCATATCCCATCCCTCGGCGCACAGCTTGGCCACGGTGCCCGAGCAGCCGAACTCGGCGTCGTCGGCGTGCGCGACCACCACCATGCCGCGAGTGTATTCGTTGTCGTTGCTTTGGTTCATCTGTCCTCCGTCTACTCGATCCCCGTCGCCTGCGCAACCTGCGCGAGAGCATTCTGCGAGAACAGCGCGTCGCTCGCGTGCTGTACCGCTTCCATCACCGGCGCGGGATATATGCCAACGATAATCATGCCAATGAACAGCCCGCCCAGCACCCACAGCGTAAGCAGGGGCACCCGAATGGGCGTTGGGTCCTCCGCTCGCTCGATGTACATCTGCCGCACAATCGTCAGGTAGTAGTAGAGCGAGATGAGGCTGGCGAAAATGGCGAGTCCGGCCAACCAGAGCAGCCCCTGGGCCGCGGCCGCGTTGAAGAGGTAGAACTTGCTGGCGAATCCGGCGAAGATGGGTAGCCCGGCGAGCGAGAACAGCGCCGCCGCGAGCACCATCGCCACCGCGGGAGAGCGGCGGGACAATCCGGCCAGCCCCGAAATCTCCTCGCTTCGGGTCACGTTGTAGACCGCGCTTATCGACAGGAAGGCGGCCATGTTGGTTATGGCGTAGGCCACCAGGTGGAGCATTATGCCGTTGGACGCAAGGTGGGACACGGACGTCGACACTCGCCCCTCGCCATCGACCGCCGCGAGCGCGGCGATGCCCATCATGAGGTATCCCACGTGGCCGATGCTGGAGTAGGCCAACAGCCGCTTGATGTTGCTCTGCGCCAGCGCGACCAGGTTGCCCAGCACCATCGTCAGCGCCGCGATCACGATGATGATCACCTGCCAGTCGGCCGCGGCCGGCATCAGCGCGTCCACGAACAGCCGCAGCGCCAGCGCGAACGCCGCCGCCTTCGACCCAACCGCGAGGTAGGCGGTTATGGGAATGGGCGCGCCTTCGTAGGCGTCCGGCGCCCACATGTGGAACGGTACGGCGGCGACCTTGAATCCCAGGCCCGCGACTATCAGCGTCAATCCCACCAGCACGCCCGGGCTAAGGTCCGGCGACGCGGCCAGCGCCTCGTTGATTCCGGCGAAGCTGGTGGTGCCAAGCAGCCCGTACACCTGGCTTATGCCGTACAGCAGCAGTGCCGAGGATAGCGCACCGAGCAGTATGTACTTGGTGCCGCCCTCGTTGGACTTGGGGTTGTATCGGTCATAGGAGACGAGCACGTACAGCGAGAAGCTGAGAAGCTCCAGCGCGATGTAGGCCGTCAGTAACTCGCCGGACATCGCCAGCAGCATCATCGCCACCACGCTGAACAGCACGATTCCGTAGTACTCGCCCGGATGGTCGAGGTGTCGGCGGACGTACTCGATGGATGCAAGGATAACAACCGCCCCAAGTCCCAGGAAGAAGGCCTTGAAGAAGAGCGCGTATCCGTCGATGACCAGCAGACCGTCGTACAGGTCGTCCTTGGTCGACCAGAGTTGAACGAGCGCCACGGCGAGAATCGCCACAAGGCCCACGGCCGAGACGTAGCCCAGCAGGTGCTTGCGCTCGCGGCGCAGCACGAAGTCCAGCGTCAGGACGGCGAACGCCAGTCCCGTGACGAGGAACTCGGGCAGCAGCAGCAGGAAGTTGTTACTCATACGCGTTCAGTCCAACACCTAACCGAACCGGCTCAGCACGTCCGCGACGCCGCTGTCTATCACTCGTATGAACGGGAAGGGGAACAGGCCCACCAGAAGGATGAACCCGGCCAGCACTACTGTCGACACCTTCTCCAATACGCCCGCGTCGGTCTGGTCCTTCCAACGCTCACCCAAGGGGCCGAACAGCACGCGCGCGAGGAGGCGCAGTATGTACACGGCGGTTATGGCCGCGCCAATCACGCCGAGCACGCCCAGGAGCGGGTAGGTCTGGAACAGCCCCAGGAACACGAGCAGCTCGGCCACGAAGCCGCTCAGACCGGGCAGCCCCAGCGAGCATAAGCCGGCGATGACGAAGAACGCCGCGGTGAATCCCATCCGCTTGGCCAGCCCCTCCAGCGCGGCGATGTCGCGGGTGTGCGTCTTGTCGTAGATCACGCCGACGAGCGCGAAGAAGAGCGCCGTCATCACGCCGTGGGAGAACATCTGGAGCACGGCTCCGTTCACGCCCAGCGGGTGAAGCGTGGCCAGTCCCATCATCACGTAGCCCATGTGGCTGACGCTGGAGTAGCCGATAACGTACTTGAGGTCGGTCTGGCCCATCGCGGAAATCGCGCCGTAGATGACGTTCACCGTGCCCAGCGCCACCAGCGCCGGCATCCAGAACTCCGCGCCCTCCGGCAGCAGGAACATGCCTATGCGGAGGATGCCGAACGCGCCCAGCTTCATCAGCACGCCGGCGTGCACCATGCTGACGGCGGTCGGCGCGGCAACGTGGCCGTCCGGCGACCAAGTGTGGAAGGGCCACAGGCCGGCGAGCACGCCGAATCCGACCGCGAGGAACGGGAAGAAGATCTTCTGGAACGTCGGCGATAACTCCGCTTCCTGGAGCGCGATTATGTCGAACGTGCCGAGGCCGGCCTCCGCGAAGATGGCGATGATGGCGATCCAGATGAGCACGCTTCCCGCGACAAGATAGATCGTCAGCTTCATCGCGCTGTATTCCTTGGTGCGCGAGAACGACGGGAAGGTGCTGCTGCTGCCCCAGACTCCAATGAGCAGATACATGGGCAGCACCGACAGCTCGTAGAAGAAGAAGAAGAAGAACATGTCCAGCGTTGCGAACACACCGAACACGCCCGCCAGCAGCAGGAAGTAGAGGATGAAAAAGTCCTTGTTGCGCTCCTCGAGCTTGCACGACACCAGTACGCCCGTGAACATGACGATGCCCGTGAGCAAAATCATGGGCGCGGAGATGCCGTCGATGCCCAGCGTGAGCGTTATGCCGTCGTCGCCGAGCGGCCACGGGCCGGGGATGCTGAGCCACTGCCAGGTGCGGGTGAACTGCAGGCCGCCCTCGGCGTGATCGTAGAATCCGAAGGCGTAGAAGCTGAGGATCATGCAGACAAACGCGAACGCCGCGGCGGTCCAGCGCACCGCCTGGGCGCGGTAGCCGGGAATCGCGATGAGCAGCGCCGCCCCTATCATGGGCAGCGCGATCAGCGCGATGAGCAGATAGCTGTCGAGTGTCTCCAGCATAGCCTACGCTTGGCCTTGCTCCCGGTCTGTGAGGTTGGTGCCGAACCGCACGCCGAAGCCGTCGGGGTCGGCGATGGTGAAGTCGCGCAGGCCGTAGTACTGGTCGGCGATGGGCCGCACCACGCGCGCGCCTATCTCCCGGGCGAGCTCCCAGTACGTGTCGACGTCCGGCACCATCACCCGCACGTTGGCCTGCGGCGACTCGGGGACGGGGCCGAGCCCGCCCGGCTCGTCGAGATACAGGTGGTGGTCCTCCCAGGTGAGTTCGACGAAATCGCCGTCGTCCCGGAGAAGCTCGAATCCCAGCCGCCGGTAGAATTCGACCGACTTCTCGATGTCGCGCACGAATATCTCCGTAACAAGCTGCTCCGTAGAATCTATGTAGCGTTCCAACGCTTTCACCCTAACCTCGGTCCTCTCCCGTCAAGGGAGAGGAGGTCTATATGAATCTCGCTATGCCAGCACCAGCCACCAAAGCATCGCCAGTCCCAGGACGCCCAGCGCCATGACCAGGCCGTAATTGTACAGCCGACCCGTCTGCACCAGGCGCATCCGCACCGCCGACAGCATGACCGACCAGGCCGGCCCGTCCACGCCGGTGTCGTTGACCACCACCCGGTCGAACACCGCGACGAATCGGCTAAACGCCAGGGCTATCCTGTCGATCGCCCACTGGTACGCCTCGTCGAGGTAGTACTTATTCTCCAGCAGGTGCAGCAGCCAGCCGCCGCGCCCCGCGAACGGTGTCGCATCACCGCGCCCCCACAGGCGCCAGCCGTAGGCCAGGCCAGCGACCACCAGCAGCGCGGACAGGATGGGCAGCCACAGTGGAGCGTGGTGGGGTTTCTCACCCGTCAGGTAGCCCGCGAAGCCGGTGTAGCCGTCGCTCCAGGCGTAGGCAACCAGGCCGAGCAGCAGCGCAAAGGGGGCCAGCGCCACGAGCGGCAGCGTCATCAGCCACGGCGACTCGTGCGCGCCCTCGCCCCGGTTGCGCCCGAAGCACACCACGTACACCAGCCGCGCCATGTACACGGCGCTGAGCACCGAGCCAGCGAGCGCGGCGACCAACAGGACGGGGTGCCGGTGGTCGAGCACCGCCAGCATGATCTCGTCCTTGCTGAAGAAGCCGCTCAGCGGCACGAGTCCGGCGAGAGAGGCCGCTCCTATGACGAACGTAATCGCTGTGATAGGCATGACGCGCACCAGCCCGCCCATCTCGCGTATGTCGGTCTTGTCCGTGCCGTGCGTGACGCTCCCGGCGCCGAGGAAGAGCAGCGCCTTGGACACGCCGTGGGCGACCAGGTGGAGCATCGCCGCGGCGACGCTCAGCGCCCCCAACGACAACATCATCAGCCCCAAGTGGCTTACGGTAGAGTAGGCCAGCACGCGCTTCAGGTCGGTCATCACCAGCGCGAGCGAGCCGGCGAACAGGAAGGTCACGAGGCCCACAACCGCAACGCCATGCAGCACCAGCGGCGCGAGCTCGAACAGCGGCATAAGCCGCGCGACGAGGTAGACGCCCGCGGCAACCATCGTCGCCGCGTGAATCAGCGCGCTGACAGGCGTGGGACCTTCCATCGCGTCGGGCAGCCAGACGTGGAACGGGAACTGCGCGGACTTGCCCATCGCGCCGAGGAAGATGAGCGCCATGGAAACCGTGAGAGTTCCCTGCTCGATACCGCCCTGCTGGGCAACGTGGAATATCGTGGAAATCTCGAACGAGCCGGTGGCGCGGTATAGCAGGATGATGCCGATGAGCAGCCCGACATCCCCAATTCGCGTGGTGATGAACGCCTTCTTGGCCGCCTCCGCGGCGGACCGGCGCTCGTACCAGAATCCGATGAGCAGGAACGAGCCCAGCCCCACGAGCTCCCAGGCGACGTACAGGAACACCAGGTTGTCGGCCAACACCAAGGCAAGCATCGCGGCGGCGAACAACGCGTGCGCCGCGAAATACCAGCCGAAGCGAGGGTCGCCTTTCATGTACGACACCGAGTACAGCTGGACGAGCAGCGCCACGAACGTCACAAGGCCCAGCATGGTCACAGACAGCCGGTCGACCGTAACGCCCCAGGTGATTTCGGTCTCTCCGATGGAAAGCCAACTGATGCTAAGGAAGGCGTCGCCGCTGCTCAGCAAGTCGGCGAACACGTACCAGAACAGCAGGAAGCCCAGCGCGATGGCAGCGATGGAGACGAAGGCGCCCTTGCCGGGTAGGAATCTGCCAACAATGGCAACGATGAAGAATGCGGAGGCGCTGAGGGCCGGAATGACCCACGCCCAGTTCGTGCCTATGGTGTCGGCTAAAGGCATCGGTCCCTACAGGGTCGTAGACGGCGCGAATCGCGCCGTTCGAGTGCTACGGCTCATGCCCATTGGTCCTGTCGCTACCACTTGAGCAGGTCCAGTTCGTCCACGTTAACTGAGGAGCGGTTGCGGTACAGCCGCAGTATGATCGCGATGGCAAGCGCAAGCTCCGCAGCGGCGATGGTGATGACGAAGACCACTATCACGTGGCCCAGCGCCCGCTGAGTCTCGGCAAAGTCCATGAACGCGGAGTAGCCGATCAGGTTGATGTTGACGGCGTTCAGCATAAGCTCGATGGACATCAGGATGAGCACCGCGCTGCGCTTTGCCAGCACACCGTACAGCCCGATGGCGAATAGCGCCGCGCTCAGCACCTGGAAGTGCGCGAGTTCTATCAATCGCGTCCTCCGGTGTGGCGCACCAGGATCACCGCACCTATCAGAGCGACGAGCAGCACCAGCGAGGCCACCTCAAAGGGCACGGCCCACTGCGCGAATAGCGTGTCGCCGAAGGCCTCGAATCCCACGCCCTGCCTCACCGGCTCGCCATCCTCGCCGGTGCGAGTCCTCGTGCTAGTCGCCAGCACGGCGGCGGTCAGCAGACCGAACACGCCGAGAGCTACGACGGCCGCTATGGGCCACTGGCGGTTGTCGGTGAGGCGCTCGAAGTCCTGGATACGCGTCAGCATAAGCGCGAACAGTATCACTATCACAATAGCCCCGCCGTAGATGAGCAACTGTACCAGGGCCAGAAACTCAGCGAACGCCAGCAGGAAGAGGCCGGCGACGCCGATGAGTGACGCGAGCAGCGCGAAGGCGGCATAGACGATGTTTCGGGTAAGCACCACGCCTAGGGCACCGCCCAGTGTAAGCGCGGCGGCGGCGTAGAACAGGACGAGAGATGGCGTCACCATGCTCAGGCGGGTACTCCATCTTCTACGTGCAGCCCCAGCTCGGCGGGCGTACGGGCGTGGACCCACACTGGAATGGACATCTGCGCACGTATCACGGGGCGTCGTGCTCCGACTCTTGCGCTTCCTGGGCCTGGCGCTTGGCCGCCGCGCGGGCGCGGGCCGCGGCGAGCCGCTCCTCCTTGCTCATCGGGGCAGCCTCGGCCACCGGCGAACCGGCCTCCTGGCCCTGGCGTTTGGCCGCCGCGCGGGCGCGAGCCGCGGCGAGCCGCTCCTCCTTGCTCATCGGGGCAGCCTCGGCCGCCGGCAAACCGGCCTCCTGGCCCTGACGCTTGGCAGCCGCCCGCGCGCGAGCGGCGGCGAGCCGCTCCTCCTTGCTCATACCGGCCGCAGGCGCGGCCTGTGCGGCGGAATCCGCCGGCTTCTGTATGGGCACGCCGCTATTCTTCTCGGGCTGCGTCGGCTTCCATCCGGTCTTGTCCTGGAACTCCTGGCCCATCTCCAGCAGCCTGGGCAGGTCGGCGCGGTTGCCGTTTCGCTCGTACTTGCTCAGCTCGTGTTCGTGGCTCATCTCGATGGCGTCGAAATTGCACACGTCGACGCAGATGCCGCACAGGATACACCGACCCAGGTTGATCTCGAACTCGCTGATGATCTTGCGCCGACGACTGGTACCCTCCGCGTGCTTGGGGTTGTCCATCATCTGGGCGCTCATGCACTGCGTCGGGCAGTTTCGTATGCAGACCATGCAGCCGGTGCAGTAAGGCTCCGGCACGTCACCGTCCCACAACAGGGCGGGGAAGCCCATGTACCGGTCCTGCACGGCGAGCCGTTTTTGCGGCTCCGGGTACTGGGCCGTCACCGGCTTGCGTCCGGCCGTCTTGAGCGTTACTTTCAGCCCTTCGAGAAAACCTATCATCACCTGACCAACTGCGACCCCAATTTCAGCGTCGTATCACTCCAGCAACCCTAGCACACGATTGACGAAGTCATGCACATCCGGACGTACCTCTTCGATTTCGTAGTCCTCCAGAAAACCGTGGTAGAAGTTGATGTGGCACTTTTCCGCGACCGCAAACTTCAAGCGAATCGTATCGTCAGCCTGCTCTTCTGCAACACGTCGGGCTGCCAGCTTCAGTGCCCGGTGGCTCCTGGAGTCCCATCCGCGCTGCTGCGCGAGCGCCATTATCGCGTGCGTGGCAGCACCCCACAACTTCTCGGACGCCTGGAGGGAGTCGCCGGCCGCAAACTCTCGATCCGCATCCTGCAGGAAGTTCCGCGCCACTTCGTCATGTCTCAGGGCAACCATTGCACTCTTCCCATACTGTGGCAACATCGGCGCCTGCGCCTTCCTAACTCCGCAAACTGCTGGCCGAGTGCACCGTGATGGTGTCGCGCTCGATTTCTGTGCCCGGCTTCTTCGAAATCAGGTAGAAGACGCCCCCCAATACTACCACAGAGGCCACGCCCAGTACCCAGAGTGGCAGGTCGTAGAACATCACCACGCCGGTCAGCACAATGTTGAGGAACGACAGCGGCACCAGCAGCTTCCACCCGAACGCCATAAGCTGGTCGATCCTCAGCCGGGGGTAAGTTCCCCGAATCCAGAAGATGACCAGTATCACGGCGTAGGTCTTGGCGAGGAACCAGGCCACGGACAGCGCCGAGTGCGCCAGTCCCTCGAACGGCATGGCGGGCCATCGCCATCCGCCCAGGAACAGCAGAACCGTCAGGGCCGCGATAGTAAAGGTGTTCACGTACTCAGCGAGGAAGAACACGGCCCAATGAGCGCCGCTGTACTCCACGAACGGCCCGCCAACAACCTCCGACTCCGCGTGGTGGATGTCGAACGGCGTGCGCCCCAATTCGGCGAGTCCCGCGAGAAGGAAGATGAACAACCCAAGCGGCTGAATCAGGATGTAAGCGAAGTCGGCCTGCGCGTCCACCACAACCCGCAGGTCGAGCGATTGCGCCAGCATTGCCACAGCCAGAATCGCCATGATGAAGGGTATCTCGTAGCTGATGAGCTGGCCCGCCGCGCGCAGGCCGCCCAGTATGGCGTACTTGTTCGCCGACCCCCAGCCCGCCATCACGAGACCCATGACCGACAGCACCGAGATCGCCACGATGTAGAACAGGCCGAGGTCCAGATTGCGCAGCACCAGGTCACGTGTGACGGGGATGGTGACCCACAGCAGCAGAGCCGGAACGAACACCGCGATAGGCGCGAGCCAGTACACGCGCCTGTCCGCCCAGGAGGGCAGGATGTCCTCCTTGGTGACGAGCTTCAGCGCGTCGGCGATGGGCTGAAGCGCGCCGTGAAAGCCCACGCGCATAGGACCCATGCGCATCTGTATACGCGCCAACGCCTTGCGTTCGAGCCAGGTGAGAGCAAGCACCATGACCGACAGGAACACGAGCAACCCGGTGGCGGCGGCACTGTACAGGGCCAGTTGCTGGATGGTCACCGGTCCACCTCGCCCAGGATGATGTCGATGGAACCCAGAATCACGACTGCGTCCGCCACATACGCGTTGCGGAGCATGTGCTGGAGCGCCTGCAGGTTGGCGAACGATGGCGCCCTCACCTTTACCCGGTACGGCTTATCGCTGCCGTCGCTCACCAGGAACACGCCGAAGTCTCCGCGCGGAGATTCGGTGCGAACGTAGGCCTCGCCCTTCGGCGGGCGCAGGATGCGCCGCACGTTCGCCATGATTGGCCCGTCCTCGAGCTGCGACATCGCCTGTTCGATGATGCCGATGGACTGGCGCATCTCCTCCACGCGCACGTAGTACCGGTCCCAGCAGTCGCCGTAGGTGCCCACCGGAACGCCGAAGTCGAATCGGTCGTAGACCAGGTACGGGTCGGAAACGCGCACGTCCTCGACCACGCCGGCTGCCCTCAGGCTTGGACCGGTCACGCCGAGCTCGAGGGCGTCTTCGGCCGAGATTGCGCCGATGCCTTTTGTACGCGCCAGGAACATCTCGTTCTGGGACAGCAGCTCATCACATTCCTCGATGCCGCGCTTGAGTTGGTCCAGCAGCGTGGTCATGCGCTTGCCGAAGTCGTCCGGTAGGTCCTCCTTCACGCCCCCAATGCGAATGTAGTTGTGCATCATGCGAGCGCCGGTGACGCTCTCGAACAGCGCCTGTATACGCTCGCGCTCGCGGAAGCCGTACAGCACCGGCGTCATCGCTCCCACGTCCAGACCGTACACGCCGTAGAAGAGCATGTGGCTGGCGACGCGGTTGAGCTCGCACAGTATGACGCGGATGAGGTTGGCCCGCTCCGGCGCCTCCACCGCCATCAGCTTTTCGGCGGCCAGGCAGAAGGCCAGTTCGCCATTCAGGTTCGCCACGTAGTCCAGGCGGTCGAAGAGTGTTATGACCTGGCTGTAGAGCTCGCCCTCGGACAGCTTCTCAGAGCCGCGATGGAGATACCCGATGTGTGGCTCGGCCCGCACGATGCGCTCGCCGTCCACCCAGATGACTAGCCGAAACACCCCGTGCGTGCTGGGGTGTTGCGGCCCCATGTTTATCATGAGGTCGATGGCGTCGGCTTGCTGTGTGGGCTGTTGTTGGATTTGCATAGTTCGTTTGGCGTCTCGGTTGCTACCTGACACGCTCTAGCAGCCGAAAGTACCTCTCTCGACTCATTCCAGCAGTTCGCATGTTGTTGCGTATGTGGGGCACGGCGACCATCCTCGGGCTTGTCTTCACCACGATAGGCCGGCGCACACCTGACTTGCTCATCATGATGTGGTCTCCTCGTTGACGTGCAACCCGGAAACCGTCTAGTTCGAACAGCCTAACCACTACCCGGTAATGTACTGGCGTCAGGCGTCGTGACGGTGAACTCAACCAACAACCGCGATCCTGTCTTCGGTGACGCGCTCACGCAGCTTCCATGTGTCGCCGACCTTATCGAATCCGGTTTCCGCCAGAATGTCGTCCAGCGTCCCCAATTCCTCGCATCCTTCCAAGAAGAGCTCCACGGCCTCTTGCAGTGACCTTCTGGCATCATCAACAGTGTCTCCGAAACTGGACACGTCCAGCTCGCGGCAGTAGCCAACAAAGCAGCCGTCCTCCGCGAAAATCTCCGCTCGGTACTTCACCTTTATCATGGGCGAACCTCACTCAATCATCGGTTGCGGTCCCGTACTGTAGTCCGCACTCGACCAGTTTCCTCACCCCTACCACTCCTCGTAGTCGTGGAATGGGAAGCTCTTCAGGCCGGGGTGGCCCTCGAAGCCTTCGTAGAGCACCAGCGGCGCAAGGTTCGGGTGCCCCTGAAACACCACTCCGAACAGGTCGTGGCCCTCGCGCTCGAACCAGTCCGCACCGCGCCAGATCGAGATGACTGACGGCACGAGAGGGTTGTCGTGGGGCACAGATGTCTTCAACACGAGCTTGTGCCGGGTTTCGCGCGAGAACAGGTGGTAATTGACCTCCAGCCTGTCCTCGTAGTCTACTACCGACAGGCAGCGCAGGTAGTTCATCGAAAGCCTGGGATCGCTTCTCAGGATGCGGCATGCGGCCGGGACGTCGTTCGAGTCGATGGTCAGCGTGACCTCGTCCACGGCTGCGTCGACCTGACCCTCGATGCCGCGCAGCGCGTCCGGTAGCATCTCGGAAAGCGCCTCGGCCCGCTCGTCCAGCGAGACCGCGGCGACCGGAACGGGAGGCTCGCGCCTGGGAGGGCGGCTAGGAGGCTGAGCTTGCGCCACGTTGCCTGGCGTCCTGGGAAATCTTTTCCTGAAGCTGCAATATACCGTTCATCAGCGCTTCAGGACGGGGAGGGCAGCCCGGCACGTACACGTCCACGGGGATGAGATGGTCCACGCCCATCACCACGGAGTAGGAGCGGTAGTAGGGTCCGCCGTTGGTCGCACAACTGCCCATAGCGATCACCCACTTCGGGTCGGGCATCTGCTCGTACAGCAGCTTTATCGGCTCGGCCATCTTCTTGACCACGGTCCCCGCCACAATCATCACGTCGGCCTGCCGTGGCGACGGCCAGGTCACGACGCCGAAGCGGTCGAAGTCGTGGTGCGACATGTGAGTGCTGATCATCTCGATGGCGCAGCACGCCAAGCCAAAGGACAGCGTCCACAGCGACGACTTTCTCGCCAGCGCGAACAGTTCGTCCGACTTGGCGGTGAGGGCGTTCGGCAGCACACGTTCGAACACGCTGTCCGCCGGACTGTTGCCCCTGCCGGGCTCGTAGCCCTGGCCCAGCCTCATCTCCACTGTAGCACCCCCTTGCGCCAGCCGTAGATGACTCCGAAGAAGAGGATGGCGATGAACACGAGCATCTCGTAGAACACCGCGGGGATGGACGTGAGGAAGACCACGGCCCAGGGAAACAGGAAAACGGCCTCGACGTCGAAAATGAGAAACAGGATCGCGAAGACGTAGTAGCGGATCTGGATCTGCGACCAGTTGAATGGCCCGGGCTCGATGCCGCACTCGTAGGGAATCTCTTTGATGGCCGACTTGCGTTTCGGCGCGAGAATGAAGGAAGCAGCGAACATCCCGATGATGGCCGCTAGTCCGACCCCTGCGACTATGAGCACGGCGGTCCAGTTGGTGTCGAAACCCTCCGGCAAATCACCACCTCGAAGAAGCTATCGCTGCTGGCCGACAGTGTAGCACCGCCCGAAAATAGGTGTCAAACGCTTACCCTTGCAGGCCCCCTCTCAAATCCGGCATTTGACACGACTGTTGACGAGTGATAGCGTCCCATTCCGGCGCGATTCGCGCAGTTGATTCCAGGCAAAGTTCAGCGGAGGTGTCGGAGCACATGGTCCTGCGATTATGTCGCGCAGGCTTGTTAGGCGTCGCCGCTCTAGCCTTAGCCTACCTGGCGTTATTCATTCCGGACCTCTCAGCCGCTCCAACCTTTCAATCCCCCCAAACCCAAGCCTCCTTCTCCCAGCCCTCCTACAACCCCGGCGACACCGCCGTCCTCCACGTCACCGACTCCAGTCTCGACACCCTCGTCTCTTGCACCGCCACGTGGGTCGACGCAGACCCCGGCAACGATCCATGGCTCTCTGATAACACCTACTGGAACATCTTCAGCGGCGAGCCCGCGCCATCGGCCTTCGAGGGCCGCGGCTCCGACTGCGCTTACGTGTCTACCTCCACAACGCCACTGGTGTTTCCTGAACTGAACCCGCCGTGGGCGGCTACCGTCAATGGAGTGGAGGCCTCGATAACCGACTTCTCGACTGACGACGAATACGCGGGCGATGTCGCGCTCGACATAGACGTGAGAAGCACCAGCACCATCGCGATACCGTTCTACTTCCACGCACAGAACACTTACGACGCGTCGGCGCAGCGGGTGCGCGTAACGAGCACCGCCGACACGACAGGTGAGTGGGTTGCGCTATCAGAAGTGGCAAGCACCACGGACAGCAGGGCGGCCATCAGGTCCGGCGTGTTCAGGGGCTCGGTTGAACTGAGAACGGACGTCGCCGCAGTCCAGGGGGACGGTGTCGTGCGGGTTGACGGCGCAGGCGACGTGGTGAAGCTCACGTACTACGGACCGTCGGGGCAGACGGTGGTGAGCACAGCGTCCGCACAGGTCGGCGCGCTTCCGCCTACACCAACACCCACGCCCACGCCTACATCCACGCCCACTCCCACGCCCACTCCACTGCCGGACATGGCATTTTCTGAACCCTCCTACAATGCCGGCCAGACCGCCGCTTTCCACATTATTGACAGCAGCCTCGACACCCTACTCTCATGCACCGCGAGATGGGTCGACGCCGACCCTGCCGGCGAGATTTGGGGCGCGTCGGAGACCAACTGGAATATCTTCAGCGGCGCGCCCGCGCCATCGGCCTACCAGGGCTTCAACTCCGGCTGCCCCTTCGTGTCGACTTCCACCACGCCTCTTGAGGAAATGAGCACGTGGACCGCCACTGTAGACGGGGTGGAGACCTCAGTTGAGGTGTTCGAGACCGAAGGCGAGTTCGCAGGGAATGCCACAATATTCGCTGACGTGGAGAGCACAAGTACCGTAGAAATAAAGTTCTACTTCCACGCTCAGAACAGATACCCGGCGTCGGCGCAGCGCGCAAAGGTAACGAGCGTCACGGATACGGCAGGCGAGTGGATGCCGCTTGTGGAGGTGACCAGCCCCACGGACGACACGGCGGCAATCAGGTCGGGAGTGTTCAGGGGATCGGTGGACCTCAGTACGGACGTCGACGCTGTGGAGGGGGACGGAGTCGTACTGGTCGACGGCGAGGGAGACGTGGTGCACCTCACGTACTATGGGCAGTCGGGACGGACTGCGGTGAGCACCGCGTCCGCGGATGTCGGCGCGATGCCGCCAACCCCCACTCCGACTCACACACCAACTCCCACGCCGTTGCCGGACATAGCGTTCGCCCGGCCCTCCTTCCAGCCAGATCAGGAGGCCGTGTTCTTCGTGAATGACTGGGATCTGACCACCCTGTCTTCGTGCATCGTAAGGTGGGTCGACGCCGACCCCGCCGGCCGGACCTGGGACTTTCTCACGTCCTGGAACATCTTCACCGGCGAGCCAGCGCCCTCGGCCTACCAGGGCTATGGCTCAGGCTGCGGGTTAGTGCCTGAGACGGACTCGCCGGTTGAGCCCATACCGATACCCTGGCTGGGCGGTCCATGGCTTGCCACGGTCAACGGAGTTCAGTACCACGTCACCGAGTACTACGAGGGCGGCATCACTATAGAGATCCCCAACCTGACTAGCGTGACCACCGTTGAGGTCCCCTTTTATTTTCACGTCCACGACACCTACCCCGCGACAGCGATGCGCGCCCTTGTGTCGAGCGGCGCGGATCCCACGGGGGAGTGGGCGCTGCTGACGGAGGTGGAAAGCACAACGAACCCCACTCCAGCCGTCGACTCGAACGTGTTCACAGGCTCGGTGGAACTGAGAGCGGGCGCATCTGCGGTACCGGGAGATGGCGTAGTGAGCGTAGACGCAGGTGGCGACAGGCTGCGCCTGAGGTACTACGGACCGTCGGGCGATAGGGTGGTAGGCTCGTCCAAGGCGTTGGTGCTGGCGACGGAACCGACGTACACACCCATTCCGACGCCGACGCCGACGCGGAGGCGAAGATTGCGGCCTACTCCGGAGCCGACGCCGACAATAACACCGACTCGCACTCCTGTCCCTGTGGTCAGACTGATCGCCACTCTGACCCCCACACCGGCTCCAACCCACACACCGACAGTGACGCCGACAGTGACAGCGACCCCCAGCGCCACCCCTACGCCGACTATCGCTCCCACTCTCACACCCTCACCCACTGTTTTTCCGAGGGCCACCCCAACGCCGTCGCCCACTACCACCCCTACCACCACGCCTACGCCGACAGCGACGGCCACAGCGACTCCAACGCCCACCCGCACGCCAACCGCCACACCTACCGCTACCGCGACAGAGGTGCCGACACGCTCGCCCGTGCCGGTCGATACTCCGACGGCTACCGTTCCACCGATCGCCACGGAGGACGCGGCCGCAGGCGACGGGTGCAGCCGTCCGACAGGAAGGCCAACAGTGGCGACGGCGCTGGCGAATCTGGCGCTTCTGGCCGCGCCGCTCGCGCTGGCGGTGGGGCTGCGCCGCAGACGGTCCTAATCTGGCCCGTTCCGCGCGCGCTGTGCTAAACTCCTTTCGCCCCGCTAACACTCAGCACTGGCGTTTGGCCAGCACAGGAGCGCAACCATGGTACCTCCGGAGAGTCTGTTCGGCGCCATACCCACCTGGATAGGCGTTTACCTGGCAACGCTGCTAGCCTTTGGCGCCGCCGGGTACATCCTCCACCGCCGCGTGTTCAGCCTGGTGACGCTGGGCAAGCGGCCCAACCGCTTCGACCAGCCCGTGCGCAGGCTGTTGGGCGCGCTGCCGTTCACGCTGGGACAGAAGAAGGTGCTCCAGAGCGTGTCGCTGCCCAGGGACAGGGCGGGCCTGGCCCACTTCTTCATCTTCTGGGGTTTCCTCTCCTTTACAACCAGCTACCTCCTCTTCATATTCGCCGACTCGATCTGGCACCCCTTCTCGGAGACGATTATCACCCAGACCGGCGTCAAGATATTCACCTACTACCTGAATGTGCTGGCCGCGGGCTTCTTTATCGTGCTCGTATGGGCGGGCGTCCGCCGCTGGGTCGTGCGGCCCAGCAGGCTGTCGTTCGACCTCACCCAGAAGAAGGAGTCGCTGGTCATTCTGCTGCTCATAGCATTGCTGATGGCGTTGACGCTGCTGACGGAGGCGTTCTACGTGGCGGCGGGTGGCGAAGGCCCGCACGCCTCCGCGCCGATCGGCGGCGCGCTGGGCCGGCTGTTCGAGGACGCCGGGCTGAGCGTCGACGCCGCGAACCTGCTTCAGGGCTTGAGTTGGTGGGCGCACCTTGGAGTCATTCTGGGCTTCTCTGTGTACATCCCGCTGTCCAAGCACATGCACCTGGTGGCGGCCCCCATCAGCTTCTTCACGAGGTCGCTGGAGCCCAGGGGTACTCTCAACACTCCCATGGACCTGGAGACCGCCGAGCGATTCGGCGCGTCCCGAATCCAGGACTTCAACTGGCGCGAGCTGCTGGACGGCTACTCCTGCGCCGTGTGCGGGCGCTGCACCGACAACTGCCCGGCCAATATCAGCGGCAAGATACTGTCGCCCATGCACATAGTCGAGAACATGAAAGAGCACGTGCTCGAGACCGGCCCCGGCGTAGTACGGGGCGAGGACGAGCAGGACGAGAAGCCGCTCATCGGGCGCTGGATTCAGGAAGAGGCGCTCTGGGACTGCCTGACGTGCGGAGCGTGCGTGCGCGAGTGCCCCGTCGGCGTCGAACATATAGACTCCATAGTGGACATGCGGCGCTACCTAGTCATGGAACAGGCGGAGATGCCGGAGACGGCCATGAACGCCCTGCTTAGCATGGAGCAGCGCGGCCACCCGTGGCGCGGCACGACCTACACACGCACCGACTGGGCCGAGGGCCTGGACGTGAAGACCCTGGCCGAGCATCCGGAGGCCGAGGTGCTCTTCTGGGTCGGCTGCACCGCCGCGCTCGAACAGCGCAGCCAGAGCGTGGCGCGCTCTATGGCGTCTGTGCTGAAGCGCGCTGGCGTGGACTTCGCCATCCTTGGCACGGAGGAGACGTGCACCGGCGACCCCGCGCGCCGCATGGGTAACGAGTACCTGTACCAGATAATGGCCCATCAGAACATCGAGACGATGCAGGGCTACAACGTCAAGCGCGTGGTGACAATCTGCCCACACTGCTTCAACACCATCAAGAACGAGTACCCGCACCTGGGCGGGGAGTTCGAGGTGCAGCACTACAGCGAATTTGTGGCCGAGTTGATTGAGCAGGGCAGGATACGGCCCCTGGTGACTATCGACGCAGAGGTCGCCTACCACGACTCCTGCTACCTTGGCCGGCACAACGGCATCTACGACGCGCCCCGGCAGATTGCCAACGCCATACCGGGAGTGAAGCTGGTGGAGATGGAGCGCAGGCGCGAGCGCGGGTTCTGCTGCGGAGCGGGCGGAGGCCACATGTGGATAGAGGAGAGCCGCGGAACCCGCGTGAACCACGTCCGCACCGGACACTTCCTGGACACCCCGGCAGATACCGTGGGCGTATCCTGCCCGTTCTGCCTCCAGATGTTCGAGGAGGGCATTGGGGCAAAGGAGACGCAGGACAGCCGCCGGGCCAAAGACCTGCTCGAACTGCTGGACGAGAGCCTGGGTTAGGGACGGACTTTCTGACTCGGAGCAGGCGAGAGCCTGTAGTCAGCAGGTCCCATCCGTACTGACAATGCCAGCGTCGAAGCGGATTCTTATCATCGCCGGTCCCAACGGGGCAGGCAAGACCACTTTCGCGACCGAGTTTCTGCCCAACGAAGCGGAGTGCCCCACGTTCATCAACGCGGACATGATAGCGGCGGGGCTGAACCCATTTCAGCCGGAGCAATCCGCCGTCCGCGCGGGCCGAATCATGCTTGCGATGATCGACGACTACGTTCGCAGGGGCGAGAGCTTCGCGTTCGAGACGACGCTGAGCGGACGAGGCTACGCGCGCCTCATTCCTACATGGCAGGCGCAGGGCTACCAAGTGATGTTATACTTTCTACGCTTGCCGACACCTGAGATGGCAGTGGCGCGCGTGATGAATCGCGTGCGCCAGGGCGGTCACCACGTACCCGAAGATGTGGTGCGCCGACGACATGCTGCCGGCTGGCGCAACTTTGAGCAGGTGTACAAGGAACTGGTGGACGAGTGGGTATTGTACGACTGTACAGGAACAGCCCCTTTGCTCATAGAAAGGAAGAGGAACCCATGATCTCAGAGAAGCCTGAAACGCCGGAGCAAAGTCCCGATCTCGATCACGCTGAGCTCGCCCTGATAGCCATGCGACGCGCCGCCGTCAAGGCTCGGCGCCGCGCCATTGAGACGACCGGCTCCGTCCCCACCTGGAGGGACGGCAAGA
Source organism: Dehalococcoidia bacterium (assembly GCA_965204815.1). Taxonomy (GTDB): domain Bacteria; phylum Chloroflexota; class Dehalococcoidia; order Lucifugimonadales; family CATOSD01; genus CATOSD01. The sequence continues at coordinate 2,427,132 of OZ242014.1, forward strand.
TAGTCCACGACACCGAAGTCTAGCCTCCTGTCGGCGTCACGACTGCCCTGCGACAGTTCATCCAGTTCATCCCCCTTTTTGGCGAGGTCATCGCATACCGGGCGTTTGTGGCCCCGCGCGCCAAAACTCGCCGAAAACTCCCCCCGAATTGTGGTTGACAACTCAAGCCCTCTCTGCTAGCTTTGCGTTCCGGCTGCTCAAAGCGTGTTGATTTTCCACACGTCAGGCATGGAAAGACGGCGGGGCGAGGTCGATGGTCCCCGCCATACACCAATGCTCAGCCGGTCGAAATTGTTCAAACTCAGAGCTAACATGGAGGTGTCAGCGAAATGATAGAGTTCAAGGCGTGCTCCCGGTGTAGGGGGGACGTCAAGGTCAGCGAGGACATATACGGCGCATACAAGCAGTGTCTGCAGTGCGGACGCATACAGGACGTGCAGGCGGCCGTCGCGGACAAGCGCGAGCCGGTCGGCAGCAGGAACAGGGCCGCATAAGGCCCGGCGCCTCGCGGCGCAGCCATTCCACCAAACGGGGGGCTTCCGGAGACGGAAGCTCTTTTGTTTTGCCCGGCAGTTACTGCGACCCGCGATGTCGTGTTGCCACACAATGGAGCTTGCGGGATAATGCGTCCGGAGCACGCAGACGCGTCACCTGAAAACGCAACCAACCAAGGAGCATGGCCATGAAGATGTACATCGGCGGCGAGTGGGTAGACAGGGACGACAAGGTCGAGGTGCTCAACCCATATGACGGCTCGGTCATCGACACTGTGCCGTCGGCGGGCGTAGAGGACGTGGACCTGGCAGTTGCCAGCGCCGAGCGAGGCGCCCGTGAGATGGCGCGCCTTACCGCCTACGACCGCTTCGCCATACTCCGCCGGGCCGCCGACATCCTGAACGAGCGCCGAGAGGAGCTGGGCCGTCTGATAACGATGGAGGAGGGCAAGGTCATAGCCGAGGGGCGGACGGAGGTTGACCGGGCCGTCCAGACCATCAGCCTGTCCGGGGAGGAGGCCAAACGGCTCTACGGCGAGACGGTGCCATTCGACGCGGCGCCGAGCTACACCGGTCAAATGGGCTTCACGCTTCGCGTTCCGTGCGGCGTCGTGGCCGCCATTAGCCCCTTCAATTTCCCGCTCAACCTGGTGTGCCACAAGGTCGGCCCCGCGCTCGCCGCTGGTAACTCCGTGGTCATCAAACCCGCTTCCGACACGCCACTGTCTGCGCTCATGCTCACCGAGGTGCTTTTGGAAGCGGGCGCGCCTCCCGAGGCCGTGCAGTGCGTGACCGGTCCGGGAGGCCGCGTAGGCGACGCGCTCGTGGCCGACCCCCGCGTCAGGAAGATCACGTTTACCGGAAGCCGGGAGATTGGCGAGCACATCTGCCGGACGGCGGGCCTGAAGAAGGTAACGATGGAGCTTGGCTCGAATTCGCCGCTGATCGTCATGCCCGACGCCGACATTGGCAAGGTGGTGGCCGCAACCATCACCAGCGGCTTCGCCAACGCGGGCCAGGTGTGCATATCCGCACAGCGAGTGATCGCCAGCCGCGGCGTGTACGCCGACTACCTGGACGCACTGAGGGACGGCGTAGAGTCCATCGCCACAGGGGACCCGCTCAGCGAAAGCGTGGCCATGGGACCTATGGTCAAAGAGTCGGAGGCCGCCCGCGTGGACGCTTGGCTCAGCGAGGCGGTTGGCGCGGGCGCACGGGTCGTCACCGGCGGCGGCTACCCTGGCGCAATGCACGCGCCGACGGTGCTCGCCGACGTGCGCGCGGACATGCGCGTGTCGTGCGACGAGCTGTTCGGCCCCGCGGTCGCCGTGACCCCCTTCTCGGATGTAGACGAGGCCATAGCGCTGGCCAACGACAGCGACTACGGGCTGAGCGCCGGCATATTCACCCAGAACATCGATTGGGCGATGCGCTTCGCGAGAGAGGTCGACTCCGGGAACCTGCACATCAACTCCGGTCCGGGCTGGCGGGCCGACCTGATGCCCTACGGCGGGCTGAAGTACAGCGGCCTGGGCAAGGAGGGTCCCCGATACGCCGTCCTCGAGATGACCGAGTTGAAGACTGTGGTGATTCACCCCTAGGTGATCCACCCCTAGCGGAAAGGCAAAGCCGCCGAACAGGTGCCGTTTTTCGAGGCGAAAGCGCCCTCGCGAGTCTGGTAAGATGTCCCTAAGACTCACGCTGACGGAGGACTAATGGTCGCGCAAAAAAGGCTCCCGGGCTGGCTCAAGGTCAAGATGCCGGGCGGCCCCAACTACCTGGAGCTGCGAGAGAGACTGCGTGGCGCCCAGTTGCACACGGTGTGCGAGGAGGCACGCTGCCCCAACATCGGCGAGTGCTGGGAGCGGAAGACGGCGACGTTCATGATTCTCGGCGACATCTGCACGCGGGCGTGCTCGTACTGCGCCGTGACCACCGGCAAACCCCTTACTCTCGACCTGGGCGAGCCGGTGCGGCTGGCGGAGACTGTCGAGCGCATGGGCCTCGAGTATGCGGTGATAACGTCGGTCAACAGGGACGAGCTGCCGGACGGCGGGGCGTTCATCTTCGCCGAGTGCATCAGGCAGATCCACAAGCGTCTGCCCAACTGCAAGGTGGAGACGCTCATCCCCGACTTCGACGGCAACTGGGACGCCTTGGAGCGCGTGATGGAAGCCGGCCCCGAAACGCTCAACCACAACATCGAGACGGTGCGGAGGGTGTTCAGCCGCGTCAGGCCGAGGGGCAGTTACGACCAGTCGCTGGAGCTGCTGAAGCGAGCGAAGCAGATTTCGCCGGACGGCGTGACCAAGTCGGGAATGATGGTGGGGCTGGGCGAGACCCGCGACGAGATCGCGGAGACGATGCAGGATCTTCGCGCGGTGGACTGCGACCTGCTGACGATAGGCCAGTACCTGCGGCCTTCGGACAAACACACTCCGCTGTCGCGCTGGTACACGCCGGATGAGTTCGTGGAGCTACGGGAACTTGGAGAGTCGATGGGCTTCAGGCATGTCGCCTCGGGCCCGTTGGTGCGCAGCTCCTACCACGCGGACGAGCAGCACAGGGCGGCGAGCGCAGTCGCGGTCTAGCAGAGTCGACGCGCTGCTGACACACGAAGGGGGCGGTTCTCGGACCGCCCCTTAGCTTTGTTGGGATAGCCCCTCAGACTATGACCACTGGGCCATAGCGCACGGAAGGCTGGGAGAGTGTAGCCCCGACCGGACTAGTCGGAAGAGGGGAGCTTGCGCGGCTGCTGCACCGCCATCTCGGCGTCGTGGCACTGGACCACGCCCTGGCCGGCCTTGGTGCAGAGCACCATCGTGCCGCAAACTTCGCACTGATACCTTCGTCCGAGTTGGTTCGACAATTTCGCACGTACTCCTGGCGTGAGAGTTCTCGAGGGCGGTTACTTCAGCGGCACCGGCTCGCCGCAGCAGATCATGGTGCCGTCCCCGCCCTTAGTTACGACGAACTCCGCACCACACTTGGGGCAAGCATACCGTTTTCCAGTTTCGTTCGCCAACTTCAACTGCACCTCGGTGTGATTCGTTAAACTGAGATTATAGTGTTGGGATGCCGAGCCGTCAAACACCCGGCAGCGGACGCCCCGCAGTCCCTAGCGCGCAGTCCAGCCGCCGTCTATCACCAGCTCGCTTCCGGTGACGAACGACGACTCGTCCGAGGCGAGGTAGAGCACCCCGTAGGCCACGTCCATAGGCTCGCCGTACCTGGCGAGCGGGATGCGGGACAGCATCAGCTCGCGCGTGGCCGGGTCGGCGCGCCGCTCCTCCGTCATGGGCGTGACGATTGGCCCCGGGTGCACCGAGTTGGCCCGGATGTGGTCGGCGGCGTACTGGATGGCGGTGGTCTTGGTGAAGATGCGCACCGCGCCCTTGGACGCCTGGTACTGCGGGCTGCTGTTGTCCGTTCCCACCAGGCCAAGCTGCGACGAGATGTTGATGATCGAGCCGCCGCCGGCCTTCTGCATCTCCGGGATGGCGTACCTTGTGCCGAGGAACACGCCCTTCGCGTTCACGTCCATCACGCGCTCCCAGTCCTCGACGCGCGTGTCCTCGACCATGCCGCGGCCGCTGATGCCCGCGTTGTTCACCAGAACGTCGAGGCGGCCGTAGCGCTCCACCGTCGCGGCGATGGCGCTGTCCCAGTCGGACTCGCTGGTCACGTCGAGCGGAACGAACATGGCGTCGCCGCCGGACGCGGCGATGTCCGCGGCGACCTGCCGCCCCTCGTCCTCGAGCACGTCTCCAATGGCGACCTTCGCGCCGTTCTCGGCGAACAGCCGCGCCTCCGTCTCGCCCATGCCGCGCGCGCCGCCGCTTATGAATGCGACCTTTCCTGCCAGTCTCATGGAGTGCCTCCTATCGATAGTTGATGACCTAAGCTCTCGCCGCGCCAAAGCGGTCGAGGCGGAACAGGTCGATGTTCAGCCGGGAGCGGCCGTCCGCCAGAAGCTCCGCGAGGATCTCGCCTATGGCGCTGGCGAACTTGAAGCCGTGGCCGGAGCAGGGGCTGGCGATGAGCGCCTGCGGCGCTTCCGGGTGGAAGTCTATCAGGAAGTGGGTGTCCGGGGTGTTGGTGAACATGCACACCTGCGCCGACAGAGCGGGGCCGTTGGCCGACGGCAGGTAGCGTTCCAGCATGGCGCGCACCGCATCCTCGTCCTGCTGCGACACCTCGCGGTCAAGCAAATGGACCTCGGTCTCCTCGCCCTGGTGCATCAGCGCGACCTTCACGCCCGTCCCCATGTTGGGGAAGCCGTAGAAGTGCCGGTCCTGGCCGTGGTCCCACAGGAATATCGGACAGCGGTCGGGGTCGAAGTGGCCGGGGTTGTCCTTCGGCTCGAACCAGACTAGCACCTGCCGCTCCACCTCCAGCGGCAGACTGACGCCGTTCATCAGCCCGGGAATCCATGCGCCCGCGGAGAGCAGCAGCTTGCCGGCTCTGTACTCGCCCTTCTCGGTGCGCAGCCGGACGCCCTCGCCGTCCGGTTCCCATGACTCGACAGGCTCGTCGAACCGCAGGTCGGCGCCATTCGCCCGCGCTATGTCCAAGTGCGACCGGACGCAGTCCTCGGGGAACAGGATTCCCGCGCGGCTGTCCCAGATGGCGATGGTGTCCTCAGCAGGAGTGAGCGCGGGAAAGCGCTCGGTGACCTCGGCGGGCGACAGCCGGTCGTAAGGCAGGTGGTGCATCCGGGCGCTCAGTTCCGCTCCGGTGACGAGCGTGCTGTCCGGCGGTCCGACCATTACGCCGCCCGATTGCAGGAACAGGTCGCGTCCGCTCTCGGCCTCCAACTGCTCCCACAACTCGTAGGCGCGCTGGATGATGGGCACGTAGGAGGGATGCTCGAAGTAGGCCTCGCGGATTATGCGAGTCTCGCCATGTGACGAGCCGAGGGTGTGCGGCGGCGCGAAGCGGTCCAGCCCGAGCACGGACGCACCCCTCTTGGCCAGGTGATAGGCGGCGGCGCTCCCCATCGCGCCCAGGCCCGCAATCGCGAAGTCGTATGTGTTGGTCATATTCGTAACCTCTGCTGGCAACCACAAGGGACGCCGCTACGGATTAGGTGTCGTCAGTCCAGTACCCGGTCGCGCATGGCGAGCTCGACGTAGCGGTCGGCGTCCTCCTCCAGCAGCAGCCGATCCCTTACGAGCCTCTCGCACGCGGCGGCGATGGCCCGGACGTAGCTCGCACGGGAGGGGTAGCGCTCTCGAATCGAGGGACGGGGATCGCCGGTGCGCGACCGCTCGCCCTGGTCAGTCGCGAAGGGGAGGTAACTGCCCAGCGTACCCGACTGCGCCTCGCCCGCGGAGCCGTCCGGCCGATAGTTCCAGCCGGTGTAGGTCGCTACGGGCGCCTCCACGTGAGGGGTGCGGATGCCGGCGATCTCGTTACCGTCGGCGTCCACCTGCGAGATGAGCACCGCGTACTCGCGACTCTTGTCCTCGGCGGGCGGATCGCCCTCCATGATGCCCTTGTCGAACATGGGGCCGTGGTCCATCACGTACAGGCGGTTGGCTTCGCCGGGGTGCTCCGCGCCCGGGATGTCGGGGAAGCGCGACCTGGCGACGTCGGCGGGAACGGCGGTCTCGTCGCGGCGGGTGGGCACGCGGCTCGGCGGCGGCGCGGCTCCTGACGTGGCCCAGTCGTCCAGGCGGTCCAGCAGCGCGCGCAGCAGCGGCGTGGTGTTGAGCGGATTGGACGTGTGCCGGTGATTGCCCTCCCTCGGCCCGCCGAGCGGGTCGGCGTTGTGCTGCGAACCGGCGAACAGGAAGACGCGCGCGCCCTGGTGGTCCGGCAGGTCGCCGCCCAGAGAGTCAGTGTGCACCAGCGATCCGCGCCGGTCCCAGTACTCGGAGGCGGTCTGCGTGTGGATGACGAGCGGGTCGGTCTCCGGCCTCTTCAGGATGCCGTCGATCTTGCCGGTGAGCGCGTCGGTAGTGACCGCGTAGGCGAACGGGAACTGGTCGGAGGGGTAGAGGCGGTCGTTGTGCCCGCGCGGGAACCGGCCCGGCTGCCCGAAGCGGTAGTTGAGCGCGACACGCCCGCCGCCGGATACGTGCGGCGAGACCGCGTCGAACACGCGCCGACCGCTCGCGTCCTCGTTGAACCCGCGGTACACGAACTCGCGCAGGAAGCGCCCGCTCTGCGAGCGTCCCCAGCCGTACACGCGCTCGACTCCCGCGCCGTTCTCGCTGAGCGGGTTGGGCGTGCCGTCCGTGTCAGCGGCATCGCGGCGCAGGAACGCGAGCAGGTCACGCACGCCGGTGAAGCCGAGCCCGAGCACGCGGGGGTCCTTCGCCTCGTAGATTACCTCGTAGAGCCAGCCTGGGCGGAATCCCTCCGGCAGGTGGCACCAGAACGGAGAAGGCGTAGCCTCGCCGTCCGCACCCACGCGGGCGAAGCTCCATTGGTCGGCTGGAATGGCCACGCGCGGGTCGCGCTCGTATTCGCGGACCGTGAAGGTGCAGGCCGCCGTGTCGGTCGAGGCGGCTTCGTAGCTGTCGGTGTAGTGGTTGCCGCTCAGGGGAATCGCGGTAACGCCCGGCTCATCGACCATGAGCTCGGTGCGCACCGCGCCGGTGACCGGCTCGCCGTCGAGCGTGGCGACGGGCAGCCGCATCGTCAGGCGGCCCGCGCCGGGAGTGATGTCACCCTGCCAGCCCGACCACACGACGGTGTAGCCACGGCGCATCAGGAAGCCGTTTCCGGCGTGCTCCGGCGCCGACGGCGCGTTGTCGTGCACGGCGTCGTTGAAGAACTGGAGGCAGCGGATGTTGCCGCGATTGTTGACGTCGTAGAGTATGCGCCGGTTCCCGCGCTCCATGTCGACGGGCTTGAGCATGTACAGGTCGGCGGAGTACTCGACCAGGCCGTCGGCGTTACGCGGAGCGTGCTCCAGGTCGACCACGGCGCCGAATTCCGGCGCGGCGGGGTTGATGGCGAAGTCGACTCGGCCCGACAGCAGCTCGTAGGGGCCGACGTCGCCGAAGCTCCCACCTTCCGCGAACGGCTCTCGGCGGTCGATTACAAGCCTTATCTGCGAGTCCATGCTGTGCGGCCTCCGGCGTGCAGGGTAGGGTTCAGGGCGTGGGCCAATTCTAGGCGAACGGCGGCCCGCGCTCAAGCGGGAGGGTTTTTCTCGGGGCACGAGGCCAGTACGGGCGTGCGGGGTAGCCGAAAGGAGTTGGCAGGGCCGGAGCCTGTGACCTTGTGGCCAGGCTCCGGCCCGCCGCGTTACAGAGTGGTCTTGGGGCGCTCCTTGGTCGGGTCGACGAACGGCACTCGCACCACCTCGGCGTCCACTACGCCGCTGGCGGGCAGCATGGCCTTCAGCGGGGTGCCCCGCCGCCAGTATGGCCTGGCCAGCACGGCCAGAGCGATGTTGGACTGGAGGTTGGGCGACCAGAACGCGCTGGTGATGTAGCCGACGTGCTCGCCGTCCTCGGCGCTCAGCACCGGGTAGAAGCTCTCGTTGTACCAGACTATGGGGTCGCCGCCGAGCTTCAGCCCGACCAGCCGCTGCTGCACGCCCTGCTCCTTTATGGCTGCCAGCGCATCCCTGCCGATGAAGCGTTGCTTGGTGAGGTCCACCTGCCAGCCGAGCCTTACCTCGTAGGGGTTGTTCTCGATGTCCATGTCCTGGCCGTAGGACAGAATGCCGGCCTCCAGCCGGCGCACGTGGCTTGGCGCGATCACGCGCAGGTCGAACTCCTCGCCCTGCTCCAGTATGTGCGGCCAGACGTCGTCGGCGTGGATGGTGGCGTCGTGAAGATAGATCTCGAAGCCGACCTCGGCCGAGAATCCGGTGCGCGAGATGGTCACGTCATGGCCGTTCAGCTTGTCGTGCGCCAAGCCGTAGTAGGGGATTTCGCGAACGTGGGGGCCGAACATCTTCTCCATGAGCGCCGCCGACTTGGGCCCTTGTATCTGGACGGGGGACACGTCGATCTCGTTTATCTCGACGTCGTATCCGGCGCTCGAGTTGACTCCCTGCGCCCAGAGCAGCACGTCGGAGTCGGAGATGCTGAACCAGAACTCGTCCTCCGCCACGCGCAGCAGCACGGGGTCGTTTATGATGCCGCCGGACTGGTTGCACAGAATCACGTAACGCGCCGTCATGGGAGGGAGCACCTTGGACACGTCGCGCGTGATGAGCAGGTTGACGAAATCCGCGGCGTCCGGTCCCTTGACCTGTATCTGGCGCTCGCAGGCAACGTCCCACATCGTGACGTGATTGGTCAGGTACCTGTACTCCTCGATCAGCCCGCCGTCTTCCGGCTTGATGTACGCCCTGGGATGGTAGACGTGGTTGTAGGTGGTGTAGGCCCAGGCGCCGGCCTGCTTGGACAGGTGCCACCAGGGGGACTTTCTGATTCGCGTCGATATGAGCATCCGGGCGTCGCTGTTTCCGCTCTGCCGCAGGTTCACCGGCACGCGGCGTCGCTTGAGTTTGTCGATTACGAGGGGTTGGGCCATTTCAGCGCCTCCAACTAGATGGCAGTTGTAACAGTTAGACAAGACGCGGTAATCGAGGACCAAACTCGGTTTCAGATGTCGCGTATAGGCCGCCTCCTTCAGTCTCGTCGCGGGGGCGCCGCGCCGCGTTCCAGCCCCGACTCTGCGAGGATCGCGGGGATGCGGGACTCCGCTCCGATGGTCATGATGTGCACGCCCTGGCACATTCCTTGCAGGTCGCGGATGAGGCGGGCGGCGATTTCGACTCCGGCTGCTCCGGGATCGGCGGCGGCCTCCATCTCGTCGATGAGCGGCCGCGGCACGTGCACGCCGGGCAGCCTCTCATTCAAGAAGTGGGCCGTTCGCGCGGCCTTGAGCACGATGATTCCGGCGAGCACGGGAACGCCAAACCTGCTCGCGCGGGACATGAACGACTCGAACGCGGTGGGCTCGTACACCGCCTGCGTCTGGAAGAACGCAGCTCCGAGCCGGACCTTTTCCTCCATGCGAGCCAGCTCGCGATCCACGTCGTCCGCGCCCGGATTAACGACCGCGCCGGGGAACAGCCTCGGTGCTCCCGACAGACGGTTGCCGTAGAGGTCGGCGCCGCCGTTCAGCTTGCTCGCGGCCTCGAGTAGCGTCTCGGCCCTCAGGTCGAACACGCCGACGGCGTCCGGGTGGTCGCCCGCGCCGGGCGGATCGCCGCTCATGCACAGCAGGTTGGTCACGCCCAGCGCCGACGCCGCAAGCATATCGGCCTCCAGGGCGATGCGGTTGCGGTCGCGTCCGGTGAACTGCACTATCGGCTCGATCCCGCGCCCGAGCAGTTCGTGAGCGGCCGCGATGGGGGCCATGGTCATGGTGGCCCCGGCTGAGTCGGTAAGGTTGAGGGCATCGACACACCCGCGCAGCACATCGGCGCGCTCAAGCAGTGGGCGCAGGTCGGTTCCCTTGGGAGGGTTCAGCTCCGCCGTGACCACGAACCTGCCGGACTCCAGGATTTCAGAAAACGGTTGCAACGGCTCACACCTCGGCTTCAGGCCACGTCGAACGTGGTCTCACCCTTGTCGAGCACGTCCTTCACCTCGCCGGCGAAGTCCGAAAGCTCGGACTCGCTGGGTACACCCGTCTCGCCCAGCTTCTGCTTGAACTGGTCGTACAGCCAGTCCTCCTCGCGCCCACGCGGTATGTCGAAGAAGTCGCGGCTGAACTGCGGCAGCCGGCCGGGTCCGAAATGCCCCTTGTCGGCAATGGAGTAGCCCTCCAGGTTCTCGGTGCCCTTGCCGAGCACTTCCCCGGTCTCAACATAGTGCTCCATCACCGGCTTCATGCCGTAACGCTGGACCGGACACACGATCATGCACACCGCGCACCCGTGGAAGGTGACCATCACCGGGCGGCAGCGCTCGTAGATGACCTTGTTCTTGCGAACGCCGCGCCACCACACCTTGTCCCGTGTGAGGGCGCGTCCGGGGCAGCGGCTGACGCAGACCTGGCACTTCTGGCAGAATTTTTCGATGCCGTAGTCCTGCGGCTGGTCGTATGTAACTGGCGCGTCGGTGGTTACGAGCATGAGCCGGGATCGCGAGCCGAAGTGGGGCGAGAGCAGTTGGCCGTTGGCGCCTAGTTGACCCAGTCCGGCGGCCACGAACAGGGGGATGTACGGCCCGCTGCAGTCGCTGCCGTCGTGCACCTGGGCGCGGTAGCCCCTGGACCTGATGTAGTCGGCCAGCTCAAGGCACCGCTCTTGCTGCGCCTCGTAGGTCTCGAATCGGGCGCGGTCGGCGTCCATGCCAGGGCCGCTCTGGGTCTGCACGTAGTCCTGTTCGAACGCCAGACAGATTGCGTGGTCGAACCTCGCCCAGCGCTTCTTGGCGGCGTATGTGTAGTGGCGGTCGTGGGCGGTAAAGCCCACCTCTCCGAATCCCAGCTCTCGCGCTAACCGGCGGATGCCTTCCGTGAGGTCCTCGCCGGGGTTTGGCGTGCCTGTAGGCTCCGCATCTGCCGAGTGAAGCGCCGCCTCGTACATGGGCTCCATCCGGGCGTCCTGGATCTCCCTGAAGTCGGTCATGTCCTGGGGCTGCGCCACCAGTGCCCACTGGCGGTCCGCGGAATGGTCTATGGCCTGGGTTTCTAGCGGGTACTCCCGGCTGTAGAAGGCCACATCCGCCGGCTCCTGGGTGACACCCGGCACGCCGGCCAGGTCCTCCGCGACGGGAATCTCGACGTCGGGGTCCCCGATTCTTCTGCCAGGCCTTACGATCTTATGGCTAATCGGCTTCGCCATCTCAGTCCTCCTCCGGTGCGCCGCGTCTGGTCGTCAGACCCTCATCCTATCACCGTCAGGGTCGTACAGCGGCTCTTCCGCGACGGTCGCGGGCAGGCGCTCGCCGAAATAGACCACGTCGACGCTCGTGCCCGGCGCGGCGTGGGATACGGGCAGGTAGCCGTACACGATGCCCCGGCCTATCGTGTGCCCATAGTTCGCGCTGGTCACGTAGCCCAGCACCGTGTCGCCGTCCACGATAGGCTCCTTGCCCACTACAACGGCGGCGGGGTCGTCCAGGGTAATGCAGCACAGCCGGCGCGTCACGCCCCGCTCGCGGGCAGCGCGGAGCGCGTCACGGCCCATGAAGTCGCCCTTGCGCATCCGCACGGCGAAACCGATGCCCGCCTCGTAGGGGTTGTAGTCGGTGTGGATGTCGTTTCCCCAGAGCCTGTATCCCTTCTCCAGGCGCAGCGAGTCGAACGCGCCGCCGCCGCCCGCAACCAGGCCGAGCGGCCGGCCGGCGTCCCACAGGGTGTCCCACAGCCGCAGGCCCATCTCGGTGGGAGCGTACAGCTCCCAGCCAAGCTCGCCCACGTAGGATATGCGCAGCGCGAGCACGGGCGCCTCGCCGACGGTGATATGCCTGGCCCGGAGGTAGGGAAACGCCTCGTTGCCCAGGTCGTCGGCGCACACGCGGGCGAGCACGTCGCGCGCCCGCGGCCCCCACAGCCCGAGCGTGCAGAGGGAGGACGACAGGTGCGTCTGCGACACCGATCCGTCAACGGGCAGGTGGGAGCGAATCCAGTCCAGGTCGTGAAGACCCATAGGACCGCCGGTCACGACCAGAAAGCGGTCTTCGGCCAGGCGCGTTACGGTGAGGTCGCACTTGATGCCACCGCTCTCGGTGAGCATGGAGGTGTAGGTGACAGCTCCGACGGGACGGTCCATCTGGTTGGCCGCGAGCCGTTGCAGCGCTCCCAGCGCCCCCGGCCCGGATAGCTCGACCTTTGCGAACGGAGTCAGGTCATACAGCGCGGCGCGTTGACGCGTGGCGGCATGCTCCGCAGCGACGGCGGGGGACCACTCGCGCGCTGCCCAGCCGTCTCGTGTCGCGCCGTGCGGGCTGAGCGAGTCCAGCAGCGCCTCGTTCGCGGCGTGCCACTGGGGCCGCTCCCAACCGGCGGACTCGAAGAAGACCGCGCCGAGCTCCTCGTGGCGCGGGAAGAACGGGGTTACGCGCACGTTGCGGGGACTGGAGGGCTGCTGCCGCGGGTGGATGATGTCGTACACCTCGCGGTACTGCTGGGATGCCCGCTCTCGCACGTAGGGACGCGCCTGCGCGTGCGGGTGAAAGCGCAGCACGTGGGCCTCGCGCAGGTCCTCGGACGGCTCGCCGTTCGCTATCCACTCCGCGACCGCTTTCCCAACGCCGCCCGCGTGCGTGATCCAGACCGCCTGGGCGGACCAGAACCCGCGCAGTCCGGGCATCTCTCCCAGCACCGGGAAGCCGTCCTGGGTGAACGAGAACAGCCCGTTGAACTTGCGGGTCAGACCCGCGCCCTCGAGCGCCGGCACTACGTCACCGGCCACCGAACGCGCGTGGTCGAAGTGGCGGGGAGTGAACGGCATATCGGCGGGTGGCGACGCGGGGTCGGTAAAGTCCGGCACGTCCTCCGGCTCGACGGGCAGCGGCTCGTGCCGGTACGAGCCTATGCCTAGGGCGTCGCGCTCCTGGCGGAAGTACATCGCCTCGTCCTGGTGGCGGAGCAGGGGCAGGGAAATCTCCTGCGCCGCGCCGGCGAACTCGGCCAGCGGCTCGCTGACCGCGTAGATGTGCTGCATCGGCGAGAGCGGGATGGGCACGCCCGCGAGCGCCCCGACGCGCGGCCCCCAGATGCCCGCGCAGGACACGACCAGGTCCGTGTTGATCGTGCCCGCGTCCGTGTGGACGCCCGTGACTCGTCCGCTGTCGACGTCGACGCCGGTGACGCGCACGCCGCCGAAGAATGCGGCACCTCCCCTTTGGGCCTCGCGCGCCATCGCCTCGGCGGGCCGGGTGGCCTTCGTGTGCACGTCGGAGGGCACGTAGATGGCGCCCAGTATGCGCTCGGATAGCAGCGGGAACAGCTCGCGAGCTTCCGACGGACCGAGCAGGTGCGCCTCGACGCCGGAGGCCATTCCGAGGCCCACCTTGCGCTTGAGGTCCTCGAGGCGCTCCGGAGTCCAGGCCACCTCCAGGCTGCCGACGGCCTTGGCGCATGGCTCGCCGTCGATCTCCAGGCCCGACCACAGGTCGACCGTGTAGCGGGCGAAGGACGTCATCATCCTGGATGGGTTGACCTGGAAGACGAGGCCGGGCGCGTGGGAGGTGGAGCCGCCGGTCTCGAAGAGGGGGCCCTGGTCGACGATGACGAGGTCTCGCCAGCCCAGCCGGGTGAGGTGATACGCGACGCTGCAACCCACGATTCCCGCGCCGATTATGACCGCGCGAGCATGGCTCGGAACTGCAACGTCAGGCATGGTTCTATGCCCCTCGGCCTTCTTCGGCGTACCGGCCCATTTGAAGTTGTGGGATGCTACCACACGCAGGTAGGAAAGGGAATAGGTTTGACCCCTTTTGCGGAGAGGATTCCCGTGTGAACCTAAGAGGCGTTCCGACCGTGAGCCAAGGCACCGTACTTGAATCGGCTTGACGCCAATCGGCTACCTATGGCACGTTTATACTGTCGCCCCGCGCGATTTGCTAGCCGTTCCTAAGCCCATCACTACCCTGTACCCCGACCGAAAGGCTCATCAATGCGCTCATTCCTCACCACGATGTTCGTCGTCGCTCTCGCTCTCGCTGCGCTTGCCTGTCAGGGCCCCGCAGGCCCGCAAGGTCCCACCGGCGACCCCGGACCTCCGGGCGCGGCGGCGGATCCCGAGATGGTAGACGAGACAGTGGTCGCGTCCCTGGTTGAGCGGATGCTGGGCGAGTCGCAGGCAGGGATGGGCGCGGGCACCGCGCCCGGCAGAGCCAACCCGGCAGAATATACCCAGTTCCTGGTGAGGGAGGCCATCGACAGGTACGAGTCGGACGGAATCGACTCCACGCTCGCCCACTACAACACCAAGGAGAGCATCGACGGCCAGTGGTACGTCTTCATCTTCGATGCGAACGACACTCTCATCGCCCACGCCGCGAACCCCGACCTCGTCGGGATGCACGCGTCCGACATCCTGGGACCCAACGGATACCCGGCGGGCGCCGCCGTGGTCGCGTCCGCGGACGAAGACGGCGGGTGGTTCAGCTATGATTTCCCCAACCCCGACACGGGGGGAGTCGAGACCAAGCACTCCTGGATGGTGATCAACGACGGCTTCACCTTCGGCACGGGCTGGTACGAGCGCGGCCCGGCCAAGTCCGACGCGCCCGCGTACACCCAGGCGTTCGTGCGGCAGGCCATCAACCTGTACGACGCCGTGGGCCTGGACGACACCGCCTCCTACTACAACACCAGGGAGAGCATCGACGGCCAGTGGTACGTCGTCATCGTGGATGAAAATGATATCATGGTTGCCCACGCCGCGAACCCCAGCCTGGTGAACACCCTCAACTCGGATGCGGTCGGCCCCAACGATTACCCCACGGGCGCGGCGCTGGCGGCGGTAGCGGACCAGGACGGCGAATGGTTCGACTACACCTACGCCAATCCGGCAAGCGGCGCCGTCGAGACCAAGCACTCGTGGGTCGTGGTGCACGACGGCGTGCTGTTCGGCTCGGGCTGGTACGAACGCGGTCCGGCGAAATCCGACGCGCCCGCCTACACCCAGGCATTCGTGCGGCAGGCCATCAACCTGTACGACGCGATTGGCCTGGACGACACCATCGCCTACTACAACACCAAGGGGAGCATCGACGGCCAGTGGTACGTCTTCATCATCGACGCGAACGGCTACACTATCGCCCACCACAACCCGGACTTCAGGAACCGCGACCCCAGCCTCCGCGTGGACGGTACGGGACGCTTCTACGGCGACGATCTGCTGGGCGCCACCGAGTCGGGCCGCTGGGTCGATTACGTTCTGCTCAACCCGGAGACGGGCGACGAACGGCAGAAGCATACGTGGATCGTGCGGCACGGCGGCCTGCTCTTCGCGTCGGGCTGGTACGAGTAGCTCTGTGAAGTGGTGTCTTGTTTATGGCCCCTCTAGATCGTGACGCCGGGCCGCGGGCCGTTGAGAGGCTCAGCGGTGACGTCGTCTGCTTCGGTTTCCTTACACACTGCCTGCTCCTCACTGTGGACAACCTGCCTCCTCCAAACGGCGGGTCGCTGGTAAGGCATACCGTCGAGACGGTGGGGGATGATGCCGCGATCGTGGCGAGCATCCTGACCAATTGGGGCATGCCGGCCCGGCTGCTCTCCTCCCCGTTCGGGGACGACTACTACGGGCGGAGAGTCCGCGAGCACCTGGAGGGCTGGGGAGTGGATGCCGGGCAGCGTCTCGTCGATGGATTCGAGACGCCGCTGGAAGTGGCTATTCTCGACCCGCATGGAGGCCGCACCTACTTCCAGCGGCGGGAGCCATCCGCGCTGGCCGCGCTGAAACCGCCAACCGCCGCCGAACTGTCGGGCGCCGGGCTGCTGTACGTAGACTGGTACGACGGCCCAGGCGTCACGGGCGCGGCCGCGACTGCCTCTTCCATTGGCGTGCCCGTGTTCGTGAACCTTGAGTCCCATTACGAGGGCGAGGCCTCCCCTCCGGACCTGCTTCGCCATGCCGAAATCTGCCAGGTGTCGATGGACGAGCCGGAAGCGCAGGGCAGTCCGTATGACGCGGCACGTTCACTGATTGAACGGGGAGTGGGTACGGTACTGGTCACTCTCGGAGAGCGGGGCAGCGTCGTCGCGAGAGGAAGTCGGGCCTACAGCGTGGAGCCTCCGGCGGTGAAGATCGTCGACTGCTTCGGGGCGGGAGCGGCGTTCTCGGCGGGCGCAATCTACGCACTGCGGGAAGGATGGCCATTGGAGCGCGTCGCACGCTTCGCCACGGCGTACTCGGCGCTGAAGTGCGGAGCGGCCGGGATGGCGGCACTCTCAATCGACGAAATCGAGCGAGTGGCAGCAACTTTGGAAGCCGACGAACTGTCGGCGTGAGCCGGAGGTGTCGCATGGCAACCATAAACTCGGTGCTGGGGCCGCTGGACACGGCGGAACTGGGCTTCACGCTTCCGCACGAGCACCTGGTCGACTCGTCGGCGGGCATTCGCGTCACGTACCCCGAGCTGGAGCAACGCGACAGGGTGCTGGACATGGCCCTTGAGTCGTTCAGCGAGGCCAAGGCGGGCGGCGTCGACACCGTCGTCGAGGTCTCACCCCTGGACCTGGGACGCGACGTCGTCCTGATGCGCGAGGTCTCGGAGCGCACCGGCGTCCAGTTCATCTGCTGCACCGGCTGCTGGCTGGACATTCCCCGAAGCTTCTGGGGCCGGGACAAGGACTTCATCGCGGACCTGTGGGTGCGGGAGATAGAGCAGGGGATCGACGGCACGGACATCAAGGCCGGCATAATCAAGGTTGCGACCAGTGACCCCATTTCTGTGAATGAGGAGCTGATGCTGCGGGCGTCGGCCCGCACCCACTTGCGCACCGGCGTGCCGATCTCGACGCACACGCCGACCCAGTCGCGAATAGGCCTGGAGCAGGTGCGTATCCTGACCGAGGAGGGCGTAGAGCCGCACCGGATTTACGTGGGGCACCTCAGCAACACGCTCGACCCGGACTACCACCACGAGCTCGCGCGTCTCGGCGTCTGGCTGGGGTGGGACATCAACAGTCCCTTCGGCAGCGCCAACCTCCCGCCCTGGCAGCAGCGGACCGACTACCTGAAGGAACGTCTGGACGAGGGATTGTCCTCCAGCATGATGCTGTCCCACGACTGGAACATCGTACTATCGCGCATCAGCTCGTCGGGCACGCCCGGCAGGCAGCAGAACCCCGACGGATACCTCTGGCTCAGCCGCGCCGTCATCCCAAGGCTGATGGACTCGGGTATTCCGGTGGGCGTGATAGACCACATGATGATCGACAACCCGCGGACGTACTTCGAGGGCGCCCGCCCGCAGTGATGCTGCGCGCCCTCTCCTCGGAGGCAGCGCGCCCTCTCCTCATGACATTCCGAGCGGAGCGCAGCGCAGTCGAGGAATCTAAAGCGGTTGCCGTTGCCACGCCGCCGCGGCAGTCGAAGGGCTCGCCGCTACGGCAGATTCTCGATGGACACCGGCTCCACAGCCTCGGCCAACTCGAACCCGAACACCCTCGAATAGAAGTACAGCTCCGCGTCCAGCGCGCGCTTGATGTTCGCGGCCATGCGAAAGCCGTGCTGCTCGCCCTCGAACGCCACGTAGGCAACCGGCAACCCCTTCCTCCGAACCGCGTCAAGCATCATCTCGGCCTGGTTGGGCGGCACCACCTTGTCCTCCAGGCCCTGGAACAGGATGATGGGACACGACAGCCGCCCGGTGTGGTGGATGGGCGAGCGCTCGACGTACAGGTCCTCTCGTTCGGGATAGGGGCCGATCATCGTGTCTAGGTAGCGGGACTCGAACTTGTGCGTGTCCTGCGCCAGCGCCTCCAGGTCGCTGATCCCGTAGTAGCTCGCGCCCGCGCTGAACACGTCGCGGAAGGTGAGCGCCGAGAGCGTGGTGTACCCGCCCGCGCTGCCTCCCTTGATGGCCATTCTGTCCGCGTCCACGTCGCCCCGCTCCGCCAGATAGCGCGCCCCGTTCGCGCAATCGTCCACGTCCACGATGCCCCAGTTGCCGTTGAGCCGCTGCCTATAGGCCGTGCCATATCCGGTGCTGCCGCCGTAGTTGACGTCGAGCAGCGCGAAACCGCGGCTGGTCCAGTACTGGACGTCAAGCCTCAGCGTCGTGGAGGTCGCCCCCGTCGGCCCTCCGTGGCTGATCACGATCAGCGGCGGCTTCTCTCCCGGCGGAGGGTCGTAGTCCGGGTTCCACGGTGCGTAGAAGAACGCGTGGGCGGTCAGGCCGCCTCCGGTGGGGAACTCGATAGCCTCCGGGGAGGAAACGTAGCCAGATTCGACCGACACTTCGCTGGAACTGCGTAGCGTCTCCGTCCGGCCTGTCGCGAGCTCGTGCAGCATAAGCGACTCCGGCATTGAGGGCGAGCCTGCCGCGAACACTGCGACCCCGGACGATACGCGCAGGCCGGACCTGCCTATGTCCGTGAACGGCGTGGGCACAGGCTGTAGCACGCCGGTCCCGGTGTCCAGGTCGCCGATATGCCACGTGCCCGCCTGGTTGTAGGCGCAGATGATGCGTCCGGCGGAGGCGAAGCCATAGATAGACATTCCGAGACCCCACTGGGGAACGCCGAACTCGGCATCCATGCTGTAGACCGCCTCCACCTGTCCGTCGCGCCAGCGGTACAGGTTCCACCAGCCGGACCTATCGGACGCGAAGTAGAGCGCGCCGTCCGGCGACCACTCCGGCTGGAAGACCGACTCGTCGTGTCCGCCCGCCACCAACACCCGCTCTCCCAACGCGCCCGATTCGTCCAGGTCGGCGGCCCACAGTTCGGTCCCGTCCCAGGGCATGTTGGGGTGATTCCAGGTGAGCCACGCGAGACGCGCTCCGTCGGGGCTGATGCGCGGCGAGGAGTAGAAGTTGTTGCCCGACACCAGCACTCGCGCCGCTCCGCTCCCCAGGTCGATGCTCACCAGCGTGTTGACAGGCTCGCGCCAGGGCGAGGTGTGGTCCTCGCGCACGCACACCATGCGGTTGCGTGCCGCGTCGATTGCGCCGTCGGCGTAGCGCATCTCCATCGCGGACGTGACCGGCGACGGCGACTCGCCCGGCCTCTGCCGGTAGATGCGCTGGTCGGCGTAGTTCGAGAAGTACACCACCCCGTCCGCGACTGCGAAGTCTCCACCGCCGTACTCGTGAACTGTGGTGCGCACGTTGAAGTCGGGAGGCGTCAGTTCGCTGGTATCGCCGTCGGACGTCCGGCGCATGATCACGTTCCGGCCCCCCTCGGACGCGCGCCGCTCGATCCAGTACACGTCCCCGCCATCAATCGCGGTCTGCCCGATTCCGGTCGTGCCGGACGCTATGAGGTCAGACGTAATCGGCGACTTCCACGATCCGTAGGGAGCTACTCTCGAATCGGCCAATACAGGCCTCCTTAAAGTCCCTTCCCCCTCGCAGGGGGAAGGTTAGGATGGGGGTGATGAACGGATCATCGGACAGGCGCTCAGACCAGCAGGGCATTCTCCAGGCCGCGAACCAAGGCGGCGTCGCCGCCGTGCCGCTCCAGGTAGCCCCGCATACCGCCGTACCTCTGGTTGAGCGTGTCCAGCACGTGCTCCATCGTCTCCGGGCGGGCGTCGTAAATGTAGGGCGGAAGATGTTCGTACCGGGTCTCCTGGGTCTTGTTGTCGTTCTCCCACCAGTGGTCCAGCAACCTGGGCATGTAGCGCGCGGTGAGGGCGTAGTCCCTCACGATATCCTCGTCATCCACGCCGAGGATTCCCAGCAGCACCGCGACCACAAGGCCGGTGCGATCCTTGCCGGCAGAGCAGTGCACCACCGCCGGCAGCGCTCCCGGCTCGGCGATTCTCCTGAGCGACTCCACGATTCCCTCGCCGTACTGTGGCTGCTCCAGCCGGCGCAGGTAGTCCAGCGGCACGGCCATCGCCCGCGACGCGTCACTGCTGTCCTCAGGCATGTCGCCGTCGTCGATCAGCGGAATGTTGTGGTAGAGTGTCGGCGGTCTCGCGAGCGGCCCGTCGTCGGTCCGAGCGGCCACTCCCGGCTGGCGCAGGTCGATCACGGTCCTCACGCCGAACTCGCCCCGCGCACGCGCGGCGTCAGCGTCGGTCATCGTGTGGACCTCGCTGCTGCGGTACAGCTTGCGCCATGCGGTGACGTGTCCGCCGCGCGTCCTGTAGCCGCCCAGGTCGCGGAAGTTGAAGCAGCGCTCGAACGCGATGTGCCGCTGTTCTAATTCATCAGCCACGGGCCAACCCTTGCCGCAGGCGCTCTTCCTGCTCAGCGACTTCGGGAGTATATTCCTCGCCAAAGTCGGACGCTTCGCTGTCTTCAATCGCCTTGACCAACACCATCACTCGCATGATTCAGACCTCGACCTTTAGTGTACACTCCCAACGAAGCTATTGATCGCCGCAAGGAATCATACACCAATGCAGTCAGGGCCTCACACCCGAACGGAAAGGACATCGATTGAGATACATACACCGGAACGAGTGGCTGGCCTACGGCCTTCTTACGCTGGTCGTAGTGGCGGTGTCGCTGCCGCTGTACCCCTACGGGTGGCACACGTTCATGCACATCGCCGGGGCTGTCGTTTTTCTAGGCAACATCGTAGTGACCGCCGCGTGGATGCTGATGGCCGAACGGACCCGGAACCTGAACGTCATCCACTTCTCGGCCAAGGCCGTCATCCGCGCGGACCTGCTCTTCACGCTTCCCGGCGTACTCCTGATTCTGCTGAACGGGTACGCGATGGTGCTTGCCAGGTGGGGCGGCCAGGCAGCCTTCCACGAGCTCTCCTGGATTTCACTCGCGCTGGCGCTGTTCACTCTGTCTGGGATCCTGTGGGTGGCGATACTCATCCCCGTGCAGCACCGCATGGCAGTCTTCTCAGACCCCGGCGACTACGAGGAAACCCCGAGGCAATTCTACTCTGCGTTGCACAAATGGTACTTCTGGGGGGCGGTAGCCATAGCGCTGCCTCTGTGCTCGCTGTACCTGATGGTCACCAAGCCGACCTTTGGCTAGACCTGGTTCGGTAAGCCGATTCGGGCCGCGCTGTTGACTTCCCCCGCGCCGAGAAGTACGGTGCAGAGGAAGGAGGGACGAGCATGGCAACAGAACAGAAGACAGCCCAGAAGCCCTACGTGATGGAGAACGTGGGCGACGCTTCGGAAGCGCTGCAGACGCCCGGCATGGTGCGCCAGCCGGCGATTCTGCCGGGCAAGGGCGACACAACCAGGATCTGGATGGGCAAGGTGACGGCGGCCCCGCGCGAGAAAGGCCCGCCTCACACTCACCTGGAGGCGGAGACCGCTGTGTACGTGATGCAGGGCCACGTGCGTGTGCTGTTCGGCGAGAACTTCGAGGAATCGGTCGAGGCCGGTCCCGGCGACTTCCTCTTCGTGCCGGCCCACACCGCTCACATCGAGGAGAACCCCTACGACGAGGAGATGGTGGCGATCCTCTGCCGCGCGCCAGACAACCTGGTGCAGAACCTCTAGGCGGCTGCCGAGAGTGGGCCAGATGGACGGGATGGTGGCCATCGTCACCGGCGCCAGCCGGGGGCTTGGACGCGCCATCGCCAAAGAGTACGCCGGCGAGGGCGCGAGCGTGGTAATCTGCGCGCGCGCCCAATCCCCAACCGGCTTGGCCGGCACGCTCGAACAGACCGCCGCCGACATCCGGTCCGCGGGCGGCGACGTGCTGGCCGTGGACTGCGACGTGACCGACGAGACCCAGGTCGACGCCATGGTCCGGCAGGCGCTGGATCGCTACGGCAAAATCGACGTCCTCTTCAACAACGCGGGCGCCATGGTGCTGGGCGAGTCGATACTGGAAATCGAGCCGTCGCGTTGGGAGCAGGTGATGCGCGTAAACGCCAACGGCCCCTACCTGTGCTCCCGCGCCGTGCTGCCGTCGATGATGGAGCGGCGGCGAGGCAGCATCATCAACGTCGGCTCCAGGATGGCCAACGACCCCGGCCTCGGCGGCGGCGTACTCTACAGCGCCAGCAAGGCTGCGTTGCACATGTTCAGCCTGTGCCTGGCCGACGAGGTGCGGGAGCACAACATCGCCGTCAACATACTGAGTCCCGGCTCGCTGCGCAGCGAAGGCTCGGCTGCCATCCCCTGGACGCAGCGCGACTGGCACGAGAGGGTCGAGCCCAGCGCCGTAGGCCCGTGCGCCGTGTACCTGGCGCTTCAGGACGCCGGAACGTTTACGGGCCAGTTGGTGCTACGCGCCGAGTTCGGCGCCACCTGGGGACCGGGCATCGACAGGTGATCCTCTTTGCGGTGGCTACTCGTCCGTAGCGCGCGCGGCGGGCAGATAGTCGGCGCCGGTGAAGCCATCGAACCGGTCGGGCAGGAACTCCGCCATGTCGGAGACCACCCGCGTCATTCCACGGACGACGTAGTCCGCGATGATGCGGCCCGTGGCCGGCCCCAGGTGTATGCCCTTGGTGGCATGACCCGTGGCCAGCAGCACGTTGTCCAAGCCTGGAACGGGACCGATTATCGGCCTGCCGTCCGGGCTGAGCGGGCGGGAACCGGCAAGCTGCTGCACCAACTCCGCGCGCTCCAAGTCCGGGAACACGTCCACGGCTCGCTGGAGCAACTCCAGCCGCGCGGACTCGGTGGGCCGGCGGTCGAACTCCTCGCCCAGGAACAACTCCCTCTGGTCGTAGTCCCGGCCGCCCGTGCTGCCGACGCTGGTGAAGCCATCCATCCGGCTGATCATGTGGCCGCGCCTGGGCGAACTGACGAGCACCGGGAGCGGCTCGCCGGGGTAGCTGAGCAACAGCCGTTCGCCCTTCATGGGGCGGACGGGCACCGGAAATCCGAGCCAGGGAGTGAACGCCCGGCTCCAGGTACCGGCTGCCACGACCACGGCGCCGCAACGAATCTCCTCCGATGCGGTCTTCACGCCCGCGATAGCCGAGCCGTCCTTAACGAGGCCAGTCACCTCGCGGTACAGGATCTCAGCGCCAAGAAGCTCCGCGCCGCGCGCCAGCGCCAGGTTGAGCCGGTAGCTGTCCAGTTGCGCGGACTCGTCCTCGTACACGGCGCCAACGATGGAAGGGCTGAGGCGCGGCTCGATGGCGTGGACCTCCCCGGCGTCGATCCAACGCATATCGACGTGGGGCCGCTGCCACTCCATGAATCCCTTGATTAGGTCGGCCTCGTCATCGTCCAGCGCCAGCCGGAGAGACGGTCTGCGCTGGTACAGCAGGTCCATGTCCGTTGCGTCTTCCAGCTCAGGGACCAGACGCTTGAACTCGTCGAAGGAGGCGCGGGCAAGCTCGAAAGAAGGCCCTGCCGAGAACTCGGCCCCCAGCAGGCCCAGCGAGCCGGTGGCGTGCGCTGAAGCCCCGCTGCCGATAGCCTCCCGCTCCAGCACGGTCACGCTGAGGCCCTCCCTGGCGAGGTAGTACGCCGCCGAGCAGCCGACCACCCCGGCGCCGATCACGACCACGTCCGCGCTACTGTTCATGGACTTGCCTTCCTACCGTGGCATGTTGCGCTCGATCCAGCGCCGCTCCTCTTCCTCGTCGTCGAAGTAGAAGAAGCGATGAAACAGCCTGGGTTGCTCCCGCACCCGCCGCAGGTCCTTACGGAGGGCCAAGCTGCCAGGG
The DNA here is from genome assembly GCA_965204815.1 of Dehalococcoidia bacterium. Lineage (GTDB taxonomy): Bacteria > Chloroflexota > Dehalococcoidia > Lucifugimonadales > CATOSD01 > CATOSD01. The sequence goes on from OZ242014.1 coordinate 2,450,786, forward strand.
CCATCCGCTTTCAGCGTGTCGGGATCGATTGCGACACCGTACTCCGCGCGCGCCGCCTCCAGCGACACGAAGCCGCCGCGCACGTCCCTCTCGACCAGGTGAATCTCGCGTTCGAGCGGGTCGCCCCAGCCGCCTCCACCAGCGGTGTGGATTCGCACCAGGTCGCCCGCCTGCCACGGGTTGTCGTCCGAAAAGGGCGGGACCTCACGTTCGTCCGCGCATCCCGGATTCAGTACCACCCTGGACGTGCCGCCCGCCTTGCCTCCGGCGACGCCCCAGGCCGGGAAGCGGTTGTTCTCCACGCGCAGCCCGAACGTGCCCTCCGGCGCGAGCAGCCTCACGTCCCGGATGATGCCGCAGCCGCCGCGGTACTTGCCCGGCCCGCCGGAATCGGGGTTGATGGCGTAGCGCTCCATCCTCAGCGGATACTCCACGTCCATGAACTCGGCCGGGTAGTTCTCGTTGTGACGAGCGTAGACGGCGTCGATGCCGTCCGCGCCGGTGCGCGCTCCGTGGCCTACGGCGATGCCGTCGCTGCACAGCAGCCACTCGCCTGACTCAGGGTCGATCATTCGCCAGTAGGCGATCACGTAGACCGCCATCGCCGCCATGGCGTCACCGCCGCTGGCTTTGGCCACTACGGCGCGGACGGCGTTCTTCAGCTTGGTGAAGGTGTGGGCGCGGCAGCCGAGCGCCGCGGGCCACTGCGGTTGCAGGATGCTGCCGGCACGCAGCTTCACCTCGTCCACCGCCGCGAGCAACCCCTGGTTCATCGTAAGCGACGGGTCGTACTGGTGGAAGTGCTGGCCGAAGTAGGCGCCGATGGTGCCGTCGCTCGCCATGAAGTTGATCGAGCCGGGCGCCTGGTCGTCGCTGCCGGTAGCGTCCAGCGCGATGTGGTCGCCTTTCCGGCTCAGCTCCAGGCGGAAGGAGTGCCATTCGGATCCGACGCCGTCGGTGTCCATGTAGTCGCTGGTCGAGAAGCTACCCTGCGGGATCGCTTCCAGCGTCTTGCGGCGAACGAATTCGGACGTCTCCCGCTGGTCTTGCTTGATGGCCGCGAGCGTGGTCGCCTTGCCGAACCGGGCGAAAATCTCCAGCACCCGCTCCTCGGCACGCTGGGCCGCCGACATCAGCGCGCGGGTGTCGCCCTCCAGCAGGTCGGGGTAGCGGGAGTTTCGTAGGATGATGCGGTAGGCCTCGTCGTTCAGCCTGCCGCGCTCGATGATCTTGATGGGCGGCACAAGCGTCCCGTCATGAAAAATCTCGGTGTTGGCCGGGCCGATGCTGCCGGGGCGGGAGCCGCCCAGGTCCCAGAAGTGGGCGAAGGAGTGGCAGTAGGCCACAAGCTCGCCCTCGAAAAAGACCGGCGAGATGAACACCATGTCGGGCGTGTGGCTGATGCTGCCCCGCGAGATGTACGGGTCGTTGTACCAGTACACGTCCCCGGCGCTCATCGTCTCCGGCGGGTAGAACTCCCACACGCAGCCGAGGATGTCGCTGCCCATCGTCTCGCCGTAGATCTCTTGACCCTGGCTGTCCAGGAAGCTGACCGTGTAGTCCTTCTTCTCGCGTATGAACGCGGACATGGCCGTGCGCTCGATTATCAGCTCGCACTCCAGCCGCGCCGAACGCAGCGAGCCGCGGATAAGCTGGAGCGTAATCGGATCTACGACGGTGCCCATTGACTGATTCGTTGCCATACTGCGCTCTCTCTCCCGTCACGCCCGTCGCATGATGCAGTTGCCGTAGTCGTCGATTCTGCCCCGCCAGCCCGGATCGATGACGACCGTGGAATCAATGTTCTCGAGGATCGCCGGACCGTCGATGGCCGAACCCGGCACCAGCCTGGCGCGGTCGAAGATGTCGCACGGGACGAACCCGGCAGCATCCTCGAAGTAGACGTCGCGCCGGCCCGTGAGAGCGTCGGCGGGTGCGCCAAGGTCACCGGTCAGCCGCGCCATCCTCACCGAGTCCAGGTGTCCGAACGCGGTTACGCGAAGCGTCACTATCTCCACAGGCTGGTCCAACGAGAACCCGAACAGCCGCCGGTGCTCCGCGTGGAAACGCCCGATGGTCGCATCCAGCGCCGCGCGATCGACGGCCCTGCCCGCGAAATCCACCGTCACCTCGAAGCCCTGGTGCGCGTATCGCAGGTCCGCCGACCGCGTCAGCTCCCGCCGGTCGGCCGGAACGGACTCGGCGTCCAGCCACCGCACGGCCTCGCCCTCCAGGCCCCGGTACACCCGCTCCATCGCCGCGGCGTCGTAGTTGGGCGCCTTCTGGACCGAGGTCCTGGCGTAGTCGTTCTTGAAGTCGGCCACCAGCAGCCCGTAGGCGGACGCGACCCCCGGACTCGGCGGCGCGATCACGGTGTCCATGTCCAGCAGGCGGGCCACGCTGATGGAGTGCATCGGCCCCGCGCCGCCGAATGCCACCAGCGCGAAGTCGCGCGGATCGTGGCCGCGCTCCACGCTCACGTTGCGGATAGCGCCCATCATGTTGTAGTTCACGATCTGCAGTATCCCGTGCGCCGCCCGGTGCAGGTCCAGCCCCAACGGCGAGGCGATCTTGTCCTGTATCGCGGACCTGGCGGCGTCGACGTCCAGCGTCAGCGCGCCGCCCGCGATGGTGTCGTCGATGCGGCCCAGCACCAGGTTAGCGTCCGTGACCGTCGGCTCCGTCCCGCCCAGGCCGTAGCACACCGGCCCGGGCGCGGCCCCGGCGCTGCGCGGCCCCACGCTCAGGTTGCCCGCCGCCGTCAGCCAGGCGATGCTGCCGCCGCCCGCACCGATGGTGGCGATGTCCAGCATCGGAAGCTGCACCGGCCAGTCGCCCAGCTTCCCGTTCAGCGTCACGGTGGGCGTGCGCCGGCTGACAAGCGACACATCGGTGCTCGTGCCGCCCATGTCGAACGAGATGCAGTCCTCGACGCCGGTGCTCCGCGCCACGTCGATGGCGGACATCACCCCCGCCGCCGGGCCGGACAGCGCGGTGTACACCGGCTGCCGGATGGCCGTGTCCGCGCCGATCACGCCGCCGTTGGACTTCATGATGAGCAGCGGCGCTTCCACGCCGAGCGTCCGCAGCTCACTGTCCAGGTTCTCGATGTAGCCGCTCACCCGCGGCATGACGTAGGCGTTGAGCACGGTGGTGATCGTCCGCTCGTACTCGCGGAACACCGGCAGCACCTCGGACGACAGCGACAGGTGCGCGTCCGGCAGGCTCTCCAGCACCAGCTCCCGCGCGCGGCGCTCGTGCGCCGGGTTCGCGTAGGAGTGGTTCAGCGAGACCGCCACCGACTCTATGCCCTCCGACCGGAATCGTTCAGTCGCGGAACGAACGGCGCCCTCGTCGAGGTCCGACAGCACCGACCCGTCGAACGCGGTGCGCCCCGGCACTTCCAGCACGCGCTCCGGCGGCACCGGGCGCTCCGGCTTCACCCACACGTGCGGATTGGCCATCCGGTCCATGCTGTGCCGCCCGATTTCCAGCACGTACTTGAAACCCTCGGACACCAGAACGCCGACCGGCGTGCCCTTGCCCTCCAGGATGGCATTGGTCGCGATGGTGGTGCCGTGGAAGATGCGCCGCACCTGGGAGTGCGACACGCCGTTCGCCTCGAGTATGCGGGAGATGCCCGCGATGAACCCGCGCGACGGGTCGTCGGGCGTGGAGGGCGTCTTGTGCAGCCGGAACTCGCCGCTGGCCAGGTTCAGCAGCACGACGTCGGTGAATGTCCCGCCAACGTCGACCGCTAGGGCGTAGTCATCCATCCGCTTTGGCCCAGCGCGCCAGCGCCTTGTCCGGCGAGGCTATCTCCTCCACCGAGGTGTAGTAGTAGTCCCGCCAGACCTCCTCCGGCAATCCGGTGAACAGCATCAGGTTGAGTGGGTACTCCTCGCTGTCGGTGGCGCGGCGGTGGTCGTCGCGGAACAGGAACGTCGGCTTCCCCAGCGCAATCGCCATGCCCAACTCCACCATCACGCCCTCATCGGGAGGCACGCCGTTGACCACCGCGAACGTGGCGTCCGATTCCCTCACGTCCCGGTAGTCCCGCTGGCCTATCTCGTACGCCCAGCCCGCCTGTGTAAAGTCGAGCTGGTTGTTGCGCTCGAACGGCTCCCACACCTCCAGGCCGAGCCCCTCCAGCGCCGCGATTATCGGCGGCAGCAGCAGCGACTTCTGCTGCGCCGAGAACCCGTATGGGTTCGCCAGGTAGATGGTCTTTCTCATTCCCACTGGCCCTTCGGCTCGTTTCTCACGCCAGATTGTAGAGGCGGTTCAGCGGCACCTCACTCACCGCGTTCGAGCTCACCACGCTCCCGTCTACGCTGATGCGCCTGCTGTCGAGGTCCACCTCTATGCTCGGGTTCAGGCTGTTGCGCACCATGCTCCGCTTGGTCACCGTCCGCACGTCCTTCACCGGCAGCAGCTTCCGCCGCGTCCCTAGCCGATTGTGAAGCCGCGCCTCCAGCGACGCCCGCGACACGAAGAAGGCGCTGAGCGCGGCGGCCGAGTTGCCCAACGCCCCGAACGCCGGCCCGTAGATGACCGGCTCGCTCTGCCTGATGGTCGCGTTGCCATCGCCGGAGGGCGACCAGGCGAACGTTCCACCCTTGATCACTATCTCCGGCTTGACGCCGAAGAACGCGGGCCGCCAAAGCACGACGTCCGCCATCTTCCCCGGCTCCAGCGAGCCCACGTAGGACGACACGCCGTGGGTGATGGCCGAGTTGATGGTGTACTTGGCCAGGTAGCGCAGAATGCGCTCGTTGTCGTGCTCCGGGTGCGCCGCCCCGCGCTCACCCTTCATCTTGTGCGCTAGCTGCCAGGTGCGCGTAATCACCTCGCCGATCCGCCCCATGCCCTGCGAGTCCGAGTTGATGATGGGCACCGCGCCCAGGTCGTGCAGCACGTCCTCCGCCGCCATCGTCTCGCGCCGCAGCCGCTCGTCCAGCGCCGCGGCCTCCGGCGGCGCCGCCACGTTGATGTTGTGCACCTGCGCCGTCATGCTGTGGTGCTCTTCGTAGGTGCTCACCGTGTACGGAATCGTGGGCGTGGTAGAGGACGTGATGATGTTGTTCACCCCCGCCAGCCGGATCAGGTCTGGCGCGTGCCCGCCTCCCGCACCCTCGACGTGGTAGGCGTGGACCGCCCGCCCGCCTATCGCCTCGATGGTGTCGGCCACCTGCATGGACTCGTGCAGACCATCGGTGTGGAGCGCCACCGAAACGTCGTACTCGTCCGCGACACGCAGGCACGTGTCGATCACGTCGGGATACGCCCCCTCGTCCTCGTGTATCTTGAATCCGGCGGCCCCCGCCTCGATGCTCTCCACCATCGGCGACGGATGGCTCGCGCTGCCCCTGGCCTGCAGCGCCAGGTTGACCGGGATGTTCTCGAACGACCGCAGCCAGCTATGTATCGTGGCGCGCCCGGTGGTGTTCAAACCCGCGCCGATGAGCGTCGTCAGCCCCGCGGCCAGCGCCACGTCCATCAGCTTCGGGTTGTTGCCAATGTGCACGTGGCTGTCCACGCCGCCCGGCGTGGCGATGACGCCGTCGCCCCGGTAGCCGACCGTATTCGGGCCGATGACCAGGTCGACGCCGTCCATGATGTCGGGATTGCCGGCACGACCCACGCCGGTGATCACGCCGTCCTTGATGCCGATGCTGCCCTTGAATATGCCGAGCACCGGGTCCATGACGATGGCGTTCAGGATGATGCTGTCGAGCTCGCTGTCCCTGGCGGGCCGGTGCGAGTACATCATCCCCGTCCTGAGATTCTTGGCCCATCCGCCCATGATCTCGTTGCCGTAGTCCGTGTAGTCCCGCTCGATCAGCGCGAACAGATCCGTATCGCCCAGGCGCACCCGGTCGCCGGCAGTCGGGCCGTACATGCCCCCGTATCTCTCCCTGTCCATCTCAAACGGCATGATCACTCACCCGTGTCCAGAAAGCCCTGTGCCCGCGCGCGGGCCAGCGCCTCTCCCGTCTGCGTCTCCGACAGCCCGCCGTTCACGAAACCCTGGTAGCCGTGCACCCGCCGCCCGCCGCCGATGTCCACGAGCCGCACCTCCACGACCTGCCCAGGCTCCCAGCGCACGCCGCCGCCCGACGGCACGTCGAGCCGCTTGCCGTACGCGGCCCGCCTGTCGAACCGCAGCCGCTTGTTGACCTCGAAGAAGTGATAGTGCGAGGTCACGTACACCGGATACGGCGACGTGTTCTCCACGGACAGCGCCACGGCGTCCCGCCCCACGTTGCAGCCGATGCTCCCTCCCGCGTAAACGACCTCTCCTGGCACCACTATGACCTTCTCCTTGAGTCCCTTCCCCCTCCCCCTGTCATTCCGAGCGCAGCCGAGGAATCTAGTGTCCCTTCCCCCTCGCAGGGGGAAGGTTAGAGCCTGCCCCGCACTTGATGCGGGGATGGGGGTGAAGTCCCGATTCACCGTATCGGGTTGCGCACGAACACGAGCTTCGTCCCGTCGGCGAAGCTCGCCTCGACTCGGATCGGGTCCACCAGCTCGGCCACGCCCTCCATCACGTCGTCCCGGCTGAGTACGTTCGCGGCCATCTCCAGCGTGTCCTGGTAGCTGTTGCCGTCCCTCGCGTACTCCATCACCTCGTCGCAGATGAGCGCCGTCGCCTCCGGGTGATTCAGCTTCAGCCCCCGCGCCCTTCTGCGTCGCGCCAACTCCGCCGCGCTGAAGATGGTCAGCCTGTCCATCTCTCGTGGTGTAAGTCTCATTGCGCCCTCGCTGTCTCGTGCGAATCCGCGTTCCGATTGCTGCCGCCCATTGTAACAGCAAAACGACAAGACGCCGCACGGCGATGGTGTAGTATAACGACACGGCCACCAGTCCCCACAAGTGTCGGAGTCGGACCGCTGCGCCAGAACGACCACATACTCTTCGAGCCGGACGAGGGCAGCCCTCCTCTCCTGACGCTCGGCGCCGCCTTCCAGGGCGTCGTCCTGATGGTGTCGAACACGATCACGGTTTCGACGGTCTACGTGCTCGCATTCGACGCCGACGAGAGCTACCAGTCCTGGGCCGTGTTCACGGCCTTGCTGATTGGCGGTGTCGTCACGGCTCTCCAGGCGACCCGGTTCGGGCGGCTCGGAGCCGGCCACATCCTCATGATGGGACCTGGTGTCCCGTTCCTGGCCGTCTGCGTGCTCGCCGTGGAGGAGGGCGGCCTGGCTGTGATGTCGAGCCTCGTGGTCGCCTCTTCCCTGGTCCAGTTCGCCGTGTCCGCATGGCTGGCGCAGCTTCGCCGGGTCATCACGCCCGTGGTCTCCGGCGTGGCCTTCATGCTGATAGCGGTCTCCGCCATGCCCATAGCCATCACCCGGCTGGACGACGTGCCCGCGGGCGCGTCCTCGCTGGCCGGTCCGGCGGTCGGCGCGGTCACGCTTGCCGCCGTTGCGCTGCTGATGCTGCGCGCGTCCGGCTACCTGCGGTTCTTCGCCATGCCGATTTCGATCCTGACCGGCTGTGCCGCCGCCGCGCTGTTCGGCGTCTACGACGTCCGGCCATTGCTGGACACCTCGAGGTTCGAGATCCCGGACTTCTCGTCCTGGCCCGGTCTCAGCACCTCGCTGGACGCGGAGTTCTGGGCATTGCTCGTCATATTCGTCGTCGTGAGCATCGTGGTGGCCGTCAAGGCCAGCAGCGAAGGATCGTCGATCCAGCAGGTCTCCTGGCGCAGGCCGCGCGCAATCGACTTTCGAGCCGTCCAGGGCACGCTGAACGTCGGCGGGATCGCCACCCTGCTGTCGGGAATCGCCGGCACCATCCCGGTGTTCATCTATCTGCCCTCCAGCATCTCGCTCATCGGGTTTACCGGTCTGGCGGCGCGGCGCGTAGGGTATGCTATAGGAGCCATAGTGGTCGGACTGGCGCTGCTGCCCATGATGGTCGCGCTCCTGCTGACGATTCCGCGCCCGGTGACAGGGTCGCTGCTGATGATTATCATGGGCTTGCTGTTCGTGGAAGGGGTCCGCACGATCGTCCAGGACGGACTGAACCAGCAGAAGGCGCTCGCGGTCGGGCTGTCGCTCTCGATCGCGGTCGGACTGCAAAGCCACAACCTCGTCGCCGGATTCCTGGGCGAACCGTGGGGACTGGCGTTCGGGAACAGCGTCGTTGTCGGCGTCCTCGTGGCGGTGCTGATGTCTGTCGTCATGCAACTGGCGGTGTCCCGTCGCCGTCGGCTCGAGGCGGAGTTGGACACGTCGGCGTTTCCCGGCATAGACGCCTTCCTCCGCGGCGTCGGCTCCGGCGCGGGATGGAACCAGGCATCGACGGACAGGCTGTGCGCGGCCGGCGAAGAGACGCTGAGCAGCATGTTACAGTTGCGTGAAGACTACGAGGACGAGACGGCGCCGCGGCTGGTGCTGCTGGCTCGCCCCGAAGCCCGGTCGGTCGAGCTGGAGTTTCTGGCGGTGTTCGGGGAAGAGAACATCGAGGACAGGATCGCGTTCATGAGCGAGCAGGCCGAGACGCCCGACGTGGGCGACATCTCGTTCCGCCTGCTGCGCCACTACGCGTCCTCGGTGCGCCACCGGAAGTACCACGGCATCGAAATCGTAACAGTGCAAGTCGAAGGCTAGAGCCTGCCCCGTACTCGATACGGGGATGGGGGTGATTCCATGGCAGGATACGTAATCGTAGACGTAGAGGTAACTGACGAGGCCCTGTTCGCGCAGTTCGCGGAGAGGATCGTGGGAGTAGTCGAAGCCCAGGGCGGCAGGTACCTGGTGCGCGGCGGCGCCGCCGAGGGCATAACCGGCGGCTGGACGCCCGGCCGCGTCGTCGTGATGGAGTTCGACAGCCTGGATGCCGCCCGCGGGTTCATCGACTCGGACGGGTACAAGGAACTCGAAGACATCCGCGTGGCAGGCTGCAACACCAGCATGATTATCGTAGAGGGCGTGTAGCGCGAGGCTACCCCAGCCACGGCTGGTACACCACGCCGCCCTTGACGGTGTACACGTGCGACAGACGCCGTGTGGCCTCCAGCGTAGTTCCCGGCTCCCACCTCGTGGGCCCCATCCGGGTCATCGGGCTGAGCCGGTCCGCCAGCGCGAAGTGTCCCTCTTCCTCGCGCAGCACCGTGACGTCGCCCTCCGCGCCCACCCGCAGCGTCCCCAGAACGCCCTCCATCCCCAGCGCGCGCGCCGGGTTCTCGGTGGAACGTCGCACGACCTCTTCCAGCGACATGCCCAGCCGCATGAACTTGGTCAGCGTGGTCGCGAAGTCGTACACCGGCCCCTCTATGCTCAGCGTGCTGATGTCGGTGCTGATCGTGTCCGGCCACACGCCGCTCGCCATCGCCTTCTGCGCGGCCCTGAAGGAGAAGCTGCCCGCGCCGTGGCCCACGTCTATAACCACGCCCCGCTCTTGGGCCCTCTTCATGCCCTCGACGACCGCCCCGGAATCTTCCAGAACCCCGTCCTCGAAGCCGTGGAACGCGTGCGTCACGACGTCGCCGGGACGAAGCATATCCATCAGCGAGGGGAGCGCCGTGGGATTGTTGCCCACGTGGATCATCACGAAGCCGCCGAAACCCTCGGCCGCCTCGATGGCACGCCTCAGCGCCTCAACGTCGCTGTTCTCGCCCAGGATCTGGCGACCCAGCCGAGCCTTGATTCCCTTGACGTATTCCCTGTTCGCCAGCCCCGCCTCGATAGCGAGTCCCACGTCCGCCCACTTCAGGTACTCGAGCTCCCCTATGTCCGGGGAGGGGATTCCCATCGCCGAGATGTTCAGCAGCGCGAAGAGCCGCGTCTGGGCGCGCTCGATGGTGTGCCTGCGAAAGCCGCGGAACGTCAGCGCGCCCGCCGAGCCCGCGTCCAGGGCGGTCGTAACGCCCAGGGCCAGGTTGCTCACGTCCGGCTCGAGGCCGTAGGTGCAGGCGCCCCAGTAGGCATGGACGTGCAGGTCGATCAGCCCCGGCGTGACTATCAGGCCGCTCGCGTCCAGCACCTCCGCCGCCTGCCCGGCCGGTATCGAGTCCTCGACCGCCGTCACCTTCCCGGCGGTCAGCGCGACGTCTTTGCGACCATTCAGCCCCTGGGACGGGTCAACCAACGTCCCGCCCTTGATCAGAAGGTCGTACCGCATGCCTCTATGCCTCCCGAATTGTCCCTTCCCCCCTCCGCCCTGTCATTCCGAGCGCAGCCGAGGAATCTAGTGCCCTGCCTAGAGCCTGCCCCCGCGAAAGCGGGGGGTGAGGGTGTCCGAATTGTCCCTTCCCCCTCCCCCTATCATTCCGAGCGCCCCCTCCGCCCTGTCATTCCGAGCGCCCTCTCCCCCCTGTCATTCCGAGCGCAGCCGAGGAATCTAGTGCGCCTGCCTTGAGCCTGCCGAATGGGTCAGCGTGAGGGTGCCTCCCCCCCGCGCCGGTCCGCCACGATCCGCCCCTCCTTCACCACCAGCCGCAGGTCCGCCAGGTTCTCCACGTCGTCCAGCGGATTGCCGCCCACCACTATCAGGTCGGCCAGCTTGCCCACCTCCACCGTGCCCAGATCGTCGCCGACGCCGCACAGCTCCGCCGCGTTCCTCGTGGCGGCCAGCAGCGTCTGCCACATCGTCGCGCCGGACTTGACCCACAGCCCCATCTCCAGCAGCGCCGAGTCGCGCAGCGGGTACAGATCCGACCCCAGCGCCATCTTCACGCCGGAGTCCAGCGCCGTCTGGAACCACCGCCGGTGCTCGTCCACCGCCGCCTCTGCCCGCACCACCAGGTCCGGCGCCAGGTTCTTCTGCTCCACCCAGCGCCTCTCCCGCTCCGAAGTCGCCTGCGACGGCGTCAGGTGCGTGATGCCCAGCGTCGGCACGTACCAAGCGCCGCTCTCCAGGAACAGCCGGATGCACTCGTCGTCCATGATGTACCCATGCTCGATGGTGTGCGCGCCGTGCGTGAGCGCCGCCTTCACCGCGTCCGGGCTCGTGGCGTGGGCCATCACGTCGTACCCGCGTTGGCGGCACAGCGCGAACGCCGCGGCCAGCTCCTCGTCCAGCAGGAAGGAGTGGACGTGCTGGTCCCAGAACGGCCCCATCACGCCACCGGACAGGTTCAACTTGATGTGATTCACGCCATTCTTGATCTGCTCCCGCACCGCGTTGACGAACCCGTATGGCCCGTCGCACTCGCGCGCGTGCCCGGACGTGAGGAAGTGGCCGCCCGTCGTGGTCAGGAAGATGCCGCTCGCGAACACGCGCGGCCCCTCCAGCCCGCCCGACGCGAACGTGTCCCGCCACGCCACGTCCATGAAGTGCGCCGACCCTCCGCACCGCACGCCCACCACCCCGGCCTCCGCCATGCCGCTCATCAGGTTCTCCCCGAACCGCGCCGTCTGCTCCGCCACCGTGACGTTCGGGTCCCTCACGTAGTCCGGGTGAATGTGGACGTCCCAAAGCCCGGGCAGCAGATACGCCCCCTCCAGGTCGATCACCCGCGCCCCATCGCCGCCCGGCGCGCGCCCATCCCTCGCAATCTCCGCGATCCGCCCATCCTCCACCACCACGCTCGCCCCCGCAACCGGCTCCGGCCCAACGCAATCGATCAGCGTAGCATTCGTAAGCACAAGCCGCATGTCTGCCTCCAGTGTGGTCTATGAACGGAGAGTAGCACGTCTTGACACGATTTGCCGGAAAGCGGTTGTTGTTAAGGAGTTCTCACGCGCTGAATCACTGGTCAGATTCCCTGATCCGCAGCATCAACTTGTCGCCGTCCTCCCACGGCTGGGATGGCACCGCCCAACTCAGCGTGCCGCCCATGGCGTCCATCGTCGCGTCCGACACCTCCAGGGACAAAGACACTGTTCCATCCAGCTCTATGAAATCGAGCCTGTGACCGGAGAGCCCGGTGTGGGGGCTGAGCTTCATCTCGACGCCGTCGGCTTCCCAAGCGATGCGCTGAATGACCCTCGCATCTCCATTGGCGTCGGTGAACGCCTCCGGCTTCAGCACGCCGTTCGCGCCATCGGCGTACACCGCGCTGCCGCCCGTCAGCGGGTCGAAGAACGCCTCGTGCAGCGTACCCTCGGGCGCGTTCACGGTGACCGTCCATTCGTAGCGCCAAGTGTAGCCGTTGCAACGGCGGAAGTAAGCCGAAAGCTCGTTAGCACGAAACTTGTACACCCCTGCCGGGAGTGGGCGTACTGTCACTACGCGCCGGTCAAAGTTGATAGCGTCATTCACCCCGTCCCCCGTCGAATCGTAGGGACTTGCATCACCCAACTGGACGCCAAATAGACCTGAGTCCTCACGGTCGAGCCACAACTCGTTTCGATTATCAGGAGGGTAGCCGTAACCCAGGTCATCTTCATACAGCGTGCTGGTTGCGGCTAGACCGGAGCCAATTGAGTGATCGAGAGGGAAAATGGGAGGTGCATAGTTTCTGTCTGGATACTGCTTCCTTAAGTAGCGCTCCCTTCTTTCTGTCCTATATGTCTCCTCGACACATTGCATATACTCCTCTGAGCCGTCGCTTGCTGCAAGCACTGCGTCGACCGCCGCGATCCTGGCCTTCATCTCTCCCAGCGTTATCGTGGGAGCCTCCCCTGTCGCCGGCGATACGTCCAGCAGAAAACGTTGTGCGTCGCCGCTGGGCTGAGACGACGAGGATGCTGCGGGCAGCCACAGCTTGTTGTGGATGCTGGCGATGCTGTACCCGTCGTCGGGAATAGTCCAGCTGCCACCCCACGACAGGTAGTATCTATCCGCCTCTTGCATGCTTGGGAAGGCTGTATCTGTCTGTTGCAGGAAGACGATGGCTTCACGATCGTCCCACCGAGTGTCCCTCGCCGCGGCGGTCTCCGGCAGCGCGGCCTCTGCATCCTGGCGTGTAACGAACAGTGGAGCAGCGGACCAATACCCAACAATGTTCATGGAGCCGCTGCCCTTCAGATACTCTGACACGCTAAAGTCGAACTCCAAGATTGCGATGTACTTGGTAGTGCCGTCGAATATCGTCTCGGATACCACCGAGGACGTAACGAAGTTGAGCCGTACTCTGGCGATCGCGGCAGAGTCGATTATCCTCTCCTCAAGCGAAGTTGGTCCGTCATAGGCAACGTGCGGCCTCATCACCACCTCTGTCGGGGTCGCCACAGCTGGAGACGTATCCGAGACCACAGGCGTCGACTCATCACCGCTCTCCGCGGCCTTTTCCCCATCGCTGAACAGGCCGCACCCAAGCAGTACTACTGCCATCCCTACACACAAGATGAGAAGTAGGGACGCAGGCGTCCATGTGGCCCTTGTCTCTCTCACCTCAGACTCCAAACCCCATCACCACCCCTTCCGCGCCGTTATCACCACCAGCCCGCCCTCACACCCACCGCCCCCCATCGCCGCGTGAAACGCGATCTCCCCAAAGACGCACTCCGCCAGCAGCCCCCGGTACTCCGCGTCCGTGTACGCCTGCATACTCGACGCGTACCGCGTGACGCCGCCCGTCGCCGCGTCGATAACGAAGTACCGCTCAGTCGTGGCAGCGTGGTCAGGATGCCAGAAGCTCTCCCGCAGGCACAAGTACGCCTCGTCCGAGAACACGCCGCTGTCCGCCGAGTACCAGTGCGCGTCCCTTTCGCCCATCTCGCGCACGGCGTCGAAAGTATGCGGCTCCAGAAGCAGCACGCCTCCGGGGGATAGCGCGGCGTGGGCCTTCTGGAGTATCGTCCTGGCGTCGCCCGGCCTGAAGACGTTGAACTCCCCGAAGATGAGCATGACCAGCCCGTATCCGCTCCCGTAGTCGGCGGTCCTAACGTCCTGGAGCGCGTAGGAGCATCGCAGCCCGCGCTCGTCGGCCTGCGCGGTGGCATACTCCACCGAGGCAGGGGAAATGTCGATACCGACGCACTCGTGCCCCAGCCCGGCGAGCCGGCTCGTGTACAGACCGGGGCCGCATCCGAGGTCGAGCACCCTCGTCGGCTCACCAGCCAGCAACTCCCGGTGAATCCAGTCCACGTGCCCGTCGACCTTATCGAAGCGCCGACTGGCCGCGTCATGGGACTGGGTGAGGTGCTCCGCCAGCATCCGCCTGCTGAACTCCGGCTCGTGCCAGGGTATCTTCTCCGCCTCCACCCACGGCTCCGCGACAGGCCGACGACCCACGATGTCCAGCAGCTTGCAGTCCAAGGGGTTACTCACTGTTCTCACGATTTCACTTTCGCGGGGAGTTAGCCTTCCGAATTGTCCCCTCTCCCTTGATGGGAGAGGGCTAGGGTGAGGGTGATAAGGCTCCTATACCTCTCCCGCCAGCCGAAACCACCGAAAATCCTGTCCCAACCGTTCCCATCCGCGTAACCCAGACACCACACCCGTTCTCATTGCTGGTCCAATCCTTCCCAAATGTGCCACAAAAATTCCCACCTTCAAGGCAATTCCCGCGACTCATGTCAAGTAGGAGCCTGCATCGTCCCGATGAGTCTGGTGTCTGCAGGGGCAATCCCTTGTAGTTGCCCAATCCGCACCCCAGTCGAACAGTCGCACTTCGCCCTGACCCCTCTTGATTCTACAGAACCTACGTGCTATTTTCTACACACAGGCCCAGCTCCCGCCGTTTGTGGAGTAGGAGCGGAGCCTGCCCTGAGCCTGCCGAACGGAGCTTGCCCTGAGCCTGTCGAACGGGTCCCGTTCTGCCACATTTTGCGCAATGCGCGTGACGAACCTTAACAATTTGGCTCACAGAAAGTGACAATAACATCGGGCCGCCCAGCTACGGAATGTGCGGAATGTAGCAGAATTGTGCAGATTTTTCGTAAGGCCCCGCCCATCGGCGATTCCGAGGCCGACGACGGTCACCTGGACGCTACCCCTTGTCCAGCCCGTGGATGCCGCGGTAGTCGCTCGTAGCGGGCGGACTCCAGCCCTCCAGCAGTCCGGCCTCCGGCTGGTAGATTTCCACACCCAGCGGGTGGCACGTCTCGATGGGGTCTCTGGCGTCCTCCTCGCCCCACACCTGCACCGACAGGTCGCCGTGCGGGCAGGTGGAGATCGCGCACAGCAGGTCGATCTCGGCGAAGAACTCGAAGTAGTCGCCCCGCCTTCCCGGAGATGGCTTCACGAAGTAGCGGTCGTCCCTGGTCAGGCCGGTCACCTGGAAGATGTTGAGCACGTCGTGGACGTCGCTCTCGTCCATGTGGTACGGAGCCACCGCCCGCACCAGGTTGGAGTGGCAGCAGTAGTCGAAGTCCTCGCCGTTGAGCATCTTGTGGACGTAGGGGTCGCAGCGCGTGCCCAGCAGGTCGTGGCACCCGGCGCCGTCCTCGTCCAGCCCGTAGTCGATGGAGTCGCCCGTGACGGTGAGCATCGGCCGCAGGTAGGGCAGGCAGGACCACAGCCGGTCGAACTTGCTGACGTGGGCGCTGTGAAGCTGCTTGGTGCGCGCCGCCCAGAACCGCTCCCGGGGGTTGTTCAGATTCCAGGCATTGAAGTCGGCCACCTGCGCGCCCTCCACCACCATTATGCGGCATATCTGGCCCGCCAGCACCGGCCAGGCCCTGCCGGAGCGTATGGGCACAACAAAACTGTCGACGAGACTACGGCTCCCGGTCTCGCGACCCAGCCGCCCGTAGAACTCGCGGTCCACGTCGATGGGACTGCCCGGTCTGGGTATGTAGATGACTCTGGGTTCTGGCATAGGACTTCCTCCGAGTAAATGAGTCCCTTCCCCCTCGCAGGGGGAAGGTTAGGATGGGGGTGCTTTCGCTCCCGCCGCAAGCGTTGTAAGGTTATCACAGTACGGGCAGGCCACAGCACGCTCTCCGGGAGGCAAAGCATGAAGTACGACTACATCGTCATCGGCGCCGGGTCGGCGGGCGCGATTCTCGCCACCAGGCTCTCCGAAGACCCCGACACCTCGGTGCTCCTCCTCGAGGCAGGGCCGGACTACCCCGACGTCGACAGCCTCCCGGAGGAGGTGAAGCACGGCTACCTGTCCACCAAGAGCATCTGGGACAGCGACCACAACTGGCAGTTCAA
The DNA here is from genome assembly GCA_965204815.1 of Dehalococcoidia bacterium. Taxonomy (GTDB): domain Bacteria; phylum Chloroflexota; class Dehalococcoidia; order Lucifugimonadales; family CATOSD01; genus CATOSD01. The sequence continues at coordinate 2,466,788 of OZ242014.1, forward strand.
GGCCAGGGCCACCGATTCGGCGCCGAGCATCGATGTGCCCAGGGGCAGGGTGACCGGCGGCTCCAGCGCAATCAACGGCCAGATATTCATCCGCGGCATCCCGGAGGACTACGACAACTGGGCCAAGTGGGGCAACGACGAGTGGAGCTTCCAGAAGCTGGTGCCCTATTTCAACATGGTGGAGACGGACACCACCTACCAGGACGACCCCGGCGACTTCCACGGCGCGAGCGGGCCGATCATCTGCCACCGCTTCCCCCGCGAGGAGTGGCGACAGGGAAACGTGGCCTGGTTCGACGCCTGGCGCGACTACGGGCTGCCGTACTGCGAAGACCACAACCTGCCGGGCACGACTGGCGTGGGGCCCACGACCCTGAACAACCCCAACGGCATCCGCTGGTCGACCGCCATCGGCTACCTGGGAATGTCCCGCCACCGCCTGAACCTCACCATCAGGGGCGACGTGTCGGTCAAGCGGATTCTCTTCGACACGTCCGGCGAACGTCCCCGCGCAACGGGCGTCGAGGCGGCCTCCGCAGACGAGTCGTTCGTGGTCGAGGCGGAGCAGGTCATCCTCAGCGCGGGCGCGATCAGTTCGCCGCAGGTGCTCATGCTCTCCGGCGTCGGCCCCGCCGACCACCTGGCCGAGCACGGCATCGAGACGCTGGTAGACGCACCGGGCGTCGGCCAGAACCTCGCCGACCATCCGCTCATTAGCATACTCTGGGCCACGAAGCCGGAGGTGGACTTGCAGCGGCACGTGCCCAACGCCCAGATTCTGGCGAGGTACACCGCCGAAGGCTCGCCGCTCGAAAACGACATGATCGTCTACATGTCCGCCGGCATGGCCCACCGCCCCAACATGGGCGGCTGGGACGGCGAGCTGGTCGGACTCGGCGCGAACCTGGGCCTGAACCTTGCGTTCGCCAAGGGCGAGGTGCGGCTCAACTCCGCCGACTACAGGGACCATCCCTACCTGGACTACAACCTGCTGGCCGACACCGAGGACCTGCGCAGGTTCCGCGACGGCGTCCGGCTGGTGGTGAGCATGGAGGACCACCCCTCGATGGCGGCCCTGATCGACAATCGCGTGTACCCGGAGGACTCGGACCTCCAGTCCAACGAGGCCCTGGACAGGTGGATACTGAGCAAGATCGGCACCGGCCACCACGTCTCCTGCACCGCCAAGATGGGCCCCAGTTCCGATCCCATGGCCGTCGTGGACCAGTATGGCAGGGTCTACGGCGCCGACAATCTGCGCGTGACGGACGCATCGATCATGCCGGAGTGCGTCCGCGCCAACATCAACCTCACCGTCCTCATGCTCGCCGAGCGCGTCGCCGACTTCATCAAGCAGGGCAAGTAGACAGAGGTAGTGATTTCCAAAAAACCCTTCCCCCTCGCAGGGGGAAGGTTAGGATGGGGGTGCTTAGAGTCCCTTCCCCCTTGACGGGGGAAGGCTAGGATGGGGGTGAAGGTCCCTTGTCGGACAGGCTGACGTATCCCTGGTCCGCCAGTCCCCGGAACAACGTGAGCACGTGCCGCGGGTCCAGGTCGAAGTCGAACTCGGCGCCAACGGCCTCCGCGATTTCGTTAACGGTCCGCCCTCCATCTGAAAAATTCCATATCTCGTCGCCGATGATGCGCAGCGAGTCGTACCGCATGCTGGGGTCCCTGGCGTGCATCTCCTCGGCCATCCGCACCAGCTCCCAGTAGCCCGTGCCGGAGATGCCGGGGGCGTCGCGCTCCACGAGCCGCTGGGGAACCGCCTCGCCGGGCGGGAAGTCGTCTGGGGCCTTCGCGCCGCGGGTCAGCCAACTGAGGGCCTTTTCCAGGCGGTCTGCGATCTCCCTCTGGACCTGCTGGCTCGCGAAATCCAGCTCCGGGTGCAGCCTGCGCTCCTCATCGGTCGCCAACACCAGCGCGGACGCCACGGCCTGCTGGTCCCGCCGGGCCAGGATGGAGAGCCGCCTGCGCGCCCGCGCCTCGTCGGGACCGCCCGCGGCCTCCAGCGCGATGCAGCCCAGCCTGAACTGGCTGCGGTTGCCCACTTCCCGCATGATGGCCCGGGCCTCCTCCGGCCCGGCGTACGCGAGCTCCAGCGCCGCCAAGGCAGTGGTGATGCCACACCTTCGGAACACCGCCGGGTCCAGGTTGTCCGCCGTCAGGTGGTCGGTGTGGAAGTACAGGTCCGGCCAGGACATCAGCAGCGGCGACGGCACGCCGAACGCGGGGTAGTAGTGATTGTCGCTCCAAGGAGTGTAGGGCAGGTCGGTGAAATTGACGAAGGGAATCCGGTCGCCCTCACTGAACACCCACCGAGTCTCCTTCGGCGTGGACTCCATGAGGCCCACGTAGTAGTCGTTGACGAAGGTCGGCAGCGAGTCCGGCGAGTGGTAGAAGAGCAGGGCGGACTTGCACTTCTCCTGGTCGTGCCCCACGCTGTCCAGCGCAATCGAGACGATAGTACGCTCGATATCGTCCCTGTGGTTGTGGACGTAGTGCTTGGTGCCGTGCCCCTCCACGTTGACGAGGAACCGGATCGTGCGCCTGGGACGCGGGATACGCCCGCTCGAAATGAGGTGCGACATCACGCGCCCCATCTCGGCCATCAGAGCCGGGCCGGAGGCGCAGTTCGCCCCGGGCTTGGTCCCCGCCGTGGAGTGCGCCACGAACTGGACGATCTGCCCGCCCTCGTCCGTGCCCGCGATGTCTGCGAACAGGTTCTGGGCCTCGCCCTCGAACGTCTGGGCCTGGATGTCGGCCCAGACCTGAACGGGGCCCTCACGAGCCAGCGAGGCCAGATGCTCAGCCGCGTGGTAATTTATCGCCAGCGCCCAGGCGCTCGGCCGGTTGGAGGGCATTCGCAGAAGCTGCACCGGGTCGGGCAGGGACTCGCGCGTCCGGAATGGCTCCGTCTGGTAGAGCAGGTAGTCGGTGATGATGCCGGCCGCGCCGTGCTCCATCGCCAGCCTGGCGGCGTGGCCGAATCCGCTGGGGCGCGTCGTGCCCCTGATCAGCACCGCCTTGCCTCCCACGTCCCGGCCCTCGTAGTCCTCCGAGCGCTCGCCCGTTCCGACGTCCACAAGCTCCAGCGTCGCGCCGCCTTCCGGTGTGGATGGCGTCCACCAGGGCAGGCAAGAGGGCGAGTCCTCGTAGGACACCAGCAGTCTGCCCGTCGGAGAGCCGACCCGCAGCTCGGCGCCGAGCGGCTCCCACGCCAGCGGCATGGTGACGTTCATGAACTTCGTCTGCCCGTCCAGCGGATACCTTTCGACCCACACCCTATCCATACCGTTGGCCCGGAACAGGTCCGCCACGAAATCAGTTGCCCTGTGGTAACCGGACGCGCCCGGGGAGCGGTAGAACCGGGTCATGTGCGCGGCGGACTCGAGAGCCCTCCCACCGGAGATCTCGCCCTCCAGCATCCGTACAAGCTCCTGTCGACTCATGGCGATGCTCCTTTCGAGTGCCACCGAGCGCTGGGCCGCGCGGCCTGCTCGCGGCACCTGCTCGCGGCACCTGCTCGCGGCGATTGTACCACCTGGCTTTAGCCACGTTGCGACGCACCCGCGCCGCGTCCGGCAGACGGGGCGGCACTTGCGGCCCGCGCCTTCTCTCCTTATCCTTCAAAGTAATACTTGCAGACAAGATAACATCAGAAACGGGGCCAAGTTTGACCAACCAACAGGCAGTACTCGAAACAACCGGACCTCCCCAACCCTGGGAGACTCCCGGTCTCCTTCCAGATTCCCATTCGTCCGACGGCTACGCACCTGAGCCGGCGCTGACCGCGGTCATAGACGTAGGCTCCGGCTCTGCCCGGGCCGTGGTGATGCAGCTGAACACCGGCGGCGTGCAGATCCTGGCCCAGCAGCGCCTTGCCCTCAACTTGATGAGCCACGTGGACCGGGACGGCGCGCTCGACGCCGCGGGCGTGGACAGCACTCTGGACGCCGTCGAGGACTTCGTCCAGGTGTGCCGCGGGTACGGCGTGACCACCATCCACGCCGTGGGAACCGAGGCCCTGCGAAGATCGCGGAACGCCTCCGAGATCACCGAGGCCGCCCGCCGCAGATACGGCGTGGACTTGCGCATAATCAGCGGCTACGAGGAGGCGGGCTACTGCTTCATCGGGGCCGCACAGGGCCTGCCGGTCACGCGGGGCCTGCTGGCCGACCTCGGCGGCGGCAGCACGGAGCTCGTGGGCTTCTCCGGGCGGACGATGGATACCCGGAACTCGCTGCCGCTTGGCAGCCTGAGGCTCGCCAACCGCTTCCGGCTTACGGACCGGCCCACCCCTGAGGACATGCACGCGGCATACGAATACGTCCGCAAGTACCTGCACGAGACCGGGATTCCCCGCCTGGAGCATGAGGACATCTTGGTCGGTACCGGCGGGTCGATGCGGCTGTTGTCCAAGCTGGACAGGCGGAAGCATATCTATCCGCTCCACACCATTCACGGCTACTGCATCGGCGCGAGAGATCTGTCCAGGTTGGTACACCGGCTCGCCTCCCGCAGCATGGAGGAACGCTCCGGAATCCCAGGCATGAACCCGGAGCGCACCCACTCCATCGTGGGCGGCGCCGTCGTGGCTCATGCGCTGCTGGAGCATACAGGGGCCCAATACATAATGGTGTCCGGCCATGGGCTGCGGGAGGGTCTGGCGCGGCAGCCGGAGCCGGTCCTCGAGGACGGCCGGGTATCTCTGATGCCTCTGGCCGCCATGCGCCGGAACACGCTGAACGACCTGATGGGCCGGTTCGCGCCGCGATTCACGCGCCGCGGAGCGCGCCGCGCAGCCCTGGCCGGCAGCATCTCCCGCACCGTGTGGGGAGAGCGGCACGGGACCCTCGCGTCGTCCCTCGAATGCGCGGCGCTGCTCCTGGACGTGGGCAGCGCCGTGGACTTCTACAACCGGCACAACCGGGCCGCATCTTTCCTCACCCGGACGGACATGCCGGGCTTCACGCACCGCGAATCCGCCCAGATGGCGGGCATACTGCGGATGGCCGAAGGGAGAAAACTGCCCAAGCGTTACCGCAAGACCCACATCCTGACCGAAGAAGACCTGAAGCACATGGGCCAGGCGGCCCTGATGCTGGTTCTGGCCGACGAGCTCGAACGCAGGCTGCCTCCGCACGCCAGCGTCGAATCTGTTAATATGGCGTCGGGCAGCGGCGGCCTTACGATTCACACACCGAATTGGTCGAACTCATCCGCCCCTGACCTCCACAGGCGTTGGAGGAAAGCGTTCGACCACCCAGTTCAGATATGCCGAGGTGAGCCATGAACGAAAACGGACACTCGAACTTCCCGATGGGGCCCCGATACGGCAGCCACCCCTACGACAACGAGTACCCCGGACGCCTCATCATCGTGGAGGGTATCGACGGCTCCGGTAAGAGCACTCAGTTGGACCTGCTGGGCAAGTGGTTGACGAGCCGGAATTATGTCACGGTGTTCACCGAGTGGAACTCCTCACCCATAGTCAAACGCAGCACCAAGCGGGGCAAGGCGGAGCGGCTGCTTACCCCTATGTCCTTCAGCCTCATCCACGCCGCCGACTTCGCCAACCGCGTCTACACCCAGATACTGCCCGCCATCAAGGAGGGCACCATCGTTCTTGCGGACCGCTACGTCTACACCGCTTTCGCCCGGGACAGCGCCCGCGGCGTCGACCGGGACTGGCTGCGGCGCGTCTACTCCTTCGCTATCCGGCCCTCCCTGGCTCTGTACTTCAAGGTGCCCCTGGACGAGTCCATCCGCCGCATAGTAGGGCGGGACGAGCTGGGCTTCTACGAGTCCGGCCAGGACGTCAATCCCACCTCCAAGCGGGAGAAGGCGTTCCGCAAGTTCCAGGGCGCGATACTCGAGGAGTACGACCGGCTCACCAGCGAGTTCGAACTGGTGACCATCGACGCCACCCAGCCCATTCACGAGCAGCAGCAGATGGTGCGAAAGCTGGTGGAGCCCATGCTGCCCGGCGTCATGCGGACGCCCGGCCACAGCGTCACCGACGCCCTTGTCAGCACCGGCCTCACGGGGCGGTACCTCCAACCGTCCGGCTCCCGCCGAACGCCGGAACTTGTCAACGCCGCCGACGGATAGTCCCCCGGAATACGAGCACCAGACCTGACCGCGAGGCGGAACCATGAACACGCCCAGATTCTACGGACATACCCCACTGGACCTGGGGCAGACGGAGATGCCCGGACACCTCATCGTCATCGAGGGCACCGACGGCGTTGGCCGCTCTACCCAGATAGCCCTCCTCAAGGAGTGGCTGGAGACGGAAGGCCACGCCGTGATGGACACTGGCTTCCGCCGCTCCGAGCTTACGGGCAGCGGCATCGACAGGGCCATGAGGGGCCACACGCTGGATCTCCTCACCCTGAACCTCTTCTACGCCACGGACCTTTGGGACCGGATGGAGAAGGGCATCGTGCCCGCCCTGGAGGCCGGAATGGTGGTGCTGGCCGACCGCTACATCTACTCCATCATGGCCCGCGCCCGCGTCCGCGGTGTCCCGGCTCGCTGGCTGGACGACATGCTGGAGTTCGCCATCATCCCCCACCAGGTGTTCTACCTGGACATCGACGTGGACCACCTTCTGCCCCGCGTGCTGGCGTACCGCGAACTGGACCACTGGGAGTCGGGAGAGGACTTTCTGCCAAAGGCCGACCGGCACGACAGCTTCGTGGAGTACCAGGAAGCGCTGCTGAAGGAGTTCCACAGCCTAGCTGACCAGTACGATTTCGAGACGGTAGACGCCCGCAAGAGCGTGCGTCAGGTCTTCGAAACTCTGCGACAGGGAATCAGGGACGCGATAGAGGCCGTCGTCTGACCTGAGCCCCTGCCAGCCAGGATACCCAGGCTCCATCTGCTGATACTCCTGCGAGCAGGCCGTCACCCTGCCCAGGAGTATCATTTCAATCAAGCTACATCCTTCACCAACTCTGTAGGTATGCCCGTTGTGCCTCGAAGGCATTTCGGCTTACCTGGGACGACGAAATGATTTCAGAAGAAAGAGGTCTACATAGGCTCTTTGCGTCTCAAGCGTCCAGGAGCCCGGACACCGCGGCAATAGTATTTCCCGACGGCCAGACTTCCTATGCCGAGCTGGACCGGGAGACGGACGCGCTGGGAGCCTATCTTCGCCGGTGCGCCGTTACCACCGATGACCCGGTGGGCATCTTTATGGAGACATGCCGCGAGTACATCGTGGCGACCATCGCGACGCTCAAGGTCGGCGGGGCCTTCATGCCAATTGCCCTTGATACTCCTGACTCTTTGCTGCGGGCCGTGCTGTCTGAGTCGCAACCGAAGGTCGTGCTCACCAAGGCCCAACATCTGCCCAGATTGAGTCAGACCACCCAGACGCAAGTGTTGCCTCTGGACAGCGACCGGTCCTGGGTCCGGCTGGATTCGGGAGACCACTGCGCGCGCGTCGCTGACAAAGATATGGTCTTTCTCCCTTACACGTCAGGCACGACGGGAGACCCGAAGGGAGTGATGCAGACCAGCGGTGCCGTGATTTCCTCCTACTTCGCCAGGTACCAGTTCAGCTCTTACAGCGTTGGGGACAGGGTTGCCTGCAACATCTTCTTCTTCTGGGAGTTCCTGCGCCCGCTGCTGAAAGGCGGGACAGTCTACGTCGTCCCCGATGATGTCGTGTTCGTCCCGCGCGCTCTCACAAGGTTCATCGCGGAACATAGGATCACCGAGATTCTGTTTACTCCGTCCCTGCTCCAGGCAGTTCTGAACTCTTCAGGCCGCGACCGGCTGCGGGAGCAGCTCTCGTCCCTGCGAGTCGTGTGGCTGAACGGAGAGGTGGTGCCGGTCAGCCTGCTGAAGCAGGCGCTGGACCTTCTGCCCTGTTCCGCCCGGATATTCAACACCTACAGCATCAGCGAGACCCACGACGTCTGCACAGTTGACCTGACCGACCTGTGCGTCGACGGGATGGACACCTGCCCCGTGGGTTTCACCATGGACGGCGTGAAGGTCATGGTACGTCCACAGGGAGAGTCCGCCCTGATTTCGAGTGGTGTTGGGGAGTTGATGATCGGGGGCCAGGGCCTGGCCCGCGGCTACCTGGGGAGACCCGACCTGGATGCCGTGAGTTTCGTCTACTGGGAAGGGGAGCGTTACTACGCCACGGGCGACCTGGCCGAGGTAGGGGCGGATGGCGTGGTCACCATCATTGGCCGCACCGATTCGATGGTCAAGATCAGGGGCTACAGCGTTTACCTGGGCGCCATCGAGGAGACTCTGCGTAGGTATTGTGACGTTGCCGATGCGGCGGTGGTGGCCGAACCCGTGGACGAGACCAGCAAGCGACTGGTCGCCTACGTCGCCCGTGGCCCGCAGTCGGCTTGGAGGGTGGACACCAAGAGCAGTACAAGCAGGGAACTGCGGGCGCTGCTGGAGCGGTATCTTCCGGTTTACTCTGTGCCCACCCACTTCATGGAACTGGAGTCTCTTCCAATAAATCAGCAGACCGGAAAGCTGGAACGCAAGGCCCTGCCGCCATTGCAGAAGGGAGGGCAGGCCCTCAAGGAGCGGACAGCTCTGGCGGACAACGCCACCGCCGCGGAGAGGCGCAACGCCTTGCGGATGCTGTGGGCCGATGCCCTGGAGGTCGACAGCGACAGCCTGGAGGATGACTGGGACTTTTTCGATCTTGGCGGCCACTCCCTGGCGGGCCTGAGTCTCACCCTGGACATGGAGGAGACATTTGGGATCGAGCTCAGCGGCGCCGAGGTCTACGAGTACCCCACCATCAGGGAATTGGCGGAATTCCTGGAACATCGAGGACAGAACATGACAACCAAAGAAATGCTGGCTGACGACTCAGCCCTGGACGCGGACGTCTCACCAAAAGGGAACGCGCCCAAAACCCGCCTGAGCGAAGCGTCTTCGATCTTTTTCACCGGATCGACCGGGTTCCTGGGGGCCTTCCTCCTCGACGAACTGCTGCGCAACACCGGGCCGAATACGCGCTTCTACTGCCTGGTGCGCGACCGGACGGACGGACGGGGAGAATCCGCCAACCGCGTCCTGGAGACTCTGAAGTTCTACGAACTGGCCGGCCAGTCCTCGGCTGACCGGGTCATTCCCGTCCCCGGGGACCTTACCCTTCCCCAGATGGGACTGGACGACGACCGCTACCGGGAGCTGGCGGAGAAGATCGACCTGATATTTCACTGCGCCGCATCCGTCAACTACGTCTACCCATACTCCGTGGCGAAGCCTCACACCGTGGGCGGCACCCTGGAAGTTCTCAGGTTCGCGTGCAGAGGCACCCCAAAGCCGATGCAATACATTTCATCCAACGGAGTCTTCCCGGGAGGAGACGACACGCCGTACCTGGAGAACAACGAGATAGACGACTTCCTCGACCGCATGGAGGGAGGCTACAATCAGGCCAAATGGGTCGCGGAGCGCCTGGTGTGGTCCGCCGTATCACGTGGGCTGCCTGTCTGCCTCTACCGGCCGGGCAACATCGGGCACCACAGCGGCACGGGCACGCTCAATCCCAACGACTTCCTGTCACTGATAATCAAGGCTTGCGCGCGTCTGGGCAGCGCGCCCAGCGCGCCGGACTGGTTCTTCGAAATGACCCCCGTAGACTTCCTGGTCTCCGCGATCGAGAGGATTTCCGACGTTCCGGAGCACTTCGGCCGGGTCTACAACGTGGTCCAACAGCAGCCGGTTCCCGCCGGGCAGGTCTTCGCCCGGATGGAGAGCCGCGGACACGTGACCGGAAGCGTCGACCTGGCGGAATGGAAGGCGAGACTGGAAACGAAGGCAGACCAGGAAGATGACATCGAGCTGAAGCTCCTGGTCCGCTCCCTCGATTCGGTAGAGGGGTATCTGGCCGATACGAGCTCCTACGACATCAGTGAGCTCACCAAGACGCTTTCGGAAATCGGCTTGGCAATGCCTGCGGTCGATGCGGACTACGTGACTATGTTCCTCGAACGGTAGTCGACCGCAAGCCCTGCAACTGCGGTCAGGCCTCGTAGGCATTTCCGGCCGGCTTGACAAAACGAACGCACGTTCTATAATGGCCTCTGCGCGAACCATACCGCGCGGGAGACGCCATGACCATCGCGTGCATTCTGATAACCCACCTCAGGGCAAAGGCCGAGCTGAAACGGCAGCCCGGTCTGGCCGACAAGCCCGCCGTCATCGTCGAGCGTCGCTACTCCGGAGCAGGCCCGGTGGTGGTGGACCGCTTCCCCAAGGCGCCGCCCTCCGCCGTGGGTCTGTCGCTGGAAAAGGCCGTGTCCCTAGACGCCAACATCATGGCGCTGGAGGCGGACGAGCCCCACTACCGGCAGGCGTTCAACGGCGTTGTTTCGGCGCTGCAGGGAGTGAGCGACCGAATCGAGAGGGGCGACCTGGGCGTAGCCTACGCGCGCACGGACGGCCTGGAGCGGCTGTACCGCGGCGAGGCGGGTGTGGCGTGCGCTCTCCTCAAGGCGGCGCCCGAGCACCTGGGCGCGCGGGTGGGCGTTGCCGCGGGCAAGTTCCCGGCGTTCCTCGCCGCCCTGTCGAGCGACCCGCTCGGCGCGGCGAGGGTTCCCGAGCACGCCGCGGGCTTTCTCGCACCCTTCTCCGTGGACCTGCTCCCTGCGTCGCCGGACGCCCGCGCCAGGATGCGCCGCTTCGGGCTTCACACCATGGGAGACGTGGGGGCGATGAGCGAGGCGGCGGTCGTCGACCAGTTCGGCGCGGAGGGCCGCCGCATCTGGATGCTGTGCAACGGGATCGACGACAGCCCGCTCGTACCGCTGCCCTACGAAGAGTCCGTCGTCGAGCACATCTCCATGCCCTTCTCGTCCACGTCTGCTGAGATGCTTCTCACCGCGCTCGACGCCCTTCTCAATCGCGCCTACGCCAGGCCCGACCTGAAGGGCAGAAACGTGGGCGCGGCGTCCATACGGTGCGAAGTGTTCGGCGCGCCGCCCTGGGAGAAGACCATCAATTTCAAGCGCCCGCCCGCCTCATGGGAAGACGCGTCGTTCACCGTGCGCAGCCTGCTGGAAACCGACCGCCCCAACGTTCCCATCGAGGATGTCACCCTCACCCTGTCCAAGTTCGGCAGCGAGACGGGCACGCAGCTCGGCATGCTGGAGTACGCTCGGCAGGACCGGAGCAGGCGGCTCGTCGAAGTGGACAGGCGGTTGCGCGGACGCTCCAACGGCGACCATTCGCTGTACAGGGTGGTGGAGGTAGCGCCCTGGCATCCGGCGCCTGAGATGCGCGCCCTGCAGGTGCCGGTGGAGCACTCGGCCGGCGACCTGATGAAGCCCCTGTATCCGCCTACGCCGGTGTCCGTCCGCGAGGGTCGCCGGCGCCAGCCCACCGCCGTTCTGCTCAAGCGCGGCCAAATGCACAACTGGACCAGGGTGGCGCGCATAGCCGATCTGTGGAGCTTCGACCTGTGGTGGCTTCCCCAGCCCGTGACCCGTGTGTACTACCGGGTGGACTCGGCCGACGGCGAGCGGCTCACCCTCTTCCGCGACGGGCGCGACGGCCTGTGGTACCGGCAGCGGGCCTGAGGGCGCGGGGAGCACCGTGATACCCTCCTACGTCGAGCTGCGCACCAAGAGCTTCTACTCGTTCGGTCTGGGAGCATCGCACGTACACGAGCTCCTGGCCCGCGCCAAGGAGTGCGGATACCCCGCCCTAGCGCTCGCGGACACCAACCTCTGCGGCGCGCTGGAGTTCGCCCGGCTCGCCAAAAGCCTGGGCGTGCGACCCGTCACGGGCGGCGAGCTGAGGCTGCTCGGCGGCTCGCGCCTGGCCCTGCTCGCCGTCACCCGCCAGGGATATTCCAACATCTCCACGCTGTTCACCATCGCCAACGCCGTGGACCGCAGGAAGCCCAGGCTGGACCCCGCGCACCTGCCCGACCACGCCGACGGCGTAATCGCGCTGACCGGCGGACGCGACGGGCCGCTCTCCGCGCCCGGCTTGCGGCCCGGGCAGGCACGCGACCTCCTGCGCCGCTTCATGGACTGGTACGGCGAAGACTCGGTTTACGTGGAGCTGCAACAGGGCTTTCTGGACGGCGACACCGCGCGCAACCGCGACCTGGTGGCACTGGCCGACGACACTGGCGCCCGGGTGGTGGCCACCAACGACGTCCTTTATCACGTGCCGGAGCGCTACAGGCTCCAGAACGCGCTGGTCGCGGCCTCTCTCAACATCACCATAGACGAGGCGCTGCCCCACCTGCACCCCAACCACCACCTCTACCTGAAGACGCCCGCCCAGATGGAGCGCCTCTTCAGGCACCGCCCCGACGCGCTTGCCAACACAGTGCGCATAGCCGAGCGGTGCGGCTTCGACTTGAGCACCGATCTGGGCTACCAACTGCCCTCTCCCGACGTGCCCCAGGGCTATACGCCCGACTCCTTTCTGCGCACGCTGTGCTACGAGGCGGCCGCCCGGCGCTACGGCTCCGTCTCCCCGCAGGTCGATGAGCGGCTGCACACCGAGCTGGAGCTGATACGCAAACACGGCCTGGCCGGCTTTCTGCTGCTGTACAGGGAGATAGCCCTGGTGGCGCAGCAGATCATGCGGGAGCGCGGACTGGCGGACCCGGAGACGCCGCTGGAGGAGAGGCCGCCCGGAAGGGGGCGCGGCTCATCCGTCGCGCTACTGGTGGGATACCTCATAGGCATCAGCCACGTGGACCCGCTGCGGTGGAACCTGACGCTGGAGCGTTTCATATCCGACGACATGACGACGCTGCCGGACATAGACCTGGACTTCCCCAGAGGACTGAGGGATGAGCTGATAGAGAGGGTGCATCGCCGCTTCGGTCCCGAGTTCGCCGTGCTCGCGGGCGCGATCGGCACCTACAGGCTCAAGGGCATAGTACGGGACCTGGGCAAGGCGCTGGGACTTCCCCTGGAGCAGGTCTCGCTGCTCTCCAAGCAACTCCACTCCCACGACGCCGCCGACCTGCGCGCCGAGATGCTGGAGATGCCGGACTTCCGCGACCGCGTCGACGCCCCCGGCTGGCGGGACCTGCTCGACCTCGCCCCCCAGCTCATGCGTGCCCCCAAGGTGCTGGGCCAGCACGTTGGAGGCATGGTATTGAGCAAGTCTCCCATTTCGGAGATGACGCCCATCCGTGCGGGCGCCACGGACGGCCGCTACATCATGGACTGGAACAAGGACAGCGTGGCGGACGCCAATTTCGCCAAGATAGACATTCTGTCGCTGCCGGTGCTGGACCAGATCGAGGAGACCCTCTCCCTCGTGGAGCGGCGCGAGGGCCTGCGCCCCGATGTGAGCCAGATAGATCCCGAAGACCCGAACGTTTACGACATGATCAACGAGGGCAGGGGAAAGGGCGTGTTCCTGCTCCAGTCGCCGGCGCAGCTCAAGATGGCACAGCGTCTCAGGTCGCGCAACCTGCTCGACCTGGCCTACCAGGTGGCGCTCATCAGGCCGGGCGTCGGAGAGCAAGGCAGCGCGGTGTCCCAGTTCGTCGAGCGCTACAGGCACGGCGCCCAGTGGGAGTACGACCATCCGCTGGAGACGCGCGCCCTCGAGCGCGGCTACGGCGTCATAGTGTGGCAGGAGCAGGTCGTTCAGCTCATCATGGACGTCGCGGGTATGAACACCGCCGAAGCCGACGAGATCCGGCGCGCCTTCGCGAGGCCCAACAATGAGCGTCTGATCGAGATGCAGTGGGAGCGCTTCCGCGAAGGCGCGCGCTCTAACGGCGTGGACGAAGAGACAGCCCACAAAATCTTCTCCAAGATCAACGGACACTACATGTTCCCCGAGTCGCACTCCCACGCCTTCGCCGTCACCGCGTACCAGGCCGCGTGGCTCAAGCGCTACCACCCGCTGGAGTTCTTCGTCGCCCTCATTAACAACCAGCCCATGGGCTTCTACCCGCTGGAGACGCTCAAGCAGGACGCGCGGCGCTTCGGCGTCCCGTTCGCCAACCCGTGCGTGAACGCGAGCGGCGTGGAGTGCGTCCCCCACCGCGGCGCGGTGCTCCTGGGGTTGGGCATGGTGCGCGACGTGGGCGAGGCGTCGGCGCGGCTCATCGTGTGCGAAAGGGAGACGCGCGGCCCGTACTCGGGCGCCGGCGACCTGGTGCGCCGGACTGGACTCGCGCCCCAGGCCATCACGTCCCTCGTCATGGCCGGCGCGTTCGACGGCGCAACGCCCAACCGCAGGGAGGCGCTCTGGGACGCCGGCCTGTATACGCGGCCCACGCGTGGCGGACAGGCCGCGCTGCCCGTGTCGATGGACGAGAGCCTGCCCAGACTCGACGACTTCACGGACGAGGAGAAGATGGCCGGCGAGTACGCCACCATGGGCATCTATCCCAGAGGCCACCTGATGGAGTTCGTGCGGCCCAGGCTGGACGCCGGCGTGCTGCCCACCACGGCCGTCGAACGGCTGGAAGACGGCGCGCGCATGAGGGTCGCGGGCTGGCCGGTGGCGCGGCAGCACCCGAAGGGAAAGGACGGCACGGTGTTCGTGACGATAGAGGACGAGGCGGGCGACGTTCAGGTGATCATATGGCCCAGGGTGTTCGCCCGCCGCCGCAGGGAGCTTAAAAGCCGCGTCATCCTGGTCGACGGCGAGGTGTCGCGATGGGACGGCACCACGAACGTCATAGCATCAGACGTCCGGGCCATACCCTCGGCGGTGCGCATGCCCCAGTCCCACGACTGGCGGTAAGACCCGGCGTGATACACGCGTTGGCGCGGCTACCGCTCGGCGTAGACTTCCTGGGCGACGCGGACGGCGTTGGCGGCGGTGGGCCAGCCGGCGTAGAAGGCCATGTGGACTATGACCTCGGCTATCTCCTCTTTCGTGACGCCGTTGTCCAGCGCGCGGCCTATGTGGCCGCGAAGCTGATCGGTGCGGTAGAGGGCGGTGAGGACCGCGACGGTGATCAGGCTGCGGTCGCGCTTGGAGAGTTCGGAGCGTTCCCAGACGTCGCCGAATACGACGTCGGCGGTGAGCTCGGCAAGCTTGGGGGCTATTTCGGCCATGATTTCGCGAGAGGTAGTCATGTGGAGGCCTCCAGTGGGTCAGTGGTTGGTGGTTAGCTGTAGGGGCTCGTCACCCCCATCCTAGCCTTCCCCCTGCGAGGGGGAAGGGAATCAGGTGTCGAAGCCGGTTTCGGCGGCCCAGGCCTGGACGCCACGGCGGAAGGCCAGCGCGCCCATGGGGGCGATGACAGCCTGGAGCGATTCCAGGATCTCCTGCGGTGTTGCGCCTTCCTGGAGGGCGAGGCGGACGTGTAGCTGGATCTGCTCGACGTCGGCCCGCAGCGCCGCCTCCACGACTATCTGCAACAGCTCCTTCGTCTTGCGGTCCAGCGTGCGCTGGCCGGTGTAGGTGGCCTCGATAAACTCGCCGTACTTCTGCGCCCACTCCAGGTCGGCCTCGGCCAGGATGCGGTGCATCTCGAGGGTGTAGCCGCGGCTCTGTTGCATTCGGGCGAGGTATTCGTTCGCGTCCTCGGTTGTCATAGCTCTTCCTCCAAATCCGGGTGTCGGGGACTCGCTAAAGCACCACTACGGAGCGCAGCACCTCGCCGCGCTCCATCTTGTGGAAGGCCTCCTCGACGTCGCCCAATCCTATGGTCTCAGAAACGAACCCGTCCAGGTCCAGACGACCCTGCAAGTACAGGTCGATGTAGAGCGGGAAGTCGCGTGTTGGCAGGCAGTCGCCGTACCACGACGACTTGAGCGCGCCGCCTCTGCCGAACACCTCGATCATCGGCAGCGTGATGGTCATGTCCGGGCTGGGCACTCCCACCAGCACGACGGTTCCGGCAAGGTCGCGGGCGAAGAACGCCTGCTCGTAGGTAGCGGGGTTGCCCACGGCCTCTATCGCCACGTTCACACCGTTGCCGTCCGTGATCTCGCGAATCGCCTCCACGGCGTCGGTCCGGGTGGAGTTCACGGTGTGCGTGGCGCCGAAGCCCTTTGCCCACTCCAGCTTGCGTTCGTCGATGTCCACCGCGATTATGGTGTGCGCGCCCGCAAGCCGCGAGCCGGCGATGGCGGCGTCGCCCACGCCGCCGCAGCCTATGACGGCGACGGAGTCGCCGCGCGAGACGCCGCCGGTGTTGATTGCCGCACCCAGGCCGGCCATGATGCCGCAGCCGAGCAGGCCGGCCGCCTCGGGACGTGCGCGCGCGTCCACCTTCACGGCTTGGCCGGCGTCCACCAGGGTCAGCTCGGCGAAAGCGCCGATGCCCAGCGCGGGCGAGACCGGCGACCCGTCGGCGAGCGTCATCTGCTGGCGGGCGTTACGGCTGTCGAAGCAGTACCAGGGCCGGCCGCGCAGGCAGGAGCGGCATCCGCCGCAGGGCGAACGCCAAGCCAGAATCACGGAGTCGCCGACGGACAGGTGGCCGACGCCGTCGCCAAGCTTCTCAACGACGCCCGCGGCCTCGTGTCCGAGGAAGAAGGGAAAGTCGTCGTTGATCGCGCCCTCGCGGTAGTGCAGGTCGGTGTGGCAGACGCCGCACGCCTTCACGCGGATTAGCGCCTCGCCCGGGCCGGGATCCGGCACCAGGATCGTCTCCAGCGTCACCTCGGCGCCCTTGGCGCGGGCGACGACTCCCTGTACTTCATTTGCCATGCGTGACCTCCGTTCGAGGCTCGATGAGCGTTCTCGGCGTGCTACTCGTGCCCGTCGCCGACTGCCGGCCCGCGAGAGGCCCGCGGGCTTTCCGTGCCGGCGGCCTGGTTCCGCTGGGCAGACGAATCTTCGCCCTGGCGACGGCGCGCGCCACCAATAATATATCCTAGTGGGTTGCCGTTCCGTCTGCCAGCAGTCGCGATCTCGCGGCGGCGGGAAGGCTGCGGCGGAGTGGGCTTGCGGGCAAGCAGGAACAGCACTCCCCCGATGCAGTTCAACCCCGCGATTATCAGAAAGGCCAGCGTGTAGTCACCATATCTGTCGTACAGAATACCCGGGAAGACCGGCGCGGCCAGCAGAAGCACGTTCATAGGCACCTGCGAAATGCCCATTATGGTGCCGAAGGAGCGCCGCCCAAAGTACTCGCCGCGAATGGAAGTGGTGAGGGGACTCCGTCCGCCGAAGCCGATTCCGAACAACACCGCGAACCCGAACGCCATCCAGACCTCTGTCGCAAATGTGAGCACCAGCAGCGACAGCGCCTGCACCATGGTGAAGATGAACAGGCCCACGTTCTTGGGAATCGTGTCGCCAATGTACCCGCCGATTATCTGGAAGATCATGGAGGATACGGTGTAGGTGGACACGACCCAGGCGGCCTGGGGCAGGGTGAGGCCCTGGTCGGTGAGCATAGGGGCCAGGTGGGCCATAATGGCGATGATTGCCATGGAAGTGAAACCGTGGCCGATCGCGATGAGCCAGAAGGTGCGAGTGCGAAGCGCCTGCGAAGCGGTGAACTCGACAGTGGGGGACAGCCGAGTCGCGCGGCCAGAGTCTTCGCGGCGCCGCTCGACGTCGTCCGGGCGTTCGCCGTCCGGCAGCAACCCGTAGTCTTCGGGACGATTGCGAATTATCCGCGAGATTGGGAACGCGAGACCGATAGCGACCATCCCGATTATCATGGCCGTCAGGCTCCAGCCCAGGTTGTCGTCCTGGGGGTCTACGGCCCAGGCGATGACCGGGATGAGCCACAGCGCGCCGAACTTCGCCACGGACGCCGACCACCCCATGGCCTTGGAGCGGTTGCGGTTGAACCAGTTGTTGAGCATGGCGTTCAGCGGGAGCCAGCCCCCGATGCCCTGTCCCAATGCCATGATGAGGAACGCGACGTAGAACATCCACAGGTGGCGCACCTGCGACATGAACAGGAACCCGCCGCCCATGATGATGAGGCCGATGAGCACCATCCGCCGCGTGCCCATGCGGTCCACGAGCCAGCCCTCGATGGGGCCGAGGATGCCGCCCTCGATGCGGGTGAACGCGAAGGCGAGCGAAAGCTGGGTGCGGTTCCAACCGAACGCGCTCTCCATCGCGACGAACCACATGCCCATGGAGTGGAACAGCGGTACGCTGGTGATGATGTGCGTAAATCCGGTGGCCGGGACGAGCCACCAGCCGTAGTAGGTGCCGCGGATGCGCTGGGCGACTATGCTGAACAGACTTAGCAAAGCTCTGTCGGGTCCCTTCCGCGCCTGGACACGAGATAGGCGGTGGTCGCACGCCAAACGCACGCCAGTATACCACAGCCACGAATAGAGCCCCTTTCCGGCAGTCTGGCCCGTTTCGCCGCACATGGCGTATACTTGAGACAGTCGTAAGAAGATTGCAATCGGGGAGGTACGGTCCAAGACATGATTATGGTTCGGCGAGTGTACATGCCCAGGCCGGGCGAGGGCGGCAAGCTGCTTAGGATCGTGCGACAGATCAACGCGGAGACGGTAAACGCCGGCTTCCCTCCGCTGACCGTCTACACCATGACGCACGGCCCGCACGGCATGGTGGTTACCGAGCAGCAATGGGAGTCGCTTGAGGCCTACGAGGCGTCGCGCGACCGGGTGCGACAGACGCCCGCGATAACCGGCACGTTCAGCGAGACGTACCCCCTGCTGGCCGAGACGCACCTGACCGAGATCTACCGACAGGTGGAGTAGGGCGAAACCGAAAGGACATCCCAATGGCGATTCAAGAACACATCGAGATCAGGGAGATCGTGAAGGAGCGGTACGCCGAAGTGGCGAGAGGCGCCAGCGACTGCTGCGGGGACTCGTGCTGCGGAGAGGCGGAGACGAACCTGTACACGCTTCAGGAGGTGGAGGGGCTGCCGACCGAGGCGGTGATGGCGTCCGCAGGCTGCGGCAATCCCACCGCCATCGGCGCGCTGAACGCCGGAGAGACTGTGGTCGACTTCGGAAGCGGCGGCGGCATCGACTGCTTCCTGGCCGCGCGAGCCGTGGGCCCGGAGGGCAGCGTCATCGGCGTGGACATGACGCCTGACATGGTCGCCCTGGCGCGCGAGAACGCGGCCAGGCTGGGCGCGGCGAACGTGGAGTTTCACCTATCGGAGATGGAGAACACGCCCATCGACGCCGGCAGCGTGGACGTTATCATCTCCAACTGCGTGATCAACCTGTCCCCGGACAAGGACGCCGTGTTCCGCGAGGCCTTCCGCATCCTCAAGCCGGGCGGCCGCGTCTACATATCCGACCTGCTGCTGGTGAGTGAGCTGCCCGATGACGCGGCGGCCGACATGAGCAACTGGGTGTCGTGCATCGGCGGCGCAGAGCCGGTGGACGTGTACCTCGGCAGGATGCGGACCGCCGGGTTCGAGCGGCCCGAGATCACGGCAGACATGCCGTGGGAGGGCAGCGCGCAGTGGGCCTCCTACGCCCACAGCATGAACATACTCGCCCGCAAGCCCACCCACTGAACTGTCCCTTCCCCCTCGCAAGGGGAAGAGCCTGCCCTGAGCCTGCCGAATGGGTCAGGATGGGGGTGAAGGACTAACAGAAACGGGAGAAGCGCCCGCTGGGGCGCTTCTCCCTCTTTTGGCTCCGGCTGTTGTCGTCGTCAGGCTAGACGTGAACTTCGGTCCTGTTGGACCCCTGCGGCGCGTAGTTGGAGTTGGTGCCGGCCTGGCTCCTGCTGTCGACACGCAGGGAGTCGATGCCCCGGCGCACCTGGCCGAGAACGTCGGCGAGATGGGACTCCAGGTTGAAGAGCACCTCGCGGGCGTACTGGTCGGCCCCCTCTCGCCGCATCGCGGCGGCGATGTCGGACTCGCCCATGAATCGCTGAGCGCGGCGCTGCGCGTCGTCGATGATCTGGTTCGCCTCCTGGCGCGCCTTCTCCTTGGTCTGCTCCGCCTGCTCCTGCGACTCCCTCAGCACCTCGGATTCGCTCACCCTGGCGTTGAACTCGTTCTCCGCCTCGATGGTGAGAGACGAGGCCTGCTGCTCGGCGGCGCCCTTGATGCGCTGCGCCTCCAGGTAGGCCTGGCTGATGATGCTGTCCTTCTGCTTGAGGATCTCGTCTGATTCCTGCATGTTCGCCGGAACGGAGCGGCTCGCCTGCTCGGCCATCTCGATGAGCTGTTCGAGCTGATCGATCTCCACCATCACCTTGCGCCGGAAGCCGGGCATCCGCGTGCCCGTGGCCGCCATTTGCCTCAGTTCGTTGGTTACCGCGTTGATGTTGCTAATGATGCTCCTCCTTTTGCTAGCGCTATTCCTTCGCCTATCGCGTTCGTTATGAAATGAGCTTGGCCGCGAGCGCCTCCGCGACGTGCGGCGGCACCAGGTTGTCGACGTTAGCCCCCAGCGATACCACCTCTTTGATCCGGCTGGAGAACACGAACTGGTAGTCCAATGAACTCATCATGCACACCACGTCGATTTCGGGATCCAGGTTGCGCCACATCAACGCCATTTCGAACTCCATCTCGAAGTCGAAGCCCGCTCGGAGGCCCCTGAGAATGAACTGGGCGCCCTGGCGATGCGCCACCTTCGGCGCGAGTCCGGTGAAAGGGACGACCTCCACGTTCGGCAGGTGGTTCACGCTGCGCCGGAACAGCTCCACGCGCTCCTCGGTGCTGAACAGCAGCCTCTTCGTAGGAGGGGAGTCGTAAACGCAGACGACCAGCTCGTCGAACAACTGCGACGCTCTCGTGGCGATGTCGACGTGACCGTTGTGGGCCGGATCGAAGCTGCCCGGGTATATCGCCTTAGCCACCGTTTTCACCTACCTTGTAGAACGTTATCGCGGTATCGCCGTACCGCCGGCTGTCCACGCGCCTCAGGCTGCCGTAGCCGGTCTCGAGGGGCTGGCTGCTCCGGTGCTCCGCGACCACCACGCCGCCTTCGGCCACCAGGTCCCGCTCGGAAAGCTGCGAGAGCGTCGCCTGCCAGGAGGCCGATTCGTACGGCGGGTCGGCCATCACCAGCCCGTACTCTCCGCACATGCCGCCCAGCATACGCTCCACCCTGCCGCACACAACTCGGCCCCGGTCGTCCATCTCCAGTTCGCCAAGGTTGCGTGTCAACTGTCGGCACCTTCTGCCATCGGACTCCACGAAGTCCGCCCAAGCCGCTCCGCGGCTGAGAGCCTCTATGCCAAGAGCGCCGGTCCCGGCGTACAGGTCGAGCACTCGCACCCCCTCTATGGCCCACCGGCCCAGTATCGAAAACAGCGCGCCCCGCACCCTTTCGGACGTTGGCCGCAGACCCCGTTGGCGATCCGTGCGGATCAGCCTTCCCCTGTGCGTTCCTCCCGAAATTCTGACGCTCATGGGCCGTAGGGCCCTCCACGTATGTCCTGCTGCGCCGCTTCGCCCCGGCCCGGCCGCGATAGCGAGCGAAATGCGTGAGCCACGGTCGACAGGCGAGTGGCCGGGCGGGACTCTGCGACGCTAACAAAGATTAACAACGGCCAATTTCAGGATTAAAGCGCGTTTTGTACACGTTTTTGACGAGTTATATTTTCGGCGCCGCTTTTCGACCTGCCCATCGGCTTGGCGCAGCCGCGGGGTCTTCCCGTTGCCGCCCGCCGCCCGCCCTCCCGATTGCGGCATGGCGCAGAGCCAACGCGCCGGGTGGGGACAGCGCGCCTGCCCCGCCTCGCCGGGCTACCGCCGGCGCCTCCTCCACAACCAGAGGTACACTCCGCCGGCTACGCCTGTTGCCCCCAGCAGCGCCAGCAGAGCGATGATCCATGCGGGCACGCCGCCCTCCGGCTCGGGCGCCGGCTCAGGCGTGGGCGTCGGCTCCGGCGCGGGCGTAGCCGCGAACGCGAACGCGGGCGTCGGCTCCGGCGTCGGAGTGGCCGTAGGTTCCGGCGTGACCGTGGCCGTAGGCTCCGGCGTCGGAGTGGCCGTAGGCTCCGGCGTCGGAGTGGCCGTCGGCGTGGGCGTGGCCGTGGCCGTGGCCGTAGGCGCCGCCGTCGCTGTCGGAATGGGCGTGGCCGTCGGCGCCGCCGTCGCCGTGGCCGTAGGCGCCGCCGTCGCTGTCGGAATGGGCGTGGCCGTGGCCGTAGGCTCCGCTGTCGCTGTCGGAACGGGCGTGGCCGTGGCCGTAGGCGCCGCCGTCGCCGTCGGAATGGGCGTCGGCTCCGGCGTCGGTGTCGCGGTTGGCTCCGGCGTGGGCGTGGCCGTCGGCTCCGGTGTGGGCGTCGGCGTCGGCTCCGGTGTGGGCGTGGGCGTCGGCTCCGGCGTCGCCGTGGCGATTGCGCCTGCGCCGCCGCCGGTGTCGCCTGTGCCGGTGCCGGTGCCTGTGGTCGTTGTGGTCGTGGTATCCGTAGTATCCGTCGTCTGCCTGGCCGGCGGCGGCGTGGTCAGTTGGCAGTCCTGGCCCGGACTGAGCCTGAGAGAGGCAGGGCGAGTTGCAGACTCCAAGTAATCGAGGGCCCGAGCGCCGAACGAGTGCATCGTCCTGCCATCGATTGAGTTGAACCTCCTGCCGTCGAAGTTGAGCGAATAAGGGCTAGGTAGTGTTGACATTTCATCTTAGCCATATGAGAGCGCCGACGAAGTGGAGAAATCCAAGGTATCTATCCGCCAGCTTGTCGAATCGGGAGAAGATGTGGCGGTAGTGCTTGATCTTGCCTATGAAGCACTCAACGAGATGCCGCTCCCGGTACAGATACTCATCGTATGAGGGTGGCTCCCTGCGGTTCGAGCGAGGCGGGATCACCGGGGTAGCCTCGTTGCCGATGATCGACTCACGAAACTGACGGGAGTCATATGCGCGGTCTGCAATCACATACTCGCTCTCCATACCCCACACGAGCGCCTCGGCCTGAGTGACATCGTGCTCCTGTCCTGCGGTCAGCGTATACCTCAAGGGATTGCCGAGGCCATCGACAGCCACGTGGACCTTCGTAGTGAACCCACCTCGGCTTCGACCGAGGGCTTGAGATGCTTGACCACCCTTTTTTTGGGTGCGCCCGCAGCCGAATGATGGGCCCGGACTATGGTACTGTCGATTATCAGGTGCTCCATGTCAGGATCATCGGCGAAATGCTGATGCATTCGCTCCCATACTCCGTTCTCACACCATCGGCCGAACCGCTTGTAGACGCTGTTCCATTTCCCATACTCGGAAGGCAGTAGCCTCCATGACGCGCCAGACCTGCTCATC
Organism: Dehalococcoidia bacterium; assembly: GCA_965204815.1. Lineage (GTDB taxonomy): Bacteria > Chloroflexota > Dehalococcoidia > Lucifugimonadales > CATOSD01 > CATOSD01. Next base: position 2,489,911 of record OZ242014.1, read on the forward strand.
CACATGATAGCCTCGATGAACCGCTCACAGTCGGCCTCCTGTCCGACATACACGTCTGGCTGGCTACGAAGGAACTCCAACACCCGTGACCATTGCTCTGGAGATAGGTTAACTGTTGACATATACCCAGTATAATGCAAATGTCAACACTACCTAATGCATAGACGGGTCTTCCTGAACGACTCCGGAAGAGCCATGTCGAACGTGGTGTAGAAGTTGTGGTCCGTCGTGTGCCCAATGTTTATGTGGTCATCTTTCGCGGCCGGTTCGTAGTACATCTTCGTGATGCCGAAGTTCACTCCCTCGATAACCAGGTCGTCGTCCGTCAACGCCGCCGTGCAATGGTTCGCCTCGGCGGTGTCGGTGTTGTCGCAGCCGAACCTCCTCCGGCCCATTTCCATGTCCAGCTCCCGCGCCGTCAGCTCCGCCTTCCAGACGGTCAGGGGCGGCCAGTACGCCTTGGGGTAGGGAATCACCGTGGCCGCGCCCCAGCACACCAACCCGTTGCCGCTGCCGATGGCGCACATGTGGGAGGTCCCGGCCCCCAAGCTCTTGAAGCCGCTCATGGCCTGGATCTCCGCCGTGGGCAGGTACTGGCTCTTCTCACTGTTCCAGCAGGACAGAGCGCCGTTGCTTTCCAGGATTGCGCAGTTGGGGTTCCCGCCCGTGGCGATGTCCACGTAGCTGTGGACGCCAAAGCCGCCCCTGGCCGCCGTGGCGCCCGGAATGTACTGGCGGCTGTCCGAGTGGTAGCCAAAGCAGACGGCCTTCTTGTCCTCGCGGATGGCGCAGGTGTGGCCCTCACCCGCGGTGATGTCGATGTATCTGTGCGCGCCGCTCGGCGGAGTCGTGCTTGTAGGGTTGCCGAAGCCGGAGATGTCGTGCGTCGTGCCGCTCCTCTGGAAGGAGATCTCTTCTCCCCAGCACTCGATGCTCTTGTCGCTGGTCTTGATGGCGCAGACGTGCGTCGAGCCGACGGCGACGCGGTCGAAGGCGCCGGCGGGTTCCGTCAAGCGGCTATGGGTGTCAGTGGTGCCGTCGCCGTCGCCGCCCCAGCACTCCAGCGTACCGTCGGTCTTGACGCCGCAGGTCAACTGGGGCCCGGCCGAGATGTCTTTGAACGAGCCGGTAGGAGGCCTGGCGTAGGCCAGCCTCACCACCGGCGGGCCTGCAGCCTGGACTCCGCCCCAGCATTGCACAGTGTCGTCCGCCTTGATGCCGCAGGCGTGAACGTCGCCCACGGCCAGCTTCTTGAACGCGCCCGTCCTGGGATAGTCCGCCGCGTACCCTATCCCGCCCCAGCAGACCACCGTGTCGTCCGTCTTGATCGCACAGCTGAAGTCGCTGCCGCCGTCCGTCTGCTTGAACTGGCCCGACGGGGGCATGAACAGAGCGTTGTTCTGGTCGCCCCAGCAGGTGAGGTAGTTGCCCGCATCCACCGCGCAACTGTTGGTTTCGCCAATCGACATGCTTGCAAACGAGCCGCCCGGAGGGACGGTCCGCGGCAGTTGGCTGGTGGCCGTAACGAGGCCCCAGCAGTATATCCTGCCATCATCCGCCAGGCCGCAGCCGTAGAGGTTCGAGGCGCCGGTGGACATCTCGATCGAGGTGAATGTGACACCCGCCGGAGCTGTATTCACGTGGTGATTGAGGTTGGCGTTGATATACGCCGAGTGGCCGCCCCAGCACTCCACAGAGCCGTCGACGGCCAGCGCGCACCCGTTGAACGTGGCCAGCGTGACGTCGATGAACGGCCCCGCGCCGCTGGGTCCGTCCGAGCGGTTGTGGGACGTGCGCCCCCAGCAGGTGACGCCGCCGCCCTGGCTGAGGTCCGTGCCGCGGATGCCGCAGTTGTGGGCAAAGCCCGCCTCCACCATGAGCCAGTCGGTGATCGCCGCGCCGCCGTCCGTAGGGATCACCAGCCGGTCGCTGCCCGCCTTGCCCCAGCAGGCCATCTCGCCGTCGGTCTTGATGGCGCAGGCGTGGTAGTTGCCCACGCTCAGGGACCCCGCCCTGAACTTGACCGATTCGGGCGGCGTGTTCACCCAGCCGGTGTAGCCGGTCTGGGTGGTGCGCGCCGTCCACGTGTCCCAGTCTTCGTTGGTGGACTCCCGGTTCGTGCCGTCCTCGTTTTCCGGGTAGCCCCAGCACATGACGCTGCCGTCCGTCTTGATGCCGCACGTGAGGAAGTTCCCGGCGGAGACCTGGGAGAACCGCTCGCTCCGGTAGCGCGCCCGACCCCAGTCGCTCACCTTGCCGCCGGCGTCATCGCCCCAGCACGTGACCACGCCGCCGGCGTCCAGCGCGCACGCGTGGCTCCCGCCGACCTCGATCTGGCTGAGCGAGGCCTGGGCGGAAACTGGCTGCGCGCCGGTTCCCAGTTCCACGACGGCGAACAAAGCCAAAGCGAACAGAAGGCCCAGCGGAAAAACGGCCCGCATCAAGCCGGCCTTCCACGACGCGGAAGAGAAGCTGCCGGAACGCGGGTTCGGGGGAGGGGTAACGGGCATCGCCATCTTCATCGAACCACAATCCTCCTCGGCGTTCATGCGCGGCGCGGCGCGAACACCCCAACCTATCGACTGTCTTGACAGCGCAGGGTACCACTGGACGCCATATCGGGCTAGATTTTGAATAGCCACATTACTAACTATTTTCTGAGAAATAGTATAATTATAGTCAAAACTCCAACGACCCCGGTACAGCCGCAGGGCCTTTCGATTGTCCCCGTCTACCACCCTGAGCGCCCCCGTCTACCACCCTGAGCGTAGCCGAACGGGTGAGGGTGACGGCGAGGGCGACAGCGAAGCAAAAGACAGAGGCCGCCCGGAAGGACGGCCTCGACCTTACCTGCGAAGAGATAGGGGCAGTACATGTGTACACTACCACGCCGAGCGGCCGCCATAAAGTCCCCGGCGCCGCATGAGGTCACCAGCCCGCGGGCTTGGTGATGACGCCGACGTCGTCCGTCAAGGCGTCGGGAAGCAAGCTCCGTCTCAGGTGGCTCTTCCAGAGCCGCTTCACGTATGTGGCGGCGTCGGCCAGCTCCCTGGGGCTCGCGTTCCCGGTGTCGGGGTTGACCAGCGTCACCCGAAGCCCCAGGTCGTCCCGCACGTACCTCATCGCCCCCGCGAAGTCCGCGTCGTTGGACACGACCACCGCCTGCTCGTACTCCCCGGTGAACCCGTCCACCAGCAGACGGGTGGCGAGGTTCACGTCCGACCCCTTCTCCTCCGAGTCCCTGACCACCACGTGCGTCGGCAGACCCGGCACCGGGTCCGCCAGCGGCCGGCGCTTGACCCCGGACCGGAAGACTCCGTAGTAGGCGACGAAGCCCGGCAACGTATCCAGCGCTCTCAGGTACACCGACTGCCGCCGGCGTTGGGCGGGGTTCCCGGGGCGCGGGTCGAGTCGCGCGGTGAAGTAGCAGACCCGGTTGATCTCGTCCTGCGGAAAGAGCGTCTCGGCCAGCTTCCGCAGGTCGAGCCACCGGAACGGCGTGTCCTTCAGGGCGCGGTAGTAGAGATTGAAGCCGTCTATGTACAGGTTGGTGATCAATCTCCACTCCCTTACAAAGACAGAGACCGCCCTGTTGGGCGGTCTCGACCCTACCGGCGAAGAGATAGGGGGGGTATATGTACATTACCACGCCGCGGCCCTACCGTCAACCACAACCCTGTAGGAGAAGAGCCTGCCCTGAGCGTAGCCGTCTGCCACCCTGAGCGTAGCCGAACGGGTCTGGATGGCGGTGCCCCCCAAAAACCGTCACTTTCCCGCGCCATCCCTTCCCATCCGTGCTCCACCCATTCTCACCCACGCCCCACCGGTCCCCATTCGTGCGCAATTTCTTCCCACCAATCCGCCCCAACCCACATTTTCGCCACCCCCATTTGCAATACACGCACATCCGTGCTATCATCCCACACGGCAGGGGCGACTGCCAATTGTCCCTTCCCCCTCGACGGGGGAAGGTTAGGATGGGGGTGATGGCGCCTCTCGTCCCTTCCCCCTCGACGGGGGAAGAGCCTGCCCTGAGCCTGCCGAACGGGTTAGGATGGGGGTGAAGTCCAGCCCCTGTCCTGTTCTGCCACGCGATAGGACGTTTCTGCGCCAGAATGCCCACACCGGCGGCACAGAATCGAGCACCATCGCCGCCGCTCCCAGCTACGGATTGCGCAAAACAACGCAGAAAGAGACAGATACGGCGCCAAAAGCCCCCTCTCCCTTGATGGGAGAGGGCTGGGATGAGGGTGACTGACAGAGAGTGTTTTACTTTGTTTATGGGCCGGGTTAGAATACTCCGGCTTGGGGTCTCGCCGAGACGGGCCCCCCGGTTCGGAGGGCACGCGACACGATATGTTGGAAGACAACGAGCTGATGAGCGTCCGCCTGGCGAAGCTGGGCAGGCTGAGAGACAGGGGCATCGACCCTTACCCGCACAGGTTCAACCGGACGCACACCGGCGCGCAGGCGGCGGCCAAGTTCGAGGCCGAGGAGGCCGAGGCCGGGGACGGCGAGGCGCGCTCAGGCCCGGTGTCCGTCGCCGGCCGCATAGTCGCGCTAAGGGGCATGGGCCGGGCCACGTTCGTGGACCTGCTGGACGGCACCGGCCGCATCCAGGTCATGCTGCGCCGCAACGTGCTGGAGGAGGACTACGCCATTCTCCAGGACCTCGACCTGGGAGACTGGATCGGCGTCAGCGGCCAGGTGTTCAGGACCCGCATGGGCGAAGTCACGGTGGAGGCGGGGTCGCTCCGCGTGCTGTGCAAGTCGCTGCGCCCGCTGCCGGAGAAGTGGCATGGGCTGGTGGATGTCGAGGCGCGCTACCGGCAGCGCTACCTGGACCTGATCGCCAACGAGGAGGCGCGGCACACCGCCACACTGCGGCCCCGCATCGTGGCGGCGGTCAGGCGGTACATGGACGCGCGCGGGTTCCTCGAGGTCGAGACGCCGGTGCTGGTGCCGGTCGCGGCGGGGGCGATGGCGCACCCGTTCACGACACACCACAACGCGCTGAACCGCGACTTCTTCCTGCGCATAGCCACCGAGCTGTACCTGAAGCGCCTCATCGTGGGCGGCCTGGAGAGGGTGTACGAGATAGGCAAGGTGTTCCGCAACGAGGGAGTGGACCAGGACCACAGCCCGGAGTTCACCATGATGGAGAGCTACGAGTCGTTCGCGGACTACAACGACGTGATGGCGATGGTGGAGGAGTTGGTGTCCGGCGTGGCGACGGAGGTCACGGGCAGCGCGGCGGTCGAATTCGGCGGGCGGACTATCGACTTCACGCCTCCCTGGCCGAGGCTGGACTTCCGCGAGCAGGTCATCAAGTACAGCGGCATCGACTTCCTGGAGTATCCCAACACCGAAGACCTGAAGGAGGCGATGCGGGACGTTGGCGTTGACGTGTCGCAGCAGGTGAGCAGGGGCGGCCTGCTCGACAAGCTCATATCCGCCAAGGTGGAGCAGCACCTGGTACAGCCGACCTTCCTCATCGACTATCCCATCGAGATGTCGCCGCTCTCCAAGAAGAAGGCGGACAACCCCATGCTGGTGGAGCGGTTCGAGGGCTACGCGGCCGGCATGGAGTTCTGCAACGCCTTCACCGAGCTCAACGACCCGGTGGACCAGCGTCAGCGCTTCGAGGAACAGGAAGAGGTGCGTGAAGAGTTTGAGGGGGAAGAGACGGACAGGCTGGACGAGGACTTCCTGGTCGCCATCGAACACGGCATGCCACCGACCGGCGGGCTGGGGCTGGGGATCGACCGGCTGACGATGCTGCTGTCCGGCCGCCAGAACTTGCGCGAGGTGGTGCTGTTCCCGCAGCTCAGGACGCGATAGGCGGGCGTACCGTGGCCAAGTCGGTTGACGTCGCGATTGTCGGCGGTGGCGTGATCGGGAGCGCAACCGCGCTGTATCTGTCGATGCGCGGCTTCGCGTGCAAGCTGTTCGAGCAGCGGGAGTTCGGCTGGGGCGCGTCCGGCGCCACAGCGGGCGTGGTAGGCCCGCTCTGGCACGTGCCGCATACGCATGAAGCCGCAATGGAGCTTGGACTTGCCAGCTTGCGCGAGTTTCCGCGGCTGACCGAGGTCCTGGCCGATACGGGCGTCGCCACAGGCTACCGTCAGTCGGGCATCCTCAACGTGGCCCGCACCGAGGACGACGAGCGGGCGCTGCGAGACGGCCTGGCCTGGCAGGGCGAGCTCGGGCTGGGCGTGCGCTGGGTGGACGCGGACGAGATGCTGGAGTTGGAGCGGCACGTCGCGCCGGGAGCGCTGGGCGGCGTCTACTCACCCGAAGAGGGTTTCGTGCACGGGCGGTCGTTCGTACGCGCCATGGTCAACGCGGCTTCCTCTGTGTTCGGCGCGCAGCTCGCCGAGGGCGTGGAGGTTGGCGGGCTGATCACCGAGGGCGACCGGGTGGTGGGCGTAGAGTCCAGCGAAGGCCAGTTGTACGCCGATTACGTTGTGCTCGCGGCGGGGCCGTGGAGCGGACTGGCGGGGCGCTGGCTCCCGCAAGCGCTGCCGGTGCGACCCGCTAAGGGTCAGAGACTGCTACTTCGCAAGGCCGGCTTCATGCCCGCCATGCCAGTGCGCGACTATGGCCGCTACGTCATGCCGCAGCCCGACGGCAGCGTGCTGGTCGCAGCCACGCGCCACGAGGGCGAGTTCGACACCCGCGTCACCGCGGATGCCGTGGGCGAACTGCTAGCCGACGCCGCGCGGGCGTTTCCGCTGCTGCGCGACGCCGAGTTCGCCGGCGCTATGGCCGGCGTGCGGCCGGCCTCGCCGGACGGCCTTCCCATCATCGGACCCGTGCCCGGTTGGGACGGGTTGACCATCGCGGCAGGCCACGACTCGGCGGGCGTGATGCTCGCGCCGGGCACAGCCCAGCTTGTGGCCGAGTACCTGGCCAGCGGCGACCCCGCCCCGCTCGAGCCGTTCGGCCTCGCCAGGTTCGGAAGCGAGTAAGCCCTCCGAGTTGTCCCTTTCCCCTTGATGGGGGAAGGCTAGGATGGAGGTGACTACCACAAGCCCCTTCCCCCTCGACGGGGGAAGGCCAGGATGGGGGTGACTACCACAAGTCCCTTCCCCCTTGACGGGGGAAGGCTAGGATGGGGGTGACGAGAATCAGACGCGCACCAGACCCAGGGTCATCTCCTCGCCGTCTACGCTGAGCGTGGCGGTGTGCGCCTCGTCCGGCGCCGGCGCATCCACAAGGTCGTCGCTGAGCGTCTCGCGGCGGACGTAGTCGCCGTGCGCGGCCAGGACCTCGCCGAGCGTGTCGCCGCAGCGGTAGTAGGCGACGATGTGGTCGGCGATGTCGAAGTCCGCCTCCCGGCGAAGGTTCTGCACCTGGTGGACAAGCTCGCGGGCCATGCCCTCCAGGGCCAGCTCGGGGCTGACGGCAGTGGTTACGGCAAGAGTGTAGCCGCCCTCAGAGGCCACTGAGAAACCCTCCCGCTGGGCGGAGTTCACCAGAATCTCCTCTGGCAGCACCTCGTAGCCTTCGATGTCCACGTTCTCACCCGCCAGCGCACTGGACCGGACGGCGCGGGGGTCGGCGTTCTTGAGGCCCTCGATTATGTAGCGCATCTCCATTCCGTACTTGGGACCCAGCAGCGGCATGTTGGCCTGCACGCTGAAGTCCATCACGTCGGACTCGTCCGCGATGGTGGACACGTCCTTGACGTTGAGCTCGTCGCGCACCTGCGCGACCACCTGGTCCAGCCGCGCCGACTCTTCCGGCGAGCGCAGCACGACGAGTGCGCTTTCCAGCGGCTGACGCACCTTCAGACCGGCCTTGCTGCGCGCCGCGCGGCCCAGGCTCGACAGCCGCATGGCGAGCCTGGTGGCCTCGGCAAGCTCCTCGTCTATCAGATCCTCGTCGCAGACTGGATAGCTCTCCAGGTGCACGCTTTCGCAGCCTCCTGCGCCGTTTGCCGCGAGGTTGCGGTACATCGATTCGGATACGAAGGGAACGACGGGCGCAAAGAGCCTGCTGAGGGTGACAAGGCACTGGTACAGCGTCGAGTGGGCGGCCTGTTTGTCCTCGTCGGCGTCGGATTTCCAGAAGCGGCGGCGGCTTCGGCGGACGTACCAGTTGGACAGGTACTCGACGAAGCGCTCCGCGGCGCGGCCGGCGCGCTCCGGCTCGAAGTTCTCCAGGGCGTTAGTCATCTCACGCACGAGTATGTTCAGCTCGGATATGATCCACCTGTCGAGCTCGGGGCGCCTGCCCACTTCCGGGGCGGGCGTGGACGGATCGAACTCGTCGATGTTGGCGTAGGTCACGAAGAAGGAGTAGACGTTCCACAGCGGAATGAGGAAGCGGCGGCGAACCTCGTCCGCGGAGCGGAACCCGAAATTGACGTTCAGGGCCGGATTCTGCCGAGTGTACAGCCAGCGCATGGAGTCCACGCCCATCTGCTCGGCGGCGTCCTCGAACCAGATGGCGTTGCCCTTGCTCTTGTGCATCTCCTCGCCGTTCTCGTCCCGCATCAGCGCGTAGCTGAACACCGTCTTGCACGGCTCAGAGTTCTCAAGGGCGGTGCTCATCGTGAGCAGGGAGTAGAACCAGTTTCGGAACTGGCCGGGGAAGCTCTCCGATATCCAGTCGGCGGGGAACCACTGCTTCCAGTAGTCTTGGTCCTGCCGGTAGCCCAGCGTGGAGAACGACACTATGCCGGCGTCCAGCCAGGGGTTGCCCACGTCCGCGATACGGGACACGCGAGCGCCGCACTGGGGGCAGTCGATCTTCACAGCGTCGATCCACGGACGGTGAGGGGAGTGTCCGCTGAACTCGTCCCATCCCTCCACGGCGCGCTGTTCCAGTTCTTCCTCGCTGCCGATCACGTCGAAGTGGCCGCAGCCGCACTTGAATATGGGGAGTGCGAGACCCCAGTAGCGCTTCTTGGAGATCATCCAGTCGTCCATGTTGCGCAGCCAGTCCAGTTCCCGCTCCAGTCCGAACGAGGGAATCCAGCGAATGTTCCGGGTGACGTCGGCTATCTGGTGGCGCAGGTCGTCCATGGAGATGAACCACTCGTCCACCAGCCGGAAGACCAGCTCGGAGTCACATCGCCAGCAGACGGGATACCGGTGGGAGTACTGGTCGAGCCCGTAGAACACGCCCTTTTCGCGCAGGCTGTCGTAGATGGGCTTGTTGACGTCATAGACGTTCACGCCGGTTAGCCAGTCGAACCCTTCGACGAAGTCGCCGAACTCGTCCAGCGGCGCGATGGTGGCCAGCCCCAGCTCCTTGCCCAGCGCGAAGTCCTCTTTGCCGGCGCCGGGGGCGATGTGGACGATGCCGGTACCCTCCGTCTCGCTGACCTCATCCCACTCGATGACGCGGTGCTCCACGCCTCGCTGAGCGGTCAGCTCGTCGAACGGACCGCTGTAGCGCCGGCCCACAAGCTCGCTGCCCGGCATCTCGGCCAGAGTCTCCGGCTCGCCGCGCAGCAGGGGAAGCAGTTCCTTGACGAGGTACAGGGTGTCTTCGCCGGAGCGCGCCTTCACGTAGGTCTTCTCCGGGTGGACGGCGGCGGCGACGTTGGAGGTGAGCGTCCAGGGCGTGGTCGTCCACACCAGCAGGGAGGCGTCCTCATCGAGGAGAGGGAACTTGACGTACAGGCCGGGGTGGACTATCTCCTTGTATCCCTCGGTCACGATCTCGTGCTCGGACAGCCCGGTGCCGCAGCGGGGGCACCACGGCATCACGTCACGGCCCTCGTAGAGCCAGCCGCGCTCGTGGCACCGCTTGAGGAACTGCCAGATGGTGTAGTTGTTCTCGTCGGCCATCGTGTGGTACGAGTCGTCCCAGTCCATCCAGTAGGCGAGGCGCTGGGACTGGGAGGAAATGACGTCGGAAAAGCGGCGGACCCGCTCCTTGCACAGGTCGACGAACCTGTCTATGCCGTAGGCCTCGATGTCACGCTTGGACTTGAAGCCGAGCTCCTTCTCGACCTCGACCTCGATCCAGAGGCCTTGGCCGTCGAAGCCGTTCTGGAAGCGCTGCCTGTAGCCCTGCATGTTGCGGAACCGCAGGAACAGGTCCTTGTAGGTGCGGCCCCAGGCGTGGTGCACGCCCATGGGGTTGTTGGCGGTTATCGGGCCGTCGATGAACGAGTACCGCTTGTCCGCATCGGAGTTGCGTTCGCGGTACTTGCGGGGGATGTCGTTGTCGTCCCACCACTGAAGTAACTCTCGCTCCATGGCGGGGAAATCCACTCTGGCGTCGACTTGCTTAAACATGGCGTAAACCTCTATCGATGTAGTGTCGTCACCGCAGACGCGAGCGGCGGCGCAACGAAAAAAGCCCCCGCCCCTGAGGGACGAGAGCTGTGCGCTTCCCGCGGTACCACCCTGGTGTTCCACGCCGGCGCTTTCGCGCGGCATGGCGCTCGGTTCGCCCGGAGGCGCGTTCACGAGTCCGGGCCGCCCGGTTAACGGTGGGCGATTCCGTCGACGCCTACCGCCGCGCCCGATGGGCGTCGGATTCGGGCCGAGGCTCGGGAGTGATATTCGGCGCCGCGCTCCGCGTCCGCTCTCACCACGGCCCCGCTCACGTGGGACCCGCTCGGACTCGCTGTGCGCCCGCTTCGCGCCTACTCGTCTCCGTCTTCACCTTTGTGTTATGTGTTTCGCCGCGCCCCTCGCAGGGGACCAGCGTTGTAATGAGCATAGGGCAGGGGGCGTGGGGTTGTCAACGAGCCGGATTGAAACCGGCCGCCGGGTTTGCTACGCTGCCACACCGGTTGGCCACCGGAGAATGGCCGGAGCGCAACGTTGGAGACGCCCCCCTATGACCCAGACACCCCACTTCACACCCGCCCTGTTCGAGTTCCTCGCGGAGCTGGCGGGGAACAACAATCGCGAGTGGTTTCAGGCAAACAAGGCACGATATGAACGGGACGTCCGGGACGCGCTCGTCGCGTTCGTGGCCGACTTTGGAGAGAGGCTGTACGAGATCAGTCCGCACATGGTGGCAGACCCGAGGCCGTCGGGCGGATCGGTGTTTCGCATCTACAGGGACGTCCGGTTTTCCAAGGACAAGAGCCCGTACAAGACGAACGCGGGCATCCACTTCCGCCACCAGGTGGGCCGCGAGGTGCACGGCCCCGGCCTATACCTGCACTTGCAGCCCGGCAGCGTCTGGGCGGGCGCGGGCATCTGGCGTCCCAACTCCGCGACGGTCGGCAAGATTCGCGAAGCAATCGTGGCCAAACCGGAGGCGTGGACGCGGATAGTGAACGACGAGGGGTTCGCGTCGGTCTACTCGCTGGAGTCCGAATCGCTGAAGCGCGCTCCCAGGGGCATCGACCCCGACCACCCGCTTATCGAGCATCTCAAGCTCAAGTCGTTCGTGGCTGTCACCAGCTTCACGGAGGAAGAGGCGTGCGAGCCGGACTTCATCGACGAGTACGCCCAAGCCTGCCGGAGGGCCTCGCCGTTCGCGGGGTTCCTGACTTCGGCGGTGGGCTTGGACTGGTGACGCGGCTGCGGGTATCAGGCGCCTGAAACCGGGAGGCGCCCGCTCGGCGGGCGCGTCCGGACCGGCCATTTGCCTTGACCCTATGATGCCTTGTTGCTAGAATGTGACGAATTTCTCAGAAGATGGGGCGCAACATGCTTGTAATCGGCCTGACCGGTGGTATAGGTACGGGCAAGTCCCTGGTTTCCCGCATGCTCGAAGAGCGCGGGGCAACCATCATCGACGCCGATCTGGTGGGCCACGAAGCCTACACGCCTCACACTGAGACGTGGCAGGTGGTGGTGGACACATTTGGCGACGTGCTTGCCGAAGACGGCCAGATCGACCGGCGAAAGCTGGGGGCCATCGTGTTCAGCGACCCCAGCCAGTTGGAAAAGCTGAACGCCATCATGCACCCCCGCATGTACAAGATGATCGAGGAGCGCATCAAGGGCCTGCAGGCCGGGGGCGCCGAAACGATCGTCGTGGAGGCGGCCATTCTGATCGAGGCCAAGTGGACCCCGCTGGTGGACGAGGTGTGGGTGACCACCGCGCCCGAGGACCAGGTGATCGAGCGAATCAAGGGGCGCAACAATATGGGCGAGGAGGCCGCCCGGGCGCGCATCAACTCGCAGATGCCGTCCGACGAGCGGGCAGGGCACGCCGACGTGCTGATCGCCAACGACGGCTCCATGGACCAGCTAAAGGATGCGGTGGACAGTCTGTGGGAGAGCAGAGTGTCTGCCAACAAGGAGAGTAGCGACTAACGATGACCTCAACGACCAGGACGCTATACCGCAGCTACATCATCGAGGAGTACCACCTCGTCGACGAGCCGTACTACGTGGCTACCAGTGACGAGATAGAGCTCTTCGAGGCCGCCTATCTGCAAAAGATCCCTCTGCTCTTCAAGGGCCCGACGGGTTGTGGCAAGACCCGATTCGTCGAGTACATGTCGTGGAGACTGGGCCAGCCCCTGACGAAAGTCCGGCCCGCCGACGAGCAGGCGCAGGCGTCGACCAACGGCGACAACGTGCCGCTGGTAACCATCGCCTGCCACGAGGACCTTACCGCAAGCGACCTGGTGGGCCGCTACCTGCTGGAAGGGGACAGCACCGTGTGGATCGACGGGCCGCTCACGCGCGCCGTCAAGGCCGGAGGCATCTGCTATCTCGACGAGATCGTCGAGGCGCGGAAGGACACCACCGTGCTCATCCACCCCCTCACCGACCACAGGCGCATGCTGCCGGTGGAGAAGAGGGGCGAGCTGCTCGAGGCCGCCGACGGCTTCCTGTTGGTGCTCTCGTACAACCCCGGCTACCAGAGCGCGCTAAAGGACCTGAAGCACAGCACGCGCCAGCGCTTCCTGGCGATCGAATTCGACTACCCGCCGCGCGACATCGAGGCAGAGATCGTGCAGCACGAGTCCGGCGTAGACGGGGACACCGCGATGCAACTCGCCAGGCTGGGCGAGAAGGTTCGCAACCTCAAGGAGCACGGGCTTGGAGAGGGCGCGAGCACCCGCCTGCTCATCTACGCGGGCAAGATGATCGCCCAGGGCATCAGCCCGCGCCGCGCCTGCCAGGTCGCCGTGAACTGGGCGGTCACCGACGACGCGACGGTGCAGAGGAGCATCGAGGAGCTCATCTCTTCGATTTTCGAGTAGGAGCTTGCCCCGGGCCATGCGTCCTTCGTCACCGACTCGCCTGAGCGGAACGGCATAGATGGGAGAATCGCCGATCGCGGAGATTCGTCGGCTGCTGTCCGAACACGGCGCGAAGGAGATCGACGACCCCACACTCGCCCCGGCCGGCGTGATGATCCTCATCTACCCCAAAGACGGCGAGTTCTGCGTGCTGCTCAACAAGCGCTCGGAGAAGGTCGAGCACCACAAGGGCGAGATTTCCTTCCCAGGCGGCGGCAGGGACCCGGCGGATGACTCGCTCGAGGCCACCGCGCTGCGCGAGACCCACGAGGAGATGGGCATCCGGCCCGAGGACGTACAGCTTCTGGGGCGCATCGACGACATGGCCACGCGAAGCCGGTTCCTCATGCGCCCCTACGTCGGCACCATTCCCTACCCCTACGACTTTCGCCCGTTCGAGGCGGAAGTCGCGGAGGTGCTGGAGGCGCCGCTGTCCATACTGATGGACGAATCCAACTTTAGAGAAGAGGTCAGAATCGTCGACGGCGAGTTGTCAATCTCGCCGGCATACGCTTACAACGGTCACGTAGTTTTCGGAGCAACCGCGCGAGTTCTGAGCCAGTTCTTGGGATTGCTCCAGGCGGCGCCCGGTCCGCTCAAGGAGGCCCTGTGGAAAACAAGCCAGCCCTGACGCTCGACGAGATCAAGGAGGAGGTCAGTCGCTTCCCGGCCTCGGTACTGGAGGAGATGGAGAGGGCGCAGGCGGCTATGCCCGATTCCATGACGGCGGCGCAGAGCCGCGACTGGGCGTTCGCCGGACTCGAGATCGCACAGCAGACAGTCCGCTCCTGGGAGTCCGCCGCGCAGTACTACAAGGTGAGCCCGCAGGTCATCACCTACATGCCGTTCAACTACTTCGTCAAGTGGACGGAGTGCGGCAGCGCGCTTTGCGGTGAGTCTCCCACGCTCGCCACCGCCTACTTCCTGGCCAGCCCGGGGGCGATGGCAAAGCTGAGGTCCCGCCACATAGAGACCTGGTCCAAGCTGGGCCGGTCGCTCTACAAGGGCACGTGGAAGTCGAGCACGCTGGCGTGCAAGTTCTTCGACAGCAGCCCCGCGCTGATGGAGAGCCTCACCTTCCAGGAACTGGAGAACTTCGTCGCCTTCCTCGACGCGCTCTCTCATCGCTCCTACGACCTGGCCTCCGAGTGCATCACGCTGGGCCAGCAGCTCTTCCCGCTGATCGGCGACGACAAGCTCGCCTTCATCTCGCTAGCGTCCACGCTCACCGAGACCGGCTGGCGGGAGGTCAAGAGCTTCTTCGACGCGGGCACCAGGGCGCTGCCGAGGATAGAGCCCGACCAGCGGCTGCGCTTCCTGCGGCTCGCCGAACAGCTCGTAAAGAACGGCGGGTCGAACATTCCGGCGGTCATGCTGGACACTTCCATGGCGCTGAGCCAACTCGAGACGGACGACCACTCGCAGGTGCTGAACATGGCTGAGGCGCTGCTGAGTCTGTCTCCCCCCTCGGTTCCCGAGTTCATCAAGTCGGCGCCGTTCGCGCTCGAGAACATCTCCATGCCGCAGATGGAGAAGTGGTTCGAGGAGGGCGCCCGCATCCTCCAGCAGAACCCGGACGGCGGGTTGGCTTACTTCAAAATCGAGTCGGCCCACTCCGAGGCGGTCCTCGAAATGCTGTCGTCCAGCGTCGAGTTCACGCGCATCAAGGACATCATGGAGATGTACTGCCGTGCCCTGGCCGGCGCGGAGGTGAAGCTCTCGGCCACGGAGGAGCTCGTAGAGAAGAACGTCGGCTGGGTGTCCGGAGAGTCGCCCTCGACCGACGGCTCGACGGTATACGTGCCGGTGGCGGTGGACCGCTACCCGAGCAAGGACGAGAACTTCTCGTGGTTCAAGGTGGTGTCCACTCACCAGGTCGCGCACCTGGAGTTCGGCAGCTTCGACTTCCAGTTCGACTCGGACGCCGAGGACGCGCTGTTCTCCGACCTGCGCCACGAACTGGAGACGGCGAAAGCTCAGCGCGCCGAAGAATCTCGCCTGGACCGGCAGGAAATGCAGATGCCGGAAGTGGACGCGGCGAGCCTAGAGCAGGGCTGGGTTACCGACATGCAGCGGTTCTTCAACCTGTTTGAGGACCGCAAGCTGTCGCTGGACATATTCACCGTCGTGGAGGACAGCCGCCTGGACGCCCGCGTTAAGCTGGACTACCCGGGCATACGTCGCTCCTACAACCAGGTGCAGGGGGACTCGCTCGCCACGAGGCCCGAGATGCAGTCGCTGCCGATGCGCGAGGCGATGGTCGAGTTCCTGGTCAGGCTCAGCCTGCAGCAGTACAAGGACATCCCGGTGCCAGAGGACTGCGTGGACGAAGCCCGCCGCGTGGCCCGCATAGCGCGGCGGATGCTGCACCCGCAGGCCGCCGTCGAGGACGCCGCGGAGGCAACCCTTCGCATCTACGCCATCATCTCGCAGATCCCCAACGAAGAGGTCCCCCCCGAAGAGTGGGAGGACATGGACATCGACGAGGAGGACGAGAACGAGCAGTACCAGGACTCCGAAGAGATGATGGAGCTGGTGCAGCAGATGGCCATGGGCATGGAAATGGACATGCGCCCCGACGACGAGCAGGAGTACGACTCCGTAGAGGAGGTTGACTACCGGGGCGACTTCAAGCCGGAGTTGACACAGCTGCTCTCGCAGCTTCGGATGCAGCCACAGGACCAGCCGGCCGACGGCGCCAGCGAGCCGATCACGCAGGAGATGCTGGAAGAGTTGCTGAAGAACAGCGCCGAGCTGGACCTGCAAGCCGTGGAGGGCGAAATCCAGGACGCCAGCGGCCTGTTCGCCAACAACCTGCTCAAGGAGGCCGGCGTCAACCTGGAACAGACGCCCCAGACCGGCCAGGGGCCGCTGGTGCATGTCGACGAGGAGGGCGCGTCGCTCGACCCGACCGAGCCGCAGACGTTCGTGTACGACGAGTGGGACTTCCGCGCGGAGGACTACAAGCCGCGCTGGTGCATAGTGCGCCAGAAGGTGATGCAGGAGGGCGACCCCGCCTACTTCGGCGCCACACTCGCCAACTACGGTTCACTCGTGACCAGAATCCGGCGGCAGTTCGAGATGATGGTGCCGGAGATGTTCCGCAAGGTGCGCAAGCTTGAGGACGGTGAGGAGATCGACATCGACGACCTCATCGAGTTCATCGTGGACATCAAGACCGGCTCAAGCCCCAGCGACAAGTTCTACTGGAGGCGCAACAAGGTGCAGCGGGACGTGGCGGTGGCCTTCCTGATGGACACCAGCGCGTCCACCGCCGAGGCCATCGACGACACGAAGCGCACCCCGGACGACTGGGACGCGCCCGACGATCCGGTCGAGTACATGGTGTGGCTCCGGACCCGCCGGGGTGAGGCGATGCGCCGGACGTACAAGCGCATCATCGACGTGGAGAAGGAAGCGGTGGTGCTCATCATCAACGCGCTGGAGGCCATCGGCGACGTGTACGGCATCTACGGCTTCTCCGGCTATGGCCGCGAGAACGTGGAGTTCTACACTATCAAGGACCTGGACGAGAACCTGTCGGATAGGGTGAAGAAGCGCATCGACCGGATCGCGCCGCTCCACGCGACGCGCATGGGTCCGGCCATACGCCACGCAACGTCTAAGCTGGCCAAGCAGGACGCGCGTACCAAGCTGCTCTTCCTTATCAGTGACGGCCGTCCCCAGGACAGGGGCTACAGCCGCGAGGGCGTGGAGAAGGAGTACGCCGTCCACGACACCAAGATGGCGCTGGACGAGGCCAAGCGGCAGGAGATCAACGCGTTCTGCCTGACCGTGGACAAGAACGGCCACGACTACCTGAAGACGATGTGCACCGACATGGGCTACGAGGTGCTGGACGACATCTACACGCTGCCCGAGAGGCTGCTGTACCTGTACAAGCGCCTGACGATGTAGCGCCAGGGCGAATCGGCTACGCACAAAGAGAACGCCGCCCTCAAGTTAGGGCGGCGTTCTTTGTCGGCTGAAACTCCGTCTCTCAGCCGGAGAATTCGGTAATGCCCGCTTCCCTGCGCGCGTCGTTGATGTGCTCCAGGACTCGCATCTGTAGTGGGGCGAGCTCATAGCCAATGTCGGCGAGCATTCGGGAGTTGTCTACCAGGTAGACGTGCGGCACAAACCGGTCGCCCGTGGTGATCCGCGCGTCGGGCAGGTACTCACGGACGAGCGCCGCCATCTCCCCCACGGTGGCGAGCTGTCCGCCGCTGTGGTAGACGTGGTGGCGCAGCGAGTCCGACAGCGCGACGCGCACGAAAATCTCGGCGGCGTCCTCGGCGTGTATCATCGCGGACTTCTCCTCCGGGTGGAACGGAAGGTCCACTGGCTTGCCCACAGCCGGCAACGAGACCAGCAGGCCGCCGATGAGGCCGGTCATTCCGGTAACCCTGCCGTGCCCGAACACGGTGGCTATGCGCACGCCCCGCAGGTCGAGGCCGTGGCGCTCCCGGTACGCACTCGCGGAGACGTCGTTCGCCAGCTTCGTCATGCCGTAGACGTTGACGGGAGCGGCGAGCTCGTCCTCGACGATGGGACGCTCGCCGAACGGCTCCTGCGTGCCGTACACCGCGATGGAGCTTGCGTAGACGACGCGTTCCAGTCCTCCGTAGACCGCCGCCTCGAATACGTTCGACGTGCCGATTATGTTCACCTGCATGCCCAGTTGGGGCTGCGTCTCGGTGTCCGGCGGCAACAGCGCGGCCATGTGTATGACTCGCTTCACGCCGTAAGATTCAATTGCTTCGAGCAACTGGGGCAGGCGCGTCACGTCCCCGCGGTAGTGGTCGAACGTGTCCGCGATGGGACGCAGCGCGGGACCTGGCGGCGCGAGGTCGAAACAGACGGGACGCTGGCCGCGCTCGACCAGCTTCCGCAGGATGCGCCCGCCGATGAATCCGTTGCCGCCGGTCACCATAGTCGTCATCGCGAATCGCCTCCGTTGGCCGCGCGCGGCCTACAGCGCCTGCCAGTACCGGCGGCCCTGCCGCCTCACCACGCGGCCGTAGCTCACGCCGGGGTGGAAGTGACCCGCCGCGACCAACAGCCCTTCGCTCTCGGCGCGGGCGAGCACGGCCTCCCTGCTCGTGACGCTGGCGGATTTGTCCGTGTCCACGCCAGCGCACCAGTCGGCGTTTTCGATCTGTTCCTTGGCGTGAAGCATGTCGCCCACGATCAGCGCCGTCTCGCCCCCTGAGGTGACTGCGATCACCTGGTGTCCGGGCGTGTGGCCGGGGGCGGGCAGGGTGGTGATCTCCTCCGTAACGGCGTGCTCGCCCTCGATAAGCTCCAGCAATCCCATCTCGTGCAGCGGGATCACGTTCTCCTTCACCTGCGGTGCGGAGTCCAGCACGTCCGGCTGCGTGAAGTGGGCCCAATCCAGCGCCGGAGCGAAGTATCGGGCGTTCGGGAAGTTGGGGGCGGGCGTGTCGCCGGACAGGTCGACGTTCCAGCCCACGTGGTCGGCGTGGAGGTGCGTGTGCACAACCGCGCTCACGTCGCCGGGACTCACGCCCTTTGCGCGCAACTGGTGCAGCAGGTCGCCGATGCGGTTGTCCCGGGAGGGATGCGGTCCCGGTCCCATGCCGGTGTCTACCAGTACGATCTTGCCCCGCGTCGCGACGAAGAAACTGCCGTAGTACAGTTGCAGCATCCCCTCCGTGAGAGCATCCGGGTACGGTTGCCAGCTCTCTAATGGGACGGCGGGGAAGAAGTCCGTGGCCGCCCTCGGCGGCGGAACCATGTCAAGCACGGAGACTATTTGGGCGTCGCCAACGGTTATGCTTGCCGGCATTGGTCTGCTCCTTGGCCAAGGTCCCTGTTGATCCGGTCTGCCTGCCGGTCGTGGCTCGTCAGATGGAGTAGTCGAGCGGGGGCATGAAGAATTCGTACTTCTCGGCGTCGCCGAATCCCTCCATAGGGGAGGGCGAAATGCCGTGACTGTCTATGGCGGCCCTTACGATGTCCCTCGTGAACTTGCCTATGGAACTCTCGCCAAGCACCTCTTCGACCGGCATCCAGACGCAGGCCTCGATCTCCTCTTCCTGCATGATGATCTCGCTGCTCTGCGGCGAGAGGCGGCACACAAAGTATATGTCGGACTTGCCGTAGCGGTAACCGTGCCAGTGGCGGAAACACACCAGGGACTCGAAGCGTGTCCGTATGCCCGTCTCCTCGTACACCTCGCGGACTGCGGCCTCCGCCACGTGCTCGCCTGGCCGCAAGGCGCCGCCGGGCAGCTTGAAGGAGAATCCCTTGCGGCTGGGATTCCACTCCTTGTATCGCTCCGACACCACCAGGAGTTCGTTGGCCTCGTTGACTACCACGCCGCCCACGCCCACGTAGTGCGTGGCGTATGGGGGAATGAACGCGCCCGTCTCCAGCCGTAGCGTCAGCAGCACGTTCGAGGCGCTGGCGTGGTGGTAGGTGAAGCCGGCGTCAACCGCGACCGGCACCAGCGCGGCCCTGGAGATTGGCACTTCCAGCCAGACCACCTTGTAGCCCTCGGCGCTCCAAGCCGCGAGGGAGAAAGCCAGTTGCTCACGGAATCGCTCCGCGTCACTCTCCAGCGCTCCGGGGTCTACCACCACTCCGCCAAAGGGATTGGGCGACGCCTGTATCAGCTCCATGGTAATGCCTCACTCGTTCAGACTGTATTGCACGGCGGTGGAGGTCACACGCCCCTCTTTGGCGAGCTTTTCGAGATGTGTGGTGACGTTACGCTCCGCGGACTGCCGCAGCCCGCGCTTCAGATTGCGCGGGTAGATGTCCCGGGTGATCGTCGAGACCTCCGACAGGCCCTTCTCCAGCGCGTCCAGCACCTGCCGCTCGCGCTCCTCCCTGTGGTCGATGTACCACTGCACGAGCCGCCTGCCTCGCGGCGGCGGAACGACCGGACCGTGCGCCGGGCCCACGGTGTCGTGGGGGAACTTCGTCAGCAGTTTCAGCGACTTCATGTAGCCCGCCAGGTCTCGCACCGTCGAGGAGGACGCGCCGAGAACGCTGTCGCCGGTGAACATAGTTCTGTCCTCTTTCAGGTAGTAGCAGACGTGGTCGATCTCGTGACCCGGCGTGAACAGCGCCCTCAGCGTCGCCCCGCCGCCCGTGCGGATGACCTCCCTGGACTTCAGGGGCGCCACCGTGCCCTTGCCGACCATCTTCTCCAGGCGCTCGGCGAGCTTGGGGTGACACCGGACCGGCGCGCCGGTGGCGTCGTGGACGCGGTCCGCGCCGCCAACGTGGTCCTGGTGGCCGTGCGTTATGAGAATGTTGTTTATCTTCGGACGGCCCAGCCTCTCGTAGTAGTCCAGGATCATGCCGATCCACTCCCGGTCATGCTCGCCGGTGTCGATGATGGTCATCTCATCGTCGGGATCGCCAACGAAGTAGTTGTTGCTCCCTCCGGGGTGAGCGACTCCCCCGTCGTCGATGTGCATGACGTAGACGTGCTCGCTGATCTGCATTTTTTGGCCTCTCGTGTGCGCTATCTGTGTTCGCTGCGCCGCGACCTACTCCGTCTGACTGCTTTACCCGGACGAACCACGCGCCGCTTGCAGCGCCTCGACCACCTTCCCGGGCGACATGGGCAGTTCGGTCATGCGGACGCCGACCGCGTCGTAGATGGCGTTCGCCACCGCGGCCATGGGAGGGACGATGGACACCTCTCCCACGCCCCGAACACCGTAGGGGTGGCCGGGATTGGCGACCTCCACGATCACCGTGTCGATCATCGGAAGGTCGAGCGACGTGGGCATCCTGTAATCCAGGAAGGTGGGGTTCATCATCTGCCCCCGGTCGTCGAAGTAGTACTCCTCGTTCAGCGCCCAGCCGATTCCCTGCACGGCTCCGCCCTGAATCTGGCCCTCGACGTAGCTGGGATGAATCGCTTTGCCGGCGTCCTGTATGGCGGTGAACCGCAGGACGTCTACCTTTCCGGTGTCCGGGTCGACCTCTACGTCGACGATATTGAACGCGAAGGCGTTTCCGACGCCGCCGGGGTTCACGGTGGCGCGTCCCACTATCGGGCCGCCAGTCCCGTTGAGTTGCGCAGCCAGTTCGCCGAAGGTCATTCTCAACTCCGAGTCCTGCCGGTGCCGCAGTTCGCCCTTCGCGTACTCCATCTCGTCCGGGGATACCTCCCAGATGCGGGCGGCGCGGTCGACCATCTGCGTCCGGATGTCCTGGGCGGCCTCGTAGCAGGCGCGCCCCATCTTGAACGTCACTCCGCTGCCGCCCGCGCCGGAGCTGTAGCCTATCGAGTCCGTGTCGACAATCGAGGGCTTCACCATGTCCACCGGGATGCCGAGCGCCTCCGCCACGTGCATGGCCATGACCGCGCGGCTGCCTCCGATGTCGGGCGAGCCTTCGATGAGACTGACGGTGCCATCCGGGTTGACGCTGGCGACCGCGCTGGCCGGACCCGACCCGTTGAACCACGCGCCGCTCGCCACGCCACGCCCACGGTTCGGCCCTTCCAGGGCGCTCTTGTAATGCGGGTGCTCCCTGGATGCCTCCAGCATCTCCACGTTGCCTATGCGCAAGAATGCCGGCCCGGCGACCTGGCGCGTGCCCTCCCTGGAGGCGTTCAGCAGCCTGAACTCGATGGGGTCCATCGAGAGCTTTTCGCAAAGCTCGTCGACAACCGTCTCGGCGGCATACGCGGCGGCGGGCGAGCCGGGGGCGCGGTACGCCGCGGTCTTCTGGGTGTTCACCACAACGTCGAGGCCCTCGACCAAAACGTTGGGGATGTCGTAGGGCGCCAGCATCGTGCGGCAGCCCGACGACACCGGCGAGCCGGGGAACGCCCCTGCCTCGTAGGTCAGTCTCGCCTGCGCGGCAGTCAGCTTCCCGTCGCTGGTCGCGCCCATCTTCACCCATATCCGCGAGGCCGAGGTCGGCCCCGTGCCCTGGAACACCTCGGTGCGGGTCATTGTGAGCTTCACGGGGTGGCCGGACTTGCGCGACAGCGCCGCGGCGACCGGCTCCAGGTAGCATCCGCCCTGGCCCTTGCCCCCGAAGCCGCCGCCGATCTCCATCGGCACCAGCTTGACCCGCGACACGGGTATTCCCAGGATTCGCGAGGTGTGGTCACGCAGAGGGAAGTGGCCCTGGCTGCTCGTCCATACGGTCACGTAGTCATCGTCACCCCAGTAGGCGGTCGCCGAGTGTGGCTCGATGTAGCCCTGGTGAACTGCCTTGGTATTGAACTCGCGCTCCACCACCGCGTCGGCCTCCGCGAACCCCTTGTCGGGGTCGCCCATGCGGAACTCGAACCTGTTGGCGAGATTGGTCGGACTCTCCGAGTCCGTCGCGCCCCAGCCGCCCGCGCGCGACGCCGCGCTGGTCATGGTGAGCAGCCTCTCGTGGAGGGCCGGCGCCCCTTCCTTCAGCGCCTCGTCGGCGGTGAGCACGGCGGGCAGCACCTCGTAATCGACGTCGATGAGCGACAGCGCCTGCTCCGCCTCGTGGGCCGAAACCGCCGCCACTGCGGCGACCGCGTGGCCGGCGTACAGCGCCTTCTCGCGGGCCATCACGTTTCGGCTGTAGAAGCCGTAGTTGAGATTCGAGCCTTCCCGCGCCTCCGCGGAGATTTCTGGCAGGTCTGCGGCGGTGACAACCGCACGCACTCCCGGCAGGGCCAGCGCGCGGCTCGCGTCGATGGACCTGATGCGGGCGTGCGCGTGGGGGCTGCGCAGCAGTCGGGCGTACAGCACGCCCGTCGACGGGGTGTCTGCGGCGTAGCGCGCCCGGCCGGTCACCTTCTCATAGCCGTCGTGACGGATGGGCCGCGTGCCCACCACGTCAAAGTCCTGGTTCGACAGGACCACGTTGGGCTCGTATGTGGTCATGGTCGCTCCTCCTGGGCAGGGGATGCGCCAAATTTACCACAAACGAGTCGCAAAGAGAGACCCCGCATGCACAGGCAGCGGGGTCTCTCGGTTCTTGTGTGATCATGCGGCGAGCACAAGTCCCGCCGCCGGGTGGGCTACTGGCGCGGCGCCTGTCGTGGCGCGGGATTCACCAGGTCCATTCCGAGCGTGCCGGGGAACATGGCCGCGATCTCTTCCACGCTCCAGCGGCCCGGCGTGGAGAGCGTCCGGACCGGCTCGGGGTTGCTCATCAGCGACACCTCGCCGCCGGTGACGTGGAACACCTGGCCGTTGACATCCTTCGCCGCGTCCGAGGCCAGCCAGGTCACCATGGGCGCGATGTCCTCGGCCTCGCGCCGCAGCCGTATGGGCTGCGCGCCGGACGCGCTCTGTATGCCGCTCGCGGCCCTGATCTCCCGCGCGCTGTCGGGCACGGTCGCGGTCATGCGGGTGTCCGCGCCGGGCGAGATGGAGTTTGCGCGCGCGCCGTAGCGCCCCATGTCGCGGGCGAAGCAGCGCGTCAGGCCGGCGATGCCGTCCTTGGCCGCGCCGTAGTTGGCCTGACCCGAGTTGCCGTACAGCCCTGACGTCGACGAGAACGTGATCAGACACCCGCTGCGCTGCTGCCGGTACAGGATCGAGGCGAACTTGGCGACGCTGAAAGTACCCTTCAAATGCACGGCGATGACGGCGTCCCACTCGTCCTCGGTCATGTTGAATATCATCCGATCTCTGAGGATGCCGGCGGGCGTCACCACGATGTCCAGTTTGCCGTAGGTGTCGACCGCGGTCCGGACGATGTTCTCGCCGCCCTCCATCGTTGCCACCGAGTCGTAATTGGCAACCGCTGTGCCGCCGGCCCCCTCGATCTCGCTCACCACCTGATCGGCAGGCGCCGCGGCTCCACCTGAGCCGTCAACCGCCGCGCCAATGTCATTGACGACCACCTTCGCGCCCTCTTCGGCGAACAGCAAGGCAATGCCTCGGCCTATGCCTCGGCCAGAGCCGGTTACGATGGCTACCTTGTCCTTGAGCATGTCTCCCATATGTTGTTATCTCCTGATGCCGGTTGAGTTGGCTGAGTGTGGTTGTCGCGCCTACTGCCTCGGGGGCTGCGGCGGCGAGGGATTCACCAGTCCCTGGGTCAGCTTGGTCGGTGCCAGCTTGCTTATCTCGTCAAGGGTCCAGCGGCCGTTCTTGAAGATCGTGCGAATCCTGCGCGGCTGCGACATCAAGGTGATGTTGCCGCCGTAGACGAGGAACGTCTGACCGTTGACGTTTTCGGCCATGTCGCTCGCCAGGTACGCCACGAACGGCGCGATGTCGTCGGGGTCCATGGTCTCTTGCTCGGAGGGCAGTTGGTCTTCCTGGCCCTGCCGCGCGATGTCGGGGATGGTGGCTATCATGCGCGTCTGCGCGCGCGGCGCGATGGAGTTGGCCGTTACGCCGTAGCGTCCCATATCGCGGGCGACCACCTTGGTGAAGCCGGCGATGCCGGACTTGGCGGCGCCGTAGTTGACCTGCCCGGTGTTGCCGACGAGGCCCGACTCGGAGCTGAAGGTGATGACGCGGCCGCTGCGCTGCTGCCGGAACAGGATGCAGGCGTGCTTGACCACGGAGAACGTGCCCTTGAGATGGACGGCGATGACCGCGTCCCACTCCTCTTCGGTCATGTTGAAGACCATACGGTCGCGCAGGATGCCGGCGGGCGTCACAACGATGTCCAGCTTGCCGTAGGTGTCGAGCGCGGCCTTGACGATGTTCTCGCCGCCCTCCATGGTGGCCACGGACTCGTAGTTGGCGACGGCCGTGCCGCCTGCCGCCTCAATCTCGCTGACTACCTGATCGGCGGGCGCAGCGGACTCGCCCGTGCCATCGACCGCGCCGCCTATGTCGTTCACGACCACGCTAGCGCCCTCGGCGGCCAACTGGATGGCTATGCCGCGGCCGATTCCCCGGCCCGCGCCGGTGACGATCGCCACCTTCCCAGTCAAAGTGTCTGCCATGTACTCTCCTTTCGAGTGTTCATCATCTCGAGCCGCGGAAGATCCGTTCCGCTGGAACTCCTCATTTGGTCCGGCGGCATTATAGCACGTTCCTGAATCGGCCTGTGCACGGACGGTGTTATCTGGGGAGGGCAGGGGTGGTCTACTCGGACAACGAGACTTCATAGACTCCGGTAAGATTCGCGATTGTCGTCACGACGATGAAGTACGTGCCGTCCCGTTCCGGTTTGAAGGTCGCCACGGAACTATTCATGCCTGAGTCCCACTCGCCCCTCGTGACCATCTTGCCGCTGCCGTCGTAGATCAGTACCTTCGGATACGCAAGCGGACGGGCGCCTTCCCCCCGAGACGCTGTAGCCTTGTAGGTCGTCCCGCCTTTAAGATTGGTCCTGAACCAGTCGGTGTCGCCGCTGTAGTCGATTCTGGCGTTCTTGCTCCCCCCGACGGTGATGGCGTCGTGAGTGCTGATGTTATCGGGCTGGCAATCATCGTCCACCTCCATTACCAGGAGGTCGTAGGCGCCCGTGTCATGTTCGAACCCCCGAACAGAGACGTAGTAGACCCCTGCTGACTTGGCATAGTAGTGAATCCGGGCCTCAGACCGGTGCCCGAATGGTGCGGCCAGGGTGCCCCGGATGTAATTCTCCGTGCCATCGCCGGTGTACAACCCCTGCAAGATTGGCTCCGACAGAGTCCTGTAGTTGCCGGTGGTCGCGCTCTTCACCACGATGCGGTACATCTGGTCCTCTTCCAGGATGACCTTCATCCAGTCGACGTCGCCGGGTTCTCCTATCGCGCCCCGGAAGTGGTACCTGCCCCTCTTTCCTGAGCGTTTGGACGAGGGGAGCACTTCCGCGGTTGCGTCGGTCGAGGCATCGGCGGTGGCTTCGTCTTCGTAGCTCAGGCTCAGGCGGTAGCCTCCGGTGGCGCCGGCATCCCCGCCCACCACGACGTAGTAGGTGGCACTGGAGGCCTTGGCCTGTCCTTCGGGCTTGGGTTCGTGATACACCTCCGACGTGGTGGTGCCGCGCCCTCCCAGGAAGTCTGCCGTATCGCCCACCGGGATGGCGGTCCCGTAAACGAGCTTGAAGAGACCCATCAGCCTGGGGCCTGCGAGCGCCCCTTCTCCATTGTCGGCGCCTTCCAGGTCGAACCGGTACAGCTCGTCCGTCACGAGGTCCACGGCGAATACGTCGAATTCCTCGGCGTCGACGATGTCGCCGGTCGCAGAGCCTCTTACGCTCACTTTCGGCGCGGAGTCCGTGTTCACCCGCGAGACGATGAGGCTGTGCTCCCGCGCGTCGCCGTTCTGGGCGGCTACCGTTACGCCCATTCGTGCCGTGAGATGCGGGATGGCGAGCTGGTGCCCGTCCGTGTTCGCGTCGTTGTCGGCGCCGTCGTGGGTGGAGGTGGCCTTCAGTTGCGCGACGGTCCAGTCGATTGTTGCCTGCGTGGAGGTGCTAGCCACGGTTGCGTACCAGGCGCTCTCCAGCGTAGAGCCGGCCGCTTGCCTGCCGTCGACGACCGCCTTGCGCAGGTCGGTGCTGTCCGATACCGGCATGTTAAAGGAGTAGACCCTATCGGCCACGCTGTCGGACACCCACATGGTCTCGCCGTCGGACCAGAGCCCGTGTGTCCCGCCCAGCTCCCCGTTGCGGGTAGTCTGGAAGTCCTTGTCGGTGTCAGGCTCGCCCGTGAGCATGTTCAGGGCGCGTATTCTGTCATTGGCCTTGTCCACGACCCACATGGTCGCGCCATCGGACCAGATGCCGTGTGCATCGATGCCCTCGGTGCCGTGCAGTGCGGCGTAGTCCCTATCCCGGTCGCGCGCACCCGTGCCCAGGTCGTAGGCGACCAGACGGCCGGTCGACTGCGAGAACCACATCGTGTCCCCATCCGACCAGACGCCGAAGTGGAACGGAGTGATATCCTCCGGCCAGTCGAGGTCCTTGCTCTCGTCCCGCTGCCCGGTGACGGCGTCATACGCGTACACCTTTCTGCCCGCCACGTCGTAGACCCAGATGGTCGCGCCGTTGGTCCACACACCCCCCGGCGCTCTCTGCGCGGTGTCCAGAGGGACATCTCGGTCTGGATCGGGGGACTTTGTTTCGAGATCGTAGGCGTACAGCTTCAGGTCGAGATCGTCGGCCACCCACATGGTGGAGCCGTCGGATGCGATGCCGCTGGCGGAGTTATTGCCTGCCGTGTCCAGCGCGTCGAAGTCGTCGAACACGTTCCAGCCGAACGGCTCATCGCTCGCCCGGTTTATGGTAACCGTGTACTGCTCGCTGGTCCTGCCATCCTGGGCTAGCACGGTTATGGTGACGGTGTTGGCGCCGGTCTGCAGCCCTGTCTGGTACCCTTGCAGGTTGGGATCCGAGTCTTCGGGGCTGAATGAGACGGTCGCGAGCTTCTGCCGCGGGTAGGCCTGTACCGCCGCCTGAACGGCCCGGCTCGGCACGTCCCGCGAGTAGCTGTGCTCGTCCGGGTCGAAGTCGGGCAGCACCAGGCCGGCAGCGATCAGGAGGCGCAGCTCCGCGTTGTTCGATGGCGGCATGTTGTAGGAATAGATCTTGCCGTCCTCGCTGTCCGAAACCCACATGGTCTTTCCGTCGGACCACATGTCGCGGGGGCTCGTGTTGCCGGCGTCGATCAGCCGCTTGAAGTCCTTCGACTGGTCGCGCTCGGAGTCCGGGGAGTCGTAGCCATAGATTTTGCTCGTTTCCGGGTCCACGACATACATCGTCACGCCATCGGACCAGATACCCGCGCTGTAGTCCTGTCCTGACGGTTCCAGCGCGTCGTACCTCAGTTCTGGCTTCTCTTCGCCGGTTTTGAAGTCGTAGGCGTCTATCGTGTGGCCGTTGACGGTGGACATCCAGAGCGTCTTGCCATCGGACCATATGCCGTAGTAGTCGTCGTTCTCGTCGCCAATCGGGCCGATGTCTTTCGGCTCGTCCCTGGCGCCGGTTCCCAGGTTGTAGGCGTACAGCGTCCTGTCCTCGTTGTCCAGAACCCACATGGTCTCTCCGTTCGACCAGATGCCTTGCGGATCGGTGTTGACTGACGCCAGGCCGATGTCCCGGTAGGACTCGCGCTCCCCAGTTGCCAGAACGTAGGCGTACAGCCAGGGATAGGCGCCCCCGGACACCCACATGTAGATCCCATCGGACCAGATCCCACCGCGGTCCTCGCCGTGGCCCAGCACGCCTTCCAGGTCCGTCAGCACGGCCCAACCGTACAGGCTCGAGGACGCGCGGTTGATGGCCAGGGTGTAGTGCGCGGTGGTTTTCCCATCCTGCGCGACGACGGTTATGGTAATGCTGTTGCCGCCCACCCCGAGGTCGACCTGGTGGCCATCGATGTCATCGTTGGCGTCCCCGAAGCTGTAGGAGACGGTGCTACTCGCGTGCCGCGGCGCAGTGGCCAGTGTGATCTGCCTCGTCGAGGTTGCTACGCGGAACAGGAACTCGGTGGTGCCCGTGGCGACGCCGGGAACGGCAGAGCCGTCTACGGTGATGGAGCTGAGAGCGACATCCGATGAAGAGTCCTGCCGGGGCATGATGTCCGACAAGGACCGCCGTTGGGCTGACTGAACGTCCTTCGTGTCGGCCCCCTTCGGCTCCGCGACGACCGCCGGCGCTGCAGTGGTCTCCGCGTTGGCGTAGCTCGACTGGCCACTGAGCCCCGCCGGGTTCCAGGCCTTGACCCGGTAGACGTACCGGGTCTTGGGCGTCACTGAGGTGTCGGTGTACTCCGTGCCCGCGGACCCGGTGTCGTCCTCAATGGCCACGAAGTCCCAGGAGCCCTGCCCATCGCCGTAGGTGTCGCCGTCACGGGAACGGCGAAGCACCTGGTAGCCGGTGACGTCGTCGTCCTGCGGGTCATTCCATTCGACTGTGATCGAGTCGTGAGACGCGGAAGAGACGGTTAGTCCGGTGGGATTCTCGGCGACCCCGGGCGTCTCCGCCCTGGCGAAGCTCGACCGTCCGCTGAGACCAGAGGAATTCCTCGCCTTGACCCGGTAGACGTACCTGGTTCCCGGGGAGACCGAAGTGTCGGTGTACGCCGCCGATGAGGTCGCGGTGTCGTTCTCCACTGTCGCGAATTCCCGGGCGCCCAGCCCGTCGCCGTAGGTATCGCCGTCGCGGGAGCGGCGCAGCACCTGGTAGCCGGTGATGCTGTCGTCATGTGGGTCGTCCCAGGCGATCGTGATGGACAGATATTCCTCTACGGATGCGTTCAGGCCGGTTGGCGGTGCCGGAGGCGCCTCTTGCGCCAGGACGACCCCCGTGCATGACGTCGTAAGCCCAATCGCGACTATGAGGAACAAGTACCATACCGGCACGAAGGCTGCCAGTTGGAGAACGTTTCCGACGGAAAACCTGGGTATCTTGAAGCTCATTGCACCATCTCCCACCGCTAGATTCGTCCACGCGAACAAGCGTTGTCGCTGCTGGCGGCCCCGGCCTGCCATCTGAAATCGACTTGAGTCGAGTACCGCCATTAACAAAAACTCTATCGGTGAAGAGTGAATATGGCGTGAATATGGCGTGAAGTATCTGCACAAACTTGTGGCGATTATGTGGAAGTGTCGTGAGATGGCTGCTTTGTCGGCTGGCGCGCTTGACACTTTTCGACAATTGCCCGACTATCCAAGCTGGAAGGACGGGTATGTATGCCCGAACCGACAAGCTTTTTCACAAATCTCACAAGTTAACTAGATTGGTCGGGAAGATAATGAGCCTTACATCTGAGAACGCAGCGGCCACCGAAGCAGAAGTACTGAGGAAAGAAAACGACGCCCTGAAGCACCGGCTTGCCAGATTGACCGAAGCAAGCATCAGGATCTCTCAGAACCTCAACACCGAGGGCGTTCTGCAGTGTGTCATTGACAGAGCACGCGAGCTGACAAGTGCCCGGCACGGAGCGCTCTTGACCTTCAACCCCTCCGGAGAGATTGGCGACTTGTACACTTCCGGCCTCGCCCAGGAAGAATGCGAGGCCATAAGGCAGTCCCCACAGGGCCTGGGCCCCGTGGGATTCATAAGCAGAGCCAAGGGGCCCGTCAGATTGAAGGACGTGGCCACCCACCCTGACGCCGTGGGACTTCCGGAAAACCACCCTCCAGTGAGTACACTTCTGGGAATGCCGATCTACCATTGCAGCGAACACGTCGGCAACCTGTTCCTCACTGAAAAGGAAGGACGAACGGAGTTTACGAAGGAAGATGAAGACGTGGCCGCGATGATCGCCGCTCAGGCCGCGTCGGTAGTCTCTATCTCCCGCAGGTATGAAGCGGAACGCCGGGCGAAGGCGGACCTGGAAACTCTGATGGAGATCTGCCCCGTCGCGGTTTCGGTGTTCGACGTGAGACTGGGCGCGGTGACCTTCATGAACCAGGAGTCCCGACGTATCGTGGGAGCGGTGGCGCCTTCGACTGATGACCTCGAGAATATTTTTCAATCCCTAAAGTTCACGCGGCCTGACGGACGAGAACTATCATTCGAGGAGCTTCCAGGCACCAGAGCGCTTCAAAGCGGTGAGACTACGATAGCGGAAGAGATAGTCGTCCACCTTCCGGACGGCGCTACGCTTACCACCCTGACGAACTGCGCTCCCATCTTCTCGGAATCGGGAGAAATCGTGGCTGTTCTCACAGTGATGCAGGACATGACGCCCCTGGAACTCCAGGAGATGCGGCGTGCCGAGTTCCTGGGGACGGTTAGCGAAGAGTTGCGAACGCCTCTGGCGACCATCAAGGGGTCCGTCTTCGCCCTGCGGAGCATTCTGGAGGCGATGTATCCATCTGAGCCAATGCAGTTGTTGCGCATCATCGACCAGCAGTCAGACTTGATGCGCAGCCAGATCAACAGCTTGATAGAGTTGACCCAAATCGAGACTGGAACACTATCCATTATCATCGAACCAACAGACGTGAGAAGACTCATCGAACTGTCCTGTGGAGAGTATCTGAGAGAGCACGCCGCAATCACGATTCAACTGGACGTCGAGGAAGGGCTGGCCAAGGTAAAGGCGGACAAGCTGCGAATCAACAAGGTGCTGCACAACTTTCTCAGGCAGGCAGCCAGATACTCGAGTGATACGTCCCAGGTCACGGTGTCCGCTTCCACGGTCGACATCTACGTCGCAATCTCAGTCTCTGTAGAAGGGCGGTTCACTCAAAGCCAAAGAATGTCCTTTCCGTTCAATGCGAATGAGCATCCTCAGCTCTTCGAGAAGACCACACTGGCCCACACCAGGGCAGCGGATCTGGCGTCCCCGGGCGAGGGATTGGCTATGGCCTTTTGCCGTGGTGTGATCGAGGCGCACGGAGGTCGAATCAGAGCGGAAGTCTACGAGCAGGAAGGCAGGTTGTCTCTGACCTTCACGCTCCCGTCCGTGGAAGAAGGAGAGTTCGTCTCCCCCGACACAGGGGATGCTCCCGGTGAGCCGTTGCCTGTCGCCCCAGAGAGGAGTCAGGTCCTGGTAGCAATCGAAGACCCCAGATTGCTCGGCACAGTCCGCAAAGTCCTGCAAAACTCCGGCTACGGCGCCGTAACGTCAACCGGCCTGCACGATATCGAGCAACTCGCGTCATCGGAGAGAGCGGAGTTGATCGTGCTGGACATCGCCGGCAGGGAAGAGGAGTGCTTTCGTATACTGCGGCGCGCCGAGAGTTCGTTGAACGTACCATCGATAGTGCTCTGCGAAAGGGACGATGAGGATTACGTGGTGCGCGCTTTCGAAATGGGTGCGGACGGCTACATGGTGAAACCATTCTCGCCCACCGAGTTGATTGCACGGATAAAAGCAACCCTCCGGAGAGCGGCCGGCGAATCAGGCGAAGGCAAGACGTTCCAATTGGGTGACGTCCTGATCAATTTTGATGAACGAACCGTCCACGTGTCGGGTCAACCGATACAACTGACGGCTACCGAGTACAAATTACTCACCGAACTCGCCAGTGCCGCGGGTCGGGTCCTCATACAGGACAGACTGCTCCAAAGGGTCTGGGGGCCGGAATACACCGGAGAGCCCCAGCTTCTGCGTTCTTACATAAAGTCCCTGCGCCAGAAGCTCGGAGACAACGCGAGAAATCCGAAGTACATCTTCACTGAGCACGGCGTCGGCTATCGTATGGCAAAGCCTTCTCCCGAGGCCAAGCGTCCCGGACTGGGGAGGCCATAAGCCCCGGGCACGACGGTGCCAGTCCATCCATTGTCAGGCTGACTTCTAGCTCGGGTGCTTGCTGAACATGATGAAGCCGCAGCTGTCGGGGGTGTTGCAGCCCGCGAGGGCGGTGTCGGCTCGTACCGTCACCTGCCGGGGACCCGCCGTGCCTCGAAGCTGCTCGAGGCAGTCGGAGTAGATAGCGGCGCGGTTGCGTCCCGTCCCGTTGTTTCCTCCGCTGGACATGAAAGGATGCGGCCCTTCGACCCTGATGTCGTCGGCGTAAAAGTCGTGGGCCTCTCCCCATTTCACGCCGTGCCACTGGAAGCCCTCCAGGAACTGCTGGGTGAACGTGAGGTAGCCGTCGTAGGGGTTGAAGATGTCGACGTCCGCGGGACCCAGGCCGGAGCCCTCCCACATCTTCCGAGCGAGGCTCGCGACCGCGTCCTGGTGCTCGTCCAGCGTCGCCATGGTGCTCCTGCCCCGGATGTTGTTCTGCGCGTGGTTGAGAACGTAGACAGGCTTCTGCCTCAGGTCTTTGGCGCGTTCGGCGGTGGTGAAGATGAAGGCCACGCAGGTGTTGATCGGCCTGTCGCAGTCGTAGATCAGCAGCGGCTCCTCGACCACACGCCCGTTCAGGTACTCCTCTCGCGTTATCTGGTGAGGCTCGTGCAGGGCGTAGAAGCTCCAGGGAGTCATCAGGCCGTTTCTTCGCAGGTTCATGCAGAGGGGAGCCAGCGCGTCGTGAGACGTGCCGTACTTCTGGCAGTACTGAAGGAATACGGTCAGGTTGTTGAACATCGCGCCGCTCTGGTATCCCCACGGAAGAGAGAAGGCGCTGTTGCCTGGGGCCTCCTCGCTGACGTTCTGCGGGTTGTTGTGCCCGTACCGGCCAGCGAGATTGACCATTGGATACCACACCAGCGCGGTCTCGCACCGACCGTCGCCGACCGCCTGGGCGGCCAGGCCCATCATCGGGCCGATATAGGGCGAGTCGGACTTGATGTACTTGACGTTCTTCAGGCCCAACTCCCTCTGTATCCACTCCCCCGAAGCGTAAGTTAGGCCGTCTTCGGTGTCGTAGGGAGGGTCGAAGTACGGGCGGGGCGCCCAGGTCTGTTCCGCGCGCGTCTCCGGGCTGGTAATAAGCCCGTCGATGTCGTCCAGAGACAGGCCCGCGTCCGCGATCGCCTTCAGGCACGCCTCCTTGGTCAGGCCACCGCAGCTCCTGTCCATGGTCACGCCATCCCAGCGCCGGTCGATGTGGGACTGACCCCAGCCCACGACGGCGACCTTGCCGCGGTGTTCCCAGACTCCCAGGCCTTCCTGGTCTCTCATCCAACCTGTTTCTGCAACCATATCGGCTCCCTCATGCCCAATGCGTTTTCCGTCGTGTCCCGAGGATTCGTGAGGACTAGGTGACCACCCGCCACTCGTGGACGAGCTGGCCCGTGCTCGTCTCTTCGAAGATCAGCTCCACCTGCGCTCCGACCGGCACCTCGCCCGGCGGCGTGCCCGGAAGGTTCGACAGGAAGTTGATGCCCGGGTCCTCGTCCAGCGTAATCACCGCGAAGTTGACGGGCTGCGCGGACTGGAACCCCCTGATGCGAGAGTCGCGTATCACCATGAACACTTCGATGTGTCCCTTGCCCTCCACCTCTCTCCACTCGAACGTGTCTGCCGATCCGCAGTTGTTGCACTGGGGAGCGGGCGGGTAGTGCAGTCTCTCGCAGTAGGTGCAATGCTGGAGCACCAGCCGCCGTTCGTTGCAGGCGTCCCAGAAGGGCTTTGTCAGTTCATTTGCGACAGGTGCGGGCCTCACCAGGCCTGGAATCGTTGACATGGCTCTTATCTCCTGTGGCTTCTTGGCAGCCGGTCTCCCCGAGCAGAGGTCTGGCGTGACCAGGGGTGAAAGAGCGGCTGACGGACAGTTCCGCGGCATTGTAGCACGTTGGCGAGCGGGCGTGTCCGTCTCCTCACGCTGTTGCCCAGCCCTCCGAAAGCGCCTCGGCCTGTTCCAGCACTGTGCGAGTCGCCTTCTCCTGCTTGTCGGGCGGGTAGCCATGCTTGCGCAGGATGCGTCGCACCAAGCGGCGCAGGTTGGCGCGCACGTTCTCACGCACGGTCCAGTCGATGGTGACGTTGTTGCGGACCGTGTCGACCAACTCGCGGGCGATGTCACGTAGGGTGTCGTCGCCCAACACCTGTACGGCGCTGTCGTTCGTCTCCAGCGCGTCGTAGAAGGCCAACTCGTCCTCGGACAGCCCAAGACGCTCGCCACGTGCGTCGGCCTCGCGCATTTCCCTGGCGAGCGCGATCAGCTCCTCGATGACCTGGGCCGCCTCTATCGCCCGGTTCTGGTACCGGCGCAATGTCTGCTCCAGCATCTCGGCGAATGAGCGCGCCTGCACCACGTTCTTGCGCCTGCGCACGGACAGCTCGCCTCTGAGAAGCTTCTGGAGAAGCTCCACCGCGAGGTTGCGGTGGGGCATGTCGCGCACCTCTGCCAGGAACTCGTCCGACAGCACCGAGATGTCCGGCTTGTCCAGGCCCGCGGCGGCGAAGATGTCCATCACGCCCTCGGACGCCACCGCCCGGGAGATGATCTGGCGCACGGCGAGGTCGAGCTCCTCGTCCGAGCGCGCTTCGCTCGCGCTCTTGGAAAGCGCCGCCCGCACCGCCTGGAAGAACCCCACGTCGTCGCGGATGCGCGTCGTCTCCGGGTGCGGCACCGCAAGCGCGAACGCCTGCGACAACTCCCGCACGGCGGCGAGGCAGCGCTCCTTGCCGTCCTCCTGCGCCAGCACGTGCTCCTGCGCGGCGGGCAGCAGGCCGAGGCGTTCCTGGGCGTTTCCCGTAGTCCACTTCGTCCAGTCGAAGCCGTGGAACAGGGCGCAGCACACCTCGTGCTTCTCCAGCATCACCGCGACCGCCTCCTCCTGATCCAGGGTGGCGCGGCCGGTGCCTCCGCTCTCGGTGTACGTCGCCACGGCCTGCTTCAGCTCCTGGGCCAGCCCCAGGTAGTCCACCACCAGGCCGCCGGGCTTGTCGCCGAACACGCGGTTCACGCGGGCGATGGCCTGCATAAGGCCGTGGCCGCGCATCGGCTTGTCCACGTACATAGTGTGCAGGCTGGGCGCGTCGAACCCCGTCAGCCACATGTCGCGCACCAGCACCATCCTAAGCGGGTCGGCGGGGTCGCGGAACCGCTGGGCCAGCGCCTCGCGCCGCGCCTTGTTGCGGACGTGCGGCTGCCAGTCCAGAGGATCAGACGCGGAGCCGGTCATCACCACCTTCACGGACCCGCGGGCGTCATCGTCGTCGTGCCAGCCGGGGCGGAGGCGTGTAAGCTCCCGGTACAACTCGACGCAGATGCGCCTGCTCATGCACACCACCATCGCCTTGCCCTCCAGGGCCTCCAGTCGCCGCTCGAAGTGATCCACGACGTCCTCGGCGATCTGCCGCACGCGGTTCTCCGCGCCGACGACCGCCTCGAGCTGCGCCCACCTGGTCTTGAGCCGCTCCCTGCGCTCCACCTCCTCGCCCTCGGTGGCCTCCTCGAAATCCGGGTCTATCCTCGGCTTCTCGTGCTCGTCCAGGGCCAGCTTCGCCAGGCGGCTCTCGTAGTAGATGGGCACCGTCGCCCGGTCCAGCACGGAGCGTTGGACGTCGTAGATGCTGATGTAGTCGCCGAACACGGCGCGCGTGTTCGCGTCCCGCAGCTCGATGGGCGTGCCGGTGAAGCCGACGAACGAGGCGTTCGGCAGCGCGTCGCGCATGTGGCGGGCGAAGCCGTCGACGAAGTCGTACTGGCTGCGGTGGGCCTCGTCGGCGATGACGACGATGTTGCGCCTCTCCGACAGCGCGGGGTGGGTGTCGCCCCTCTCCTCGGGGAAGAACTTCTGGATTGTGGTGAACACCACGCCGCCGGCATTCACCGACAGCTTGCCGCGCAGGTCGGCGCGGCTCTCCGCCTGGGTCGGCGGTTGGCGCAGCAGATCCTGGCAGCGCGAGAACGTGCCGAATAGCTGGTCGTCGAGATCGTTGCGGTCGGTGAGCACCACGATGGTGGGATTCTCCATCGCAGGCTCCAGCACTATGGCCCCGGCGTAGAAGGCCATCGTCAGGCTCTTGCCGGAACCCTGGGTGTGCCAGACTACACCGATGCGGCGGTCGCCCGACTCGCCGCCGGGGACGCGGCCGGACTCGTACCTGCCGCTTGGGTCGGCGAGCGCGCCGTCGGAGCGTTGCAGCCTGGCCGCGCGCAGCGTCTCGCCCACGGCGACCCGGACGGCGTGGTACTGGTGGTAGCCCGCCATCTTCTTGACGAGCGCGCCGCTGCCGTCGTCGTCGAACACGATGAAGTCGCGCAGCAGCGCCAGGAAGCGGCCCGGCTCGAACACGCCCTCCAGCATCACCTGGAGCTCTGTAGTTAACGCGTCCGCCAGGTCCTCGCCGGTGATGGTGCGCCAGGGCTTGAACCACTCCCTGCCGGCGGTGAGCGTGCCGACGCGGGCCTCGTTCGCGTCCGACACCATCAGCGCCTCGTTCATGGAGAACAGCGAGGGCAGCTCCGACTTGTAGGTCTGGAGTTGCTGCCAGGCCGTCCAGATGGTGGCGTCCTCGTCGGTCGGGTTCTTCAGCTCGACGACGCCGAGGGGCAGGCCGTTCACGAACAGGACGATGTCCGGCCTGCGGGTGTTACGGTTCTCGGTGACCCTGAACTGGTTGACGGCCAGCCAGTCGTTCTTCGCGGGATTGTCGAAGTCCAGTACCCCGACGAGGCCGCCGCGCACCGTGCCGTCGGCCTGCCGGTACTCGACCTCCACGCCGTTCACCAGCATACGGTGGAAGGCGCGGTTGCGCGCCTCGAGCGTGGCGCCCTCGGGACGTGTGAGCCGCCGAACGGCGTCGTCCAGGGCAGAGGCGGGCAGGGCGGAATTGAGCTCTTCCAGCGCGTCCCGCAGCCGGCGCTCCAGCACCACCTCGCCGTAGTCATCGCGCTCAGCGTCGGGCGCGCCGGGCGCGATGTCCGGGCCGTGGGCCACGCGCCAGCCCTGGCTGGCGAGCCAACCGAGCGCGGCCTGCTCGACGTCGGCTTCGGTGAGGGTGGTCATGCTGCCAGTTCTTCACGTACTTCGTTTCGCGTCGACCAAAGAACGGGCTTTACTTGGTAGCTCAGCAACGCATCTCGTACATTGGCCGATACCGACTGGTCTTGGTCATTCAAAATGGCATAAGTCAGAGAATCACTGGGACGGATATCTCTGGTGTCAATACAAGAGAACACCACCGCCTGGGCAATGCTACGTCCCGGACGGTTAATGGCCCGGAGCAGACGCTCCGGGCGGGCCCTGGACTTGGGAATAATAAAGTCGAAACGATGATCGTACCCACTCTGGCCTTTGAGCACTACTTCGGGCGTGAACCGAATATCGCAGCTGTCCATCCAATTAGCCACGTCTTCGTGGAACAGACTGGAGACGTTTGACTGGGCCACATAGAACAGGTCGTTGACGGCAAGCATCGCCTGTAACAGGTTATGCTTTCGGATGGCAAAGTTATTCCCGGTACACCTTACCTGCAAACGATTGCCCTCAACCAATTCCACGCCAAAGCCTCGCAGAGTTATTTCAAGCAATTCCTTTCGCCTGGGCGTGTCGATAGGACACCCTGACATTTCTAGGTCATCGAGAATGTAACCGTCGTCAGTCATCTGGATGACTTCTCCGCACTGGCGAGCATATATCTGGATGTAGTCGTTGTGACGGTCGAGATGAGGCGTTGTAATCTCGTACCAGTCGTTGATTTGGCGAAGACTTGTTCTGTCCTTCAGCCAATCCCAGTACTGGTCGAGCAGCTCTTGAATCGCCAAATTCATGGCAACAATTCCCGCCTGATGTTGGGTAATCCAACAACGTTAATGTACCTCATAAAGTCGTGCAAAGTGCGCCAGGAATCTCCCAAATTTGGAAAGGAATCGACTGGGGCTGGAATCGCCCATTTGTCACCGTAGCCTTCACAGTAGATGTGAAGGTGAGGAGCCGGAATCTCCTCGTCATCCGGGTTCCGATGAGGAGGCCCGCCGACGTCCAATCGAGCCAGTACTATGGAACGCCGCGCTCTGGATTGGAGAGTATTTTTGGAAAAATTGATGCGACCCCGGTAAAGATCCAGAAAGAAATGCTCTCGCCGGTCGAGGGAAGTCAATGGGATAATTGCTTTCCCACCCATATGAGGGTATCGCCACTCCCTGTCATCTTCGTCAACCTTGTACTTTTCCATTGCCAGAAGCGCATCAGCGACCGACTGCGGAATATTCGTGCTCGCCACCTTCTATCTCCTTCCCTGTGTCCATAGGCGCCACAGACTTCCTTGGATTAGCATAAGTGCGTCCTGTGTCGTGTCTACTGCGGTCATTAAGCGTCGGCGAGCCAGTCCAGCGCGGCCTGCTCGACGTCGGCTTCGGTCAGGGTGGTAGCCCGTCAACCCCACACGTTCGCGCTCTGAGCATCGTAGAACAAAATGTCCCGACGAACCTGATTCGGCCTCCTTCCCTGTGCTAGAGACTGAGCGCGAGTCACTATCCGCTGGTTGTCTACGCTGTTTGGATCACCGAACATGCTGACATACACGCTTTGGACCTTACTTCTTCTAATACACTCCAGCACATGTTCGTCGTTCTCATGAAGCGAGTGTCCAAAGATGAACAACGAGCCACCGATTGATGACAAGCTCCTATAGCCCCGGCTCAGATAGGAACTATGCATGACGCGCTCCAACTTCGTTCGAGAAGTTCCCTCAGACACAAACATCGGGTATCGACCCGATTCTAGTGCATCGCGAATTTGATCAATCAAGGCTATGCCTGTATTAGACCAAGTGTACTTCTGGACCTCTGCGCCAGCGTCGAACACGTGCAATGCACCGTGCATGTAGTAGACCGTCTGTTGCGCTGGATCGTTCATGTCCCACACAACGTATTCCAGTGGTCCATCTTTGGGTTGGCGAAAGCCATCGTCGGGCTGCAAGTCTAACTCGTCAATATCGTCCTTCATTAGCGTCCAGTACAGCAGAAGGTCGTAGTTGAGCGTGTACATCCTCTGAAACTGATGCAAGAAGACTCGACAGCTACGAAATTGGTCATCAGGTATCTCGATGCTACGCTCCGGATGATTCGATGCAATCACCTCAACTAATATCTCCCGAAGGGAGTCAGCATCGGCTCTTAGGCGGCCGGCCAGCTTCGTTCGTTTCGGAGAGTATGTCTTCACCAGAGTTTCGGTCTGCCTGAGCGCCCGCATCACAATCTCAAAGTCGGTCGTGCCGAGAGCCTCAAAGGCACGCATCACCCTTGGGCGCAATTGGTCTCGGGCCCTGTCGAACAGGGCGTCATAGGCGAACAGGTCGTTGCGACACGCCCTGCTGAACCCATTGCCAAGTAGAATGTGGCGGTTTCCTGGAGTGCGGGCGAGAGCAGTCTCAAAGTCTAACAATTTCACCACGGCATCAACCTCAGTCTCTTAAACTAGACATGTTGCCCGACAGTAGCCGTGGCAACAGCGCATCCCGTTGTTCAGCAAGGGCGCGGGATTCAACAACATTGTACATGATTTGATGGTCGAGTTCTTGCACAACGCGATGGAACGCCATAACTACGCCATCAGTCGGTTCTAGCACCCGCAAGGCCCTGAACTGCCGGCCGCCAATCGCACCGAATACGGTCCCCGTGTGTTCATATTGGCTAATGTCAGACTGCGCAGCCCATACCGCGCAGTATGTGTAAGAAGCGGAGCCCGACTTGTGACGCAGAGCAGCAACACCCCTGCCAATGCAGCATCGCTCCCACGCGCGGTTGATTGCCCCTACCGGCGCACGGACGCTCACCAATGTGTCTTCCGCCTGCGCCAGCCGTGCGGGTGCTGTGCAATATCGGCGATTGGTTGGGTAGCGCTCTCCGAAGTCCGTGCTGCCCTGAAAGAATGGTAATCCTTCTCCGTCTTCGTTGTAGGTACTTCCAGGCGGCGACTGCCCCATTGTGAGTTCGTAGCAATCTCCCAGCGCCTTCACCGCCCACACCTCCGGCACCTCGCCCAACTCGGAAGGCACCAGCCGCTCCGGGAACAGGTCGTAGTGCTCGGCAGGCAGGCCGGGCAGCGACTCGCCCCGCCGCCAGCGGCCCTCCATCTTGGCGCGCACCGGCTCGAAGTCGACGAACCACGACTTGAAGAGGGTCCGCGCCATCGCCTCCAGCGTCTCGTTCATGCGGCGATTCAACTCGATCTTGTCGTCGAGTGTGCCCAGGACGTGGGCGATGGCGCGCTGTTTTTCTACATTCAGGTCTGGATAGGGGATGTCAGCGATCTGCTTTGCGGACACGTTGGGGAAGGTCGAGCCTGTGGCTGCGGCGAGCAGATCAGGTAGTGCCAATTCGATCACGCCCCGCAAGAGGGGCTGCAACGTGGCATCGTGGTCATGTCGGATTGCGGCTACACCTCGGCCAATTGCGTATTCCTGGTCTGCCCAGTTCATACGGCCAGTGGTTGACCCTCGTACACAAAACAGCACGTCGCCGGGCTGGGCAAATTTGCGTGGGTCGGTTGTGAACTGAACTGGTACTGGATGATGGGACCCGAATTCCGTCGGGCCGTTTAGAAGGGCGACTCCGGATTGACTGGACACCGTACTTCCAGGTGGTGACTGTCCCATGACTATTGCGGCAACGTCACCAAGCTTCTTCCCTAGCCATTCGCCCGTCGGCATGTGCTCTATCGCCATTATTCCACTAGCCCCGTTTAGTTCGACACGCGCCGCAAGACCAGCGCCTCGACCACTTCGGCGCCGTCGATCGGGCCATCCGGGTCCCCATGCTCACCTTCCCACTCGTCCTTCCCCGTATTGAGAGCTATCTTCACCACGGAGATTTGCCTTGGCGACAGGTCGTCGTATCCATCTTCGTAGCCGTTCACAACTACCCGCAGGTCGGCGGGGTAGCCTGACAGCACTTGCATCAGTTCATTTACGGTCAATGCAACCCTCTCGCTCATTCCAACGGCTCTATCTTCCCGGGCGGTTCCATTCGCTCTGCTCTTGCCCAGGCTTCACGTAGCTCCGCTTGATGGAGCGACGCCCATTCGAGTACAAGCCTTCGCACCCGTGTTGGAATCCTGCCCCTCATGACGGATGGGCCATCAATCGCTACAAGGGCTTCATCTCCGCCGAACTCTGCGTGGAAGTGGGGCGGGGCATGATCGGACCAATACATGCGAATCACAATTCCATAAAACCTACATATCTCAGGCATCGTGAGCTGGCACTTCAATGTCAACCGGCATTTCGTCGAACGATTTGCCGGTAAGTCGCATGTACATTGCATCCGGGCAGAGCTCCAATTCGTCGCCCCAGGTTATGGCGCGATGAGGCGCTATATGCACCTCGTCGAAGTACCCCGGCTCGTTCCACGCCGCAAATACGCCACGGCCGGCCAGATGGGAAAGGTCAACCTCACCCTCGGCCCCGTCCGAGTACCGCAACCAGATGCGAAAGCCTTCTCGCGCTTCAACTTCAATCGGTCGAATCACCTTTAGTCCTCCTTGTCAATCTCCAAACCCCAGCCGTTTCAGGTTCGCCTCGATCTCCGCGTCCAGGCGGCGCGCCTCGGCCTGCTGCTCGCGCCACTGGGCGGAGAGCCGGGCCATCTTGTCGGCGAACGGCTCGCCGTCGTCCTCGCGCGGGGCGGCGCCGACGTAGCGGCCCGGCGTGAGCACGTGGCCGTGCTTGCGGATGTCCTCCAGCGTGGCGCTCTTGCAGAAGCCCGGTTCGTCGGCGTACTCGCCGTCGGCGTCCGTGCCGCGCCAGGCGTGGTAGGTGTCGGCGACGCGGGCGATGTCCTCCGCGGACAGGTCGCGGCGGGTGCGGTCGATCATGTGGCCCAGATTGCGGGCGTCGATGAAGAGCGTTTCGTCCCGGCGGTCGGTGCGGCCCCGGCGCAGGAACCAGAGACAGGCGGGTATCTGGGTGGAGCGGAAGAGCTGGCCGGGCAGGGCGATGATACAGTCCACCAGGCCGGCCTCGACGATGCTCTTGCGGATGTCGCCCTCGCCGGACTGGCCCGACGACATGGAGCCGTTGGCGAGCACGAAACCGGCGACGCCGCGCGGGGCGAGGTGGTGCAGGAAGTGCTGCACCCAGGCGAAGTTGGCGTTGCCCACCGGCGGCGCGCCGTGCACCCACCGCCTGTCGTCCCGCAGCCGGTCGCCGCCCCAGTCGGAGACGTTGAAGGGGGGATTGGCGAGGATGTAGTCGGCCCGCAGGTCGGGGTGGCGGTCGTTGTGGAAGCTGTCGCCGAAGTCGATCTGGCCCTCGATGCCGCGTATGGCGAGGTTCATCTTGGCCATGCGCCAGGTGGTGTAGTTGGACTCCTGGCCGTAGATGGAGATGTCGCCTCTCGCCCTGCCGGCGTTGCCGTTGCCGCTGGCGTGGGCGCGGATGAACTCCACGGACTGCACGAACATGCCGGACGAGCCGCAGCAGGGGTCGTAGACGCGGCCGCGGTAGGGCCGGAGCATCGCGACGAGCAGGCGGACGACGCTGCGCGGGGTGTAGAACTCGCCGCCCTTGCGCCCCTCGGCGAGCGCGAACTGCTCCAGGAAGTACTCGTAGACGTTGCCCAGCACGTCCGTGGCGCGCGCTTCCGCGCCGCCCACCTTGATGTTGCTCACGACGTCGACCACCTGGCCGAGCCGGTTCTTGTCCAGCGCGGGGCGGGCGTAGTCCTTGGGAAGCACGTCCCTGAGGGCCGGGTTGTCGCGCTCGATGGCGGACATGGCGTCGTCCACGGCGCGGCCGATTTCGGGCTGGCGCGCCTGCGCCTGCAGCCGCTGCCAGCGGGCCTCGGGCGGCACCCAGAAGATGTTCTCGGCGACGTACTCGTCCCGGTCCTCGGCGGCCTCCTCGCCCCACTCGGCGAGCACCTCGGCGCGGCGCTCCTCGAAGGCGTCGG
The DNA here is from genome assembly GCA_965204815.1 of Dehalococcoidia bacterium. Taxonomy (GTDB): domain Bacteria; phylum Chloroflexota; class Dehalococcoidia; order Lucifugimonadales; family CATOSD01; genus CATOSD01. The sequence goes on from OZ242014.1 coordinate 2,533,156, forward strand.
AGATGTACTTGAGGAAGATGAGGCCGAGGACGACATGCTTGTACTCGGCGGCGTCCATGCTGCCGCGCAGCGCGTCGGCCATGCGCCACAGCTCGGACCGGTAGTCGGCGTCGCCGCTGGACTGCGCCTGCGGTCCGGATCGTCTTCTTCGTGCTGTCGTCATAGGGTTGCTCTCCTCACTGCCGGGTCGGTTACCGGCGGCCCGATCCGGCCTTCTTGAACGAGTCGCCAAAGCTGGAGCGTGCCGTAGCAAACAACATGTGAGCAGCAGACCCTGTTCTGGCAGGAATGCGTGCACCGGTGAGTAGGGTTCCGGCGGGAGCGAGAGGGAGTCGAACCCACCATCCCGACCGCAGGGCCGGGACCAACGGATTTGAAGTCCGCGAGACCCACCAGGGCCCATTCGCTCCCCTGTGTCGTCACCCCTATCCAATTAGTCCCTTCCCCCTCGCAGGGGGAAGGTTAGGATGGGCGTGATGACTTGGTTGTCGGATAGACTCTAAGCCAGAGACTCCTCCAGCTTGCCCTTGAGCACGGACTTGGGCACCGCGCCCACCACCTGGTTGACGGGGGTGCCGCCCTTGAAGATGAGCAGAGTGGGGATGCCCCTCACGCCGTAGCTCATGGCGGTCTTGGGATTGCTGTCGACGTCGAGCTTGGCGAACTTGACCCGGCCATCGTACTCCTCGGCCAAGTCCTCCACTATCGGCGCGATCATCTTGCAGGGCGCGCACCAGTCCGCCCAGAAGTCCACCAGCACGGGTACGTCCGCCTTCAGCACGTCGGCGTCGAATGTGTCGTCGGTTACGTCTACGGGATGCGACATGTGATTCCTCCGCGATTCCTAGTCTGGCGAGCGGGGCCTCGACGGGCCGCCGTCGCCCTACACTCACAGTTCAATGTATCACCCGGCCGGCGGCGTGCAAACAGGCTGGCGGCGCGCCTCTATCTCCTGTAGTCAATGTAGTCGAGAAGAATATCGTCGACTTCGTTCCACCAGAGCGTTCCAAGCGTCATGCCCTGGGGCACGTCAAACACCATCCAGCCGCTCACCTGCGTCTGGCGCGCCAGCTCGATTTCGCCCCACAGAAACGGCGTGTACATGTTCGAGTCGTCGCCGGCGCTGTCCACGAACTCGGCCGATGCCACCGGGTCCACCGCCTCCACGCGGCGCGAACGCCTGTCGCCGATCTCCGCGGCGGACTCTTCCACCAGCAGCGGCACCACGGTCGTGGTCCTGTTGACGATGGTCACCTTAGCCACCGCGATTCGGCGGTTCGACGCGATGGGGCGAATTACGCGGTGCCTGCCGTCGGCGCCGGTGTAGGCCACCCTGTCGACGATCTCGGGAAGCGTGGAGTGAATCTCCAGACTCCGACCCCGCTTGGCGACCAGGTCCGATTCATCGCCTCCGCATCCCGCGGTCGCCACCAGCAGCGCGGCGGCGGCAAGCGCCATCAGGGCCACTCCCAGGTACCTTCTCGGCGCTCCCGCCAGCGGAAGTTCTTGCGTGGGCATTCGCAGGTTCATTCCACCGCCGAAAGCGAAGGCATGCTTCGGAGCCTTTCCAACATGCCCGGGAGTATAGAGAGCACGTAGTCCACGTCGTCTTCCGTGTTGTCCCGACCCAGCGTGAAGCGCAGGCTTCCCTGTGCCAGCGTCGCCGAGCGGCCGATGGCGACCAGCACGTGGGACGGCTCGAGACTGGCGGACGAGCAGGCGCTTCCGCTCGAAGCGTACACACCGGAGAAGTCGAGACTGAGCAGGATCGGCTCGCCCTCCACGCCCTCGAACGAGATATTCAGGTTGTTGGGCAACCTCTGAGAGGGATGCCCGTTGAGGTGAGCGCCGGAAACGGAATCCAAGATGCCGTGTTCCAGCCTGTCGCGGAGCGCCTCGCAGTGCCCGGAGACGGACTCCCGTTCCTCGTTGGCGAGCCGGAACGCCTCCGCGAATCCCACGATCAGAGGCACGTTTTCCGTGCCCGAGCGGCGCTGCCGCTCCTGGCCGCCGCCCTGCTGCTGCGGCTCGAAGGGCGTGCCGCGCTTGACGTACAGCGCGCCGACACCCTTCGGACCGTAGAACTTGTGGCCCGACAGGCTCAGCATGTCCACGCCGAGTTTCTTCACGTTCAGGTCCAGAAACCCGGCGGCCTGGACCGCGTCCGTGTGCACGACGATTGTGCGTCCTCTGCGTGTGGCCTCGTCCTTCACGATGCGCGCGATCTCCGGTACGGGCTCGATGGTGCCGATCTCGTTGTTGGCGAGCATCACACTCACCACGGTCGTCTGGTCGGTAATCGCGTCTGCGACGTCGTCGGGGTCGACGAGCCCATAGGAGTCCGTCGGCAGGTAGGTGACTTCGAAGCCGAACTGCTCCAACTGGTGACAGGTGTGCAGCACGGCGTGGTGCTCGATGCTCGTCGTGATGATGTGGTTGCCGAGGTGCCGCAGCGCGAATGCCGCGCCCTTGATGGCGGTATTGTCCGACTCGGTGCCTCCGCTTGTGAACACGATCTCGCCGGTGCGTGCGCCCAGCGCCCGCGCCACCACCTCGCGGGCGTCGTCCATCGCCATGCGGGCCTGTTGCGCCAGCGTGTATATGCCGGACGGGTTGCCGAAGTTGGTCCCGAAGTAGGGGATCATGGCCTCCAGCACCTCCCGGCGCACTGGTGTCGTCGCCGAGTGGTCCAGATAAATTGCACTTTCGCCTGGCGTCATCCTCTCGCCTCGATCGCGCCCGCATCTGTCCCTCGCCGGACGCCTCTGCGTATTTTAGCATGTGCGCCAAGCCGTGTCTTGTGGCCGTCGACAGCGCGGCGGCGGTCTATTTCCTGTTTCAGGGCGGTGAAGAGTGCGGGGACACGCTGTATCTCATCGAGGACGGCGCGCTCCGACAGCCTTACCACAAGGCCCGCTGGATCGTTCGAAGCGGCCGCGCTCGTCGTCGTCGAAGCTGATGTAATCGTAGCCCAGTGAATCGTCGACCATACGGACAAGGTTTGTTTTGCCGCACTGTCTCGGTCTGTGCACGAGCACCGCGGGCGAGTCGGCCAGCGCCTCCGCCAGGTCTCTCTCGGCGAACCGTCGATAAAGACTGCCTGCCTGCATCGTCCAATTGCAAGGTTGCGCAGCGTCCAATTGCAAACGCAACGGGCGTGAATCGCGTGATTGCTCCTACGGCCAGTCGAGGGCGGCCTGCTCGACGTCGGCCTCGGTGAGGGAGGTCATGCTCCCCCTACTCTTCCGGCATGACCAAGAGGTTTCGGGGATTGCGGAGCTCGTAACCCCGGCCTGAAGGATGTATGTCTCCCAGTAGGCTGATGTCGGAGTGCTCTCTAAAGGCGTTGATTACAGTATCGTAAACTGACCGATTGAATCTGACGTTCATCCGCAGGGTGCGGTCGTCCCAGACCGAGACTATAACCGCCCTTCCGTCGAATTCGTGGGGTTCTCTAGCCAACTGGACGATTTGGCCAACTATCTGTTCGTCGTGAGAGGGTTCGTTGCGACCAAGTGATTTCGACGCTTGCGACAGGACGTCAGCCCAACCGACGGTAAACGTGAAATGGGAGTCTGGAATGTTGGATGGCCTTACGTCAGCCCAATCCAGGTCGATTGCAACTCCTTGACACTTTCTCGCCAGTTCCGACACAGAGGCACACAGATTGGCACTGACCCCGTTGGCCACGGATATTTTGAACGGGTCCAGCGTGTTCTTGGCGACTGCTTCTTCAATAGCGGTTTCAGTATGGCCCAAAGCCTCGGCAAGCTTGTAGGTGACTCTCCGCGCGAATGGAACGTAGTATTCGTCTCCCATATCAGGCGGACCACCATCAGCCTGAACGCCAATCTCCACCGGCGCCTGACCACCAATCTTTACCGGCACCGGAGAGTGTAGAGTCAACGTGTAGCCTTGATGACCAGGCAGAGGCTGGACTCTGTTCAGGAAGTTCTCTACGTTGGCGCTGGCCTTGCCTCGGTACGCCGCCTGGGGTTTTTCGACAGCGCGCGCGCTGGCGGACAGCATCTTGTATGTGTCGGTGAGCATCGCCGCGCTCTGCCCCAACGACAGGGGTTCTTTAGCCCGGCCATTTGCGGAACGCACCCGAATCACGTCGGCTCCGGCCCCTTTCAGGTCGTAGAAGACGTCGAGTTCGGTGCGTTCCTCGACTGCAGACAGCACCGCGACGGACTCGGCCATGTTTTCTGCGTAGCCGCCTATGGCATCGCGGTGAGGCACCAAAATCTCCCATGTTCTGCCGGCATGCTCCTTGGCGAAGATGGTTATGGGCCGCTCGCCCCACGTCCCCGCACTGGCCCAATCGCGGGAATTGAGATAAGCGCGCAGACTCACTACTGAAATGGAAGCTAGGGCGTCTCGGTCCCGTATCTGGACTCTCATAGCGCACCCATCCTTTCAGTTCTCCGCATCATGGTGATGAGTTGAGCGCTGTTGAACACATTCCCTAAAGGCACCTGGACGGTAACGTTGTGAGCATTCGACGTCGCCGGCTCCCCTCTGAGAGACATCCAGTATGCACAGTGTCGCAGGCAAAGTTCTTCCTGCGTTTGGCTAACCCATTCGTCAGTTTCCCTCGGCATCACCAGAACTATCAGGATTCGAGGGTTGATAGCCTCATCACGGAGATCATCGTAGTTCTTGATCGAGAGGGGAAAGTGGACATGACTGCCACGCACAACGTCTCTGGCCGTCGCCTTAGCTTGAAACTCTATGCGCGGCCTCCTGCCAAAATCTCCCTTCAAGGTACCATCGACACTATCCAGGTCCACCTTTGTCTCTTCAACCTGAAACCCCGCGCAGGAAGCGACGGCTTCGATATAGGCCAAGGAAAATCTCGACATTTGGGTATTCAGATCCATTGTTCCAGAGGTCCTCCGCTTATTCACACTTCCCCCGACACCAGCCGCGTTAGCAGCACATCCCGCTGTTCGGCAAGGGCGCGGGATTCAACAACATTGTACCTGATATGATGGTCGAGTTCTTGCGCAACGCGATGGAACGCCATAACTGGGCCATTGCTCGGCTCCAACACTCGCAATGCCCTGAACTGCCGGCTGCCAATACACGCGAATCACTATCCCATAGAACCTACATATCTCAGACATCGTGAGCCGGCGATTCAATGTCAACCGGCACTTCGTCGAACGATTTGCCGGTGAGTTGAATATGCAAAGCATCCTGACAAAGCTCCAATTCGTCGCCCCAGGCTATGGCGCGATCGGACGCTATGTACACCTTGTCGAAGTATCCCGGCTCGTTCCACGCCGCAAACACGCCGCGGCCTGTCAGATGGGACAGGTCAACCTCGCCGAAGGCTCCGTCCGAGAACTGAAGCCAGATGCGGGATCTTTCTCGCGGTTCAACTTCAATCGGTCCAATCATCGTTCTCCCCTATGGTCGCACCATACCCCTGCCGATTCAGCTTCGCCTCAGCCTCCGCGGACAGGTCGCGGCGGGTGCGGTCGATCATGTGCCCAAGCCCGCTGACCGCAGCCACCCCGAAAATAGTGTCTCAAACCTTCCCAACCGCGTAACCCAAACGCCACGCCCATATCTCGCCGGCCTCTCGAGCCTGCCTTGCAAATGCCACACACATGCCACAAAAATTCCCACTCTCAGGCCCACTCTCTTAGCTTTATGTCAAATGGCCCTGCCTTGCGCCAAGAAATCGATCCGTTTACCTGGATCTGGCGGCAAGTCTCTGACCCTTCCACAACCTACCGGCAAGTCTCTAACCCTTCCATTCCGAGCGCAACGCACCCCAGCACTGTCATTCCGAGCGTAGCCGAGGAATCTGGCGCGTACACTCCCCTGGGGCGCTGAGGGCTCTTGATTCTACAGCACACACGTGCTATTTTCTATCCTATAGGCGCTGTGGAGCGCCTGGTGGGGGCGGGTTTGAAACCCGCAAGCGGCCCACAACCACCCTCCCGCTCCTGCTACATTCTGCGCCACGCCTGCGCCAAATCTAACGCCGGTGTACCGCGACTGAGCGCAAATGGGACGGCCCGCCCAGCTACGAATTGGGCAGGATGTAGCAGAATTGAGCAGGTTTTTTGGGCGGGAGTCGACCAAAGGCGCAATCGCCGCCCGGAATCCCTTCCTCTTGATCCGCTCTCCTTACCGGAGAGGAGAACATAAAGCAGCCCTACGGCGACGCAGACGAGCCGCAGGGTCTTTCGGTTATTGCCAATTGCTGACGATTTCTCGCCATATCCACTTGTTCAGACTAAGGCTGCAAGTTTGGGAGCGGATGCCGGTACGGTGTGAAACCGATAACCGAAAGGCCCTGAGACGAGCCGCACTTGGCCTTGAACGTTGCGCGCCGCGTGTTATACAATTAGCTGCTGTGAAAGCCGTACTTTTGCGGCAATTCAGCTTGAGGAGCGCGCCGGTGGGCGCGCTTTTGAGACTAGGCAAATGATTGACCTGGACAAGGTATCCAAGTACTACGGCGACTTTCCGGCCATCCAGGACATCTCGTTCCGGGTGGAGAAGGGAGAGGTCCTGGGCTTCCTGGGACCCAACGGCGCGGGAAAGTCGACGACAATGAAGATCATCACCGGCTTTCTCCCGCCCACGTCAGGGCGCGCGACGGTCGCGGACTACGACGTGGTCACCCAATCGGTCGACGCGCGCCGCCACATCGGCTACCTGCCCGAAACGGTGCCCCTGTACGCCGAGATGTCGGTGCGCGACTACCTGGGCTACATGGGCCGGCTCAGAGGCATGTCTGCCAACTACGTGCGCAAGCGCACGGACGACGTCATAGCCATCTGCCGGCTGGAGGACTACCGCGACTCGTACATCGGCAAGCTGTCCAAGGGTTTTCGCCAGCGCGTCGGGATCGCCCAGGCCATTCTGCACGAACCCGACGTCCTGGTGATGGACGAGCCCACTATCGGCATCGACCCGGTGCAGGTGGTGGAGACGCGCCAGCTCATAAGGGACTTGGGCGGAGAACACACCCTCATCATCAGCACCCACATCCTGCCCGAAGTGAGCATGATCTGCGAGCGCGTGATCATCATCCACGAGGGTCAGATAGTGGCCGTGGACAAGCCCGAGAACCTGAGCGCCCGGCTGAGCGGCACCGAGCACGTCGAGGTTGACGCCAGGGGGCCGCGCCGGCACGTGACCCAGGCGCTCCAGGCCGTCGAGGGCGTGCGCGAGGTGGAGCAGACCGACTCCCTGGGCGAGGGTCTGTTCAGCTACTCCATTGTCGCCAATCCCGAGGACCACGTGCCGGCCAAACTGGCCGAGGCGGTCGTCGGCGGAGGATGGGAACTGGTGCGGCTTCAGTCCATCGGCATGACCCTGGAGGAAATCTTCCTGCGGCTGACAACCGTTGAAGAGGAAGGGGAGACACCGGCTTGAGGAACACGCTGACCATAGCCTGGAAAGAGACCAAGCTCTACTTCTCGACCCCAACGGCCTACATCGTCGGCGCCATGTTCCTTGCACTGACCGGAGTATTCTTCGTTGACGGGGTGACCCTCCCCTTTGCGGAGGCCAGCATTCGCAACTTGGTGCTGCGCTCCAGCTTCCTGCTGCTGTTCCTGTCGCCGCTGCTGACGATGCGCCTGCTAGCGGAGGAACAGAAGCTGGGAACGCTTGAGTTGCTGCTCACGGCGCCGGTCCGCGACTGGGGAAGTGGTGATCGGCAAGTACATCGCAAGCTTCGTCATACTGGTGGCGACGATCGCCCTCACGTCCTACTATGCTGTGCTGCTGTACGCGTTCGGCAGCCCCGATACGGGGCCGTTGCTTAGCGCATACCTCGGCCTGGTGCTGTACGGCGCCGCCGCGCTCGCCGTGGGGCTGATGGCCTCGTCGCTGTCATCGAACCAGATAGTCTCTGCGGTGGTCGGAATCGCGCTGCTGCTCATTCTCTCGTTCGTCGACCAGATTGGCGGCGTAGTCACCGGGGCCGCGTCCGAGGTGCTGACCGGAATGTCCATGAACACTCACTTCGTCGACTTCACCCGCGGCGTGATCGATACCAGCCACGTGGTCTACTTCGTCAGCCTCGCGGCGGTGTTCCTGTTCCTGACCGTGCGCTCTCTCGAGACGCGAAGGTGGCGCTAGATATGCGAGGCAATTCGAGACAGGCGGACTCCACCCGCGACATCCTCCTTTCCACCGTAAAGTCCGCCGGATTCTGGAGCGCCGTCGTCGCGATAGTCGGCGCGATTTCCCTGGTCGGCGGAGGCATCCTCTACCTCACTATCGCCGAGCTCGAGAACTTCGCCGTGAGCGTGCTGGTCATCGGCCTAGCGCTGCTGCTTCTGGCGCTGATTCTCTCGCCACGAGCGGCGGCGTTGTTTCTGGTCGGGCGTCGGGGCAGGTACGGCTCCAACGTCCTGGTGATGACGCTCGCCTTCTTCATCATAGCCATACTGGTCAACTTCCTGCTCTTCCGCAACCCCACGCGCGTGGACACCACGGCAACGCAGGTGTTCACCCTCGCCCCGCAAACGATAAACATCCTCGAGGACCTGGATACGACGGTGCGGGCCAACGCCTTCTTCACGCCCTCCAGCGCGGCGACGGCGGCGGCCAGGCAACAGGCCGAGGACCTGCTGAACGAGTTCGAACGTTACAGCGGCAACTTCGTCTTCCGTTTCATAGACCCTGAGGTCAGCCGCGCCCTCGCTGAGCAGTACGACGTCACCAGCTACCCCGCCGTCGTGTTCGAGGACGTGACCCGCGGGGTGCAGGAACACGTCACCGCTCTCACCGAGCAGGGCTTCGTCACCGGCATTCTGATTGCCACCGGAGTCGAGCGAAAGGTCGTCTACTACCTGACGGGCCACCAGGAAGCGGCAATAACCAGGGACCCCGGCACCGACCAGGTCGAAGAGACCGGCTTCGATTTCGCTCTCCAGGGAATGCAGCGCGACAACTACGTGGTGCTGCCGCTTAACCTCACGCAGTTCGAGGTTGTCCCGGACAACGCGGCTGTGCTGGTGATCGCCGGGCCGAGATCGGACCTGAACGACGTCGAGCGAGATGCGCTGATAGACTACATCCTGGGCGGCGGTCGCGTCGTGGCGCTGTTCGACCCGGCAACGCCCACGTCCTACCTCGAGCTGCTCAGCCTGTGGGGCTTGACCCTGGGAGAGCACAACGTCGCCGACGCGCTGAGCAATGTCGCGGGGCAGGATTTCACGCCGCTGGCGCAACAGGCCAACTCGCAATACGTGCCGCAGAGTTTGGCCGGCGACATAAGCATCGCCGACCAGATCGACGTCACGTTCTTCCCCGGCGTCACTTCCATCAACGCGATCATGAGTCCGGACGACTTTCCTCCGCACGTACAGATTGTGCCGCTGGTGCTCTCCACGCCGGTGAGCTGGCTGGAGACCGATCCCGAGAAGGCGGAGTACGATCCTTCCGAGGATGTGCGCGGCCCGTTCAACCTCGCAGCCGTCATCAGGGGCAGAGCGACCGTCGCTCACGACCCCCAGGCGGCCTTAGGCTTCCCTGAGCTCAAGCTCGTTGTTTTCGGCGACTCGGACTTCGCTCGCAACAAGTACTTCTACAGCAGCGACAACCAGGACCTGCTTCTGAACTCCGTGAACTGGCTGGCCGAGGACTACGACCTGATCTCGATCCGGCCCAAGCTGATCCCAATCAGGGAGCTCGTTCTCAACAAGCGTGAGCGCGAGTTCGTGAAGTGGTCGAGTTGGTTCCTGCCGCCGGCAATAATGCTCCTGGCGGGCGGCTACGTGTGGTGGAGAAGGCGCTGAACCGGCGACTCAGATGAACGTTCGCGTAACAATTGCTCTGGTCGTGGTGGCTATCGCGGTCGGCGCGGTGGTCTACTTCAACCCGTTCCAGTCCGAGGCTGAACCGAGGGACGACTCCCCCTGGTTCTTCCAGCTCGCCGAGGAGGACATCCAGTCCATCGAGGTGATTCACCGCGTCGAGGGCACACCGGACGATCAGCCCGTCAAGACCGTCAGCTTCGTGAAGACCAGCCCGGAGCATTACCTGTGGGAGTTCGCCGATCCACAGGGCATACCCCCGGACCGAAACCGCTGGGGCGGCATCACCCTGCTGCTCAGCGGTCCCAAGACCCGGCGGGACCTCACTCCGCAGAACATAATCATTGAGGACCCCGCCGAGTACGGCTTGGACGATCCCGCCACGGTGGTGAAGGTGGGCCTCACCCTCAACAGGGACCTCGAATTCCGACTGGGCCACGAGACCACGGACGGCTACCACCACTACGGCCAGGTGATCGGCTTTCCGCAGCTATTCATCATCGCCGACTCCTGGGGCGACGTCATCGCGCGCCTCGCCGTTGAGCCTCCCATACCCCGCTGGTACGTTGAGCACACCCCCGAAGACATCGTGGAGGTCAACGTTCACGACGGCCCGCGCTTCGGCGACGACACCCGCACGCTCACATTCGACTACGACGAGGACGACGGCTGGACAGTCCAGCTCCGCCCCACCGACGAAGAGAAGAGGCCCATAGATACCGAGCGCTGGGCCGAGGTGCAGAAACTGCTTGGTAGACCGCTGGGCGTACAGGTGGCCGTGCCGTATGTGGACGACAAGGACACCACGCCCTGGGGCATAGGCGACGACACGTCGTCCGCCATCGAGATACGCTTTCCGGGCACCAGCCAGAGCGATGTCAACTTCACCGACGGCGACACCTATATGATCGGACACAAGGTGGAGTGCGAGGACGACGCCAACGTGCCAATCCCCTGCGAGGACGGCGCCATGGCGCCGGGGCCAGACCGGTACTACGCCCAGCGCATATCCGAGCACCTCATCAACCCCATCCTCTACGTGGACGCCCTGTGGGTGGACACGCTGTTCGCCCTGTTCGACGACATCCCCTACGGCGAGGAGCAGGACCCCGAGGCGTAGCAGGAGGCGGACGCCAGGGACCGGTGGCGACGATTACGGTGGATTGGACCCCGCCGCTTGCTTACAAGGAGGCTCCCCTTTGAACGCCGAAATCATCGCCATAGGTACCGAAATCCTCTTCGGCGAGATCGTCGACACCAACTCGGCCTACATGGCCGCCGAGCTCGCCAAGCTGGGCATCGAGGTGCACTGGGTGTCCAAGGTGGGCGACCACCCCGACAGGCTCTTCGAGACCATAGACCGCGCCTCCCGACGCGCCGACGTCACCATAACATCCGGCGGACTCGGCCCCACGTCCGACGACCTGACGCGCGAGACCGTCGCCAGGGTGATGGGCGAGGAGATGGAGGTGCAGGACGACCTCCTCGCGCAACTGAAGGCCATATTCGCGGGCCGCGGCGGCGAAATGCCCGCCACCAACATCAAGCAGGCGACGCTCATACCCTCTGCGGAGGTCATCCCCAACCCCATGGGCACCGCGCCCGGCTGGTGGGTCGACAAGGGCGGCCACGTTATCGTCTGCACGCCCGGCCCGCCGCGCGAGCTGGAGCGCATGTGGACCTACGAGATCGCCCCCAGGCTGCGTCTGCTCAACCCCGACGTCGCCATCGTCACGCGCACGCTCAAGACGTTCGGCATATCCGAGGGCGGCCTCGACGAGATGCTCACGCCGCTCTTCCGGAGCGAGAACCCCGAGCTAGGCATATACTCCAAGCAGGACGGCATACACCTGCGCGCCATAGCCTCCGCCGGCACGGAGAACGAGGCCGCCCGGCTGATAGAGCCAATGGAGGCTGAGATTCGCTCCATCGTCGGCGACGCCGCCGTTTGGGGCGTGGACGACGAGACTCCGGAGTCCCGGGTGGCCGCGTTTCTCGCCGGTCGGGGAGAAACGCTCGCCGTGATGGAGAACTTCACCGGCGGGCTGCTGGCCAGCACGCTTGCCGAAATTCCCGAAAGCCGCGGCTTCCTTCGCGGCGGGATCGTGCTGTTCGGCGAAGAGCAGCTAGAGGACCACGGCGTGGACCCTGACCTCGTATCAGAACACGGCGCCGCGAGCGCTCCCGTCGCCGAGGCGATGGCGAGGGCCGCTAAGCAGGCGTTCGGCGCGGACTACGGCATAGGCGTCACCGGTACGGTCACCCGGCCCACGCCCACGAGCGGCCCGCTGGGCACGTCCCACGTCGGATTTGCGCTCAGAGGCGGAACGGCCTCGACGGCGGGACGCTATCCGACGAACCTCCGAAGGATCAGGGCGCGCGCCGTCACGCACGCGCTGCTGGAGTTTCTGCGAAGCGCCTCGGAAGGTACACAGCGGCGGAGCGGCCGGCGGCGGATGTTCGGGCGCTAGCTGCCGGGCGTCGGCGCGGGCAGCGGAAAGTACTCTGCCACCGGTATCTCGATGACGCACGGTCTGCCCTGCGCCAGCGCGTCGGAGACGGCCTCGCCGATGTCGGACGCGCGCTCCACGTAGTAGCCCTTAGCCCCGTACACCTCCGCCAACCTGTCGAAGCGCGGGTTCTGAAGGTCTACGCCGATGTAGCGCTCGTCGTAGTTGCGTAGCTGCTGCGCCTTCTCCGCGCCGTGGCAGCTATTGTTCAGCACGATGCTCACCAGCGGAATGTCCCAGCGCACCGCCGTGTTGATCTCGCCGGACGTGTACAGGAACCCGCCGTCGCCCTGTATGCTCACCGCAGGCCTGTCGGGCCGGCCCAGCTTCGTGCCAAGACCCACGCAATAGCCCATGCCGAGACCGCCCTGGTCTGAGTAGTTGAACATGGTGCGCGGCAGCTCGAAAGACAGCCGATCGTAAGACAGACCCGGCGCGACCCCAGCGTCGATGGTGACCATGCAGTCCTGCGGCAGCGCCCGGTTCAGCTCGGGGTACACCTGCTGCGGCATCATCGGCTCCGCGGTGATGGAGTGTTCGGCCCGCAGTCGTTCGTGCCTCGCGGCGGCGAGACCCTCGACCTCCGCACGCCACTCCGGATTGCTCCGGCCTTCGGGGAACCGTGGCCTGAGTTCGTCGAGAAGCTGCCCCGCCACGGCCTCGGCGTCGCCCACGATGCCGGACGTGACAGGGAAGTTGCGGCCAATTTGCTGCGGATCGTAGTCCACCTGCACGATGGTCGTCCCGGGCGCTACGACGCTGTTGTTCCATCCCGTGGTCTGCTGGTTGAGGCGGCAGCCGAGCGCGAGCACCACGTCCGCGCGGTGTATGGCCTGCGATGCCTCACCCGAGCCTCGGCCGCCCGGCGGGCCGACGTACAGCGGGTGGCTGTTAGGCACGGCGTCGTGGTGGCCGTAGGACGGCACAAGCGCCATGTCCAGCAACTCCGCCAGCCGAACCGCCGCCTCCGAGGCGCCGGACTCGATGACACCGCCGCCCGCCAGCAGCAGCGGGCGCTCGGCGTTCGCCAGCAGGTCGGCAGCACTTCGTACCGCGTCGGCGTCGCCCGGCGTGCGCGTGTTCACGGCGCGGTAGCTCTCCGGAGGCTGGATGTCCCAGTCCACCTCCAGGTCGTCCATAAGGTCGCGGGGAATGTCCACGAACACTGGGCCTCGCGGCGGCGTCAGCGCCACGCGGAAGGCGTTGCGGAACACCTCCGGGATTCGCTCGGTCTTGTTCACCTGCGTGGCCCAGTTAGTGATCGGCTTGAAGAGGTTCACCAGGTCGAACGCCTGCGTGCCGTCCCGTCCCACGAAGTCGCGGGCGGTGTCGCCGCCGATGACCACGACCGGCGCGCGGCCCTTGTACGCGAGCGAGACGCCGGTTATCAGGTTGATAGTACCTGGTCCGGACGTGGTGATGCACGCCGCCGGACGGCCCGTAGCCTTCGTGTAGCCGTAGGCCATGAACGCCGCGCCCTCCTCGTGGCGCGTGTCCACGAACTTGATGTCGGAGCGGTCGTACATCTCGGTTACGATGCTGTTCGTCGTCAGTCCGACCAGCCCGAACGTGTACTCCACGCCCTCGGCGCGCAGCAGTTCGATAATGCCCTGTCCTGCCTTCATGCTTGCCATAGGGAGGCACCTCCGTCGGGGCGGGCTCTCAACGGCGTTCACCCCCATCCTAACCTCCTCCCATCGAGGGAGAAGTAACTGTGTGATTCAGCCCAGCCGGTACAGCCTGGCAGCATTCCCGCCCAGCACCAGCTTCTTTTCGTCCTCCGACAGCCCAAGCCCGGCCGCCTCGTGCTCCTCGGGAACTTCCCTGTACATATCCAGGTACCAGCCGTTGGAGGGCGTCATCGGGTTGGTCCAGTCCGTGGCGTACATCACGCGCTCGGGGCCGAGCACATCCACCGCGTTGCGCAGGTAGCGGTAGAACCGGCCCGGGTCGCGGCGCGCCATGCCCTGCCAGAGCGCGGTGTCGATTACGATGTTGGGGTGGATTTCGGCTATTGCCAGCATGTCCTGGTACCAGCCAAAGCTGCCCCGGCAGTGGCCCACGCCGCCATGCCCGGCGTGTATGGTGAGGTCGGGAAAGTCGATGCTCACTTCCTCCAGGTGCAGCGGGTGGGCGTACTTGCTGAGCATCGGCGGAGTGGCGACCGGGCCGACGTGGAACATCACCGGAGTCCCGGCGTCCTGTAGGACCTCGTAGATGGGATACACCAGCCGATCGTTGGGGTAGTAGCCGCCCGCGCAGTACAGCTTAAGCCCGCGCGCTCCCCACTCGTGGACCGCCTTTCGCACGAACCTGGCCGCGTTGGGACGGCGGGGGTCGATGCTGGCGCACCACGCGATCCGGTCTGGGTGTGCGGCGGCGATCTCCGACGTGAGCCGGTTCTGCTCCTCGATGGGGACGACGCTGTCCTGGCCCGGCACCACCGCGCCGTAGTCGACGCGAAATACCAGTGACTTGTCCAGCCCTATCAGGTCCATTTCGGCTAACAGTCCGCTGGCGTCGTGGTCCCAGGTGCGCCGGACGAACTCCTGCGCCTCGTCCAGCGAAATTCCCCTCGCGCGGGCCGCGGTCGCGAGCGCGCGGTCCTGGTTCCACTGCGGACGCCACCCCTCGGCCCACACGTGTACGTGGGCGTCGACTATCATATATGCCCCCTTCGGCTGATGGTGTGAGCTACCAGAGAATCGTCAGCACGTACTCGGGCGGGAACTCCGAATCGTCGATCGGCGCTTCCGGCTCGATGTCGAAGCTTCTCAGCACGAAGTAGAGCTGCCGCAGGTGCTGCGTCGTGTGCCCGGCAATCAGATCAAGCTGCTCGGCTCCGGTGCGCATTCCCTCGCCGCGCGACTGCCGCAGGGAGCCGTGGTCGACGCCCTCCGCCCAGGAGCTCAACTCAGACGCGACCTCGACGCCGTAGTCGGCTATCTGGGCGAAGCTCTCGTAGGAACGGCCGGGCAGATCCATCGTCGCCTGGTCCTCCATCGGGAACACGCCCGTGTCCACGCCCCGCATGGTGCGCTGGATCATGTGGAATATGTGGTATCCGAACTCGCGCATCGGCCTGTCGCGGTCCGGAGCCGTGTAGTCGAGCTTATCGTCCGGCATCTGCCGCAGCGCGCGTTCGACCGCCCCGGCGATCCTGACCAGCAGCGGCAGCGTCTCAGACGGATCGCGCGGCTCGGACTCCTGCCCCAGGTTGAGCGCCTTGGACAGCTCGTTGGGCCGGAAGCCCGCGATGCCCTTGCCATCGATGACTGTGACCGGCACCGTGCGGAATCCCAGTTCTCTCAACTCGTCCAGCGCGCCGGGGCTGTTCTCGATGTCCCTGTCCTGGTAGGGAACGTTGTTGTTCGAAAGAAACTCTTTCGTTCGCGCGCAGGTCGCTCAACCTATCCGCGCGTACACCTTTACGTCGGCTTCCAGCATGGCTTCTCGTCCTTTCACTCAACCCATCCAGATCGGTCGGGAACATGATACGCCAAAGGAGTAATGGCGTAAACGGCCCGCCGGCAGACGCCCACAGAGCACACTACCACGGCGTGCCGAAGCGCTCCCTGTGCGCGATGGTGGACATCTCCTTGCGTTTTACACCTCGCCTTTTGAACCCCTCTTGGCGGTAGCCGAACGGCAGCAGGGACACAAGCTCGACGTCGTCGGGGATGCCGAGCAGAGCCTTCACCGCCACCTGCTGCTCCGCGTCTCGAACGCCCACGAAGCAGGTGCCGAGGCCCTCGCCCCAGGCGACGATCTCCATCTGCTGGATGGCCCGGCCAGCGTCCAGGTGCCCGCGCGGCGCGTCGTCGACCACGCAGACCGCGATCACCACCGGAGCGCCCGCCAGAAAAGGCCCCTGCTTGGCGATCTCGCCCAGCCTGGCTATGGTGTCCAGCTCGCGCACGACGACGAAGTGCCACGGCTGGGAGTCGCTGGAACTCGGAGACATCCTCCCCGCTTGGAGCAGTTTCCTCACGAGCTCCTCCGATACCGGCTCGTCGGTGTAGTCCCTCACCGTCCGCCGGCTTATCACTGTCTGATAGATGCTCACGTTTTCGCCTCCTGGTTGTTACAGCTACGGTCGCGGGCGGAAGCGCCGGCCCCTCCCGCTATGTTGTACAATCCTAAGCCGCAAGCCATACGCATGGCAAACCCCTTGACTGGAAGGCGCAATGACCGCACCCAAGAAGACCCCTGACGGCATCGAGATACCACCGCCCGGCCCGGACGACGTGCTGTACGAAAAGACCGACGTCTACGCCCGCATCGTGCTGAACAGGCCTACCATTCTCAACGCCATGAACAAGAACGTGCAGCGGCTGCTGCTCGCCGCGTTCGAGCGCGCCGAGGCGGACGACGACGTGAAGGCGGTCGTGCTGACCGGAGCGGGCAGGGCGTTCTCGGCGGGCGGCGACCTGTACGCCTACCTGTACCCGGATGACGAGCCGGCGCCGAGCGGGTTCGACGTGCAGATGAAGATATGGTCGTTCCCCAAGCCGGTGATCGCCGCGGTGCGCGGCCATGCCGTCGGCCAGGCGTGCGAGCTCGCGGGCGTGTGCGACTTCACCATCGCCGCGGAGGGCGCCCGACTCGGCGAGATTCACATCCGGCACGGCTTCCCGCCGCCCGTGCTGATTACGCCGTTCCTGGTGTCGATGAAGAACGCCAAGGAACTGCTCATGCTCGGCGAGCAAATCGACGCTCGGGAGGCGCATCGCATGGGCCTGGTGAACCGCGTGGTGCCGCCGGAGACGCTGGACGCCGAGGCCGAGGCGATGGCGCGCAAGCTGGCCGCGCTCCCACAGACGACCGTCCGGCTGAACAAGCTGCTGGTCAACCGCGCCTACGAGTTGATGGGACTGCGCGAGGCGATCGCGTACAGGGACGTACCCGAAATCGCCGCCATCGCGGACGCCACGCGCGGCGACGAGGTGGCCACATCGCGGCTGGCGCTGCTGCACGAGGCCGGCTGGTCCGCGTTCCTCACCACCCGCGACGCCATGTACCGCGAGCGGCCTTCACCCCCATCCCAGCCTTCCACCATTGGGGAGGAAAGCGCCTAAATCATCCCGAACGCGCGCGCCACCAGCTCGTAGGACTTTACGCGGTCGGCGAAGTCGTAGCACATGGTGACGATACCAACGTCGGTGGTCTTGTACTCGGCGGCCAGGGCTTCGATGCGCTCCCGGACGTCGGCCGGCTCGCCGTCGACGTAGTTCGCTTTGAGCGACTCGATGTAGGCCAGCTCCTGCGGGTCGTACTCGTACTCCAGCGCCTCCTGGATGCTGGGCACACCGGTGCGGTGCCCCTGCACCGACCTCACCCTGGCGAGGTTGCGGCTGAGCGCCAGCTTCTCGGCCTTCTCCCTGGTCTCCGCGCACAGCACCTGCAACGTGACGTTCACGAGCGGTTCGGACAGGAACTCGGACGGCTTGAAGTTTGCGCGGTACATGTCGGCTATCATAGGGCCGTGCTCCACGGACAGGCCGAAGAAGTGGGCGTAGCTGAACGGCAATCCCATGTCCGCGGCCATCGCGGCGCTGTCGACGCGGGAGCCGAGCAGCCACACCTGCGGCGCGGTGGAGATGCCGGGACCGGCGCGCACCACGGCGAAGGGGTGTTCCTCCTCGAGGGTGTCGTTGAGGTAGCCCAGCAGGTCGAGCACCTGGCGGGGATAGTGCCGCACGTCGTTGGGCGGGCGCGGGTAGGACAACGCCGCGTTGGTGCGCTGGTCGCTGCCCGGCGCGCGGCCCACGCCCAAGTCGATGCGGCCAGGATAGAGTGCCTCCAGCACGCGGAAGTTCTCCGCCACCTTCAGCGAGCTGTAGTGGGGCAGCATGACTCCGGCGGAGCCGACGCGGATGCTGGACGTGTTCGCGAGCACCTGGCCGACCATGATCTCGGGGCTGGTGCCGGCGAGGTTGCCGAGGTTGTGGTGCTCGGTGAGCCAGTATCGGGAGTACCCGAACGACTCGGCGGCCTGGGCGAGCGCGATCGTCTCCCGCAGCGCGTCGCCCGCGGTGCCTCCGCTGCGCACGGGCGACTGGTCGACGACGCTTAGCGTGTACTTGGTTTCGGTGGTGATTGAGAGCCTCCTGCGGCGTCCGCGCCTCTGCGCGCGGGCCGGATTCAATGTATCACAGCGCCCGTCCGCGGTGAAGTTCAGGGCGACGGCCAAAGTTGACACGGCGCGAAAACAGGCCATATACTCGCCCCACCGCAGACAGGCCCCCGGTGGCCGTGATTTGTTCCCATCAAGGAGGCGAGGATGCCGGTCTCGACCCCTACGATCAAGTACGAAAAGCGCAACCGCATCGCCTACATTACGCTCAACCGCCCGGAGGTGCTGAACGCGCTGAGCCGGGAGTTGAGCGCCGGTTTGCGCGAGGCGCTCGAGGACTTCCGCGACGACAAGGACGCGCTGGTGGCCATCATGACGGGTGAGGGCGGGCGCGCCTTCTCCGCCGGCATGGACCTCAAGGAGCGCGCCTCGCTGGACGCCAGGGGGGAGCGGCGCTCGCCGACCCGTCGCGGCGGCGGAACGTTCATCGACCTGGAGGTGTTCAAGCCGATCATCGCCGCCATCGACGGCTTCTGCGTCGCGGGCGGCCTGGAGCTCTCGCTCCAGTGCGATATGCGCATAGCCACGGCCAAGTCGGAGTTCGGCCTGCCCGAGCCGCGCTGGAGTCTGACCGCCGGCTACGGCCTGCACAACCTCTCGCGCATGATCCCGCTGGGCGAGGCGCTGAGCATGCAACTGCGCGGCCACCGCATCAACGCCGAGCGGGCCTACCAGATAGGCCTGATCCAGGAGATCGTGCCGGACCGCGAGACCCTCTTCGAGCGAGCGGAGGAGTACGCCGAGGAGGTCAAGCTGTGCGCCCCGCGTGCGGTCCAGGCCATCAAGCAGATCGTGTACTACGGCCGCAACCTACCCGTCGAGTACTCGCAGAAGATCGCTGGGCCGCTCAACGCGTGGGTGCAGTCGTCCCCGGACAGCGTCGAGGGGCCGAAGGCGTTCTCAGAGAAGCGCGCCCCCGTCTGGCAGTCGGGCTGACGAATACGGTACTTCCCATGGTCCTCCTCTCCCTTGACAGGAGAGGACTGAGGTGAGGGTGAAAGGAGCCCAAGAAATGTTCAAGCGGTTATACACCGGAGATGACGGCCAGTCCCACCTGGAGGACCTGGACCTGGACGGGGCGGACGTCCCCAACTGGAAGGAGCTCCACAACGGCACCGGCATCTTGTTCCGCAGCACGTCGCCGGACGCGCCGGTCACCTGGCACGTGGCCCCGCGCAAGCAGTACTGCATTACGCTGTCCGGCCAGGTCGAGATCGGCCTGGGCGACGGCTCCAAGCACTACTTCGGCCCCGGCGACGTAATGCTCGCCGAGGACCTCACAGGCCAGGGACACACCACCCGCGCCGTCGGCCCGGAGCCGCGCGTGGTCGCCTACGTGCCGGTGGACTAGACCTCCGCCGCTCGGCCAGCGCCATTCCGAGCGTAGCCGAGGAATCTAAAGCCGCCGCGTTGCGTGGCCACACCACTTCAGCCATACATACTTGCAGTCGGAAAGAACTCGGAGGAGACGCATATGATTCAGACGGCCCAGCCTACCCGGATGAGGCTAAGCAAGGACGAGGCCCAGGCCTCCAAGGGCATGGTTGCCACCAAGGACAGGCACGCCACCGAAGCGGGCGTGCGGATGCTGGAGGCGGGCGGCAACGCCGTCGACGCCGCGGTCGCCGCGTGCTTCGCCATCGGCGTGGTGGAGCCGATGTCCAGCGGCATCGGCGGGGGCGGCTACCTGAACTACCAGGTCGGCGATCAGGGTGGAGTGGTCGGATTCCCGATGCGCGGCCCGCTCGCGGCCAGGCCGGACATGTACAAGCTCACCGGCGAGGCCTACGTCGGCAACTTCGGCTGGGCGGGCGTCGAGAACGACGCCAACCTGGAGGGCTACCTGTCCATCGCCGTCCCCGGCGCGGTCGCCGGGCTGTGCGAGGCGCACCGCCGCTTCGGTCGGCTCCCTCTGAGCGAGGTGGTCGCGCCCGCGGCGGCTCTCGCCCGCGACGGCTTCACGCCCAACTGGTACCTGCTCTTCTCCCTGGGCCGCAGCGCGGGCAAGCTTTTCCAGTACCCTGAGCTTCGCCGCGTCTTCATGCCCGGCGACAACATGCTGCCCAGCGGCGACATGGGCGACGACGTGAGGCTCAGGCAGTCCGACCTGGCCGAGGTGCTCACCGGCATCGGCAAGCACGGGCCAGACGCCTTCTACAGGGGCGACGTCGCTCACGCCATCGCGTCCGACGTCCAGGCCAACGGCGGCATCCTCTCCGAGGAGGACCTGGCACAGTACAAGCCGTTCGTGTGGGAGGGCGGCCTGGAGATCGACTACCGCGGGCTCACGGTGCGCGTGCCCCCGTTCGCATGCGCGGGCAGCACCAGCGCGATGACGCTCAAGCTGTTCGCCGGATTCGACGCGGCCGGGAGCGGCCACAACTCCGCCGACACGCTCCATGCCTACATCAGCAGCGCGCGGCTGGCCTACGCCGACCGGTTCGAGTACTTCGGCGACCCCGCGTTCGTGGACACGCCATGGAAGGGCCTGCTCTCGGACGGCTACACCGACCGCCGCCGCGCCGAGGTCGGCGACCGCGTGCCGGCCTCGTTCCTGCCCGGCGACCCCTGGCAGGAGGAGGGCAGGGCGCCGCGCGAGAAACTCCCCGCGAGCCTGCCCGCGTTCGACGCCGGCACCACGCACCTGTGCGCGATGGACAAGGACGGCAACGCCGTCTCGCTCACCAACACGCTCATGGCCGGATTCGGCTCCGGCATCGTGGCCAAGGGCACGGGCGTGGTGATGAACGACGGCATGATGTGGTTCGACCCGCTGCCGGGCCGCGTCAACTCGATCATGCCCGGCAAGTTCCCGCTCAACAACATGACGCCCGCGTTGGTGCTCGACGGCTCCGGCGTGAAGCTGGCGGTGGGCGCGTCCGGCGGGCGGCGCATTACCAACTGCGTGACCCAGCTCATCTCCAAGGTGATGGACTTCGGCATGGGGCCGCAGGAGGCCATCGACTCTCCGCGCGTGGACTGCAGCCTGCCCGCGACGAGCGTGGATCCGCGGCTCGATCCCGAGGTCATCGCCGAACTCGAGGCCAAGGGACATCGCATTTCCATATCCGGCGACGGATTCATGGAGTCCGGCTTCTCCAGCTTCGCCAGCCCGTGCGCCATCACCCTGAACGGCGGCGACGACTTCCGGGCCGGCGTGGACACCTTCCACTCCGCCTACGCGGCGGGACCGGAGTAGGGCGATCTCCGTCGGCGAGAGAAAGGTGGGGGCCTGAGAGGCGTCAGAGCGGCGGGCGGGTTTGAAACGCGCCCCTGCCGACGTTCGCGATGGTGAACTCCGCAAAAGCTGTTCCATTTCGCCCCAAACGTCCTGCGTCGTAGCTGGGGCAGGGTCGATTCGCGATACGAGTGTCGAGCTGGTTGTCGCGTTTAGTGGGTGGAGTGTGCCGTATCGCGGGGAAAACGTGACGGCGGTGGGACACTCGGCCCGGCCCCCGCATCGAGTGCGGGGCAGGCGGTTCTCGGCTGCGGTATGTGGGTGGTGGCGCTTCATGGGAAGATAATAGCACGGATGTGCTGGGTGCGTCAATAGCCCTGGCGAGATCGAGCCTGCGCTAGATTACCAGGTGACCTCAACACCGACATTCCTAAGAATGCGGTGACGCGAATTCTGTTAGATTCTGCGACTTTCTGTGCGACTCCTAGCTGAGGGGGGCGTCGGTCCTGCTCAATTCTGTAATGCTGGCGTGGGCAAATCGTGACAGAAGCGTCGCGCGGCGTGGCAGCGTGGGACGGTGTCAGTGGTCGGTGACCGGTGGCCAGTGGCCAGTCTTCAACGTCGCAACGGATGTCTGGGGCGGGTCGGTCCCGCGGGCGGGTTTGAAGCCCGCCCATACCGTGTGCGAGAATAGCACGGATGTGCGTGACATGCAAGACCGCTGGCAAAATTGCGGGATCAGGGCCGAAACTGGGGGTTTGGGGGCGGATTTGTGGGGAGAAATTGCGCACGAATGAGAACCGTCGGGACGTGTGTGAGAATGGGTGAGACACGGATGAGAACGGGTGGCGCGGGAAAGTGACGGTTTTTTTCGGGGTCGTGGGCGCGACTGAGCGGGTGTTGGCGTGGGCAGGGCAGGGTCGCGCGCTCGGAATGGCAGATTGCTCGGAATGATAGCGTTGACGGTAGAGGCGGACTAATGCCTGGATTGACTAAGCAGCAGATGTACGAGTTCCTGACCAGCGGCCGCCGGCTGTTGAAGCTGGCCACGCTCACGGAGGACGGGACGCCCTACGTCGTGCCGCTGTGGTACGACTACGACGGCGAGGCGTTCAGCGTGGCGGGCCGCCGCCGCGCGAGGTGGGTCGCCAACATACGGCGGGACGGGCGAGTGGGCGGCCTGGTGGACACCGAGGAGGCGGCCTACGTCCGGGTGGTGTTCCAGGGCCGGGCGGAGATACTGGACGACGCCTGGCTGCACTCATCGCCGGCGCGCGCCATCCGCTACCTGGGCGAGGAGGCGGGCCTGCGCTACTACGAGTCAACGCACCGCGAGCCGCGGGCGCTGGTGCGCATCGTGCCGGAGTCGGTGCAGAGCTGGGCCGGGCCGGGGTGGCACCCGCGGTATCGGGGGTAGGGGGCTTGACGGTCCTCACGCCGATCATTATTGTGGCCACAGCGCCCGTTGTGGCTTTTGTGCCGGGCTCGGGCGTGCGAAGGTCAAGATGGAACGTTTCTGGTACAACATAGACACCAAGCAAGTGCATCGCGTCGGGTGCGACAGTTGCCCGGAGCGCACTACATGGGGGTTCCACGAGTGGGCGAACATGGCCAACTGGCGTGGTCACTATGCGACGCGCGGGGCGGCCTACGACGCTGCCCTTTCCTTAGGTCACACACCGAGAGAGCACGTATGCGCATCGAATCCGGCCCGATAGGACAACCGCTCGTGAGCCGTCTCCACATGTGGCTGAATAAATTCAAGGAGAGTTTTCATGGTAGCGCAGCGACTCAGGGACAGCGGGTTGTTTGCTGCCCCAACCGAACAGGGTAATGGTACTTTGTGCTTCCGATTGCGCGGAGCCGAAGACGGGGCGTCCATCTACGTACCTAGGAACGACCGCGAGTTTGCTATCAGGGTCTCGGCGCTGGAAGGCAACAAGTTCCCCAACAACGAATCGCTGCATGCCTTCCTGCGTGCGCATCGGCGCATCATCAGCAGACCCAGTGATCCTTTCTACCTAGTACCCGGCCGTCACACCGAGGGTGTCATCGAGATAATCCAACAGGGACGCCAAGTAGCCTCTTGAAGCTGCGGGCGCTCGTCCGCATCGTGCCGGAGTCGGTGCAAAGCTGGGCCGGGCCGGGGTGGCACCCGCGGTATCGGGGATAAGAGACGCTAGCCAAACGAGTGGTAGGCTTGTTCCACCAGATCAAATGCCGCGTGGCTTTCCGCACCATCTTCGCTAAGGTAAATGGTGTACCAGCCCCCTCCACCTTGTTGGGCTAGGGCTCTTGCCTGCAATAGTCCGTGGGGATCTTGAATCGAATCAATCGTATCTGGATTGAATCTGATCTCCACACATAACATGCCTGGTGGACAGCACGGCTCCCAGGAACCTCTGAATGAAGGTGCGGTAAACGCGGCAAAGTTCTTGCGGCGACTGCCAGGGGAACGAGGACGAACGAACGCAATGTTGTATGTTCGTTGTTGTTCGCCAGTTTGTTCCCTGAGACCTTCGCAAGGCAATTCCAATATTCTGTTACCAAGTTCTACTATCAGCTCAGATTGGCCAGGGTTCAAGTCAGCAAGGCGCTGCAGCGCTTCAACCGCTTCTTCAGCGGCCAGGACCGGCTGTGTTCGTTGTCCTCTTCGCATTGGCATGTTCTTGACGCCTCCTTTTGCAAACTTACCGATTCACCGCAACGGCGGATGCGACTGGCCCTCAGAGTTATCCCCCCAGCACACGATAACCCCATCGGCACGCAGGCCGCAACTGTGGGCTCCTCCACTGCTTATGGATGTGAAGCGTTCTTGTTCCGGCGGGGACGCTTGTCCATCGTCATCGTTTCCCCAACACATGGCGACCCCGTCAGCCCGTAGCCCACAGGTGTGTTCATGGCCGGCGCTGATGAAGGTGAACCGCCCCTCCTGTTCGGCACCCCCACAAACGGCCGCGCCGTCAGCGCGCAGCCCGCACACCGTGTACGTACCACTGCTTATGGACGAGAACCCCCCTTGTTCCGTTGGCGAGGCCTTCCGGCCCCAGCAGACAATGAAGCCATCGTCGCGCAGACCGCAGGTAAACCATCCGCCAGAGCTTATGGACGTGAAACGCTCATGTTCTGGCGGCGCACTCTTGCGAGAGCTAGTGTAATCATACCACCCCCAGCAGACAGCAATACCATCGGCACGCAGCCCGCATGTGTGGTAGGCCCCACTGCTAATGGACACGAACCTCTCTTCTTCCGGCGTTGACGTTATACCGCCCCAGCAGACGGCAACACCGTCCTCTCGCAATCCGCACATGTGCCGCATGCCTCCGCTTATGGCGGTGAAACGATCGTCCATTGGCGGCGAGGTAATGTCGCCTCGGCAAACGACGCTGCCGTCTTCGCGCAATCCGCAGGTGTATCCGTCTGAGGTAGAGGCCCAACCTCGTGAGCCATAAGCCACGTCCCATCTGCTTCCACCAGCAACTACCGCCACGAACGGCGGTATCGGCGTGGGCGATGGCGTCGGCGTGTAAGTGGCTGTCGGTGTCGGCGTGAAGGTGGGAGTTGGCGTCGGCTCGGGTGTTGCGGTTGGCACAGGTGTCGGCGTTGGTTCGGGCGTTGGCGTGATCGTCGGCGTCGGCGTCGGTTCGGGCGTTGGGGTGGGCTCAGGCGTCCACGTCGGGACGGGTGTCCACGTCGGCGGTGGTGTCGGTATTGGGGCCGCCGCCCACGTGGGCGCGGGCGTCCAGGTGGGAACTGCCGTCCACGTCGGAACGGGCGTCCACGTCGGGGCCGCCGTTGGGCCTGCCGGTGTGGGCGCGGCGGCCTGTCCGCCCAGCAGTCCGGCGAACTCTGCCGCGGAGACGGCGAGTCCCACGCCGGCCGCGGGCAGGCCGCTCTGCGTCTGCGACACCCTAAAAGTGTTGACGCCTATCGCCTCTCCGGCCATATTGACCAGCGGGCCGCCGCTGTTGCCGGGGTTGAGCGCCGCGTCGGTCTGGAGCAGGTCGACGCCATCGACGCTCCTTACCGCCGATATGATGCCCCGCGTCACCGTCAGGGATATGCCAAGCCCCTGGGCGACCGCAGGGTAGCCAAGCGCCAGCACCTCGTCGCCCAGGCGCATCTGTCCCGCATCCCCCACGGTCAACGCGGTGAACGGGCCTCCGCTTTGTATACGCACCGTAGCAAGGTCTCTCCCATCGTCCCTCGCCAACACCGCGCCGCTGTGCCGACTTCCATCGGCCAGAATGACCTCCACGCTGTCGAAACCGTCAACGACGTGGCTGTTCGTAACCAACAGACCATTGGGGTTGACGATGAAGCCGGAGCCGCCGCCCGAACCGGCGATCACCTGCACGACCGCCGGATGAATCCTCTCGACCAGCTCGGCGAGCGCGCTCCGCGTATCTCCCGTCAGGGTCTCACCCCCAACGAAATTGATCTGGATTGCGGACGCGTCCGCCTGGGTCGCCTCCGGCGTGACGGTCGATACCGCCTCAGACGTGTCGGCGCCTTGACCTGAGCAGGCGGCGAGGGCCACCAGGAGCAGCCCGAACAGGACGAAACGCACGAATGTCCCCTCCAGAGACCGAACTACACATGTGGGTTCGCCAGCAACTCGTCTGCGACTCCGACTGGGATGCTCTTGTACACCAATGATTTGCAGACAACACACTTGCTAAGAACAATCGCAGTCTAGTCAGCAGAGGGGTAGACGTCAAGCGTTGACGATCGGATGAGAAGTGGGAGTGCGGGCCGGGGTGGTCCGCGCTACCAGGGGTAGGGGGCGGCCTACCCCACGATATGCGGTTAAGGAACGAGGCTTCTTTGGGAACCAGAACACCGTGGCCCAGCCGCGAGATTCCAAGTGGCAGCTTACGGTTGAACGCCTGACGGCCCTCTGGGAATTAGAGCTAGACCAATAGCTGAGTAGCCGTCTAAACCATCAGAGCTACTGCTCCTCCTCGTGGGCTGTAAGCTCGTACAGCGTCACCCCGCGCCCTTCTCTCTTCGCCTCAAGCCACTGTCGGAAGGACCGGTGGCTCTCCCCCGACTTTCTGCCCGCCAGCAGCATCTCGACGCTGATGTCCTCGTCCAGGTTCGGCCAGTGAATCCCCTGCCCCCCACCTATCAGCTCCCAGGTGCCTCTTTCCTCCCGGGTTGCGTATTCCAGTCTGGGATACCAAGCCAACGGGACGGAGATGGTCCTGCCGTCCGAGAGCTCGGCCGTGAGAGTGTCCTCCGTCATCTCAACAGTCATGGCATCCGGAACACTGACTTCAGTCGTTGAAACGTACATTCCACTCTCCTAGCTACCCCACGATTACCATGTGCACCTCGCCGGGGCCGTGGACGCCGGTGACGAGCTGGTACTCGATGTCGGCGGAGCGGCTGGGGCCGGTGATGATGTTCATGTAGCTCTCGACGTCGCCCTCGCCGAAGCGCTCGCGCAGCAGCGTGAACAGCTCGTCCAGGCTGGGCAGCACCTGGCCCAGTTCGACGACCGCGACGTGCACCGGCGGCAGCAGCGACACCAGCCGGCTCGCGCCCTGGCGGGCCACGATGACGCACGAGCCGGTCTCGGCGATGGCGTAGTCCACGCCCGTCAGGCCGATGCCCGCGCCGATCATGCGCTCGCGGTTCTCGCCCCGCTGGGCCTGCCGCTCTGCGTCGTCCGCGTCGTCCAGCGCCATCGTGCGCACCTCAACGCCGCTGCCCTCCAGCGCGCGCTCGATTCCGAGACGCTCCACCGCTGCGTGCGCCGAGCGCACCACCGAACCCGCCTCGATCTCGCGCGCAAGGTCGGCCACGTAGCGCGCCGCGGCCTCGTGTGTCTCGCACACGGCCACGCGCCAACCGGCGGTCTCGGCGGCCTGCTTCAGCGCGTCCGACAGCGGACCGGCGTTGTCCCGCGCGTCCTTGCGGATTCGCTCAGCCCTGTCGCGCACGTCGGCGGCGTCGCGGGAGAGGGCGGACTCGGGCACGGGGGCAGGCGGGGCAGTGCCGGGTTCGCGGCCCAGGGAGCGACGCAGCGAGTCGAAGAACCGGGCTCGCTCGGTCACTTGGAGGATTCTCCCGCGTCGTCTTGCAGGTCTCGCCAACGCTTGCGGAAAGGCTTGTCCGCCAGCCTGGGCGCCTCGCGGTGGCGGGTCCAGCCCGCCATAGGCCCCGGCCCCTTTTGTTGTCCACTGGCGCCGCCTGATATCGGGCCTTGCATCAGCCGGCCGGCGGAGCGCGCGGCGGACATTATGGCGGGGTTGGACATGGCGGCGCGCCAGCCCTTGAACGCGAGGCGCTCGGCCAGCGTAGAGCTGCGCTCCTCCGGGTAGTTGTCGCCCTCCGAAATCTCGTTGCGGAGTTTCAGCAGCATTCGCGGGATGTTGATCTTGACCGGGCAGGCCTCCTTGCACGCGCCGCACAGGCTGGACGCGAACGGCAGGTGCTTGGCGTCCGAGATGCCAGTCAGCACCGGCGACACCACCGCGCCGATGGGGCCGGGGTACACCCAGCCGTAGGCGTGGCCGCCCACCTTGCGATAGACCGGGCAGGCGTTCAGGCACGCGCCGCAGCGCAGGCAGTTGAGCGCCTCCCGGAAGTGGGGGTCGGCCAGCAGACCGGAGCGGCCGTTGTCCACGACGACGAGGTGGAACTCCTCCGGGCCATCCTCGTCCAGTCGCTTGCGCGGCCCGGTGACGGTGGTCACATAGCTGGATATGCGCTGTCCGGTGGCCGACCTAATGAGCAGGCGCAGAAACACTGCCAGGTCCTCCAGCGACGGCACCACCTTCTCCATGCCGGTGATTGCGACGTGGATCCTGGGCATTGAGGTGCACATGCGGCCGTTGCCCTCGTTCGTGACCAGGGTCAACGTGCCGGTCTCGGCGACGATGAAGTTGGCCCCGGTGATGCCCATGTCGGCGACGATGAACTTTTGCCGTAACTGCCGCCGCGCCTCGCCCGCCAGCTCCTCGATGCGCTCGTAGCGCGGGGCGTTCAGCTTGTCCTCGAACAGCTCGGACACATCCTCGCGGGACTTGTGGATGGCGGGCGCGATGATGTGGAAGGGCGTCTCGCCCGCAAGCTGGATGATGTACTCGCCCAGGTCGGTCTCCACCGGCTCGATGCCCTCGGCGATGAGCCGGTCGTTCAGCCCGATCTCCTCGGAGACCATGGACTTGCTCTTGATTACGAGCTTCACCCCGCGGTCCCGCGCCAGCTTCGCCACGTACTCCCGTGCGTCCTCGGCGTCCGCGGCAAAGTAGACGCTGCCCCCCGCGGCCCTGACGTTGCGCTCGGCCATCTCGAGGTAGTAGTCAAGGTGCTCTATCGTGTGCGTCTTGATCGCCCTGCCGCGCTCGCGCAGCTCCTCCCAGTCGGGTGTGGCCGCCGCGGCGGTCAGGCGCGCCGAGTGGAAGCCGCCGTAGAGGCCGCGCAGGCCTTGCTGCACGCCAGCGTCCGCCAGCGCGGCCGCCGCGCCCTGCTCGAACTGGGCTGTTTTGGGCTCCATCTAACCCATCACCTCGTCCATAAGCTCCGCCAGGTGCATCGGGCGCGCCCGCATTCCCTGGCGCGCCATGCCGCCGCCGATGTGCATCAGGCAACTGCTGTCGCACGCCACCACCGCGTCGGCGCCGGTGTCGCGGATGTGGTCCAGCTTGTCCTGGAGCATCGCGCCGGAGATGTCCGGGTACTTCACCGAGAAGGTGCCGCCGAACCCGCAGCAAACCTCGCTCTGCTCCATCTCGGCGAGCTTCACCGCATCGAGCGAGCCAATCAGCGCGCGGGCCTGTGTCGTCGCACCAAGCTCCCGGCGGAGGTGGCAGGTCTCGTGGTAGGTGACGGTGCGCGGCGAGCCTGGCTTGTCATCGCCCAGGTACGCCGCGAGGTCGGTCACGCCCAGCACGTCGACGACGAACTCGGAGAACTCGTACACGCGCGGGACGAGCGCCTCGGACCTCGCCAGCAACTCCGGCTCGTCCTCGAGCAGCTCGGCGTAGAACACGCGCAGCATACTCGCGCACGATCCGGACGGCACCACCACGTAGCGGTCGCCCTCGAAGGTGCGGAGCGTGCGCCTGGCGAGCGGCTTGGCGTCGCGCCAGTAGCCGGAGTTGAACGCGGGCTGGCCGCAGCACGTCTGGCTGGTTGGGAAGTCCAGGTCGACGCCGAGGCGGCGCAGGACGCGAGTGGCCGCCTCACCGACTTCGGGGTAGATCTGGTCGATGATGCAGGTGACGAAGAGTGAAGCCCTTATCGGGGCGGCGTGTCCCTGCACTTGCGGCGCCTCCGGACGACTAGACGAACGTCAACTCGCGGACCACGAACCCGGCGAGCCATGCCATCATGTACACCGGCCCGCTGGCGAACAGCCAGCCCTCGGTCCGCTGACTTGCCGCGCCGTGCAGCCACAGATAGACGAGAAAGACCCCCAGTCCGATAGCAACCAGCCAGACCGACAGCGTGGTGACGCCTAGCGCGGCGCCGATGGCGAATCCGATTATTCCCCACGGCAAAGGGGAGTCGACCAACCTGACCCAAATGGCTCGCCCGTCTTCCAAGTCTCACGCTCCGCGCGGGCGGACATTCGGGCGCCCGCCGCAGCGTACAGCTTACAGCATCGCGCTCGCGCCGCGCAATTCGCGGACGCTACGCGCTCGCGCCGCCCAGCCCGGTCACGATGCGCCACTCCTCGGCGGTCACCGGCTGCACGGACAGCCGCGAGTTCTTCACCAGGGCCATGTTCTCCAGGCCCGGCGTCTTGCGTATCTCCGCAAGCGGGACCGGAGCCTCGAACGCCTCCACCGCCTGGATGTCCACCATGAACCACACCGGGTTGTCGGGGGTGCTCCTGGGATCAGGATTGTCCGAGTCCGGGTCCCACGCGGTGTGGTCGGGGTAGCCCCCGCGCACGACCACCGCCGTGCCTATCACGGCGGTCGGCTTGGCGTTGGAGTGGTAGAAGAGCACGCCGTCGCCTTCCTTGATGTCGTCGCGCAGCGTGTTGCGCGCCTGGTAGTTGCGCACGCCGTCCCACTCCGCGGTCCGGTCCGGTTCGGCCATCAGGTCGGCGAATGAGTAGGTGGTCGGCTCGGACTTCAACAGCCAGTAGCGCCGTTCGCCTTCGGGCATGGCTACCTCCTGGATCATGTCTTGGGGCGCATCTCTAGTACGCCGCCCACATCATAGCACGGCGGAGCGGCCGCGCGGCCCGCGGAATTGCCGGACGCTTGACCGCCGACGGGCAACCCATCACAATCTCTACCATGACATCAATCATCACCCCCCGGGAGCACCTGGGCTTCGACGTGGGGGAGGCGCGGCGCCTTGCCGATTGGCCCCAGATAGCAGAGTACTTCCGCATCCTCAACGAGGCTTCCGACCGCGTCGACGTGCGCGAGGTCGGCAAGACCACCGAGGGCAGGCCGTTCCTGCTGTGCATGATCTCTTCGCCCGGCAATCTCGCGAACAGCGAGCGGCTGCGCGAGGTCCAGGCCAGGCTGGCCGACCCCCGCACGATTGGTGACGAGGCCGAGGCGGAGGCGCTGATCGCCGAGGCCAGGGCTGTGGTGGCCGTGTCGTGCAGCATCCACGCCACCGAGGTGGGCGCGACCCAGATGTCCATGCTGCTGGCGCACCACCTGGCGACGAGCGACGACCCTCGCGTCCGGCGCGTGCTCGACAACGTGGTGCTGCTCCTGATTCCGTGCCTCAACCCGGACGGCCTGGACCTGGTGAAGGAGTGGTACGACTCCACCGTTGGCACGCCGCACGAGGGCGTCATTCCCCCGCGCCTGTACCACAAGTACGCGGGCCACGACAACAACCGCGACTGGGCGACGTTCGCGCTGGCCGAGACGAGGCTCACGGTCGAGCACTGCCTGAACGCCTGGCATCCGCAGATCATGTACGACCTGCACCAGACGCGCACGCAGGGAATGCGCATGATCCTTCCGCCCTACGAGGACCCCATCGGCCCGAACGTGGACCCGATTCTGCAGAGCGAGTTGGCCATGCTGGGCGCCTCGATGGCGAACGACCTGACCGCCCAGGGCAAGGCGGGCGTGGCGATAAACGTGGTGTACGACGGCTTCAGCCCGAGCCGGTCGTACCTGCACTACCACGGCGGCGTGCGCGTGCTGTCCGAGGTCGCGAGCGTGCGTATCGCGACGCCCATCACCCTCAAGCCCGGCCAGCTCGCGTCCATCCGGCGCGAGGACCCGCTCAAGCCGTCGTGGAACCACCCCATGCCCTGGAAGGGGGGCGAGTGGAGCCTGAGCGACATCGTGGACTACGACTTCGCCGCCGTGATGGCCTGCCTGGACAACGCCGCCAGGAATCGCGGCGAGTGGGCGCGCAACTTCTATCGCGTCGGCAAGCGGGCGGTGACCCGCACGTCCCCGCCGTTCGCCTACGTGCTGCCGTCCAAGCAGCGCGACCCCAAGGCGGCGAGCGAGCTTCTGGACGTGCTGGATACGGCCGCCGTCGAGGTCCAGGAGTCGGCGGCCCGTTTCACGGCGGACGGCATTTCGTACCCGCCGGGCTCCCGCGTGGTGCTCATGGCGCAGCCCTACGGCGCGTTCGCCAAGACAGTGCTGGAGACGGCACGCTACCCCGACGTGCGCGACTATCCCGGCGGTCCGCCCAAGCACCCCTACGACGTGACGGCGCACAGCCTGCCGCTGCTGATGGGCGTCGAGGTGGTAGAGGTCAGACGCCCGTTCGAAGCCGAGCTCGAACGTCTCTCGATTCCCTCGATGCCGCCGGTCGCCGGTACGCTCCGACCTGAAGGCCAGGCTGCGGCCTACGTCCTGGGGTCGGAGAGCAACGCCGCGGCTCGGGCGGTCAACCGCCTGCTGGCCGAGGGCGTCGACGTGTTGCGGGCCGGCGAGGGCTTCAGCGCCAACGGGTCGAAGTACGCGCCGGGCGCGTTCGTCGTGGACGCGGCGGCGCCTCCCGCGCTGCTGGACGAGCTGGCCGAGCGTGAGCTGCTGTCGTTCGCGCCGGCGGACTGCGTGCCTGACGTCGCGCTCACGCGGCTTCGGCCTCCCAGGGTCGGCCTCTACAGCAGCTACGTGCCCAACTCCGAGGAGGGCTGGACGCGCCTCATTTTCGAGGAGTACGGCTTCGACTTCCGGACGCTCACCGACGAGGACGTGCGGGCCGGCGGGCTGGAGGGCGAGTTCGACGCGGTGGTGCTGCCTCACCAGCGTTTCCGGCAGCTCCACAAGGGCTACAACCCGGCGACCTACCCGGAGCGCTACGCCGGCGGGCTGGGCGACGAGGGCTCGGAGAGCCTGGGCCGGTTCGTCGAGTCCGGCGGGATGCTGGTCGCATGGGACGGGGCGGCTCGCTACGCGATCAACCGGCTGCGGCTGCCGGCGAGGAACGCGCTCAGCGCCTACGCGCCGTCGACGTTCTTCGCGCCGGGAAGCCTGCTCCGGGCGGCGATGGACTTCGGCCACCCGCTCGCCTACGGGATGCCCCGCGACGCGGCGGTGATGTTCGTGAACGGGCCGGCGTTCGAGCTGGTGGAAGGGGTCGCGGTCGCCAGGTTCCCCCGCTACAACCCCTTGCTCAGCGGCTGGCTGATCGGGCAGGAGAAGCTGCACGGTCGGGCGGCGCTGGCGTGCGTGCCGCTGGGCGAGGGCAGGGTGGTGCTGATGGGGTACAGGCCGCAGTTCAGGGCGCAGGCCAGGGGCACCTACAAGACGCTGTTCAACGCGCTGTACTGGGCGGCGTCACGCCCATCCTGACCCATTCGGCAAGCTCAGGGCAGGCTCTTCCCCGTCAAGGGAGAAGGGACTCTCAGTGAGACGGCTTGCGGGCCTTGAACACTATCGCGAATGGCACGCGGGTCAGCCTCTCGGCGTGGTCGGACCAGTAGGGGCCGGAGTAGGGCGTGGCGCGGCCCGGGGGCGCCGGGTACGGCTCGACGACGCGCTCCACCACGAAACCGCTGTCCGTCAGCAGGTCGTGCAGCTCCTGGAAGGTGCGGAAGTGGGTGACCGCCCGCCTGTCCGAGTCCTCCCACACCTCGACGGGCGGGTTGAAGTAGTCGGTGACGATGAGCGCCTTCTCCTCCTCGTCCCACTCGAACGCCGAGAGCGGGTGCACCGTGCAGACCACCAGCAACCCGCCGGGCGAGAGCAGCCGGTGGCACTCGGCGAAGCAGGCGGCCAGGTCGGGCACGAACTCCCAGCCGAACGACGACAGCACCAGGTCGAAGGACGCCGCCCTGAACATCGACGGGCGCTCCATGTCGCCGCGCACCAGCCGCACATCCGCGCCGCACTCGGCGACGAGCCGCCGCGCGTGGGCCAACTGCCGCTCCGAAAAGTCCATTGCGGTGGCCTGCGCGCCCCAACGGCTGAGCGCGATGGCGTTCTGGGCGGCGCCGCACGCCAGCTCCAGCGCGCGCTTGCCTCGCACGTCACCGAGCAGGCGCAGCGAACGCTCGCCGGGGGCGAAGGGCGCGTAGTGCACGTCGTCGACCGAGATGCGGGACCGCTCCTGGTAGGAGTCCGACATCGCGTCCCAGCCGAGCTGTACGGCGCGCTTCAGGTCGTTGGACATGAGAGAGGTGGCGGCCCCAACGGAATTCGAATCCGTGTTTGCGGCTTGAAAGGCCGCTGTCCTAGTCCACTAGACGATGGGGCCGCGACTAAACCGCTTACGGGTAGAGCGCGAGCTGTTCCAGGCCCTGGCGTTCGGGCAGGTCGAACATGAGGTTCATGTTCTGGATGGCCTGTCCGGCCGCGCCCTTGACCAGGTTGTCCAGGCAACTCACCACGATAAGCCTGTTGGCGCGGGTGTCGACCGTCGGGAACAGCACGCAGTCGTTGTTGCCCAGCGTGTGCTTGGTCATGGGTGGCGCTCCGACCACCTTGGCGAACGGGGCGTCGGCGTAGTAGTCCTCGTACAGCTCCCGGACGCGCTCCCTGGAGGCGAATCCCTTCGCGACCGCCTCATCCGTCAGCGGGGCGTAGCAGCTCGCCAGAATGCCGCGCGTCATCGGTATCAGGTGGGTCAGGAACGTCAGCCGCAGCCGGGCGTCCTCGTCGATGGCGCCGAGTTCCTGGGTTATCTCCGGCAGGTGCCTGTGGCCGTCCACCGAGTAGGCGAGGACGTTCTCGTTCACCTCCGAGTAGTGGGTGGTGAGCGAGAAGCCGCGCCCGGCGCCGGACACGCCCGACTTGGCGTCGACGACCACGTCCGGCTCGATGATGCCGGCCTCCACAGCGGGGGCGAGCCCGAGTATCGCCGCGGTGGGGTAGCAGCCGGGGTTGGCGACCAGGCTTGCGGCGGCCACTTCGTCGTGGTGAAGCTCCGGCAGGCCGTAGACGGCCTCCTCCAGGTACTGGGGGCAGGGGTGATCGATCTTGTACCAGGACTGGTACTCGTCGAGGTCCTTCAGCCGGAAGTCGGCGCTGATGTCGATTGCCTTGACGCCGTCTTTGAGCGCCTGCTCGAGCCGCTCCGCGCTGGCCGCGTGGGGCAGTGCCGAGAACACCAAGTCGACGCTCTCGGTCACCTCGTCGGTGATGGTGATATCGATCTCCGCGAGGTGCGGGAACACCTCTTCCAGCTTCTTGCCGGCGGCGCTCCTGCCCGTAACCGAGGCTATCTGCACGTCGGGATGTCGGTGCAGGATGCGCGCGAGTTCGACACCGGCGTATCCCGTTACGTTAAGAATCCCGACCTTCATGGCGTAGAGTACCTCCGTACTGATTTTGGGGTGGTATCAAGTATAAGGCCGATTGCCTGGTTTCACAATAGCGCGGCGCGCGCCGCGGCCCTTCCATCGGCGGCATGGAGGGCGTGGCACAGGCGACGCGTGGAAGGGGATTTTGGCGAAATGTGATGCAAACTGATGCATTTTGATGCGGCGCGTAGCTGGCGGTCTGGGTTGTTCGCAGCGGCGGACGAGTCGAAAGCTCGCCGGGGGAAGAGGATTTTGCCGAAATGTGCCCCAAATCGCACCATTCCGCACCACGTCGTAGCTGGGAGAGGGGACTCGTTGCGTCGCTCGGAGGCGCTGTTGGGTAGAGGCTTGGGCATGATGGCACCAGAATAGCGCACAGGAGTGGCAAGCCGGAGAGGGCTCCCAGCGAGGGCGTTCGTGGTCGGTGGATTAGGGTGTCGGTCTGGCATGGAGGGAGCGTAGCACGGATGTGCGTGTAGAGGCAAGGGGGAGCGTCGCCACCGCCTGGACAGCCACCAGGGTTGCCCCGACATGGACAAGGTGGTGGGACCGCGGGGCGGTTCGAGAACCCCTCCTACATTCAAGTAAGGTGAGTCCGCCGATCTGTTGGCATGAAGTCGGGCTACTTGACATAAAATCGGTGGGGATGGGCCTGAGAGTGGGAATGTCTGTGGCAAAGTAGTTGCCTACGGGTGACGCAGGTGATCAGCGGAATGGCAATTGGGTGGCGTCTGGGTTGCCTGGGTGGGATGGTCTTCGACATGGGGTTGCGGTGGTTACGGCTGATGGGCAAGGAGTTTCCGTGTTCCATGCAGAGGTGTCGCAGAGCCATCTGTTTGCACTCTGCGACAGAGAATGGAGAGGCCCGGATGTTCAATGCGCGCGAGTTGATTCCCCAGGATTGGTGTAGTATCATACACTAGAGATTTCTGGGTCCAATGCCAACTAGAGGTGAGGAAGGCGATGCAAGAGCGGATGCAAGTCTTGAGGGTTACGGAAGTTGCTAGACTGCTAGGAGTCACTGACGAAACTGTTCGACGACACGTTAGATCAGGAAGGCTTACTGCTGAGAAACTGGGTCACCAATGGTTCATTCACAAGAATGACTTGAAGTCCTTCTCGGAGGAATACGACCCGCGTCTGGGACCTTCCAAAAGGGAGATAGCAGCCAGATGAATTCGCAGGCTAAGCTTAGCGTAGGCAAGCATCATCGCCAATCAATCGGACCCTTCCCCACAGACAGCATCGTGTTGGGGGACTGCATAGATGGAATGCGTCAACTACCTCCATGCTCGGTAGATCTTGTCATTGCAGATCCCCCTTACAACGCGAGCAAGGGAAATGTCTGGAAGTGGGACAATTCTGTAAAGCTGTCAGGCTTTGGCGGCAATTGGTCAAAGATAATGGCTGAGTGGGATAACCTATCCTTGGCCGACTACTGGACTTTCACCGTCGCATGGCTGACCGAGATAAAACGAGTCCTGCGTCCTTCCGGGTCAATCTGGGTACATGGGACATACCACAACGTCGGCATCATCAACTTCGCTATGCAGATGCTTGATATCGAAATCATCAACGAAGTTGTGTGGTACAAGCGGAACAGCTTTCCGAACCTCTCCGGAAGACGACTTACCGCAAGTCATGAGACTATTCTGTGGGCCCACACTGGCGGGAAGAAGCGCCGTTATTTCTTCAACTACGAAGCGGCTAAAGGAATGAGCCTTCCCGGGGACTCCCTCAAGGCGCCTGGCAAGCAACTGCGAACGGTGTGGGACATCCCCAATAACAAAGAAAAGCGGGAACTGTCTTTTGGCAGGCATCCTGCGCAGAAGCCTTTGCGCCTTCTGAAGCGAATGTTGGAAATCTCCTCAAAGCCAGGCGACCTTGTTCTTGCACCCTTCGCCGGTTCAGGGTCAGAATGTGTCGCAGCGAAAGAGGCAGGGATGCACTTCCTGGGTTTCGAGACAGAGGCTGAGCATGTTGCTACCTGTCATCAAAGACTTAAGGATACATCCCAAGGGGCCACTGCACTCCTTCAAATCAATGCGAAACCAGAGCCAGTCAATAGGCAAGCTAGACTGCTGATGGAAGAAAAGGCGACATACCACGTCCCCCCGCTAATCAAATGGACAGGCAGCAAGCGCTCCCAGGTGTCGGTAATCGCACCTCACATCCCACGGCATCGAAGATACTTCGAACCGTTCCTAGGAGGTGGCGCCCTTCTGTACGTACTTGGCCGGTCCGGATCCGTAGCCGGAGACATCTACGAACCGCTCGTCCAACTTTGGAAGGCGATTCAGACTGAACCTCAAGTAGTAGTGGACGACTACGCCAGTCAGTGGAACTCGCTGCAACGCAATCTGCCAGAGTACTTCTACTCGGTTCGAGAACGATTCAACCGCAATCCCAATCCACTGGACCTAAACTTCCTGACCCGTACATGCGTGAACGGCATAGTTAGGTTCAACAAGAACGGCCAGTTCAACAATTCCTTTCACCTGTCCCGAAAGGGCATGAGGCCAGACCGGTTCGCAAAGGTTGTTGGGACTTGGCAAGACGTCATCCAAGGCGTCAATTTCGTGTGTCAAGACTACCAAGATACACTGTCGGACGCCAGGGCAGGCGACCTCGTGTACCTTGATCCTCCTTACGCTAACAACAACATGCGCTATACGCAGAATCTTGATCTGAAGAGGTTCTTCGCGCAGTTAGAAATACTGAACCATAAGGCTGTCAAGTGGCTCTTGTCATTTGACGGGAAGCGTGGCAACACCGATCTGTCTCATCCAGTCCCGCAAGAGCTGTACAGGCGGAAACTACTTGTGCCCAGCGGACGCTCAGCATTGGGGAAAGTGCTGAACGGCCCTAGTGTACAAGTCCATGAAACGCTGTATCTCAACTATTGACGTATGTGGACAGAAACGCCTATCGCATTAGTGGGCAGCCCACGAATGAACTCAGCAACTACATGACCAAGAGTTGTGGTGGGCAACAACTGAATTTCACAATGTGAGTTACCTTCTGTAAAGTAGAGACACATCTGCATGTCCACTTCCGCCCTTTGTCTAGCGGTTGACATGACAGTATCTTTCCCTCCCAAGAAAGCGGCCGCGGATGCCAATTGAAAGTCGTCCAGATCCATGGATGCACTGGTGTATCGCCAGACGCTTTCCATGTCGTCTCGTTCAATGCTCGCAGGCCCGCTAAACAAGCGACTGAGGTAATTCTTGAGTCTGGAACCGATCCTCGGCTCGACTGAGTTCGCCCTTTCCTTTGATTCGATGGCGAGGACAATCGGTAGTGTGCTGATTCCAAACAGCTGCAGGACATGGTCAGGCCGCTTGGCGTCTCTTCCACTAACCCTTGGAAGAGAAAGCCAACGGAGTTCTTTCCGCTTATCAGATGTCAGTAGGGATATGCCGCTCCAGTCGCCTCCCGGTGGGTTACACAGCCCTTCAAAGACGTGCGGCACACCTAGACGTGAAAAGATGGTATGGATGACGGTATCAACGTCGTGCTCGCCAATGCGCTGTGGCACTGGCTGCACAAGTATTTGCCTATCTGAAGGGGAATCAATTGCAGATGCCCAGTGCTGTTGAAGGAAGCCGTGGTCGGTCACGCCATCTGTGGCAGAATCGACAAGTATGGCATTGCTAGTGGCCATGATGGCCTCCCACAAGCCGTTTTGGCTTGCAAGACTTTGTGGGTCTACCATCAGCAATGACCAATGCGCCTCAGGTGCGGGGCCGTATATCACCGTCAGGACATCGGCGTCTGGCCCGACAAGCATCCTTGCGAGTGGAGGGAGACCGCGATCAGGTCGGGCGTCATCTCCGCGAGGCTTGAAGCCCATAACCCAAACAATGACTAGAGGCTCTCGGTTTTGTAGCCAGTTCACGAAGTCGCTATTGATTTTCGAATAGAGTTTCTCTACTTCTTGTGCGAAGACCGTTCGATTGTTGGCCGGGAGAACACACATTGGCAGATTGATAGAAGTTAACCCAATGCTGAGAGTCCCAGCAATTCGCATCAACTCTTTTGCGCTCCCGGTCAATCTCGTAATGTATGCGGTCTTTGACCATTGTAAAGGTGCTTGGTTCAAGAGGAATTGAATCAAGGCGTTTCTACGTCTTGACATGACAGCCTCGTGAGCTTTCGCCCACTGTTCTGGCGTCAGAGTTCGACCTCGTCGTCCGCTTGAGGCCAGTTGCCTGGTGAAATTCAGGGCCTTGTCTTGGAGAGTTTCGGCAACTGGTTGGACGTCCTCCTGAAGAATTGATGTGCGAATGAACTCGACAAGCTCTTGTTCCCCAATAGATGAAACAAGCTCATCGCGCGCCTCTTCACTGATTCCGGGATTGGGAACAAACACCGGAAGCACAGGTGTTTCCTGAGAAGACGTGTAGGTCAGATAACTGAACGGAACAGCAGGATTAGGCAATCGGAGGGCTTTCTTAGCCCGATTCGCATCGAGCTCATAACCGCCTAGCTCCGCTACATACAGATATGGAATCTGGGCGCGCCCGAGTGAGTAAGCACGCCCATTGCGCTGCCACGCCTGATTGCCCGCAGACAGCGCCCCGGAGTATTCCATGGCGATCAAAGGACGTTCCTGTCCTGACGTGACTTCGCTCAATATCACGTCAGGAACCTCCCTGATGTTGCCCCCTCTGACCCGTATCAGTTGTCTGATGTCTTCGTTCCAACGACCGAACCCTGGAAAGAAAACGAATGTCAATGTCCCTTTACCTTGGCTCAGATGAACCTCAAACGAAGGATTGGTAGGCGATCCGATGGGTCCGCTCATAGATGCCACGTCTTCAGCTAGTGCCAGGGCAACAAGGTCTAATGTACGTTCACACTCAACGATGTTATCGCCGTGTATGGAAAATGCTCTCCTTGCTATGTCCACATCTTTTCTCCAGAGCTGTTTCAGATTCAGGTGGAGCTACCATGAGAATGGCAGTACTGTTATCTCCCCGCAAGCGGGAGTCCGCCGAAGGATAGCACGCGACGACGGTGTATGACATCATGGGATTAGAGTGACGGCCCCCACTGCACGAGGAGGTCGAGATGCCAGAGAGCAAGTCGTCCCGTAAAAGGATACTTATCAGGGGAAGCAGACCGAGGAAGTTTCCCCCCAAGCCTGACTACGGCGGAAAGCCACCGGGTCCGCGAAACGCAAGGCCAAGGGCGAAGTAGATGCCGGGGATAGTGGACGGCGCGGTGGGACGCGAGCAGTCCAGCCCACAAAAAGGGGCGCGAATTCGCGCCCCTGGGTTTTGATTATCGGACCGCCATCGGTTCCCAAAATGGCGGGTGGCAGTCCGATGGGTGTTAATCGAAACTAACGATACCGCCGCGAGGATGCTCTGTCAATTCCGTCGGAATGGCAGGGTGGGAAGGTGCTCGGAGTGGCGCGGCACGGGCCGTGCGGCCGCTGTTGACGATGCATGGTTCCGCTGATAGAGTTTGGCGCCACCGCGAAAATGCACCACAGGCGGAATTCCCCGGCTAAAGTGAGAGGAGTGGCGCTATGAAGGGCTACGTCGTCATGGACGCTGAGATCATCGACACGGAGGCGTACTCCGAGTTCGCAGTCAGGTCTCCTGAGGCCGTTGCCGCGCACGGCGGACGATTCCTCGCGCGCACCAACAGCGTTGAGGCAATCCGGGGCGACTGGGCGCCGAAGCGTCTGGTGATACTGGAGTTCGACAGCCTCGAGGCGGCAAAGGGGTACATGTGCTCCGCCGAATACGCGGCCCTCGACGACCTTCGCCGGCGTGCGACGAAGGCCAACATCGTGGTCTTTGAGGGATTCAATACCGAAGCGTGAGATTGAGACCGTTCGCCTGTTGGGAGGGAACCTAGCCTACACTTGAGCGCCAGGAGCGTGGAACAGCCCATAAGGTTCGAGCCCGAGGAGGCCTGCCCGCTGCCGGTCGCGCTGGTGGTGGGCTTTCAGGGCGCCGCGCTGGTGCTGGCGCCGACGGTGCTGAACGTTGCGATCGCGATACGCTCCTCGGGACTGGATGACACGCATCTGACCTGGGGCGTGTTCGCCGCGATGCTGATTTGCGCGGCGCTCACCGCTTTCCAGGCGTTCCAGCTCCGGCGATTCGGCGCGGGACACATCGTGCTCGCCTGGCCGGCGGCGATGTTCATCGCGATCATGGTGACGGCGGTCTCCGCGGGCGGCCTGGAGACGTTCGCGAACCTGATGGTGGTGTGCAGCCTGATCCAGGTCGCGCTCGCCTGGTGGCTGCCGACGCTGCGGCGGATCATCACGCCGACCGTCTCCGGCACCGTGACGATGCTGATAGCCGTCAGCGTGCTCCCCATCGCGTTCGACAGCGTTCAGGACCTGCCGGCCGGCGCGCCATCGGTGGCGGGCCCGGCGATCGCAGGCGTGACGCTGCTGGCCTCGGTTGTCGCGACGCTACGGGCGAGCGGACGCTGGCGGTTGGTCGCGCCGTTCATCAGCATAGTGGCGGGATGCGCCGTCGCCGCCGCCTTTGGCGTGCTGGACGGCGACCGGATCGCCAATGCCGCGTGGTTCGGCATACCCGAGGTCCCGCCGCTGAGCCTCGACGTCACGCCCGGCGCTGAGTTCTGGGCGCTGTTGCCCTCGTTCGCGATTGTCACGCTGGTTCTGGGCATCAAGACGATCAGCGACGGCGTGATCATCCAGCAGGGTT
Organism: Dehalococcoidia bacterium; assembly: GCA_965204815.1. Taxonomy (GTDB): domain Bacteria; phylum Chloroflexota; class Dehalococcoidia; order Lucifugimonadales; family CATOSD01; genus CATOSD01. Next base: position 2,575,174 of record OZ242014.1, read on the forward strand.
CCCGCAGGCTGCCTCGTGCTATCGACTTCCGCAAGATCCAGGGCATGGTGAGCGTGAACGGCATCGGGATGCTGCTCGGCGGAGTCGCCGGCACGCTGCCCACGATGGCCAACGCTTCGTACAGCATATCGCTGATCAGCATGACCGGCGTCGCGGCCTGCCGGGTCGGGGTTGGCGTGGCGGTCGTCATCGTGCTGCTGGCTCTCTTCTCCAAGTTCACCGCGGTGCTGCTCACGATTCCCGGGCCGGTGCTGGGCGCCTACCTGATGCTCGCCATGGGCATCCTGTTCGTCAGCGGCTGCCAGGCGGTGCTCCGCGACGGTCTCGACGCGCGGCGCATGCTGGTGGTCGCGCTGGCGAGCGCGCTGGGCCTGGGCCTGAACGGCCACCCCGTCGCGCAGGACCTGTTCGGCGACGAGTTGGGCGCGCTGCTCGGCAACGGCGTCATGATCGGCGCCATGGTCGCCATCGGCATGACGTTCCTGTTCGAGGCGATGAGCGCCCGCCGTTCGCGGCTCGAAGTGACGCTGGACATGGCCTCGCTCCCGGCCATCGACGCGTTTCTCGTGGGGCTGGCGTCGAGGCTGTCGTGGAACGATGCCTCCGCGCAGCGGCTGCGGTCGGCCGGCGAGGAGACGCTGGCCAGCCTGCTGTCGCGGGACGACGATGCCGTAGCTTCCGCCAGCCCGCGGCTGGTCATAGTCGCGCGGCCCCAGGACAAGATGGTGGAGCTGGAGTTCGTCGCCACGACGCGCCAGGAGAACATCGAGGACCAACTGGCGTACCTGACCGAAGAAGAGGCACTGCCGACGCTGGACGACCTTTCGCTGCGGCTGCTGCGCTACCACGCCTCCACCGTCCGCCACCAGAAGTTTCACGGCGTGGACATCGTAACGGTGCAGGTGGAGGGCGGGGGGTGATTTCACGCGCGCTGTCACGCGCATTCAGACCCATTCGGCAGGCTCAGGGCAGGCGCTATCAGTCGCAAGTCAGGGGCTGTAAGGCGTAGGCATCCGCCGGCAGGGGGACAACGAACCGTAAGGTCAGGAGGGCGAGGTGTCCAGCTACTCCGCAGCCTGTATGACGACGCGGCCGCCAGCCCGTACCTGGATGCTGAGGTCGTGCTGGTCCAGCATCCGCATCCCGACGAGCGGGGTGGTGTCGGCGGCGTAGGTTCTGATGAGTCTCGGCTCCCCGTCCCAGAGCACGGTTGCGCTGTAAACGTTGAGAATTGACTCGCTGCCGTCGGCCAGTGTCACCTGGCCGGTGTTGAGAAAAGGTAGTCCCAACTCCTCCACGGCACCAAGTGGCATGGTCAGGAATCCAGTGAAGCCGGTGTCAATCACGGCTTCGATTTCCTGAAACTGACCCGTAGGACCCTGCACCGTCAGAGAGACGACGGCTTCGTATGCGGCGGTCACTACGCCCTGGATCACTCGGTCCTCCGCAAGGAGCCGCCGCCAAAGCTGTCCAAGGCCCGGTACCCGACCCGCTCACAGAAGACATCGATAGCCTCTGGGCGCTTCGTCCGTAGACGATGTACTGCTTCAACCACCTCGTTGTCAATGGCCCAACTGCCGCTCTCCACGTCGATGGCAACGACATCTCCCACGTGGTCGGCCTCGACCTCCCGCCGGATGTCCCGTTCATAGATCTCCTTGCCCAGTCGGGCGATTTCTTCCTTCGGGCGGGTTGGCGCCGTGGCTCCCCCTTGCTGAGCCGGTGTTGTGGTCTCGGAGTCTCTCATACAACGTCCCTTTCGAAGGCATTCCTCTACAAGATGTACTCTACCACCTGGCGGAGGACACCGACAATAACAGGGCAAACCCTCGCGACGCAGCGGCTCATCTGCTATGAACAAATGTGGTCACTGTACTTGAGCGTATTTATATCAAGTGATGTGATATAATACTAGCATGTCCGGCGCGACCGCGCGGGGATGGGCAGTCCATTCCGCTTTGCGCGACCGCGTGCGACGCTCAGGAGGATAACATGTCGATGCGTCCCGAACGGTTCACGGAACAGGCCCGCGAGGTGCTGGGCAGGTCGCAGGAGATACTGCGCCGCTACAGGCACACGCAGTGGGAGAGCGAGCACGTGCTGCTGGCGCTGCTGGAGCAGGAGGGCGGCGTGGCCGCCGACGTGCTCGCGGACATTGGCGTGTCCGTCGCCGAGCTTCGGGCCGCGTTGGAGTCCCGGCTCGTCCAGTGGCCGACATTCCAGCGCGACGCCAGCCAGATCTTCGCGTCGCCCAGGGTGACGGAGATGCTGGCGCGCGCCGACGCGGAGTCGCGGCGCTTCAAGGACGAGTACATAGGCGCCGAGCATCTGCTGCTCGCGCTGGCGCAGGACGAGGCGGGCGGCGTGGCGCAGTCGGTGCTGCGGCAGTTCGGGATCGAACAGGAGGGCGTCTACCGCTCGCTCCAGGCGGTGCGCGGCAGCAACAGGATAACCGACCCCAAGTCGGAGGAGCGCTACCGTTCGCTGGAGCGCTACAGCGTGGACCTGACCGAGCTGGCGGAAGGGGGCAAGCTCGACCCGGTGATCGGGCGGGACACCGAGGTAGCGCGCGCGATGCAGACGCTCATCCGGCGCACGAAGAACAACCCGGTGCTCATAGGCGGCGCGGGCGTGGGCAAGACCGCCATCGCCGAGGGCCTGGCGCAGGCCATCGCGTCCGGCAACGTGCCCGACGAGCTGAAGGACAGGCGGCTGCTGGCGCTGGACATGGGCGCGCTGGTGGCCGGCGCGAAGTTCAGGGGCGAGTTCGAGGAGCGGCTCAAGGCGGTCATGGACGAGGTGCGCCAGGCGGAAGGGGAGGTCATCCTCTTCATCGACGAGCTACACACCGTCGTCGGCGCGGGGGCGGCGGAGGGCGCGCTTGACGCCAGCAACATGCTGAAGCCGGCGCTGGCGCGCGGCGAGCTGCAGTGCCTGGGGGCGACGACCGTGGAGGGATACACCCGCAACATCGAGAAGGACGCCGCCCTGGAGCGGCGCTTCCAGCCCATCCTGGTGGAGGAGCCGGACACCGACACCGCGCTTGAGATGCTGCGCTCGCTGCGTCCCAGGTACGAGGCGCACCACAAGGTGGAGATCGAGGACGCCGCGCTGGAGGCCGCGGTGCGGCTGAGCAGCCGGTACGTGACCGAGCGGCTACTGCCTGACAAGGCGGTGGACCTGATAGACGAGGCGGCGAGCAAAGTGCGGATAGACTCGCAGATGCTGTCGCCGGAGTTGCAGGAAGAGGCGTCGCGGCTGCGGCGGCTGCAGGACGAGGAGCAGGCGGCGTCGCAGTGCGCGGAGTACCAGAAGGCCGCCGAGCTCCGCGCGGAGCGGCTCAGGCTCCACGAGGAGTTCGAGCGCGCGCTGGCCGAGTCGGGCGGGGACGCGGACGGCGGCAAGACCGTGGACGCGGCGGCGATTGGCGCGCTGGTATCCACGTGGACCGGCGTGCCGGTGGACAGGCTGCTCGAGAGCGAGGCGGACAAGCTGGTGCACATGGAGCAGCGGCTGCACGAGCGCGTCATCGGCCAGGACGCGGGCATCTCGGCGGTGTCCGACGCCATACGCCGCGCCAGGGCGGGCCTAAGCGACCCGAACCGTCCGTACGGCAGCTTCATATTCCTGGGGCCGACCGGCGTGGGCAAGACCGAGCTTGCGCGCGCGCTGGCCGAGTACCTGTTCGACGACGAGGCGAACATGGTGCGCATCGACATGTCCGAGTACATGGAGAAGCACACCGTGTCCAGGCTCATCGGCGCGCCGCCGGGCTACGTCGGCTACGACGAGGGCGGACAGCTCACCGAGGCGGTGAGGCGGCGCCCCTACAGGCTGGTGCTGTTCGACGAGATCGAGAAGGCGCACCCGGACGTGTTCAACGTGCTGCTCCAGATACTGGAGGACGGCCGGCTGACCGACGGCCACGGCAGGACCGTGGACTTCCGCAACACGCTCGTGATAATGACGAGTAACCTGGGCACGTCGCAGCTTGGCCGCCCCACGGCCGGGTTCGTGCGCGACGAGGGGGCCGCGCCGCGGCTGCGCGCGTCCATCGAGGACGCGCTGAGGAAGGCGTTCCGGCCGGAGTTCCTGAACCGCATCGACGACATAGTGGTCTTCGATCCGCTGACCCAGGAGCAGATACTCCAGATCGTCGACCTGATGCTGGCGGACGTGGCCGCACGGCTGGCCGAGCGCGGCGTCTGCATCGAGCTGACGGACGAGGCGAGGCGCTGGCTGGCGGGCAAGGGCTACGACCCCGTCTACGGGGCGAGGCCGCTGCGCCGCGCGGTGCAGCGGTACGTGGAGAACCCGCTGGCGATGAAGGTGATTTCGGGCGAGTTCGCCGAGGGCGACACCGTGGTGGTGGACATGGACGGCGACGGGCTGGGCTTCCGCGAGCAGCGGGAGAGGGTGGCCGTGGCGGCGTAGCGGGGCGTTACTTTCACCCTCACCTCAATCCTCTCCCGTCAAGGGAGAGGAGGCTAGAGGTGCGTCAGATGATGGCGCCCGCCTCCTTCATGGCCGTGATGTCGTCCCAGCCGTAGCCCAGCTCCAGCAGCCGGGACTCGGTGTCCTGGCCCAGCTCGGGCGCGGGCCGCGTGGGGCGCGCGGGCGTGCGGTGGAAGCCCATCGGCGCGCTCACCACCTCGAACTGCCCCTCCTCGTCGTGGGTGAGCGTGGCGGTGTAGCCGTTCGCCCTCACCTGCGGGTCGTCCGCAACCTCGTCGAGCGACTGCACGGGCGCCCAGATGCACCCCTCGGCGTTGAGCCGCCCGGCCCACTCCGCCCTGGCGCGGGTCCGGAAACGCTCCCTCAGCAGCGCCGTCAGTTCGACGGTGTTATCCATGCGGCGGAAGTGGTCGCTGTAGCGCGGGTCGTGGACCAGATCCTCGATCTCCAGCGCGCGGCAGAAGCCCTCCCAGAAACGCTCGGACTCTATCATCACCAGCTGCATCCACCTGCGGTCGGCCGTCTCGTAGAAGTTGAACAGCGGGTTGGCGGACCGGTCCCGGCGGTTGCGCTGGGTGGGCCGCCGCTCGCGCAGAGCGGCCACCGCGTCGGCGCCGATGACCCACAGGCCGGTGTGCAGCAGCGCGCAGTCGATGCGCTGGCCCTCGCCGGATCGCTCGCGCTCGAACAGCGCCATGCCGATGGCCGCGGTCATGGCCAGCGACGTCGTCTGGTCGCCCATGCCCGGGCGCTGCTGCACCGGCGGCTCTCCGTCCTCTCCCAGCGTGCCCATGATGCCCGACCGCGCCCAGAACGCGGCGTAGTCGAACCCGGAGCGGTCCCGTTCGGGGCCTTCCATGCCGTACCCGGTGAGCGCGACGTAGACGATGCGTGGGTTGGAGGGGCGGACGTCGTCGTAGCGCAAGCCGTAGCGCTCCTGCCGGTGCGGCGTCAGGTTGGTGACCATCACGTCGCTCTGGGCCGCCAGCTTGCGTACCGCCTCCTGGCCCAGCGGGTGGCGCAGGTTGATGCCCATGCTGCTCTTGCCGCGGTTGAGTAGCTGGAAGCCCGTGTTCAGGCCTCCATCGCTCGGGATGATGCCCCGCGTCGCGATGGCGATGTTGCGGACAGCGTCGCCGGTCTCGGGGTGCTCGACCTTGACGACGTCCGCGCCCATGTCGGCGAGCATGGCGCACGCCGAGGGCGCGGCGACCCAGTTGGCGACTTCCAGCACCTTGATGCCGTCGAGCAGTCCGGGCATGAGGGACCTCCGTGGGTGGGATGTGGGATTGGAGCGCGGGGCGCAGGGCTAGGTTATGAATAGGAGCGCGGCCTGTCAAGAATACTCCAATGGCCGCGTTCGGCTTGCCGGTCGCTCAGCCTTGCCATATAATTGACGCCGCGCCGCCACATGGCGCACACCACCACGGAGGACACGCGGCTATGGACAAGAAGACGGACGGCAAGCGCGGGCTATCTCGCAGGGACTTCCTCAAGGGCCTGCCACTGGGCATCGCGGGCGCGCTGGCCGTTGGTTCGCTGCTGCCCAAGGTGATCCGCAGGGGCCGCCGGTCCGAACTGCCGCCCGACTCGATCTTCACCCCCGCCGACGGCTCCGACGCCACGTAGGGGCCTTTCACCCCCATCCTAACCTTCCCCCGTCAAGGGGGAAGGGACTTGGTTAGTCCGCGTCCAGCTTGGTGGAGAGCCAGTCGACGAGCAGCGCCACCACTTCGTCGCGAGCCTCCCGCAGGCTGTGCGACGCACCCCGCATGAACCACAGTTCCTTGGGTTGGCGCGCCCACGAGTAGATCTGCTCCGAGCAGTAGGGTGCCAGCCGCTCGTCATCGGTGCCGTGCACCAGCAGCAGCGGCCTGGGACTGACGAGGTCCGCTCTCGCCGCGCCGTAGGTCTGGCTCGCCAGCGCCGCCACCGCGACGACCCGCTCGCTGCGGGGCGCGGCTGAAATCGCCACCGCGCCGCTGAACGAATGGCCCACCATCGCGACCCGGACGATTCCCTCGCTCTCCATCCATTTGACCGACGCCAGGGTGTCCTCGACGCTCGCGGGCAACTCGTAGGGCGCGCGGTAGCGCAGCAGCAGGGAGGACACACCGCGTTCCAGCATCGCGTGGGCGACGTCCGCGGGCAGGCCGGTGGCGGAGTCGGAGCCGCGCCATCCGCCGGCCCAGAGCACGGCGCAGGCGCTACCGGGTGAGCGGTAGAGCAGCGCCTCTGTTTGGTCGTGCGTACCGGGGATGATAAGGTGAACAGGAAGTTCTGTTTCTCCGCGAGGCATGGGCGGCTTGACGAGCTAGCAACTGGCCAGGTAAATGGCCCGGAGAGAGTCCTCTTCATCTCCCGGAATTGCTCCCCACAAAGACAGCTGCACCTCCTCGGGGTGGAATAGCCAGTCCTTGGTGTAGGGGGCTTCGACGTCAAACGAATCGAGAGTGTTTTCGAACTTGGTCGCTACGATGTCTCTTTCGTCCAATGGATCTGTCCACTCCCAACCCGGCTCCAGTGGCTTGAGTATTGACGCAATTGGACTGTAAGTGATAACGAGGCCTGTCATCGATTTCTCCGACTCATGGTATAGGTTGATCGCTGGTTCAGGGCCACTACCTTCATCCACAAACTCAGCTCCATTCTGCAGATATCCTGACAAGCTGAGTACGCCGTTGCAGACAACTGGCTCTTGGGTGAACACGACATATCTATCACTGTACCGCCATTCGTCGGCTTGTGAATTGTCGTCGGGATATGACGGGGGCTGTGGCGCAAGAGTCGGAGTGGGTCTAGGCTGCGGAGAGTTACTGATATCCGAACTCGGCGTGGCATTCTCGACATTCGTAGGAGAGGACGCTCGCCAAGCGTCGCTACGAGGCTCGCAGCCGCACGCCAATATGCCCAGCGCCAACATTAAAATCAGTCCCGTTGCTCTGAACAAAAGGAACCTCCATGACCTCGGCGCGCAATCGACCACTTCGAGATTGTCGGCTCTAACGCCAACGTCCGGTCTGTCACCCGCCGTCACCCGTACAGCATCGGCGGGTCCTCTTCCAGCACCTCGGCGCGACAGGACTCGCTGATGCGCTGCCAGGCGGCGCGCTGCTCGTCCTTCAGGTAGACGAGGTAGCCCTCGGACTCGCGCGAGTAGTCGATGCCCGACGCCTCTAGCGCGTCCATGAAGGCCATGCGCAACTCGAACGGCGGCGGCTTGACCAGATAGGTCGGCAGTTAAAGCTCCAGCAGCCTCGCCATGCGCGCCTTGTGGTACTGCGCGTCGCCCAGGTAGTGCTGGAGCGTGCGGGCGCGCTTGGTGTACTGCGTGAGGCCGTACTCGAGGTCGGTGCCGATGCCGCCGTGCACGTGGTGGGACGCGTCGCAGGCGCGGGGGAAGCCGACGCTGACGATGGACTTGGCCATGGACACGCTGACGGGCGCGCTGGCCATGCCCTCGTCGAGCTGCCAGAGCGCCTCGAACGCGGACCACTTGGCGGAGTCTGCGTCGTTTAGGGCGTCGATGACGTGGTCCTGCACGCGCTGGAAGGTGCCGATGGGCACGCCGAACGCGATGCGCGTCTGGCTGTACTCGCGCGCCATGTCGTACACGCGCTGGGTGCCGCCGGCCATGAACACCGATATCAGCGCGGTGCCCCTGTCCCGGGCCGCCTCGACCGCAGGCCACGCTCCGCCGATCTCTCCCAGGGCGTTGGAGGCGGGTACCTCGACGTTGTCGAAGTTCACCTCGCACACCTTGGGGCCTATCCAGCCGGTCTGGACGCGCACGGACACGCCGGGGGAGTTGCTGTCCACCACGAACATGCTGATGCCGTCCTCGCCGGCGCCCTCGGAGGTGCGCGCGACGACTATGATCTGGTCGCACACGTTGGCGTCGGGGATGAACAGCTTGGCGCCGTTGAGAACGTAGGCGCCGTCCCGCTTGGTCGCAGGAAGCTGCACCACGCCGGGTCCCCAGCCGTAGTCCGGCTCGGTGTAGGCGAAGGCGAATATCTGCTGGCCGGAGGCGATGGCGGGCAGCATCGACTCCTTCTGCACGCTGCTGCCGGCCTCCAGGACGGCGTGGGCGGCGAGCACCGCCGAGGAGTGGTGGGGGCTGGGGCAGGCGTAGTAGCCCATCATCTCGTAGACCACGCCCATGTCCGTGTAGGAGTTGCCGGAGCCGCCGTACTCCTCGGGGATGAGCATACCGGCGTAACCCAGCTCGGCTATCTGCTGCCAGATGTCGCTCGCGAAGCCCGACTCGCTGTCGTCGATTTCGAGCACCCTGGACTTGGGCATCTCGGCTTCCAGGAACTCGCGGGTGGAGTTCTGGAGCAGATTCTGGATTTCGGTTAGGGTCAGGTCCATCGATAGCCTCCTGGGTTCAGGCCGGACACTCCGGCGCGCGTCCTTGGCGTGTTTCGGGGCGCGGGACGTCTTTAGGCCCGCGCCGCACAGATTATATCCCGTATAGCCGCGCGCGCGCCACCGCCGCTCCGCTTCAGAGACGCGTAGAACGGAGTTCTCCGCCGGTCGAAGCGATTTCGGCGTGCTGAACCCGGAAGCCCGTGTTATTCGGCGAGGCGAATCACCATCCTGACGGTATCGCCCACGCGCCAGGGCTGCTCGGGAACGTTCCAGATGTAGTTGCTCCCTCTGACTAAGGCGCGGGCGTCGTCGATAGCGAGTCTCAGGATTTCGGCATCCTCAGAGTTCAGCACCGTGATTACGTGCCCTGACAGGTCGGCGTAGTTTTCTGTCAAGAACTTCATCTGTTCTTTGGTCCAGTAGAAGGCCGCCACTCTGACGGTTCGGCCATCGAACTCGAATCCTTCAGGTGTGAGGGCGCCTTCAATACCTCGCAAGTATCCGGGTTCGTTAAAGTAGCTGAGGCGTCCGATTGTCAGACGAGCATCGAAGATTGGAGGAGAAGGATCTTTCGTGACGCGGAGCATGAGCTGGTCGCCCGCCTTCCAGGGAGCCGGCGATACGTCCCACGTCAGGGCCGCGCCGGTGCTGGTGCTGGTGGCAACGTCGGGGTCGAGCGAGAGCGCGGTAGAGCCGTCCAGGGCGATGAAGTCCAGGGTGGTGCTGGCGAGCGCGCCCGCGGGGTTGGTGACGACCCGCACGTTTCCGTTTTGCCAGGTGAGCGTCGTGATGACGCCGCCGCCGAAAGCGGCCGGTTCGAGCACACCCGTGGACGTGACGTAACCGATACCATCTGTCGTGGTGGCCGGGTCAAAGAACGCCTCGTGGACCGTGCCCTCCGGAGCTGTCACTACGACATTGACATGCAGTCCGTTTAGATCGCTGGCGAAATTACAGGGGTTGAGCCAGTGAGGTTGGAGACGGCTCGTAATCTGATAGCTGCTCGCCGGCAAGGGTCGAAGCGTAGTGACATTGCTGGCGAATCCGTTACTTGGGTCAGAATCGTTGTCCACGATAGAGGACTTGAACAAAGCTGTATCCCGGCCCTCCAACCACACTTTGTCGTAGGAAGAAGAACCTGCGCCCCAACCTGTGCCACCGTAGTCTACAATCACTTCGCCTGCAGCAGCGCCGGAATCTATCGCCACGTCCAGTTCATTAAAGTCGCGCCTTTGTCCGTAATAGGCCTTCCAATCGCGGGAGTCTCGGATGCTTCTCAAGCTTATGTGAACGCATCGAGAGTACGCATCGTTGTCATTGTTCGCTTCGACCCAGTTGATCTTTGTACGCAGGTCCGAAAGCGAAATTGTGTCAGTGCTGGCTTTGATTGTGTCAGCGCAATCGGGATCGTTCTGCGGCCATTCGTCTGTCGAGCAGGGCGTAGGCCCTGCCTGAACAACGTCAGTGACGATAACAGAGTTGTCAGCCGGCGTACTGGTAGCGTTGCCGCTCTGTGGAGGGCTCGCCGCAAGCGTCTGTACAGGAAGCCACACAGGGTTATTGGAGGCCGGCCCGTAACCGTCCGGCCTGTTCCCCGCATACTCTCTCAGTTCAGCGTCGCTGTCTTCGAACGAGTAAGACGGCGTGCCCGGCGAAGATTGGCCCTGAATCTGAAGTGTGCTGGTTCCGCTTGGCGGCGGACTAACCGCGTTCAGAAACAACACGGCTTCTACCCCGGGAACCGCCGCATGTTCAGACGGCACTGCGAACTCAGACGGCCCATTGCCCTTCAGATATTCAGCAGCGCTGAAGTGGACCACGCCGCCGGAAGCCGTCAGAACATAGGCCCGCACGACGATGTCTGAGGTGTAGATTCGTTCTTCGAGAGACGCTGTGGCGTATCCTGCCTCAGGACCAAACACCGCAAACTGATGTGGCGTCGGCTCCGCGGTCGGGGTCTCGAGCGTCTTGATCGATGTCGAAGCAGGTGTTGCCTCTGTCGTCACGTCCCCACCGCACGAAGCTGTGACCAAAAGCACCGCGGCGCTCACTAGCAGCAAAAAGATTCGACGCATGGTGTCTCTCCCAATGCTTAATGTGCGTGTGGGTTGGTTACTTCGATCATGGCGTCGTGATCACGCGTAGTGATTGCCGTCACTGGATTCCTGGTCTGTTCACCCATGATAAGTGGCAGTCCGTATAAGTGCCCCAGTCCTGCAGAGTGGCCGAGTTCGTGCATTACGACCTGCGGCAAGTAGTAAAGATGGGGGAGTGCTTGAGCGTCATTTGCGTTATCTGTCCACATTGAACCAGATTCGGCTGGTGGAAACTTCATCCATAGCTTTTGCTCCCCAATGTGCGGGTATGTTCCTGTTCCTGGACTAGTGCAGCCGAGTACGTACTTGTAGCCTTGTAGTGGAGCGCCACAATAGCCAGCCTTTTCCCACCAGTAAACCCCGATCTCCACGTCGGCGGATCCTGTAACTGGCCGAAATACTGTTCGCTTTGTGTCCTTGTTCCAAGCTGCCGCCCCATTTGTGAAAGCCCTTTCAAAGCCGCTCTGCTCTGACGAGCCATAGGTCTCCCTGATACTTGGAGACTTACCTCCCGCAGGACTGTCTAGACTCATCACGTAAGAAGTCTCGAGGTCAGCTCGATGCCAGCCCTTCTCGATGTAACCTGTTCTGTAAATGGCGACTGGAGTATCGGACGAATTGGTCAGCTTTGCCGTTACCATCATGCCTTTGTTGGAAGGTACGCCCTGGCCGCAACGAATCATTGTTGTGCTGCTGGAAGCACCCTTGAACGAGAACGACGTATCCGCGCATCTGATGTTAGGGCCAAATGCTTCGTAGAACCCTGTGTCCGCTGAATTGAAGTGAACCCTGAAAGTGTAGCTTGCAGGGTTAACGCCGCTGTTGGGTCTGGCAGTAGCCCTGAATGTCACCTTTTCTTTGTGTAGCACGCTCCAATGGGTTCGAGATGCGTCCTGTATGGGCTTGTTGCCCTCGTACAGAATCTTAGGTAGTGTTGACATTTCATCTTAGCCATATGAGAGCGCCGACGAAGTGGAGAAATCCAAGGTATCTATCCGCCAGCTTGTCGAATCGGGAGAAGATGTGGCGGTAGTGCTTGATCTTGCCTATGAAGCACTCAACGAGATGCCGCTCCCGGTACAGATACTCATCGTATGAGGGTGGCTCCCTGCGGTTCGAGCGAGGCGGGATCACCGGGGTAGCCTCGTTGCCGATGATCGACTCACGAAACTGACGGGAGTCATATGCGCGGTCTGCAATCACATACTCGCTCTCCATACCCCACACGAGCGCCTCGGCCTGAGTGACATCGTGCTCCTGTCCTGCGGTCAGCGTATACCTCAAGGGATTGCCGAGGCCATCGACAGCCACGTGGACCTTCGTAGTGAACCCACCTCGGCTTCGACCGAGGGCTTGAGATGCTTGACCACCCTTTTTTTGGGTGCGCCCGCAGCCGAATGATGGGCCCGGACTATGGTACTGTCGATTATCAGGTGCTCCATGTCAGGATCATCGGCGAAATGCTGATGCATTCGCTCCCATACTCCGTTCTCACACCATCGGCCGAACCGCTTGTAGACGCTGTTCCATTTCCCATACTCGGAAGGCAGTAGCCTCCATGACGCGCCAGACCTGCTCATCCACATGATAGCCTCGATGAACCGCTCACAGTCGGCCTCCTGTCCGACATACACGTCTGGCTGGCTACGAAGGAACTCCAACACCCGTGACCATTGCTCTGGAGATAGGTTAACTGTTGACATATACCCAGTATAATGCAAATGTCAACACTACCTAGTCTCCAGCAGCGCCCAGAGAGGCTTTACCACGGGTGTGGGAATCGCCGTTGGCCCTGGTGTCGGCGTGAACGTAGGAGTGGGCGTGTCTGTTGCCCCCGGTTCGGGTGTCGGGGTGTCTGTAGGGGTCGGCGTGTCAGTGGGTGTATCTGTTGGCGTCGGCGGCTTGGGTCGCGTCCTGGTCGGAGACGGCGGCGGAACCTTAGTCGCTGTCGGACGTGGGGTAGGAGGCGCAACAACTCGAGGCTTTGGCGTAGGGCTCGGCGTCTTGGTCGCAGTTGGCGTAGGGCTCGGCGTTTTGGATGTCTCTTCCACCTCGTCACCCCAACCCCTGAACTTACCAGAGCCTACCCCTGTCAGCCCATCGAGGGGGAGGGGTTAGCCCGCGGCCGCGATGCTGTATCCGGCGGCGTGCGTCGCGCAGCGGTTGCCGTGGCGGCTCACGTACTCGTAGGCGGCGGTGGCGGCGAGCGCGCCGGACGCGGCGGCGGTGATGGTCTGCTTCAGGTCGCCAGCGGCGTCGGTCAGGTCGCCCGCGGCGAACACTCCCTCCACGTTCGTTGCGCCGTGCTTGTCCACCCGCACCTCGTCCTGGTCGTTCAGCTCCACGCCGAGCTGCCGCGCGAGTTCCACGCGCGGGTCGGCGCCGATCTCGATGAAGATGCCGTGCATGGCGAGTTCCGTCGCGCCGGCGTGGGGCCGGTCCAGCACCACGCCGTCCAGGCCATCGTCACCCAGCAGGCCGACAACGTTCGTGTTGAAGAGCGTGGTGACGTTCTCGGCGGCCTCAAGTTGGCGCAGGTTGACCGGCTCGGGCCGGGTGAAGCTGTCGCGGCGGTAGATTACGTACACCTGGCGGGCGTACTTGGACAGCAGCGCCGCGCCCTTCACGGCGGAGTCGCCCCCGCCCACTACGCCCACCACGTTGTCGCGGTGCAGCGGGGCGTCGCACGTCGAGCAGTAGGACACGCCGCGTCCGGTCCACTCGGCCTCGTGCTCCAGGCCGAGCGTGCGACGCTCGCGGCCCACCGCCAGGATCACGGACGCTCCCAGGTAGACGTTGCCCTCATCGGTGGTCACCTCGAAGCAGTCGGAGCGGCGCGCTATGCTCGCGGCGTCCTCGTTCACGATAGGCACGTCGTACTTCTGGGCGTGCTCGCGGAACTTCAGCATCAGGTCCAGCCCGTCGATTTCGGGATAGCCGGGGTAGTTCTCGATCAGTCCGCCCGTCGCGGTCTCGCCGCCGAACACCGCGCCGAACACCACGGGGCGAATCTGGTAGCGCGCGGCGTACATGGCGGCGGCGTATCCCGCAGCGCCCTGGCCCGCAATCAGCACGTCGTGGATCGTCTGGTTCGCCATCCGGTCATCTCCTCCCGGTTCCGTCGTCGTGTCCGAAGCGGCGCAGCAACTCGCCGATGCGGACGCGGTCCACGTTGCCGCCGCTGAGCACGCACACCACCGTGCCGCCCGCGGGCACGGCGACTTTGCCGGTGAGCAGCGCGGCGAGCGTGGACGCGGCGGCCGGTTCGGCCACCACCTTGGCCCGCTCGATTATCTGGAACATCGCCTCCACTATCTCGGCGTCGCTCACCACGGCGACCTCGTCCACGAAACGCCGCACGTGGTCGAGCGTGACCTCGCCGGTGAACGGCGCGGCCAGCCCGTCCGCGATGGTGTCCACGTCCAGGAAGGCGGGGCTGCCCTGGCGCAGGCTGAGCGTCATGGTCTGCGCGCCCTCCGGCTCCACGCCGACCACTTTCGCGTTGGGCAGCGACTGCTTGACCGCCGCGGCGACGCCGGAGACGAGCCCGCCGCCGCCGATGCCGCACAGCACCAGGTCCACGTCCGGGCAGTCCTCCACCAGTTCCATGCCCAGCGTTCCCGCGCCGGCGACGATGGCGGGGTCGTCGAACGGGTGCACCACCGTCAGGCCCCGCTCCTCCTGGATGGCCGCCATCCGCGCCAGTATGTCGCCGTGCTCGATCACCACCTCCGCGCCGTATGCGCGCGTGAGGTCCACCTTCACCTGCACGGCGGTCGCGGGCATGACGACCGTGGACGCCGCGCCCGACATCGACGCCGACCACGCCAGCGCCTGGCCGTGGTTGCCGGACGAGACGGTGATGACGCCCCGCGCCTTCTGCTCCGGGCTGAGCTTCGACATCTTGTTGAGCACGCCGCGCACCTTGTACGCGCCGGTCTTCTGAAACATCTCCAGCTTGAACAGCACCCGCGCCCCGAACAACTCGCTGAAGTAGTCGTTCTGGACCAGGGGCGTCGTGGCGATCCTGCCGTCTATCGCGCGGCGGGCCGCCGCTATGTCGTCGAGTCCTGTCATGTCTGCGCTCCGGTTGTGTGGTATTCTCATTTCGATGATACACAATTTGGAGAACGGGAGGGAGACGATGGCCGAAGTAAAGAGGGAGACACTGAATCCGCACCCGCCGATAGGCGCCTACTCGCACGCGGTGCGCGTGAGCGGCGGCGAGCTGCTGTTCATCGCGGGCCAGGTGTCCGTGGAGAACGGCGTCACGGTCGGCGAGGGCGACGTGGCCGCGCAGACGCGGCAGGTGTTCGCGAACCTGCGCAAGGTGCTGGACGGCGCGGGCGCCACGTTCGCGGACGTGGTCGAGATGACGACGTATCTCGTGGGCAGCGAGTCGTTCGAGCCGTTCGCCCAGGCGCGAACCGAGCTCTTCCCGGACCTGTTCCCGGACGGGGTCTATCCGCCCAACACGCTGCTCATCATCAGCGGCCTCGCCAGGCCGGAGCTGCTGGTCGAAATCAAGGCCGTCGCCGTGCTGGGATAGGGCAGGGCCCTTCCGATAAGTCCCTTCCCCCTCGCAGGGGGAAGGTTAGGATGGGAGTAACAACGCGGGACACCTTCCGAAGTGTGGTATAATGATACTGCCGTCACCGTCCGCCCCCGCACGCCTGCCGGCCGGCGGCGCGCACGGAGCGAGTCATTCCACCGCCTCAAGCACAAGACCCGGCTCTCCGTATCGAGGCTGCCCTAGATGCCGCCGACTTCCGCAATGGACAAAATCCGCGCGCGCGCCGTGCGCAACGCCCAGAAGCGCATCAGCGAGCACCTGGAGGCGATGCAGCGCGACGCCCACGGCCTGGAGTTCGCGCCGTGGCTGGCGGAGGTGGACGAGCTGTGGAAGGGCGTATTCGGCAACATCAACCGGATGAGCGCCGGCCCCCAGCGGGAGGCGCTGGAGTCGATTCGCGAGCTCTGGACGAGCTACATCACCCACTACGGCATTCGCTAGCCGAGCGCCGTTTCAGACGCCCGGCGAGGTGAGAATGGCAAACGCGCTCGAACCGGACATGGACCACGCCAGGGAGACCTCGCTTATGGCGCACAGCGTCGTCATCAAGCTGAAGGAGATGGGACTTCCCACCGAGTACGACGAGGCCCTGGCGCGCGTGTCCACCGACCTGGGCGACATCTGGGGAGCGCACAAGGCGCTGTGCGAGGGATTGGAGGACCTGCTGAAGAAGCCGGGAAGCTGGGAAGAGGTGGGCGACAGCCTGGTGGACCTGCGGGCCAGCATCGACCACTTCTCCTGGCACCTGAGCAACGTCCGCGGCCCGCTGACCAGGCTGACGAGGTACGCCTACCGCGCCGCCCAGGAGAGCGAATGAGCGTAGTAGACGACATAAAGGCCCGGCTGGACATCGTGGACACGGTGTCCGGCTACGTCGCGCTCCAGAAGGCGGGCCGTAACTTCAAGGCGCTCTGCCCGTTTCACACGGAGAAGACGCCTTCGTTCGTGGTCAGCCCCGAGCGCCAGTCGTGGCGGTGCTTCGGCGCCTGCGCCACCGGCGGCGACGCATTCTCGTTCGTGATGCGGTCCGAGAACCTGGAGTTCGCCGACGCGCTCAGGCTGCTCGCCCGCAAGACCGGCGTGGAGCTCGGCCCGTCGTCCGGCGAGAAGCGCGACGGCCTGTACACGGCGAACGCCGAGGCGGCCCGCTTCTACCAGGATGTGCTGAAGTCACCGCAGGGCGAGCAGGCCAGGGAGTACCTGCAGGAGCGCGGCCTGTCCGCCGAGGCGGCCAAGCGCTTCCAGCTCGGCTACAGCCCGCCGGGCAACGCGCTGAAGGAGCACCTGGCGCGGCTGGACGTGAGCGAGGACGACGCGCTGAAGGCGGGCCTTCTGCGCCAGAACGAGGAGGGCGGCCCATCCCGCGACTTCTTCTACAACCGGCTGATGTTCCCGATACACGACCGCCAGGGGCGGGTGATCGGTTTCGGCGCGCGCGCCCTCGGCGACGCGATGCCCAAGTACATCAACACGCCCCAGACGCCAGTGTTCAACAAGAGCGACACCGTCTACGCGCTCCACCTCGCGTCGGAGGGCATCAGGTCGGAGGGCGTCGGCGTGGTGGTCGAGGGCTACATGGACGCCATCGCGGCCCACGAGTTCGGCTACGCCAACGTGGTGGCCTCGATGGGCACCGCGCTCACCGAGCGGCAGGTGTCGCAGTTGCGCTCGCTCGCGTCGTCGTTCGTGCTCGCGCTGGACGCCGACGCCGCGGGCCAGGAGGCGACGCTGCGCAGCCTGGAGTCCTCGTGGCGCATCGTCAGCCGGCAGAGTGCGCCCTCCGGCTCGGCGCTGGGCGTTGGGACGATATGGCGCGAGCCGATCACGCTGCGAATCGCGCCGCTGCCCGCCGGAACCGACCCGGACGCGCTGATTCGCGGCGACCGCGCGGCGTGGGAGCGCGTCATCGAGGGCGCGACGCCGCTGGTGGAGTACCTGGTGCCCGCGATGGCCTCGCGGTTCGACCTGACCACCGGGCAGGGCAAGGCGCAGGCGGCCCAGGCGGTGTTCCCGTTCATCGCCTCGACCGGCAACGCGTTCGACCAGGAGCGCTACACCCGCCTCCTCGCCGACGCCCTCGGCGTCTCCAGGGAGGCGCTGCTGGCCAGCGTGTCGCCCGCGCGCGCCGCGCCGGCGGGCAGGTCCGCCCCGCGACGCCGGGACTCCGCCGCGCCGGGCATGAGCGCCGACAGGCTGGCGGTCGATCCCAGCCGCTCGCTCGACGAGCGCGCGCTCGCGCTGCTGCTGAGCAGGCCGGAGCTGAGCGAACACGCCCAGGACCTGTCGCCCGAGCTGTTCCGTCACACCGAGGACCGCGAGCTGTTCCAACGCCTGCGGGACGGCGGCGCCGCCGAACAGTTCGAGGAGAGCCTGGACGAGACGCTGAGGGAGCGGATCGCGCACCTGCTCCGCCGGGAGCCGGAGCCCGCCGACCGGCGGCAGAGCGAGGATGCGTTCAAACAGTGCGTGGCAAGGCTGCGCATCCGCCAACTCAAGGAACTCCAGGAAACGCTGATGGATACCGAGAACCCGGGGATTCCCCCGCCGAGACACCTGGAGCAGGAGATCGAAAGGGTCAACGCGGGCATAAGGGAGCTTTCGGGCTAGAAAGAAATGGCAAATCGCGCGCCTCCGCTACTCGACGGGAGCGGCGCGCGGCTCTATCCTAAGAGCGCGATTGGGCGCAGAGATGCATCCGAGAGAATGAGAGAACGAGAGAACGAGAGAACACCAGGAGGGTGGCATGAACGGAGCTATGGACACCTTCAAGCACGCGACTTCCCCCCAGGACATGTCCAGTATGCCCAGGTCCCGCGAGGACGGGTTTCTTCCGAACGATCCCGACGGGGAACTGAACGCCGCGAACTCCGCGGCGACGGCCACGGCAGCGAAGGCTCGAGACGCCGAGGCGGCAGCCGTCGACGCCTGGAAGCAAGAGGTGGACACCTCGGAAATGATCGACGACCCCGTGCGCATGTACCTGCGCGAGATCGGTCGCGTCAGCCTTCTCAAGGCGCCCGAGGAGCGTTCCCTGGCGCGCGAGATGGAGGCCGGCAAGCACTTCGAGCTGCTCGATGACGAACTCGGCATAAACGCCACAGACAACGTGCTCTACTGGCGGTACATGATCCAGTTGCTCAAGAGGATAGGCGACGCGCAGCCACTGGAAAACTCGCTGATGGCGTACCTGAAGGTCGAAGGTGACCCGCCCAGCATACGCGATCTCATGGCGGCCCCGGAGATGCGCGACGCCCTGGACGGCGAGCTGCCCGAAGAGATGCTCGCCTACATCGCGGAGGACCTGGGCAAAGACCCCGAAGACGTGAAGGCCGACCTGCGAGCCTTCTCCCTCGACACCCGGCTGCTGCCCGACGAGGTGCTGCAGGTGCTGGAGGCCGAGCCTTCCGAGCCGGACGAGGCCCGGGCCGCGCTGGACGACGCGCTGTCCCGGTACAACGGCCCCGGCGAGCGGTACGGCACCGTGCCGGAGATGATGGCCGATCCCGTCTCCCGGCGCATGGTGCTCTACGGCGAGCTTCCCGAAGCGCTGCTCAACTTCGTCGCCGAGCTGCTCAACCGGGAGCCGGAGGAGGTCAGGGCGGACCTGATGGACTACGCCCTGGACCTCGCCAGGGGCAGGCCCACCTCCGTGGACATGCACCGGCTCATCGAGTCCGACGAGGTGCTCGAGGCGCTCAAGACCTACGAGCTCCTCTTCAAGCGCCACGTTTCCATCATCAGGGAGCGCGGCGAGGGCGCCCAGCGCCACCTCGCCGAGGCCAACCTGAGACTGGTGGTCAGCGTCGCCAAGAAGTACATCGGCAGAGGCATGTCGCTGCTCGACCTCATCCAGGAGGGCAACATCGGCCTCATCCGCGCCGTGGAGAAGTTCGACTACCGCAAGGGCTACAAGTTCAGCACCTACGCCACCTGGTGGATAAGGCAGGCCATAACCCGCGCCATCGCCGACCAGGCGCGCACCATCCGGATTCCCGTCCACATGGTCGAGACCATCAACAAGCTGCTGCGCGTGAGCCGCAGGCTCGTGCAGGAGTACGGGCGCGAGCCGACCAGCGAGGAGATCGGCGACGGCCTGGAGGTGATGCCCGACAAGGTGCGCGAGATCATGAAGATTTCGCAGGAGCCGGTCTCGCTGGAGACGCCGATTGGCGAGGAGGAGGACAGCCACCTCGGCGACTTCATCGAGGACAAGAGCACGCTCACCCCCTCCGAAGCCGCCTCGTACCAGCTTCTCAGGGAGCAGGTCGAGGACATCCTCTCCACGCTCAGCGACCGCGAGGCGCGCGTCCTGCAACTGCGCTTCGGCCTGGAGGACGGACGCAACCGCACGCTGGAGGAGGTCGGCCGCGACTTCGGCGTGACCCGCGAGCGCATACGCCAGATCGAGGCCAAGGCGCTGCGCCGTCTGCGGCACCCCACGCGCTCCAAGAAGCTGAAGGACTTCCTCGAATAGCGTCTACGCGGGGCGGCGCCGTCCGCCGCAACGAGGACTATCTGGCGGGGGCCGCGGTTCGGCGGCCCCCTTTCGCCGCAAGGAGTAATCGATGACCGACCGGGCCAGGCTGACCGGCAGCCACCTTATCGCCAGGGCGCTGAGACTCGAAGGCGTAGAGAACGTCTTTACGCTCGCGGGAGACCACATCCTGCCCGCGCTCGACGTCATGGCCGACGAGGGCTTCCGCTTCTACGACACGCGCCACGAGCAGGCCGCCGTCCACATGGCCGACGCCTGGGGCCGCATAACCGGCGGGCCGGGCGTCGCCATGTACACCACCCCCGGGTTCGCCAACGCCATACCCGGCCTGTCCAACGCCACGCACTCCGAAAGCCCGCTGCTCTCCATCAGCGGCTGCGCCGAGTCACTGGAGCTCGGGCGCGGCGCGATGCAGGAGATAGACCAGGTAGGCATGGCCGCGCCCACCACCAAGGGCGCGTGGTTCGTGCCCGACGCCCGCCGCATACCAGACATGATCGCCCACGCCCTGCGCGTCGCCTACAGCGGCCGGCGCGGGCCGGTGCACCTGACGATCCCGGTCGACGTGCAGCAGCAGACCGTGAACGAGGACGAGGTGAGCTACTTCGCGCCGTCCGAGTACAGGGGCGCGCCACCGCCGGGCGCCACCGCCGAGCAGGCGCGCCGCATCGTGGACCTGCTGCGCGCGGCGGAGCGCCCGCTCATCATCGCCGGAAGCCCCGCCGCCTACGCCGAGACGGGCGAGGCGCTGCAGAGGTTCATCGAGACCACCAAACTGCCGCTCATGACAGAGGGCGACGCGCGCGGCCTGGTCTCCGACGACCACCCGTACTGCTTCGGCTTCTACGACAGCGGCCTCAACCGCGCCGCGCGGCTGGTCCGCGAGGCCGACCTGGTGATGCTGCTCGGCCGCAAGCAGGACCTCATCGTCGGCTACGCCCAGCCGCCCCAGATCGCCGCGGGCGCGAAGGTGGTCCAGGTCGATCCGTCCGCGGCCGAGATCGGGCGCAACCGCGGCGTGGCCGAGGGCGTGGTCGGCGATGTCGAGGCGGTGATCGAGCAGCTAACGAGCGAGGCCGAGCGCCACACCTGGCCCAGGCTGCCCTGGCTGGACAGGCTCGGCGACGAGGTGGACGCCCAGCGAGAGCAGTTGGAGACGCTCGCAGTGGCCGAGATGCCAATGCACGGGCTCTACGTGCACAAAGAACTGCGCAACCACCTGCGCGAGGGCGACTTCGTGGTCTACGACGGCGGCGACTTCTGCCACTTCGGAAGGGCGTCCACGCCCGCCCGCAGCCCGCGTAGCTGGTTCTATGTCAGCACGTCCGGCATGTTGGGCCCCACGCTGCCGACCGCGCTGGCCGCCAAGATCGCGAATCCCGGCAGGCGCGTGGTGATGCTCACCGGCGACGGCGCTTTCGGCTTCAACGGCATGGAGTTCGACACCGCCGTCCGCCACAACCTGGCCATCGTGGCGATAATGGGCAACGACTCCGCGTGGGGCATAGACCGCCAGATACAGCTAGGCGTGTACGGCAAGACCGTCGCCACAGACCTGCTCCCCACGCGCTACGATCTGGTCGTGCGCGGGCTGGGCGGCCACGGCGAGCTTGTCGAGAATCCCGAGGAGCTGTCGCCCGCGCTGGAGCGCGCCTTCCGCCTGGAGCGTCCGACCCTGGTGAACGTGCGCGTGCGCGGCGAGGTCAGCCCGCGCGGCCAGTCCGCCATCGACCGCTGGACCAGCGAAGAGGTCGTACCGCTCTAGCGAGCATTCCGAATCGTCCCCTCTCCCTTGATGGGAGAGGGTTAGGGTGAGGGTGAACGATGTCCAACATCGAAATCTGCTTCAAGACCGCCCACGAGCTAGCGCGCCTCATTCGCGAGCGCCAGCTATCCGCCCGCGAGGTGATGGAAGCCCACCTGCGCCAGATCGAGCGCGTCAACCCCAGCGTGAACGCCATTGTCACACTGGTGCCCGAGCGCGCGCTGGCGGGCGCTGACGCCGCCGACGCCGCGCTCGCGCGTGGCGACGACGTGGGTGTGCTGCACGGCCTGCCGATCGCCCACAAGGACCTGGTGCCCACCAAGGGCATCCGCACCACCTTCGGCTCGCCCATCTACGCAGACAACGTACCCGACTTCGACGCGCTGATCATCCAGCGTCTCAGGGCCGCCGGCGCAATCACCACGGGCAAGACCAACACGCCGGAGTTCGGCGCCGGATCGCAGACCTACAACGAGGTATTCGGCGAGACGCTGAACCCCTACGACACCACCACTACGTGCGGCGGAAGCAGCGGCGGCGCGGCAGTCGCGCTCGCCTGCGGGATGCAGCCCATCGCCGACGGCAGCGACACCGGCGGCTCGCTGCGCAACCCCGCCAACTTCTGCAACGTCGTCGGCTTCCGCGTCTCGCCCGGCAGGGTGCCCGCCTGGCCCGGCGGCGGCAGCTGGAATCCGACGTCAGTGCAGGGCCCAATGGCGCGCACCGTGTCCGACGCCGCGCTGCTGCTCAGCGCCATCGCCGGCCCGGACCCGCGCGTGCCCATCTCCATCACCGAGCCGGGCGAGCGTTTCCTCGAGCCGCTGGAGCGCGACTTCTCGGGCACGCGCATCGCCTGGAGCCGCGACCTGGGCGGCCTGCCCGTGGACCCGCGAGTCACCGCCGCCATCGACGCCCAACGCGGCGCGTTCGAGTCGCTCGGCTGCGTCGTCGAGGACGCCGAGCCGGACTTCACCGACACCGACGCGATCTTCAAGGTCTGGCGCCACTACGCCAGGGCGATGGGCCAGACGCAGCTTCTGGAAGAACACAGGGACAAGCTGAAGGACACCGTCATCTGGGACATCGAGCAGGGCCAGAAACTGACCGGGCCGCAGGTCGGCTGGGGCGATACCAAGCGCGCGGAGCTGTTCCAGCGCGTCCACGACTTCATGGAGACCTACGAGTTCCTGGTCTGCCCCGTAAGCCAGGTGCCGCCCTTCGACGTAAAGCAGCGCTACGTCACCGAGATCAACGGCGTGCAGATGGAGTCGTACATCGACTGGATGAAGTCCTGCTACTACATCACCGCCACCGCGCACCCCGCCATCTCCGTGCCGTGCGGATTCACGCCGGAGGGCCTGCCGGTGGGCGTACAGATAGTGGGCAGGTTCCGCGACGACTTCGGCGTGCTCCAACTCGCCCACGCCTTCGAGCAGGCGACCGGCACCTGGAAGCGCCGCCCGGACGTGGCGCAGTGAGCGAGGCCGAACCGGACCGGCCCTGCGGCGCGCCCATCGAGGCGACCATCCGCGAGCTGGTGGACCGCTACTCGGTGATGCTGTTCGACTCGTATGGCGTGCTCGCCGACTCGTTCGGCTCCTACCCCGGCGCGGTGGAGTTGATAGCGGAGCTTAACCGCGCCGCCAAGCCCTACTACGTGCTGACGAACGACGCCTCCGCGCTCCCCGAAACCAGGTCGGGACGCTTCAGGCGGATGGGTCTGGACATCGCGCCGGACGCCATCATCACCTCCGGCTCGCTGCTGGTCGACCACTTCCGCCGCGAGGGGCTGGCGGGCGCGCGCTGCGTGGTGCTGGGCACGGACGACAGCCGCAGCTACGTCAGGGCCGCCGGGGGGCGTATCGCCGAGCCATCCGAGCCTTTCGACGCGGTAGTCATCGGCGACCAGGCGGGCTTTCCGTTCGTCGAGACAGTCGACCAGGTGATGTCGGCCATGTTCAGGCGCATCGACGCTGGCGAGGGCGTCCGGCTCGTCCTACCCAACCCGGACCTCATCTACCCCACCGCCGAGGGCGGCTTCGGCATCGCCAGCGCAAGCGTCGCGCTGCTGTTCGAGGCCGCGCTCGAGCTGCGCTATCCGGGCAGACCGGGCCTGCGTTTCGAGCGGCTGGGCAAGCCGCACCCCGCGATGTTCCAGGAAGCCAGGCGTCGCTCCGGGACCTCCGACATGGTGATGATAGGCGACCAGCCCGAGACGGACATCCGCGGCGCCAACGCCTTCGGCATCCACTCCGCCCTCGTCAACACCGGCATCGCCGAAAACGCTGCCGCCCCGCTCCCCCCCGACGTGCGCCCCACGTACCACCTGCGCGGCCTAACGTAGCCAGCGCGGGCCGTCCCTTACGCTCCGCACGATAGTCCCTTCCCCCTCGCAGCGGGAAGGTTAGGATGGGGGTGACGCCCGCAGTTGCCGAGCCACCATCAAGGCGGAGCCGGCAAATTCAGCGCCGGTTTGTATTTGAAACTCGGCAAGCGCCAGAACTTCCTCAATTGGAAACTCCTGGCAGTCCTTGACAAACTGGCTAATCCAATGCTGGCGATAGAACCGCACGTCCAACCTGTTCAGGCCCAGATCGTTTATCGTACGCTGCGCTCTCACGCGAGCTTCCGAGGTCAGCCCGTCAATTGGGATTATCTCCCCAGTGTCGGTATCGTAGTCGAAGTAGCTCTCAGGCCGCTCTCGCTCATTGTCGGTGCCCGGGTCAACATAGCCAGACTCCGGCCACTCGCCCCCTTTGTAGTCCTCGTTGCATCTGCGGCAACTGAAGACCCAGTTGCCCCATTGGTAAGCCAGCTCGGGGAAGCGGTTCAGCGGCCGGAAGTGGTCGACCGTAGGCGACTTCCCCGTGTCCTCCGCATCCCGCATGCACCGTCGCTCGCAATACCAGCAGTTGCCACCTGAGCGATCACCCAACATCCCCCTGAACTGCCCCCAATGCGCGTCGCTCGGGCGTTGTCCTAACCGGTCACCGAAGTATTCGATCCATCCCTGTGTGAACCGCTGTGCGTAGTCCTCGACGCCTTCAGGCTCCGGTCCTCGGTCGATCCACCGCATCCTTGCCTAGCTACCGTCCTGCGACAGTTCGGACTGCCGGGACTGCAAGAACTCCAGCATCATGTCGCCGTAACGCTCCCTCTGCTCTTCCAAAGGCGTGCTGCTGGAGATGAAGTCCTCGTTCACCCGGCGGCGCAACTGAGCCAACTCGTCTGATTCTGCATCGGTGAGGTCATCCTTGCCGCGGAGTTCACGCAATCTATTCGACCTGTCAACCGTCAGTTGATCCGTCGGCTCATCGACGCCCATGAACGTCCGTAGGATCTCATCCGTGGTCCATCCGATGATGTCGCGCTCGTTCGTGCTGGCCCTGACCACCCCATCGGCATCCCGATTCAGCATGTGCACCTGCCCCGTCCTCAACCCGGCCACCACGAATGGAGAGTGTGTGGCGGCGAAAATCTGCAAGCCCGGAAAGTGTTTCAGCAAAGCGGGAATGACCCTCCGCTGCCATGTGGGGTGCAGGTGGTTCTCGATCTCGTCTATCAGCAGAATGGCAGGCTTCTCGTTCCAGCCCTCGGCGAACTCATAGTGGTTCAGCATCTTGAACGCCAGCCACAGTATCCATAGGTGAACAGACTGCGATCCCGAGCTAAGGTCGCCTGCATAGATCGGCTTGGGGCCGGTCACTCCTGGGACAGTCGGCCTATCCGCGGGCCTGATGTGATGAAACGTGGGGGTGTCACTGGTAAAGACGCCGAGCATCCGGTTCATGGATAGACCATCCCAATCGCCCATTGGTTGGTACGCAATGTCATCCATAAACAGGCCGGTGGGATAGTTCACTGCCACTTCAGACGTGATTACCTCTTCACAGATAGCCTTGGCGCACGAATGGGACACTTTCTCAACGCGAAGGAATTTCGCCGCCCTGCGTTCGTCGATTGGCAGGTCCATTTGCCTTTCTTCGTCAAACATAGTGCGCGTTTTGGCGTATAGCAATTCGATGGCGGCTCTCAGCCTGGCTCCGCAAAATGGCCCTGACAGAGTCTCCTCTATCGTGGAACCGTACGTGTCTATCGTGCCTAACTCCGACACAGGGGGTAGCCCAATCCTGTGGGGGCCTATGTAAATCACCGGCGGTTCCGGCTCGGCGGTAACGAACTCATCATCTTCACACAGCACGTTCTTACCCTCAGTCCACTCGTCGGGATAGTACTGCTCTTCCCAACGAGTCAACTCCAGGTGATCCGGGTAAAATTCGTACCTAATCGTGCCTTCATTCCATTCACTGCGGACTCGATCGCCGTTGAAGCATTCGTCGATGGCCGACAGCAGCCTGCTCTTCCCGGTCGCGTTCGGCCCAACGAACACGTTCACTCGTTCGTCGAACGTGATCTCCACCGGCTCGGTGAACGGCGGGATATTGCCGTATCGAATCCTGGTAAGGCGCATGTCAGAAACTCCATGTGGCCATTGCAATCGCTGCTAACAGGCGTCTATATTGTAGCCGTACAACAATCGTTCCGGCAATTGAGCACGCACCCGCACCCCCGAAAATTCCGTCACTTTCCCGCGCCATCCCTTCCCATTCGTGTCTCACCCATTCTCACCCACGTCCCACCAGTTCTCATTCGTGCGCCATTTCTCCCCACCGGTCCGCCCCAATCAACCAGTTTCGCCGTAAATTCGCGGAGATGGTGATGCCCAAAGTTCCCACGCTCTTGATTCTACAGCACACACGTGCTATTTTCTATTACAGTCCCTTCCTCCCCGCAGGGGGAAGGTTGGGATGGGTGTGAAGGCTCTTAGTTTTCCCGCCCAGCACCACCGTCACGTTCTGCGCCAAACTTAACGCTGGTGTACCGCGATCGAACAGAAAGAGGACAGGCCGCCCAGCTACGAAATGGGCGGAATGGAGCAGAATCGAGCAGATTTTACAGGGGAGGATGAAAAGGCCCTGTCCCACGCTTCGTCGGGCGTCGCCAAACCCCGACTTGACACTGTGTGCTAGAATAACCCGCGCTCATGGAATCGAACCAACTCAAGCACTGGATTGCATTCAACAAGATACCCGGCATAGGCAGGTCGCACTTCGCGCTGATGGAGAAGCGTTTCGGCGACCTGTCCGAGGCGTGGCGCGCCGGCGAGGGCGAGCTGCGCGAGGCCGGCGTGGACGCGGGCGCCCTTGCCCAGGTGGCCGAGCGCCGGCCCGCGATCGACCCCGATCGCGAGCTTGAACGACTGGCGGAAATCGGCGTCCGGGCCGTCACCTGGCACGACGACGATTACCCGCCGCGGCTCAGGGAGTTCACAGACAAGCCGCCGCTTCTGTTCGTGCGCGGAGAGCTGCTGCCCGAGGACGAGCGCTCCATCGCCGTGGTCGGCACGCGCCGGGCGTCGCCCTACGGCCGGGAGATGGCGCAGCGGCTGGCCACCGACCTCGCGCGCGCCGGCGTCGTGATAGTGAGCGGACTCGCCCGGGGCATCGACGGCATTGCCCACCGCGCGGCGCTGGACGCCAGACAGCGGACCATCGCGGTGATGGGCAGCGGCATGGACACCATCTATCCCGCGGAGCACTCAAACCTTGCGTCCGAAATCGCGGCCAACGGCGCCCTGATAACCGAGTTCGCGCTGGGCACGCAGCCCAACCCGGGCAACTTCCCGCGCCGCAACCGCATAATGGCCGGCATGACGCTGGGGACGCTCGTCGTCGAGGCCCCTGAGAAAAGCGGGGCGCTCTTCACCGCAAGGTACGCGATCGAGGACAACCGGGAGGTATTCGCCGTTCCCGGCAATGCGCTTTCGCCCGGCAGCCGAGGCGCGAATCAACTCATCAGGGACTCCGCGGCCAAGCTGGTTATGGATTCCAGCGACATTCTCGAGGAACTCGACATCGACTCTGTGGGCGCGCAGATGGAGCTTGCGGCACTGATTCCCCAGGACGAGAACGAGGCCGCGGTGCTCCAGTATGTCTCCTACGACATTGCGCACATCGACGAAATTGTTAGAAACTCCGGGCTGTCCATCACGACTGTGAGCGGCGCGCTCGCTATGATGGAGCTCAAAGGACTCGTTAAGCAGGTCGGCGGCATGAACTACGTCAGAATCATGGAGCCGCCGGCCCAATACACAACCGCAGCAGGATGAAATGGCAAAGAACCTTGTAATCGTAGAATCACCTACCAAGGCCCGCACCATTGGCCGCTTTCTGGGCAACGGCTACGTCGCCATCGCCTCGATGGGGCACGTGAGAGACCTGCCTAAGCGAAAGATGGGCGTCGAAATAGACGACGACGGCTTCCGGCCGGAATACCTGGTCATGGAAGACAAGAAGAAGGTCATTTCCGAGGTGGTGAAGGAGTCCAAGCAGGCGGACACCGTGTACCTCGCCACCGACCCCGACAGGGAGGGGGAGGCCATCTCGTGGCACATCATCGAGGCGGCTAAGATCCCTGAGAACAAGGCGCAGCGCGTCGTGTTCCACGAGATCACCCGCGACGCCATCGAAAAGGCCTTCGCCGATCCCGGACGGCTGGACCGCAACCTCATCGACGCGCAGCAGGCGCGCCGCATACTGGACAGGGTGGTCGGCTACAAGCTCAGCCCCGTGCTGTGGAAGAAGGTCCGGCGCGGCCTGTCCGCCGGCCGCGTGCAGTCCGTCGCGCTGCGACTGATAGTCGACCGCGAAGACGAGATAGACGCCTTCAAGCCCGAGGAGTACTGGACCATCGCCTCCACGCTGGCCAAGCGGGGCGAGAGCGCGTCACAGCGAATCCGCTTCAAGGCGGGCCTGCACTCCATCAAGGGTCAGAAGGGCAGGATCAAGGTCTCCGACGGCGAGCGTGCGAACGAGATAACCTCCGATCTCGACGGCGCGGAGTACGCCGTGGACGCGGTGCGGAAGACGGACTCGGTCAGCAGGCCCAAGCCGCCCTTCATCACCAGCACGCTCCAGCAGGAGGCGGCCCGCAAGCTGCGGTTCAGCGCCCGCCAGACCATGCGCGTCGCCCAGCAGCTCTACGAGGGTATAAACATCGGGGACGAGGGCGAGGTCGGCCTCATAACCTACATGCGGACCGACTCCACCAACGTCGCCCAGAGCGCCGTCCATGAGGCCAGGCAGGTCATCGAGCGGAAGTACGGCCCGGAGTTCATGCCCAAGTCGCCGCGCTCGTACCGGCGCAAGGTGAAGGGCGCGCAGGAGGCCCACGAGGCCATCCGGCCCACCTCGGTAGGGCGCGAGCCTGAGGCCCTGCAGCGCCACCTGAACAGGGACCAGCTCAGGATGTACCGCCTCATCTGGCAGCGAATGCTGGCGAGCCAGATGGCCGACGCACGCTTCGACTCCACTGCGGTGGACGTCGCGGCCCCCGGCGCGTCCGGCACCGTGTACCTGTTCCGCGCCAATGGCCGCGTACTCAGGTTCAAGGGTCACCTGGCGCTGTACACCGAGGGCATGGACGACTCCCAGGCGGACGAGAATGAGGAGACTCCGCCGCTGCCCGTGCTCGAACAGGGCGACGCGCTCGACTGCCTGGGCCTGGCCGCCGACCAGCACTTCACCAAGCCGCCGCCCCGCTACACCGAGGCGACGCTCATCAAGCAGCTCGAGCAGGCGGGCATCGGACGCCCCAGCACCTACGCGCCGATAATGTCGACCATCATGACCCGCGACTACGTGCTCAAGGACCAGGGCCGGTTCGTGCCCACCAAGCTGGGCAAGGCCGTCGTCGGCCTTCTCAAAGAGCACTTCCCGGACATAATGGACGTGGGTTACACCGGAGAGGTGGAGAAGTACCTGGACGACATTTCCGAAGGCAAGCGCCCCTGGGAGCCGACGCTAAGGGAGCTTTACGTCCCGTTCGACGCCTCCGTGGAGCGCGCGCTCGAAGTGGCCCAGCGCGTCCCCCGCGAGCTTATCGACGAGGAGAGCGACGAGGTCTGCGAGAAGTGCGAGCGGCCCATGGTCATCAAGTCGGGCCGGTTCGGTCGCTTCCTGTCGTGCAGCGGATTCCCTGAGTGCAAAGAGTCCCGCCCGCTCCTGACCCGCGTCGGCGTGGAGTGCCCCGAGTGCGGCAGCGACCTGGTGGAGCGCCAGCAGAAGAGCGGCAAGAGACGCCGGTTCTTCGGCTGCTCCAACTACCCCGCCTGCGAGTTCACCACCAACCAGCGGCCCATCCCCGAGCCTTGCCCCGAGTGCGGCAACATGCTGGTGGCATCGGGCCGCGCCAACGCCAGGTGCGGAAGCTGCAGCTACTACGGCCCGCGCCCCGAGGTCGAGCTCGCCGCCGCCGAGGTGTAGCGTGGCGATAGTGGACGGCGTGGCCGGGGTGATCGTCTGGACCGGCGACCTGGACCGCCTCGTCCGCTTCTACCGCGACACGCTGGAGTTGACGCCCCACTCGGTGCGCCCCGATTTCGTCGCGTTCCGCTGGGGCGACATGCGCCTCAGCGTCGGCGCCCACTCCGGCGTAGACAGCAACACGCGTGAGCCGCACAGGATTATGGTCAACCTCGCCACGTCTGACATCCAGTCGGCATTCGAAAGGCTCAGGGCGCGGGGCGTCCGGTTCGTACGACCGCCCGAGCAGGAGCACTGGGGCGGCTGGGTCGCCACCTTCCAGGACCCCGACGGCAACACCCTTCAGCTCCTACAACAGCCGGAAGCGTAGCCAACGGCCCGCCGTGTCTTCACCCTCACCCTAGCCCTCTCCCATCGAGGGAGAGGGGATAAGCCACCCTATACCGGCGGGCGGCGTTCGAACCAGCGCGCCCGCTGCTCGTAGGTGTACGCGGCCCTGAGCACCGTCGGCTCGTCGAATGGCTTGCCCGCGATCTGCAACCCGACTGGCAGTCCCGCCTCGGTGAAGCCGCAGGGTATGGAAATGGCCGGCATCCCCGTCAGGTTGTACGGCCCGGTGAAGCTGGGGCCGCGCGGCACGCCGAACCGCTCCACCGCGTCGAAACGAGGCGGCTGTGTGGACGACGTGGGCGACACGATGACGTCGTACTGGCGCATCGCCTCCGCGAACTCGCGCCTGATGACGCCGCGAACCCGCTGCGCCTGCACGTAGTCGCCGGAGCCGAACATGCCGCCCACCCGGAAGCGCGCACGCACCATTTCGCCGTACTCGTCAGGCCGGCTGCGCAGGTTCGCCTGGTGGTACGCGAACGCCTCGCTGAGCATGATGACCGGCTGCGACGCTCCCGCGTACTCAAGCGACGGGATAGTTATCTCTTCGACGGTCGCGCCCATGTCCTCGAACACATCGAGCGCGGTGTCCACCGTAGCCAGCACCTCGCTGTCCACGTCCTCGCTGTCGGGGAAGAAGAAGTGGCGCGGCACGCCTATGCGAAGGCCGGAAACGTCGGCGACGATCGACCGGGAGTAATCGGGTACCGGCGCCCGGCGGGTCGTCGGGTCGTTCGGGTCGTAGCCCGCGATGGCCTGGAGCATGATGGCCGTGTCCTCCACGGTCCAGGTCATTGGGCCGCAGTGGTCGAGGCTCCAGCTCAGCGGCACCACTCCGTACCGGCTCACCCGCCCGTAGGTTGCCTTCAGGCCGACCATCCCGCAGAACGACGCCGGACCTCGTATCGAGCCGCCGGTGCACGAGCCGAGCGAGCCCATGCACAGCCCGGCCGACACCGCGGTGCCCGAGCCGCTGCTGGAGCCGCCGGGAATGTGCTCCAGGTTCCAGGGGTTTCGAGCAAGCGGGAAGCCGTTCGTAGGGTCGGGGCCGCCCAGCGCGAACTCGTGCATGGCCAGCTTGCCGAGCAGCACGCTGCCCGCCTGCCGCAGCCTCGCCGTGGTGGTGGCGTCCTCGTCCGGCACCCTGTCCGCCATCACCCGGGAGCTTGCGGTCGTGAGCACGCCGGCGGTGTCGTACAGGTCCTTCAGGGCGATGGGCACCCCGTGCAGCGGCCCACGATGGTCGCCGCGAAGTATCTCCGCCTCAGCCGTCCGAGCCTCCGCAAGCGCCTCGTCCGCCAGGACGGTGATGTAGGCGTTCAGCGAAGAGTCCAGGCTGTCGACGCGCTCCAGGAACGCGCGGGTAAGCTCCACGGGAGACAGTTCGCCGCCGCCCAGAAGGGGCGCGGCCTGTCCGATGGTCAGGTGGCAAAGTTCGGTGTTGTTGTGGGTCATCGGTCGAACCTCCGCGCCTGTGGGCTACGAGTACTCCGAGTTTGGCGTGAACACCACCGCCAGGTCCTCGGCGTCGAGCGGCGCGTCATGCAGACGCGCGGCCTCCGACGCGTAGCGGTCGTAGACGGGTTTAAGCTCTCGCAGCTCGTCGTCGGAAAGATGGAGCCCGGCCCTCTCGGCAACCGCTCTCATAGTGTCCAGCGGCTCCTGTTCGGCATCATGTGTCATCGCAACCTCCGTAGGGCTGGCTTGCAGTTGGGTAGGGTGGCAGCGCCCCTCGCGGCCAATCATAAGCGCGACCGCTCGTGGGGGCAACCCACGAGACTCGCGCCAGCCCACGCCGGCTCACGCTCTTCACCGCGGGTAATGTGGGCAGATTCGCGGGGTTTCCCTGATTTCGTTGGCGCTTCGTCGGGAAAATTCTCAAAAAGATTGCAAAGCTATTGACACTTCATTGTGAAGGAATCTACAATGGGCCATCATGATTGGCCCGCGAGGACATCGCCCCCGTGGATGCTGGCAGTACACCGGAACATTTTCGGCCGGTTGGGGGCTTGCGTGTCCGCGATTCTGACAGATTTGGCATAAATCGAAGGGCGGCCCGGCAGAGACCCCAACCGGCAAATCGGTTGGGGTTTTTTGTGGGCCTCGCAGCAGTGGGTGATGCGCCGAAACCCCGGCACAAGGAAGGACTAATGCAACCCTCACCAACGAGAGATGTAAACGTGAGCAGCACCGAACCTCTTATCAGTCCTGTTTCGCTCGTCAACCGACTGCCCAGTACGCCATCGGCGGAGCAGTCCGTGCTCGAAGGGCGACGCCAGATCCAAGCGATCCTTCGCGGCGAAGACAAGCGGATGATGATGATCACGGGGCCATGCTCCATACACGACGAGCAGTCCGCGATCGAATACGCCGAGAGACTTCTGGAGCTGTCCAAGCGTCTCGAAGACCGTATTCTGGTGATCATGCGGGTGTACTTCGAGAAGCCCCGCACAACCGTCGGCTGGAAGGGTCTTATCTACGACCCGCACCTCAACGACACCTTCGACATAGGGGAGGGGTTGTACCGCGCCCGATCGCTGCTGCTGCGGATAGCCGAGATGGGCGTCTACTGCGGCACCGAGTTCCTCGATCCGGTGGTGCCCCAGTACCTGGCCGGCCTGGTGTCGTGGGCCACAATCGGCGCACGCACGACCGAGAGCCAGACACACCGACAGATGTCCAGCGGGCTGAGCATGCCGGTCGGCTTCAAGAACGGCACTGACGGCAGCGCGCAGATCGCCGTGGACGCCATGATCTCCTCGCGCTCGCCCCACGCCTTCCTGGGCATTGATCACTACGGCCAGACGTGTATCGTCCACACCACCGGCAACCCCGACGGCCACCTGGTGCTGAGAGGCGGCAGAAGCGGCCCCAACTTCAGCGCCGAAACGGTGGCCGATGCCAAGCGGCTGCTGACCGACGCCGGGGTGCGGCCGCAGCTTCTCGTCGATTGCAGCCACGGCAACTCCAACAAGGACCACACGCGCCAGTCGGTAGCAATGAAGGACGTTGTCGCGCAGCGCGTGGCGGGCAACGAAGACATCATCGGCTGCATGTTGGAGAGCAACCTGTTCCCGGGCAACCAAAAGCTCGGCAGCGACCTGTCCGAACTCCAATACGGGGTGTCGATTACGGACGAATGCATCGGATGGGAAGAGACGGAGGAACTGCTACAGTCCGCGTACGACATGCTCGGCGAGACAGCGTCGCGCCAGGCGGATAAGACGCCCGCGGCCGTCGAGGCGGACTAGCGGCACTTTTCATCCCGCGCCGGGGCATGCTCAGTTTCTCAGCAGCATCCCCGGCTGGCAGTGGCGACAGTAGCTTGTGATGCGCCTGTTCGCGGTGAGTTGGCTGATGGCGTTGCCGCACCCGGGGCAGGGCGAGCCGCCCTTGTTGTGCACCAGCAGGAAGTCGCGCAGCTTCACGTGCGTCTTTTCGCCCATCCGCTCGCGCAGCACGCTCATGGCGCGCTCCACCACCTCCGGCAGAGTTCGGTGAAGGCGTTCCAACTCGTCCGTGCTGAGCGCCTTCACTTTGCGAAACGGGTATATTCCCGCCTCGAACAGCACCTCGTCCGCGTAGGCGTTCCCGACTCCCGCGATCACGCGGCCGCGCGTAATCACTCCCTTGATTTCGCCACGGAAGGGGCGTAGCCGCTCGCGGAACTCGTCGAACGAGTAGCCATCCAGCACGTCCGGCCCTTGCTCCAGCAGCCCCGGCACCTCTCCAAGCTGGCTCTCCGTCAGGTAATAGGCCCTGCCCATCTGGCGGTCGTCCAGGTAGCGAATCTCGCGGTCGTTGGACAGCGTGAGAGTGAAGAAGGTGCGCTTGAACCGGCGGTCGTCCGGAGCACAGTACTGGAAGGCGCCCGCGAGCATTGGGTTTACGACCAGCCGCCGGTCGCCGGACAGCCGCAGCGTGAGGAACTTGCCGCGCCGCTCGATGCCCGCCAGCTCGCGCCCCGGGGCGTCGGCGGACATGTCTCCGCACAGGGAGCGGAGCACTCCGGGCCGCGTCTCCTCGGCGCGCTCCACGCGGGCGCCCACGGCGCGTGCCTCCAGGAACTCGCGTATCACCTCCAGATCAGGTGCTTCCGGCATTGTGCTCTCCAGCCTTCTGCGACGATGCGACAGGTCGACGTTTCGCGGAAGGGTAGCAGCATGACGACGGAGGTTAAAGGCAGGCGAGGGACGGGTTCGGGCTGGGATGGCGGCTTGCGCTCAGCAGGGCGCGGGCGTTACAATTCTACGCTAGTGACTCTTCAACAGCACCAACCGAAGCAGGACTATCTGATTATGGAAGCGCCGAATCTTATCAGCCTCGAGCCAAACCCCAATATCGAGGAATTCAGGCCGGGCGACACCGTTCGCGTAAGCGCGAGAGTGACCGAGGGCAACCGAACGAGGACCCAGGTCTTCGAGGGCGTGGTCATCCGCGACAGGGGAAGCGGCCCCGGGGCGTCGTTCACCGTGCGCAGGGTAACTCACGAGATCGGCGTGGAGCGCACGTTCATGCTCCATTCGCCGAACGTCGAGGGCGTCAAGGTGGTGCGGCGCGGAAAGGTGCGGCGCGCCCGGCTCTACTACCTGAGGGGACGGTCCGGGCGGGCCGCGCGCATCAAGGAGCGGCGCTACTAGCCGCGTTAAGCCAGGCGCATCCCCAGGCGAGAACACACTCGTCGCAGCGCGGACGTTGCGCCTTGCAGGTGTCCCTGCCGTGGCGGATCAGGTACATGTGGAAGGCGAACACGTCGTCCTCCGCAACCATCGGCTCAAGGATGTCATGGGCCTTCTCCGCGTTCGTCCTTTGATCTATCAGCCCCAGCCTCTTCGACACGCGGTAGATGTGCGTGTCGACCGGCATGGCGGGCATACCCAGCGCGAAGCACAGCACGATAGCCGCGGTCTTGGGCCCCACGCCGGGCAGCGCCTTGAGCCACTCCTTCGCGTCGGCCAGGGGCATTTCGCCCAGGAATGACAGGTCGAACGACCCCACGTCTTCGGCTACCTTGTCCAGTATTGCCTTGATCCTGGGCGCCTTTACCCGCGCCAGGCCGCCCATGCGAATCGCGTCCTCGATCTCGTCGACGGGCGCGGCGGCTATACCCTCCACGGTGCCGAACGTGGCCAAGAGGTTGTTGAACGCGCGCTCCGAATTGATGTCGGAAGTGTGCTGCGACAGGATAGTGTAGACGAGCTCTGAGGCCGGGTCGTATCGGCGCTCCCGCTCGACCGACCCGTACCGGTTTCCAAGGCGTTCCATCACGTCTTGCGCTGTGACTTGTGCCGGCTCGCTGTGAGACATTGTTCCAGAACTTCCTTTAGGATCGGCGTACCCCACCCAGGACCGCCGTGTCGCGGCTAGCCTACCACACACAGGCGGCCGCAGACAGGCCGGTCCTCGACTGAATGCGAGAAATCTGGTCTCGTATGTCCTATACTAGACGGGCTGGCCGCAAGGCTGCGGCCCAGTACGGCGCGGTTCGCGCCGTCGCCGTCGTCTCCAAAGGCACCGTCACGTCGACCAGATAAGCCGAGGAGTTGGAACCGCAACTCATGCGATTCGTAACTCAACTTGCCATACGCAGGCGCGTGGTAACGATGCTTGCGATAGCCTTGCTGCTTGGCGCTGGCGTCTTCACCTACAGGAACATGCCCGTCGAGCTTTTTCCTGAGATTGAGTTTCCGCTAATCACCGTAACGACCATCTATCCCTCTGCCGGACCCGATGCCGTAGTCCGCGACGTAACCGCGCCGGTCGAAACGGCCATGCTGGGCATCGACGGCATCGATTCCGTGCAGTCGGTGTCGAGCGGCTTCCTCTCCGTGGTGGTGGGCAGCTTCGACTTCGGCACCGACATGGCCGAGGCGGAGCAGGCGCTGAACGCCAGCCTGGACGCCATCGACTTCCCCTCCACGGTCGAGCCGCCCAACGCGGAGCGAATCACCCCCGACGCCTTTCCGGTGCTGCAGCTCGGATTCAGCGGGGGCGGGGGAGTGCCGGAGCTCGAGCGCCTAGTGGAGTCGAGCGTCGTGCCGGCTCTCGCCGGCGTAGATGGCGCGCTGAGGGTCGTGGTCACAGGCGGAACGGAGACACGTGCGCTGGTGGCGGTCACGCCAGAGGCACTGGCGGACAGCGGAGTGTCGCTGTTCCAGGTTTCGCAGGCGCTCACCCAGAACGAGGTCGCGCTGCCCGCCGGGGTGATGCTGGCAGGCGGCAAGGCGCTGCCCGTCAAGGCCGCCAACTCCTACGATTCGATCGACGAGCTCGGCGGCCTCGTGATTGGGGCAAGGCAAGTCGAAAACCCTGACGACCCGCCGGCGCCCATCGTGCTGAGCGACGTGGCCGACATCCGGCTCGGCCAGGGCATGCCCAACAGCATATGGCGCACCAACGGCAGCCCGGGGCTGGGCGTCGGTGTCATCAAGGAGGCGGACGCCAACACGATAGACGTCACCTCGGCGGCCCTCGCCGCGCTCGACGACCTGGCGCTGCCGCCGGACGTTCAGGTGTCGACGATCTCCAACGCCGGTCCGGCGATCCAGCGCCAGATCGACTCGTTGCAGCGTGAGGCCGTGCTCGGTTTCGGCATCGCCTTCCTGGTGGTGTTCCTGTTCATGCTCACCCTGCGGCCCAGC
The DNA here is from genome assembly GCA_965204815.1 of Dehalococcoidia bacterium. Classification (GTDB taxonomy): domain Bacteria; phylum Chloroflexota; class Dehalococcoidia; order Lucifugimonadales; family CATOSD01; genus CATOSD01. Next base: position 2,612,287 of record OZ242014.1, read on the forward strand.
GTACCCTCCGGACTTCTCAACACGCTGCGCCCCACGCTCGTAATCGCGACCTCGATACCGCTGAGCATCTTCGCCGGGGTCCTGCTGCTAAGCTGGCAGGGCTTCTCGCTCAACTTCATGACGCTGGGCGGCCTCGCCATCTCCGTGGGCCGCGTGGTCGACGACAGCATAGTGGTGCTCGAGAATCTCTACCGGCACGTCCAGGGCGGACGCGAACGCTGGCGCGCCGCGCTGCAGGCCACGGTTGAGGTCGGGCCGGCCATCACCGCGTCAACGCTCACCACAATAGCCGTCTTCGTTCCGCTCATTTTCCTGGAAGGGCTGGTGGGGGCCTTCTTCTTCCCGTTCGCGGTCGCGGTCAGCTTCGCCCTCATCGCCTCGCTCGTTGTGGCGCTCACCGCCATACCTGTGCTCGGCGCGTACTGGCTGCGACCGACCGACGTGCGGTTGAGTGTGGGCGACGACGATGAGCTCATCGAGTCCGAAAGCTGGATGCAGCGGGTCTACGCACCCGTGCTCCGCTGGGCCCTCTCGCACAAGGCCGTTACCATCGGCGTCGCCATCGCGCTCGTCGCGGCCAGCCTCGCGCTGCTCCCTCTGATTCCGGTGACGCTGTTCCCGTCCGGCGGCGACCGCATCCTACGGGTCGAGGTGGTGATGCCGCCGGGCACCTCAATAGACCGCACCGTGGAGGAGGCCGCCAGGGTCGAGCGCGAGGTGGGGAACTTGGCGAGCATCTACGCCACCCAGGTGGGCAGCGCCACCGGCAGGGTAGGCGGCACGGCTGGCGGGTTCGACAGGGCGATCATTCTGATGAACTTGAAGGATGACGCACCCGAAGACGCCGCCGCCCGCGTGCGTGAGCAGCTCGAGGGGCAACCCGGCAGGACCATATCCGTGAGCGAGCTGAGCGCCGGGCCCCCGCAGTCGGGACTGGAAGTCACCATAACCGGCGCCGACTACGACGGCATATCGTTGGCCGCCCGCGACCTGGCGGACAGGCTGAGGGCCGTCGACGGCTTGGTGAACGTCTCCGACGACACCGCCGAGGAAGGGGAGGAGGTAGTATTCGAGGTCGACCCCGCCGGCGCCGCGAGGCTTGGACTCACCGCCCAGACCGTCGCGCTCCAGGTGCGGCAGTACCTCGCCGGCCAGTCCGTCGCCACGCTAAAGCTGGACGGTGAAGACGTGGACGTGGTCCTGATCGGCCGTCCGGGGCGCGTGGCAGACCTGGACGGCCTGAGGAAGCTCGCCATCGCCGGACCGGCCGGAACGGCTCCCCTGGGACAGATCGCCGACGTGGCGATAGTAAGGGCCCCCGTCAGCGTGACGCGTACGGACGGGCTGCGCTCGGCCAGCATCGACGGAGCAATCGTCGCAGAGAACACGCAGGCGGTGGGCAGGCTGGTGCAGCAGGAGATCGACGCCCTGGATCTGCCGCCCGGCGTGGAAGTCGTGAGCGGCGGTGTGTTCGCGGAGATTGCAGAGGGCTTCCAGAGCATCTTCATCGCGATGATAGCCGGCGTGACACTGGTCTATCTCATCATGGTGGCCAGCCTCGGCTCGCTCAGGAACCCGTTCGTGATAATCACGAGCCTGCCGCTCGCGCTCATCGGCGCGCTGCTCGCGCTAGTGATAACCGGGCGCACGCTGGGCCTGCCCGCGCTGATGGGCATACTGATGCTGATCGGCGTGGTTGTGACTAATGCCATAGTGCTGGTGGACTTCGTGGAGCGGCTGAGGGGCAGGGGGATGAGCGTCCGCGACGCGCTGATTGCCGGCGGCCGGACGCGGCTCCGGCCGATCCTGATGACCGCGATAACCACCAGCTTCGCGCTTCTACCTCTCGCGGCCTTCGTGTCGGACGCAGGCGGCATTATCAGCGCGGAACTGGCGACCGTGGTGATCGGCGGACTCACCACCTCCACGGCGCTCACGTTGCTCGTTGTGCCTGTTGTGTATATGCTTGTCAACGACACGATACCCGGCCTGTTCTCCCGGCGGTCGAGAAGGCCGAACCAGACTGGAGCGAGTTGACAGGATTGAATAAGCTCCGTTCCACAGTCCAGGGCTTCGACTACGACTTCAACACATTCCGTGGCGACGTCTTCGGCGGCGTCACCGCCGCTGTGGTGGGTCTTCCCGTGGCGATAGCGTTCGGCATCGCTTCCGGTCTCGGCGCCCTCGCCGGGCTGTATGGCGCGATCGCGGTCGGCTTCTTCGCCGCTGTGTTCGGCGGAACACGCTCTCAGATTTCCGGTCCCACCGGCCCTATGTCCGTCGCTATGGCGGTTATCGTCACCGCCAATGCCGATGACCTGTCCAAGGCTTTCACGATTGTCGTAATGGCGGGCGCGATTCAGATACTGCTCGGCGTGCTCGGTGTCGGGCGGTTCGTGTCCTTCACCCCGTACTCGGTCATATCGGGGTTTATGTCGGGAATCGGCGTGATCATCATGGTCATGCAGACGCTGCCCTTCCTCGGAACAGCGGTTGCCGCCGCCGGTCCTGCGGTAGTCATTGGACGCTGGCCGGACGCGATAACCAACGTCAACCTGCACGCCCTGGCCATCGCCCTGGTCACGCTCGGCGTGTGCGTGGGCTGGCCCGCCAGGCTGGGCAGGTACGTGCCCGCCACGTTGGTGGCGCTCGTCGTGGGCACGATGCTGGGTCTGTTCTGGCTAATCGATGCGCCCGTCATCGGCGAAGTGCCCACCGGTCTGCCGGAACTCATGCTTCCAGTCTTTACCGCGGACGCCATAGTGAGCGCGGTGCAGCCCGCTCTTGCCATCGCGCTGCTCGGTTCCATAGACAGCCTCCTCACGTCCCTGGTAGCCGATGCGATGACCCGCACGCGCCACAACGCCAACAGGGAGCTTATCGGGCAGGGAATCGCCAACATGGTTGCCGGCCTCTTCCGGGCGCTGCCGGGTGCGGGCGCCACCCTGGGCACCGTCGTCAACCTGAGAGCCGGTGGACGCACGCAGGTCTCGGGAGTGGTGCGGGCCGGAATACTGCTGGCACTTGTGCTCGGGCTCGGCCGGTACGTTGAGACCATCCCGCTCGCGGCACTCGCGGGCATCCTGATGAAAGTGGGCTGGGATATAGTCGACTGGCGCTTCATAAAGCGACTCCTTCACGTGCAGAGAGAGCACCTGATTGTAATGGTGACTACCATGGGACTCACGGTGTTCGTGGACCTGGTGACGGCCGTGGCAATCGGCCTCATCACCGCGGGCATGGCCAGCGCGCGCCAGTTCGAGCGGCTGGAGCTGGACAGCGTGATTTCGGTGCCGCTGCTCGACCAGACCTTCCTGCATGAAGGCAAAGGGCAGGCCGACGATTTTGCCGCCCGCGTTGGCCTCGTGGCGCTGCGGGGCAGTTTCACGGTCGCGTCATCCATACGCCTGATCAACACCCTCAGTATCGACATAAGAGACCACGAGGTTGTCATTCTCGACTTCTCCGAGACCGCATACGTGGACGACAGCGCCGCCCTGGTGGTCGAGCAGATGATCGACACCGCGGTCGCCGAAGACACCGACTGCATAGTCGTCGGCCTCTCGGGCCAGCCCGCCCAGAACCTCCACGCGCTGAACGTGTTGCACAGCATACCGGCAGACCAGTTTGCCGAGACCCTGGACGATGCGAGGGAGATTTCGCGGCGGCTGCTCCAGCCGAGTGCGTAGCAGTCGGCCCAGGGCAACGTCGGGTTCTTTGCCTCGAAATAGGCAAAGAACCCGCTTGACAACATTCTTCCGCGGGCTTAACTTCAAAAATTAGGGGCGAATGCCTCGCGGAGTGTCTACCTATGACTATTCAGAGTTGTTTCACGGAGCTGTCAGACCAGTCCAAGCCGTTGCGCCACTCGGGACTGCTTCAGCTTTCAGGCCTCACGTCGGACGACATCGCCGAGTTCAAAGCAGAGTGGCGCAGCGTTGGTGTTGACCGCAGGCGCGAGATTCTGGCCCGCATGATTGAACTGGGCGAAGACAACCTCGAGTTCGATTTCATCCACGTATTTCGGGCGTGCTTGACCGACGCCGACGCCCACATCAGGGAGCAGGCGACGCGCGGTCTGTGGGATTCCGACGACCGCGTGTGCATCCGCCCGCTCATCGCGCTGCTCCACCAGGACCCGTCGCCGAGAGTGAAGGCCGCTGCCGCGGCGGCGCTGGGCAAGTTCGCCGCGATGGCCCAGGACAGCAAGCTGATTGCGCGCGACGGCGACCGCATACGCTCGGCTCTGCTCGCCGCGATCGAGAGGGACGACGAGCACCCGGAGGTTAGAAGGCGCGCCATCGAGGCGGTGTCGCACTTCGACACACCTGAGGTCGGTGGGATCATCCTGTCCGCGTACTTCGACGGCGACCAGAAGCTGAAGCAGAGCGCCGTCTACGCCATGGGGCGCAGCTCTGATAGCCGCTGGCTGCCCTACGTCCTGCGCGACGCGCAGGACGACGATCCGGCGATTCGATACGAGGCCGCCAACGCCATAGGGCAACTCGGCGACGAGACGACCGTGCCCCACCTGATCATGCTCGTGAAGGACGACGACGACCAGGTGCAGCTTTCCGCGGTGCAGGCACTCGGGGCCATCGGCGGAATTCTGGCCAAGCAGGCGCTGATTCAGTGTATGAAGCTCGGCGACGATGCGATGGAAGAGACGGCCAGAAACGCCCTGCGCAGCATCGAGTTCGACGAGGACCCGCTGGGCTTCCGATTCCAGTAGTCTTTACCCCGTCGCGAAACTGTTTGCCTGCTCCGCCACGAGTAAGTTGGCTTACTGTCCGGGAGCGCGGGCGCCCCTGTCGTATGCGCCGAACGCCAGCGCCGCGGCCCCAAGCAGGCCCGCGTCATCACCCAGTTCCGACACCACGACCGGCGCCCCCCTTTCGTATGGGACGATGGCCCGCTCTTCGATGGCGCGTGTGGCCCAGGGCAGCATCAGGTCCATGCTCCCCAGAACCCCGCCTCCCAGCACCACGCGCTCCACGTCGAGCGCGTTCAATAGACTCAGAATCCCGACTCCCAGGTGCGTGCCCGCGTCGCGCATGATGGAAAGCGCCAGGGGGTCGCCGTCCCTGGCGGCGTTGGCGACCGCCGGCCCGGCCACGCTCTCCGGGTTCCCGCCCGCGTAAGTCGCGATCGAGCTGCGCTCCCCAGAGGCCAGCCGCTCCCTTGCGATGCGTCCCAGCGCGTCGCCAGACGCCAGCATCTCCAGGCAACCCCTGTTGCCGCAGAGACACTGCGGTCCGCTGTGGTCGATGGAAATGTGGCCCACCTCGCCGGCGAACCCGCGCGCTCCGGTGTAAATCCGTCCGTCGATAACGATGCCTCCCCCGATTCCGGTGCCCACCGCTATGTACAGCAGAAAGCGCGCTCCCCGGCCGGCGCCGTAGGCGTACTCGGCCAGCGCCGCCGCGGTGGCGTCGTTGGCGTGCGACGACACCAGGCCCAGCCGCCGCTCGAAGGTGGGCTTTGCCGAAAAACCGTCCCATCCCGGTAAGTGCGGTGGATTGTATATGGTGCCGTCTTCCGAGTTAGTGGGTCCGGCCTGCGCCACGCCGATGCCGGCTATCGACCGACGGTCTACCGGCGCGGCGGCGAGTTCCAGCTCCCGCACGAACAGTTCCAGCACGTGGTCGCGCCCGCGCCAGGCCTCCGCAAGCACCGAGTTTCGGTATACGATGTCGCCGTCTCGGTCGACGAGTCCCACCCGGAGGTGGGTTCCTCCCAAGTCCGACGCCAGGGCATATTGAGTCATCGGTTGCCTCTGAATTCCCGCGATGTGGACACGCAGTTAGTATTCGGTACATATTATAGTGGTGTGGGCGTAATGTTGGTACGCGCGCAGGGCCTGTAAGGGGAGCCTCCTTCAGCGAGGATTAGGAGCGATGCAGATGAACTTCAGTTCGCGGCGGTCCAACGTCGTGGCCCGCAATGGCATGGTGGCAACCACTCAGCCGCTGGCCGCAATGGCCGGCGTGCGGATGATGATGAACGGGGGCAACGCGGTGGACGCCGCGGTCGCCACGGCCGCGGCCCTCAACGTGGTCGAGCCGCACTCCACCGGCGTGGGCGGCGACGCCTTCGCGCTGGTCTGGCTGGCCGATGAGAAGCGCGTGCTCGCGCTGAACGCCAGCGGGCGCGCGCCTGAGGCCGCCTCGCGGGACGAGCTTCTGGCCAAGGGTATGCCGGGGATCTCGCCGACCAGCGCCTACTCCGTCACCACCCCCGGCGGCGTCGCCGGATGGGAGGCCATTCTGGAGCGCTGCGGCACGATGACGCTGGCCGACGTGCTGGCCCCGGCCATCGAGTACGCCGAGCGGGGCTACCCCGTGTCCGAGGTCATCAGCGGCCATTGGGCCGCCAACGCGCCCAAGCTGCTCCAGCACCCCTCCGGCACCGAACTGCTGACAGACGGGCGCGCGCCCGCGCCGGGCGAGGTGGTGCGCTTGCCGGAGCTCGCCGGCACGCTGCGCGCCATCGCCGAGGGCGGCGCGGACGCCTTCTACAGGGGACCGCTCGCCGAGCGCATATCCGCCCACGTCCAGAAGATGGGTGGGTGGCTCACGACGGACGACATGGCCGCCAACGAGCCCGAGTGGGTGGAGCCAGTCAGCGTGGACTACCGCGGCGTGACCTGCTGGGAGTGCCCGCCGAACAGCCAGGGCGTGAATGCGCTGATGGCGCTCAACCTGGTGGAGGGCTTCGACCTGCCGGGCATGGGCTTCCAGTCCGCCGATGCCTACCACCACATGATCGAGTCTATGCGGCTTGCGTTCGCCGACGGGCTGCACTACGTCAGCGACCCCTCGGTCGTCGACGTGCCTGTGGACCGGCTGCTGTCCAAGGAATACGCGGAGGAGCGCCGACGGCTCATCTCGGACGAGCGCGCGATGGCGCTCGCGCCCGCCGGATCGATCCCTGTCCATTCGGACACCGTTTACCTCGCCGCCGCGGACGGGCAGGGCAACGCCTGCTCGTTCATCAACAGCGTCTTCCAGGGATTCGGGTCGGGTATCGTGGTGCCGGGCACCGGGATCGCGCTGCACAACCGAGGCGCGTCGTTCTCGCTGGACGCCGACCACGCCAACTCGCTCGAACCGGGCAAGCGGCCGTTCCATACGCTCATTCCAGGAATGGCCACCAGGGACGGCGAGCTTTGGCTGACCTACGGCGTCATGGGCGCGATGCAGCAGGCGCAGGGCCACCTGCAGACGGTGGTGAACATGGTGGACTTTGGCCTGGACCCGCAGGCCGCGCTGGACGCGCCGCGATTCAGCGTGCGGCTGGGGCAGGGAGTGGCCGTCGAGAGCACCGCGCCCGTGGACGCCATACGCGGGCTGGCCGCGCGGGGCCACCGGCTGATGGTGGAACGACCCCACGGCCTTCTGTACGGCAGCGGCCAGGTCATCGAGCGCGACCCCGACACCGGCGTGCTGCGCGGAGGCAGCGAGCCGCGCGCCGACGGCTTCGCCATCGGCTGGTAACGGCTACCCGAGGTCTTCCATCACCATGTCGGCGACGTCGTTGCCCATACGCACGCTGTAGTTGGTGCCGCGGTCCTCGGGATAGATCTGCGTGGTGTTCGCCAGGTACAGCCTGTCTATCGGCGTGCGGTGCGATGGAATGCGCGACGAGTATTCGACGCCGATGATGGGCTGCGCGGCGTCGACGCGGTGGTGGTAGCTCTCGACTATCCACGAGCGGTCGAACTCCGGGTTTATCTTACGCAGGTGGGGCAGGTAAGTCTCCAGTAGTTCGTCGTGGCTCATCCCGTACATGGGGTCGTCCGTGGTCAGGTAGTTGGACAGGTAGACCACGTGGTTGCCGCCGTAGTGCTCCGGCCCTATCAGGTTGGTGTGCTCGATGACCCCGACGAACGGAATCGAACGGTCGGCCACGTTCAGCCAGTACACCCGTGACAGCGGTCTGCGGAGCACGAGCACGATGAGCACGGCGGCCATGTAGTCCACGCCTGCCAGCCGGTCCAGGTAGTCCTGAGGCAGCCCCGGCGCGATGCGCGGGAAGATGTACGACGGGGTGGTGGCGATTACCGCGTCGTACTCCATCCGCTGGGCGGGCGAGTCTCCGTCCGTCACGTCCAGCCCGCGCGCCATCCCGTCCTCTACCACGACGCGGTCCACCGACGCGGACAAGCTCACCGATCCTCCCTGCTCGGCGACGCGCTCAGCCAATACCTCAAAAATCTCGGCGAAGCTGCCGATGGGGTATCCCAGCTTCTCCTTAACCATGCCCTTGCCCCGCGAGGCGACCCGTGTCTGCACCTTGCCCCATACCCACGGCATCCCGACCTCGGCGTAGTGCGCCTCGCCGAACTTGCCGCGCAGCATAGGCCCCCAGAACACCTCGTATGGCCGCCGCCCGGCGTGCTTGCGCAGCCACGCGTCCGCGGTAACGCCCTCGTAGCCCCTCCAGTCGCGCTTGCGCTGCAGGTACAGCGTCACCAGGCCCAGGCGAAAGCGGTCGAACAGGCTGAGCGGCGTGAATCTGAGCAGGTCCATCGGCGTTACAAAATCGTAGATCCTGCCGTCGTACAGCGTGCCCACGGTGGAATCGATCCACCGTATCTGGGTGCCCAGGCCGATCTCGTGGACCAGGTCGACGATGTCGGTGTCGTTGGTGAACCAGTGATGGTAGCCGCGCTCCAGCCGCGCGCCGCCCACGTCGAACGTCGACGCCTGCCCACCCAGGAACGGCGCGCGTTCGAAAACCTCCGCGACGTGCCCGCTCTTGCCCAGCCGGTAGGCCGCGGCGAGTCCCGCCGCTCCCGCGCCGATGATTCCGACCCTCACCGTGTGTCTCCCTCGTCCGCTGCGCCGGAGACCCCCGCGCCCGCCGCGGATCGCGCCGTGTCCGCACCGCCGCGCGACAGCCTGTGCAGCGTCACGTTGTTCGCCCACAGGTACACCTGGCCGAGAAGGATGGTGGGCATGAGCAGCGCGAAGTGGGACACCGCCGCGAAGCCCGCCGCAGTCGACTTGTCCACCACCGCCAGCGGCAGCAGCACGAGCGTCTCTCTCGCGAGTATCTCGAACAGGCCGATGCCGCCGGGAGCGGACGGGATGGAGCTGCCGATGTTGGCGACCGCGGTGACCAGCACCATTGCGACCGCCAAGTCCACGAGGTTCGCGTACAGGACGTCCAGGCCGAAGGCGAACCCTACGAAGAAGAAGAGCCCCGCCTCGAACAGCCATATCGGAACTGATAGCGCGAACAGTCCCGCCAGCTTGTGCGGGCTGCGCAGGGGCAGCAGACCCACCATGAACATGTCCAGCAGTCGCTCCAGCCTCCCCGAGAAACGCGCAGGCAGCGGCCGGATTATGGCAAGCCCCAGCGCCCGCGTCCGCGCCGGCTGGTACGCGAACAGCAGCAGCGTACCGAACGCGGCGATGAACAGCGCGCCCAGTCCGGCCACGAACAGCGGCCATGCAATCCGCGCGCTGTCTCCCAGCGCCTCGACCACGCCCGACAGCGGCACGAACGCGGCGATGGCGGCTATGAAGAACAACAGCGTCAGGGCGTCCATCACGCGCTCGATCAGCACCGTCACCAGCGCCGAGGTCTTACTTATCTGCTCCCGCTCGCCGACGTAGTAGCTGCGTACCAGCTCGCCCAGCCGCATCGGCAGCAGGTTGTTCGCCATGTATCCCACCACCACCACAGGAAACAGCCTGCCCACCGGTATCGTGCGGATGTGGCCGAGCATCACCTTCCAGCGCAGCGTGCGGAAAACGAGCGAGACGAAGTACATCGCCACCGCCGGGCCGAGGAACCAGTAGTTGGCGTGCGCCAACTCGCTCCACAGCCGGCTCAGGTCCACCGTAAGCAGGAATACCCCGAGCAGCACGACGCTCAGGCCCAGACCTATCCACAGCTTGCCGTTGCTCAGCATGGGGCGACTACTGCTCCGCGCGGTACTCGATGGGCAGGTCGCGCGCCACGTACAGGTAGGAGTCCTCGCTCCCCAACTGGTCGCGCACGCCCTCCCTGTGCATGAAGTAGTCCATCGCCCTGCGCCACGCCTCCCGATCCGTGAGCGATCCGAGTATCTTGGCGGGGGTCAGCCCGCGGTACGTCGTCTCCGGGAACCACCACCGATGGCGCACGCGCTGCGCCTCACCGTATTCGGCGGACGCCAGCGTGTCGTTTATGTGGCCGCGATTGTTTCGGTGCACCACCACCAGGGGCGGTCTATCCGGCCCTTCCATCTGATCTGCACTGAACTGCACGAACCTCACGCTGTCCCGGCCTCGCAGGTACCACACCCACGGCCAGCTGAACCCGCTTGTCGTGTCGATCGCGATGGTCTCGCCGGCGCCGGCGCGCTCTATCTCGCCCAACAGCCGCGTAACGTCGGGCGACGTCTGGGTGTACACCAGCATCTCCACCGGCACGTCGCCGTTGTCGTAGCTGGCGCGGACTCCGGTGCGCACCGTGAGCACCAACAGCACGGCCACTACCGGCAGCAGCGCGAACGCCGCCGAAGCGCGCCAGCCGAACCGCCTGGCCAGGAACGCCCCCGCCGCGGTCAGCGCGACAAGACCCGCCACAATCATCGCCAGTTCGACCGGCCCGGACGCCGAGCCTTCCCCGACTTCGAAGAACGCCAGCAGCCACAGCAGCCACAACCCGGTCGGCACGATGGCGGCCAAAGCCAGCGCCCCACTGCGCACGAGCCATCGCCAGTTGATCGACTCCACCACCTCGCCCAGGAACTTGCCCGAAACGATGATCAGCGGCAGTGTCACGTTCACCAGCAGCCAGGGCATCTTCTCGCTGGCGACGGTGTACGCGCCGAAGGTGGCGACCGACCAGAAGAGCAGGAACCAGGTGAACGCTTCGCCGCGGAGGTCGTATCCCTCATCGCTGTACAGGCCCCTGAGCAGCCGATAGAGCCAGTACACGCCCGCTACCAGCGCCAGCAGCAGCGGCAGGAACTCGTACAGCGACGTTATCACGAAGTAGTAGTGCCAGGGCTGATTGCCGCGCGCCACGTCCTGCTGCACTATCCAGTATCCGAGCGAACGCCAGATCCCCGTGAGAAGGCCGCCCGGATTCATGAAGAACGTGGAGTACAGCAGCACCCATATCGCGTAGAAGATGGCCGCGCAGCGCCACCACACCGGCCACGCCCAGCGCGCGCCCGCGTACACCGACGCCCCCAGAAGCGCGACGACCGCCAGCGCCGCGATCGCCAGCCCCCCGCCGCTCGGCGCACCGATGGCGGGCGACCCCACCGGGCCGGCCAGCACCAGTCCCGTATCCCGCAGAAGCTGCGTGTCCTGGAGCAGCCCTAGCATCGCCGCCCACTGCGGCAGGGTAAGCGTAGCCAGCAGCACCAGCAGCGTGCCCTCGCGCTTGCCCAGTTCGTGGCGAGACCGCAACGCGGCGCGCCACATCCCGCGTGCGAATGCCCACAACGCGGTCGGCGTAGAGGTGCGGCCGTCCGCCGTCGGCAGCTCCGCGAGCGCCAGTGGCGGCAGCACCAGACGGGCGACCAGGAACGCGCCGAACATGCCCGTGATGATGAACGCGGTCTCCTTGGTGGCGAAAGCCAGCGCCAGCAGCGCCGCCGCGACGTACAGGTAGCGGTGCTTACCCTCGTCTACGTACCTCCAGGCGCACGCCACCAGTCCCAGCGTCCACACGGCCATCAGGATGTCGTTGCGCGAGAAGCGGCTGAAGTACAGCATCGCCGGCGACGCCACCAGCATCGCGGACGCGAACAGCGCGCCCAGCCTGCCCATGCGTCCGCGCAGCAGGAAGGGCATCGCCACCAGCGCGATGCCGGCCACCGCGTACAGCAGCCGCGACGTGTAGTCGCTGTCGCCCAGCACCAGGAACACCGCCGCGGTCGCCTCGAATTGGAACGGCCCGTGCATCATCGGGTCGTGCCTGTAGCCGGAGCCGTTGGAGAGAATCCACGAGTAGTAGGCGTGCAGGCTCTCATCGTGGTGAATGGCCCGCGACCCCAGGTCCCACAAGCGGCTTGCCGCCGCGGTGAGCAGCAGCGCGGCGTACGCCGCCAGCTCCCACCACCGCACCGGCAGTCCGTCCTCCGCGTCGGGACGCCGAAGGCGGGCGGTCGCTTTGCCTAGTATGTCCCTGATCTGTTCCAAGCGAATCCTTGTAACCTGAACTCCCTGTGTTTGTAACGCCTTTATGGACGCGCCGTTAGCGTTCTCAGCGCGGAAGCCTGTAGATGATGACCCCACCCTGGCTGAAGGCTACGTCCATGAACTCCGCGAACTTCGCGGCGCCCTCCTCGCCGTACTTGTCGCGTTCCCTCTGCCCCACGTACACCAACTCCACGTCGTACTTGTCGAGGATGCGTCGCGCCTCCGAGACGTCCTGCGTCGCGTAGGCCAGCTCCACGTCCGCGCTCCTCCGCGTGATGAGCGAGGACTCGCCCCGCCACTGCGCCTGGTGTCCCGGCCAGTTCAGCGGCGTCGGCAACCCTGCGCTCCGCGAGATAAGCCCCGCGTCGTGCCACTCGCCCACCGCCTCAAGTATCACTGCGTCCCCGGCGTGCTTCCGAAGATACTTGATGGCGTCCAGCTCCGCCTGGTTGCCGTATCGCAGGTACGCCAGCCCGTCCAGGGTCGCCTGTGCTCCCGGCGGCCCCACCTTGCTCGCGGCGGCGGCGGGCGCGTAGTACAGCGCCCCCAGCAACAATGCGGCGAACACGACCGCCCACAGCGTGGTGAGCGCCCGCCGCCCGGAACGCTGCCCGGCCCTCAGCGACGCCCAGAAGTATATTGCGTAGCCCGAAACTGTGGCAAGAATCACCCACGCCTGGTAGTACAGCTTGAAGACCGTGTTCATGCGCTCGCTCGGCGGTCCGAACGAGTCGTCCACGTACAGCAGTTCCGGCCCCATTATGAGCAGCAGCCCGAACGCGGCGGCCAGCATGGCGAACGCCGCGACGCCGTTCGCCCCACCCCTCGCGAGCCAGAGCGCCGCGTAGACGGCCATGCCGATCAGCGCCGCGAACGGCAGGACGTGGAAGAACCGACCCACGACACTGCCCAGGCTGTCGTTGCTCACCGAATAGAGCACCGTCCAGACGACGAACGGTGCCAGCGCCGCGAACAGCGCCGACGCGGTCATGCGGAGCCAGTCCTTCGTAAGCGTGGTGCGCCAGAACACCACCACCACCATCGGCGCCACCGCGACGAGCAGCAGCCCCCAGATGGCGAACAGGTGCACCGGCCGCGAGGAGGCCCACGACACCGCGCCGATCCCGCCCACGCCCGCCCTGAACGTGAAGTAGTAGGGCAGGAAGAGCAGCAGCGCCAGCGCCAGCACCGTCAGCGCCGATGATCCCGCGCTCAGCGCCGCGCGCCACGACAGACCCAGCCCGGAGGCGCTGGCCCGCAGGAGCGCGACGCACGCAATCAGCGCCCAGAACACCGGCAGGTCCCACATGTTCGTGAACGCCAGCGCCCCCAGCAGCACTCCGAGCACCACCACGTCCAGCGCGCTCCGCCAGTGGCTCCAGAACATCCCCGGGTAGGGCGTCCGGTAGAAGTTCAGCGCCGCGCCCAGGAACATCGCCACCAGTGGAATCGACATGACGTGCGGGTGCAGGTCCCCCAGCATGAAGCTGAAGAAGGGGAACTCCTGGATGGTGTAGTCGAGGCTGGCGCCGGCCTCGCCGAAGGTGTTAATGACGCGCGTCGCGCCGAACCACCACCAGTTCTCGTCCGGTCTCCAGGTCCCCGTGGTGCTCTCGATGGGCCAACCCAGCCCGTCGATAGCCAGCCAACTCCAGAAGCGCTCGGACCCTACCGCGTTGGCGTGCATGAACTCGAACACGCCCGCCAGATTGCCCGCCACCACCGCGAGCAGCGCCGCGACGCCCCCTCCGACCAGCGCCAAGGACAGCCGGTTGGAGTCCGCCCGCACCAGGTTGTACGCCACGCCCGCGACTCCCAGCGCCGCGAGCGCGGGGACGAGCGCCATCGCCAGGTTGTACGCGACGGCGGACGGCACGCCCGCGAGCTGGGCCAGCGTGCCCATCGTCCAGTAGCCGAAATAGTAGTAGCTCACCGGATGTCCGCTCAGCCACAGGTCCTCCGGCGCGCCGGTCTCGGTGCGCATCGAGGCGTTCAGGAACATCAGGTCCATCGGCTGCTCGGTGTGGTTTATGGAAGGGTCGAGCGTCCGGAACACCACCCACACCGCGAACACCGCCAGGAAGAGCGCCTCCCCCGTGATGAGCGGGACGCGCTCGCGCGACACGAACTCGATCAGCTCGTCGCGCTTCCACCACGCCCACAATCCCGACAGCGCCGCCAGCACGACGACGATGGCCGCGATGGTGACGCCGTTGCTGGGCAGGGCGTGCGCCTGGCTGAGCGCCCAGGACAGGTAGGCGACGAGAACGATGCCGAGAGGCTTGCTGAGGCTGTAGCCCCTGTCGGCGAGCCTCGGAAACAGGAAGTAGGCGAGCGGAAAGGCGGCCAGGCCGATGACCTGGACCGCCAGCAGCCACGAAAGGATGTCAACCATTATTCAATTATATACGCAAAATCTGCTCAATTCTGCTACATTCTGCCAATTCCGTAGCTGGCGGCGCCTGCGGCGGTGCTCAATTCTGTAATGCCGGAGTGGGCAATTCAGGGCATAAGCGTCACGTCGCGTGGCAGAAGAGGACAGGTGGCGGACGGGCCGACCAGCCCTGTCTTCGCTGCCACAGGGCGCCCACAAGGGACGCCACTGCGGAGGCCCGGGGCGGGTCGGTCCCGCGGGCGGGTTTGAAACCCGCCCCTACCGTATGGGATGATAGCACGTATGTGCGCACGACGCAATGGGGGGTTGCGAAAGTGCCAGGGTCTTTCGGTTATCGGTTTCACACCGTAACGGCATCCGCTCCCAAACTTGCAGCTTTGGTCTGAACAAGTGGATATGGCGAGAAATCGTCAGCAATTGGCAATAACCGAAAGACCCTGGCGAAAGTGCGGAATGAGGGCCGAAATCGCAGGATCGGGGCGGATTTGTGGGGAGAAATTGCGCACGAATGAGAACTGGTGGGGCGTGGGTGAGAATGGATGGACCACAAATGGGAACGGGTGGCGCAGGAGAGTGACGGTTTTTTCGGGGTGTGGCGGGTGGTGAGTGGCAGGCACACTAGATTCCTCGGCTGCGCTCGGAATGACGGAGATGGGGGCTCGGAATGACGGGGGAGGGGGGAAGGGACAATGAGTGGCCGGGCGGATTTGTGGGAAGAAATGGCGCAGGCATGGGGACGGAGCGGGGCGTTGGTGGGGTTTGGGTGGGGCAGGGCTGGGGAACGGGTGGCGCAGGAAAGTGACGGTTTTTTCGGGGTACGGGGGAGCGAACGGGTTGGGTGTGGCGAGGGTAGGGTCGCTCTCGTTCGTTTGGGGACGCTCTGTCCATCCCCTGTGTTAACCTACGCTCACACCCAACCCAAGGAGACTCCCATGACACGAGACGAGATCGACGAGTTCCTCGCGCGGCCGCTGGTGGGCGTCATTACCCCAAGTGCAACATAACCACGTCACCCTCCCACGGCAGGTTCCTGATCCATCGCATGACCTGGTGTGCGTCGTTTGACGTAAGGCCACTGGAGTCTATGTACTCCATCGCGTGAGCGGCCATTGTTTCGAAGGCTAGCTCGATGAAGACTTGCCCTCCCGATGACACTTTCCAGCAGTCGCCGCCGTAGTCATCGACAGTCATCAACTCTCGTGCGTACCTGTAAGCCGCCCCATACGGTCGCGCCCGCGAGTAGTCGATTTGCACAATCCCGACATCCAGGCCCATGTTGAGCCTCCCCTGTAAACTTTGGTCCAACATCCTATCGGACCATGAGGAGTTTGTGTAGGTCGCCGCAAGAGTCCCCAGAAGGCTTGTGGTAACCTTGCTTCACATAGGACAGTAGGAGGTGCTTCCGCTATGACCAGAGACGAAATCGACGAGTTCCTCGCCCGCCCGCTGGTGGGCGTCGTCACCACGCTGGACGCCGAGGGCCACCCCCGTGCGACGCCCATCTGGTACGAGTGGCGGGATGGTGCGGCCTACATGTTCACGAGCCGCGACTCGCTCAAGTGGCGCAACCTGGAGCGCAACCCCAACGCCAGCCTGTGCGTCGACTGGCGCGAGCCGCCCTACGCCGCCGTCACAATGGACGGCCCGGCGCGCGAGGTCGAGGTGGATCTGTACGAGTTGGTGCTGGGCATGGCGCTGCGCTACTACGGCGAGGAGCAGGGCAGGGAGTTCGCGGAGGAGTATCGCGACGCCCCGCCCGGAGTGGTGGCGTTCGCGCTGACGCCGCGCCGCATCGGGTCCTTCCGCTCGTAGGAGAGTCCCCGACAGCCGTCACCGTCACCCTCACCCTGACCCTCTCCCATCAAGGGAGAGGGGACTCGCGGGGGCCTCACTCCTCAACCCTCTCTCATCAGGGGAGAGGAGACTTGCGGCGGCTCACTCGGCGAACAGGGCGTCGGCGAACGCTTGGGCGTCGAACGCGGCCACGTCCCCCGGGCGCTCGCCGGTGCCCACGTAGAGCACCGGCAGGCCGAGTTCGTCCGCCACGGCGATGGCTACGCCGCCCTTGGCAGTGCCGTCCAGCTTGGCCAGGAACACGCCGTCGCACTTCACCGCGTCCACGAACGCCCGCGCCTGGTAAAGCCCGTTCTGCCCGGTGGTGGCGTCCAGCGTCAGCAGCACGCGCTGGGAGTCCTCCTCCACCTGGCGGGACAGCGCCCGCTGTATCTTCTTCAGTTCTTCCATCAGGTTGGACTTGGTGTGCAGTCGCCCCGCCGTGTCGATGATAACCACGTCCACGCCGCGCGCCCTGGCCGCGCTCAGCGCGTCGAACGCCACGGACGCCGGGTCCGCGCCGGGCCGGTGCGCCACCACGTCCACCTCCAGCCGACGGCCCCACTCCTGCAGTTGATCAATCGCGGCGGCCCGAAAGGTGTCGGCCGCGCCCAGCAGCACGCTGCGGCCCTCCTCCAGGTAGGCGCTGGCCAGCTTGGCGATGCTGGTGGTCTTGCCCACGCCGTTCACGCCCACGACCAGCAGCACCAGCGGCGGGTTCACGGTCTCCATCTGGGGCGCGGAGCCGCCGGCCTGGAGCAGAAGCGATATCTCCTGCTTGAGCAACTCGAGCGCCTCGGCGGGGTCTGACACAGAATCCCGCCTGACCCGGTCGCGCAGGCTGTCCAGGATCTTCTGCGTCGTCGCGACGCCCACATCTCCGAGGATGAGCATCTCCTCCAGCTCGTCCCACAGTTCGTCGTCGATGCGAGAGCGTCGGAACAGCGTCGCCACCTGGCCGAACCACGAGCGGCGGGTGCTTTCCAGCGCGGCGTCCGTCTTCTGCTTGTCCTTCTCTTTGTCTCTGCCGAATAGACCTCTGAGCAATGCCCTCACCAACCTGACAGTGTCGTTTGCGGGTAGAGGTTAGCACGACCCAGGGTGCCCAACAAGCGAAAAGGGTGCTCCGGCAGCCGCAGAGTTCCACTCTAGATTTCTCGGCTACGCTCGAAATGACAGAGAGGCTGCGCTCGAAATGGCAAATGAGCCGCGCTCGGAATGGGAAGGGGCGCTCGAAATGGGAAGGGGCGCTACGCATAGTGCGTAGCGCCCCTTTTTTCGTCTTGGTTAGCTTTGGATCACGCCGCGTCACGGGGACCCGGGGCCGGTGCTAGCGGAGGGGGTAGCCCGCCTCCTGCTTGGTCGCGTTCACGAAGTCCTTCCTGGCCTCCTCGAACGTCGGCTCTCCCGCCAGTCCGCGCTGGTGCACGCTGTTCAGGTAGCCATCGAACCCTGCCGGCTGTGTGACCTGGCGAACCAAATCCACGAATCTCTTAAGCAGCATTTGTAACCTCCTTCGGGGAACTTCCCCGTGCCGCTAGTTCGCCTTAAAACGTTCTACTACCCAGATTGTATGGCCGAACACGGTATCTTGTGAAGATATGTATTACAATAATGACAATCGAGATACCTGATACTACAGGACTGAGAGGCCTGATGATGGAACTGCGCGAACTGAGGAGTTTCTGCATGGCGGCCCAGCTCAGAAGCATGTCCAAGGCCGCCGAGAGACTGGACGTGGGCCAGTCCACCGTGACGGGCCACGTGCGCAAGCTGGAGGAGGAGCTGGGCCTGACGCTGTTCGACCGCATGAGACGCCCGATAATGCTGACGCTCGCGGGCGAGAAGCTCGCCGAGCTGGCGATGCCGCTCATCGAAGGGCTCGACTCGCTCGCGGCGCTCACGTCGACGGCGGAGGCGGCCGGGCCGGTGTCCATAGCCTCCACGCCCGACATCATCCCTCACACGCTGCTCAGGGTCGTGAGGGCGTATCTCGACCTGAACCCTCACGCCCACCTGCGCGTCCGCTCCGGCACCCGCCAGGCCGTGCTGCAGATGGTGCGCGACGGCGAGGTGGACATGGGCATCGTGCAGCACGCCGAGAGGAGCGAGGACCTGGCGTTCGAGGGGTTGTTCGTTTACGAGAACGTGCTCATCGCGCCCAGGGGCCATCCGCTTCTCTCCGAGGAGTTGACGTCGCTGGAGCAAATTGCGCCGTACCCGCTCATCCTGATGGGCGGCGAATCGCAGACGCGGGAGTTTCTGGAGAGGGAGCTTTCCCGCCGCGCGCTGGAATACGAGGTGCTGCTGGAGCTGGACAGCATGGACATGATCAAGAAGTACGTGGCGCTCGGCATGGGCGTTTCGGTCGGCCCTCGCCTGGCGATCGAGCCGGAGGACGAGCGGGACCTGGGCGTGGTGAGCCTGGCCAACCTGCTGCCTGTGGACCAGGGCGGCATCGTCGCGCTGGAGGGCAAGACGCTGTCCACGCCAGCGCGGAGGTTCATCACCACGATGCGCGCGGAGCTCCGCCGGCGCCCGGGGGACTGGTGAGCCGGGCTAGTTCAGAGTCTCGCCGGGCCGGAAGCCGACCAGCGTGGCCGTAACCACCTGGCGATAGTCGTAGTACGGGCGGTTGGAGCACGTCACGAGCGTTATCGTCGCACCCGCGGAGTCGTACGTACTCAGGTCGGAGTGGTGCATGACCATGGACTCCACGACCTGGTACAGGTACACGCCGCCCTCGCTCGTGACGCTGACGTACACGTTGTCGCCGTTGGTGAGCATCCGCGCGATGTCGGGCAGCCGGTGGAACACGTTCCCCTCGCCCGCCACCGGGCTCTCCAGGTGGCCGAAGAACCAGCCGTTGCCCTGTTCGCCCGGATTGGCGGTGCCGGGTATGTGGCCCACAACCTGATTCGGCGTCTCGTACCTGCGACGGTCGCCGAGGTCCAGGATGGCGAGCTCACTCACGTCGGAGTCGACTCCTATTGCAGGAATTGCCATTCTCAGCGCTGGCGCGTTGGAGCCTTTCGGCACACTCTCCAGTTGGGCCGTCGGAATGAAGCCGTCGGTCGCGCTCGTATCGAGCGCCGCGTAGACGTCCGTGCCGGCCCACATCGGCTGATGCCAGTACTTAGGGTGCACCTGCGTCGCCGGGAACGAAGCGTAGGTGCTCACGCTCTCGAAGTTCACGGGCGATGGCTCGATGTCCGGGGCCGCGTCGGGCTGGGCGTCGGACATCGACAGCGCGACCATGCTTCCTACTGGGGCGGTCGTGTCCATGTGCGACTGCAGCGGGAGTTGCGTCTGCGGGGCCGGCGGCTTCGGAGCGTCGTCGATGGAGACGACCGAGGTGGGCGCAGCGGCAGGCGCGGGCGCGGACTCGCTCGCTCGCGCCACGCTCGGGCCGATGCGCGGCAGGGAAGGTGCGCCGTCCAGCGAGGCGTTCAGTTCGTCGAGCTGCGTCGACGAGTAGAAGCCGAGGGCGTAGTAAGCGCCGACGGCGGCGAGGAGCAGCGCGCCCACTACCAGCATCGATACGCCGAGGGCGGTAACGAACGTAGACAGGCGCCGTTGGCGCGTGCGGGCCGGGTTGCGTTCTTCCATGGTAGAACCGCTTGCGCCTCCGGCGGCGTCCCGCCGGAGGTCTGTGTCACGTGGGTCCGGTTTGCCCGCGGAGGACGTGAAGTGCGTGGAGGCTATCGCATCCTTGGGGCGTGCATCGCGCCGCTGGCGATAGGCTCGTTGAGGTAAACGTCGCCGTTTCGGATCTTGATGTTGAATCCGCAGGTGGGGTTGCTGCACACCCATGCCTTGTAGTGGATGGGCGCTCCCTGGCTTCCAAAGTCACTCAGCGGCAGCAGGCTGCCCTGGCCGCAGTCCTGGCATTCGGGCCAACCGTTTTGTTCCAACGTGTCATCCTCACTTTCCGCCTCGTGGTCTCAGGCGGCGGCAAGTATACCACCCGAAAGCTCGAATTGCCAAGCCCAGCTTAGGCCTATGAGGCTTTATGCTACAATGGGGCCGCCCAAGCCCGGTCTCACGGAGGTTACGCCCCCATGACATCCAACATCGTGCTCTCCAACCAGGAATACAACGTCGTCGGCAAGCGCCCGATTCGCCACGACGGCTACGACAAGGTCACCGGCAAGGCGCTCTACGGCGCCGACGTGGACCTGCCAGGGCTGCTGCACGGCAAGGTGCTGCGAAGCCCCCACGCCCACGCCAAGATACTCAGGATCGACACCAGCCGCGCCCGCGCGCATCCCGAAGTGAGGGCGGTCGTGACCAGCGCGGACTTTCCTGAGCTGCCCAACGAACCCGTGGCGATGGGACCCGGCCCCAAGCCCAACGGCAGGGAGCTGAGCAACAATATCCTCGCGGGCGAGAAGGCCCTGTACAAGGGCCACGCCATCGCCGCGCTGGCCGCGACCAGCGCGCACGCGGCGGAGGAGGCGCTCGACCTCATCGACGTCGAGTACGAGGTGCTGCCCGCCGTCACCGACGTGGAGGCGGCGATGGCCCCGGGCGCGGCCCAGCTCCACGAGAAGTACGAGGGCAACGTGGCCAGCCACGCCCAGCTCCAGCAGGGCGACGTGGAAGAGGGCTTCCGCAAGGCCGACGTCGTAGTCGAGCGGGAGTACCGCACCAAGACAGTTCACCAGGGCTACATCGAGCCGCACAGCGCCACGGCCTGGTGGACCTCGTCCAACAACCGCCTGACCATCTGGTGCAGCTCGCAGGGCCACTTCGCCATCAGGGACCGCACCGCAGGCGTGCTCGGCATACCCTACTCGGACGTGAAGGTCGTCCCGATGGAGATTGGCGGCGGTTTCGGCGGCAAGACCACCATCTATCTCGAACCGGTCGCCGCCGCGCTGTCCAGGCAGTCCGGCCAGCCGGTGAAGGTGAACATGAGCCGCGCCGACGTGCTCGAGGGTTCGGGGCCGACCTCCGGCTCGTACATGAAGGTGAAGATGGGCGCGACCAGCGACGGCCGGCTCACCGCTGTACAGGCGGACCTGAGATACGAGGCCGGGGCGTTCCCCGGCTCGCCCGTGGGCGCGGCCTCCATGTGCATCTTCTCCCCTTACGACGTGGACAACCTCCTGATAGACGGCTACGACGTGGTGAACAACAAGCCCAAGACCACCGCCTACCGCGCGCCGGGTGCGCCGGGCGCGGCGTTCGCCGCCGAGACCGTGGTCGATGAGCTGTGCGAGAAGCTGTCGATAGACCCGCTGGAGTTCCGCGTCGTCAACGGCGCGAAGGAGGGCACGCGGCGTGCCAACGGCATCGTCAATCCCGTAATCGGCTGCGTGGAGACGGCACAGGCCGCCAAGGACCACGCCCACTACGAGTCCGAACTGTCCGGCCCGTACCGCGGACGCGGCGTCGCCTCCGGCTTCTGGGTGAACGGCGCGGGCGCCGCGTGCGCCACCGCCAACGTCAACTACAACGGCACGGTCAACCTGACCATCGGCTCGGTGGACATCGGCGGCAGCCGCCCCGCCTCCGCCCAGCAGTTCGCCGAGGTACTCGGCATCCCGGTCGAGGACGTGAACCCGCAGGTCGGCGACACCGACTCCATCGGCTACACCTCGGTGACCGGCGGCAGCGGCGTCGCCTTCAAGACCGGCTGGGCGTGCTACGAGGCGGCGATGGACGTGAAGCGCCAGATGATCGAGCGTGCGGCGCTTCTGTGGGAGACCACAGCGGACCAGGTGAACCTGGAGGACGGCGTTTTCCGGCACCAGTCCGACCCCGAGCTGAGCGTCGAGTTCAGGGAGCTCGCCGGAATGCTGCCGGACACCGGCGGACCTGTCGTCGGCAGCGCGAACCTTGACCCCAAGGGCGCCGGCAGCGCCTTCGCGACGCACGTGGTCGACGTCGAGGTCGACCCGGACACCGGCAAGGTGACCATCCTCCGCTACACGGCATCACAGGACGCCGGCAAGGCGGTTCACCCCAGCTACGTCGAGGGCCAGATCCAGGGCGGCGTCGTGCAGGGGATAGGCTGGGCGCTCAACGAGGAATACTACATGGGCGAGGACGGCCGGATGCAGAACGCGACCTTCCTGGATTACCGCATGCCCACGTCGCTGGACCTGCCCATGATCGACACCGTCATCGTGGAGGTGGCGAATCCGCTGCACCCGTTCGGCGTGCGTGGGGTCGGCGAGGTGAGCATAGTGCCGCCGATGGCGGCGATTGCCAACGCCATCTACCACGCCACCGGCGTCAGGATGCGCAACCTGCCGATGAACCCCGCCTCCGTGCTCGAGGCGCTCAACGAGGCCAACGGCTCTTAGCGACTTTTCGACTGTGCCTTCCCCCTTGATGGGGGGAAGGCCAGGGTGGGGCTGACGCCCTCAACGCGCGCGCTCCACGCTCAGCCGGTAGCTCGCTGGCTGGTGGGTGTGGCGCGTGGCCGGTGACACTACCACGACGGCTCGCTCGATGCGCGTCCCGAAGCCGCTCACCACGGCCTCGCCCGCGCGCTCCGCGTCCAGCGGCAACTGTCGCACGGTCGCCGGGCCATCTGCCGGAATCTCGATGATTTGCACCAGGTACCACTGCGGCAGCGTGTTGTCGATGAGAGCGAACCCGCGCGCCTCCCAAGCGCCCTCCCGCTCGGCGTCGTCGCTGTAGCCCAGTTCGGGCACGCTCAGGTCGTCGATGAGCAAGCCGTCGAGGAAGACCGCGTCGTCGGTCACGTACTCGAACCGCACCAGCACCTTGCCGCCAGCATAGGGCGTCAGGTCCACCCGCTCCCTCACCCAGCCGCCGCTCGAGCCGGTGTATCCGGAGCCGTAGCTGTTGCCGACGGGATCGTCGGTCGTGGTGTGGTCGCCCGCCAGCACCTCCCACGTACGCCCGCCGTCGCCCGATGCCTGGACGTAGGCGTAGTCCCATCCCTCCTCGATGTCGAACCACCCCCAGAACTCCAACGTTGCGGCGTCCAGCCCCGACAGGTCGAACTCGTGCGTCAGCGTCGTGTCGATGGAGTCGCCGCGGTTGGTCCACCAGCATCGGCTTCCACTGCGGCAGTCCGCCGCCGTCTGCTGTACAGTCGGCTGGCCCTCGAATCGAATGTGCGCGTCGCCCTCGTCCAGGCGCAGCTCGAAGTAGCGCGACCCGAACTGGGCGAGCGCGCCCTCGCGCTCGCCAGGTACGGCTATCCTGTTCACGCTCAGCACACGAACGCCGCGCGACGGGTAGCCGTAGATACCCTCATCGCTGTCGAGGTAGTTGGCGACGGCCCAGTCCCGGAACACGTCCTCGAAGGCCATGCCGAACCTCGACATGTAGGCGTCCACGCCCTCCTCGCCGTCCTCTGGGAGTATGTACATCTCGCCGACTCCGGCGTGACCGCCGTAGTGGTCGGCAAGGTAGTTGACGAACAGTTCGGCGGCGCCGTAATGGGGAATGGTGGCCCGCCCCGAGTCCGGCCAGAAGTTGAGCTGTGTGCCCGGCGCCAGCAGGAATCTGTCGACGAACGACTCCGAGTAGCCCGCCTGGTAAGTGGCGTACTCGGCCAGCCCTTCGTTGATCCACACGTCCTCGCCACCGTCCTGGTTCCAGTTCACCGCGTGCTGGAACTCGTGCGTCAGCACCCCCATGTAGATCTCGCTGCCCGGCTCGATCGCGGAGTTCATGTAGATCATCTCGCGCTCGTTGCTCCTCGGGTGGGTGGCCTTCGTGTACTCGTCACGCGAGCCGAAGTAGCCTGCCGCCGAGACCAGCGGTGTGTGCAGCACCGTGAAGCGCGGTTCGTTGTCGACGCCCGGATTCCACACGTCGCCCGTCGCGCCAGTCAGCAGCGGATGGACCCGCTCCTCGAACTCTGTGGCCGCCATGGACAATGCCGCGGTCGACAGGTCGGCTTCTACGTCCACGTACCAGTAGGCGTGTTCGGTCACGACGGCGATAGCTGCATATATGGTGTAGGAGATCGGCTCATCATCTATCTCATCGACTATCGAGAAGGTGTCGATGTGCCCAATCTGGCGGGTGGGTGGCACGGTGGTGGCGGTGCGCGGGAGGGCGCCGCTACCCGCCTGTCTCAGCCGCTGCGCCAGCTCGTGCAGGTCGCGGTCCGGCGGCTGCACGTGCGGCGGAACGGTGATCGGCTGCGCCGACGCGGGAGGGTCGGGGAGGGCGGTAGCCCGCGGAGTCGGCGAGGGCGGGACGGCGGTCGGCGACGCGGCGGGCGTGGGAGTGGCAGGCGCCGGCCCGGACTGCCCTCCGGTTTCGCCCACGGACTCCTCCGACCCGCCGAGCGAGCACGCCCCAAGGATTGCCAGGGCGGCAATGAAAGCCAGGGCGAACCGAGCACGGGTCAGCAGAGCGTGGTTGCGGGCAGTCAACACGACCACGTCAGTTGAAGCGGTTCATCGCGACGTCGATGCCCTCGGTCAGCAGGCAGGGCAGCAGCCCCACGGCCCGCTCCAGGGCCTCGTCGACGGCCGCGCGCTCGCTCCTGGGTAGCCTGCCCAGCACATGGCTCACGCGGTCGGCGCCGGTCGCGGCGTTGCCTACGCCGATGCGAAGCCTGGCGAACTCCTGGGTGCCCAGCGCGGCGATTATCGACCTCATGCCGTTGTGGCCGCCGGCGCTTCCCTCGGGGCGCAGTCTCAGCTTGCCGGGGGGCAGCGCGATGTCGTCGTACACCACCAGCAGCGAGGCCGGAGTTACCCGGTAGCGCGCGAGCAGGTAGGTCGCGGCCTGCCCGCTGAGGTTGACGTAGGTGCGGGGCTTGGCGAACGCTACGCGGAAGCCCTCAACGTAACCCTCGCCCGTGAGGGCGTGTGGGTTGCGGCGCCGGAACCTGACGGAGTACTCGGACGCCAGACTGTCCATGTACCAGAAGCCGGCGTTGTGCCGAGTCTGCTCGTACTCTTTGCCGGGATTGCCGAGACCCATGACGACCGCCGCGGGCGCCGGCCCCCGGCTGAAGCGCCGGGCCAGGAAGTTGCTTACCAAGTGGCGGCCCCTTTGTTTTCGCAATCCTTCCAGTCCGCTCTGGGCACTAAGATTGCCGGAGTCTACATGGCAAAGGCAACGAAGCCGATAACTGCCCCAAGACCCACAACTAGCGCAAAGCCGACAATCATCGCTCGCTTGTTCCCAGAGCGTTCAATCGGCGGCGGCAGAACCTTTAGCTTCGAAGTCTTGCAGTGGCGGCAGTCGCAGTCCCAGCGATGCCGTCGGGCAATACCGCAACTCTTGCAAGTGCAATAAGCGGGATGGTTTTGGTACGGGTACCAATTCGTTCGCATCTGACGATCTCCCGGCCTTATCGACCCCTCGAGGGCACCGATAAAAGGCTGCCACTGCGCGACACGCCCGGCTACTCCGCCGTGAAGTCGCCGCTTCTGCCGCCGCTCTTGCTCACGAGGCGAACCCCCTCGATTCGCATACCGCGGTCGACGGACTTGCACATGTCGTAGATGGTAAGCGCGGCGACGCTGACCGCGGTCAGCGCCTCCATCTCGACGCCGGTCTTCGCCGTCGTGCGGGCCGTCGCCTCGATGTTTACGCGGCCGGCATCGGCGTCGAAAGTGAAGTCGACGTTTACGCCGTCAAGCGGGATGCCGTGGCAGAGCGGAATCAGATTCGGCACCTGCTTGGCGGCCATGATGCCCGCCACCCTCGCGATACCGATGACGTCGCCTTTCTCGAACCCGTTGGAGCGGATGAGTCGAAGGGTGTCGTCGGCCATCTCCACGCGGCCTCTGGCTACCGCCACACGGTGCGTCTCCGGCTTGGCGCCCACGTCCACCATGCGCGCGGCGCCCGAGTCGTCCAGGTGGGTGAGTCTCTGCCGGACCGTGGCCGTCGCGGTCGAGGTCGCAGAGGCCCGAGTTGACCGTGTTCGGCCACCGGCATCGGCCTGCTTCTTCGCCTCCTCCACCGCCAGCCTGTCGGCCTGCTCGTTGTACGGATTGCCCGCGTGTCCGCGCACCCAGCGCCACTCGACGTCGTGCCTGGCGACCTCGGCGTCCAGCATGGCCCACAGGTCCGTGTTGGCATTGCGGTTCCAGTTGCGCGTCATGGTGTTGACCACGTACTGGCTGTCGGAGTGTATCCTTACGGACTCGCCCTCCGGGACCCCTTCGAGGCCCTTGATGGCGGCGGTAATCTCCATGCGGTTGTTCGTCGTGCGCGATTCGCCACCGGTCAAGTGGATGATGTCGGAGCCATTCATGACGATGGCGGCCCAGCCGCCGGGGCCGGGGTTGTCCAGCGCTGAGCCGTCTGTGTAGATTTCTATCACGTGTCCTGTTCCGCGAGCGTTGCCGGCGACCTAGTGGTTCGCCTAGCCGCCTATCTTGTACATCTCCACCTTTTCGCGGCTGCGCAGGTCCTCGGTGAGCGAGGAGCGTTCCTCGGAGTACCGGTCGTCCCGCACGCGCCAGACGCCGCTTGCGAGCGCCGCCAGCTCTTCGTCGGTAGCGCCGTCCCGCAGCGGGCCGCGCAGGTCGGTGCCCACGCTCCCGAAGAGGCAGGTGAACATCTGGCCTTCAGGGGAAAGCCTCAGCCGGGTGCAGTCGCCGCAGAACGGCTTGGTCACGGAGGCGATCACGCCGATTTCGCCTTCGCCGTCGGCGTAGCGGTAGCGCGAGGCCACCTCGCCGGGGTAGTTGCTCTCTACTGGGACGAGCGGCATCTCGGCGTCGATCAACTCCACTATCTCGTCCGCGGGCACGACGTCGTCCATGCGCCAGCCGTTGAGCGTGCCGACGTCCATGTACTCGATGAAGCGCATGATGTGGCCGCGCTCGCGGAAGTAGCGCGCGAGGTCGACGATGGTGTGGTCGTTTACGCCGCGCTGGACTACGCTGTTCACCTTGATGGGGTGAAAGCCCGCGCGCTCGGCGGCCTCGATGCCCTCCAGCACGCGGTCGACGCCGAAGCCGCGACCGTTCATCTGGCGGAACACCTCGTCGTCGAGGGTGTCGAGGCTCACGGTGACTCTGCCGAGGCCGGAATCCCTTAGCGTCTGCGCCTTCTGCGGCAGAAGATACGCGTTGGTGGTCATGGTCAGGTCGTCCACGCCGTCCACGCGCGCCAGACGCTCGACCAGGTGCTCCACCTCGTTGCGCACAAGCGGCTCGCCGCCGGTCAGCCGCACCTTTTGGGCGCCGAGGCCGACGAACACGCGGGTCAGCCGCTCGATTTCCTCGAACGTCAGGAGTTGGGACTTGGGCAGGAACTGGTAGCGCTCGCCGTAGATCTCCGCCGGCATGCAGTACGTGCAGCGGAAGTTGCACCTGTCGGTTACGGAGATGCGCAGGTCTCTGAAGGGACGCCTGAATCTGTCAGTGAGCATGGCCGTATTTTAGCACATCGCCGCGACCGGCTTTGGGCGCTATTCGCCCGCTGTGCCGCTCTCAGCCAGCTCGAGTAGCTGTCGGGCGCGCCGGACGACCGGGACGTCGATCACCTGGCCGTCTAGCGAGGTGGAACCCCTGCCGTTGCGCTCGGCCTCCTCGAACGCGGCGACCACGCGGCGGGCGTGCTCGACTTCTTCCGGCGACGGCGAGAAGGCCTCGTTGATGATGTCTATCTGCGCGGGGTGAATCGCGAACTTGCCCTTGAAGCCGTAGCGCCTGGCCTGCAGCGAGTTATCGCGAAGGCCGTCCGGGTCTCGGAAGCCGAAGTAGGGCGTGTCCAAGGCGAGCACGCCCGCAGCCCTGGCCGCAATGCAGATGACCTTGCGCGGGTAGTCGACCTCGGCGCCGTCCTGCGAACGTTCGATGGCCATGTCGTTGGTGAAGTCCTCGGCGCCGAATGCGGCGCCAACCACGCGCGGCGATGCGGCGCAGATCTCGTAGGCGTTCACGATGGCCAACGCGGACTCGATCCAGGGGATGAGCAGTGTCGAACCCACTTCCACCCCGGCGCCGCGCTCGAGGTCCTCAATGATGCTCGATACGGTCGCGATGTCCGCCGCCGACTGGATCTTGCCCACCGACACGCCGTCGACGTCTGGGCCGACGACTGCCGCGAGGTCGTCGGCGAGCAGCCCGGTATCCAGCGAGTTGACCCTGGGGATAACCAGCGCGCCCGTCTCCCTCAGCCTGCCCAGGAAGGAGGCCGTTACGGCGCGGGCGTTCCGCTTTTCGTCCGCGGGCACGGAGTCCTCCATGTCGGGAATGAAGGCGTCGGGGCGAAGGCCTGAGGCCCTCTCCAGCATGTTTTCGCGGTTGCCGGGAACGAAGAGCAGGCTCCTGAGCGCCCTCATGGTGATACTCCTTGCGTGTCTTGCCTGGAGGCGGGGCACGGACCGGGACCCGCCCGCGCGAACGCCGGCAGTATATCACGATGGGGAGGGCGCGGTTCCGCGCCGTTGGCCTTTTACATCTGTTTGGGTTATACTCTGCTTTGATACACGCCCCCGCTGTTTGACCCGCAAGGAGAGGCCCATGGCGAGTCAAGACTTCACTTTTGCCAAGTTTTCCAGCAACGA
Source organism: Dehalococcoidia bacterium (assembly GCA_965204815.1). GTDB lineage: Bacteria > Chloroflexota > Dehalococcoidia > Lucifugimonadales > CATOSD01 > CATOSD01. Next base: position 2,641,142 of record OZ242014.1, read on the forward strand.
ATTCTATTCGGCGCTGAACGCGCGTCTGGTAGATATGGCGGAAGTCGGCTCCGAGCAACGCATCGTCGACCTCGCCTGCGGCACGGGCGGCGTCACACAGCTTATCCTGGAGAGGCTCATTTGCGCCCGGGACTCGATGGTGATTGGAATCGACCAGTCCGCGGCAGCGCTGAAGCAGGCCATGGACGATCTGGTGGGCGCCTATGGCGCGGCCGTCGATTTCGTTCACAGCGGCGTGGAGCGGTTCTCCGAGGCTGTGAAGGACTCCGTGGACACGGTGTTCTTTTGCAACGCCATTCACTATATGCCCGACAAGGACATGATAGTGCAGGAGATATCGAGGTCGCTGAAGCCGGGCGGGAAGTTCGCATTCAACACCTCGTTCTTCGACGGCGGGCAGCTACCCGAGTCGCTCGGCTTCTACCGCAAGTGGATGTTCAAGTCGGCCAGGGTGCTGCGCCGCGAATACGGCCTGTCCCCGGTCAAGTCCGCGAAGGTCGAGTCACGCAGACAGCTCACCGCCGACCAGTACCGCGAGCTGGTGGAAGGCCATGGCTTCATGGTGGTGCGGCAGGAGATCGACACGGTTAACGTCCCCATCGAGGGGTGGCTCGACATCAGCGACTTCGAGGACTTCATCGTCGGCACCATGCCGGGAGTGCCCCTGGACAAGGCGAGCGCAGCCCTCAAGCGCGGGGTGCACCAGACTTTCGAAGAGATGCAGCTGGAGTACGTGCCCCGAAACTGGCTTGGCATAGTGGCCGTCCGAGTCTAGCCGGACGGCCCGGGGCGAGAAGAGGAGCCGTGCCATAACGACGCTGTTTCTGACCGACGCGGACGTCGACGAGCTCCTCAGCGTGGAGGAAGCCATCCCCGTAGTCGAGCAGGCGCTGCGGATGCAGGCCGACGGGGAGGCAGCGAACAGGCCTCGCGGCCACGACTACGCCGGCACCGGCGCTTACCAGGCCTGGATGCAGTCCGCCGCCTACGGACTGGGTGTGTGCGGTTTCAAGACCTACACCATCGTCGGTGGGGCGGTCCGCTTCTTCGTCTACCTCTACGACGTCAACGGTGGGCCACCGCTCAGCATCATGGAGGCCAACCGCCTCGGCCAACTCCGCACCGGCGCCGCCAGCGGCGTGGCCGCGAGTCACATGGCCAACGAAGACGCCTCCGTTGTCGCCCTGCTCGGCAGCGGACTCCAGGCCGGAAGCCAGCTTGAGGCCATCTGCGCCGTTCGCCCGATAGAGCATGTCCGCGTGTACAGCCCCTCTTCCCGGAACCGGACGGCTCTCGCCGAACGAATGGGGCCGAAACTGGGCATCCCGGTTGAGGCCGTCGACTCGCCGGAGACGGCGGTGCGCGGGGCCGACGTGGTCGCCACAATCACCACCTCTACCACCCCGGTGTTCCAGTCCGAATGGCTCCATGAGGGAGCGCACGTGTCGGCCGCGGGCGGAGCGCATCCTTACGCCACCGAGCTGGACGAAGCTACCATCAGCCGCGCCGACGTGGTCGTCGCGGACGACATCGATCAAGCGCGAATCGAGTGCGGCGAGTTCATGATGGCCTCGGCAAGCGGCGCGTTGCTATGGGAGCGCGTGAGGGAGCTTTGCCACGTGGTTGCAGGACGTGTTGCCGGACGCACGAGCAGTCGGGACATCACGCTGTTCAAGTCGTTGGGGATGGCGCTCTGGGACGTAGCCGTCGCCAAGGCGGTGTACGACAAGGCCGCGGAGCGCGGCGTGGGAACGAGGCTGTGATCGGACGTGGCCATGGATCTTGAGATCCGTCACGTGGCGCCGGACGACCTCGATGCCTACATCCTTTCGACACGGCGCGTGTTCGGCGACCCCACGGACGCAGGGAGCGTCCGGCTCGAGGCGTCGTTCGTGGAGAGGGGGGAGTCGCGGGCCAGGGCGGCCTATGATCGCGGCGAGATCGTGGGGACCACTACCTGCCACTACTTCGACATGAACGTGCCGGGGGGACGGTTTGCGCTGGCCGGCGTTTCCGACGTTACCACGCGAGCCACACACCGCAGGCGCGGGGTGATGTCGCGGCTGATGAGGCAGACGCTGGACGACGCGAAGGAGGAGGGCCAGGCGCTCGCTGCGCTGTGGGCGTCGGAGAGCAACATCTACGGGCGGTTCGGGTTCGGCATGGCGATGCTCCAGGAGGACTGGACTATCGAGCGTAAGGACACCACCTTCGCGCTTGAAGACGACCCGCCCGGCGAGATACGCTTCGTGGAGCCAGGCGAGTCGGCGCGGGCATTCGCTGGGGCGTACGATAGGGTGTGCCAGATGCGGCCCGGCATGATTGATCGTGGCGACCTACTCTGGGAAATCGCGCTGCTCGACACCGTAGAGTTCAGGGAGGGAGCGAGCGAACTCTACCACGCGGTGTACGAAAGTGGCGGCGGCGTGGAAGGCTACCTGCTATACCGGCTAGACGGCAGAGGCCGTCAACTCCGAGTGAGGGAGTTGGTGGCGGCAACGGGCGCCGCATACTCCGCTCTTTGGCGGTTCTGCTTCGGCATCGATCTGATGAACACCTTTCGCGCGGAGAATCAGCCTATGGACGCCCCGCTGCCGTGGATGCTGGCGGCGCCACGCCAGTTGCGACGCTCGACAGGTGAGGAGTTCTGGCTTCGGATCGTTGACGCCGAGGCGGCGCTGGCAGGCAGGAGCTACGGGGCGGAAGGTAGGTTCTCCATTGAGCTTCGCGATCCGCTGTGCCCGTGGAACGAGGGCGTGATCGAAGTGGACGGCGGTCCGGAGGGCGCGGTCTGCAAGCGGTCAGGGAATGGCGTAGACCTGGTGATGTCCGTCGCCGACCTGTCCGCCGCGTACCTCGGGGCCGTCGGGTTTTCGACGCTCGCCCACGCGGGGAGGGTGGAGGAACGGACGGAGGGCGCGCTTCGCCGCGCGGACGCCATGTTCGCCACTGAATTGAGGCCGTGGTGCATCGTTCATTTTTAGTCCGCGCGGATGTTGTATAATGTGGTGCCATCAGTAAAAGAGGAGGCCGTCCCCAATGGGGTATTTCACCGGAGGAACAGAGTAACTCTGGCGCAAGAGGATCCGGAAACGCCGCCCGGAGAGGAGGGCGTCAAGCCCGAGGCGGGGCACCGATGGGTGCGCTCGTTCCACGATTACGCCGGCGAATCGAGAGAGCTCCTTGGCGGCAAAGGCTATGGCCTGGCGGAGATGACCTCCCTCGGCCTCCCGATTCCCGAAGGCTTCACCATAACTACCGAGGCATGCCTGGCCTACTTCCGCGGCGGCAAGATGGCCCCGGAGGCGCTGTGGAAAGAGGTTGGGCTTTCGGTACGCGACCTCGAGGCCAGCCGCGGCCAGCGGCTTGGCGACCCCGACTCTCCGCTTCTCGTTTCGGTGCGGTCGGGCGCGGCGGTGTCGATGCCCGGGATGATGGACACCGTGCTCAATCTCGGCATCAACCGCGGAGTCGCCGAGGGCATCGCCCGGCGCAGCGGCAACCCCGCCTTCGCCTACGACCTGTACCTGCGATTCATCCAGATGTACGGCGAGGTGGTGATGGGCGTCGATTCCTCACACTTCTCCGGCGTGCGAGAAGAGTGGCTGGCCCACGCCGGCGCCGCCAGCACGTCGCAGCTGGACTTCGAGAGCCTGGAGGCGATCATCTCGGAGTACCACGGCATCGTGTTCGACGCGACCGGCAGAGAGGTGCCCGAGGACCCCGAGGTGCAGCTCAGGAACGCGGTGCTGTCGGTGTTCGATAGCTGGAATTCGGCCAGGGCGATCGACTACAGGAACCACTACGGCATTTCCCACGATATGGGAACCGCCGTCAGCGTGGTCGCGATGGTCTACGGAAACATGGACGAGCTAAGCGGCACCGGCGTGTGCTTCACCCGCAACCCGGCAACCGGTGAGCGGTCGCTGTACGGCGAATATCTCGCCAACGCCCAGGGCGAGGAACTCGTTTCCGGGGCCTCGACTCCGAGCGACATATCGGAGTTGTCCGATACCATGCCGGAGGTCTACTCGCAGATCGTGGACTGCGCGCAGCTCCTGGAGAAGAGGTTCGCGGACGCACAGGACATCGAGTTCACAGTGGAAAGCGGCAAGCTCTACCTGCTGCAGACGCGGGCGGCCCAGCGAAGCCCCCGCGCAGCGGTGCGAATGGCTGTCGAGATGTCCGGCGAGGGGCTGATCTCCAGGGAGGATGCCCTGAAGAGGGTGAATCCGGACCAGGTGTACAACCTGCTGGTCCCGCGTCTTGACGAGAGCGCCGCCGAGGAGGCCCGTGAGGACGGGCGGCTCGTCGCGGTCGGTCTAGGGGCGTCGCCGGGCGGCGCGACGGGCCGGCTGACGTTCAGCGCGGACGAGGCGCAGCGGCTCGCAAACGAGGGAGTGCGAGTGGTGCTGGCGAGGCCCGAGACCAGCCCGGAGGACGTGCACGGGATGCTGGCCGCCGTGGGCATAGTCACCAGCCGGGGAGGGACTACGAGCCACGCCGCGGTCGTTGCGCGCGGCCTCGGCAAGCCCTGCGTCACGGGCGCCGAGAGCCTGACCGTCAATCCCGAGGACGGCTACATTGAGAGCGGGGACGTGGTCGTTCGAGAGGGCGAGAACATCAGCATAGACGGCGCGACGGGCGAGATTTTCCTGGGCGAGATAACGACCCTGCAGCCGTCTATTGCCGGCGAGAGGCACATGGTGGAGTTGCTGGCCTGGGCCGACGACGCCAAGCGACTCGGTGTGTGGGCGAACGCCGACTATCCGCGTGACGTGCGGACGGCGCTGGAGTTCGGCGCGGAGGGCATAGGTCTTTGCCGCACCGAGCACATGTTTTTCGAGCCGGAGCGCCTGGACATGGTGCGCTCGATGATTCTCGGTGCCCACGACTGCGCCGACAGTCCCGAGGGCGAGTGCGACGCCGAGTTTCACGCCAGTCTTTCGGTCTTGGAAGGCTATCAGACAGCGGACTTCGAGGCGATATTCAGGGCGCTGGAGGGCCGACCGGCGGTGATCCGGCTGCTGGATCCGCCGCTGCACGAGTTCCTGCCCAGCTTCGCGGAGATCCTGGAGGACGTGGCGGAGCTGAGGGCAGCGGGCGGTCCGGTCGAGACGCTGGCCGCCAAGACGGCTCTGCTTACTCACCTCGAGGATCTGCGGGAGGTCAACCCGATGCTGGGGCTGCGCGGATGCCGGCTCGGCCTCAAGTTCCCCGCGATCTACGAGATGCAGACGCGCGCGATAATCGCCGCGGCGTGCAACGTCTCCTCCGAGGGGATGGCCGTGCACCCGGAGATAATGGTGCCGCTGGTGAGCCACGGCAACGAGATGAGGATGCTGCGGCGGAACCTCGAGGCCACCATCAACGCCTACTTCGAGGAAACGGGCCGGTCGATCGACTACAAGATCGGCACGATGATCGAGCTTCCCAGAGCGGCGCTCACCGCCGACGAGATCGCGGAGACGGCGCAGTTCTTCAGCTTTGGGACGAACGACCTGACGCAGACCACATACGGCTACAGCCGCGACGACGCCGAGGGCAAGTTCCTGATGAAGTACCTGGAGCGCGGCATCCTTCCGGAGGACCCGTTCCAGGCGCTCGACCGGAGCGGCGTGGGGAGGCTCATCGAGATGGCGACGCGGCTGGGTCGCAACGCCCACTCCGACATCATCCTGGGTATCTGCGGCGAGCACGGCGGCGACCCGTCGAGCATCGAGTTCTGCCACAACACGGGCCTGGACTACGTGAGCTGCTCGCCGTACCGGGTGCCGGTCGCGCGACTGGCCGCGGCGCAGGCGGCATTGAACCACACCCCCGCCTAGCGGGCCGCTCCTGACTGAGGCCGCCATGCCCGAACAGACCCCACCAAGACTCGAAGTCATCGGCGTCACCGGCATCCCTGAGGTGAAGCCGGGCGACCCGTTGGGCGCTCTCATCGCCGAGTCCGCCGAGCGCCAGGGCACGCCTCTGGCGGACGGCGACGCGCTGGTGGTAACGCAGAAGATCGTCTCCAAGTCGGAGGGCAGGGTGGTGGACCTGGGGACGGTGACGCCCTCCCGGTTCGCGACGAGCTGGGCCGAGAAGGTAGACCGGGACCCGAGGCTGGTCGAGCTGGTGCTGCGGGAGAGCCGGTCGGTGGTGAGGATGGACGAGGCGAGGGGCATCCTGATTACGGAGACGCATCACGGCTTCGTCTGCGCGAACTCCGGCATCGACACGTCGAACGTGCCCGGCGACGAGATGGTGGCGCTGCTGCCGGTGGACTCGGACGAATCGGCGCGCGGCATCCGCGAGGACATTCGCGAGCACGCGGCGGGGGCTGAGGTCGCGGTGGTCATCTCGGACACGTTCGGGCGGGCGTGGCGCGAGGGGCACGTCAACTTCGCCATCGGCTGCGCGGGCATAAATCCCATCAAGGACTACAAGGGGACGCCGGACGCGCACGGGATGATTCTGAAGGTGACCGCGATTGCGGTTGCCGACGAGCTGGCGGCGGCATCTGAGCTTGTGACGGCGAAGGCGATCGGCGTGCCGGTGGCTATCATCCGGGGCTACGAGTACGACCGAGGGCCGGACGGGGTGGGGCCGCTCATTCGCGAGAGCTCGCGGGACCTGTTCAGGTAGTTTCGCGGCCCTTTCACCCTCACCTCAATCCTCTCCCATCAAGGGAGAGGAGGCCTTCTTCACCCTCACCCTAACCCTCTCCCATCAAGGGAGAGGGGATACACGTCGCTAGACGGGCCAGTCTTCCATGCGGTAGGCGGCGTCCCAGAACATGTACTCGTACTGGCTGCCGCGTATGAAGGACGACTCCATCAGTTCGAGCTCGCGCTGGCCGCTGACTTCGGCCTCGCGGTCGATGAACGAGCGGAGCCAGTCCGCGAGCTCGGCGAACTCGGGGGCGTTGTACATCTCGATCCAGCGGGCGAGCAGCGGCTGACCCTCGGGGAGGCCCCTGTCGTACAGCATCTTGCCGATCTCGGCGTAGCCCCAGGAGCAGGGCAGGATCACGGAGGCGATGACGCCGGCGGACTGGGAGAAGGCGGTCTGCAGCAGAAAGCGGGTGTAGGCCAGGGTGGTGGGCGAGGTCCTGGTGGCGAGCAGCCCCTCCTCGGTGATGCCGAAGTCGCCGCAGAAGCTCACGTGCAGGGCCATCTCGGTGTTGAGGGTCTCGTGGAGCAGGCGGGCGAACCAGCCCATGTCCTCGAGGGTCCTGGCCTTGGCGGCGGCGAGGGCGACGGCGCGGCTGAAGTCGACTAGGAACAGGTAGTCCTGGCGCATGTAGTACTTGAACTGGTCGAGGGAGAGCGAGCCGTCCCCGATTCCGGTCACGAACGGGTGGGCGTGCTCCTTGTCCCATATGGGCGCCGCCTTGCGCCTCAGGTCGTCCGAGAATCCCATGTGCGGCCTCCGTGAGCGGATGGTGGTCTGAGTTGCGCCCTCAGCGTAGCACGAACCGGCGGGTGGTGTGAAACGTCCGGCGGTGTCTGTTCCATTCCGTTCCGTTGCGTTCCATTCGTCCCAGCGTCGTAGCTGGGGGAGGAAGTGGCGGGACGATTGCGGATGCTGGCGGTACGGCTTTTCGGACGGAACGGGACGGGAATGGGACGGTCGGGCGGGTGCGGGCGACTGGGCATCGGCGGCGTATGTTGGCGTGATGGTGTTCATGTCGAAGGGATAGTAGCACGGATGTGCGGAGAAATCAAGGGGGGTTGCGTGGAGAAATTGGCGACAGTAAGGTAGAGTGAACTGCCTCAGTTCTACCACGAGGTGAAGTCTGTGAGTTTGAACATCAAGAGCGAAGAGGCCCATCAGTTGGCCAGGGAGTTGGCGGAACTGACCGGTGAGACGATGACGGGAGCAGTTACCGTCGCGCTCAGGGAGAGGCTAGCGCGCGAGAGGCGCGAACGGAGCGTTGAGGAGCGGCTGCGCGCGATCCGCAAGATAGCCGAGCGCTGCGCAAGTCTGGCAGGCCCTGGTCCCTCCGCCGTCGAGCACGGCGATTTTCTGTATGACGAGCGGGGGCTGCCGAGGTGATTGGGGGAGGCGGCTCTACTAGCAATCCCGTTCAGCGGGACAGGGACGAGGAATAAGATCTCACCCAGGCGAGTTCCTCGATGATTCTCAAAGGACTAGAGTAAGTAGGCTTTAGTTTCCTGGATCAAGCGTGACGCAGAAAAGACCTCGTCTTCTTTCGTCCACGGAACAGAGCACTGCAATTGATCGAGCCCTGCAAGGTCCAGAAAACCACTAGGGGATGATGGCATGCCTATTGAATTCGGTATGTGGCGCTACGATGGTGTACTAAAGACACTTTCGTCCAAGGAGATGGAAGAAGAGAAGACTCTTCAGCAGATCATCGCTGACGACATTTCCGTCGTCGACCCTCGTCTAATGGTGATCGGACGAGAAGTAGTTTCCAACGTTGGAGGCCACGATGGTGGCAGAGTGGACATCTTGGCGATCGATGGAGATGGCAACTTGGTGGTCATTGAGTTGAAGCGAGATCGAACGCCGAGAGAAGTTGTGGCTCAGATACTCGACTATGGTTCGTGGGTTCGCCACCTTACCACGGAGGAGATAGTCCAGACGTACATTGACTACCAGTCCAATTCAACCGAGGAAAGCGCCTCGGATTCAATCGATGAAGCACTTGAGAGACGATTTGGTGGAGTGCCGGATTCTCTGAATTCCTCTCACAAGCTAATCATAGTCGCAGGAAGCCTCGACCCCTCTACAGAGCGCATTGTCACTTACCTCAGAGAAGAGTACGGAGTTGAAATCAATGCGGTGTTCTTCCGCGTGTTTGAAGATGATGGACGTAGATACTTAACGCGTGCATGGCTTAGTGAGCCGGTTGACGTTCCTTCTCCAACCGTAGTCCGCGCTGGAGTCGGTGGAAACTGGAATGGCGAGTTCTACGTCTCGTTCGGAGTCGGGGATCACAGAAGATGGGAGGATGCGAAGAAGTACGGCTTTGTGAGCGCAGGTGGGGGTGAATGGTACGTGAACACCCTCAAAGCACTCCAGCCAGGTGACCGGATATGGGTGAATGTCCCGAGAACCGGGTACGTGGGTGTCGGAGAAGTCACCAGCGCAGCAGTGCGCTTTGACCAATTCTATGTGACACAAAATGAGGTTGAGACTCGAATCACTGATGTCAACATACAAGCGCCGAGTATGTTTGATGAAGAGCATAGTGAACACATCGTCGGTGTTAATTGGAAAAGGGCAGTTGACTTACATGAGGCGGTCAAGGAAACAGGTTTCTTCGGAAACCAGAACACGGTTGCGAGACCTCGCGCACCAAGTTGGGGTTTCACGATCGAGAGATTGAGGACGCGTTGGCAAGTTACGTAGCATCGTCTTTCACTTGCTAACAGCCTCGTATCGCTTTGCCCCCAAGGGTTGGACCGTGGTGAGCCACCGTTGGCATGAAGTTGCGGTACGCGGGCGTGGCCAATGTGGAATCGCCTCCTTTCTGGCGTTGTTACGCCAAGCGCGGATTTGCGCCGAGAACTTGTTGACAGCGAGAAAGGGGGCGCATTATAGTGGATATACCCCCCCAGTGAGAGTATCGCTGGGCCGACGTTCCCCATGGTTGACGTGGGGGACGTTTCTCTTTATGGTATGTCTACTCCCCCAGTGAGAGTATCGCTGGGCACGGCGCCCCCTGTTATGGGGGCGTCTCGTTGTTCCCCAAGATTCCCCTAACTCCACAATGTCGGGCGCGTCAATACGAACCCGTCTTGCTTGGCGACATGTTCCGGAAACTGACTGTTCCTCACGGTTGCACGGCCTATGGTGAACGCCGCATCTGCTATTTGCCTGAGGTGGTTTGAGAAGCGGTTGGGCGGGAATGCGACGATTGCGCGCTTTTCGGAGAACCGCTCTCTGATGGCGGTGATGGGGCGGGACAGATCGCTGTCTGCGGATACCACTATCGCGGCGTCAAACAGGTCGTCGTGCGCGTCTCGGACCATTTCGACGGCTATATTCACGTCGGTCATCTTTTCTTCGTAGGTCTGCGCCAATTCGCCGCAGTTGGAGCAGCGCCGGGACCTGGGCAGGAAGTGGCCGTAGTGGATGCTCAGGCCGGGGATGGTTCCCAGCGCTTCCAGGTAGGTGTTCTGGCGGGCGACCTTGCCAGGGTCACCGGGATCGGGATAGACACGGGCGGTGAAGTACCTGGCGGCAGTGAGGGTCTGCACCGGGCGGAGTAGATTCTCGGCGAGCTTATGCACATCGAGCCAGTAGTAGCGCCGCCAGCGCTTGTCTCTCAGGCCATAGAAGAGGTTGAAACCGTCTATGTATACGGCGACGCGCTGGCCGCTCAGGACGCGAATACTATCACCCCATCGGTAGTTAGTTTCGGCTGGACTGGCTTAGTTACTCTAGCACAACACGGTGGCGTTAAGGGACGACGGCGCCGCGCCCCTGGATTCCGGCTCGGAGGCCGGAATGACGACTCGCAATAGTCTTCGCCTACACCACGCGGCGCGGGGAAACCTGCTAGACTTGGCGGGAATGCTGATACTGGACAGGGAGGTGAGCACATGCCCACCATCGAGGCCGACCGGCTCGAGGTTATCGCCAGCAGGCTGCTGCAGGCCGCGGGCGCGAGCGAGGAGGAGGCGGCTGTCATCAGCCGGCACTCCATCGGCGCGAATCTCGCGGGCCACGACTCGCACGGGATCATCCAGATTCCCACGTACATCGACCGGGTGAATCAGGAGCACATCGTGCCGGGCGCGCCGTTCGAGGTGGTGCGGGAGACGGCCACCACGACCGTGATCGACGGGCACTGGGGGTTCGGCTACGTGGTGTCCGAGCGGGCGATGAACATGACGATCGAGAAGGCGCGGCAGAACAGCATCGCGGCGGCGACCGTGTTCCGGCAGAGCCACGTGGGGCGCGTCGCGGACTATCCCATCATGGCGGCGCAGGCGGGGATGATCGGGATGATGACCGCGGACTCCGGGCGCTCGGCCAAGTCGGTCGCGCCGTTCGGCGGGCGCGAGGCGCGGCTGGGGACGAATCCCATCTGCATCGCCATGCCGAGCGACCTGGACGGGCCGTTCTTCATCGACATGGCCACCAGCGCCGTGGCCGCGGGCAAGCTCGCGGTGGCTACGGCGCGCAACGCGCCCATCCCGGAGGGCTGGCTGCTGGACAAGGACGGCAACCAGACGACCGACCCGGGCGCGCTGCGTCAGGGCGGCGTGATGCTGCCCCTGGGCGGGCCGGAGGGTCACAAGGGGTACGGGCTGTCGGCGATGGTGGAGATTTTTTCGGGCATACTTACGGGGCTGGGGTTCGGTATAGACCCAACGGGGCGTCACAACGACGGCTGCTTCATGGCGGCGTTCAGCGTGGACGCGTTCCGAGACCTGGACGAGTTCAAAAGCGAGGTCACCGAGTTCGCAGAGTACCTGACGAGCACGCCGCCCGCGGAGGGGTTCGACCGGGTGTACTATCCAGGCGAACTGGAGCACCTGCGCTCGGCGCAGAAGCGGCGGGACGGGGTGGAGGTGGAGGACGCGACGTGGGGTCGGCTGCGGGCGCTGGCGGAGGAGTACGGGTTGGCGGACGAGCTGGCGTTGGAGTGAGGGCGGGCAGACGCTTTCACCCTCACCTCAATCCTCTCCCATCAAGGGAGAGGAGGCCATATGAATGCCCCTCACCCTAACCCTCTCCCGCGCGGGGGAGAGGGGACCAACAGGAAGCGCACATGGCAATTGAACCGTTTCGCATAGACATACCGGACGCGGACCTGGATGACCTGCGGCGGCGGATTGGGGCGACGCGGTGGCCGGACGAGGTGGACGGCGCGGGATGGGACTACGGCTCCAACCTGGGCTACATGCGGGAGCTTGCGGACTACTGGCTGACTGAGTTCGACTGGCGGGAGCAGGAGCGGCTGCTGAACGAACTGTCGCAGTTCACGGCGGAGGTGGACGGCCAGCGGCTGCACTTTGTGCACGTGCGCGGGCAGGGGCCCAACCCGATGCCGCTGCTCATCACGCACGGCTGGCCGAGCACCTTCTGGGAGATGTACAAGCTCATCCCGCTGCTGACGGACCCTGCGTCGCACGGAGGCGACCCCTCGGACGCCTTCGACGTGGTCGTGCCGTCGATGCCGGGGTACGGCTTCTCGGGCAAGCCGACGGCGCCGGGGATGAGCTACCGGCGCGTGGCGGACCTGTTCGGTCGGCTGATGACGGACGAGCTGGGATATGCGCGGTTCGGCGCGCACGGCGGCGACTGGGGCGGCGCGGTGACGGCGAGCGTGGCGCACGGGCGTCCGGACGACGTGATAGGCGGACACGTGACGCTGGTTATCGGGGCGCCGTACCTGGGCGAGGGCGCAGCGCCGCTCACGGAGGTCGAGAGGGCGCTGCAAGCCGAGCGGGAGGAGTGGCGGCACGCGGAGGGCGGCTACGGCCACATCCAGGGCACGAAGCCGCAGACGCTGGGCTACGGGCTGACGGACTCGCCGGTGGGACTGGCGGCGTGGATCGTGGAGAAGTTCCGGACGTGGAGCGACTGCGGCGGGGACGTCGAGAACGTGTACACGAAGGACGAACTGCTGACCAACGTCAGCATCTACTGGTTCACGGGGACGATAGGGTCGTCGGTGCGGCTGTACTACGAATCGCAGCGGGACCCGCTTCAGCTCGGCCGGGACGAGCGGATACTTCCGCCTGCAGCGGTGGCGACGTTTCCCAAGGAGATCGCGCATCCGCCGAGGGAGTGGTGCGAGCGCATCTTCGCGGACCTGCGGCGGTTCAACGACATGCCTTACGGCGGCCACTTTGCCGCGATGGAGACGCCGCGAGAGCTTGCGGAGGACATTCGCGGGTTCTTCCGAGAGTTGCGGTGAGGGTTGTCTGTGGGGAGCCCCCTCACCCTAACCCTCTCCCACGCGGGGGAGAGGGGACTGCAATGAAGGCGAGCGACAAGGAGGCGACAATGGATACGGTGCATGAGCAGTTGACCAACAGCAAGACGATTGCGGTGGTGGGAATCTCGCTTAACCCGGAGAGGCCGAGCCACTACGTGTCGAAGTACATGCAGGAGCAAGGCTACCGGATCATCCCGGTCAATCCGCTGATAGACGAGGTGCTGGGGGAGAAGGCGTACCCGGACCTGAAGTCGGTGCCGGAGCCGATCGACATGGTGGATGTGTTCCGGCGGTCGGAGTTCGTCGGGCCGGTGGTGGACGACGCGATAGAGGCGGGGGCACGGTACGTGTGGATGCAGGACGGGGTGGTGAACGAGGAGGCGGCGGAGAGGGCGCGCGCGGCGGGGATGAGCGTGGTGATGGACAATTGAACGCTGCGTGAGCATCGCCGCCGGTTCGGCGGCGCGGCGGGGGCGGGTTCGGAGTCCAGGGGGTAGTGGGAAGAGAACCGAAACCCAGGCGGTGTCCGGTGCCGGATAGTGGTTGCGTTTGGGCGCACGTCACGCCAAGGTGATTGGCTGCTCGAACAGGGTGTCGCCGTGCCAGAGGATGGTGAGCGCTGTCCCGGGCGGGATGTGCTCGCCGAGCGGAGCGGGGAAGTAGACGTGGCCCTCGGCGGTTTGCCCTGCTTCCAGCACGGCGTCAGGCAGGGAGTCGGGCAGATTGGGGTTCTCCTCGTACAGCGGACGCGATTCCCACAGGTGATGGATGCGGCCGTGTGTGTCGGGGCTGGACGATAGCTGGAACTCCAGCGCACGTAGCGAGAGCCGGTCTTCCAGTGACGTGACTCGGAGGTGTAGGCGGACGGTGCGGTCGTCAAAGACCTGGGGCATGCCCAGGACGGTGATGTCGTAAGAGGGCTTGTCACGGCCGGGATTGGGCCAGTCGGTGAACGTCGTGGCCCTGACCGTGTCGCCTATCCCCGCTTTCGGGGGAGTGGGTATGTGTCCCCACTGTCCTCCGCTCAGCCTGTCGCCGACTCCCTCGACGGGCGGGTCGTCCCAGAGTGTGCCGAGGCTGCCGGTGTCTAACCTGGCGCGCTCTGGAACAGGCGAAGTTCGGGTCAGGTCGGACGCGACTATCTGCTCTGAGCCGTCGAAGTAGTGCATCTCCGTGAAGGGTCGGCGCGGGATCGTCGTCTCGCTGCTGTCTTCATCGGCGCGGAAGTAGAGGTACATCTCATGCGAGCCGCCCTTGACCAGGATGACGTCCTCGAATCCGGGAGAGTAGGGTGAGGGCGAAGTGTCGAGATTGGACCAGCTAACAGACTCGCCGCGCTCGTCCGACTCGGTCTGCAGAGATGTCAGGAAATAGCCGCCGATGGACGACAGCGACCACCGGGGGACAATCGCGGTGATGCGGACGGGCACTCGGACGGTCTCTTCGTCCACGCTTTCGGCCGGGCCGAGCGCCATCACGGCGAACGGCGGCTCCTTCAGGTCGGTCTGAATCTGGACCGACTCCCCAATCGCGACGTACAGTTCGGATTCCGTGGCTGCGGACCGTTTCCAAGCGGTCTGCCGTTCCACCACTTCGGCCATTAGCGACTGCCGTTCAGCTTCGAAGGCCAACTCGTCCAAGTCCACTACGATCGGACGCCATCGCCCCTGCCGGAAATGGCACGTGACCAGCACGTGCATCGGCGAGATGAGGCCGGGGTTTTCTTCGCGCATGGCCTGGTCGATGGCGCGAGCCGCTGCGGCCGGCACACCCAGGAGCAACCCAAGCGCGGCGTCGGGCAGCCTCCTGAGCGAGACGCTGGGTCGGACGAACGCCATGGCCTCGTCGTGCTCGCGCCTGTCGACGAAGGCGACGTTGATGTTGACTCGCCTGAGCGCCACGGCTTCCTTGCCGGAGATGTCACCAGCGGAAGCAGCGACGTGCTCCTCCACCAGTTCTGCCCAGCCGTCTTGGAGGGCCCAGCCAATTTCGTACTCGGTGTGTTCTGCGGGGTCTTTGGAGGGCCGGCGAGGAATATCGGACCGCAGGGCCACTATGAGCCAGCGGGGGACCATCACGAAGACGAGCCATTTGAAGAAGAGCCTCATGTCTCCCCCATGTCCTCCTTGGCGCCAACCGCCGCCCCCGGGTTCCGGCTCGGAGGCCGGAATGACAGATTCGCGCTTAGCTGGCTGGCGCGAATGGGCCTAGGCCAGCCTGCACGCGGCCAGGAGCGCGTCGAGATCGTCTTTGGTGGTCATGGATTGACATAGATCGAGTATGCGCTCGGGGGTGCCGCTTGGGGCGACGTCCTCGAGGAGCCAGGTCATCTTGGCGAGCAGCTCGTCGTCGGACATGGGGGCGTCGGGGTGGCCCTTGGGCTGGTGGACGACGGCCTCCTCGGAGCGACCGTCCTCCAGCTCCGCTACCAGGCGCACGCCCATGATGCCGTGTTGGGCCATCGCCGCGTCGCGCTCGGGCTCGCGCACAAGCTCGATGCGGGACGCGAGGGACTTGTACTCGGCGGTGTCCCATGGGTTGCCCTCGTACTCGCGAGCGGTCAGTCTGCCGCGCAGCAGCGCCATGGCGACGACGAAAGGCGTGCTGTGGTCGGCGGCCTCGCGCGTCGCGGGGGCGTAGGCCTCGGGCGAGCCCTGCACGCCGCCGCAGACGCCGTTGTGTCCGTACACGGTCAGCTTGGCGACGGACTCTGAGCGCACGCCGGCGCGGTGAAGCGCCAGAGCGGCCTCGACGGCGGCCTGGGTGGAGATCTGCGACGGATAGGACTTGATGACGTTGCGGGTGGTGGTCCATCGCTCGCCCAGCTCGTCGATACGGTCGAGGTCGGCGGGCGCGTCGTGGAGGGGCGCGAGGCGCTCGAACGTCGTCTCCAGGGCGTCCTCGGACGCGGTGACGCCGAGCGCCGCCAACTCCGCGGACTGCACCGCGCGCTGCGACGCGAGGCCGACTGCCACGGCCTTGATCATGGGAATGCTGGGCGACGGGCGGAGCCAGGTGTTCAGCACCATGCCCGTGGCGCCGGCGAGTCCGCATGCGTGCACAGCCGCGTCCAGCCCGGCTCCCAGCAGGCGTGATGCGACCAGGGCCAGCGTCCACGGCTCGACGGTTATGGCGTGGTAGCCGCGCCGGGAAAAGTGGTAGGTCTCGGAGAGCGCGCCCAGCAGCTCGTAGTTGGCGACGACGGCGGTGACAAGCTCGTTGGCGTCGTGGCCGCGCGCCTCGGCGAGTGCGGCCAGGGCGGGTATGACGTCGCTGAAGTGGCCGCCCTCGCGACCGGGCGTGGGAGCGAAGATGTCGTTGGCGTCCAGGTAGCGCACCATCGTGCCGTTGACCAGGGCCGCGACGTCGGCGGGGGTCTTGGCGGTGGCGCCGATGAGCGTGGCGTCCTGTGCGCCGCCGCGGGCCAGCGCGTACTCGCGGGCTTTCACCACAGGCTCGGCGTGGTAGGCGGCCAGAGCGCAGGCGAGGCTGTCGGCCAGATAGCGCCGGGCGGCGGCTACGGCGTCGGGCGGCAGATCCTCGTAGCGCAGGCCGTGGACGAAATTGGCTAGCTTCTGTGCAACGAACATTGCTCTTGACCCCCATCCTAACCTTCCCCCTGCGAGGGAGAAGGGACAATAGGGAAGGACGCGCTATTCCAGCACGCTCTCCTCGTATAGCTCGAAGCGCTGGCGAATCATGTCGCAGGCGTGGGCCACGCCCTCCAGGGTCTGTTCGGGGGTTAGGCCCTCGTGGAAGGTGCCGGTGATCGCGTTCTCGTCGAACGTCGCCGAGACGCGGGCGCGGTTGAGCCACCGGCTGTAGCCGCGCACCCAGTCGGCGAGGGGGCGTGAGGCGTCGACGCGGAAGGGGATGTCGC
This sequence comes from Dehalococcoidia bacterium, assembly GCA_965204815.1. Lineage (GTDB taxonomy): Bacteria > Chloroflexota > Dehalococcoidia > Lucifugimonadales > CATOSD01 > CATOSD01. Next base: position 2,657,932 of record OZ242014.1, read on the forward strand.
GTCCGCCGTCGGTGTCGGTCACGGACAGCCGAAACGCCGTCGCGCCGCCGTCGGTGTCGTTCGCGTCTATCTTGAAGGCGACACCCGCCACGGGAAAGGCGAGGTTGATGCTGACTTGCACCCCGGTTGAGTTTGCCATGGAGGTTCCTCCGTCGTGTCGCTTGTATCGAGGGATGGGGCCGTTGGACTGGCGCTACGCTTTCACCCCCATCCTAGCCTTCCCCCATCAATGGGGAAGGGACATTTTGGTTACTCGGCTGCCGCCTTGTGGGCGCGGCGGGCGTGAAGGAAGGGCATGTTCTTGGACGGGTCGATGGGCCTTCGCTCGATGAAGGCGAGCCGCCGTTCTTCGGACTCTTCGGAGCTGCTGTACTCGGGCATGAAGGTCGCGGCAGGATTGGGAATGTCCTCCATGTAGTCGGTGACCTCGTTGAAGGTCATCTTCTGGAGCTCGAGGATGACGGGGCTGTTGTTCTTGATGAGGGCGCAGTAGCGCTGCACCTCGGCCTCGAGTTGGTCGTGTGGCACGACGGAGTTGGCGAGACCCATGTCGTAGGCCTGCTGTGCGCTGTACTGCTGGGTGAGCATCCAGATCTCGCGGGCGCGCTTCTGGCCCACCACGTGCGCCAGGTAGCCGACGCCGAAGCCGGTGGCCGGGCTGCCGACGCGCGGTCCGGTCTGGCCGAATATGGAGCGGGTGGAGGCGACGGTGAAGTCGCAGGTGTAGGCGAGGATGTTGCCGGAGCCGATGGCGTAGCCGTCCACCTTGGCGATGACGGGCTTGGGCATGTTGCGCACCATGTCGTCGATGTTGCCCTCGCTCTCGCCGGCGTACTCGGGGCTTGTGCGGTCCTCGCCCTGGTCGCGACCGGAGCAGAAGGCGTTCGGACCCGCGCCCTCGATTATCAGCACGCGGATGCTGTCGTCGTTGTGGGTGTCTTCCATCGCGACGATCATCTCGTCCGTGGTCTTGCCGCGAATGGCGTTGTATACCTCGGGCCGGTTGATGACGATGCGGGCGATGGCGTCGCTCTTTGAGTAGAGGATGTCGGTGAACTTCATGGAGTTGGCCTCCGTCTGGGTTTGCGCACGGGCCGGACTGTAAGGCCGGCGCGCTGGAGGAAATATAGCACAGGCGGCGATGCGGGGCCATTCTGAGTCCGAACGCGGCTGGTGCTGTGTGGTGTGCTATCATTTCCGGGTCACAGTCCCCTTTTTTCCTGCCTGTCTGTCGACTCTTGCCAGTAGCCCCGTTTATCCAAGCAGCAACGGTGGGTGGAGAATGCTGCAAGTCCTGAACGTATCCAAGCACTACGGTTCCGAAACCGTCCTGGAGGACGTGTCGTTCGTTGTGAATCCGGGCGAGCGCGTTGGGCTGGTCGGTCCCAACGGGTCCGGCAAGTCCACGCTGTTGCGGATAGTCGCGGGCGCCGAGCCTGCGGACCGCGGAAGGGTGGTTGTCGGCGGGGGAGCGGCGGCGGCGTGGATGCCGCAGGGATTCGAGGCGGACCCGGCGCAGACGCTGGGTGAAGCGGTGCGGCGCGGGCTGACTGAGCACGCGGGCGCCTACGCGCGGATGACGCGCGTCGAGGATCGGATGGCGCGCGCCTCGGGCCGGGAGCTTGACGCGCTGATCGCGGAGTACGGGCGCGCGTCGGAGGAGTTCGAGGCGCTGGGCGGCTACGACGTGGCGCAGCGCGCGGCCGCCGTGCTCCAGGGTCTTGGGCTTGGGGACGTGCCGGAGGACACACCACTGTCGAAGCTCAGCGGCGGGGAGCGGACCAGGGCCGCGCTGGCGGGCGTCATCGCGGCGAATCCGGGCGTGCTGCTGCTGGACGAGCCGACCAACCACCTGGACATCGCGGCGCTGGAGTGGCTGGAGTCTTACCTGTCCGGTTACTCCGGGGCGGCGCTGGTCGCGTCCCACGACAGGGCCTTCCTGGACGGCGTGTCGACCGGCATCCTGGAGCTGAGCAGCGATGTACCCGGAATCGCAGCCTATCCCGGAGGCTACTCCCAGTACCGGCAGGCGAAGGAGCGGGAGCTGGAGAAGCAGACCGCTGCGTGGAAGGACCAGGAGGCGGAGCAGAGGAGAATCCGCAAGGACATCGAGCGCACGAAGCAGACGGCGCTGCGCACGGAGAGGAACACCACGCACGACTTTTACCGGAGACGCGCCAAGAAGGTTGCGCGCAAAGCGAAGGTGCGGGAGCGGCGCTTGGAGCGGCTGCTAGACTCGCCAGACAGGGTGGAGCGACCCAGGGCGGAGTGGAAGATGAACCTGGACTTTGGCAGTCCGGCCCGGGGCGGGACGCTTGCGCTGCGGTTCGAGGGCGTGGGCCACGGATTCGGCGGTCGCCGGCTGTTCCGCGACGTGGACCTGGTGCTGGAGCATGGGGAGCGCGTGGCGCTGCTGGGGCCGAACGGCAGCGGCAAGTCCACGCTGATCGGAATCGTGATGGGCCTCGTCACCCCGGACGCGGGCGACGTGCGAGTCGGCGCGAACGTGCGGACGGGCTACATGCCGCAGGACCAGGCGGGGCTGGACTGGGACGTGACGCCGCTGGAGATGGTGCGGCGGGCGGCCGAGCTGTCCGAGACGGAGGCGAGGACGATGCTGCACCTGTACCTGTTCGAGGGGGACGACGCCCTGCTTCCGGCGGGCCGGCTGAGCTACGGCCAGCGCACCCGGCTGCTGCTGGCCAAGCTGGTGCTGGAGGGGGCCAACCTGCTGGTGCTCGACGAGCCGGTAAACCATCTGGACATCCCGTCCAGGGAGCGGTTTGAGCAGGCGCTGGACGCTTTTCCGGGCTCGGTGCTGATGGCCGTGCACGACCGCGACCTGATAGAGCGCTTCGCCACGGCTATCTGGTCGATCGAGGATGGTGGAATCAGGCGCTACGAGAAGCTCAGCGAGGTCGGCGGCGCGATGCGGGGCTGATGTGGGCGACCTAGCGGTAGGTTGGACCCTCGGGGTCAATCAACTTTGCTATGCGTTCCAGCCGGGTAACTATCGCGTTCAGAGTTTCTTCGCGGTCGGCGCTCCGTGGCAGTTCTACTGGCAGGTATACCTGGTCGTCACTCCGCCACGTAAGTTTCGTTTCCAACCGGCCCTCAAGCCGGCTACGGACTTGTTCCAGGTTCACTCTTATGCGGAGTGCGCCTTCCTCGTAAAAGTGTAGCCACAGCGGTTTTCCCGTCTCTTTCACGGCTCTGTAATCTATCCCAAGCCAGACGAGCGCACCCGCGAGGCGAAGATATCTTCCGTGGAAGTCGGCCCCCTGTCCCACCGACAGTCCACTGGCGTCCGCCCATTTCGATTGCTCAAGTCGCTCGACGGACTCCGCGATCAACTCCTTCAGGTTCTCGTCGCGCGTGGGTCTTTCACCCTCGATGGCGCTGGCGGCAAGCCCTTGCAGTTCGGCGATCTGGAAGCAAGCCTGCGTATCGCCATCCTCCCTGGCCTTTTCTGCCATCCTGTCGAGAAGCAAGTGCCAAGTGGTCAGAATGAGGCGCCGTTGGTCACCGCTGGATCGCGCGGTAATCAGCCCAGGGCGCCTGTCGGCAGGACCCAGTTCGTGACCCGCGTCGCGCAGCCTAGCTTCCAGTACGTCCCACAGGTCCCCTTGGTCGACGCGATAGTCTGGAGCCAGGAACAGTAGCACGGCACGCCTGTGTGCGGGAAGCCCCTGCCAGTAGGTGACGGGCTGGTTGTGTGTTAGTGACGCCCAGAACTTGGACTCGATCAGTGCGACCGTATTGCCGCCTTCGTCCAGGCAGGCGAGGTCGGGTATGGCTCCAAACACATCTGTCTCCCAGGGTTGCGCTTTTGCGATAGGTAACGGCCCATGTTCGTCCCTCAGAAGCTCTGACAACGCCTCCATGGCTGAGGTAGATCGAGAGAGGATGAAGTACATTGCGTCCGTGGCTACGTCCTCGAGTCCTATGGTATGGCGTTGCGCGATGAAGCTGAGCAGGGTTGACTCTTCAGACATAGTGCGCTCCTCGATTGGATTCTGGTGGGCCGGATTGGTTGGGTAGTCCTCCGGCTTTCCCGTGTCGCCGGGCTGAATCACGAAGTCCCGGCGGTCGCGATACAGGCGGGCTCGGTTAATCACGTTGTTATCGTTGGGGTCGAAGCCTTCCCACTTGTTGTTGAACCAGTACTTGAAGTCGCCGATGAAGAGGTACTTGTTGCTCACCCTGAAGAAGCGGCAGGTAACCCCCTCGCCGTCGAGGAGGCGGGCGTAGATGTCGTCCTGCAGTTCCCGCTGTCCGTCCCTTATGCTGAGGACGTATTCATGGGGCCAGGTGTCCCGGTAGGTGACGGCCTCCCGCCAGGGGGCGCGGGAGATAAGGTCCGTTAGTTTCGCAGTCAACTGGTACTCCTTCGCAGAATCGGGCAACGACTGGATGACGTGGCGGAACATGCGTAACTACGCACTTGTGACGAATCTCGATGCGTTCCGCGTTGAAGACCAGAGTATTGGGACATTAGTGCCCGCTATCCATCATTCTTCGTCCTTGGGTTGCGGCTTAGACCTAGGCTTGAGCGGCGGCAGGACGATCTGTTGAACTGACTTGGATTCGTCGCCTTCGAGTACGCAGAAGTTAGTGGATTCTGCGAAGAAGTTGTCAACTTCCGTGATGGCCCTGCACTCTCTACGGAGTAGGCTAGCAGACCGCCGCACAACGGACTTGAACGGGCCTGGAGACGTATTGCCGCCTTCCGTCTTCCTACCATAGCCCCACTTATGAGGAACATTCTCGACAAGGCTGATGGTGTAGGGCTCGTGCTTGTGACTGGCGCATACTATCGACACGTCCACAGTAGGCCCGTCCATTACAGGCCGATGAAGCGTGAAGTCTGTGTCCATGTAGGACATGTAGGTTGGTTCTGACTTGGCGGGGAATAGCCCTAGCGCAATGGCCGGGCCTTCATCTCCCGTCTCTCTGTAGACGCGTAGAGCTTTGTTGCGTTCCTCTAGCCGCTCTACCTGCTCAGGCGTGAGGTTAGGGTCGCGGAAGGGGTTGTCACTGAATCGGTCGTTAGCTGGCATTAGGTTCTCCTCTCCTCCTGCTACGTTGGACTTTGCCCTGGCTGCATTACTCGCCGCCCGAAGTACCTCTCCCAACGGCCCCCAATCACCTGTCTTGTGCCCATAATCAGACGCCTCATTGCGCCTCTTTATGAAGTCCGCCTGCTCAGGTGTCTCAGGCTGTCGAAATGGCAAATCATCGTAGAATCTTCTTAGCCTATCTTTGTCTTTTTCCATGCTAACCTCCTTGTGGAACCATGCTTGCAATCACACATTCAGTGCTTGATGGGCTTGGTCACAGGGGTACTCCTCTTCTGGCTGTATCCAGATGCCAGTCAGGAGCAAGTAGCAAGTGGGGGGAGGCCCCCTCCTGGCCGCTAGAAAGACCGCTTGCTACAGTCAGTCAACCCTTTGAGGCAAGCCAGAAGAGGACGCACACGGCCCTTTCCAGCTTCCTCTTGGAGAGGTTCGCCTCAAAGAGTATGAGGTTGAGGGTTGACAACCCTGACTGTAGCGGGGTCATCATACCACAGTTCGAAGTGGACTTTCAGAAAACAGTTGGCGCTATGAGAATCCGGTGTACAGTAGATATTCGGGGAGTACCATATGAATGAAGAATAGAAGATGTGGCCCAGGGGCGAACTGTTGAAGAGTGGGACGCATGAAACTATCCCGGGACACTCCCGAGAACGTGGCTTGGGCAGCTACGCAAGGGTCGTCGGAGAACGATCGGGGTTCCCCTGCGTGGCGACGTGTATGATTCCCTTTGCGATCCGGCTCTGATTTTTGCCGCTACGCGCCGGTGATGTGGGTGATGTAGCGCTCGGCGGAGGCGCGCACGGCTTCTTTGCCGCCGCTGCTGACGTTGCGCCGCCACCAGCCGCCGTAGATGCGGTCGAAGTCGTAAGGCTCGACGGCGTCGACTATGGCGCGGACCTCGAACGCGGAGAGCGGTATCAGGTTCGGGTAGCTGGTCATGAAGCTGACGAAACGGCGGTCGGGGACGACGGTGATGGAGTCGCCCACCATCAGCGCGCCCCTGCCGTCCGCGCCGCCGGCCCAGTGCAGCACCGCGCTGCCCGCGAAGTGGCCGCCGCACTGGATGAGCGTGACGCCGGGGGCCAGTTCCAGCGGCTCGCCGTCCCAGTAGCGGATCGCGGGGTCCGGGCGCATCACGTGCTCGCGGTCCGCCTCCGGGACGTAGATCGGGGCGTTGCCGAACGCGCGGCTCCAGGTGACCATGCTGTCGTAGAAGTGGGGGTGCGAGAAGCAGATGGCCTGCACGCCTCCGAGCGCGTTCAGGCGGTCGACGGTGTCGTCGTCCAGGTAGCTGATGCAGTCGTACAGCACGTTGCCGCCGGGCGTCTGGACCAGCAGCGCCCGCTGGCCGATCGAGAATGATGGCTCTATGCCGATGCCGGTCAGGCCGGGCTCCTCCTCCCTGACTTCGTTGCGATAGCCGTCGGCCTTCATCTCGGCCATGGTGGTCCAGCGCTGGCCGTCCCAGCCGACGTATTGTCTCGGGTCCTCGCAGATTGGGCAGCGCTCGGGCGGCTGCTCGCTCTCGGTGTATTCGACGCCGCAGGTGACGCAGATGTAGTTTCGCATGGGACCTCCATATTAGTGGGTGTTCGGACTTACGCGGCCTGACAACCCCCTCACCCTAACCCTCTCCCGCGCGGGGGAGAGGGGACTTCGGAACTGACAAACTCGGCCTATCCGTAGTATCATAGCCCCCGTTGCAGACTGGGCGCGACCCCACGCGCCCGGGTAAACAGGAGACATGATATGCCCAAAGGCCCTGTCAAGCCGAGCACCATAGGCGAGTTGCGGAGTAGCGGTTACACCGCGCAGTCCGTGAAGCAGGAGGTCCGCAAGAACCTCATTCGCAAGATCGAGAAGTCGGACGACCTGTTCCCGGGGATTGTGGGCTTCGACGAGAGCGTAATCCCGCAACTCGAGAACGCGGTGCTCGCGGGACAGGACATAATCCTGCTGGGCGAGCGGGGACAGGCGAAGTCGCGGCTCATTCGCCGCCTGGTGTCGCTGCTGGACGACGAGATTCCGGTCATGGCCGGCTGCGAGCTTAACGACGACCCGTTCGATCCCATCTGCACGGCCTGCAAGCAGAGCATCGAGGAGCAGGGAGACGGCGCGGCTATCCAGTGGATGGCGCGCGATAAGCGCTACTCCGAGAAGCTGGCCACGCCGGACATATCGGTGGCCGACCTGATTGGCGAGATCGACCCGATAAAGGTGGCCGAGGGGCGCTACCTGTCCGACGAGTTGACCATCCACTACGGGCTGATTCCGCGCACCAACCGGGGCATCTTCTGCATCAACGAGCTACCCGACCTGTCCGAGCGCATACAGGTGAGCCTGTTCAACCTGATGGAGGAGCGCGACGTCCAGATCAAGGGCTACCGCATCATGCTTCCGCTGGACGTGATGCTGGTGTCGAGCGCGAACCCCGAGGACTACACCAACCGCGGGCGCATAGTGACGCCGCTGAAGGACCGGTTCGGGGCGCAGATCCGCACCCACTATCCGAGGTCGCTCGATCAGGAGATCGAGATCGTGGAGCAGGAGTACGTCCGCTTCCCGGACACGGACGAGCGCGTGTCGGTACCGCCGTACATGAAGGAGATAGTGGCCGAGATCACGTCCCTCGCGAGGCGCAGCCCGGAGGTCAACCAGCGTTCGGGCGTGAGCCTGCGCGTGTCCATCGCCAACTACGAGACGATGGTGGGCAACGCCTTCAAGCGTAGCTTGAGGAGCGGCGAGCCGACCTCGCCCAGGGTGAGCGACCTTCCGGCCATCGTGGCATCCACCACCGGCAAGATCGAGCTTGAGAGCGTGGAGGAGGGCAGGGAGTTCAAGGTCGTCGAGGACCTCATCAAGAAGGGCGTCACGAACGTGTTCCGGCGCTACTACAGCCCGGCGGAGTTCGACGAGGTGCTGGTGCGGTTCGAGGAGGGGTACGAGGTCAGGACGGGCAGCGATCTGCCGTCCTCGGCTTACGGCGAGGCGGCGGAGGCGCTCGGCAACATCGGCGAGCTCATCCAGCGCATCGAGCCGTCCGACGAGCCCTCGGCGGTGGCCTCCGCGATAGAGTTCCTGCTGGAGGGCCTGCACCTCAACCGGAAGCTGAACCGCGACCAAGTGTCCGGGCAGTTTCTTTACAGGGGCTAGGGAGCGTGCGCTCTCAACCCTCACCCTAACCCTCTCCCAGTCTTGGGAGAGGGGACTTAGCTGATATCGCCAGGAAATACACATGACCCAGACCGCCCGCAGAAGCAACGTCCCCAAGGCTTACGATCCGCAGGCCGTGGAGCGGCGTATCTACGACCTGTGGTTGGACAGCGGCCACTTCACGCCGGAGATAGACCGCGACAAAGAGCCGTTCGTCATCATCATGCCGCCGCCGAATGTGACCGGCGAGCTGCACATGGGCCACGCGCTCACCACCGCGCTGGAAGACCTGATGATCCGCTGGCACAGGATGAAAGGCGACCCGTCGCTCTACCTGCCCGGCTCGGACCACGCGGGCATCGCGACGCAGGTGGTGGTGGAACGCGCGCTGGCGTCCGACGGCATCACGCGGCACGACCTGGGCAGGCAGAAGTTCGTGGAGCGGGTGTGGCAGTGGGTGGACCAGTACGGCGACCGCATATACGCGCAGCTCAGGCGCCTGGGCGCGTCGTGCGACTGGACGCGCACTGCCTTCACGCTGGACGCCGGCCCCGCGAAAGCGGTGCGCAAGACGTTCGTGAGCCTGTACAAGAAGGGACTGATCTACCGGGGCGAGCGCATCACCAACTGGTGCCCGCGCTGTCGCACGGCGCTGTCGGACCTTGAGGTGAAGCACCGGGACGAGGATGGGCGGCTGTACGACATCCGCTACGAACTGGAGGGCGGCGGCTCGGTCACGATCGCCACCACGCGGCCGGAGACGCTGCTGGGCGATACCGCGGTGGCGGTCAACCCGGAGGACGACCGCGCAAACCGGCTCGTGGGGCGCACCGCCGTGCTGCCGGTGCTGGGGCGACGCCTGCCGGTTGTCGCCGACGAGGCGGTGGAGCTGGGCTTCGGGACCGGCGCGCTCAAGGTGACGCCCGGTCACGACCCCAACGACTTCGAGATAGGCCAGCGCCACGATCTGCCCACGGTCAGCATCCTGAACCTGGACGGCACTCTGAACGAGAACGCCGGCCCATACGAGGGGCAGGACCGCATGGAGGCGCGCGAGAAGATCGTGGCGCAACTGGAGGCGGAGGGCCGGCTCGAGAAGAGCGAGCCACACCGCCACTCCGTGGGCCACTGCGACCGCTGCGACGAGGTGGTCGAGCCGATCATCAGCCGGCAGTGGTACGTCCGCATGGAGCCGCTGGCAAGGCCCGCGAGAGACCGCGTGGCCGACGGCTCGATCAGGATCGTGCCCGAACGGTTCACGCGAGTGTACTACAACTGGATGGACAACATCCGGGACTGGTGCATCAGCCGCCAGTTGTGGTGGGGACACCGCATCCCAGTCTGGTACTGCCAGGGGTGCGAGGCGGTGATCGTGGAGGAGAAAGATCCCACGGCCTGCCCGAACTGCGGCGCCGCCGACCTGGAGCGCGACCCGGACGTGCTGGACACCTGGTTCAGTTCCGGCCTGTGGCCGCACTCCACGCTGGGGTGGCCGGACGAGACGGAGGACCTGGACTACTTCTACCCCGGCAGCGTGCTCGAGACAGGCTACGACATCCTGTTCTTCTGGGTGGCGCGCATGATAGTGCTGGGGCTGGAGAACATGGGCGACGTGCCGTTCCGCACAGTGTACCTGCACGGGCTGGTGGTCGACCCCGAGGGTCTGAAGATGAGCAAGTCCAGGGGCAACGTGGTGGACCCGCTGGAGCTCATCGACATGTACGGCGCGGACGCGCTTCGCTTCGCTCTCACGACCGGCAACTCGCCGGGCAACGACATGCGGCTGAACCAGGGCAAGCTGGAGGCCAGCCGCAACTTCGCCAACAAGCTGTGGAACGCCGCGCGTTTCGCCATGCAGAACCTGGAGGGCGCGGACGGGCTGGAGGACTGGTACGACCCCAGGCCGTCGCACCGCCACGACCGCTGGATCGTCAGCCGGCTGAACCACACCGCCGAGCAGGTGGAGCGGTTCATGGGCGAGTACAACTTCGGCGAGGCCCAGCGCGCCATCCACGACTTCATGTGGCACGAGTTCGCCGACTGGTACATCGAACTGGCCAAGATACGGCTGCGCTCGGATGAGGAGAACGGGGAGTCGCCCCTGTCGACGCTGGCGTACGTGCTGGAGCGCATTCTGCGCCTGCTGCATCCCTTCCTGCCGTTCGTCACCGAGGAGTTGTGGCAGATGCTCACGCGGATGCTGCCCGACGAGCCGGGCCGGCCCGACGCGCTCATCGCCGCGGCATACCCGTCGCCCGACGCGGCCCGCTTCGACGCGGACGCCGAGGCCGAGATCGGCGCTCTCATCGACATCGTCCGCGCCGTACGCAACCTGCGCGCCGAGTTCAAGATACAGCCCAACCAGCGGGTCGCGGCGTCCGTGGAGGCCGGGCCGCTGGAAGCCGCGCTGGCCCGCGAGTCCGGCGCGATTGCCGCGCTGGGCCGGATCGAGCCGCTCAGCGTGGCGCGGGAGCCGGGCGGGGACGAGCCGGACACCGTGTCGCTGGTGCTGGAGCGCGCCACGGTCAGGGTGCCGCTGGGCGGGCTGATCGACGTCGGGCAGGAGCGTGAGAGGCTGTCCGAGGAGCAGCGTCAGCTCGACGGCCAGATGGCCAAGCTGACCCAACTGCTGACCAACGACAACTTCCTGTCGCGCGCGCCTGAAGAGGTGGTCGAGAGGGAACGTGAGCGCAGGCGCACCATAGAGGAGCGCCAGGCCAGGGTGGCCGACATCCTGGAGAAGCTCGCCACGGCCTGACGCCGCCCGCCGCGGCGTTGGCCCCGAGCAGCCCGTGGTCGCGTTCATCCGGCGAGTGGTCCCCTCGCTCAGTCGCGACGGCTGGATGGTGTTCGGCGCAACCGCCGTCAGGGGAATCGACTACAGCTTTCTGAGCGTGTTTCTGGGCGTGTATCTCAGCGTGCTGGAGTTCAGCGCGTTCCAGGCGGGTGTGGTGTTCAGCGGCATAATGGCCGGCGGCGCGGTTTCCAACGTGGTGGCCAGTTGGAAGGGCGACAGGATAGGGCGGCGGCGGTTGCTGATTGTGATGACGCTGCTGATGTCGATGGGCGGCGCGCTGTTCGCGCTGGGCACCAACGAATGGCAGCTTGCCGCAATCGGCCTGCTCGCGATGACCACCACCACTGGCGGCGACCGCACCGCGTTCGTGTCGATGGACTCCGCGATTCTGGCGCAGTCCGCCTCCGAACGCGAGCGCACCATGGTGTTCAGCCTTTACAACCTCGTCAGCATCGTGACCAAGACCGGCGGCGCGTTGCTGATAGCGGTACCGGAACTGTTACAGTCCACGCTGGGCATGGAAGAGGTTGCGTCGTACCGGGCGATGTTCTTTGGCTACGCCGTCGTGGCCATGGGGGGCCTGGCGTTCTACGGCGCGCTGACACCCCAGGCGGAGGTGCGGGCTGTCACACGGAGCGCGTCTCCACCAAGCGAGGGGGGCCTGAGCGCGCGAGGGGCCATCATCCGTATCGCGGCGCTCTTCTCCATCGACTCGCTGGGCGGCGGCTTCTACGTCAAGAGTTTCATCGCATACTGGTTCGCGACCAAGTTCGGACTTAGCCTCAACTCGATCACCGCGGTGTTCTTCCTGGGCCAGCTAGCCAACGTCGTCTCGGTGCTGCTCGCCGCACCGTGCGCGAGGTGGATCGGGCTGGTGAACACGATGGTGTTCACCCAGGTGGTCGCCAACGTGCTGATCATCGCTCTTGCGCTGTCCGGCAACGCGCTGCTGGCTGTGGCGTTCTACGTGGCCAGAGAGCTGCTCAACGAGATGGACGTGCCGACGCGGCAGTCATACACCATGGCGATAGTGCCGCCGGAGAGTCGCATGGCGATGGCGGGCGTGACGAACCTGGGCCGAAACGTGACTCAGGCCGCCAGCCCCATCATCGGCGGCGCGACTGCGAGCGTTACGACGCTGGGCACGCCGTTCCTCATCGGCACCTTCTTCAAGCTGCTGTACAACTTCGCGCTGTACCTGCAGTTCCGCTCGATCAAGGCGCCGGAGGAGTTACTGCGTTCGGCTGCCGCCAACGAGGGTGGGCAAGGGCGGTAGGGGGCACTACAAGCCCCGCAGCTCCAGAGTGGTCACGTCGCCAGTTTCCAGGTCGGCGACGCGGATGGCGTGGTTGTTGGTGTCGGCGACGTAGAGCTTGCCCGCCGCCGCGCTCACACCGGACGGCTCGTAGAACTCGGCCTCGCCCGCGGAGCCGTCCCTGTGGCCCGCGCCGCCGCTGCCCAGCATCGTCGTGCAGCCGCGGGTGGCGGGATACACGCGCTTGATCTTGTTGTTGTAGCTGTCGGTGATGTAGAGCACGCCGTCGTCGGCGTCTATGCCGATGGGATGCTGGAGACGCACCGCGTCGCCCATGCCGTCGGCGTCGCCGAAGGTGAACAGGCCCTGGCCCAAGACGGTCTGGACGCGGCCGCCGGTGTCCAGGTCGGCGGAGCGGATGGCGCTGGTCTCGCTGTCGGTGAAGTACAGCTTGTCGTCGATGGACGCGATGCCGCTGGGCTGGGCGAGTTGCGCAGAGGGCAGGGGGCCATCCACGATGTTCTCGCGGCCCGAGCCGGCGTGGGGCAGGACCTCACCCGTGTCGAGGCGCATCCGCCAGAGCTGGTGGAAACCGGCCATGGCTATGTAGAGCGTGCTGTCGCGTAGTTCGAGGTCCCAGGGGGAGTTGAGTGCCGTGGACAGACCGTCGCCGCCTGCGTGGAACCGCATCGCCTGCTCGCCCACGCCCGCGATGGTGTCCACGAGGCCGGTGTCGAGCGCAATGCGGCGAATCGAGTGGTTCTTGGTGTCCGCGACGTATAGGACGTCGCCATCGAGCGCCATGCCCTGCGGGTCGTCGAACTGGGCGTCGTGCGCCGGGCCGTCGGAGAGGCCGCGCTCGCCGCTGCCGATGACCTGGGTGACCTCGCCGTCCAGCGTCGCTACGAGCACACGGTTGTGGTTGGAGTCGGCAATGAACAGCCGGCCGGAAGCCGCATCCGCGAGCACTTTGCCCGGGAAGGACAGGGGCCGCTCCCATTCCGTCTCGCTCTCCAGCTTGAAGGTCATGGGCCGGCGGTCGATCAGGCCGTCGCCGTCGAATTCACGCGCCATCTCGCCGATGATGTTGTCGAAAGGTTCGAGAACGATCTCGCCCTCGTGCTTGCCGATGACCTTGCCGCGGGGGTCTATGAACATCAGCGTGGGCCAGGCGCGGACGGTGTAGGTCTGCCAGATGACGAAGTCGGAGTCGTTGGCGACCGGGTGCTCGATCTCGTAGCGCAGGATGGCCTTGCGCACGTTCTCGGTGTCCTTCTCGGCGGTGAACTTCGCGGAGTGCACGCCCACCACCACCAACTCGTTCCGGTACTTCTCTTCCAGTTTCCGCAACTGCGGAAATACGTGCATGCAGTTGACTCAACAGTAGGTCCAGAAGTCCAGGATCACGATCTTTCCGCGCAGGTCCTCCAGCGAGAGGGGGCGCTCGGTGTTCAGCCAGTCCATCCCCTTGGGGAAGTCGGGGGCGTTCACGGTGCCCGCGTAGCTCTGTGTCGCCATTTTGATTCCATCCTTTCGGCGCCCTCTCGGCACGCCATTGGGCTCGGTCCGCCTAGAGGCTCACGGGCCACTGCTCGCGCGAGTATGCCATGGACCAAAACATGTGCTCGTAGCGCGAGCTGGCCAGGAACGCGTCACGCATGGCCGCCCTGACGGCGGGGCCGCCCTCCGCTCCGAACCGGTCCACCAGTTCGCGCCAGGCCGCCGTGCTCTCCTCAAGGATACCAGAGGAATAGGCGTCGACCCAATGGCCGTAGACGGGATGGGGCGATGGCTGGAGTTGCTGGCCGATCTCGTGGTAGCTCCAGGGGCAGGGGAGTATGGCCGCGGCTGCCTCGCCGACACCGCCCATGGAGGCGGCGGTAAGCATGTGGTTGACGTAGGCGAGGTTGGTGGGCGACTGGGCGGCGGCCTCTGCCTCTTCTTCGGTGACGCCCAGCAGCTCGAACATGCGGGAGTGCAGGGGACGCTCCACGGGAGTGGCTACGCGCCGAGCCAACTGGCGGATGGCCTCGGTGTCCGGCGCCTTGGACAGCGCGATCGAGACCACCCTGCCGAATCCTTCCATGTAGTGGTAGTCCTGGATCACGTAGTAACGGAAGCTCTCGACTGGGAGGGTGCCCCTTTGCAACTCCAGCAGGAAGGGGTGCTCCATGATGTCGCCCCAGACGGACGCGGCCTCCTGCCGCAGCTCGGATGAAAAGCTGGTAGCCATTTTCACTCCTCTATTGCCAATTGCGATATTCTAATAGCGGTAGTTTCGGAGGGTTTTCGCGATTTCGATATCGTTACGAGGACTTCCGGCGTGACTTCGCAATCGCAATATCGAAATTCGCGAGCATCCGCGGCTGATTCGGTGCGTGGGAACCGGCGGACCGTGGTCTGGCCTGGCGTCCCTGGCAGGATTCGAACCCGCGACCCGCTGCTTAGAAGGCAGCCGCTCTGTCCAACTGAGCTACAGGGACAACAGGGGACTGCGTTCAAGTGTAGCACAACGGGCCGAATTCGTTCCTGTTTTGTGCGTGCCCTTATCGCACCGGCGCACCCCCTTGGCGCACATAACGCCCTTCCCGCAACTGCAGCCCATGTCACCTACTCCGGTGTGGAAGTGCTGACGCGGTAGATCGAGAGTCCGCCAGCCCATACTCTTCTGATTCTGGTGATCTCCACGCCGTCGAGCTCGGCGAGGGTGGTGAAGTGGCGCTGCAGCGCGTTGCCGATGGGACGGCTCAGGAGGCCGACTCCGACCATCGCGGCGATGGCGACGGGGATTCGGACGATGCGTCGGCCGCGGGCCAGGATCACCCTGGCGAGGAGGCCGCCCAGCAGCGCGGCGGTGGCGATGTTGGTGCCGCAATGGGACGAGATCGCGAGCTCGGCGCGGCCGGCCTGGAGTGAGGCGAGCGCCTTCCGAGCGGCGGCGTGGACCTCCTCGAGCGACGCCCGGCCGAAGATGAAGAACCCGCCGGGGGTGGAGTAGCCACCCAGTGGGGTAGGGGACCTGGCCTCGAGGAGCATGGTGACGGTGGCGTGCTCCAGTGCGTGGTTGCGTCGGACGCTATCCAGAATGCTCGATTCCAAACACTGCCTCCTCGCGTTCGGTAGGGGACGGCGACCGGTTCGCCGGCACACGCCACCATCATAACCCAGCGGCGACCCGCTCGCCTAATCTGGCGACTGTGCCACACCGGTGCCTGCAAGTTCCGCCGGCGGCGCCGGCGGACCGGGCGGGCGTCGAGTGGGGTAGGGGATAGGTCGCCGCAGCGCGCGACCCAGGCCATCGCTCGAAGCGGCCCTTCTCGGCCTCCAGCACCGGAGGCCTGGAGTAGGCCGCCGTGGTCACTCTACGGCCTCAGACGCTGCAGAATATTAACTTACACGCTAAAGCAACGTGTAGGTTATTATAGCCAGCTACGGTATCGCGCTGTGCGGGGCCGAGGCCCGATACCGAGAGCCGCCCGAACGCCAGGGCCGGGGACTTCTGGGCCCGCCAGACAAACACTGACAGTATTAGAATTGCGTCAGAAATGTTTTGAAGAGGCATTGACATTCGATTAGTGGCGGGTTTAGCATAAGCGCATAGTAAAGCGTGAGCGGTATTTCAGCAGTGGTCCATCAGGCAGCGGGAACAGGGTCAATGTCACAGGACATCTGTACAGCGCTAAGGAGGACGAAGTGACGACCAAGAAGACGAAGAAGATGCTGGCAGTCGAGTCGAAGTTTGACCAGCCGCTGGAGAAGATGCTTCCCGGAATGGTCACGGAGATGGGCCTGACGGCAACCGCCGACCATCTGGGGGTGAGCAAGGCCACGCTCGGCTACTGGCTGCTCAAGTTGGGCATCAGCGTGCAGAGGATAGCGCTCGCGCCCGGTGATACCATCAAGGTGACCCGGGTCAAGTAGGGAGGCAAGCCCGCCGAGTGCCGGCTTGGTCGGCGCTCGCTCTGGCAGGACAACGGCGCCGCACACCGGTCGATTCCGATATGCGGCGCCGATTTGCGTCGCGGGCTGTCTCAGTTCCCTAGCGGCGGCTGCCGATCGCCTCTCGCGCCTCCTGCTCCCGGTAACGGTCGATAATGGCGCGGCGCTTGTCGTGGCGCCGGCGCCCCTTCGCCAGGGCAAGCTCCACCTTGGCGAGGTGCCGCTTCAGGTAGATGCGCAGCGGCACCAGAGTGAACCCCTTCTCGGACACGTCCCTGCCCAGCCGCCGGATCTGCACCTTGTGCATCAGCAGCTTGCGCGGGCGCATGGGGTCGTGGTTGGCGGAGTTTCCGGCGTCGTACTGCGATATGTGAAGGTTGTGCAGCCAGAGTTCGCCGCCCTCCGGCCGGGCGTAGGCGTCCCCGATGTTGGCGCGGTTGGCGCGGAGCGACTTGATCTCCGTGCCGGTCAGCACGATGCCCGCCTCGAAAGTGTCGAGGATGTCGTAGTCGCGCCTGGCCCTTCTGTTGGTGGCGATTGTCCTGTACTGGCTCATGATCCGACCGGGCTACAGGCCTTCCTCTTCGAGGATCGACTCCATGACCTCTCTCGCCTTCTCGAGTTGCGTCGCTTCCGCGGTCTGGCGGTCTCTTGACGTGACCTCAAAGTCCGGCGCGATGCCCTGTTCTTCGATCTGGCGCCCCTCCGGCGTGTACCAGCGTGCGAACGTTATTATGAGGCCTCCGCCGTTGCTGAGGCGGCGCAGTATGTTGACGCTGCCCTTGCCGTAGGTAGTGGCTCCTACGATCTGGGCCCTTCCGTGGTCCTGGAGCGCCCCGGCGAGAATCTCGGTCGCGCTGGCGCTGAATTCGTTCGTCAGGATGACAATCGGAATCTCCGCGGCTATGCCACCCGGCTGAACGTGGAAGTTGGTGCGTTTGCCGCTGGAGTCGATCTCGTAAGTTACCAGCGCGCCGTCGGGGAGCTGGTTGGCGTCGAGAAACAGGTTGACGACGTCGATGACCGAGCTGAGCAGCCCACCCGGATTGTCCCGAAAGTCAAGGATGACGCCCTTCGCACCGCTGGACGTCACCTGGAGCATCATGTTGCTGAGGTCGTCGGACGTGTCGGCGAAGAACTCCGTAACCCTGATGTGTGCTATCCTCTCGCCCGGCTCGCTGCGGAGCAGCACGCTTTCCAGCGGAATGATGCCCCTGATGATCTCGATGGCGACCGGGTCTATGGCTCCGAGGTGGCGCACCAGGATGGTGACCTTGGTGCCGCGCTGCCCCCTGATCTTGTTCACGGCCCCCATGAGACTCATACCCTCGACGCTCACGCCGTCGATCTCCAGGATGATGTCGCCGGGCCGGACGCCGGCGGCCTCCGCCGGGCTGCCCGCGATGGGGGCGACCACGACCAGGTTGCCGTCCAGCCGCATCGACACGCTCGCCCCGATGCCTTCGAATTCGCCCTGCAGGTCCTGCCTCTGAATGTCGAACTCTTCGGGCGCGACGTAGTGGGTGTGGGGGTCGCCCAGCGTCTCGATGACTCCCCGGATGGCCTCCTCGGTCGCCTCGGCGGGGTCCAGGTTCTCGCGGTCGATGTGCTCCCGCGCGAGCAGCGCCCAGGCCTCCCAGACCGCCAGCAACTCCTCGGGCACCTCGGACGGCGCGTTGAGCGGCTCATCGAGTTGTATTACTTCCGGGGCGACCGGCTGATCGCTCCCTGACGTCGGGGGCGCGGTGGGGGAGAGCGCCGGAGCGGTGGCGTCCGCAGCCTCGCCGCCGCACGCCACAAGGATGGCGAACATCCAGGTGGCAGCGATGGCCGCCGCCCAACGGAATCCTTGCGGTGTGTGTCTCAAGTCGTTCACCTTCGCGTAGTTACTCCGTACATCATAGCATGGCGACGGCGAACCGGGCATTTTGGGGGTCGCGGGAGGGCGCCGCCGGCGCACTCGACACGGCTGAAATGTGGCCCGCGCCTTCGGACGTGCGCCAGCGGCGACGCGGACTACGGCGGCCTCTCGACGACTTCAGCGCGTGACATCTGACCAAATGGCCCGAATGTCGATGCAGGCACGTATTTCTGCGCCTGTAACACGGCGTAGACAATTGAAATCATGTTGAATTAGCTTTACGGGCGACGCTGCTTCTGTTAGTATTTCTGAAATCTGAATTGTCTGAAATATCTCTGAAATGAATCCGGGTTCGAGTGAGATGACACAGAGAACGTCCACCAGAGAGGGCGCTGGACGCAGACCAAAGAGACTGCTCATAAGGCGCCCGTACCCGACCCACAGCCTCGAGGACACCCTGGCGGCCGCGGAAGCCATACGCGCGGTAAACCGGGGCCAGCCGCTGGCTCCCGACCGGCTCGCGGATGCGATGGGCACCACGAAGGGGAGCAGCGCGTTCAGGATGAAGCTGACGTCGTCGGTAAAGTATGGGCTGACCGAGGGCGGCGTGAACGACGAAGTGATAAGCCTGACGCCACTGGGGGAAGCGGCGGTGTCCCCGATGTCGGAGAGGGAGCGCCGCGTTGCGCTGCTGGAGGCGGCCTGTAACCCGGACGTCTTTGTGGGGTTCTACGAGCAGATGGACGGCGAGGCGCTGCCCAGGGACGACTTCTCGCGCAACGTTCTGGAACGTGGGTGGGGAATCGACCCCTCAATTTCCGCGGAGTGCGTCGAGTTGATAAGAGCCAACGGCCTGTTCGTCGGTATCCTGACGGCGGATGCCGACGGGATTCTGAGCGTGGATCTGAGCGGCGCTTCGGCGGCAACCGAGCCTGAGTCCGCTGTCGACGCCTCCGCTCCCACCGGCGGGGAAGGGGAGCGCCCAGCGGAGCCGCAGCAGGAAGTGGAGCCGTCGCCTCCCGGCAGGGTGTACCTGGGCTACCAGGTCGAGACTGAAGTTGTAGAATTTGTCAAAGACCTCCTCCAGGAGTTCGACATTCCCTACAGCTCGGTCGATGAGGAGACGGACAGCACGCAGCCGGTGTCGCCGAGGGTCTCGGAGGCCATGAAGGCCTGCAACTCGGCCATACTGGTGTTGACGGCGAGCACGCCCGGGCAGGGACCGGACCGAATGTTGTTCCACGTCGGCGCCGCGTCCGCCCTCTACAGCAAGAAGGTCGTGGTACTGTGCGAGAGCGATACGCAGACCTACAGCCCGTTCGTGGGGCTGGAGACCATCGACTACACGCGGGACCGTCCCGAAGACGTCGGGCTGGCGCTGCTGCTGTCGTTGAGGGACGCGGGGATCATAAGGGTGGTCACCTAGCCGCCGTAGGCGTCTAAAGACGGCGCAGGGTCGGCAGAAACAGCACCCCGAAGACCGCCAGCAGCACGAGGACGGCCCCGTTCGCCCCCAGTGCGAAGGCGATGCTAGTCGAGGAGGCGAGAGCGCCTATTTGCAGGCTTCCAAGAGGGCCAGTCCCCGTCGCCACGACCCACGCGCCCGCCGCGCGGCCCCTCAGGTCGGACGGCACGATGGTGAGCATCATGCTCTGCGAGTAGACGTCCAGCAGCGACGCCATGCCACACACCACGGTTATGGCGACCAACGCGAGCCAGAAGTTGCCGATGAACGCCATAAGCACCACGCCGAGGCCGAACACGAAAATGGCGGCCATGTAGCTGACCCCCCGGTGGCTCTGTACTCCGATGGCGGCCATCATCATAACTGCGAGAACTCCTCCCAGCGAGCGGGCCGCGCTCATGTAGCCCAACTCCTGCGGGCCGACGCCGAGCACGTCCCGCGCGAGGCTGGGATACAGTGAGAAGTGAGAAAACCCCGCTAACTCTATGATCATGCTGGTGCCGGCGAGCGTCAGGAGCAGACGGTTGCGCCTCAGCTCTGCCGCAAGGCGGGCCACGTTGCCCGCCAGCTCGCCAAGCACGCCGCCCAGACCTGCGGCGCGCCGCGGCCGGGGTGGTCTGCCGCCGCCAGCGTCGGCGCCCGCCGGACCGCGCGTGAAAGCGAGGATACCCGCCGTCAACAGGTAGGTCGAGGCCATGGTGAAGTAGGCGTAGTCCGCGCCAAGGCGCTCTAGCACGAATCCCAACAGGAGCGAGCCCGCGAAGCCGCCGCCCCTGGTTCCAATGTTGAGGAAGGCGAGGCCGTTCAGCAGATTCGGCAGGCCTACTAGGTCCGGGACGTAGCTCTGTTGCAGCGTCATCTTCAGGGGAGGCATACTGCCGCCCACCACTGCCAGAACGAACAGGTGCCACGGCTCCAGCAGATTGAAGTGGTACAGCGCGCCCGAGACGGCCGCGGTAGCCGCTAGCGGTCCGTTTATCAGGATCAACACCGCGCGGCGGTCCACAATGTCCGCCAGCGCTCCGGCGACCGCTCCGAGGAGGAAGGCTGGCGCCATTCGAATGCCGAGCGCCGCGCCAACCATGAAGGGCGAGTCGGTCAGCTCGAGCATGAGCCATCCCAGCACGAGATGCTCGCCCAGGAAGCCGACACCGTCGAACACGCCCGCGGCGGTAAGCAGCCGCATGTCGCGGTAGGCCAGCGCGGGCGCGCGGCCGAGGCGGAAGCGACTCAGGCGCGGGGATAAGGCCATCTGTGGAAATCAGGGTCTAGGCGGCTGACACAGGGGAAACGGCGAAGTTACGTTATGTAAAGTAGAGATCCGGTCCGTGCCGTAGCTGCACTTTACATAACAATTATAGTGCGAACATCGCGCCATGGCCCCCACGCACCCTGATTTCTCCGCCCTACCGCACACCCGGCACCCCCGGATGCGCTTACGCGATAACAGCCGCTTCCGATCGGCTCAGCACGTCGTCTATCTCGGATAGAAGATCGCCCACGCCCTCGCCGGTCAGCGCGGAGGCGAACACCACCCGGTCGTCCTCCTCGACGAGACTGTCCAACAGATCGAACTCAGGCAGCAGGTCGATCTTGTTCAGCACCAGGATCTGCGGCCGGTCGGACAGGCCCATGTCGTCCAGGATACCGGTCACGACGTGCGCCTGCTCTGCGGCGTTGGGCCGGGTGATGTCCAGCACGTGGACGATGAGGGTCGATTCCTCAATCTCCTCGAGGGTGGCCCGGAACGCGGCGACCAGCGACGTGGGCAGCTTCTGGATGAATCCCACCGTGTCGGACACCAGGACCGTGCTTCCCGACGGGAGCCGCACCTTTCGGGTCACCGGATCGAGCGTGGAGAACAGCCGGTCCTCGGCCAGCACGTGCCTGCGTTGTGCATTTGGCCCGGTGAGATTGTTCAGCAGCGTGCTCTTGCCGGCGTTGGTGTACCCGACCAGCGACGCCACGGGCAGCCGCATCTCGCGGCGGCGGGCGCGGTATCCGCGGCGGTGGCGTCTCACGTCGTCCAGGCTCTTTTTCAGCCGCAGGATGCGGTCGCGCACCAGCCTGCGGTCGGTCTCTATCTGGGTCTCGCCGGGGCCGCGGGTGCCGATGCCGCCGCCCAGACGCTCCAGATGCGACCACTGGCCCGCGAGCCTGGGCAGCAGGTACTCGTGCTGGGCGAGCTCCACCTGGAGCCGGCCCTCCCTGGTGCGCGCCCTCTGCGCGAACACGTCGAGGATGAGCGCCGTGCGGTCTATGACCTTGACTTGTGCATCTGTGACTTGTGCATCTGGCCGCCCGCCGCCGAGCGCGTTTTCGAGGTTGCGTTGCTGGGTGGGCGTAAGCTCATCGTCGCAGATGACGGTGCCGATGTCGCGGTATTGCACCAACTCGCGCAGCTCCTGGAGCTTGCCCTTGCCAACGTAGGTGTTGGCGGGCTTAGCCAGCCGCTGCTTCATCCTGGCCACGACGTGCGCGCCGGCGCTCGCGGCCAGGTCGCCGAGCTCGTTGAGCGACTCTTCGAACGACCAGAGCGGCTTCTGGCGCGACTTCAGCCGCACCCCGACGAGCAGCGCGCGTTCGCGCCGCCGCCTCGTTTCGACGGTCCGGTTAGGTATGGCCTAGCTCCCTTTTGTGCATTTGGCGGGCGGGGGCAGCTTCCAGTCGGCCAGCCGCTGGAGGCCCCGCTCCATGTCCTCGTCGTTTATGGTCAGAGTCAGCCGGATGTAGCCCTCGCCGTAGGCGCCGTAGCCTTTGCCGGGCGTGACGACAATGTCGCACTGCTCCAGCAGCGATTCGGCTATCTGGGCCGAGGTGTAGCCGTGCGGGATGCGCGCCCACACGTACAGGCCCGCCTTGGGCGGGTCCACGTGCAGCCCGATGCCCTGGAGCGTCTCCAGCACGCGGTCCCGGCGGCGCTGGTAGACGGCGTTCCGCTCGTCGATGGCGTCAAGCGGGTCCTTCAGCGCCTCTATGCCCATGTACTGGATGGCCTGGGGCACGCCGGAGTCGAGGTTCGACTTGACGACCATCAGCGCGTCGATCATGTCCGCGTTGCCAGCGGCGACGCCGAGCCGCCATCCGGTCATGTTGTAGCTCTTGGACAGGGAGTGAAACTCCATGCCCACCTCCATCGCGCCAGGCGTTTGGAGGAAGCTGGAGGGCTTGTAGCCGTCAAACGCTACCTCCGTGTATGAGGCGTCGTGCAGCACGGCGATGTCGTACCGGGCCGCGAACTCCACCACCTGCTCGAAGTAGTCGGCCTCGGCTATGGCGCCGGTCGGGTTGTTCGGGTAGTTGAGCCACATCACCTTGGCCGCGCGCGCCACGTCCTCCGGTATGGCCTCCAGGTCGGGCAGCCAGCCGTTCTCCTCCAGCAGCGGCATCCAGTGGCACTCGCCGCCCGCGAACCAGGTGCCCACCGAATAGACGGGATAGCCGGGGTCGGGAACGAGCGCGACGTCGCCCGGGTCCAGGAAGCAGAGCGCGGCGTGGCCGATGCCCTCCTTCGCGCCGATGAGGGACAGCACCTCCTTGTCGGAGTCGAGCGAGATGCCGAAGCGCCGCTGGTACCAGTCGGCGGAGGCCTGCCGGAACTCGGGCAGTCCGTCGGACTCGGGGTAGCGGTGGTTCGGCGCGTCCAGGGCGGTCTCGCGGAGGCGCTCGACGACGTGGGGAGGCGTCGGAATATCCGGGTCGCCTATGCCAAAGCTGATGACCTCGATACCCTGCGCCTTCTTCGCGGCGATCTTGCGGCTTATCTCGACGAAAAGGTAAGGCGGTATCTTGTCTAGACGTCTGGCGAGCTTCACTGGCAGCCTCCGGTTTCTGGATTGGTGTGTGTCTAGTGGGGCCAGGTGCCCTCGTATACCTTGGCGACGGGACCGTTGAGTATGACTTCGCCGTGTCCGGGCCAGCGCACGGTCAGATCGCCGCCGGGCAGCGTCACGGTGACCCATTCGGCAGGCTCAGGGCGGGCCTCGTCGCCGGTAAGGCCGCGCAGCCGCGCCGCGACCGCGATGGCGCAGGCGCCGGTGCCGCACGCCTGCGTGAGGCCCGACCCGCGCTCCCAGACGCGCGCGGCCAGGTGCGTTTCGCTGAGCACGTTCACTATCTCGAAGTTCACGCGGTTGGGGAAGATGGGGTTGTGCTCGACGAGCGGCCCTATCTCGTGCAGCGGCACGTCGTCCACCGGCTCGTCGATGAAGGCCACGGCGTGCGGGTTGCCCATCGACACGAACGCGAGCTCGAACGTGCGCCCTCCCACGCTGAGCGGATGGTGCAGCACGGGGCCGGGACCGGGTGCCAGCACGGGGACCTCCGTCGGCTCCAGTATCGGTTCGCCCATGCTCACGCTGGCGTGGGTCAGCTCGCCGCGCTCCCAGCCGGGGGAGACTTCGAGCACGCCCGCCAGCGTCTTGACGGTGACGGGCGACCTGTCCGCGGACACCGCGCCATTGTCGATGGCGAACCGCACGAAGCACCGGATGCCGTTGCCGCACATCTCGCCCTGGGAGCCGTCGGCGTTGAACATGGACATGCGGACGTCGGCGTCGTCGGCGCTCTGTAGCACGATTACGCCGTCGGAGCCTACGCCGAGGTGCCGGTCGCTCATGGCGACGGACAGCGCGGGCCAGTCGTGGTCGCCGTCTCTGCCATCTACGAACACGTAGTCGTTGCCGGCGCCGTGCATCTTGGTGAACTTCATTCGGGGCCTCTCGCGTGGGTTTGTCGGTCAACTATTCTAGCACAGATTCCAGGATTGCCGGTCCGGTCACGGCGCGTACGAAAAAATCTGCACTATTCTGCTACATTCCGCTCATTTCGTAGCTGGGCGGGCTGTCCACTTTCTGTTCAGTCGCGGTACACCGGTGTTAAGTTTGGCGCAGGTATGGCGCAGAATGACACAGGAACGCGATGGTGATCCTGGGCCGGATTCCGTCTTTCCGCGGCCGCCGGTCGGCGACCTCAGCGCCTACGTGGTCGAAAGTAGCACGTTCGTGCTGTAGAATCAAGAGGGGTCAGGGCCGCGTGCCTGGATTCCCGCTTTCGCGGGAATGACGAATGAGGAGGGGAAGTGGGCTTGAGAGTGGGAATTTTTGTGACACGGTTGGGAAGGGATTGCGCGGTGATGGGAACGAGTGTGGTGTTTGGGTTACGCGGTTGGGAAGGTTTGGGGCACGATTTTCTCACTCTCACCCATTCGGCAAGCTCAGGGCAGGCTCCCAACCCTCTCCCATCAAGGGAGAGGGGGCGGGGGAAGGGACAATATGGCTGCGCGCCGTGCCATCGGGGTAGACGGAAGCTAACCAAGACGTAAAGTGGCTGGATGCGGGCTTTTGGGCGCGGGTTTCAGGCCGGGTGGAGGCCGTTCAGCCACTGCTCGGCGTATCTGAGCGCCTCGTCGCGCTCCGTGTCGGCGTCGAACCAGCGGATGCGCGGGTCGGCCGGCTTGAACCAGGCGCGCTGGCGGCGGGCGAACCGGCGGGTGCCGCGCTTCACGGCGTCGGCGGCCTCGTCGAGCGTCAGCCGGCCGCGCAGGTGGTCGGCGATCTCGCGGTAGCCCAGGCTCGACATGGAGGGCAGCTCCGGCCCGTAACCCGAGTCCAGCAGGCCGCGCACCTCGTCGACCCACCCGGCCGCGAGCATGGCGTCCACGCGGTCGTCGATGCGCCGTCGCAGGGCGTCAGCATCCATCGCCAGTCCCAGGATGGCGACGCGATACGGCGGCGGTGTCCGGCGAGTGTGGGGCGTCGTGCCCTCCCCTTTCGCGCGGACCACCTCGATCGCTCTGACGACCCGCCGGGGGTTGCGGGCGTCGACGCGGGCGGCGGCCTCCGGGGCGCGCTCGGCAAGCTCGCGGTGGAGCGCCGCCACTCCCTCGGACTCCAGGCGCGTCTCCAGTTCGGCGCGGAGCCGCGGGTCGGGCGCCACCGGGGCGGGATTCCAGCCCTCCAGCAGTCCCCACACGTACTGACCGGTGCCCCCCGCCAGTATGGGAAGCCCGGATCGGGTGTTTACGTTTTGGATAGCTTTCCGCGCATCCTGTAGAAACACCGCCAGGCTGTATTCGTCGTCGGGATCAGCTACGTCGATGAGGTGGTGGGGGACGGCCGCGAGGTGTTCCGGCGGCGGCTTGGCGGTGCCGATGTCCATGCGGCGGTAGACCTGGCGGCTATCGGCGCTGACTATCTCGCCGCCGACGAGCTTGGCGAGGCGCATTGCGAGGCTGCTCTTACCGACGGCTGTCTGGCCGACTATGGCGATGACGGGGGTCTTTTCGGGCGCGGGCGTCATGGTGGCAATTGGGCGTTCGCCGGTGCGGTGGGCATTGAGCACATCCGGCGACCTGTTCGTCACCCCCATCCTAACCTTCCCCCTGCGAGGGGGAAGGGACTCTAGATTCCTCGGCTACGCTCGGAATGACAGATGCGGGAGGGGGAAGGGACTAAGGAGCGGCGAGCCGCGCTATCTGCGTGAACGCCTCGGCGTCGAGGCTTGCACCGCCGACGAGCGCGCCGTTGACGTCCGGCTGGCGGGCGTAGTCCTCGGCGTTGCCGGGGTTGACGCTGCCGCCGTACAGCAGCGGGACTTCGCCGGCCGCGTCCGCGCCGTAGCGCGCCGCCAGGGCCGCGCGTATGGTCGCCATCATGGACTGCGCCACGTCCGGGGTGGCCGCCCTACCCGTCCCGATGGCCCAGACCGGCTCGTACGCGACGACGAGGGACGAGGCGTCCTCGACGCCTTCCAGTCCGAGAGCGACCTGCCGTTCGACGACGGCCTCCGCTTCCCCGCCCTCGCGCTGCTCCAGCCGCTCGCCGACGCACAGGATGGGCCGCAGGCCGACGGTCAGCGCGGCCAACACCTTGCGGTTGATGAACTCGTCCGTCTCTCCGAAAAGCTCCCGCCGCTCTGAGTGGCCCAGGATGACGTACTGGCACAGGCCAGCGAGCATGTCGGGCGAGACCTCACCGGTGAAGGCGCCCGAGCTTTCGGGGTGCATGTTCTGCGCGCCCAGCGCGACGGACGTGCCGCGCAGCGCCTCCGCGACGGCCTCCAGGTGCACGAACGGCGGGCACAGCAGCGACGTGACGCCCTCCACGGCGTCCAGGGCGTCGCGCATATGCTCGACGAGCGAGACGGCTTCCTGTCGGGTCGTGTTCATCTTCCAGTTGCCGGCGATGATGGTGGTTGGCAAGGCGGGACTCCTGTCAGGCCTGTGTTGCTAATTCGCCGTCCAGTATAGGCGATTTTGCCCGTATGCGGTTACGCGGCGGGCCGGAGCATCCGGGCCTCTTCCCTCAGCGCGGCTATCCTGGCGGCCACGCGGCAGACGCGCTGCAGAACCTCGTCAAGCGTGCCACCCAGGTCGAGCGTGGCGACTTCGAGGGTCTTGCCGGAGTGGCGGACCCGGTAGCTGGCCGCGTTCGCCTCGCCGCCCGCCGCGTAGACCAGCAGGCCGCCGGGCAGGTCGAGCGCGGTCACGTAGGCGAGAAGCTGGTACAGGTCGGCATTGGGGACGCCGGCGGGCTTGACCAGCTTGTACTTGGCGTCGCCCACGAAGGTGCAGGTGTTGCCGTCCCACCAGGTGAGATCGGGCCTGAGCCTCACTTCACCCTGCTCATCGAGCGTGGGAATGCTCTTTTCGAGGAAGACACGCTCGGAGACGCCAAGCGATTCCCGGAGCGCCACGGTGACGAACTCCTGGAATAGCGTGTTCATGTCCATCAGGAACCCGGTGGCCCGCACTTCACCGCGCTGCGCCTCGAACGCGCTGTGCCGCAGGATGAGGCGCGACAGGCCGACTACGCCTCGGTAGTGCTCGTTCAGTCTATCGAACGTGACCGGTGGAAGGTCTCTCGGGCCATACTCGACGAGGGAGACGTTCTCGAGCATCGCGGCGGTCCAGCCCAGGCCGCGTCGCGCCTCCGGCGAGCGCAGGCGCATCTCGCCGAGCCGGGCGACCGCCGCCTTCACGAGCCGGTTCTCCGTGATGTCGTCCGTGAACTCGTCGTAGCGCACCTCCACGGGCATGGGGATGCCGAACCTGCGCCGGATCTGCTCGTCGAACCGGATGCGGCCGCGGACGGCGTACAGCGCCTCCTCCTCCGTGCGGTAGCCGTGCAGCAGCCCGCGCGCGAACGCCCTGCGGGCCGCGGCGGCGAGGGCGAGGGCCAGAGTGTCGGGCGGCGTCTCGGCTTCCTGCTTGAAGTCGAACTGCCGCTCGTCCTGTGGCTTGTATACGCCCATGGCGTAACAGGCCAGCGACAGTAGCTGGGGAATGCCTATCTTGGGCCGGATGAGGACGGACAGGTCGCCAATCTCCACCGCGCCGACTGTGGATTCCGGTCTGATGCGGTAGGTGTTCTGCTCACCTGTGACCGGCTCTATTGCCCCGGCGGGGAGCAGTGTCTGCAAGGCATCACGGTTAGCGACCGAGAGCGTGATGGGATCGCTCCGCTGATACTCTCTCAGGTCGAGCTTACACATCACTGGCATCGCCATCTTCGCCGTCTTGGTCTTCCACGACATCTTCAGGCTGGGCAGCCGAAGAAGATTGCCTCTTGAGTCTCTCGAGATCAAAGTCCTCGCTGACCTTATCGTCGCCGAATCGCAACTCCTCGATGTATGGGAGCACGCTGTGCTTCCATACACGCCTCACCACATCGTCGTTGAGGCCGTTCTTCATGAAGTAGCTCGGCCCGATGGCGGCGTGCCTGTCGTCTCGTAACTTCTCATTCGCGCGCTGGACGACATCGGCGACCCATTCCATGTTGCGAGCTTTGTCTTTCAGCCAGCGGCGTAGCAAGCCCTTGACCGGCTCGTCGTCCGGGTGAAACTCCTCAAAGTAGAAACGGCGGCGCAGGGCAAGGTCCAGAAGCGCAATCGAGCGGTCAGCGGTGTTCATGGTGCCGATGATGTAGAGGTTGGACGGCAGCCGGAAGTCGTCCTCACCGTCCTTCTTATACTGGAGCGTGATGGCCTCGTCACGGTACTCCAGCAGGTAGTAGAGCTCTCCGAACACCTTGGCGAGATTGCCGCGATTTATCTCGTCGATGATGAGGAAGTGCTTAGTGTTCTTATTCTTCTCCTTACTCGCCCGCTCCGCGGCACGCAGCAGCGGCCCGTCCTTCAGCTCGAAGCCCGCCTGCCCGTCTCGGAGCGTTGGCCTGAATCCGCGCACGAAGTCTTCGTAGGCGTAAGAGGGGTGGAACTGCACGAGGGACACGCGGTCCTTGTCCCCGGCGAGGTGCTCGGCGAGCTTCTTCGCGACGTAGGTCTTGCCCGTGCCCGGCGGCCCCTGGAAGATGACCTGCTTCTTGTCTTCAAGCAGATCCTCAATTTTGCGCAAGAAGTTTCTCGGCTTGAGGTATAGCTGGTCGGCGAGGGCGGACAGAGTCGTGACGTCCTCACAAAACGTCTCAACAACTTGCTCCCCACTGTCAGGGTTCCAGTACTTTCGTATGTCATCGTCGTAGAAGCCAAAATCTCTTCCGAGTCCCTCCTCAAGACCTTGGCGAATCTGTTTGATCTTCCCGTCGAGGTCCGATTCCTTTTCACTGACGAAGTGAGCAAATGCCTTCGCTCCGGCAATCTGCTCCTTTTGCTGGATAGAGACGGTTCCCTCGAAGATGTCAGGGAAGACGAGGTGAAGTAGTGCTTCCCGTTGAAGGCGGTGTAAATTGGAGCCTTCTTGGAACAGAGCACCTTTGAGATCGATCCCTTCTCCAAAGTCTTTGAACTTCCAAGGGTCGACGAGCAATCCTCGACGCTTCTCCGGGTCTTGCTCCTTCCACTGATCGACGTATTCAACAAGGAATCCAACCATGTAAGGCAAGAGACCACCGTAACCACCCCCGATTGCCGCGATGCCAGGCGACAGTCCCTCCACTAGATCCTCGGGGATTGCTATCTGCTGTCCTGACCAGCCCAGTACTCGGCGAATCCGTTCTAGTTTAGTGTCACCCCGCATAGTCGTCCGCCAGATAATCAGCAAGTGCGCGTAGAGCACTTCCGACATCAGTTGATAGACTTCTGGCGAGCTGCCTTCCAACTGCTTACGCAACTTGTCATAGAAGTCACTCCCGGTCACGTCCGGCTGGTCCAAGTACCGTGTACGCAACTCGCCTAGCAACTCCCGCGTCCAGATCGCCTTCCCAGGTGTGAACAGCGAGTCATCGCCACGCAGGGCGCAGTCGACCCACTTCTCCGCGGCTGCATAGACGTTTTCTACGCCGTCCCCCGTATATCTAGCAGGCATGGTTCTTCCCCCTACGGGCCGTACTTGTTGAGCTTTTCGGCGTGGGCCATGGCGAGTAGCATGACGTTCTCGGCTGGCAGCGAGCCGAGCGAGCCGCCGCGGAAGGCAGGCTCGGAGAACGCCGCGACGCCCTCGCCGCGCGTGTACCGCGAGCGGATGAGCAGGGGCACGGGGTGCCAGCTATGGCCGACTACGATGGCGGGCGTGGAGTGGTCGCCCGCCACCACGAGCACGTCGGGTTCGGTCGCCAGCAGGCGCGGAATCCGCGCGTCCAGCGCCTCCAGCGCGCGCACCTTGGCGTCGAAGTCGCCGTCTTCGCCCGCGGCGTCGGCGGGCTTGTAGTGCAGGAAGATGAAGTCGTGGTCGGCGGAAACGTCCTCCAGCGTGTCGAGTTCGGCGTCGAAGTCGCCGCCCGTGGGGACGATTCTCATGCCCACCAGTTGCGCCAGGCCGCGGTACATGGGATAGGCGGCGATGGCGGCGGGGTTGAGCCGGTAACAAGCGCCGAAGTCCGGCAGGTCGGGCACGCCGGAGAAGCCGCGCATCACCACCATGTTGGCGCGGTCGCGTCCGGCCAGGACGTCGCGCGCGGAGGCGGAGAAGCGGTTCACCGCGTCGGCGGTCCTGCGGGCGTCCTCGCTGAGCGGCTGCGATTCGAGCGGGGCCGCGCCCTCCACCTGCGGATCGGTGCCGGTGATGGCGTCGCTGAGGCCGTCGCCGCGGAGCAGCAGCACGAAGCGGTAGTCCTGCACGGGGTAGACCGACACGTCCACGCCGGGCGCCTCGATGGCGTCGAGCAGCTCGACCAGCGGCGCGCTCTCGGCGGTGGGGATGCGTCCGGCGCGGCGGTCGGTTATCACGCCGCTTGTGTCGATAGTGCAGAAGTTGCCGCGCGCGGCGACGTCGCCCGCGGCCATCTCGATGCCGGAGCCGAGCGCCTCCAGGACGCCGCGGCCCATCAGGTACTTGACGGGGTCGTAGCCGAACAGCGCCATGTGGCCGGGTCCGCTGCCGGGCGTGATGCCGGGGAGCACCGGCGTGGTGAGGCCGGTCGCGCTCTGGGCCGCCAGGGCGTCGAGGTTGGGCAGGTGCGCCGTCTCAAGCTCGGTCTTGCGCGTGTCGGGGTGAGGCGCGCCGCCGAGGCCGTCGACGACGAGCATGAGGATGCGCGACGGCGTGGGGCGGGCGATTTCGTCCAGGAAGGGAAGGTCAATCAAGGTTGGCTCCCGATTCTTCGGCTACGCTTTGTCCGGGAGGGCGGCTACGCCGGGCAACTCCCTGCCCTCCAGGAACTCGAGGGACGCGCCGCCGCCAGTGGATACGTGGGTCATGCGGTCGGCGTAGCCCAGGGACTGCACGGCCTCCGCGGTCGAGCCGCCGCCTACGACGGTGGTGGCGTCGGCCAGGGTGGCCAGCGCCTCGGCGAGACGCACGGTGCCGCGCGAGAAGTCTTTCCATTCGAACACGCCCATGGGGCCGTTCCAGAGCACCGTACCGCAGTCGCCGACGGCGCGGGCGAAGGCATCGGCGCTGGCCGGGCCGACGTCCATGACGCGCCATCCGTCGGGGATCTCGCCCGCGCCTACCACGCGGCTGTTTGCGCTCTCGGAGAAATCGTCGGCGACCACCACGTCCTCCGGCAGCAGCACATCCAGCCCGGTCTCGCGGGCCTTGTCGAGAAAATCTCGCGCGAACGGGACCCACTCGTCCTCCACCAGCGAGTCGCCCACGGGCAGGCCCTGGGCCTTGAAGAAAGTCGCGGCCATGCCGCCGCCGATGATGAGCTTGTCGACTTTGGCCGCCAGGCTCTCGAGCACGGCTATCTTGTCCGACACCTTGGCGCCGCCCATGATGGCCGCGAACGGACGGCGCGGCTCGTCGAGCGCCTGGCCGAGCATGGCAAGCTCCTTCGCCATGAGGAAACCGGCCGCCGCGGGCAGCAGGCGCGCGACGCCCTCGGTGGAGG
Organism: Dehalococcoidia bacterium; assembly: GCA_965204815.1. Classification (GTDB taxonomy): domain Bacteria; phylum Chloroflexota; class Dehalococcoidia; order Lucifugimonadales; family CATOSD01; genus CATOSD01. The sequence continues at coordinate 2,689,710 of OZ242014.1, forward strand.
CGTGGGCGCGGTGGGCGGCGCCGAACGCGTCGTTGACGTACAGGTCCGCCGGCATGGCGAGGCCGGTGGCGAACTCAAAGTCGTTGGCCTCTTCGCCCGCGTGAAAGCGCAGGTTCTCGAGCATGACGACCTCGCCGGACCGCATGGCGTCAACGGCGTCCATCACGTCGGGGCCTACGCAGTCCGCAAGCTGGCGGACGGGCGCGCCGAGCAGGTCGGCCAGCCGCGCCGAGACGGGCGCCATGCGGAGGTCTTCCACGACGCGACCGCGCGGGCGGCCCAGGTGCGAGCAGACTATCAGCCGGCACCCGCGCTCGAGCAGGTAGCGGAGTGTGGGCAGTGACGCGACGATGCGGCTGTCGTCGGAGATGTCGGTCGTGCCGGGGCGGAAGGGCACGTTGTAGTCGACGCGGAGCAGGACGGTGCGCCCGTCGACCGGGATGTCCTCGATGGTTTGCTTGGCGGCCAATGGCCTCACCCCCATCCTAACCTTCCCCCATCAAGGGGGAAGGGACTTAATGGGTTCTTCCTGATTGGTGCGGGCTGCGCCGCGTCACCCGGTCAGTTCGTCGGAGAGCGCCTGAATTCCCGTTCTGCCCTCTTCCGAAACGCCCGCGTCGGCGAGCGCCCGCGCGGACTCGTCGCGGTAGCGCGCTATCAGGCCCTCGCAGGCGTCGCGGACCTCCATCTCGCCCACGAGGTCGCGGAGGCGGCCCACGTCGTCCGCTTCGAGCACGCGCTTGAAGTAGAACTCTCCCATGCGGCGCTTCTGGTTCGCGTTGGCGTTGGAGAAGGCGTAGACCACCGGCAGCAGCTTCATCTTGTTGGCGACTTCCGGGTACGGCTCCGACCCGCCGGGCGACAGGCCCCAGAAGAGCCGGACGTCCTCGCGTAGCTGCCATGCGACGCCGAGGCTTTCGCCGCACGCGGCCAGCGCGTCGGACACGTGCGCGTCCGCGGAGGCGGCGAGCGCGCCGAGACGGGCGGCGCAGGCGGCGAGCGAACCGGACTTCAGCCGCACCATCTCCAGGTAGTCGTCTAGGCCGAGGTCTATGCGCTCCTGGGCCTGGAGGTCGAGGAACCGCCCCTCGCAGGTGCGAAGGCTGGCCTCGTCCAGGACCTGAACGGCGCGGAACGTGGCCTCCGCCGACAGCCCGGCGTCCTGCAGCCCGAACAGCGTGAGCCTTGCGAGGGCGTGCATCCCGTCCCCGGCGTTGATTGCCTGCGCGGGACCCCATTTCCACCAGACGGTCTCGCGGACGCCTCTCGCCGGCGCGCCCGCCTGCACGTCCTCGTGAATCTCGCAGAAGTTCACCACCAACTCGACGGCAGCGGCGGCGGGCAGCGCGAGCCTGGCGTCGCCCCCGGCAGCGCGGCATGCGAGCAGGCAGAGCGCTCCCAGCGCTCGGAATCTGGGCCGGGCCGGGCCGGGTTCGCCCGGTTCAGCGGACCAGCCCAGGTGGTACGCCATCATGTCGTACAGCGGCATGTCGCGGCCGGTTACCGCGTTTTTGAGCGCGTCCTCTACCTGGGCGGAAGTGTCTTCTATATTCGTCAACTGCATCCTCAGGACTTCCCGGCTACCCTACCCGTCCGCCGCCGCGATGCCGGGGCAGACCTCGGACAGCGCGGCGCGCGTGACGGCTCCCTGGCGCAGGATTCGCGGCGTCGCGCCGGACAGGTCCACGAGCGTGGAGGCGACACCGCCGTCGCAGCGGCCGTCGATCACCAGGCAGCACTCGCCTTCGAACTCGCGGCGCACCTCGGCGGCGTCGGTGAGTCCCGGGCGTCCGCTGCGGTTGGCGCTGGTGCCGGTCACCGGGCAGCCGAGCAGCCGAGCCAGCGCGCGCGGGGTGTCGTGCGCCGGCACGCGCAGCGCCACGGTGTCCAGCCCGCCGGTGGCGACGTGCGGGATGTCCGGCGCCTTGCGTACCACCAGCGTCAGCGCGCCCGGCCAGAAGCGTTTGGCCAGCCGGCGGGCCTCGTCGGGCACGTCGCGCGCCCAGCGGTCCAGGTCGGCGGCGTCGGCGATGAGCAGCGGCAGCGCCATGCCCGAGGGGCGGCGCTTCAGCCGGAACACGCGCTCGACGGCGCGTTCGTCCAGCGCGTTAGCCGCCAGTCCGTAGATGGTGTCGGTGGGTATCGCCGCCACTCCGCCGCTCCGCAGGTGCTCGGCGGCGGCCTCTATCTGTGCCGGAGGAGGGTTGACGGAGGGGTCGGCGCTGGGGGATTGGTTCGGCATCAAGGTTGATAGATTGTAGCATAAATGTTACCTTCATTTGGCTTCAGGCATATGGCCTTTGGCCTGCTTACAGAGGTGAGTCGTTTGGTCGAGCCAACCGAAAGCTCACCGCGCGAGGCGGTGCTGGTAGTCGACTTCGGGTCGCAGTACAGCCGCCTCATAGCGCGGAGAGTGCGCGAGTGCCGGGTGTTCTGCGAGATAGTTCCGCACGACGCCGCCTGGGAGGACGTGGAGCGCCTGAACCCCAAGGGCGTGATCCTCTCCGGCGGACCGGCCAGCGTCTACGAGGAGGGCGCGCCGCTCGCCCCCGGCTGGGTGTACGACGGCGGCCTGCCCGTGCTGGGCATCTGCTACGGTATGCAGGCGATGGTGCACCAGCTCGGCGGCGGCGTGGGACGCACCGACGCCAGGGAGTACGGCCCGGCCACGCTCCACCTGAACGGCAACGACAGTCCCCTGTTCGACGGGCTGCCCGGCTCGTTCCCGGTGTGGATGAGCCACGGCGACCACATCACCGCTCCCCCGCCCGGCTTCGAGCCGCTGGCCCATTCCGACAACTCCCCCATAGCCGCGCTCGGCAACGGCCGGGGCGCATACGGCATCCAGTTCCACGCCGAGGTCGAGCACACGCCGCTGGGCAAGGCGCTGCTGGAGAACTTCCTGTTCAAGGTGTGCGGCTGCGAGGGGGAGTGGTCCGCGGCCAACTTCGTGGAGCGCTCGGTGAACGAGATCCGCGAGACCGTCGGTGACGGCCGGGTCATCTGCGCGCTGTCCGGCGGCGTCGACTCCGCTGTCACCGCCGCGCTGGTGCACCGCGCCATCGGCGACCAGCTCACGTGCGTGTTCGTGAACAACGGGCTGATGCGGCAGGGCGAGCCTGAGCAGATAGTGAGCGTGTTCGAGGGCCTGGACCTCAACCTGGTACACGTGGACGCCACCGAGGGCTTTCTGGGCGCGCTGCGCGGCGTTGCGGACCCGGAGCGAAAGCGGCTCATCATCGGCGAGGAGTTCATTCGGGTCTTCGACGAGCAGGCCGCGGGCATAGGCAGCGTGGACTACCTGGCCCAGGGCACGCTGTACCCCGACGTGATCGAGAGCAAGACGCCCGAGAGCAAGGAGGGCGCGCGGATAAAATCCCACCACAACGTCGGCGGGCTGCCCGAGCACATGAGGCTGAAGCTGGTCGAGCCGCTGCGCTACCTGTTCAAGGACGAGGCGCGGCAGGTCGGCCTGGAACTCGGCCTGTCCGAGGACATCGTGTACCGCCAGCCGTTCCCCGGCCCCGGCCTCGCGATTCGCATCATCGGCGACGTGACGCACGAGAAGCTGGAGACGCTGCGCGCCGCGGACTGGATCGTCATGCGCGAGATCGAGTCCGCCGGCCTGTACCGCGAGCTTTGGCAGAGTTTCGCGGTGCTCACCGACACCCACACCGTGGGCGTGATGGGCGACTATCGCACCTACGACTACGTGATCGCGGTGCGCGCGGTGACCAGCAGCGACGCCATGACCGCCGACTGGGCGCGGCTGCCCTACGACGTGCTGGCGCGCATCTCCACGCGCATCGCCAACGAGGTGCCGGGCGTGAACCGTGTCGTCTACGACATCACCAGCAAGCCGCCGGGGACGATAGAGTGGGAGTGAGCGGATAGTCCTGTGACCCAAGCGGACTACCTGGACGACGAGTTCGAGATCGATCCCGAGGTGCGCGCGGCGCTGGACGCCCGGCTGCTGGAGTGGCCGGGCGTGTCGGGCACCGCGCTGCTGGGCGGCGTGGGCTACATCACTGAGGGCCGCCCGTTCGCCGTCCTGCTGGAGGGCGTGGTGGCCATGTCCCTACCCATCGAGCTGGCGAGGCGGGCGCTCTCGCTCGCCGGCGTCTCGCCGCTGCCCGCGGGCGATGACGAACCGCTCCTTGCTGGCTGGATGCAGTTTCTGCTGTTGCTGCCGGAAGACGTGGACGCCGTGCTGCCGTGGCTGAAGGCGTCTTACGACTACACCTCGGCCCGGCCGGAGGATTCCCAGTGACCGGGTCCGAACACTGCGACAGCGGCGTGACGCGGGAAGAATTCGTCGCGGCGATGGCGCGAATCGCCGAGAGCGTGTACGACTTCCACTCGCGATTCGGCCTCCCTATGGTCGGCGCCGGGCTTACTCCCGAACAGGGGCTGGAGATGCTGAGGACGCGTCTGCCCTACCTGGTGGAGGAAGTTGGCGAGCACTCGAAGGCGCTGAACAACGACGACCTGCACGACGCACTGCTGGAACTTGCCGACGTGGCGTTCGTCGCGGCGGGCAGCGTGCTCACGGCGGGTAGTCCGGCCCTCAACGCCTGCCGCGACGTTGCGCTAAAGAACGACGCCAAGACGTTGGACACCCACTACCTGGAGGAGTCGTCGGGCAAGGTGCTGGGCAGGCCCCGGCGCGACGGCGGGAGCGCATGAAGACGCTGCTGGTGGGAAACGGCGCGCGGGAGCACGCCATCGCCTGGAAGCTGGCGCAAAGCCCGCTGGTGAGCGAGCTCATCGTCGCCCCCGGCAACGCGGGCACCGCCGCGCTCGGCACGAACGTGGCAGTCGGCGCCGAGGACGTGGACGGCCTGCTGGACCTCGCGCAACGCAAGGGCGTGGAGTTCACCGTCGTAGGCCCGGAGGCGCCGCTCGCCGCCGGAATCGTGGACCGCTTCCAGGCGGCGGGAATCCTCACGTTCGGGCCGACCGCCGCCGCCGCGCGGATCGAGAGCAGCAAGTCTTTCGCCAAAGACCTCATGCTGCGCAACGGCATCCCGACCGCGCGCGCCGAGGCGTTCACCGACTACGGGCAGGCGCTCGAGTACCTGGTCGCCGCTCCGCTGCCCATCGTCGTCAAGGCCGACGGGCTTGCCGCCGGCAAGGGCGTGGTAGTGGCGGACACGCGGGACGAGGCGCGGGACGCGCTGCGCAGGCAGATGGTGGAGCTGGAGTTCGGCGACGCCGGGCGGCGGGTGCTCATCGAGGAGTACCTCGACGGGCAGGAGATAAGCGTCTTCGCGTTCGTGGACGGCGATCAGGTCTCCGACCTGGCGGCGGCGTGCGACTACAAGCGCGCCCTCGACAGCGACGAGGGTCCGAACACGGGCGGCATGGGCGCGTACAGCCCGCCCGCGACGTGGAACGAGGAGCTGGAACGCGAGGTGCGCGAGCGGATCATGGTCCCCGCGGCCAGGGCGCTGGCGGAGCTTGGCTCGCCCTTTCGCGGCATACTCTACGGCGGCCTGATGCTCACATCAGACGGCCCCAGGGTGGTGGAGTTCAATTGCAGGATGGGCGATCCGGAGGCCCAGGCGGTGCTTCCGAGATTGAAAACCGACCTTGCCGCAATTATGATTGATACGGTCACCGGAAAGCTCGAGGGTGTTTCGCTGGAGTGGGACGAGCGCCCCTGCGTGGGCGTGGTGCTCGCCTCCGGCGGCTACCCCGGAGCGTACCGGACCGGGCGCGAGATACGCGGGCTGGACGACCTGGGCGAAGACGCCTTGGTGTTCCACGCGGGTACACGGCTCGACGACGATACGGTCGCCACCGACGGAGGCCGCGTGCTCACCGTATGCGCGTTGGGCGATGACCTGGCCGAGGCGCGGGAGTGTGCTTACGAGTCCGCGGACCGCGTAAGCTTCGACGAAGCGCAGTTCCGCCGCGATATAGCGGCGCGGGGACCGCTGCTGAGGTAGCTAACCAAAACGTAAAGAAAGGGGTACAGCCAATGCCACTGGTGGGAGTGTTGATGGGCAGCGCGTCGGACGAGCCGATCATGCGCGAAACTACCGCCGTCCTCGATCAGATGGGCGTGAGCCACGAGGTCGAGGTGATGTCGGCGCACCGGACGCCGGACAAGGTCCGCAGCTACGGGCTGTCGGCGCGGGAACGCGGCGTCGAGGTCATCATCGCGGGCGCGGGCGGCTCCGCGGGGCTGCCCGGCGTGCTGGCGTCCTGGACCACCCTGCCCATCATCGGCGTGCCCATAGCGTCGAGCGAGCTGAAGGGCGTGGACGCCCTGTACGCCATCGCGCAGATGCCGCCCGGCGTTCCGGTCGCCGCCGTTGCGGTCGGAAGCTGGGGCGCGCGCAACGCGGCGTTCCTCGCGACGCAGATTCTCGGCATCAAGCACGAGGCCATTCGCAAGGCATACGACGACTACCGCGAGGCGCAGCGACGATGATAGCGCCCTCGCGGCCATTTCAACTGGCGGAGAGCAGATGATAGACCGCTACGCCAGGCCGAAGATGAAGCAGGTCTGGTCCGAAGAGAACAAGTACGACAAGTGGCTCGAGGTCGAGCTGGCGGTGTGCGAGGCGTGGACGGCGGAGGGCGTCATTCCCGCCGAGGACATGGCCAAGCTGCGCGGCGCCCGGCACGACATGGCCCGGCTCAACGAGATTCTGGCGAGGACGCGCCACGACGTTACCGCGTTCCTGTCGTCGATCACCGAGCAACTCGGCCCGGAGGGCCGGTGGATACACCTCGGTCTCACCTCCAGCGACGTGTGGGACACCGCGACCAACCTGCAACTGATGGACGCCGCCGACCTGCTGGACGCGGAGGTCGACGCCCTGCTGGATGCCCTGGAGCAGCGGGCACAGGAGCACAAGCACACGCTGATGATGGGCCGCACCCACGGCGTACACGCCGAGCCGGTCACCTTCGGGCTGAAGCTGGCGCTCTGGTGGGACGAGATGCGCCGCAACCGGGAGAGGCTGGCGCAGGCGCGAAAGGCCATCGCCGTCGGCAAGATTTCCGGGCCCGTCGGCACGCACGCCACCGCGCCGCCGTCCATCGAGGCGCGCGTCTGCAAGGCGCTCGGCATCGCGTCCGCGCCGGTGTCGAACCAGATCATCCAGCGAGACCGCCACGCCCAGTTCGTCACCACGCTGGCGCTGGTCGCCGCCTCCCTGGAGAAGATCGCGACGGAGATACGCGGACTCCAGCGCACCGAGGTTCGCGAGGTGGAGGAGCCGTTCCGCGAGGGGCAGACCGGCTCGTCGTCGATGCCGCACAAGCGCAACCCGGAGCTGACCGAGCGCGTGTGCGGCCTGGCCCGGCTGGTGCGCGGCCACGCGGTGACGGCGCTGGAGAACGTGGCGCTGTGGGGCGAGCGCGACATAAGCCACTCGTCCGCCGAGCGCATCATCCTGCCCGACTCCTGCATGGCGCTGGACTACACGCTCGACCTTCTGGCGGGCGTGGTGCGCGGGATGCGCGTCTACCCCGACCGCATGGCCGCCAACATGGAGCTGACGCGCGGCCTGCTCTTCTCGCAGCGTGTGCTGCTGTCGCTGGTAGAACGGGGCATGAGCCGCGAGGACGCCTACAAGGTTGTGCAGGCCAACTCGATGCGCACCTGGGACGAGGACAGCGATTTTCGGGAACTGGTGAGGCACGACCCCGAGGTGAAGTCCCGAATTGGCGCCACTGATCTGGACGACATTTTCGATTACGGCTACTACGTTCGTCACGTGGACGAAATCTTCGAGAGGGTGGGACTATGACCGCGATAAGAGAGACAAACCTGCCAGACATGCTGTACCGCGGCAAGGTGCGGGACACCTACGGCCTGGGCGAGGGCCGGCTGCTGATTGTGGCCACCGACCGCATTTCGGCATTCGACGTGGTGTTGCCCACCGCGATACCCGAGAAGGGCGTGGTGCTCAACAGCATGTCCGCCTTCTGGTTCGAGCGGACCGGGCACATCGTGCCCAACCACCTCATCCATCTTGCGGGAGGGCACGATGAGCTTTCCCTGCCGGACGAGGTCGCCAGGCGCGCGATGGTGGTGAAACGCGCCGAACGCATCGACGTCGAGTGCGTGGTGCGCGGATACATCACCGGGTCCGCATGGGCCGAGTACCGGCGCGAGGGTACGGTCTCAGGCATGGAGATGCCGGCTGGCCTACAGGAGGGCGACCGCTTCCCCGAGCCGCTGTTCACGCCCACCACCAAGGCCGAGGTGGGCCACGACGAGAACATCACCATGGATCAGATGCGGGAAATGGTGGGCGTGGAGCTCACGGCGCGGCTGGAGGAGACCACCATCGCGGTGTACAGCCACGCGCGCGACTACGCGCTGGAGCGAGGCATCGTGCTGGCCGACACCAAGCTGGAGTTCGGCCTGGTGGACGGCGAGTTGACGCTCATCGACGAGCTGCTGACGCCCGACTCCAGCCGCTTCTGGGACGCCGACGGCTATGCTCCCGGCAAGTCCCAGCCAAACTACGACAAGCAGTTCGTCCGCGACTGGCTGGACGACCAGGGCTGGGACCACGAGCCGCCCGCGCCCGACCTGCCCGACGACGTGGTGCGGCGCACCACCGAGCGCTATCTGGAGGCGCACCGCAAGCTCACGGGGCTCGACCCGGCCTAGCCCAGACGCGAAGTCCCTTTCCCCTCGATGGGGGCGTATCAAAAGTCCCTTCCCCCTCGATGGGGGAGGGTTAGGATGGGGGTGACGTACATACATGGCGTCCAGTCAACGACGCTCTCGAAACAGGCCCACGCCGACACAGACGCGGGCGGCGCGGCGCGCCAGGCAGCGCTCGCGGAGCCGCCTCAAGCGCATCGCCGCGTTCACCGCGGTTGGGCTGATCGCCGGGCTGTTCATCCTGTCGCTCATACTGCCCAGCGTGCCGTTCGGCGGTTTTGCCGACCTGTTCGGCAGCAACGTGCCCGATGGCCCGGGGCAGAAGATCGCCTCGCAGGGCCGCGACCACGTAGTGCCCGACCAGGAGCACCCGGCCTACAACTCGGTGCCCGCGACTTCGGGCTGGCACTACAACCTGCCCATCGCGCCGGTGGACTGGGGCATCTACGAAGATTTCGTCGCGGAGGAGTATCTCCTCCACAACCTCGAGCACGGCGGAATCGGCATCCACTACAACTGTCCCGACGGCTGCGACGGCCTGCTTCAAGAGCTGGAACGCATAGCCAACCGCGCGCTCGCGGAGAATCTCAAGGTGGTTCTTTCGCCCTACCCTGACATGCCGACGCGCATCGCGCTCACCGCGTGGACCTTCCTGGACGCCTTCGAGGAGTTCGACGAAGGCAGGATAGTCGAGTTCATCGAGACCCACGAGAGCTCGCCCAACGCGCCGGAGAATCTCGCCCGGTGAGTTCGGGCGCAGACTGACGCTATCGCATGGCAAGACTGACGTTCGCGCCCGGCAGTTCGGCCAAGCCGCTCGCCGCGCTGCTGGCGTTGGCCGTGCTGACGTGGGCCGCCGCCGCTTGCGGTGAGGACGCAGCGCCAGCGACCACGACGCTAGCGGAGCGAGCAACCGGAGCCGTCCCGGTCGCAACGGCAACGCCTGCGCCGCTCGCGCAAACGACGCCCGGCGAGCGTTACCCGGACCAGGGCAACACGCACATAGGGTTGGGCGACGCCCACCCGCCATATAATTCCACGCCCGCCACGTCCGGATGGCACTACCCTGTCCCGCTCGCGCCCGTCCACTGGGGGTTGTACACGGAACCGCTGCCTGACGAAGTTCTGCTCCACAACCTGGAGCACGGTGGCATAGGCGTGCACTACAACTGCCCGCAGGGATGCGACGACCTGGTGGACGACTTAGTTGCGGCAATCCAGAGCCAACCGCGAACCAAGATAGTGGCGTCGCCCTATCCCGCCATGCCCACGCGCATCGCGCTTACGGCGTGGAACTACCTGGACGCCTTCGAAGAGTTTGACGCGGCGCGAATCGTCGCCTTCATCGCAGCGCACGAAAGCTCGCCCAACGCGCCGGAATACAACGTCCCGTAGAAAACAGCTCCAATGTCCCTTCCCCCAACAAGAGGGAAGGTTAGGATGGGGGTGAATCCGTAAAGTGACGTACCTCGCCAAGATTCGCGTCCTGCTCAGGTCGGACGTCAGCGACCCTCAGGGACAGACCGTGCACGGCGGCCTGCGCCAGCTCGGATTCGAGGGCGTGGAGTCGGTCCGCGTGGGCAAGTACATCGAGGTGCGAGTCCAAGCCGGGGACGAGGCCCAAGCCAGGCAGTTAGTAGAGGAGATGTGCGACCGGCTGCTCGCCAACCCTGTAATCGAGGACTACACCTTCGACCTGGAGCGAGTGGACTAGGCTCGGCTGGCGCTAGGAAATGGTGCCCTTGGTGCTTGGCACCTCTCCCGCCTGCCTGGGGTCGGGCGTGAGCGCGGCCTTCGCGGCGCGCGCCAGCGCCTTGAAGATTGCCTCCGCCTTGTGGTGGTTGTTGACCCCCGCCAGCACGCGGACGTGCAGGTTGAAGCCGCCCTCGCGCGCCAGCGACTCCAGGAAGTGGCGAACGAGGTCCGCGGGCAGGCCGCCGAGGTCGCTGTCGTCCATCTCCGCGTCGATCACCGAGTAGCCGCGTCCTCCGAAGTCGACAACCACCAGCGCCAGCGCCTCGTCCAGCGGCACGTAGGCGTGCCCCATGCGAGTGATGCCCCTACCCTCGCCCACTGCCTCGCGGAACGCCCTGCCCAGCAGTATGCCCAAGTCCTCGACCAAGTGATGCCACCCCACGTCGATATCGCCGCTGGCCGTGACGCGCAGGTCGAACAGGCCGTGACGCGCAAGCTGCGCCAGCAGGTGGTTCAGCATTCCGTTCGGCGTGTCGAGCTCGTATATGCCCTGTCCGTCCAGGTCCAGCGCGACCTCGATCTGGGTCTCGTTGGTGTGGCGGCTCAGGCTGCTTGTGCGTGTGGGCAAGTCCGCGTCACCCCCATCCTGACCTTCCCCCATCAAGGGGGAAGGGCGTTCTTGGTACTCGCGCCGTTCCTACACCAGCTCGCGCAGCGCGTCCACCAGCGCGTCGGTCTGCTCCGGCGTGCCGATGGCTGCCCGGAAGCAGTCCCGCAGACGGTCGGTGTTGAAGAAGCGCACGAAGATGCCTTTTCGCGCCAGGCCCTGGTACATCTCCGGCGCCCTGCCCGGCGCGAACTGGCAGAGCACGTAGTTGCCGGACGACGGCCAGCAGGTGACGCCCGGCAGCTCGTTCAGCAGCCGCGTCATGCGCTCGCGCTCATCCACGATTAGCTGCACGTTCTCCAGCAGTGTGGGGGCGTCCTCCAGCGATGCCAGCAGCGCGGCCTCGGCGGCGACGTTGATGTTGTAGGGCGGCTTGACGTCGAAGATTCGCCTCACGAGGTCTTCGCCCATCATGCCGTAGCCGATTCGCAGGCCCGCCAGCCCCGCCCACTTGCTCATCGTTCGCAGGATGACGAGGTTTTCGTGCTCCGCGATCATGGACGCGGAGGTCTGGCCGCAGAACTCGAAGTAGGCCTCGTCCACCACCACCACGCGCCCGGTGTCCAGCAGGCCGGCTATCTGCTCGTCTGAGGCCAGGTTGCCTGTCGGATTGTTGGGCGTGGCGACGAAGATGATCTTGGTGCGGGCGTCTATCGCTGAGCGCGCGGCGTCGAGGTCGATCTCGAACAATTCGTCCCTCGGCACCATCTCGATGGTCGCCCCCGCGACCCTGGCACAGAAGTTGTACATGCCGAACGTGGGGTCGAAATCGAGAATCTTGTCCCCCGGCGACACGAACATCTGGAACACCAGGTGAATCAACTCGTCGCTGCCCGCACCCAGTATGATGTGCTCCGGCCCCAGGCCGGTGTAGTCCGACAGCGCGTCGCGCATCCTGCGCTGAAGCGGGTCCGGGTAGTGTTGCAGCGGCGCGTTGGCGACGGCGTCTCTCACCTTCGGCAAGTAGCCGTAGGGGTTCTCGTTGCCGTTCAGCTTGATCACGTCCTCGGGCGCGACGCCGTACTGCTGCGCGAGCACCTCCGGCGGGTCCATCGAGTCGTAGGTCTGGACGTCTCCGGCCAGGTGCGGCCGCATCAGTTTTGTCAGGTCCACCGTCATCGCTCTTCCCCTCGTTCTTGGTCTTTCTTGATTCCCTGCCCGTTCCGGCTGAGCCGGCGCTAGGCCAACTCCTCGCGTACCTCCGCCGCCTCCGCGTGCGCCGTCAGTCCCTCCACGCGGGCGATGGTGGAGGCCGCGCCGGATATGCGCGCCGCGGTCGCGTCGTCCAGTGCCAGTATAGGGCTTGTCTTAACGAAAGTGTGAACTCCCACGCCCGAATTGAAGCGCGCCGTTCCAGCGGTGGGCATGATGTGGCTCGGCCCCGCCACGTAGTCGCCCAGCACCTCGTGCGACATCTCGCCCACGAACACCGCCCCCGCGTGCCTGACGCGCCCCACGTGCGTCCAGGCGTCCTCGACCATGAGGCAAACGTGCTCGGGCGCGAACGCGTTGGCAAGCACAAGCGCGTCCTTGACCGTATCCAGAATCGCCACGCACCCCTGCTCGTTCACGGACGCCGCCGCGATTGCGGAGCGGTCCAGCCGTGCCAGCCGCGACTGCACCTCGGCCTGCACTGCCGACGCCAGGCGCTCGGACGTGGTGGCCAGCACCGGCTTGGCCAGCACGTCGTGCTCAGCCTGCGCCAGCAGGTCCACGGCGCACAGCGTGGGGTTGGCCGTATCGTCCGCTATCACCATAGTCTCCGTCGGGCCGTACAGCCCGTCTATGCCCACGTCGCCATAGACCTGCTTCTTGGCGAGCGTGACGAACAGGTTGCCCGGGCCGCAGATAAGGTCCACACGGGGCACGGACTGCGTGCCGTACGCCATCGCCGCCACCGCCTGGGCTCCGCCGATGCGGTACACGCCGTCCACGCCGGCGAGGTGGGCCGCCGCGAGCAGCGCCGGGTGCGGGTCGTCATCGCCGCGCGTGGGCGTGCACACGATGACCTGACTGACACCGGCGACCCGCGCGGGAATCACGCCCATCAGCAGCGTGGACGGGTATAGCGCGGTGCCGCCGGGCACGTAGACACCCACGCGCTCTACGGGATTCATCAACTCGCCGTAGCCACGGTCGAAGTCGAACCAGCTCTGCCTGAGACTCTGCTTGTGGAACGCCGCGATGCGGGCCGCCGCGCTTGCCAGCGCGTCCACCACGTCGGGCGGCGCTTCGTCGCGTGCCTTGGCGATGTCCTCGTACGGCACGCGCAGCTCTTCCAGCCGCGCGCCGTCCAGTTGGAGCGCAAGCTCGCGTATCGCCTCGTCGCCGCGTTCGCGCACCTGCGCGATGATGCGCTCCACTACCTGCGCGGGCGTCAGCGGCTCGCCGAACGTCCTCTCGATGCCCGCCGCCAGGCGCGGATCGGAGTCGTCCAGGTTCAGCCCCCTGCCCTCGCACAGGAGCGCGAGAGCGTCCGGCAGCCCCCGCGCCACCCTCACTGCAGGTACTCTCCGATGGTCTTCACGAGAGCGTCTACCGAGCGGTCCCTGTACTCGTCCAGGCTCTCCTGCGGAACATAGCCGTAGATGCTCTCCAGCCCGTTGGGAACGCCGCGCACGAACTCGTCCGCCAGCGCGTGCGCGGGATGGGACTCGTCGCCGCGCGAGATTCGCCCCGCCATGAACCGCAGCCGCTCCCAGGTGAATCCGCGCGCCAGGCTGGACACGACCCAGTCGCGCCAGTCGTTGAGCGTCTCCGTCGGTATGAAGCCCACTTCTATCTCGTCCAGCGGCATCCGGCGGAGCATCGCCTCGGCGTCCGGTGGCCTCGTGCTCTGCCGGTCCAGCTCCAGTTGCAGCGCGCGGTCGTACACGTTCCCCTTCGCGCCGTCGCTGAACACCTCCCGGTTGCCGAAGTACGGGCGGTACATGTCCACTATCCAGGACTCGTCGACGATGAGGTGGGTCAGGTAGCCGCACACGAACGCCTGCGTCTGCTCGTTGTGGCCGTTGGCGTGCTTGAGCGCGGGATGCTCGGCGAACAGGCCGTCCATGCCGGCGCCCAGCTCGTCGAAGTCCAGCTGCGCGAAGTGGTAGATGGACCTGTCGCGGCGCGTGATCACGCGGATGTCCGGGGACGTGGAGCCGAACAGGAAGCAGCCCATGTTGGCGTCCAACGTCGGGTGCGCCAGGTGCTCCGCGGCGCGGTGCGCCAGGTCGATATGTGCGCGTAGATTGGGCAATCGTAGCTCCTGTGCGCCGGTTCAGTCGAGGCGGGCGTGCGCCTCGCACGCCGAGCCGAACACGTAGCTCGGCTGGGATACGGTGACGCTGCCGCCCACCCTGCGCAGGTGCGCCACCGCGTCGAGCAGCTTGTCCTTCTGCACCACGACGGTGACCGCGTACCAATCCTCGCCATCCGGGGTGTACACCTTAGCGATGGTGGGACCGCGCAGGCCCGCGATCTCGGCGTGCTTGAACACGTACCCCGCTATCTCCTCGGGATTCTCGCCCTGCATGTTGGCGGTGACGCTGTAGAACTCCTGCGACTGCAGCCGACCCTCCATAAGCTCCGCCATGGACTTGGCGAGCCGCAGCTTGTCGGGTGCGGCGTTCAGCAGCGCCTTGTTGCCGACCAGGCACGCGCTGGAGGTCATGATCGTGCCGCCGTGCACGTTCTTCAGGTGGTTTTCCCGCATCGTCACGCCGCTCGAGGTGATGTCGGCTATGGCGTCGGCGAAGCCCATCGCCGGCGCCGCCTCCAGCGTGCCGCTGGACTGCACCAGCGTGAAGTAGTTGACCCCGTTGCCGAGCAGGAACCGCTCGACCAGCCGGGGGTACTTGGTGGCGATGCGTATGTCCCTGCCCTCCTCCCGCATCTCGACCGAAAGCTCGGCGAGGTCGGCGAGCGAGGACACGTCAACCCACGAGTCGGGTACGCCCAGCACCAGCCGTGAGTGGCCGTAGCCGAGCGTGTCGATGACGATTATGGCGTCGCCGCCCTCGCGCCGCGAGTCCAGGTAGCGGTCGTGCCCGACAATCCCCATGTCGGCGCTGCCCTCTTCCACCTTGTAGGTGATGTCTGAGCCGCGCTGGAACAGCACCGCAACACCGTCCAGGGCCGGTATCACCGCGGTGTATCTGCGGGAATTGGCGCGCAGCACGCCCAGCCCGCACGAACGGAGGAACATCAGCGTCGACTCGTGAAGCGCGCCGTCGCTGGGTATCGCCAGCCTCAGCACCTGCTTTTGGTGATTCACCGCGCCACCGCCTCTTTACCCGCGCCCGTCAGCGCCTCGATCACGCTCTCCAGATTGTACGCGAACCCCATAGCCGGCACGTCCCCGCCGCCCAGTGCCCTCACCAGGCCGTCGTAGCGGCCCCCGCCGCCAAGCGACGGGCCTCCCTCCGGTCCCGCGTGTATCTCGAAGATTGCGCCGGTGTAGTAGGCGATTCCCCTTGCCAGGCCGACGTCCAGCGACACCGCGTCCTCGGGCACGCCGCGTTCGCCAAGCGCCTCCATGAGCCGCGACAGGTCGTCGTAGGCGCCGCACCGCACCGCCGCGCCGCCCGCGGCCTCGCTGAGCGCCGCGAGCGCGACACCGGGCGGGCCTTCCACGCGCGCCAGCTCGTCCACCATCTCGAGGGCCGCCTCGAAGACCGCCGGATCGTGGGCGCGGCGCATCTTGCGAAGCAGCCGTGACGCGATCTGTTCCGGCGTGCGTTGCCCCATCCTGGACGCGCCCGGTTCAGCGACCACGCGCCGCACCAGCTCCTGCGCCGCCTGTTCGTCCATAGCGCCCGCCTTGCCGATGCCGTCCTCTGCCTGTTCCCTCAACAGGCCGGCGTCCTGGGCGCGGCGCTTCAACTCCTCCACGTTGGTTTCGCCCTCCTTCAACGGGCGCAGGTTCCCGACTATGAACAGCTTTGCCGCCTCGGACAGGTCGTGCTCCGCCAGCAGCGCGTTGACCGCGCCCAGATGTCCCACTCGCAGCGTACAGCGCGCCAGCCCCGCGCGGGCCAGACCGCTCCAGGCCAGGTGGATGACCTCGGCGTCGGCCTCTACGCCTCCCGCGCCCACCAGCTCCGCGCCCAGTTGCGTGAACTGCCGCAGCGAACCTTCACCGCCGTCGGTCTCGTAGCGAAAGACAGGTCCGCCGTACTGCCACCGCGCCGGCGTCTGGAGGCTGTCGGCCACTTCGACGTAGTGGCGAATCACCGAGGACGTGAACTCCGGGCGCAGGCTTACGTCGTTGCCTCCGGGATCCTGAAAAGTGTACAGCCTGTTCACCAGGTCGCCGCCCGACTTTCGGACGAACAACTCCGTCTGTTCCAGCAGGGGCGTATGGATGGGCTGATAGCCCTGTTCCTCCAGGTAGGCCTCGGTGTCCGACGCCAGCCCGCTCATGCGGTCGCGCTGCTCGGCGGTTACGTCACGCATTCCGGGCAGCCGGCATATAGGTCTTCTGGTCAAGTAAAGCTCCCGTGCGCGGGGGCGATTGCTATGCCGCCTCCGCTCAGTTCGCAGAAAGTATAACGCGAAGGCTTGTGCCAATGAAAGTGCGGCGGATTGACTTGGCGGCGGCCCGCAATTTAGCATTGGCGGCGGCTTTCGGGCCGTCCGGAATGGTCCAGTCCCCCAGGCGAGGTAGCAGCTTGGCCCAACCTATGCAGCACGGCAGCACGCCCACCGAGGGCCACCTCGCCGTGGTGGTTCCCACCTACAACGAGGCCGAGAATCTGCCCGAACTGTTCGCGCGCCTGTCCTCGCTAGGCATCCCGGGACTGCGGCTCATCGTCGTGGACGACGGCTCGCCCGACGGCACGGCGGAGCTAGCGTCCAGCCTCGAAAGCGGGTTCGCCGGCAGCGTCGAGGTGGTGCAGCGCGGCAGCAAGCGGGGACTGGGCACCGCATACGTCGAGGGGTTCGGCCTCGCCCTGTCGCTGGGTGCAGACCGCGTGGTGCAAATGGACGCTGACCTCTCCCACTCCCCCGAATACCTCCCGGCAATGCTGGACGCGCTCTCCGACGCCGACGTCGTGGTCGGCTCGCGCTATGCGAAGGGCGGCGGCGTGGACGATTCGTGGGGCCTGTCCCGCCGGCTTCTCAGCTCGCTGGGGAACCTCGGCATAAGGCTGGTGGGCGGGATTTCGGTGCGGGACGCGACGTCCGGTTTCAAGGCGTTTCGAGCCTCCGCGCTCTCTCGGCTGGACATGAGCGAGTTCCGATGCGCGGGCTTCGGATTCCAGGCGGAGGTTGCGCACTCGTGCCAGCGCTTGGGCCTGCGCGTCGTGGAGCAGCCCATCCTGTTCGTGGACCGGACGAAGGGCCGCTCGAAGATGAGCGCGTTCATCGTCTTCGAGGCCATATGGCGGCTGCTGCCCTACCGCTTCAGGCGTACCCAAGCCCAGCGTTCCCGGGCCGGCGTGGCTGCCGATGACGACTGAGCCGCCCGATCCTGGCCGCGTGGCGCTGGTCGTCGACAGCGCGGCCACATTGCCCGCGGAGGCGCTCGCCGACCCGCATCTCCACGTCGCGCCGATGAGCCTCACGCTCGCCGGCCGCACTTACCTGGACGGCGAGGACGTTTCGCCGTCCGAGTTCTACAAGATGCTCAGGGCCGCTCCCTCGCCGCCCACCACGTCCGCGCCCACGCCCGCCGCGTTTCTCGACGCCTACCGCCGCGCGGCGCGTGTCGCGTCGTCGATACTCTGCCTGACGGTGGCCGCGAGCGTCAGCGCGTCATACGACTCGGCGGTCGTGGCGGCGCGCCAGGCCGCGGACGCCCTGCCCGGCGTCGAGGTGCGCGTGCTGGACTCCGAGAGCGCGGCGGGCGGCCAGGGCCTGGTCGCGCTGGAGGCGCTGCGCCTGGCGAGCGACGGCGCGGGCCTGGACGAGGTGGAAGAGGCCGCCCGGTCGGCCATAGAGCGCGTGCGGCTGCTCGCATTCCCCAACACGCTCTACTACCTCTGGAAGAGCGGCCGTGTGCCCGTAATCGCTCACGCGGGTTCGGCGCTGCTGGGCGTGAAACCCATATTCGAGCTGCGCCGAGGTACGGTGAGCACGATGGCTCGCCCCCGGACGCTGAAGCGCGCGACCCGGCGTCTGGTCGAGTTGATGCGCGAGGGCGCCGGTGAAGGTCCGATCAGCGCCTGCGTGATGCACGCCGACGCGGAGGAAGCGGCGGGACAGATGCGGGCCGCGGTGGAGGCCGCGTTCGAGTGCGACCGCATCTTCGTGGCCCAGTTCACCCCCGTGATGGGCGCGCACATAGGCCCGGGGCTACTCGGCGTCGCGTTCCTTAGTCGATAGCGTGGCCCGCGACCTTTCGCCGGCGTCTCTCTTGGCGTCTCTCCGGCGTTCCCATCGCTCAACGAATTCAGGATGTACGTCTCGTGCTGGTCGCGCTTTCCTGAACCACTCTTCATCCAACTCGAATGTGTCGGGGTCGGCAGCGATGCCGGCTTGGATGGCGGCTTCCTCGCCGTGGAGCGCCTCGATTTCAGCAAACTGAAGGTGCATTCGCCGGCGCTGGTGTCAGGCCCAGGCGGACAGCCCGTCGTTTCGCACCAGGTTCATGCGCGGCAGCAGTATGCCGGTCGCCTTGCCGCCGCCGTCCCCGAACTGGAGCACTAGCCCTGGCGGCTCAGGCGCACCTGTGTCCAGCCGGAAGAACCCGGGGTCGTTCGCGTCCGGCTGGTACAGCCGCACCCCCTCGCGCCACGCGCCGCGTCTCGAGCGCAACTCCAGGCCGCCGTCCCTCTCGGTGATCTGGATGCGGCCGACGCCCCGGATGATGCGGTAGCTGGTCAGGAAGCCGGCGGGAGGCTCGTACACGCCGACCGCCGCGGCCGCCGCGTCAGACGAGATGGGGCTGCCCGTGGTATCGGGGTCCGGCTCGTTCAGCACCGACTGTATGACCTTCGAGAAGATTGCGTCCGATCTGTCGAAGCTGATGTTGAGATGCGTCAGCACCGCCAGGTTCTCGGACGGGAACACGTCGATGTGCGTGTTCCACCCGCCGGAGATTCCGCCGCCGTGCCCGATACTGCGCCTGCCGAACCGCTCCACGCGCATGAGCGTCAGGCCCAGGCTCAGCAGCCGCTCGTCCGGGCAGTACTGGGGCGATGTCATCTCGTCGAACGTCTCGGGGCTCACTATCCCCTTGCTCTTGGCCAGCAGCGCAGAGGCATAGCGGGCCATGTCCGGTATCGTGGACTGGACCGCGCCCGCCGCCCGCGTCGCCACGTAGATGTACTCGCCCGGAATGTTGTGGCCGTCGACGCTTGGCGAGTCCGGCGGGGCGATTCCCAGGATCGAAAGCGCGTCCAGGTCGTCGTGGTCCGGCGCGTGATGGTACCCCGTCGTCAGGTCAGGTCGCTGCTGGTCCCAGCAGTCGGAGTTGGACATGCCCAGCGGCCCGAACACCCGCTCCTCCAGCACCTCCTCGATGCGCCGGCCCTCCGTCCTCGCGACGATCTCGCCGAGCAGGCAGAAGGCGTGGTTGGCATAGGCCCACTTGGTGCCCACCGGCACCTCGATGTCGATGCCGTCCGGGTACATCTGGTTCACCGGCGTCGGCGTGGGGCTGTTGGACCACAGCTTGCCCAGCGCGTCGCGGTAGTCGTTCATCGTCGGCGCTTCGCCTATGCCGTTGGTGTGCGTCATCAAATCACGCACCCGAAGCGTCTCGCCCGGGCCGTTGAAACGTATATCGGGTAGACGGTCCACCACCCGCTCGTCCAGGCTCAGCCTGCCCTCGTCCACCAGCGCCATCGCGCACAGGCCCACCATGGTCTTGGTGATGGACCCGATGCGCTGCCGGAGCTCCGGCACCTGCCGCCTGCCGGACTCGATGTCCGCGTATCCGAAGCCCTGCGAGTACACCAGCTCGTCGCCGCACACGACGCCTATCGACATGCCGGGAACGTGATACTCGTCCACCAGAGAGGCCGCCGTCGCCCGTACCCGGTCGATGTCCGCCGAAGTGAATGTCGCCATCTTCAGTATCTCCCGCCGCTACGCCGGCTCGAACATGGGCAGCGAAATCCCGCCCTCGCCCTGGTCCTCCCAGCGCAGCTTCACGCGCATCCCGCACTGCACGTCGTTTACCGGGTCGTCCACGCCCACGATGTTGGTCATGATGCGGAACCCCTCGTCCAGGTCGACGTAGGCAACCGCGTAGGCGCCGAGGTCCTTGAACGCGGGATGGCGGCTCTGCATCACCACGCTGAACGTGTACACCGTGCCCTCGCCCTTGGACACCTTCCAGGTGTTGTTGTCCGAACCGCACTCGGTGCAGTGCCGGCGCGGGAAGAAGATCACGGTCGGGCAGTCGTTGCAGACCTGGTAGGTCAGCTCGTGGCGCTTGGTCGCCTCCCAGAACGGCTCGGTGTCCGGCTCGGGAAAGCGGGGCTGCGGCCTCAACGGTGTGCTGGTCATTCGCGTTGCTCCTCTGAAAATCCCTTCCCCCTCGCAGGGGGAAGGTTAGGATGGGGGTGCTGAATGGGTTGTCGAATAGGCTCCTAGTCGGCGGCGAGAATAGTCACGCCCGTCGCGTGCCGCGAGCCTAGCTGTCCGCCGTTTCCGACCGCGACCGCCAGCTTGGGATCGTCGATCTGCGACGTGGACTCGCCGCGTAGCTGCCGCGTGGCCTCCAGCAGCAGGAAGATGCCCCGCTCGCCCGGATGGTTCGAGGACAGCCCGCCGCCGTCCGTGTTCATGGCGGGCTTGCCCGGCGCGTCGAAGGCCAGGTGCAGGTCCTCCACGTAGGCGCCGCCCTCTCCCTTGGTGCAGAAGCCTAGGTCCTCGATCATGCACATCACGGTGATGGAGAATGAGTCGTAGGCCATCAGCACGTCGATCTCGGACGGCGAAACTCCGGCTTCGCCGAACGCCACAGGGGCCGCCTGCGCGCCCGCGCTGACGGTGATGTCGCCGCCGTTCTCGGTGTACTTGGTCGCCTCGCCCGTGCCGATGATCCACACCGGCTCCTTGCGAGTGTTCCGCACCACATCGGGCGACGCGATGACCACCGCGCCGCCGCCGTCGGACACCATGCAGCACTCCAGCAGGTGCAGCGGGTGGGCTATCATCCGCGACTCGAGCACGTCCTGCACGGTTATCTCGCGCACGCCCACGAACTCCAGGTCCGTCATGGCCTTCACCGCCTCCGGGTTGCGCATCGCGTGCTTGCGAGTGGTGACCGAGATGGCCGCGAACTGCTCGTCGGTGGTGCCGTACTGGTGCATGTGCCGCTGCTTGACCATGGCGTAGTTGCTGATCAGCGTCAGCCCCCACGGGTCCTCCATGTTGTTCAGGGGATTGGCCGGCCCCTGCCCCGTCGCGCCCGCGGTGCCGATGGCGCGGCGGTCGGCGTGGGCGGTGGAGCCGTAGGTGAGCAGCGCCACGTTGCACTTGCCCGCGGCGATCATCTCCCGCGCGTGGTTGGCCTGGAACTCGTAGGACGAGCCGCCGACCGCGGTGTTGTCGATGACGTTGGGCTTGAGTCCCAGGTACTCGGAGATTCCGAGTCCGCCAATTCCCTGGTGGCTGCCGTTGTCGTAGATGGCGTCCACGTCCCGCCACGACAGGCCCGCGTCCTCCAGCGCCTTAGCGGCCGACGACGCCTTTATCTGGAGCGCGCTAACCCCCCCGCCCGTAACCCTGAGGGGGTATTCGTGAATGCCGACGATGGCTGCGTCTCTGCTTCCGGCCATAGGCTGCTCCTTTCGAGCTCAGATGGGGATTCCCAGGTGCGCCGAAAACGTAGCACACGTCTTGAGACTAGTCAACGCGCGGCCCCGCCCGCATTGACGCCGCCGCGCCCCATCGCCTACCATGCACCATATGCGCATCGGACTGCTTGCCGACACCCACATGCCCGGGCGAATCCGCACCCTCGACGAGCTTGGGCCGGAACCCGCCCAGTTCTTCTCCACCGTCGACCTGATCCTGCACGCGGGCGACCTCACGTCCCCCATCGTGCTGGACTGGCTGGAGCAGTACGCGCCCGTGCTCTGCTCCACAGGCAACAACGACCCGATTCCCGATCCGCGCATCCAGGACGTTCAGACCCTCGAGGTGCACGGCTGGCGCATCGGCATGGTGCACAGCCTCGACCGGCAGTTCCGCCCCATGAGCGAGCTTCAGCGCCACTTCCCCGCGCCGGTGGACGTGATGATAGCGGGCCACACCCACATGGAGGTCCTGGAGTACCGCGAAGACGTGGTGCTGATCAACACCGGCAGCATCACCTTCCCCCGACACAAGGAGCTTCGGCTCGGCGGCGTGGGCCTGCTGGAGCTTGCGCCCGATCGCCTGAGCGCCCGCGTCTGGCCGATCGGCGAGACGCCGGGACACCCCAACCCCTGCCGCGACCTGTCGCTGGAGATACGCGGCGGCCGCGTGGTCGGCGGCCAGGGCAGCCCGGAATCGTACGCGGCCGCGGCGGACGGCCTGGGCTAGCCGGACAGCACGTTCTTGCTTGACAGATCATTCGCCAAGTTCAGTGCGGGCTGTTGCTGCCCATCTCACCGAGAGGAGAGCGGCAGCGTAAGGTGAAAGCGGCGAGGCGCCTGCGGTCGTTCGTCTGGCTGTTGGGCTTCGTCGCGCTGCTATGGATAGTAGCCATCGTCGATCTCGTTCCCGGCCTGGACCTGACGCGGTACGGCGTAGTGCCGCGCGACAGCGCCGGACTGCGCGGCATTCCGCTCCACGTGTTTATTCACGGAGGATTCGGGCATCTGCTGGGGAACACGTTCCCGCTTCTGATTCTGGGCGGCCTTACGGCATTGCGGGGAGAGCGCGCGCTGCTTGTCTGTTCGGCCTTCATCGCGCTATCCGCCGGGGCCGGCATCTGGCTATTGGGCAGGTCCGCTGTGCACATAGGCGCGAGCGGGCTGGTGTTCGGCTATTTCGGCTACCTGGTGGCGTGCGGATTCGTCGAGCGGGGCTGCGTGTCCATCATAATCTCGGTGGCGGTTACCGCAATCTACGGATTGGGAATTCTCTCCGGCCTGCTTCCGCTGGGCGGGTACGTATCGTGGGAAGGCCACCTGTTCGGACTTATCGGCGGCGTGCTTTTCGCCTGGTTTACCGGTCCTTCCGACGACGATGACGAAGACAGAGAGACTGACGCGCACAGCATCGGAGGCGGAAGGTGATCGCTCAGGACCGCATTTCGGTCCGGTTGCGGCCCATTGTCCTGGCGTCTATACTTGCGCCTGATCCCCGACCCTTCGCACTGAGGTTGCCCCAAAAGCGTACATGCTAAGAATCTCCACGTTCTCCTCCTTCAGATACAGGGACTTCCGCTTCCTGTGGGGGAGCATGGTGTTCTCCAGTTCCGGCCAGTGGATGGAGCAGGTCGCCCTCAGTTGGCTGGTCTGGGAGCTCACCAACGACCCTCTGATGCTGGGCCTTATCAACGGCGCGCGCGCCGTACCTTTCTTGCTCAGCCCACTTGGAGGCGTGGCGGCAGACCGCATCGACCGCAAGCTGCTGATGCTCCTCACCCAGGTCGCGGTGATGCTGTTGTCCGCGTCGATGGCGCTGCTGCTCTACCTGGACGTCATCGAGCTATGGATGGTGTTCGCCTTCACGATGGTTTCGGGCCTTACGTGGGCGTTCAACCAGCCGGTTCGCCAGGCTATAGTGCCCAACCTGGTCCCCCGCCACGAGATAACCAATGCCGTCGCGCTCACCTCCAGCGCCTTCAACCTGACGCGACTGGTGGGGCCGGTGGCCGCCGGGTTCATCATAGCCGCCGTCGGCGCCGAGGGAGCCTTCGCGGGCAAGGCCATCGCCTACGTCGGCGTCATCGGTATGATCCTGTTCATGCGGGTGCCGCCCATACAGCGCCGCGCCCGCCGCGAGAGCATCTACCGGAGCATGATGGGGGGGTTCGAGTACGTGAAGGGCAACCCCACCGTGCTGTCCCTGCTGCTGCTCGCCCTCATTCCCATGCTGGTGTCCATGCCCTACATGATGGCCTTCATGCCGGTGTTCGCCGACGCGGTCTACGGCATCGGCCCGGAGGGCATGGGAATGCTCTACACCTTCGCCGGAATCGGCTCGCTGGCCGGCACCTTCACCGTGGCCTCGCTGGGGCGCTCCAACCGCAAGGGACTGCTGCTGCTGCTGAGCGGCGTGGCCATGGGCATCACGCTCATCCTGTTCGGCTGGTCGCGCCAGCTCTGGCTCACGCTTCTCATCCTGGTCGCCGCGGGCTTCCCGCAGATGTTCACCATGTCGATGACCCAGACGCTGCTGCAGATGAGCGTTCCGGACGAGTACCGCGGCCGAGTGATGAGCATCTACATGCTGGATCGCGCGCTGGCTCCGCTGGGCGCGGCCTTCGCCGGAGGGCTGGGCCGGCTCTACACCGCGCCCGGCGCTGTGATGATCGGCGGAGCGCTAACAGTGTTCCTCAGCCTCATGGCGCTGGTGTTCCTGCCGCGCATTCGCAACTGGCGTGACGAAGACGCCGTCGCCTACGCCGGCCCCGGCATGGGCGCGCGCCGACGGCAGCCCGAATCTCCCGCCCAGGAGCAAGCCGCCGGCTCGGACAGCCGCGCACCGGCGGCCAGGGGCGCGAGCGGCGAGAACGGCAGCTAGGAGCCGCGCCGCAGCCCCTTCCCCCTCAGCGCCACTAACGTGTCATTTCGAGCGGAGCGAAGCGCAGCCGAGAAATCTCAGGCGGTTGAACTGAGCACTTTGCGGAACTCGCGAGCGGCCCCTACGCCGTCACCAGCGGGTACTTGGACACGTCCACGCCCGCCTCGGTCAGCATGTCCAGGTCGTACAGGATTCGGCCCGTGCACTCCCTGGGCTCCTGGGCGCAGATCAGAACCGTCGCGTCGCCCATGCTGATGCCGTCCTCCATCGCGCCGATGTAGTTGCGCGTGTCGCCGCGGAACCACCGCTGGCCCTCCGACGCGATGCTCTTGTTAGGCGACAGCGCGTTCACCGCGATGCCGTCGTCCCACAGCTCCTGCGCCAGTCCCTGCGTGAACCGCTCCAGGTGCGCCTTGCCGGACCCGTAGGCGATGCCTCCGCCGCCGCCCGACTCGTATGGTCCGGGGCCGGGGAAGACTGCGCCCACCGACGAGATGTTGATGATGTGCCCGCCCCCCTGCGCGCGCATGTGGGGGATGGCGTACTTGCAGCCCAGGAACGGCCCCTTGATGTTCACGCGGTAGAGCAGGTCCCAGTGGCGCACCTGCATGTCCTCCACCTTGCCGGGGATGAGAATGGCGGCGTTGTTCACCAGGATGTCGACGCGGCCCAGCCGCTCGACCGTGCCGTCCAGCAGCGCCTTCACCTGCTCATCGTCGCTCACGTCGCAGGTGATGCCGATGGCGCTGCCGCCCTCGTCCTGTATCCGCTGCACGGTGGTGTTCACGCTGCCGGAAATGCGGAAGTCGCCCTCGTTCTCCGTGCGCGCCGAGACCACCACCTGCGCGCCCTCCCTGGCGAGCACCAGGGCGATGTCCCGCCCGATGCCCCGGCTCGCGCCCGTAACCACCGCAACCTTGCCGTCCAGTTGGCCCATGATTCGCTCCTTATCTCACAGATGTGCGTGGTCAAGAGTATGTGGGCAATTCGCGGCTTGCGTCAAGTGCGCGCGGCGGCTTACGCAGCCATGCAAGTCCCCCCATGTCATTCCGAGCGCAGCCGAGGAATCTAAAGCGGTTGTCCTAGCCCTAGCCGCTTATCTGAAACAGGTTCCTTGCTAATGCGACAGTGGAATCCGACGATGAGCGCCCTCACAGACGGTGCCCCTCGTGTCGCGACTCCAGTATCTCATCCGTCGTGAGGGGGACGCGCTCCCATCCCGTGCGGAGTCGACGAAACCGCTCGACCGCCTCCAACCTTGATGCGCGATTCTGCGCCGGAGCGGGGATCACATGCGCAACCGGCCTGCCGTGGTGGGTTATTGCTATCGTCTCTCTGCTTTCTGCTGCCCTCAGGAGTTCGGCCAAGCGAGCCCTCGCCTCCGTAGCCTCAACCTCACGCATAATCCCTCCAACCGGCATCCGCGGTCCGGGCATTCCAGATTGCGAGCAAGAGGACTGGTAGTGACATCAGGAAGAATATCCCTGATACGGATAGCAGACCGATTACTAGGTAGCCGGCCCCAATGCCCATAACGCTGAGTGTCGTGGACGCGACTGCAATCAATAGTACACTTCTGGCCGTTGCGCGGTTCTTTCTATCCATCCATGTGTAGATGCAAGATAACGCTACAGCCCTCACGCAAAGTGTGACGACAACCAGGGTCACGAAGCGTTCTCCGTCGCTGGCTCTGCCCTGAACGAAGACGAGACCTCCCGAAAGGGCCGTACCTGCCAGGAACAGCAGTTGCGGCGCCAGCACCGCTAGAACAGCCATCAACACCGACAGCAGACGCATTGGAAAGCTCCGATGGAATCCATGCCAAGACTGCGCCTCGCAAAGTTCTGCCGTGAATGCACTCTAGCGCGTCAGCACTGATCCGAAATGGGTAAACTCACAAGACTGCGCCCTGGGAGTCCTTTATCACCAGCGAAGCCCTCGGATAGCCAAAACTGGCTACAACCTCGTAGCAGGCTTCCCTGATCTCTCTGGAGTTGCCGTATCGAGCGTAGACCCCAGATTTGCCCACTGGCCTATCGAACGTGGAGTCTTCAGTTCCAGAGAACAGCCCTAGGGGGAGAATGTTTTGCCCAAAGCTCTCAGCATGGCGTTCATACATCAACCCACAGAGTTCTGCCAGGAAAATGTTCCAGCCCTTTTGCCCTTTGACTTTGCGGTTCCCGCTCTTGCCTGTCGGAGAAGTGGGAAGGACGAAAGAATATGGCTTCTTGTACAAGCTAGGTCGGGAAGGTACCTCGTTGGTCAGGGGCCCGTGAAGGGAACTGAGGAAGCGTTCGACATTGTCCCGACTTGCAGGTATACCGCTCCTCTCTGAGAATCCCATGGTAAGCTCTATCAGTTCGTCCCTATCATTGACTAGTTCGTTCCATGCCGCCGTGAAATCTCTCCTGAACTTCTGGTATGCCTGCCTCTCATTGTGCAGCTTACGAGCAGTGGTTAGGGTAGTCCCGGAATTGACCATACTCTCGCGAGAGAGAAACTGCCAGAAGGAAAGCTCTACGTCTGCTGATTTGACACTCGTGATGTCAAATTCGAGGAACTCCCTTAGTGGCGAAGATTGCGAACGCTTGGTTGGCGGCAGGTAGAGCCTCCAGACACGTCCGTTAGTCAAGAGTGCGAGTTTTGGTTCGGCAACTCGGCAGTAGCTCGCCAACTGGCCTTCGTCCTCATTATTCAGGACGTGTCCCCAACGCTTGACCTCAATCACGATTTGGCTGATGCCATCGATCTTTAGGTCGTAATCGACAATTCCCCCCTCCGGCAGCACATGCTGCGGATACGTTTCCGACGCATTCCCGGTGTTCCAGCCAACACTACTCAATAGAGGCAGGACTACGAATATCTCAATCGCTCGTTCGGGACTCGATTCTAGGTCGGCCTTTTGACTTATGATGCTGGCAAGAGTGGTCTCAAAGGCATCGGTCATCGGGTTCCTCCGACTTGTCAGGTGTTTCAGCCCAAAGTTACCCGACAATTGCAGGTATTGCAACTCTGATAGCTGCCCTGGAGACCGGGTCAAAATCCTTGACCCGGAACAGCCGCCTCTGGAACCGACTTCGAAACGAATTCCACTAAGCGCGGGACAAAGAAATGGGAGTCCTGCTCGCAAAGAGCAGAGCTTCTGTATGGATTCCGTATGGGAATGGGATGTGAAGCGTTTCTTTCCGGCGACGCCTTCAGCGCTCCAAGAGAAAATCGCCACCCCTCCGTGCGCCCAAAAAAACGCCATTCCCGCGCACGCGGAAATCCAGGCGCCGCGAACCGGCCATTGCGCAAACGGCCTCGAGTGGTTCATCATAAAGGGGTTATGTGCGGCAGATACACCCTGATATCAGACCTGCGAGAACTCGCGCGGCAGTACGAGTTCGACGGCGACATAGACGCCTTCGACAAGAGGTACAACATCGCTCCCACCCAGGAGGTCCTGACCGTAGTGGGCGGCGAAACACGCCGCGCGGGATTCATGCGGTGGGGGCTGATTCCCCACTGGGCCAAGGACCCCAAGATTGGGCGCCGCATGATAAACGCCAGGGCCGAGACCGTGGCCGAGAAACCCGCCTTCCGCGATGCGCTGCGGCGGCGGCGGTGCCTCGTGCTCGCTGACGGCTTCTACGAGTGGCAGAAGAGCGGCCAGTCCAAGAGACCCATGCGCGTCGCCATGCGGTCGGGGCAGCCATTCGCCTTCGCGGGCCTATGGTCCGTCTGGAAGGACCCGGAGGGCAACCGCATACCGTCGTGCACCATCATCACGACCTCGGCCAACAGCCTGCTTAGTCCGATATACCACCGTATGCCGGCCATTCTGCCGAGAGACACCGAAGACCTGTGGCTGGACGAGAACGTCGACGACCCTGCTGTGCTAAGTAGCGTCCTTACTCCCTACTCCGACGATGCGCTGGAGGTCCATGCGGTGTCCCCCTGGTCAACTCCGTCGCTAACGAGGGGCCGGAGCTCATCGCCAGGCTGCCCTGAGTACGTCCGCGAGCTCATGTGAGTAACCGCTGTCCGGCGACGCCATATGCTCACCAAAACGAATCTGACCCAAATCCACCGCCTAGTTACAAAAGAAGGCCTCGTTGGAGCCGGCCGCAAAGCCGGCTATGATGGTAGTGAACAACAACAAGCCATCACCAACGAGGTGCGACTATTATGCATCAGGGAACGCTTCCTTTCCACTACGCGGAGGAGAACGAGTCGACGGGCATGACGGCGTTGGCGGGTCTGCCGGCGTATCTGGAGTTGGCCTCTGTGGCGCGATTGGGGGAGTCGGTGCGCCGTCACGTGGGAGTGAGAGAGGGCACGCAGGGATGGACCGACGCCCAGATGGTGATAGCGCTGATGATGCTGAACCTGGCCGGAGGGGAGTCGGTGGACGACCTGCGGCTGTTGGAGAAGGACGAGGGTCTGGGAAGGGCGGTGTCGGTTGCGGAGTCTCACCGGATGAAGCGCGCAGAGCGCAGGGCGCAGCGCGACAGGTGGCGTGTACACAGGAGTCGCGCGGCGCCGTCGCCAACGGCGGTGTTCAGGTATCTGGGCAGTTTCCACGACGAGGCCGAGGAGGCCGGGAGACGGCCTGAGGGTGCGTTCATACCGGCGGCCAACGACGCGCTGAGGGGGCTTGGGAAAGTCAACGCGGACCTGGTGGGGTTCGCGGGGAGGCATTCGGGACACGCCGAGGCGACGTTGGACATGGACGCCACGCTGATAGGGACCAACAAGCGGCAGGCCAGGCACTGCTACAAAAAGTACAAGGCGTACCAGCCGCTGACCACCTACTGGCATGAGGCGGACTTGGTGGTGCACTCGGAGTTCAGAGACGGCAACGTGAACGCGGGCTACGAGCAGCTGAGAGTGTTGAAGGAGTCGCTTGGGTGTCTGCCCGCGGGCGTGAGCAAGGTGATGATGAGGTCTGATTCGGCAGGCTACCAGAAGGAGCTTCTGAAGTACTGCGCAGAGGGCAGGGATGAGCGGTTCGGAGTGATCGAGTTCTGTGTGGGAGTGAACGTGATGGAGGAGTTCAGGGCGGCGGTGAGTGAGGTGGAGGAGGAGGAATGGCACGACCTGTACAGGACCGATGGTGAGCGCACCGGCCAGCAGTACGCCGAGGTGTGCTACGTGACCAGTTGGACCGGATACAGCAGGAACAGTCCCGACTACCGCTTCATCGCGATAAGGAAGCCTGTGAGGAACCCGCCGCTGTTCGACGTGGAAGGGGAGAAGTCGTCGGTCCCCATCATGGAGATGGGGGATGGCAACTGGTACAAGGTGACGGGAGTGGTGACGAACCGGGAGTTGGCCGGGGATGAGCTTATCGGGTGGTACAGGCAGAGGTGCGGCAAGGGCGAGGAGGTGCATTCGGTGCTGAAGGAGGACCTTGCGGGAGGCAGGCTGCCGTCGGGGAAGTTCGGGGTAAACGCGGCGTGGTGGGCGATAGTGGTGTTGGCGTTCAATCTGAACTCGGCGATGAAGCAGCTTGTGCTGGGAGGAGAGTGGGTGAGCAAGCGTCTGAAAGCGGTGCGCTTCGGGATCATCTGCGTTGCCGGACGAGTGGTCAGACACGCAAGGAGCCTCATCATACGTCTCGCCAGAGGGCACCCTGCCTATGAGTTGCTCGTCGACGCGCGTCGCAGGCTACGGGCACTGGCCAACACGCCGCTCGGGGCCTGACTCTCCCAAAGAGTCCCCACACACTCGAGGCGACTGAACCGAAGTCGCAGGCTACGCTGTGTCCGAAAGACGGCCAAAACACTCCCCGCACCGCCGATGAGACCGTCGCACGCCGCCCAAAACATCGCAGCGGCCTCCCCTGTGCCAACCGACCGACCCTGAACCGCACATCTACCCTCGCGACACCATCACAAGACTCCCCCGCCAAAGCCAGGCGGTGGATCTGGGTCTGACCACCCCTCTTGACATCCTCAGTACATCCGTACTAAACTCTCTTCATCACAACCGACCGACCACCGGCCACCGGCCACCAACGTGACACCGGTGTCAAATATCTGTCAGATAAATTCCTATCCAACCGAAATCCGTTCCATCCGTAACCCGAAACGCCGACCGCCCAGCTACGAAATCTGAGGAGATAAGACAAAAGAAACGAAACGGGACACAATTTTCTAGCTTGTTTGTTCCACCCGGCAGTTTGGCAACTGCCTCCGCCCGGATGCTACTCCGCTTGGTAGCCCGTCACCCGTCCATCCCTATCGTCCCTTCCCCCTTGACGGGTGTATAGACCAGGGACATAGGTTACACATGTTCGGGGACATGGGTTACACCATAAGGCATGGAATACTTGCCCAGGAGGGTGCCCATGCCTTGGAAGGTGGATACCGTCATGTCTCAACGTAAAGAGTTTGTCATCCTGGCCCAGGCGGAGGGCGCGAACATCAGCGAGTTGTGCCGGCGCTGCGGGATCAGCCGCAAGACCGGCTACAAGTGGCTGGGACGACACGCCGAGGGCGGAGACCAGGGTCTCCATAACCTGTCTAAGCGTCCTCACCACTCCCCGAACCGCACCAGCCCACAGATCGAGCAGGCCGTCGTCGCGCTCCGTCTGGAGCACCCCGCCAAAGGAGCTCACGTGATCGCCAGGATGCTCCAAGACCGCGGATACGACCAGGCGCCCTCCAAGAGCACCATCACGGCCATCCTGAGACGATACGGCCTCATCGAGCCGGCTGAGAGCGCCAAGCGGATGCCCTACAAGCGCTTCGAGCACGCAGAGCCCAACGACCTGTGGCAGATGGACTTCAAAGGGCACATCCCGATGACCGCGGCGGGCGCTGCCATCCCCTCACTGTCCTGGACGACCACTCCAGGTTCTCCCTGGGCGTGAGGGCCTGCCGAAACGAGAAGGGCCAGACTGTCCATGAGCACCTCAAGTCCATCTTCGGCCACTACGGCATGCCCCACACCATCCTGGTCGACAACGGCTCTCCCTGGGGCAGCGACCTCGCCCACCCCTTCACGCCGCTGACCGTCTGGATGCTCCAGTTGGGGATCAGGGTGGTCCACAGCAGACCCCGACATCCCCAGACTCTGGGCAAGCTCGAGCGCTTCCACAGGTCTCTGAAGGCCGAACTGCTCCAGGGCAGAAGCTTCGCCGACATCGACCACTGCCAGAGCGGCTTCGACCGCTGGAGAGACTTCTACAACCTGGAGCGTCCTCATCACGCCCTCGAGCTCGACACCCCTGCCAGCCGGTACGCCCCCAGCCACAGGTCCTTTCCGCAGACTCTCCCGACCGTCGAGTACGACAGCGCCGACCAGATACGCACAGTGGACGTCAACGGTCGGATATCCTTCCAGGGCAGGCCATTCCGAGTCGGCAAAGGCTTCAGGGGCAAGCGGGTCGCGCTGAGGCCGGCCTCAGCGGACGGCGCCTGGACCGTCTACTTCTTCACCCAGCCCATCGCTACCATAGACCTCGACAACTGAAATGTGTTACCTATGTCTCCGAACAACTGTTACCCTTCTCCCCGGTCCATACAACGGGGGAAGGTTAGGATGGGGGTGACGCCAGCGAAAAGCCGTCCGGGACCCGTACCGCGCACGCCGCCAGGCCGGCGCGGAGTTCCGGTCCCGGTTCCGCATCACCTTGCCGACGGCGTCCCCGGCCCAATCACGCGGCAGCAGGTCGAGAGGTGCTGCGCGGTCTGTCCTCGTGGCCACCGCGCGAGCCAGTCCCGGCCCTGCCGCGCAGCCACTACCGCTCGTCCCTTCCCCCTCGACGGGGGAAGGCTAGGATGGGGGTGCCGTTCGCCCTCGACCCCAATCCGGGTTTGACATCGGACGGCGGCGAAAATAGACTCGTTGCGGCGCCCGAACTACCGGGAGCGCCCACGAATTCGCCCCGCTACCGGAGGACCTCTCGGCTTGGAAGCTCTCTCGAACGTGCGAGTCCTCGACTTCACGCACTACGTCGCCGGCCCCTACTGCACCAAGCTGCTGGCCGACTACGGCGCGGACGTGCTGAAGGTCGAACGCCCCCAGACGGGCGATCCCGCGCGCCGTCTGGGTCCCTTCCCCAATGACGCGCCGCACCCCGAGAAGAGCGGCCTGTTCCTGCATCTCAACACCAACAAGCGGAGCGTCACTCTCAACCTGAAGAGCCGTGAGGGGGCGTCCATCGCTCGCAGGCTGGCCGAGTCCGCCGACGTGGTGGTCGAGAGCTTCCGACCGGGCGTGATGGAGCGCCTGGGGCTCGGCTACGAGGCGCTGGTGGAGTCCAACCCGCGCCTGGTGGTGGTTTCCATATCCAACTTCGGCCAGGACGGACCCTACCGCGACTGGCGAGGCTCGGACGCCATCTTCTACGCGATGGGCGGCGAGATGTACTCGACCGGCCTGGACGACCGCGAGCCGCTGAAGATGGCCGACGACGTGGTGCTGTACCAGGCGGGGGCGGTCGGCGCGGTGGCGGCCATGGGCGCGCTGTTCGCCGCCCGTCGCACCGGCCAGGCCCAGCACGTCGACGTGTCCATATTCGAGACGCAGGCCGGTTCGATCGACCGCCGCATGAGCACTCTCATCGCCTACCAGTACACCGGCGGCACCAGCGGCAGGCGCCCGGTGGAGAATACCGGCGGCTACCCGCAGGGCGTGTTTCCATGCAAGGACGGCTACGTGGAGATCACCGGCGGCGGCATCTACTTCCCCCGCTCGGTCAGGATGCTGGGCGAGCCGGAATTCCTCACGGAAGAGCGCTGGCACGCGCCCGGCGCGCAGCAGGACCCCGACCTCAAGGCTGAGTTCGAGGAGTTCTTCTATCCCTGGGTGTTGTCGCGCACCAAGCGGGAGGTGTGGACCGCCGCGCAGGCCGCGCGCGTTCTGAGCGCGCCCATCAACACCATGGAGGACCTGCACGCCGACCCGGTCTTCGCGGAGCGCGGTGTGTTCGCCGAGGCCGAGCACCCGTCCGCTGGGGCGTTGCGCTACCCCGGCCGTCCGTTCCTCATGGAGCGAACCCCCTGGTCGATACGCGCGCCCGCTCCGCTGCTGGGCCAGCACACGCCGGAGGTGCTCGAGGGGCTTGGCTACACCGCCGCGGACGTCGACGCGCTGAGGGCAGACGGCGTTGTGTGAGCGACGCGGTGCGGAGCCGCGCGCTGGCGCCCTGCCGCTGGAGGGCGTTCGCGTGCTCGACCTGACCATCGTGTGGGCGGGCCCCTACTGCACGTCCTTCCTGGCCGACATGGGCGCCGAGGTCATCCGCATCGAGTCCACTCAGACCTTCCCGCCCGCGCCCACTCGCGGCGCCCGGGCGCGTCCGAGCCAGGAGGAGCTGGATCGCAGCCCCTACTACCTCGCCGGACTGCCCGGTCGCGTGCCCGGAGACCGGCCCTGGAATCGCGCTCCCCTCTTCAACGCGCACGCCCGCAACAAACGGAGCATGACCGTCGACCTGCTGCGGCCCGAGGGGCAGGAGGTGCTCGACCGGCTCGTCGAAGTAAGCGACGTGTTCGTCGAGAATAACCCGACCCGCACGATGGAGCGCCTGTCTATCTCCTACGAGCGCTTCCGGGCGATCAACCCGCGCATCATCATGATGCGAATGCCCGCCTACGGAAACTCCGGCCCCTACCGCGACTACCGAGGCTTCGGCCTGCACATGGACAGCGTGGTCGGCCACACCGTGCTCCGGGGCTACGCGGACATGGACGCCTCCACCGTGACGCCCGTGCTGGTGTGCGACGCGGCCGGCGGCACCCACGGGGCCTTCGCGGTGCTGGCCGCCCTGAACCACCGCGAGCGAACCGGCGAGGGACAGCTCATCGAGCTGCCGCAGGCCGAGGCGTTCATTCCCATGCTGGGGTCGCACTTCATGGACTACTCCATGAACGGCAGGAACGGGGGCACGCGGGGCAACAGGCATCCCTCCGCCATCCAGGGCTGCTACCCGTGCAAAGGAGAGGATCGTTGGGTGGTCCTCACGCTGT
The DNA here is from genome assembly GCA_965204815.1 of Dehalococcoidia bacterium. Taxonomy (GTDB): domain Bacteria; phylum Chloroflexota; class Dehalococcoidia; order Lucifugimonadales; family CATOSD01; genus CATOSD01. The sequence goes on from OZ242014.1 coordinate 2,724,289, forward strand.
ACGATGAGCGGGACTGGCGTCGCTTCCGGGCGGCGCTGGGCGAACCCGCCTGGACCCGCGACGCGGCGTTCGCCGACCACGAGTCACGGCTGCGCAACCAGGACACGCTCGACGCCCGAATCGCCGAGTGGACCTCGGCGCGGGGCCACGTCGAGGTGATGGAGGCGCTTCAGGCCGTGGGAATCGCCGCGGGCGCGGTGCTGGACCAGGCCGACGCCTACGCCGACCGGCAGCTACGCGAGCGCGGCTTCTTCCAGGAGGCGCACCAGGAGGATACCGGCACGCATCTGTATCCCGGCGCGCCCTACCGACGATCGGGCCAGTTCCCGCGGTTCCGGCGCGGGCCGGTCCGGCTCGGCGAGGACAACGAGTACGTCTACAAGCGGCTGCTCGGCTACTCGGACGACGAGTACGCCCGGTTCGAGGCGGAAGGCCACATAGGCATGGACTACGACGAGAGCATCGAGTGAGGACAGCGTGAGCTCAGCCCAGACTCCAAGTGAAGGCAGCCTGCCCGCGCTGCTCGTCTCCATTGCGGACGGCGTGATCGACCTCGGTTGGGGCCACCCGTCTGAGGCGCTGCACCCCCTCGCGGACGTGCGCCGCGCCGCCGACTTCGTGCTGGGCGGCGAGTCTGTCGCGGCGCTCCAGTACGGCGCCGTCCAGGGCTTCGGGCCGCTGCTCGAGTCCCTTGCCGGCTTCCTGTCGAGTCAGCCGGCCTACGGCATGAGCGTGCTGCCGGAGAGCCTGTTCCTGACGAGCGGCGCTTCCCAGGGGCTGGACATGGCCAGCACGCTCTTCACCCAGGCGGGCGACACCGTCTACGTGGAGGAGCCGACCTACCACCTGGCGCACGGCATCTTTCGCGACCACCGGCTGAATGTCGTCGGCGTCGCCACCGACTCCCACGGGATGCGGATGGACGCGCTCGAGGAACAGCTAACCAACACGGGTAGTCTCAAGCCAACGGCTCTGTACGTCATCCCCACATATCAGAACCCCACGGGCCGGGTGCTGCCCGAGGACAGGCGGCGCAGGCTGGTGGAGTTGTCTGAAGAGCACGGCTTCCTGGTGTTCGCCGACGAGGTGTACCAGTTGCTGCACGCCGCGTCCCCCCCGCCTCCGCCCCTCGCCGCCTTCGACGACACGCCGGTGGGCCGCGTGGTGTCGTTCGGGTCGTTCTCCAAGATTCTGTCGCCGGGGTTGCGCGCGGGCTGGGTGCAGGCGCGACCTGCGCTGGCGGCGCGCTTCACCGACTCCGGGTTCGCTATCAGCGGCGGCGGCATCAGCCACTTCGCGTCGAACATCGCCCACGCCACCATCGAGCTCAGGCTGCTGGGTGAGAACATCGCGCGACTACGCGCCACCTACGCCGAGCGCATCCGCGCGGTCGACGCCGCGCTGCGCGAGCTGCTCGCCGGGCGCTGCGACTACGCGACGCCAACAGGCGGCTACTTCTTCTGGCTGGACCTCGGCGATGATGTGGACACCGAGGCGCTTCTGCCCCACGCGCATCAGGTGGGCGTCTCGTATCTGCCGGGCAGCCTGTTCTCGGTGGACGGCGCGCCTTCGAGCTGCCTGCGCATCAGCTTCGCGCTCTACGGCACCGACGGCCTGCGCGAGGGCGTGCGCCGGCTCGCCCAGGCGCTCGACGCCTACTCCGCGGAGCGCGACGCCGGGCCGGACCGGGAGGCCCGTCATCGCAAATAGCGGCAGCGCGGACGGCATAGTCCTGCGACCCGGCTCGGCTCTGTACCGGGAAGTCGAGTACCTCGCGCTCAACGCGAGGATCGCGGTGCTGTGCGGTATCCCCGGATCGGGCAAGAGCCTGATGCTGGGTCAGGTCGCGCGGCTCGCACACGCGGCGGACCGCCCGGTGCACCTGCTGCAATGGGACGTCGTGCGGCTGGCGTTCGAGACGCCCACGGTCCTAGCCCGGTTCCCGGAGGTGGACGGCGTCACGCACGCGGTCATCCGGCGCGCCGCCGGGGTGTGGGCGAGGACGGCCATTATCGAGTGGCTCGCGAGGCACAACGGAGATGACTGCCTGCTGGCCGTCGAGGCGCCACTGGTTGGGGGCCGGTTCGGGGAACTGACAATGTCTCTCGGAGGCGGACCCAAGGACGAGCTGAGTCTGCCGGTCATACGGTTCGTGGTGGTCGTGCCTTCGGTGAAGGTGCGGCGCGAGATCGAGCGCGCCCGCGCTCGCACGTCCGAGTCGCCGGGCCATGAGCGCGAGACCGCCGACGCCGCGCCCCAGGTCGTGAGCGGGCTGTGGGACGAGGTGCTGCGGGCCGCCGGGGAGCTGGGCGTCGCCACCGACAGCGACGGCTACGACCCGCGCATCTACCGCCGCGTGTACGCCCGCGCGCTGCGGCTACGCAACACCGACGTGCTGAGGCTGGACGAGGTGCTGCCCACCGGCGGGCGCTCAGCCCACGACATCGGATTCTGGGTCAAGCGCCTGCAGCCGGGTCGTCAGCGCGCCGAGAACATGGTGAGCCAGGTGGCCTACGTGTACGAGAATCCGGCCGACCTGGAAGGGCACCTGGACAGGTGGTTCCTGCGGTGAGCTAGGGCGCGACCTTGTAGGCGACGCACTCGACTAGCTCGATGGTGATGGATTTCTGGGCGAGGCCGGTGGTGCCGATGACGGCGCGGCAGGGCGGGTTGGGAATGAACTCGCGGTAGACGTGGTTGAAGAGGGGCCAGTTGTCCATATCCGTCAGGAAGACGACGAGCGTGACGACGCGGTGGAAGTCGGCGCCGGCGGCGTGGAGCGAGGTCTGGATGTGGCGGAAGGCGGCGCGGTACTGCTCCTCGTCGGTGTCGCCCACCACCACGCCATCGAATCCGGACGACGTGGTGCCCCGGCAGAGGACACGCACCGCGCGGAGCTTGAGCATCCGGGTCAGGTCCTCTTCGAAGTAGTCGCAGTAGAGGCCGGTGCGGTAGGACACCGCGTCCGTGGCCTCGTTGCGGCCGTCGGCGATCACGAGGTCGAGCAGCGCGTCGCGCTCCTCGAAGGGCAGCGCCTGCGCCTGCTCGATGGACATTGTGTCCAGGTCCTTCAGGGTCAACGCCATGAGTTTCCTCCCCTACTCTGCTCCCAGGTTGATTACGCCGTCTCCCGCCAGCTCGGCGATCTCCGGCTCGCTCAGGCCGAGCGCCGTTTCCAGCGTCTCGGCGGTATGCTCGCCGAGCAGCGGCGGGTGGCTCGCAGGCGCGGCGGGACTTTCGCTGGCATGGCGCAGTGGGTTGGCGATGAGCGAGAGGGTTCCAAGCGTCGGGTGGTCCACGTCCCAGAGCACGGCCCGGGCGTCGGACTGCGGGTCGCGTAGCACCTCCGGCATGTCGTAGATCGGCGACGCGGGCACGGTGGCGCGTTCGAGGGTACGCAGCAGGTCCTCGCGCGGCCACGCGGCGAAAGCGGCGCTGAGCGTGCCCACCACCTCGTCGCGGTGGGCGACGCGGCCAGCGTTGGTCGCGAGCCGGTCGTCCTGCGCAAGCTCTGGCAGGCCGACGGCCTCGGCCATTCGCACGAACTGGGCGTCGTTGCCCACCGCGAGCATGAAGAAGCCGTCCGACGCCTCGAATGCCTGGTACGGCACTATCTGGGCGTGGGCGGTGCCGAGCCTTGGGGGCGTGACGCCGTCGGCGAGGTAGCTCTGGGCGAGGTTGACCATGGCCATCACGCCTACGTCGAACAGCGACAGGTCTAGGTGCTTGCCTCGCCCGGTGCGGGCGCGCTCGTGCAGGGCGCTGAGAACGCCGATGGCGGTGGTCAGGCCGGTCATCAGGTCGACGACGGCGACGCCCACTCGCATCGGGGGGCCGTCGGGGGCGCCGGTCACGCTCATCAGGCCGGTCATGCCCTGCAGGACGGCGTCGTAGCCGGGCTCGGAGGCGCGGGGGCCGGTCTGGCCGAAGCCAGTCACCGACGCGTAGACGAGGCCGGGGTTGGTCTTCGACAGGCTGGCGTAGTCGAGGCCGTAGCGGGCGAGGTCGCCGACCTTGAAGTTCTCGATCAGCACGTCGGCCTTGCGGGCGAGTCCGCGCACCAGCTCCTGCCCCCGCTCATCCTTGAGGTTGACGGCGACGCTCTTCTTGCCCCTGTTGGTTGACAGGTAGTAGGCGCTCTCCCCCTCCACGAACGGAGGGCCCCAGCGCCGGGTGTCGTCGCCCCAGGGGGACTCGACCTTCCACACGGTGGCGCCGAGGTCGGACAGCATCTGCGTGCAGAAGGGGCCCGCGAGTATGCGGGAGAGGTCGAGGACGGTTATGTCGTCGAGTGCGGGCAATGGGCCTTCACCCCCATCCCCGCTTCAAGTGCGGGGCAGGCTCTAACCTTCCCCCGTCAATGGGGAAGGGACTTATCGGATAGGCTCTAAGGTATTGGCGCGCCTGAAGGGATTCGAACCCCCAACCCTCGGTTCCGAAGACCGATGCTCTGTCCGTTGAGCTACAGGCGCGCGCCGGTTACTTTGCGAGCTTGGCCGCGGCTGATTCACCGACGAGCCGCAGGTAGTTGCGCGACCCGGTGGCGCGCAGCCTGCCGTCGCCGGCTATTTCCAGATCGCCGGACTCGTGCAGCAACTCCAGATGGGCCACCGCTTCCGTCAGCGCCAGGTGGTAGACGGGGCTTTCCGGCGTCTGCCTGGGGAAGAGCGCGCGGGTCACGTCGGTCAGCGTGCCGCCCGCGCCGTCCACGACCTCCAGCGCCATTTCCAGTCGCTCGGCGTGGTGCTCGATGATTTCATCTATGCGGCCAACGTCGGTGAAGTTGAAGCGGCCCTTGTTGAAGAGGCGGTGCGCGGGCAGCACCTGGACGTCCCGGCCAAGCTCCTCCACGATGCGGAGGGACCGGATGTAGGTCTCCAGGCCGTACAGCGCGTCGGCGTCGGCGTACTCCGGCGAGAGCGCCCGCTCGACCTCGTCGGAGAAGCGCACCCTGCACGTGGGGTGAGGCGTGATCTCCGGCAGCACGTGGTCGCCGGTGAAGACTACGTCGTCCAGCACCATGCACAGCTCGTCGGGGGAGTGGCCGGGCGTGTGCATGAGAGTCATGGCTCCCACGCGCTCGCCGCCGCGGACCCGCCTGTGGACCTGGGCGGCCTTCTTGGCCTCGTGGTAGCCGGGCTCGGTGCGCCATGAGAAGTCCGAGCCGCGCGAGCGGCCGTTGCGGGACTTGAGAGCGTCCATCTGCGCGGCGAGCGGCGTCTTCAGGCCGCGCTGTATCCGCCAGTCGTCGAACGGCAGCGTGCGGGCGTAAACGTCGTGCGCCCATAGCTCGGCGTCGTTCTCGCGCACGAACCGGAAAGCCGCGCCGTCGTGGTCGGAGTGGCCGTGGGTGATGATGACGCGGTCGACGTCGCGGGGGGAGTAGCCCGCCGTCTCGATGCCGTCCGCCAGGTCGGAGAGGGTGCCGTGAGCGCCCGCGTCGACGAGATTGATGCCCTCGCACTCGAACAGGTAGGCCCACGTCGGGCCGAGGCGGTCCTCGATGTCGGGCTGGGGCACGCCGATGGCGAAGATCCTGCGACCCGCCGACGTCGTGAGTCTGACCACCATGCGGTTACCCCTGGCGTCGCCGTCGCGCAAGACCAGGACATCCTCGTAAGCGTGGGGCATTCGGGCATCCTCCATTACCGGGATAGAGTGCGGAGAAGGCGGGCGCCTCAGATGGGATGGGGTGAGCGAAGGGATTTGAACCCTCGATCTCCAGGGCCACAACCTGGCGCCTTAACCAACTTGGCCACGCTCACCATCTGCGCAGAAGCGATTCTAGCACCGGGCGAGTCCGACGGTCAATATCGGTCGCGCTGAGGAGCTTGCTATTGAGTTGTTAAAGGCTCGCGGTTAGCGAGTACGGGTTGGCGGCGCGGCAGGGCCGGGACTGGCTCGCGCGGTGGCCACGAGGACAGACCGCGCAGCACCTCTCGACCTGCTGCCGCGTGATTGGGCCAGGGACGCCGTCGGCAAGGTGATGCGGAACCGGGACCGGAACTCCGCGCCGGCCTGGCGGCGTGCGCGGTACGGGTCCCGGACGGCTTTTCGCTGGCGTCACCCCCATCCTAACCCATTCGACAAGCTCAGGGCAGGCTCTTCCCCCTCGCAGGGGAAGGGACAATTAGGTGGACGGGTGACGGGCTACCAAGCGGAGTAGCATCCGGGCAGAGGCAGTGGCCAAACTGCCGGGTGGGACAGACAAGCTAGAAAAAAGTGTCCCGTTTCGTTTCTTTTGTCTTATCTCCTCAGATTTCGTAGCTGGGCGGGTTGCTTTCCTGGTTACGGATGGAACGGATTTGGGTTGGACGGGAATTTATCTGACGGATTGTTGTCACGGTTGTTACGTTGGTGGCCGGTGCCCGGAGGCCAGTGGCCAGTTGTGATGAAGGGAGCGTAGCACGGATGTGCTGGGGTGTCAAGGGGGGTCGGAATGACGAACCCGTATCAGTTTGGTCGGCCACACCCATGTAGGGGCAAACCCTTGTGGGGCACCGACTAAGCTGGAACAGACTCGCTCAAGCAGTTGGCGTTGACATCCCGTTTGAGGCTTGGGCCAACGTTGCCAGAGCGTGGAAAGGGGCCTGTCAGTACAACAGGCCCCTCAGAGTCGGCAGTTTCATTCTTGCGCCCTGCCGCTAGGCAACGGCAAGGCGTGGGCTAAGCGGTGGTCGCTCCGGGCGTTGCTGCTTCGAGCCGCAAGGCCATGGCCTCCCGGTCTTTGGCGTTCACTTCCGTCAGCAAGCCCTCGATGCGGGCGTCTCGCTGGTGCAAGTCGCTGTTCAGCCGTGAGTTTTCGTCGAGCAGGTCGTTGTTCCTGCGCCTCTGCTGCTCGATTTCCGCCTCCAGCTTCTCGTTGTCGTTCCGCAGCCTGTTGGTGGCCTTACGGTGCTGCTCTTCGGCGAACAACGCCAGCGCCTCCTGGAAGGCCGCCAGATTGAGCTCCTGCTGAACTCCGCTGCCGCCGATGGTGATGATGTTGCGCGCGAGCTTCTCCGGGTACTTGACCCGCAGCACCTCGGCCTCGTTAGCGTTCTCGATGAGGAACCGCTCGACCGCCTTGTCGATGTCGAAGCCGTTGTTGAGCAGTTCCATCACGGCGTCTCGCCGCTTGATTCTGGATATGGTCATGTTGACTCTCCTGTCGCTATGGGCGTCTCAGCCCTATGCGTATGTTTCTCTCGCAGCGCGGCGGCGGCATTCTTCCCACATGCGGGGCAGTTCCGACGGGTGGCGTAGAGCTTGAAGCCCTGCACTCTGTTCCGAAGGTTGCCCATGCTGTCGTTAGGGCCTTCGCCAAGCCACTCTGCCAACTCTTGCCTAGTCACGTAGTTATCCGCTTCGTGAAGTCGCTTCTCGCGGGCTTGTTCGTACACCGCTTGCACAACCTCTTTGATTTTGGACTTGAGTGCACCCCGAGCGGATAGCGGGATGTCCGCAACGTCCAGTTTCATTATCGCATCGTCAATAATTCCAACAACTTCAGCTGACAGGTCTGTTGACCGCATTACCATGCCAGTGGAAACGCCGCTACGCTTCAACGTGCGCTGTTGTTCGAGTAGATCTGGCCAACGTAGGGGGGGGCGCCAGACGGCGGGCTGCATCCGCAGGAACTTCTTGTATGCGCGCTTGACCACCTTGAACCGTAGGCGGCGCATCGCTTGTACCACAGCTTCTTCGCTGACATCCACCAACGGGCCAAGTCACGCGCGTAGCAGCGACCGCGCCAGCGTCCAGACTCGTACACGTCAACGATGGCGTGAGAGACGGGGGAATTGCGGCCCGTCAGCCTGGGCCACTTGCGCGGGGGAGCCCAGCGAGAGGGAATTGCCTCAACTACAGGTAATGGCTTTTGCACTAGTGTGAAATCCATAACCTGTAGTATGCGTCCTACGCTCTTGGCATTGGCCCCAACTGCTGCTGCGATTTCGTTAACCGAGCAGTCGCCGCGAAGCACGCCAGAGTCGAACGCATCTGCGATAGCAAATCGGGTATCGAGAGGATACCGCTTAGCCAATTAGTACCTCCTTTCAGAGCATCTAAGGAAGGCAGTATAGGCGGGTTGACTTAGCCTCGTCAATAGAACGCTATACCAAATACCTCGCAGAATCCAACAGAACCAAGCAATTTGACCCTGTTGCAAAGCAGGCTCAGGGCAGTCCCTTCCCCCTGCGATGGGGAAGGGACTGCCCTGAGCGGCGAGGTTGTGGGCTAGGTTGACGAGCGTTCTTACGGGGACGCCGGTGGCTCCCTTGGGGACGTAGCCCTTCTCGGTGGTGGTCCGGCCGGTGCCGGTGATGTCGAGCTTGTGACGGAGATTGGCGGGTGGTGTAGAATGACGCCCGCAGAACAACGCACTAGGGAACAGCGGCGCAAGCCCAGCCGTCTGCTGACAGGTGTGACATGACTACGCCCGATGCCTTTACCAAGACGACCACATCATCCCAGGCCACGGGTCGATTCCGGCTGCCGGATGCGCCCGAGCGGGAGTTAGACGAAGTCACGCAGTTCGACCACCTGTTCAGGAGCGGCAACTCCCACCACCTGGCCGTGCACCTGGGCAATCCTGAGACGACCCTGGTGGTGGCGGACCGCTGGGTCTGCCCGGACACCAACTTCAATAAGGCGCGGGCCCGAGTGCCAGACCTGCTCATCGCCTTCGACGTGGATCCGGAAATCTACGACGCCAACAACGGGTACATCGTCTCGGAGCAGGGCAAGCCGCCGGACTTCGTGCTGGAGGTGGCGTCGGTCAGCACGGCGCACGTCGATACGGGAGACAAGCGACTGTACTACGCCGACCTGGGCATACCGGAGTACTGGCGATTCGACAAGACGGGCGAGTATCACGGGGCGCGATTGGCCGGCGATAGCCTGGCGGACGGAGAGTACGTCGCCATGCCCATCGATGAACTCACGGACGGGAGCTTGCAGGGCTACAGCGCGGCGCTGGGCGTGAACATCCGGTGGGAAGAGGGCGAGATAGTGTTTTACGACCCGGATACGGGCGGGCCCATAGCGACCTTCGAAGACGAGCGGGAGGCGCGCGTCGCAGCCGAGTCACGCGCGGACCGCGCCGAGGTACGCGCGGACCGCGCTGAGACACGGGCGGACCGCGCTGAGGCACGGGCGGACCGCGCTGAGGCACGGGTCCGCGAACTGGAAGAGGAGTTGCGCCGACTGGACCGCTGACGCGCGACTAGCCCTCGGCGAGCTTGTGGGCCAGGTTGACGAGCGTTCTTACGGGGACGCCGGTGGCGCCCTTGGGGACGTAGCCCTTCTCGGTGGTGGCCCGGGCGGTGCCGGCGATGTCGAGGTGGACCCAGGAGGCGCCATCGGTGAACTCGCCTATGATCTGGGCGCCGATGGTGGCTCCCGCGCCGCGCCCGCCGGTGTTCTTGATGTCGGCGACGTCGCTCCTGTACTGCTGTTTGTACTCGTCGAAGGTTGGGAGCTCCCAGATGCGCTCCCCGACCTCGTTGCCCGCAGCGACGACGCTGTCGGTGAACTGCTGGTCGTTGCCGAACGCGCCGATGCACACGTTTCCGAGCGCAACCACGACGGCCCCGGTGAGCGTGGCCACGTCGACGATGCGGGTGTGGTTCTTGGAACGCGCGTAGGACACTGCGTCGGCGAGAACGAGGCGGCCCTCGGCGTCGGTGTTGTCTATCTCGATGGTCTTGCCGTTCATGGTCCTGACGACGTCGCCGGGGCGTTGGGCGCGGCCGCCGGGCATGTTCTCGGTGGCGGGCACGATGCCGGTGACGTTGATGCGGGGCCTGAGCCTGCCGATGGCCTGCATGGACGCGATTATGGACGCGCCGCCGGCCATGTCGCCCTTCATGGTGGCCATGTAGTCCGCGCCCTTGATGTCGAGGCCGCCGCTGTCGAAGGTTATGCCCTTGCCGAGGATGGCCAGCGAGTTGTCGGGGTTGCCGGGGTCGCCCTCGTAGCTGAGGATGATGAACTTGGGAGGCTCGTCGCTGCCCTGGGCCACGCCGAGGAGCGCGCCCATTCCGAGCTCGGCCATCTGCGGTCGGTCGAGCACCTCGAGCTGAATGCCGGTGTCGCGGGCCACGTCGAGGGCAATCTCGGCCATGCGCGTGGGCGTCATGTGGTTGGCCGGCTCGTTTGCCATGTCGCGGCAGAGGTTGACGGCGGTGGCGATGGCGCGTCCGCGCTCTACGGCGGCCTCTAACTCGGCGGCCTTAGCCTCGTCGGCCTCGACGATGAGTATCTCCTCGAGGTTGGAGTCCCCGCCCTCGGACTTGTACTTGTCGAACGAGTAGAGGCCGAGCTCGATGCCCTCGGCCATCGCCTGCCCCGCATCGGCGGCGTCCAGCCCGCCGATGCCCGCGCCGTGCGCGATCGTGGCGGCGGTGGAGACGCCGACGCCGCGTAGCCGCCGGGCGCTGACGGCTGCGGCCTCGCGGACGCCGTTGGCGTCGAAATCTTCGGACTTGCCGAGTCCGGCCACTATCACGCGGGCGGGGGTCATGTTGCCCAGCGTGTGGATGAGGGTGGTCTCGCCGCGCTTGCCCTTGATCTCGCCATCCTCGATGAGCCGGGAGATGGCGCCGCCGAGCGCGCGGTCCACGGCGCCGGTCGCGCCGCCGGGCGCGGTGACGCCCTCGAACAGGTTGACTACGATTGCGCCGACCTGCTGTTGCGTGATGTCGCCGCGCACTACTCTTATGTTCACGTATCGCCTCCTGGGTTGGTATGGACGGCATTATAAAACATGGCCGCGGCTATGGCGATTGGGTGCGCTGGGGGTTGGGTGCGGCACTGGGGCGGTGCTGCTATAATTCGGGCGAACGGCGCGCCATGAGCGAGAGTCCGCGAGTAGCAGACGGTGGAGGAAGATCATGTCCGAACGGATTCTAACCGACGAGGAGAGAGGGCTCAGAGATAAGGCCAATCAGTTCCTGCCCGGCGGCAGCATCGGCAACATGCCCAACGACCTGATCATCCGTGAGGGACGCGGCGGCAGGGTCTGGGACGTGAGCGGCAACGAGTACGTCGATTTCCTGATCGGCTCCGGCCCCATGCTGCTGGGCCACGCCCATCCGGAAGTGGTGGCCGCGGTGCGCGAGCAGATCGAGCGCGGCTCTACCTTCTTCGCCAACAACGAGCACGCGATACAGCTCGCGGAAGAGATCTGCAACGCCATGGCCTGCGCGGACAAGGTGCGCTTCGCCAGCAGCGGCTCCGAGGCGACCTTCTTCGCGATGCGCGCCGCCCGCGCGTTCCGCAAGCGCGACAAGATTCTCAAGTTCGAGGGCGGCTTCCACGGCATGAACGACTACGCGCTGATGAGCATGGGGCCGAGCGCGCCGCAGGAGTTTCCGGCGCCCACGCCTGACTCCGCGGGCATACCCAGGGCCGTAGAGAACGAGATGCTGATAGCGCCGTTCAACGACCTCGAGGCGGCCACCGCGCTCATCGAACGCCACCACGACGAGCTGGCGGGCGTGATAGTGGAGCCGTTCCAGAGGCTCCTTCCGCCCAAGCCCGGCTTCCTGGAGGGGCTTCGCGAGGTTACGCAGCAGTACGAGATACCGCTGATCTTCGACGAGGTGGTGACCGGATTCCGGTTCGCGTACGGAGGCGCCCAGGAGTACTACGGCGTGACGCCGGACCTGTGCTCGCTGGGCAAGGTGGTGGCGGGCGGCTATCCGCTCTCGGCGGTGGCCGGGCGCGATGAGATCATGGCGCAGTTCGACGCCAACGCGACGCAGCCGGGCGAGCACCTGCCGATGGTCGGGACGCTGAGCGGCAATCCGGTGGCGGCCGTGGCCGGGCTGACCACGCTCAACATCCTCAAGCGCGAGGGCACCTACGAGAGGCTGTTCGCGACGGGCCGCCGCCTGATGGGCGAGCTGCAGCGGCTGCTGGACGAGGCGGAGATCCCGGCGCGGGTGGTGGGCGAGCCTCCGCTGTTCGACGTCTACTTCACCAGCGACGACGTGACGGACTACCGGTCCACTCTGCGTGCCGACCAGTCCCTGTTCAGCGAGTTCAACCGGCTGCTGCGCGAGCGCGGCGTGATCAAGGGCGGGTCCAAGTTCTACGTGTCGCTCGCTCACACCGAGGAGGACGTGCGGCAGACCATCGACGCGATGGCGTCCGCGATAGCGGAGCTGCGCGGCTAGCCCTCGGGCGGGAGGCGTTCCCGCGACAGGAACAGCCGCAATTCAGGGGGCGACTTCCCGATTCGAGGCAGGGAAGCCGCCCCCAAACTTTGCCCTCGCGTTCTGGCGTAAACGACGCCGAGTTTTCGCTTTACAGGTTATAGGTTTCTTTCTAGAATTCGTATGCGAAGACTAGAGGACTTCGAGGGACGAAGAGCAAGCAAGCACCCTGCCAGCCGAGGCCGGCTACCCTCAATCCGGACACCTGAATCATCGGTAGTTTCGGGCAGATAGAGGGACGGGGGGAGGCATATTCCAGCTTTGGAAATGCCGCCGAACTCCCCACTTTCGCGGGAGTGCCGAATCCCTGTGGAGAATCCTCACTTCTTCCGGCTCGCTCATCCACTGCACTGGATACCAGCGCGGCCTGTTAAAGGGGCAGCATCGCCGTCCGCCCCTTCCGCGCTAACCGTTCCTGGGTCGAGCCGGTTACGGCGAGTATGCCTGACGGCATTGCCTTTTACTCGACGAAAGCCCTCGCCGTCGCCAGCGGCGTGTTGCAGTCCGACTCCTGGCGCGCGAGCGGCATCCATCCAGGGCAACGGAGGTATTGGGGTGGAGCTTGGTACGACTTCCATAAACGTGATTAGTGACGGCACCTTTCTGCTGGACGGGGGATCCGTATTCGGCCAGGTGCCGAAGTCAACCTGGGAGCAGCACGTGAAGCCCGACCGGAGAAACCGCGTCCGGCTCGCGCTGAACTGCCTTCTCATACGCACACCGGAGCACAACATTCTTGTGGACACGGGAGCGGGATCGAAGCGGGCTGAGAAGCTCAAGGACCTGTACAGTCTCAACGGAAACAAGCTGCTGAAGGGCCTCCGGGAGGTGGGCCTGACGGCACGGGACATCGACATGGTGATACTGTCCCATCTCACATTCGAGCACGCGGGCGGCTGCACCAAGCTGGACCGCAGCGGCAACGCCGTTCCCACGTTCCCGAAGGCGCGATACCTGGTGCAACGGACTTGCTGGGAAGAGGCCAACAGTCCCAACGAGCGCGTGGCGCCCCACATTTACACCGACGACTTTCATCCCCTTCACGAGAAGGGCGTGCTGGACCTGATCGACGCGGAGCACGAGGTGATTCCGGGCATTACGGTCAAGGCGACCAACGGACCGTCCACCGGTCACCAGATCGTGATGATCCAGCGCGGCGGTGAGCGCGTGGTCTACGCCAGCGACCTGATCCCGACGCCCTATCACCTTCCCCTACCCTACATCCCGGCGATAGACGAACATCCCAACGAGACGCTCGTACAGAAGCGCGAGCTGTTGGAGATGATCATGGGCGGCGGCTGGGTGGTCGCGTTCGGACACGGGAACGATCACCGCGCCGGGTACGTGGAGGAGAGGCACGGCAGGCCGCAGCTTCTGCCCGTGGTGATCTAGCCGCCCGGCACGATAGGGCGCGCCAACTCGGCGGAGACGACGCCGTCGTCGCCAAGCTCGCCCAGGCGGGCAGGCGTGACGGTGTTGGCGAGATCGAGGGGGCTGGCGGCCGCTACCCGCAGGTAGTTGTCCGTCAGCCCGTACCACCTCGTCGCGCCGCCCTCCGCCCTGCCCTCTTCCCAGAGGACGGACCTGACCTGGCCGCGGGCGGCTCGGCGGTAGTCGGCGAACTGCCGCCGCGTGAGCGATAGCAGGCGCCGGACCCTGTCTGCCTTCGCGCGCGGGTCCACCTGGCCGTCGTAGTGGGCGGCGCTCGTGCCCGGCCGCACCGAGTACGGGAAGACGTGCGCGTCGGCGAACGCCAGGCTCTCGCAGAGGGCGTAGCTGGCCTCGAAGTCCGCGTCCCGCTCGCCCGGGAAACCCACGATGACGTCCGCGGTGATCGAGACGGCGGGCACGGCGGCGCGTATCCGCTCCACGGCTTGCTCGTAGCGTTCGGCGGTGTAGCGGCGCCTCATGCGGCGCAGCACCGGGTCGCTTCCGCTCTGCAGGGGCAGGTGGAAGTGCGGACACAGGCGCGGGTCCGACCACAGCTCGATCAGCTCGTCGTCCACGTCCTGCGGCTGGAGCGACGACAGCCTGAGCCGGTCTACGCCCGTTTCGCGCAGGATGCGGCGCAGGAGGCCCGCGAGCGTCTCGCCGTCCAGGTCGAACCCGTACGAGCCGAGCTGCGTGCCGGTGAGCACGACCTCCCTGTGGCCGCGCTCGAGATTGCGGCGAATCTCCGCCACTATCTCGGCGGACGGAATGCTGCGCTCCCTGCCCCGGACCTTGGGGACGATGCAGTAGGCGCAGACCTGGTCGCAACCCTCCTGTATCTTCACCATGGCCCTGGTGCGGACCGCCCTGGGGCTACGGGCCAGGTCCACGTCGTCGCCCACGGCGCAGGTCTGGACGGCGCCGCCCATACGCTCGACCACCTGCCGCACCAGCACGGGCTTGGCCGTGTTGCCGGCCACGACGTCCACCTCATCCAGACCGTCCAGGTCGCCGGGGGCGCGCTGGGCGTAGCACCCGGTGGCCACGATAGTCGCGCCGGGGTTGCGCCGCCTGGCGGCCCGCAGCGAGCGGCGCGCCTTGCGGTCGGCGACGTGAGTGACCGTGCACGAGTTGACGACGTACACGTCGGAGGGTTCGTCGTTCGCGACGATGCGAAACCCGGCCTGCTCGAACTCCCTGGCCAGCACGTTGGAGTCGGCCTGGTTGAGCTTGCAGCCGTGGGTTTCGATGGTCACGCTGGGCGGCGGCTTGTCCGCAGCGAGTGGCAGATTCGCGCCGTCTGAGAGAGTGAGAATATCCATAGTCGAGCCTGTGGTATTATATGGACACCTCTCGAAAGGCGTCAACGAACCGTTGTTGTATGCCTTGGCCGTGTGTGCGCCGCGGCGCCGGCAGACAAGGAGTTGGATTGGCAGGGGCAGGCTTCGGGGACGGGCTTTCGTGGATAGAACGCGCCAGGAGGCTGACCGCGTATCATGCCGAGGCGGTCGACTTCGTCGGGCGCGTCGGCCAGAGCCTGCCGGCCGCCCCCGCCGACGCGCGGGCCGTGCGCGAGCTGTGGGCCGAGGCCGACCGGCTGGACGCGATGGTCTGTTCGCTGCTGGACCAGATGAACAGCGAGTTGCTGGGCGGTTCCGGCGAGATGGACGCCACGCGCGGCGCGGATATTCGTCCCATGACCTTCGAGGAGGAGGCGCTGTTCTACGAGTGCTCGTGGCTGCTGGAGTGGGGCCGCGGTCTCGGCGTGAAGGTGGACCTGGCGGTGGAGCCGCGCACCATGTTCTTCGACGCCAACGTTTACGGCGTGTGTACCGACGAGAAGATAAACCTGCCCCACCCTATCAGCGAATCGGAGCTGAAGGATGGCCTAGTGGACGCCTACGTTTCCGAGGTGACGCTTGCTGAACCGGGAATCGCTGGAGATGCCCTACCATGAGCAATAGAGTTGTCGTTACCGGCGTTGGGATTGTCAGCCCAGTCGGGCTTGACGCGGAATCGACCTGGAAGAGCCTTGTGGCCGGCAAGTCCGGCATCGACCACATATCGGCGTTCGACCCCGAGGGTTTCGAGACAACGATCGCCGCCGAGGTGAAGGACTACGACGTGACGGCGCTGGTGGGCCGCAAGGAGGCGCGGCGGATGGACCGGTTCGTGCAACTGGCCGTCGGCGCGGCGCTGGAGGCGTTGGAGCGCTCCGGCGTGAAGATCGAGCCTGCCAACAGCGAGCGCGTGTCCGTGATGATAACCAGCGGCATAGGCGGCATAATCACGCTGTCCGAGCAGATCGGGGTGATGGGCGCGCGCGGTCCTAAGAGGGTCAGCCCGTTCCTGGTGCCTATGATGCTGCCGGACATGGCGGCCGGCCAGGTCTCGATGCTGCTCGGCGCGAAGGGGCCCAACTACGCGGCGGTGTCGGCCTGCTCCAGCAGCGGAGACAGTATCGGCCTGGCCTACGAGGCCATACGGCGCGGCGAGATCGACGTCGCCCTGGCCGGGGGCGCGGAGGCCAGCATCTGCCCCATCGGCGTGGCCGGCTTCAACGCGTGCCACGCGCTGTCCACGCAGAACGACGAGCCCGAGAAGGCGTCCCGCCCGTTCGACGCGACCCGCGACGGCTTCGTGATGGGCGAGGGCGCGGCGGTGCTGGTGCTGGAGAGCATGGAGAGCGCGGAACAGCGCGGAGCGGAGCCGATTGCCGAGCTGGTGGGCTACGGCGCGACCGCGGACGCGCACCACATCACGCAGCCGGCGCCGGGCGGCGAGGGCGGCGCGCGGGCTATGAAGATCGCCCTGAAGGGGGCGGGTCTGCAGCCGCACGAGATCGACTACATCAACGCCCACGGCACCTCCACGCCGCTCAACGACAAGTTCGAGACGCTTGCCACCAAGTCCGTGTTCGGCGAGGAAGCCTACAAGATTCCCATAAGCTCCACCAAGTCCATGACGGGGCACCTGCTGGGCGCGAGCGGCGCGCTGGAGGCGAGCGTCTGCGTGCTCGCAATCTCCAACTGGATAGTGCCGCCCACGATCAATCTCGAAACCCCGGACATGGACTGCGACCTGGACTACACCCCGCACATACCGCGCAGGGGCCGCATAACGAACGCGATGAGCAACTCGTTCGGGTTCGGCGGGCACAACTCCTCGCTCATCTTCCAGTCGGTGGAATAGCTCTGCCAGGCATGGCCAGCAAGCGATGGCAGATCAGACCGCCTCCACCGAACGGGTTCGCGAGCGAGCTTGGTCTGCCGCCCTTCCCGGCCAGGATCTTGTACAACCGGGGCGTGCGGAGCCGCGAGGAGGCGGACGCTTTCGTCGGTAACGGAGTGTCGGAGTGGAATGACCCGGCGCTGCTGCCCGACATGGCAGCGGGCGTGGAGCGGCTGGCGGCCGCTGTCGGATCCGGCGAGACGATCGGCATCTTCGGCGACTTCGACGCCGACGGCATCACGGCCACGGCGCTGCTCACCACTGCCTTGCGAGAGGTCGGCGGCCTGGTTGAGCCCTACATCCCTGACCGCGTGGAGGAGGGCCACGGCCTGAACTCCGGCGCCGTTCGCGCGCTGGCCGAGAGGTCAGTGACGCTGCTTGTGACGGTCGACTGTGGGGCGACGTCGGTGGAGGAGATCGGCCTGGCGTCGTCGCTGGGCGTGGACACCATCGTCACCGACCACCACACGATGACGGCTGGGATGCCTGACGCCCGCGCCGTGATCAACTGCCGCCGCGAGGACTCCCGCTATCCGTTCGACGGGCTGACGGGCGCCGGCACCGCGCTCAAGCTGGCCGAGGCGCTGTACCAGCGGCTGGGACGGACGTACCCGGGGCACCTGCTGGAGCTTGCCGCGCTGGGCACCGTGGCGGACGTGGGGCCGCTAAACGGCGAGAACCGCTACATCGTGAAGCAGGGCCTCAAGCGCATCAACTCCACGCAGAACCACGGACTGAGGGCGCTGGCGGAGGTCGCGCAGACAAGGCCGGGCGGCATCGACACCGAGTCGCTCTCGTTCGGACTCATCCCCCGGATCAACTCGGCCGCTCGCCTCGGGCACGCCGACCTGAGCCTGGCGCTGCTCACCGCGCCGAGCCGCCAGAGGGCCAGGTTCATCGCGAGCCAGCTCGACGAGATGAACTCGGAGCGCAAGCGCGTCACCGAGGCCGCGATGCGCGTGGCGCGCCGCCAGGTGGCGGACCGGAATGGCGCCGGGGAGCCGCCCCACCTGCTCTGGGTGGCGAGCGAGACCTGGATTCCGGGAGTGCTGGGACTTATAGCGGGCAGGCTGGCCGACCGGCACTACCGGCCGGTCGTCGCGGTGTCTCTCGGAGCGGAGGTGAGCCGGGCCAGCGCCCGCAGCATCCCGGAGTTCGACATCGTGGCCGCGCTCGCGGAGAGCGGCGCGCCGTTCGTCAAGTTCGGGGGCCACCCCCAGGCGGCGGGGTTCACACTCGCCACCTCCGGGCTGGGCGAGCTCGAGGCCGGGCTGGTCGAGCGCGCTCGCCGAGAGCTTGGCGGCATGGACCTGTCGCCAGCAATCGACGTGGACTGCGAGGTGGAGCTGGGCGAGGCCACCGGGGAGAACTTCGAGTTCATGCGCACGCTGGAGCCGTTCGGCGCCGGAAATCCCGCGCCGGTGCTGCTGACGCGCGACGCCAGGGCCGTGGAGGCGCGGCGTGTGGGCAGCGGCGGCCGGCACCTGAAGCTGGTGGTAGAGCAAGGCGGCGTTACCGTGGACGCCATCGCGTTCGGCCAGGGGGAGATGCAGGAAGGCGTGTGGCGCGGGTTGGACCTGGTGTACCGCGCCGAGCTGGACACCTGGGGCTACAGGCCGAAGGTCCAGCTAAACGTGCTGGATATGCGCCCGTCCGCCCCTGCGAGCACATAGCATAACGATGATCCGGTCGGTCTGTCCTCTCCTGTGCGCGGCCCTCTACATCTTTATCGCACACTCCCGCAAATGGTAGAATGCCATGCATAAAAGTACGCCTTGAAGGGGGACACATGAGAGACGCGGAGACCCCGGTGCCCACGCAAGCCATCAGACGCACTTCGCCGCCGAGCCGCCCGAAAGAAGAGACGGCCCGCCTCGGCGATGAGATTTACGAGCGGGACATCCGTCCGCAGGTCGAGGCCGACCACGTTGGCGAAGTAGTCGCCATCGACGTGGAGAGCGGGAGTTGGGCCATCGGCGAGGATGAGATTGTCGCCACAGACCGCCTGCAGGCCCAGCGCCCCGACGCCTATGACGTCTGGTGCCTGCGGGTTGGCTATCGGGCGCTATACAGCTTCGGGGGCGGGTCCCTGCGGAGAACCGAACTCTACCCCTGATACTCGTGACGGAGTTGGGCTTGGTATATCGTGACCGAGGCCGCGCAATTCTGGCCGATGGCAGCGAGTCCTTCTTCGATATCTACGACGTTGCTGTGCTCTGGGACAGCCGTCTGCGAAATACCAGAGCCAGCGCAGTAGACGCCACTCCCCTGGTAGGTATGCGGTTGCTGGACGACCATGACCTGAGCATCCAGGTTCGGGCCGGCGGACGCGTCGTCATCCAGGCCGGAGAGTAGCCTGTCGCGCTTGCCCCCCTCGCAACTGTAGGGGCAGGTTTCAAACCTGGCCACTCGTCCCCTACCGGCTGCGCCGCCTCTCGGCGCGGGTGCCGCGCTGGTACGCGGGGGCCGGCTCGTCGAACGACTCGTCCCGCGGCGTGTACCGCGCTTTGATCGCCAGAAGCGGGATCGTTATCGCCAGCACGAGCAGCGCGATGAAGTGCGCCTCCTGCATTCCCAGCGCCCAGACCTTGTCGGTGCGGGCAAACGAGATCGCGAACCGCCCGATTGAGTAGAGGGCCAGGTAGACTACGAAGATCATCCCGTCGGGCTGCAACCTGCCGCGCAGCCTCCAGATGACCAGCAGCGCGAGCATGTTCCATATCATCTCGTAGGCTATGACCGGCTGGACCGCGACGCCCACGCCCTCCGCGCCGCAGTTCCTGGCGTCGCTGATCGGGTTCGTCCACACGAAGCCGAATATGAAATCGGTGGCGCGCGCGCAGTGCTCGCCGTTCACGATGTCGCCCAGCCTGCCGATGGTCTGCACGAACAGCAGCGCAGGCGCGGTCAGGTCGGCAATCACGCCGACGGGATGTTTGGCGATGAGCGCGTAGGCCGCGCCGCCCAGAAAGCCGCCCAGGATTCCGCCCCAGAGGCCGATTCCTCCGGCCCAGATGGCCAAAATGTCGGCGGGGTTCTGCTGGTAGAAGTCCCAGTGGTCGATGACGTGCACGAGGCGTGCGCCGATTATGCCCCCGATTATGGCGAAAATGGCGATGGAGTAGACGGCATCGGGGTCTATGCCCTTGAGAGGCGCCCACCTTCCGACGAGGAACACGGCGGAGGCCACGGCGACGAAGCTGAAGAAGCCGTGCCAGCTCACCAGGAAGTTGCCGAAGCTCACCAGATTGGGGCCGATGCCTATATCGATCATTTAGAATCCTTCAACGGAAATTGTAAGCCGTCCTAAATCTAAGTTCGCTGCGCGGCTGTGTCAAGCCGTGCGCGGCGGCAGAGTGATGGAGGATACTACGCATGCTCTGGATTGTACAAGGACGGCGTAAATGGGGTTCCGTTTACTTACGGGGTTTAGCAGGAACAGCGTTGGGTGAGAAAACCCCCAAAGTAAACGGACCCCCCCGCCCATCCATATACGGCCTTTTTTGCGTTTCAGGCCGACTGCGTGCCCATGTGTGGGTCTTTTTGCATTTCAGCCGGCTGGCAGGCGTATGACGAACCGGCTGCCCCGACCCACTACGCTCTCGGCTTCGATGGACCCGCCGTGAGCCTCAACGAGCCTGCGGGCTATGGTAAGCCCCAGTCCGGTTCCGCCGGTGTTGCGGGAACGGGAGGGGTCGGCGCGGTAGAAGCGGTCGAATACACGGGACAGGTCATCGGCAGCGATTCCCGGCCCGGTGTCGGCCACCTCCACCTCGACGGCATCGGCCGAAGCGTGGGCAGACACAGTTACGCTGCCGCCCTCCGGCGTGTGGGTGACGGCGTTGTCCAGCAGGTTGCCGACCGCCTGGGCGATGCGGGTTGGGTCCAGGTCCGGCTCCGGCAGGGTTTCAGCCGCATCGACGTCCAGGGACACGCCCTTGGCTTGGGCACGGGGCCGCAGGGCGTCTACACAGGATCGCACCAGCTCTTCCAGGCGCGTCTGCGCCCGTTGCAGCTGAAGGTCGCCGCCGTCGACCTGGGCGAGGAGGCGCAGGTCATCGACAAGCCGCGACAGCAGAAGCGACTGCTCGTGGATGGTGTCTACCGTTTCCGGCGTGGGCTGGAACACCCCGTCCTTGATGGCCTCCATGTAACCCTGGATGTTGGACGTCGGGGTGCGCAGCTCGTGGGCGATGTCGGCGGTCAGGCTGCGGCGGCGGCCCTCCGCTTCTTCCAGTTCCGCGGCCATGGCGTTAAAGCTGTGGGCCAACTGCCGGATTTCGGTGGGGCCGGTGACCTCGGCCCGTTGAGACAGGTCGCCCCGGCCCAGCCGCCGGGCCGTTGCGCCCAACCTCTGCACCGGGGCCAGCGTGCGCCGTGCAAACATCCACACCAGCGCCGTACCCAGGAGCGCGACGCCGATTCCGGCCCACAGCAGGTAGCGGTCCACTTGACGGGCTATGCGGGAAGCATCGGGATCGCTGAAGGCGAACTGCCCAGGTTCCGTCTCAACAGCAAAATCGCTGGATGCGGTGAGGGAACCCACGACCTCTCCGTCGGATAGAAGGGGGAGAGCCTCCGCCTCCTTCGGCCCCCGTCCGCCTTCCGGAATGTTTGATATGTAGGGAGCGTTGGAGTCGGCGACGATGTTGCCCTGGGAGTCGTACGTGGTTATGCGAAGGCCGGAGATGTCGGCGGCCTGCTGGATGATTGATTGCAGATCCGCGCCAGGCTCGGCGAGGTCGTTGTTCTCGATGCTGTAGTTGGCAATGAACTCGCTGACCCGCCCGGCCTGCGCCGTGGCCTGGTCGGTCTCGAACCGTTCCACCTGCGTCTCAGTGGCGAGGCTGATGAAGAGTCCCGCCCCGGCGAGGGTCAGGGCTATGGTCAGCGCGAATCCCGCGACAAGCCGGAATTGCAGGCTGGAAACGAGGTCGTGCAGCATCCCTGTGCGCACGTCAGGCGCTCCCCGTATGGCGCAGCCGGTAGCCCCCGCCGTACACGGTCTCGATATGCCCGGCGCTCCCCGGGCTCTCGGTTTCGAGCTTTCTACGCAGACCGGACACGTGGGTGTCGACGGCGCGGTCGAAGCCGTCGAAGTCATCGCCGAGCGCCCTCTCAATGATGTCGTTGCGGGAGAATACCCTGCCGGGTTCCTGAAGCAGGAGGGTCAGCAGCCGGAACTCCGTTGGCGTCAGGCCGAGCTCCCCGCCGTCCACCGTCGCCTTACGGGTGCGCAGGTTGACCCTGATCACGCCGAAGGAGAGCTCCGGGTATGCGGACACGGCGCTCTCCCTGTCCGAGCGGCGCAGGACGGCTCGGACCCTGGCTGCCAGCTCCCGGGGGCTGAAGGGTTTGGTGATGTAGTCGTCGGCCCCGAGGTTGAGTCCCTCCAGCCGGTCGGCCTCTTCCACCCGGGCCGTGAGCATGATGACGGGCGCCATCGAGTCCACTTGCAGCCTCCGGCAGACCTCCAGCCCGTCCAGGCCGGGGAGCATGAGGTCCAGCACCACGAGGCAGGGCTGCTCCCTTCTGGCCAGCTCCAACGCCCGGAGCCCGTCGTTGGCCTCCGATACCCGGTAGCCGTCCCGCTCCAAGTAGCCGCGCGCCAGCGCGACGACGTTGGGGTCGTCGTCGACGACCAGCACCAGGGGCTTCTCTCCGGCTTTCTTGCCGTCGGTCTTCCTTGAGGGCATGACACTCTCCTCTCTGCGGCATGGGCCGGGGCGGGACCGATTCCCGCCCCGGCCTTCGGCCTGCGCCGTGGAGCGCCGGGCCTAGCTCGTGGTCTCGGCGGGCTGCTTGTCGGAGTCGTACTTGCCCTCCTTGTCCTGTCCGCTCCCATTATCCCGGATGTCCCGCTCCACCGCGTAGAGCTCCTCGTAAGCCTGGGCGATGGCGCGGGCGACCGTCTCACCATCCACGCCGAGGATTGCGCCGACCCTCTCTCCGTACTCCAAGTACGACATCCCCGTCGCATCCTCGGACCACGAATCCGCATCCCCCACTTCTACCTGGCCCTCCACCCGCACCTGGGATAGATCGACCCGGTCCGCCTGGACCATGGCGTCGTGCGTCGCCTGCGGGTCCGTACCCAGAATCTCCGCGACCCTTACGGACAGCTCATCCGGCTCTCCCGTATCCACCTCCGTGTTCTCGATGCTGAGGACCGAGACATCCCCGTCCTTCACGATCACTTCCTCGGTGTCGCCTTCGCCACTCTCCTCCGGCTCTCCGCCCGATGCCATGACGGCGCCGCCGGTTATGGCAGCGGCCAGCAGCCCCACTATCAGCCCCATTGGTATCCATTTCCTGATCATGTCAATTTCTCCTGCTTCACTACTTGCCGGGCCCCACGGCCCCGCTGTAGTAGTCAACTTAGCAGGAGACCTTTAGGAAACTTTGAGGGTTCCGCCGTCCATCGGGAGATTATTCCAGGGGGAACTGCAACGAATAGACCGAGCCGGGCTCCAAGTTGCCCGGAAGCAATGCCCCCTCCTTTCCGCCCGGACAGGCCCGATGCGCCGACGGCCACCCTATGGCCCCTCCACTCGCCCTATGAACAGGATGGCCCCGGTCTCCCCGTCCCGTATCAGGAAGATGAAGGGCCTGTCCACCGTGACGCTGATCGGGTCCGGCGGCGCGGATTCGGCCTGCATCATCACGGCGGTGGCAGCCGCCGCCTCGGTGCCCGCTTCGTCCACCGACACGAATGCCTTGTGCACCACCTCCCGGATGAAGAGGCACTCGGGATCACCCGCCAGACACGACCGCCCGTCCATGCCGGAGAAGTCGGAGGCGGCGCTGTCGAAGGCGTCGGACATGCCCATGAACTTGAGGGTCTCGCTCAGCTGGAACTCGGACTCGAACTCGAACCTCGGAAGATCGAGCGTGACGCGGCGGAACCAGAGGTCCGCGATGATCCGCTGTGCCAGGGCCGTGTCCAGAGACTCCTCGAACTCCCGGAACCGCCCTTCATCTGGCAGCAGGACGGTCATGGACAGCTCATTCCCGGCATAGGGTAGGTCCACGGCCTGGTATCCGTCTCCCGCAGCGTAGCCGAAGTCCTCCGACGTTCTCATCATCGGGACGTCGACGCTGCCGCCGTCCAGCAGATGGAAGGGGCGCTGGCGGGTGTCCGCTTCGTGGAAGGGGTAGGTCCAGGAGGCGTTGAAGTAGATGGCGTTGGTCAGCACCATCCGCGTCAGCGGGTTTATGACGCCCGGAGGTATCAGGTCCTTGATCCTGTCCTCGGTGTTCTCCGCGACCCAGTCGTTGATGGCGAGCCTCGACTCATCCGGCATCTCGCGAAAACCCGCCTGCCTCACGCCCGCCCCGTAGCTCTCCGCCAGGACGTCCAGGAACGGCTCCCGGAACGGGTGATCCCGCTGTCCCCAGACCGCGTTGACGATGTTCAGCCTGAACCCCTCGCCGTCCTCCTCCTGTAGGCCGTCGCCGCGGGAGGCAAGCTCCTGGTCCAGGGCGTTGAACGCAGGGTGAATCCGGTCCCGGGGCAGGGTGAAGCGGAGCGCGTCCGCCATCTGCCGCTCCGTCTCTCCCCTCGCTCCGGCGTGGGTCATGGCCAGGGCCAGCGAGATGCTGTGTGGCGAGTAGAACAGGTTCCCGTCCTGCCCCCTCAGCGCATGGTACAGGTCGAAGGCGAAGGCGCTGTTGCCGTCCGCCAGGGCCGCCAGATCAGCGTTCCACGCCGACGGCGCGGCTCGCTCCCTGTCCGAGCGGACCGCCGCCGCGGTGGAGTCCTGCGACCCGCCGCACGCCGCCAGCAGGGCGGCGGCCGTTACGCAGAGGGCCATAACAAGTACGGTGAACCGCCCCGGCCCATATAGGCCATTGGCGCTCTCACGCATGTTTCACCCCCTCATCAGGTCTCATTTGTCCTACAGGATAACCCGTCCGGCGATCATCGTTGACCCAAGCCGGTCGCAACATCGCTTCTGAGGCAAGGCTTGTATGCGGCCTTTTTTGCGTTTTCAGGCCCTGGCCTCCAACGGCCTCCTCAATGTCTCGTGCATGAGTCGTACTCCTCCAACCACAGTGTGTCACCGTAGATGCGTGATAATACTTGTGGTGTTGGGAAATCGGCAACTGTTCCAAGGAGAAAGGCCAACTCTATAATTCGCTCCTTATCCTCGGTCTTGCTCGATTGGAGCCACGATAAAGCTGGGCTGACGCCATGCTTCCCAAGGCGGGAGGCCAGCAGCCTGGCAACACGTTGGTATTCTCTGCCATCGTCCCTTAGCCGTCTACCTCGGTTCCGTTCACTTACCGGGTTTAGTAGAAACAGCGTTGGGTGAGAAAACCCCCAAAGTAAACGGAACCGTAAATGGTGTCATATCCACCTGCGAGAAAGAGCCTGTCTCAGGTGACTGGGTGTGCCCAAGACCGCCTCTCTCGCAAACGGCCTGCCCCGCGCCCGACTCTGAAGCTACGGCCACCACCTTGCGTTCGCCACGTTGCTCAGCCAGTGTCCGCCCGAACGCCCCGACACCCATCCCCTGCCCATCCGCTCCCCCGCACCCCGAAAATTCCGTCACTTTCCTGCGCCACCCGTTCCCCAGCCCTGCCCCACCCAAACCCCACCACCGCCCCGCTCCGTACCCAGTCGTGCGCCATTTCTTCCCACCAATCCGCCCCAACCCCGCGATTTCGCCGCCGCGCTTGAAGTACACGCATCCGAGCGCAGCCGAGGAATCCGAGGCGTTCGCGCGCCTGCGGCCTGACCCCTCTTGATTCTATAGCACGAGCGTGCTATTTTCTATCCAGCAGGCGCTGTGGCAAGTGTTCAGAGGTGCCGGTTGGCCAAAAGTCCCCTCTCCCTTGATGGGAGAGGGTTAGGGTGAGGGTGAAAATGGGGGTGAAGGCCACTGTCGCGTTCTGCCACATTCTGCGCAATACTCGTGACGAACCTTAACAACTTGGCTCACAGAAAGTGACAAGAACATCGGGCCGCCCAGCTACGGAATGGGCAGAATGTAGCAGAACTGAGCAGATTTTTCGGAGAGCCGCGCCCACAGGCCTTGACTCGTCCATTGCTGTGCTAGAATGAGACCCAGACACGAGACAGGTGAGATGAAGCTGATGGCCGTAGAATCGACGGCGAAGATATGAGAGACAGGGTCGAAGCGTTTCTCAACTACATGACCGTGGAGCGAGGGGTTTCGTCCAACACGCAGGCCGCATACCGCAGCGACCTGAAGCAGTTCCTGGACTTTCTGGACGAGGATCGATTCCAGGGCGCTCCGGTCGAAGACTGGCGGCAGGTGGACGAGGCCGCGGTGGCGGCATACGCCGAGCGGCTGATCGAGCTGGAGTACTCGGACACGACGCGCGCGCGGAAGGTGGCCTCGCTCAAGTCGCTGTTCTCGTTCCTGGACGACGAGGGCGCGATCGAGGCCGACCCCACCGAAAACGTGAGCACGCCGCGCGTTGGCAGGTCTCTGCCGGAGACGCTTGCAGTCGAGGACGTGTCCCGTCTGCTGGAAGAGGCGTCCGGCAAGGACTCGCCCGAGGCCAAGCGGGACCTGTCGATGCTGGAACTGCTGTACGCCAGCGGAATGCGAGTCAGCGAGATGGTGTCGCTGGACACGGACGACGTGGACGTCGACGAGCTGTCGGTGCGGTGCTTCGGCAAGGGTGGGAAGGAGCGCGTGATCCCGATTCACTGGAGGGCGGCAAACTCGGTGGCCGAGTACGTGGAGGAGACGCGACCCGTGCTCGAGAGCGAGCGCTCCGGTCGAGCGCTGTTCCTGAACAGGCGCGGCGACCGGCTCACGCGCCAGGGCTTCTGGCTCATTCTGAAAGGATACGCGAGGCGCGCGGGCATCACCGCGAAGATCACGCCTCATTCGCTGCGCCACAGCTTCGCCACGCACCTGCTCCAGGGCGGCGCTCCGCTGCGGCACGTCCAGGAGCTGCTCGGTCACGCCAGCATCTCCACGACGCAGGTGTATACTCACTTGACCAGCGAGCACGTCAGGGAAGAGTACGACATGGCGCACCCCCGGGCGAGGTGAACAAGAGCCGGGTCCCTTCCCTGCCCCCCTCCAGCCCGACGGCAACGGCGATAGACGCTTAGACGATTCAACTCAGGAGGACACTCAGATGCCCAGCAGAGGACGCAAGCGAGCCTCCAGACAGGCCCAGCTCAGCCAGAAGAAGCGCAGGGGCCGCGCCGGCGCAGGCGCGCGGACTTTCGACGCCGGCCCGACGGAGCCGCGCGAGGCGCCGCCGTCCGCGCCCGCAGCCAGCAGCGCTCCGGTGGCGGCAGCCGCGGTGGCCGCGCCGGCGCCCCAGGCCGCGCCGCGCCGCCAGCGACGGCAGTCGACGCCCAACACGCCGATGGTCTATCGCTACCTCGGGCGCGAGCTGAGACAGATCGGCATACTTGCCGCGGTGATGGCCGCGGCGCTGGTGGCGCTCACGTTCGTGCTGGGCTAGGCCGCGCTCGCGGTCTGGCCGGAGTGACGGCGATGCGCAGGGGCAGGCTTTGGTAGTCGAAGCGAAACGGGACGAGTTCGGAGAGCGCCTGAGGGCGCTCCCGACGTCGCCCGGCGTCTACCTGTTCCACGACGGCGACGGCACCGTGCTGTACGTCGGCAAGGCGGCCAGCCTGCGCAACCGCGTAAGCTCGTACTTCGGGAGCACGCCCAACCTGGTGCCCAAGGTCCGCAACATGATGCGCAGGGTCGAGGACTTCGAGTTCATAGTCACGGAGTCCGAGCAAGAGGCGCTGATCCTGGAGTGCAATCTCATCAAGGAGCGCCAGCCCCAGTACAACGCGCGTCTGAAGGACGACAAGAGCTACCCGTTCATCAAGATCGACATGTCGGAGGACTTTCCGCAGGTGTACGTCACGCGGAAGGTGCCCAACGACGGCTCGCGCTATTTCGGGCCGTTCGCCAGCGCGAGCAGCGTGCGGCGCACGCTCAACCTGCTGAAGAAGCTGTTCCCGTACCGCTCGTGCACCAAGACGATCACAGGCGACGACCCCCGTCCGTGCCTCGACTTCTACATCCACCGCTGCGTCGGCCCGTGCATCGGCGCGGTCGACCGGGAGCAGTACGCCGAGATCATCGACCAGGTGGTGCTGTTCCTGGAGGGCAAGACCAACCGCGTCGTCAAGTCGATCAGCCGGCGCATGGAGGAGGCGGCCGACGGCCTGGAGTTCGAGCGGGCCGCCGTGCTGCGCGACCAGCTCAGGGCTATCGAGAGAGTCAACGAGGGCCAGAAGGTGCTCAACCTCAGCTCGGAGAACCTGGACGTCATAGCCCTGGCCCCGTCCGAGAGCGAGGCGTGGGTAGAGGTGTTCTTCGTCCGGCACGGCAAGCTCATAGGGCGCGACAACTTCATCATGGCGGGCACGCAGGACGACACGCCGGGCGACATTCTCACGGCGTTCGTCCAGCAGTTCTACGACGCGACGCCCTACGTGCCGCCGCGCATCCTGGTGCAGCACACGCTCGACGACGCCGAACCGATAGCGGAGTGGCTGCGGCAGAAGCGCGGAAGCCGGGTGCGCGTCTACACGCCGCAGCGCGGCCAGAAGCGCCGGCTGATGGAGATGGTGTCGGAGAACGCCCGCCAGGGGCTGGACCACCTGGAGGTGCGGCGGGCGTCCGACAGCGCGAAGCTGCACGCCGGGCTGTCGGAGCTCCAGGAGGCGCTTAGCCTGCCCGAGCCTCCGCGACGCATCGAGTGCTACGACATCTCCAACATCCAGGGCACCAACGCGGTGGGCAGCATGGTGGTGTTCGAGGATGGTCGCTCGGCGCCGTCCCAGTACCGACGGTTCAGAATCAAGACCGTCGAGGGTGTGGACGACTACGCGATGATGCGGGAGATGCTGACCCGGCGGTTCAAGCGTCTCGCGGACGCACGGAACGCCGCGAACGGTTCCACGGACGGCGAGAGCGATGGCGAAAAGAGGCCCGGCGACGGCGGCGGCTCATGGGGCGTAGCGCCGGACCTGGCGTTGATCGACGGCGGCAAGGGCCACCTGGGAGCGGCGCTGCAAGTGTTCCTGGAACTGGGCATAGACTTCGTGCCGCTGGCGAGCCTGGCCAAGGAGAACGAGGAGCTGTTCGTGCCCCACGTCCAGGAGGCGATCACGCTGCCCCGGGACTCCCAGGGCCTGTACCTGGTGCAGCGCGCCCGGGACGAGGCGCACCGTTTCGCCATCACGTATCACCGGCAGCGCAGATCGCGAAAGGGCGCCGAGTCCATCATCGACCAGGTGCCCGGAATCGGGCCGAAGCGCCGCCGGATGCTCATCCGGCAGTTCGGCTCCACCAAGGGCATCAGGGAAGCCACGGTGGAACAGATCGCGGCCGCGCCCGGCATGACGCTGAAGCTCGCCAAGCGGGTCAAGAGCTACCTGTAGGCCTACCTGGATTCCTATTTTGGCTAAGGTTAGGTCCCTTTCGCCCTGCTACACCGAGTTGCGCACCCCTGTACACAGGAGTTCCTGTTTACTTTACGTTTTGGTTTGCTTTGGTTAGCACCTAGTTTCCATCGGACTTACCGGTGTTGGCTCCGTCGCCCACGCCGCCGGCCATGCGGGCGAACGGGCCCAGCAGATTGGTGAACTCCATCGGGAAGATGAACTTGGTGGACGGGCTGCTTCCAAGCTGCTTGAGCGTGTCGAAGTACTGGAGGCTGAGTGTGTTGGAGTCCACGTTCTGGGCCACGCCGTAGATCCTGTCCAGCGCCAAGCTGAATCCCTCGGCCCGGAGAACGGCGGCCTGCTGGTCGCCCTCGGCGGAGAGTATCTCGGCCTGGCGCTCGCCCTCGGCGCGCAGGATGGCGGCCTGCTTCTCGCCCTCGGCGACGGTGACCGCCGCCTCCCGCGTGCCCTCGGCCTCCGTCACGGCGGCGCGGCGGAATCGTTCGGCGGACATCTGGCGGTTCATCGCGTCCTGGATGTCGCGGGCGGGCTCCACCTCTCGAATCTCCACCTGCGTGACCTTGATGCCCCAGCGCTCGGTGACCTCGTCCAGCTTCTGGCGCAGCTGCTCGTTGATGCGGTCCCTCTGGGACAGCACGTCGTCGAGCGGGATTTCGCCGATGACCGCGCGGAGCGTGGTGGTGGCTATGCCGATGACCGCGCTGCGGTAATCGACGACCTCTATGATGGCCTTCTCGGCGTCGGATTCCATGACGCGCATGTAGACCAGGAAGTCGATGTCTATGGGCGCGTTGTCCCGCGTGATGTTCGTTTGGCGGGGGATGTCGATCACCGCCTCCCGGAGGTCGATTCTCCGGATCGTGTTGAACGGCCAGAACATCACCTTCAGCCCAGGCTCCTTCAGACCCGAGAACTTCCCCAGCCAAAATACCGCCAGGCGCTCGTACTGTTTGACGATGGTTATGTATGGAATCAAGTGGTTCTCCTCTCGACCGGCTTACTGGTCCGCCTTGAAAACCTTCAGCGTAAGTCCCTCCACGTCGGAGACTATCACCTCCTGTCCCCCTTCTATGTGCTCGCCGGAATCGGACACGGCGCTCCACGACTCCCCGCGCAGCCGCACGCTTCCGCGCGGGTCCAGCGGGGTCACTACCACCCCTGTCTCCCCTACCAGGCTCACCTGGCTGGGATAGCCCACCGCCGCCTTCGCCCGGCGGTTCTCCCTGAGAAACAGCCCGAGCGACACCACCATGAACGCCCCGATAACGCCTATGATCCACAGGTTGACCCGGAAACTCGGCTCAGGTATGGGCGGCGCGCCGAATCCGCCGAACAGCAGGAAAGCGCCCACGATGAAGCTGATCGCCGCGCCGACGCCGAACACGCCCAGCCCGGGCGCCGACGCTTCCGCGTAGAATAGCACCATCGCAAGCAGGATCAGGCCCAAGCCGACCCAGTTGACGGGCAGGTTGGCGATGGCGGTGAAAGCCAGGGCGAGCGCGACTACGCCGACCACTCCCGGCACTATCAGGCCGGGGCTTATGAGCTCGATGAGTACGCCAATACCGCCGATCGTGAGCAGGACGAACGCGACGTTGGGGTTGGCGAGGAAGCCCAGGAATCGCTCCAGCGGCGTCAGTTGCAGCTCGGATACCGCGATTCCGGTCGTGTCGAGCGTCACTTCCGTACCGACAACCGTGACTTCCATACCGTTCATCTTCTCCAGGAGCTCCGGCAGGTCGGCGGCTACCAGGTCGATGACATTGTCTTCGAGCGCCTCGGACGGCGAGAGCGACAGCGCGTTCAGGACGGTCTTCTCCAGGACCTCACGGTTCCGGCCGCGCTCGTCGGCAATGCTGCGCATGAAGGCGGCCGCATCCTGTGAGGCCTTGGACTTGAGAGTGTCGGGCAGCTCCTCGCCGCCACCGCCGACTGGGGACGCCGCGCCGATGTTCGTGCCGGGCGCCATGGCTGCGACGTGGGCGGCGGCGGTGACGAAGGTGCCCGCCGAGGCGGCCTGCGCTCCTGGGGGCGAAACGTAGACCGCGACCGGAACCGGCGACGTGAGCAGGTGCTCTACGATCTCGCGAGTGGAGGAGTACAAGCCGCCCGGCGTGTCGAGACGCACGATGGCCAGGCGCGCTCCGTTCTCCCTCGCGTCGACCAAGCCGCGCGCGAGATGGCTGGCGGCCAATTCGTCGATGGTTCCGTCGATGGTGATAAGCGTGGCGCGATGCCCGGACGCATCCGCCGGCGCAGCCTGGCCGAGCAGGAAGCCGCCGAATCCGAGCGCGACGAGAGCCAGCGCGGCGAGGCGGCGCACCGCAGCCGCGCGATCCGGCGTTGCCCGCGTATGCCGGCCGCGCGCGCGTCTGCGGCTGGAAGTCGATCGCGCCAACAATTGTTCCATTTTCGGCCCTGAAGCCAGCTAACCAAGACGTAAAGGGATATTCTCTGGTACTTCTCTAGCGTATCAGAGAATGCCGCCGGGCGTTGGCGCGCACAGGGCGAGTCAGTTAACCACCAACTCCACTCCATAGTTCGAGTATGGGTCGGGGTCCAAGGTGCAGATCGGCTCTCCTCGTTCGAGTGCGGCCGCTGCGACCAGGGCGTGATCGCCGGCCGATGGCCGACCGTTGGCATCGCGTGCCGCGAGCAGAAGACCGGCGCGCTTTGCGGCCTCGGTGGAGAGCGGAGCCACTTCGATAAATCCGATCAGCGCGGTCAGCGCCATCTCGGTCCGGCGGTCGAGGTCGGGATCCCGCCACAGCTCGAACACCGTCACCGATGACACGGCGGCTGTCTCTCTGCCATCCAGCACGAGATCGATGATGCGGCGCGCGGACCGGTCTCCGCCGAGGTAGGCCCGAAACAGCGAGGCGTCGAGCAGCATATCGGCCATTGTTTTCTCCTCTCCCCTACCCTGCCGCACCGCGGCGCGGCGGGTGGACCTAGCCTTCGAGGTTCGCCCTCAGCAGCCTCACGGCTTCATCCCTGGTCAGCTCCACGGGAGACCCGATTGGCTGCCTGACCTGAAGTCGGATGTACTCGTCCTCCCACACGGACGGTTCCGGGGGAAGGGACGGCGACGGCTCGACGTCGTTCAGGGCCAGCTCGAGGGCGTGCTCGACGAACTCGCGGAGCGACACGCGGCGCTCAGCGGCCTTCGCCTTGGAGGCCAGGTAGAGGTCCTCCCTCACGGCGGCGTATAGCTGTCGGGTGGGTTGTTCGCTCTTTTTTCTTGGCATAGTAATATCACCCTATGCGGATAGCGGAAAATCGGCAAGGCGAAAACGGGCGTCTCCGGACTGAAATTGGGGTCGCGAGGCCTGACACCGGCGCCAGATGCGGACGGGTCCTAGAGGTACATCCGTCTATCATGGGGCGCCGCGGTCGGCGATATCTGCATATCGAAATATGAGCACCGTTCCAAGGGGTGTTGCGCAGAACGTAGATGGGCTCCAGCCACACCGCCGTGACGGACGCACTGCCCGGTTTGGAGGTGATATAATGGCCTGCGGCATGAAGATCGTAGTCGCCCCTCAGGCATTCAAGGGAAGCATCTCCGCGCAGGACGCCGGGCAGGCCATGCGCGAGGGCATCCTCCGCGTGTTCGAGGACGCCGAGGTCGAGGTCACGCCGGTCGCCGACGGCGGCGACGGCACGCTGCAGACGCTGGTCGGGCTTACCAATGGCTCTGTGCGCAGCGTGAGCGTCACCGGGCCGCTGGGCGAGCGCATCGAGGCGCAGTGGGGCGCTCTCGGCGACGGCAACACCGCCGTGATAGAGATGGCGCGCACGTCCGGGCTGGCGCTGGTGCCGCGCGACAGGCGCAATCCCCTGCTGACCACGACCTACGGGCTGGGCGAGGCCATCGAACAGGCCCTGGAGGACGGGTTTCGCAAGTTCATCATCGGAATCGGCGGCAGCGCCACGAACGACGGCGGGGCGGGCATGGCCCAGGCGCTGGGTGTCCGGCTGCTGGACGCGGAGGGCCGCGACCTAGCGCATGGTGGAGAGGCGCTGGAGCGTGTGGCGAGCATCGACGTTTCGGGGCTTGACGCGCGCGCCCGCGAGTCTACGTTCCTGGTGGCCTGCGACGTTAGCAATCCGCTCACCGGGCCGGAGGGAGCGTCCGCCATCTACGGCCCGCAGAAGGGCGCGACGCCTGAGATTGTGGAGCGGTTGGACGCCGCCCTGCACCGCTTCGCCGAGGTGGTGAGGGACGACCTGGGACGCGACATCGAGGATCTGCCGGGCGCGGGCGCCGCGGGAGGCCTCGGCGGCGGCTTCGTGGCGTTTCTGGACGCCGAGTTGAGGGCGGGCGTGAACATAGTCCTCGACCTGGTGGACATGGAAAGCCACTTGGAGCGGACGGACCTCGTAATCACCGGCGAGGGCTGCCTGGACTATCAGACCATCTACAAGAAGGCTCCCATCGGCGTGGCGCAGATGGCAAAGGAGCGGGGCATCCCGGTGGTGTGCGTGTCCGGTTCACTGGGCGAGCGCTACGGACTGGTGCACGACCACGGCATCGACGCCGCCGCGGCAATCACGAACTCGCCGATGAGTCTGGACGAGTCGTCCGCCAATGCGGCCGAACTGATAGCCTCCGCCACGGAACAGGCGATGCGCTTCATCGAGGTGGGCAGACGCCTCTCCGCCGGCATTCCCTAAGCCGCCCCGGCTCTCCCCTACCCCTCTCCCTTCACATCCACCGTATCCACTCAGAATTTCGGAGGTAACATGGGCTGGTCTGTTCACCATCCTGTCGGACTCTTGCACTACGCGCCCCAGCACGCCATGCGGGGCTACACACTGGTGGCCAACGTGGGCGGCGATCACGCGAATCTGATAGACATGGAAGGACGCGTCTGCCACCGCTGGCACTCCGAGCGCGGCCTGCCGCAGGGCTATCTGCTGCCCAACGGCAACCTGCTGTGCCGCATGAAGCCGCCGGAGGACCGCGAGGGCATGGCCGGATTCGGCGGATCGTCCGCCGGACTGTACGAGCTGGACTGGGACGGCAACGAGGTGTGGCTGTACGAGGACGAGACCGTCCACCACGATTTTCTGAGGCTGGACAACGGCAACACGCTGACGCTGGTGTGGGTCCCGCTTGCCGACGAGCTGGCCGCACAGGTGCGCGGCGGCTACGAGCGCGAGGAGGACGCCGACAAGCCGATGTACGGAGACGTGATACGGGAGATCGCTCCCGACGGCTCCACGGTGCAAGAGTGGCCGATATGGAGTGCGCTGGACGTGGACGAGGACGAGATATGCCCCCTGGAACGCCGCCAGGAGTGGACCCACACTAACTCGGTCGATCTGACTCCTGACGGCGACTTTCTGATCAGCATGAGGCAGATAGACAGGGTGGCCATCCTGGGCAGGGAGAAGGGCGACATTCGCTGGAAGTGGGGAGCGGGCGAGCTATCCCATCAGCACAACGCCACCTTCCTGGACAACGGCCACGTGCTGATGTTCGATAACGGACCGCACCGCCGGGGTCCCAGCGGGTCACGCGCGGTGGAGGTGAACCCGGTCACCAGCGAGATCGAGTGGGAGTACAAGGGGATGCAGCCGCTGCACCTTTTCAGCTTCCACATCAGCGGCGCGGCGCGGCTGCCCAACGGCAACACGCTGATATGCGAGGGCGCCGCGGGCCGCGTGATCGAAGTGACGCCGAGCAAGGAGCTCGTCTGGGAGTACATCAACCCGTTCTTCGTGCCGGACAGGCGCTTCGGCGGGGTCAACAACATGCTCTACCGCGCGCTTCGCTACGGCCCGGACCATCCGGCGCTTCGGGGCCGCGACCTCGATCCGGCGAGGCACGCCAACGTCAACCGGCTGTACGCGGCGGGGTAGCGTACATACAATTCGGAGAAAAAAGGTGCTCATGACGCGTCTCAACATTTTCGTGAGCTTCGAGTTCGACAAGGACAGAGACCTACAGAACAGCTTCTATGAACAGGCCAGGACGCTCACGCAGCACCGTATCCGCGACTGTTCGCTCCACGAAACGTATCCGGACGAGAACTGGCGGAACAAGGCGCGGGCAGCCATCCGAGGGTGCGATGTGGTAGTCGTTCTGATTGGTCAGGACACCCACAATTCTCCTGGCATCATCATAGAAACGGACATGGCTCGCAGTCTCAACAAGCCGATAATCCAAGTCAGGCCGCAAGGAAGGTCGTATCAAGGTGTAACGCGACTTGGAGAACCAATTCCTTGGAAGTGGACGAGGATCAACGCCAAACTGAATGAACTATCGGTTCGGAGGCGGTAAGGACCTACACCGTTAGCGAAAGGAGGAGTGACGTGGCCGACGAACCAGGGCTTGACCACACCACGCCCGCCGTTCAGAAGCACTTGGAAATAGTGCAGGGAGTCATCACTCGCATGGCGGAGAACAGCCGCTCGTGCAAGGTGTGGTGCGTCACGCTCGTCGCGGCAATTCTGGTGCTTGTGGCGCGGACGGGAAAGGCGGAACATGCGCTGATAGCCTTGGCTCCCACGGTGTTGTTCTACCTACTGGATGCTTACTATCTCTCGCTGGAACGCGGGTTCAGAAACTCTTACAACAGCTTTGTAAGACTGCTCCATGATGGGCAGGCTACCGCCTCTGAACTGTTCGCCGTGTCGCCGAAGGGCTCCGTCTGGCGGGGAACTCTCTGGGCGATGTTCTTGTCTTTCTCGGTGCCGCCGTTCTACGCTGTCGTCGTCGGAACAGTGCTGCTGGCGTGGTGCTTGATACTATAGTTGGGAGACGAAAAGTGGCCGCTAAGATACCCAGGCACAGGGTGTTTGTCAGCTTTCACGAAGAGGACATCGATTACAAGGAAGAATTTGTCCGTAGGATGGGCAAGCGAATCGTCGACAGGTCTGTTGACACTGGCAACATCGATGACACGGGCCTGAAGACGGCGACAGTGCAACAAAAGATTCGCGACGAGTACATTCGTGATGCGAGTGTGACGGTCGTGCTGGTTGGGCCTCGTACTTGGCAGCGTATGTACGTCGACCGAGAAATCGGTTCGAGCATCAGGAAGACCAAGAGAAACTCTAGGTGTGGTCTATTGGGAATTCTACTGCCAAACCATCTCAGTTATGGCAAGAAGCGCAATCCTCGACTCATTCCCCCTCGCCTGGCGGACAACAGCAGAGGCGAGGACCCTTACGCACTCATCTACGATTGGCCTAGGCCTTGGGCACC
This sequence comes from Dehalococcoidia bacterium, assembly GCA_965204815.1. Taxonomy (GTDB): domain Bacteria; phylum Chloroflexota; class Dehalococcoidia; order Lucifugimonadales; family CATOSD01; genus CATOSD01. Next base: position 2,760,791 of record OZ242014.1, read on the forward strand.
CGCCAAGATTGCCCGTTGGATTCACCGAGCGTATGTGCGTAGAAATGGAACTCCGCCAAACAACTCGCGGAGGGCATTCGCACGAAACAGGACTAGGGACCACCGGAAAGGCTGGCAGAATTAGATCAGACCGAGGTTCGGATCAGGAAATCACAGGTGCTTAAGTTGCAACATTCCAGGAGGAAGATTCAGTGGATGCGAGAATTCAGACGATCATCGGTTCAGGGGTGTATCTACTCCTCCTATGGACAATCGGAACGGTGATTCTCGGTGACCTACTAGAAGTCATGATTTCCGTCAACAGCACGGAGCAACGCTCATGGCTAATCCAGTTGATCGCCAGAATGATCTATAACCCCGTAAGCTTGTCTATTCCAGCGATCGTGACGATCTACAAATGTGTGAGAAGAAGAGGCTAACAGGAGTAGGAGTCACATTGTCTATGACGTCCTACCCCGCCTACAAGCCCTCCGGCGTCGAGTGGCTCGGCGACGTGCCAGCGCATTGGGATGTGGTTCAGCTTGGAAGGATTGGCGTCTTCTCCAAAGGCTCTGGTGGAACGAAGGATGACGAGGCACCCGACGGAATACCCTGTGTCCGATATGGAGACCTCTACACAACGCACGAGTCCTTCATAAGCCGGACACGGAGTTACGTTTCGCCAGCGAAGGCCAGTGCTTATACGCCAATCAATAGGGGCGACATCCTCTTTCCTACGTCGGGAGAGACCATAGAGGAGATCGGCAAGTCCGCAGTGAACTTGATGCGCACTCAGGTTCTCTGCGGTGGCGACTTGGTCATATTTCGGCCAACGATTCCAATCGAACCTAAGTTTGCTGGCTACTCACTAGACTGTCCTGCTGCTCAAGCTCAGAAGTCTATGATGGGACGAGGCATCACCATCATGCACATCTACAGCAGCCAGCTCAAGTATCTGTCGATCCCCCTCCCACCCCTCCCCGAGCAGAGCGCCATCGTGCGCTACCTGGACCATGCCGACCGGCGCATCCGCCGCTACGTCGACGCCAAGCGCAAGCTCGTCGACCTGCTGGAGGAGGAGAAGCAGGCCGTCATCAACCGGGCCGTCACCCGCGGCCTCGACCCCGATGTGCGCCTCAAGCCATCCGGCGTCGAGTGGCTCGGCGACGTGCCGGCGCACTGGGAGGTGCGGCGGCTGAAGACGGTTTGCGAGATGAAGACCGGGGAAGGCATCACGGCAGAGAGAATCGAAGAAAGCGGCGAATTCCCCGTATACGGCGGGAACGGGCTGAGAGGGTACACGTCAAGCTACACGCACGATGGGCAGTATGCGTTGATTGGTAGACAGGGCGCACTTTGCGGGAACGTACACATGGCACGTGGGAGATTCTGGGCCTCGGAGCACGCTGTAGTGGCGACTCTCGACCCTGAGCACGTCGTCGACTGGTTTGGCGCCACTCTCAAGGCAATGGACCTGAATCAATACTCTATCGCTGCCGCGCAACCCGGATTGGCTGTGGAGCGAGTCCTTAACTTACACTTGCCAGTACCACCCAGCCGAGAGCAAGCCGCCATCGCCCAGTACCTCGACAAGGCCACCGCGGGCATCGACGCCGCCATCGCCCGCGCCCAACGTCAGATCGAGCTGGTGGAAGAGTACCGCACCCGCCTCGTCTCCGATGTGGTGACGGGCAAGCTAGACGTGCGCGAGGCGGCGGATCAGTTGCCTGACGAAGCCGACCGTCGGCGTCCCGTAGAGGAAAGCGGCCTGATGGCGAACGGTATGAACCAAGAAATCTACAACGCCGCAGAGGGACAGGCAATCGCGAAGGAGGTGCCCGCATGACGGATTGGAGCAAGTGCCCGGCGGTGGAAAGCGTGCCCGACAGGCTTGGCGGGGCCTGGGTGTTCACCGGGACCAGGCTGCCCATATCGGCTCTGTTCGAGAACCTGGAGGCAGGCGCCACTATCGAAGAGTTCATGGATTGGTTCGCGCCTGTGGACGAATGGAAGGTAAGGGCAGTTCTGCAATTCGTGGCCGATTCCTCGAAGGCGCCCGTACCAGTGAGCAGCCTTGAAGATACTGTTTGATCATGGCACGCCCAGACCCCTCAGGCGACAACTCCACGGACACTCGGCCGATACGGCGGCAGAGATGGGGTGGGACCGGTTGGCCAATGGAGAGCTAATCGACAGGGCCGAAAGGCAGGGCTACGAAGTCCTGGTTACTACCGACCAGAGTATGAGGCATCAACAGAATCTCACCGGCAGGCGGCTGGGCATCATAGTCCTTCTTTCCACCAAGTGGCCGGACGTGCAACTGCGAATAGCGGAGATTCGCGCGGCCATCGACGGGATTACGGCCCGGCGAATTGAGGGAAGTCCCCATCACGCCCGCCCGCCGCTAGACCTGCCTGATAGCCTGGGAGAGGCCCACTACGGATTCGCTATGCTCTACGCGTAGCCGGGTGGGGGCTGGAAGGGCTGTATCCGGGACTGGACGAGGGCGGCGAAGCGGATGGGAACTGCGGATGTGCGGCAGGCTTGACTTCTAACGATAATATCGTTAGGATAATCGCCATGAGTAACGAGAAGAATACCGCAAAGCAGATCATCAGCAGATTCGGGGGGCAGTCCGCGCTGGCGGCACTGCTGGGCAAGCGGCAGAGCACGGTGCAACACTGGGCGAGGACCGGGAGGATACCCTCGCAGTGGCACGAGAGGCTGCTGGAGCTCGCCCGCCAGCAGGGAATCGCCCTCGAGCCCAGGGACTTCGTTTCGGCCGGCACGCCCGGCGTCGAACCGCCGGACGGCCGGCTTGGCGTCCTCCTGGTGGGCCTAGGGGCCGTGTCGTCGACACTCATCGCCGGGGTCGAACACGTTCGGCGCGGATCCGGCGAGCCCGTAGGTTCCATAAGCCAGATGGCGACGATACGGCTCGGCAAGCGGCCCGACAGGAGGTCGCCCCTCATAAGGGACTTCGTTCCTCTAGCGGGACTGGACCAGCTCGTATTCGGCGCATGGGACCCGATACCGGACGACGCGTATGATGCCGCGGTCAAGTGCGGCGTCCTGGACCGGCACGAGGAGATAGAGCCGATCGCGGACTTTCTCAGGTCGGTCAAACCGATGGAGGCGGTGTTCGACAACGATTACGTCAAGCGCATCCAGGGCGACAACGTCAAACCATTCGGCAGCAAGCTTGAGGCCGTCGAAGCCATTCGGGAGGACATACGCCGGTTCAAGGAGGACAACGACTGCGACAGGCTGGTAATGGCGTGGTGCGCTTCTACCGAAATATTCATTGAGGAAAGCGAGGTACACCAGGACCTCGAGAGTCTCGTCGGCGCTCTCACCGAGAACGACTCCAGAATCGCGCCCTCGATGCTCTACGCCTACGCCGCCCTCCTGGAGGGCGTGCCATTCATCAACGGCTCACCCAACCTGTCGGTGGACGTGCCCGCTCTCGAGAAGCTGGCCAGGGATGAAGGCGTTCCGGTCTGCGGGAAGGACTTCAAGACGGGCCAGACGCTCGTCAAGACGGTAATCGGGCCCATGCTCAAGGCGAGAATGCTCGGTATGGACGGGTGGTTCTCCACCAACATCCTTGGCAACCGGGACGGCGAGGTCCTCGACGAGCCCGAGAACTTCAAGACCAAGGAGGAGTCGAAACTCGGCGTGCTGGAGTACATCCTGCAGCCGGATCTGTACCCCGAGCTCTACTCCGACGCCTATCACAAGGTGCGCATCAACTACTACCCGCCCCGCGGTGACGCCAAAGAGGGCTGGGACAACATCGACCTGTTCGGATGGCTGCGCCATCCCATGCAGCTCAAGATCAACTTTCTTTGCTCGGACTCCATACTCGCCGCGCCACTGGTAGTGGACCTCATACTCTTCATGGACCTGGCCCAGCGCGCCGGTTTGGCGGGCATACAGGAGTGGCTTTCCTTCTACTTCAAGAGTCCCCAGCACGCGCCTTCCGTCTATCCCGAGCACGATCTGTTCATCCAACAGACAAAGCTCAAGAACACCTTGCGCTGGCTCATGGGAGAGGACCAGATCACCCACCTGGGCATGGAATACTACCGCGAGCAGTACTCCCCGGCGGGCGCCGAAGCAGACCCGCCAGCCTGATTCGCACGGACCGTCGGCGGCGCGGGCCTATCGTCGTTCCTGCGTATGCGCCGCCGAACGCGCCTCCAGGGGACTGGTGTCCGAACAGAGACCCGTGCCTACTCGTACCCTGGCGGTGGCTCGAAGGGTTGGACGTGCGCCTGCACCAGCGATGCGAAGCGGATGGGGGTGCGGTCCTCTAGATACGGGCCGATAGCCTGGAGGCCGATGGGGAGGCCGCCGGTGGTGAGACCCAGGGGGAATGCCGTGGCGGGTTGGCCGCATAGCGTGGCCATGGCGGGGTACACGACCTGCATGCCGTATGGCACGGCCTGGCCGCTGACGTCGACCGTGCGCATGGGCCAGGGCGCGGTGGTGTGGGGGAACGCCGGCACTATCGTTATCGGCGCGAGCAGCACGTCCCAGTCACGGAAGAAGTCGCGGTAGGACTGCCGGTAGCGCTCGCGCTCGCTGAGCCAGCCGAGCAGGTCCATCGCGCTGGCCTCCATGCCGTTGGCGGAGGCGATGTCGAACTCGTTTCCGGTTGAGCGCATGTTTTCCGCCAGGCGGCGGCGGTGCTCCACGTTGGGCGGGCCGGTGAGCAGCGACAGTATCGACAGGTACAACCTTTGGTGCGCCCGCAGGTCGCCGAACGCCTCCGGCTGAGCGTGACTCACCGTCGCGCCCGCCGCGCGGAGGCTGTCCTCCAGGCGCTGCTGGGCGGCGGCTATCTCGTCGTGGACGGGCAGCCACTCAATGGGCGGCATCACCGCCACGCGGAACGACGAGAGGTCCTCGTGTCGCGGTGACGGCACGTTCAGGGACCAGGCCACGTCCTCGCCAACGTCCGGCCCGGACGCCACGTCGAACGCGATCTCAAGGTCGCGTGCGCTGCGGGCGAGCGGCCCCTGCACTGCCATAACCGCGGCGGGATTCGGCAGCGGCGAGCCCGGGAAGTGGCCGCTCTTGGTCAGGGCGGTTTCGCTGGGCTTGTGGCCGTAGATGCCGCAGAAGGACGCGGGCACGCGTATGGAGCCGCCGATGTCGCTGCCGAACTCCAGCGGCGTGAGACCCGCGGCGACGGCGGCAGCGCCGCCGCCGGTGCTGCCACCGGGCGTGCGCTCCAGGTCCCAGGGGTTGTTGGTGCGCCCGAATATCGGGTTGTTGGACTGCCAGTCGGCGGCGCTGGGCGGGACGTTGGTCTTGCCCATGATCACCGCGCCGGCCTCTCGAACGCGGGCGGCGACGCGCGAGTCGGCAGGAGGAACACGCTCGGAGAAGTCCTCCAGCCCGGCAGTGCCCACCAGCCCGGCGACGTCGATGCAGTCCTTGATGGTGAGCGGCAGCCCCAGCAGCGGCGCGCTCTCGCCCCGCGCCCGCGACTCGTCGGCGGCTTGCGCACGGGCGCGGGCGCTGTCGTAGTCTGGCGTGACGATGGCATTGAGCGTCGGGTTGTGGCGCCCGATGCGCTCCAGGTGGTGGTCCAGCAGCTCGACCGCCGACACCTGACCGTCGCGCAGGGCGGCGAGCACGGCGGTGGCGTCGTCGAAGGGTCCGAATGGCATGGCTGTCATTTGATGAAGCCCACTTTCACCCCCATCCTAACCTTCCCCCTGCGAGAGGGAAGGGACTGGTGCATAGGACTTACGCGGTGGCGTCGGCGGTTTCCTCTAGGGGAAGCGGGAAGTCGCCGGAGAAGAGGTCGCCGTCCTCCGGCCACTCGGACTTGGGCATCTCGTAGAAGACCTCGATCTGGTTGCCGTCGGGGTCGAAGAAGTAGACGCCTATCGAGATGCCGTGGTCGCCGATGCCGCCGATGTTCACGTTCTCGTCCTTCATGTGCTGGTAGAGCTCCCTCAGCGCTTCGAGGGACTCCATCTCCCATGCGAAGTGAAACAGGCCCACGCGGGTGTCCTCCGGGCCGGGAGCGTCAGGCGCGACCGGCACCAGCGCGAGTTCGTGCGACGACGAGTCCCCGGCGCTCATGAAGGTCATGCTGCCGGGCCGCTTGTTGGTGACGTGCAGGCCCAGCACGTTGGAGTAGAAGCGTTCCGACTCTTCGAGGTCACGGACTCTCAGCACGATGTGGCCCAACTGCTTTGGCTTTGCCATTGCTTTCCTCCTTTGTTAGCTCCGATCGCTCAACCACCGGATTTGTTACGAACTAGTGGAATCTAGGTCGAGGTACTTTCTCGCTTCCCACCACGCTCTTGGCGAGAATTCCTCAACTAATCTAATTAGGATATCTACATCGTTGGGATTCTCCGGCATCCGGAATCTGCGTTGAACGCGGCCACACCGCACACAATCTCGCACCTCGAAAACGCCGTATTTTTCTATTGTAGCCAGTGCATCCATCGGGCCTAGGTAGTCATATTTCCAGAAAAGATTATGCCGCTCATTCTTGCAGGGCGGATATGGAGATAGTTCGCCAATCTCTTCAAGATCAACGTCTCTCTCCCATTTGGTGACTTTCATGATGGTCCTCCTCTGGGCTATCCCCACGCCAAGCGTTACATCCCTGGCAACATCCCATATCTCAGGAGTCGGTGTCTCAAAGCTGAGTTCAGACTGTGCTTGGTTCGGTAGAATTCTACTTCCAGGCTATCAGATTCGCTCGTACGGGGCGGGCTTCCAGGTGATGAGGCCGTTGGGCCTGAACTTCGCGCCCTTGATTCTGATGCCGTCTTCGTCCTCCGTGAGCAACTCGGCGGCGGCGGCGCGCAGCCGCTCCTCCTCCTCGCTGCCGGGCCGGACCCAGAGGAAGCCGGCGACCTGATCCACGGCGTCCTCGCGGCTTTCGAACGGCGAGCGGGCTTCGTTCGGCATCATCTCTACGTTGGGATAGATGCCCAGCTGCCACAGCACCTGCATGAGCTCCGGCAGGCCGGGCATGTTCAGCCGCTCCTCGCAGTATACCGCGCGCCAGAAGTCCGCAAAGCGGCTGGGGGGCGAGTCCATGAACGCGAACACGGCGACCTTCCGCCGGGCGTGGGCGTCGAGCTTGCGCATGAAGTGGCCGATCTCCATCACGCCGTAGACGACGTGCGAGCAGATGACCAGGTCGGCAGGCTCGACTTCTGCGTCCTCCCAGTTGGCCTGCACGACGGAGAGGTTCGAGATTCCCGCCTCGTCCGCGCCTTCCTGGAGTTGCTCGACCATCGACGGCGACGGTTCCACCGCTGTGACGTGACGGCAGTGCAAGGCGAGAGGCAGCGCGAGGCGGCCACCGCCAGCGCCGACGTCCAGCACGGTGGTGTCGGGACCGGCCATGTCCAGCATGCGGCGCAGCGCGGCGTCCGGCTCGCGCCGGGGGTCTGCGCGGAAGGCAGACGCTCGCGTGCGCCAGAAGTCCGCGTCGGGCGGGTTCTTCTCCTGCGCTCTGATCGACTGCGCGTGGTGGCTCTGCACCCTGCTCTTCCAGGCCTGTATGGCGTCCGGGGCGGCCATGGATGTATCTGCCTCGTTACGCCTTCAGGGCGTTGTAGCAGAGTCTGGCCAGCGAGCCTATGAGATGCGCGGCGGCGGTGTGGCCCGGCCTGCCGTCGTCGAGATCGACGGGCACGTTCTCGGTGTACGCCGTCAGCACGCAGAGCGGGGTATCGCCCTGGAAGATGATGCCCGCGTCGTTGTAGTTGCGCGCGCCGGTGCCGGTCTTGTGGGCGACCCTGGCCTCGCTGGGCAGCATGGACGGCATTCGGGTGTTGAGCTTCTGCCAGAGCAGGATTTCCAGCCCTACCTGGCACAGCTCGGTGGTGCAGCCCAGGCTGGCGGCGGCTTCCTCGTCGGTCGTGCCGCGCAGGATGAGTTCGAGCAGCAGTCCGACGTCGTTGGGCGTGGTGGCGTTGGAGGCGTCCACGGGGTGGTTGCGGTCCAGGTTTCCGGGCGGAATGCCGTGCCTGTGGGCGGTGCCGACCATGCCGATCGACTGGCAGAGGGCGTTGACGTCGTCCAGGCCCACCAGGTCCGCGACGGTGCCGGTGCAGGTGTTGTCGCTGACTATTATCATCATTGCGAGATGGTCGCGCAGAGGCAGCACGAATCCGGGCTTGAGGTGCTGGAAGCAGCCGGAGTTGTTGTCCTGGTACTTGGCCTGGATCGGGATGGGCTGGTCGAGCGAGAGCCTGCCCTCGTTCACGGCCTTGAGAGCGGCCATCATTATGGCTATCTTGCGGGTGCTTGCGGACGGCACCACCACGTCGCCGTTGCGGACGGCGGTGCGGCCGCTCGACAGGTCCTTGAAGTACCAGCCTACGTGAAAAGGCTCCTTCTCGGAGCGCTCGTTGAGCGAATCTACCAGCGTGTCTATGGCGGTCTGTGTAGCCATGGGTCACCTCCCGGAGTGCGGCGCAGCGGGTGCGCCTTGGTAGGGCCAATTATGGCAGCTTGGCGGTCGTTTGTCATTCGACGGTTTGCTTCAGGGACTTTGCGGATGATCGGGGATTATGACTGGCCGCGGCGGAGGACCTTGCCCGGACGGGCGGCGGTGTGCCTGCCTTCGTCGACTACCGGCACGCCACTTACCAACACGTAGGGTATGCCTTCGGGGTACTGGTGCGGGTCCTCCCAGGTGGCGTTGTCGATGACCGTCGCTGGTTCGAAGACTACGAGGTCCGCCGTCAGTCCCTCCTTGACGAGGCCGCGGTCTTTCATGCCCATGCGCTGTGCCGGGAAGCCGGTCATCTTGTGGATGGCCTGCTCCAGAGTCAGGACGGCGGGCTGCTCACGGACGTAGCGGCCCAGGATGCGCGGGTGGGTGCCGTAGAACCTCGGGTGGGGCAGCGCGTCCTTGTATGCGCCGTTCGGCGAGACGGCGTTGCCGTCGGAGCCTATCATGGCAAGGTCGTGGCCCATGAAGTAGCGGACGTCGCTTTCGACGCGATTGTGGACGAGCGTTGGCACAGAGCCGTTCTCCTCCTCCATCAGTTCGATTACGACCTCGGCGGGTTCGATCTCCCTTTCGCCCGCTATCTCCACGATGTTTTTGCCGACGAGGTGCTGGTTGCCCTCCGTGTGAATGTAGGCCACGTACCAGGCATCCCACTGCGGCTCCAGTCCACCAAGCCCCTCAGCGATATCCCCGCGGGCGCGCCGTCTGAGGTCGGGGTCTCGCAGGCGCGCCATGAAGTCTTCGATAGTCCCTGCCTGCACCCACAGGGGCATGAGCTGGTTGAAGCCCGCGCCAGCCGCGGTGTACGGGTACATATCGTATGTGATGTCCAGCCCGCCCTCGCGGGCCTTCACCAGCAGATCGACCATATTGGGGCCTTCGCCGTACGCCCGGGGGTCGGTGATTGCCAGGTGGGAGAACTGGACCGGGATGTCGGCCCGCTGGCCTATCTCGATGGCCTCTTCGATGGCCGACATGTGCAGGCCGTTGCCGACGCGGGCGTGGGTGGCGTAGAACGCGCCCTCGTAGTGCCTGATGGACTCGCAGATGGCCACTATCTCGTCGGTGGAGGCGTAGGCTGAGGGCGTGACCGACAGGCCCGTGGACAGGGAGAAAGCGCCCATCTCGACAGCCTCGGCGGCGAGGCGCTTCATCTCGCGCAGCTCGTCGGGAGTAGCGGGCCGGTCCTCGATAGCGCCGGAGGATATCTGCAGCGCGGCGTTGCCGACCTGGGGAGCCAGGTTGATGCTGATGCCGTTGGACTCGAGCGCGCCGGCCCAGTCGTCGAGCGTGTTCCATTCCCAGGTCGCGTCGCCGATTAGGGCCTTGCCCAGCTCGTCCTGCAGGGCCTTCGGGCCGCCCCTACCGGCGGGGAATGGGGAGTAGCTGCAGTTTCCGGTGACCTCGGTGGTGACACCCTGGTGGGCCTTGCTGTCGCCGCCGGGATCGTCGAATAGTGTGACGTCGGAGTGGGTGTGCATGTCGATGAAGCCCGGAGACACCACGTGGCCGGTGGCGTCGATACGCCGCGCCGCCTCGGCGTGGCCGAGCGAGCCGATGGCCTCGATCCGGCCGTTGGAAATGCCAACGTCGGCGCGGTACCGGGGCGACCCGGTGCCGTCCACGACGACGCCGTTCAGAATCAGGATGTCGAATGCCAAGGTTGTCCTCCTCAGATGCGGCCGGCGATTACGCCGCCAAGAACGGTGGTGGAGACCACGTCGCCGCCGTCTGCCGCGATATCGGGGGTGCGGTAGCCTTCCGCGAGCACGCCGGAGACGGCGCCCTCGACGGCGGTCGCCTCGTCCTCCAGGCCGAAGGAGTAGCGCAACATCAGCGCCATGCTGAGGATGGTGCCGATGGGGTTGGCTACGCCCTGCCCCGCTATGTCGGGCGCGGTGCCGTGTATAGGCTCGTACAGGCTGACGGCGCTGCGCCTGCGACGGCCGCTCGCGCCTGGCAGACCGGCGAGGCTGGCCGAGGGGAGCATTCCCATCGAGCCGGACAGCACGGACGCCTCGTCGGTGAGTATGTCGCCGAAGGTGTTTTCGGCGACGATGACGTCGAAGTGGGCCGGGTTGCGGATGAGCTGCATCGCGGCGTTGTCGACCAGGACGTGCTCCAGTTCCACGTCCGGGTAGTCCGCCGAGACCTCATCGGCGATTTCGCGCCATAGCCGGGACGACTCAAGCACGTTGGCCTTGTCCACGGAGGTGAGCAGCTTGCGCCGCCCGCGCGCCAGCTCGAACCCGGCACGAACGATGCGGACTATCTCCGCCTCGGTGTAGCGGAGCGTGTCCACGCCGCGCCTGCCGCGGGAGGTCTGCCAGCGGCGCTTGGGCCTGGCGAAGTAGAGACCGCCGGTCAGCTCTCGGACTACAACCATGTCCACGCCTTCGAGCAGGTGGGGCTTGATCGGGCTGGAGTTGATGAGCTCGGGGAACACCCTGACGGGGCGGAGATTGGCGAACAGCCCCAGCATCTTGCGAATGGCGAGAATGCCGTCTTCGGGACGGACGGCGGCGCTGGGGTCGTCCCACTTGGGGCCGCCTACCGCTCCGAACAGGATGGCGTCGGTGTTCTCGCATAGCTCGGCGGTCTCGTCCGGGAGGGCGGTGCCGTGCGAGTCGATGGCGTTGCCTCCCACGCTACCGTAGCTGAGGTCGAATGAGTGGCCGAAACGGCCCTCCACGGCCTTGAGCACCTTGGTCGCCTCGGCGACGACCTCGGGGCCAACGCCGTCGCCGGGAAGCACAGTAACCGAGTAGTTCATAGGTCTCCTTTGCAGATTGCCTGTTAGTCGGAGGGCGTGTGGACGCCCACGATGTTGTCGCCAATCAGCCGCGCGACGCGGTGTCTGTCGTAGCCCAGCAACTCCGTCAGTACGGACTCGGAGTCCTGGCCGATTTCGGAGGCGGGCCGCCAGTGGCGCTTGTCCAGGTTGTTGCCGGGTATAGGATTGCCCTGGTAGCGTCTTGGGCCGAACTTCGGCTCTTCCAGGTCGACGAAGAAGTCGCGAGCGCCGAGATGGGGGTCTGACAGCACCTGGTGGTTCTTGGCGACCAGGCCCGCCGGCACGCCCTCCGCCTGCAGGCGCGTCATGGCCTCACGGGGGGCCTTGTCGCGCATCCAGGCTGCGACAGCGGCGTCGATGGCGTCCTCGTGCTGGAGGCGTCCGTCGGCGGTGGCGTACTCAGGCCTGTCCAGCGATTCGGGGTCGCCTATGGCGCGGCGGAGCGCACGCCAGTCGTCGTCGGAGGTGACGGACACCGCGACCCAGTTATCGTCGCCGGACGCGGCGTAGGCGCGGCTTGGCGCGTGGCCGCAGAAGCGGTTGCCCGCCGGACGCGGCTGGCCGCCGTTGACGGAGCGGGCCAGGAAATACTCGCCGAGGACGCCCACGGGGCTGTCGGATAGCGAGTGGTCGATGAACTGGCCGAGGCCGGCCTCGCGCTTGTGGGTGAGCGCGTTCATGACGGCGGCGGCCATGTTCAGCCCGGAGAGCGGGTCGGCGTAGGCCAGGCCGGTGGGCAGCGGAGGTTCGCCGGGGTAGCCGAGCATCGAGACGATGCCGGCCTGCGCCTCGGCCGCGGTGCCGAGGGAGGGATAGTTGGAGTACGGGCCGGTGGCGCCGAAGCCGGACATCGAGCAGAGTACGATGCCCGGATTCACCTCGCTGAGAGACTCGTAGCCCAGGTTTAGGTTGGGCATGACGCGGGGCCTGAAGTTCTCAACCACGACGTCGGTTATGGCCACGAGGTCCAGGAATATGTCGCGGCCCTCGCCGGTGTCGAGGCGGACGGCGAGGTTGGGCTTGTTGCGATTGAGCTCCCGGTCTATGAGGCTCAGCCCCTGCTCGGCGGTCCTGGGATCGCTCACTCTTATGACGTGGGCGCCGAAGTCGGCAAATATCCTGCCGCCCAGCGGACCGGCCCAGACCCTGGTCATGTCGATAACGCGGATGTCGCTTAGAGCGGAGTGGAACATCGGGACGCTCACGCGAGTACCGCGTCGGTGTGCTCGCCCAGTAGCGGTGCGCGAGAAAGCTCCGGCGTGCCCAGGGAGGAGTGGAACGGGAACGAGGGGTAGGCGGCCGTCGGAGCGGATGGGTGGTCGAGCCGCTGGAACATGCCGCGATGCTGGTACTGGGGGTCGTCGAGCACCTCTCCCAGATCGAGGACGGGCGCGGTGACGAGGCCCCAGTCGCCGGCCGATTCGGCGAATAGCGGCGCGCGGAGGCGGTCTTTCGACCACTCGAGGATGATCTCGTCTATCGCTTCGGCGTTGGCGCGGCGCTTCTGGCGCGTTTCGAAGCGCGGGTCTTCCTGCAGGTCCTCCCTGCCCATCATCGTGCAGAGCAGGTCCCACTGCCACTCCATCGCGAGGCCCCAGCAGAGCTGGCCGTCGGCGCAGGGCAGGATGACGTTCGGATAGGTGGCGAACGGCCCCTGCCGCTCCCACCTGTGGCCGTTGCGAGTGCGCACGAGGCCCTCGTAAGTGTGCATGACGTAGGTGTACTGGTGGAGAGTGGCGACGGTCTCCATCATCGTCAGCTCGAGGAACCGGCCCTTGCCGGTGCGTCCGCGCTCCCAGAGCGCGAACTGGACGGCGGCGTAGGCGGTGAGCGCCGTGAGATAGTCGGCCTGGCGCCCGGGCAGCGTGAGAGGCTCGCGATCCTCCTCGCCGATGAGGTACATGTAGCCGCCGAGGGCGAGTTGGACCATCGGGCTGGAGTTCCAGCGCGCGTACGGGCCGGACAGGCCGAATGGGGTGACGCAAAGCTCGACGAGGCCGGGATTCGCTGACGTGAACGCGTCCGTTGGGAGGTCGAGCCGTTCACGGAGCGGGAGGGTCCAGTCCTCGATGAGCACGTCGGCGGAGGCGGCCAGCGCCGACAGGCGGGCCATGCCTTCGGGTGTGCGCCAGTCGAGCAGCACGCTCTTCTTGCCGGTGTTGTTGTAGAGGAAGAGGGCGCTGGACTCGGGGTCGCCGTCGTCGGTGAGGAACGGCCCCTCGCGTCGGGACCAGTCGCCGTCGGGCGGAAGCTCGACCTTGACGACGTCGGCACCGAACGCCGCGAGCATCCGTCCGCAGTGCGGACCGGCGACGCCTTGGGCGACTTCCACGACGGTCAGCCCCCGCAGGGGCAGCGCGGTCAACTCGGCAGGTGCTCCTTTCGCTGGCGCGGCTGTAGAGGGTTGCGGAGGACGCCGCGAGTGTCAGGAGGAATTTAACCGCAGGGCCGTGGGTGCGTCAACACGCACGGCGGGTGGACGGAGGCTATCCAGAAACGACACGAATGAAGGGGCTGCAGAGAGCGGGCAAGGGAGGGCTGCCATTCGGCCGCCGAGCGGGGATGTCAAAAGAACTGTCACATTCCGTTTCGTTTGTCTTATTCTGGCTCGTCCCCTAGCTGGGCGGCCCGATGGTTCGGGACGACTGCAGGACAGGGACGGCACGGTTCAGGGCCTGAGACCGGTGAAGCGAAACGGAGGGGGACAGTGTGTCGCAGGCCTCGACTGCGCCGACTGGGGTCGCCGGTATGTTGGGTTGGTAGGTCATGTAGCGAGAATAGCACGGATGTGCGTGGGAATCAAGGGGGTTGGGGAGATTCGGTCGATAACGGCCGAGGCGTGGGAATGCGTCATGGCGTGTAGGTGTCGGGCGGGGTGATTTTGTGGAAGATGGAGTACTCGGAGACGACCTCACGCTCGCCGTCGATGGGCGCCCAGACGACGATTGTGTAGACGCCCGGGGGCACGTCGCCGATGTCGGCTTTCACGGAGAAGGCGCTGGTAGTGACACGCCACTCATCCGCAGTTATCCAGGGCACGACAATTGTGGTGCCGACTCGGTTTTGGTATGCCCTTACGGCTTGGTTCTTGTACGCCCTTGCTTCGTCCGGCGTGCGAGGGCCCGGTGAGTCCGCCGAGACTTCGTAAGGATCAGGGCACGGCGAGTACGTTCTTGTGAATTCGTCCTCGGGCCAGTAGCTGTTTCCGGTCAAGGGCCGACGTAGGGAGGCAACGATTCGACCATTACCGTAGCAATAGGTTCGCGCAAGCTGTCCTCTCGTGAGGGTATGGGGCGGCGGATCGTAGTATATTTGGACTCCTAGATCACCCGATTCGTTGAAGTGTGCGCCGTTCTTGGTCTTGCCCGACAGCGTCAAGATGCTGCCGCTAATGGTTGGCAGACTGTCGTACTCGACGTAGTCGCCCTCGAAATGTTGGATCGCTCCGAAATTGTAGCCGTCCGTCGCCAGGCCTATGTTCACCATCTTGTGGCTCGGAGTCAGTATGTTTCGGCGGTGGCCAGGGCTGTCCATCCAACCAGTCATGGCCTGCCTCACGTCGTCCCTTCCGATGTTGTTTAGCGTCGGCGGAAACCCTCTGGTGGATCCTGTTAGGCAGTACTCAATGCTCGACCACGTTGTGCCATTGCGTCGAAACGAACTGGTTCTCCCGTGCCAGTTCTCGCCGTTCGATTGGTAACCGCCAGCCAGGCTGTATCTCATGTAGGGTTTCAGTCCGTCGATGCCCCAGTGTGAACCAAAGCAATTCTCAACTGCCGACTCGGCGTGGAGTTGGGCCGCGATATTGTCGCCGAGGACGACCGAGTTGAGGCCGGCGGAGGTGCGCTCTTCGTTGATGAGCTCGAGCATGTACTGCTTGAGCTCCAAATGGCGCAGCGCAGGCGAACTGTGGGGAGTCGGTGTAACCGTTGGGGCGGGCGTATTGGTGGGAACGATGACGGGTCTGGGCGTTGGCCTCGGCGTCGGTGTGCGGGTGGGGGCAACGGTCGGTGTGGGCGTTCGCGTGGGCGCCGCGGTTGGTGTGGGTGTGCGCGTGGAGGCGGGCGTGTTGGTGGGGACGATGATTGCCTTGGGCGCTGGGCTCGGCGTGGGCGGATCGGTGACGGCGCGTGGCGTTGAAGTGGGCTGGGTGGTTGGCGAGGGGTGCGCTGTCGCCTGCACCAAGCCTTCGGCTACCAGGGTGAGTGTGACAGTGGCGGGTTGATCGGCTACGATCACCGGCTCGTCCGCGGTGAATCTGAAGGCCTGTTGATTGCTCCTGTTGGACCTACATTCCGCATCCGAGCGTTCGGGGGTTGGCCACCTGAGCTCGGTGGGGCCGACGTTCAGCGCATAGAGTGCAGCGGGCGGCAGACAGGAATCGAGCCTTACGCTCACCTCTCCTTCCGATTCGCGGTACGTAATCTCCAGGACTCTGTACGTTCTGCCGTCGTAGGAGAATTCGTTCTCGCTAAGGTCGCCAAACCAGCCAGCATGGTAGCCGGAGGCCGGGGCGTCGCCAGCCTTCAGGACCCGGTCGCCGGGGGTGACGACGGTGGCCCATTCGAACGGGGGCGCAGGTGTGGGGGTCGGCGGCGCGGGCGTTTCGGTCGGCTCAGGTGCGGCGACGGCCTGAGGGGGCGTTGGAGGGGGTGGCGCCGTTCCTGGTTCTCGCAGCCCCTCGAGAAACTGGGCGATCTGAGACTGCAGGTCCTGGTTGACTCCAACAGCGACGGCGGCGCCAATCACGAGGAGTAGCAGAAGGGCTATCCAGGCTCCACCGCCGCGGCCTCGTCTGCGACGGGGCGGATTTCCGCGTGGTGGGCGGGGTGGCGGACCACTTGATCCTGGTCGGACCGCTTCGATGGACGGTCGGCGGGGGGACGCCGGACGGGAAGAACGTGGTTGGCGTGTTGTTGGGTGCGGATTTGGCACCGCTGCCGCGTCTTCGAGCGCCTCCTCCCAGACGGGACGGCGGGGCCGATTGGGACGTGAAGGTGGTGGCTGGCGTTGGTCTTGCGACGATGGTCCTCGACCTTGACCTGCCGGGTTATATTCTGGCCGGCGCGTCGGTTCGTGCGGAGTCCCTTTTCTTGGGCGAGACTTGGAACGTTTCTGGCGAATCTGGCCTTTGCCCAAGCACCTGGGGCAACGCCCAACGCGGCCCTGGTCGGGGCTTGACCAGCCGGCATAGATCTTTCCCGTGCCTTCGCAGGTCGGGCAATCGACTATCTGCCAATCACCGCCGCCGGAGCCGACGCGGTTGCGCGGATTCTTGTTGCCACCACCGCTTGGCCTCGCGCCGGTGCAGGCGGCGCATGTGCAGGCCGGAGGGCGTCCGTAGTATGGGCGCACTTTAAACTTCCCGTGGCGCTCTATCCATTCGTGAGAGTATAGGTCATCGGCGGCGCTCCGTCAGCAAGCTCGCAAGCGATGCGCGCCGTGCGTTTCAGTCGTTCCTCCGTTGACCGGCTTGCGGCGCCATCCTATCATGTAGTCGCGCGACCGAGCGAAAGGAGGCGCATCATGACTCGACAATACTCACTCTCTTACGCACAAGACAACCTCTCCGAAATCGTCCGGCGGATGGAGGAGGGCGAGCCGGTGGAGTTGACCGAGAAGGGCGAGGCGGTGGCCGTCCTGGTGTCCTGTGAAGACTTCAGGCGGTTCAAGCGCCACACGCCGAGTCGGCCAGCGGCCAAGGGCGACCTTTGGGAAGCCATACAGGAGTGGCGGTCTGAGCAAGATTTCGACAAGGTTAACTTCGACGATGTATTTGACAACGTGCGGGACAGGTCGCCCGGGCGGGAAATTGAGCTATGACGCTCCGCTACCTGGTGGACACGAACGTCCTTTCGGAGCCGACAAAGCGTGTGCCCAATCCTGCAATTGAGGAGCGCTTGGGAGCGAACATGCCGGAAATTGCAACGGCGGCACCCGTCTGGAACGAACTGCTCTACGGACTATACCGATTGCCAGTCTCAGCACGTCGGAGCGAGACGGCACGTTATATCTTCGAGACGCTTGGTCCGACGCTACAGATACTGGAATACGACCGGCGCGCCGCAGAGTGGCACGCCGCAGAGCGCGCCCGTCTGAGCCTGACTGGGCTGACTCCTCCGTTCGTGGACGGGCAGATAGCGGCCGTGGCGTTCACAAACGGCCTGATACTGGTAACCGGCGACACGTCCGGCTTCGCGAACTTCCGAGGGCTTCAAGTCGAGAACTGGAGCGTGTAGCAGCCCGACGCGCGCCACTACTTCACCCTCGATGGGAGAGGGGACTACAGCGGACTTGCCGGGCGGGTTATCGGACGACGACGTTCACCAGGCGGCCGGGGACGTAGACGAGCCGGGCGATTTCTTTGCCTTCGACGTGCGCCTGCACTCGCCGACTTGACAGCGCGGTCTGCTTTGCCCTGTCCTCAGTGATGTCGGCGGAGACCTCGATCTTGTCGCGCACGCGCCCGTTGACCTGGACCACGAGAGTGACGACCTCGTCGGCTGCGAGGTCGGGGTCCCACTCGGGCCACGACTGCCGGTGGACGCTGTATGCCCTGCCCGTCTGCTCCCAGAGCTCCTCGGCGACGTGCGGCGCCATGGGCGCGAGCAGCAACAGCAGCTTTTCGATGGCTTCGCGCCAGGTGTCGGACGACACGGCGGCCTGTTCCCAACTCCGGTTGAGGGAGTTGGTGAACTCCATCAGGGCCGCTATGGCGGTGTTGAACTTGAACCGCTCCAGGTCTTCGCCGACACGACGGACGGTCTGGTGTGTGAGCCTGGCGAGATCGCGCTCGGGGTCACCCCCATCCTGACCTTCCCCCTGCGAGGGGGAAGGGACATGCGGCAGGTCACCCGGGTCGCGGCGGCTGATCTCCCAGACGCGGTTGAGCCAGCGGGACATGCCGTTGATGCCGGTGTCGCTCCACTCGCCGCCCCTGTCCCACGGTCCGAGGAACATGAGGTAGCAGCGCACGGCGTCGGCGCCCACGCTCTCCACGTACTCGTCGGGTGCGATGACGTTGCCGCGCGACTTGCTCATCTTCTGGCTGCCGGCGATGATATGGCCCTGGTTGAAGAGCCGCATGAATGGCTCGTCGAAGTCCAGCAGGTCGAGGTCCCGCAGCGCCTTGACGAAGAATCGCGCGTACAGCAGGTGCATCACGGCGTGCTCGGCACCTCCGGTGTACTGGTCCACCGGGTTCCAGGCGCGAACGGCCTCCGGGTCGAAGGCGTCCGTGTGGTGGTTGGGGCTGGCGAACCGCAGGAAGTACCAGGACGAGTCGACGAACGTGTCCATCGTGTCGCTCTCGCGCCTGGCGGCCTTGCCGCACTGAGGGCAATCGGCCTCGATGAATCCCTCGTGGTATCTGAGCGGGGACTCGCCGGTGGGCCGGAATTGGGCGTCCTCGGGCAGCAGCACGGGCAGGTCGTCCTCGGGCACGGGAACGGCGCCGCAGTCGTCGCAGTGGATGATGGGAATGGGCGTGCCCCAGTAGCGCTGGCGCGAGATGAGCCAGTCCCTCATGCGGTAGGCGACGGTGCGCTGTCCCCAGCCCTGCGCCTCTACGTGGTCGGCTATGCGCTGCCAGCCGTCGTCGCTGGGCAGGCCGTCGAACTGGCCGGAGTTGACCTGGGTTCCCTCATCCAGGTAGGCCTCTTCCAGCGCTTCGCCCTGCCAGCCGTCCGGGGCGATGACGACCTTGATTGGCAGGCCGTACTTTGTGGCGAACTCGAAGTCGCGCTGGTCGTGGGCGGGCACGCCCATCACGACGCCGGTGCCGTAGGTGAGCAGCACGTAGTCGGCCACCAGAATGGGGACGCGCTCGCCGTTGAGCCGGTTGACGCAGAATGAGCCGGTGAAGACGCCGGTCTTCTCCTTCTCGGTGGACAGGCGCTCCACCTCGCTCTGCCGCCGCGCCTGCTCGACGTAGGCCTCCACCTCGGCCTTGTGCTCGGGCGTGGTCAGGCTTTCGACCAGGGGATGTTCGGGGGCGAGCACGACGAACGTGACTCCGAAGATGGTGTCGATGCGGGTCGTGAACGTCTTGAGGACGCTCTCGTCCAGGCCGTATTCGGATATGTCGAACTCGATCTCGACGCCCTCGCTGCGCCCGATCCAGTTCTTCTGCATAGTGACGACCTTTTCGGGCCAGTCTATCTGCGAGTGGTCGAGCAGCTCGTCGGCGTACTTCGTGATTCGGAAGAACCACTGGTTCAGGTCGCGTCGCGAAACCGCGGAGCCGCAGCGCTCGCAGTTGCCCTGGTCGACCACCTGCTCGTTGGCGAGCACGGTGTTGCAGGACGGGCACCAGTTGGCGGGCGCGAAGGCGCGATAGGCCAGCCCGGACTTGAGGAACTGGAGGAAGAACCACTGGTTCCACTTGTAATAGTCGGGGTCGCAGGTGACGACCTCGCGGTCCCAGTCGTAGACCGGCCCCATCGTGCGGAGCTGGCGGCGCATGTTTTCGATGTTGCCCATCGTCCAGGTGTAGGGGTGGACGCCGCGGCTGATGGCGGCGTTTTCGGCGGGCAGGCCGAAGGCGTCGAAGCCCATGGGGTGGAGGACGTTGTAGCCCTGCATGGCGCGGTAGCGGGCGTGGGCGTCGGAGGGCGACATGGCGTACCAGTGGCCGACGTGGAGGTCGCCGGAGGGGTACGGGTACATGGTGAGCTCGTACCACTTGGGGCGCGGGTCGTCGTCGCGCACGTCGTAGATGCCGTCCGCGGCCCAGCGCGCCTGCCACTTGGCCTCAACTTCGGCGTGTGCGTAGCGTACTTCTGCCTGGCTTGCCGTTGTCATGTCTTCGCGCTCCGTTCGGATATTGGGCTTGGCCTTCGAACAAAGAAAAAGCTCCCATCCACAAGGGACGGGAGCATAGTTTCAGTAGGAAATCCCGCGGTACCACCCTAGTTGCCCGCCGAGTTAGGCAGACCACCTCGAGGGGCTATAACGGGGCCACCGTCCCGCCCTGGGCGCGGAGGCTTGAGGCGGGATGCTCCGGGGCGAGTTCGCGGGCGCGGGCTTTGCCGGGCTTCCACCGTCACCGGCTCGCTATGGCGCGCGGGGCCGCTACTACTCCCCATCTAAGCATGTGTAGAGTATGTGTACTGTAGCTGAAAACGGTAGCATAGGGGGCGTGGGGCGTCAAGTTGAACGAATGGCAAAAGACTGTGCTATACTGGTGCAGACTCGGCATATCACGATACACCAAAGGACTGCAGAGTGAGTTTAGATGACCGCAGAAATCAGATCGAACGAGTGGTTGAATCATTAGCCCATGCACATAACGCGGATGTTTTCCTCCTAGCTGGCGACATCACTCCGGGACTAGGGCACGACTTCATTGAGCTCTGCCCTTCGCCGACTACGAATGCCGAAAACTGCATAGTGTTCCTGACCACTGCTGGCGGCAGTTTCGAGGCAGGTTATCGCATTACAAGGTGCATCCAAAGCAGATACGCTAAGGGTAGTTTCCTTCTGTTCACCGATGGTATCTGCAAGAGCACCGGCACTCTGATTGCAATGGGCGCCGATGCGCTGGTCATGACAGACCATGCAGAACTGGGGCCATTGGATACTCAATTGATGGTCCGGGACGAGTTCGGAGAGTATGAGTCGAGCCTCATAGACATTGATGCTCTGCGGAGTCTGGAAAACGCGGTCTTTTCGACATTTCGTGGCCACCTAGACAGTCTATTGTCGCTGGGCACCAGCAGCCTTACTACCCAGACCGCGCTAAGAACCGCCGCGGAGCTTACGCTTGGACTGTTTGGAGGCATATATGGCCAGATAGATCCGCGTAGGCTCGGGGAAAGGGAGCGCGCAATTCAACTGGCATTGGAGTATGGCCAACGAGTAAGCACCAGCAATGTTAAGGAAGGCACGCTTCGAAAGTTGACCATCGGATACCCGTCGCACGGATTTCAGATCGACCGGCGAGAGGCTGGAGATTTGTTCTACGATGTGTACGTGCCTGACGAGCCCATGGCGTTACTGGCGAACCTCTTGCGCCCCGCGGTGGATCTTGCCCTGGAGTATGGGGGGCTACTGCAAGAGCATCTGAACTTAGGTATATCTGAAGAACTTGGCCGTATGATTCAGATTGCCGATTCCAATGTGCCAACCAATCCACCGAGTGAAGGTGACGAACAAAGAGAATCGGCAGAAGACACCAATTCTGCGGACAGCGGTGCCGCCGCAAACTGAAGGCGGTGAGTTTGTCAACCGAGCCGTTTGTCAGTATATTAGCACTAGGCAACTTCACCGCAGGTACTACTCAACCAGTTCGTGCTATTGAGCGTCACTTTACTCTCCACTGCGGAGCGAACGACATGGCACCATGCCTCATAGTTTTCCTCGGGACGACATCGACTAGATGCGGCGGTCATGCGCGCAGTATTCGAGCGTACACCATCGCCTCCAGCAGTTAGCCGCCCAAGCTGACGGTGAGTTCAATTCTCGCCGCCGCCTATACTCCATCTAACGCAATGCCACTCGCGTGGAGTAGGGACGTCTCGGCACGTCCCTCCTACGGCGCGCTGGTGAGGCCGATGGATGTGATGCCGGCGAGAGCGACGGCCTCGTCCTCGTCGGGGGCGCCGCCGCTGCATCCTACGGCGCCGACTATCTCGCCGTCGCGATAGACGGGCAGCGCGCCCTGGCCGGGGATCATGCGGCCGTCGAGCATGGCCATCAGGCCGCGCTGGACCGGGGACTGGGCGATTTCGGTCAGCTCGCCGCTGGGGCGCAGCCAGGCGACGGAGGCGACGGCCTTGCCCTGGCAGATCAGTACGCTGCGCCAAGGGGCGCCGTCCTGGCGGATCATTGCGATGAGGTCGCCGCGGGGATCGACGACGGCGACGCACATCTTCACGCCGATCTCGTCGAGTTTGGCCTTGCAGCCGGCGATTATGCCTTCGGCGTCCGCGAGTGAGAGTCTTGCCATTGTTGTGTCTCCTTCTAAATCTGCTGGTAGCCGATTCTCATCCAAAGGCGACTTCGGAAATCAAGAGGCCACTTACAGGGATGAGTCGCTGATTGTGTGGGTCGACACCAAGCAGCAGGCCCTCAAGGGTGTAGGCTCCCAAGAGAATGGGCGAGTTCTCCGCGCCGAAGAGTACCCACGTGCTGGTTTCCATACCCTCCACCCTCACCTTGGTTTCGGCAAGGCCCATCTGCACCAATTCACCGTTAGCGAGCTGGAATGTGCCTCGGCGCGTACTTTCGACACCGAGTCGCTCCAGCATCGACGCCGGTACGCTGGTCAAAGTAGCGCCAGTATCAACGAGGGCGTCCACTCGATGGAACGACTGTCCCTGGGGGTCGCCTATGTCGATTGGTACGCTGAAGGTTCCCACGGGCTAGCCTCCACGTTGTTTGTTCCCGTCATTGTAGCATTCCCAATCCTCAGCAGGCGGGGCCTTGGGTGTACTCGGACGCCACCTTGCGGGGGACCCAGCGGCCGTCGCTGGCGGAGCCTAGGAGACGGCCGTCCTCGACCATCACCTTGCCGCGCAGCAGCGTTGTCACCGGCCAGCCCTCGACGTGCCAGCCCTCCCATATGCTGTAGTCCTCGAGGTGGAGGTCGCTCAGCTCCAGGCGCTTGTCGATGGACGGGTCGATGATGGTGATGTCGGCGTCGCTGCCGGAGGCGATGGCTCCCTTTCTGGGGTAGAGTCCGAATATCTTGGCCGCGTTGGCGGACGTTATGTCGACGAACCGTTGGAGCGACATGCCCTGCTTGACGACGCCGTCGGTGTAGGCCACGCCCACGCGCGTCTCGATGCCGTTGTGGCCCCCGGTGCAGTCGGCGACGGTCTTGTACTTGGTCTTGACCTCCCAGGTGGTGGACACGAGGTCGGTAGCGACGGTTGAGAGCGTGCCGTCGAGGAGGCCGCCCCAGAGGGCGCGGCGGTCGTTTTCGGACTTGAGCGACGGGTAGGTGTGGTACTTCATGCCGTGGTCTTCGCGGTAGTTGTCGGCATTGAAGCTGGCGTAGTTGTGCAAGGTCTCGCCGTATATGGCCAGGCCCTTGGCGCGAGCCTCCCGAATCGCGTTGACGCCCTCGCGGGCGCTGACGTGGACGAAGTACACGGGCGAGCCTTTCAGCTCGGCGAGCCGGATGGCGCGGCGGAATGAGACGTCCTCGGACAGGTTGGAGTGGATGATGTGCATGTTCCACCAATCCCATTGGTCCCTTTCGGGCGCGAGGGAGTAGTTGTAGTGGACCATGTCGTCGTCTTCGGAGTGAATCAGCAGCATACCGCCGTGGGGCGCTATCTGGTCCATGATGGCCGCGAGCCTTCCGAAGTCGGTCTTGTTGTCCTGCATCCCGGGGCCTGGCGGCCGGATGCTGGTGGTGAATATCTTGAAGCTGGCGTAACCGGCCTGGATGAGTTCGGGTATCTGGCCGATGGCGTCGGTGCCCGCGCCGTTGGTGAAGATAGGGTGGTAGGAATAGTCGGTGTAGGCGTTGCCCTGCCAGCGTTCGGCGGCCTCGCTGAGGGCGTGGTGCAGGTCGTGGCCGGGAACCTGGTTGGCGAAGTCGAGCACGGTGGTGGTGCCGCCGTAGATGGCGGCCTTGGAGACGGGCTCGGCGCCGGAGCGTTCGGGCTGGCGGGGGCCGCCGATGTGGGCGTGCGGCTCGATGCCGCCGGGCACGACGATCTTGCCCGAAGCGTCGATGACGCGCGCGCCCTCCGTGCTCAGGAGGCCGGGCCCGGTCACCGCCGCGATCCGCTCGCCCTCGACGGCCACGTCCCACTCGCCGACTCCTCCGGGAGTAACCACTGTGCCGCCGGTTATGATCACGTCCACCATTGCGAACCTCCTCTACTGGTCAGTTTCCGAAATCGTGCCACGGTTCGTACACTTGCAGGGGCGTATCGTATGCTATCCGCACCGGATGTCGCGGATAGCCTGAGTTGGTAATGCCGAGGCAGTGAAGCTCGTTCCCCGATTCGGTGAGCAGACGCGTCACTCTGCGCACCCTGCCTCGCGTGCCTTTCGTATTTGCGAGTCTCTCGGCCGGGTTGCCGTAGGCCAGTACGATAAGCTCCGACTCCGACGCCGTCTCCAGGACTATGTTCGTGTTCTGGCGACGTACCCGCTTGGGCTCGGGCAGCGCCTCATAGAGGTTGGCCGGATGGGTGGCCCGGTAGGGCGACAGGTTGACGGCGTGCATGATGCCGTAGCCCCAGCGCTTGGCGAATCCCCTGCACTTCCTGATGGTGGGATCGTCCTGGGATTCGTCGGCCCTGGACGGGTTCAGCATCAGGAACATGACCGCGGACTCGCCGCCACCGATCCTTCGCGTCAGGCGATAGCGGTAGCGCCTGTCGGCTGAGAAGATCGCGCCGCCCTCACGCTCGTCCATCGCGTCAGCCTCGCTCCAGGCGCTCGACCACCGCATCCCCGACGGCCTGGGTGGTGGAGCTGCCGCCGAGGTCCGGGGTGAGCGTCTCGCCTGCCTCGATGGTGTCGAGCACGGCGCGCTCGATGGCCTGCTGCGCGTCGGCGTGTCCCAGGTGGCCGAGCATCATGCCGCCGGACAGGATTGCGGCCATGGGGTTGGCGATGCCCTGCCCGACTATGTCGGGGGCGCTGCCGTGCACCGGCTCGAACATGGATGGAAAGCGGCGCTCGGGGTCGATGTTGCCGCTTGAGGCGAGGCCCATGCTGCCTGTGATGATGGCGCCGATGTCGGTGAGGATGTCGCCGAAGAGGTTGCTGGCGACTACCACGTCGAAGGATTCGGGACGCCGCACGAAGTCCATGCAGGCGGCGTCTATGAGCAGCGATTGGGTCTGGATGTCGGGGTAGCGCTCTGCGACGGCGTCGAAGGCGCGGTCCCAGACGATCATGCCGTAGCCCTGGGCGTTGGACTTGGTGATCGAGGTGACGTGGCGCTCGCGGTCGCGGCGGCGCGCGAGCTCGAATGCGTAGGTAATGACGCGCTCGCAGCCGCGGCGGGTGAAGACGCCTGCCTGGATGCCGACCTCCTCGGCGAATCCGGCGTACTGGAAGCCGCCGACGTCGGCGTACTCGCCCTCGGTGTTCTCGCGTATGACGACCATATCGATGTCGCCGTAACCGTCCCATAGGCGGTGGGAATGAAAGAGGCAGGGAATCTTGGTAAAGTCTGGTAAACGTACAACCGAACCAGACCAAGAGGCCCTGCCGATGCCCAGAGTAAGATTCACACTCCCACAAGTCAAGCTCTCTCCGGACAGCCGACCTTCAGCCTGCATACACTGCGGCAGCGTGTACTTGAACCGGCACGGGTCGGTGACAAAGCCCATCCGTGACCTCTACGTTAGCGAGGTGACCGTGCACAGATACCGCTGCTGTGACTGCGCCCGCACGTTCAGGCACTACCCACAGGGTGTTGACCGACACGACCAGAGCCATCGTCTCAGAGGGTTTGCTGCGCTGAGTTGGGCGCTGGGGCTGTCTTTGCGTTCTGTGAGTCATCTGCTGGGGGCTTTGGGATGTGAGCTGTCGAGGATGAGCATATGGCGCGACGTTCAGCACAGCGGTTCCAACTCGCTCAGCGGCTGGATGAGCAGGGTGCGCGGGCGGGTGAGGGTGATGGGAGCAGACGAGACTGTGGTGAAGGTGGGGGGCAACCAGACGGTGGTCGGGTTCGTCACAGACGCCCAGAGCGGGCGGTTGGTGGGAATGGACGTGCTGGCCCAACGCGACAGCGAGGGTTTCGTGAGATGGCTTGAGGGATACGTGGGCAGGTTCGGAGTGGAGGCTGTGGTGACAGACGACCTCAACACCTACAAGCCGGCGGTCGAACATGTCGGGGTAAGTCACCAACTGTGCATCGCGCACGTGAGGAAATGGGTGCGGAATCGACTCAGCAGGATACAGGGGTGGGACTCGTACAAGGCAAGGATATGGCTCCTTATGGCCGAGTTGCCCGGTGGGGGCGGTCGAGAGTTGCTTGCGATGGAGCGCGCGGTTCGTGGACAACCGATGCTTCACAGGCTGGTGGTCGAGTTATGTGAGAAGTGGCGCTCTCTGACATGTCACCAACGAGTGAGGGGGATGCCACAGACCAACAACTGTACTGAGCGGGCGATAGGCAGGAGCAAGATAAGGTACAAGACGATAAGAGGGTACAAGAGCGAATCGGGAATGATGAACGGGTTGGGACTAACACAGTGGGTATGGAGCGGTCAGGACGGCCTCAATCTCGGTGAACTGGTTGCCGCCTAGATCGAAGTCCCTTCCAAACCCACGCCGCCCAGCCCACGTTCCCTCCCCCAACTCCTCCCAAACTTCCCCACCACATATGGGACGGTTACATGTCGCCGGGGGACTTGCCGCGCAGAGGAGACTCGACGCCGGGGTAGAGGACGCTTGGGCGCTCGCAGACGTACTGGTCGAAGGTGCGGCGAATGGGCAGCAGCAGGCCGTTGAGGGTGACGTGGTCCTGAATGTCGGGGTGGCCGACCGCTCCTAGGTAGATGGCGTCCGATTCGGCCAGCCTTTCCAGCGCGTCCGTGGGCATCATCTCGCCGTGCTCGAGGTAGTAGTCAGAGCCCCATGGGTATTCGACGAAATTCCAGTCCATCTCGAACAGCCGGCCCGCCGCTTGCAGGACTCTAAGGCCCTCCTCGATCACCTCGACGCCGACGCCGTCTCCCCTTATCACGGCGATGTTGTAGCTGGCCACATTTGCCCTCCCAGTTGGATGGGGCAAGTGTAGCGGTATGGGGCGCCGAATGCCACCTGAGACTACGGAGCTATGATCTTCTACTTCTTCATAGGCTTCGCCAGCTCGGACTGTATGCTCGCGAGCCAGCGGGCCGCTGCGCGGGGCGAGCGCAGGCGCACCACGCGCAGGTGGGCGTATTCGGGCCGGGCCAGCGCCGGGGGCACGGTACGCCTGCGCCGCCAGTGAGACTTGAAGGCCCACAGGAACAGCGAGTGGCGGGTGAAGAAGTGGCTCAGCAGGTTTTCCTTGTTGCCGTTCCAGAGCGTTTCCCGCGTGATGCCGCGCCTGAACGTTCTGACTATCAGCCGCAAGAATACCAGACCGAAGGGGAGGTCCAGCCACACTAGGGTCGTAGCGCGAGGCCACACGACATCGCGGACGATGCTGTAGTTGCCGTCCGCCACCCAGCATTCGCCGCGCAGGGCGTGGGCGAGTTGGCGGCGGAACTCGTCGTCCGGCGTCTCGCGCCAGTTGGGGCCATGTCTGTAGGCGTCAAACTCCACGTGCTCGACACCCAGAGCGCGCGAAAGCTCGCGGGCGAGTGTGGTCTTGCCGGAGCCGGTGGTGCCGATCACGACGACGCGGCGGAGCTGGGCGTGTTGCCCGGCTGGGTCCGCTCCGTCCTTTTCTCGGGACACCTGCGGAGACCTAGATCGTGCTGGTTGCGATCATGCTCGTCACCGGGACGAGACGACGGTTTAGCGTGTCGATGCCAAGTCCGAAAATCTCGAGCGTCACGGCGCCGAGGAGTGCTGTCGTCCCTTCGTCCCAGAAGACGACGGGAGAGATGTCCTCCATTCCGTCAAGTCGGACCCACGTCCGGCCAAAGCCCCTGGTGATAATTCTGCCGTCAGCGACCTGGAAGTTCCGAGTGTCGTGCGGCTCGACGCCCAGCCCTTCGAGCACGGACGCAGGCAAGATTGTGTAGGCTGACCCGGTATCAACCAGGGCACGCACAGACTCGAACCGCTCCCCTTGCGGGTCGCCGATTTCTACATCGACGTAGAAGATTCCCATATCAGGCCTCCTACGAGGCATTATAGCGCAAAGGCCCGGGTTGTAGACGGAAGTGGTCCGTCAGCCCTCGATGGCGGCGAACGCGCGCTCCGCCAGCAACCGCACGTCGTCAGGCGGCGGCGCGGACGGCGAGTCGCCGAGCTGGAGCGGCCCGCCGTCCGCGAGTTGGTCGCGGGACACCCAGACCCAGCCGGGGTTGAGGGGACCGGCAGGCCCCACAAGCCGGCAGAAGTAGATCATGTCGATGTGGTGGTGAAAGCCGTCGACCGGGTCGTGGATGTCCTCGACCATTATGGTGAACGGCGGCTCGACCTGATGCGGATAGTCCAGCGCCAGCGGCTGCGCGAGTCTGACCACCTCGGCCTCCACGCCGGTCTCCTCGCGCACCTCGCGGACTACCGCCTGCACCGGGTCCTCGTTCGGCTCCACGTGGCCTCCGGGCGGAAGCCACGCGCCGACCTTGGGGTGCCAGTGCAGCAGCACGCGGCCGGCGTGCACAACGAATCCGGTCGCGGTGAAGTGGCGGGTCAGCTCCGGCAAGGCTAGTCCTGGACGGGCGCTGGCGGGCTGTCGTCCTGCGGCTGGCGCTGGGACTGGTAACGCCTGGCGCGGCGCACCAGGTACCAGGCGACCGCGGCGGCGATCAGCCATACGGGGCTGAAGATGGCCAGCCAGATGAGCAGAGTGGACAGTCCCTGTAGAAGCTCGGTCAGCGCGCGCGTCGCGTCCTTGCCGTCCTCGCCGGGGGTCCACCCGCCCACAGTCCAGCCGAGCGCCTGCTCGACGTACACGCTGGTCCGGGCGCCGGCCTCGATGTCCCCGGCTTCGCTGGTCGCGGTTACGGTCAGCGTCACGTCGTAAGGCCGTGGCCTGTGGTTTGCGTAGGCGTGCGTGGCAGACGCGGTGGTCTGGCCCTTGCTCAACTCGCCCGTCACTGGTGACGACCCGTCGCCGAAGTCCCAGCTATAGGCCACGTCGGTCAGTCCGGCGGGCCGCGTGAACGAGCCGCTGACCTCGAACTCTTCGCCCTCGGTGACGCTGAACGGCTCGCCGGCGAAAACCTCGATATTGGGAACTCTGGTCACGGAGACTATCAGCGTGTCGGAGCCTTCGGCCACGCCCGCGTCGCCCGTGCCGGTCAGCTCCACGGTGGCGATGTAGGGCGAGTCCCGCTCGTTCTCGTACACGTGCGTGACGGTGGCGGTGACCTTCGAGTTGCCGTCCACTGTGGGCGCGACCCTGTGGCCGGTCACCACGCCCGTGCCGTCGCCGAAGTCCCAGGTGAAGGTGAAGTCCTCGATGCCGTCGGGCGGGGTGAAGGTGGCCCTGAACCTGGCGACCTCCCCCACGCTGGCCGTCTGGTCGGCGCCGCCGTCGACCCGCATGTCGAACGGTGCGAGGCGGAGATAGACGTTCAGGAGCGAGAAGGCTGAGGTCTGCTCCAGGTAGGCTATGCGCCCCTGTATGACCTCCATCTCCTCCTGCACCCACACGAGCTCGCGCTGGACGTTGAGAGCGTCCTCCACCTGCTGAGCCTTGTCGAACAGCGCCAGCAGCGCGTTCTCCGTGGCCTCGAGATTGCGCATGCGGGACTGCAGGTCGACGTACTCGTCGGTCACGTCGACGCTGTTGGTTACTTCGTGGTCGACCTCCAGGGCCAACCGGCGAAGGCTGCCGATCGCGTCGTCGAGCGAACCGGCGGGCACCCTGACGGAAACGCTGCCCTGGTGCTTGAGGCTGTGCTCGGAGCTTACCAGCCAGCCGCCCATCTCCCGCGCGATGTTCGTCGCGGCCTCGATGGCGGCGGTCACGTCCTCCACCACGATGCCCATGTCCACGGTGCGGACGATGATGCGCTGCTGGGCGACGAGAGAAGCTACGGGCCGCTCGCTCGACTCTCCGGCAGTGGCGGCTTGCGGCTGAGCTGGCGCGGCCATCGCGGGAGCCGCGGTGGCTACCGGCATGGCGGCGGGGGCCGCGGGGGCCGCGGGGGCCGGGGCCATCTGCGCCGTCGCCGACTCCTGCGACGAATCTATGGCCGCCAGAGCGGGAGCGCCGGGAAGGCCCGGCATTCCGGGAGCATCCAATCCGAATGAATCGGAACGTTCGTCGAATGCGCTCTCGTCCTCACTCGCGGAGCAGGCGGCGAGCACGGCGGCAAGGGCGGCCATCGCCAACAGCACAAAGACCAGTCTGTAGCCGAACATTCGCGGGTCTCCTTCCAGCTACCGCGAGCCGCGTCGGGGCGCGGCCCGCAGCCTGTCCTCGCATTATACCACTCCGCTTCAGGGCCGCCGCCCCTGCCGCGCGGACCTCTCACCAGATAATACGCGCGCGGCGGCCAAAAGGTTCCAGGCGGCTCGCTCCGCTGTCGCTCCCGGGCAACCACAGGAGTTTCCCCCACGGCAGGCGACGCAATGCGGAGAGGGGTATTGACTCCGCTAGAACGTCCGTACTACTATCGATTCAGACCCCCGTGACGCCCACCATGAAGGCGAAGAAGACGAACGGAACAGGAAAGGAGACGGCATGGACAGACAGACGCGCACGGCGGCCGCGGCCATCATCGGCAGCGCCGCCGTGGACGCCAACCGGTACCGGGTGACCATCGCGGCCAACGAGGAGGCGCGCCAGCCTCCGATGTTGGATTTCGACGGGCTTTCGCTGGACAACTACATGCTCAACCCCGTCGTGATGTGGGCGCACGACGTATCGGGGCGCTCGCCCTCCGGCGGGCTGCCCATCGGCAGGACGCTGGAGCTGGCCAAGACGGCCGCGGGCCGGCTGGTGGCGGAGTTCGAGTTTCTCGGCGACGACCCGTTCGCGCGGCGCGTGAAGAACGCCTGGGACAAGGGCTTTCTGCGCGCGGCCTCCATAAGCTGGCTGCCCGTCGAGACCGCGCCGGCGCGCGACGGCGGCTACCGCGACACCCGCTCCGACCTGCTGGAGTGGTCCATAGTTCCGGTCCCGTCGGACCCGGACGCGCTGCGGGAGAGCCACGCGAGGCTGCTGGAGGAATTTCTGGGCGACGCGGGTGGAGGGATCACCCCCATCCTAACCTTCCCCCGTCAAGGGGGAAGGGAATCATCGGAGGAGCAAGCTCTAGCCTTCCCCCATCAAGGGGGAAGGGACATCCGTAAGCAAGAAAGGAGAGCAAGAATGGCAACTACAGACATGGAAGCGATCAGGAAGGATCTGGCGGAGATCAACGGATTCGTGCGGGAGCGCATCGACCCGGTGTCCTCGGAAGTGGGGCTGCTGCGGGAGGAGCTGGACCGGCTGGGCCGGGAGGTCGCCGACGTCCAGCAGCGAGACCGGACGAGGCGACGGGACGCGCTCGCGAGGCTGGTTGAGCAGACTCCCGGCCACCAGGTGCAGGAAGGCCCTTACGCCGGAATGGACATACTGGACCTGGCGCTGGTGAGCCGGTTCGCCCGCTCCCAGCGGCGCGAGAGCTTCGGCCCCGCCTGGGTCGAGCGCGCCGAGGAGGCCAGGCGCGCGTTGGTACGTGGCATCACCGCCGCGGACGTGCAGGCGTCACATCAGGAGGCCGCGCGCAGGCTGGAGTCGTGGTTCACGGTGGACTCCAAACCGACCGGCCAGTACGAGGGCTTCGGGCGCGGGCTGCTCCAGTCGATGACGCGCGCGGCGATGGACAGCACCACGGCGGGCTACGGCGACGAGCTGGTGGCCACGCTCGAGGCGCGCGAGCTGTGGTTGGACGTGAACTTGCAGACGCTTGTCGCTCCGCTGGTGCCGACGTTCCCGATGCCCTCCAACCCCTTCGACGTGCCCACACAGTTGGGCGACGTGAGCTTCTACCCCGGCACCGAGAACGTGGCCGCGGCGGACACCAGGCTGAGCACGGGCAAGACCACGCTCACGGCGCACGAGTTGGTGGGCCAGGTACCCTACAGCTTCACCCTGGAGGAGGACGGCGTCATCGCAATGCTGCCGGAGATCAGGGCTGGGCTGGTGCGCAACGTCGCGGAGACGCTGGATGACATCATTCTCAACGCAGACGCCACCAAGCAGAACAGCATCAACGCCGACGGCGCTACCATCTCCGCGTCGAGTGCGGGCAAGGCGCAATGGCTCATCGGCTACGACGGCATCGTTCACCTGCCGCTGGTCGATAACGCGAGCCAGGCCAACAACCACGGGGAGGCCGTGTCCGACGGCATGTTCAACGAACTGCGCGCCAAGCTGGGCAAGTACGGCGTCCGGCCGTCGCAGCTCGCCTGGGTGATGGACGTCAATACGTTCATCCGCGCCCAGGGCATCTCGCAGTACAGGACGATGGACAAGCTGGGTCCCAACGCCACGCTACTGACCGGGATGCTGGGCGCCATCGAGGGCATACCGGTCATCGTGTCCGAGCACCTGCGTCTCGCGGACGTGGACGGCAAGGTCAGCGACGCCGGCAACGACACCAACACGGGCAGAGTGCTGCTGTTCAACCGCACTCAGTGGGCGCAGGGCTTCCGCCGGCAGCTCAACATCGACGTGGACAGGGACCTCCAGAAGCGGCAGACGGTGGTGACGGTGAGCTTCCGCCACGCGCTCACCGAGCGCAGCGGCTCCCGGTCCTCGGCCACGCACACCGCCCTGCAGTACAACATAACCGGCGTCGCGTAGGCTTCGACCCGGCGCAGGCCCCCGTCCGCCTGGGCGGGGGCCATTTCACACCGCGACTGAACAGGAGATTGAAAAGATGCCAAACGCTTACGTCTCGCTCGACGCCCTGAAGGGCGCGGGCGTGCTGAACATAACCGGCGACGAGCACGACGAGCGGCTTCTCGCCGTCTCGGAGACGGCCAGCCGCGCCGTGGACCGCTACTGCAACCGCTCGTTCTACGTGCTGAGCGCCGCCAGGAGCTTCGACGGCGCCGGCGGGCCGCGCCTGCTGGTGCCAGACCTCATCTGCGTCAACCGCGACGGCCTGAAAACCGACGAGGACGGCGACGGCCATCCCGACACGGTGTGGCATACGAGCGACTTCCGGCTGCTGCCCGGCAACGCCGACCCGGACAACGACGGCAATCCGGCGTCGCGCCCCTACACCGCCATCGAGGCCAGGGGGAAACGGGCGCGGTTTCCGGCCGGCCGCGGCAGCGTGCGGGTAAGCGGCAAGTGGGGATGGTGGCGGCACCTGCGCCCCACGGGCCGCCTGCAATCGGCCATCGCCGGCGCCGGCGAGACCGCCCTCGAGCTGGCCGAATGGTCGGAGGTGGCGCCGGGCCGGACGCTCCTGGTCGGCTCCGAGCAGATGTACGTCGAGGCGCGACAGTCCAACGCGCTGAGCGTCCAGCGCGGCGTGAACGGCACCGCCAGAATGGGCCACGACGCGGGCGTGGAGGTGTACGTGTTCGAGTACCCGCTGCCTGTGTCCGAGGCGGCGCTGACGCTTGCGGCGATCCTGTGGCGCCGGGGCAGCAGCGCATACGACGCCCTGGACCCGGCGAGAGGCGGTTCGCCCGCCGGCATGGACCCGCTCGCGGCGCTGATGCTGGAGCCGTTCCGCAAGCGCGCGGTGGGAGTCGGCGTCTGATGGACGGCGACGTGCTGGCCGCGCGCGACGGTCTCGCCGCGCTGCTGGCCGCGGTCCCGGGTCTCACCGTGGTCGACCACCCGGCGGACGCGGCCCCGCACCTTCCGGCGGCGCTGGTGGCCTACGAGGGCCGCGACACGTTGGAGACGCTCGGGGCGAGCGTCTCGGCGGGGCGGTTCCGGGTGACGCTGCTGGTCGCGTCCGCCGACCGAGGCCAGGCCTACGACACCCTGTACAGGCTGGCGTCCGCCTCTGGGTCCATGGGCATCGAGGCGGCGGTCGCGGCTGATCCTACCTGGGGCGGCAGCGTCGACCACGGCCACCTCGAGTCGGTCGGCAACGTCGGGGAGCGGCGCATTGGAAGCGGGCGCTACGTCGGCGCCGACTTCCACTTCCGATACGTCAAGCGCGCGAACGCCGATTGACGCCCGTTTGGGCGGGTTGCTATAATCGGCGCACGGCTCGGCCCGCCAGGGTCGTGCCCCGCGCGGTGGGGATATAGCTCAACAGGGAGAGCGCGGCGTTCGCAATGCCGAGGTTGGGGGTTCGATTCCCCCTATCTCCACCACCGCTTACGGTAGATTCCGCCGTCTTCGAGGTGTGGCTCGGCAGCCTATCGAAGCATCAGGGACTCGCGATTCCTGTGGCGTGACGCTTAGGGACGGAGGAACGTGAGGAGAGCCTTGGCCTACGAATCCTCCGTCTACGGCTTCTCCCCCTTCGCCATCCGGTAGCCGACGCGGGGTTCTGCGAAGATGTACTTTGGGTTTGAGGCGTCGTCGCCCAGCTTGCGGCGCAGCTTCATAAGGTGGGTGCGCAGCACCCGCAGGTTCCCCGGCTTTCCCGGACTCCACACCCGCCTCAGCAGACGGTCGTGGGACACCACCCGTCCGGCCTCCATCGAAAGCTCCGCCAGCAGGTCGAACTCGGTGGGCGTCACCGGCACGGGATTCCCCGAGACCGTCACCCTGCGCTGGTCGTAGTCGATGGTCAGGTCGCCCAGCACGAAGGGCTCCTCCGGCGCCGGGACCTGGGGCTCACCGAACCGCCGCAGCGCCGCCCTCACCCTGGCCACCAGCTCGGTCGGCGAGAAGGGCTTGACGATGTAGTCGGTGGCCCCCTGCTCCAGCACCCTGGCCACCGTCTCGTCCCTGCCGTAGGCCGACAGGAATATCACCGGGATGCGGGAGATCGCCAGCAGGTCCCCCATCAGCTCCGTCCCGTCGTACTCCGGCAGCATCAGGTCCAGCAGGGCCAGCCGGGGACTGTGCTCCCCCATCAGCACCAGCGCCTCCCCCGGGTCTTCGGTCACCACGGGCCGGAAGCCCGCGTTGGATAGGGCGTCCCGCACCGACCTGAGTATCATGGGGTCGTCGTCCACCACCAGGACCGTTCCCGCCGACTGCCCTGCATCCTGGTATCGGGCCTGGGAGCGGGCGGAGCGAGGAGCGGGTCCGGCGTCCCGGACAACGGGCAGCGTGAAGACGAACCGCGCCCCCAGGCCCGGCCCGTCGCTCTCGGCGTGGATGCGGCCTCCGTGGGCCTCCACTATCCCCTTGCAGATGGCCAGCCCCAGGCCGGTGTCGCCTTCCGTATCGCGGTCCTTGCGTCGGGTGAACTTGCGGAACAGGCGAGGCAGGTCCTCGGCGGGTATCCCCCGCCCCTGGTCGGCCACCGCCACCTCGACGTTCGCGCCCGCGAGGGCCGCGCTCACCCGGATGACCGAGTCCTCCGGCGAGTGCCTGGCCGCGTTGGAGAGCAGGTTGCCGATGACCTGGACGATGCGCCTGCGGTCGGCCATCACGAGCGGCAGGTCGTGCGCGACGTCGATGGCAAGGTTGTTCCTGCCCCCGGTGCTGATGAAGGCGTTCCGGGCACGGTCAACCAGGGCCGCAACCTCCGCCGGTTCCGGGTCCACCGGCAGCACCCCCGTCTCGATGCGGGCCACGTCCAGCAGGTCGCCGATGAGCCCTCGCATGTGCTCGGCCCGGTCGATGATGATGCGGTGGAACTGGCGCATCTCGGCCGGGTCCAGGTCCGCAGCCGCGTTCTGGAGGGCGGTGGCCGCGCCCAGGACGGAGGTCAGGGGCATGCGCAGCTCGTGGCTCACCATGGCCAGGAACTCCGCCCGCAGCCGTTCCTGCTCCTCCACGTCCGTCATGTCCTGCAAGGTGACCACCACCGACTCCAACTCCCCCTCGTCGGAGCGAATGGGCGTGGCGTTCAGCAGGACGCTGATGCTCCGTCCGTCGGGGACGCACATGACGATCTCCTCGGCCCGCACCGTCTCGGTGTCGCCCAGGAGCCGGGCCAGGGGGAACTCCTGTAGGGAGAACTCGCTCCCGTCGGCGCGGCGTATGGTCATCAACCCCAGCAGGTCCTCCGGCGCCTGGCCGGGGCTGCGCAGGCCGTCGACGATCCTGCGGGCCTCCCGGTTGAAGGAAGCCTTCTCCCCGGTCCGTGCGTCGAAGACCACCACGCCCACCGGCGAGGTGTCGATGAGGGTCTCCAGGTCCGCCCTGGCCCGCCGCTCGTCCCGGTGGGTGCGGGCGTTGGCGATGACCAGCGCCGCCTGGGACGCGAACATCGCCAGAATCTCCTCGTCGGCCCGGGTGAACTCCTCGCCGTCGTCCTTGGCCCCCACGAAGACGTGGCCCACCCGAGCGCCCCGGTGGAACATGGGCGAAGCCATGAATCGGAAGACCTCCACCGGCAGGGGAATGCTGAAGTCTGTGAACCCCAGGCCCCGGAGGTGCTCTGCCAGATCGGGGACTCTCAGAGGTCCGGAGATGTTGGCCAGGGCCTCGAAGATGCGCAAACCCTCCGGCATCAGCCACAGCCGCTCGGCCTCCGCCGCCGTTGTCCCCGACGACAGGAAGTCCTGCACCCGGCCCCCGTCGTCGAGCAGGGTCATCACCCCGTAGCGGGCCGCCGTGAGGGAGCGGGCGGAGTCGAGGACCCCCTGGAGAACCGTGTCGAAGTCCAGACTCTCGTTGATGCGCAGGCTGGCCCGGCTGAGGCGGGAGAGACGGTCGTCCGTGGATTCGGTGTCCAACCTTTCACCTCCTCCGAAACTGGCCTGTTTGGGGCAATTCTAGCAGACTGGGCCGAAATTCACCATAAGTTTATCAGACTGGAGAGTGAGTTCACCCACAATTTATTCGCAACTCCCTAAACTGATTTACTGGGTTAATGTGGAAGTTTTCGCCCTTCCACGAGACCCGCGCTTTCGAAAACTCCTGGAGGGCGCTTGACAGATGATGCCCGGCAGGCGAACAGCTGGAACGAAGACCCGGCGGCATTGCCGCAGCCATACCACGTGAACAGGAGGGATTGATCCCATGAGCCTTTCCGACGCCTTCTCCGCAACCCTGTCCGCCCCGCGCCGCCTTCTGAGGGCGGCCATGCCCGTCAGCTCCCGGCTTTCAGCCGCTCAGAAACACGGGAGTCCCGGTATTACGAGGGCCTTCCATCTCCCTCGAACATTGTTCCTGGCCGCCGCGCTGGTTGCGCCGGCGGTCTTCTTCGCCGGTGACAGCGCCCAGTTTGCCCAGGCACAACAAACCACGAGCGTCTACTTCCCGTACAACACGCGTTTAGCACAGGAGGTTGACAGACACGGCCTGCGGTACACCCGGCTGTACAGCGTCGCGATCGACCCGGCGTTGGAATCCGCCAGCGCCGTGCACCTGAGAATAAAGTCCAACTCCACCGCCACCCAGGGCGAGGACTACAGAACGGCCATGCCCAATGCTCCCGGCACGACCACGACGAAGGTGCTGCAACTGCCGGCCGGAGCAAGTCGAGCGTCCTTTGCGATGTGGTTCTCGCCAGACGGAAAGACCGAG
This sequence comes from Dehalococcoidia bacterium, assembly GCA_965204815.1. Taxonomy (GTDB): domain Bacteria; phylum Chloroflexota; class Dehalococcoidia; order Lucifugimonadales; family CATOSD01; genus CATOSD01. The sequence goes on from OZ242014.1 coordinate 2,798,216, forward strand.
GGCCTTGAGACTGTGGACCTTGAGCTGGTGGCCATCGAGGACGCTCCCTACGAGGTGGTGGACGATTATCAGTCGACTAAATTCGTGGACATGGAAGTTTCGATCCTAGACAACTCGCGTCCGGCGCCACCCGACGCAGACCCGGAGCGGGGCATCGAAATCGAACCGTGGTCCATCACAATGGGGCCAACGGCCACAGCCTCCTACACCGTCGCCCTGACCTCCATGCCGGATTCGGACGTTACGGTGAAAGCGTACATTGAAAATGCTGAAGGTCCCGTCAACATCGGATTCGCGGGCAGTGTGCTGAGCGTCAGCCCGGCGTCGCTGACCTTCGACTCATCGAACTGGAGCACGGCGCAGACCTTCACCGTGTCCACCCATGACGCCGCTTTGGGACTAGACGAGCTCATATCGCACAGCGTGGAAAGCGATGACCTCGACTACAGCACCAACTATTGGTTTCAGGGTCCCGATATAGACGATGACAGGCTCATTGGGATATCGGTGGCAGCCGGCGGCCTGTAGGGAAAGAGCGAGGCGAGCATGGTCAACAGAATGCGCTTCATGGCTGCACCGGCGGGGATCCTGCTCCTCCTACCTGTGCTGTTAGCCGCCTGCGGAGGCGGGGACGCGGGACTGACCCGGGCCGAGGTGGAGGAGATCGTGCGGGGTGAGGTGGCCGGGACTGTCCGGGGGGCGTCGTCCAACTCTTCACCTCCTCCGAAACTGGCCTGTTTGGGGCAGTTCTAGCAGATTGGGCCATAATTTACCGCAAGTTTATTAAACTTGAGAGTGAGTTTACCCACAATTTATTTGCAACTCGCTAAGCTGATTCGCTGGGCGCATACGGAAGTTTTCGCCCTTCCACGAGACCCACGCTTTCGAAAACTCTTGGAGGGCGCTCAACAGACGATGCCCTGCCGGCGAACAACCGGAACGAATACCCGGCGGCATTGCCGCAGCCATGCCGCGTGAACAGGATGGGTTGATTCCATGAGCCTTTCCACCGCCTTCTCCGCAACCCTGTCCGCCCCGCGCCGCCTTCTGAGGGCGGTCATGCCCGTTACCCCCCGATTCTCAGCCGCTGAAAACCACGGGAGGCCCACTATGATGCGGTCCTCCATCTTTCGACTCTCCCCGCTCCTGCTCCTGGGCGCCGCGCTGGCTGCGCTGGCAGTCTCCTTCGTCATTGGCTCTCCACCCGCCGCCGCGCAGGATCCGCCGCTCTCCAAAAACGCCAACCTGAGCGGCCTTACGGCCAGCTACGCCAACGGCAACTCCGGCACGTTTACCGCCATGGCCTTGACCCCGGCCTTCAACAGCGGGACCACGAACTATTACCCGGGGGCGCGCCATGTGCCCGTCTACGTCACCCACGTCAAGGTGACGCCCACGGTGGCTGACACGGGCAAGGCCACCGTGCAGGTGGGCAAGGGGACCCTGGCGACGGTGACCAGCGGCGAGGCCAGCGAGTCCATCCCTCTGACGCTGTACTCCAACAACATCACCGTCCGGGTGACGGCGGAGGACGGCAAGACCACCAGGGATTACACGGTCCGGGTGGGCCGGGACCACTCCTTTACCTCGATCCTCGGAGTGCTGGCGGGCGACGGAGCGATGCATCTGTCGTGGAATCCGCCGTCTTTACATCGAGATAAAGTGCTCGGCTACGACGTGCATTACACATCCTCGACGACGGTGGCCGGCAACGCCGGAGTCGGCGCCGACGCGGCCACGGGATGGGTGGACGCCGAGCACTCCGGCGGCCTGTGGGCTTTCAAACACTCCATCACCGGCCTGACCAACGACACGGCCTACCGGGTGCGGGTGCGCTCGGTAAGCAACGCGGGTGACCGCAGCGACAACGTGGGCGGCGTATGGGCGATGGGCCGCGCCACGCCGCAAATTGCAGCCTCCGACGCGACTCTGAGGGCCCTGTCGGCCGGCAGCAGTGAGAGCAGCGACGGCCCGTACACTGCCCTGACCCTGTCCCCGGCCTTCGACTCCGGCGCCACCGGCTACACGGCATCGGTGGCGAGCTCCAAGACTCACGTAAAGCTGGATCTCCAGGTGGCCCAGCGCAACGCCGCCGTGGGGGTGGCCAAGGGCCCCGCGAGCGTGACGGCATTTTCGCACACCGCCGGATTACCCACCAGTTGGACCATCCCCCTGGACGTGGGCGCCAACGTCATCATCGTGCGGGTGCGGGCCAGTGACTTCAACACCTACAAGAACTACACGGTCACGGTGACGCGGCAGGCCGGCGGCCTGTAGGGAAAGAGCGAGGCGAGCATGACCAACAGAAGGCGCTTCACAGCTTCACTGGCGGGGCTCCTGCTGGTCCTCGCTGCGCTGTTCGCAGCCTGCGGCGACAGCGACGCGGGGCTGACGCGGGCGGAGGTCGAGGAGATCGTGCGGGCGGAGATGGCCGGGATGCCGGACGAAGCGCAGTCGGCGGGGTCCATCAGCAACGACACGCCGGCCATGCCCGCACCGGCAACGGGCCTGACCAGGGCCGAGGTCGAAGAGATCGTGCGCGCCGCCATCGTCGGTATACCTTCCAAGTCCACGCCCGCCGCGTACACGCAATACGTCGTCGACAACGCCATCGCCCGCTACGAGACGCAGGGGCGGGACTCGACGCTGGCGCACTACAACAGCCCCCAGAGCATCGACGGCCAGTGGTATGTGTTCATCATCGACGAGAACGACCTGGTGATAGGACATCCCGAGCCTGAGCGCGTGGGCCTGGACGTGAAGGGCTGGGTGGGCACGGACGTCAACGGCTACGAGTTTGGGCCCGAGATGCTCTCAGCCGACGAGGGCGGCAAGTGGGTGACGTATGTGTACCGCAACCCCGCGAGAGGCGGCCTCGGCACGGGCGACTTCGAGCTGAAGAACGTGTGGGTAGAGAGGCGCGACGGGCTGCTGTTCGCCTCAGGCTGGTACATAGACGCCGACGCGCTCACGGAGCAGCTGGCGACGGAGGCGGTGGACAAGTACCGCCAGTTGGGGCTGGCTGAGACGATGGCGTACTTCGCAAGCCCCGGCAGCGTGCTGGCGGGGCTGGATGCTGCGATTGACTACTACAACTCCGCGGAGACCATCGACGGCCACTGGTTCGCGTTCATCGGCGGCCCGGACGGGAAGGTCGTGGGGCACTCCGACCCGTCGATGATTGGCGGGGACACCCAGGGCCTGTTCGGCGGTGAGACGTTCGATGCCACCGAGTCTGGCGTCTGGGTTGAGTCGGAGTCGCTGCGCGTCTTCGTGGCGGAGTACGACGGCTACCTCTTCGGCTCAGGCTGGAGCCGGGGGGAGTAGGGCCGGGTAGCAGCGCGCCATAGGGCGCTCCACCCCGCCGATAATTCCCCTCTCCCTTGATGGGAGAGGGTCAGGGTGAGGGTGTGTCAAAGAGTCCCCTCTCCCTCGATGGGAGAGGGGCCGGCCGCCGTCCTGTACCGCCGCTAGCCTGTGGTACAATGCCGCCCGAGGGGGAACCCCATGGTCTCACAAGTCGCCACCTACCGCGAGGCCGGCCGCCAGTTGCTGGCCCAATCCCATGCCGAGCTCGACGTCGGCGACCTTCGCCAGGCGTCGGAGAAAGGTTGGGGCGCCGCCGCGCAGATGGTGAAGGCCGCCGCCCAGGCGCGCGGCTGGCGCCATACCGCTCATCGTGACCTCTGGACAGGCGTCAGAGACCTGACCAACGAGGTCGGAGACCCGGACATCGACGGCCTCTTCGCAAGCGCCCACTACCTGCACGGCAACTTCTACGAGAATGTCCTGGACGCCGAAAGAGTAAGGCATCACCTGGGTCGCGTTGAGCAGTTCATAGCCAAGATGGAGCGACTCCTGGACGCCTGATCGCCCGGCGAGCCAGGCACAGGTTCGGCGCGCGCGGGTCGATTGACGCCCCTTCGGGCGGGTTGCCATAATTCGGCGCACGGTGCGGCGCGCCAGCGCCGTGCCCCGCGCGGTCGGGATACAGCTCAACAGGCAAAGCGCGGCGTTCGCAATGCCGAGGTTGGGGGTTCGATTCCCCCTATCTCCACCAGATTCGCGCCCCCGTACCCCGAAAAAAGCGTCACTCTCCCGCGCCACCCGTTCCCATCCGTGCTCCATCCATTCTCATCCGCGCCCCACCAGTCCCCATTCGTGCGCAATTTCTCCCCACCAACCCGCCCCAACCGCGCAACTTCGCCAACCCTCTTGATTCTACAGCACACACGTGCTATTTTCTACAGCACAGGAGGGGTCCCCTCTCCCTTGATGGGAGAGGGTCAGGGTGAGGGTGAGAGCGGGAGTAACGCCCCGGTTGGCGGTGGTCGCCAGGCCCCCGTCCTGCCACATTCCGCGCAATACGCGTGACGAACCTTAACAACCTGGCTCACAGAAAGTGACAAAACCATCGGCCCGCCCAGCTACGAAATGTGCGGAATGTAGCAGAATCGAGCAGATTTTTCGGAGAGCCGCGCCAAAGTCCATTCCGCTTGTCCCCTCTCCCTCGATGGGAGAGGGCTAGGGTGAGGGTGAAAGTGGGGGTGACGATGCAGCCGCGATTATGGTCGTGTAGAATGCGGGCCACCCACTGGCGAGTCTACACACGAGGTAAAGCCGCAATGCCGACCGATGAGGGAGTGGCAGCCACAAGAGGAGCTTTGGCCGGAATCCGGATCCTCGACTTCACGTGGGTTCGAGCCGGACCCTGGTGTACCCGCTGGCTGGGAGCGCTCGGCGCCGACGTGATCAAGGTCGAGTGGCCGCAAAGCCCCAGCACCCGGGGCGCCGTGAACCTCACCGCCCGCTACACGACGCCCGACGGCCTGCCGATAAACCTGAACACCAACGGCCACTTCAGCGACACCAACGCCAACAAGCGAAGCATCACCATCAACACCAAGTCCGAGCGGGGAATCGATCTCATTCGCCGCCTCGTGAGCGTCTCGGACATCCTCATCGAGAACTTTGCTCACGGCGTCCTGGAGCGGTGGGGGCTCGGCTACGATGACATGAGAAGGCTCCGGCCCGACATCATCTACCTCTCCATGTCCGGGTTCGGGCACACGGGGCGCGATCGCGGATACAAGACGATGGGACCTATCGCCCAGGCCCTGTCCGGCATGACGCACCTGTCCGGACTGCCCGGCGAGCCGCCCGCCGGTTGGGGCTGGTCGTACATGGACGATACCGGCGGCATGTTCGGCGCCATATACGCCCTGAACGCCCTGTATCACCGCAACGTCACCGGCGAGGGGCAGCACGTCGACAAGTCCCAGTGGATCAGCGGAGTGGCGCTCAACGGCCCCGTGTTCCTGGATATCCAGGCCAACGGACGCACAACGAACCGGGAGGGCTACCCGCCGGGCAACCGGAGTCACTGGCCCGGCACGCCCCTGGTCAACAACTACAGGGGCAGGACCGCCGCGCCCCACAACGCCTACAGGACCAGCCCCGGCGAGTACAACGACTGGTGCGCCATCGCCTGCCTCTCCGACGAGGAGTGGCGAAGCCTGGTGGGCGTGATGGGCTCCCCTTCCTGGGCCGCCAACCGCAGGTTCGACACCCTGGAGGGTCGCCTAGAGCACCAGGAGGAGCTGGACCGCGGTATCGAGGCGTGGACCAAGACCCTGGGCAAGTACGAGATCATGGAGCGGTGCCAGGCGGCGGGGGTGCGCGCTATGCCCGTCCAGAGCAGCCAGGACAGGGTGGACAACGATCCGCAGCTTCGCTACCGCGAGATATACAGGCCGGTGGAACATCCGGCGTTGGGTAACTGGCCCCTCCAGAACGCCCCGTTCAAGCTGTCGGAGACACCGGCGTTCAACAGCCGGCCGGGCCCGCTGATAGGCCAGCACAACAGCGAGGTGTTCGAAGACCTGCTGGGCATCAGCCGCCAGGAACTGGGTCAGGGCCTGGGAGACGGCACGTTCTGGCCGAAAGACCTGGGCTTGGAGCCTTATCCGTACCTGGAGAAGATGATGGACTCGGCCTCGCCCGTAGAGTGGACCGCATTCGAGGAGGCGGAGCCGGATCCCGCTCCGGCCCCAACAGCGCTCCATCGCCCGGAACCGGCGGGCGCCTACGCCGGGTTGCGCGTGCTGGAGCTTGCCGACGAGACGGGCCAGTGGTGCGGCAAGCTGATGGCCGACTTTGGGGCGGACGTCATCAAGATCGAGCCGCCCGGAGGAGAGGCCGCCCGGACGGTGGGGCCGTTCTACAAGGATGTGCCCGACCCGGACCGGAGCCTGTCTTTCTGGCACTACAACACCTCGAAACGGGGTATCACTCTGGACCTGGAGACCGAGGATGGCCGGCGACTGTTCCGGCGGCTGGCGCAGAACGCGGATGTGATTCTGGAGACGCACCGGCCCGGCTACATGGCCTCACTGGGGTTGGGGTACGAGCACCTGAAGAAGGACAACCCCGGCCTGGTAATGTGCTCCCTGACTCCCTTCGGTCAGCGCGGGCCATGGAAGGACTACCGGACCAGCGACCTGGCGCACCTGGCCGCCGGGGGGCAGATGGCCTCCTGCGGCTACTCCGAGGACGACCTGCCCGGCGCGCCGCCCATCGCGGCTGGCGGGGGGCAGTCCTGGCACATGGGGAGCCAGTTTGCCTGCATAGCCATCGGGGCCGCGCTGATGCACCGGACGCTGACCGGCGTGGGGCAGTACATCGATGCCTCCGTCCACGACGCCTGCGCCCTGACGACCGAAGCGGCGGTGAACCTGTACATCTACGGCAAGGAGGTAGTCCGGCGCCAGACCGGCCGCCACGCCTCCCCGACGCCCACCCAGACGACGCAACACAGGTGCATGGACGGGAAGTACGTCAACGTCGCCGCCGAGATACAGATCCGGCTGACCTCGGAGCGCCTGGACCTGCTGGGGGAGTGGATGGACGAAGTCGGACTGGCGCGCGACCTGCTGGACGAGAAGATGCGGCGCCCCGACGCCATAACCGATAACGAGCTGTTCCTCTATCTCATCGAGAACGTCACCCGGGACGAGGTGTACCGCGGCGGGCAGAAGCGGGGCTTCAACATAGGCGCGGTCTGGTCGCCCGAAGAGGTGATGCGGGACCCGCACCTCGAGGACCGCGGGTTCTGGGCAGAAGTGGAGTATCCGGAGGTGGGAGAGAGGTTCCGGCACCCGGGTCCCGCCGCTATCCTCAGCGGCTCACCCTGGAGAATCTCGAGGCGGTCGCCCCTGGTTGGGGAGCACAACGAGGAAGTCCTGTGTGGGGAGCTGGGCCTGACCGGGACGGAGCTGGCGACTCTGGCCGAGAGAAGCGTCGTCTAGGCACGCTTCCGTGCCAATTGTCGCGCCGTTGGCGGCTCTGATACAATTTCGCAAATTCGGACCGGGCGCGGGCAGTCCGCGCCCATGGGGGCAGATGTATGACGTCGTCGTATGCTCAGATACGGAGCTTCCGCTGGGAGGACATCGAGGACTTCAGGCGGCTCTTCAACGACGTCAGCGGGATCACGGGAACCGATAAGGAGTACGACTCGGAATACATGCGGCAGTTCCTGTCGCTCCCCGCCTGCGACCCGGAGGATAACTGCTTCGTCGCCGAGCACGACGGCCGGCTGGTCGGCTTCTCGCTGGTAACGCCAGAGCCGCCCCTGGACCGCGTCGTCGCCAGCAACGGCGTGCTGCCGTCCCATCGCAACCGCGGCACCGGGCCGCTCCTGCTGAGCGCGTGCATCGAGCGGGCGCGCCAACTGGACGTGTCGCTCATTCACTCCGAGACGCCCGCCCACAACGCCGCGTCGCACTACGTTCTCGAATCCGAAGGGTTCTATCCCATCAAGCGATTCTGGCAGATGCGCTGGCAACACGACGACCTCCCGCCGCTGGCTCTGCCCAGCGGCTTTTCTCTGAGGTCATTCAGGCTGTGCGAGGACGAGCCGACTTTGACCGCGCTGCAGAACGAGGCTTTCGGCCTCAACTGGGGCTTCTCGCCGAACACCGTCGACCAGATAAGCGCCCGCGTCCGGGTAAAGCGCTGCGACCCGGAGGGCATCGTGTTCATCGCGAGTGACGACGCGGTGGCCGGCTACAACTGGACGCTGCGCTCGGGCCGCACGGGCTGGGTGTCGATGACGGGCGTGTCGTCGGCGTTCAGGGGCCGCGGCCTGGGCCAGGCCGTGGTGCTGGCGGGTATGGAGTACCTGCGCTCCAGGGACGTGGACGCGATCGAGCTGGAGGTCGATTACGACAACACGCCCGCGCGGGAACTGTATCTCAAGCTGGGATTCGAGACCGTGAGCCAGACCCTCTGGTACGAGAAGCGGCTCAAGTAGGGCGCCGCTAGCCCTTCTTCCCTTCATCTCCCGGAAGCTGCTCCCTCTGGACTGCCTGCAGCGTGTCAGGCATTACGATGCCGCCCGAGAAGACAATCTTCATCGCGTCCTCTACGCTCAGGTTGGTGTCGGTCACCTCGTCGTCTCTCGCGAACGCGAGCATCCCGGACGTGGGGTTGGGTATCGTGGGTATGTAGATGGCCAGCAGCTCCGCGTCCGGGTCACGCGGGTGCACGCATCGCGCCGTCACGAACCCCATGGCCAAAACGCCGGGCCGCGGCCACTCGAGGAACACGACGCGGCTGAACTGGTGCTGGGAACCTGCGGAGAGCGAGTCCGCCGCCTGCTGTGCGACCGTGTAGATTCGCCTGGCGATGGGAATACGGGTGAGCACCGCCCGCTGCCATCCGAGTAGTATCTGACCTATCCGGCTGGCGTACAGCGCCCCAACGGTGTACAGCAGTACGATTGCCAGAACTACGCCGATGCCGGGAAGATCGAATACAGTGTCCGAAATCCACGGTTCCAGCAGTCCTCCTTCACCCCTGAAGATGTGATCCAGGAACATGAAGGCGGCCCGGATGACCAGAAACGTGATGAGAAGAGGAATAAGCGCGAGCAGACCCGCGCCGATGCGCCGCCAGAAGTGGCTCTCGACCCGCTGATAGAAGGAACGTCGCTCAGCCGGTGAGTCCTCTTCCTGCCCGGGTGGCGATCCTCCCTGATTTGCGTCCACTCGTCACGTCCTCGCCAGGCTCTCCACCGGCGCCGCGAGAAGCCGCGAGTACAGGCGGGAGAGGCTATCCGCCGAGATGCCCCAGCTCATGGTCCGCGCGTGTTCGGCGGCCGCCGCGCCCATCGTCTCTCGCAGCGGAGGATTGCTCAGGAGCATGTCGATGCGCTGAGCGAAAGGTTCCGGGCAGTGCCAGGGGATGAGGTAGCCCGTGTGCCCGTCGAGAATGAACGTCTTGAGGCCGCCCACTCGCGACGCCACGACGGGCGTGCCACAGGCCATGGCTTCGAGCGCAACCAGTCCGAAACTCTCCGAGTAAGACGGCAGCACGAAGACGTCGGCCGCGCGATAATAGTCGGGCAGATCGGTCTGCTTCAGCGCGCCGGTGAACGTAACCCTTTGGGCGATTCCCAGTTCCTGCGCGCGCCGCCTCAGCCGTTCCAGCTCGGCGTCGCGGCCGGGCGTGCCCCCCACTATCAGCAGCCTGGAGTCGGCGGCGTCCAGCATAGACACCGCCTCGATTAGAATATCCAGCCCCTTCAGCGGCTCGATTCGTCCCACGTACAGGATCACCGGCTCGTCCGTCAGCCCCAGGCGTTCTCTCGCCTGCTCCCTGTCGCCCGGGCGGAACAGGTCGAGGTCGACGCCCGGGGTCACCACGTGCACTCTCTCCGAGCCCAGCCCGTACAAGCGGCGCAGGTCCTCACTCTCCTGCTCGGTCGATACGACCACGCCGTCCACGGCCTCCATCACCTCGCCCTCCACCGAGAGGCGCATCTCCGCCTCGTCCTCGGCGGGATGCGCCCGTAGCTTGGCGAGCGCCAGCGTGTGGAATGTGGTCAGGTGCGGCACCCGCCACAGCCGGTTGACCTCCATCCCGATGCGTCCGGACAGCCAGTAGTGGCTGTGGATGAGGTCGTAAGGGCGGCCCTCGGAGCGCGCGAAGTCCAGCAGATTGTCCACGAATTCGGGGATGTGCCGGAACAGGCCCTGCTTGGATTCGGACAGCGGCCCCCCGTCGAGGTGTACGACGCGGGCGCCCTCGCACAGTTCGACTATCATGTCGTCGTGCGGGTCGTGACAGCGCGTGAACACGTCGACCAGGTGTCCCTTTGCCGCGAGCTCCCTCGCCATCTGCAGCACGTAGACGTTCATGCCGCCGGTGTCCTTCTCGCCGAGACGCGCCACGGGACACCCGTGAAAGCTCAGGGCCGCCAAGTTTACCATTGAGCCACTCCGATGGGGGAAATGCCGGCAGAGGACGCAGAGCGAAAGCCCGTCAACGGCGCACCGTCAGCCGGTAGACGATCCGGTCCTCCCCGCCAAGGTTGTACTTGTAGCGCTCGGTGCCGCGCAGAAAGTCGAACTCTTCCCTGCCCACCTCGATGGCGTCCTTGAGCGCGAGCGCCTTGTTGAGAAGTCCAACGCTGAGGGCGGAATAGCCCGGGTCGTAGCCGCTATTGTATAGCAAATATGAGCCGGCGTAGTCAAAGCAGATGCAGGAGGCCACGCGCTTGCCCTCGACCTCCATGAAGAAGAGCTTGAAGTGGCCTCTCGAGGCCAACTCTCCGGCGACGTCGCGGAAGAAGCGCTCCCTATCTGCCGTCATGAAGTCGTGCTTGTCTTCTCGGCTGGCCCTCATCAGCGAAAAGAAGTCGCTCATGCCGGCGGCGACCTCGTCGGGGCCGCCGAACGTGTACTGGCGGACGTTCCCGGACGCCTCGAGTCGTCGCAGCTTGCGGCGCAGCTCGTGCCGGTCCTTCTTGCGAAGCGACGAAAGGTACGTGTCCCAGCTCTCGGGCAGGCTCTTCCGCGGCGACCTGTCCTCCTCCACTATCTCGACGTCCATCCCTGCGCCGGTCGCCAGCTCCGGCAGCAGATCGAGCGTTGGCGAACCTTCCCGCAGCGACAGCAGATCGAGGGTTCGCCAGCTAAGGCCCCGGAGGTAGTCCCAGAGCGCCTCGTAGAAGGTCCGCTCCCTGCCCTGCACCACGAGAAAGTCGTGGTAGTCGAACAGGTCTGTGCCACCCAGGAACGAGATAGCGTCGTCGGATCCCTGCGCCAGCGGCGCTATGCCAAGACGCTCGCCGTTCTCGCACACGCTCAGGATCCGCAGGCTGTCGCCGCCGCCAAAGTGCCGCCACCAGAGGCGCTGCCACAGGGGCGTCACGAAGATGGTGTTCGCACCACACAGGGGCAGAATCTCTTCCCACTCAGCCTCGATCCCCTCAAAGCTTTCGACCTGGACGTCGTAGACCATCAAGCTGTCTCCAAAGGCGGCTCAGGGACGCTGCCGACGCTCGCGGGCCGAGTTGTCGGAACGGACGCGTGCGGCGGTTCGGCAGGAATTATCGGAGAATACGTGAAAAGGACGGGCGCCAGGGACCCGCTGGAGAGAATGACTGCTGTTGAGCGTCTACACAAAAGCCAGCGCTCGCTCGACCGCTTCCAACTCGGCGGGGAACTCTTCCATGACGGGGGCGTTTGTCTGCTCGGCGACGTCGGGGTCCTTCAGTCCGGAGCCTGTGATGATGCAGACTACCCGTCTGCCCTCGAACGACTCACCCTGCCTGGCGCGCCTGATAAGACCGGCGACGGAGGCCGCGGAAGCCGGTTCGCAAAAGATACCCTCTCGCTTGGCCATGAGATGGTACGCCTCGATGATGTCATCGTCACTGACCATGCCGATGTCTCCGCCCGACTCGTCCCTCGCTTGCAGAGCGCCCTTCCAGCTCGCCGGGCTGCCGACCCTGATGGCTGACGCAACCGTTTCGGGGTTGTCGACGCGCTCACCTCTCACTATAGGCGCGGCCCCCTCCGCCTGCACACCCATCATCTTCGGCCTCGCCGACGCCCAGCCCATGGCGTGCGCCTCCTTGAAGCCCAGCCAGTAGGCGGTGATATTTCCGGCGTTGCCAACCGGAATGAAGACCTCGTCCGGCGCATCTCCCAGATCGTCGACGACTTCGAACGCTGCGGTCTTCTGCCCCTGTATCCGGTGCGGATTGATGGAATTCACCACCACCAAGGGAAGGCGCTCGGACAGCACCCTGACGAGCTTCATCGCGCTGTCGAAGGTGCCGTCGATGAGCGCGATTCGCGCGCCGTATGCGATGGCCTGGGTCAGCTTGCCCCTCGCCACGTTGCCCTTGGGCACGAGCACGGTCGTAGCCATGCCGCAGTAGGCTCCATAGGCCGCCGCCGATGCGCTGGTGTTGCCGGTGGATGCACAAACGATGCTTTCACACTCGGCCTCCATCGCCTTCGCCACCGCGACAACCATGCCCCTGTCCTTGAACGAGCCGGTGGGGTTGCAGCCCTCCAGCTTGAAGTAGAGCTCGCTACAGCCGGCTATCCCTTCGATAGCGCGCGACCTGACAAGCGGCGTATCGCCCTCGCCCAGGCTGAGAATTGGTGTCGATTCGTTTACCGGCAGGAATTCCCGGTACCTTTCGAGCACTCCCTGCTTCATCTTGCACCTAACGGTACGGTCGTGGAGGCGTGCACCGCCAGACCCTATGTCATCTGGGGTCGCATCAACGGACCAAGCGGGCGCTTACGGCACTTTGTAGGACCGCCGTCCGGCCACGCCTGAATATGCCTCTCCGTCATGCTCATCTCCGATACTGCGCGATACGGCACAGGCGGCTACGCCAGCGCCGCCTACAGCATACCCGACAAGGGCCTTGCGCGTCTATCTCAGGCGGCGCCGTGAAGCCACGCCGAGCAGTCTGCGCACCCCCGAATCAACTCAGTTCGCGCCCTCGTTTCGTCTTTCCCGCCCCCGACGGCCTTGTGGTAGACTGTCTGCGGATTCGGAGGAAGCGGACTTGAACTGGATCGACATCGGATTCGTAGTCGTGCTGGTGTTTGGGACCATTATCGGGCTTCGTACCGGGCTGATCGGCGCCGCCGTCATTGCCGTCGCCCTGGTGATCGGCTGGTACCTGGCCGGGCTGATTTCGCCCGCCGTCGGGGACTTGTTCGAAGGCGCTCGGACCGTCAAGACCATCATCACCACCCTCCTCTACGTACTGCTGATGTCGATCGCGCTTGCCATCGCGGAGAACGTTGCCAAGTGGGTGAAGCGTCTGTCCGCGGTGGCGACGTTCGGCTTGTCGTCGTTCGCCGATCGGCTGGGCGGCGCGATTCTCGGACTGGTGATAGGCTTTATCCTCGCGTCGGCCCTTCTGCTCGCGCTGGCCCGCGCGACCTACGACACCGAGTTGCCCAGTGAGGGAGTGGCGGGCGCCGCCGTTGCAAAGATCCCGAACGTTGTAGATACCCGGGTCGCGGTGGAAGACGCAGTCGCCGAATCGGCCGTCGCCCCCACCGTCATCAGGGTGTACACTCACATGCCGGGCAACGCGCTCGGCCTGGTCCCCGACGACTTCATGGTGTCGCTGGAGACCCTGGAGGACAGGATAGAGGAACAGCAGTAGGTCTCAAGCGCCGATTCAGGTGATATGCAGCGTGTCGCTTAACTCGCCTGTTTTGATTCTCAATCAAAACTACCAGCCACTCAACATCTGCACGGCCAAACGCGCAGTGGTGCTGCTCGGAAACGGCAAGGCCGAGATGCTGGTGGACGGGCGGGACATCGTGCGAACCGTGTCCAGCGCGTTCCAGTTGCCGTCGGTCATTCGGCTCGTCTACATGGTCAAGCGGCCCATGGTAACCCGCCGGCTCTCACGCCGCGCGGTGTTCTACAGGGACTCCTTTACTTGCCAGTACTGCGGCGCCGAGACCAAGAACCTTACGCTGGACCACATAAAGCCACGCTCTCAGAAGGGGCCGCACGTGTGGGAAAACGTGGTAAGCGCCTGCATACCCTGCAACCACCGCAAGGCGGGCAGAACGCCGCAGCAGGCGAACATGCGGCTGCTGCGCGTGCCGCGGCCGATGAAGCCGAACCCCTATTACCTGTTCCACCACAGGCAGATACTCGATGAGTGGCGCGAGTTCATCCCGTGGGTGGACTAGCGCATGTGGGACGTCCGTCTAGGGGGAGGCGGACGTCAATAGTCAAACTGATTGGGTGCCGGCTCAAAGAACTGGGCTATTCCGTGGTTTTCGATTTGATGCTTAACTACGAGCCACGAGACGCCGTACTCCGCCGCCAATTCGTCAATCTCCTCGCCAGACACAACCCGACGCTGGACTTTCTCTCTCAGTCCCATCGAAGGTGCCAGAAACTCCGCCGCGAATGCGCGATTGAACTGCTGCCGCTCAGACCGTGACTGCGTAATCAGCGATCCGGTATGGGGCGAAGCGACGAGTTCGCCAATTGCGCGACAGAAGCTGAACCGCTTGCCCTGCTCGACAGTAGGCCGAAAAGCAAATGATGCGGTCTCGTCATCATTAACTGCCACTAGGCCGTCAACCATGGGTGCCCTGGTCAGCGACTCCACCGGCCGAGTCGCTTCATTCACCTGAGACTCGTTCTCGCCAAGCGCCGACGCAAGCATCGACATTGTTGCAAGAGGGAGGCCGCCCAAGTCCAACTTGTGCCTCAGCCTGCGAGCGCAGTCATACCCTATGCTCCATGGAGGAGCATCCATAGACGCGCCTCTATAGTCGATTTGGAAATTCCTGAGGCTGTGAAGAAACAATCCGCTCCGGCCGGCATCTTCGATCGCCGACAATATGGCCGAAGATTGTGTGTGAAGCGACGACGCGTCCAGCGCCTGCACCGCTTCACTAGCGAACGTGCCCAGTTCACTAGCCAGCAGGACTACCTCGTCGCGCTGCGAGTCATCCAAGTCGTAAGGATCCCAGCCCAGTCCAGCGGCCGCCTGACAGAACTCCTCCTCCTCTTCGTCCAATTCCGAATCCTGAATTGCAGACCACTCATCCTGTAGGAGCGTGTCTTGAATTCCGTGGGCCGTCAGTCGCCGAATCACAGAATCTATCAACTCGTAACTGGCTTGTCGAAACTCCAGCCCGCCAACGGACGAACTCCCTTGGCTCAAGAATTCGATTCTCGTCCACTGAGGCGCGCAACGCTTCCAGGCAAGTGTCGTCCTAGCGCCGGAGGAAACTACTTCCAAGTCTGGAAAGGCATAGCCTTCTCTGTTCGCACCGAGCGAATGTCTACGTTGAAAATCCCTGTTGCTCTGCCGATCAGGGTTTTGGAACTCATGGGTCAAGAACCACCAGTTGGTTGCTAGCCACTCGGCAAGCGGATAGAGCGGAACGTAAACAAAGTCCCGCACGGTCTTGGCCCGTTTGTCCTCGATTCGAGTGACAACAGAATCACCCACGGCGATTTTGAGGGAGGCCCACGTCGCCGACAACTCGGCGCTCGTTACACCTTCCGAATCTACCCAGTCGAACTCGAATCTTAATTCAGCCATACAGTTCCTCAATGCCGGGAGGCCACTCCTCTACGCCAAGTGGATAGCCCTTGTACGAGCCGTTACCACGGTTCACAAGTCGAGCCTCGAAGACCGTGCCGCACTCCTTATGCCATGCGTAGCGAGGAAAGTCACCCTCCCAAGGGGAGCCAACGGCACCTCTGCGGATTGCCGAGCGAAGCCATTCGGTTATTCGATTCTGATCCCGTATCTCTCGTGGGCAAAGCGAAGCGTCAGCCTGCGGGCGAGGCTGTCCAGCGAAACTTGGGTAGTCTTTGTGTTCAGGACTACCCTCGTAACTCACTCTGTCAGCCAACCCATCCAGGTCCGTGCTCAGAGGGACGTGAAACTTCCTTCTGCGCGGGCGCTTTCGTCTTGGAGCACGAATAGCTAATCCTCCCCAGAAGTGCGTCTGAAGCGTAAAGGAGATCGAAGGCGAAGGTTGATCCAAGAACCTGCTCGTCACTTGGTCGTGGTTGGAGAGTATATTGACAGCGCAGCAGGCTTGTCAAAGCCCGCTTAGCCCTCAATCCCAGGCACCGGGAACCGTGACGCCAGGTCCAGCGCCTCGTCCCGCACCTCGCGCTCCACAGCCTCGTCGCCCACGTTGGACAGCGCGCGCAGTATCAGCCGGGCCACGTGCTCGGTGTCGGGCACGCCGAATCCCCTGCTGCTTATCGCCGGCGTGCCCATCCTGAGCCCGCTGGCAACCCGCGGCGGCCTGGGGTCGTAGGGAATGGCGTTGCGGTTGACAACCACGTTAACCCTGCCCAGCGCCTCCTCGGCCTCCCGCCCGGTCAATCCCAATGGCGTAACGTCGACGAGCACCATGTGGTTGTCGGTGCCGTTCGCCACCAGGCGCATCCCGCCCTTTCCGAGCGCGTCAGCGAGAGCCCCGGCGTTGGCCCTGATGGAACGCTGGTAGTCGGCGAACTCGGGCGTCATCGCCTCGCCGAAGGCCACCGCCTTCGCGGCTATCGCGTGCTGCATCGGCCCGCCCTGGGCGTTCGGAAACACCGCGCGGTCGACATTCCGCGCATGTTCCCCGGACGTGAGCACCAGGCCGCCCCGCGGTCCGCGCAGCGTCTTGTGCGTCGTTGACGTCACCAGGTCGGCTTCCGGCAACGGCGACGGATGCTCACCGGCGGCGATCAGGCCGGCAATGTGCGCCATGTCGACCATCAGCAGCGCGTCGACCTCGTCGGCGATCTCCCGGAACCTGGAGAAGTCAATCGCCCTGGGATAAGCCGTCGCGCCCGCCACTATCAGCTTGGGTCGGTGCTCCTTTGCGACTCGCTCCGCCTCGTCGAAGTCTATCGTCTCCAGCTCGCGGTCCACGCCGTACGAGACGAAGTTGTACAGCTTGGCGGAAAAGTTGACCGGGCTGCCGTGCGTCAGGTGTCCACCGTGGTCCAGGCTCATGCCCATAACGGTGTCGCCCGGGGAGAGCGTGGAGAAGTACGCGGCCATGTTGGCCTGCGCCCCGCTGTGCGGCTGGACGTTGGCGTGGTCCGCGGAGAACAGCCGCTTCGCCCTGTCGATAGCCAGGCGTTCCACCACGTCAACCCATTCGCAGCCGGCGTAGTAGCGCCGCCCGGGGTAGCCCTCGGCGTATTTGTTGGTGAACACCGACCCCTGCGCCTCCAGGACGGCGGCGCTGGCGTAGTTTTCCGAAGCGATCAGGTTGATGACCTCGCGTTGCCGGCGCTGCTCGTTGCAGAGCGCCTCGGCGACTTGCGGGTCCTGGGATGCTATGGTGCTCATGTATCCCTTCTGTCGATTTGAAAGCGGGCGCCTGGTTATGATCAGGCGAGTTCAGGTTCGATTACGCCGTAGTCGCCGTCGCTGCGCCGGTAGACCACGTTGTACTCGCCGCTGGAGTTGTTGTAGAACAGGAAGAAGTCGTGACTCAGCAGCTCCATCTGCATCGCGGCGTCCTCCACCGACATCGGTTTCATCGCAAAGCGCTTGGTGCGCACCACCCTGCCAAGCTGCTCGAAAAGCTCCTCGTCCTCCTCGTCGACCGCGTCCAGCACCTCCGTGGCGATAGCCGCCTCCGCCTCCGAGGCGGCTCGTCCCGCCGCCTTGCGAGCCTGCGCGCTCCTGTAGACGCGGCCCTTGAACCGGCGAATCTGGCGATCGATCACGTCCGCGACGGAGTCAACCGCCGCGAACAGGTTCACGCCGCTCTCCTGGCCACGCAGCGTCGAGCCGCCGGCCGTAACCGTCATCTGGACGATGATCTTGTCGGCCTGTGCCCGCGCGCTCGTTCGGGAGACCTCTATCTTGGCGTCGGTCATGTGGCGCAGGTGGCGCTGCAGCCGCTCGAACTTCTTGCGAATGTAAGCGTGGGCTTCGGGGTTCAGCTCCACGTTCCTCGATTTAACCTGAATTTCCATGGCGGTTGCTCCCAGCCTGAATGTAGTCTCGGCAATGAGTACGTCTAACCATTCTATTGGTTTGGCGAAAACTGTTTCAAGACGTTGACTGAGACATCCGCTGGAATGACGGCCTGTTTCGCGCTCGAGTGCGTCTACCCTAAGCGAGTTCGAAGGTCTTCACCCACACCCCCGGCGAGCCTGGCGCGTGCTGCATCGTCTGCTGCCAGCGCTCGTTGTCGGGATGAATGGCGCGCTGGCGCAGCCACTCCGGGTCCTGTGACAGGTCGGGACGCTCCAGCTCGTACACCGTGGCGTACTTCGGCTCGCCGACCACCGCGCGGTAGCGCCTGCCGCGTATGCAGCCCGGCACCTTCATGTAGTTGGGGACGTAAACGGTGTTGTACCACTCGTTCCACTCGTCCTCCAGTTCCGGCGGAACCGTCATGCGACCGATCTGGAGCGCGGGAGCCATGCCGCTGGCGGCGACGTCAGCGGCAACCTCGGACGGGAATATCTGCTCGTAGGTGTTGCGTATGTACGTGGTCGCGACCACCTGGGGCTCGGCGCGCAGCGTCCACTCCGTGGGGTTGGACCGAACGCGGTTGTACTCGTCCGAGTCGAGCACGTCGATGTTCTCCACCTCGTAGACGGCCAGGTGCTTGGGAGCGCCCGGCGTAACCGTCTCGTAGCGCGCCGCGCTCAGAAAGCCCGGCACGGCCAGCCGTTCGGCCAGGTGCTCCTCGTTGTACCAGCGGTTGAAGTCGTCTTCTTTGTCGGCGGGCACGTCGCACCACACCATAAGCAGCGCGGAGCCTTTCCTGTCGGTCATGTTGGCCTCCTGTTCAGTTCGATGCGGTCGTCTTATGCGCAATGGCTAGGAGTGTGCGGCCTACTTGCCGTCCCCACCCTTTGAGTGCTTCTCCAGTGTGGCTCGGCGCTCGCGGTTGTACTTCCAGTACTCCGCCTGCTCCTCATAAGGCCTGTTGATTATCAGCTTGTCGATTGTGGACTGTTCCATGCTTTACCCTATGGGACAGACTTCATCAGTATGGTGAAACCTTCCTGCTCGAAATTATGGTCGCTGGTGAGCACTTGCGTGATGCCCTCGTCCTCCATGACGTTCATGGCGATACAGTCTTGGATGCTGTAGCTCTTGTCGGGGCGGCGTCTATAGCGGTCTAGTCCGTCGAGAAAGGACTGGCGGGACTGTTCGACCACCCGCACACTGCTCGATTCCAGCATTGCGTATACGATACTCGCCGCCCTCTCTCTGAATATAGGTCCCTTTCCCGACATGGCCGTCATAAACTCGATCAAGACCTCATCGGTGGTGACGAGGTCCGAATCTCCCAGCCGTCGTCTGGCGTCCATGGCTGTCTCCCGCCACTGGTCTCCGCGTGAATATACAGCGATAAGGTAGGCTGTATCTACGAAGACCGCGGCCACTTAGCAATCGCCCGGAGGCGTCCGCTTGGGGGTGCCGTAGATGTAGTGGTCCAGGTTGAAGCTGAAGTCCGGCGGGAGCTTGTCCCACTCCTCATCTGGAATGTTCTTGGAGAAGTGCTCCAGTATCTCTTCCAAACTGCGGTCGCTGCGGTGAGACGCGCCGCCAGCAGGACCAACGGCGCGGACGGCGACGTCATCAGGCTGATTGCCCATTTCCTGTTCAGCAACTTTCTCCGTGTGTTCCATCAGCATCTCCTCACTGCTGGCCCGGTCGTCTCGACAAGATTAGCCTGCCAACCTCAAAAGGCAAGATTCGCGTCAACTTCAAGCCCTGCTTGCTTCAGTTCCTTAACAAGAGCCATTCTCCAGGCGCCTTGGTCATCCATCGGGATGTACAAGACCCCGTCGTAGTCCGAAGGCGTTTCCACATCACCAACAAGCAACGCGCAAGTCCGCTTCCTACCCAGCCTTCCCAGAAAGAACCCAAGCTCTAGGATCACGTTCTGCCTTGCGCGAGGACGCAGTTGAGAATCTCCCTCATTCGTTAAGCGACCGACGTCGTCCGGTGTAAGCAACACTACCGCGAATCCGACTTGAGAATGCTGCTCGAACTTCTCGATGATGGTAAGACCCTCATTTGCCTGTTCGTGCAGAATGATCGGCGACAACTCTAACCGTTCGAGGAATCTCGCTACTGCCTCCCTCGGCCCGTCGTCCCTTCCGTGAACAATGAAGACTTCCTTGGATTCTGCTTGGACACTGTCCTTATCGACATCGCCTGTTGCCCAATCTTCATCTTCCTCCCAGTACTCCCTTATCTCGCCAATCATGGACTGAAGCATAGCTGATGCCGAATCCAGTCCACTCAGATACGGCCCACGATAGTCGGTGTGACCTGATAAAGAGTACACACTAGGCCTGTATCTGATCCTAGTGAAATCCTCTACGTTGCTGGGTTCAGTAGTGAATGTGTTTGCAATGGCCACCTCTGTGTCCCTACGCCACTTCTTGAACTCCACCGAACCAGTGCCGCCAGAATTCCCCTTAAGGACAGCAATCTCATTCAGCGCCCTCTGCAACCGCTCTATCGCCCTGCTCTTCCCTGACCCACCTGTTATCGCCTGACCCTCACAGCCCCATCACCCGCAGGCTCTCAAGGCCCCGGTTGTCCACAACCTTCACGGCGATCTGCTGGTGCTAGCCTGCCTCGAACGGCAGCGAGACCGTTCCCCGCCACGCCTCGATCAGGCCCTCGTCGCGACTATCCCGAACGTCCTGCTTAAGGCTAGCGGTGTTAGTTAACGCTAACACATTCAACAGCCCGTCGCATCACCTGCCGGACAGGGCCTCTTCATTGTCCATCACAAGAGTGCTCCCATGTATTTCTGCGATGCCTCTTGCGTGGAAGACCGGCTCCCCCACGCCCGCTGGCCGAAATCACCCCAAAATCGTGTCCCAAACCTTCCCAACCGCGTAACCCAAACGCCACCCACCCGGTCCGTCGCAGCCCCACTCCCGCCACACGTATGCGCTACATTGCCACGGAAATTCCCACTCTCAGCCCCACTCCGACGATCTTATGTCAAGTAGACTTGCATCGCGGAGCCTGTGTCAGGTTACTAGGCGGCCATCAGTTTACACTTGTCTTAACCAAAACAAAGATGGGTGCAAAGCTGATGGCCACACTTAGCGTACACGAATGGATTGGAGCGGAACAGGGTCGGGAGTATGTGGGCTTGGAGGAGAGGAGCTACAGGGCTGGTTGCGAGCATTCGCGCAATGTGATGGTTGCCGAGTTGAAGGCGATCGACGACGAGTTGCTGAGTCGCAAGCCCAGGGGCTGGAGCGTGGTGGGTATGTACGACAGGACGATGGTGATGCGCTTCGGAGACGTTACCGTAAGGCGCAGGCTGTACCGGGACTCAGAAGGCGAGACTGTGTTCGCCCTGGACGAGCGCATGGGATGGAAGCCCCAGCAACTGGCAAGTCCGTCGATAGCCGAGCGAGTGGTGGAGATGGCGACTGACATGCCCTTTAGGAAGGTGTCTGAGACGGTGAGCGCGTTGACAGCGGGAGTGTTGTCACCCAACACGGTGCATCGGCTGCTGCAGAGAGTGGGAGAAGACGCGCTGTGTGAGGAGCGAGAGCGTTGGGAGAGGCAGTTCGAGCGTGGGGAGGACATGAGCGCTGGTCTTCAGAGACAGGAGCTTCTCTACACCGAGGCGGACGGGGTGTGGATACACTTGCAGCGAGAAGACCGAAAGCACTACGAGCTCAAGTGTGGCATAGCCTATCGTGGGTGGCGTGAGGTGGCCGAAGGCCGCTACGAACTGGTGGGTAAGAGGGTGTACGCACACGCACAAGAGTCGATCCCGTTCTGGGAGGGGGCGAGTCTTGAGTGGGGCAAGCAGTACGCGCTCGATGCGGTCAAGCGGTTCGTAGTGGGTGGAGACGGCGCCAACTGGATACGCCAGGGGGCATATGAACTGCCCAACTCAGAGTTCCAACTGGACGGTTTCCATCTGGCGCGTGCGTGCGGTCGAGGGTACGGCAAGAAGCTGGGACGCGCCATCTACGAGGCGATACGCTCAGGGGATAGCCGGCAGGCTCTGTCGCGGATGGAACGAGCCGCCCCTGCCAGGACCAGGACCTCCGCCAAAGACAGACGGTATGTAGAGTGCAACGTAGCGGCCGGGGTGGACTGGCGCAACCGCGTCTTGGATGTCCCCATAGATGCTCGGAGTCTGGGAACGATGGAGTCCAATGGAGACAAGCTCACAGCGAACCGGATGAAGAAACGAGGCATGAGTTGGACGATACGCGGAGCCAACCACATGGCCAAGACGATTCAGCTGTGCCGCAACCAGGAACTGTCCAGACACTGCCACACCACAAGCGTAACTCGACCCGATAGATCGCCGGCTCGCCTCCGCCCACGCCCCAAGACCGCGACCAAGCCGGGAACCGGTGACCTGCCCGAAGCATCCATGCCCGCACTGGTCGGCCCGCACTCGGCAAGACCATGGGCAACCTCCCTCAAACGCCTAGCCCAATACCCCTACCTAGTAATCTGACACAGGCTCTGCATCGCGCCAACAATTCCACGAGCTCGCCCCGGCGTGTACCCCCCATTCGTCGTTCCCGCTCCTCAGTCGTCATTCCCGCTTTCGCGGGAATCCAGGGGGGCGCGACCCTGACCCCTCTTGATTTTACAGCACGTCTGTGCTACTTTCTACTCACAGGCACTGTGATCATCGGTTGTGGAGTAGGCGCGGAGCCTGCCCTGAGCCTGCCGAACGGGTCGCGTTTTGCCACATTCTGCGCAATGCGTGTGACGAACCTTAACAACTTGGCTCACAGAAAGTGACAAGAACATCGGGCCGCCCAGCTACGGAATGGGCGGAATGTAGCGGAATTGAGCAGATTTTTCGGAAGGCCCCGCTTGTCAATCGTCTAGCGGCGTGTCGAGCACGGCTTCTTCGGATGGCACTTCCTCGCGCTCCGGGCGGTCGAAGCTGCCCAGCGGAATGATGGGCATGGTCGTAATCAGCACCCCCGCCTTCACCCCCAACTCCAGCGAGAACCGGGCCGCCTCCCGGTTGCCCGGCGCGTTGAGAATGCACGCGTAGTCGTAGTCGCCCAACAGCGCGTACACGCCCAGCGTCTGCACGTCCGGGATGTTGATCTCGCTCTCGGCCCGCAGCAGGAGGTCCGGTTCCCCGAGCATCTTCTGGCGGCCCTCGGGCGTCAGCGTGAGCAGCATGATGTACTGTGCCATGTCGTCGCTTCCCTCCGTCGGTTGTTCGAGTCGCCCTTGACTCCCCCTCATCCTAACCCATTCGGCAAGCTCAGGGCAGGCTCTTCTCCCACCAGGGGAGAAGGGACTTATGAAACGCGCGCCTAGTCGTCGGACTTGAAAACGTCCGCGGCGCGCGCCGGGTAGGGCAGCTCGTCCGGGTCGATTGGAATCTCGATCACCGAGACCGTGTCCAGGGCCAGCGCCTCGGCCACGGCGTCGCCCACTTCCTCCGGTCTCTCGACGTAGAAGCCGCGGCCTCCGCACAACTCGGCCAGCTTGTCGTACCGGGGATTGCCGATGTCCGCCTCGATGTATCGCTCGCCGTACAGCAGCTTCTGGTACGCCTTCTCCGAGCCCCACGAGCCGTTGTTCATGACGATGTTGACGAGCGGCACCTTCCACCGCACCGCCGTCTCCAGTTCCTGGGCGTTCATGAAGAAAGCGCCGTCGCCGTTGATGCTCACCACGGGCGCGCCCGGCATTCCCATCTTGACGCCGATGGCCTGCGGCAGCGCCGCTCCGATGCAACCCAGGTCCAGCGTGCCGTACATGGTGCGCGGCGCGGCGAAGTGCAGCCTATCGTAGCCGTATGCCGGCGAGCCGCCCGCGTCGAACACCACGGCGGTGTCCGGCGGAAGCGCCTGTCGCAGCTCGGCGTACACGCGCTGCGGCTTCATCGGCAGCATGTCCAGTCCGGCCTCGGTGTCCAGCCTTTGCAGACGCTTAGCCCGCAGCGCAGATGCCGCGGCCCGGCGCCGCTCCAGGACGGCGGGCTGCACCGCCTCCTCCAGCGACGCGGACAGCGCGCGGGCCACCGCTCCCGCGTCGCCCAGGATGCCCACGTCCACCGGCATGTTGCGGCCTATCTCGTGCTGGTCGATCTCCACCTGCACCAGCTTCGCGCCGTCGGCGAAGTAGCGCCCGTCGTAGAAGGAGGTGAAGTGGCTGAGGCGCGTGCCCAACGCCAGCACCACGTCCGCGGCGAGCGTCGCCTCTGCCGCCTCGGGAGAGCCGGCGCGTCCCAGCGGCCCCACGTACAGCGGGTGGTCGTTCGGCACGGCGTCGTTGCGCTCGTACGAGGCGACTATGGGCGCGCCGAGTTGCTCCGCGAGCCGGACGGCCTCCGCGTGCGACTCGCCCCAGACCACGCCGCCGCCCACCACGATGGCGGGGGACTCGGCGCGGCGGAGCAGTTCCGCCGCCTCTTTCACACGTTCGACGTCGCCCTCGGGCCGCTGGGGCGGACGGTACGCTGCCGGTTCGATAATCTCCACGTCCACGTCCTGGGCGTTCAGCAGGTCCCGCGGCAGGTCCACGTAGACCGGCCCCATCTTGCCGGAGGTCGCCACCCGGAAGGCGTGGCGCAGAATCTCAGGCGCGCGGTCGGCGCGGTTGATCTGTATCGCCGCCTTGCAGACGGGACGGAAGACGCCGAGCTGGTCCAGCTCCTGGAACGAGTCCCTGTACATCTGGCCCGCCATGGGCGCGCCACCCAGGATCACCATGGGCGCGTGGCACACCAGGGCGCCCGCGGCGCACGTGAGCAGGTTGGTTACCCCAGGTCCGTTCTGCACGAGGCAGACGCCTGGACGACCCGTGGCGCGGGCGTAGCCCATCGCCATGAAGCCCGCGCCCTGCTCGTGGCGGCAGCCCACGAACTGAATGTCGGTGCGCCCGTACATGGCGTCCAGTATTTCCAGGAAGGCCGAGCCGACGACGCCGAAGATGTACTCCACGCCCTCTGCTCTCAGCGCATCCACCACCGATTGTCCCGCGGTCATTCTAGGCAATGTTCTCTCCTGTTGTTAACCTCCTCTCCCTTGACGGGAGAGGATTGATGTGAGGGTGAAGCCGTCGTGTGGCGCACAGTGTCACAACACAAATGCGAGCAGTCCCGCGGCCCCAAGCACGAAGGCACACAGTCCAACCGTGTGCAACACACCGGTGACAGCCCTCCTGTGGCGCGCCGTGAACGACCACTCCATCAGTATGCCGCGAATCCCGTTCAGCCCGTGGTAGAGCGCCAGTCCCAGCAAGGCGAAGTCGAACGCGAGCATGGCGCCCTGCGCCAGCCGGCGCTCGACGACCTCGTGAGTCACCGGATCTTCCTGCAAGCCCGCGCGCACGTCCGCTATGGGCACGAAGTGGGTAATCGTCCCGTGCGCCAGCACGAAGAAGAGCAGCAGCACGCCGCTGATGCGTTGCAGGAACCAGTTCCAGAAGCCATGCTCGCCACGTGCCGGGCGGGCGTCGGGCGCGGAAGGACCGGGATACACGGAAGATTGGAATGATCGCCTGTCCACCTCGCCCCGCTGCCTACATGAATATGAGCGGCACGCTCAGGATGAACGAAGCCACGACGCCCAGCGCCGTCAGCGCCACGCACGCCCAGAAGCCGGCGGCCTGCCGCCGGATGCCTATGCCCACGTCGAACAGCACCACGCGCACGCCGTTGAAGGTGTGATAGAGCACAATCGCGATGAGCCCGATGTTGAGCGCCTCGAAGATGGGATGCTGTACGAAACTCAGCGTGGAGTCGAAAGCCGCGACGCCGAGAATCGACGTGGAGATGACGCAGATGTGCACCAGCAGATACGCGACCAGCACCACGCCCGTCAGCCTCTGGAGCGCCCACGCCCACCAGCCAACGCGCGTCCTGGCGTGGAGCTCGCGCGGTACGCCGGGGTGCAGCAGCGCGGTCCTCAGTCGAGCCGCCAATCGCGCATCCTCCTCACAGAAGTCCCTTCCCCCTCGCAGGGGGAAGGTTAGGATGGGGGTGACTCGCCCCCCTAGAACAGTTCCTTTTCGGGACGCTGTTCCTCGCCGATCCGGCGGTACACAGGCTCTCTCAGCCCTTCGTAAAGTTCGCCCAGATTCTGGTTGATCTGCTCGTTCACGCCCGAAAAGTAACTGTTGCCCTGAGAGTCGCCCTCCACCAGCAGAGGCCCCAGCTTGTCGAGCTCCAAAACCCAGAGCGCCTCGGATATGCCCAACTCTTTTTCCCAGTAAACGTCGACCACTCTCTTGATGGCGCTGCCGTAGATCGCCCCTAGACCGTAGCCCATAGTGGTGAGACACACGGCGCCGTGCCGCGTGAACAGGTCCTGGTAGAGCTGCTCGGACATGCCGCCCTTGCCCACAACCGCCTTCACTCCGAACCGCTCGAGCAGCGCGGGCATGTACTGGGCGTATCGGAAGCCGGCCGTGGCCTGGAACGAAGCGACGTTGAAGGAGCCGGGTGACGTCTCTACGCCGGCGGGCGACGACTGGAAGGTGACGTTCGTGAGGCCGCGCAGGTCCACCGGCGGCTCGTTGCCCTCGATCAGCATGTGCCGGTACACGCCATCTCGGGCGGTGAACACCGTGCCGCTGAGGTACACCACGTCACCGGCGCGCAATTCGCGCACGGCCTCGTCCGAAAGGGGCGCGTCAACGTACTTGGCGTTTTCCATCATGGGGCGCTCGATCTCCCTCGTCTACTCCAGTCCGGAACGGCGGTAGTAGGGCGTGAACCAGAGCGGGTCGTCGCGAAACTCCGCGCTGCCGTCGGCGAACACTCGCGCCGTCGATCTGCGATATGCCAGACAGAACTGGGATATGGCGATGGGCAGCCCTCCGGTGTGGGTGTAGGCAATCTCGACGTGCACGTCGAGCGCGGTGGTGTCGCCGCCTACGCCCATCACGCCGAAGCCGGTCCGGTTCGCGAGTTCCTTCAGTTCGTCCTCAAGCGCCGCCACGTCCGGATCCGGGTGTCTGTCGCCCATCGTGCGCAGGCAGGCCGCCTCCTTGGACAGCACGACGCACTGGTCCTTGGAGCCGCCCAGTCCCACACCGACGACCACCGGCGGACACGACAGCCCGCGGCGCGCGAACGCCGCCAGGTTATCCAGCAGAAAGCGCTTGATGCCTTCGGTGCCGTCGGCCGGGAACAGCATCCGGTAGTCGGTGCCGAACAGACCGCCCTTGTGGACGGCGGTGACGTCGATCCAGTCGGCGTCCGGCTCGAAGGAGTAGTCCACGCTGGGTGCGAACATTCCGACGTTGTTACCGGGGTTCTGGCGGGTGAGCGGGTGAACGCGATTGGCGCGCAACTGCACGTCCTGGGTGACGTCGGCGACGGCACGCCTGAGTGTACGCTCCAGCTCGACAAAGCCGCCCTCGATGTTGGCTTCGTTACCCATCTTCACGTAGTATCGGGGCAGGCCGGTGTCGCCGCACATGGGCCGCTCCTCGGCGATGGCGAGCTGGGCGTTCTCCAGCACCTGGCCCAGTATGAAACTGGCCATGGGCTTGGTCTCGCGGCTGAACGCCTGCTCGAACGCCTCGATGCCGTCCTGCGGCACGGCGATGGCGGCACGCTTGTTCGCCTCGTACGCCACCGCATACAGACGGTTCTGCGTGATTGCGGGCCTGATGGCGACCATAGTGCGTCTACTCTCTCCTGTTGCGACGGCTGGTGCGGCGCCTCTCTCGATGGTGGGCATTCTATCGGCGGCCTCCGGCGTGTGTCAATTCCACGCGGGTCTATAGCACGGTTCTATGGCAACGATGGAGCCGCTACTTGACCGCCCTACTACCGCCAATTATCATTCAACTAAGTGTTAGCCAGTTCACACCGCGGGTGTCACAGTGCAGCTTAAGGACTACATCAGGGATATCGCGGACTTTCCCCAGAAGGGTATCCTCTTCCGGGACATCACGCCTCTGCTCAAGGATGCTGCGGCGTTCGACACGGCCTTGTCCCACATGGCCGCGTTTTGCGACCGCTTGCGCGCCGACGCCATCGCGAGCATCGAGTCGCGCGGCTTCCTGTTCGCGGCGCCGCTGGCGCAATACCTTGCCAAGCCGCTGGTGCCCATCCGGAAGGAAGGCAAGCTGCCCTACACCACCCATGCCGTTTCGTACACGCTTGAATACGGGACGGACTCGCTGGAAGTGCACACGGACGCGTTCGCCGGGGGGCAGCGCGTGGTAATCGTGGACGACCTGCTCGCTACCGGCGGCACCCTTGCCGCCGCGGGGCAGCTCGTCGAAGCGGCGGGCGCGAGCGTAGCGGGCGTGACCGTGCTGATCGAGTTGACAGAGCTTGGAGGGAGAGCCAGGCTTCGGGGCTACGAGACCTACTCCATTATCGAGTACTAGCGCCTATCGTTCGAGGTCCCCAGACGGTCCAACAACCGGAAACCAGGGAGGTGCTCATATGACCACGGCAGATAATCTGGAGTCACTCATTTCGTCGGTAGAGCAGTCCGTGGAGGCGGGGCTCGCGTACTTCGAGGGCCCCGGCGGCGAGTCCAAAATGAGGATCGACCTGTGGACGCCCCGCGAGGTGCTTGTCCACATGGTCTACTGGCACCAGGCCACCGTCGAGGGAATGGAGGCGGTTTCTTCGGGCCAGCAGCCCTACCGCATCTACGCCGACACAGACGAGACCAATGCACGGGCCGTTGGCCGCGCGTCGGGCAAGAGCGTCGCCCGGCTGGCGGACGAGGCGCGCCAGCTTCAGGCCCGGTTATCGGCGGCGGCCAGGCAGGTCCCGGACCCGAACGAGGTTATCATGGTGCGCGGCGACGGCTCGGAAGCCTCGACGATACAGCGCCTCGAGCGTATCCGGGCACACTGGGACGCGCATATCGAGGAGATCCGAAGCCAAGAGTAGAGACTTCCCGCGGGGCCATGCATCGCGGAATTCAATCGGAGCATGAAGCTGGGGAGGTGGATTATGACAGTGGTAACTTTGGCCGGACTCGCGGGAGCGGGCCCCAGGTCACTGGGCCCGATGGTGGCGCAGCGGCTGGAGGCCGATTACGTAGACAGGCTGATTCTGACTAACGTCGCGCGCCAGGTCGGCGCGACCGTGGCGGCGCTGCACGAGCGCGAGGAGCGCCCGCCCACCCGGGGCGAGCGGTTCTCCCGGCTGCTCCAACGCATACTGGAACGCTCCGCCGTGTCCGGCGCGGGCGGCGACCCCTACTTCGGACCGGGAGTCGCCGCGTTTCTCACCGAAGAGTACGAAGACCTGCCACAGCCCACCATCACCAAGGGGCACGAGCTGGAGGACGAGGCCTACATCGAGGCGGTCCACACCGTGCTCGAGGAGATGGCGGAGAGCGGCAACACCGTGATTGTGGGAAGGGGCAGCCACGTCATTCTCAGAGACCTGCCCAACGTACTGCGCGTTGGGGTGGTCTCCGAGTACGAAGACAGGATCACCACCATAATGAACCGAGAGCGGCTGACCAAGGAGGAGGCCGAGAGTACCGTCGCCGCGCGCGACGCCGCACGCGCATACTACTTCCAGCGCTTCCTCGGCCTCGAGAACCCCGACGCGCCGGACCTGTTCCACATGGTGATCAACGTCAGCGAGGTCGGCCTGGACTACGCGGCCGACATGGTGTCCGCCGCATCGATGGCGCACGCCGCGGGCCGCTTCGCCGGCGGCGCGAGGGTCGCCACCTGACCGGACGCCACGGTCACGGCAGATCCTGCGGAGCCTCGTACTCCACCGTGACAGCGGTGTGAAGCCCGCCACGCACGTTGTAGTCCAGGAGCACGGTCATGCGCACCGGACGGCAACACGCCACCAGATCGTCCAGAACTCGGTTGGCCGCGTGCTCCTGCACGATGCCCACGTTTCTGTACGAAAGAAGATAGTACTTGAGCGACTTCAACTCGATGCAGGAGTTTGCCGGCACGTAGCTTATCCTGAGCGTCCCCTGGTCGGGCAGCCCGGTCCACGGGCACACCGCGCTGAACTCGTCGGTGTCGATGACCACCTCCGCGTCCCGGCCCGCGTACTCGTAGTCGAACGCCAGAAGGCATCCGGCGTCTACAGAAGCCTCGGTTTCCGTCCGCTCCTCGAGCTCCAGCGCCTCATATCGCTCACGCAACTTCTCGATGGTAGCCATGTGCTCTCCTCTGATTTCCGTCTCGATCTCCCCCGCGCCCCGGACGCGATGTCCGATACCATGCTCATGATACCCTCATCGAGGCCATCAAGTGTAGTCTGATGTAGCAGTGGTGTGGTCTCTCCCACCACTGTCCGGGGCAAGGGTTGTAGGAGAGCGGCCTTCGTTTTCATATAATGCTCCCAATGAGACGTGACGGGACGACATCCCAGACCGGGCAAGCACCCGCCATCGAGGTGCGCGGCCTGCACAAGTCCTACGGGCGTGCGGCGGTGCTGCGCGGCCTGGATCTCCAGGTTGACTGGGGCGAAACCCTGGCCATTCTCGGACCCAACGGCTCCGGCAAGACGACGCTCATCAAGACGCTAGCGACGCTCACCCGTCCGGACAGCGGCAGCGTCCGCGTCGCCGGACTCGACGTGTCGCGCAGCGGCAAGGGGGCGCGCGCCGCAATCGGCGTGGTGACGCACGACCCGATATTGTACGAACAGCTCACCGGCTTGGAGAACCTCAAGCTGTTCGGTCGAATGTTCAATCTCGATGCCGTTGAGGAAAGGGCGGCTCGCGCGGCCGGCCAACTCGGAATGGCTTCCAGACTCTCGCAGCGGGTCGGAACGATGTCGCACGGGATGCGCAAGCGGCTTTCGATAGCGCGGGCGCTGCTGCACGACCCTGTCATACTGCTGATGGACGAGCCGGAGAGCGGCCTCGACCAAGAGGCGCTGGACATCTTGGAGGGCATCGTCTCGGGGAGCGGCGACCTGGGGCGCACGGTCATCATGACCACCCACAATCTCGAAAGAGGAGCGGCGCTTGCGCAGCGAGCCGCCATCCTCTCACGCGGACGCATCGCCTATCACGACTCAGCCGCGTCACTCGGCGTGGCCGGGCTGCGTGAGCGATATGCCGAACTGACAGGGGAGACGGACGCTTGAGGGCCTACTGGAAAGCGGTGCTCGCGGTGGCGTGGAAGGACGCATTGCTCGAGCTTCGCACTAAGGAGATCGCTACCGCGCTGCTGGTGTTCGCGCTGCTGGCCGTGGTCGTCTTCAATTTTGCCATAGACCCGACGCCACGCACAGCGGCTACGGTGGGGCCGGGCATCCTGTGGGTGGCTATAGTCTTCAGCGGCGCGCTGGGCCTGGGCCGGTCGTTCGCGATGGAGCGCGACGGCGCCGCGATGACCGGACTGTTGCTGGCGCCGGTGGCGCGCGACGCGGTCTACTTTGGCAAGGTGCTGTCGATATTCCTGTTCATGGCAGCGGTCGAGGTGGTGGTATTTCCCATATTCCTGGCGCTGTTCAACCTGTCGCCAGGGGACCTGTGGCTGATTCCGATCGCATTGCTGGCCACGCTGGGCATAGCGGCGGTGGGTACGCTCTTCTCCGCGATGGCCGTGAACACCAGGTCGCGCGAGATCATGCTGCCCGTGCTGTTCCTGCCGGTGGTGCTGCCGGCTGTAGTCGCGGCGGTGGAGGCGACCGGCGGAGTGTTCTCCAGAGAAAGTCCGGCGCTATGGGTGCCTTTCCTCGTGGTGTTCGACGCTATCTTCCTAGTCGTCTGCCCGGCGGGATTCAACCTGATAGTGGAGGAGTAATCGATCGTCGAGCGCCTCCGAAACAGGAGAAAAAAGGGCAGCTTTCCGCCCACTGCCAAAATTGACACCATGGGGTGGTACTGCTATATTTGGTGGCGTTGTAGAGGTTACGGTTCAGTCAGGATAGCTGTCTGTGGACCCGCATACCAGCGGTGCTCTCTCGGGCGGCACAAGACGAGAGTATTTGGGGGGCGGGGCAGTTCGGATGCCTGTAAGCGATGGGTCCTCAAAGCTACTTCCGATGCCGCTAACGTCACCATGTGAGCGCGGGCCACGACTCCACAGTCGGGCTGCGGCGGTTGACCGCTCCCAGGCTCTCCGGAGGTAGTAGTTGAAAAAGAGTGACTTTGTGGTGCGATTTGCGGGAGAGGGCGGCCAGGGCGTCGTGACCTCTGCCGAGGGTCTCGCTCAAGCGGCGACCCAGAGGGGCTACCACGCTCAGACCTTCGCCACCTTCCCTTCGCAGATAATGGGCGGTCCGACGTGGACGCAGACGCGCATTTCCAATGCCGAGGTTCTCAGTTCGGGCGATGATCTCGACGTGCTCGTTGCCTTCAACCGCGAGGCGTACGACACGCACGGCGCAGAAGTCCGCGAGGGCGGTGTTGTCATATACGACTCCGGCGCTTTCGACCTGGAGTACACGGGCAACAGCTTTGGAATGCCCTTCGACGAGTTGGCGAGGTCGACAGGTAACAACAGGGCCGCCAACATGGTGGTCATCGGCGCGCTCGCCTATCTGGTGCAGATGCCCCAGGTAATCCTCGAGGAGTTCGTGACCAAGCGCTTCACGAGGGGACGGCCCAACGACGAGCAGATAATCAGCTCGAACATCGAGGCGCTGTCGCTCGGAAGAAAAGAGGCGGAGCGCAGCGGCTTCAGCCTTGGCGAGCTTGCCCCGGCGATTCCTCCTGAAGGGGACCAGATCCTGCTCAACGGCAACCAGGCGGTATCGCTGGGAGCTTTCACGGCAGGGTTGGAGTTTTACGTCGGCTACCCCATTTCGCCCGCCACGTCCATACTCGTGTGGATGGAGCAGAACCTGGTCGGTGAGGGCAAGTTCTGCTACCAGGCCAGTTCCGAGATCGAGTCCATCAACTCGATCGTTGGTGCGGGATTCTCGGGCAAGAAGGCGATGACCGCCACCGCCGGGCCGGGCTTCTCGCTGATGAGCGAGGGTCTCGGCCTCGCCTGGATGGCGGAGATCCCGGTGGTGGTAGCCGACATCCAGCGAGGCGGACCGGCGACCGGCCTGCCGACCAAGACCGAGCAGTCGGACCTGATGGCGGCCATGTTCCCGGCCCACGGCGACGTAAAGTTGCCGATCATAGCTCCAGGAACGGTGGAGGAGTGCTTCTACGCCGCCATCCACGCGGTGAACTGGGCAGAGCGATACCAGGGACCGGTGATATTGCTCAGCGAGCACGCCCTGTCCGAGCGCAACCAGAACATCCCCAGGCCCAACCTCGACAACGTGCGGGTCGAGAGCCGCATGGTGTACGAAGGCTCCAACGGCTACAACCGTTACGACGGCTGGGAACTTTCGCCGATGCCGATACCCGGCAATCCGGGCAGCTACGTCGCCAACGGCAGCGAGCACGACGGCATGGGCGACACGACGCACCTGCCGCAGCGCCACATCCAGATGACCAACCGCCGCTTCAGCAAGATCAAGCTGTTGGAAGACGGCTACTATGAGAGCGACAACGCCGACGCCTCCGTCGCCCTGCTGCCGTGGGGCGGCTCGAAGGGACCGGCGCTGGCGGCTTACAGGGAGTTGACGCAGGCGGGCCACGACATAGCCTGGTACTACACGATGTTCCTCAATCCGCTGCCGCCCAAGCTCCTGGAAGAGTTGAGGAGCAAGGAGTTGGTCATCGTTCCGGAGCTCAACTTCCAGGGTCAGTTCTCGTCCATCCTCCGCTCATACGGAGTGCGGGCCGAGTCGATAACCCAGATAACCGGGCTGCCGTTCAAGGAGAAGGACCTGGTGCGCCAGGTGGGCGAGAGAGTCGGACAGACGCAGAAGGAGGGGGTAACCGCATGAGCGCGAAGAATCCCGAGTACGATTTCAAGTGGTGCCCCGGTTGCGGCGACTTTGGCGTGCGGCGCGCGCTCGAGTCGGCGCTTTCCCAGAGGTCCATCGAGACGGAGCTTCCGGCTGAGAACACGGTCGTGGTGGCGGGCATAGGCTGCTCGGGCAACATGATTCATCTGCTGGAAGGCGACATGCCCTATGGCCTGCACGGCATTCACGGGAGGACGCTCCCGCTCGCCATGGGGGTGAAGATGGGGCGGCCGGACCTGAACGTGGTGATAGTGGCCGGGGACGGCGACTTCCTGGGCATCGGCCTGGAGCACATAGGGCCGCAGGCGGCGCGCAACCTGGACGTTACCGCGGTGATCATGGACAACCAGGTGTACGGGCTGACCAAGGGCCAGAGTTCGCCGACCACGGGCCTGGGCGCGATTACAAGTTCGACGCCGTACGGCAAGCCGGAGGAGGCGCTCGACGCGCTCCGGCTGTACCTGACCGTCGGGGCGTCCTACGTGGCGTCCACGATCTCGACCAAGGTCAGGGACCTCGGGACGATGATCCAGGACGCGATGAACCACAAGGGGTTCTCGGTCGTCCACGTGCAGTCGCCGTGCACGACTTACAACAACACGTTCGAGGCGCTGAAGGGCAATCCCAGGAAGGGTATCGCGCCCCTGGCGTGGGACATACCGGAAGACCACGACGAGACCGACCAGGCGGCGGCCTTCGAGATCGCCAGCACGCCGGGCGTGCCGGTTGGAGTGCTCTACCGAGATGAGTCCCGGTTGACGTTCGACCAGCGGTCGAGCGAAATGGCGGGCAAAGAGACGGCCAAGACACCCGAGGAGTTGCTCGCGTCTTACGCCATCTAGGCGTCGACAAAGCGGAAACGCGGCTCAGAACTCAAGCGCCCCAGCGTTCGCCGGGGCGCTTTTTTGCGGCCCTGCGCGAACGGTGCACTTCGGGCCTTTGCTCTAAGGAACTTGATTTGAAGCTGGTTCACCAGATGATGGCTGAGATGGTCGGCACGTTCCTGCTTACGCTATTCATCATAGGCGCCGTGGCGGCTGCCGTGCTGACGGGCTCCCAGGTAGGGATATGGCAGGTGGCGGCGGTGATTGGGTTTGGGGTATCGCTTGCTATCTACGCGACGGCGGCGGTGTCGGGGGCGCACCTGAACCCGGCGGTGAGTCTTGCCATCGCGCTCTTCCGGGGCAGCGACTTTCCGGCGCGGCGGATTCCCGCGTACTGGGGCGCGCAGCTTGCGGGCGCCGTTGTGGCGGGACTGGTGGTGCTGGCGGTGTTCGGGCCGTTCCTGGAGCGGTTCGAGGCGAAAGAGGGAATCGTGCGAGGGGCGGAGGGCAGCGAACGCTCGGCGATGGTGTTCGGGCAGTACTTCCCCAACCCAGCGTCGGTGGGGGTGGACGCTGAGGCGCGGTCGCTCATATCGCCGGAGGGCGCGGCGGCAGTGGAGGCGTTGGGCACGGCCATACTGGTGTTCATGATATTCGCGCTGACCGACAGGCGAAACGGGCGGATAGCGCGGGGCAGCATGTGGCCGTTCTTCGTCGGGTTCACGGTGGCGGTGTTGATCAGCCTGCTGGCGCCGCTGACGCAGGGCGGGTTCAATCCTGCGAGAGACTTCGGGCCGCGGCTGGTGGCGTACTTCGCGGGTTGGGGCGCGCAGGCGATTCCGGGGCCGTCCGCGGGGTTCTGGGTCTACATTGTGGGACCGTTCGTCGGGGGGCCTGTCGGGGCCGCCGTCTACCAGTGGGGGGTCAGGCCGAGGGGGAATGGGCTTTCACCCTCACCCTGACCCTCTCCCATCGAGGGAGAGGGGACTTGGCAGAAGGGGCGATTATCCCCTGCCCCGCTGCTCGATGCGGGTGAGGATGTCGCGTATCTCGGTGAGGAGCTCCGCGGAATCGGGCGAGCCGGTCAGCGGTTGAGCGGGCGCTGGGGAGGCTTCGCCGCTGAGGGCGGATTCGCGCTGGCGGAGGATGGCGTCACGGAACTCCACGGCATCTACGACGCCGACGAGGTCGCCCTCGCTGCTGGCGTTCTGGCCGGACTGACCGGCGGTCTCCACGTGGAGGCCGCGCACGCCGTAGTGGCGCATGAGCGGGCCGTCGTGGAGGCGGACGTCCGTGATGCGGTTGAGGGGGATGGTGGATTCCTTGCGGAAGAAGACGCCCTTGCGGATTTCGACGGCGCGCGCGGTGAGGCGGGCGGACAGGCGGCGGTAGTGTTCGGGTAGATACCAGAAGCTGAAGATGAGCCAGAAGGGGATGAGCAGGATGCCGGCGACGGTTATGACGAGGAAGCCGGTAACCCACAGCCTGGTGTAGGGGATGATGCGCCTGTCGAAGCGGGCTTCGAGGAGCACCTCTCCGGTGGCGCCTGAATCGGGCGGACCGCTGCTCATGGGATCGGGTCCTTTCGGTGGTGCGCGGGAAACCGGCCCGTTCCTGGATTCCCGCTTTCGTGGGAATGACGACTGGGGACGCGGGTAGCGCGGGCGGCGGTGGGGCCGCCCGCGCGGTTGGCGGTGTTGGACGAAGAGGCTCGCTAGCCGCGGCTGGGGAGCGAGACGGTGGCGTAGCCGGGGGTGGTCTTGGCGCCCTCGTGGTTTTCGAGCCAGAGCTCGCACTCGACGAGGTTTTCGCCGTCGTCGGACTTCTTGGTCACGCTGCCCTTGACGAACACGGGGGTGCCGGGGACGTCCATGCCGCGGTACTGGCAGCTCAGCTTCCTGAGGGTGCCGCCCTCGCCGATCCAGTCGGTGACGAACTGGCCGAGGAAGGCGTTCTTGAGCGCGCCGTGCAGGATGACGTCGGGAAGGCCATTGCCCTTGGCGAAGGTCTGATCGTAGTGGATCTGGTAGTAGTCACCGGACGCGCCGGCGTACTTGACGAGCTGCTGCGTGGTTGGGTCCTTGCGCAGCGTGGGGATTTCCATCCCTTCCTGGACGTCCTCGAAATACACCTGGTCTCCCATCTATTCCTCCTTGCGGAAAGTATCGGCGATTCGTGATTGCGGGCCGGTTTCGTGCGCGCTGCCCGCTACGAGGGCGGGTTGTAGCTTATGCCGGTGCTGCGCTGAAGCGCGACGGTCTGGCCGAACTGGTTGACGTACTTGGTCTCGCGGATGGTGAACATCATCTTGCCGAATGCGCGGGCGTTGCGCTCGTACACGTCGGCGAACTTCTGGGTGACGGTGATGGTGTCGCCGGGTCGAACGGGGTGGAAGTACTCCCACTCGCTACCGCCGTCGAGGTTGGCCGAGAAGGGGCTCTGGATGCTGACCTTCATGGGGCCGGACGGCGTGGAGCGCAGGAAGGTGGGCGGCGCAATGATGCCGCCGTAGCGGCTGGCGCGCGCGGCCTGCTCGTCGTTGTACAGGGGGTTGTCGTCGCCGATCGCCTGGGCGAACTTGATGATCGCGCCCTTCTCGATTTCGTGGCTAACGGGGTCAGACTCCACACCAACCGCGTCGCGCATCTCCTGGGTGATGACAGAGTCCTGCTCCTGGGTCATAGGGAATCTCCTCCGATTGGATTTGCTGGTTGTGACGCAAGTTTAAGCGCGAAGTTTGGGGCTGTCAAGAAACGCGAGCGGGAGTGGGACAAAGTAGGCTTTTGCCGAGAGTGTTCCATTTCGTGTTCTTCGTAGCTGGGGGGTGTGCCGCCGTGGACGGCTATTGCGTCGCTACTGTCACGAATCCGGGCGGGAGCGACGGGAATTCGAGGTGCTTGGTGGCGGAATGGGACGGGGCGTCGCGCCGGGCTGGAAGGGCGCGCGGCGAGGCCTCGTCGGGTGCGGGCGTCGAGTCGGTTGTTGTTGGTTACTGGCATGTGGGGATGTTAGTACATTTGTACGGCTATTGTCAACAGGGGTGGGCAGGGTTGGTTGAAAGTGGTGGCGGCTAACTGTTACGATTTTCTGTAGTGGAAGCGTATGAATCAGGCCGTTGCCGGGAGGCTGACGGCGGGCGGCAAGCCGGGAGGCAGAAGTGAACAGCGTTTCCAGGTTGGGCGGATGGTCCGGTATCTGGCGGAACGCGGGGCTGCCGGCGCTGATCGGCGCGCTGGCGCTGGGCGCGGCGATTGCCGGGGCGGCGATCGTGAGGATGCAGAACGTCGAGGGCATCGACGCGATCAACTTCTTCGTCGAGTCGCTGTCGGGAAGCACCAGCGGATACGCCGGCAACCTAGGCGACCTGGCGCCTCTGGGCTTCGCGTTCGGGCTGGGCATCGCGGCGGCGTTCAATCCTTGCGGGTTCGTGCTGCTTCCGGCGTACATGGGGCTGTACCTGGGCGACGACGATACGGAATCCGAGAGGGGCGTGCTCAGCAGGCTGGGCAAGGGCGTTGTGGTGGGGTTGACCGTGACGGCCGGGTTCGTGCTGCTGTTCGGCGTGGCGGGCCTGATCATCGGGCTGGGAGCGCGCTCGGTGGTCGCGGGCGTGCTGCCGTGGCTGGGGCTGGCGATAGGCGTGGTGCTGTGCGTGCTGGGGGCGTGGCTGGTGGGCGGCGGCAAGCTGTATTCGGAGCTGGCGCAGCGGGTGGCGGACCGCGTGGGGGACCCGGGCGAGACGAACGTGCGGGGTTACTTCCTGTTCGGCGTGAGCTACGGCGTGGCGTCGCTGAGCTGCGCGCTGGGGCCGTTCTTCGCGGTTATCGGGACTTCGTTCGCGGCGTCGACGCTGGCGAAGTCGTTCGGGCAGTTCGTGCTCTACGCGGCAGGCATGGGAGTGGTGATAGTGACGCTCACCGTGGGGATGGCGCTGTTCAAGGAGGCGATGGGGGCGGCGCTGGGCAGGGCGATGCCGGTGGTGGGAACGGTGGGGTCGTGGCTGATGGTGGTGGCGG
The DNA here is from genome assembly GCA_965204815.1 of Dehalococcoidia bacterium. Classification (GTDB taxonomy): domain Bacteria; phylum Chloroflexota; class Dehalococcoidia; order Lucifugimonadales; family CATOSD01; genus CATOSD01. Next base: position 2,836,658 of record OZ242014.1, read on the forward strand.
GGGCGTACATCGTCTTCTACTGGCTGACGATTGGGGATCTGGTGTTTTAGGGGGCGCCGCCAGACACCCCCATCCTGACCTTCCCCATGCGAGGGGGAAGCGAGTTCTTCACCCCCCGCCGCTGGGTTCCCGCTTTCGCGGGAACGACGAAGGTGGAGAGCGTTAGGACTCGGCGACTACGGGGTTGCTGAGGACGCCTATACCCTCGATCTCGATTTCGACGGTGTCGCCGGGGTGGAGGTCGCCCGCCTGGCCTGGGGTGCCGGTCATTATGACGTCGCCCGGTTCCAGTGTGACCACCCTGGTGACGAACTCGATGATGGTGGGCACGTCGTAGAGAAGGTCTGACGTGCTGCTCTCCTGTTCGACCTTACCGTTGACGCGGGCCACCAGGTGCAGGTTGCCGGGGTCGAGGTCGGTGACGATATACGGCCCGATGGGGCTGAAGGTGTCGGAGGACTTGGCGCGCCACCACTGGAGGTCGCCGCGCTGCCACTGGCGGGCGCTGACGTCGTTGCCGCAGGTGAAGCCGAGCACTACGCTCATGGCGTCTTCGCGGCTCACCCGCTTGCACCGCTTGCCGATGACCACTGAAAGCTCGCCTTCTTCCTGCATCGTGACGCCCTCTTCCAGCGCCTCATGGGGGATTACGATGTCGTCGCCCGGCCCGGCCAGCGACGTGGCGGACTTCAGGAACGGCTCGGGCACCGATGGCGGCTCACGGTCCCCCAGGTGGCTCTTATAGTTGAGGCCAATGGCCACTATCTTGCCGGGCACTATTGGGGCGAGCAGCCGCACCTCGGACAGGGTGTGGGTGTGATCGGTGACCTCGTAGTCCTCCAAGGGCGACGTGGTTATCTGCTTTACGACGTCGCCTTCGACTACTCCGTAGGCGATTTCGCCGTGCGCCTCGTACCTCGCGAACTTGGTCATTGGTTCCTCCTCGGGTGTGTCGCCGTCTTGGGGCGGCGATGTGTTGGGTGTGGGAGATTTCCGTGGGAGTTACTATAGCTGAACGGAGTGAGGGGCGCAAAGAGGGGCCTTTCACCCTCGCCCTGACCCTCTCCCATCAAGGAAGAGGGGACTGATTGGTGCTTGTGCTTTGTGGGGGGAAGGGATATATTCGGCTGACACCTTTGGGTCGCGGGACGGGGCGCTGCGGCGTCCGCTTCCGCGGGCTGAAAGCCACAGAGACGGCGCGGGCCAAGAGGAGGCAAAGACCACATGGTGACTCCGAACACCGACAAGCACGCATGGTGGATCAAGGACAGCTACAGCAGAGAGGAAATCGACCAACTCGTCCAGTGGGGGCTGGATCACTTCTGGACGCAGAATCACCAGATGGCGGACCTGGTCGCGCCGGGCGGGTACAACATCATGGCGCGCGGCGACGGCTGCTACGTTTACGACATCGAGGGGAACAAGTACATCGACGCGATGGCGGGGCTGTTCCTGAAGAACATCGGGCATCGCCACCCGGAGGTGGCCGCGGCGGTGGCGGAGCAGATGACGACGCTGGCGTACAGCAACTCGGGCGCATACAGCAGCATACCGGGCATTCTGCTGTCGCGTAAGCTGGCGGAGCTGGCTCCGGGGGACATGACGAGGTCGTTCTTCTGCGGCGGTGGGTCGGAGGCGGTGGAGATCGCGCTGAAGATGGCGCGGCAGTACCAGTACATCTCGGGCAGGCCGCAGAAGACGAAGATCATTTCGCGCAGGGGCCAGTACCACGGCTCCACGAGGGGCGCGATGAGCGTGGGGTCGGCGGGCAGGCGCAGTCCTGGGCTGTTCGAGGCGATGACGCCGGCGGGCAACATCCAGGTCGACCCGCCCTTCTGCTACCGGTGCCCGTGGGGGTTCAAGGACCGGGACAGCGGGAACTGCTGCATGCAGAGTCCGAGGTCGCTGGAGAACATCATAACGGGCGAGGGGGCGGACAGCGTGGCGGCATTCATCGCGACGCCGATTCCGAACGGCTCCCAGATTCCGGCGGAGGAGTACTGGCCGGAGGTGCGTGAGATCTGCGACCGGCACGACGTGGTGCTGATCGCGGACGAGATCATCTGCGGCTTCGGTCGGCTCGGAAGCTGGTTCGGGATGCAGCGCTTCGGCGTGCAGGCGGACATCATGACCGTGGCCAAGGCGCTTACGGGCGGCGAGCTTCCGATAGGTGGCGTGGTAGCCTCGCAAAAGGTGGCAGAGGCCTTCGACAGCGCGGAGGGGGCGAACTCGGCCTTCCAGCACGGCGTGACGTACGGCGGGCATCCGGCGGTGATGACGGCGGCGCTGAAGAACCTGGAGATCATGGAGCGCGACGACCTGGTGCAGAACTCCTACGACATGGGCAACTACCTGTACGAGCAGGCGATGTCGGTGTTGCAGGAGAACCACCCGTCGGTGGGGTTCGTTGGCGGCGGCATGGGTCTGCTGATGTCCATCGAGATGGTGAAGAACCGCAGGACGAAGGAGACGTATCCGGGCGGGCCGCAGGGCGAGTACGCGAAGACGTTTACGGAGAAGCTGCGGAGCAACGGTCTGGCGACGCGTGCGGGCGACTCGATAGTGCTCTCACCGCCGCTGACGATCACGAAGGAGATCGTGGACGACATCATCGACATACTGGACACGTCGATGGGCGAGATGGAGCGGGAGTTCCCGGTGGACGACGCGTAGGGAGTGCGCTCCGCGCCTGGATTCCCGCTCCCCGTTTCCACGGGGACAAGCTTCGCGGGAATGACGAGTGGGATTCGGGAAGGGACGCGAATGGGGTGTGGGTGGTGGACGTCACCCTCACCCTAGCCCTCTCCCGTCAAGGGAGAGGGGATTAGCGGAGCGTGCGCGGCGTCACCCTGACCCTCTCCGATCAAGGGAGAGGGGATTAGCGGCTACCGGCCGCGGATGCGGTCCCACCAGCCGTTGTCGTCTTCTTCCTCGACGGGGCGGCCGCGCCAGCGCCTTTCGACGCGGTTGCGGGGCCTCATGAAGAACATGGCGTAGGCGACGATGAACAGCAGCAGGCCGATCAGTCCCATGATTGGGCCGGCGCGCAGGACGAGCGCGAGCAGCAGGACCACGACGGCGGCGATCATCACGCGGCCGGGGGTGATGGCCCAGGTGCGGCCGCCCACGGCCTTGCCGGCGTACATCCAGAGGAGCCGCCAGAAGCTGGGCTTGCGGCGGGGAGCCGGAGCCCGGCCTGGCGACACTCCCGCCTGTTCGAGAATCTCTTCTACTTCTTTCTCGTACTTCTCCGACATCCTCCACCTCTCAGTCCCGGCCCTTCGTCCGACGGGCCGGCGTACATGCCCTTACTCCGCGCCAAGTGCTCGATTGCCTGAGGAGTGAGACTTAACAAAATCGTATCCAACGCAAAAGGGCGCTGTCAAGCATGGGGTCCGGGGCCGCGTTGACAACTCCCCTACCCCGCCGGTAGCATCCGGGCGATTCTCCCAATCCACGCCTGAGGGGGCGCTCGATGTCTCACTTCGACCTGTGTTGTTTCGCGTGCGGCGCGGCGCATCCCGCCGATATGCACTCGCTCGGCTGCGAGCGTTGCGGCGGGCCGCTGGACGTGCGTTACACGGCTGAGGCCGCGGGGGCGTCCGGCGGAGAGCCGCCGATGCCCTACCACGACCGTTCGGCGGCGGTGACGCTGGGCGAGGGAGGTACGCCGTGCGTGGAGCTGCGGGCGGTGGCGGGGATGCTGGGCGTGCGGCGGGTGTACGGCAAGGCGGAGTACCAGAATCCGACGGGGTCGTTCAAGGACAGGGGCACCGCCGTGATGGTGGCGGTGGCCGCGGAGCTGGGCGTGACGGCGGTGGTAGAGGACTCGTCGGGGAACGCGGGGGCGTCGGTGGCGGCGTACGCGGCGCGGGCGGGCATCGAGGCGCACGTGTTCGCGCCCGCGGACGCGCCGGAGGCGAAGCTGAGCCAGATACGGGTGTACGGCGCGCACACGCACCTGATCGAGGGGCCGCGCCAGGCGGCGACGGACGCGGCGGTGGCATACTGCGAGGCGCGGGGGATGGTGTACGCCTCGCACAACCTGAGTCCGTACTTTCTGGAAGGGACCAAAACGTTCGCGTACGAGGCGGCGCGGCAACTGGCCGACGACCCGCCGCAGCACCTGGTGGCGCCGGTGGGTAACGGGTCGCTGGCGACGGGGCCGTGGAAAGGCTACGTGGAGTTGGCGGAGGCGGGACTTATCAGGGACAGGCCGCGGGTCCACGCCGTGCAGGCGCGGGCGGTGATGCCGGTGGCCGCGGCGTACGCGGGGAGCGCGTGGAATGCCGCCGACGCATCGCGGACAATCGCAGGGGGCATATCGGTCGCCGCGCCGCCGAGGAAGGCGCAGGTGCTGCGGGTGCTGCGGGAGTCGGGCGGCACGGCTGTGGCGGTGGGCGACGAGGACATGACACGGTGGCAGCGGCTGCTCGCCGAGGAGGAGGGCATCTACGCGGAGCCGACGTCCGCGGCGGCGTTCGCGGGGCTGGAGGCCCTCGTGGCGCGCGGAGCCGTGGGCGCGGACGACTGCGCGCTGGTGGCGATCACGGGAAGCGGTCTGAAGGACGCGCCGCCGGTCTAGCTCTTCTTCTTGCGGCGCCGGTTGCTCTTCATGTTGGCCCTGGACTGCTCGTAGTAGCGGATGTAGTCTTCGGCGGGCGTGCGGGAGATTACCTCGCCTATCAGGTCGAGGGGGAGGTCGTCGGCGCGCTTGAAGCGGACGCAGGACTTGCCCATGTTGAGCTTCTTGCCGCTGGCGGCGTACCGCTCCTTGAACCATTCCTCGGTGACCTGATCGCCGTACACGTTCATCAGGTAGAGCGACATGTAGTTCTTCTGATTGCCCAGCGAGGCGTAGGCGAGAGGGTAGCCGTTGTAGGTTTCGGGGAAGACTTCGAGGGGGATGGCCCAGCCGATCATGCCGTAGAGCATCATCTCCTCGTAGCCGCCCGGCAGATTGTCGAGGACCACCTGTCGTACAGTCTCCATCGATTCGCGGCGGTCGTCGGGCAGCTCGTCGAGGTAATCCTGGACGGTTCCGGCGTCGCTCCTGACCATAGCACCCTCCTGGAGTCGAACTTTTGCCGGGACAGTGTAGGCAATGCGCGGAACTCGGCGCAAGCCGGGAAGTTGGCATATAATCGCCGCAGATGCCGTGTCGGGAAGGGCGCGAACGTTCACAATGACCACCGGAGTTCGTGGATTGAGATACAGGACGCTTGGTGAAACCGAACTTGAGGTGTCGGAGGTCGGGTTCGGCCTGTGGACGCTTGCATCCGGGGGTTGGCCGGTGGTGAGCGAGGCGGAGGCGGTGAACCTGCTGGTGAGGGCGTTCGACCTGGGGGTCACATTCTTCGACACCGCCGATACCTACGGGGACGGCTACGGCGAGAGGGTGCTGTCGAGGGCGCTCGGGCGGCAGCGCCACGAGGTGGTTATCGCGACGAAGGCGGGGTACGACATGTACACGACGGTGTTGAGCCCGGACCCGGTGCCGCGCGAGCTGAACTTCGGGCCACGTTACGTGCGCTACGCCTGCGAGCAGAGCCTGCGGCGGCTGAACACGGACTACATCGATCTGTACCAGCTTCACGACCCCACCATGTACACGCTGGAGGACGACGAGCTGTTCGAGACGCTGGAGGACCTGGTGCGGGAGGGCAAGATAAGGTACTACGGCTTCGCCCCGGAGCCGCAGGTCAGGTGGGAGGAGGAAGCCGAGGCGGCGATGCGGGAGCGGGAGGGGCACGCGCTGCAACTGGTGTACAACATGCTGGAGCAGCGGCCCGGGCGCGAACTGTTTCCCATCGCGGCGGAGACGAGCACCGGGCTGATCGCGAGGGAGCCGCACGCGCGGGGGGCGCTGACGGCGGCGCGGCCCGTGCCGGCCGAGGGGCAGGAGTACGAGGGGGACCTGGAGCACGGTGCGCCGATGCCGGGCGAGGGAGAGGTCGCGGGGCTGGGGTTCCTGACCAGCAACCTGGACCTGACGATAGGACAACTGGCGATCAAGTTCGCCCTGTCGGAGCCGATAGTGGCGTCGGCGCTGCCGAACATATCCGACATGGAATCGCTTGAGGAGTTCGCGGCGGCGCCGGACGGCGAGGACATTCCCGAGGAGTTTCTGGAGAGGCTGAGAGAGCTGTACGACGAGGGCGGTCTGCCGGACGCGCAGGGGCCGTAGAGCGGCGCGACGACCTGAGCCGGGAGTCAGCTCTCGCCGGCGGGCCTTCGGTTGGGGTTCCGGCGCGAGCGTCCTCCGCGAGGCTCGCCGCCGCCCCGGCGGTCGCCTTGCCTGCCTCCGCCGCGGTTGCCGCGATTGCGCCGCCTGGGAAGCAGCCGGCGCATCTCACCTTCTATGAGGCGGAAGTCCCTTTGCGGGAGCAGGTGCAGCACGTCGAAGAAGGCCAGCGGCCAGTCCTCGGGCGCCCAGCGCTTGACGTACTCCAGCCTCGGAGCCAGCACCAGGGCGTCGATGAAGTCTCTTTCTTTCAGCACGATGTCAGGGCTTAGATCGACGCTGTAGCGGCGGTGGACCATCGAGCCGTTGGGTTTCCAGATGCTACGATCATCCTCGTAGCATGGGGACGTGACGGTGGCGGTGGCGACCCACTTGCGCAGGTCCTTCACGTAGAAGAGGAAGCGGTCGTTCGGCTGCATCCTTTCGGCGCGCCGACGGTACTTTGGGCCGAAGGCGTATTCGCTGAAGCCTATCTCCCTGGCGATCTCTAAGTTCTCCAGGGTCTCGACTATCATCCAGAAGTTCTTTGCCATTGTGGTGTACCCCGTTCGGGTGGAACAGTTCCTCCGCCCGCCGGAGCGGTTCGTGTTGGCGGAGGGCTACGGTTGCCATTGTACCACGTACCGCCGTCACCCTTCGGCAGGCTCAGGACGGGCTCTCGATCCTCTCCCTCGATGGGAGAGGACGCCCCACAGGGAGTCAGCGGGCCTCGCGCAGGACGTTGTACAGGTGTAGGTAGAGCTTGAACGCCTCCCTGGCAAAGACGGCAGGGTTGGCGGGCCGGGTGGGGTCGACGTGATTGAAGAAGGAGAACTCGGTGTAGTAGACGTTGCCGCCGGAACGCATGGCGTCGGCCATACGCCGCGACTCCTCGGAGGGCACAAGCTCATCCTGGCGGTCGTGCATGATGAGGGTGCGGGCGCTGAGGCGGTCGATGCCTTCGCTTGGGGAGATGGCGGCGAGGTCGGCGAGGGTGCGCTCGGGAAGCTCCGCCAGCAGGTCGTCGGTCTCGTCGAGCGCAGGCCCGGACAGCAGGGCGTGCACCGCGCGGCCCACGGGCGAGAGGGCCGCTTCGTCAAGGCTCGCGTCTCGCGCCCCGTCCTGGAACCTGGCCGAGAGCAGCTCCCTCTCGCCGGGGTCTGGCACCGACTCGACGAGGTGGGAGGCAACGACCTCCACGCTCAGGTGATTGGGCTCCCAGGCCCTGGAGTCGTCGCCGTAGAAGCGGCTTTCGGCCACGACGGACTTCACTAGGTCCCTGGCGTCGTAGTAGCCGCCGAAGAAGTTGACGAACTGCACTTGGTCGCGTATACGCTCGTCCTGGGCGGCCACCGCGGCCAGGGACGCGCCGACGCAGAAGCCTCCCATGCCGGCCCTGTCCGGGTCGACCTCCCTCAGTGTCTGCATGTAGCGGAACGCACCCACCAGGTTTTCGACCTCCTCCGCGGCGACGCGCTTCTGGGTCATCCTGTCGGACCAGGGGATCATCACGACGAGCCCGGCGCGCGCGAGGCCGTTGGCCAGGTTGACGACGCGCTCGTCGTCCTTACCAGCGGGGTTGACGCCGAGGAAGAGCAGCACCGCGCCATGTCTGCCGCCACCGGGAGGGAGGTACAGGTCCGCGTCCTCCAGGTTGTCGCCGCTGGCGTAGACGACGGGTCGGCGAGTAGGCTCGCCGACGAACCACTGCTGCGGCTTGACGGGAATGGTGGGGAGGAGTTGCGGCACCAGCAGCAGCGTGTGGGAGGCGGTGCGGACCTGGGGCGTAGCGGCCAGACCGATGCCGAGCGCCACCAGCCAGCCCAGCACGACCAGCTTCAGCAGGCGAGGGCGGCGTGGCAACATGGCGTCGGTCTCCTTTCGGGCGGATTACCCCCGCCCCCACCGGCTTCCCACTCGCGCGGGAATGACGGCGTTGGGCGCGCCTGGCAGGCCAGCACAGGCCCGGCGTTCGGGCCAGCTTTGACACGTCTCGGAAGCGGGTGATAACCTAGCCTCATTCACTATACTACAGCTTCTCGTTGCTTTGTCCGCAACCAGGGGCGGGCGAGGGAAGTGTCGCTGCTGCGCCGGCGATCAGCGGTGTGACATGGTCGTGGTCAAGACACTTGGGCGTCTGGTAGGCGGGGCGTTACTCGCCACCGGCGGCTGGAGGCTGGGAGAGTACATTAGCGCCACCTGGGGGCCGGAATACTACGTTCATTGGGTGTTCGGTCTGGCGATCTTCGGGGCGCTGCTGGGCCTGGCGGTCACGCCCTACGTGGGCGGTAAGCTGGCGGGCGTGCTGGCTTCCCAGGCCGAGGGTGTGCCAACCTCCCGGCTCTTTTCGGGCGTGGTAGGCGTGGCACTGGGGCTGCTGCTGGCTCTGCTGCTGGCTATACCTTTGGCGCGGCTGCCGGGCTGGTTCGGCATCGCGCTGCCCGCCGCTCTTTCCATGCTGTTCGCGTACTTGGGCGGGGCGTTCATGCTGTCGCCGAGACGTGACGTGTTCCAGGGTTTCTTCCCCCAGGGTTCCACGGGGGTGTCCATCAACGGGAGCTCGCCCGCGAGTCCGAAGATCCTGCTGGACACGAGCGCGATCATCGACGGCCGCATTGCCGACATAAGCCACACGGGATTCGTGCTGGGGTGCCTAGTGGTGCCGAACTTCGTGCTGGACGAGTTGCAGCGGGTTGCCGACTCCAGCGACGGATTGCGCCGCAACCGCGGCAGGCGCGGCCTCGAGGTGCTCAACAAGCTTCGTGACAGGGACGGCGTGGAGATAGAGATCATGGACGCCGGCGAGGACGACGGCCAGCAGGTCGACAGCCGGTTGGTGGAGCTGGCCAAGAGTATCGACGCGTCGATCATCACCACGGACTTCAACCTAAACCGGGTGGCGCAGTTCCACGGGGTGACCGTGCTCAACATCAACGAGCTAGCCACCTCGCTGCGGCCCGCGTTCCTGCCCGGCGAGACATCCACGGTCACAGTGTTGCAGGACGGCCGGGAAGAGGGCCAGGGCGTCGGTTTCCTGGAGGACGGCACCATGATGGTCGTGGAGGGCGGCGCGGAATACAAGGGAAGCGACCTGGACGTGGAGATAACACGGGTGCTCCAGACATCGACCGGCTGCATCGTCTTCGCCAAGCCGCGGAGAGCCTGAGGGTGTCCCGAAGCGGCGCCGGCGAAACCGGCAGCACTCCGACCGCGTCGGCGATCGTGGTGGCGGCCGGGCGTAGCGTGCGAATGGGCGGCGCGGACAAGATATTCGATCCGCTTCCCGGCGTGCCGTACAAGCCAGCCCTGGCGTTCGGCGTCGAGGTCCTGGAGGCCAGCCCCGTCGTAGACGCGATAGTGCTGGTGGTCTCGTCCGACAGGGTGGCGCGTTGCGAAATGCTGGCGCGCGAACGCGGCTGGAGCAAGGTGGTGGGGGTGCGGCCCGGCGGAGACCGGCGGCAGGACTCGGTGGCCGCCGGGTTGGGACGGCTGGTGGATGCGGAGTGGGTGGTGGTGCACGACGGCGCGCGCCCGTTCCTCACCGCCGACATGGTCGTCCGCGGCCTGTGCGCGGCGCAGGTCACGGGTGCGGCTGCGGCGGCGGTGGCTGTGACCGACACCATCAAGCGGGTGGACCCGGACGGGTTCTCGGCGGGCACTCTCGACAGGGAGCGTCTGCGCAGCATCCAGACTCCGCAGGTGTTTCGCCGCGAACTGCTCGCCGAGGCGCACGCCCGCGCCGACGGCACCTTCACCGATGACGCCGCGATGGTCGAGCGAATCGGGGGCCGGGTCCGGCTGTTCGAGGGCGCGCGGGACAACATCAAGCTGACCACGCCCGAGGACTACGCGGCGGCAGGAGCAATCCTGGCGCGCCGCGCGGCGGCGGCCGGCGGCGCATGACGACGCGCACGGGTATAGGCTTCGACGCGCACCCGCTGGCGGAGGGGCGCAGGCTGGTTCTCGGCGGCGTCGAGGTGCCGTACCACCTGGGGCTGGACGGCCACAGCGATGGGGACGTGCTGGCGCACGCGGTGATAGACGCCATGCTGGGCGCGGCAGGGCTGGGCGACATCGGGGACCATTTTCCGCCCGGCGGCGCGCAATACGGGGGTATCGACAGCCTGGTTCTGGTGGCTCGAACCGCCGCAATCCTGGCCGCGCGGCGTTGGCGCGCCACTTATGTTGATGCTACAATTGTGGCGCAGCAACCCAAGCTGAAACCCCACCTCGGCGGGATGAGCGAGAGGCTCGCTTCGGCTCTCGGGCTATCTCGCGAGGACGTGAACGTGAAGGCCACAACCACCGACGGGCTGGGATTCACAGGCCGCTCGGAGGGGATCGCCAGCCTGGCCGTGGCCACCGTCGAAAAGATAGCATGAGACTGTACAACACCCTGACCGGCGCCAGGGAAGAGTTCGCAACCGCAGACGGCAAAGTCAGAATGTACGTCTGCGGCATTACGCCATACTCGGCCTCTCATCTGGGTCACGCCATGTCGTCCGTCGCGTTCGACGTGGTGCGGCGCTACCTCGAATTCAAGGGATTCGAGGTTATCCACGTCCAGAATTTTACCGACGTGGACGACAAGATGATCCAGGCGGCGGCCGAGAACGGCACTTCCATGAGCGAACTCGCCGAGGCCAACATCGACGCCTACCTCGACGAGATGGACGAACTGGGGGTGCTCCGCGCGCACCACTACCCGCGCGCCACCGGCGAGATAGACAAGATCATCGAGATCATCCAGGGACTCGAAGGAAAGGGCTGCGCCTATTCCGTGGGCGGCGACGTGTACTTCCGCGTAAGCTCTGACGCGGACTACGGCAAGCTGAGCCGCAGGAGCCTGGACAGCCTGATGGCGGGCGCGAGGGTCGAGATCGACGAGTCCAAAGAAAACGAGATGGACTTCGCGCTCTGGAAGTCCCAGAAGCCCGGGGAACCCAGTTGGGACAGTCCCTGGGGTCCGGGCAGGCCCGGCTGGCACATCGAGTGCAGCGCGATGTCGCTCGCGTACCTCGGCGAACGGGTCGACATCCACGGCGGCGGCCAGGACCTGGTGTTCCCCCACCATGAGAACGAGATCGCCCAGTCGGAATCCTACACCGACAGCGAGCCGTTCGCCCGGTTCTGGCTTCACAACGGGCTGCTGCGGCTCGGCGACGACAAGATGAGCAAGTCGCAGGGAAACATCATCTCGATACGGGAGGCGCTGAGCAAGTACAGCGGCGAGGCGCTCCGTCTCTTCGTTCTCAGCTCACACTACCGGAGCCCGCTGGTGTACAACGACGGAGCGGTGGAGGCGCAGGAGCGGGCGCTGGACCGGCTTAGCAACGCGCTCAGTCTGGAGGGAGGCGCGGACAGCGACGGTCCGTCGGTCGACGCGGCGCCGTACCGCGAGCGATTCGTAGAGGCGATGGACGACGACCTGAATACGCCCCGGGCGCTCGCGGCGCTGTTCAACCTGGCCAGGTCGATCAACCGCGGCCACGAGCAGGGCGCTGACATAACGGGCGCGCAGTCCGAGCTTCGCGAGCTGGCCGGCGTACTCGGCCTGTCGCTGGACGCCCCGGACCGAGGCGAGGGCACGGACATCGGGCGGTACGTCGAGCTGTTGATCGAGGTGCGTTCCGCTCTCCGGGAGGCGCGGCAGTACGCGCTGGCGGACAGGATACGCGACGGCCTCGCAGCTCTGGGCGTGACGCTCGAAGACAAGCCCCAGGGCACCACCTGGCGCGCAGGGCGCCCGTAGCCCGCACGCACGGGAAGACGCCCCGGTGAATACCGGACTGATCCGGGACCTGACCCGCCTGCTCGGCTCCGGCAACGTCTCCGCCGACGTTAAGCATCTCGACGACTACGCCGCCGACGCGCTTGGCGACTACCGCGCGTTCGGCGCGGTGCGCCGGCTGTACGCCCGGCCAGCGGTCGTCGCGTGGCCCACCTCCACCGAAGATGTCTCCCGCGTGCTGAGGCTCGCCAATCGCCTGGACGTGCCGGTGGTGCCATACGGCGGCGGCACGGGCGTTATGGGGGCGGCGGTGTCGAACGACGGCTGCATCGTGCTGAATCTGCAGCGCATGAACCGCGTGTGCCGGGTGAGCCGGCGCGACATGACCATCCGGGCGCAGGCGGGAGTGGTGCTGGAGGATGCCGCCGACGCGCTGCGCTCCGAGCGTATGTTGCTGGGCCACGACCCCTGGAGCCGCCCGATTGCGACGGTGGGCGGCGCGCTCTCCACGAACGGCGTGGGCTACACCGCGGCGAAGTACGGCTCGATGGGCGACCAGGCGATGGGCCTGGAGGCGGTGCTACCTGATGGCGAAATCGTTCGCACGGCGGAGGTGCCCAAGCGTTCCTACGGCCCCTCGCTGGCGCACCTGCTTATCGGCACGGAGGGCACGCTCGGGGTCATCACCGAGGCGACGCTGCGTGCCTTTCCGCGGCCGGAGCGGCGCATACTGCGCGCCGTAGAGTTTCCTGGATTCGAGGTCGGATTCGAGGCGGTGGTGGCGATGTATGCCGAGGGCGTCCAGCCCGCCATGCTCGATTACGGCGAGGAGCTGTGGCGCGACGGGCAGTCCGTGGAGTCGGACGCAACGGTGTACCTGGCGTTCGAGGGATTTTCGGAGGAGGCCGAGGCGCACGACGGCAGGGCGATGCGGATATGCGATGCCATGGGCGGCAGTCCGGCCAGTGAGGGCGAAGCGGAGCAGTTCTGGCGGACGCGGCACGCGCCGGGGGAGCGCTACCTACGACAGGTGCTGCGGAGCGGCGACGTGGCCGGAGCGCGGCGGGCGAGGAGCGAGTACCGCATGGAGTACCTGCACGTCGCGCTGCCCGTGTCCCAGGTGCTGGAGTACCGCCGTCGCTGCCAGGAACTGCTGGGGGAGAAGCGGGCCATCGTGCGGGAGTGGTCGCTGTGGGCGAGGCCGGAGATGCTGTCGTTCCTGTTCCTGGAAGAGGACGACGCCGGCGACCAGACCTCGGACGGCATGGGCGAAGTCGTTGACAAGACGCTGACCCTGGCACAGGATATGGGCGGCACAATGGAGTATTGCCACGGCGTGGGCGTGAAGCTCGCCCACCTGATGGAGCGGGAACTGGGCACGGGCATGAGCGCCGCGCGCAAGATCAAGCGGGCGTTGGACCCGAAGAACATCCTCAACCCCGGAAAGCAGCTTGGCTAGACGCCGGCGACTCAGGAGGTTACGGCATGCTGGTTAGCACCACAGAGACGATCGAAGGCAAGCGCATAGTCAGCGTGCTGGGCATGGTGCGGGGCAACACGGTGCGCGCCCGCGCGATTGGCCGCGACATCGTGGCCGGTTTCCGCAGCATCGCGGGCGGCGAGATACCCGAGTACACGAACCTGATGTCGCAGGCCCGCGACGAGGCGGTGGAGCGCATGAGCAGGACCGCGGAGCAGATGGGGGCGAACGCCATCGTGGGGGCTAAGTTCACCACGTCCAGCATAATGAACGGCGCGTCCGAGATCCTGGCGTATGGTACGGCGGTGGTGGTGGAGTAGGGTCGGCGCGAGCTTTCTCAGGATTGGAGGCGCTCCAGATTATCTACTAGTTCGCCGACCCTGATAAGACCGCTTCTTACCATCTCTCGAGGCAACCATCCCTCGTAGAAGTTGATGTGGAGTGAGTTCGCGAAGTGGAAGAGCGTTCGCACCTGCTCATCGCCGGCCTCGTCCGCCAATCGATCTATCGCCCGGAAGAGTTCGCCATGGCCGTCGTGGCGCCAGCCGCGGGCCTCGGCGGCGGCCTTGACCATCTGCGCGGCGGCGCCCCAGCCCTTCTCGGATGCTTGGACTAGATCGCCCTCGTGAAAGTACTTCCAGGCCTTCTCCATGAAATCATGGCCGGCGGCGCTGTGGTACTCGATGCGTTCTGCTGATGCCATTGATTCTCGCTCCGGCTTCGGCGGCCAAGCACAGTCCTTTGGATTCACGGCCAATTATAGCACGCTGAGTCAAAATAGAACGCCCACGGGTGCGCCTACACCCAGGCCGAACTGGCGGGCGGCGTTGCCGTCGCGGACGGCGATTTCGAGGGTGCCTTGGCTGCCGACTATCGCCAGAACGCCATCCGACTCTTCGTAGGAGCGGCTTAGGCCCTGGATGCACAGGCCGCCCACGTCCACCACTACTGCCCTGCCCGCCCCTTCGTCCGCGAGCGCGATGTTGGTGATTAGATTGCCGAAGCGGTCGACGTGGATGACGCGGCCCTCGATTTGGCCGGGGGACTCGGCGGGCGGCGGAAGGTTGAGCCAGACCACTTCGGCCACGGGCGGTCCAAACTCCTCGGGCGGCACTCCGCTCGACAGGTGCGCAGCGGCGGGGGCGAATACGTCGCGGCCATGGAAGGTGTGGCTCACGTCGGGAAGCCGGTAGCGGAGATTGGCGAGTTCGTAGGCGCGGCAACCCTCCGGCAGCGGGGCGAGTATCGGTGATAGAAACGGCGCGCCGGGGTCGTTGGCGGAGCCGTAGGGGGCCAGGACGCGCGTGAGCAGTCCGTTGTCGGGGGCGACGTAGCGGGTATCGGGGGTGACCAGAAGCAGCGGCTTGCGGCTACCGCCGACGCCGGGGTCGACGACGGCGAGGTGGACTGCGCCGGCGGGGAAGTGACGGGTGGCCTCAGCGAGTACGAACGCGCCGTGGGCAACGTTCTGCGGCGGGACGTCGTGGGACACGTCCACAAGCGTCAGGCGGGGTTCGATGCCGAGCATGACGCCTTTCATGGCCGCGACGTAGCCGTCCGCCGTCCCGAAGTCGGTGGTGAGGGTAACTATGGGCGGCGCCGCGCGACCGGCGGCGGCCACCTCAGGAGATCCCAAGCAGATCCAGGATCCTGGGGCTTGCGCTAATGATGGAGACCAGGATGAACACTACGATCAGCCCGATGGTGAACTGGAAGAGGGTGCGCTCGATGCCGCGGCGGGTGCGGAAGGAGCCTTCGGCGGAGCCGAATAGACCGGTCCCCTGCCCGCGCACCTGGACCAGTATCACCACTGTGAGCAGGATTGACAGAAGTATCTGGATGATGTTGAGCGCCGTCATTTGGCCCCTCGTCCCAACGTTAGGAATGTTCTAGGAATGTTCATTGTAAAGCTCCATTATGCTGCGCGCCAGGTTCGCGGGGTCGTGTCCCACGGGGTGATCCGTGTCGATCACGTCGCGGAAGACGATCCTGGCGTGGCGCACCGGGCGACCGTCGCCGACCACGGTGTCGCCGAGGAAGCGGTCGCCGAAGTCGATGGGCCTGCTGTTGGCGATAACGTAGTCTACTATGTCGTCGAAGGTGTGCGACTGGATGGCCTCGACGTGGTCCTCGACGTTGAAGCCGTCGGTCTCGCCCTTCTGGGTGGCCACGTTGCAAACGTACACTTTCAGAGCTCTGGACTGCCTCACCGCGTCGGCTATGCCGTCCACCAGAAGGTTGGGCAGCACGCTGGTGAAGAGGCTGCCCGGGCCCAGCACGACGACGTCGCTGTGGCGAATCGCGTCCACCGCGCTGAGTGAGGCGCGGGCATCGACCGGCTCGATCATGAGCCGCTCGACGGCGCCCCCGCTTTCGCCTATCTGGGACTCGCCGTGGACGACCGCGCCGTCCTTCAGCACGGCGGACAGGGAAAGGCTGTCCGCGGTCGCGGGTATGATGTCTCCGCGCACGGCGAGCACCTTGCTGGAATGGCTGAGGGCCTGCTCGAAGTCCTGGGTTATGTCGGTCATGGCCACGATGAACAGGTTGCCGAAGCTGTGGCCTCGCAGTCCGTTGCCCCTGTCGAAACGGTACTGGAACAGCTCCTGAACGAGCGGTTCGGAGTCGGAGAGCGCGACGAGGCAGTTGCGGAAGTCGCCCGGGGGCGGCACGCCGAGCTCCTCGCGGAGCCGGCCGGAACTGCCGCCGTCGTCGCCGACCGACACGATGGCGGTGAGGTTGTCGGTGTGCGCCTTCATGCCCCTGAGCAGCCGCGACAGGCCGGTGCCGCCGCCGATGACGACGACGCGGGGGCCTTTCTCCCGCGAGCGGCGCGTGTAGATGGTGTCGGCGATTCCGTCGATGGTCTTGGAGGCGAGAATGAGCGGCCCTACGGAGCGGTAGAGGCCGTACACCGCCAGCACGATGACGGCGACGCCCAACGCGAGCATGAACACGCCCTCGAAGTACGACGGCAGGAAGTCGGGAAAGCCGAGAGAGAAGAGCTTACGCATGAGGAACGCCAGCCCTATGGAGCAGAGGGATATGCCGGCGGCGCCGAGCAGCAGCCAGCGCTTAACGCCCAGGCCGGGGTAGAGCAGCTTGAGCAGGGCGTGTCGCTGGGACTGCGGCCAGGCAGGCGCATCTACGGCGGGGGACGCCGGGCGAGTGTCGAACGGGGCCACGTCGCCGGTGCTGCTGCTCATACTCTCTCGCGCTTCAGCGCGTCCAGCCGACGGACGAGCTCTTCGGAGGCGAGCTGGGGGTTGGCCTTGCCCTTCGTGATTCGCATCACCTGCCCCACAAGGAAGCGCATCACCGCTTCTTTGCCCTCGAGGTAGTCCTCGACCGGCTTGGGGTTGGCGCTTATGGCCTCGGCCACCGCACCGGCTATGGCGTCCGAGTCGCTAATCTGAATCGCCCCCGACTCCTGGGCGATCTTCTCCGGCGAGTCCCCGGTGGAGTACATCTGCTCGAAGACGTCCTTCGCCATGGTGGAGGATAGGACGCCGGAATCGACTAGGGCGACGAGCTCGGCGATCTGCGCGGGGCGCACCTTTACGTCCTGGAGAGACTCGCCGGACAGGTTCATCAGCCTTAGCAGTTCGCCCAGAATCCAATTGGCCACGGGCTTGGCGAGGTCGGCGGCAGGCGGAGAGCCGAGGGCGGCCTCGAAGTAGTCGGCCATCTCCCGCGTGGATGTGAGAAGGCCGGCGTCGTAGGCCGAGAGTCCGTACTGCGCCACGAAGCGCCGTTCGCGCTGGTGGGGGAGCTCCGGCAGCCGCTCACGGACCTGGTCGACCCATGCGGGGTCGATCTCCAGGGGAGGCAGGTCCGGCTCGGGGAAGTAGCGGTAATCGGAGGCGTACTCCTTGCTGCGCTGGGAGAGTGTTTCGGCTCGCTCGTCGTTCCAGCCGCGGGTCTCCTGCTCGATGCGGCCGCCTTCTTCGAGTACGGCCTTCTGGCGCTCGGCTTCGAACTGCAGGGCGCTGAAGACGGATCGGAAGCTGTTCATGTTCTTCACTTCGACCTTTGGGCCGAGCTCGGTGTCGCCCACGGGCCGGATGCTGATATTGGCGTCGCAGCGGAAGCTGCCCTCCTCCATGTTGGCGCTGCTGACGCCGATGTAGCGAAGGATCGAGTGGAGGCGGGTGAGGTATGCGCGGGCCTCTTCGGCGGAGCGCATGTCCGGCTCGCTGACGACTTCCATGAGCGGGACGCCCGCGCGGTTGACGTCCAGCAGGCTGTAGCCCTCGCCGAAGGGCTCGCTGCGGTGCATGAGCTTGGCGACGTCCTCCTCCAGGTGGACGCGGGTGATGCCGACGGGCCTGGCGTGGCCGTCCACGTCGATTTCGAGGCAGCCGTCGTGGGCGATGGGCATGTCGTACTGGGATATCTGGTAGCCCTTCATCAGGTCGGGGTAGGGATAGTTCTTGCGGTCGAACTTGGTCCGGCCGGAAATCTGGCATTCGAGCGCGAGGCCGGTGCGCACGACCAGCTCGACCGCGCGCCGGTTGATGACAGGAAGCACGCCGGGCATTCCCAGGCACACTGGGCAGACCACGGTGTTGGGGTCGGCCTCCTGGTAGCCTGCGCTGCAGGAGCAGAACATCTTGCTCCTGGTAAGCAACTGGGCGTGGACTTCCAGTCCTATGACGATTTCGTAGTCCATGACGGATGGAAAAGACTCTCTCCGAAGTGGCGGGGACGATGGAATATGTGCGGGAAAGTATAGCCCAGCGGAGCGCCCAAAGGCAATTCGACGCCGGTGCTGCTCGCCGCACGTGATGCTAGGAATCGTCGTGTTCGGGCCAGGCGCCGGGGCCGACGAGGGGGACGAAGCGGCAGGCGCCGAGTGAGGTAAAAGCCAGCCCATCGGGGGACTTCACGACGCGCATCAACTCCTGAGAGTGCATCGATCCGACGGGCGCGACGAGCCTGCCGCCTTCGGCCAGTTGCGCGATCAGGTCGTTGGGGATCCTAGGAGCGCCGGCAGCTACGACGATGATGTCGTACGGAGCGCCTTCGGGCCATCCGAGGGCGTCTGTCGCCAGGCGGACCTCGACGTTGGGGTAGCCGAGGGATCGGAGGCGACACTCGGCGCTTCTGGCGAGGGGCTCGACGCGCTCGACGCTGACGACGCTGGCCGCGAGCCTGGACAGCACCGCCGCCTGGTAGCCGCTGCCGGCGCCGACTTCGAGCACACGGTCGTTGGGGCGAACACGGGCGGCGCTGAGGGTGAGCGCGACGATGTAGGGCTGGGAGATGCTCTGGCCGTGGCCGATGGGGAGCGCAACGTCCTCGTAGGCGAGGTGCGCGGCCTCTTCGGGCACGAAGAGCTCACGCGGAACGCTCTCCATCGCGCGGAGGACTCGCCTATCGTCGATCTCGGTTGCCAGTCGCTCAAAGAGGCGGCGCTTGGCGGTTTCCACGTTGTCGGCTCCCGTCATTCGTTCCGGCGCGGCCGGCGCATCGGCCAGACCTTGAAGTGTACTTTGCCCAGTATAGCGGCGCGGGGCAGCGGGCCAAAGTGGCGGCTGTCGGTTCCGCGGGCGCGGTTGTCGCTGAGGACGAAGAATCGGTCGGCGGGCAGGGTCCAATCGCGGCGCTCGAGGCCGAGCGAGGCGGGAAGGCCGCCGAGGTACGGCTCCGGCAGGTGGGCGCCGTCGACGTAGAGGGAGCCGTCGGCGAGGCGTATCGACTCGCCGGGGAGTCCGACCACGCGCTTGAGGTCGTGCGCGTCTGGGTCGTTGGGGTTGCGCAGCACGACCACGTCGCCCCGCGCGGGTGCGCCGCGACCGAGGGTGCGGACGAGCAGCAGGTCGCCGGAACGGTATGAAGGTTCCATGCTGCGGCCGCGGATCAGGTAGAGTCTTATCAAGGGGCGCTCCCGGTGTGTGCAGGGGCGCGGGACTTGCGAGAAGCGGCCCGTTCATGTATCTTCATAGCTGAAATCAACCTCAGGAAAGGAAGGAAACAGACATGAACATTGCGTCTGCTCTCAAGCGCTTTTCTCCGGTGCGCACGGCACGCGCGCACTGCGACGTACCTTGCGGCATCTACGACCCAATCTCGGCGAAGATCGCGGCCCAGACCGTGCTGAAGATGGTGGTGCGAATGCAGGCCCTGGAGGAAGGCGACGACCACGTGGCTTTCGCCAACAGTATGGCCCGCTACATCGCGACCAAGGAAGAGCACGCCGAACTGTGCAAGCGCGAGTTGCGGATTCTCTGGGCCGACTACGCCTGGCCCAACATGCCAGAAGGTTTTGACCTGCACGGTTCCTTCAACGCCGCGCTCAAGCTGGCTGGCCAGTGCCGCCAGACAGTTGATTTGGCCGCTTCCGAGCAGTTGGTAGCTGCGGTGGACGACATTGCCACTGCTTTCTGGGCCACCAAGGGCGTGGAGTACAGCGACCCGCTGGCCGAGGTACGGTTCGGCGCGTAACCCTGGACTACGCCTCCGGCGCTACAGCGCGGCAGGCTGACAGCAGTGAAATGCAGAGGGGCGGTTCTCGTATCGAGGCCGCCCCTTTTCACGTCCCCTGCTCTACTTGTAGTCCTCGCGGGGCGGGCTGAAGATGTCCAGCGCCATGGACCAGCCGTCCCAACCGACGAGGCCGTGCTCCACGCCGCCGGGAATGACGTAGGCGTCGCCCTGGCGCAGCCGCTTGGTCTCGCCGCCGATGGTGAAGTCGAACTCGCCCTGTAGCACTAGACCCGCCTGCTCGTGGGGGTGGGTGTGCATGGGGACGACGGCGTTGGGCGCTATCTCGACCATGCTCATCATTATCTTGTCACCCCACATGGGCCGCAGGGTGACGCCGGGGGCCAAGTCCTTGCGCTGTATCTCCGACGGGTCGTGAAAGTAGGTCACTCTATCCTCCTGTAGGGACAATCGCCGCTGTTCGTTCGCCGCGGCCAGGGCTGCGGCTACAGGCCCGCCCGGCGCTGCGCCTTTGCGTTGGCGATGGACAGGCAGGCGGTTATGAAGTCGTTGACCGGGGTTTCTACGCCGACCTCCTTACCGATCCTGGAGACGGCGCCGTTGAGCAGTATCACTTCCAGCGGGTTGCCCGCGTCAAGGTCAATGTACATGGAGGACGTGAGCTCTTCGCTGGTCTCCTGGAACTCGGCCATGGTGGTCTCGACGATGTCGCCGTCGAGGGCGACGCCGCTGGCGCGGCCGGCCGCGGCGGCCTCGCGCATTACGCGCCAGGTCAGGTCCAGGGTCTCGGGCTGTGCAAGCACGTCGGTGAAGGACGGTTCGCGCGTGATGCAGACCATGCCGCTGAGGGCGCATATGAACACGAGCTTGTTCCAGAGGGCCTTCGCTACGTCGTCCGACAGCTCGATATCGACGCCGGCTGCCGCGAAGGCGTCGCGGATGGCCGCAGCTCGCGGAGACTCGCTGCCGTCGGCCTCGCCGAACACGATGCGGCAGTGGCCGCCAACCTCGGCGATGAGCCCGGGGGCGGCGCGCATGGCGTGGATGTAGGCGGCGCCTGCCATAACCCTGTCGCGTCCGAATGCGGCGGCGAGCTGGTCGGCGCTGCCGACGCCGTTCTGGAGTGTGAGGACGGTGGTATCGGGGCCCACGGCAGGGCGTATGACCTCGATGGCCTGGGGGTTGTGGTAGCCCTTGACACAGAAGAGGACCAGGTCGGCGGTCCAGCCGGCGGGGACGCGCTCGACGGCGGGGGAGCGGACGGTGTAGTCGCCGGCGGCGACGCTTTCGACGCGGAGGCCGTTGGCCTCGATGGTGTCGCGGTGATCGCCACGGGCGATGAACACGACGTCCTCGCCGTTTCTGGCGAGCGAGGCGCCGAAGTAGCCGCCGACGGCGCCGGTTCCCATTACAAGCACGCGCATTTGATGCTCCTTGCGCCGCTCCGGTTGGGGAGCGGCTGGTTGGGCGGAGTGGTGAGCTCCGCAGAAGGTAATGATATAGGCGAGTGGCGCGCTCCGCAAACACAGGCGTGTGGCGGGGTGTCGTGGGTTTGACAGGCAATCGGCCCAACTTTACACTTGGCCGCGTACTACAAATCCGCGAATCCACCAGACGCGCCGCCCGCGAGGAGGCTTGCCATGAAGTTCGGACTACTATACGAGATGCAACGTCCCCACGAGGACTTCAAGATCGACTACACGGCGCTTATCGAGGAGACGCTGGAGCAGTGCCAGCTCGCCGACGAGGTTGGCTTCGATTACGTGTGGTTCGTGGAGCATCATTTCCTTACCACGTTCTCGGGCTCGTCGGCGCCGGAGGTGATAATCTCGGCGCTGGCGCGGCTAACCAAGCGCATAAGGCTGGGCTTCGGCGTGGTGATTCTGCCGCACCACAGGCCGACCCAGGTGGCGGAGCGCGTGGCGATGGTGGACCACCTGTCCGGCGGCCGAGTGGAGTTCGGCGTGGGCAGGAGCAGCCCGTACGAGCAGCTCGGCATGGGAGTTGACCCACGGGACACGCGAGAGATCATGGAAGAATCGCTGCGCATGGTGCCGGAGATATGGCGCACGGAGGGCAACTTCGAGTGGGAGGGCAAGTTCTACAACATCCCACCTCGCGAGATTCTGCCCAAGCCCAAGCAGGACCCGCACCCTCCAATCTGGATGGCGTGCACCCAGCCGTCGAGCTACGAGATGGCGGCGCAGAACGGCATTGGCGTGCTTTCATTCGGATCGGGAGCGCCGGCCGGAATGAAGCAGTACGTGGACAAGTACCGCGAGGACATCAAGAGCGCGGAGCCGGTGGGCTCGGCGATCAACAACCAGTGGGCGAGCTTTACGCTGGGGCACTGCGGCGACAACAACGCCGAGGCGCAGGAGCTGGGCGCGCGCGCCATAAAGGAGTTCTTCGGACCGAACCGGCCGTACTCGTCGGACCGGCAGGAGACCTACGAACGGCTGCTGGAGTCGTGGGGCGGCGTGCCCGAGCACCTGAAGACGAACTTCGAGCGGTTCCTGGGCGGCGAGCAGGACCTGGGCGGCGGCGGCGTGCCTCGCGCGATGCTGGGCGAGTTGCCGGCGGACCTGCTGTGCGAGCGCGGCGTGATCGTGGCGGGCGACCCCGATAGCTGCATCAACTCGGTGCGCAGGCACGAGGAGATTGGCGCCGACCAGACGCTGCTGATAATGCAGAGCGACCAGATTCCGCACAAGAAGGTGATGCGGTCGATCAAGCTGTTCGGCGAGCAGGTGATACCGGCGTTCGAGTAGGGGGACAGGAGTTCTCGTCACCCTCACCCTGACCCTCTCCCATCAAGGGAGAGGGGACGATCTGGGTTGGCCGCGCTAGTCCTTCAGCTCGATGAGCACGTTCATGTAGCGCGTGTCGGAGTTGTTGATGACGCGGTGAACCTGGTGCTCTCCGTGGTAGCGCCAGGTTCCCACCTCTGACGGGTTGTTCGCGGTCTCGCCGTCTTCGTACTCTGACGTCAGGCTGCCACCTTCCACGACCACGGTCACGTAGTCCCGCCCGTGCAGGTGCCAGTCGCTGGCCTCGCCCGGCTCCACTATCAGATTCCAGATCTTTACGCGGTCGTTCTCAAAGAGCACCCTGGATGCGATGTCTCCTAGCGGCGCGTCTCCTCTGGGCATGTGACACCTCCAAACCGGTTGTCTTGCGCTCCGTTCGCTGCGGGAGAGGGCGTGGGTCAGAAGCCCAGTCCTCTCTCCTTCAGGCTGACGAAGCCTCGCGAGCCTATTATAACGTGGTCCAGCAGGTCGATATCCATCGACTCGGCGCTGGTGCGGATGCGCCGGGTCACGGCAACGTCCTCCGGGCTGGGAGTGGGGTCGCCGGACGGGTGGTTGTGGGCTATGACGATGGAGGGGCAGTTTTCGCGGATCGCGGGGCGCAGCACCTCGGCCACTCGCACGGCGGCGGAGTTTACGCTGCCCTTGTACACGGTCTCCTTGGATAGCACCTTGTTCTTGGTGTTGAGCAGCAGTACGTAAAGCTCCTCCTGCTTGAGGCCGGTCAGCGAGGACCCAAGCTCGTTCACCACGTCCTGGGGGCAACTTATGGTCCTTCGCATAACCGGCTCGGCGTCGGCGACCCTGCGTCCGAGTTCGACGGCGGCCAGGAGTTGGCAAGCCTTGGCTTCGCTGATGCCCTTGAGCTCGCAGAGCCTGCCGAATGCCACGTCGGACAGGGCACTGACGCCTCCGACCTGGGCCAGGAGATGTTGAGACAGAGCGACCACGTTTTGGCCCTTGATTCCGGTGCGGAGCAGAATGGCCATCAGCTCAGCGTCGCTGAGGTACCTGGCGCCGACCTCCCTGAGCCGCTCGCGCGGCCTTTGGTCCTGGGGAAAGTCGACAATGCGCGCATGATACGCTACCGGGGCCTCCTTTGCGACCATTCGAACGCCTCCCTTTGGCTCGCCGCGTGCCGTTCGCGGGGTTCTACCGGGGCATAATGGGACACTTTAGCATAAACGTTCGAGAGTCGCAACTTGGACAAGGGGCTTGCTGGCAGGCGGTGCGCTTGACACGCCGCGCGCGGGACATAGAATAGGCCGCACGGGGAGAGGAATAGCGATGCGGGTGAGGTACTTTCCCGACACCGATACGCTGCTGATAGATTTTGCCGATAGAGACATCGCCGAGACCACGGATATCAACGAAAACGTCCTGGTCGAACTCGATGAGGATGGCGGCGTTGTCAGCATGACCATCGAACACGCTAAGGCCAGCGTGAACATCGAGGACTTCACTTTCCAGACGGCGGGACAAGAGAGCTTTCAGCAAGCACGGCGCGGCCGACGAGGATAAATCGCGATGATAGATAGAGACCGGCTGGTGGACACGTTCGTGGAACTGGCGAAGATCGACAGCCCCTCCAGCGAGGAGGAGGAGATAGCGCGGCACCTGGTCGCGACCCTGGAGCAGCTGGGGCTGAGCGTAGCGAGAGACGCCTACGGAAACGTCATCGGCACCGACGGAGAGGTGGACGGCGAGACCGAGTTCGTGCTGCTTTCGGCGCACATGGACACCGTGGAGCCGGGGCGCGGCATCGAGCCGATCGTGGAAGGCGACCGCATACGCACGAACGAGACGACCATACTGGGCGGCGACTGCAAGGCGGGCGTGGCCGCGGTGCTCGAGGCCATCAGGTCGATCAAGGAAGACGACGTCCCCCACCTTCCCTACCAGGTGGCGTTCACCCGTGAGGAGGAGATTGGACTGGTGGGCGCCCGCAACCTGGACTTTTCGATGATCGACGCCAAGTGGGCGGTGGTGTTCGACGGGGAAGGGCCTCCCAGCCAGATAACCTCCTCTAGTCCAACGTACATAGGGTTCGAGTTCGAGATTACGGGACGCGCGGCGCACGCGGGCGTGGAGCCGGAAAAGGGCTTGTCGGCCATCCGTATGGCGGCCGAGCTGATCACCCGGCTACCGCAGGGTCGGTTGGACGACGAGACGACGTTCAACGTGGGCACCATAGAGGGCGGCACGGTGCGAAACGCCGTGCCGGAGAACGTCACCGTGACCGGCGAGTTCAGAAGCCGGAACCTTGAGGCGCTGGACGCGATCCAGGTGCAACTGGACGTCGCGCTGCGACAGGTGCGGGAGCTGTACCCGGAGGCGAAGATAGACGCTCACGTCCACACCGAGTTCGAGACCTACACGCTGACGGAAGACGACCCGGCGACGGTGCACGTGATGGGCGTGCTGCGCGGGCTGGGGCTGGAGCCGGCGCTGCGGCCCTCGGGCGGCGGCACGGACGGCAACGTGTTCCGCGCGCACGGCATCAGCTCCGTGGTGGTGGGCATGGCCGACCACGGCATGCACACGGTGCGGGAGTACGTAACGATTCCCGACCTGGTGGACGCCGCCCACTTGTGCGAGAGTGTCTTACGGGAATGAAGCTGCCGTCGCTTCGCACTTCCCGGCGACGCTCCCAGCCGCCCTACCCTCGCGGTCAGAACTTGACGGAGTAGCGCACCGTGCGCGTTGATCTGGCCTACGGGAGTGGCGTGCTGCCGGTGGAACTGCCCGACGACCGCACCACCGTCATCGAGCCCCACTTTGCGCCCGGACTGCCCGACCCCTCGGGCGCGCTGCTGACCGCCATTCGCAACCCCATCGGCTCGCCGCCGCTGAGCCGGCTGGCCCGCTCCGCCGAGAGCGTCGCCATCGCCGTCTGCGACGTGACGCGACCCATGCCCAGCAAGACGGTGCTGCCCGTGTTGCTGCGGGACCTGTCGCATCTGCCGGCGGAGCGCGTGAAGATACTGGTGGCGACCGGCACGCACCGGGCGAACACGACCGCGGAGCTGGAGGACATGCTGGGACGGGAGGTGGTGGCGAGCTATCCGGCTATTAATCACGACGCCTTCGACTTAGAGAACCTGGTACGAGTGGGAGACACGGGTGGCGGGATACCCATCTGGTTGAACCGGGACTGGTTGGAGAGCGACCTGCGGATCACGACCGGGTTCGTGGAGCCGCACTTCTTTGCCGGATTCAGCGGCGGTCCCAAGATGGTGGCGCCGGGGCTTGCGGGCTTCGATACGACCATGCGGTTGCACGACGCGGGCATGATTGGAGACCCGCAATCCACGTGGGGCGTGACAGAGGGCAACCCGATCCATGACGCCATACGGGAGATCGCGGGGCTTACGGGCGTGGGTTTCAGCGTGGACGTCACCATCAACCGGGATCACGCCATCACCAGCGCTTACGCGGGCGAGCTGTTCGCCGTGCACGCCGCGGCGTGCGACGACGCGCGCCGGCGGGCGATGCGAGCCGTGGAGCGTCGCTTCGACGTGGTGGTGACCACGAACAGCGGCTACCCGCTGGACCAGAACCTGTACCAGGCGGTGAAGGGGATATCGGCGGCGGCGCAGGTGGTTCGGGACGGCGGGGCCATCGTGTGCGCCGCCGAGTGCGCGGACGGGGTGCCCGACCACGGAGCGTACAGGGACATTCTGTCGCAGGGGGAGAGTCCGGCCAAGCTGCTGGCGGCGATACGTTCGGGCGAGATCGAGCGGCACGACCAGTGGCAGGTGCAGATACAGGCGCAGATCCAGCAGCGGGCGGATGTGTACGTGAAGGCGGAAGGCGTGACAGCGGACGAGGTGCGGGCGGCGCACATGCGGCCCATCGACGACGTGGGCGATACCGTAGCGGGGCTGCTGCGCGGTTACGGGCCGGGGGCGGCGGTGTGCGTGCTGCCACAGGGTCCGCAGACGATTCCGTATGTGGGGACACCCCCACCCTAAGCCCTTCCCCCTTGACGGGGGAAGGGAATTGGCGGCACTCCCTCCCTCCTGGATTCCGGCTCGGGGGCCGGAATGACGAAAGCGAGCGAGGGGGGAAGGGACTTGGCCGGGGCCTATTCGGCGGCGATGAGGTCCTTGGCGAGTGGGATGACCTCGGCGGCGACGCGGCGACACTCCTCGACGTGGGGGAAACCGGAGAGGATGAACTCGTCGATGCCGAGCCGCCAGTAGTCGAGCAGCTCATTGGCGACCTGCTGAGCGTCGCCCACGATGGCGGTGCCGCAGTTGACCCTCACAGTGGATATGCCGTTCCAGAGGCGCTCGCCTACGCGGTGGTCGGCGACGACCTGAGCCTGTGCGCGCTGGCCCACCATCGCGGTTCCGGCGAACTGGGCCTGGCGTTGCTCTCTTACCGCGTTGGCGGCCTGGGAGAGGAGATCGCCCGCGGCGTCCCACGCCTGCGATTCGGTGTCTCGCACAATCAGGTGGGTGCGGAGGCCGAAAGAGGCGGACCTGCCGGCCTCGTCGAACTTGACGCGGGCGCGGTCGAAGAACGGTCCGAGCACGTCGCGCGGCAGAATCCAGGCGAGGTAGACGTCGGACTGGCGACCGGCGAGCTGGAGCGCGGCGTCGGAGGCGCCGCCCAGGTAGAACTTGGGGCCGTCTCCCACCGGGCCGGGCGAGCAGAAGGCGCCGTTGAGGTTGACGTGCTCGCCCTCGAACATGGTGGGGCCGTCGGACGTCCACATGGCGCGGCAGGCGGCGATGAACTCCTCCGCTCTGGCGTAGCGGCTGGCGTGGTCGCTGGTCTCGCCGAAGCGCTCGAAGTCGCCCTGTATGCCGCCCGGCACGATGTTGATGTCGATCCGGCCGCCACTAATCTGGTCCAGCGTGGCGGCCATCTGCGCGAACAGGCCGGGCGAGATGAAGCCGGGTCGCAAGGCGATGAGTATCCGTATGCGGCTGGTGACGGCGGCGAGGGCGGTGGCCATGGTCCAGGTCTCGGCGAGCGGCTCGCCCTCGTCGAACAGTCCGTTGGCGAAGCGAGTGGGGATGAGCAGGGAGTAGAGGCCCTCGTCCTCTGCGGTCTGGACGACCTCCTTGAGGTAATCGAACGTGGGCGGGCGCTCGGCCTGAAGCGTGCCGATATGCTCTCCGTCCCCGTCGATGGGAATGAACCAGGAAAACTTGGGTTCGGGCCTGTCGTTCTGGCTTGCCACTATGTCACCTCGGCGAAGCGGAATGAGGGTTAGCGGGATTTCGGCGTAGTCTAAGTGTGGCAAGTTTTGGTGTCAAGAACGCGCCCAGGTACCCCGAAAAAACCGCCACTTTCCCGCGCCATCCGTTCCCATTGGTGATCCATCCATCCTCATCCACGCCCCACCGGTTCCTATTCGTGCGCCATTTCTCCCCACCAGTCCGCCCTCAGACCCGAATTTTCGACACCCTTCTTGAAATCTACGCACATCCGTGCTATTATCTCCCACTGTAAGGGTGGGTTTCAAACCCGCCCGAGGGACCGACCCCACGGCCCGGAATCCCTGCCCCGTTTAGGCGTAAGGACCCAGGCATCCGAGGAGGCGTCCCCTGTGGGCGTCCTGTGGCAGTGAAGAACGGCTGTGCGGCCCGTCCGCCCCCTGTCCTCTTCTGACACGCGGCGCGACACTTATGCCCTGAATTGCCTACTCCAGCATTACAGAATTGAGCGGCGCCACCGACATTCCCAGCTACGAGTCTGACAGAATGTCGCAGAATCTAACAGATTTTGCGTTGCCGCATTTCGATGAGTCCCTTCTCACTCGGCCATCATTGACATTCTCTAGTCGTTTTGGTGTAATTTGCCGAAGTTTTGACTGGTTCGGCCTCCACGGGCTGGCCCACAAGTCAGAAGTCCGAAAGGAGGAGGACATGACCTTCAGATGGCCGAGAGCAATGGTGCTCATTGGCGTTTTGGCCGCATTCGCACTCTTCGGCGCGATGGCGTGCAGTGCCTCGGAAGACGAGGAGGACGAGGTGGCGGAGCCTACTGCGGTTCGGACCGTTCCGACGCCGCCGGGCTTTACTGAGCCTACTCCTACGACCGTGATAGCGCAGCAGGCGGCGCCGACACAGGCTCCGTCCATGGCGCCAACGGCCGCTCCCGCGGCGGCGACGGCAGCACCGGCGCCAACCCAGCCCGCGGCAATGATGGAAGGCAACTTCGGCGGCACGCTGGAAGCCAACCAGGGCGGCAACCCCTTCACTATGGACACCATGTCCGACACCATCAGCGCCGTGACGCACCCGGCCAACCAGATGATGGAGCAGCTATTCGCGCTGAACTCCGCGCTGGACGCCAAGCCTATGCTGGCCGAGTCGTTCGTCGCCGAGGACGGAGGCGCGACATGGACGTTCACGCTGAGGGAGAACGTTCCGTTCCACGACGGCCAGATAATGGACGCCGACGACGTAGTGGCGTCGCTGGATCGCTGGTTCCACTGGGATACTGTGTGGGGCAAGCGCATCCTGAACCTGCTCGACTCGATAGAGGCGACGGACTCCAGGACGGTACAGATCAAGCTGACCGAGCCGTTCGCTCCGATGCTTGCCGCGCTCAGCATGTCTGAGGCGCGCCAGGCGGTGATTCACCCGGCCGACGTCATCGCCAAGTACAAGTACAAGGACATTGCGGAGGGTGAGGAGAAGCCGCGGATCGAGGACGCGGACATCATCGGCACCGGTCCGTACAAGTTCGTGGAGTGGGTCGCGGACGTGAAGATCGAGATGGCCCGCCACGAGGACTACGCCGAGCGGGACGAGCCTCTCAGCTTCCACGCCGGCAAGAAGACTCCGTGGTTTGACGGCATCGACATCAACATCGTGCCCGATGCCGGCGCGAGGCTGGCTGGTCTTCTATCTGGACGCTACGATATATCCAGCCCCGGATTGGACCAGATAAGCACCCTCGAGGACGACCCAGAAGTAGAGCCGTTCATCGCGATGACTGGCCGGAACGAGTCAACGTTTAACGCCACAATACCGCCGTTCGACAACAACCTGATGCGGCAGGCTGTGGCCTGGACGCTCGATCCCAAGCAGATCCTGCAGGGCCGCGCTCCGGAGGGGCTCTATGAGCTCAACCAGAGCCCGTTCTACAAGTTCCAGACCACTTGGTGGCGCGACACGGGCTGGGACATCTACAGCGAGGTTGACCTCGACAAGGCGAAGGCGCTGATCGAACAGGCCGGATACGAGACTCCCGTCGAGATCAAGTACATCTACAATCCGCCGGAGCAGTCCAGCGGTGGCCGGGCGACCCTGGTCGTGATACAGCAGCTCCAGGATAGCGGGCTGTGGAAGGTGAACTCCGAGGAGAACACCTGGCCAATCCACGTGCAGGTCCGCTGGGAGAAGCAGCACAACATCATGTACAACGGGTTCAACCCGTTCTACCAGACCGACCTGCTGGCGCCAACCTGGAACGACTGGGAGCACCCGGCCAGCGGCTTCCTGAAGGCCGACAGGCGCATTGAGTTGATGGCTCAGCGGCAGCGCACCACGGACCCGGCGGAGGTCTCCCGCATAGCCGACGAGTTCGCCGAGTGGTGGTGGGACGACGTCCCGCTGTTCTCGTGGGGCAACTTCGCAACTCTGGTTGGCGTTCGCAAGAACGTTCAGAACTACACTTATTCAGGCAACCCGGTGTACTTCGGCCTCTGGTTCGAGGATATTCCGGAAGACAGGTAGACCAGGATTAGACGCGACCCGGCCCGGGGCCGGGTCGCGTGACATGTAAAGTGGCGCCGCCGCTCCCAACCAGGGGTGGGTTTCGAACCCGCCCCTACCGACGTAATCGGCGCACCGTCCCAGAGGTCGGCAACTGGCCGGCAGCCGGGCCGGAGGCAGACTAGAGTACATCGGGACCCAGGCACACAAGGAGCCTGTAATGAATCTCGTCATCATCAATGGCAGCGTCCACACGATGGACTATCGCGACACCCTGGCCGAAGCGGTCGCTATAAGGGACGGACGTGTCGCCGCCATTGGGTCGAACGACGAGGTTAAGGATTTCCGCAAGCCGGGCGTGGCTGTCATAGACGCCAAGGGCAAGACGGTTCTGCCGGGTTTCATAGAGCCGCACAACCATCTGGCCGGTTACGCGACGTCGCTGCTGGGAGTCGACGCCACCACCACGCGCGACGTTAGCATAAGGGACGTGCTCCAGCGGATACGGGAGCGCGCCCAGAACACGCCCCCGGGAGACTGGATCCTGGCGCGGGGATTCGACCAGTCGGCGGTGGCGGAAATGCGTTTCATGACGAACGCGGACCTGGACGAGGCGACGACGGACCACCCGGTGTTCGTGTCCACGCGGTACGGCCACGTGGCGATGGCGAACAGCTACGCCATGCGGCTGGGAGAGGTGCACTCGGAGATGCCGGACCCGGCCGGCGGGCGGGTGTACCGCTATCCGGGCACGGCTGACCCCAACGGCGTGCTGGGCGAGATGCCGGCGCAGGACCTGGTGACGAGGCATATTCCAGCCTACACCCAGGATGAGCTGCGCAGTTCGTTCATCCAAGCGGTGGAGGACAACCTGAAGGTGGGCGTGACGTCGGTGCAGGACGCGGCGGTCAGCAACCGGCGCGGCTCGAACGGCTACGAGTTGTACAACCGCATGTACGACGAGGGACACCTGAAGCTGCGCGTCAATATGTTCATCCACTACAACCTGCTGAAGGAGATGGACTACTCGGTAAAGACGGGGGACGGTGACGAGTGGCTGCGCGTGGCGGGTTGCAAGATAGTGTCGGACGGCTCCATACAGGGAATCACCGGCGCGCTGCGCTCGCCCTACTGGTGCGACCCGAACGAGTCGGCGTGGCTCATCTATGAGCAGGAAGAGCTGAACGAGATGGTGCTGGACCTGCACCAGCGGGGCAACCAGGTCATCATCCACGCGAACGGGGACGCCGCGATAGACGAAGTGCTGAACGCATACGAGTACGCTCTGGCCGTGAAGCCGGACCCGAACCAGCGTTTCAGGGTGGAGCACTGCCAGATGTGCTGGCCCGACCACATCAATAGGATGAGGCGCCTTAACGTAATTCCCAACTACTTCGCCAACCACATATACTACTGGGGCGACCGGCACCGGGACATCTTCCTGGGGCCGGACAGGGGCCCGCACATAAGCCCTGTGGGGGCTGCGATACGGGCGGGACTGCGACCTCTGCTCCACTCGGACAGCCCGGTGACGCCGGTGAATCCGCTGATGTGCGTGCAGAGCGCCGTGAGCCGCATGACGGACACGGGCGACGTGCTGATGCCGGAGTTGCGGGCGCCCGTGCAGGAGTCGCTGCGGGCGGTAGGCTCGAACGCGGCGTTCGGCGCGTACGAGGAGCGCCTGAAGGGTTCACTGGAGGTGGGCAAGCTGGGGGACGTGGTGATCCTGGACTACGACCCGTTCGTGGAGGCGGGACATACACTCAGCGGCATAGAGGTGACCGCCACAATCGTTGGCGGCCAGGTGATGTACGCCTCACAGGAGTTGTCGATTGGCTAGAAGCGTTCTCCGGGTTCCCGCTGTCGCGGGAACGCCGTACAGGGGGCAGGCCCCGGCGGGAGGTACAGCTTGACCGCGTACATCATCCGGCGGATCATCGCCGCCGTTCCCGTGCTCTTCTTCGTTGCCCTGGTCTCGTTTCTCATGTTCCGGCTCACGCCCGGCGACCCGGCAGCGGTGCTCGCGGGCGAGAACGCGAAGCTGGAGGACATCGAGCAGCTCAGGGTCAATCTGGGGCTGCACAGGCCGCTGCACATCCAGTTCGCGCTGTTCATCGGGCGAATGTTCAAGGGGGATTTCGGCGAGTCGATATTCCTGAACAAGCCGGTGCTGGAGGCGGTGGTCGACCGAATCGAGCCGACGTTGTCGCTGGCGATCGCGTCGGAGATAATCGCGTTGGGCTTCGCGATACCAATTGGCATCCTGGCGGCGTGGAAGGCGAATACGTTCGTCGACCAGGGGTTGATGTTCTTCGCGCTGCTGGGCATCTCCATACCGGCCTTTTGGCTTGGGTTGATGCTGATATTCGGGATAGGCGTGGAGTTGAAGTGGCTTCCGGTGAGCGACTTCAAGTCGATAATCAGCGACGGTCCGGTGGACTTCTTACGCCACATGATCATGCCCGCGTTCGCGCTGGGCTTCCTGCGTATGGCGCTGGTGGCCAGGCTGACGCGCTCGAGCATGTTGGAGGTGTTGCGCGAGGACTATATCCGCACCGCATACGCCAAGGGTCTGGCGTCCAAGGTGGTGCTGATGCGCCACGCGATGCGGAACGCGCTCATCCCAACCGTAACCATATGGGGGCTAGGCATGGCGGGCGTGCTGAGCGGCGCGGTCGTCATAGAGACCGTGTTCACTCTTCCAGGCCTGGGACGCCTCATCGCAGCGGCGCTCATCAACCAGGACTACCCCCTGATCCAAGCTGTGCTGATGCTGGTTGCAGGACTGTTCATCGTCTTCAACCTGATAGTGGACATTCTGTACGCATACATGGACCCGCGCATACGCTACTAGACGGAGGACCAGTTGGAACTCACCAGCACTGAAGCTGTATCTCTCCGGCGGCCGCTCAAGGAACGACTCAGGCGTAACTTCCAGAGGGTGTGGGCCAGCACCTATATGCGCTACGGCGCGGCTATCCTCATTGTGCTGAGCCTGGTAGCTCTGTTCGCTGACGTGCTCGCCACGCACGAGGCCACGCGGCTCTATCCGGCAGAACGCCTGCAAACTCCGTCTCTCTCCCACTTCTTCGGCACGGACAACCTGGGGCGGGACGTGTACAGCCAGACGCTGGCGGGGGCGCGGCTGTCGCTTTTTATCGGCGCGGTCGTGGTGGCAATCTCCATACCGGCTGGTACGGCCATAGGCATGGTGTCGGGCTACAACCGCCGCGCCGACGCGGTGATCATGCGGGTAGTGGACGGGCTGAGCGCGTTCCCGTCGCTGGTGTTCGCGCTGGCGCTCATGGCGGCGCTGGGGGCGAGCGTGATAAACGTAATAATTGCGTTGACTGTGACCTACCTGCCGCGCACGGCCCGGATCGCCCGCGGCTCCACGCTCGCCCTGCGCGAGCTGATGTACATAGACGCAGAAAGGGCCATCGGCTCGTCCGCACTTCGCATAATGCGCTATCACATCCTGCCGAACATCATGGCGCCCATACTGGTGCTGGCGTCGTTCACCTTCGCCACGGCCATACTGGTGGAGGCGGGACTGAGTTTCCTGGGCGCGGGCGTGGGCGCGGACGTGCCGAGCTGGGGCAGGATGATATCCGACGCACGGGAGACCATCAACAGCCATGGCTACCTGATGGTGTTCCCAGGCGTAGCCATCGCCATAACCGTGCTGGGGCTGAACCTGCTTGGCGACGGTCTGCGCGACGTGCTGGACCCGCGACTGCGCGGGCAGTTCCGGGCGGGCGTGGACTAGGGGCCCTCTCAACACCCCCATCCCCGTATCGAGTACGGGGCAGGCTCTAACCTTCCCCCTGCGAGGGGGAAAGGACTATTCGGAAGGCATACTTGCCTTGCCTACGCCCTGATTGGGGAAGGGAATCTTGGCAGGTCTGACCTGCTCAGCCTATGGAGAGTTCGTCGTCGTTGTGCATGACCTGGCCGCCGACCACGGTGGCCGCGACTTCGATCTGGCCGATGTCCTTGGGCGCTTCGGCGAACGGGTTCTGGTTGAGCACTACGAGGTCGCCGAGCTTGCCCAATTCCAGGCTGCCCTTGACGTCTTCCTCGAACGAGCCTCTGGCGGCGTTGACGGTCATGGTTTCGATGGCCTGACGGACCGTGATGCGCTCCGGGTCGTTGAGTATCTCACCGGAGCTGGTCACGCGGGCCGCCGCGCTCTGAATGCAGAAGAGCGGGCTTACGGGCGTGACCGGGCAGTCGGAGTGGAGCAGCGGCTTGATGCCGGCTTGGACCGCCGAGCCGACGGGGTCGAGGTTGCGGACGCGGTCGGGGCCCAGGAACCGGTCGCGGTGGCGGTCACCCCAGTAGAAGACGTGGTTGGCGAAGAAGTCGGGAATCACGCCGAGTTCACGCATCTTGTCGATGTGCTCGGGGTGGCACACCTGGCAGTGCTCGATGCGGAAGCGGTGGTCGGCCCTGGGGATGGCTCGGAGCGCGTTCTCGTAGGCCATCAGCGTGGAGTCAATGGCGGCGTCGCCGTTGGCGTGGGTCGCTATCTGGTAGCCCTTCTCGTGCAGCGTCATCACCATCTCGTTCAGCTCTTCCTGCTCGTAGATGAGCCAGCCCTTCTGGCTATCGTCGCAGAAGTACGGCTCGCGCAGCGCGGCGGTTATGCCCTGGATGGAGCCGTCGGACACTATCTTGCAGCCGGCAACGCGCACCCACTCGTCGCCGAAACCGGACTGCAGGGCGAAGTCCAGCTCCTTGAGAAGCGCGTAGATTATGAACATGTTGACGCGAAACTTGAGGAAGCCTTCGCGCCGCGCGTCCTGGTAGGTCTTGAGGATGTCCACTCCCCTGCCCCGGCCTACGCCCGCGTCGTGGATAGTGGTCACGCCCTGGCGCAAATACTCGTCCTGGGCCATGATGAAGCCGTTTCGGATCTCCTGCTCGTCGTACGTGCGCACTATCTCCTGCACGGCGGACTGGGCGGTCTCGTAGAGCATGCCGTCGGGTTCGGGGCTTCCCGGGAATCGCCCGATGCGACCACCGGGCGGGTCGGGCGTCTCGGCGTGGATGTTGGCCATCTCCAGCGCGCGGCTGTTGGCGGCGAGCATATGACCGGAGTTGTGGACGATCATGATGGGGTGCTCGGTGGACACGTCGTCGAGGTCGTTGCGATTGGGATGGCGCATGTCCTCGAGGCCGGTGTCGTCGTAGCCGCGCCCGCGCACCCAGTCGCCGAGCGGGGTTGCGGCGGCACGCTCGCGCAGCCGCTCCACTATGTCGCGTATGTTGCGGTTTGGCGGCGTCTTGACGTCGACCTCCAGCAGGCTGGTGCCGAAGCCCACCATGTGGTTGTGCGGCTCGATGAAGCCCGGGAGGACCGCCCTGCCCGCGGCGTCGATTACAGTTGTGGAGGGCGCGCGCTCGGCCAGCACGTCGGAACTGGTTCCCAGCGCGACGATCTTGCCATCCCTCACGCCCACCGCCTCGAAAACGCTGCCGGCGGCATCCATCGTTTCGACTCTGCCGTTGATGACTATCAGGTCCATTGGTGTTCACTCCCGGGGCGGGCCGCTCCGCCCGACTCATGGCTGCGGATTACGGCGCCATTCTAACACAGCGCGCCCCACCGCCAGCGAGATGGGAGTAATAACAGGCGTCCCGGCAGGGTCGATTGGCCCGGAGCACCGTGTATGGCCTATAATGCCGCCGAACACAGCGCGCCGCGAGGAGGTATCAGCATGGCACTGAGAAGCGTTTGGAGGCCGTGGAAGGACGAGGTCGTCGCAGACGGGGGGGCGGTCGCGAGCGAGCGCCCGCTCACGTCAGAGGTGGGCATCGACGTGCTGCGGGAGGGGGGCAACGCGGTGGATGCCGCGGTGGCGATGGGCTTTTGCGCCGCCGTGGTGGAGCCGCAGAGTTCGTGCGTGGCGGGGCACGGCCAGATGCTGGTGCACATGAACGGCCGGACCACGGCGCTGGACTTTTCGCACCGCGCACCGAAGGCGGCCACGCCCGACATGTACCGGATCATTCGGCAGGTCGAACACGGCAACGGGCTGTACGAGGTGGAAGGTCACGCAAACGCGGTGGGCCCTCTGTCGGCGGGTGTGCCGGGCGTGATCGCCGGGCTGTGCAAGGCGCATGAGATGTTCGGTACCCTTCCGCTGGAGCGGCTCGTGGAGCCGGCGATCCAGTTCGCCGACGAGGGCTACCTGCCCGACTGGCAGAACGTGTTCGCGATCGGCCAGTCGATGTCCGACTTCCAGAAATACGGTGAACCGGCGAGGGTGTTCCTGCCCAACGGCCTGCCGCCGCGCATGGGCGTTGACAAGGTCGTGCAGCGCGACTTGGCGGACACGCTGCGGCGCGTGGCGCGCCACGGCAAGGTCGGCGTTTACGAGGGCGACATTCCTCACGCCGTCGAGGAGTACATGCGGACGAATGGCGGCTGCCTTAGCGCGGCGGATTTCCACGATTACGAGGTGGTCGTCGCGGAGCCGGCGAGCGTGACGTACAGGGGCGTTGAGGTGCTGGGGGTGCCGGTGCCGAGCGGTTGCACGACGGCATTGCAGCTGCTGAACGTGCTCGACAACTTCGACGTGGCCGCTCTGGGCCACAACTCGCCGGAGTACCTGCACTTGTTCATAGAGGCGGCGCGTCACGCCTTCGCGGACCGCTACCGCTACCTGGGCGACCCGGACTTCGGACCGGTGCCGCTACGGGGCATCCTATCGGACGAATACGCGAGTTCCGTGGCTGCGGTCGTCGACACCGAGCGGACGGCGCTGGAGGGCCGTTCGGACAGGCAGCCGTGGGTGGAGTACGCGGACGAGGCGCTGCACGACCCGTGGGCGTTCGACCCGCAGTCGCGCCCGCTCGTGGAGGCCGCCGCGTCGCCGCCGAGCGTGGGCGACTGCACGACGCACTACGGCGCGATCGACGGTGAGCGCAACATGGTGTCGTGCACGCAGACAGCGGTCGGAGGCTTCGGGTCGCGCGTCATCGTGCCGGGCACGGGGCTGCTGTTGACGAACGGGATGGTGGTGTTCAATCCCAAGCCGGGGACGGCGAACTCGATAGCGGGCTACAAGCGGGGCTTGGCGAACATGGTGCCGCTGCTGGCGCTACGCGACGGCAAGCCGATGATGAGCGTGGGCGCTCCGGGCGGGCGCAAGATCATGAACTGCAACGCGCAGATCATCATGAACGTTATCGATTTCGGCATGGGGATCCAGGAGGCGATAGCGGCGCCGAGGGTGGACGCGGCGGACAGGGAGACATACGTGGACTCGCGCATCGACGCGGGCGCGGTGGACGCGCTGCGCGAGATGGGTCACGGCGTGGAGGTGGTGGAGGAGACGGCGGCGCAGTCTAACTTCGCGGTGCCGGTGGGTCTGATGGTGGACGGCGGCACGGGGCCAATCCACGCCGGCGTGGACGTGTTCAGGCTGGCGGAGGCGCGGGGGTACTGAGCAATCCGATCAGGCGGCCAGCCGGGGTGGGCCTACTCTGAGCAGCGGAGGCAGACGTAGCTGTCGCCTTGTTCCTGGGCGATGCCGACCGCCACGTTGCGCCTGCGCCCGCACGAGGAACAGGTGACCGCAACAAGCGGGGTATTGCCCGGCTTGTCGGGTTCGTTCGCGTAGCCCCGAAAGCCCTTGTAGTCGGGATTCAGGCGCTTCATACGTTCGTAGCGCTGCGCGTCTCTCCGTCGGCCCATGGAGTGGGGAACCTCGTTGGGGGTGGCGTGGATGGCACGGCTCACCCCCATCCTAACCTTCCCCCTGCGAGGGGGAAGGGACTTTGGCTGGCGACTACTGGACGTCGACCTTGGCGCCGGCCTCTTCGAGCTTGGCCTTGATCGCCTCGGCGGCCTCCTTGCCGATGGCCTCCTTGATGGTGGCCGGCGCGCTCTCCACCAACTCCTTGGCCTCCTTGAGGCCCAGCGTGGTCTCCTGCCTGACGGCCTTGATGACGTTGATCTTGTTGGGACCGATCTCCTGGAGCAGCACGTTGAACTCGGTCTGCTCTTCCTCTTCCTCGGCGGCCTCGGCGGTGGCGGCGACGCCCTGGACGGTTGCCATGGCGACCGGCGCGGCGGCGCTGACGCCGAATGCTTCCTCAAGCTCCTTCACCAGGTCGGCGAGGTCGAGCACGGAGAGTCCCTTGATTGCCTCTACTATCTCATCCTTGGTCATGGCCACGGCGGTTTACCTCCCTCTGAATGCTTAGCTGCGTGTTGTTAGCGTTGTTTGTTTCCCGAGTCTACCGCTCCGAGTCCTCGACGTGGCGCTGGAGCACCCTGGCGAGTCCGGCGATGGGGGCGTTCAGCACGTTGACCAGTCCGGCCGCGGGGCCGTTTAGCTGGCCCATGAGGCGTGCGACCAACTCTTCACGTGAAGGAAGCTGGGCGAGGTTTCTCACTTCTTCCGCGCTCAGCGCCCGGTCGCCCAACATGCCGCCCCGGATCTCCATGCGAATCCTGTTGGCGCGGATGTACTCGGACAGCGTCTTGGCCGGGTCGGTGGCCTCGCCGTATCCCACCGCCATGCCGGTGGGGCCCTCGATTATCTGCTTGAACCCGGGCCGTTCGGCGGCCTCGGCGGCCAGGTGCGCGAGCCTGTTCTTGACGACGCGGTACTCGATGTCCTTCTCACGGAGGGCTCGCCTCAGCCCGGTCATGACGGTAACGCCAAGGCCGGTGTAGTCGGTGGAGACGGCAACGGTGCACTTCTCCATCCACTGGCGCATCTCTTCTACCTGTTCGACTTTGCGTTCTGCGGGCAATCTACACCTCTACTGTTGTCTCTCACCTGAAGGTGGCCGGGGCCAGAAAAAAGCCCCGAGCCTCGGCCCAGGGCTGAGCACACCGAGCGATCCGGCGTTGCTTCTGGTTGGGCCTGGGCGGGCTGGTGGGTTTAATCCGCGGTCGCGGAGCCCGCTGTCTTCGGCGTATTCGGTTGCGGCCCCGCTCGCGCCAGGCGCGACGGGTGAGATTGAGTCTCCGGCTATTCTACCTTCAGAGCGGTGGCCCCCGCAACGTCCATCTCGATCCCCGGCCCCATGGTTGTAGTCAGGTAGGCGGACCGTATGAACTGGCCCTTCACACCGCTGGGGCGCGCACGGACAATGGCGTCCATTACGGAAGTGAGATTGTCCATCAACATCTGCTCGTCAAAGCTGGCCTTGCCGATGGGGGCATGGATGAGCGCGGTGCGGTCGAGCCGGTACTCCACCCTGCCCTTCTTGGCGTCGGCGATGGCGCGGGGAAGGTCTTCGGCCTGCACGACGGTGCCGGTCCTGGGGTTGGGCATAAGCCCCTTGCGACCCAGGTGCCGTCCCAGCCTTCCGATACGACCCATCACTTCGGGGGTGGCAATCGAGACATCGAAGTCGGACCAGCCGCCCTCGATGTTCTTGATGACCTCGTCATCGGCGACGTAGTCGGCACCGGCGCCCTCGGCTACGGATATTGCCTCGCCGCTGGTGAACACCATGACGCGGACCGGCTTGCCCACGCCGTGCGGCAGTTGGGCGACACCGCGCACCATCTGGTCGGCGTGGCGCGGGTCGGCGCCGGTGCGCAGGTGCACCTCCACGGTCTCGTCGAACTTCGCCGTCGCGGTGCGCTTGGCGAGAGCGACGGCGTCGTCCGGGGAGTAGTTGCGGCCCTGCTCGATGAGGCCCTCGGCCTCCTTGTATCGTCTGCCTCGCTTGGTTGGCATGGCACGGCTCCTCTGGATGCCCCCGGAGGGTTTTGCTACCTTGTAACCTGAATGCCCATGCTGCGGGCAGTGCCTTCGATGATGCGGACCGCGCCATCGATGTCGGCGGCGTTGAGGTCCTTCTGCTTGACCTCGGCGATTTCACGCACCTGGTCTCGCCTGATGGTGGCTACCTTTTCGACGCGGGCATTGCCGCTGCCCTTTTCGATTCCGGCGGCCTGCCTGAGCAACTCGGACGCAGGGGGGCTTTTGGTGATGAAGCTGAACGAGCGGTCCTCGAAGACGGTGAGCTCCACGGGGATGACGGTGCCCATCTGCGAGGAGGTGCGTTCGTTGTACTCCTTAACGAAGCCCATTATGTTCACGCCGTGCTGGCCCAGAGCCGGGCCGACCGGCGGCGCGGGGGTTGCTTTACCCGCGCTGATTTGTAGTTTGATTATGGCCCTGACTTTCTTCGCCAACCTTATTCACCCTCACCTCAATCCTCTCCCGTCAAGGAAGAGGAGGCCAGTTGTGTGTATCGGGAAACAAGCCCTAGGCCCGTTCCACCTGTAGAAAATCCAGTTCAACGGGAGTCTCGCGTCCGAAGAAGGACACGAGAACCCTGACCTTCGCCCTGTCGGAGAATACCTCGTCCACAGTGCCCATGAAGTCCACGAACGGGCCGTCGGTTATGCGCACCTTCTGGCCCTTGTCGTAGCCGACACGCAGGCGCGGCTTTTCGGATTCCATATGGTTGAGGATGAGTTCGACCTCGCGCTCATCCAGCGGCACGGGCTGGGGGCGTCCATCCCTTTCGTCCTCGACGGAGACGAAGCCGGACACGCCAGGGGTGTTGCGAACGGCGTACCAACTCTCGTCGTCCATGTTCCCCTGGTCGCCCAGCTTTATCTGCACCAGTATGTAACCGGGGAACATCTTGCGGGCGACGGGCTTACGCTGGCCGCCCTTTATCTCGACTTCGTCCTCGGTCGGCACGACCACCTGGAGGATTTCCTTCTTCATGTCCATCGCGGCTACGCGCTGTTCGAGGTTCCGCTTAACCCTATCTTCCTGTCCGGAGTAGGCGTGGATGATGTACCAGCGGGCCTCGGGGTCGTTGTGCTGCATAGATTCTTCCATTTCGCTCAACCGCCAAGGATAAAGCCGAGCAGTTCACTGAATCCGAGGTCGACAACGCCAAGGAACGCGCCTATGACAGCGGAGACGGCGATGACCATGAGGGACAACCGCCAGGTCTCACGAGGCGTGGGCCAGGTGACGCGGCGCAACTCTGAAATGACGTCGCCGACCATGCGGAAGCTGAGCGCTCTGCGCGCCGTCTCCGTGGACACGCGGCGAGACGCCCCGGCGTTTCGCGCCATGCGGCTACCTCACCTCTCTGTGCAGCTTGTGGGAGCGGCAGCGCGGGCAGAACTTCTTCAGCTCCAGGCGCTGCGGATCGCTGCGCCGGTTCTTGGAAGACGTGTAGGTGCGTTCCCTGCAATCGACGCAGCCCATGGTGACGACAATTCTGGCTTCGGTTCTTCGGGCCATGGCGTCTTACCTGATGACCTTGATGATCACGCCGGAGCCGACGGTTCTCCCGCCCTCGCGGACGGCGAACCGTAGCTGCTCGTCCATCGCGACCGGTGTGATGAGCTTGATCTTCATTTCGATGTTGTCGCCGGGCATCACCATTTCGACGCCTTCGGGCAACTCAATCTCGCCCGTCACGTCGGTGGTGCGGATGTAGAACTGCGGCTTGTAGCCGTTGAAGAATGGCGTGTGCCGCCCGCCCTCTTCTCTGCTGAGCACGTAGACGTTGGCCTCGTACTCGGTGTGCGGCGTAATGCTGCCGGGGGCGGCGAGCACCTGGCCTCGCTCGATGCCGTCGCGGTCCACACCGCGCAGCAGGACGCCCACGGCGTCACCGGGCTCACCCTCGTCCAGCGTCTTGTGGAACATCTCCACGCCGGTCACCACGGTACTGCTCGTGTCTTTGATGCCGACTATCTCGATCGGCTGGCCGACCGTGACGACGCCTTGTTCGACGCGGCCGGTGACGACCGTGCCACGGCCCTTGATTCCGAATACGTCCTCGACGGGCATGAGGAAGGGCTCGTCCTTTGGGCGCTCTGGCACGGGGATGTGCGTGTCGACGGCGTCCATCAGTTCCCAGATGCCCTTGCCCCACTCAGACTCGCGGCCGACGTCCTCGGCCTCCAGGGCGTTGAGCGCGCTCACGCGAACGATGGGGCAGTCATCGAAACCGTACTCGGAAAGTAGCTCTTCAAGCTCCAACTCGACGAGCTCGAGAAGCTCCTCGTCGTCCATCGCGTCTACCTTGTTCAGCGCGACTACGATGCGGGGCACCTGCACCTGGCGGGCGAGCAGGATGTGCTCGCGGGTCTGCGGCATGGGGCCGTCCGGGGCGCTGACCACGAGGATGGCGCCGTCCATCTGCGCCGCGCCGGTGATCATGTTCTTGATGTAGTCGGCGTGGCCGGGGCAGTCGACGTGGGCGTAGTGCCGATCGTCGGTCTCGTATTCGACGTGCTGAATGGCGATGGTAACGCCACGCGCCTTCTCTTCGGGGGCGTTGTCGATGCTGTCGAACGGGCGATAGTTCGCCAAGTTATGCTCGGCCAGCACGCGTGTTATCGCCGCAGTCAGCGTGGTCTTGCCGTGGTCCACGTGCCCGATCGTGCCCACGTTCACGTGTGGCTTCGTTCTCTCAAACCTTGCCTTTGCCAACTTTCGTCCTCCCTAGTTGTGGAGCCCACAAGCAGATTCGAACTGCTGACCTCGTTCTTACCAAGAACGCGCTCTACCTACTGAGCTATGTGGGCGATAAATTGTGATTTTACGATTCGGTAAGTGCCGGTGGTGGGGGGGACAGGATTCGAACCTGTGTAGTCCTTCCGGACGCCAGATTTACAGTCTGGTGGTATTAGCCGCTCACCCACCCCCCCGAAAACGGGGCCAAGCACGGCTTCAATTTTAGCATAGCGCTACATTCAATCCAATACTTGGCAGTCCAGTCGCGGCCCCGGAGCGTGCGCGGAGAGGCCGGAATCGGAGTGCTTGCGGCGGGGCGTTCGGCATCCGGGCGGGCGGCTTGGGGAGTAGTCGAAAAGCCCCAGAGGGGACTCGAACCCACTAACCTGCCGATTACAAATCGGCTGCGCTGCCTGTTGCGCCACTGGGGCACGTACCGCCCATTCGCGGCTGGGGACGGTGCCCGCGGTCGTTTCGGACTGCTTCCCGGGGCCTCCTCGATGATCCAACACCAAACAGGCTAGCCGTCAATTGTCGACAACTAGCCCGAAACTCAGACAGCTATGGTATCAGAGGAGGCCGTTCCGGTCAAGCGTGGCTTCGGCCTGGCGTTGCGTTTCGCGGTAAACGCGCTGCAGCGGCTCACCGCGTTCCAGGGCCACGCGCCGGCAGTCGTCGAACTCGGGGGCGACGGAGACGTTGCGACCGTCCAGGCGCTTGACCTTGACGCGCATGGTGCCGAACTCGGTCTCCACGCTCACCACTTCGCGCTCGACTTCGTACCGTCTGAGCGGCCGCACGCGAACGCCCAGGGTGGAGGTCTCGGCCACGACGACGCGCAGTGCTTCGGCCTCGGCCGCTCTTGGAACGATGGCGCTGAGCATGGTGCCCGGTCGGTTCTTCTTCATCTGTATAGGTGTGAACCATACGTCCCTGGCGCCAAGGGCAAAGAGCCGCTCCTGTGCGTATGCGAGCATCTCCCCTGTCATGTCGTCGATGTTGGTCTCCAGCAGCGTGACGCCCT
Organism: Dehalococcoidia bacterium; assembly: GCA_965204815.1. Taxonomy (GTDB): domain Bacteria; phylum Chloroflexota; class Dehalococcoidia; order Lucifugimonadales; family CATOSD01; genus CATOSD01. The sequence continues at coordinate 2,880,522 of OZ242014.1, forward strand.
CGGCGTAGTCGGCGACGGCCTCCTCGCCGAGCCACAGCGCCAGGGCGTTGGGATACTGCTCCGGGTCTCGTGAGCCGAGCCCGTAGCCCACGCGGGTGAGACGCATTTCCGGCTGCCGGAACTCGGCGAGGGTCGTGAGTATGGCCGCGCCCGTCGGCGTTACCATTTCTCCGGTGCGGCGGGCGTTGTGAGGCGCGGGGCCGGTGGGTGCGCCGGACATGGCGAACAGGGTCGCGGTGGCGGGCGAGGGCACGGGAAGGAGCCCATGCGCGCTGTTGATGACGCCGGAGCCGGTGGGCAGCGGCGAGCAGTAGACGCTTTCCACGCCGAGCAGGTGGAGTCCCACGACGGCTCCCACGACGTCCACCAGTGTGTCCAACTCGCCGAGTTCGTGGAGTTGAGTCTGCTCGGGAGACGTGCCGTGCACGCTGGCTTCGGCATCGCCGAGCCTGCGAAAGATGACGCAGGCGAGGTCGACCACCGGCTCGGGCAGGTCCGAATTGCGGGTGATGCGTATGAAGTCGCGCCAGTGGCGGGGGCGCCTGGCATCGTCGGTCAGTTCGACGGTGACCAGCGTCCCGCTGACGCCGCGCCGGTTGTCGCGCCGGGCCGCGAGCGCGAAGCCTTCCGCGTCGAGCGTGGCGAGTTGCGCCTCGAGGTCGGAGAGGCGGAGGCCGCAGTCCACGAGCGCGCCGAGGATCATGTCGCCGCTGGCGCCGCCGATGGAGTCGAAGTAGGCGACGGTCATCGCTGTTCACCCAGCAGAGCGCGAGCCGGCTGCGACCGGGCGGATTCTCGCGGCCGGTCAGGAAGCGCCATCCGCAGGGCCTCGGCCAGGGTTCGCACGCGGCGGGCGGCTGAGCCGTTGCCAGGGCCGGCGCGTCCGACCTCGCCCTTGGGGCCGGCAGGCGCAATGACAGGTCCAAGGCCCAGGCGTGCGACCTCCTGCGCGCGGCGCTCGAGCTGGGAAACGGCCCTCACCTCGCCGGTCAGGCCGAGCTCGCCAACCGCCGCGATGCCGGGGGCGATGGGCTGGTTCTTGAGGCTGGACGCTATGGCAAGGGCCACGCCGAGGTCGGCGGCGGGTTCGCTGAGGCGGACACCACCGGCGACGTTGACTACGATGTCCTGTCCGGCGAGGGCCATGCCGGCGCGGCGGCTGAGGACGGCGCACACGAGGAGCAGACGGTTGAAGTCGATGCCGGTGACCACGCGCCTCGGCTGGGCAAGCATGGATGTCATAGTCAGCGCCTGGACCTCCACGAGCAGGGGCCGGCTGCCCTTCATCGTGGCGACGATCACCGAGCCGACCGCGCCGTCGTTGCGGCCGGCGAGGAATGTGCGGGACGGGTCTCGCACTTCCTTCAGTCCCTCGGCGACCATGTCGAACACGCAGATTTCGTCGGTGGAGCCGAAGCGGTTCTTGGTACTTCTGAGCAAACGCCACACGCCGTTTGCGTCGCCTTCCATGTAGAGGACGACGTCGACCAGGTGCTCCAGCAGCCTAGGGCCGGCGACGTCACCTTCCTTCGTGAGGTGACCGCTCATGAAGGCGGGAGTGCCTGTGGCCTTGACCCACTCCATCAGCCGCTGGGCGCACTCGCGGATCTGGGCGACGCTGCCCGGGGCGGCGGTGAGGCCGTCGTCGTGCAGCGTCTGGATGGAGTCGACCACCAGCATGGCGGGCCTGTGGGCGTCGAGCTGGGCGAGCACCGCGGAGAGGTTGGTCTCCGGCAGGATGAACAGACCGCGTCCGTCGATTCCGAGTCGGTCGGCGCGCATCTTGACCTGCGGCGCCGACTCCTCCCCCGACACGTACAGGGTGTGGCCGCGGGAGGCGGAGACGTCGGCGGCCAACTGGAGCAGCAGCGTGGACTTGCCGATGCCGGGCTCGCCGGAGAGCAGGACGAGGGAACCGGGCACCACGCCGCCGCCGAGCACGCGGTTGACCTCGCCGAGCGAAAGTTCGATGCGCGGGAGGTCGGCGGCAGACACCTGGGAGAGTTCCAGCGCGGGCGCCGGCTGGCGATCGGACCTCGCGGCCGGGGCGCGCCGATCCACGCTCACTTCGGAGAGCGTGTTCCATTCGGAGCACGCGGGACACCGGCCTTCCCACTTGGGCGTCTCGTTACCGCAGTTGTCGCACACGAAGGTGGACTTGAGCCTGGACCTGGGCATGGTCAATGGCCTCGGCTGCGGCTCACCATCACGGCGGAGCCGCACACTGGAGTTCGCCCGTAGTTCGCTGCGGCGCCGCGGCTATGAGTTGGGCGCGGCCAGGCTGAGCGAGCGGCCGTCGGGCAGCGGCGACTGCACGTTGACGACGATCGCGTCGCCTTCGACCTCGATGACGGCGGTATCGCCCACGTTGACATCACCCATGAGGATGGCGTCGGAGAGCTTGTCCTCCAGGTTGTCCTGGATGACGCGCCGCAGCGGACGCGCGCCGAAGGTGGGGTCGTAACCCTTCTCAGCCAGCCACTCCTTCGCGTCCTGGTCCACCTCGAGGCTGATTCCCTTCTCGACCAGGTTCGCCGACACGTCGGCCAGCATGAGGTCGACAATCTCCAGCATGTGGTCGCGGGTGAGAGCGTGGAACACCACGGAGCCGTCGATGCGGTTGAGGAACTCGGGCCGGAAGAAGCGCTTGACTTCCTCGTTGACGTTGTTCTGCATGCGGTCGTAGGCGGCCTCCACTCCCCTCGCGTCCCCGGACCTGTTGGCGAAGCCCATGTTGCGGTCCTGCCTGATCAGGTCGGAGCCGATGTTGCTTGTCATGACTATGATGGTGTTGCGGAAGTCTACGCGGCGCCCCCTGGCGTCGGTGAGGTGGCCGTCGTCGAATATCTGGAGCAGAATGCTGAAGACCTCGGGGTGGGCCTTTTCGATTTCGTCGAGCAGGATCACGCAGTATGGCCTGCGGCGAATCGCCTCGGTGAGCTGGCCGCCGTCATCGTAGCCCACGTATCCGGGCGGCGAGCCGACCAGCCGGGCCACGGAGTACCGCTCCATGAACTCGGACATGTCGATGCGGACCATGGCCTCTTCGCTGCCGAACATGAACTCGGCGAGCTTCTGGACGAGGTAGGTCTTGCCGACGCCGGTGGGGCCGAGGAACATGAACACGCCGGTGGGGCGCTTGGGGTTCTTGAGCCCGGCGCGCGCCCTGCGCACGGCCTTGGAGATCATGGTGATAGGCTCGTCCTGCCCCACGACCTGCTCGCTGAGCACGTCCTCCATGTGGATGAGGCGTTCGGATTCCTCGGAGGCGAGGCGCGTGACGGGGATGCCCGTCCACATCGCGACGACCTCGGCGATATTCTCTTCGGTTACGACCACGGCTTCCCCGCCCATCTCGTCCTGCCACTCCCTTTCGAGCTCGGTCAGGCGGTCGCTCAGGTTTTCCTCGCGGTCGCGCAGCTCGGCGGCCTCGTCGTAGTGGCGCGCCTCTATGGCGTCGTCCTTCTCCTTGCGGACGCGCTCCAGCATCTTGGTGACCTCTTTGAGAGACAGCGGCGGGGTGTTGGTGTTGATCCGCACCCTCGACGAGGCTTCGTCGATGAGGTCGATTGCCTTGTCCGGCAGGAACCTGTCCGGTATGAAGCGCGAGGCCAGGCTGGCGGCGGCCCTGAGGGCGTCGTCGCCTATGTTGAGGTCGTGGTGCTCTTCGTAGTGGCCCTTGACGCCCTTGAGGATCTCGACGGTCTCTTCGACGGTCGGCTCGTCTACCCTCACCGGCTGGAACCTGCGCTCCAGCGCGGGGTCGCGTTCCACGTACTTGCGGTAGTCGTCGTGGGTCGTTGCGCCGATGGTCTGGACTTCGCCCCTGGCGAGCGAGGGCTTGAGGATGTTGGCGGCGTCGACGGCTCCCTCTGCGGCGCCCGCGCCTATCATGGTGTGAAGCTCGTCGATGAAGAGGACGCAGTTCTTGGAGTTACGAATCTCCTCGATGACCTTCTTGAGCCGCTCCTCGAACTCACCGCGGTACTTGGTGCCCGCGATGGTAGCCGCCAGGTCCAGGGTGACGAGGCGCTTGTTCTTGAGCGTGTTGGGCACGTCGTTTTCCGCGATGCGCTGGGCGAGCGCCTCGACGATGGCGGTCTTGCCGACGCCGGGCTCGCCGATGAGCACGGGGTTGTTCTTCGTGCGCCTGCTCAGAATCTGGGTGACGCGCTGGATCTCTGTCTCCCGGCCCACCGTGCGGTCGAGCTCTCCCTCGCGGGCACGCTTGGTCAGGTCGATGCCGAGCTGATCGAGCGTGGGAGTCTTGGCGCGAGACGAGCGGCCGGACCCCTGGGACTGCTGGGGGCTCTGGGTGAGAATGCGGCTGGTCTCGCCGCGGACCTTGTCCAGGCTGACGCCGAGGCTTTCGAGCACGCCGGCGGCCACGCCTTCACCCTCGCGCATGAGGCCAATCAGCAGGTGTTCGGTGCCGATGTAGTGGTGGTTGAGCCTGCGGGCCTCGTCAACCGCGAGCTCGATCACCTTCTTGGCGCGTGGGGTCAGTCCGATCTCACCCGGGACGGTGCGCTCTCCGCGCCCCATCACGAACTCGACGGCGGCTCGCACCTTGTCCAGCTCGATACCCAGGTTCGCCAGCGCCTTGGCGGCGACTCCATCCGTCTCGCGGACAAGGCCGAGGAGGATGTGCTCGGTGCCAATGTAATTGTGATTGAATCTCTGGGCCTCTTCCTGGGCCAGAGAAAGCACCCTGCGCGCCCTCTCGGAGAACTTCTCAAACCTACTCGCCACGTCTAAATCTCCTATCAGGAGTTGGCGACTGTTACGGAACTAAAGCCTAAAATCCCCAAACTCTCCCTCTTCCAAAGCCTGCTTCAGGCTGAGTCCCAATCGCCTTCTCTCTGGTTCGATCTTCAGAATCTTCAGCTTAACGGTTTCACCCTCGCGAACTATCTCCCTGGGATGGCCAATCATCCGGGAGCTGAGCTCGGAGATGTGGACCAGGCCCTCTACCGAGCCTTCGACCCGGGCGAAAGCGCCGAAGTTCATCAGCTTGGTTATGGTCGCGTCGACGATGTCACCGACAACGTGCTTCTCGTGTATCGTCTCCCACGGCTCCGGCTGCAAGCGCCTGAGACTCAGGGCGATCTTCTTGTTCTGCGCGTCGACCCGCAGCACGAAAACGTCTATCTCGTCGCCGAGCTTGACTATCTCCTCGATGGACTTGACCGGATGCCAGGACAGTTCCGAGATGTGGATGAGGCCGTCGGCCCCGCCCAGATCGACGAACGCGCCGAAGCTGCTGATGCCGGTAACCTTGCCCCTGCGAACGTCGCCCTCGGTCAGCTCCTCGATGAGCCTGGCCTTCTGGGCCTCGCGCTGCTCCTGCACCGCCTGCCGCTCGGAGAAGATGGCGCGGTTGCGGCCGCGGTTGATCTCCAGGATCTTCAACTGGAGCACGTTGCCGACCGACTCGGCGCGCGGATCGACCGGCGGCGGCTGCCTCTCTCCGGTCTCCTCCGACTTGGCCTCGGTCTCTTCCTGCCTGCGCTGGAACTCGCGGAACTGGTCGTGCGGCACGCTCACCAGCTGCGACATCGGCACAAAGCCCTGAATCGTCTCGACGTCCACGATGGCGCCGCCGCGGTTGAAGCCCAGGATGGTGCCCTGGACCGTCTCGTTCTCGCCCATCATGGCTTCCAGCTCGTGCCAAGCCTTCTCGCCAATGGCCCTGTCGATGGACAGGATGGCGGAGCCTTCGTCGCTGGAGTCGCGAATGACGAACGTCACCACGGAGGAGCCGACCTCGAGTCGCTCCGCGTCCTCCGGGCTGAGCGAGCGCATCTCCCTTTGGGGCACGATGCCCTCGGCCTTGTGTCCTATGCTTACGAGCAGGCCGTCGGAATCGACGCGCATCACGATGCCTTCGACAACGTCACCCCGCCGCAGAGGTTTCAGTGACTCCACGGAGTCAATGAATTCCCCCATGTCTTGGACTTGGCCTTGCTCCTCCGGAGAATTCGAACTCAACAAATCAACTACCGCCGTGTTTATTAGGGCATAGCCCAATATCTCACAATTATATGTGTATAGCTAGGGTGTGTAAAGCCGAAACGTGTCGGCAAATCGGAAGGGATTGGCAGAAACGGGGCCTCAGGCGAGGCTTGTGAGGGGCCACAATGCAAAGAGCCCCCTGGCAGTGACCTATTTTCCCACGTCCTTGCGGGCGCAGTATCGTCAGCGCTGAGGCGTTTCACTGCCGTGTTCGGGATGGGAACGGGTGGGGCCGCCTCGCCAGAACCACCAAGGGACGCTCATATGCGATTGTGGTATGCCGACTGGAGAATCCTCGTCCAGAACGGCCACCGTCTGACAGCAAAGTCTACACCAGAGGGGGCCTCGGTGTCAACGCGGCCGGCGCGATCGTCAGGGCTGTCAGCTACCCACGGGCTGGTGTACTATGGGCCAAGAACGGCAGGTGGCAATGTTTCAATGAAAGCCGACGTCACATATCCGCTGACTGCCGCGCGGGCGCTCGCGCTCCACGCGCAGGGCCTGGCCGAGCAGCCGGACCTGGACGCGCCGTCCACGCCGGACGAGGTGTACGCCGCCGTGGAGCGCGTGGGGTGCCTGCAGATCGACACCCTCCAGATGGTGCGGCGCAGCCACTACCTGGCGCTCTGGAGCCGGCTGGGCATGTACGATCCGGCGGACCTCGACGCGCTGGCGTACGATCCCGAACGGCGGCGGCTGTTCGAGTACTGGCTTCACGCGGCGAGCATCATCCCGCTCAGCGAGTACCGCTACCGGCTGCGGCTGATGCGCCGGGTCGCCGAGGACAAGTTCAGGTCGCGCAGTCGCTGGCTGGACGAGCCGGGCAGCGGGGAGACCCTGGAGGCCGTGCGGCGGCGGGTGCGCGAGGAGGGCGCGGCGCGCGTCTCCGATTTCTCGGACGACCGCCCGCTGCCAAGAAAGGGCTGGTGGGACTGGAAGCCGGCCAAGCACGCGCTGGAGTACCTGTACGACCTGGGCGAGGCGATGGTGTCCGGTCGCGAGAACTTCCAGCGGGTGTACGATCTGCGGGAGCGCGTGCTGCCGGACTGGGTGGACACCAGCGAGCCGACGGAGGAGGAGGCGGTGCGGCACCTGCTGGAGTGGTCGATGCGGCGCATCGGCATCTGCACGCCGCGCCAGCTCCGGGACTACGCCCGCATGAAGGTCGTGGAGAGCCGGTCGCACCTGGCCGCGCTGATGGACGAGGGGGTGTTCGTGGAGGTGTCGTGCGGCACGGCGCAGGGCGAGGCGGAGGGGTTCATCGTTCACCGCGACAGCCTGGACACGCTGGAGCGGGCCGCGGACGGCGACCTGACGCCGGGGACGACGACATTCCTTACGCCGTTCGACAGCCTGTTCTGGGCGCCGGGGCGGGACGAGCAGCTCTGGGGGTTCGAGCAGAGGCTGGAGGCATACGTGCCGGCGCCCAAGCGTCGGTGGGGGTACTTCTGCCTGCCCATCCTGCACGGCGACAGGCTGGTGGGGCGGTTCGACCCGAAGCTGGAGCGGGCTACGGGCACGCTGCGGCTGAGGGCGCTGCACCTGGAGCCGGGCGTCGAGCCGGACGAGGAGCTGGTCGCGGACTTTGCCCAGGCGATGCGGGGGTTCATGGCGTTTCACGGAGCGACCGACCTGGTGGTCGAGGGCGGGAACGGCGCGGCGTTGGTAAAGGCATAGATGATTGGGAAGCCTTTCACCCTCACCCTAGCCCTCTCCCATCGAGGGAGAGGGGACTGATGAGATCAAGGAGGTAGGAAGTGGACTCGACAGTGATAGCGGAGTACAAGCAGAAGATCATCGAGGCCGGGAGGTTCGTGACTAGCTGCGGGGTGATGTCGCTGAGCAAGCACGGCAACATCAGCGCGCGGATTCCGGGTGAGGACGCCTTCCTGCTGACGGCGGGCGGGACGCTGTCGGAGCTGGGGCCGGAGAACATCGCGCTGTACGAGCTGGACGGCACGCTGGTGGAGGGCGCGGTTGAGCCGACGTCGGCGGAGATCGTGGACATGCACGGCGTGGTGTACCGGCTACGACCAGACGCGGGCGGCGCGCTGCACACGCACTCGCCGGCGGCGACGAGCCTGGCCGTGGCCTACGAGCCGATACCGCTCATCTACGAGGCGATGGCGCGGTTCGACATGACGGACGGGGTGCCGCTGGCGGGGTACGGTCCGAGGGGGTCGAGCGAGTCGGTGGACAACATCGCCCGGGCCATCCGGGAGAACCCGAACACGGGCGGCGTGCTGCTGGCCAACCACGGCGTGCTGGCGTTCGCGGCGGACCCGGTGTCGTCGGTGCGGGCGAACGTGGTGATCGAGGAGGCGGCGATCCTGTTGATGAACGCCAGGGCGCTCGGCGGGGCGAATCCGATTCCGGCGCACATGGCGCGATACACCCAGGAGCGGCGGGACGAGTTCGCGGCGATGGGCGTCCAGCGGTCGGGTTAAGCCAGGCAGAGGGCGCGGGCGACGCTGAGCACGAACTCCGGGATTGGGCGGAGGAGGCGGAAGAGGGTGTGCACGGCGGCCGTGACGGCGGCGGCGATGGCGAATCCGGCGACGACGTCCAGGGGGTAGTGGACGCCGGCGAAGACGCGGGCGAAGGCGTAGAGTCCGGCGGCGGCGAGGAAGGCGGCCCCGGCTCGGCGGTCGACCCACCAGACGGCTATGGCGATGGCGCCCGCGGCGGCGATGGCGTTCGACGGGAACGACGAGTCGGTGGGCGGGTAGAACAGCAGCGTCACCTCGTCGGGGAACTCGGCGAACGGGCGCGGCCGGAAGTAGTACCAGTTGGTGATGTAGACAGCCCAACTGGACAGGGCCATCGAGGTGAGGGCGGCGAACACGCCGACCTGTCTGCGGCGGCGGGTGTCCGCGTCCTGTCCGGCGAACCAGAAGGCGATGAGGCCGAGGGCCATGCCCACCGGGATCAGGTAGTCGCTGACGACCCAGGTGATGAAGGTGTCCAGCGACGGGAACTCGCCCGCCAGGCCGTTCAGCCAGAGGAACAGTTGTTGGTCCGCGTTCACCATCTGGCGAGCAGGCGTCCGATGCTGCGGCGCAGGGCGCTGGCGTAGTTGCCGCTTCTCAGCGCGTCCAGGCCGTCCGGCGGGTCACTCTCCCCTGCCCTCATGCCCAGGTTTACCAGGGAGGACGCGAGCAGGGTGAAGACCACCGCGGTCGACGCTCCCAGGAAGAAGAACAGCGCCTGGGTCGGTGCGTCCAGTCCGCCCTCGTAGTCGTTGATGTTGCGGTCCTCGACGGCGAAGAACCAGACAAACGCGCCGACGATGAGGACGCCGCCGAGCAGCCTGGCCGGAACGGGCGGCTTGAGGAAGAGCAGGCCGCGGAGTCCGCCGAGGGATGCGGCGAACTGGAGCGTGCCGGTCGCGGCGACGGCTACGAGGATGTAGTAGTCGGTCGCGAAGGTGAACAGCGCCTTCACCCCCATCCTAACCTTCCCCCGTCAAGGGGGAAGGGACTCTTGGGCCTGGCCTTCCGCTGTCGAGGGGGAAGAGACTTGTGCACCCCCATCCTAGCCTTCCCCCGTCGAAGGGGAAGGGACTAGCGGTGGCGGGCAGGGCTACCAGCTTTCGAGGGGGACGGCGGTGCACCAGTCGGCGTAGGCGGGGTCGTTGCCGCGGATGACGTCCAGGTACTTGTCCATGATGCGCCTGGTGACGGGGCCGATGCCGCCTTCGCCGATGGGCCGGCTGTCCAACTCGCCGACGGGGGTGACGTGGGCGGCGGTGCCGGTGAGGAAGACCTCGTCGGCGAGGTAGAGCTCGCTGCGTCGGATGTTGCGCTCCACGATGTCGAGTCCGAGCTCGCGCTTGGCGAGGGTGATGGCGGAGTCGCGGGTGATGCCGACGAGGTTGTTGTCGGCGACGGGCGGGGTGTGGACGACGCCGTTGGAGACCATGAAGAGGTTTTCGCCGCTGCCCTCGGAGACGTTGCCGTCCTGGGTGAGCATGATGGCCTCGTCGAATCCGGCGAGGACGGCTTCGGTCTTGGCGAGGATGCTGTTGACGTAGTGGCCGGAGATTTTGACGCGGGGCGGGATGATGGTGTCGTCGATGCGGCGCCAGGAGGAGGTGCAGCAGCGGATGGCGCCTTCGGCGTCGATGTAGGCGCCGAAGGGGTTGACGATGAGGGTGAAGTCGCTGCCGAGCTCGTGGAGCTTGAGGTTGGCGACGAGTTCTTCGCTCTTGTAGGCGAGGGGCCTGATGTAGAGGTCCTGGCTGTAGCCGCACTTGTTGACGAGGTCCACGGTGATGTCGCAGAGGTCGTCGGCGCTGTAGGGGATGTCGAGCATCATCATGCGGCAGCCCTGGAGGAAGCGGAGGTAGTGCTCCCTCATGCGGAAGATCATCATCTTGCCCTGGTCTTCGTTCCAGTTGCCCCGGATGCCTTCGAATACGGCGGTGCCGTAGTGCATGGCGTGGGTCATGACGCTGACCCTGGCGTCGGCGAGGGGCACGACGTTACCACGGAAGAAGGCGAGGGCTTCGGGCATGGCTGGAACTCCTGTTGTGCAGAACTCGGGCGCGGGCGCGGCGGTTGGCGGCCCGCGATTGGGCTGGGGGCCATTATACGCGCTGGGGGGCGGGATGACAAAGCGGCGGGAGACTGGCGATTCGTGATGCAAATCGATGCATTTCGATGCGCCCCGTAGCTGGGAGGGATCGCCTGTCGGGCCTACCCCTGCCCCTGGATTCCCGCTTTCGCGGGAATGACGAAAGGGGCGCGCGCGGGAGTGACGAAAGGGGCGCGAACGGGTGAGTTGGCGAAAAGTGCTCCAAAATGCACCATTCCGCTCTTTTCGTAGCTGGGGGGCTGTCCCCGGATGTGTCCTCTGGTGTGTCAAACCGTGAGATTTTGGGGACATTCCGGGACATTTTGGGAGTGTCCGCCGGGGCCTCGTGGAGGGCGCCTGGGTGCACGGTAACAGGTGCGGCTGCCGCAGGTGGGTGCGGGGGTGGATCACGTGGGCGGGGGCAGGTCGGTCCTTTGTTGGGGGAAGCATAGCACGGACGTGCGTGGCGGTCAAGACCCCTTTGGCGGGGCGGTCGCACACTGGTCGGCAGGCGGCGGGGGTGGGGAGAAATGGGTGTCGGTTGGGAATGGAGGGGACACGGATGAGAACGGATGGAACGCGGGTGAGAAGGGATGGGGTGGGTATGGGGCGGAATTTTTGGGGTTATTCGTCCTGATCATCGGCACATCAGGTGCTCGCAATTCCCGTGGTGTGATGCGTAGGGACTGAGGGACGGCAGGAGCGCTACGCTGGCCCGAGCAAGACGATAGTCAGAATCGTCTTTGAGTTGTGGTTGCGCGGGCGTTTCCCATTGCCGGTCGCAGCCTCCCCACGGTAAAATGTGACCTGAAGAAGAGGAATGCCTTTTGTCAGTGGTGAAGAGATGACTACGCCGACACGTCGGCCCAAGGAAGAGACTGCCCGCCTCGGCAAGGAGATTTACGAGAGGGACATCCGGCCCCTGGTCGAAGATGCCCACCACGGGGAGGTCGTCGCTATCGACGTAGACAGCGGCGACTACGCCATCGGCGACATGGTGGTTACCGCAGTGAAGCGTCTGCGAGAGAAGCGCCCGGATGCTATCAATGTCTTGAGTGAGCGGGTCGGGTGTCCGGCGTTGCGACACTTCGGGGGAAGCTCCCTGCGTCGGTAATGCTCTTGCTCAATAGACACAACCTGAACGTTGACGTAGAGGACGGCGGCCGCGTCGTCATACAGGCCAGGGGGTAGCGCCAGCGCCCCCGAATCAACGCATCCACTTCAAGACTCCTTCGTCCCTTCTCCCTCCGCCTTCCCCTGGGCATCCGGTAGCCGACGCGGATCTGGGTGAAGATATAGGTGGGGCCTTTGGCACAGGGCAGTCGCACGCTGGTCCGCAGGCGGTGGGGGTGGGAAGAGACAGGGCAGGAGTCGCGCGGCTGCGTGGCAGGTGTTGGGCGGTGGCGCGGCACTGAGGTGGCAGGCTTGGGGTACGTATGGGATGGAACTTCGGGGGTTCGGATGTGAGGATGGGTGGTTTGGGAGAAGGAATTGATGTGCGATGAGGGTCAGTGGCACGGGCCGCTCACAAAGTAGACCATAATGTGAAGTTTGCCAGAGTCAGTGCTTCTGGCAAACCCTTAACTAGGCGCAGCCGTTGGCTCGAGGTTGGCCGCTACGAAGGAACTGCGTACTCTACTTTAACCTCGTCCTGTGCATCTCTCGGTGCAAGCTTTGTGATCACGGTGTATGGCACCCGTTCACTAACGTAACCCACGATTCTGCTAAACCTCGTGGGGTCGAAGAATGACGTTTCGTCAGCGATGAAGAAGGGGAAGTCCGACAAGTATGCCTGACGACCAGCCAACATTAGAACGAGGGCGACCGTTTCCTTTTCGCTTCGGCTCAGAGTGTTAATCGAGTCGAGTTTCCTCTGACCTTGGAATCGTCGAATGATCCTCAGGTTGAACTGATCGTCAAGGTAAATCTGTTCGAAGTCCTCGTCGAACTGCAGGAGTTCATAGACCTCTTCAATGCGTTCGTTGAACATGTCTTTGACAGCATTCTTGACTTCTTCAGCCTTAGCTGCCATGTGTCGCGTAGCCTGACCGTAGAATCCAATCTCTTCTTCTAAGAGAAGGATATCGTCTTGGACATCCCCTATGTCCTGTATCCTGGCTTGCAGGGTCTTGGCATCTTGGTCAGTGCGAGCAATCCGCTCATCAATTCTCCGTCGCTTCTCCAATAGCTCCCGGACTTCCTTGTCGAAATGAGCCTCGAGTTGTTCAACCAAGTTTCTGAGGTCCTTACGCTGAAGGAGAAGCTCGCTCACCTTGACTTCAGTCTCCTCGAGCTGTTTGGTCCGCAGAGCTATCTCACGGTTGGCGGCGACTACTCTGGCCCTATGCTGAGTCCTGACCTGAATTGCAAGTTGGCTGAATTCAGCCCTCTCCTTCTGCCGTTGTTCAAGACGCCATCTAAGCTCGCTTATGTCCCTGGCATGGGTTCTACTGGCAGCCTCCAAAGTACGCTGCCTTTCCCGCAGTTGCTCGGCACTAATTGTGTGCCCGCAAGCGAAACACTCTCCCTCCCCGTAGCTCAAGTTGCGGGTGTAGCCGTGGCTTGTGTCCTGCAGCCGATCCTGAATCGTCTGCATTTGGCGCTGGAGGCCATCAATCTCGCGCCTTATTCCGTCAATCTCCCTGTCCATTGTGGCGAGCTCTTGTTCTTCGTCGGGATGTTCACTCTCAAACTGGCGCACCAACTCACTGTATTGCTGCGCCTGATTGACTCGTACTTCCAGCGTGTTGTTCAGCCTTTCTCTTTCTCCCTCGGCTGAAGTAAGCTCTTGGATGCACCTGTGAAGTTGTCGCTGGACTTGAGCAAGTTTACGAGCTTCTTGCTCATTTTGCACAACTCTCTCAGTCGGAACTTCCCGGAGAGCCCGGCGTTCACTCTCAAGATTCTCAAGGTCTTGTTCGCGAACGGCAAGGTGTTGTCGCAGAGTTTCGAGTTGGGCTCGCTGATCTCGGAATTGGTTTAGTCGATTTACTCTTTCGCCCCTCTCTTGATCGAAGTAAGCAGCCAGCAGTTCGAAGTGCTTGTATTCCGAGGAATCCAGCAAAGTCGAACTCAGCGATCTACCCGCTTTGACGCGGTCAATCAAGTCGTTGTCTTCCGAGGCAATGCAAAACAGATTCGCCTTGGCGCCGTCCGTATGTAGAGGTTGGCCGCCTACTGAGAGTGTACCGTCTCCCCTACTTCGCAATCGGCGCACGTAGTGGAGGCCATCGGGCGCATTGAGTTCTACGCGAGCGGCATCCTCAAATGAGTGCAGGAAGTAATCCCTAGACCGCAAATCACGGTCCTCGAGAACCAAGGCCTGCAGCGCATGAATCAGCGAGCTTTTTCCAGTTGCATTGGGTGCCGAGATGAGATTCAGTCCAGGACGGATCTCAAATTCCTGCCTCCCAAATAGCCCACCGATGTTCTCTATCGAGAGTTGTAGAGAGCCATTTTCGCTAACTGCCATTTAATCTTCCTCACTAAGTGACTTCCATTCAGCGACAGTCTGTCGAGAGGCTTCCTGCAGTTTCCTTCTCGTAGTTGAGGAAAGTTGGCCAATGCCACTGGGCACGCCTCGGCCGCTGCTTTCCTTGAGGATTCGCAGACTCTCTTCTGCTAAGTGATCGAGAAGTCTAGCCCGATCTTCTGTAGATCCTCTCTGCTTGCTAACGCGTGAGCCCTCAGTTTCTCCTTCGAAACCGGGTAGGAACTGAACTTGTTCTCTATCTTCCACTCAACCGACCTCCTTACTTCGTCCGAGACTTGCCACTCGTGAAGCTCATCGGACAAGAAGACGTCTATGTACAAAGGGCTCTTGCGTTTCTCTTTCCAGGCGTACCAGAGCGCCAATCCGTTGCTTCGCATCAGATAGACATTTGGCACCGGCTTACTTACGAACAGCTCAGGAGCTTCAACGAGCGCTTTCTCCATGTTTCGCCGTGTTTGCTCGGACGAAGTAACAACAATCAAGATGGCCATGTAAGTTCCCCGGCGGGTGCATGATATCTTACCCTAAGCCCACAGCGGAGTAGTCCGCGTAATGCTCAAGCACAAGTTTCTCGACGCCTCGGATACTCTCTAGGTCGTCGCGTTCACGAATCTGTTCAACTATCGAATCCCACGGGATCATCAAGTCCGCACACCGATCCTTAGCCACTTCCATCAGCGTCTCTCGTTCAGGGTGGGGAAACTCCACCTCAAAGAGTCTATCACGAACTGCCCTATCCATGAGGCTGATCTCGTTCGTCGTAAGTATAACTACTGCTCTAGAGGTGTCCAGCCTGTCCAACTCGTGAAACAGCACGTTGTTCTGAGCTATATGCCAGCTTTCCCCCTTTACCCAATCCCTACGCGGGAACACGCTCTCGGCGTCATCAATTAGTACGATACGCCGCTCTTCGTCGTACGCTCTGAACATTTCAGTTATCGCTCTCTCACTGTCACCGTAGCGAGCGCGTGCTATGTCGGACCCGTCTACAAACACGATAGGATAACCCAGGTCGCGTGCCAAAGCCTTGGTCATGGCTGTTTTTCCAACTCCGACATCTCCATGAAACAGAAATCCCTTAATGCCCCTTCTGATCTGTTTAGCAAACTGGTGTTGGATGATGCGACGTATCTTGTAAAAGATTGTCAGATACGCACTACCCCGCAGACTCCCAACTTCCTCAGAAATGTCGGCAAAGGGGTCGAGTCTTCGGAATGTGGAAGCCGTTTCTCTTCGAATCACCATAATAATCCCTTAAGGACCCTGCCCCAACTCACGGAGTCTCTCATTTGTGCGTTCTCTTATCAATTCTACCACTCTGAGCGCATCCGGGTTCACTATAAGATTGTCACCTCTAGTGTCAACAAAAAGGCGCTGCACGGCAACCCTCTCTTGATCAGCGTACAGCAAATCTAACCACTTTCTGCCAGAGTCTCCACCTGCATCACGATTGAAGATTCTTTCAGCCTCATCACGATCGATGGAGCCGCCAAGCGCGGCGAGAAGAAGCATAACTATCGGTCTGTAAGAGGACAACCCAATTGCGACTCGGTCTTCAGCATGCCTTGCCAATGAACAAAGGCCAAGTAGTCGTCCCATTGATTCAATCCCCATATCTGGATCGTCAACATTCCCGGGAATCACGTACTCATCCCAAAACTCAGGCACGGCGAATCGCCACTCCCCATCGTTGTCCAATTCCCTCGTTAGCAGTTCCCAAACCTCGAAATCATCTACGATTTCCTGGCCACGAACCGAGTTCATGACTTCGTTGTGTACTTCGTAAAGGAACCGCTCATCATTTTTTCTTGCCTCGGCTATGAGTTCAACCAGGCGAACCGCTGGATTAGTCGCCTGCCACATTGTATTTGCAATAGCAGTGAGGCCTCTTACGAGGTCTCGCTGGCCTGTATCCATTGCTTCCCTTAGCAACTCAGGAATCGTGTAGGCCATCTGCTGAACGAAATGTTCGCGTTCTCCAACCATCAGTCTTCGCTCCAAACCGCATCAGCTTCATCTACCACATACAGTCGAACCCGGCCGTGATAAGACAACGCGGGCCAGCCACAACGAACGCCGAGTGATGTGGCCACCCCTGCAGTGCGGAGGGGGACAGAATTGCGGGGGCCGGTTGCGCTCCTGGAGACGGAACTCCGGACCGCTGAAACGCACTGCAACAGCGTTGTGAATCTCGGCCTGCGTATAGTCATACTATGAACTCCGGCTTCACTCGCGTCGGCAGGGCCGGCCGTGATGGTTGGTATTGTAGCAGAAGAGACGTATTTGGTGGATATATTGAGTAAACTGTCGTGATGGTTTTGGTAACAAAGTTAAGGAGGAGGTGTTTCACCCCCACCCGTTCGGCAGGCTCAGTGCAGGCTCCTGGCGCTCTCCCATCAAGGGAGAGGGGACGCGCGGTTACCCCTTGACGTGGGAAGGGACTTGTCGGATAGTCCCAGTGGGATGGCGAAGTGACTTGCAGATTGGAGGCGACTGTCTTGAAAGCTCGAATAGACAAATGGGGCGACAACCTGGCAATTCAGATACCCCGGTCTCTGGCGTCGGAGGCTGGCCTTGAGGCAGACGCCGAGGTCGAGTTGACGGCCGGAGACGGCGAGTTGTTGATTAGCGTGAGGAAGGGGTCCAAATCCAGGTTGGACATCCTTCTGGAGGGCGTGACCGAGGAGAACATTCACGCCGAGGTGGATACGGGCCAACCCGTGGGGAAAGAAGTGTGGTGAATCGGCAAGTGCAGGCTCCGGCCCGCAGCGATGTGGTGTGGGTCGACTTCAACCCACAAGTTGGAAGGGAACAGGCCGGACGCCGCCCCGCAGTTGTGCTGACGCCGGAGAGTTACAACGCCAGAGTAGTCTCTCAATTGCCTTCTGCGACCATCGCGGCGGTCCTGGCGAATGTTCGCGCGCTTTTGTCGATGAGTTGAGCAACACAGAGGCGCGTATGCCGCAGCTAGGCCGTTTCCAGTGCGCGGAGCTTGGCGAGGAGCTCTTTGACCCTGTCGATTTCGTACCTGATTTCCGAGATTGGGACCAGGTCCATGTAGAAGTTTCTGTGGAGATTGGTCGCGACAGAGAACAGCAAGCGTATCTCGTCGTCTCCGGTGTCGGCGACGAGTCTTCTGATGATGTCGTAGGTGTCTACATGGTGCTCGTATTGCCAGCCGCGCAGACCGGCAATGACCTTGAGTTGGTGGGCGACCGCACCCCACGCCTTTTCCGAGGCCTGTAGTCTGTCTTCCTTGGCCAGCTCTTCTTCCGCCTGGGCTATCAGGCGCCCCGCGTGAATGTCGTGGCCTTCGATGGGGTCTGCGTTCGTTGTCATGGTGGGTCGCCCCTTTCACTCAGCAACATCATACCGCATATCGCGTGAATCCGGCGCTAGAGGGTGGTGGGGTGGACCCATTGGGCGGTGTCGGAGGAGCGGTAGATGGCGATGATGGCGCGGAGGACGGACTCGGAGAAGTGGATGTCCATCATGGGCTGGCGGTCCTGGAGGATGCCGTCTATGAAGTCGGCGGCGGCGCCGTTGAAGCTTTCGAGCCAGTTCATGGGTAGCTGGAACGAGACGGTCTCGGAGCCGCGGTGGAGGACGACCGGGGGAAGGTCGAGCATCTCGCCGGTGCAGCGGGTGACCCAGAGGACGCCCTCGGAGCCGATGATCTCCATGAACTCGTCGGCGGCGTAGTAGGACGTCCTGATGGGCATGTCGGGCGCGGCGGCGTACTCGATGGAGGCTAGGGCGTCGCGGCCGGCGTACTTCCAGGTCGCGGAGGCGGGCAGCTCCATGAGGAAGTTGTCGTCCGAGCGGGTGACGATGGCGGAGACCTTTTCCACTTCCCCGCCCCACCAGATGGCGGTGGCGACCTTGTGCCAGCCGTCGTCGTAGATCATGCCTCCCAGGTTGCGGTCGGGGTCCTGCCGCCACTGGTAGGCGCCCTCGGTGAAGGGGATGGGGCTCTTGCGGACGTCGCCCCGGAGCGTGCGGATGCGGACCATGCCGAGTTCGCCGATGGCGCCTTCCTGTATGAGCTCGCGGGCCTTGACGATGGGCGGGTAGTAGAGGAAGTTTTCGGTGGTGCGGTAGAAGGTGGAGGCGCGGTCGGCGGCGTCGGCCATGCGACGGATGTCCGCTACGGAGCCGGCGGCGGGTTTCTGGCAGGAGACGTGCTTGCCGGCCTGGAGGGCGGCGATGGACTGGTCGGGGTGCAGGAAGGTGGGCGTGAGGAGCTCGACGGCGTCGATGCGGTCGTCGGCGAGGACGTCGTCGTAGCTGGCGTAGATGCGGGGGGAGATGCCCCACTCGCGGGCGCGGAGCTCGGCGCGCTCGGGGACGGGGTCGCAGAGGGCGGCTACCTCGCAGCGGGGGTGTGCGAGGTAGCCGGGGGCGTTGAGCTGGGAGATGGTGCCGCAGCCGACGATGGCGAGGCGGATTTTTCGCATGGTTGGACCTCTTCACCCATTCGGCAGGCTCAGAGCAGGCACTCTAGATTCCTCGGCTACGCTCGGAATGACAGGGTAGAGAGAGGGGGAAGGGACAACGCACCCCCCATCCTAACCTTCCCCCTTGACGGGGGAAGGGACTATCTGATTGAGGCGAGGACTCGCTTGGCGAAGCCGTCGAAGTGTTCGGTGGCTACCCAGCGGAGGACTACGACGAGGTCGTGGTCGGGGTCTACCCAGATTTTGTTGGCGCCGGCGCCGAGGTGGTAGAAGCTGGTCTCGGGGACGCTCGGCATGAGGGCGCGATCGGTGTTGAGGAACCAGTTCATGAAGCCGTAGGTGGGCTGGATGGGCGTGGGGGTGGTGGCCATGTCGACCCACTTGCGGGAGAGTAGCTGGTTGCCCTTCCACTCGCCGCGGCGGAGGGAGAGCAGGCCGAAGCGGGCCTGGTCGCGGGCGGATATCCACATGCCGCCGCCCCAGTGTCCGCCGCCGCTGACGGACCACATCTGCTGGCCGTCGACGTCGACGTAGGAGTTGCGGTAGCCGTTCCACTTCCAGGTGTCGGAGGCGTCGATGGGGTCCATGACGTGCTCTTTGAGCACCTCGGGCAGGGGGCGCTTCCAGACGCGGAGCAGGGAGAGGGAGAAGCGGTTGACGCGGACGTCGTTGTACTCGTAGGCGGTGCCTGGCTCTTCGACGGGGCGGTAGAGGTCCTCGTGGTTGCCGGCGGAGTAGTGCTTGTCCCAGAGGGTGCCGTCCCACTCGCTTATCTGGCGCAGGGAGTGGTCCCAGGTGATCTTGGCGTTGTGTGGGGAGTCGTAGCCGCCGTCGTCCACGTAGTCGGCGACGCGGTCGTGGACGTCGCGGATGAGGCCGCGGTCGTAGGCGAGGCCGGCGACGGTGGAGAGGAAGCTCTTGGTGACGCTGAAGGTCATGTCGACGCGCTCAGGCTCGCCCCACTCGGCGACGAGGTAGCCGTGGCGGAGTACGACGCCGGTGACTGCGCCGCGGGTCTTGGTGGGGCCGAGGGTGTCGCCGTTGTCGTGCTGCTTGTTGGCGTTGTTGCGGCGGATCTGCTCGGCGAGGTCGCGCAGGTGGCCCTCGCGGTGGGACTCGTTGGAGTAGTCGATGGCCCTCTGGAGCAGGTCGGGGTCCATGCCGACCTGATCGGGGGAGCGGCGCTCCCAGTCGGCGCCGGGGCCGGGGAAGTAGGTGGTGGCGGTTCGGGTGGTTTGGGTTGTCATGGTCGCCTCCATCGTATGATGGGGGATTGTAGCACATGAAGGGCTAGTGGTTGGTAGGCGGGCGCTTTAGATTCCTCGGCTACGCTCGGAATGACACGGAGAGGGAGGGCTGGAGTGGCAGGGGGGCGAGGGAGAGAGGTCAAGCGGAGTGCGGAGGCGGTGGAACCAGCGGCGGAGGATGGTATTGGAGGCGACGGTGAGGAGGGAGAGGGCCATGGTGCGGTAGACCCAGGCGCGGGTGACCTTGGCGGGTCGGTCCGGGTCGAGCCAGCGGGGGTTGCGCGCGATGAGGGCGAGGGTGGCGAGTCCCATGAGGGCGGGCCAGAGTACGGCGAGGCGGAGGCGGACGCAGCGGCGGGGGATGGCGAGGGCGTAGGTCTCGGCGTCGGCGAAGTGGTCGAGGGCGACGCGGAGGCCGCGGGCGAGGACGGGCCGGGCGCGGTCGGAGTTGGCGGGGTCGAGCAGGTCGGCGGGGGCCAGGCCCTCGTCGGCGAGCCAGTCGGCGGGAAGGTAGCAGCGGCCGGCGCGGAGGTCGGCGGGGACGTCGCGGAGGACGTTGGTGAGCTGGAGGGCCTTGCCGAAAGCGATGCCGAGGTCGGACATGCGGGGGATGTCCCAGCGCGACAGGGCGGGGGTCTTGGCGACGGACATCGCGGTCCAGAACTCGCCTACGCAGCCGGCGACGAGGTAGGTGTAGCGGTCGAGGTGGTCGGATGTGGGGAGCGCGGTGGGGGCGGATGCGTCGTGGGCGGGGAAGGCCGCCAGGTCCATCTCCATGCCGAGGGTGAGGGTGGAGACGACGGAGCGGATGCGGGCGGCGTCCTCGTTGGGGAGCGAGTCGAGGAGGGGGAAGAGGGACGGCATGGCGTCGGCGAGGTCGCGCTCGGCGTCGGTGGCGGCGAATTGGGTGGCGAGGTCGGCGAGATCGCGGGGGTCGTGCGCGGGCGCGGTGCGGGCCAGGGTGTCGCGGAAGCGGCGGAGGGTGTCCAGGCGGGCGTCGGTTGGCGTGGCGCGGGCGTCGGCGATGGTGTCGGCGGCGCGGGCGAGGAGGTAGGCGAGGCCGACGGGGGCGCGGAGGCGGGCGGGCAGGACGCGGATGGTGAGGTAGAAGGCGCGGGACACGCGGCGGAGGACGTGGGTGAGGAGTCGGCGGCGCTCGCGGGGGCCGACGGGTGGGAGAGGATGGCCTTGGCGCCCGCTCATGCGACGTGCGTCCTATGCCTCCGCCAGCCGACGAGCGTCGTGGATGAAGTCCGCCGTCTCGCGGATGAGGAGTTCTATGTCCTCGATAGGCTCGCACCAACCCGTGTAGAAGCAGTTCCCGTGCAGGGACGCTTGCCTTGCGAAGTATCGGTTTCGCAGGTCTCGCGCCGCAGGGTCGGCAGCGGCCATCGACTGCAAGGCCCTGGTGGTGT
This sequence comes from Dehalococcoidia bacterium, assembly GCA_965204815.1. Classification (GTDB taxonomy): domain Bacteria; phylum Chloroflexota; class Dehalococcoidia; order Lucifugimonadales; family CATOSD01; genus CATOSD01. The sequence goes on from OZ242014.1 coordinate 2,901,724, forward strand.
CAGGCGACTTGGGGGGAAGACTGCCAGTGCGCGCCAGCACAAGGGCGTCTATGGCGCGCTTGGCGGCGCACCAAGCCTTTTCGGCGGCGTCGCGAATGTCGCCGGCGGCCATACGGTCGAGCGCCGACTCTTGCATACGCACGGCGTCCTCGAACACGAGGGCGGGCGTGGAGATAGTGGCCATGGGGCGTCTCCTTGCCGGATATGATAGCACACGTGCAAGACTGAGAATTGTCACGCTGAATGCGGGCAAGTATCATTATGCGGCAGTCGCGAGTGGGTGTGTTGGCCCGCAGCGGCTGGAGTCTCAAGAAAACACTTGACTGGAGTAACGCTCTGTATGGCTACGGAAGATCAGATTCAGAAGGTTGTGAACAGCCTTTATGAAGTCGAGGGGTGCAACCGCTGCGGAACGCGGCTGCGGTTCGGGGACTACGATTGCCCGCGTTGCGGCGCGGATATCGAGGACAACCTGCGGGACTGGGCGGAACGGCTGGTGGACGATATCTTGGTGATGGAGGACGAGGAGTGAACTCCGGCGCCGAATCGACGGGCGGACCGGCGTTGCGGCGAGAGGACAGGCGGGCGCTGGAGATACTGGCGCGGCTGGGCGCGCGTCCGGCGGCGCCGTTCCACGAGCGCGGAGTCGCGGAGGCCGTGGAGGGCACGCTGCGGGAGAGCGGGCTGCGTCCGTGGCGGGACGAGTTCGGCAACGTGCTGGCGAGGTACGCCAGTCCCCCCGACGCGGAGGGGCGGCGTCCTATCGCGTTCGTGGCGCACATGGACCATCCGGGGTTCGAGCTGATCGAGGGATCGGGCCGGCGCTACGTGGCGCGTGCGCTGGGCGGCGTGCCGGCGGCGTCGCTGGCCAAGCCGACGACAGCGCTGGCGTTGCTGCCGGGCGGCGAGCGCGTGGCGTGCGAACTGGCGCCTTACGACGGACCGGAGCGGGAGGGGGCGGACCGACTGGTGGTGGCGGCGCTTGTGGAGGAGGTCGAGGTGGCGCTGCCGGCGGCGGTGGTGTTCGATCTGCCGGACTTCGAGCTGGACGGCGACACGATTCGGATGAGGGCACTCGACGACCTGGCGGGTTGCGCGAGCATACTGGCGGCGGTGGAGCGGCTGGCGGGCGAGGGTGAGGAGGCGGACGTGTTCGCGGTGTTCACGCGCGGCGAGGAGGGCGGGCTGTTCGGCGCGCGACTGATGGCGCAGGCGGGGACGCTTCCGGCGGACACGGTGGTGGTGTCGGTGGAGTCGAGCCCGGTGATTCCGGGCGTGGCGCAGGGCGAAGGGCCGGTCATCCGCACGGGGGACGCGATGAGCACGTTCGATGGGGGCGCGGAGCGGGCGCTGATCGACGCGCGGCATAGGATACTGGAGCGCGACCGCGACTTCCGGTGCCAGCGTCAGTTGATGAGCGGCGGCACGTGCGAGGGGACGGCGTTCGCGATGTACGGGTACGACGTGACGGGGGTCGCGTTTCCGCTGGGGAACTACCACAACGGAACGACGAACCTGCGCGACCCGGACGGGGGCGTGGGCGCGGAGTACATCGCCCTACCCGACTTCCTGGGCGGCGTGGAACTGATGGCGGAGGCGATGCGGGGGTCGGGCGGCGCGGCGGCGGAGCGCAGGCTGCCGGACGTGGGAGAGGATGTGCGGGAGCGGATGCGGGCGACGGCGCGGGAGTGGAGCTAGGATGGACGTGTCCCCTATCCCCCTCACCTCAGTCCTCTCCCACCAAGGGAGAGGAGGCCAGTCGGAAGCGCCTCCCTAGGGTTCGCTTCGGTCCCAGTCTGGGATGACCCAGTAGCCGACGCGGGGGACGTCGACGGCGGTGGGCAGCCCCTGGGCGCGCTTAAGGCGCTGGATGTTGTAGAGGTGGGTTGTCTCCTCGAAGTAGACGTGTCGGATCGTGGCCTCCAGGGTCATGCTGCCCTCGCCGCCGTCCTCGCCTGGGGTGAGGCCGGTGGGGTGCGCCTGGGACATCTGCACCCACGCGCCGTCCATGCCGTAGGGGATGGTTGCGGTCCGGGCGAATCCGGCGTCGTGCGAGGACAGCACGGAGCGGACGAGATCTATGCCCTCGTGGAGCTTGGCCATGATTACGTCCATGTCGCGGTACACGTCGTCGTCGAGGCGGCGGTCGGATGGGGAGTCGGCCATGCCCGCGACGTCTTCGACGCCGTGGCCGTCGGGGAAGAGCACATCGACCCAGCGAATGAGCATCCACCTGAAGGTGAGCGAGGCCATGTGGCTTAGCTGCATGCGAATGCTCCACTCGCTCCAGCCCCACCTGTCCGACACGAAGTCGAGCTGTTCGCCGGTGAGGCCGTCGACCTCGCGGGCGATGAGGTCGTAGAGGCCGTCGAACTCGGGGAAGAGGCGCGCGGCGGGGGCGTCGTCGGGGATGTCGGTGTTGGGCATGGTGGGCCTCCGGCGGATTGGCGCGGCAGTTGGCTGAGGGCTAGAATATGGCATCCATTGCGGGCAGCGTCAAGGGGCTGTCGCAAGCAAGGGCATTAGATTCCCCGGCTACGCTCGGAATGACAGTAGTGGAATTGTATGGAGGTGCGGTATGGACCTGGTGCTGATGGGCGGGAACGTGCTGACGATGGACGGGCGGAACAGCCGGGCGGAGGCCGTTGCGGTGCGGGACGGCAGGCTTCGCGCGGTGGGGGCGAATGAGGAGATAGCGAAGCTGGCGGGTGAGGATACGCGCGTGGTGCGCCTGAACGGGCGGACGCTGATGCCGGGGTTCGTGGACCCGCACAACCACTTCAGCCTGACGACGTTTCAGCCGGTGTCGGTGGACTGCAGCGTGCCGCCGCACGCGAGCGTCACCAGCATACTGGACGCCATCGCGAACGCGGCCAAGGACGCGCCGCGGGGTCAGTGGCTGTGGGGCTGGGGGTTCCGCAGCCGGATGATGCCGGACGGCGCGCGGCTGACGCGGGGGCAACTGGACGAGGTGGCGCCGGACAATCCGGTGTGCGTGATGGACGGCTCGGTGCACGCCTGCTACGCGAACTCCGCGGCGCTGGGGATCGCGGGCATAGACCGGCATACGCCAGACCCGTCGCACGGGCAGATACTGCACGACGACCGCGGCGAGCCGGACGGGACGCTGTGGGAAGGGGCGATGGACCCGGTCTACAACCTGTCGATGCGCGGTTTCATCGACTACTACGGTGAGGACGGGGCGGCGGAGCTGGTGCGGCAGAACTGCCTGCGACACCTGGCGAGCGGGATAACGTCCGTGGGAGACGCGCTGGTGACGACTACCGCCGCCGGGCTGTACCGCGCCGCCGAGAGCCGTGGGATGCTGCCGATGACGGTGCACCAGATGCTGGGCGGCCAAGGATTCTTCGCGGCGCCTGAGGAGGCGTCGCGGGGCGAGCTTGGGGACGGCAACGTATCGGACAGGCTGCGCGGGGGGACGATGAAGATGTTCATGGACCCAGTGTTCCCGAGCGCGGCGCTGATCAGGTTTCACCCGCACGGAGACGAGGAGCGGATAGGCGAGCGGTACTACACGCAGGACGAGGCGGACACGCTGACGGTGAACGCGCACAGCCGCGGCTTGCAGGTGGCGATCCACTGCCTGGGCACGTGGGCTATCGAGCAGGCGCTGAACAGCTTCGAGGCGGCGTTGAGAGAGCGGCGCGTCGAGGAGCCGCGGTTCCGAATCGAGCACTACGGGTTCCCGACGCCGGACCTGATGCGCCGGGCGGCGTCGCTGGGCGTGGTGCCGGTGGTGCAGCCGCCGTTCGTGTACACGGGCGGCGACTCGGCGGTGGGCCGGGCGGCAGAGCTGGGCGGCGAGGTGGGCGCGCACCCGTTCAGGTCGATGCTGGACGCGGGGCTGAAGGTGGCGGCGAGCTCGGACTGCCCGTGCGCGCCGCTGGAGCCGCTGCTGGGGCTGTACTCGATCGTCACGCGGCGGACGCGCGACGGGGCGCCGGCGGGTGAGAGCGAGGCGGTGACGGCGGAGGAAGGTCTGCGGATGTACACGGCGAACGCGGCGTACGCGATGTCGCGGGAGTCGGAGGTGGGATCGCTGGAGGTGGGCAAGCGGGCCGACCTGCTGGTGCTGAGCCATGATCCGACGAGCGTGGCGGCGGAGTACATCCGGGAGATTTACGTGGACCAGACGTACGTGGACGGGGCGCTGGTGTGGGAGCGGTGAGTGGTGGGTCAGTACGTCAGTGAGTCAGTAGGTCAACGGGTGGTGGGCCATGGAAGACTGAATCACGAGCTGTTCGGTGGGAGGCCCGTATCTGAGTAAGGGCAGGCGGCCCTGGATAGGCCCCACAAGCCTCTGGCCCATCGGGAGGTAGTCGCATTGACAATCAGACCCGTTGTCGGAGAGCATGAATGCGCCCATAAGAAGACGGAAACACGCTTGGCTACCGAGCAATCCAACATGACATTTGATGAATCCCGAGCCAAAGCCATCTACACCGACGCGATGGCGCGTATGTACGGTCTCGTCGCGCTGGGCATCTTCACGACAGCAGCCGCAATCTGGGCCGTGAAGATGATCGGCATCTACGGGTGGATCCCGGATTTCAAGATAGTTCGCATCCTGGTCCTTATCGTTGTCATCGTCATCGCAATTGCGTTGCTCAAGGTAGCTAACGATACCGTCGAGAAGGGACACATCGGACTCGGAGCCGTCATCTACACTGTGTCTACCGGCATCTTGGGGATGTTTCTCTCGCCCGTTCTAAACTTCACGACGGGTTCGATGGCCCTGGCCTTCGTTCTCTCAGGTGGAGTGCTCGTGGCGATGGCACTCATCGGAGTGACCACCAGGAAGGACATCTCCGGACTGGGTTCCATCCTATTGATAGGACTACTTGGCATGACACTTGTGATTGCAGTCAACCTGCTTCTACTGCGCTCCAGCGTCCTGCACATACTGGTCAGTGTTGCCCTGCTGGCGATCTTCTTGGGGTTGACCGTTTGGGAGTCCAGCAAGATGAAGGGGCTCGCCCAGGAGGCGGCGACGCGCGGTGACGAGGACGCGGCGGGGCAGGTGGCTGTCCGCGGCAGCATCGGCTTCTATCTCAACATCACTAACCTGTCTCAACATAGGTGACCTGTTCCCCATCCTCCTGAACCTCCGTGGAACAGGCGCTAGGATGCCTAACTGAACAAGAGGCTGCATTACCAATCGGATGGCCTGACGCGTTCGAGGGTGAAGGGAATGGAGGGCTCGCGTTCACTCTCACCCTGACCCTCTCCCATTAAGGGAGAGGGGACTTGTGGGCCACTCTCACCTCGGGCGGGTTTGAAACCCGCCCCTACAAGCGGCGGGTGCGGGGGCCGTTGAGCATGGCGCCGATGGGGGTGTAGCGGACGGCTAGCTGGTAGAGCATCAGCAGGATGGCGGTGACGGCCACGACTATGAGGGCGAACTTGAGGTGGGAACCGACGCGCCAGCCGGCGATCAGCTCGAACGCCACGACTACCAGGGGCAGGTGCCACAGGTAGATCCAGTAGGAGGCGTCGGAGAGGTAGCGCACCCAGAAGCGCTCGCGGTGGGCTATCAGCCGGAAGAGACCTATCAGTCCGAAGCACATGAGCCAGGCGAATGCGACCTGCGCCACGGCGGCGAGCGGCTTCGCCCAGTCCGCCTTCACGTCGTAGAGCAGCGTCAGCCCGCCCCAGAACACCAGCGTTAGCGCGGGCACGAGCGCGAGCGTCCACCACGGGCTTGTGCGAAAGCCGCGGCGGTAGATGAACGCGCCGAATACGAAGAAGAGCGCGTAGTAGCCCAGCACGACGGGGTCGAATGCCAGGGCGTCGGAGGTGTCGGGGCCGAAGACAGGTTCGGTCATCAGGATCTGCGGCAGCAGCGTGAGCGGGATGGCGAGCCACCAAGCGACGGGGTGGTCGAACCTCATGCCCAGTTTCGCGGCGATGATGAATCCGCCGCACAGCCACAGGAGCAGCCAGAGGAACCAGAGGTGGTTCAGGGTGCCGAGCCAGATGAACGGCCACCAGAATATGGAGAACTCGACCTCTTCGAATACGTCGAAGGCCCACAGGAACGCTATGGTGGTGACGGGGATGACGGTGAACGCGCCCACGGCGAGCGGAAGGCCGACGCGCTTGAGGCGCTGTGCGGCGAGCGAGCGCAGTCCCCTTCGCTGCCAGAGCAATGCGGTGAAGAAGCCGCTGAGCAGGAAGAAGACGGGCATTCGGAAGCCGTGGATGGCGTAGAAGAGGAGCGTGTAGACCCCGGATACCTCGGCGGGATAGCCCTCGGCGGAGTAGGCCTTGGACCAGGAGTCGGGCATGAAGAAGAGCGCGGTGTGGAGGACGACGCCGAGCAGCATGGCGAATGCGCGGAGGGCGTCGAGCTCGTGGAAGCGGGTTGCGGGGGCGGCGTCCGGGTCGGAGGCGAACTGTCGTTCGGTCTCAGGAGTCAAGGGGCGCGATTCCTCCGGGTCGGGGCGTGTGTCGGGGAGTTGTGGCGAGTACGGTAGCACAGTGGCGACTGCTGTATCGGTCGTGCCGCCACAAAAAAAGTGGCCCCGCACAAGGCGGGGCCACCGAATAGAGGTGCTCCAGTGAACACCTAGCTGGCGCACCTCGTTCTACTACTGTCCAATGCGCATCCTCCTTTCTCGAGACCCTCCACAAAGGCTGTCATCCTCCGCACTACGTCTCTACCCCCATTATATCGAAACTTTCACGCCAGTAAAGGGCAACCCGCCTCGCAAAGGGGCCGTTCCAAAGTCCCTTCCCCTATCGCCGCCGCAAACTTGCCCCCACTCCCCTAGCTACCCACCCCCCTCCCGCGCTACGCTCCCGCTATGGACCAACACGACTGGCGCGGCCTCATGGACCGCTTCGAGCAGCACCTGCGCGCCGAGCGCGGCCTTGCCGACCTCACCGTGCGCAACTACCGTACCGACCTCGAGCCGCTGTTCGACTTCATGCGAAAGCACGACGTCCCCGACCTGAAGGCCCTCGACCGCGCCGCCCTGCGCGCCTACCTCGCCTGGCTCCTCGAGCTCGGCTACGTCCGCCGCAGCGTCGCCCGCAAGGTGAGCGCCCTCCGTACCCTGCTGCGCTGGCTCGTGCGCCTCAAGCTCATCGACGCCGACCCGCTGCCCCGGCGCGGCGTGATGAAGCTCGACTCCCGCCTGCCGCGCTTTCTCTCCCAGAACGAGACCGCAAAGCTGGTACAGGCCGCCGATCCCGGCTCGGAGGCCGGGACGACGTCCCTCGGCAAGGTAAGGGACCGCGCCCTGCTCGAGCTCATCTACGGCGCCGGCCTGCGCGTCAGCGAAGTCCGTGACCTGGACGTGGCCGACCTCAACCTGGAGGCCCGCGAGCTCCGCGTCGTGGGCAAAGGCTCCAAGCAGCGCGTCGTGCTTGTCGGCGTCCCCGCGCGCGACGCCCTCTCGCTCTACTTGCGCGACGTCCGCCCCTCTCTCGCCTCCGCGGACTCCGACGGCGCGCTGTTCCTCAACCGGTTCGGCGGACGCCTCAGCCAGCGCAGCATCCAGCAGAAGGTGCGCTCCTACGCCACCCAGGCCGGTCTCGGCGGCTGGGTCCACCCGCACACCCTGCGCCACTCATACGCCACCCACATGCTCGAAGGCGGCGCCGACCTCCGCGTCGTCCAGGAGCTGCTCGGCCACGCAAGCCCGGCCACGACCCAGATCTACACCCACGTCACCGGCGCCGAGGCCCGCCGCGTCTACGAGGCCGCCCACCCCCGCGCCGGCGAAGACGACGACACCGAACAGTCCCCTCTCCCATGATGGGAGAGGGTTAGGGTGAGGGTGACCAGTCCCTTCCCCCTCGCCACCCCGTTTGAAAGCCCGTCCACGCCTTGCTATAGTAGCCCGCATCCGGCGGCTGGACGCCGCTACTCCCCACGGAGGTCCACGCCATCATGCGCTGGGTGAGATACGAATCTAACGGAGAGGCCGTCTACGGCATCCTGGAGGGCGACCGCGTTCAGCCCGTGACCGGCGGCCCCTTCGGTGACCACGAGCGGGCGGGTGTAGCCGTCAGCCTGGACTCGATCAAGCTGCTCGCGCCGGTCATCCCGCGCACGTTCTACGCGGCCGGCATCAACTACGAGGCACACGTCCGCGAGGCCGCCGCGCTGCTCGGCACCGAGCCCAACCTGCCCGAAAAGCCCGACATCGGCTACCGCGCCAACAACGCCATCATCGCCCACGGCGAGCCGATAGTCGTTCCCGCCGACGCCACCGAGCGCGTCCACTACGAGGGCGAGCTCGTGGTCGTGGTCGGAAAGCAGGCCAAGAACCTCTCGGAGGCCGACGCCCTGTCCTGCGTGCTCGGCTACACCGTCGGCAACGACGTGAGCGAGCGTACCTGGCAGGCGTCCGACCGCACCATGTGGCGCGCCAAGAACACGGACACCTTCAAGCCCATGGGTCCCTGGATCGAGACCGACGCCGACCTCGACTCCATGGAGACGACCGTCAGGCTGAACGGGGAAGAGCAGATCCGGTTCCCCACCAACGCTATGGTCTTCGGCGTCGAGACCTACATCAGCGCGATGAGCCGCTATCTCACGCTCTACCCCGGCGACGTCATCTGGATGGGCACCGACGGCTCCTCCAAGAACCTGGTGGACGGCGACGTAGTCGAGATCGAAATATCCGGCGTCGGCACCCTCACCAACCCCATAGTCAGGAAGTAGACCCGTAGGGAGGCCCGCCCGATGGCAACCATAGACTCCGTCCTCGGCCCCATCGACACCGCGGACATGGGCTTCACCCTGTCCCACGAGCACGTCATCGTCTCCTCCGCCGGCATCCAGTACGTCTACCCGGAGTTCATCGACCGCGAGGGCACCATCGAGCGCGCCATCGCCCAGCTCAGCGAGGCCCGCGCCGAGGGACTGCGCACCATCATCGACGTGACCACGATAGACCTCGGCCGCGACATCCGTATGCTCGAGCAGGTCGCCCGCGAGTCCGGCGTCAACATCGTCTGCGCCACTGGCACCTGGCGCGACATCCCCCGCGTCTTCTGGACCGCCACCCCGGACATGGTCGCGCCCCTCTACATCCGCGAGATCCAGGAGGGCATCGAGGGCACCGGCATCAAGGCGGCCATCATCAAGGTCGCCAACGATATGGGCGGCGTTACCCCCGAGGGCGAGATCATCCTCCGCGCCGCCGCCAGGGCCCAGAAGGCCACCGGCGTCCCCATATCCACCCACACCTGGGCGCCCGAGCGCGTGGGCGAGCAGCAGGTGCGCATATTCGAGGACGAGGGCGTGGACCTCAACCGCGTCTACGTCGGCCACAGCAACGACACCACCGACACCGACTACCTCATCGGCCTGCTGGAGAAGGGCGTGTGGATCGGCCTGGACCGCTACCCCGGCGGCCGCTATCCCGGCACGCCGGACTGGGAGGGCCGCACCCAGACCGCCATGCGACTCATCGAGGCTGGCTACGCCCGTCGCATCATGCTGGGCCACGACTGGTCCGTCACGTTGAGCATCGCCAGCCGCGAGATGCAGGCCGACCGGCAGCGCTACAACCCCGACGGCTACCTGTTCATCACGCGCAAGGTGCTGCCCCGCCTTCGTGAGCTGGGCGCCACCCAGGACGACGTCGACAACATCATGGTTCACAACCCCCGCCGCTTCTTCGAAGGCGCCTCTTAGTCCCCTCTCCCTTGATGGGAGAGGGTCAGGGTGAGGGTGAAAGCGCCGCCCCTTCTCACCCCACCACCTGCCACGCCGCCCCCGCCGCCATCACCACGCCCGCCGCCATCACGAACCCGCCCAGGTTCACCCGCTGCGCGAACGCCAGCAGCGCCCTGATCGTCACCAGCCCCACCACGCACGCCACGCCTGCTGCCGCCAGCGCCGGCCACGTGCTCGCCGCGCCGCCGTCCGCCAGCGCGAGCAGCCCCGCGCCCAGGCTCGCCGGTATGCTCATCAGGTAGCTCAGCACCAGCGCCTCGCCTCTCTCCAGCCGCCTGCCCAGCAGCGCGGCGACCGTCAGGCCCGACCGGCTCAGCCCCGGCAGCGCCGCCAGTCCTTGCGCGGCGCCCGCGACCAGCGCGTCCACCGTCGTCGGCTCCGTCCGGCCCTGCGTCTGCGCCGCTTGTGGGTTTCCGCTTTCGCGGGAATGACGGTTGCCGGATGGACGCCACAACTGCAGCGCGCCGGTGGCCACCATCAGCAGACCTACGACGCCCATGCCCGCGGCGCCGATCCGGTCCGAAATCTCGCCCAGCCCGAGCAGAAGGGGAACGCCCACCGCCGTGCTCACGACGGTCCCAATCACCAGGAACCGCAGCCGGGGAGAGGGATTAAGGGGAGCCGATGCCGCGTCTCTGACCACGCACCACGCCTCGCGCCTCAGTGCGATGAGCGCCGCGCACGCGGTGCCGACGTGGAGCCACAGCGCGTAGGCCACTGCCTCCTCCAGCGTCCGGTCGAGTAGCGCGGTCTGGGCGACCGTTACCACGCCCTGGGAGCTTACGGGCAGCCACTCTGTCAGACCTTGCAGCAGGCCAAGCAGCAGGGCCGCGCCCATCGCTGAGTCCGGGACCTAGGCTTCCTGCAGCGCGTGCGGCACCGTGAAGGTGAACGTGCTGCCCGCGCCCTCTTCGCTGCGGACGCCCACCTCGCCGCCGTAGGCGTGCACGATGTGCTTCACGATCGCCAGCCCCAGACCCGCTCCCCTGTCGCGCCGCGCCCGGTCCACCTTGTAGAAGCGCTCGAACACGTGTGGCAGGTGCTCGCGCGGGATGCCCGACCCCGTGTCGCTCACGCCAATCTCCACGCGCCCGCCGGCATCCCGTGCCCATAGGCGGATCGTCCCTCCGGCAGGGGTGAACTTGAGCGCGTTCTCCAGAAGGTTCACCAGCACCTGGAGCAGCTTCTCCTCCTCCGCCCGCACTATCGGCATCTCGGGCGGAAAGTCGGAGACCAGGGACACGTCCATCGCCGCCGCCTGCAATCGGAACTGCGACGCGGCCTCCTCCAGCACCGACGTGGCGTCTAGTGCCGTGGGACGCAGGTCCGCCTGGCCGCTCTCCAGCCGCGATAGCTGAAGCAGGTCGTTCACCATCGCGGTCATCCGGTTCACGTCGCGGTGTACCCGGCGCAGAAAGTCCTGCGCAACGTCGCGGTCGTCTATCGCGCCTCCCTCCAGCGTCTCCACCATCGCCTTCACCGACGCCAGCGGGCTGCGCATCTCGTGCGACACGTTGCTCACGAACTCCTTGCGCGTCGTCTCCGCCTGCCGGATGCTGGTAAGGTCGTGCAGCGTCAGCAGCACGCCGCCCTGCGCGCCCTGGCTCAGCGGCACGGCGGTCGCGCTCAGAAAGCGGCGTCGGTGCAGCAGTTCGACCTCTCCCTGCACCGGCTCTCCCGTCGCCAGCGCGCGCGCGATGAGTTGTTGCAGCTCGTGGTCCCGCACCACCTCGACGAGACGGCTTCCCGCCGCGCGGCTCATGCTCGAGTCCAGCAGTTCGCCGGCGGCCTCGTTCATCAGGGCTATCTCGCCGTTCGCCTCCACCACGATCACGCCCTCCCTCATCACGTCGAGCACCGCCGAGAGCTTGTTCCGCTCCGCCGACAGGTCGTCCACCATCTCCCGCAGGGACGCCGCCATCGTATTGAAGGCCGTAGCCAGCTCCTGCGTCTCGTCCAGCGACAGCGCGCGCACCCGGTGGCCCAGATCGCCCTGTGCGAGCCGGCGCGCGCCCTCCGCGACGGACTTGACCGAGCGGGACGTGCGGCGCGCCAGGTAGAAGCCCAGCGCCACCGAGAGAAAGGCGACCACCATGGCGGCCAGGACGATCGTCGCGATTATGCGGTCGACGCCGGACTGCGCCCGCGAAACGGGCACCTCGATGATGACGACACCCATCGGCAGGCCGCCCGCGTCGACCCGCGTGCCCACGTAGAGCGTGTCCTCGCCGGTCTGCGGGTTCGCGCGGGACACCTCGCTCGCTCCCACGCCCGCGGCCCAGCGGAACTCGGGCCGGTCTATGAACGACTCGCCGGGTGAGGACGCGCCCGCGGAATCGGCCAGCACGTTGCCCTGCAGGTCCACCACGGTGACCCGCCCGTCGACGATCTCGCTGGTGCGCCGGGCGGTCCGCTCCAGCCCCTCGAAATCGACGGGGTGCGCAAGCAGGTGCGACACCCCCTCTCCCAGCAGTCCCGCCTCGGCCTGAAGCCGCTGCTCGAGGTTGTCGTAGAAGGCGTCCCGGATGAAGCCCACCAGGTAGATGCTGACTACGCCCATCGTCACGAATATGAGCGTGGTGTACGCGAGCGCGATCCGCCACTGGAGCGAGCGGGGCAGTCTCAGCCGTCGAATCGGTATCCTACTCCTCTTATGGTCACGATTCTCCGCGGCTTGCTGGGTTCCGGCTCAATCTTCTCCCGCAGCCAGCGGACGTGCACATCCACCGTGCGGGCGTCGCCGATGTAGTCGTACCCCCACAGCCGCTCCAGGATCTGCTCCCGCGTGAACACCCTGCCCGTGTTCTCCATCAGCAGCGCCAGCAGGCTGAACTCCCGCGGCTTCATCTGGAGCGGCCGTCCGTCCAGCCTCGCCGTATGTCCATCCACGTCCACTTCCAGGCCGTTCGCGCTCAGCACGCTGTTGGACGCGGCCTGCGCCTCGCGCCCGGAGGCCGCCGCGGAGCGCCGCAGCAGGTTTCGCACCCTCACCACCAGTTCCCTCATGCTGAACGGCTTGGTTACGTAGTCGTCCGCACCCAGCTCCAGCCCCACCACGCGGTCGATCTCCTCGCCCTTGGCGGTGAGCATAAGTATGGGCACGTCGCTCTCACGGCGCAGTATGCGGCACAACTCAAAGCCGTCGAGTTGCGGAAGCATGATGTCGAGCAACACCAGGTCGGGGCTGTCCTGGCGGGTCAGCGTGAGGCCCTCTTCGCCGTCCTGCGCGGCCAGCACCCGGTACCCCTCGTGTTCGAGGTTGTACCTGACGGCCTCCAGGATGTTCTCCTCGTCCTCGACGATGAGCACGGTCTGCGCGGACATGGCGGGCTCCAGTGTGGCGTACTACGGCCCCATTATAGCGCGAATCACGCCCACCGGGGGTCGGAGCGGCCCTACAACCCCAGGAACCCCCGCGTCGCCTCGATGAACTCCTGCGGCTTGTCGACCGTTACCACGTGCCCCGCGTCCGCCACGTCCACCCAGTCGAACGCCGCGCCGTCGCGCTTCATCCGCTCCAGCGTCTCGTCGGCGACAAGGTCGCTATCCGCGCCGCGCACCTGCAGGATGGGGCAAGGGATCGTCTCCACCGCATCCCAGTACCGGCGTATCAGGTCCGGGTCGGTCATGTCGGGCAGCGGCCGGTTGAACAACTCAGGGTCCGCCTTCCACGTCCAAGAGCCGTCCTCTCGCTGTTTCGTCTTGTCCTCGATGTCCTTGCGCAGCCGGGCATCGCTCGCCCACGGGTTGCCCTCGCGCGCCCAAGCCACGGCCTCGTCCAGCGTGGCGAACTCCATCGGCGTCGGAGGGCGGTTGGCGCGCGACGCGGCAGACGCAGGGTTCGGCTCCGGCGCGATGTCCACTATCACGATGCGCTCCACCCTGTCCGGGTTGTCCGCCGTGTACAGCAGCGAGTGCCAGCCGCCCATCGACAGACCCGCGAGCGTGAACTTCGACAGCCCCAGCGCGTCCACGAACGCGGCCAAGTCCTCCACGAACCTGTCCCGCGCGTAGCCGTCGCTCGCCCGCCCGCTGCCGCCGTGACCCCGCTGGTCCACCGCGTACACGTGGTACGACGACGACGCCTCCTCGGCGAACTCGTCCCAGATGCGTGCCTGCCCCGTGTGGCCGTGCAGGCACACCAGCGGCGGCTTCCCCTCGCTGCCCCAGTCCAGGTACCGCAGCCTCACCCCGTTCACCGTAACGAAATTCTCCCGAAATTGCTCAGACATCTGTCTCCTCCTGAACTCTCCATCTCCCCACCATTCCACACCCTCAATATACCTGGCTTAGCACAAGCGTTCATGTTGTCGGCTGGCATTATAGCAGGTTCATGGGCCTATGTGGTGCAGCTTCGATATGGGGCGAGGTGCTGACTGTGGGCGTGGGATTGTGTACCATAGTTGTACTGGAAACTGGCGGGCGCGGCACGGGTCTGGCTGCGTGGCATGGGCGACGGGCGGGTCCGGGGTCGCGGATACTCTGGGTGAAGGAGGCGAGCGCGATGCAGAAGGGACTGGAAGACCGATTCGGCGTGGAACTTGGGACCACCTCGGAGAAGGCGGCCCAGCTTTACTCTGAGGGCGTGGACCTGGCGCTCTCACGGAACTTCGGCTCGGACGCCTTGTACAAGGCGGCGATCGAGGAGGACGAGGGGTTCGCCGTGGCGCACTCGTCGCTGGCCGTGCTCCAGCAGCAGGCGGGAGAGCAGCAGGAGGCGCGGCGGAACGCGGAGCGCGGGGCCGAGCTGGCGCGGTCGCAGTCGAGGCGGGTGCAGGGCTACGCGGACACGGTGGATATGTGGGTCGGCGGCGAGGGCCGCAAGGCGTACGCGCGGGTGCGCGAGCATCTGCGGGAGTACCCGAACGACGCGATGGCGCTGAACGCGGGCCATAGGCTGCTGGTGATGGGCTGCGGCGCCGCCGGGGTGCCCAACTACCCGCCCGAACTGCTGGAGTTGCTGAAGAGCGTGGAGCACGCCTACGGGGACGAGTGGTCGTTCCTGGGCAACTACTCGTTCGCGCACCACGAGTCGGGCCTGTTCGACGACGCGCTGCGGTACGCGGAGCGGTCGCTGGAGCAGCGGCCGGACAACGGCAACGCCTCGCACTCGGTGGCGCACGTGTACTTCGAGGTCGGCGACCACGCGGCGGGACAGAGCTTCCTGGGCGAATGGATCAAAGACTACGACAGGCGGGGGCCGTTCTTCGTCCACCTGTCCTGGCACCACGCGCTGTTCCAGCTCGCTTTGGGGCGCTACGGGACCGTGCTGGATCTGTACGGCGACGCGATACGTCCGTCGGTGCTGGCCAAGAACGCGAGCTCCATAGCGGATAGCTGCTCGATAATGTGGCGGATGCAGCTTTACGGAGACACCCCGCCGGCCATGCCGTGGCAGGAGGTGCGGGACCAGGCGGAGTTCGCGGTCGCGGGCAGAGGGCCCGGCTTCGGCATAGCGCACGCGGCGTTCGCCCTGGTGGGCAGCGGCGACTTCGACGGGCTGGACCGGATGATCGAGGGGCTGCGGGAGTACGGCGCGGAGGGCAACGCGCAGGCGGCGGAGGTGACGCTGCCTGTCGTGAAGGGTATTCGCGCGTTTTCGCAGGGCGAGTACGCAAAGGCGGCGGATCTGCTGCAGTCGGTGCACAGCCAGTTGGTGCGGCTTGGCGGGAGCCACGCGCAGCGCGAGGTGTTCGAGGACACGCTGCTGGCGGCTTACCTGCGCTCCGACCAGTTCGACAAGGCTGAGGAATTGCTGCGCTCACGGCTGAAGCAGCGCACGTCGGTGCGGGACACGCTGTGGCTGACCAGCGCGCAGGCGAGCACGGGCCGGGCGGAGGACGCGCTCGGCGGCGTGGACAGCGTGAGGCAGGGCTGGAAGGACGCGGACGCCAACTCGCCGGAGTTCGCGGCGCTCGACTCCATCGCCGCGCGGGCGTCCGCCGGCTAGGCGACGCCGACGGCCAGCGCGATGAGAGTGCTCGTGATAAACGGCCCCAACCTCAACATGCTGGGGGCACGGGAGTCGTCCCACTACGGCGTCAAGACGCTGGGTGAGATACTGGAGGCGCTGGAGGAGGCCGCGCGCGACCTGGACGTGGAGCTGGAGGCGTTCCAGTCCAACCACGAGGGGGCGATTATCGACTTCCTCCAGGCCAGCGCGCCGGACGCCTCCGGCGTCATCGTCAACGCGGGGGCGCTGACGCACTACGGGCTGGCGCTGCGGGACGCGCTGATCGACTCGCGGCTTCCCATAGTCGAGGTGCATCTGTCCAACATCCACGCGCGGGAGGAGTTCCGGCGCCACTCGGTTGTGGCGGACATCGCGGTGGGACAGATCGCCGGGCTGGGGTGGAAGGGATACCTGTACGCGCTGGAGTATTTCGCGGACGAATTCAGGAACAGAGGTTTTTCCAACTAAGAGCACGGACGAAATCTGGAAACGAGGGTGATCTGGCAATGAGCGAACGGGTGAACCGGCTGAGGGCCGTGCTGAACGAGAACGAGCTGGACGCCATACTGGTGTCCACGCCGGAGAACCGTCGATATGTCTCCGGCTTCACTGGCTCCGCGGGCTACCTGCTCGTGAGCGAGAGCGACGCCGTGCTGGCGACCGACTTCCGGTACGTGGAGCAGGCAGGGCGGCAGTCGCCGGACTTCCGCGTGCACGAGGTGCGGGCGAGCGTGAGTTGGCTGCCTCAGCTCGCGTCCGAGCTCGGCGCGAGGCGCGTGGGATTCGAGTCCACGCAGATGACCTACGCCACGAACGCGGCGTTCCTGAAGGCCATCGATGAGGCCGAGGGCGTGAACAAGCCGGAGCTCGTCCCCGTCTCCGGGATCGTGGAGAAGCTGAGGGCGATCAAGGACGCCGAGGAGCTTGCGCTGCTGACGCGGGCGATCCACATAGGCGACGAGGCGTTCGCGGAGGTGGCGCCCACCATCGAGCCGGGCATCACCGAGAAGGAGATCGCCTGGGAGCTGGAGAAGGCGATGCGCGAGCGGGGCGCGGAGAAGCTGGGCTACGACATCATCGTGGCCGCCGGGCCGAACGGCGCCCTACCCCACCACCGCGCGGACGACACGGTGGTGCGCGACGGTGACGCCATCGTGATAGACATGGGCTGCGTGTACGAGGGCTACACCTCGGACATGACGCGCACCGTGCTGGTTGGCGAGGCGGACGAGACGTTCCGGCGGGTGTATGACACGGTGCTGCGGGCGCAGCTCGAGGCGGAGGACCTGGTGCGGTCGGGCATGACAGGCAAGGAGGTCGACGCCATCGCGCGCGACATCATCGCGGACGCGGGCTACGGCGAGGCGTTCGGGCACAGCCTGGGTCACGGCATCGGGCTGGAGGTTCACGAGGAGCCGAGGGTGAGCGCGATGTCCGACCAGGTCCTTGAGGACGGGATGGTGTTCACCATCGAGCCGGGCATATACCTGTCCGGCTGGGGCGGCGTGCGAATCGAGGACAACGTGGTGCTGGAGAACGGGCGCGCCCGTATCATCACCACCACCCACAAGCGGGAGAGGGCGGTTTAGCCCGAACACAGGAGGCGCCGGGATGACGCTAAGCTATGGAGAGCTGCGCAAGGGCATGGCCGTCGAGCTGGACGGCGATCCGTACATCGTCGTCGATTACGAGCGCAGCAAGATGCAGCAGCGCGCGCCGGTGATGCGCATCAAGTTCCGCGACCTTGTGAGCGGCCGGCTCATGGAGCGCACGTTTTCGGGCTACGATGTGGGGTTCAAGCTGGCGGCGGTGGAGCGGCGCAGCGCGCAGTACATCTACCAGGACGACAGCTTCCACTACTTCATGGACGACGAAACCTACGAGCAGTTCCCGCTGTCCGACGACCAGATCAAGGAGGAGCTGAAGTACCTGGTGGAGCAGACGAGCGTGGACCTGGTGCTGTTCCGCGAGAATCCGGTCGCCATCGAGATGCCCGTCTCCGTGGACCTGGAGGTGACCGAGACGGACCCCGGCTTCAAGGGGGACACGGCGCAGGGCGGCTCCAAGCCGGCGACGGTGGAGACCGGCCTGGTGGTGAACGTGCCGCTGTTCGTGAACCGCGGGGACCGGATCAAGGTGGACACGCGCAGCGGGAGTTACCTGTCGCGGGTGTAGGGGCACTTTCACCCCCATCCTAACCTTCCCCCTGCGAGGGGGAAGGGACAGTTCGGAGTACCATGCCCGTTTACGCCGTCTCACAAGTAACGTCCCATCTGCGCGACCTGCTGGAAGGGGACGAACTGCTCGCCGACATCTGGATCGGCGGGGAGGTCGCCAACTTCACGCGGGCGGCGTCCGGCCACGCCTACTTTACGCTGAGGGACGAGCGGTCCCAGCTACGGTGCGTCATGTTCCGGCAGCGCTCGCGCGGGATGCAGCACCTGGCCAGCGGCGCGGCGGTCGTCGTACACGGGCGGGTGTCCATCTACACGCAGCGCGGCGAAGTGCAGCTTGTGGCGGACGTGGTGCAGCCGGAGGGCGTGGGCGAGCTACAGATGAGGCTGGAGCAGCTAAAGCTCAAGCTCGAAAACGAGGGGCTTTTCGAGCAGTCGCGCAAGCGAGGTCTGCCCAGGTTTCCCAAGCGCATCGGGGTGGTCACGTCGCCGTCCGGCGCGGTGTGGCACGACATACAGACCGTCGTGGGGCGGCGCTACCCCATCGCGGAGCTGGTAATCGCGCCCACCCAGGTGCAGGGCGCGGAGGCCGCGGCGCACATCGTCGGCGCGTTCGACGCGCTGGACGAGGCGCCGCAGACGGACGTTGTGATCCTGGCGCGCGGTGGCGGCTCGCTGGAGGACCTGTGGCCCTTCAACGAGGAGCCGGTGGCGCGAGCGGTGTACGCCTGCCGCGCGCCGGTGATAAGCGCGATCGGCCACGAGACCGACACGACCATCGCGGACATGGTGTCGGACGTGCGCGCGGCCACGCCCTCGGCGGCGGCGGAACTGGCCGTGCCAAGCTCCGCGGAGCTGGCCGGGCAGATCGCGGGCGCGGTGCAGGCGCTGCACACGGGGGCGGCGGGCCGCGCGACGGTGGGGCGCGAGACGGCGCGGCAGCTATGGGCGCGGCTGGACCGCGGGCGCCCGGACGTGGACGGGATGAGGCAGCGGGTGGACGACGCGCTGCGGGCTGCGGGAGCGCACGCGAGGCATGGCGTCGAGATGGAGGCGCAGCGGCTGGACGGGCTGAGCTCGCGGCTGACGGCGCTCAATCCCAGTGTCATACTGCGGCGGGGGTACTCGATAGTAACCGCATCCGAAAATGGTAGAATCGTGACCGACTCTTCGCAGCTTTCGCCGGGCGACGCGGTGGATTTGACGTTCGGACGCGGGTCTGTGGAAGCGAGCGTGACGGACGTGCGCGCTGGAGGCGACGATGCAACCGGAAGCTAACGGCAAGTCGGACATCGAGGGCCTCGGTTTCGAGGAGGCGCTGGGCCGGCTGGAAGAGACGGTGCGGGCGCTGGAATCGGGGGGACTGAGCCTGGAGGAGGCCACGAAACTGTACGAGGACGGCGTCAAGTTGGCGCGGGTGTGCAACGAAATCCTGACGTCCGCCGAGCTTCGAATATCGCGCATCCGCACGTCCTACGGCGAGCAGATGGGGATGCGGGAGGACGCCTCGCCTTACCTGCCGGGTGACGAGGACAACGAGTACGGCGACTGACGATGGGAATACTGGCAAGGATGCCATCGATATTCGTGCAGCGTCTGAGGCGCGACGGGCTGAGGATCTCGTTGCTCTGGCTGTACGGCCGCGGCATTCCGGCTGTCACCGGCTCGCCGATGGTGGGCAACAGCCTGGTCGCGCCGGGCGTGCTGGTGGGGCCGCAGCACCGGCAGTCGGGAGCTCGCAAGCTGGCCGAGATGGGCGTGCGCTACTGCGTCAACATGCGGATCGAGTTCGACGACGCGGAGCATGGGCTGGCGCTGGAGCACTACTGCCACCTGCCGACGGTGGACGACGAGGCGCCGACGCTGGAGCAGTTGCGGCGCGGCGTCGAGTTCGTGGACGGCGCCGTGTCGGCGGGCGAGAGCGTGTACATACACTGCGGCGGGGGCGTAGGCCGGGCGCCGACGATGGCGGCGGCATACTTCATCAGCCGGGGATACTCCCTGGACGACGCGGTCGCGCTGATACGCGAGACGCGCCCTTTCATCCACATCATGCCGCCACAGATGGTCCAGCTTCGGAGATTCGAGGCGTCGTTGCGGGATGGAGCGGAAGAGGGCGTTACTAAATCTACATCCAAGAGGAGCTAACATGTCGTTGAGCGAGCTTAGCGGAATGGCGCAGACAGTGCTCGGGCCGGTGCCGCCCGAGGCGCTCGGTCCCACCATGACCCACGAGCACCTGCTCATCAACTTCCTGTGCATGTTCACGCCGCCGGAGGAGGCGTCCGACCTGGGACGCGTCTACGAGCCGATCACCATCGAGAACCTGGGGCGCGTGCGGCAGGACTACTACAGCTATCACGACAATCTGCTGCTGACTGACGAGGACACGGCCATCGACGAGACGGCGCTGTTCGCGAGGCACGGCGGCGGCACGATAGTGGACGCGACGACGATAGGGATCGGGCGCGACCCGCTCGCGCTGGCCCGCATCTCCCGCGAGACGGGCGTGAACATCGTCATGGGGGCGGGCTACTACGTCGACGCGGTGCACCCAGCGGATATGGACACGCGCAGCGAGCTGGAAATAGCGCGCCGGATCGTGGAAGACATCAGGGAGGGCGTGGGCTTCACGGACGTGCGCGCGGGGATCATCGGGGAGATAGGTTGCACCTGGCCGCTCACGACCAACGAGCGCAAGGTGTTGCGGTCGGCGGCGGCGGCACAGCTCGTGACGGGCGCGCCCATCCTGATACACCCGGGGCGCAGCGATCAGGCGCCTTTCGAGATACTGGACGTGCTCACCATGGCGGGGGCCAATCTGTCACGGGTCATCATGGGTCACCTGGACCGCACCATATTCGATATCGACTCGCTGCTCGACCTCGCGGCCGCGGACTGCTACATGGAGTGGGACCTGTTCGGCATCGAGACGTCGTACTATCCACTGTCGAACATCGACATGCCGAACGATTCCATGCGCCTGGGCGCGATAAAGCGGCTGATAGACGAGGGGTTCGGCGAGAAGATAGTGGTGGCGCAGGACATCTGCACGAAGCACCGGCTGGTGAAGTACGGCGGGCACGGCTACGGGTACATCCTGGAGCGGATAGTGCCGCAGATGCGCCGGAAGGGGTTCAGCCGGGAGGACATCCAGGCGATCCTGGTGGACAACCCGGCGCGGGTGCTGGCGTTCGCTTAGGGGTCTACACCAGGACGCCGAAGCCGGACTTGGTGCAGATCTCGATGCGGTTGCCGTCGGGGTCTTCGATGAAGGTGACGCGCTGGCCGTCGTTGCGGGTGGTGATGTCGGTGGTGTCGACGCCCTGGGAACGCAGGTACGCCGCAGCCGCCTCGATGTCGTCGACCTCGAACGCGCCGTGATGCGAGGGCGCGGAGGGCGCTTCGGGCGTTTCCACGAGATGCACCATCGCGCCGCTCGGCAGTTGCAGCCAGATGATGTGATCGCGGTCCACCTGGCTGGGGATCTGCTTCACTCCCAGCACGTCCTCCCAGAATCGGAGTGCGCGGTCTTTGTCCGTCACGTTGTAGGTCAGATGGTTCACGCTCTTTAGCCTGATGGCGTCGTCACGTGGGTTCATGGGATACTCCTCGATTGCGCGGCTCCGCGCCGCAGGTGTGGGACAGGCGGAATGTATCACGGGAGGGGCGCTCGGCACAAAGCGGGGCGACGAGCGTCCGGTTTCACAAAGGGGCGGTTTTGGGATAGAATTGACTGCGTCCAAAATGGTCAGGAGGAAGCGATGTCCGCGATCGAAGCGAAACTTCAAGAGATGGGGATCGAGTTGCCAGACTCCCCGGCGCCGATGGCAAATTACGTGCCCGCGGTGCGAACCGGCAACCTGCTGTACCTGGCGGGGCTGGGTCCCGCAGCCCGGCCGGACGGCACCTCGCCGACCGGCAAGGTGGGGCAGGACCTGAGCGTGGAAGAGGGGTACGAGGCCGCGCGGCTGACTGGCATCAACATACTGGCGCGTCTCAAGGGCGAACTGGGCGACCTGGACCGCGTGAACCGGGTGGTCAAGCTGCTGTCCATGGTGAACGCCGCGACCGACTTCACGCAGCAGCCCGCCGTAGCTAACGGCTGCTCCGACCTGATGGTGGAGGTATTCGGGGACAAGGGCAAGCACGCCCGCTCCGCGGTGGGCATGGGCTCGCTGCCAAACAACATCCCCATCGAGATCGAGGCCATCATCGAACTGGCGGACTAGCCGCGCGTCGCATCTCGCCCTTCGTTCCTGTATAATCTCAGTTCCAGCCACCAGCCAAACAATCCCGGAAGAACGAACGGAGGGTAGGTGATTGAATGCGCTAGGGACGCATCTGTTGCTCGACCTGGAGGACTGCAGCCCGGTACTGCTCGACGACGTGGAGCACGTCAGGCAGGCGTTGATCTGCGCGGCGAGCGAGGCCGGGGCGACCATAGTGGGCGAGACCTTTCACAGGTTTCAGCCCGTGGGCGTGACCGGCATTCTGGCCATAGCGGAGTCGCACATGGGCGTGCACACGTGGCCGGAGTACGGCTTCGCGGCGGTTGACATATTCACCTGCGGTGAGGGGTTCAGCCCACACAAGGCCGCCGAGCTGCTGATAGACAGGTTCGAGTGCGCCAATCCCACCCTGAAAGAGGTACGGCGGGGTTTCATCGAGCGGCGAGTCGTGTCGCCGGTGCGCGTGCCCCAATGAGTGTCGAGGAGCTCCTCAGAGAAGGCGCGTGGCACTACGAGACCATCACACCCGACTTGGTGCAGGCGGAGCGCGTGGTGGAGGTGCTGTACGAGGGCCGGACGGAGTTCCAGCGCGTCGCGATCCAGGACACGGCGTGCTTCGGACGCGGCCTCGTCCTGGACGACAAAACTCAGTCGACGGCCGTCGACGAGTTCATCTACCACGAGGCGCTCACCCATCCGGCCATGCTGGCGCACCCCAGCCCGCGCGACGTGTTCATCGCGGGCGGCGGCGAGGGCGCAACGGCGCGCGAGGCGCTGGCGCACAATACCGTCCGCAGCGCGGTGATGGTGGACCTGGACCGCGAGGTGGTGGAGCTGTGCCGACGGCACCTGGCAGACTTCCACCGGGGCGCCTTCGACGACCCCCGCCTCGAGCTTTACCACACCGACGCCTACGCCTACCTGGACCAGACCGACCGCGGCTTCGACGTCGCCATCATCGACGTGCCCGATCCGCTGGAGGAGGGGCCGGCGGTGATGCTGTACACGGTGGAGTTCTACGAGCTGCTGCGCGAGCGTCTCAATCCGGGAGGTATAATGGTGGCGCAGTCGGGTCCTACCGGGCCGGCGTTCTACGAGCAGTGCTTCTCGGCCGTGGCGAACACCGTCGGGTCCGTCTTTCCGCAGTTCTACGCCTGTGAGGCTTTCGTGCCGTCGTTCGGGTCCACGTGGGGGTTCGCGCTCGGATCGCTGGGGCCGGACCCGTCGGCGCTGGGCGCGGACGAGGTGGACGCGGGGATCGCGCGGAGAATCGACGGTGAGTTGCGGTTCTACGACGGGATAACCCACCGGGGCATGTTCTCATTGCCCAAGTACATGCGGGCCGTGCTGGCCGCCGAAACGCGGACGATAACGCGCGACGACCCCATCTTCGTCACCTAGGGGCCGGCCATGCCTTCCGCCGCCTGTGCCGGGCTGAACGAACGCCAATGCGAGGCCGTGCAGGCCATTGGCGGTCCGCTGCTCATCGTGGCCGGGCCGGGCAGCGGCAAGACTCGCGTCATCACCCACCGCATCGCGTACCTGATCGGCGACGCGGGCGTGTCTCCCTATCGCATCGCCGCGCTGACCTTCACCAACAAGGCGGCGCGCGAGATGCAGTCGAGGCTGTTCGGTACGAGCGAAGATGACCCCGCCTCTCCCCTGCTGGGATGGCACCGACGGAACTCCGGGCTCGCGGTTGGCACGTTCCACTCGTTCTGCGCGCGGCTGCTGCGCACCGACGGCGAGGCGATGGGGCTGGACCGCAACTTCGCCATCTACGACGCCGCCGACCAGACCGCGGCCGTCAAGCGGGCGATGTCCGAGGTGGACGTAAATCAAAAGATGTTCTCGCCGGGCGCGGTGCTCTCCATGATATCGAAGGCCAAGAGCGAGCTGATCGGCGTGGAGGGGTTCGGACTGCGCAAGCAGAACTACCTGGACGAGATCACCCACCGGGTGTACGAACAGTACGAGCAGATGCTCGCGCAGAGCTCGGCGCTCGACTTCGACGACCTGCTGTTCAGGACCTACACGCTGCTTACCGAGTTCCCCACCGTGGCCGAGAAATACCAGGAGCGGTACGTCCACTTCATGATCGACGAGTTCCAGGACACGAACGTGGCGCAGTACGCCATCGCGCGCAGGATAGCGGAGCGTCACAACAACCTGGCGGTGGTGGGCGACCCGGACCAGTCCATCTACTCGTGGCGCAACGCCGACATTCGCAATATTCTCAGCTTCGAGCAGGACTTCCCCACGGCGAAGCGAATCACACTGGACGAGAGCTACCGCTCCACGCAAACCATACTGGACGTGGCCCAGAACGTGATAGCAGCAAATTCGCAGCGCGTGGAAAGAAGCCTTCGAACGGATAACGCGTTGGGCGCTCCGATTGTCGTGCGCGAGGAGTACGACGAGGGGGAGGAGGCCCAGTACGTGGTGCGGGAGGTGCACAGGCTCACGAAGTCCGAGGGCTTCGCGCTGGGCGACATCGCGGTGATGTACCGCGTCAACGCGCAGTCGCGGGCGCTGGAGGAGGCCTGCCGCCGTTTCGGCGTGGCGTACCAGATAGTGGGCGGGATCAAGTTCTACCAGCGGCAGGAGATCAAGGACGTCGCGGCATACCTGAGGCTGGTGTCGAACCCGCACGACGACGTGGCCCTAGCGCGCGTCATCAACGTGCCGACCCGGGGCATCGGGCAGCGCACCGTGGACAACCTGACGCGGGCCGCCCGCGACCGGGGCACGTCCATGTACGCGGCCATCGAGAGCATGGGCGAGTCCGGCGGCGGGCCCTTCCCTCTCCGCCCGGCGCAGGCCCAGGCGCTGACCAGGTTCCGGGAGATGATAGGCAGGCTGACCGAGGCGAGCCGGACGCTGGACCTCGTGGAGCTGATCGACGAGGTGATGGAGCAGACGGGCTACAAGCGCCACGTCGAGGAGTCGGCGGAGACCTCGGACAGGGCCGAGGACCGGCTGGACAACATACAGGAGTTTCGCGGCGCGGCGCGGGAGTTCACGCACCTGGGCGTCGAGGAGGCGCTGACGGCGTTCCTGGAGGGCGTTAGCCTGGTGAGCGACGTGGACAGCTTCGAGGAGCAGCCGGACGCTATCACGCTGATAACGCTGCACCAGAGCAAGGGGCTGGAGTTTCCGGTGGTGTTCATGGTCGGCATGGAGGAGGGGCTTCTTCCTCACTCACGTTCGATGGACACGCCGGAGGAGATCGAAGAGGAGCGGCGGCTGTGCTACGTGGGCGTCACGCGGGCGCAGAAGCGGCTGTACCTGCTGCGGGCGTTCCGGCGGGGGTTCTGGGGCGGCTCGGGGCCGAGCGATCCCTCGCGTTTCCTGGAGGACGTCCCACGGGACCTGATCGAGGGCGCAACGCGCGTCGAGCCTTCAGCGCCAGCGCGCCCGGCAGCCCAGGAGAGCGTACAGACCAGGATGCGTCCGAGGCCGCGCCCGTCGGCCAACGGCGGAGGCGAGACGAGGCCGGCGGTGGAGCGGGCGCGCCGGCGGCGGCGAGAGCGGCGCGAGGCCGCGCCCGCCGCGGCGCCGGCGTACTCGGCGGGGGACAAGGTGCGTCACCCTGCGTTCGGCGACGGCATCGTGATGAGCTGCGAGCCCGCGGCGGGCGGGGACTTCCAGGTCACGGTGGCGTTCAAGGAGGGGCACGGCGTCAAGCGGCTGCTGCTGGGGTTCGCGCCGCTGGAGAAGCTGGGGTAGATTGGGACGGGAGCGCTACTCTTCATCCTCGTCATAGTCGAAATCGACTTCGTCGGACACGAGCACGACCGCTTCCAGGGCCTTGGCCAGGGCTGACAACTGGTCTGGCGTGACGTCCGTTACGAGAGCACGACGGAAAGCATCGGTGTAGCCAACTCCCAGTTGGAGTCCCTTCGCTGTCGCTTCGACCTCTACGAAAGCGTCGTTCTCACCAAGTCCGTCTATCCTGAATCGCATCAATTGACGTGCTCCAATCTGTGTTGTGCGTCTTAACTCCTAGTCAGTAGTTGAATGGTGACTCACACAATAGCTCTTGTCAACTGCGCGGGCGGCACGCGAGGCGATGAAGTGGCTGGTCCGACTGCGCCGTCCGTCGCGCTTCTGCGGCGTATTGTTCGCCCAAGGGCGTTGTGCTACCATTTCGCCATACACCATGCCAAACCGGGCCGGCGGCCGGCCTACCCTAACGGCACCAGGATGAGGGATATGCTCAGATTCGTTGAAGAGATAATTCTGATGCTTCTCAGGGACGAGGGAGGCAGGTTCGTCAACGTGCCGAGGTGGTCACTTGACTACGCCCTGGCGGGCGGCGTGCTGATGGACCTGGCGATGGAAGACCGCATCGACACCGACCTGGACGGGCTGGTGCTGCTGGACGACACGCCCACCGGCGACCATCTGCTGGACCAGACGCTGGCCGAAATCGCGGCAGGCGAGAAGCACACCACGCGCTACTGGGTGGAGCGCACCGCGGAGCGCGCCGCCGCGATACACGAAGAGGCGCTCAGTCGGCTGGTGGACCGCGGCATCCTGGAGCGCGAGGACGACCGAGTGCTGTGGGTGTTCCGCACCAGGCGCTATCCACTCGTGGACGGCCAGGCCGACCGCGAGGTGAAGCTGCGCATCATGGGCGTACTGCTGAGCGAAGACATCCCCGACCCGCGGGACGTGATGCTCATCTGCCTGGTGGACGCCTGCCGGATCTTCAACAGGCTGCTGCCCCGCCAGGAGTTGGACCGCGCGTCGGAGCGCATCGCGCAGGTGCGGCAACTCGACCTGATCGGACAGGCGATGACGCAGGCCATCTATGATATCGAGTTGTCGGTGGCCGCCTCTGCGCAGATGTACATGCCGTAGAGGCGTCCCCATTTCACCTCACCCGTTCGGCAGGCTCAGGGCGGGCTCTCAATCCTCTCCCTAGACGGGAGAGGATGAACGGAGGAATCCGCCCCCGGAATTCTCCTCACTAACGCTGCACCACGCATGGACATTCGTGTCAAGCTCGTAGAGACACCTGAGGAGTGGGAGGCCGTGCGCCGCCTCCGCGTGCGGGTGTACGTCTGCGAACAGGGGGTGCCTCTCGCGGATGAGTTCGACGAGCTTGACGCCGGGGCGGTCCACGCGGCGGCGGTGGCGGACGGCGTGGTGGTCGGCACGGGCCGCATGTTCACGCTACCGTCGGGCGAGACGCGGATTGGACGCATGGCGGTGGAGCTGGCGATGCGCCGGGAGGGAATCGGCGGCCTCATCCTCAAGTTTCTCGAGGAGCAGGCGGCGCTGTCCGGCACGTGCAGCGTGACGCTTCACGCCCAGACTTACGTCACGGCGTTCTACGAGGGCCACGGGTACGTCACGCGCGGCGAGCCGTTCATGGAAGATGGCATAGAGCATATCGAGATGGTGAAGCGGCTCGGCTGAGACCGCCAGGGCCGCAGTGTCCAGAGAGGAGCACGCCTTGTCCAACAACGTCCAGAAGGTGCTGATGAGCGGCGCCACAGGCTACATCGCGAACCAGTTGCTTCCGACGTTCCGCGAACGTTACGAGATGACGCTCGTGGACGTGAAGGCGGAGAACCCGCGCGGCGAGGCCGTCGACGGCGTGCAGATCGCCGACCTGATCGACCCGGACCGCTCGAAGTACGCGGCGCTGTTCGAGGGCGTGGACGCGGTGGTGCACCTGGGCTACAAGCGCAGGTCGGGCGACCCGTTGGACCACTTCTTCGATGAGAAGGCCAACGTGGAGATGGCCTACAACGTACTGCGAACCGCCTACGACGCCGGTGTTCCGCGCGTGGTGATGGCGAGCTCCAATCACGCCGCGGACTGGTACGAGCACAACCTGATACACGCGCGCAAGCTGGAGTCGCTCGACCCCTACGCGCTGCCGCTGTCGGACAACTTCTACGGGTGGGCCAAGGCGACCTACGAGCACCTGGGCTTTCTGTTCGCGTGCGGCCTGGGCGGCTTTGGCGACGCGGACGGCGGCGAGAGCCACGTTTCGGGCACGCCGGTGGGCCGCAGGATGGGCGTGGTGATGGTGCGCATCGGCGCGCCGCGGGAGCTGGACCCGGAGCTTTACCGCGGCGACCCGGCGGGGTACAAGCGCGACCTGGGGGCGTACATCAGCCCGCGCGACTTGACGCAGCTGTTCCGGCGCGGGATGGAGACGCCGAACATCAACAACGAGCACGGCGTGCCGTGGCAGGTGGTGTACGGCATCAGCGGCAACACGCGCGCGTTCTGGTCGCTGACCAACGCGCGGCGCGTACTCGGCTACGAGCCGGAGGACGACTCGGAACTGAAGTACGCGGACGACGTGCGAGAGATACTGTCCGGCCCGGGGCGCGTGGGCTAGCGCCAGTAGCGGGGGATCGTCTCCTCTTCCTTGGTTATCATCTCGATGACCGCCGGCTGGTTGTTCCTGGTGGCGGCCAGGCCCCTCTGCAGAGCGGGGCCGACCTGGTCGGGCGCGTCCACGCGCTCGGCGTAGGCGCCGAGGCCCTCGGCGACGGTGGCGTAGTGGCCGCCCAGCTTGTTGCTGCCCCAGTGCTCGGTGGCGTGGGGGAAGTGGTCGTAGTAGTGAGTCATCACGCCGTTGTTCAGAATCACGGTCAGCGTGCCGATGTTGGAGCGCGCGGCGGTCTCGATGTCCATGCCGGCCATGCCGAAAGCGGCGTCGCCCATCAGGTTCACGACGGTCATGTCGGGCCGGGCTATCTTCGCGCCCATCGCCAGTCCCAGGCCGTAGCCGAGCTGGGTGGACTTGCCCCAGCCGATGTATCCCCTGGGGCGGACCGGCTGCCAGAACGGCACTATCTGCTCGCGGGGGTAGCCGGAGTCGTGGGTGATGATGGTGTTGGGAACGTCGACGGCGTTGGCGATTTCGCTGATGACGCGGTAGGGGCTGATGGGCACCTCGTCTGAGGACAGGCGCGGGCCCCACTCGGCCATGAACTCGCCACGGACGCGGGCGATCTCGTCGGCCACGCCCTCCACGTCACCGCGTCCGTGCTCGCCGACCTGCCGCTTGACCTCCTCGATCATCTGACCGAGCACCAGCTTGGCGTCGCCAATCGCGCCTAGCTGCACGCGGTAGTCCTTGTTCACGTCCTCAGCGCAGTTGGTTACGTGGCCCAGGGTGACGCCGGCGGGCATCGGCGCGTTGAAGTTGGAGATCGTGAAGCTGGTGCCCAGCCCAAGCACGAAGTCGGTCTTCTCCAGGAAGTGGCTCGCCATGAGCGTGCCGGAAGACGCGCCAGTGCCGAGGGAGAACGGGTGGTTTTCGGGGAAGGCGCTCTTGCCGGCGAGCGTCGTCATGACGGGAATGTTGGTGAGCTCGACGAACTCCACCAGCTCGGGCGTGGCCTCGGCGTACAGCACGCCCTGGCCCACGTTGATGATCGGGCACTTCGCGGCGAGCATGGCGGCGACCAGATCCTGGACGTCTTCCTGGGAGGCGCCGGACTTGTACTGCTTGACCGGCGTGTAGTCCAGGGTCTCGCCGGGGTACTCGGCGAGGGCGACGTCGCGCGGCAGCTCCAGCATCACGGGTCCGAGCCGGCCGTGCTTGAGGTGGGTGAAGGCGCGGCTCATCATCTCCGGGATGCGTTCTACCATGTTGATGAAGCCGGCCCACTTGGTGATGCCCTGGTAGTTGGGCACGGACTCGAAGTTGGGGTGGACGCCCTGGCGCGGGCCGGGGTTGCCGCCGGGTATGGTGAGGAACGGCACGGAATCCGCGTAGCCCTGGGCCACGCCACCGAATGCGTTCTCGGCGCCGGGTCCGGTCTGCATCGTGAAGACGCCTATCTTCTGGCCGTTGTTGACGCGGCTGTAGCCGTCGGCCATGTTCACGCCCGCGCGCTCCTGCCGGCAGAGTATGGGACGAATGCCCTCCTTGGACGCCTCGTTTATGAGCGTCTGCGCCGGAAAGCAGGAAAGCCACTCCACGCCCTCGGCCTTGAGAATCTTCGCGATAGCCTGGTCACCGTTCATTCGATGCTTCTCCTTGGTTCCTCAGTAAGCCTTTGTGTCAGTGGAGAGACGTCGGTGTCTGTTCACTGCCGTTCGAGTTGGCGGCGCAGGCGCTCCACTTCCGTCTGAAGCTCTTCTGCACGAGCCTCGGCGGCTTGTGCCTGCGCCTCGGCGGCCTTCCGTGTGGCAATTTCAATGCTCATGGAGGAGCTCAGCCATTCGCCCGTGGCACTGTCGCGCAAAGAGAACTTGCCTATGCCGTCTTCTACACGACAGAAGAAGTCCACGCCCAGAACCTCGCTGCGCGACCAGACGGCGCCGTCCGGCTCGGTGTGCAACTCCAGGCGCACGTACTCGCCATCGACCAGGCGCTCTCCCACCAACATCTCACCGTAGTATTCGCGGTACCTATCCAGCCGCCAGTACTCCCTCGCGCCCATCCGAGCGTAAATCTCGCGCTTTTCGCCCAAGTCCCTGGCCGCCGTGCTCTCGGACGCGACTTCCATCACGAACGCGGGCGGAACGCCCCACTCGTCTATGCGGTAGCTGCGGCGATACCTTTCAATCATCTCGGAGTCCACGCCAAAGACTACGTAGACATCCGGGACGACGACTGAGCCGGGCACCGCCGAGTCGTAGATGACGTTGGTCTGTTCAGACACAAGGGTTGTCGTGTCTTCCTCGTATCGCGCCATGAGAGGGTAGAAGACATCGTGGATTGTGCTGGCTTGTTGCATCGCGTCTTCAGGCGGCTCCGGGGCGTCGTTTATCAGTTCGTACCAGGGAGTCTCCTGGGCCGAGGCTGCGGGCTTCGCCGGCGGGTTGGCGCCGGTGGTTGTCATCGTCGAGCCTCCGATGCGATATGAGCGCGTATGCAAAGACGCCATTCCAAGCGGACTTGCTGGACTGAAACGCCCGCGTTTCGATTGCTACCGTTGCCGCACGAACTTCTGGATGCGCTGGCCTTCGAGCACCTCGCCGACATAGATGTCGCCGCGCGAGTCGATGGCGATGCCATGCGGCGCGACGAACTGGCCCGGGTCGTGGCTGCTGTCGTCGCCCCAGCGGGCCAGGATGTTGCCGTCGTCGTCGATAATGGTGAGGCGGTGGCCCAACTCGGCGACGTATATCTCGTCGTTCGGCCCCACCACGGCGTCGGCCGGCTGGCGGAAGCCCTGCCGCATGTACAGGAACTCGCCGTCCTGGTCGAAGATCTGGAGGCGGTTGTTCTCGCGGTCGCACACGATCAGGTTGCCTTCGTTGTCGAGCGTCACGCCGTGCGGCAGGTTGAAGTCGACGGGATTGGCGCTGCCGGGCGCTCCCCAGGAGGTGATCAGCGCGCCGGTGCTGTTGTACTTGTGGACGCGCGCGTTGCCGTATCCGTCGGATACGAAGATGTCGCCCGTGTCCGCCGTGACGGCGATGCCCGTGGGCAGGTTGAATGGGCCGGCGGCGCGATGCACCACCCGCTCGGGCAGGGTGTAGCCGGTGTCCGACGGGTTGTCGCGAGTCCCGAGCGTGAGCAGCAGGCGCTCATCGGGCGAGTACTTCAGAATCACGTGGGCGTCGCGGTCGGCCAGAAACACGCCGCCGTCGGGCGCTATGTGGATGCCGTGCGGGTTGGCGAATTCCACGCCCCACGACTTTACGAAGTTGCCCTCGCGATCGAATACCATCAGCGGGTGGGCGCTGCGGTTGTAGACGTAGACTTGGTCGTTCTCGTCCACGGCCACGCCGGCGACCTGGAAGAATTCGTAGCCCTCCGGGAGCCTGCCCCAGTTCTCATCCAATTCAAAGGTGTAGTCTCCGCTTCCGAACGCCATGAGTGTAGACCTCCTACGAGCAAGTGCGCGGACAGGGACGACGGAGCGTCCTTGCGCTGGGCGTAAATATAAGCCGTGAGCCGAACGCGGTCAAGGCGGCGGAAGGGCGAAGGGGGGTCAGGCGTGTTCGGGCGCTTCTTCGGAGGACGGAGCGCCGCGAGGGGACGCCAGGCGTTCCCATTCGGTGCGCCACACCTCCATGTATATGAAGTCGAGGCCATTGCGGCGAACGGGCCCGAGCTCCTTGAATCCCGACTTCGCGAAAGAGTTGCGGGCGCGCTGGTTCCACTCCAGGGTGTGAAGGTACACGCGGTCGATGGTGGTCGAGTTGAAGATATGCGCCAGCAGCGTGTTGACAGAGTCGGTGCCGTAGCCTCTGCTCCAGTAGTCGCGGTCGCCGATCATGATGCCCAGCTCCGCCTGGCCCCGCCTCAGGTCGATGTCGTAATACATGCAGTTGCCGATGTGCTTGCCGTCGTGGGTGTCTATGGCGAACCGCCGGGAGCGCGGGCTGGGATAGTCGATCTCCTCGCGAGTGTAGCGCTGAAAGTCGTTGAACGACATTCGGAGCGGGCGTGTGGCGTCGAGGGTGGCCAACTCCTCGTCGGTGCGCCATCCGTAGTCGTCCTCGGCGTCGCTCAGCAACTTCTCGCGGAGCACCACCTTTTCGCCGCCCTCCACCGTCCGCTTTTCGGTGTCAGCGCTCTTGGGCGACTTCCCGAATACCCTTTTGAACAATATCGGCCTCGTTCTTATAGGTGAGCGAGTCCAGAGCGTCCCCGAGGGCGAACCACTCGGCCACGTCGAACTCGTTGTCGTGCAGCGACAGATCGCCGCCGGTGGGGGCCATCAGGTAGAAGTGCACGGTCTTGTGGCAGGTGGCGCCATCGCCCGGGCGGGCGAATTCGTACTCGATGCTGCCGATGGTGTCGAGCAGCTCCACTTCGAGCCCCGTCTCCTCGCAGACTTCCCTCAGAGCAGTCTCCTCGCGGGTCTCGCCCGGGTCTGGCGTGCCTTTGGGCAGTCTCCACATCCGGGGGGTGCGCACCCCACACAGGACGACCTCCACACCGCGGGCGGTTTCGCGGAACACGACGCCCCCGGCGGACTCCATCTGCACGACCTGTCGTGTACTTTCCATGAATTCCCTTGCCAACTGATGGTGGGACAATTCTATTTGTCCACTTAGTCGACAGTCAAGCGGCGCGGCCGTCGCCCGGCGGCTGGTGCGGCAGCGCGCGCCTGCGCAGCGAGGCGCTGAAGTGAGGCAATTGGCGCCGGCAGGTCTGTGAACTTGAGCCGGCTTCACGTTGAGAACGAACCTTGGCACGCAGGTCCGTTCGGTGTCGCATGACTTCCGTGCTATCATGTTACTTGTGATCATCTCATTCGGGAACAGCGGTACCAGAGACGTTTTCGACGGAAGGGATACTCGAATAGCACGGCGGACCTGTCCCCCCGCAGCTTGGAGTGTGGCGCGGCGAAAACTGGATCAGCTCGACTCCGCCGCCGCTCTCAGAGATCTCCGCATACCTCCCGGGAACCGGCTTGAAAGACTATTGGGCGATCGGAGAGGTCAACATAGCATCCGTATCAACGATAGGTATCGCATCTGCTTCGTCTGGACGGACGCCGGTCCGCATGATGTCGAGATAGTCGACTACCACTAGAAAGGAGGCTAGACATGGTACGCGTTCCCACCGACCGGGCGCCTACCCACCCGGGGGAGATGTTGCTGCAAGAGTTCCTTGTACCTATGGGGATGACCCAGCGTGAGTTGGCCGCTGCAATCCATGTGCCCTTTCAGCGGGTCAATGAGATCGTCCGCGGGAAGCGCGGGGTCACTCCCAGCACGGCGCTACGGCTCTCCAGATTCCTTGGCACATCTCCCGACTTCTGGATGAACCTGCAAATCCGATGGGACCTGTTCCAAACGCAACGCGCTGAGCGGGAGCAGATCGAGAGGATTCGGCCAAAGATAGAACAACCGCAGACCCCGTAGCCCGTGGTTGCCCATCTGACCCCAGTGCATCCAGATCGAACTCCCACAAGAACCTGAGATTCCCGTTGCAAATGTGTCTGGCGCGTGAAGGTTCTTGACGTCACAGGCAACTGCAAACGATGCTCCTTACTCTCGAAGAGGTAGTCATTGCGGCGGCCCGCATTGCCGGCTCTCTGCCGGTGTTGCGGTGGCCGTTTGCGGGCGGGGTGGTGGCGGTGCTGGTCGACTTTTCCGACCTGTTCATGATGAACCTGTTGGACCTGGGCGGGGTGGGCGACTACCAGGCGTTCGACAAATGGGTCGACCAGGCGTACATGCTGACGTTCCTGGTGGTGGCGCTGCGGTGGAAGGGCGTGCCGCGACACGTGGCGATAGGGCTGTTCGGCTACAGGCTCGTCGGATTCGCTTACTTCGAGCTCATCGACTCCTGGCGGGGCATTCTGCTGTTCTTCCCGAATGTCTTCGAGTTTTGGTTCCTGTTCGTTGCGGGCCTGAACCGCGTCAAGCCGGACTACGAGATTACGTGGAAGCGCGCGGCGCTTTGGCTACTGGCCTTGACTGCCCTGAAGATGTTACAAGAGTACGCGCTTCACTGGGGCAGGTGGTTCGATGGATACGCGGCGATGGACGTCGTGGTCGATTGGTGGCAGGCGATTACGGGCCTGTGGCCGTAGGGAGTTCGGGATTCTTGGGCTTGCTTGACTGAACGCGGCGCGTTTTGAGATAGTGAACCGGCGGAACAGAACCCGGATTCTTACAGGAGCCAGAGACGCTAAACGATGGACCTTTGTGCACAACGCGCTGATCGCATCGTCCGGTCAAACCTGTTCGAGATGTTCATCATCGGCGTCATACTGGTAAACGCCGCGCTGCTGGGGCTCGGGACCGCGCCCAGAGTAGATCTCGATTACGCGGACTGGCTGCGGCTGGGTTTCCAGGTGGCGCTGGGCATATTCATCGTCGAGGCGGCGCTCAAGATGTTCGCGCTCTGGCCGCACCCTCTGAGGTACTTCAGGGACGGCTGGAACGTGTTCGACTTCCTGGTGATCGTGCTGGCCCTGATCCCGGCCACGGGCCAGTTGGCCCTCGTCGCGCGGCTGGCGCGGCTGCTGCGGGTGGTGCGGCTCATAACCACGATTCGCGACCTGCGGCTGATTGTCGCGGCCCTTGTGCGTTCCATTCCCAGCGTGTTCCACGTGCTGATGCTCATGAGCATAGTGGTGTACATATACGCCATCATGGGCTACTACATGTTCCACGAGAACGACCCCGACGCGTGGGGGTCCCTGAGCAAGTCTGTGCTCACCCTGTTCAACATGCTGACGCTGGACGACTGGGCCAGGGTGATGTACAAGGCGATGGAAGTTCAGCCGATGGCGTGGATCTACTTCGTGAGCTACGTGGTAATCGGCACATTCGTGGTCATCAACCTGTTCATCGCGATAATCGTCAACAACCTGGACGAGGCCAAGCTGGACAGGCTGCGGGACCTGCAACGGCCCGTGAGCAGGGACGAACTGCTGCGGGAACTGCGCGTCACCCAGGAGGCGCTACAGCGCCTGGAGTCGCGGATCAGGAACAGCGAAGACGCCTGACCGACCGGACGCCCCCGGCACGCCGCCGCGGCAGGTATTCCCCTCACGCCCCTTCCTCACGGATACACCGGACGCGGACCCCCCGGCCAAAACTTGCGCCTTCGGCCAGGCCCATGCGCCCTGCTCCCGGCGGAGTCGGGACACACACTTCGCGCGCCGTTCCGGTCTCACCCACGCGTACTTCATTTCTGTTTACTTACAAGAATAGTACCAGAAAAAACCTTGAATAAGTATGGATTCGTACAATATCGTCTTGAGCAGGCTGGTTAAGGATATTTTCCGCAGGCGGCCATCCCAGCTAGCGTGAAGCAATGGCCGGTCTGCCACTCTCGCACTGCGCTCCACGGCGCCGAGGCGTGCGGCGGCGAGAGCGCCTACCGGCAGCGAACTGACCTACTTACTTTAGGGATCCGGGATGATCAGGAGGGACGGACCGATGAAGCTTACTCGGGCAAGGGTGACCAACTTCAAGAGCATAGAAGACACCGGCTGGGTCACCATAGACGACGTGACATGCATGGTGGGCAAAAACGAGTCGGGCAAGACCGCGTTCCTGCATGCGCTCAGGCGCCTCAGTCCCGTGACCGGCGTGAACGGTGACTTCGACATCAAGGACTACCCCCGCAAGGGCTACGTGCGATACAAGCGCATACACCCCGACCGCCCCGCAACCGTCGTGGCGGCCGAGTTCAAGCTCACGGACAGCGAAATGGAAGAGGTCGAGAGCGTCTACGGCGTGGGCGTGCTCGATTCGAACACTGTGGTCGTGTCCAAGGGCTACGACAACAGGCTGCGCTGGGACTTCGAGACGAACGAGCGCATGGTGATCGAGAACATCCTCGCCAACGCCAATCTCCCGGTGGAGATACAACAGCACGCCTGGGACTCGAACTCGCTGGAGGATTTGACGGCGTGCCTCGAGGACCTGCCGGTCAAGTCAGCCTCGGTGGAGTCGATGCTCGAAGTGATCAACTCTCGCTTCTCGGGCGGACTCAAGAAGACGATGGTCGAAGACTGCATGACGGCGTTTTTGCCGCACTTCGTGTACTTCGACGACTACAGCGCAATGCGGGGTCGGATTTCCATACAGGACATCCGAAGGCGCGTGGAGAACGGCGAGCATCTCGACGACGCGGACCGCACCTTCCTCTCGCTGCTCAAGCTGGTGGGGGCGAAGCTCGAGGACCTGGAGCACCAGACCAACTACGAGTACCTGAAGGCGGAGCTGGAGTCGGCCTCAATCGAAATCTCCGACGAGATATTCGAGTTCTGGAACCAGAACAAGCAGCTCAGGGTCGAGTTCGACCTGTCTCAGGCCAACCCCAACGACCAGCCGCCGTTGAACAAGGGCACCATACTGCACGTCCGCATCTGGAACAACAGGCATCGCGTGTCCGTGCCGTTCGACGAGCGCTCCAAGGGCTTCGTGTGGTTCTTCTCCTTCCTGTCGTACTTCTCTACGCTGGAGGAGGAGGAGGATGCCGACCTCATCCTGCTGCTGGACGAGCCCGGCCTGAACCTTCACGCCATGGCCCAGCGCGACTTCCTGCGCTTCATAGACGACCGGCTGGCGCCGAAGAACCAGGTGGTGTACTCGACGCACTCGCCGTTCATGATCAACCTCGACAAGCTGAGCTCGGTGCGCACGGTGCAGGACGTGGACGACCGCGGCACTTTCGTGAGCGACGACACGCTGAGCAACGACCGGGAGACGGTGTTCCCGATACAGGTCGCCCTGGGCTACCAGATGGCGCAGACGCTGTTCCTGGCGCCCCACTGCCTGATGGTGAACTACCCCTCGGACCTCATCTACCTGCAGGTTCTCGGGGAGGCGGTGGCATCCATCGGCCAGATGCGGCTGGACCCGCGCTGGGTCGTCATACCGGTGGGCGGCGCCGACAACCTGCCCACGTTCATCTCGACGCTTGGCGAGAACTACGTGAGCGTGGCGGTTATGATGGACGTTTCGACCAAGAACCGCCTGAAGCTCGAGCAGATCAACCGCAACGCCGCCGTGAAGCGTGACAACCCCATCAAGTGGGTTGAGGTGGCCAAGGTGCGCACCGCGGACATCGAGGACCTGTTCGAGCCTACCTTCTACCTGAAGCTGGTCAACGAGGCGTACGCCCACGAGCTTCAGGAGCCTGTCACGATGAAGTCGATCAGCGACGCCAACCCGCGCATCGTGCAGCGCCTGGACGCGTACTTCAGGCGACAGAAAATCGCGGGAGGACACTTCGATCCCTACCGGCCGGCGGCTCTGCTGCTCCAGGAGCACTCGCGGCTGCGCGGCATGATCACCGATCCGACCATAGAGCGCGCGGCGTCACTCTTCGAGCGCATCAATTCGCTGCTTCCCAGCAACGGCGCGTCGGAGACCGGCATCAACGCCGCGGCGGCAAGGGTGCTGGCGCCCATTTCGTAGCGCGATGCCCTAGCCTGGCCTCCCAGGCTCCGTACCGATGAGAGAGGGCCCCCTCCACAACAGGAGGGGGCCTTCTTGTGCCGCTGTTCAGACTTGAAGGGACTTGCGTCTTCAACCCTCACCCTAACCCTCTCCCAGTCTTGGGAGAGGGGTCTGACGTTTCGGCCACGGCCCTAGCCAAAA
Organism: Dehalococcoidia bacterium; assembly: GCA_965204815.1. Lineage (GTDB taxonomy): Bacteria > Chloroflexota > Dehalococcoidia > Lucifugimonadales > CATOSD01 > CATOSD01. The sequence goes on from OZ242014.1 coordinate 2,939,812, forward strand.
CCACCTGTCTTGGGATAGAATTTCCTTCTGACGTGCAGCGCCCGGCCCACGGGACGCGCCGCCAGCATGGAGGGGCTAGCCATTTCCGCTGCCGAAGACGCCTGCGTCCAGGGCCTCGGCCCACCCGACGGCTCCCTGACCTACGATGAGGCGCTGGGGCTGGTGATGGGCCTCGCCGACTTCGAGCGTTCCAAGACCAGGCCCGGCCACTCCGGCTTCCACCTGGAGCGGATGCACCTGCTCATGGAGCGGCTCGGCAACGCCCACCTCGCCACGCCCACCGTGCACGTCGCCGGCACCAAGGGCAAAGGCAGCACGTCCGCCATGGTGACGTCGATACTCACGGCCCACGGCCACAAGGTGGGCCTGTTCACCTCGCCGCACCTGCACCGCGCCACCGAGCGCATCCGCGTCGGCATGACTCCCATAAGCGAGGACGACTTCGCCTCGGTCGTGGCCCGCATTTGGCCCGCCGTGCTCAGCCTCGACGAGGATGGGCCGTACGGCCCCGCCACGACCTTCGAGGCGCTCACCGCGATGGCGTTCGTCCACTTCGCGAGCATCGGCGCCGACTTCCAGGTGATGGAGGTCGGACTGGGCGGCAGGTTGGACTCCACCAACATCGTGCGCCCGGAGGTGTGCGCGATAACGTCCATCAGCCTGGACCACGTGGCCACGCTGGGGGACACGGTGGAGAAGATCGCCTTCGAGAAGGCCGGCATCATAAAGCCCGGCGTGCCGGTGGCCGCCGCGCCCAACAGCGAAGCGGCGATGGGAGTGATCGCGCGCATCGCCGAGGAGCGGAGCGCGCCGCTGGTACGCGTCGAGCGCGAGCTGTCGGTCTCCAAGCTGGACGCCGATATTTCCGGCCAGTCGTTCGTGGTCGAGGGACTGCGCGGCGTCTACCGGCTTCGCACTCCCCTGCTGGGCGACCACCAGCTTGCCAACGCCGCGACCGCCATAGCGGCAGTAGAGTCCCTGCCCGACCGCTACGCCGTATCCGCGGAGAGCATCGTCAGCGGAATAGCCAACGTCCGCTGGTCCGCCCGGCTGGAGGTGCTGTCCACGAACGGCAGAACCCTGGTGGTGGACGGCGCCCACAATCCCCACTCCATGGGCCGGCTGGTGGAGGCCGTTCGAGAGAACTTCCGGTTCAATCGTGTTATCCTGATATTTGGATCGCTGGGCGGGCACAGCGCTGAGGGCATGGCGGACGCCATCGCCCAGCTTTCGCCGGTGGTCGTGGCGGTGCGCTCGCGCCATCCCAGGTCCGCGGCATCCGAGGGCATTGCGGAGCTGTTCGAGTCCAGAGACGTGACGGTCGCGCACCGGACGGAGGACGTGGGCGAGGGCACGCGCCGCGCGCTGGAGATGGCCGGCGACGGCGACCTGGTGCTGGGCACCGGCTCGCTGACGGTGGCCGCCGAGATCATCGAGCACGTGCGAGACATACCCCCGGAGCTGTACCCGACAATCAAGCTGCCCCCGTCCAGGGGATGACAAGGGTCCCTTCCCCCTTGATGGGGGTGAGGTCAACCGAGCAGGGTGTAGACGACATGAACGAACACAGACGGCGAGTGGTGATAACCGGCATGGGGGCGATAACGCCCCTCGGCACGACGATCGACGAGTACTGGGGCAACCTCGTGGCCGGCAAGTCCGGCATCGCTCCGGGCGTGATGTGCGACTACAGCGACTACCCGTGCCAGATCGCGGGGGAAGTGCCGGAGTTCGACGCGGGCGACTTCATGGACCGTAAGGAGTCCCGGAGAATCGCGCGCTTTTCGCAGATGGCGGTTGCCGCGGCGGGCCTGGCCATCGAGCACGGCGGGCTGGACCTGTCACGGGAGGACCCGGAGCGGCTGGGCGTGGTGATGGGCAACGGCAACGGCGGATTTCCGGTGACGGAAGAGAACGCCCGCATCATGATGCAGCGCGGCGGCATGCGCGTAAGCCCGTTCTTCATTCCCATGATTCTGCCGAACATGGCGGCGGCGAACGTGAGCCGGCTGTACGGGCTGAAGGGGTACACCTCGACGGTGATAACCGCGTGCGCCGCGGGCAACCAGGCGATAGGCGAGGCGGCGGAGGCGGTGCGCAGGGGCGCGGCGGACGTGATATTGGGCGGCGGCTGCGAGGCGGGCATTTGCCAGCTCGCTCTGGGCGGATTCAACGTCATCAAGGCGCTCACGCGCAGCAACGAAGAGCCGGAGAAGGCGAGCCGGCCGTTCGACGCCAAGCGCGACGGCTTCGTGCCCGCGGAGGCGGCGGCCGTGTTGGTGATCGAGAGCCTGGAGCACGCCATAGACCGGGGGGCGAACATACTGGCGGAGGTTGCGGGCTACGGGGTGTCCTCAGACGCCTTCCACGCGGTGCAGCCGGACGAGGACGGCGCCGGGGCCGCGCGGGCGATGCGCTGGGCGCTGGAGAACGCGGGCGTGGGCATCGACGAGGTCGATTACATCAACGCACACGGCACGTCGACGCCCAAGAACGACCACGTGGAGACCCTGGCGATCAAGTCACTGTTCGGCGAGCGGGCCTACGACGTGCCCATCAGCTCGACCAAGTCGATGATTGGGCACGCGCTGGGCGGCGCGGGAGCCGTGGAGGCGGTGGCGTGCATCCAGTCCATCGCGCACAACGAGATTCATCCCACCATCAACTACGAGCACCCCGACCCGGACTGCGACCTCGACTACGTGCCGAACGTGTCGCGCAAGACGCGGGTGGACACGGTGTTGTCGAACAGCTTCGGATTCGGCGGCCAGAACGCCTGCCTGGTATTCAGGCGCTTCGAGGAGTAGCTTCCAGCCGCGTCAGCAGCGGGTCGAGGATGCCCGCCTCGGCGAAGCCTTTGGCGCGCAGTATGCAGCTATCGCACGTGCCGCAGGGGACGTCGCCGCCCTCGTAGCAGCTCCAGGTGTGCTCCAGCGGCGCTCCAAGACGGGTGCCCAGCGCGGCAATCTCGGCTTTCGACAGGTCGATGATCGGCGTCTCTACGCCGATGGGCACACCGTACTCGGTCCAGAGCTTGCTTCCGGCGTCCAGCGTCTGCCGCGCCTTGTCGTAGAACTCGGGCCGGCAGTCGGGGTAGCCGCTGTAGTCCAGGGCGTTCGGGGCCATGTAGACGGACGCGGTGACCTCGGCCGAGTCCACGCCCTCCATCTCGATGGCGTGCAGCACATTGCTTTCCAGGTAGGCCGCGGCGAGAGCCAGGAAGATGGTGTTGCGCAGCGGCACGTAGGTTATCGGCACGCCGTGCCCTATCTCGCCTCCGGGACGGCCCGACGGCATTGGGAAGCGGTCGGGGCTGGTGAGCGCGGAGTACCAGGCGACTTCCGAGAGGAAGGAGATGTCGAGCAGCCTGTGCTCGATGCCCATGATTCCCGCGATTTTCTCCGCGCAGTCGACCTCTTTCGCGTGGGTCTGGCCGTAGTGGAAAGTGATCGCCGCCAGGCTGTCGACGCGGTCCTTTGCGTAGGCCGCGACGGTGGTGGAGTCGAGGCCGCCGGACAGCAGGATTACGGCGTAGCTGGGCATGACTTCAACCCTCACCCTAACCCTCTCCCAGTCTTGGGAGAGGGGACTGACGCCACGCGGAGTGCGCCCTACCCTTCCCCCTCGTGGCCGGGCAGACGGAGGTCGCGGAGCACGCGGGACACCGAGCGGGCACGGTTGAGCGCGTAGAAGTGCACGCCGTCCACGCCGTTGTCCCACAGCTCCCTCACCTGGCGCGTGGCGTGCTCTATGCCCAACTCGCGCACCGCGTCGTCGTCGCCCTCGTGCCGGGACAGCTTCGCGTCCAGCGCGGACGGTATGCCGGCGCCGCACAGCGCGGTCATCCGCCGTATCTGGGACGCGCTCAGAATGGGCATGATGCCGGCGATGATGGGCGCCTCTATGCCCGCCTGCCGCGCCCTGTCGACGAAGCCGAAGAAGTCGGCGTTGTCGAAAAAGAGCTGCGTCACCAGGAACTCGGCCCCCAGGTCCACCTTCTTCTTCGCGAAGTCGAGATCGGCCTCGGGGCTGACCGCCTCGGGGTGGGTCTCGGGGTAGCACGCCGCGCCAATGCCCAGGTCGTAGCTCTCGCGGATGTGGCTTATGAGATCGGTGGAGTGCGCGAAGCCGTCCTCGACGGGCACGAACCGGTCGCTGCCCTTAGGAGGATCGCCGCGCAGCGCCAGCACGTTCTCGATTCCGGCGGCCGCGAGTCGCCTCAGCACCTCGTCCACTTCGTGCCGGGTCTGCGCCGAGCAGGTGAGGTGTGCCATGGGCAACAGCGGCGTATCCCGCAGGACACTCACCACCATCTCCTCGGTGACTTCCTTGGTGGAGCCGCCCGCGCCGTAGGTCACGGACACGAACGAGGGCCGGAACACCGAGAGGCGGTCCAGCGAGCGAAAGAAGGCCCTGTGGCCCCGTTCATTTCTGGGCGGGAAGAACTCGAACGAGATGCTGCGCTCGTCCTTGAGAATCTGGCTAATTTTCATATCAATCAGTTAGCGCCGCGCGCCAAACGTGTGGGCGCGGCGCGCTCCGCAGTGGTCAGGATGGGGCTCGACGCCTCGCGGGACGGCGGCGTCTCGCGCACCCTAGTCTAACACACCCATGCGCGGGGCACGAAAATGGCGTGGATGAGAGTCTTCACGCGGTCTCCGCCTGATCGGAACGGCCATCTCCACCACAGGTATGTCAAGTCGATCAGGCTGAAGTTCGACGCTATCAGGGAGGACGGAGGCGTGTATGATTTATGGCAGGAATGAACCGCGCGCCCGTCCTCGAGTTCAAAGGAGAGAGGACCCCGGGGAGTATCGACCAACAATGTCGAACACTGTGCCCGGTAAAGGACGATAGACGTCAATCATCTCGTCCGCAAACTCGAACCGTCCGGTAAGGACGTCAATGGCGGCCTGTACAATTAGAGCGGCACAAGCGGATACGGAGCTTGGCGGCGCATTATTGACCGGCGCTGAGCATCCTAGCTCGAGCGTGGCAAATTCTACGGCGGCCGCGCCGCCAGGAATCTCTGGATATCGCGCTGAGATTTGACGTTGGTGAATCGGAGTATCGTCAGGCAACGCTTGTCTCTGCACCCGGCCGATGAACCCGCCACGATAGAGTGCTCCCGCAATCATCGGTTTATCCAGAAACTCCGCCACCATAGCTAGAGATCCAGTCAGCGCTTCGTTGCCGGTGGTATCTATCACCACGTTGGCATCCTCAACATGCTTGCGAAAATCGCTTGGAGTAATGGCCGGTTCAGGAAAGCACTCAACATGTGCCCACGGGGCGTGCTGCATGACTTCGGCCTGGACCGCGTGTACCTTGGCGGCACCCGTATACCTGTGGCTGGAGACGTGTCTAACAACGTTGCCAGGCAACAGAACGTCGGGGTCCACTAATCTCAGAGAGCCAGTCCCGCTCTCGGCTAGCAGTGTTGCCGTGTGACCGCCCAACGCTCCAGCCCCGAATATGGTTGCCTTGAGAGGACGCAATGAGTTGGCGTCGGGTCCCGCACGCAAAACAAGGCTGTGCTCATCAATGGGCCCTGGTTGCAATGCCACTGCCTCCAGGTCATGCGCCGTGCCTCTAACGGCCAGAACCAACAGGTCGGTCAGTTCTTTACGTGCCCAGCAAAACAAGATGAGGTCCACGCCCCCGCTTGCTTCAAGAGGGTCTTGCCTGCGCCGTTGGCCCAATGCCCTGCATAGTACTCTGCGTTGCGCTCTTGGAAGGAGTCGCAAGACTTCGGAAAGTCGGCGCGGGGGCGTACCCTTCAGTTGTCCTACATGGAACCACATGCCACGCAGCAGAGTTCCGGTCTGACTCTTTCCGGGCAATATGTCCACTCTGAGCGGTTTGGGTACCAAATTGGCGTGACATTCGCCCCATCCACCGGTCTTGACGCCAAGCGACTCCAAATCGAACGTGGCTACCAGCCCAAACTTGTGGGCAAAGTTCATCAGAGCGTCAAGGCCGAGGTTGTCGTCTTCCCAGCCGCGCATGGAGTTTTCGCACCATTCTTCTATTCTTGAGAACAACCCTTCTACTGTAGTCCACTCCAGGCTGGCGTTTCCGTCGGTCCATAGGCAGACGAATCCATCAAGAGTCAGGTGATTGGATTCCAGGCCTTGCACCAAGAGAACTGGCGGCCGGTACGGCCAGCCGGACATTATGACGACGTCCATCGTCGTCGCGTCGGTTAGCGGCTCGAAGGCGGGGTGAATGTCGCCGGTCCACTTCTGGGAATGGGAGCCGGGAACGGGCGAGAATCCCGCATCTGAGAGTTCTCGTGTGAACGCCTCCAGTGATTCAGGGTGGAAATGGCAATCCGAGATCATCGTCTAGCCGAACCTGCGCGCCTCGTTCGGCCGGTGGGCCACCGGAATGGACACCGCAGGAGGCACACTGCGGTGGGCGCCCTGTCGGGGCTTATCCGGCGGATTGGGGCTGCCGTCTGTCCCGCTACCGCCGCCTCCCCTATACCCCCTTCCAAAGCTGTCTCCGAACAGCTTTTGCCACACCTTGATGGCGTCTTCGATGGACGATTCCTCTCTAGCTTGCCTAGCCGTCAGAGCGTGCGAGTGAACTCTATCCCTAAAATTAGCGTACCTTCTCTGGTCCCAGTGCCGGTTGAAGGTTTCGCTGGGAAGCGCCGGGTTCCTGACTTCAGGCATGTTTGGCTGGCGTTGCAGCTTTGCGTCCATTCTCGTCAATACTGTGACGAGTGTGTCGGCCACAGTACTGACTGCCTGCGCCCCTTCGTCACCGGGCCTAATCGAGTTGCCTGCCAATGTGGTCAGCAGAATCGACTTAGCGGTGTAGTTGTTCTTATGGTCGCGCAGGCGCTTGAGCAGTCTGACTACTCGTTTCAGGTTGCCGCCGGTTATCCGGTTCTTTTCGTTGAACCAGTCCCTGTAACCATTCCCGTCCGTTGGCTCAAATTTGTTTGTGCTCCGGTTGCAAATTCGGACCCTGCCCCGAGAAGTCACTCGCGGAACGACGTCTAGGTGAAAGTCGCCGGCGTAATCGATGGTGACGCAGCGAGACTTCCGACTGAGCTTGTCGGAGTAGTTTCCATTCTGCTTCAAGGTCTCATAAACCGCGTTCAGATAGTCTGTGGCCCGCCATTGCCCATTGGGATTCATAACTATCTGAATGTCGGCGTCGTATTCGTCATTGTCATCGACGGGCCTGATAAGAGTCTCCAGCGCGTATGAACCCTGACGCTCCATCTTCTGGTAGCCAGGCAGATGTTCTTTGAGGTAACGGTCCACGGCCCCGACGCTGGTATTCAACCGTTCAAGCCTGCGCGGGTTCAAGTTGACTTCATCACGAAGAAACTCCCGGAACTGCTTAACGTTCTTGGCCATCAAAACCTCCCTTTTGCACTTTGCTTATGCAATGGAATGCCAATCCAAAGGACGGTCGAACTACTCACGCCTAATTTTACTAGATGTTGGAATTCTAAGTCTATTGAGTATGGCTTCGTTTTGGCGGGCGTAGTCCCTATCGGCCAGGGCCTTGAGATTACCGATATGCGCCGTATCGTCCAAGTCCCAAGCTCCGATTTCTGGGTCAAGTCGCATATACCTGTTCGGGAGCAGCAACTTTGCCATGTTCGTCGAGGCTTGCGACTGAAGGTCGAGGAAGAATGAGACCAACTTGTCCCTGCCCCATCCAGTCAAAAGGCCCCATTGCCGGCTATGCGAATAGAAGTTGGCTGAATGGCCCGTGCCGATAGATAGGATGTGTACATCCTCAATTTCACGCCCGAATTTCGAGACCGCTTCGGTCAACGCCATGATGGAAGGATTATTGGCCCACAGGCCGCCATCCGCCAGCAGGGAAGTGCCTACCAGTACAGGGTCAAAGTACGTCGGTGCGGCGCACGACGCCAGGATTGCGTTGCTCAGAGGAACATCTCCGTCTCTGACGTATAGTTCCCCAAGGTCTTTCAGATACCTCGACTTGAACACATGCACTTCGCCCGTGGAGATGTTGGAGCTCATGATCATAAGAGGCGTTGAGATTTCTCCGAGGGTCAAGTCAGATACGCAGTTTCGGACGATCTCTTCAAGGCGATGCCGGGAGTACTTGCTGCGGACGTGGAACGAACCCGACCATTTCTTCCGGAACACTCGCGGCGCTTCCTCCTCAAAGAGTTTGACAATCTTGGTCATGGGAATACCAGTGGCAGCGGCACCGGCGATGATGGAACCCGTGCTGGCGCCCGCGATGAGGTCAAAGCACTTTCCCACCGGTGTTCCGAGCGCCTGCTCGACGCTCGATAGAATTTGGGCCGGGTAGACTCCCCTGGCTCCTCCGCCATCAAGGGCAAGTATGTGGAACGCCCCGCTTTGCGACACAGACATTCAAGTTACCTCCATTCCGCCATGTTGCGGACTATTCATGCTTTTCAACTGCCCGGCAGTCTAACACACCCATGCGCGGGGCACGAAAATGGCCTAGAATGTGACGGACGAGGCGGAAGGGACTTTCGGCAATCACCAGGTGAGCGAATGAGTCAGGAAACACAAGAGGCAAGTTCGGACTTCGTCCGCAGAATCGTCGCCGAAGACAACGAGTCGGGCAAGTACGGCGGGCGCGTTCACACGCGGTTTCCTCCCGAGCCCAACGGCTACCTGCACATCGGGCACGCCAAGTCGATCTGCCTGAACTTCGGCGTAGCAGCCGAGAACGGCGGCATGTGCAATCTGCGTTTCGACGACACCAACCCGGCGACCGAGGACACCGAGTTCGTCAACTCGATGAAGGCCGACATACAGTGGCTGGGATTCGACTGGTCCGACAGGGAGCTTTACGCCTCCGACTACTTCGAGCAGCTCTACGACATGGCCGTGCAGCTCATCAAGAAGGGCAGGGCCTACGTCGACTCGCTCAGCGCGGACGAGATTCGCGAGCACCGGGGTACGCTGACCGAGCCGGGGCGCGACAGTCCCCACCGCGACCGCTCCCCGGAGGAGAGCCTGTACCTGTTCGAGAGGATGCGCGCGGGCGAGTTCGAGGAGGGCACTCACGTGCTGCGCGCCAAGATCGACATGGCCTCGCCCAACATCAACCTGCGCGACCCCGTGCTGTACCGCATCCGGAGCACGCCGCCGCACTACAGGACGGGCGACGACTGGGCCGTATACCCGATGTACGACTTCGCGCACGGCCTCTCCGACTCGCTGGAGGGCATCACCCACTCCATCTGCACGCTGGAGTTCGAGGACCACCGCCCGCTGTACGACTGGCTTCTGGAGGAGTTGGGGCTGTACCACCCGCAGCAGATAGAGTTCGCACGCCTGCAGATAAGCCGCACCGTCCTGAGCAAGCGCAGGCTGCTGCGGGTGGTCGACAGCGGCCTCGTGTCCGGCTGGGACGACCCGCGAATGCCCACGATTTCGGGGATGCGGCGACGAGGCTACACGCCGGAGTCTATCCGCGCGTTCTGCGAGCGGGTGGGCGTGGCCAAGACCAACTCGGTGATCGACGTGAGCCAGCTAGAGCACGCGCTGCGCGAGGACCTGAACGTGCGGGCGGAGCGCAGGATGGCCGTGCTGGACCCGCTGCGCGTGGTCATCGAGAACTACCCGGAGGGCCAGGTTGAATACCTGGACGCCCAGAACAACCCGGAGGACGCGAGCGCCGGCACGCGCATGGTTCCCTTCTCGCGGGTGCTGTACGTGGAGCGTGAGGACTTCATGGAGGACCCTCCGCGCCGGTTCTACCGGCTGGCTCCGGGCCGTGAGGTGCGGCTGCGCTACGCCTACTTCCTCAGGTGCCTGGAGGCGGTCAAGGACGAGGCCACCGGCGAGGTGGTGGAGTTGCGGTGCGAGTACGATCCCGAAACGAAGGGCGGCTCGGCCCCGGACGGGCGCAGGGTGCGCGCCACTCTGCACTGGGTGTCGGCGGAGCACTCGCTGCCCGCCGAGGTGCGGCTATTCGACCACCTCTTCCTGGATGAGGAAGACCCGGGCTGGGACCCGGACGACGATCTGAACGTGAACCCGGACTCGCTCACGCGGCTGGACTCGTGCCGCATCGAGCCGAGCCTGGCGGAAGCGGAGCCGGGCGCGAAGTTCCAGTTCGAGCGGCAGGGCTACTTCTGCGTCGATACGGAAGACTCCGCGCCGGGCGCGCCGGTGTTCAATCGCACGGTCACGCTGCGGGACAGGTGGGCCAGAATACGGGCGCGGGGATAGGTTAGGGAACAATAGGTTAGCGGAGCTTTCACCCTCACCCTAGCCCTCTCCCTTGAGGGAGAGGGGACTGAAGGAGGCACACAATGGCCGGATTCAACATCGAGGGCAAGGTGCAGACGGTGCTGGGCCTGGTGGACCCCGGCGAGCTTGGCGTGACCTTCACGCACGACCACCTGCTGGTGTCCACAGACCACATGGTGGACCGGCCCGCTGAGGCCAGCGCGCGCCACCTGTACAACCAGCCCGTGACGCTGGAGTCGCTGGCGTACCGCAAGTACCACTTCGGGCGCATGGCGGCGGTGTCCGGCCTGGAGGACGTCGACCTGGCCATAGACGAGGCCAACCTGTTCAAGCAGTACGGCGGCGGCACTATCGTCGAGCCGTCCAGCATGGGCATAGGCCGCGACCCGGTGGGCCTGGCGCGCATCTCCAGGGCCACCGGCGTCAAGATCGTCATGGGCGGCTCGTTCTACGTAGACGCCGCGCATCCGGCGGACATGTCCGATCGCGACGAGTCGGAGCTTGTGGAGAAGATCGTCCAGGACATCGTGGAGGGCGTGGACGGCACCGGCATAAAGTCCGGCGTCATCGGCGAGGTGGGCTGCACCTGGCCGCTCACCGACAACGAGCGCAAGGTCCTGCGGGCGTCCGGCAGGGCGCAGCGCATCACGGGCGCGCCGCTGCTCATCCACCCGGGGCGCAACGAGCACGCGCCGCTGGAGATTATCGAGGTGTTGAGCGAGGTGGGCGCCGACCTGGGGCGCACCATCATCGGCCACCTGGACCGGACGGTGTTCGAGAAATCCACGCTACGGCGGATGGCCGAGAGCGGCATCTACATGGAGTGGGACCTGTTCGGCAAGGAGGAGTCCTACTACGGCGCGAACACCGAAATCGACATGCCGGGCGACGCCAAGCGCATGGACGACATAAGTTGGGTCGCGTCCGAGGGCTACGAGGACAAGATAGTGGTGGCGCACGACATCGACTCGAAGGACAGGCTTACGGTGTACGGCGGGCACGGCTACTTCTACATCCTCAGCCACATCGTGCCACGTATGCGGCAGCGCGGCTTCACCGACGAGGCGATTCGCAAGATACTGGTGGACAACCCGGCCAGGGTAATGACATTCGCCGCGCCGTCACCGCGACAGTAAGGAGCCAAGAGAAGGTCGACCAGGAGGACAGCTATGGGCAAGCCAATCGGGCCGGACTTCGTATACAAGCACGTGAGCGCGTCGGCGCCCAACCTGTCGGCGGACGGTGGCCGATTGGTGTTCGTGGAGACGCGCGTGGACCGGGAGGCGATGCAGTACCGCTCTCGCATTATGATGCGGGACCTGCCCGACGGCGAGTCGAGGGCGTTCACGTCCGGCGACAGCGACGGCAGCCCGCAGTTCTCGCCGGACGGCCAGACGGTCGCTTTCCTGCGGCCTGACGACGGCGGTTTGCGTCAGCTCTGGCTGATTCCCGCGAACGGCGGCGAGGCGGGCAGGCTCACCTCCGCACCGGGCGGCGTGACCGAGTTCGCCTGGTCGCCCGACTCGCGGTCGCTGGCGTTCATCTCGGACGTCGATCCCGACAGGCTGCCCGACGATCACGACCACACCCGGTACCCGCAGGCGCGCGTGGTGACCAGGATTCGCTACCGCGCCGACTCGATTGGCTGGCGGGGCAACGCCTTCCGCCACCTGTTCGTGATCGACGCGGCGGGCGGCGAGGCGCGGCAGCTCGTGCATGGCGAGGGCGACGACTGCTCTCCGGCGTGGTCGCCCGACGGCAGCAGAATAGCGTTCGTGTCCAGCCGGCGGAAGGACAGGGACATGCACAGCTTCACCGAGGTGTACGTCGTACCCTCCGGCGGCGGCGACGTGGAGTGCTGGTCCGAGGGCCTGGCGTTCGCTGGCGGCGTCGTATGGTCGCCCGACGGTAAGCGAGTCGTCACCATCGGCTCGGAGAACTACAAGCTGTCGGCGTCCAACGGCGGTATGCTGTACGTGCTCGAGGCGGGGGCCACGCCGCGGCGCATCACGGACGGCACGCTGACGCTGAAGGCGGGCGGGCCGAACACGGCCTCACCGGACCTCGTGTGGACAGACGACGACAGGATCGTCTTTCTGGGCGACGCGCACGGCGAGTCCTACGTCTGCGACGCGCCGGTATCCGGCGAAGGGCACCGCGTGCTGGCCGGAGGCGGCGGGCAGTACAACAGCGCGGGGTTCGACTCGCAGGCGACGCGCGCGGTGGTGTCGGGCAGCTCGCCTACGTCGCTGGACGAGTTGCGCGTGATCGACACGGGGGACGGCGCCCAGAGCGCGCTGACGTCCTACGACGAGGCGTACTTCGCCGGACACCCGCCCGCGGGCGTGGAGCGGCTATCCATCGAGCGCGCCGGCTACGAGGTCCACGGCTGGCTCTGGTTCCCGCCCGACTTCGACCCTTCGGGGCGCTACCCTCTGGTTGTGGACATTCACGGCGGGCCGCACGGCGCGTTCTACCACGCATTCGACCTGCGCCAGCAGACGCTGGCCACGGCCGGCTACATCGTGCTCACGGTCAATCCCAGGGGCTCGTCCACCTACGGCATGGACTTCATGGCGGCGGTGCAGGAGGACTGGGGCGGCGAGGACTACCTGGACATCATGGGCGTCGTGGACGAAGTATCGGCGCGCCACTACGTCGACACGTCACGCATGGGCGTGCAGGGCTACAGCTACGGCGGCTACATGACAAGCTGGGTCGTGGGCCACACCAATCGGTTCGCCGCGGCGATCGTGGGCGCGCCGGTAACGAATCACTCCAGCTTCTACGGGACGTCGGACATCGGCGTATGGTTCATGGAAGCCAACATGGGCGGCATGAGGAAGGACATCCTCGACATCTACTTCAAGCACTCCCCGCTCACCTACGCGCCCAACGTGGAGACGCCCGTGCTGTTGATGCACAGCGAGGACGACCTGCGCTGCCCGATGGAGCAGAGCGAGCAGTACTTCGTGGCACTGAAGCGGCTGGGCAAAGAGGTGGAGTTCGTCAGGTTCCCGTCAGGGCCGCACGGCTTCTTCCGCACCGGCCACCCCAAGATGCGCGAGGAGTGGTTCGAGCGCACCCTCGAGTGGTACGAGCGCCACATGGGGGAGTAGGCGTGCTTATGTGCGTGGGCAGCCGACCGGTTATTCAAAGGGCAGTCTTCCAAGACCCGCGTTCATTCGCCGCCCCTACTTGAGAGGCAACCGGCGTGCTATGATGGAATCTACACGGCATGACCAACAGGATAGCCCGTGCATGATTCGAGATTGGGCTTCATAGTTCTGTAGATGACCAGCAGATACGATAACCTTCGCCATCGAATCCTTAGTGGCCAAGCAGACGCCAACATACGGTTCGAAGAACTCCGCCAATACCTACTACACATGGGGTATGTCGAGAGAGTGCGAGGAAGTCACCACATATTCAGCAGGACCGGCGTTCGTGACATTTTGAACCTGCAACGCGACGGCAGTCACGCCAAACCCTATCAGGTCCGGCAGGTGAGGCAGGCAATCGTGAGGCGCTGGTTTGGAGAGGTGGGCTGATGCACAAGTACGAGGTAATCCTTTACTGGAGCAACGCCGACGACGCCTTCGTCGCCGAAGTCCCTCAGCTTCCAGGTTGCGCGGCCCACGGGGACACCCAATTGGCCGCCTTGGAGCAGGTCAACCTTGCCATGGATCTGTGGCTGGAAACGGCGCGAGACATTGGACGTCCGATCCCGCCTCCCAAGGGCGAACGTTTGATGCTCGCGTAAGCGGACGAACCCGCACCGCCCAGAAGCACTGGCGGATTTGCAAACCCCACCGGAGATGGATGCGGTACTACGCGAACCGCCCCGGCGCGAACGGCGACAGTTCCAGCGCCGGTTCCCTTCCTGCGACAAGGTCGGCGACCGCGAGACCCATCGCCGGCGCGAGCAGGATGCCCTTCTTGCCCGCGCCGGTCGCCAGGTAGGCGTTGTTCCAGCCGGGCGCCCTGCCAAGTATCGGCAGCCAGTCCGGCGTTACAGGTCGCAGGCAGGCGGTGTGGAGCACCAGCTCGGCGTCCGCGAACGAGGGCATCAGCCGCGCGGCCCCGGCGGACAGAGTCCGGCGCGCCCACTCGCTGGGGTTGACGTCCCATCCCCTCCTCTGCTCGGTCGCGCCCACCCACGCCTGACCGCCCGCCCTGTCGTTCAGCGACACGCCCGCGCCGGACCAGTCGTGGGAGAGCGGCCCGCCCGGCGGACGCAGCCTCAGAATCTCGCCCTTGAGCGGCTCGACCGGAATGGGCACGCCCAGCCAGCTCTCAGCGTCGCCGCTCCACGGGCCGGTGGCCACCACGACGGCGTCGCACGCAATCCGTCCGTCGTCGAGCGCCACGCCCTGGACGGATCCGCCGCTCGTCTCCAGCGCGGTCACGCCGGCGTGCCGCACCGTCGCGCCGAGTCCCTCGGCGGCGCGGAGCAGCGCCTGCGTGAAGAGGCCGCTGTCGAGCACGGCGTTGCCGAACAGCCGCAGGCCGCCCAGCGCGTCCCCGGACAGGCGCGGCTCGTCGCGCAGCAGCTCCGAGCCGTCCGCCCACTCCGCCGAGAAGCCGTCGGCGGCCTCGAACAGCGCGCGGGTCTCCTCTAACCTCGCGAACTCCCCCTCGTCGAAGGCGACGTCGACCGAGCCGACGCGCGCGGCGCGGAAGTCGACGCCGGATGCCTCCTCCAGCCGTTCCCACAGCCCCAGGTGCATCTCGAAAGACGCCCACGCCATCGGCGCCAGCGGGCCGGGTATCTGCGCTCCCTGCAACGGGTTGAGGCCGCCCGCGGAGTAGCCCGACGCATACGACGCCACTCCCTGGCGCTCGACCACGGTAGCGCGTATGCCGGCCTCCGCGAGATAGAAGGCGGCGGCGCAGCCCGCCGCGCCCGCCCCGATTACCACCACCTCTACCGAATCGACCATATCTCGCCTCCTTTAGTCCCCGTAGGGGCAACCCTTGTGGTTGCCCGGGTGTGCTGACAGAGAAAAGTCCCTTCCCCCTCGCAGGGGGAATGCTAGGATGGGGGAGCGTCCCCTGCGGCCGCGCTGCGCCTCCGGGCCGCTTCGCGAGGCGTGCGTGGCCGTCTCGCGAAGTACATCAGAACGGTCGCCAGCGTGTAGGCGAGCGAGCCGAACGCGAACAGCGCCGTCTGCTGTCCGCCGGTGAGCCGGTAGAGCACCGCGCTGAACGACGGGCCCGCTCCGAGCGACGCGGTCTGGAACAGCCCGACCAGGCCTAAGATAGCGCCGTAGTGCGCCCTGCCGTAGTACTGCGCCAGCATCATGCTGCCCAGTATGCCGACCCCGCCGGACGCGGCGCCCCATACTATCACGACGAAGGTACCGTGGCTCCTCGCGCTGACGCCGAGCGCGTCCAGCCATCCCAGTTCGATTGCGAGCAGCAGCACGGTTGCCGCCAGCGCGAGCACCAGCACGGCCATTGCCAACACGCGCGGCGAGTACTTGTCCGAGAGGAATCCCCACGTGGGGTTGGCGAACGCCCCCAGCAGCGAGGATATGCTGAGCGCGAGCGCCGCCTGCGGTCGCGGCACGCCCGCATCCAGCAGGTAGGGCACAATCTGATAGCCCAGCCCGCCGGAAACAAGGATGGAGAACGACTCCGCGGTGACGATGGCCCAGAATGGGAACGTGAGCGCCGCCTGTCCCACGCGCCAGCTGTACTCGCTGTCGCTGGGCGGGCGTCGCTGCGCGGCGGACGCGCGCGCGGACCGGGGATTGGCCGGCCGCTGTGCGGGCGCGCCGTCGGGGCGCAGGCCGATGTCCTCGGGGCGGCGTCGCAGTATCAGCAGCAACGGTAAGGTGAACAGCAGCGCGAACACCCCGAGAGCGCGGTAGCCGACGCGCCAGGAGTAGCCCGCCCCGGCCATAAGCGCGAAGAACTGGATGTTGGCGGCGCCCGCGACGGGACGGGCCATGCTGATTAGGCCGATGGCGAAGTTGCGCTGCCGCTGGAAGAAGTTGACCGCGAGAGTTCGGGGGACCACGGAGATGAGGATGGTGTTGCCCAGGCCGCGCGCGATGATGTAGCCGGCGGAGAACTGGACCACCCCTCCGGCGCCGGCGGCGGCGAACAGGCAGACGCCGGTGAGGAGCGACGCGGCGGGCATCATCCAGCGGGGGCCGTAGCGGTCGGCGAGCCTGCCTACGAACGGCGAAATGCCGCCGCCTATCCAGGTGCCGGCTGTAACGGCGTAGGCGACGGTGCTGCGGTCCCAGCCCATGTCCTCGAATATGAGGTCCTGAATGCCGCCCAGCACCACCTGCGCGACGCCCGTGGCCCCTATGGTGGCGAAGGCGGCGGCGCCCAGCACCAGCCAGCCGTAGTAGAAGGGCGTGCGGGGCCGCCAGTTGTAGATCCTGAGTATCAGGGGCATGGGCCTCCGGGCTGTGGGCGGCCAGCGTAGCGCTGGCGGCGTGGTGTCACGGGTTCGCGACCCCCGACATGGCGGGAACCTCCGGCGCGAGATCGCTCACCGGGGCCGGGACGCGCACACGATGATAACACTTTTGAAGCCTGCCGGGGGCCACTGGCGGTCAGGCATGGCGTAAAGGAGCGCGGCGTGGTATCGTTGCGCCACTTCAGTCGGTGGGAGGTGCGCCGATGCGCTGCGCCGCGTGTGGCAGGGAAAACGCCGACCCCCACAGATTCTGCATCCACTGCGGGTCGCCGCTGGAGGCGGCCCAGCCCGCGTCCAGCGCCGAATCGGACGACCCGGTGGAGGCGCTGCGCGCGGACGTTCGCCGCCTGAGCGCCGAGGTGGCCGAGCTGCGGCGCACCATGGCGGAGCACGGGCTGACGGGGCAGCCAAGCCGGCCGCGAACCGGCCCGGTGAGAGGGCCGGACGTCGCGCCCAGGCAAACACCTCCCGGCGAACGCCGCCGTACCCAGTCCGTGCGACCGAGGGGCCAGCCCGCCAGGACGACGCCTCTCACCGGACCGCGTACAGACCCGGTAAGGGCCCCGGACGCCGCGCCCGGACCGACACCCTCCGACGATCCACGCACTGCCCCGGTGCGCCGCCCCCTGACTACGCTGGCCGGAGAAACGCGGGGGCCCGCGACAGTTGACCCGAGCACGCCCACGTCCGGCGCGGGGCAGTTCCGCGGCGTTGTGAGCGCGGTCGACTGGGAGATCATCCTCGGCGGCAACTGGCTCGCGCGAATCGGAGCGCTCGCGCTCATCATCGGGGTGGGTTTCTTCCTCAAGCTGGCCTTCGACAACGAGTGGATCGGCGAGGAAGCGCGCATCGGCATGGGAGTCGTGGGAGGGCTGGCGCTGGTGGGCGGCGGCGAGTACTGGCGGCGGCGCTATCCCATCTACGCGCAGGCGCTCGCAGGCGGCGGAGTCGCGATCGTCTACCTGTCGGTGTTCTCGGCCTACGCCTTCTACCAACTCATCGGCATCTATCCCGCGATTGGCGTGCTGGCCCTCACCAGCGTCGCCGCCGCCACGCTCGCCGTGCGCCACGAATCGACGTCGCTGGCGATCCTGGGCATGGTGGGCGCCTACCTCGCGCCGCTCCTGATTGGGGAGTTCGGCGGGCAGGACAGAACGGGCGTAGCGGGCACAGGGCCGAACTACGAGGTGATGGTGTACGTGCTGCTGGTCAACGTGGGCGTGCTCGCGCTGTCGACGCTCCGCAACTGGCGCTGGTTTACGCTGCTCGCGCTTCTTGCGTCCCTCGCGTCGTTCATGGCGTGGTACGACTACGCTGAGGATTTCGCCGATCTCGAGATAGCCCAGGCGTTTCTTACCGGCATATTCCTGACGTTCGTGTCCTCCACGATGCTGTACCACGTGATCTGGCGCAGGGTGCCCCAGGCGTTCGACCACTCGCTGATGGTGCTCAACGCGGTCGCATTCCTCGCGCTCAGCTACGGTCTCCTGTGGAACGATTACCGCGAGTGGATGGGACTGTTCACGCTCCTGTTGGCGACGTTCTACGCGGCGCTGGGCGCGCTGGCCCTGTTGCGTGGCCGTGAGCAGTACTATCTCGCGCTGATGGCCTTCGGCATCGCGGTTGTGTTTCTCGCTGCGGCCGCTCCCGTGCAGTTGGAAGGTCCATGGATCGGAACGGCCTGGGCAACTCAGGGGGCGGTGCTCATCGCGCTGTCGTTCAGGCTTGGCCGGCTCCCAACACGAATAGCGGGACTGATGGCGCTTGTTCTGAGTATCCTGCGCTTGCTGGCGGTGGACGTGCCCACGGCACTTACTGAAGAGTTAACCGCTTTTCGGAACCCCTACGCGCTGACGTTCGCCACCGAGGCCGCGGCGTTCTTCATCGCCGCATACCTGCTGCGGCGCAACAGGGACGCCCTCCGCGCGAAGGAGTGGGTCGAGTTTCCCGCCGTACTGGCCGGCGCCAACGTGCTTCTCGCCGCGCTGTTCGCCACGCAGCTCGAAAACCCGTGGTTCGGCGCGGCATGGGCCGCACAGGGTGCCGCATTCGTCGGCCTGTCGTTCGTGTTCGGCGGACTGTCGTCGCGGCTGATAGGGCTGACCGCGCTCGCCGCGGGCGCGGCATGGCTGCTGGTTGTCGGCCTGCCGATGGCGCTGGACGAGGACCTGACGCCTTTCGCCAACCTGTACGCGCTCGCGTTCGGTGGCGGAGCCGTGGTCTCCTTAGCGGCCGCCTACGCGCTTTGGCTCAAGCGGGAATCGCTGCTCGCGAAGGAGTGGGTCGAGTTTCCCGCCGTACTGGCCGGCGCCAACGTGCTTCTCGCCGCGCTGTTCGCCACACAGCTCGACGATCCGTGGTTTGCCGCGGCATGGGTGGCGCAAGGCGCCGCCTTCGTCGGCCTGTCGTTCGCGTTCGGTGGACTGTCGTCACGGTTGATCGGGTTGGCTGTGCTCGCCCTGGGCGCTCTGCGGCTTTTGGCTGTCGGCCTGCCGATGGCGCTGGACGAGGACCTGACACCTTTCGCCAACCTGTATGCGCTCGCGTTCGGCGTAGGGGCCGTGGCCGCCTACGCCGCCGCTTACGCGCTTTGGCGCGGGCGCGAGGCGCTGCGCGCGGAGGAGTGGGCTGAGTTCCCCGCCGTGCTGACGACGGCCAACGTGCTGCTCGCCGCCCTGTTCGCCACGCAGCTCGGCAGCACGTGGCTGCCGGTCGCCTGGAGCGCGCTCGCGGTGGTGATGGTGCTGGCGTGGCGATTCTTGGACCTGCGAGAGATGCGATGGTCCGGAGTCGTGCTACTCGCGGTCGTGGCGGCGCGTCTGGTGGGCTGGGAGACGACCATCGAGACGGACGGATTTACGCCGATTCTGAATGGACGGATGCTCGCGTTCGCGTCCGGCATAGCCGCGCTGTACGCCGCGGTGGTCATGCTGCACGGGCGGCCGGACGGCGTTTCCGAGCGCGAGCGCGTCCTGCTCGTGCCCGCCCTGCTGACCGGCGCGAGCGCGCTGACGCTGTGGATACTGGCCGCGGAGGCGTTCGCCCTGGTGGACAGCGGGATTATCGACGTGTCCGGCGACGCGGAGTTCTACGTCAAGAGCCTGTCCCTCAGCCTGGTGCTGGCCGTGTACGCGAGCGCGGCGCTGACCGTTGGCGTGCTGCGGCGTCTTCGCACGGTGCGGATAGCCAGCCTCGGGCTGCTGGCGGTGCCGGTGGTCAAACTGTTCCTGGCCGACTCGTTCGCGCTGGAGCAGGGCTACCGCGTGGCGGCGTTCCTGTGCCTGGGCGCGCTGCTGCTGGCGGGAGGGTTCCTCTACCAGCGCTACCAGGAGGCGATACGGGGCTTCCTGTTCGAGCCGGGCGAGGAGGAATCGGCTGTCTAGCGGACGCGCCCGACGGAGCTAGGACGAAGGCGACCGCCACGGGCTGTTCTCAGCCGGCACGCGGAACGGCGGAGCCGTGGGCGAGATGAACACCAGCGGCTCGTCGCCGATGTTGCGTATGGAGTGGGACGCCCCCGGCGGCACGTACACCAGCGTGCCCGGGCCGACCTCCTCTGTCTCGTCGTTCACGTTCATGGCGCCCCGGCCCTTGATGATCACGTACACCTGCTCGTTGTCGGCGTGGGCGTGTGTGGCCTGTTCGCTGCCGGGAGCGCCCTCGACCCAGGTCACGAGCATGTTCTGCGCGCCGAACTGGCCGGGGGCGAGCATCAGGTGGGACACCTGTCCGCCGCGGTGGTTCCTGGGGCTGTCGGCCAGCTTCTGGATGTGCATGGGTGAGTACCTCGCGGCCGGTGTGCGCACGCTCGCGGACGTGTTAGGCCGATATTGTGTGCGGGAACGGGAATGATGGGAGGGTGGCGACCCCGACCGGGTTCGAACCGGCGATCTCTGCCTTGACAGGGCAGTATGTTAAGCCACTACACCACGGGGCCGAACACGAGCGGTGGGCCTGCTGCCCACCTGTCTTGATTTTACAGCATGACGGGGAGGAGGGTCAACGGCAAAGCTGCGCGTCGACCCCCGCGAGTCCCGTTAGGCCATGCCTGCGGCTTGCAGCGCCTCGTCCAGCTTGGCCGGGCTGTAGCCCACCACCTTGCTGTCGCCGATGACGGTGACGGGCGTGGTGCGGTAGCCCATGCCGATCAGGTTCTTGAGCGCGCTGCGGTCGGTTGAGACGTTGAAGTCGTCGAACTCTACACCCTTGCGTGAAAGATACACTTTCACCATGTGGCAAGGGCCTCAACCAGTCGAGCTGTAGACCTGTACGGTGTTTTCCATTTGCAACACTCCTCCGCTATTCCTGTTCCGCTTTCGTGTCGTCCTCTGCCGCTCGGCGGCGCTCGTTGAACTCGCGCTTACCGCCGGTGTCGGCGAAAAGCTCCTCGCCGACCGGCACGGCCTCATCGACCGTCTGCACGAAATCCTCGCCCTG
Organism: Dehalococcoidia bacterium; assembly: GCA_965204815.1. GTDB lineage: Bacteria > Chloroflexota > Dehalococcoidia > Lucifugimonadales > CATOSD01 > CATOSD01. The sequence continues at coordinate 2,960,923 of OZ242014.1, forward strand.
TTCGTACTTGCGAAGAAACTCTTCGCTCACGAAGAACATTCAAATACAGAAACCGTCGCGCTCGATGTCCTCGTGGTGCCGCTCGCAGGGGCAGATCTTCTTGCGGTCCTCGACCGGATCGCCGCTCAGCGGCATTCAAGGGCAGTACCGGTAGCCGTACTGGCGCTCGTTCTCGGCGAGTCCCTCCTGGACGACGGTCACGACGTCGGCCTCGGGGAAGAACTCGTAGGGCCCTTTCTCGACGTACCGTTCCGAGAAACGGACGGCGCGCTGCATCGCCTCCTCTTCGGTCAGCTCGCGTCGCTTGCGTGGGGGCAATTGGACACCTCCTGTGACGCTGGCGCGGCGTTGGCCGGGCTAGCGGGGGCCTCCCGCGGCCGGTCCCAGCCTCATCCTCTCATGCATTTCACAGTTCATATTGTAGAACGCGCGCGCCTGCGCTTCAAGCCTGCCGACCAGCGACGGCAGCGCACGTTCCACCTCCGCGACCGTCTTTTCCGCCGACGCCTCCACGCTCAGCAGGGCTACCGTCGTGCACTCGCATCTCGCGGCGAAGAACACCTTGAGAAATCCCGGATTGGCGGACAGGTCCATCTTGAACCCGCGAAGAGGCGACAGCCCCAGGTCGGGGGAAACCGCGTCGAGTACGAGGCGCCGGAGCGTGTCCTCGCGGATGTGCTCAACGTCGGGGGACTGCTCGGTTGGCGACCCGCTGGCGCTGTCGATGGGCGTCCTCACTCGGTGTATCTGCGAAAGGGTGGTGGGCGGTATAAGATTTGAACTTATGACCTCTGCGATGTCAACGCAGCGCTCTAGGCCGCTGAGCTAACCGCCCACATTACGAATAAAGACAGATAAAGTTTAGCAACGGCACGCCAGCCGGTCAACCGGCCTACCGCCCGCCAGTCCCTTCCCCCTCGCGGGGGGAAGGTTAGAGCCTGTCCCCGCGAAAGCTGGGGATAGGGGCCCGCGGCGCACTAGTCGTCGGCGGGCGCGCCCTCCAGCGGGTCGAGCGTATCCAGCGCGTCCAGCGGGCCCGAAGGGTCGTAACCGCCGAAGGGCATGTCGCTCTCATCCCCTGGGAACTGGGGCAACATCCCGATAGGCTCCGGCACCGCGAGTTCCTCGTCGTCGATGCCCAGCAGTTCGCGGCCCTCCTCGGTGTTGTCCAGCCGCGCCGGGATGAGCCGGCCGATGATGACGTTTTCCTTCAGCCCGCGCAGGTAGTCGATTTCCCCGTTGATGGCGGATTCGGTGAGCACGCGGGTGGTCTCCTGGAAGGAGGCCATCGCGAGGAAGCTCTCCACGTTGAGCGATGCCCTGGTTATGCCCAGCAGCACCGGGCTTGCCGTGGCCGGCTCGCCGCCCTCGGCGAGAATGCCGTCCATCGTCTCCCTGAACTGCTGGCGGTCCATGTACTCGCCGGGCAGCAGCTCGGTGTCGCCCGGGGCGTCGATGCGCACCTTGCGCAGCATCTGGGAGATGATGACCTCGATGTGCTTGTCGTGTATTGCCACGCCCTGGTTGACGTACACCCTCTGCACCTCGTCGGTGAGGTAGCGCTCCACGTCCTCGCGCCCGAGGATGGCGAGTATGCGCTGCGGGCTCAAGTTGCCGGACGTGAGGGCATCTCCAGCCTGCACGGTGTCGTCGGTGCTCACGATGATGCGGGCCGCCGCGGGGATGGTGTACTCGCGTATGTCCTCATCGACACCGGCTATGATCAGGCTGCCCTCCCCGAGGCTGACGACGCCCGACTCCCTGGCGACCAGGTTTTCGGCGGGCAGCGCAATCGCGCCGTCTTCCGACTCGTCCTCATCGCGGGCCGCCTGTACGGCGAGCGTCTCGCCGATGCTGACGGCGGCGCCGTCGCTCACCTGGAACTCGTAGCCTTCCGGCAGCTCGTACTCGTCGCTGTACTCCTGGATGCTGGACACGCGGATTATGCGCGACCCGGGCGTCTCCAGGACTTCGATCTCGCCCTCGATCTCCGACAGCACCGCCTCGCCCTTGGGCACCCTGGCCTCGAACAACTCCACGACCCTGGGAAGGCCGCTGGTGATGTCGACGCCGGCGATGCCGCCGGTGTGGAAGGTGCGCATGGTTAGCTGCGTGCCCGGCTCGCCGATGCTCTGCGCCGCGATGATGCCCACGGCCTCGCCCAGCATCACGGGCTGCATGGTGGCCAGGGACAGGCCGTAGCACATGCGGCACACGCCGCGCTCGGCCTGGCACCTGAGAGGAGAGCGCACCATTATCTCGGCAACGCCGGCCTCGCGCAGGCGTTCAATGGCCTCCTCGTCCACGATTTCGTTGCGGTCCATCAGAATCTCGCCGGTCTCCGGGTGCGGTACCGGGGCGGCCGCGTACCGGCTTCTCACGCGGTCCACGAACTGCGGAAGCTGGCTGTCCCTTGTGTCGTCCGCGATCCAGACGCCGCCTTCCGTCTCGCAGTCCTCCGACATCACGATGATCTCCTGGGCGACGTCGATGAGGCGGCGCGTCAGGTAGCCGCTGTCGGCGGTGCGCAGGGCGGTGTCGGCCAGGCCCTTGCGGGCGCCGTGCGTGGACAGGAAGTACTCGAGCACGCTCAGCCCCTCGCGGAAGTTGGCCTTGATGGGCCGGTCGATGATGCGTCCCTTGGGGTCGGACATCAGCCCTCTCATACCGGCCATCTGCTTGATCTGGGCGATGTTTCCTTTCGCGCCGGAGGTGGCCATCAGGTAGATGCCGCCGTAGTCCTTGAGGTTCTCCTGGATCTCCCCGGTCAGTTCATCGTTGGCGTCGGTCCACACCCTTACGGCGTTCTCGTAGCGTTCGTCCCACGTAATAAGGCCATCCTGATACTGCTCTTCCAGCAAGTCGACGTTCGCCTCGGCGGCGCTCAGGATTTCGGCCTTCTTGGCGGGCGCCTCGATATCGTTGATGGCGATGGTTATGCCCGCCTTCGTGGCGTAGTGGAAGCCCAGCGCCTTTATGCCGTCCAGCACGCCTACGGTAGCCTCGTTGCCCAGCGTGCGGAAGCAGGCGGCCGTTACCTCCTGCAGCGCGCCCCGGTCCATCTCCTTGTTCCGGAAGCCGATCTCGGCGGGCAGTTGGTCGTTGAAGATGATCCGGCCTACCGTGGTCTCCAACTCCTCTGTCTGTCCGTTCCCGTTGCCCGCCCTCACCCTGATGGGCTGGCGCAGTTTCACAATCTCCATCTGGTGGGCGAGCTTGGCGTCCTCGAAGCTGGCGAAGCTCGGAAGCTTGCCCTCCGGGTCCTCGTCCATGATGGTCATGTAGTAGCAGCCGAGCACCATGTCGAGCGTCGGCGCGACGATGGGCTGTCCGGAGCTGGGCGAGAGCATGTTGTACGTGCTCATCATCATTCGGTTGGCCTCGAGAACCGCCTCTCTCGACAGCGGCACGTGCACGGCCATCTGGTCGCCGTCGAAGTCGGCGTTGAAGGCGGCGCACACGAGGGGATGCACCTGGATGGCGCTGCCCTCGATGAGCCTGGGCATGAAGGCCTGGATGCCGAGCCTGTGGAGCGTCGGCGCGCGGTTGAGCAGCACCGGCCTGTCGATCACCACGTTTTCCAGGATGTCCCACACCTCCGGCGTGGCCCTGTCGGCCATGCGCTTGGCGCTCTTGATGTTGTGGGCGTAGCCCTTCATCACCAGCTCGTGCATCACGAACGGCTTGAACAGCTCCAGCGCCATCCGGCGCGGCAGTCCGCACTCGTTCAACCTGAGGTCCGGGCCGGCGATGATAACCGAGCGGCCGCTGTAGTCCACGCGCTTGCCGAGCAGGTTCTGCCGGAAGCGGCCCTGCTTGCCGCGCAGCAGGTCGGACAGCGACTTGAGGCGGTGGTTGTGGCTGCCGGACACGGGGCGGCCCCTGCGTCCGTTGTCCACCAGCGCGTCCACGGCCTCCTGGAGCATCCGCTTCTCGTTGCGGACGATGATCTCCGGCGCCATCAGGTCCATGAGACGCTTGAGGCGGTTGTTGCGGTTGATGACGCGCCGGTACAGGTCGTTGAGGTCGCTCGTGGCGAAGCGTCCGCCGTCGAGCTGCACCATGGGGCGGAGCTCCGGCGGCAGCACGGGCAGCGTGGTGAGCACCATCCACTCGGGCTTGTTGCCGCTCTTCCTGAACGCCTCGACCACGCGCAGCCGCTTGATGGCCTTCTTGCGCTTCTGTCCCGACTTGTCGGTAAGCTCCTCCTGGAGCCTGTCGCGCTCGGCGTCGAGGTCGATCGACGTGAGCCGCTCGCGCACCGCCTCGGCGCCCATTCCCGCCCTGAACACGGCAGGGAACTTGGCGCGCAGCTCGCGGTAGCGGCTCTCGGTGAGAAGCTGGCCTACGCTTATGCCCTCCAGGTCCTCCAGCTCGCGGACGAGGTCGTCCTCCAGCTCGTCGCGCCGCTGCCCCACGTGCTGATCCAGCTCCGCGAGGCGGGTTTCGGCCTCTTCGATCCCGGGGCCGTGCTCGCTTTCGAGCTCCGCCTTCTCGGCCTCGAGCCGCTGCTCGGCCTGCGCGAGAACCTGCTGGAGTTCCTCGATCTCGTTCGCGCTGTCGTCGTCGCCTTCGAGGTCGGCCAGCCTGGCGCGGAGCGGCTCCTCGGCCTCGCGGGCGGCTGCCTCGCGCTGCGACTTCGCCTCCTCCAGCGCAACCTGGAGCTCGGCCAGTTGCGCGCGCGCCGGGCCAAGCTGCTCGTTTGCCGCGGTATCGTACTCGTCCAGCGCCTCGTCCAGCGCCTTGTTGAGCCGGTCGAGTTCGAACGAGCGCATGTCCTCGTCAACGGTGGTGACGAGGTACTGCGCGAAGTAGAGCACGCGGTCCAGGTTACGGGGCGACAGGTCCAGCATCAGGCCCATCCGGCTGGGCGTGCCCTTGGAGAACCAGATGTGGGCCACGGGCGCGGCGAGCTCGATGTGTCCCATGCGCTCGCGGCGCACCTTGGCGCGCGCCACCTCGACGCCGCAGCGGTCACAGATCACGCCGCGGTAGCGAATCTTCTTGTACCGGCCGCAGTAGCACTCCCAGTCCTTGGTGGGACCGAAGATGCGCTCGCAGAACAGCCCATCCTTTTCGGGCCGGAGCGTGCGGTAGTTGATGGTCTCCGGCTTGGTGATTTCTCCGTAAGACCAGGTCTTGATCTGTTCAGGCGAGGCCAACGAGATTCGTATAGCGTTGAAGTCGTTGCCGTTTTGCGCCATTTAGCACTCTCCTGTGGAGGGTTATCGGATGGAGGGTTCGGAGCGGCCATCCCGCGCGTCGCGGGACAGCCGCGGCCGGGTTAGCTGTCGGCCTCTTCCGGCTCATGGGCCGGAGGCTCCTCGACCGGAAGCTCGGCGTGGTCCGGCGGGGACTGGCCGGGGTCCGGCAGGGACGGGTCGATTTGCGAAAGCGGCTGGTCGTCCTCCGGCGGCGCCTGGGCCAGCAGGTCGCCAGGCCAGGCCGGCTCGGGGAAAATCGGAGGAAGCGCGGCCTCATCGCCACCCAGCATGTCCATCGTGGGGAACGGGTCCATGACGTAACTGTCCAGGCCGTCCACCATGTCCATCGACTCGTCGTCCAGCAACATGCCTTCCGGCTCCTCGTGCAGAAGCTCGACCGACAGGGCCAGGCTCTGCAGCTCCTTGAGCAGCACGTGGAACGACTCCGGTATGCCGGGCTGCATCACGTCCTCGCCCTTGACGATGGACTCGTAGGTCTTCACGCGCCCGACCACGTCGTCGGACTTCACGGTGAGCATCTCCTGGAGGGTGTGCGCGGCGCTGTAGGCTTCCAGCGCCCACACCTCCATCTCGCCGAAGCGCTGGCCGCCGAACTGCGCCTTGCCGCCCAGCGGCTGCTGGGTTATCAGCGAGTAGGGGCCGATGGAGCGCGCGTGGATCTTGTCCTCCACCAGGTGGATCAGCTTCATCATGTAGATGTAGCCCACGGTGATGGGCTGGTCGAACTTCTCGCCGGTGCGACCGTCCCACAGCTCCTGTTTGCCCATGATGGGCGCGGACACCTGCGAGTCGCGGTTGAGCCGCACGGCCTCCTGGCGCATGTCCTCGGCCGTCATGCCCGCGGTGTCCAGGCCGCGCTCGTCTCGTAGCCACACATCCAAACAGGCCGCGCGGGCCGCGCCCAGCTCGCCGCTTTCGAACACCGCGTCGTAGCTGTAGCCCCACTCGGAAAGCCAGGCGGCCACCCTGTCCACGTCGATGTAGTGGAGTCCGTTCTGGCCGTTCGTCCCGTTGGAGACCGCGCCGGACTTCTGAATTATCCAGGCCTTGGCCAGCTCGTCCTCGATCGCGACGTCCTGTGCGCCGTCGAACACCGGCGTAACCGCCCGGAAGCCCTGCTTCTCGGCTGCCCAGCCGAGGTGGGTTTCGAGCACCTGTCCGAGGTTCATACGGGAGGGCACGCCGATGGGATTGAGAATGATGTCGACGGGGGTGCCGTCGCGCAGGAAGGGCATGTCCTCTTCCGGCAGTATGCGGGCGATGACGCCCTTGTTGCCGTGGCGTCCCGCCATCTTGTCGCCCTCAGTGACCTTGCGGGTCTGCGCGATCCAGATGCGCACCAGCTTGTTCACTCCGGTCGGCAGCTCGGTGCTGTCGTCGCGGTCCAGCACCTTCACTCCGATCACCTTGCCGCTCTGGCCGTGGGGAACCCGCAGGGACGAGTCCTTCACATCCCGCGCCTTCTCGCCGAATATGGCGCGCAGCAGCTTCTCCTCCGCGCTCAGCTCGGTCTCGCCCTTGGGCGTGATCTTGCCGACGAGGATGTCGCCCGGGCCGATCTCGGCGCCTATGCGAATGATGCCCTCTTCGTCCAGGTCGCGCAGGCTGTCCTCACCCACGTTGGGAATGTCTCTCGTGATCTCCTCGGGACCCAGCTTGGTGTCCCGGGCCTCCACCTCGTGCTTCTCGATGTGGACGGAGGTGAACTTGTCCTCCTTGGCCATTCGCTCGCTGATGACGATGGCGTCCTCGAAGTTGTAGCCCTCCCAGCTCATGAAGGCGACGAGCACGTTCTGGCCCAGCGCCAGCTCTCCCCTTCCGCTGGACGAGCTGTCCGCGAGCACCTGCCCCGGCTCCACCCTGTCGCCGCGCGACACTATGGGCCGCTGGTTGAGGCACGTTCCCTGGTTGCTGCGAACGAACTTGAGCAGGCGGTACTCCTCGGCCTTGCCGTCGCCGTTGGCCACGACTATCCGCTCCCCGGTCGCCTCCCTGACCACGCCGCTCGTGCGCGACAGCACCACCTGGCCGCTGTCCCGTGCCACGCGCTCCTCCATGCCGGTGCCCACCAGGGGCACCTCGGGGCGCAGCAGCGGCACCGCCTGGCGCTGCATGTTCGAGCCCATGAGCGCGCGGTTGGCGTCGTCGTGCTCCAGGAACGGTATCAGCGCGGTGGACACGCTCACTAGCTGGATGGGCGAAACGTCCATGTACTCCACGTCGTCCGGAGACTCCACCGACATGTGCTCGCCCATGCGCGTCTCAATGGCGCTGTCCAGGAACTGGCCCAGGTGGTCGATAGGCGAGTTCGCCTGGGCGATGTGTACGCTCTCCTCCTCGTCCGCGGGCAGATACGTGATCTCGTCGGACACGTATGGCGCCACGGATATCATGTGCTCGGGCTGGGAGGCTATCCTGGTGCCGACGCCCTTGGATATGACCCCACCCGCCTTGAGGATGGTCCGGCCGTCCGCGGCCACCACGTCCTCCGTGATCCTGCGGCCCTCCAGCAGGGGCATCTTGTTGGAAATCTCTCGCAGTACTCTCCGGTAGGGCGTCTCGATGAAGCCGAAATCGTTGGTGCGCGCGAACGTCGCCAGCGACCCGAGCAGTCCGATGTTCGGCCCTTCCGGTGTCTCTATCGGGCATATTCGCCCGTAGTGGGAGTGGTGGACGTCGCGCACGTCGAAGCCCGCGCGTTCGCCGGGACAGTCCGCCGGGGCCCAGCGCGGAGAGCCTGCGCTTGTGCGTAAGCTCCGCCAGTGGGTTGGTCTGGTCCATGAACTGGGAAAGCTGCGAGCCGCCGTAGAACTCGCGCACCGCGGCCACCACGGGCCGTATGTTTATCAGCGCGGCGGGCGTGGTGTTCGCGGCGTCGAGCTGCGTGGTCATGCGCTCCTTGATGACGCGCTCCATCCGCAGCAGGCCCACCCGAATCTGGTTCTGGATGAGCTCACCCACGGCGCGGACGCGGCGGTTGCCCAGGTGGTCTATGTCGTCGGCCTCCTCCACGCCGTTGTTTATCTTCACCATCATCCTCAGCAGGTTGACGATGTCCTCCTCGTTGAGGGTGCGGGCATCGCCGTCCTGGCTGTGGCCGAGCCGGCGGTTGAGCTTGTAACGGCCCACGCGGCCCAGGTCGTACCGCCGGTTGTTGAAGAACAGGTTGTTGATCAGCGTGCGGGCGTTCTCGGCGCTGGGAGGCTCGCCGGGCCGCAGCCGCCGGTAGAACTCTATGAGCGCCTCGTTCTGGTTGGTGACGCCCGGGTCCTTCTCGATGGTGGTCGCGACGAACGGGTGCTCCTCGTTCGTGTCGATGTCCTCGAACAGCTCCATTATCTGCCGATCGGTCTCGAAGCCGAGCGCCCTCAGCAGCGTGCTGACCGGCGTCTTGCGCTTGCGGTCCACCTTCACGGATATCACGTCGCGGTTGCTCGTCTCGAACTCCATCCACGCGCCGCGGTAGGGGATGAGCTTGGCGGAGGCCAGCGGCCTGCCGGTGTTGGGGTCGAGGTCGGCGGTGAAGTACACGCCGGGCGACCTTACGAGCTGGCTCACCACGACGCGCTCCGCGCCGTTGATGATGAACGTGCCCGTGCTCGTCATCATCGGGATGTCGCCCAGGAACAGCGTCTGCTCCTTTATCTCGCCCTGCCCCGCGCCGGCGGCCTTGATCCTGAGCGTGACGGTAACGTACAGCGCGGCGGTGTAGGTGATCTCCTTTTCGCGGCACTCCTCCTCGGTGTACCTGGGCTCTTCGAAGTAGTGGTCGTCGAAGGTCAGCTCGAACCGGTCTCCCGTCTGGTCCTCGATGGGCGAGATCTCCTCGAACAGCTCGCGGAGCCCGTCGGTCTTCAGCCAGTTGAAGGAGCTGAGTTGTACCTGCAACAGGTTTGGAACGTCGAACACTGACGGGATACGGGCGTAGGACCTCTTGTCGTCAGAGGCATCGGCGCCAGGTCGCAAAATGGTTGATACCATCCGCAATCACACTCCTTAAATGCTTGGGGTTAAGGGTGGTTAATCCGAGACAGGCCTAATGGCCGTGGGCGTGGAAAGAGAAGTTGTCGCGGGACGCCTTATGAGGCGAAGGATGATGGACGTGCCAAAACCGCCGGAGCAAGCCGGCGGGAAATGCATAGATGGCCGCGCGTGCGGCGATGCGGTTGGGGATCATAGATGGTTCTTACTACGCTAGCACACGGCAGCGAGGAGTGTCAAGCAAAACCGCGAGCTCAAAACGCCCTAACGGGACGCACTCTCCAAGAATTCCCTGGTCAACTCAACTCGCTCGTCTGAGGCGAGCCAAAGCTCCTCGGCAAACGTCGACTCGCCTCTGCTGTTCACCCGGGGACCATGGTATAGCCAGACCGTGATCCCTTCCTGTTTGGCTACTGCGATCGCCGGCACAAAATCACTGTCGCCAGTCACCAGGACCGCATGGGTAATCGCACCCTTCACGCTCAGAGTCACGAAATCAAGCCCCAGCATGAGATCCACTCCCTTCTGTTGAAGGATGGGTCTTCCCGTAGAGTCGTGCCCTCTGAAGGCTAGCCGTCCCTGTCTGACAGCGAATCTCTCGATTCTCTGCAAAGCCTCAAGGAAACCGCGAGCGCTCGAGAACGCCCGTCTTTGCTCATCTGTAGGGTCATCATACTGAAATGGCAGACAGTCGTAGTAGTAAGTCCTCAGCAGGTCTAACGGCTCAGCGGTCTTGTTCTCAACCGTTGTCAAGATTTCATTGGCAAGCTTGGAGTAATCTACCCTGACGGCATACTCACGCCGAGCGATTGCCGTCATATATCCGCCGTCAATGAATATCGCCAACCTTGCCATGAACTCGCCCAACTCCTAAGAGCAAAAAAAGGGCCGAAGAGTTGCACCCTCCGGCCCTGCTGTTGCGTTCGCAACAACTGAAAAACTCACCTGACATGCCACCCTTGTACAGTGCTCTGTCGCTCGTTGGCGAATCGCCTACAGTCGGATGACAGGCTGCCTCGAGTGGGACGCCAGGGGCTATACTCCCCTCATTATCTTCGCAGGCCGCACTCCCTGTCAATCCCCAAACGCGGTTCCAGTTCTGACCCTCAACCGAACGGCTCTTGACATCCACCGCGCATATGTTCTACTATTCGCCTCCAGGGGACGGACCCGGCGACGGGCGCGTCCCCTTCTCTTTTGTCCGCCCGCCCCCTTGAAGACGCTTTACCTCGACGCCTAAGGAGCAACTCCCATCATACTATTGCGAAACTCGGACCAGTCCGAACCGACGTCGCCCCCGGCGGGCGGCATCGTGTACCGCCGCCTCGCCGACGACCCCGTCGAGTTCGTGCGCCGGGTGCTGTGCGAAACGCCCTACCACAAGCAGGAGGAGATGCTGCGCGCCGTCGCCGCGTCACGCCGCTCCTCCGTGGTCGGCTGCAACGCGTCGGGCAAGGACTGGGCCGCCGCGCGCTGCGTCCTGTGGTGGATGCACTCGCGCGAGCCCGCCAAGGCCATCGTCACCGGACCGACGACCCGGCAGGTCGACGACATCGTGTGGAACGAGATGCGCTTCGCTCACGCCAGGGCGGCGGACAGGCTGGGCGGAAGGATGTTCCGCACGTCGCGCTACGAGATGGACGACCAGAGCTTCGCGCTGGGATTCGCGTCCAACTCGCCCTTCAACCTGCAGGGCTTCCACTCCCCCAACCTGCTCGTCGTCGTCACCGAGGCCCACGCCGTGGACGCGCTGGACGTCAACGCGCTGCGCCGGCTGAATCCCGGGCGGATGCTGATGACAGGCAATCCCTTCGTGACGTCCGGGCCGTTCTTCGACTCGCACCACTCGCAGGACCACCTGTACGCTACCGTGCAGATAAGCGCGTTCGACACGCCCAACCTCACCGGGGACGGCGTGACCGTCGAGGGACTGGTGACCGCCCAGGACATTGAGGACCGCAAGGCCGAGTTGGGAGAGGACAACCCTCTGTACGTCGGCGGCGTGCTGGGCCGCTTCCCCGACAACCTGGAGGACTACGTGGTACCGCTGTGGGCCGCCCGCGCCGCCGGCAGACGCGACACCCCGCCGGACGGCCCGCTGGTCGTCGCCTGCGACGTCGCGCGCTTCGGCAAAGACCACACCGTCGTGATGACTCGACAGGGGCAGCACGCGCGCATCGTGCACCGCAGAAGGGGCAACGACACGATGGCCACGTCCAACTACCTCAAGGACTACTGCGAGCAACACCCGGTCCAGGCGCTGGTCGTGGACGAGCCGGGCATTGGCTCCGGCGTGGTCGACAGGCTGCGCGAAATCGGCCTCGGCCGCACGCGCCTCGTCAGGTTCAACGGCGGAGCGTCCCCGCGTAAGGGCGCCAGGTTCGCCAACCTCAACGCCGAGGTGTGGTGGCGGATGCGGGAGTGCTACCTGGCCGAGACGCTGGACACCGACGACGACCAGGCGCTGATAGAGCAGGTGTCGAGCCGCGGGTGGGACGTCGACGAGAAGGGCCGAATACGCCTGCAAAGCAAAAAGGACCTGGCGCGCTCGCCCGACGAGGCGGACGCGCTGGCGATGACGTTCGCGGCCGAAGGCGGCGGCGTCCAAATCTGGACGTAACCACCGAATGTCCCCTCTCCCTCGATGGGAGAGGGCTAGGGTGAGGGTGAACAGGCCCTTGCCGCTTGTCCCTTCCCCCTCGCAGGGGGAAGGTTAGGATGGGGGTGACCCCCGCCCGCGAACCCAACCATCTTCAGGAGACACAACACATGAAACTCATGAAAACCCTTGCCAATGCGCTGCCCCGATTCAACCGCCGCGAGCGCGCGATTCGCACGGCTCGCCCCCAGGCCGAAATCTGGGAGCAGGGCCTCGGACTGCCGCCCGTCTGGGCGCCCGCCACCTACGGGGAGTACTACCCACGCTCGGCCCTGGTCTACTCCGCCATTCGCGTGCGGCAGGACGCCATCGTCCGCGCGCCGCTCACGGTCTACCGGCGCGCCGGAGAGCCGGCTGCGAGGGAGCGCGCCGCGCAGCCGGTGGGCCCGGACCACCCCGCGCAGCGGCTGCTGGACAGGCCCAACCCGTTCTGGACGCGCGGCGATCTCTGGCGCGCCACCGAGACCTCGCTGGGGCTGTGGGGCGCCGCCTTCTGGGGACTGGAGCGCAGGGACGGCGAGGTGGTCGAGATATGGCCACTGCGCTCGGACAGGATGCGCGTGGTCCCCGACGACGAGGCCTACGTCAAGGGCTTCGTCTACGTCGGCGCCGGCCACACTCTCGTGCCCTACGTAGCCGAGGACGTGGTCTGGATACGCTACTTCAATCCGCTCGACGAGCTCGCCGGCCTCTCGCCCATGGCGCCGCTGCGACTCTCCGCCGACATGGGCATAGAGGCGCTGCGGGCCAACCGCAACAACCTGAGCAACGACAGCACGCCCGGCATGATAATCGAGACCATGGACACGCCCACCGACTACGAGCTGAAGGAGTTCTACGAGCGCTGGGAGGCGCGCTACCAGGGCGTCGACCGGGTGCGGCGTCCGGCGCTGCTGGGCAGCGGCATGAGGGCAACCAACCTGGGCTTCAGCCCCAAGGACATGGAGTACATCCAGAGCCTGCGCTGGAGCCTCGAGGACGTCTGCCGCGTGTTCGGCGTTCCCAAGGCCATGCTGGGCGACACCGAGCGCATAGCCTTCTCCAACTTCCGCACGGCGAGGCGAGTCTTCTGGGAAGACACCATCCTGCCGCAGCTCACCTTCTACCAGGAGGCGCTCCAGCAGTGGTTGCTGCCCAACTTCGGCGACCCGTCCCTGCTGGCCGAGTTCGACGTCTCCGAAATCGACGCCCTGCGCGAGTCCGAGAACGACCGCGCCGAGCGCCGCCGCAAGTACGTCGCCAGCGGCATCCTCACCATCAACGAGGTCCGCGAGGAGATGAACCTCGCCCCCGTAACCTGGGGCAACGGCCCCTCCCCAGAGTCCCCTCTCCCTTGATGGGAGAGGGCTAGGGTGAGGGTGACGACTGAGGCGCCTCCCCTTGGTCCCTTCCGATAAGTCCCCTCTCCCTTGATGGGAGAGGGCTAGAGTGAGGGTGCCGGCGTGGGTGCGAACCTGTTGACTACCCAGGGTCTTTCGGTTATTTCGGACATGTATTAGACTTGGGGGCATGATAGAGCAAGGACTGGGAGAGAGCTTACTCAGAGCCCTTGAGCAGGTTCCAGACCCTCGTTCCAGCCATGGCCGTCGCCACCCTCTGAGCGCCATACTTGCGCTGTCGGTATGCGCCATGGCCAGCGGCGCGCGCAGCATCTACGCCATCCACCGATGGGGGCGGATTCAAGGCCCTGACACGCTCGAGACGCTGGGGTTCACAAGAGACAGGACTCCTGCGGTATCTACGCTGCACAACGTGTTCAGCAGGCTGGACGCTGATGCGTTCGAGCGAGTTTTGGGGGAATGGTTTTCGACCCTTTTGGAAACGACGCAGCAGGAGGCTATAGCGATAGATGGCAAGGCGCTGAGAGGGATACACGGGGAGGAACTGCCCGGGGTCAAGTTGGTCTCGGCTTACAGCCACCACAGAGGGGTGGTCGTGGGCCAAAAAGGGGGGCAATCGACAAAGAGCGCGAGTCGGAGTTGAGGATAGCCGAGGCGCTGCTGGACAGCATCGACGTGAAGGGAAGGGTGTTGACGGGCGACGCGCTATACTGCCAGAGGTGGCTGTGCCAACGGATGGTGAACGAGGAAGGAGACTACCTTGTGATGGTCAAGCGCAACCAGAAGTCTCTCTACGAGGACGTAGAGTTGTGCTTTGAGCCGCCTGCGCCCGGCATGAACTACCGATGCGCCGAGACTTTCAACGTCCACGGAAACCGCATCGAACGTCGCAGACTGTGGGCTACGGACGTGCTCAAGAACTATCTGGACTGGCCCGGACACACCCAGGTACTCAAAGTGGAGAGTTGGCGCACCATAAAGGGCAAGACCACTCGGAAAGTCAGGTACGCCATCACCAGTCTCGCCCCCGGCGTGTCCGCCGACAGGCTGCTCGGCCTGGTGCGAGACCACTGGCTGATAGAGAACGGACTGCACTATGTCAAAGACGTATCGATGGGTGAGGATGCCTCAAGAGTCCGCACGGGCTCGGCGCCGCAGGTGATGGCCGCTCTGAGGAACACCGTGATTGGCATACTGAGGCTGCTTGGCTACAAGAACGTCGCTGATGCTCTCAGGACGATAGGATGGCAACCAAACGGCGCTCTCAAGTTGCTTGGACTAGCCACATCGCAATAACCGAAAGACCCTGGTTGACTACCCAGTCTGCCTTGACGCTCGCGCCGTTCCTTTGCTATATTCCGCAAAATTTAGGCCGTGCTTATCGAAGAGGGGGCGCCGAATTGAAAGAGCTCAAGCGTGCGTACGGTTTCGACGAGGTAGCGATAGCCCCAGGTAGCGTAACCCTAAACCCCGAACTTACGAACACTGAGTTTTCTGTAGACGGCATCACGCTTCCCATCCCGGTGCTCGGCTCGGCCATGGACGCCGTCTCCTCGCCCAGTTTCGCGGCCAGGATGCAGGACCAGGGCGGACTGGCGGTGATGAACCTCGAGGGGGTGCAGACTCGATACGATGACCCCGACGGGGTGATCGCCGAGATTGTGAAGACCTCGCAGGACGAGGTCACCGCTCGACTGCAAAAGGTCTATTCGGCCCCGATCAAGGACGAGTTGGTTGGGGAGCGGGTGGAAGAGACGAAGAACAACGGCGCCAAGTGCGCCGTTTCTGTTACCCCCGCCAGCGCGAAGCGGCTGGTCCCCCTGGCCGCCGAGGCCGGCGCCGACGTGATCGTGGTGCAGAGCACCGTCACCACCGCGCGCCACATATCCCGCAGCGAGCGCGGCCTGCGTTTCCCCGAGCTGCTGGAAATGGTCAACGTCCCGGTGCTGGTGGGCAACTGCGTCTCCCACGACGTGGCCCTCGAGCTCATGGAAACCGGCATCCACGGCGTGCTCGTGGGCGTAGGCCCCGGCGCGGCGTGCACCACCCGCGAGGTCACGGGCGTCGGAGTCCCCCAGGTGACCGCCACGCTCGACTGCGCCGCCGCCAGGGAGGAGTACTTCGACCGCACGGGCAGGTACGTCCCGATCATAACCGACGGCGGAATACGAACCGGCGGCGACCTGTGCAAGGCGCTCGCCTGCGGCGCGGACGCCGTTATGCTTGGCACCCCGCTCGCACAGGCCGAAGAGGCGCCCGGAGCGGGCCACAACTGGGGCATGGCCAATCCCCACCCGGCTCTCCCCAGGGGCACCCGCGTAAACGTGGGCGTGAAGGGAACGCTACAGCAGCTATTCTTCGGCCCCACGTCCAGAACCGACGGCACCCAGAACCTCATCGGCGCGCTCGAAGTCTGCATGGGCATGATCGGCGCGGAGACCATCCGCGACATGCACCACAACGCCGAGGTGATGGTCGCCCCGTCCATAAAGACCGAGGGCAAGCACCTCCAACTCGGCTTCGAGTAAGCCTTCCGAACTGTCCCCTCTCCCTCGATGGGAGAGGGCTAGGGTGAGGGTGTTCCGAATGGTCCCTTCCCCCTGAGACGGGTCAGGCTGACCGGGAGGGTGACGACATGACCAGCAAGACATACCTATCCAAGGTCGCCTCCGATGCCATAGAGAGGTTCCCCGACTTCCCGCCGCGAGACGACATGCAAAACCCCATCCACTTAGGCCGGCCCGCCATACTCGCCGCCCTGGACTCCCACTTCGGCGGCTCGGAGACTACCCTCGTGCTGGGAGAGGTCCCCGTCGCCATGAACGTGGAGCAGACGCGCGCCGGAGTCAGAATTCCCGACCTCATCATAGCCTTCGACGTGGACGTCCCCGGCCTCATAGACCGCAACGGGTACGCCATCAATCTCGTGGGCAAGCCGCCCGACTTCGTGCTCGAGGTCGCGTCGCCGACCACCGGAAGACGCGACTACACCGAAAAACGGCTGGACTACGAACGCTTCCGCATCCCCGAGTACTGGAGATTCGACGCTACCGGCGGAGAATACCACGACGCCCCGTTGGCGGGAGATCGACTGGAGGATGGACGCTACCAGCCCATCGAGATCGAGTGGTCCTCGCAAACCAAAGGCCGTGGCTACAGCGAGGCGCTGGGACTTTACCTGTGCTGGGAGGAGGGCCGGCTGCGCTTCTACGACCCGAAGGCGGACCGCTACCTTCCCACCTACCATGAAGCGACTGAACTCGCCGAACAGGAAGCGCGTCGCGCCGAACAGGCGGAGGAGGAAGTACGCGGGCTGCGGCAGCGTCTTCGGGACTTGGGTGAGGAGCGCCCCCGCTGACCCGAGCGCACTTTCAGCCCTGCCCCCTCTTAGAGCCTGTCCGATAAGTCCCTTCCCCCTCGCAGAGGGAAGAGCCTGCCCTGAGCTTGCCGAATGGGTCAGGACGGCGGTGAGTTCCCCGCCCCTACCCCGGCAATCTTCGGCACCTAGTTTCACGAGCTTCCCCGCTTGAGGAGCCTATCAAACTATGGCGTCGATCGAATTCCACGTGTGTCTACAAGGACATGGCCTACCGAAGCAGATCTAGAGACATCTAACTCGACGAATAGAAGATGACTGAAGTCAAACTACACCTTGGCGATATCCCGCATCCCATTTCGGTTCTCGAGGATTACTTCCTGAGAGGTGGAGTCTCGTTGATCCAGGCAACCTTCGCTAACACCTACTTCATCGACCCCGATTCTGTGCGGAAGAAGGCCGTTTACTATCCTGACCGAGCGCGGCGCAGTAGGCATCACTACCCTGGGCTGGACAAGGGAAAACGAGCCGTCTGGTCGGGAAATGGGAGAGAAGTGACCCTGGATGTGAACCAGCGAGCTCAAATGGCCTTTGAACGATACACCGGGAGGCCTCTGAGTAGAGGGATAGGGTACTCCGTTCGCCACATCTGGGGACATCCATGGAATCCGGACGCATTTACGGCAGGGTGGAACCTCTGCTACATGCCGTACTGGGCAGGTATGCTGACTGAAGAACAGCACCCACATGAACAACTCAAACAGGCCATTCGCCAAGCCTCATGGGACCTATATTTCCGATGCAAGTCCGTATGCGAGCCACCCGAGTTCGTGGAAGACCCTGGTCTTGACCTGAACTCCCTCTTGGACGGCCTACCACTCCTGACCCTTCGAGAGAATATCCATACTCAAGACCAGAGACCAAAAGAGAACCCACTTCAAGAACAACCATTGGATAGAGTGAAAGAGCTTCGGAAGCAGGCGCGTCAAAGTTGGAGCAACATCTATAAGGCGGCACGTACTCTCCAGGGCTTAGAACACGAACCCTTCGGGACCCGAAACGTGGAGAGTTCCTCCAAGTCGTGCGTCAGGAAAATAGCTAGGGAAACAGGGCTGTCGCTCGGTGAAATAGAATCGATTGCCGGCAAGCGAGGTAAGTGAAAGCTGCCAGGCAACTGGAGCAGTTGTGTAGGCAGGCCCGACGCTTCCAATTGATAAGTCCCTCCCGCTGCGAGGGGGAAGAGCCTGCCCTGAGCTTGCCGAATGGGTCAGGACGGCGGTGAGTTCCCCGCCCCCTACCCCACGTACACGCACACCGCGCGCGCCAGCCCCAGCGCGTCCTCGCGGTGCGTCACGCGCGCTCCCGGAAAGCTGGCCTCCGCCAACCGCAGCGCCTCGCCCAACTGCTCCGGGGCTATCTCAACGAACAGCGCCCCTCCGGCGTTAAGACGCGCTGGCGCGTCCGCGAGCAGCCGTCGCACCACCCTCAGCCCGTCCGCGCCTCCGTCGAGCGCGCGGGCCGGCTCACTTCTCACCTCGCGCGGCAGAATCGCCATGTCGCCGCTGCGGATATAGGGCAGATTTGCGACGATCACGTCCACGGGCGCGTCTAGGGGCGCCAGCAGGTCGCCGCAGGCCAACCTGACGCGGCCCTCCACACCGTGACGCCTCCTGTTCGCGTCGGCCACCTCGAGCGCGCCCGCGTCGACGTCGATGGCCGTCACCGTCGCATTCGGAACGCGGACCGCAACGGCGACCGCAATCGCGCCGCTGCCCGTGCCCACGTCGGCCACGCTCACGGCGCCGGCGTATTCCAGGGCGGCGCAGTGCTCGATAGCGCAGTCCACCAGCGTTTCGGTCTCCTGCCGCGGAATCAGCACCCGCCGGTCCACGCGGAAGTCCAGCCCGTAGAACTCCCTGTGCCCGGTGATGTACGCGAGGGGCTCGCCCTCCTCCCGGCGACGCGCGAACGCCATGGCCGCAGTCCGGCTTTCGGGGAATACGATGTCCGTAAGCGAGGCGAAATACCGGGCGCGGTCCATGCCGAGAGCGTGGCGAACCAGCACCTCCGCCTCCAGGCGGGCGTCGGGGATGCCGTTTGCCTCGAGAGCGCGAGTAAGCCGAGCGTGAAGCTCGCCAACCGTCAGAGGCTCACCTGCTCCAACTTCTGGGCCTGCTCCCGCTCGGACAGCGCTCGAACGAACTCGTCGATACTGCCCTCCAGCACAGACTCCAGGTTGTAGGTGGTGAGCGCCACGCGGTGGTCGGTGACCCGGTTCTGCGGATAGTTGTAGGTGCGGACGCGCTCCGAGCGGTCGCCCGACCCGACCTGGGAGCGGCGGGACGCGCTGACCTCCTGTTGCTGCCGCTGCTGCTCCCGCGCGAACAGCCGGGACCTCAGCACCGACATCGCCTTTTCCTTGTTCTTGAACTGGGAGCGCTCGTCCTGGCACGTGGCCACTATGCCCGTAGGCCGGTGG
This sequence comes from Dehalococcoidia bacterium, assembly GCA_965204815.1. Classification (GTDB taxonomy): domain Bacteria; phylum Chloroflexota; class Dehalococcoidia; order Lucifugimonadales; family CATOSD01; genus CATOSD01. The sequence goes on from OZ242014.1 coordinate 2,979,923, forward strand.
GTGATGCGCACCGCGGTCGCTACCTTCTGCACGTTCTGGCCGCCGTGCCCGCTGGCGTGGAAGATGTCGATGTCCAGGTCCTCGGCGCGGACGTCCACGTCAATCTCCTCCGCCTCGGGCAGCACCGCGACGGTGGCCGCCGACGTGTGCAGCCGCCCGCCCGACTCGGTCACGGGAATGCGCTGCACGCGGTGGGTGCCGCTCTCGTGCTTCAGGCGGCTGAAGGCGCTGTCGCCGCGCACCAGGAACACGATCTCCTTGATTGCGCCCAGCCCGGTCTCGTTGGCGTCCATCACCTCGATGCGCCACCCGTTCCTCTGGGCGTAGCGCGAGTACATGCGATACAGCTCCGCCGCGAACAGCCCGGCCTCCTCGCCGCCCGTGCCCGCGCGAATCTCCATCATCACGTTCTTCTCATCGTTCGGGTCCGTGGGCAGCAGCGCCATCTGTAGCTCGAGCTCCGTGCTCGCCATGCGGCTTTCCAGCTCCGCCAGCTCCTCGCGGGCGAGCTCCGCCAGTTCGGGATCGGGGTCGTCGCGCAGCATCTCGCGAACGCCCGCCAGCTCCTCCGCCAGGCTGCGGTGCTCGCGCGACAACGTGACCAGATTGCGAATTGACGCCTGCTCTTTCGCCAGGCTCTGAATGCGCGTGTAGTCCGTCGAAATCGCCGGGTCGGCGAGCAGGCGGTCGATCTCCTCGTAGCGCGCCTCTACGGCCGCGAGCGTGTCTCTCATGCCGGGCTACCCCGCCTGGCGTCGTCCGCCGTGGGCGCGTCCTTGCCGGCCAGCGCCTCGACCAGGCCGTTGGCCGCATCTATGGTGCGCTGTTCGCTCTTCGCCAGGTCGCGAAGCTGCACCACGCCCTGGGCCAGCTCGTCGTCGCCGATTATGATCGCGTGGGTGGCGCCGGTGGTGTTCGCGTACCTCATCTGGCTGCGCAGCCCCCGGCCCGCCGGGCCGACCGTGGCGGCGACGCCGTCCCGCCGCAGTTCGGAGGCGATTCGTACCGCCTCCCGCTTGGCGGCGTCGCCTATGTGCGCCACCAGCACCTGCGTGTCCGCCTCCCCCGGTATGCGGATTCCCTGGCGCTTGAGGTTCTCGATTACCCGCTCGATACCCATCCCGTAGCCCACGCCGGGCGTCGGCCTGCCGCCGATCTCCTCGATCAGGCCGTCGTAGCGCCCGCCGCCGAACAGCGTATTCATGCGTCCCTCGACCGGCGGCGTGACCTCGAACACCGTGCGCGTGTAGTAGTCGAAGCCGCGAACCAAGCGGTGATCGACCTCGCCCTCGATGCCCACCTGTCGCAGGTAGTCCAGCAGGTCGCTCCAGTGGCGGCCGCAGTCGTCGCAAAGGTGGTCGGCGCTGTGCGGCGCCTCGTCTATCACCGGCTGGCAGCCGTCCTGCTTGCAGTCCAGCAGCCTGAGCGGGTTGCGGTCCAGCCTGCGCCGGCAGTCATCGCACAGCCTGTCCGCGTGCGGCGCGTAGTGATCGCGCAGCCGCTGCACGTACCGGGGCCGGCACTCGGGATCGCCGATGGAGTTTACGCTCAGGGAGAGGTCACGAAGCCCCAGCGACTCCAGAAACCGCCATCCCAGCTCGATTATCTCGGCGTCGATGGAGGCGTCGCCGTCGCCATACGCCTCGATGCCGAACTGGTGGTGCTGGCGATACCTGCCCGACTGCGGACGCTCGTACCGGAACACCGGGCAGAGGTAGAAAAGGCGCACCGGCTGGGGCAGATTGTGCATCCCGTGCTCCAGGTACGCCCTGCACACCGGAGCCGTGCCCTCGGGCCGGAGGGTAAGCGTGTCGCCGCCCCTGTCCTCGAAGGTGTAGGTCTCCTTCTCCACGATGTCGGTGACCTCGCCGATGCCGCGCACGAACAGCCGCGCGTCCTCGAACATGGGCGTATCTATGCGCCGGTATCCGAAGCTGTGCGCCACCTGCTGCGCCCTCTCCTGGAAGAAGCGCCAGTAGGGTTGATCGTCCGGCAGGATGTCCGAGGTGCCCCGGGGGGCCTGGAACATCATACGAATAGCTGCTCCAGCAGACCGCGGGCGTCCTCACGCTCGAGGGGCCGCGGAAGGACGGTCGTCCGCTCCCAGCGAATGTTGTCGAGCAGCGTGTCCATGTCGTCGGGGCTGACCCCGAGCGCGGATATCTTCGTCTTCAGGCCGCAGCGACTCATGATCTGCTCGATGCGCGCCGCCGCCGCGTCCAGGTCTTCCACGCCTAGCGCGCCGAAGAGCGCCGGAAGCTTGTGCTCTATGGCGGGCGCGTTCCACCTCAGGAACGACGAGAGCGTAACGCCCACGGCCTGCCCGTGCTCGGCGCCCCAGTACAGCGTGAGCGGGCTGCCCACGGCGTGGCACACGTTCGGGTGGCTGTTGGAGTAGGCGATGCCCGACATCGTGGCCGCGAGCGAGCACGCCGTGCGCGAGTCCAGATCGCCCTGCAGGCAGGAGCGCTCCAGGTTCACTGCGTAGTCGGCGATGACCCTCAGGCAGATGGCGTCGGAAATCGGCTCGGACTCCAGCGACCAGTAGGACTCGAACGCGCTGGTAAAGGCGTCCATGCCGGACGCCGCGGCCAGCCTCTTGGACATGCTCATCGTAAGCTGCGGATCGACCACTGCCACGGTGGGGAACATCAGCGGGCTGCTGAGTCCGAGAGAGCGTTTGCCCTCCATGTCCCAGACCGCGGCGCCGGATGTCACCTCGCTGCTGCTGCCGGACGTGGTGGGAGCCGCGACGAATGGCAGGCCCCGTCCGCGTATGGAGCGCTTGCGATCGATATAGTCCATCGCGGGACCCTCGTGAGGCGTGAGGATTGCGACGATCTTGGCCAGGTCCATGGCGCTGCCGCCGCCCACGGCCACCACCACGTCGGACCCCGACTCGCGGCACTTGGTGAGAGCGTCGTCCACAGCCTCCGGCGACGGGAACGGCGGCGTTTCGTCGAAGAGCGTAATGCGGGATAGCCCGATGTCGCCTATGATTCGTTGAAGCACCCCGCGGGCGCGCAGGCTGTGGCGTCCGGTCACCAGGAACACGCGCGACTCGCTCCCCGCCACGCTGTCGACCACCATCTTGAGGTCGTCGAGCCTGCCGTTGCCAAATATCACCCTGGTGGAATTGAGCCAGGTGAAGTTTTGCTCGCCTGGATTCGGCATGGCGGCCCTCCTCGCAATCGATTGTGCGAAACATTCTAGCATAAAACTTCAAGGCGCGCTTAAGTCCCTTCCCCCTCGCAGGGGGAAGGTTAGGATGGGGGTGATGACCTGGCTATCGGACAGTCTCTAGTGGCGCTCGCCCGTAACCGGATCGATTACCAGAACGCGGTCGCCGACGCTGAGCCCGAGCATGTCCCGTATCTCAACCATCGCGCGCAGAGCCTGCTCGCGCGTACCCCAGCCCACCGAATACATGATGCCCAGAAGGTCCCGCCCAAGCTCGCACACGGCGGAACTGCGCGCCTCGTAGAGCCTGGAGAGCGGCCTCCAGTCCTCGGGCGGCAGGTCCATGTTCAACTCGCAGTACCGTATGGCCCAGGTGTAGTACCAGGGCGTGCCGCTCGCGGGCGGCGGGCTGTGCCGCACGCCGTTCATCGCGCCCCTCGACATGCGCTCCTGGATAGCCCGCTTGGTGAAGCCCAGCGGCAGCAGGAGCGCATCCACCGCCGGATGAATCACCATCTCCTCGATGTCCCCGCCGATGCGCGCCTCCGGCGACAGCGGACCGTAGCCGCGTCCCCGCGCGGTGTACGGGAAGCCGCGCCGGCGCAGCAGCAGGTGGGAAAGCTCGTGGGCCGCGTGGTAGGCCAGGTCGTCGTCGGGCAGCTTCGTCCACTCCGGCGTCGCGGGCGCGGTCAGGTCCGCGCCGAGCGAGCCGAACACCGCGCTGTGCCCCTCCTCCACCAGCTCCCACGCGACGCCCGTCTCCTCGCCGTACAACTCCCAGAACCTGCCGAACGGCTCGACAAGCTCCCTGCCCAGCGTCTTCATTTCTCCCAGTTCCTCGGACACGCTCACCTAACTCCGTCGCCCGGATCCCATCCTCAACATGCCCAGCAACTGCGCTATGGGATACGGCTCATGCGCGCCCGCGTCCGGCCTCCGGGCGAACATTATCAGCACCGCGCCCGCGAACGAGCAGAATGCGAACGAAAGGAATGGGATGAAGTATGAACCCGTCACGTCGAACACGTAGCCGGCGTACAAAGGCGTTATCACCATGATGATGCTGGTGGGAAGCTGCGATATACCCATTATAGTGGCGAAGGCCTTACGCCCGAAGTAGTCGCCGCGTATCGACGTGAGCAGCGGCCCGCGCCCCCCGAAGGCGATTCCCCACAGCAGCGCGAACAGGTACGCCATGAAGACATTTTCGGCGTACGCGATCACCACCAGCGCGACCGCCTGCGTGAGCAGGAACAGGCATATCAGCGGGGGCTTGGACATTCGGTCCGCGACGTAGCCGGACAGGAACTGCATCGGCAAGGCGATGAGCGTGTAGGCAAAAATCACGACTCCCGCGCCGGTGAGGGACATTCCGGCGTCCGTGAGTTTGGGGGAGAGATGCACCGTCAGCGCAACCAGGGAGAGTGTGGACGACATATGCGTGATGGTTAACACCCAGAAGGCCGGCGTCTTGAGCGCCTGCCACGCCGTGTACTCCGGCTCTTCGTCCGCCTCCGGCTCAGACGCGGCTGCCGCTCCGCCCTCCTGCCCATCCGTCGTCGTCCGACGAGGCGGATCCCCATCCGGCCTCATGCCGTAGTCCTCGGGATTGTTGCGCATGATCATCGCCACGGGCACGACGATGGCGATCACCAGCACGCCAATGAACAACATGGACGGGCGGAAGCCCGTGTTGTCGATGAAGAAGGCCAGCGCGGGAACCAGGAATCCGCCGAAATGTATGCCCGACATGGCGGTCGCCATGGCGAATGAGCGCTGCCGGGAGAACCAGTTGTTGATCATGGACATCATCGTCAGCCAGCCGCCCAGCCCGGAGCCGATGGCGATGACGCCCATGGCGATGTAGTACTGGACGATGGCGGTGAAAGGGAGGGCATCCAGAAGCACTACGCCCTCCCGCAGCTGGGACAGCAGCAGAAATCCCCCGCCCATCATGGTGAAGCCGATCACGAACATGGTGCGGTTTCCGAACCGGTCGATGAGGTAGCCCTCTATCGGGCCGATGGCCGCGCTCTGAATGCGCGAGAACGCGAATCCGCCGGAGAGCAGCGTGCGGCTCCAGCCGAACTCGCGGTTGAGCGCCACGAAGTAGGTGCCGGTGCTCTGGAACACGGTGAGCGACATGAGCGTAAGCATCATGCTGGCGACGCCTACCAGATACCAGCCGTAGAAAGCGCCGCGCAGAGTGCCCAAGATGCCGCGTGGACCGGGGGGACGCGCCCGAAGAGGCGGAATCCGCAATCGCATGGCGGGCAGTGTACCAAATCAAGGCGCGCGCCCATAACCCCCGCACGCGGCGTCGCTTAGGGTCCAACGCTAGTTGTGGCTAAAGCCAACGCCTGCTAGAATCGTGTCGCCACAGCGTAAGAAGCTTCGGCGGCGCGCGTCCACACTGGTGTCGCCCGACAAGTGGTCGGTCCGTCGTTGTTATCACCCCAAAGGGAGTTGCGTTGGCCCGTATATGTGTCTTCGCTGACGAGTTCGGCAACTTCGACTTCAGCCTGAAAGTTGGTGCGAGCCGCTATTTCGGACTCGTCACAGCTACTTTCTTTGACGATCAGAAGGCCAGGGCAGACTTGCAGGACCTACGGTTTGACCTCGCGTGGGAAGGCGTCACGCATTCAGGGCCGTTTCGAGCCTCCACAGAGCAGCAGGGTATCCGCGACCGTGTCTTCGCGGTGCTTGAGCCGCATAACTTCAGAGTGGACGCCACGATTCTGGAAAAGCGAAAAACGAATCCACAGATTCGTCTCAGCCGAACCAGCTTCTATCACTATGCTTGGTGGCTCCACATGAGGTACGTCGCGCCACGGATTGCCAGTGCTGACGACCAGTTGCTGGTGATTGCGGCGTCCATAGGAACGAAGAAGGAGCTTGAGAGCTTTCGGGGCGGTGTGAGAGACGTGATGCGGCAGGTTTCGCCATCATTCACGACGGCCACCGCGCAATGGCCGGCTAACGCAGACACCGGGCTACAGATAGCCGACTATTGCGGTTGGGCTATCCAGCGCAAGTGGGAGAGTGGCGACATAAGGTCTTACGACCTCATCCACGACAAGATACGTTCTGAATTTGACGCTTTCAGCCCGGGAAGCAAGTATTACTACTGAAGCCAAAAGAATCGGGCCACCTATCCCGTCTAAGCGGGAAGAGCACAAAGTGGCTCTTATCAGTGGCCCATTGATAGCAAAAGTAATTATAGCACAATCGAAGCCAAAAAAGTCGGGCCACCTATCCCGTCTAAGCGGGAAGAGCTCAAAGTGGCTCTTATCGGCAGCCCCTGGATAACAGTTGCAATTGTAGCATTTCTGCTACCCTTGCCAACCCCCTTGCGAGACGCCAGTAGACACAGGAGCACCTCCACGTCAGTACCGCACATTCGTCACCGACGGCTCGCGGGCCAGCTCCCGGCGGATTCTGGCCACGCAGTGCGCGTCGACTCTGAATCGACGCTCACTCCCCTTCGCGTCAGCCATGCTGTTTACCCGACGGCCCCCCGGACCGCCCAGCGCATGCCCCGACCGCATTGCCTCGCCCACCCCCCGAAAAAAGCGTCGCCTTCCCGCGCCACCCCTTCCCGGCCCTGCCCCACCCATCTCCGAGCACGCTCCACTCATCCCCATGCGTGCGCCGTTTCTCCCCACCATTCCGCCCTGGTCCCGCAGTTTCGCCGACGGTCTTGATTCCGCCGCACATCCGTGCTACCCTCGCACGTGCGAGGGACCGACCCCGCGACGCGGAAACTCCGCTCCCAAGAGCGGGCACACGCCCCGGGCATCCGTAAGGGCGCCCACTGTGGGCCCGACAGCAGCGAAGACACGGCCGACCGGCCCGTCCGCACCCTGTCCTCCTCTGTCACGCGGTGCCACATTTGTGGCACAGAATCGCACATTCGGCAGCACAGAATTGCGCAGGATCACCGGTGCTCCCAGCTACGAAAACAACAGAATGTCGCAGAATCGAACAGATTTCGCCCTCCGGCCTTCGCGTGATTGCGGAAACCCTGAGCATCCGGCAGAATCACGCGGGCTCTAAGGGTCCTGCATAGTGTGAGCCGCGCGCGTAGTATGCTATCATTCGGCCACCGACCGCGACGGCGCCGGCCGTGCTGACGCGACAACGCGCGAACGGCGGAGGTGCCCGGAATCCACTGCCACGGAGAGCCACGATGACCACAGTCCAGTCCAGGCAAGACACCAAGCTCATGGCCCACCTGCTCAGGCGGGCAGGCTTCGGCGCGACACCCGACGAGCTGGACCGCGCCATGAGCTTAGGCTACGAAGCCATCCTCGAAGAGCTGCTCAACCCCGTCTCTGACGACGAACTGCCCAACGACCTCATCCGCAGGTACCACGTCGACCAGTCCGACCTGCGCTCAGGCCCCGCCGCGGCCGCGCTGTGGGTCTACCGCATGACCAAGACCGAGGCGCCCCTGCGCGAGAAGATGTGCCTGCTGTGGCATCGCGTCTTCGCCACCGGCGCCACCAAGCTTATCCAGGCGCGCGTGGTGACCTCGCAGATCGACATGTTCAGGCAGCACGGCATGGGCAGGTTCGACAACCTGCTCATCGAGCTCTCGCGCGACCCCGCCATGATCATGTGGCTCGACAACCAGGACAACCACGCCGCGTCGATCAACGAGAACTACGGCCGCGAGATCCTGGAGCTGTTCTCGATGGGCGTCGGCAACTACACCGAGGACGACATCAAGGAGTGCGCCCGCGCATTCACTGGCTGGAGCGTAGTCAACCCCGACTACATGTCCATCAAGATGCGCAACAACACCGCGCGGCCCTACGGCTACATCTCCTGGCAGTTCGAGTACAACGACGACGACCACGACCACGGCGAGAAGACCCTGCTTGGCGAGACCGGCGACTTCAACGGCGAGGACGCCGTGGCGATCATCTGCAGGCAGGAGGCTACCGCCCGCTTCATCGCCCGCCACCTGTACCACTTCTTCGTCGCCGACGAGCTGCCTGTACCCCAGTGGCCGCACACCCCGCCGCAGGACCCCGAGGCCATCGACGCGCTGGTCCAGGCCTACTTCGACTCCGGCTACAGCATAAGGGCCATGCTCCGTGCGCTGTTCACGTCCGACTTCTTCAAGGCCGAGGCGTCCCAGTTCGCCAGGATAAAGAGCCCCGCCGAGATGGTGATCGGCACGCTGCGGCTCGCCGGCGGCATCGAGCTGCCCTCCCAGGACACCTACGCCGCCGCGGCCGCCTGCTCCAACATGGGCCAGGGCCTGCTCGCCCCGCCAAGCGTCGAGGGCTGGCAGGGCGGCAGCGAGTGGATCAACACCGGCTCCTACGTGCAGAGGGTCAACTTCGCCAGCAAGATGCTCAACGACCCGAGCCGCCCCGGCGTGAAAGCCGTCATCGACCGCGTGGCCGAGTCCGCCGGCGATGAGCCTACGCCGGAGGGCCTTGTCGACGCCTGCCTGGACGTGCTCGGCCCGCTGGAGGTGCTCGACAGCACCCATGCCGGGCTGGTCGACTTCGCCGCTTCACAGGGCGGCGCCGACTTCGACGACGATCCCGAAGCCGCGGCTAGCACAGTCGCGGCGCTCATCTCCATCATCGTCGCCACCCAGGAATACCAGATGGCCTAGCTCCCCGAAAGTCCCTTCACCCTTGATGGGGGAAGAGCCTGCCCTGAGCCTGCCGAACGGGTTTAGGATGGGGGTCAGGAGAAAGACCCAGATGACCACCGCAACACACTTCAGCCTGAAGTACACCACCAACGTTGGCTTCTGCGCCGACCAGGGCGGGCGCGGCTTCATGATGCCCACCGCCATGACCATTCGCCGCGACGGGCGCATCTTCGTCGCCAGCCGCAGCAACACCACCGCGCTCGAGATCGTGGGCATACAGATGGTCAGCCGCGAGCACGACTACTACGGCCAGATTGGCAACTACGGCAGAGAGCCCGGCAACATGATATGGCCCTCCGCGCTCGCGCTGGACCGAGACGACAACCTGTACCTCGCCGACGACAACCTCCACCGCATAACGGTGTTCGACCGCGACGGCGGCCTGGCCGGCTTCTGGGGCGAGCAAGGCAGCGCCGACGGCGAACTGAACGGCCCATCGGGCCTGCTCTTCGACGCCGACGACAACCTGCTCGTGGTCGACCACCGCAACCACCGCGTGCAGAAGTTCACCAAGAGCGGCGAGTTCATATCCAAGTGGGGCGAGCACGGCACGGACCCCGGCCAGTTCAACCTTCCCTGGGGCATCTGCCAGGACGCCGCGGGCAACGTGTACGTCGCCGACTGGCGCAACGACCGCGTGCAGAAGCTCACCGCCGACGGCGAGTTTCTCGCCAGCTACGGCGAGACCGGCACTGGCGAAGGCCAGCTCAGCCGGCCCTCCGGCGTGGCCGTCGATTCCGATGGCAACGTCTACGTGGCCGACTGGGGCAACCAGCGCGTCCAGGTGTTCGATCCCGATGGCCGCTTCCTGTGCAAGCTGCGCGGCGAGGCGATGCCCAACCCCTGGGCGCTGGAGTACCTGGAGGCGCAGGCCGACGAACACAGGGCGCGAGAGAAGTTCGTGCCGGTATTCGATGTCGATTCCGATGACGTCCACGAAATCTCCGCGCGTATCGAACCCTACTTCTGGGACCCGGTCGACGTGGTGGTGGACACCGAAGACAGGGCCTACGTGCTCGAAACGCTCAGACACCGCTTCCAGGTGTACGAGAGAGCTTAACGGGCGGCAGCAAAGGCGAAACCAAAACTACCGATAGGAGAAGGTCCAGATGGCTGAAGGCAGAAAGCGCAAGCTGGTGGTGGTGCAACTCTCAGGCGGCAACGACTACCTGAACTGCGTCGTCCCCTACAACGACTCCCGATACATCGACAGCCGCCAGAACGTCCGCATCACCGAGGACAGGGTGATTCCCTTGGACAACGGCTACGGGCTGAACCCGGCCATGCAACCGATCAAGGATCTGTACGACCGGGGCAAGGTGGGCATCATCCACGGCGTCGGCTACCCCGAGCCCAACCGCTCGCACTTCCGGTCGATGGACATCTGGCACACCGCCGAACCCACCAAGGTGGGCGACGAGGGCTGGCTGGGCAACGCGATTCGCCAGATGCACCCGGACGGCGATAACGTGGTGGCCGCCGTGAACTTCGGCGCCGGCCTGCCCAGGGCGCTGGTGGCCAAGGGCGCGCCGGTGGCGTCAGTTACCGACCTCGCGACCTACGGCCTGATGAACCACTTCGGCGAGGACGAGCAGCGCAACGCCGCGCTGGACACCTTCCGCAACATGTACTCGCAGGCCATAGGCAGCGGCCCCGTCATGGACTTCCTCAGCCAGACCGGACTGGACGCCCTGCGCGGCGCGGACATACTCAGCTCCGTCACCGAGTCCTACTCGTCAGACGTGGAGTACGCGACCAACTCGTTCGCCAAGAGCATGAAGGGCGCCGCCCAGGTGCTCCAGGCCGACGTGGGAACGCGCATCTGCTACACCCAGCACGGCAGCTTCGACGCGCACACCAACGGCATCAACCTGCAGGAGGGCCTGCTGCGCGACGTGTCCGGCGGCATCTACGACTTCTACACCGACATGGAGGAGCACGACAAGAGCGAGGACGTTCTGATGCTCGTGTTCTCGGAGTTCGGACGCCGCGTCAGGGATAACGGCAACGGCACCGACCACGGCTCAGGCGGCGTGGCGTTCGTCATCGGCGACGGCGTGGCCGGCGGCCACTACAGCGAGTACCCCTCGCTGGACGCCGACAAGCTCGTGGAGGGCGACCTCGCCTTCAACCTCGACTTCCGCAGCATCTACACCGAGATACTGGAGGACTGGCTCGAGGTCGACGCCCGCCCCGTAGTCAAGGGCGAGTACGAGCGCGTAGGCTTCCTCCGCGACTAGCTACCGGCGACACTGGTTCAGGCTAACGGCGGGGTATCGTTGCCTCTCGGAGGCGTGGCGATGCCCCGCTTTATTTACATGCACACACGGACGCACCCACGGGAGTAGTCCATGGAAGGCAAGAGATTCATCCAGACGATTCGCTTGGAGAACATCCTCTCCTTTGGGCCCAATGCCGACCCGCTTTCGCTGGAGCCTCTGAACGTTCTGATTGGCCCCAACGCATCAGGCAAATCCAACCTGATAGCGGCACTGTCCCTGCTCGCGGCCGCGCCATGGGACATAGAGGCACCCATCCGAGAGGGGGGCGGCGTACAAGACTGGTTGTGGAAGGGTAACCCCAAATCCGACTTGGCGTCCTTGGAAGCGACTCTCTCACCCATTTCAGGGGCCATCGGCATTAAGTACCGTGTTTCATTCTCGGAGATCGCAGGGCGATTTATGCTGCGAGAAGAGATCATTGAGAGCGAAAGCCCATTAGGCGGGCAGCATAGCCAGCCGTACATCTATTACAGCAACCCTCTTCAGGGTCTCCCAGTCATCAACGTCACCACATGGGAAGGTCAGAGTCAAAAGCGCAATCTCCAGTGGGATGCTGTGAAGCCGGGCCAATCTATACTGGCTCAGCGCAAGGACCCTATCTCCTACCCCGACTTGACTTACCTCGCGTCCACTTTTTCGCGTATTGCCTTCTATCGAGAGCGCAATCTGGGCCGATTCTCACCGCCTCGCCTACTCCAGAGGCCCGACCTTCAGAATGACCGCCTCTTGGCGGACGCATCTAATCTAGGCGTGGTACTGAGCGATCTGCTTAACCACCCGGAGGTGAAAGCGCGTATCGTGGAGAACATGGGTGCCTTTATGCACGAGTTCAGGGACCTCAACGTGCTCATTAGGGGTGGCGCTGTTCAGATATTCTTTCAGGAAGAGGGCCTCCGCGAGAACGTGCCCGCCACTCGCCTATCCGACGGTAGCCTGCGCTACCTCTGCCTCCTTGCTGTGCTCTGCCATCCCACGCCACCACCCGTCATCTGCATTGAAGAGCCTGAGTTAGGACTGCACCCCGACATCATCCCGCAGGTGGCCAAACTCTTGGTGGAGGCATCAGCGCGCAGCCAGATATTCGTCACGACCCACTCCGACATCCTGGTGGACGCACTGACAAACACCCCCGAGGCCGTCATCGTCTGCGAAAAGACCGACGGGGCTACCCAACTACGCCGCCTCAAGGACGTGGAAGGAATCCAATCGTGGCTGGATGAGTACAGGTTGGGCGAGGTCTGGATGAGAGGAGCAATCGGGGGCACGCGCTGGTGAAGACCCAGGTGTTCGTTGAGGGCGGGGCACAGGGCCGCCCGGCGAAGCAACTCCGCATTGCATTCGGTTCGTTCATGGCAAAGGCGGGAGTGGGCCGGCAACGCTTTCAGGTAATTGCCTGTGGCAGCCGTGGCGACACCTACGGCAAGTTCACCACCGCATTAAGGCAGGGCCAGACGGCTATACTCTTGGTAGATGCGGAATCGCCCGTTACAGCCCCAGGGCCTTGGCAACATCTGCGGGCAGGCGACGGCTGGGCGCGGCCCCGTGGCGCGGCGGACGACCAATGCCATCTCATGGTTCAGGTCATGGAATCCTGGTTTCTGGCCGACGCGGACACCGTGGAATCCTACTACGGATCAGGCTTTCGGAAGCAGGACCTTCCGAGGAACCCCGACATCGAGCAGATCCCCAAGCAAGATGTGCTCAACGGCCTCGACCGCGCTACCCGTCAGTCGCCAAAAGGCCGCTACAGCAAAGGGAAGCACGCGTTCGAGTTACTGGAGCGCATAGACCCCGCGAAGGTCAGAGCGGCGTCCGACTATGCCGACCAGTTCATAAACGCGCTCAACACCTGACGCAAAGTCGAGCCATACGTTCAGAGATGTGCTCGGACGCAACGCCCCAACCTACTCGAACATCTCTCCCACCGGCATCCGCCAGCCGGGGACGACGTCGCTCACTTCCAGCGTGTCGGCCTCGGCCAACTCGACCGTGTCCGACCGCGGGCGGTGTACTCTCACCGTCCGCCGCCTCGGATTCACCACGATCACCGCCAGCGTTCCGGCGGCCAGATAGTCCGCCACCTTCTCGTCTACCTCGGTGTAGAGGTCGTTCGGCGAAATAACCTCGAACGCTATGTCGGGCGGGCCGGGGAAGAAGCCCTGCGTACCGGCGGCTGCGTCAACCCGCGCTTGCCGAACGAACCCTACGTCCGGAGCGCGCACATGGTCGGGGTCTGTCTCTAACACGAACCCACCCTCGGCGACATAGACCTTGCCAAGTTTGTTTGCCTTTACGTGCGAGCCAAAATGTATGGCTACGTCGCCTGCGATTCCTGAGTGTGGGTGGCCGGATGGCGGCATCTTTCTCAGTTCTCCCCTAACCAACTCGTACCGGAAGCCGTCGTCCGGCATGTCGAGCAGTTGCTCGGCTGTCACAAGCTGTTCGGTCGTGGCCACGGCGCACCTCCTCCGGTCGCCTATGCGGGGCTGTTCGCGGCGGGCGCTACTCCACCTCCACCGTCGCGGACCCGTTCTCGATCTTGATGCTGGTGCCGTACTTGGACGACATATCCCGCATCCCTTCCAGCACCAGCTCCGCGGTCTCGCCCTCCGCCAGCAGCGGACGGCCGCGCGAGCCGCGCGAGCGCAGGAACCCCAGGTCCAGCGGGATCAGCTCGATGCTCGCCAGCTTGTGCTCCTGGAACTTCACCCGCGCCATGGTGCTGCGCCACTGCAGCGGGTCCGCCGGCATACCCTTCGTGTCCAGCGCCGACCGGGCGTCGTAAAAGTCCGCGGGCACGGCATCCCAGTTGAGCCCCTGCCGCAGGTAGTTGTCCTGGGGCATAAGCTCCACGGTATCGTTCTGCATCACGAAGTCGCCCAGGCTATGGAATATCGGCTTGCCCTTGTACACCTCCGTGCCCCGGTCGCGGTGCGGCCCGTGCCCCACGTACACGTCCGCGCCGTGGTCGATGGCGGCCCTGGCGAGCGCCACCGCGTGATCCCCGGGGTCCGCGCCCGTCTCGCCGCCCTCGTGGTTGTGCATCGTCACGATCACCCAGTCGGCCATGCGCCGAGCGTCCGTAACCCGCTGCAGAATCTGGTCCATGTCGTACTGGTCGGGCACCCGGCGCTTGCTGAACGTCTCGCCCAGCAGGTACTTCTGCGTGGGGTTGGTGCTGTACATCGGCTGGCCCATCAGGTGGAACACCGAGTCCGAGTCGCCCTCGAACCCCCGTGCCCGCTTGTGGTCCTCGAATCCGAGCTCCTCGCTCATGCGCCGCAGCGCGTCGAACGTGGGCCGGTCGACCGTGAACTCCGACGTGCTGCGCAGCCAGCTCACACCCGGGCGTCCCAGCATGTCGCGGCGCTGCTCGCCCGCGCGGCTCTCGGCGGGGCCGGAGTCGGTCACCGAAATCAGCGCCACACGTCCCGCGTCCGTGTCCAGGTACGCCGGTGCCCTCGCCTCCGCAAGGTTGCGTCCGCTTCCTGCGTGGGTCAGCCCGGCCTCGTCCAGGTGCTCGATGTTCTCCAGCACGCCGCCCTCACCGAAGTCGTAGGCGTGGTTGTTGGAGCACGACACCAGGTTGATGCCCAGCCACTGTAGCTCCCGGATGTTCGCGGGGTCCGACCTCATGTACGTGCCAAGCTGGTGCGGGTTGGGCGAGTGGGCATAGTCGTGGAACAGCATCTCCGCGTTGGTGAAGGAGACGTCGCCGCCCTGTATAATCTCCCTCATCCTCAGGAAACGCTCCTCCTTGAACACGCGCATCCTCCGGCTTATCAGCGACTCGCCGGTCAGCACCATCGTGATGTCGCCGGACTCGGAGTTGTACAGGGTCATGTCTATCTCCTTTCGAGGGGAATAGCCAAAGCTTAAGCCAGCCCTTCGGGAGCGTCAAGGCCGCAGGGAGGATACGAAGTCGCTTGACGAGACGATAGGAGGCCAATATGCAGACGGTAGGGTTCATAGGTCTTGGCAACCTCGGAACGCCAATGGCGCGAAACATCCAGAGGGCCGGGTACCCCATGGTCGTGTTCGACGTGGCGGAGGGCGCGACCAGGCCCCTTCTCGAGGGTGGCGCTCGGTTCGCAGCTTCCCCCGGAGAGGTCGCGGCCGCCAGCGAAGTGATTCTCACCTCGGTGCCCGGACCTCCCGAGGTGGAGCAGGTCGCCCTCGGCCCCGAGGGGATCGCCAGCGGCATCGGCGAGGGTGACGTGTACGTAGACCTCTCCACCAGCCGACCTTCCCTCATCCGCGAGATCGCGGGCGTCTTCGAAGGGAAGGGCGCCCACGTGCTCGACGCCCCGGTGCTGACAGGCCCGGCCGCCGCTGAGAACAGGGAGGTGATCGTCATGCCCAGCGGAGACAGGGAGGTGTTCGAGCGCCTTCTCCCGGTGTTCGAGGCCTTTGCCGACAAGGTCGTCTACCAGGGCGAGCTGGGCATGGGAAGCACCTGCAAGCTGGTCAATAACATGATCACGCTGGCCGTGAGGCAGGTGGTTGCGGAGGGGCTATGTCTGGGTATGAAGGCCGGGCTCGACCTGGAGGCCCTCATGGAGGCCGGCAGCAGAATGACCCTGGGCACTCAGCGAGAGGGCCTGGAGAGGACCGTGTTCCAGGGGAAGTTCGATCCTCCATCCTTCAGGCAGGCCCTGGCCAGAAAAGACATAGGACTCGCGAACGAGCTGGCCCGGGAGCTGAGCGTTCCAATGCCGGTCGCCAACGTTGTCGAGCAGATCGCCATCCAGTGCGGCAACAACGGCTGGGGAGACCTGGACACCCACGTCATCTACCGGCTGCAGGAGCTCGCGGCGGGCGTGGAGATCAGGCCACGCTAGTCCGCCGCGCGGCCCGACCGTCAGCCTCAGACCCTCTGGTACACCTGCACCCGGTGCCGAGAGGACTCCGTGACATAGAGCCTGCCGTCAGCGTCGAGCGTAACGGACGCCGGACCCCAGAAGTACGGCTCCGTCTGCGTCGACACCAGGTAGGGCGTGTTCAGGTGGGAGGGCAGGTCGGGCACCAGGTTGGACTGGTCTCTCGTGGTGCTCTCGTCCGGGTTGACGTCCAGGAACTCCTGCGCCCACTGCGAGACCGTGGCCTCGCCCCGGAGACTCTGCACGAACGCCCCGTCCGGCGACAGCATCTGCACGCGCTCGTTGCCCCAGTCGGCCACGTAGATGTACCCTTCGGCGTCCACCGCCGGCTTGGCCGGCCTGTGGAACTGGCCCTCCCGCTCTCCCGGCTCTCCGAAAGCGGCCAGAAAGCGCCCGTCGGCTGTGAACTTCTGGATACGGTCGTTGCGCCAGTCGGCGACGTATACGTTGCCCTGCGCATCCAGAGCTATGCCCCAGGGGAGATCGAACTGCTCCTCCCCTTCACCGCTTTCCCCCCACTGCAGCAGGTGCCGGCCCTCGGCGGTGAACTTGTGCACGCGGCAGTTCTTCTGGTCCACGACGTACACGTTGTCGTCGGCGTCGATGGCCAGGCCGGACGGACCGTCCAGTTGTCCGTCGCCGCTGCCGTGCTCTCCCCACTTGCCTTTGAACGCCCCGGACCCGTCGAACACGCTGACGCTGTGATGGTACTCGTCGGCGACATAGACGTTCTCTCGGCTGTCGACAGCGATAGCCGTCGGCAGCCAGAACTGCCCGTCACCGTGGCCGTAGGTGCCGAACTCGCCCAGGTACTCCTCGTCGAGCGTGCACATGCCGACTCGAGCGAGCGCCGCGTGCCGGTTCAGCACGTAGATGCGACCGCCCTCCCCGATGGCGAGGTCCACGGGGTGCCCGAAGCCTCTGCCGGTCGGGTTGTTGTTCATTACGCCGATGGTCTTGAGATAGCTCAGACCGGGCGCACTCGTTCGATTGACGCCGCTCAGTGGTCGCTCCTTGCCGGTTTGGTGCCGTGCCCCGCCGCTTCCCGCGGTGAGGCTACGCCCGATGGAACTCCTTTGTCGCCGCGATCAGGCCCAGCAGCTCCGCCACTCGGCTGTCGGACTCTCCTCCCGCTGTCCGGGGTCGGAGGGTCACGTCGCCCTTCCTGCTGACATGACCAACCAGCGCGTCGCGGGTCGACTCCTCCACCCTCGTCAGCGGCCCCATCAGGTCCAGGCAGCTATCGACCAGCTCCTCCGGAGTGAACGTGCTTCCGTTCTCGTTGGCCAGCCGCTCGATGATCTGCCGTACGCCGGGCCTTTCGACGTCGTTGAGCTGCTTTGCCGCGAAGTTCACCCTCTCCACCAGCGCCCCGCTGTTGATCCACTCCGTGCCCTCATGCCAGCCCTCCACCGACGGCGGGGCCAGCAGGCTCTGCCCCATGTACCCGACCACCGCGCTGGCATCCTTCATATCCAGCGACGGCTCGGTAACGCCGCCTCCCAGCCGCATCGCGCCCGCCACGAACTCGGCGGGGCACTTCACGCGCGCGAACTGGGCCTCCTTGAAGAAATCGGAGTTGAACAGGACTCGCAGCATCGAGCGTATGTCGTGGCCGCTGTCCACGTACACCCCCGCCAACGTCTCGATGGCGTCCGGGTCCAGCGGCGGAGTGTAGGCCCACTGCGGGACCGGGGCCTCGTCCGCCACGAAGAAGTCGTAGATGTGCCTGGCGATGAACCTGGCGGTCGCGGGCTGGCGGGCGATTATCTCGATTACGTCCTCTCCGTTGAACGGCCCGCTCTCTCCCAGGAACTCCTTCTCGCCGTGGTCGTGGTCGTAGTCCCGGTAGTCGAAATGCCAGGCGATTGCGCCGTACGGCCAGATCGAGGCCTTCATGGCCCTCGCGGCCATGTACTCCGCGTTGCCCACCGTCCAGCCCGTGAACGCCCGGGCGCACTCCTTGATATCGTCCTCTGTGTAGTTTCCGATTCCCATGGAGAACAGTTCGAGCAACTCGCGGCCGAAGTTCTCGTTGATGGCCCCGTTGTGGTTGTCCTGGTTGTCCAGCCACATGATCATTATCGGGTCTCTGGATATCTCCAGCAGAAGCGTGTCGAACCTGCCCAGCCCGAACCGCCGGAACATGTCGATCTGCACCGCCAGCGACCGCGCCTGCTGCGTCTTGCTGAAGCTCGAGGCGAAGATGCCATGCCAGAAGAGGGCGATCTTCTCCTCCAGGGGGCTGGTGGTGGTGACCATCCGGTACAGCCACTCCGCGGCCGGCGGTTCCGGAAGGCGGGACTCGTGAATGTCGACGTGGTACCTTCGGATTACGTCGTCGCCCAGGTGCTGCGTGTCCTGAGGATTGAGCAGGTCTTCCACCGTCTGCTCGTAACCCCTGGCCAGGCGCTCCTCGATCTCGTCCCTGGAGGCGCCGAATCCCGCGCGGCGCATCAGGTGCGCCATCAGCTCTATATCTTGCCTGCTGGCCATTTCTTCACCGCCCAATAAAGTCGAACTGTTCGTACGCGCCGTTGACCATCGGCACCGGGTCCAGCCCAAGCCACCTCTCCAGTATCGTCGAGTACGTGGACCGGAAGTCGTTGTTGAAGTACAGGTCACCCTGGAGCTGGTCAGCCGTCTTGAGCGAGGGGTACTCCCCGTACAGGCCGCCCTTCACCGAGCCGCCGATGCAGAAGGCGACGCCGCCGGAGCCGTGGTCGGTGCCGGAACCGTTGTCCTTGATCCGGCGCCCGAACTCCGAGAAGACCAGCACCAGCGTGTCCCGGTCCCGGCCATGGTCCCTGAGGTCGTCCATGAAGTCGCCAATCGCGGTGGACACCTCGTGCCACAGCTTGTTGTGGACCGGAAGCTCGCCCCCATGCGTGTCGAAGCTGCCGTGCTGCGCGTAGTAGATGCGTGTCCCGAGGTCGGCGCATATCACCTGCGCCGCGTCGCGAAGCCTCTGGGCAAGCGGATTCGCCTCATACTCCACTCCCGAAACATAGCTCTCGGGCGCCGACCTGAGGATGTCCGCACCCTTGAGCGCGGCCTCGCCTGTCTGTCCGATGAACTCGGACACGATGTCCCTTCCCTCGGCCCCGCCGTACATCTGCGAAAAGGTGTTGAGGGTGTCCCGCCGCGCCTGCTCGTCCTGGATGTCGGGGAACAGCCCGTAGGTCTCCAGGTTTCCCACGGACGCCACCGGCACCCCCACGCACGACAGCGCCCTGGGCAGCCCCCGGCCCAGGTTCAGGCCAGTCAGAACGTTCTCGCCTCTCGGGTCGAGGTCCCTTATCGCGCGTCCGAGCCAACCCTCCCCGATCACCTTCGTGGGTTCGGCGGTGTGCCATATGTCCATCGCCCTGAAGTGGGACCGGTTGGGTTCCGGGTAGCCAATGCCGTTTATGACCGCGACGTTGCCGTCGTCCCACAGCCTCTTGATGGGGCCCATCCGTGGACTCAACCCCAGCCGGTCGTCCAGCTTCAGCACCTCGTCCTGCTTGTGGTGGACTGTGGGGCGGTTGTCATAGTAGAGTTCGTCGGCGTACGGTACGACCGTGTTCAGGCAGTCGTTGCCGCCGGTGAGCTCAATGACCACCAGCGATCTGTTTGACTTTTCGGAGACCATGAAGCCCTCCTCGGCGTCGGGATGTTGTTCCACGTCAGTCCCCCCGGACCCTGTGCATCTCCGCGATGGTCTCAGCGGTCGGTGGGTAGTACTTGCCCGGCGGAACGCCCTCGGCCCTTATCTTCTCCTTGACGTAGTTCTCCGCGTCCTCATGCTCGGTCGCCCACTCAAGCGCCGCCTCCGCCATCCAGGAGGGCACCACCAGCACGCCGTCGTTGTCCCCGACCATCACGTCCCCCGGACGCACCAGCGCACCGCCGCACTGTATCTGGACGTTCTCCTCCGCCGGGGTGTACTCGGGATTGCCGTGGAAGCTGCGGTACTTCGCGTACACGGCCAGCCCATACCCCTCGTCGGCCATCACGTCCAGGTCTCGTATGGCGCCGTCCACCACGATGCCGTCGGCCTTGTTCATAGCGAGCTGAAGCAGCTTCACGTCTCCGGCCGCCACGTCCTTGCTCACCCCGGATATGTCCACCACCAGCACGTCGCCCGGTCCGCAGCGTCCCATGGCGACATACTCGGTGGAGTGTTCCCCTGCCGGTCTATCGCTGATGAGATCGGCGCGTATCGGCAGAAACCTCAGAGTCCGCGCACGCGCCGCCAGTCGTGTCCCGGGCGTCAGATTCACCAGTCCCTCGCACACGTTGAAGGGGGACCCGAACTGTCGCACCGCGCTGTAAACGGTCGCCGTGGGCAGCGCCTTCAACCCGTCCAGCACGTCTTGGGATACCTCCACCGGCCTCATGTCGAATTCGGGCATGGATGTTCCTCCTCGGGGTGTTCCCTCTAACAACTCGGATTATAGGCCAGCCCCTACGGAGCGTCAAAGCCGCAGGGAGGATGCGACAGGGCCTTTTCAAGTCCCTTCCCCCTCGGACGGGGGAAGGTTGGGATGGGGGTGACGGCGCTGGTGCGTGCCAAGAGAGGAGGGCTGGAGCGGAAGATGGGATTCGAACCCACGACCCTCTCCTTGGCAAGGAGATGCTCTACCACTGAGCCACTTCCGCCCACAATTCAAACCTAAATCAACCGCTGTCGGTTGTCAAGGGGCGCGGCGTCCGCCGGCGACGTCGGCGCCTTGGTCGGCAATCTCCCGCCAAAACTACCCCAAACCCACCTTGCCCATTCCGACTGCGCACCTCTACGCTGCTCATGGGAGTGGTACCTATGCACCTCACCACTCCTTCAAACGGGCAGGCCCCCGGCCCACCTTTGGCGCCGCGGGCCTGCCTTACGTCGCCAACACGACGCGGGCCCGTGTACGTCCTCCCACTCTCCCCGGTGAGTGATCAACCGCCTTCCCGCGGCAGCCGGGACGAAAGCGATAAGGACGGCGGTCGCGCGAGGCAGCCCGGATGCGGGCCGGGTGGCCCTGCTCCAGGAATCCTATTGTCTCATGGCAAATGTGATGGTCCGGCCATCGGAGCTCGTGATGGTCAACTGGGACCCGTCAATGGCAAACTCCTCCGCATCGACAAGCAGGTCAGTGTACAGAGACTCCTGCACGAACAGCTCATGGCTTGGACATCCCGCCTCAGTCCAGCTAAGCTCTTCTATCGTGAAGGACGACCCCGAGGCGCTGTACTTGCCAGCATAGGAGTTGCACCCGGTCCAGCCGCTGATGCCGCCCTCCTCGGAAAACTCGACCTCCACATCCCCGATGGCTGCGCTACCCCCTACGGAAAGCAGCGCCCAGGACGTACCCGCCAGGGGTTGCTCTTCCGAGCCGCAGGCAAGCGCCAGAAGCGCCGCGGCGCCGACTATGACCGGCAGCAACATCCTTCTCGCTGTAACCATGCCCGACAATCGTAGCATAAGCATCGAGTATCTCTCCGCACCGTCTGGTGCTCCGCAAAATGATAAACCTGGGGAAGGTCAGATGCGCCCCCGCTCCTTTGCCCGGAAGCCGGTCAGTCCGACTTGCCCCAGAGCCGCCATCCTGTGGTAGCCAGGACGAGAGGGATTAGAACGGCAATAACCATCCACACAACGTCCGAGTGCACGCTCACCGATTCGCCCTCCTCCAGGGCAAGCAGGTGGACCCAGTTGCGGAAGAACCAGATCGCCAGGGCCGCGTTGGCGTAGAAGAGGACGTATGCGCCGAGCCGCGGCGCCGTGACCGTTTCCTGGCCGAAATGCGTGCGCAAGTGCGCGAAATTGAACGCCAGGGCGATCAGTATGCCCACGGCGGAGATGACGTTGAAGACGGTCCAGACGGACTGGACGTCGTAGAGGGTGTCGAAGATGAAATGGGCCGCGTACACCGCCGCGTACACCAGCATCAACCCGCCCGTTATCCGCACAACCAACGCCATCAGAAATTCCCTCTCCGCCGCTCCACCATTTGCGTATGCCTGATTCCATCCATGAACTCTGTAAGTCCCACCTCTGCTCCCCTCTCAGCGTCCCTTCGCCTCACCCATCCATTGCCCGCGCGAAGGCTTCCGCCGCAGGGCAACCTGAATGATGATCTGCCTGTTTTCAATTGACTGCTCAAAGGTTGACTGCTCAAAGGTCGGCATGGCCTAATCGGTCACACTCAGAGATATGGCATGGGAACCGAGGTCCACGGGTCGCTGCCCCACCACTTGTAGGCTGAACCGCCCCAAGCCAAACTTCTCACACCCTATCTTGTAGGCGTCTCCGATGTCGTTGAAGATATCCACCACCTCGCCATTGCGCATCAAGAGGGTCTTACCTCGATGCTCCATCTCCATGCTCTTTTCGATCTTCTTGAAGGCTTCCCAGTTCTTGTCCATCTCGGCAATCACGTCCGCATCGTGAAGTTCTGTAGCCATTTCTCCTCAACTCTCGCTACTCTGGCCTCACCGGCTTCTTTAGCGTCTCTATGGCGTCACTTACCTCCTTGTCCAAGACCTTCCCCAAGGCATCGTGCGAGATCATGAACGTCAATTCCATCCCCCGCACATGCCCCTCCGGTCCTCCGGAGCTCACGCTCCCTATGTGCACTCTTGAAAAGTCTGTGCCAATGAGGTTATTGTGACCCTGGGAAAGGGCCTGGAGCAATGTTCTAAGGGCAATGAAACGCTCGTGCGGCGTCGAAAAATCTGCCTTGTTCACTCCGTCCTCCTTCGTGCCCCACCCCGTCACGTACTTGCGGCGCCGCTTGCTCGTAAGGTCCCGACCCATGTCCTCCGGCAGCTCCCACGTGCCCGCGCTGCGCTGCCGGAGGGAGCCGTTGATGTTACAGGCCTCACCGGCGCGAATTTAGTAGCTGATGTAACAGACTGGCAATTTCATCCAGCTGACAACCTATGCAAATCTCTCGGTTTGAACTAGGACCTCTTTCGAACTGAATCCAACAAATTCGGCAGTTCCATTGTGGCATTGATCCCTACTTTCCACATGCGCGCCTGATTCACGTCGCGTTCCTTCATCGCGGCTCCCTCGTTGGTGTGGGGGTGGATGTCCAGGTCAGCAGTGGCGGGCTGAATGTGGGCCAGACTATGGCAGTGGGCGTTGGTGTGAAAGTCCCCCTCGGGGTAGGGGAGGGCCAGCCTCTGAGGATGAGCTCCCCCTGGATGCGCTCGTGCTCCTTCAAGCCCTTGGCGTAAGCGGTCTTGACGGGCCAGGGCCATACCTTCTTGTCTCCCTCGTAGAAGCCGTAGCCGGCGTCAATCAGCCCCTTCACTATCTCGTTGAGTTCGTCATTGTTCTTGTCGTAGTCGGCCATGAGCGACTCGTAAGTCACCTCCGGCGGGTTGCCGCCTAGGATGACGCGCAACGGCGTCGGGGTGGGTGTAATGTCCAAGTCCTGGCCGCACCCCAGGCACAGCGCTAGGAGGACGGTGGCCGCGGCCACGCTCAGCGCTCTCATCGTGCCATCATGGGCGGTTGCGGTTGGCCATGTCTTGACGGAGAGCATGCACTTCCGCGACGAGTTCGCGCAACCGGTCGGCGATGGCCACAAGCGCGTATGCTTGAAGGACAGCCGCTGTGGTAGAAGAACTTCCTGAGCCTTCCAATTCGAACTCTTGATCCATCCTTTGTAGTAGTTTTTGTACTGTATCTTCCTGCGTCATTGCTTACCCCCTCATTCCGCTGGCCGGCCTGTGCTTTCAGCCAGTCGACGAACCATTTGACTTCTCTGATCTTGTCACCCCGTCAACTCCTTTCTAGGCTCGTCGCCCTCGTCCATCACGGCGGCGCGACCTCCGAAGTTGCTGTCCGGGCGTGTGACTGTCTGTGTCTATTCTTCGCCTGTCGGTCACCTCTACTGGTTGATTTGATAGTCTGTCAAGTACCGAAAAGTCCCGCTCCGAAAGCAGGTGCGGTGCCTCCTCGTAAGCCCAGATTATGGCTAATCGCGCCAATTCAGCAACGGCCTCCGCTAATGACAATTCTCCGACGGTATCACCAACATCTAAACCATGGCCCCTAGCCTCTTGCCAATCTTCAACCGAGAAAGACGCATTATCCCAGCACTCTTCAAGTATGTCCGGGAAATGGAACCCTAGCCCTGCACCTTGGTGAAACGCCAATTGCATTACTTCGGTAACCTCCCAAAGGTCGACCTTCTTGCTCAGTGCTTTGGAATACGAAGGGTCGGCCCACTCAATGCCGAGCTTCCTGAGTTCGGGACCCAGATACAGTTCGACAAAGGTGCTCTTCTGGCCTCCGGCCTGTCTAAGGCGGCGCTCGGCCATATCTCGGAGCCCTTCATCAACATAGCCCGTTGCCTTTGTAGAATCAGCCCCCAAAAGTATCCCTAGAATTCCAGGATGTGCTCGAAGTCCGTATCCTAGTGCTCCACCCTGTTTAAAGAGCAAAAGACCTGCCACAGAGAAGAGCGGCCCCGTTCTGACAAAGGGCTTGCCAAAGAAGCTCTTTTCCCTGATGTAAGGCACTAATGGGATTCCTACCTTCGAAAAGAACGTTTTCCCTTCACTCCGCCAACTCCCTTCATCTCCTGGTCTGCCCCCTCCATCGCGGCGGCGGGCATCCGTCGTCTTCTCCGGACGAAGTACTCTGTTGAATCGCTCGAAGTCTTCGACTATTGCCGCAATGTTGGCCGGTGACATCGCTAGGGCATTTTGAAGACGCCCCTCATTGTAGCGAGCTGCTCTTAGCGTACCGAACGGCTGCACCATCTTGACCCTGAAGTTGTGATCCTTCGTGGCAACCGCCCCGATTCCGGCCGCGTGCTCCGTGAATCGCGCTAACGGCGTCTCGGTATGACCAACGCAGTATTCCCCATTGTCCAACTCCAAGACGTACACATAGAAGAACTCATTCAGTCCTTCGCGGTCCATTAACGTCCTGCGCTCCTTCTCTAGCTCCCCGCGCCTCGCTAGTAACGCCATGAACTCATCGATTTCCTCCTGTGACGCCATAAACTTCTCCTGACTCAACCCGCCAACTCCCTTCTCTGCTCGTCGCCGACGTCCTGGCCTCCAGCGCCGCCGCCCATGGACCCGGCGAACACGGCATTTTTCACGGCACCGCGCTCACAAACACAACCCGTTGATTGGTGGGACCATGGCCTCGATTGACTCACGCGCCCAGTCAAGATGGCCTGCGGAGGAGTGATAGCAAAGGTAGGCTTCCCCTTCGACCCCATGACGTTTCCGCCAGAACAAGCTCAGGGTCCCCCACACGGCCTCAGTCACACCTCGAACACATGATAGCACACAGACGTCGGCAGTCGAGGGAGGGGGGGGGAATTGCAGAAAGTCAGCAACGAAAACCGGCCAAGTGCCGAGGGTCAGAATCGAACTGACGACACCAGCATTTTCAGTGCTGTGCTCTACCTACTGAGCTACCTCGGCTCCCCAAATATGGTAGTGGTGCGCGTGCGCCCATGTCAACGCCTGCGACACCTCTGCACGGCACGCCTCTACCCCCTCACCCGCTGGCCGCAACCACCGTAAACCCCTGTTCAAAAGCGCCCCAACCGCGTAACCCAGACGCCACTTCCATATCTCGCTGGCTTCTCGAGTCTGCCATACACATGCCACGAAACCGCCACAAAAATTCCCACCCTCAGGCCATTCCCGCGATCTTATGTCAAGTAACCCCGCCTTGCACCATCAAATCGGCCTATCTGCCCTGGCGTCGCGGCAGGTCTCCAACCCTTCCATTTCCGAGCATAGCGCACCCCAGCACTGTCATTCCGAGCGTAGCCGAGGAATCTGGGCCGTTCCCGCACCTGCGCCCCTGACAACTGATGACTGACGACTGATAACTGATAACTGACAACTGACCTACTGACCCCTCTTGATTCTACAGAACCGACGTGCTATTTTCTATCTACCAAGCGTTGTGTCCGCCGGTTGTGGAGTAGGAGCGGAGCCTGCCCTGAGCTTGCCGAATGGGTTTCAAACCCGCCCGCCCCCGGCCCGGCGCCACTGTCGCGTTTTGCCACATTTGACGCAATGCGCGTGACGAACCTTAACAACTTGGCTCACAGAAAGTGACAAATACACCGGGCCACCCAGCTACGAAATGTGCGGAATGTAGCAGAATTGAGCAGATTTTTTCGGAGGGCCGAGACCAGAGGCGCAAACGCCTCTCGGATTCCCCCATCCTGGCCCTCTCTCCCCGCCGGAGAGTGGAGAATAAACAGGCTCTGCGCCGTTCGTCCAATTCGCTTTGTGGGGCCGTTTCGTGTATTGTAAAGAGGACTCGCGCCGCCGCTTTCCGGGCGCGGGCGTCGTTCTGTTTGGAGGCACACGTTGGCCGATTACGACGTGTTGATTCTGGGCTCGGGGCCGGGCGGTTACGTCGCCGCCATCCGCGCGGGGCAGCTCGGCATGAGCGCGGTGGTCGTGGAAAACCGCGAGCTCGGCGGCGTCTGCCTCAACTGGGGCTGCATCCCCAGCAAGGCGCTGCTGAAGAACGCCGAAGTGCTCGACACCTTCCGCCACGCCAAAGAGTACGGCATCAGCTTCGACAACCTGCAATTCGACTTCGGCCACGCCGTGGACCGCAGCCGCACCGTGGTCAGGCGACTCACCAACGGCATAGGCTTCCTCTTCAAGAAGAACAACGTCACCCTGGTCCAAGGCACCGGCGTATTCGAGACTCCGAACAGCGTCTCCATAGCCGACGCCGGCGAGACCCTGACCGCGAACAACGTCATAATCGCCACCGGCGCTAGCCAGCGCAACCTGCCCAACCTTCCCATCGATCACGACGTGGTGGTCACCAGCCGCGACGCCCTGGAGATGCGGGACGTGCCCAAGAGGGTCGTCATCGTGGGCGGCGGCGCGACCGGCGCCGAGTTCGCCTACATCTACCGGGCCTACGGAGCCGAGGTGACCATCGTAGAGCTGCTGCCCCGCATCGTCCCTCAAGAGGACGAAGAGGTGAGCGAGCAACTCGAGCGCGCGTTTCGCAGGCAGGGCATCAAGACGCTCGCGGGCGCAAGCGTCGCCAGCGTGGACGTGGTAGACGGCACGGCCACAGTGGGCATTTCCGCCGGCCTCCAGGCGTCTTCCATCGAGTGCGACCGCGTGCTGGTCGCCGTGGGCGTTCAGGGAAACACCACCGGAATAGGCCTGGAGCGCATAGGTGTCGAGACGACCAACAGCTTCGTAAACGTGGACGAGCGCATGAGGACCAACGTGCCCGGCGTGTACGCCATCGGAGACGTGACCGGCAAGATGCTGCTGGCCCACGTCGCCTCCGCGCAGGGCGTGACCGCCATAGAGCACATAGCCGGCCTGTCGCCGCCCGAACTGGACTACTCGAACATGCCGCGCGCCATCTACTGCAAGCCGCAGGTGGCCAGCTTCGGGCTGACCGAGGATCAGGCGCGCGAGCGCGGCCACGGCGTCAAGGTCGGCAAGTTCCCGCTCTCGGCCAGCGGCAAGGCGATGGCGATGGGCGAGACCCTCGGCTTGGTGAAGCTGGTGGTCGACACCGAGACCGGCGAGATACTCGGCGCGCACATGATTGGCCCCGAGGTGACCGAGTTGCTGGGCGAGGCCTCCCTCGTGAACCTGCTGGAAGGCACCACCGAAGAGTTGGGTTGGCTCGTGCACCCGCACCCGACCATCTCCGAGACTATCAAGGAAGCCGCGCTCGCGGCCGAGGGCGCGGCGGTGCACGTCTGAGAAGATGGCTTATCAGTCCCTTCCCCCTCGCAGGGGGAAGGTTAGGATGGGGGTAAGCGAAGCCCGCAGGGATTGAACCATGAGCATCGCATCAAGAATCGAACAGAGCCAGATCACCGAGTATTACCGGATGATGCTGCTTATTCGCCGATTCGAGGAAGCGTGCGGCCGACTGTACACGCAGGGCAAGATCAGGGGCTTCCTGCACCTGTACATCGGCGAGGAGGCCATTGCCACCGGCGCAATCTCCGCGCTCGAAAAGAAGGACTACGTGGTCAGCCACTACCGCGACCACGGCCACGCTCTGGCCAAGGGCATGGACCCCAACGTGGCCATGGCCGAGCTGTGCGGCAAGGCGACCGGCAGCAGCGCGGGCAAGGGCGGCTCGATGCACCTGTTCGACGCGGAGACAAACTTCATGGGCGGCTACGCCATCGTCGGCGGCCAGCTCCCCATCGCCACCGGTCTCGCGCTGGCGAGCAAGCTGCGCGGCGACGACCGGGTCACGATGTGCTTCTTCGGCGACGGCGCCGTCAACCAGGGCGAGTTCCACGAGTCGCTGAACCTCGCCTCCCTCTGGAAGCTGCCGGTGATCTTCTTCCTCGAAAACAACCTGTACGGCATGGGCACCCACGTGGAGTTCACCCACGCCGGCGGTCAGGACATCTACCTCGCCGCCGAGCACTACCGGATACCCGCTGCGCAGATCGACGGCATGGACGTGCTCGCCGTGCGGGACGCCACCACCGAGGCCATCAGGAGCGTGCGCGATGGCAAGGGGCCGGTCTTCCTCGAGGCCATGACCTACAGATTCCGCGGCCACTCGATGTCGGACCCGTCCGCCTACCGCGCCTCCCTCGAGGTGGACCAGTGGCGCACCCGCGACCCCATCGACTCCTTCAAGGCCATGTCGCTCGGCGAAGAGCTGATCACCTCGCAGCAGATCATAGCGATCGACCAAGAGGTCGAGGCCGTCGTCCAGGAAGCGGTGCGGTTCGCCGACGACAGCCCCGCTCCCGACCTCCCCTCGCGATTCGACCACGTCTACGCCTGAAAATCCCTTCCCCCTCGCAGGAGGAAGGTCCTACCTAAGATCCCTTCCCCCGCGTAGGAGGAAGGTCCTGCCTAAGATCCCTTCCCCCTCGAAGGGGGAAGGTTAGGATGGGGGTGACAAGGAGCCGCCCATGTCTCAACTGACGATGCGTGAAGCCATTTCCAGGGGCCTGCGCGAGGCCCTGGAAAACAACGACGTCTTCCTTATGGGCGAGGACATAGGCGCTTACGGCGGCGCCTACGCCGTGACCAGGGGTTTCCTGGAGGAGTACGGCGCCGAGCGAATAAGGGACACTCCCATATCTGAGGCGGTGTTCATGGGGGCGGCCGTCGGCGCGGCCATGGCCGGCATGAGACCGATAGTGGAGATGATGACCATCAACTTCACCCTCCTCGCCATGGACCAGATAGTCAATCACGCCGCCAAGCTGCGATACATGTCCGACGGCCAGTTCCGGGTGCCCCTGGTCATCCGCACGGTCACGGGCGGGGGCGCCCAGCTCGCCGCGACCCACTCGCAGAGTTTCGAGGGCTGGTATGCCTCAGTGCCCGGCCTCAAGGTGGCCGTCCCCTCGACGCCGGGCGACGCCCTCGGCCTGCTCGCCACCTCGGTCGCGGACGACAACCCGGTCCTCTTCGCCGAACACGCGCTGCTCTACGGCATGCGCGGCGAAGTGCCGGACGAGCCCTACAGCGTGCCGTTCGGCCAGGCCAACATAGTCAGTCCCGGCGCGGACGTGACGCTGGTGGCCTACTCTCGAATGGTGCATGTGGCCCTCGAGGCGGCGGAGGTGCTGAAGACGACCAAAGGCGTGGACGCGGAGGTCATCGACCTGCGGACGCTGCGCCCGCTCGACACCGAGACGGTGGTCGACTCGGTGAAGCGAACCAACCGCGCGGTGGTCGTGGAGGAGGCCTGGCGCACCGGCGGATTCGCCGCCGAGGTCGCCAGCAGCATACAGGAAGAAGCGTTCGACTATCTCGACGGCCCGGTGGCCCGCGTCGGCGGCGACGACGTTCCGGCGCCATACGCCAGCGCGCTCGAGGCGGCCTCCATCCCCAACGCGCAGCGTGTGGTCGAGGCAATCGAGAGGCACTTCGGCATCTAGCCTGCGAACTCCCCTCCCGAAAAGTCCCTTCCCCCTCGCAGGAGGAAGGTTAGGATGGGGGTGCCCAATCAGCCACAACCCCTGAACACTTACCCATTGGATTTGTCTTTTACTTTTCACAAAACGTATCTAATACTCCTAGAATGACGCGAATCCATGCCGCTAACATACGCTGAAGATGTCGCGGTCGGCATATCAAAATCCGGCCGCGGATAGACAGCATACACACCTGAAGGGAGCGTCAATGACTACCGAGTTGACCATGCCGCAGATGGGCTATGACATGCAGGAAGGCGTCATAGTCCGCTGGCTGAAGGCCGAGGGAGACACAGTACGAGCCGGCGAGCCTATAGCCGAAATCGAGACAGACAAGGCCGTGGTAGAGTTTGAAGCCTACACCGACGGCATTCTCCAGAAGATCCTGGTATCGGAAGGCTACACCGTGCCGGTAGGCCAGCCCATCGCCATAATCGGCCTTCACGCAACCACGCCCGAAGGGCACGCGATCGAGGCAATGAACGGGCCCTCCACGCCGCTCGTTGTGTCCGCGCCCGAGCCGGAGAGCGCACCCGATCCCGAGCCGGAGGAGACGGTCGCGGAGCCGGAACCCGAACCGTCGGCCCTCGAACCCACGGCCTCCGCCAGCCTCTTCGTGCGCGCCTCGCCCATGGCCCGGCGCCTCGCCAACCAGCGCGGCATCGACCTGTCCCAGGTTGAGGGCACCGGCCCGGGCGGCAGGGTCACCAGGGTCGACGTTCTGAACTTCAACACGCAGCCGGAACCGGAGCCTGAGCCCGAACCCGTCGCAGAGGTCGAGGCTGAGCCCGTCGCCGAGATCGCACCGGAGCCCGAACCCGTCGCCGAAATCGAACCAGAGCCGGAACCGGAGCCTGAGCCCGAACCCGTCGCCGAGATCGCGCCTGATCCGGAACCGGAGGCCGAACCCGAACCCGTCGCAGAAATCGCGCCGGAGCCGGAGGCCGAGCCCGAACCCGTCGCAGAGATCGCACCGGAGCCGGCGCAGACGGAGAACCTGGTGCCCCTGACCCGTATGCGGCAGCAGATCGCCCGTGTAACCGTCCGCAGCAAGCAGGAAAAGCCCCACTTCTACGTGGCCGCGGATATCGACATGACCGAGGCCATGCGGCTTCGCCGGCAGATCAACGCGGCGATGGAGGGGTCCGGCGTGCGCGTCACGGTGAACGACATGATCGTGAAGGCCTGCGTCGAAGCCCTCAAGGCGTATCCCATGTTCAACGCCTACTACACCGACGAGGGCATCGAGCTGAACGACGGTATCAACGTGGGCATCGCGATGGCCCAGGAAGAAGGCCTGCTGGTCCCCGCCATCATGGACTGCGGGAACAAGACGCTGGGACAACTCGCCTCCGCGAGCCGGGACTTGGCGGACCGCGCCAACAGCGGCGCGCTCACCGCGCAGGAGTACAGCGGCGGCACTTTCGCCGTGAGCAACCTGGGCATGTTCGACGTGTCGAGCTTCGTCGCGATCATCCACCCACCGGCAAGCGCCGTGCTCGCGGTGGGAACCGTCGCCAAGCGCCCGGTGGTGCGCGACGACGAGCTGGCGGTGGCTGAAGTGATGACAGCCACGCTCTCGGCCGACCACCGCGTGGTCGACGGCGCGGAGGGCGCCCGCTTCCTCATCGACATCAAGCAGCGGCTGGAGAATCCCATCAGCCTGGTACTGTAGAACGACTCATCGAACCACAAGGGGCGCGTTGCGGCAGCACTGTTCGCCGCGACGCGCCGAACGCGGGCTCCCGGCGCTCCGGCGGTGTTCCGGCGCCGGGAGTCGCGACCACTGAGGACTTTCGGAGTGACCTACGTTACCGGCGCCAACGTCTACCTCGTGACACGACCCTCCGTCGACTGGCAGGTGGTCGAGGAATTCCTGGACGACGAGCGCCTTCCGCCGCTCACCGAGAGCATACGCGCGGGCAGCGACGACGCCCTGGCCGCGATCGAGATTTCGGCGCGGCTGTGCTACATGAGCTACGGACGGGGGCGCAGACACATCGAGGATTTCATCCTCAACCTGCTGTCGTCGAGCGACGGCAGCGTGTTCGAACACGTCAACTACGGGTTCGTGTTCACGGGCGTGTCCCGCAGCCTGACGCACGAGCTCGTCAGGCACCGTGCGGGGTTCGCCTACAGCCAACGCTCGCAGCGCTACGTCGACGAGACCGATGCCTCGTTCGTGGTGCCGCCCGCGCTCGCCGCGGGCGGCACGGAAACCGAGGAGGGGCGACGCCTGCTCGAGACCGCGCTTGACGCGGCCGCCGCTAGCTATGCCGATCTGAACCGGGCGCTGGACGCAATGCTGCCGCGCTCGTCCTTCTCATCCAACACGGATCGCAGAAAGGCCGTTCGGCAAGCGGCGCGCGCGGTTCTGCCCAACGCGACCGAGACCAAGATATTCGTGACCGCGAACGTGCGAGCGTGGCGTCACTTCATCGAGCTGCGCGCCGCTCCCTTCGCCGACTGGGAGATAAGGGAACTGGCCCTGAAGGTGTTGCGGGTCTTGCAGGATGAGGCGCCGCTGCTTTTCGGCGACTTCACTATCGAATCGCTGCCGGACGGCACCGAGACCGCTCACCCCAGATACTCGAAAGTCTAGGTTGCTTGTGGTCACGTGATCGAGACAAGTAGAAGCAAAAGTTAGGGGCGGGTCCGTGACCCGCCCCTTTGCACACTTCGACACTGACCGGCCGGGGCTGTTCCCCAACCTCTGGAATACTACTTCTCGATGGGCGCTCCCACTATGCTGCCCCACTCAGTCCAGGAACCGTCGTAGTTGCGCACGTCGTCGAAGCCCAGAATCTCCGACAGCACGAACCAGGTGTGCGAAGACCTCTCTCCGATACGGCAGTAGGCTATCGTCTCGCGGCTGCCGTCGATGCCCTGGGCGCCGTAAAGCTCTCTCAGCGCATCGGCAGACTTGAAGGTGCCGTCTTCGTCGACCGCGGATGCCCACGGGATGTTCGAAGCGCCCGGGATGTGTCCGCCGCGCTGCGAGCCCTCCTGCGGCAGGTTGGGCGGGGCCAGGAGCGCGCCGCTGAACTCGTCGGGCGACCGGACGTCCACCAAGGCTATGCTGCCCTCGTTCGTCGCAGCGAGCACGTAGTCGCGGTAGGCGCGAATGTCCTCGTTGGGGTCAGAAGCGGAGTAGCTCGTCGCCTCGTGGCTCGGCACATCCGTCGTGAGCGGGCGTCCGTCGGACTCCCAGCGGGCGCGCCCGCCGTTCATCAAGCGAACGTCTGCGTGACCGTAGTAGGTGAGCTGCCAGTAGGCCCAGGCGGCGAACCAGTTGTTGTTGTCGCCGTAGAGCACCACCGTCGTGTCGTTGCCGATCCCCGACTCGCCGAGCAGCTTTTCCAATTCGTCCTTGCTTATGAGGTCGCGCCGCACCGTCTGTTGCAGCTGCGTCTCCCAGTTCCAACCAACCGCTCCGGCGATATGCCCTTGCTCGTACGCAACGGTATCCACGTCCACTTCGACGAGACGCACGTTGGCGTCACCGCCGTGGTCGGCGACCCACTGCGTGCTAACCAGGGACTGGGAGTCGGGATAATCGGCCATTTACACACCTCCAATACTCATTCGATCCAATACTTCCGACATCGCATAGTATATACGAATCCGCGCGGTTTGTATCGTGGATGCGAAACGCACACCCGTCCCTATTGGCCAGCCCGGTTGGAGGACCGACCTGCCGCCTTGACAATCCCTTCCGCCGCCAGTTAACTGTGTCCATCACGAAGTATCCGGGAGAGGATTCGCCGCGCCCGCTCGCAATGGAGCAGCACCACGGTTGAGTCACCGAACAGAGGAGGATGGCCCCATGAAGAGAGTGCTGATAACCGGGATGAGCGGGCTGATCGGCGGCCTGCTGAAGGATCACCTGCTGGAGGCGGGAGGGTACGAGCTGACCGCGCTCAACCGCCGCCCTGTCGAGGGTATCCGGACCGTGCAGGCGGACATCGCAGATCTGGACGCCATTCGCCCCGCCTTCGAGGGCCAGGAGGTCGTGGTCCACCTGGCGGCCTATCTCGGAGCGCAGGACTGGGAGGGCCAGCACTCCGGCAACGTGCTCGGCACGTACAACGTCTACGAGGCCGCGCGGGAAGCCGGTGCTAGGCGTGTTGTGTTCGCGTCCAGCGGCAATGCCATACGCGGATACGAGCGTGTGCCTCCCTACTCGCACATTGCTGCCGGCGAGTACGACAATGTGCCGCCCGATTTCCGCAGGCTCACCCACCACGACGTTCGCCCGGAGGCGCTGTACGGGGCGGCCAAGGTCTGGGGCGAGGCGCTCGCGCGCCACTTCGCGGACGAGTACGGCATGAGCATGATCTGCGTTCGCATCGGATCGGTGACTACCGGAAACCGGCCGCGCACGACGCGCGAAAACGCCATCTACCTGAGCCATCGCGACGTGTCGACGCATCTGAAGGCGTGCATCGACGCGCCCTACGACCTGGACTTCGACATCTTCTTCGCGGTCTCGAACAACAAGTGGAACTACCGCGACCTCTCCCACGCCAAAGAGGTGCTCGGCTGGGAACCCAAAGATACCGCCGACGACAAGCTGTTCACGGGCTGAGTTCGGTTACGTGACAGCCAGGCGGTTCACGCCGAAGGTTGGTGCGGTGCCGCTGCCACGTCGGTCCCCGCATCTGGCAGCACCCGCCCGCTGGGGCGCGGGGAGACATCGCCGGTGTCGTGCCGGAACATGAACATCGCCGGGATTATTGCTATCAGGCACGCCGCCATGGCTATGAGAAAGAAGCTGCTGAACAGGCTAAGCCCGGCGTCGGTCATCTGAGCGCCAAAGCGCACCTGCGCCTGGGCCGCCGTTTCACCCGCCATCGGCATAATGGGAATGCCCGCGATCAGGTCCTGGAACCTGCCGGCTCCCCAGGCGGCCAGCGCCGCAAGGCCCAGTGTCATGCCCACCATTCGCATCGCGGTGACAAGACTCGCGGCCGCGCCTCGTATCTCGGGGGGAGCCGGGTTGGTAGCGGCGAGCGCTATGGGCGCAATGACCAGGCCGAAGCCGAAACCGGTAGTCGCGAGCGAAATCGTCAACTGCGGCTCCCCTACATTTAGCGCCCAGTCGCTCATCAGCCAGTAGCCTAGCGCGCAAAACGCCAGCCCGGCCACGGTTGGAATACGGTATCCGAATCGTCCGCACATGGCGCCGCCGAGCACAGCACCTACAGGCATCGCCGCCGTCATGCGCATCAGCCGCAGCCCGCCCTCCAGCGGCGTCATCTGCAGCGCGGTGCTCGCCATGAGAGGCACCGTCACCATGCCTATTATGAGAGCGCCACCAACGAGTAGGTGAGTTACGTTGGCCGCGCCTATAGCCGCGCGCCTGAACATGGCCAGCGGTATGAGGGGGGAGTCGGTGCGCCCCTGCCGGATCACGAACAACACCAGGGCCGCCCCGGAGCCCACGAGGTACGCGACCATCAGCGCGTCCGGTGTACCTATCCGGGCAAGGCCCAGCGTCACGGCGCCGAGTGCGACCGCGAGCAGAGCGCCGCCTGCGTAGTCGATTCGTCCCGGAAACAACGGGCTGGGCCGTACCAGCCAGAACAACAGACCAATCGTGAGCACGCAAAGGGGTATGTTCACCCAGAAGATCCACTGCCATTCCAGATAGCGCGCGATCAGGCCGCCCCACAGCGGGCCGATTACGCCGCCAGCCTCCGCCGAGCCTCCTACGATCCCCAGCGGAAGCCCGCGGCGCTCCGGCGGGAACAGGTCGCCTACGATCGCTATGGAAATCGGCACGAGCGCTCCGGCGCCCACGGCCTGCAGCACGCGCATGGCGACGAGCCACGACAGTTCGGTGGTGAGCGCTACAGCCGCGGACCCTGCCATGAATAGCAGTGTGCACGCGATATAGGCGCGGCGATGCCCGACCACGTCCGACACCCGGCCAATCAGGGGCATGGCCGACACGTAGCCCAGCAGGTAGCCAGTAATGATCCAACTCGCCTGGTCGACGTCCTTTACCACGTCGACCTTCATAAACGTCATGATCTGGGGAAGCACAGTCACTACCACGGTCTGGTCGTCGGCGGCGATGAACACGCCAAAGCAGATGGGTATGAGGGCGACGTAGGGGGCGAATCGCCTTGGGGCAGCCTGCTCGCCGGATGGACTTCGGGACAACAAGAGCCGTCGGACCTATAGCGGCGGCTCAATCTCGGGAGTTTCGTTGAATCCTGACAGGGTTATCTCGCGAACCGTGCCCGGCGGCTCCTCTGGAGTAATCCGGCCCTCCATCCTGACTTTCCGCATAAGATAGGTCCCGGCGTCCAGCGTCAACTCCACCGACACCCAGTCACTTGCGCCTGCGTCGCCGGAGCTGATCGTCTCGCCGAAGATTGACCCGAGCGCCTGGGGCGGTATCTTCCCGGTCACACGCCACCCTGGCCCGTCGCTCTCCAGGAGTCTCGGATTTGAGATGTTGCCGAATATATTGGCGATGCCCCTTTCAGGGCTGAAGAATGCGATGGGATTGATCTCAGCGGGAACCCTTTCCCAGGCCCCGGAAAACGGGTTGGTCATGAAATTGTCTGGGCCGATAGAGATGAAGTTGGCCTTTATGTAGATATTGCCGCCGAACACTCCTCCGAACTCCACCGCCAGCCTGTCCGGCTTGACCACGTCGCCCTCCGCGTCCTGTATCAGCAGCACGTCCAGCATCGGCGTACCGCCTTCTGGGTGCGCCAGCACGAAGTGGAACGAGTCGAGCTCACCCAACGCCTGCGACGCCTGGCGAACCAGCGCCGCCGGGTCGACCGGGGTCGGTGTGGGAGTGGGCGGCGGACCTTGCTCGCCGCAGCCTGAAATGGCTACAGCCACAACGAGCAACACCGCCCCGATGATGATTTTGAGAAAAACACGCATAATCCACCGGCGCAGTTGGAACTAGGTTTCCCAAGCCGCAGTCTAGCACAGGCCGGAGCTGGTTGCTAAGCGGAAGGCAGACAGCGGAAACTGAAAAGGCCCCGCCTGGATCCAGGCGGGGCCTCTCCCCTAAGTGTCTACTTGCCGTTCGAAGCCTTGGCTAGCTGCGGCGCCCCCTGATGACTTGGGTGGCCACCACTATCGAACCGGATACCAGCACTGCCAGTGCGGCGATCATCGCCAACTGTGCCAGCATCGACGCTGCAGGCTCGCCAACCGGAGGCAGTACCGGCGTAGGCACCGGCGTCGGCGTAGGCTCCGGCGTCGGCGTAGGCTCCGGCGGTCTGGGCGTCTCCACCGAGAAGGTGGCCAGGCCCTGGGCCGCCACGTAAGCTTGGTTGGCGCCACCGAGACCGGTAGCGCTCACGCCATTGAGAGCGGAGCCGAGCTGTCCGGTTACGCTGCTCATGACGCTCTTGGCGACCTGTAGGTCCGACGCGCCCATCGCGGTTTCGGCGCTCGCCTTGGCTTCCGTCGCCCACTCGCTGACGTTGTTGACGGCCGTCGCCACCGCTCCGGCGCCTTCGTACTCTGCCAAGGCGGCGCTGGCGGTCTCGGCCTCAGCCAGTACGCCATTGTCGATGATGTCAATGGCCATCTGCGCGTAGGTGTTCAGGTCATCGGTGGAACCGGCAGCTCTCGCCTTCTCCGCTGCATCGAGTGCCGCCATGACCTGCGCCCTGAGCTTGGCCACAGACCCGCCCTCGGCCTCCACGACCAGCATTCGCGCGAGAGCTAAGTTGCCTTCACCCGCGAAGTAACCGATGTAAGGGACTTCCGAGCTGGGGTCAGCCACGTCGGGCGCAGACTCCACGGTAATCGCGAATCCGCCGTAGCTCGCCAGCAGGTTTTCGCCCGTGCTCGAGACGTAGGTGTGAGAAACGCTACCGTCCAGAGCCACCGTAAGGGCACCCACGTTTTCTTTGACGGATTCGTCATCCGAAATGAGCCATGCGACCAGGTACGAGCCCTCTGCGGGCTGGGATAGCCCGTCCAAGGTGACCGTGAGTACGTCGCCCAGCGTGTTGCCGTCTGATACGACCGCTGTGCCTTTTACGTTGCCGGTGTGGCCATCGGCCTGCACCAGCGCGGCCGGAACGGAAAATAACAGAATGAGAGCGAAGAAAACCGCAAGCTTGAATTTTGCCATGAAAAGTCTCTCTCCTCCCTTACCGAAAGAGTGTAGCGGCGTGCGCCTACATAACCCTACCACAAGCCAAAGGCTAAGCATAGGCCTTTAGGGGCAATTTACGGCAAAATCCTACCACATGCGCGCGCCGAACGCAGCCGTCCGCACACCGCTTAGCCGGAAGGCGCCGCCTTTTTCGCAGACGTTGGCCGCGTGGGCTGGCGGGCGAGCAGTACCAGCGCCATAGACACGATAGTCGCCGCCGAAAAGGCGAGGAATGCTATCTCGTAGCTCTCCGTCCGGTCGAACACGAACCCCGATATGACGGGGCCGATGATAATGCCCGTCATCTGTATGCTGCTGCGAAACCCCTGTATCGTGCCGTACGAGCGCCGCCCGAAATACTCCGCGAACAGGGCCTGCGGCAACACGGATATGCCGCCCTGGGCCGCCGCGTAGACCAGCAGGGCGGGCAACGCGCCCGGTATGTCCGTCGCCCGCGCCATCAGCACGATGGCGACAGTCATCAGAACCAGAGATACAGCCATCACGTAGCGCTTGTTTACGTAGTCGCCCAGCGCGCCGAGCCCCAGTCTGCCCGGAATACTCATCCAGCCCGCGGAGCCGGCGAGGAAGGCGGCGAAGACGGGCGACGCGCCCAGCCCCTCGAAGTAGGGCACAAGATGCAACCCGACTCCTCCACTTACGAGCGACCTCGCGGCGATGGACAGCGTGAGATACCAGAAGCTGGACGTGCTCATCGCCTCCCGCGCCGAAAAGTCTGCTGACAGGTCGGGCTGTGCGATTCGCGCCTGGCCCGAACCGCCGGCCTGCCGCCTGGGCGCGTCGCCGTCCGGCATGTAGCCGTAAGGCTCGGGGCGGTGCCGCATGACCAGACCAATGGGCGTACCGAGTACGAAGACGAACACGCCCACCATCAACGCCGCCGTGCTCCAGCCGTATCGCTCGACGAGCCAGCCAAGCACCGGCACGAACAGCCCTCCCAGCCCGACGCCGGACCACATGATGCCGAAAGCAAGGCCGCGTTTGCGGTTGAACCAGTTGGCGACGGCCGTGGTCATGGGCATACCCATGCCGATGCTGTTGCCAAGCGAAATGAGGAGCACGTAAACGAGCACGAAGTCCAGGAAGTTGTCGACCCGGCTGAAGAGGACGTAACCCAGGGCCATTATGGGGACGCCGATGAAGATGAGCCGCCGCGGCCCAAGCCTGTCTACTAGCCAGCCCTCTACCGGACCGAATAGCCCGGACTCGAGCCGGGCCAGGGAGAAGGCTACTGAGATCTGTGTGCGGTTCCAGCCGAACTGGTTTTGGAGCGGGATGATGAAGTTGCCGAATCCGTGAAAGTTGACACCCGCGGAAAAGGCCATGCCGAGCCCGCCCGCTAGCACTATCCACCAGCCGTAGAAGATGGGCCTGCGACGTCCGCGCGCGGTCCGGGGCGGCGGAGGTGATGTCTGCCGGCGCGAGCCGCTCCTGAGGCGGCCGAATATGTTCACGTGACGCGGTCTCTCATTCTTCCTGTTCCCTTAGAGGGTCCCGAGGCTCCTTGCGAAAACGCGCCGCCGATTCTATACCACTCGTCCGAGTGTGGCTATCTGTCAAGGGGATTCGGTCCTCCGCCCGTTCCTGCCCCGCTAGGCCCGCCTGAGAGCGCGGACTCGCTTAACGAGCGTGGGCAACGACTCTGCAGTCGAGCTTTGCAGCGCGACGTCCGCCAGCGGCGTAAGCGGGGTGTCGTTGGGATTCGCCTCGATCAGCAGACCGCCGTATGCCTTGACAGTCTCGGGAAAGCTCGCGGCAGGGTACACCGTCGCCGACGTTCCCGCCACGATGATGCAGTCGCATCTCTCAGTTTCCGCAAAGCAGCGGGCGAGCACGCTGCGGGGTATCGGCTCGCCGAACATCACAGTGTCAGATTTGACTATAGCGCCGCACTCGGGGCAGTCCGGTCGGCCCTCGTGCATCTCCTCGAACTGCCGCCGGGTCCAGCGCGCCTCGCACGCGATGCACCGCATCTTCGTCCGGTTGCCGTGTATCTCGGTGACGTGTCGTGAACCAGCCACATTGTGCAAATCGTCCACGTTTTGCGTGATGATCATGCGCAGCACCCCAATCGCCTCCAGCTCCGCCATGGCGTAGTGGCCGGCGTTGGGCGATGCGCTCTCTATTGCCGCCCTAAAGTGGTTGCGCTCCGGACCGGATTCCAGCTCACGCTGCCTTCGCGTGTAGCCCGCCGGGTCTGCCAGGAACTCCTGGTAGCCCGTCATGCTCGGCTCGCCGATGCGCGTCCACAGTCCGCCCTCCCCCCTGAAAGTGGGGATGCCGCTTTCGACTGAGAGGCCCGCGCCGGTGAGAGCGACCACGTAGGTCGACTCCACTATCAACCTGGCCGCCGTGTCGATAGCGTGCTCGAGGTGTTCGTCCATTGGGTTACCTCCTGCAAGTTGTCCGGGTCGGGCATCACTCGCGCGATACGCGCCCCCGCTCGACGACGAACCTGGTCATCTCAGCGAGAAACCGCGACTCAATCGACTCGCGGTCAGCAGTGCTGATTATGCACTGCTCGTAGCCGGATATGACCTCCAACACGTGCGCGCGGCGCGCGGCGTCCAGCTCCGACAGCACGTCGTCGAGCAGCAGCACAGGCTGCTGGCCGCGCCGCTCCGCAATATGAGCGGCCTCCGCGAGCTTGAGGGCGAGCGCCGCGGTGCGCACCTGGCCGCGTGAGGCGTAGGACGCGGCGTTGGCGCCGCCGGTCAGCACCAGCACGTCGTCACGGTGCGGCCCCGCGAGCGTGACGCCCTGGGCAATCTCCCGGTCGAGCCGCTCGGCGATGGCGCGTCGAAAGGCATCGGCGAAAGCTTCGGCCCCGTCGTCGCAACCCGCGTCTACGCTGGGGCGGTACACCAGGTGGAGGCACTCAGCCCCGCCGGAAAGCTCCTTGTGCGCCGGGCGCGCAAGCCGTGAAAGGTCCTGTAACGCGCTCCCGCGTGCCTGTGTAACGCGCTGTCCTTCGGAAACCAGTTGCTGATTCCAGAAATCCAGTTCGTCGGGGCGCGAGCTGCCGAGGCGAACCAATCGCAGAAGCCGGTTTCGTTGCCGCACGATGTTCTGGTATCGCTGCAAAGATCGCAGGTAGCCGCGGTCGAGCTGTGAAATGAGAATGTCGAGGTAGCGCCTGCGCCCGGAAGGAGGACCGTAGACGAACTCGAGGTCGCTTGCGGTGAACAGCACCGCGTTAAGCTGACCCACCAGCTCGGAGGCGCGCCGGTCCACGCCATTGACCCGGTAACGCTTCTGAAGCGGCCCCTCCCCTGTCGGGCCGGCCAGGTCGCCGGCATCGGTCGCGGGCTGCGGCGGAAGGCGCGCGAGGTCGATCTGCACGCGCAGCGACTCGGCTCCGCGTACGAGCCTGGCCGCGACCCGCGTGTGCGTCACGTCACCCCGGGGTTGCTGGCGCACTAGCTCCCTGTCCGAGGCGGCGCGAGGCGATTTGGCGATGGCCAGCAGGTACACCGCCTCCAACAGGTTGCTCTTGCCCTGGCCGTTCGCGCCGGATACGAGCGCCATGCCAGAACCGAGCGGCAGTTCAAGACGCTCGTAGTTTCGGTAATTTACAAGATCCAGGTGTTCGATATAGATCGTGCGACCTCAGCCCGCCCATTCCTGTCCTGGCCGCCAGGCAATCACTCGACGTTCGCCTGGCGCAGACGGCCTGGCTTCAGGCGTCGTCTTCCGGAAATCCTCTGTCGGCCAGGGCCAGGAACTCATCCTCGTCGACTACGCTCACGCCCAGTTCCTGCGCGTCCTGCAGCTTAGAGCCGGCATCCTGACCCGCGATCAGGTAGTCGGTGCGGCGGCTGACGCTGCCGCTGACGGCACCGCCCAGTTCCTTAACTCTGCCCTCGATCTGGGCGCGGCTAAAGCTCTGAAGTCTGCCGGTCACCACGAACCGCAGGCCCTTGAACGGTTGCTCCGACGGCTCGGCGGGGGCGTCGTCGGCAAGGCGCACGCCGGCGGCCCGCAGCTTTTCGATGACGCGCAGGTTGCCCTCGGCGCCGAAGTAGACCACTACGTTCTCGGCGATCTTCGGTCCTATGGTCGGCACCGACTCTAAGTCCTCCTGGGTAGCGGCGCTCAGCGCATCGATAGTCGGGAAGTGCCGGGCAAGCAGCTCGGCCACCTCGGAGCCGACGTGCCGAATTCCGAGCGCCGAAATGAGCCGCGCGAGCGGACGCTGCTTACTTCGCTCCACCGCCGCCAGCAGGTTGGTGACACTCTTCTCGGCCATGCGGTCGAGTTCCAAGAGCGCATCCTTATCCAGCGTGTAAAGATCGGCGACGTCGGCGACCATGTCCTGCTCAACGAGCAACTGCACCTGCTTGCCGCCCAGACCTTCGATGTCCATGGCGCCCTTGCTCACGAAGTGTTCCAGCGAGCGGACGAGCTGCTCCGAGCACGAGGCGTTGATGCAGTAGGACATGGCCTCATCTTCGGACCGTGCCACAGGCTGGTCGCACTTGGGACAGTCGAGAGGAAACTCAGGCTTAACTTCGTCTCCATTTCTGCGGTCGGCGATGGCAGCGACTATCTGGGGTATCACCTCGCCGGCGCGCTCTACTATCACCCAGTCACCTATGCGAAGGTCCTTGGAGCGCACATAGTCCTCGTTGTGGAGTGTTGCCTGCTTGACGGTGGCACCGTTGATGTCCACGGGTTCGAGCACGGCGTAGGGGTTGATGCTGCCCGTGCGGCCCACATTGAAGCGCACGTCGAGCAGCCGAGTCACCGACTGCGTGGCAGGGAACTTGTAGGCTACGGCCCAGCGCGGCTCGCGGCCTACAACTCCCAGGTGGGTCTGGTAGTCGGAGCGATTGACCTTGACAACGACGCCGTCGGCGGCGACGTCGAGCCCCTCGGCCTGCTCGACCCACTGCCGATAGTAGTCCACGACCTGCTGGGGCGTGGACACCAGGCGGTTGTGATCGCTCACCTTGAAACCCAGTTCCCTGAGGAATTCCAGGGTGTCCCAGTGAGTGTCGGGAGCGGCGCCAGGATCCGTGTCCCCGAGCGAGTAGATGAATATGTCCAGCGGGCGGGTGGCGGTCGCGCGCGGGTCTAGCTGGCGCAGCGAGCCGGCCGCGGTGTTCCGCGGGTTGGCGTAGGCGGGTTCCCCCCGGACGACGCGCTCTTCGTTGAACTTGGAGAAAAGAGACTTGGGGAAGTACACCTCACCGCGCACCTCCATTTGCAAGGGAGGGCGCCCGCTCAACAGCCGAAGCGGTATGCTCCTTATGGTGCGCAGGTTCGAGGTCACGTTTTCGCCAACCAGCCCATTGCCCCGTGTGGAACCCTGGACGAACCGGCCGTTCTCGTAAGTAAGCGCCACGGCGAGGCCGTCAAACTTCAGTTCGCACACCAGCTCGAAGTCGTGTCGCTCCAACAGGGTCGCCACGCGGCGATGCCAGGCGTAGAATTCCTCCTCGTCGAAGGCGTTAGAGAGGCTCAACATCGGCCGGGCGTGCTCCACAGGTTCGAATCCCTCCGCCGGCTCCGCACCCACACGCTGCGTCGGCGATTCCGGGGTAACGAGGTCCGGGCACTCCCTCTCCAGTTCGCGCAGTTCCTTCATAAGCGCGTCGTACTGACCGTCCGTGATTTCGGGGCGGTCCAGTACGTAGTAGAGATAGTTGTGGTGGTCTATCTGCGTTCGCAACTCTTGAGCTCGCGCCTGTGCGGTGGTCATTGCCATGATGTGCGTCACCTCTGGGCCGGCCCGTGGCCACGTTTGCTGCGGGCCGATTCTTAGGTCTTCGGGGATAAGTATAAGCCATGCCTCTCGAACGACGCTTGCTCTAGACTATGCCCCAATTGCTGGATATACTCTTGCCAGCACAAAGGACTACTTGGAGAGCCGCATTGCCCCAATCAAGAGAGTACGAAAAGTTCGTTGCGAAGTATCCCCCGCTCAGCGCCATCGGCAACACTCCGATGGTGGGACTGGGCTTGTCCATCGACGTGGGGGACGCGGCGGTTAGCGCCAAGTGCGAGCACCTGAACCCCGGCGGGTCGATAAAGGACCGGCCTGTGCTCAGAATGTTGGTGGAAGCCGTTCTGTCGGGCGAGTTGACCAGGGAGAAGTCCATCATCGACGCTACCTCGGGCAACGCGGGAATCGCCTACGCGATGATAGGCGCTGTGCTCGGCTACAGGGTAACGCTGGTGATGCCCGAGAACGCCAGTGAAGAGCGCAAGAAACGCCTCTTGGCGCACGGGGCGGAGATAATCTACACCGACCCGATGCTTGGGTACGACGAGTCGCTGTACGAGGTGAAGCGGCGCTACGAGCAGTCGCCGGACGCCTACTTCTACTGCGACCAGTACAGTAACCGCTTCAACCCGCAGGCCCACTACGATACCACTGCGGAAGAGATTCTCGAGCAAGCGCCCGATATAACGCACCTGGTAGCGGGCGTTGGTACAGGCGGCACCATTTCGGGCGTGGGCAAGCGGCTGAAAGAG
Source organism: Dehalococcoidia bacterium (assembly GCA_965204815.1). GTDB lineage: Bacteria > Chloroflexota > Dehalococcoidia > Lucifugimonadales > CATOSD01 > CATOSD01. Next base: position 3,024,499 of record OZ242014.1, read on the forward strand.
CACGATCCCAACGTGCGCGTCATCAGCATCAACCCGCCGGAGTGGCCCGGCGTCGAGGGACTCAAGCCGCTGAGTTCGGGGCACATCATCCCGGAGACGCTGGACTGGTCCGTAGTGGACGAGATGCTGGAGATAGACGTGGACCGCTCTTACGAGATGTCGCGCCGCCTTGCCGCAGCGGGACTGTTCGCCGGCCAGTCTTCGGGGGCGTACATCGAGGGCGCATACCAAGTGGCGACGCGGGAGCGCGGCGGCCACGTGGTGACTATCTTCAACGACATTGGCGAGCGCTACTTCAGCACCGGCATGTGGGGCTAGCGCGGACTCTGACTCCACCTCGTCCGCCACCGCCTACGCGGCAATTTCCTCATCAACGGCGATATGGGGCTACACGTCCAGGTTCTTGACCTCAAGCGCGTGGGTCTGGATGAAGTTGCGGCGCGGCGCAACCACGTCGCCCATGAGCACCGAGAACACGTTGTCGGCATCGGCGGCATCTGTGATCGACACCTGCAGCAGCGTGCGCTGTTCGGGGTCCATGGTGGTCTCCCAGAGCTGCTCGGCGTTCATTTCGCCCAGTCCCTTGTAACGCTGGAGCGAGACGTTCCGCCGGCCTTTCAGCTGCGTGAGAATGCCCTCGCGTTCGCCCTCGCTGTAGGCGTAGTGTTCCTGCCTGCCGCTGGCTATCTTGTACAGAGGCGGCTGGGCAATGTAAAGGTGACCGTGGTTGATGAGCGGCTCCATGTGCCGGAAGAAAAAGGTCAACAGCAGCGTTCTAATGTGGGAACCGTCCACGTCGGCGTCTGTCATGATGATGATGCGGTGGTAGCGCAGCTTGGCGAGATTGATGTCGTCGTCCAGTCCCACGCCTATGGCGGTGATCATGGCCCTGATGGCGTCGTGGCTCAGCATCTTGTCCGCGCGCGCCTTCTCTACGTTCAGGATCTTGCCCCACAGCGGTAGCACGGCTTGCGTCCTGCGGTCCCGGCCCATCTTCGCGGTGCCGCCGGCGGAGTCGCCCTCCACGAGGTAGAGCTCGCACAGTTCGGGGTTCTTCTCCGAGCAGTCGGCCAGTTTACCGGGCAGGCCGCCGCCCTCCATGGCGTTTTTGCGGATGATGAGGTCGCGCGCCTTTCGCGCCGCCTCGCGCGCGCGCTGGGCGGTCAGACACTTTTCGATGATTCGGCGGGCGTCCTGCGGGTGGTCTTCCAGGTAGTACTGCACCGCCTCGGCCACCACGCTTTCGACCTGGTTTCGCACCTCGGGGTTGCCGAGCTTGGTCTTGGTCTGTCCCTCGAACTGCGGGTCGGTGAGCTTGACCCCCACGACGGCGGTCAGCCCCTCGCGTGTCTCCTCTCCCGCCAGGTTCGATTCGTTTTCCTTGATCAGATTCTGCTTGCGTCCGTAGTCGTTGAGTACGCGGGTCAGCGCCGAGCGGAAGCCGGTCAGGTGCGAGCCACCGTCTACGGTGTTGATGCAGTTGGCGAACGAGTGGACGAACTCGGTGAAGCTGTCGTTGTACTGGAGGGCGGCCTCGACGATGGTCCCGTCAACCTGTCTCTCCACGTAGATCGGGTCCTTGTGCAGAACATCGCGGCTCTGGTTCAGATTGCGCACGAAGCTGGACATGCCGCCTTCGAAGTAGTAGGTCACCTCGTTCTTGGGCCACCTGTCAGGGTCGAAGTCGCTGCGGAAGTGTATCTCGAGGCCCTTGTTGAGATATGCCATCTCCTTGAAGCGTTGGGCCAGCGTCGAAAACTCGAAGTGGATTAGCTCGAAAATGTCGGCGTCTGCCGCGAATGTAACGCACGTGCCGGTGCGGTCGCGTTCGCCATTGCGCAGGTCGCGAGAGGACAGATCGGTCATGCGCTCGCCACGGCAGAACTCCTGGCTGAACACCTTGCCGTCCCTATACACTTCCACTATGAGCCGGGTAGACAAGGCGTTGACGACCGAAGCGCCAACCCCGTGAAGGCCGCCGGACACGGCGTAGGCCTTGCCGCCGAACTTGCCGCCGGCATGAAGAGTGGTCATCACGGTCTCGACGGCCGATATGCCGGTCGCCGGGTGAATGTCGACGGGAATGCCGCGCCCATCGTCCTCGATGCGTACCTCGCCGTCGGAGGAGATATAGATGTCGACACGAGAGCAGAATCCGGCCATAAACTCATCGACGCTGTTGTCCACAACCTCGTAGATCAGGTGGTGCAGGCCGCGCTGGTCGGTGCTGCCGATGTACATCCCGGGACGGCGCCTGACGGCCTCCATGCCGCCAAGAACCTGGATGTCGCTTGCCGTGTACCAACTGGACGCGCCGACGGCGCCGTTGTTGTTGGCGCCGTTACGGTGTTCATTTGCCATAGGGAACTCCTGGCATGCCTCCGGCCGCAACGCTCATCCCTTGCCGTCGGCTGTTACATCGGGAACGTCGGCCCTGTTGGAGGCCGTGCAGTGCGAAACTAATGTTCTTTTCTTATTCCGTTGCTAAGGATAGGACGGTAGCATGAATATCGTACGAGAGGGGCTGGAAACGTGGTCCAGCGGGCGGATGAGAGCGGCCTGATTTGCGCTGCTCCAGCTACCCAATTGTATCATCAACATAGGCCCAATTCAATGAAATTCGCGCCAGTGCCGGAAGGGTTCCGCACCATTGCCATGCGACGCATCGCAAATGCGCGGGGAGGCGTCCGCTACACCGCACTTCCCCACTCTGACTCTGACGCTACCTGTCAGGACATGGTCACTTCAATGTGTTTTTGGGTCTCTTTTTTGGCAAAATGGCCAGCCTTATCGAGCCGGACAGGGGTTGCGAGGCGCCCGTCCTCAGGGCGCGGCCCATTCTTGATTGCGTCTCAGCGTCCGTGGGCGGCGGCCGGGACGGGCAAAATTGGTGCCCACTGGTGCCTTAAAGCTATTTTCAAGCTCGTTAAAATCGTCGTATAATTGGGATGCGCCACTTCCGAGCGAGCAGCGAGTGGACGCCCGTCTCTCAAGCACTACCACAGTAGGGAGCGACACGCGCATTGAACTTCGATCCGTTCTACACGACTGTGCCGGCCCTGCTGCTTGCGACGGTGATTGGCTACCTGCTCGGCGCGCTGCCCATCGCTGACAGGGTGAGCCGGCGCCGCGGCGTCGATATCTTCTCGACGGGGACGGGGCTCGCCGGTGCGACCAACGTGCGGCGGCAGGTGGGTAAGCTCCCGAGCGCCATCGTGGTGCTGGGCGACTTCGCGAAGGGCGCGCTCGCCGTTATGGCGGCCGACCTGCTGGGCGTAGAAAAGAGCAGCGTCTGGATTCTGTTGCCGGCGGCGGCGGCCATCACTGGCCACTGGAAGTCGGTGTTCACCGGATTCCGCGGCGGCGACGCGCTGGTTACACTCGGCGGCGTCATAATCGCGCTGTTCCCTATCCAGGGCTTTATGAGCGTGGCCGTGGCTGTCGCGATAGCGCTGGCAGCGCAGAGGCTGCCGTTCTCTTCGCTTCTCAACATCGTCTTCGGCTACCTCACGCTCGCTATCATCAACTACAACTACCTCGTCCCGCTTGGGCACCCCGAGTTGACCCTGGGCGTGGGCGGACTGTGCGCAATGGTGCTGGCCTACGCCATACGCGGCCACGTGGGCCGGCGTAAGCTGAGCGACGACTGGGAAGAGTCCGGAGAAGCGAGCGCGGCGAACAACCAGCCCGAGGGCCAGAGCTAACCCGGCGCATCGACTTCGGATAGCCGGACGCGGCGGGCGCCTAGCCTCCGTCCTCTGACGACAGCTCCTCCCGCGAAAGCAGCAGCAGGTCGAGCAGGTTGCGGTTCACCAGGAACACCGTGTTTCGCACGGGGGTCTTCACGTAGTAGGAAAGGTCGTCGCGCTCGAGCACCCTGATGCGCGTGGTGGGGTTGGTCGCCCCGCTCCTGGTGACAATTCTCACGGACGCGGTTGGATTATCGAACCGCAGCCCCTCGGCCTCCTCGGCGGTGGCGAACCCCTCCGCAAACAGCAGCTCGACGACCCGCAGCACGGAGTCGACCAGCGCCAGGTCCGCGGGCGCCTCCCCGGATTCGTCGCGCACCACCCAGTCGGCGCCGGTGAACGTGAGGTCGAACTGCTCGTCCGCATACTCGAAGGTCAAGGTCTCGATCTCGGACCTGGGGATGTTCAGTATCACGGGGTCGAGCCATCCATCAGGCAGGGAGTCGAAAATATCGCCGGCCGAAATCGGGCTTGGGCAGGGTATGCCGTACACCTCGTCGTTGCCGAACCGCCGCACGTAGCAGAGGCCAACGTCCGGGCTCCAGGTGCCTACCAGCAGCTTCTCCTGCTCGAAGTCGCCCAGGAAGAACGACACCACGGTGGCGTTGTCGTCGGCAACACCCATGCGCGCATGGTTATCGGGGTTCATGGCGATGAGTTGCGCAATGTTCTCGATGTCGGACACGGCCTGCCAGAGGGCTTCGAGCTTAGGCTGGAACGCGGGCTGGTTGTTGATCGTCCAGGGCGCCCCCTCGCCGCGCCGTTCCAGCGTCGCCTCCAGGCCGTCCTGCGGCGTGGAGATCCTCACCCTGTTTATCACGTCCTGGGATATGGGCAGCAGCCCCGACAGCACCACTTCCTCCGGCTCGGACGTAACGACGCGCACGACGAGCCCCGCGACCGCTATCGCGACGAGAAGGGCCAGCACCGCGATCAACTGCCTGCTATTCATCGCCCCACACCCTCTGGGAGATGTTCCTGCGGCGCAGGAACTGGACCAGCCCGATCAGCACGAACAGGGCTGGTACGCCGGCGACGTTTACGTATTGGACCACGTTGCGGTGGAGATCAGAGCTGTACAGTAGCTGGCGCGAGGTGATGACCTTGGAGCGAAGATCCGCCAGGATGTCCTCCTGGGCAAGCCAGTCCACGAGGTTCAGCGCCAGGCCCAGGTTCTCCTGGTACTGGGAGGACACCGCGTCTCCGATCCAGTCGGAGTCGCCCAGCACCACCAGTCGCATCTCGCCGGCCGGGGCCGGTCGGGTGACGGCGACTCCCATCTGCGCGCGGAACAGGTCGCCCGGCGAGACGGTTGCGAGCGCCTGCGAGTTGGGGCTGACGTCCGGGCTGTTGCGGTAGTTCAGGTCTATGGCGCCGGAGTCCGAGGTCTCGAGCAGAAGGATACGCTCGTGGGGCCAGTCTGTCAGGAAACCAACGCTGCTCGCCCAGGGGAGCACGACGGACTCCACGTCTCCTGCTACTTTCGAGTCCACGGTTTTAACGCGCATCCAGTACGGGAACGGGATGGCGACGGTTCCAACCTGCGTGCCGAACGACAGCGTTTCGTGGGAGCGCACGTCGAAGGCGATATCGTCCTCGACTATCATGCCGTAGCCCTCCACGAAGTCCACGAAGCTGTTGCGGTTTGGGAGGGCCGCCAGCCGCTGCTGGTCGATGTCCACGGGGTCGAGCAGCATCATCGCCTTGCCGCCGCCGTCCAGGTAGGCGGCGAGGGCCGCGCGTTCGGAATCAGCGATCTGCTCGGTCGGGCCTGCGACGATGAGCACATCGGTCCCGTTCAGGTCGAGAGCGCCGTCCTCCGAAGGCTCCACCACGGATACGTCATACTGCTGCGACAGAACTCCTCCCAGGGTTTGCATCCCGTTGGCGGGGGTCTTCTCGCCGTGGCCGGACAGGAACTTCACGCTCTTGCGCTGCTGCTTGATCATGGCGAAAGTCAGGCTCGCGATGCGGTACTCGAACCCGTCCACCGTGCCGATGAAGGGCACAAATTCGCGCCTGTCAGCGTAGGTCATCGAAAGGCCCAGGTAGCCCGTCTTGATGAGCAGTTCGCCCTGTCCCGGCACGTTGAACTGCATCTGTGGCACGCCCATTTGCTGCGCCTTGCGCGACGCCGCAACGCCAGCTTCGTCGTCCGGGTCATTGCTTGGATACTTGCGCACAATGCGCACCATGCCGCCGGAAGAGGCGGCGAGGTCGTCGAGGAAGTCGTTCACGTCCCGGGCGACTATGGCCACGTGGGCGGGCGGATCCTTGGACTGGAAGACCTCGATGGTGAGCAGGTCGTCGAGCTCGCTGAGAATATCCTTGGTGGCGGGGCTGAGGGTAAACAGCTTGTCCTCGGTGAGGTCCAGCCGGCCGCCAATGCTGGAGCCGAACCAGCCCACGAGCAGGCTCAATACTATGAGCGCGGCGACGCCCACCTGCAGATTGCGGTACTGCGGCGACTGGTGGCTCAGGCTCTTGCCCCGGATCATCAGGTAGGTGGCGCTGAGCATTGTGGATACCAGCGCAACAAAGTAGATCACGTCGCGCAGGTCTATGACGCCGCGGGCTATGCTGTCGAAGTGCGTCGCCGGGCTCAGCGTCCGCAGCGTGCCGGACGCCCACGCTGGCAGAATGTCAGTCAGGGCGCCTATACCCATTAGCGCGCCAATGAACAGCAGCCCGAGAATGAAGGCGATCACCTGGTTGCGCGTGAGGCTGGAGGTGAACAGGCCGATGGAGACGAACGCGGCGGCGAGGAACAGGCTGCCCACGTACTGGGCGGCCGCCGCGCCGGGGTCAACGTTGCCCGCCGTGGACAGAGCGATGGGTATGCCGATGGTGGACAGAATAAGTGCTGCGACGAACAGGAACCCGGATAGGAACTTTGCGAGCAGCACAACCCAGCCCTGGATGGGCTGGGTGAGCAGAATCTCAAGCGTACCGTCGCGCTGCTCCTCCGCCAGCAGGCGCATTGTTGAGGCGGGCACGAAGACCATCAGCAGCCAAGGGAGGGCGGTGAAGAGTTTACGGGCAGACGCCTCGGGTGTTGCGTCGAATGGTACACCCGTTAGCGTGCTGAACTGCTGGAACGGAAAGAAGAAAAGGGACGAAGCCACAACGGCGAATACCACGAGGAGTATGTATCCCGTGGGCTGGTCGAGGTAGCCTCGCAGATCCTTGCGTATGAGCGCGATGAGGGAACGCATTCGCCCTACTCTATGCGTCCTCTGGGTCCTCGCCGCCGCCCTCGGCCGTCAGGGAGTGGAACACATCCTCGAGGCGGGCACGGTCCTCGTGCAACTCCCACAGCACCCAGTCCCGCTCCTTTGCCAGAGCGAAAATCTGGGGGCGCAGGTCCTCTTCACCCGCCACGGAGACGACGTAGCGCTTGCGGCCTTCCACGGGGGCCAGGCGGTCCACCTCTCCCACGTTGGGCAGGCGCTTGAGTCCGGTCTCGACTTCGTTGCCCTCGATCTCGACGTGGACCTGGCGCTGGCCCCTGGCGCGCACCAGCAGCTCCTCGACAGGACTGTCGGTGACGAGCTTGCCGCGGTTGATGAGCAGCACGCGCTCGCACGTGGTCTCGACCTCCTGCATCACGTGAGTGCTGAGCAGCACGGTGCGCTCCTGGCCCAGCGAGCGGATCAGATCGCGAATGGTCAGGCGCTGGTTGGGGTCCAGGCCCTCGGTGGGTTCGTCCATGATGAGAATGGACGGCCTGTGAAGGATGGCCTGGGCGAGGCCGACGCGCTGCCGGTAGCCCTTGGAAAGCTGGCTGATGGGCCGGTAGTAGTACTCCTGGAGGCCGGTCTCCTCGACGGTGCGGTCCATGTTGTCGCGGCGCTCGGCTCCGGTAAGGCCCCGGAGGTCGGCGACGAAAGAGAGGTATTCCTGCACGAGCAGGTCGCCGTAGAGGGGGTTGTTCTCGGGCAGGTAGCCTATGCTCTGCCGAGTGAGCCTGTCCTGGGCCAGCGTGTCGACGCCGTCGATGAGAATCGAGCCGGTGTCCTGGGTGTAGAACGAGGTGAGGAGGCGCATGGTGGTGGACTTTCCGGCACCGTTGGGGCCGAGAAATCCCACCACCTCGCCGGTGGCGATCTTGAACGTCAGATCGTCGACGGCGGTGTGCGAACCGAAGCTCTTGCTGACACCGGTGGCCTCGATCGTGTAGCGGGCATCGCCGTTCGAGCGTTCGTTGGTAGCCAAGCCTGACCTCTTCCTGGATGGTAGCCAGCGCGCGGGCTAGTCGTCGAACGGGGCGGGCAGCTTCATAGGGTTGAGTTCGGTGATGAGCGATTCGGTGGTCAGCACCATGCCGGCCACGCTCGCGGCGTTTTCCAGGGCCGAGCGCGCGACCTTTGCCGGGTCAATTATGCCCATCTCCAGCATGCTGCCGTAGCGCTCGGTCTCGGCGTCGAAACCGTAGTCTCCGGAGCCGCCCTTGACGCCGCTGAGCACTACGTTTCCGCTGAGTCCGGCGTTGTCGACGAGGAGCACCAGGGGAGACTCCACGGCCCTCAGCAGAATGCCGACGCCCGTGGACTCGTCGCCCTCGGCTTCCAGCTTGGAGCCGGCGGCCTGCGCGGCGCGCACCAGAGAGGTGCCGCCGCCAGCGACTATGCCCTCCTCGATGGCCGCGCGGGTGGCCGCGAGCGCGTCCTCGAGCCGCTGGCGCTTCTCGCGGAGCTCGACCTCGGTGTAGGCGCCCACCTTGAGCACGGCCACGCCGCCGGAGAGCTTGGCCGCGCGCTCATCCAGCTTCTCGCGGTCGTAGTCGGACGACGTGTCCTCGGCCTGCGACTTCAACTGGGCGATGCGGGCGGCGATGGCGTCCTTGTCGCCGACGCCCTCGACGAAGGTGGTGTTGTCCTTGTCGGCGACCACCCTGCGGCAGCGGCCCAGGTCGGCCATCTCGGCGGAGTCGAGCTTGCGGCCTATGTCGGCGCTGATGACGTTGGCGCCGAAGAGTACGGCCATGTCTTCCAGGATGGCCTTGCGGCGCTCTCCGAATCCGGGGGCCTTGATCGCGAGGCAGTTGAGGGCGCCGCGCAGCTTGTTGACGACCAGGGTCGCCAGCGCCTCGCCCTCCACGTCCTCGGCGACGATGACGAGCGTGCGGCTGACAGCGGTGAGCTTCTCGAGCAGCGGAAGCAGGTCTGCCATGGAGGAGATTTTCTCGGAGGTGATGAGCACGTAGGGGTCTTCGAGCTCGGCGGCCATCTTGGTGGCGTCGGTCACGAAGTAGGGGGAGATGAAGCCGCGGTCGATCTGCATGCCCTCGACGTACTCGACCTCGTATCCGACTCCCTTGGACTCCTCGACGGTGATGACGCCCTCGCTGCCGACGTCGTCGAGCACGTCGGCGAGTATCCGGCCCATCTCCTCGTCGTGGGCGGCGAGGACGGCGACCTGCTCTATCTGCTCCCTGCCCTCGACGGGCCGGGCCATGGACTCGATCTCCGACCTCATGGCGACGACGGCCTTCTCGATTCCGCGCTTGAGGGCCAAGGGGTTGGCACCGGCGGAGATGTTCTTGAATCCCTCGCGCACTATGCTCTGGGCGAGGATGGTGGAGGTGGTGGTGCCGTCGCCAACGGCGTCGTTGGTCTTGCTGGCGGCCTCCTTGAGGAGTTGGGCGCCCATATTCTGGAAAGGCTCCTGGAGCTCGATCTCCTTGGCGATGGTGACGCCGTCGCTGCACACCTGCGGCGGACCGAAGTCGTCGTCGAGGATGACGTTGCGGCCCTTAGGCCCCAGCGTGACGCCGACGGCCTTAGCGAGAACGTCGAACCCTTCCATCAACTGGCTTCGGGCGTCCTGACTGTACTGAAGCTGCTTAGCCATCTGTGAATCTACCCCTCCCAGGTCGTTTGTCAGGGCCGCTTGGGCGGCGCTGCTGCAGTTCGTATTCTACCACAAAGGCTTTCTCCAAGGTGGCGGCGGGCCGCATGGATTTGCCAGGGGCCGGAGCGCGGCATGGGGGGCCTTGTCAGGTTCCCCGGCTGCGCTCGGAATGAGTGAATCAGGGTCCTTGGGCGCAGCACTCCGAAAAATCTGCTCAGTTCTGCTACATTCTGCCCATTCCGTAGCTGGACGGGTTCGATTTTCTGTTCAGTCGCTGTCCCAGCGGTGGTAGGTTCTGTCACAGGCATTGCGCGGAATGTCGCAGATCGTGACGTCGGTCCCGGGCCGGAGGCGGGCGGGTTTGAAACCCTACCCTACCGGCGGCTACAGCGCCTATGCAGTTGACGATAGCACATGCGTGCTGTAGGTTCAAGAGCGTTGTCACGGCCCACACCTCAAGTTGGCGCAGGGCGGGGATACTTGGGTTGGAGAAAGGCGGGGATACTTGACATAAGATCGTGGAGAGGGCCTGAGGGTGAGAATTTTTGCGGCACGAATAGCGAGGATCTGAGCGCCGGCGAGAATGGAAGTGGCGTCGGGGTTACGCGATCGGGAAGACTTGAGACACGAATTCTGGATGATATGGGGTATCGCAGAGACGCACGTGAGCACTCTCGCGACAGAGAGTGAACAGGCACTGCGGCCGGCGCGGGACAAGTTGACACCCCGAAGGTGCTGGCTTTAGCATACGCCCGAATCGCTTCGGGGCGGCGGCGCAGGGCGCGCCGCACCAAAATTCGCACATCACAAGGAGGCTGACCATGGCCGTTATTCTGGGCGAAGGAGACTTCCGGTACGAGGCGCTCGCCGAGTGGGAGAAGCTGCCGGACGGGATGGAGTTGCTGGAGACGCCGGGCGTGGCCGTGGACTCCAAGGACCAAGTGTACGCCTTTACACGCAACCCAGACAATCCCGTCGTCGTGCTGGACGCCGACGGCAACCTGGTGCGCACGTTCGGCCAGGGCATATTCGGCAAGCGGTCGCACGGCATACTGATTGGGCCGGACGACTCGGTGTGGTGCGCCGACGACGGCATCCACACGATCACCAAGTTCTCTCCGGAGGGAGAGCTGCTGCTGACGATAGGCACCACGAACAAGCCGGCGCCAATCTGGAGCGGCCAGCCCTTCAACCGGCCCACACACGCGGGCGTGTCGCCGAACACGGGCCACATATTCATCACCGACGGCTACGGCAACTCGCGGGTGCACAAGTACACGCCGGAGGGCGAGCTCGTGCTGTCGTGGGGCGAGCCGGGCATCGACGCGGGCCAGTTCATCCGGCCGCACAACGTGGCGGTGGACTCGGACGACCTGGTGTACGTGGCCGACAGGGAGGCCCACCGCGTGCAGGTGTTCGACGCGGATGGCAACTTCGTCACGATGTGGAACAACATCCACCGGCCCGACGGCATGACGCTCGGCCCGGACGGCAACATCTACATCGGCGAGCTAAACGGCATGGGCGGCGTGGACGACGCGCCCGGCCTGGGCCACAGGGTCAGCATCCTCAATCGGGACGGCAAGCTGCTGGCGCGGTTCGGCGACCCGGAGGAGGGTGAAGAGCCGGGCAAGTTCATCGCGCCGCACGGCATCGCGGTGGACTCACGCGGCGACATCTACGTCGGCGAGGTGGCGTTCACGATCCGGGGCAGCCACATGGACCCGCCCCGGTATCCCAAGAGCCTGAAGAAGCTGCGCAAGCTGGGGTAACAACCAGGCAATTGCCCCCATCCTAACCTTCCCCCTTGACGTGGGAAGGGACTTACCGGATAGGCTCTAAGGGACACCTATCGCTGTCGGCCTGCCGAATGGGAAGTGACTTCCAAGAGGCTATCGGCTTTGGGATGCCCAACTACGGCCCTGTCTTCTATCACCAGAGAACGGCCGACAGAGCGCAGGGCCTTCTCAACCGACGTCATATGTGAGCCGTAGCCTGGGTCCAGCAGCCGACGGACAGCGCTCTCTTGAAGCCCCAAGCGGCTGGCAAGGGCTGCGTTCGTGATGCCTTGCTCTCGCATCGCCGTGTAAAGGGCCAGCTTTGCCGCGACGACCGGCGAAACCGTGACCAGCACCTGGCCATCTTGCAAGGGACTTGGCGAGGGAATATCTTCGCCATTGCTGGCGTACATGCTCAATGCGACACGCAAGCAGTCGCCAGCCGCCTCAAGGGCATCTTCCCACGACCACGCACCTGAGTTGGCCCCGTACACGTCCGGGAACGTCACATTATAGGCTTCTCTCTCAGTCGTGCGTTCCTCTTCTCTATCACGGACTATGTTGCATGGATAGGCGTAGCGCACGAACTAAAGCTCCCTTCTATCGAGATGCAAGTCTCTCAGCATCGAGGCCAGTGTGCCGACAGGAATTTCACCATGAGGGACCGTAGTCCTGTAGGGGCCGAGCCACAACTGTCCGTGACTACCCTTGCCGCGTGTGGCGGAGTAGTTGAACTCTAGCCTGCGCCTACGGGCATATCTACGGACTCTCCTGAGAAACTCCCTGTCGTTCACAAAGTTATTTCAGCAGATGGTCGGGCGAATATCAAGGCAAGTCTGCCAGCTGGGTTAGCCGACCCGAACCGTGCCACGCCGCCGTCAGCGGCTAGCCAACCGTCCCCTACCCGCTCCGCTCGGCCAGCAGCGTCTCGACGTCCGCGCGCGACGGCATGGCGGCCTGCGCGCCGGGCACGGTGACGGCGAGCGCGCCAGCGGCTGCGCCGAAGCGCACCGACTCGCCGAGCGATAGACCCTCGGCGGCAGCGACCGCGAAGCCCGCGCCGAAGGCGTCCCCGGCGGCCACGGTGTCCACCGCGTCCACGGTGAACGCCGGCACGTGGCCCGATTCGTCCGCGGAGGCGTAGTAGACGCCCTGCTCGCCCAGCTTGACCAGGGCGACGGACGCGCCCATTGCGCGGAGCCGTTCCGCAGCATCCGCGGCCGACGCCAGGTCGGCGACCTCGACGCCGGACAGCATGGACGCCTCGGTCTGGTTGGGCGTCAGCACGTCGGCGGCGGCGTGGATGCCCGGAGGCGCCATCTGGGCGGGCGCGGGGTCCCACACGACGCGAACGCCGCGCTGCCGGGCCGCGGCGGCGGCCTCAAGGGTGAGCGCGGCGGGCGTTTCGAGCTGCAGGAGCAGGGCGTCGGCGTCGTCCAGGGCGCGCTCCACTGCGCGGAGCTGCGTCTCGTCGCAGGCGAGGTTGGCGCCGTATACGGCCACGATTCGGTTCTCCCTGCTGGCGTCCAGCCAGATCATAGCCACGCCCGAGGCGTTGTCGGGGTCGACGGCCACGCCGGAAACGTCGATACCCTCGGAGCGCAGGCCGTCCAGCAGGGCCGCGCCGAACGGGTCGTCGCCGACTCGGCCGACCATGCGCACCTCCGCGCCGAGCCTGGCGGCGGCGACCGCCTGGTTGGCGCCCTTGCCGCCTGGCAGCGTGTAGAATAGGTCGCCCACGACTGTCTCGCCGGCCTGCGGCAAGGTCTCGGCGAGCGCGGTGAGGTCCATGATGATGCTGCCGAACACCACGATGACGGGGCGCTTGCGAGTCCGGTCGGTCATGGTCCCAGCAGCCCTTCGCTGAGCAGCTCCTCGATCACCTGGGCGGCGCCGTCCTGCTCGATGGGAGGCGCGACCCTGTCGGCCACGGCGAGCGTCTCGTCCACCGCGCCGTCGATGGCCACGGCGAGGCCGGCCCAACTCAGCATGTGAACGTCGTTGTAGCCGTTGCCGAAGGCGATGGTCTCGTCGGGGCGGATGCCGAGTCGGGCACACAGCCAGCCCAGGGCCTTGTGCTTGCCGCCGCGGGGGTTGAGGATTTCGCAGAAATGGGGAAGCGACCGGGTGACGTGCAGGCTCGAGTCGAATTGGCCGATGAGGCTCGACTCGAGGTCGCGGATGGCGTCGTCGCCGCCGACCACGACGAGCCGCGTGAAGCCCAGGTGGGCGGCCTTGCGGAGGTCGCCCACGGAGTGTACGACCACGTCGTTGCGCTCGATGTAGCCTTCGATCCAGGGAGAGGACTCGGCCACGTAGACGTCGCCGCCGTGGTAGGCCATCACTTCGAGGCCCCAACCGTCCAGCGCGTCCAGGGCGTCGGAGGTCATGCGCGGGGTCAGCGTGACCTGCCAGAGCACCTCGCCGGTGGCGGGGTCGGACACCTGGGCGCCCTGGTAGGAGACTATAGGCGTCTCGATGCTCAGTTCAGAGGAAGAGATCACTGCGGACTCGAACATCCTGCCGGTGGCGAGCGTGACGTGCACGCCGTTCGCCCTGGCCTGGCCGATGGCGCGGCGGGTACGCGGCGAGAGCGGATACTCGGTGCTGCGAATGGTGCCGTCGATGTCCAGGGCTATCAGCTTGTAGCCCATAGGGGGCGGGCCTCCAGTGTGCGATTGGGAGTCGTGGTGTAGAATACGCGCACGGGGCGGGCGTCGGCAAGTGCGGGAACAGCGGGGACAGAGGAAGGACCATGAACTGGCAGGAATACATCACCGTCGACCCATCCATCTGTCACGGCAAGGCGTGCATCAAGGGCACGCGTGTAATGGTGACCGTCATCCTCGACAACCTGGCAGCGGGGCTGAATGCTGAAGAGATAGCGAAGAGCTACCCTTCCATTTCGCGCGAGTCGGTGCAGGCGGCGCTGTTGTACGCCGCAGAACTGGCTAAAGAGCAGGTCGTGCCCTTGGGCCGGTAGTCACCTCGCTATGCGGCTAAAGCTAGGTAGTGTTGACATTTGCATTATACTGGGTATATGTCAACAGTTAACCTATCTCCAGAGCAATGGTCACGGGTGTTGGAGTTCCTTCGTAGCCAGCCAGACGTGTATGTCGGACAGGAGGCCGACTGTGAGCGGTTCATCGAGGCTATCATGTGGATGAGCAGGTCTGGCGCGTCATGGAGGCTACTGCCTTCCGAGTATGGGAAATGGAACAGCGTCTACAAGCGGTTCGGCCGATGGTGTGAGAACGGAGTATGGGAGCGAATGCATCAGCATTTCGCCGATGATCCTGACATGGAGCACCTGATAATCGACAGTACCATAGTCCGGGCCCATCATTCGGCTGCGGGCGCACCCAAAAAAAGGGTGGTCAAGCATCTCAAGCCCTCGGTCGAAGCCGAGGTGGGTTCACTACGAAGGTCCACGTGGCTGTCGATGGCCTCGGCAATCCCTTGAGGTATACGCTGACCGCAGGACAGGAGCACGATGTCACTCAGGCCGAGGCGCTCGTGTGGGGTATGGAGAGCGAGTATGTGATTGCAGACCGCGCATATGACTCCCGTCAGTTTCGTGAGTCGATCATCGGCAACGAGGCTACCCCGGTGATCCCGCCTCGCTCGAACCGCAGGGAGCCACCCTCATACGATGAGTATCTGTACCGGGAGCGGCATCTCGTTGAGTGCTTCATAGGCAAGATCAAGCACTACCGCCACATCTTCTCCCGATTCGACAAGCTGGCGGATAGATACCTTGGATTTCTCCACTTCGTCGGCGCTCTCATATGGCTAAGATGAAATGTCAACACTACCTAGACGAGAACCTGCCCGACGAGTTGGCGGAACTATTCATCGAAGCGGGACATGATGCTTTGACCGTCCGCGGCCAGAGAATCGGCGGCGCAACAGACGAAGCCATCGCAACAATCTGCCAAAACGAGGGGCGAGCCATTGTGACCATGGACATGGATTTCGCCGACATCAGGACGTACCCGCCCCGGCTCTACCCCGGCGTATTGGTGTTTCGGCTGGAGAGCCAAGCCCGCGAACATCTGCTAAGAGTTGCGACGAGCCTCCTTCCGACTCTGTCCGAGCACGCGCTTGCGGGCAAGTTGTGGATTGTCGAAGAATCAAGGATTCGTATCAGGGGTTAAGTACCCCCGCCGCCAAGAGGAGCAAAGGACCAGTGCGCCGGAGATCATCGTGAAACTAACGCCTCGCAGGGTGTGGTGGCTCATCGTGCTGCCGGTTGCGCTGTTCGTGCTCATCGTGGCGCTGAGGTCGGCGCCGCCTTCGTGACGCTCGCCCGCTGCCGCAGCATCTCCGCCAGGCCGACGTTGATCTCTCTGGCGATGCCGGGACCTCGGTAGACCATGCCGGTGTATAGTTGCACGGTGGTCGCGCCCGCCAGCAGCGCGGCGTAGGCTTCCTCGGCGGATGATATGCCGCCGCAGGCGTTGATGGCGAGACTCGTGCCGACCTCGGCCCTGACGTCCGCCACCATGCGCAGCGTGTCCCCAAACACCACCCTGCCGCTTACGCCGCCGGACCCGACGGCCAGCCGCGAGTCGCGTGCGGGCCAGGTGTTGGAGACGGTCAGCGCGTCGGCGCCCATGTGTTCGCAGACGCCCGCGAGGGCCAGAACCCGCTGCCTCGCGGCGTCGTCATCGGGGCGGCCCGGCGCGTAGGGGGGCAGTTTGACGAACAGCGGCTTCGAGCGGCGCTTGTTTACCCTGTCGAGCAGGTCGGTGAGGGCCGCGGGTTGCTGGAACACTCGTATTCCCTGCGTGTTGGGCGAGCTGATATTGACCTCGACGGCGTCGCAGAACGGCTCGACGGCGCGTTGGCACGTCACTACCTCTTCCGGCGCGACTCCGGAGACGCTGACGACCACGGGGGCGTCTCCCAGCCGTCCGCGGTCGCGACGCAGCCGGCTTACGGCGTACTCGACACCCATGTTGGGGAAGCCCATGGCGTTGATGAGCGACTCGTCGGCTTCGTAGCGCAGCAAGCGCGGCGAGGGGTTGCCGGGCCGCGGCTGCAGGGTGACGGTGCCGCCGGTGACATAGCCGAAACCGAGCGCGGCGAGGGACGGCAAAACCTCGCAGCTTTTGTCGAAGCCGGCCGCAACGCCCACCGGGTTACGCAGGGGCAGCCCGGCGAGTTCCGTGCGCAGGGCCGGGTCGCGGACCGTCAGGTAGGGAGAGAGCCTCTCCCACAGCCAGTGCTGCCTGAGCGCCGCGGCGCTCAGGTCGTGGGCGGTCTCCGCGTCGACGCGGAAGAACAGGCCCCGGGCGAGGGCGCGGAACGACTTGGGGTTGAGGATTAGCAATTCCTAGAGTGCCTCCCAGCTACGGCAGGCGGGGCGCTCCGGCGTCGGGCTCGACCTGGAAGGCGTTCAGCGCGCACGCCAGCATGCCATAGTAGCCCATGGTGGCGGTCAGCTCGGTGACGCCCTGCTCGCCGAATCGCGCCTTAGCCGCCTCGAAGGTGGCGTCGGAGACGCGCTTCGAGCGGAACAGCTCGCGCGCGTAGCCCACTATCACCGCCTCGTCCTCGGTCAGGTCGTCGAGCGAGCCTTTTTGGGCGACGACCTCCACCGCCTCGGGGCGAACGCCGGCGTCCAGCGCGAGGCCCCGATGCGCCGACCACTCGTAGTCGCAGTCGAACTCGCGCGACGTGGAGATGATGGCGAGCTCGCGGTCGGCGGCGCCGAGCGTGGACTCGAAGCGGATGTAAGCGCCGAGGTGCGCGGCGCGTCCGGCCACCTCGGGCGAATTGAGCAGCACCGAGAACGGGCCGCTGATCTGGCCGCGGCTGGAGGCTATCGAGTCTACGATGGACGCCTTGTCCGCGGGGACCTGGTCCTTGCTGGTTATGATGGGCACTCGGGTCATGTGTTGCTTCTCCCGTGTAGGTTTCGCGCTACGCGCCCGCCGGTATGACCGGCAGCAGCACGTGGGATGGATGCTCGCTGTCGTGGTAGATGGTCTGGGTGGCTATCTGCGTCTCGCTGTCCTTGCCGAACTCGTTGCCCGTGTTGGGGTTGCGGTCGAACTGCGGGAAGTTGCTGCTTGATATCTCGACGCCTATGCGGTGTCCCGCCACGAAGCAGTTGCTGGTGGACCAGAGGTCTATGGTGAACTCGTACACCTGGCCCGGCGTCATGAGCTCGGGCTTCTCCCACGAGTCGCGGTAGCGCGCGCGTATGATGCCCTGGGCCACGTTGATGGCCTTGCCGCCGGGGTGGACATCGACGAGCTTGGCCGTGAAGTCGGTGTCGGGCGCGGTGGACGATGCGTACAGCACGACCGAGACCGGCCCGGTCACCTCCACGTCCTCCTCCAGAACGTCGGTGGTGTACACCAGCACGTCCGGGCGCGCCTCGGCCTGCTGCTGGTCGCGCGGCCCCATCGACACGGGCGTGACGTCCTCGGAGCAGCAGGTGCTGCCGCCGATGGTCATGACGGGGTGTTGCGGGTCGTACTCGTAGCTGTCGGTAGGCTCGTCCGCGGGGGCGTCCGTGCTCAGGGTGCCGTCGCCGAACGAGGAGTTGGCGTTGCCGCCGCCGCGCAGGTAGAAGGGCGTGTACTCGGTGCCGGGGATGGGCCAGTCGGCAGAACGGCGCCACTGGTTCCTTCCCATCACGAACACGTTGACCGGCGGCTCGTCGGTTATGCCGTTCCTGATTCCCTTCAGCCAGTAGTCGAACCACCTGACGTGCTCCTGGCGTAGGTCGACCTTCACGTCTTCGCCGAAATCGACCTCGCCGGTGACCCTGTTGGCGCCCTTGTTGCCGCAGTTGTGGATCCAGGGGCCGATGGTGATGCGCTGGTTGCCCTTGCCGGGGGAGCGTCCGTGTTTGTTGACGCCCATGAAGTTGTTGAGCGTGGACTGGAGAAACACGTCGTACCAACCGCCCAAACCGTATGCGGGAACCGACACGTCGGCATAGTGCTCCTCGACAGGGCGGAGGTCGCGCCAGTAGTCGCCGTAGCTGGGGTTTTCGACCCAGTCCTTCCACAACTTGGAGTGGCGGCCGGCCGCCTCGTCCATTGTGATGAGGGGCAGATGCCAGTGGAGGGTGGTCAGGTGGTTGCTCTCGGGCATCCACAGGTACTGCACCTGGTTGGTGCGCGTGTGCATCTGGATAGCGCCCCAGCGCAGGTTGAAGGCGAGCTGGAACGCTCCGCCGGTGTACACCCAGTTGTGGTAGAAGTTGGAGTAACCCACCTGGGGGACCATGGCCTTGAGGTACTGGCTGCGCAGCGGCGCCGCCTGCCACTGCACCATCGCCACGTAGGAGCCGCCTGCGGTGCCCACGTTGCCGTCGCACCAGGGCTGCGCGCCTATCCACTCCTGGGTGTCGTAGCCGTCCTGGGCCTCGTGGACGAACGGGTACCACTCGCCGTTGGAGTCCCAGCGGCCGCGCACGTCCTGGGAGACGACGGCGTAACCGCGCGAGGCGAAGTAGAGGCAGTCCTGCACCACGCCCTCGGCGTTGTTGTTGTAGGGCGTGCGGATGAGAATGGCCGGAAACGGCCCTTCCGCATCGGGCAGGTACACGTCGGTGGAGAGGCAAACGCCGTCGCGCATGGGCACGTCGAGCGCGTACATCATCCTGACTTCGTAGATCGGCTGGGAGATTTCGACTTTTTCGGCGACCATGGCCCGATTTTCCTCCTGACTTCTGGAACGGGCGCGCAGCGCGCTCGCGGTGGGTGTAAATGTAACACACGCCTAGCTCGGACGCGCACCCCTGTAAGGCATGCTGTTCATGAAAGCTTGGCCGAAGCCGCCATAGGGCTTGATGTCATTGCATATGCGCCCTATCTCGTCGGTCCGCTCGGCTACCTCGGCCGGGTCTTCCACCTCGTTGCCGTAGAGCAGATCGTAGGCGGCATCAGCATGGAGAAAGGGCGCTTCGCGACTTATCACTTCCAGGTATTGGCGATGGGAACGACGCACCGCTTCTTCGACGCTGACGGCTGGATACAACGGCACGTCCACGTCTTCAGGAATACGAATCCTGGAGCCGCGCGTGGCGTTCTCGGTGAATGCGAAGCAATTGCCGAAGTTCAGCGTGTACAGAAACTTCTGAATCACCTGCCGTGAGACATTCAGGTTGTTGTCGTCCGCG
The DNA here is from genome assembly GCA_965204815.1 of Dehalococcoidia bacterium. Lineage (GTDB taxonomy): Bacteria > Chloroflexota > Dehalococcoidia > Lucifugimonadales > CATOSD01 > CATOSD01. The sequence continues at coordinate 3,044,022 of OZ242014.1, forward strand.
TGAAACTGCAGGCTTTCGCGTATGGCGTCGAAGTGGATGCCGTAGGTGCCGCGCTCCTCGAAGTGCTCCCACACTACGTCGATAAACTCACGGCGCGTTCCCCAAGGGAGCAGTGGGATTCTCCTGTACTGAAGTATAGCTCTGTAGCTAGCCGTGATGGCAGCTACAGAGGAATCGAAGTCGTACTTCGGCAAGGCCGCTTGCGGTCTCGCGATCGCCGGGGAGAATGTCTGTGCGGCGACGGTCAGGGTAAAGTCGGACCCCGGTATTTCCATCACACGCACGTAGCCTTCTTCCTGAGCGCCCATGGCCAGTTCCTTCATGTTTCGCCGATAGCGCGCCAGGTCGTATGCCGGAGAAAGCTGGCGCATCATCGAGTTCACCGAAGCCCCAGTCGCCACCCTTCCCTCGCGATTCAGCGCCTCGACCGCCCGGCGCATCAGTGAGTATGCTTCCGACGGGTCCGGCATGGAGATCGACTCTTGAGCCTCTTCGCGATCCTCTTCTGGAGCCGGTGGCACCATGTCGTCGTAGAACACGAACGAATCGCACGCCTCCACCAGCACCCTGCTGACGCCCGCCTCCACTCCCATACCCAGCACGTACACTCCGTATCTTTTCAGCTTCTGGACCAATGGAACGTAGTCTCTGTCTCCTCCGGCGATTACAATGGTCTCGGGCCGAACCGGTGAGAACACCATCTCCAGCGCGTCAACGGCGAGTTGAATATCGGCGGTGTTCTTGTGCTCCTGGCTCACTCCCGTGGTCATAAGCTGAACGGTTTCGATAGCGTTGGCCCTGAAGTCCCCCAGTACTGGCCTCAACAGATTGGCTGTCCAGTCTGCATATGCCCTGGATGACATAACGACGCCATGTTGTCTGACGCGGTCAATGATCAGCGAGAGATCGAAAGGAAGTCCAGAATTCTGGGCCAATATCATGATGTTGTCTACGTCGATAAAAAGAGCCACGCGCCTGATGGCCGCCTGTGTGCCTGACTCCACTGTGCCTGACTCCACCATGGGGCATCACCTCCTGATTCCAAGGTCGAACTAGGCTCCGCGAGTGTGGGAGCCGCGGCTCCATTGTACCAAGCGCAAGCCTTCCGCGTACCGGCCCGCAAGCCCGTTTTAGTCTTGACACTTCCGCGCTACGTGTGATAATTTTCACGCGGCGGCTCGCGGGGCCGGATTCCAACTTTGGGTTAGGAACTGTACTAAATGGATCCAACGGTGTTGGGGCCTTCCGAATGGAGCGAGATAAGCAAACTGCTTATCAACCTCTGGTTCGTGGTGCTGTTCGTGGTCATATTCGCCACCAACATGCTGTTGGGCCACAACTTCATACCCTCCCTGGTGGCCTCCGGCGACGTTCCCGCAAGCCTTCAAAAGGTCCGGCCGCTCTTCTACGCGATTGCGATAGCGTCCTTTGGCGCCGCTATCTACTTCCTCGTACAGGTCATAGACTACGCCGGCGTGCTGAGGCGCATCTACGAGTCCTACTGGATCTAGCGGGCTGCGCATGGCCGAAACAAGTGAGGTTGACCCGATTTGATTCCGGGTGACTTTCAAATCAACAAGCCCCCTCTCAAGAAGCTGCTGGGGTTTGGGCTGCTTGGCCTCGTGGGCCTGGGTGGGCTGGTCGTGGCCGTGCTGGTTGGGATATTCGTTATCTCGGCCTGGTTCGGCAGGCCGGTGATCTTCGGCTACGACGAGGGGCCCGACCAGCCGATCGCCTTCCCGCACACCACGCATGTGCAGGACCTGGGCATGGACTGCACCTTCTGTCACCGCAACGCCACCAAGGACGCGGCGGCCACCGTGCCCGCGACCGGACTGTGCCTCACCTGCCACATGACCGTGGGCGACGGCCTGGCGGAGGTGGAGAAGCTCAGGGAGTACGGGGAGCGCGGCGAACCGATAAACTGGGTGCGCGTGCACAGGCTGCCCGACCACGTGCAGTTCGTACACGAGGCGCACATCAGGTTCTTCACCGAGCGCGACAACATATCGGCTTCCGAGGTCTGCTCCACCTGCCACGGCGACGTGGGCAACATGGAGAAGGTGAGGCAGGTGCGTTCGCTGAAGATGAGCGACTGCGTGGACTGCCACCGCGAGTACGAGGCCCCAACCGACTGCACCACGTGCCACTACTAGAGGCTGACTAAAAGCATGGCGCTAACAAGACGACAATTCCTGACGCTCGCCGGCGGCTCCGCAACCGGGGCGATTATCTTCGCGGCCTGCGGCGTCCCCGAGGAGGAGCAGTACGTACAGGGCCCGCTGCAGATGCCGGAAGACATGGTGTCGGGCCTGTCCAACTGGTACGCCACGCTCTGCCGAAGCTGCGCCACCAGCGAGGGGCTGGTGGTGCGCGTGATGGAGGGCCGCGCCAAGAAGATCGAAGGCAACGTCGATTACCCCATCAACCGGGGCAAGCACAGCGCACGCTGCGAGGCGGGCCTGCAGGCGCTCTACCACCCCGACCGCATTCGCGGGCCGCTGGTGCGCACCGGAGAGCGCGGCACGGGCCAGTACGAGGAGATTAGCTGGACCGACGCCATAGGCCGCCTGACCTACCAGCTTGAGCAGTTGCGCGACGTTCGCAACCAGAGTGCCGCCGTGCTCATAACCGAGCCGACGGGCGCGCACATGGGCACCGTGGTCGACCGCTTCGTGGCGCGCTACCGGGGCCGCCACATGACCTACGAGGCGCTCGAGCAGACCAACCTTCGCAGGGCCATCAAGCAGGTGTTCAACGAGGACCGCCTGCCCGACTTCGACATCGACAACGCCGGCTACGTGCTGTCGTTCGGCTCCGACTTCCTCAACACGTGGGTATCGCCCGTGCGCTACGGACGGGGCTACGGCAACTTCCGGCAGGGCGACCGTGAGCGCGGCACGCTGGTGCAGGTGGAGTCGCGCTTTTCGATGACCGCCGCCAACGCCGACGAGTGGCTGTACGTGCGGCCAGGCCAGGAGGGCCTGCTGGCTCTGAGCATGGCGCACGTGATCGTCGCCGACGGCTTGGCCGTGCCCGGCTCCGTGGAGGAGTTGACGGGAGGAGACCCGTCGATACTGGACCAGTACGCGCCGGAGTTGGTAGAGGCGAAAACCGGCGTGCCACACGTGAAGGTGCGCAGAATCGCCCACGACTTCGCGGCCGCCGGCAACGGGCTGGCCATCGGCGGAGGCAGCGCCGGGGCGCACTCCAACGGCCTGTCCAATCTCACGGCCATCTACTCGCTCAACCACCTGGTGGGCGCCTTTGGCCGCGACGGGGGCGTGATACCCAATCCGGGCCCACCCGTCCAGGGACTGGCGGGCCCGCCGGAGGCCGCGACCTACGACGAGTGGCAGGAGCTGATAGCGGAGATGAAGCAGGGCGAGGTGCAGGTGCTGATGGTTCGGGGCGCCAACCCGATGTACGGCCTGCCCAACGCATCCGGTTTCAGGGACGCCAGCTACGACGTGCCTTTCATCTTCAGCTTCTCGGGCTTCATGGACGACACCACCGCGATGTCCGACCTGATTCTACCCGAGCACAACTACCTGGAGGACTGGGGCAGCGACATCCCCATGGCGGGACCGGGCCACCAGGTGGTGGGCTTCCAGCAGCCGGTGGTGCGCCCGTTCTTCGAGGGCCGGGGCGAGCACCTCGGCACGCGCAACTTCGGCGACATCATGATGACGATAGCGCAGGGGCTGGAGCTGGACCTGGAGCTCGAGGCGGATACGTTCAAGGACTTCCTTCAGAACGGCGCCCGGCAGCTGTACGTTCTCGACCGCGGTTCGGTCCGGGCGGGCGCGTTCCAGGAGTTCTGGCACGGCGTGCTGCAGCGCGGCGGCTGGTGGGACGTGAACGCGAAGGCCATGCCCGCGCTTGCGGATCTTCCCGCACTGCCGGAGCCGCAGGAGCCGGAATTCGACACTGACGACCGCTTCAGGTTCAACCTGATACCGTTCGCCTCCACGTCGCTCGGCGAGGGGCCGGGCGCGTACCTGCCCTGGCTGCAGGCTACACCGGACCCGGTCACCACGGCGACGTGGCAGACGTGGGTGGAGATAAACCTGGAAGTGGCGAAGGACATGGACATATCCGAGGGCGACGTCGTGCGGGTCACCTCCGCCAACGGCTCGCTCGAAGCGCTGGCCTACCCGCACCCGGGCGTTTCGCCCGACGTGGTGTCGATACCGATAGGCCAGGGCCACGCCGGAGGCGGACGCTACGCCGATGGACGCGGCGCGAACGTGCTCTCGATAATCTCGCCGTCGGTGAAGGACAGCGAGACAGGCGCGCTCGCCTGGGCCGCGACCCGCGTGAACATCGAAAAGACGGGCGAATGGATCAGACTTCCCAAGTTCGAGAACACCGTGCCCTACAGGCCGGCGGACGAGCACCGGGAGGTAATCCAGATCACCCGGTTCGACAGCTAGGGGACAAGCAGAGAGAAGGGGCAGTCAAATGGTGACTCCAAGCTGGGGAATGGTAATCGACGTGGACAAGTGCACCGGGTGCCAGGCGTGCGTCGTGGCGTGCCAGTCCGAAAACAACATCCCCATAAACGAGGAGGGCCACTTCAACCAGAGGCGCGCGATTGAGTGGATTCGCATCGAGCGCTACTGGGAGGGCGAGTTCCCGGACGTCAAGGCCAGGTTCATACCCGTGCTCTGCCAGCACTGCGGCGACGCTCCCTGCGAGCCGGTCTGTCCGGTGTTCGCCACCTACCACAACCCGGAAGGGCTCAACGTGCAGGTGTACAACCGCTGCGTTGGCACCCGCTTCTGCTCCAACAACTGCCCTTACCACGCCCGCTTCTTCAACTTCTGGGAGCCGGCCTGGCCGGACACGCTCAAGAACCAGCTCAACCCGGACGTGACGGTGCGCAGCCGGGGCATCATGGAGAAGTGCACCTTCTGCATTCAGCGCATACAGCGCTCCAAGCGCGAGTCCGCGCGGGATGGCGAGGAGCTAGAGGACGGCTCCCGGGGGCTGAATCCGGCCTGCGTCAACGCATGCCCGACCGAGACGCTGTTCTTCGGGGACTTCAACGACCCCGATAGCAAGGTGTCGCAGATGCGCGACAAGGAGATGGGCGAGGAGGGCCGCGGCTACCACATGTTGGAGAAGCTTGGCACGCATCCGAGCGTCATCTATCTGAAGAAGGTCGACAAGCAAGCCGAGGAAGTCGCGCATGGCTAACGCCAACGGCAACGGGCCGCACGGCGGCCACGGAACGCCCGGTACGGCCGCGGAGGTTTCCGCCGACCTGCTGACACGGCACGCGCGCACCAGCGACACGTTCTGGCGTGTGGCGGCGGTGCTCGCGATCCTGTTCGTGCTCGGCATCATCGGATTCGTGATGCGGCTGATGGACGGCTTCAGCGACAAGGCGGTGTGGGGCTACTACGCCGCGATGTTCGCCTTCATCCTCACAACCGCGCAGGCGGCGCCCATGGCCGCTATCGCGCCGCGCATCGCCAAGGCGCACTGGCGGCGGCCGTTCTCGCGCGCCGCCGAGTTGTGGTCCCTGGTGGGGCTGTTCAACCTGCTGCTGTTCATCCCCATGCTGTGGCTGCTGCCCAGCCTGGAGGACGGGCGCCGCACGCTGTGGTTCTTCCACCCGGGCGAGGTTCCCGCCTACTCGCCGCACATCTGGGCGACGCTGGCCCTGCTGGGCCTGGTAGCAATCGGCGTGGCGCTGGTGTGGGTGTCGGCGCTGCCGGACCTGGCGCTGGTACGCGACAAGGGCAGCGGCTGGCGGCAGCGGCTGGCCCGCAGGCTTTCGGGCAGGTGGATCGGCACGTCCGAGCAGTGGAACATCCAGTATCACCGCCTTGGCATACTGGGCGCGTTCTACTTCATGATGCTCGTGTTCGTGCACTTCCTGATAACGGTTGACTTCGCGATGGCGCTCATCCCCGGCTGGATCGACGCGCTGTATCCCGCAACGCACGCGGCGAACGCGCTGCAGGCGGGGGCGGCGACGATGGTGCTGACGATGTTCGCGCTGCGCCAGTGGGGCGGCTACAAGGAGTACTTCACGCTGGACCAGTTCTGGGGCCTGGGCAAGCTGATGTTCGCCCTCTCTCTGCTGTGGTTCTGGTTCTGGTTCTCGAGCTTCATCATCCTGTGGTACGGCAAGAAGCCGAGCGAGCAGGCGGTGCTCGAGCTCATCATGGTCGGCCCGTACCTGCCCGCCTTCTACGCGGCGTTCATATTGAGCTTCCTCGTTCCGCTGTTCACGATGATCTGGAACCCGCTGCGCAAGAGCATCTGGGGTCCAACGATAATCGCGGTGTCGGTGCTTGTCGGCGCGTTCTTCGACCGGCTGCGCGTGTTCGTCGCGGCGTACACGGTGCCGGGCATCGGGGATTCGCACGTCGACAAGCACGAGATGAAGCTGGACATGGTGAAGGCGCTGCCGGCCAACATTCCTGACGCGGCCGACATATTCATCATCGTGGGCACGATCGCGGGCTCGCTGCTGGTTTTCATGCTGGCGACCAGGGTGTTCCCTGTGGTGAACATATGGGAGCAGCGGGAGTTGCTGCTGTACAGGTTCCACAAGCCGTTCTTCCGGACGGAAGTCCAGATACTGGGCAAGCGCGACTGAGGCTAACCCGCCCTCACCGCCGCAACAGGCGCGGGAGGGCGAAACCGGGGGGAGGTCCCCAGAGAAGCGATGCAGGAACACGTTCAACTAACGCAGAAGCAAATCAACAGAGATCTGCTCGACCCCGTTCTAAGGACGCCGTCGTGGTGGCTTCCGTCGGTGCTGTTTCTGCTGCTCGTTTTCCTGACCGCCGCGGGCGCGTTCGGCTACATGCTGAACAAGGGCGTCGGCGTAACGGGTCTGAGTCGTCCCATCATGTGGGGCTTCTTCATGACCAACTTCGTGTTCTGGATCGGAATTAGCCACGCCGGCATCATGATCTCGGCGATCCTGCGGCTTACCCAGGCGGAGTGGCGGCGGCCGATAACACGCGCGGCGGAGGTGATGACGGTGTTCTCGCTTACCGCGGCGCTCATGGCGGCGCCGCTGGTGCACGTGGGCCGGCCCTGGCGCGCGGCGCTGTGGGTGTTCCCTTACGACTTCGCGAGAGGCGTCTGGATCAACATTCGTTCGCCGTTCATCTGGGACCCGAGCGCGGTGATGACGTACCTGACGGCGAGCTCGCTGTTCGTGTTCGTGGCGCTGCTGCCCGACCTGGCCATCATTAGAGACCGCGCCATCAATCCGATGGTGAAGCGCATCTACTCGGTGCTGTGCCTGGGCTGGCGCGGAACGCCGCGGCAATGGAAGCTCCAGACCGTGGCGGGCATACTGCTGTCGGCGCTGGTGCTACCGGTGTTCGTGTCGGTGCACAGCATAGTCTCGTGGGACTTCGCGGTGCAGATAGGCGTGGAGGGCTGGCACTCGACCATCTTCGCGCCCTACTTCATCATCGGGGCGATCCACTCCGGCGTGTCCGCCGTGGCGATGCTCATGGCTCTGATGGTGTGGCTGTACAAGGCGGGCGACTACATACGCCCGGACCACTTCGACTCGATAGGCCGCCTGCTCATCATCGTGGCGACTACCTGGTTCTTCTTCTTCTTCCTGGAGTGGATCTTCGCGCTGTACACACTGGAGAACCCGGAGATAGTGCTGCGCGAGCTGCAGGTGTTTCAGGCCCCGTACATGTGGCTGTTCCTGCTGTTCCTGGTGACCGCGTACTTCATCCCGGTGCCCATGTGGCTGTTCAAGGCCGTGCGACGAAGTCCGTTCTGGATGTTCGTCACCACGGTGCTGGTGAACGTGGGCATGTGGCTCGAGCGCTTCCTGATCATCATACCGGGCGTCGCGAGAAAGACGCCGATGGAGTTCAACTGGGGCACCTACCACCCCAGCCTGGTCGAGATTCTAATGGTCGCGGGCACGTTCGCGTGGGTCGCGCTGGGAATGCTGGTGTTCGCCAAGGTGTTCCCGCTCATACCGCTGTTCGACATCAAAGAGGGCATGGTGTTCAGAGACGAAATCAAGATAGGCAGGCGCACGGTCGCCGCCAGCATCCGAGAGTGAGGCCCCCATGGCAAAGCGAAGCATCATAGGGATGTTCACGGACGAGAACGTGGTCGCCGACGCGATGGACACGCTCAAGGCGGAAGGCTACACGCAGACGGAGTACGAGGTGCTCACAGGCACGCCGTACCCTGAGGGCACCTTCGGCGAGGCGGAGCCTGTGCACAAGCTGTTCAGGTGGCCGCTTATCGGCGCGGCCTGCGGCTTCATCATCGGCCTGATGCTGACCACCGGAACGCAGATAGCCTACCCGCTCGTGACCGGCGGCAAGCCGGTGCTCGGCATCCCTCCCATGGCGATAATCATGTACGAGGGCACCATGCTGGGGGCCATCCTGTTCACGATTGTGGGCATCATCTTCGAGTCCAGGCTGCCGAGGCTGTTCATGGGCGCGTACGATACACGAGTCACCGAGGGCTACATCGGCATCACCATCACGGTGGACGAGGACCGTATCGGGCAGGCAGAGGAAGTGCTGAAGAGCGCCGGCGCGGAGGACATCAAGCGCGGCTGGGAGAGCAACTAAGCTGATGGCCGCTTACGACGACAAGGGCGCACGCGGGATCAAGGGCGCGGGCCGCTGCGGAAAGCGGGCCGGTATCGTCGCGCTTGCGGCGCTGGCCGCGCTTACGCTGGCCGCGCTGGGCTGCTACAACAACAACACCGGCGAGACCAGCATAGGCGGGTCGATCAACTTCACCCTTCCCGCCTTCCCGGAGACCGGCCCTCACGCCGTGCAGGTGTTCACCGAGATGCACTACCAGCCCTCCTACGAGGAGCAGGAGATTCCCAGGCTGTTGCCGCCACCGGACTCGGTGCCTGTGACGGGCCGGGAGCTCCGCTACGGCTCTATCGAGGAGTACCAGGCGCTGGCGATTCCCGAGACGTCCGCGCAGTCTTACAACGATGCGCACGCGGCGGAGCTGTACGACATCAACTGCGCGGTGTGCCACGGCGTGGCGCTGGACGGGCTGGGCCCGGCGGCGACCATGATAGGCGCGGACGGCCAGAAGGCCTGGGACAAGGACCCCGTTCCCGTGAACCTGACCCTCGCGGAAACCGTGTCTGCCACGGACGGCGAACTGTTCGGGTACATATCGCTGGGCGGGAGACAGGGCCTGTCCGCAAGGCTCAGAGACCGCGAGACCACCTCGCCGATGCCGGAGTTCCTGAAGCTGCTGTCGGAAGACGAGCGCTGGACGCTGGTGCAGTTCCTGAGGACGCGCATCGGCGGCCCATAGCGGCGGCGGACCCTATCTCCACGTCGCGAGTTCCGGTAATCACTATCACAAGGGTGAAGCATGTCCACTGCCAACTCTGGCATCACCCTGCCCACTGGGTTCTATAGCCCCATGCCGAAGGATCGCGTGGCCGCACTACGCCGAGCCACGCCAGCATTGCGTGAACAGCTTATGTCCGGACTACCCTGTTGGCCGCGTAAGTCTCCTGGCTCGCTTAACGCCTGGTGCGTGTTCCTCGGGCCTTCGCCGGGGGTGTCCGGCAAGAATTGGAACTACTGCTATCGGCCATCTGTTGGCGGCGCGCATCCAGGAATCAGCGAATTCAAAGACACCAAAGGCTTTTGGGAGAATGGTATCAGGCCTTACGCACGTGCGATGTTTCGGGAACTTACCCCGGATGACGCCTATGCGGCGACAATGGTGCGCAACTTGGTTCCATGCGAGTCGGCTACCGCCCCAAAGGACATCGAGCGAATGAGGGAGGGTGCTCACCAAGCTCTTGCCGCGCTGGGCAAGCTGATTCGGCCGCGCTTGGTAATTGCCCTTGGTGGCGCTCGAAAACACACTGATCCCGTATTCAAAGGGTTGCGAGACTCAAGTGACTTCGATGCCGGAGTGCTGCACTCGGCAATTGAACGTAACGAACACAACTGGTTTTCGCTACGATCCAATTGGGAGTCGGGAGAGACGTTCTTGTACGTCTCTGCCGTGGGGATTCATCCTTCGCGGCGACAAGTCTCACCTAAGGACACTCTGGAATTCCTGCGTCAACAGTCCGATGTCGCACGGTCGCTATAGTTGCCCGCATACTCCCCTTTCGGCGGGGCGTATGCCCACTCGAGCGACGCGACGCTGTAGCTGAACACTACCTCGCCACCGCCTCACTCCAGCGAGATAACACCGCGGGACGTGGACACCTTCCGCACGACGACCTCCCGACCAGGCATCAACCTCCCTGTCGGGCTAGTCTGCGGCGAACTCTAGCCAGACTGAGTTGGCTATCTAGCCGTCGTTTGGGGTTGGACAGAAGCCTCGGTCGGCGCCACCGGCTCCACGCCGTCCTCGGCGCATGAGGCCAGGTACACGTCGATAGACTTGCGGAACTCCCTCTTTATCCCGTCTACGTCGGTCGCCTCTGCCTCTGCGATAGAGTACGAACCACTGTTGATCACCCTGGCATAGAGCACTTCCGCCACATCGTCGTGGGCGACTGTGCCCAGGTAACCCTTGTACACCAACATTGCTCATCGCCTCCGCCAGGGACACATTCTCAGTTCACGTTGTGTAACCACAGGCCGGTGTGAAACCGACCCCTACGAGCCAACAGCGGCGGAGAATCTCTGCAGAACGTCCCGTACGGCAACGTCGGCTCTCCATTTCAGGTCGTAGATGAGGCCATCTCCGTACGAATCTACGGGCCAGAGGGCGAACGCGGCCACAACCGCAAGGGCGACGACCGCCACCAATAAAATCACGTTCCTGATTCGGGTGACGCGGCGGTGGGACCTTGCCCAGGCATCGAACCTCGCCTGCGAGAACGGCTGGTCATGCGTTTCCCGCGCTTTGGCACACTCCGCGCACGCACAACTGGAGGGGTGACTCTGGGCGTTCGTGGGACGCTGCGTCCGCAGGATGTCCTCCACGTAGGCCGTGTAGAACTCCACTTCCCTGTCGGTCAGGTGGTTACTGTGTCGCGCGGCCACCGTGCGGCGGCTCTTCAACTCTTCCTCGGAGCAGGCCATGAGAACGGCGCGCGCCAGATTCCCTCTGACCATGGTATCGTGGCTCCCTCCCCTATCAGGGTGGTTGCGGAGTACGTAGGCCCGGTAGTGAGCGTCTACAGCGGCAAAATCGGTAGGTCGACTGAGTCCGAGCAGCGCCAGTGCCGTAGTGACGGACATCGAGTCGCTTGGAGGCATACTTGTACCTGCCTACCTTCTCGAGCCGACAGCGGTCCTTCAGGGGAATCGCTGATCGCTAGCTGGGGCGTAGGGCCAGACCAGAAACCCTGCAGTAGCTGAACACTTCCGAGATGACCCGGCGGGGCGTGGGCAACTCGCGGCGGCGGTCTCCCGTTCTGGCGTCAGCCGCTTACGACGGAGTACCCGAGCAGCAGCCAGCCCTTGGGGCGGCCGGCGGCTAGCGCTTGGTGTACTGCTGGGCCTTGCGGGCGCGCTTGAGGCCGTACTTCTTGCGCTCCTTCTCCCGCGCGTCGCGCGTGAGGAAGCCCGCCCTCTTTAGCGGCCGTCTCAGGTTCGGGTCCGCGACGGAGAGCGCCCTGGAGATGCCATGGCGCATCGCGCCCGCCTGGCTTACGATGCCGCCGCCCACCACCTTGGCCACCACGCGGAACTGGCTGCGCGTGCCGGTGACCTCGAAGGGCTGGGTGACAAGGCGCTGCCAGGAGTCCCAGGGGAACGCCTCTTCCACAGGCTTGCCGTTTACCACGATGGGGCCCGGCTCCATGTAGACGCGGACGCGCGCGATGGAGGTCTTGCGCCTGCCGGTGCCGTAGTAGTAGTTCTTCTGCTCGTTCAACTAGGCCTCCTTCTCCCCGCGGCCGGCCCTCACCTGCGCCTCGTGCGGATGCTGCTCGCCCGCGTACAGCTTCAGCCGGCCGAGCATACGGCGCCCGAGCGCGTTCTTGGGAAGCATACCCTTCACGGACTGCTGAATAACCCTGGTGGGCGACTTCTCGAGCACCTGCGAAAGCGTGCGCTCCTTCAGGCCCCCGTGGTATCCGCTGTGGCGATAGTACATCTTCTGTTCGAGCTTCCTGCCCGTGACCCGCACCTTCTCCGCGTTGATGACGACCACGTAGTCGCCCGTGTTGAGATGCGGCACGTAGATGGGCTTGTGTTTGCCCTGGAGCAGCGTGGCTATCTCCGAGGACAGCCTGCCCAGCGTCTTGTCCTTCGCGTCGATCACATGCCATTCCGGGTTGAGGTCGGCGGCCCGCGTCGTGTGCGTCTTGCCACTTGTTGCCATTTCGTCTAACGACCCTTTCACAAAGCGTTCGTTTCGCGGCCTCCGGTGAGGCCGCATTCCCGGTCCGGCCGCGCGGCCGGCGGAAAGTCTGCGTATTCTACTCCCATCAGGCACAGTCCGTGCGGCGGAAGGGAGGGAGCGCCTCCGCATCCTCGCTTCCCGTCCAGCAGGCTGGCGAAGGCGTCCAGCGGAAGCCTGCCCCGCCCGACTTCGACCAGCGCGCCCGCCATTCTCCTCACCTGGTGCGGAAGGAAGGCGTTGGCCGAAACGTCGAACGTAATCAGCCTGCGCCTTCGCCGCACCTCCGCATCGTACACCCGGCGGACGGTGCTCGCCCGCCTGTCCGGCAGCGGCCCCGCGAACCTGGCGAAGTCGTGCTCGCCGACCATCAGGGCCGCTGCCTCGCGCATCCGGTCCGCGTCCAGCGGCTGCCCTATCAGGCAGGCGCGCCGCCTGAGCAGCGGGGACCTCGTCCTCCGGTTCAGCACCGTGTACCTGTAGGACCGGCCCAGGGCGCTGCGCCGGGGATCGAAGTCCGGCCCCACGGGGTGGGCTTCTCTCACGGCGACGTCGAGCGGGAGATGGTAGTTGAGCGCGTCTACGACGGTGCCCGGGGGCAGCGTCGAGCTCGTGTCGAACGCCACCACCTGTCCCAGGGCGTGGACGCCGGCGTCGGTTCTGCCCGCCGCCTTCACTCTCACCCGTTCGCCGGTTAGCTTGTGTATCGCCTCCTCTAGCGTCCCCTGCACGGTGGGGGCATTCGGTTGAAGCTGGAACCCGTGATAGCCGGCGCCGTCGTATTCTACGATGAGGGCCAGCCGCCGCGCCGCCGTCATTCCCGCGCACGCGGGAATCCACGCCACACTGGAGACTCTCCTCTAGGGTACCAGCTCGATAACGGCCATCTCCGCGGCGTCTCCCTTACGCTGGCCGAGCTTGACTATCCTGGTGTAGCCGCCGTTGCGCTCCTCGTACCGCGGCGCGAGTTCGTCGAACAGCTTGCGCACGACGCTCTCGTCCGTCAGCAGCGCGAGCGCCTTGCGCCGGCTGTGCAGGGTGCCCTTCTTGCCCAGCGTGATCGTCTTTTCGGCCATGCGCCGGATCTCTCGCGCCTTCGCGTCGGTGGTGCGAAGCGTCTCGAAGCGCAGCAGGTCCGTCACCTGGCCGCGCAGCATCAGCATGCGGTGCGCGGTGGGGCGGGACAGCTTTCTGCCCGCGATTCGGTGTCTCATCTCAGGTTCTCCTCATTCGACCTGGCTTACAGGCTCGGCCTCGGCCGGGGTGGCATCGGGATCGTCGGACGGAGCGTCGCCGTTCGCCAGCGCCGCGGCGGGCTGGACGTCGACGGCCTCGGCCTCGTCCGTCGGCTCGCCTTCGTCCTGGTCGCCTCCGTCATCGCCCTCGGAGACGTCACCGTAGTAATCCTCCACGTCCTGCGGCATCAGGTCGCGGGTTATCATGCTCTCCATCAGCTCGGAGTAAGACTTCTCGCCGAAGTTGCGGATCTCCAGCAGCTCGTTCTTCGTCCGCTCCAGCACCTCGCCGACCACGTTCACGCCGGCGCGCTTGAGGCTGTTGAGGGTGCGGGAGGAGAGATCGAGCTGTTCCACCGGGAACTGGTACTTCTCGGCGGGTATGGCCGGCACCCGCAACTTGGCGGCGGTGGCGCTCTCCACGATCCTGTCGACGTTGGATAGCAGGAAGAACTGGTCCACCAGGATGCGGGAGGCCTCTTTCACGGCCTGCACCGGCGTCAGGCAGCCGTCGGTCCACACTTCCAGGATTAGCCGCTCGAAGTTGGCGAAGCTCGCGCGTCTGCCGACACGTACCTTCTCTACGTGGTATTCGACCCTGGTGATGGGCGTGAACACCGCGTCCAGCGGCAGTTGGCCTATGTCGCGGCCCTCGCTGATGATTGCGGAGGTGTTGCCCCTGCCGAGGTCGAGCAACACCTTCTCGCCCGGTCCGTCGGCCTCCTGCTGCTTGACCAGCACCGCCTCGGCGCCCTGGCCGGCGGGCACGTAGCCCTTGCCGCGCTGCACGTTGAACTCGACCGAAAGCTTGGCCTCGGCCGAGTCGAGCGTCGCAAGGTGAAGCTCGGGGTTGACCACTTCGATGTCCGAGGGCGCCATGATGTCGGCGGCGCTGACCTCGCCTTCGCCGGCAACCTCGAGCCTGAGCTTGCCCTGGCGGTTGACGTCCGAGCGCAGCCGGATGCCCTTGACGTTCAGCAGAAACTCGAGCACTTCTTCCTTCACGTGGGGGATCCGGTCGTACTCATGGACCACGCCCTCGATCTTCACCCAGGTGATTGCGGTGCCCTGCAGGGAGTTGTATAGGGCGCGCCTGAGAGTGTTCCCCACGGTAACCCCGTGCCCCGGCTCCAGCGGTTCCATGACGAACTTGCCGTAGCGTTCCTCGGCGACCTCTACCTCAATCTTCGGGGCGTCTATTCTCTCTCCGTCTTCGTCCGCGGTCTCGATGGGGGGAAAGTCTAGCACCATATGGGGTTCTCTCCTGTCCTGTGGGATAGCTGGGTTGACGAATCGGAGGAGGAGCTACTTGGAGTAGAACTCGACGATGAGCCGGACGTCTATGCCGGTGTCGATCTCGGCGCTGTCGGGCAGACCCATGACCTCGCCGGTGAGCTTCCCGGTGTCCATTCTGAGCCAGGTGGGCACGGGGCGCTTGGGCAGCCCGTCGGTGAGCGTCTGGACGAACTCCGGCGTGGAGTCGCCGACGCGCTTCCACGAGACCACGTCGCCCTGCTTCACGAGGTACGAGGGAATGTCCATGCGCCCGCCGTTCACGAAGAAGTGGCCGTGGTTGACGAGCTGGCGGCCCTGGCGCCGCGAGTCGACGAACGCCAGCCTGTAGACCACGTTGTCGAGCCTGCGCTCCAGTATCTGGAGCAGGTTTTCGCCGGTCACACCGGGGCGGTCGCGCGCCATCTCGAAGTAGTTCCTGAACTGGCGCTCCAGGACGCCGTAAATGAACCGGGCCTTCTGCTTCTCCCTGAGCTGGAACGCCCAGTCCGAGGGCCTGCGCCTGCGCGGCGTCTGCGCTCCGGGCGGCCTTCTGCGGCGCTCGATGGCGCAGCGCGGCGTGTAGCAGCGGTCGCCCTTCAGAAACAGCTTCTCGCCAATGCGTCGGCACTGGCGGCAGACCGGGTCTGTGTATCTTGCCATGTCGTTCTGTGTTCCCCCGAATCCGGTTGGGTTTGGTGTTTACGGAGTCTGTTTCGCCCTCACCCTTTGGCAGGCTCAGGGCAGGCTCTCAATCCTCTCCCATCGAGGGAGAGGAGGGTTATAGAAATCAGACGCGGCGGCGCTTTCTGGGCCGGCAGCCGTTGTGCGGGATGGGCGTAACGTCGCGAATGCTGGTCACGAACAGTCCCGCCGCCTGCAGCGAGCGGATGGCCGCCTCGCGGCCCGCTCCCGGCCCTCTCACGTAGACCTCGATCTGGCGCAGGCCGTGCTCCATCCCCTTGCGGGCGGCGTCCTCGGCCGCGCGCTGGGCGGCGAAGGCGGTGGACTTGCGCGAGCCCTTGAAGCCCACGGTGCCGGCGCTTCCCCAGGCGATGACGTTGCCGCGCGGGTCGGTCAGCGTGATGATGGTGTTATTGAACGTGGACTGGATGTACGCCCGGCCCACGGGGACCGACTTGCGTTCCCTGCGCCTGGTTCGCGCTCTTCTCGGCATGATTCGCTCTCTTTCGACTAGCTCGAGTCCCTTCCCACTCGCAGGGGGAAGGTTAGGATGGGGGTGACCCCACTACTTGCGCGTAACGCTGTGCCTGCGCCCGGCGACGGTGCGCTTCGCGCCCCGCTTGGTCCTCGCGTTGGTCTTGGTGCGCTGGCCGCGCACCGGAAGGCCGCGGCGGTGGCGCAGGCCGCGATAGCAGTTGATGTCGATGAGGCGGCGAATGTTCATGTTCACCTGGCGGCGAAGGTCGCCCTCTACCAGGTGATCCTTATCGCCGTCCACGATCTCGCGTATGCGGTTGAGGTCGGCGTCCGAGAGGTCCCGCACGCGGGGGTTGTCCTCCAGGCCGGCCTGCGACACAATCTCGGCCGCCCGCGTGGGGCCTATGCCGAATATGCTCCGCAGCGATATGGACACTCGCTTGTTGTCCGGTATGTTGACGCCAGAAATTATCGCCATGTTCTTCCTCCTGCACCCCGTCCTACCCCCCCTGCGAGAGGGAAGGGACTTTCGGTACTTCCCCGAAGGGGAGAGAGTTAACCGGGTCTAGCCCTGCCTCTGCTTGTGCTTGGCGTTCTCGCAGATAACGAGCACGCGCCCGCGCCTTCGGACTACCTTGCACTTGGCGCAACGCCTCTTGACCGATGCTGATACCTTCATTTGCGGTCTCCGCTGTGTGTGGCCTTCCGCTGGTATTCGAGCCGGGTGAGCACCTCGGCGCCCTTAGCGGTGATGGCCACCGTGTCTTCGAAGTGGGCCGACAGGCTGCCGTCGGCGGTCGCGACGGTCCAGCCGTCCGGTAGCACCTTCGTCTCCCAGCCTCCAATGTTAAGCATGGGCTCTATGGCCACGGCCATGCCCTTGCGCAGCAGGTAGCCCTTCCGGGGCGACCCGTAGTTGGGCACCTGCGGCTCCTCGTGCATGGCGCGACCTATGCCGTGGCCGACGTACTGGCGCACCACCGAGTATCCCAGGCCCTCCCCGTAGGTTTGGATGGCGTGGGATATGTCGCCCACTCTCGCGCCGGCGCGCACCTGCTCGATGCCCCGCTCCAGGGCCTCGAGGGTGGCATCCATGAGGCGCTGGGCGTCCTCGGAGATTTCGCCCACGCCCATGGTGAATGCGCTGTCGCCGTGGAATCCTTCCACTATCGCGCCCACGTCCACGCTCAGAATGTCGCCTTCCCTGAGCACCCTCTTTCCCGGTATGCCGTGAACTATCTCCTCGTTGATCGACGCGCATATCGTCGCCGGGAAGGGACTCATGCCGTAGGGCGCGTAGCCCTTGAACGACGGGACCGCACCCAGGCCGCGAATCGTCTCCTCGGCTACCCGGTCGAGCTCGCGGGTCGTCACGCCCGGGCGCACGGCATCGCGCACGCTGGCCTTGGCCTGGGCTACCACCCTGCCCGCCTGGCGCATCAACTCGATCTCCTTGTCGGACTTGATCGTTATTCCGCTCGGTCCCACTGCCTTCATTGCCCTCGTTCTGGTCCGGTTCACGACTGCCTCGCCGGCGCGGTCCGGCGACGTCGCACCACATACATCAGCCTGCTGGCCACCTCATCCATCGACCCTTCGCCGTCGATATCCGCCAGGTTGCCCCGTTCGCGGTAGTAGGCCACCAGCGGTTCCGTCTGCTCCTGGTAAACCTCGATGCGCGTGCTCACGGCCTCCGGCATGTCGTCCGGGCGGCGGAACAGTTCGCCGCCGCACTGGTCGCACTCCCCTTCCCGCGCGGGCGGCGAGAAGCTCTCGTGGTACGGCGTCTGGCATCTACGGCAGAGCAGCCTGCCCGTGAGCCGGCGGGTCAGCTCCTCGGTGGAGACGTCCATGTACAGCACGGTGTCTATCGGCTCGGCGTTCCCGAGCCGGTCGTCGAGTGCCTGGGCCTGCGCCAGATTCCTGGGGAATCCGTCGAGCACGAACCCACGCCTGCGGTCCGGGTCGTCTATCCAGTCCATCACCATATCGATGGTGACGTCGTCCGGGACGAGCGCGCCGCGGTCCATGTACGAGCCTGCCAGCCGGCCCAACTCGGTACCGCGATTGCGGTGTTCGCGCAGCAGGTCGCCCGACGAAACGCGCGACACCGACAGCGAGTCGGCCACGCGCTGCGCCTGCGTTCCCTTGCCCGCTCCCGGCGGCCCCAACAGAACTACTCGCACTGTCCGGTTTGTCCTCTCATCCTCATCTGATAAAGCCTTCGTAGTTGCGCATCAGCAGTTGCGCCTCGAGTTGTCTCATCGTGTCCAGCGCCACGCCCACCATGATGAGCAGGCTGGTGCTGCTGAGCGTGAGCGCGCGCACGTCGGTAGCCTGCGACACGAAGTAGGGCGCGATGGCCACGAATCCGAGGAACAGCGCGCCGCCCCAGGTGATGCGCACGAGCACGCGGTTGAGATACTCCTGCGTCGGCCTGCCGGGTCGGATGCCCGGAATGAACCCGCCGTTTCGTTGCAGGTTCTCCGCCAGGTTCTGCTGTTGGAAAATCACGAGCGTGTAGAAGAACGTGAAAATGACGACCAGAAAGAACACCGCGATCCAGTAGGGCAGATTCGTAGGATCCAACGTGTCGGACATGAAACGCGCGAAGCGTGATATGAAGTCGTCGCTGAGCGGACTTCGGAAGTAGCTCGCGATAGTCGCCGGCAGGATGATGATGGAGAAGGCGAAGATCAGCGGGATCATACCCGCGGAGTTCACCCGCAAAGGCAGGAACGTCGCGCCGCTCTGCCGCTGCATCCGGCCTCCCCTGAACACGCTCCGCCCGTACTGTACCGGCACTCGGCGCTGCGCCTCGTTGAACAGCACTATCAGGTAGATTATCGCGAGGCCGATCAGAGCCAGCAGCAGAAGCCCCGAGGCGTTGTCGCTGTCCAGGAAGCCCTGGCCGACTATCTGGGGGAACGTGGCGACGATACCGCCGAATATGATCAGCGAGATGCCGTTGCCCAGTCCGCGCTCCGTAATCAGCTCGCCCAGCCACACCAGGAACATGGTGCCCGCCACCATGGACGCGACCATGGCGAACGTGTGGATGTTAAGGCCGAAGTCCACTCCCGGCAGTACGCCCGACTGCCTGAGAATAGTGAGCTGCCCCCACGCTTGCAGGAACGCGATCGGCACCGCCAGATAGTGCGTCATCTGGTTGAGCCGCTGGCGTCCGCTCTCGCCCTCCTGCGACAGCGCCTTGAGGCTCGGAATGACCGGCGTGAGTATCTGCATCACGATGGACGACGTGATGTAGGGGTAGACGCCCAGCGCGGCCACGCTCAGGTTGGCGAGCGCTCCGCCGCTGAACAGGTCGAGGAAGCCGAGCAGCGCCTGCTGCTCGAAAGCCTGGGAGAGCGCCTGCGTATCCACACCGGGCACGGGCACGTGCGCGACGAACCTGAAGATGACCAGCATCCCCAGTGTGAAGAGGATCTTGCCGCGCAGATCCGGAATCCGGATCGCGTCGATCATCGACTGGATAAGCTGGGGCCGGGAGCCCTGCTGGGCTCTCGCGGCCTGCGCCTGGCGCATTAGGCGATCTCCCTCACGCTGCCGCCCGCGGCCTCGATCTTGGCCCGCGCCGACTTCGAGAACCGGTGGGCCTCGACCTCCAGCGGGACGTCGAGCTCGCCGCGTCCGAGAATCTTCACCAGCTTGGCGTTCCTTCGGACCGCGCCGGTTTCGGCCAGCACGTCCGGGGTTATGCGCGTGCCGGCGGGGAAGTGCGCGAGGAAGTCCAGGTTCACCACGCTGTACTCCTTGCGGAATATGTTGGTGAACCCGCGCATCATCGGCAGGGACTTGATCAGCGGGAGCTGTCCGCCCTCGAATCCGAGCCGAACGCCTCCGCCGCTGCGGGCCTTCTGGCCCTTCATGCCCTTGCCGGAGTAGCTGCCGTATCCGCTACCGTCGCCGCGTCCCACGCGTCGGCGCCTTCTTCTCGCGCCTTTGGCCGCTTGTAGTTGATGCTGCTGCATAATTGGACCTGACTCGTTGCCTTGAGATTGGGCGCCGAAACGGTACGTCTACTGCCGGCGCGATGCCGGCAGTTCGCCCCGCCTAGCCTTCGTCTTCGCCCTCCACGAGCTCGACCTCCACCAGGTGCCTCACCTTGTGAAGCATACCCCTGATGGAGGGGGTGTCGTCGTGGACGACGGTGTGATGGAGACGCCGTAGGCCGAGGCTGTCGATAGTTCGGCGCTGCGTGCGGTTGAAGCCTATGGCGCTCTTCTTCCAGGTGACTTTAACTCTGCCCATGTCTTGCGAATCCTGCCGTTCTAGCTCGTCTGCTGCCGAGGCTGGCGGCGCTGGTTGAGGATGCGCTGCTCGCGCTCCTGGACCGCCTGCACGAGCTGGCGGCGCTTGGCCAGCTCCACCTCGGGGTCGCGCATCTGCTTGAGCGCCTCGAAGGTGGCCTTGACCACGTTTACGGGGTTGGTGCTGCGGCGCACCTTGGTGAGAATGTCCTTTACGCCGGCCAGCTCCACCACCGCCCTCACCGATCCTCCGGCTATAACGCCGGTGCCGGGCGAGGCGGGCTTGAGCATGACGACGGAGCCGCCGTACTTGGAGACTATCTCGTGCGGAATGGTGTTGTCCTTTAACGGCACAGTGATCATGTTCTTCTTGGCCGCCGCCGCGCCCTTGCGGACGGCGTCGGGAACGGCGGTGGCCTTGCCCATGGCGATGCCCACCCGGCCCGCGCCATCGCCCACGACGACCACGGCGTTGAAGCGCATGTTGCGTCCGCCCGCTACCACTTTGGCCACGCGGGATATCCGCACCACCTTTTCGGTAAGCGGCAGCTCTTCTGTCTGCATATCGGTTGTTTGTACCATGTTATCTCCGCGGCAGTGTCCGGCGCGTCGCGCCTAGAAGGCCAGGCCGCCCTCCCTGGCGGCGTCCGCGAGAGCCTTCACCCTGCCATGATACTTGTACCCGCCGCGGTCGAACACGACGGACTGTATGCCGCTGTTTCTGGCGCGTTCGGCCACCAGCGCGCCGACGCGCTTGGAGACCTCGGCCTTCTTCTGCCCGTTCCGGTCCGACCGAAGCTCGCTCTCGAGACTCGACGCCGACGCGAGAGTCACGCCGCGCGTGTCGTCGATCACCTGGGCGTAGATGTGGTGCAGGCTGCGGAACACGGACAGCCGGGGCCTTTCGGAGGTGCCGACCACCTTGCGGCGCACTCGCGCGTGCCGCGCGATTCGCCTCGCCTTGCCGTTGCGTGCGCGTGGCATCGCTATGCCCTCCTGGCGCTCTTGCCGGGCTTGAGCCTCACTTGCTCGCCCAGGTAGCGTATTCCCTTGCCGGTGTACACGTTGGGCGGCCTCACCTTGCGTATCTGCGCCGCCAACTGCCCCACGGCCTGCTTGTCTATGCCGTGAACGTGAATGCGGTTGTTGCCTTCCACTTCCAGTGTCACGCCGTCGGGCGGCATCACGTCCACGGTATGGCTTAGCATCACGCTGAGCGTTATGCCGGGGCCGTTCTGCTGGGTGCGGTATCCCACGCCCACAAGCTCGAGCGACTTGGTGTAGCCGTCGGTGACGCCGGTGACCATGTTGGCCAGCAGGCTGCGTGACAGGCCGTGCAGCGAGCGATGCTCGCGCGCGTCCGATGCCCGCTCGACCACCACTTCGTCACCCCGCCGCGAAATGGAAATCGCGGGATTGAACGACTGGTTCAGCGTGCCGCGGGGTCCGCGCACGGTAACGTCGCCGCCCTCGATGTTCACCTGAACGCCGGCGGGAACGGTTACGGGTTGGTTGCCTATTCTGGACACGGGCGCCCCCTTACCAAACGTAGCAGAGCAGCTCGCCGCCGAGCCCCTTGCGCCACGCATCCCTGCCGGTCATGACTCCCTGGGACGTGGACATTATCGACACGCCCAGGCCGCCATAGTAGCGGGGAATCTCATTCTTCTTGACGTACACCCGAAGGCCCGGCTTGCTCACCCGCTTCAGACCGGTGATGGCCGGCTCCTCCTTGCTGCGGTAGTGCAGGAATATCCTGATGTTCGGCTGCGGGCCGCCGCTACGAACGATGTCGTAGGTGCGAATGAAGCCCTCGTCCTTGAGAATCTTCGCGAGCGACACCTTCATGTTGGACGCGGGCACCTGCACGGTCTCGTGCCTTACGGTTACCGCATTCCGAATTCTCGTCAACATGTCCGCTATAGCGTCTGTTACTGCCATGGTCTTGCCTTTTCTCGGTTAAGTGGTGCGAAATCCCTTCCCCCATCGAGGGGAAAGAGCCTGCCCTGAGCCTGCCGAAGGGTCAGGATGGGGGCGATGCCTACCATTACCCCTCTACCAGCTAGCCTTGCGCACGCCCGGAAGAAGACCGTTCAGGGCCATTTCCCTGAAGCAGATACGGCACAGGCCGAAGTGGCGTATGTAGGCCCGTGGCCTGCCGCACCTGTTGCAGCGGTTCCTGTACCTCACCTTGAACGGCTGAGGCTTCTTCCATCTCGCTACCTTGGATACCTTCGCCAAAAGAACTCACCTTGCGCCCCGGCCGGGGCGTTGGAATAATGCGCGGTCGCGGCTAGAACGCGCGCGCGGCGTCTCTGCCCCTCGTAAACGGCATGCCCAGCAGCTCGAGCAGGCGCAACCCCTCGCGATCGGTGGGCGCCGTCGTCACTATCACTACCTGAAGGCCGCGGATGCGGTCAATCGAGTTGTATTCGATTTCGGGGAAGATCACCTGCTCGCGGATTCCCAGCGAGAAGTTGCCCCTGCCGTCGAACGCCTCGCGCGACACGCCCTGGAAGTCCCGGATTCTGGGCAGCGCGGAACTGACGAGCCGGTCGTAGAACTCGTACATGCGCCGTCCCCGCAGCGTCACACTCAGGCCGATGGGCATTCCCTCGCGGATCTTGAATCCCGCGACCGACTTCCTGGCCCGCGTGGTAACCGGGCGCTGGCCCGAGATGAGCGTAAGGTCGCGGGTCGCGCTCTCCATCGCGCGCGCATTCTGGAGCGCCTCGCCCATGCCTATGTTGAGCACTATCTTGGAAAAGCGCGGTACCTGCATGGGACTGGTGTAGCCGAACTCGCTCATAAGCTGCGGGCCAATCTCGTCCCGGAGCTTGAGGAGCACGCGCGGCGAGCCCATCGCGGCGGACGCGCCGTTCGACTCGTTCGAACCACCGTTGCGGGCTTCGGTCGTCATTCGATCACTTCCTGGCACTTGCGGCAGGCGCGGGCTTTGGTGCCGTCGGCCAGACGCCTGCTGGCTATCTTGGTGGGCTGCTGGCAGTGATTGCAGATGAGCATCACCTTGGACGCGTGTATCGGCATCTCCTTCTGGATTATGCCTCCCTGGCGCACCTGCGTGGTGGGCTTGGTGTGGCGCATCACCACGTTCACGCCGTCCACCAGCACCATGTCGGAGTCCGGCATCGTGCGCTGGACGCGGCCCTGCTTGCCGCGGTCCTTCCCCTTGGTGATGACCACGTTGTCGTTGGAACGCAGCCGCATCACAGCACCTCCGGCGCCAGCGAGACTATGCGCATGAAGTTCTTCTCGCGCAGCTCCCTCGCCACAGGCCCGAAAATGCGGGTGCCCCTGGGCAACTGTTCGTCGTTTATGAGCACGGCGGCGTTGTCGTCGAACCTGATGTGCGAGCCGTCGGGTCTGCGGTGCGGCTTGACAGCGCGCACGACGACGGCCCTCACCACGTCGCCCTTCTTCACGGCGGCGGCGGGCGCGGCCTCCTTGACCGAGGCCACCACGACGTCGCCCAACCAGGCGTAGCGGCGGCCGCTGCCGCCCGGAATGCCTATGCAACTGATCGTCTTCGCGCCGGAATTGTCGGCCACCCTCATTCGGGTGTACTTCTGAATCATGGCTATGCAGGCTCCTGGCCGGCGTCCGGGCCGACCTCCGCCGCCGCGGTCTCGAGCACGGGCTCGGGCGCCGCGTCATCCTCGGCGATCTCCTCGACGACGATCTCGTCGGGCTGAATCTCCGCCACGTCTCCGCGCTGTATCAGCTCCACGACGCGCCAGCGCTTCGTCCTGGAGAGCGGCCTCGTCTCCCTTATCCTCACCGTGTCGCCGATCTTGTACTCGTTGTTCTCGTCGTGCGCCTTGAACTTGGTCCGGCGGCGCACCGACTTGCGATAGAGCGCGTACGGACGCCGCCACTCGACGGACACGACGACCGTCTTGTCCATCTTGTCGCCGACGACCACACCCACGCGGACTTTTCGTCTTTCGAAGCTCATGTCAGGCCCTTGCCAACTCCCTCTCCCGAACCACCGTGTGGATCCGGGCGATGCGCTTTCTCGCCTTGCGTATTTCGTTGACGTTCGCCAACTGCAAGGTGGCGATGCGGAACCTGAGGTTCATCAACGCCCGATGGGTGGCGTCGAGGTCTTCCTGAAGCTCCTCGTCGGTCATTGCCCTGATGTCGTCTATTTCCATGCCGTTTCGTCCCGCGTACCTGCTAGGCGGCGTGCCTGCTGATGATCTTGGTTGCCATGGGCAGCTTGGAGGAGGCCAAGCGCAGCGCCTCGAGAGCCATATCCTCGGGCACCCCCGCCATCTCGAACATGATCCTGCCGCGCCTTACGACGGCGACCCAGTGGTCCACGGACCCTTTGCCGGAGCCCATGCGGGTCTCGGCGGCGCGGGCGGTCACCGACTTGTCGGGGAAGATGCGTATCCAGATTCGGCCGCCCCTGCGGGCGTAGCGCGTCATGGCGCGGCGCGCGGCCTCTATCTGGCGCGACGTCACCCACGCCGACTCGGTGGCCTTGATGGCGTACTCGCCGAAGTTCATAGTGCTTCCGGCGACCGCCATGCCCTTTCGCCTGCCCCTATGTTGGTTGCGATACTTGACCCGTTTCGGTTGGAGCATTGGTAGTCTCCGTCTCTTCGTCCGCTCTCACGGTGACTTCGATGGGGGGCATGTCCTCTACGGACGGCTCAGCCGAGGACGGCTTGAGCACCTCGCCCTTGTATATCCACACCTTCACGCCGATGCGGCCGAACTCGGTGGCCGCCTCCGCCATGCCGTAATCTATGTCGGCGCGAAGGGTGTGCAACGGCACCCTGCCCTCCATCGCCTTCTCCTTGCGCGCGATGTCGGCGCCGCCGAGCCTTCCGGCTATGAGTATTTTGATGCCCTCCGCTCCGGCCTGCATGGTGCGCGAAACCGCCTGGCGTATGGCCCTGCGGAACGCGATGCGGCGCACGAGCTGGTCGGCCACGTTGCGGGCGACCAGGTAGGCGTCCAACTCCGGCTGGCGTATCTCCTGCACGTTGAGCCGCACGCGCCTGCTCGTGAGCCGCTCCAGGTCTCGCCTGAGCTGCTCCACGCGCTGTCCGCCCCGGCCGATGACGATGCCCGGCCGCGCGGTGTGGATGGTGACCGTCGCGTCGCTGCTGCCCCGCTCGATGTCGATGCGCGACACGCCCGCGTCCGGAAAGCGCTCGTTGATCGTATCCCGCACGGCCATGTCCTCTTTGACGAGGTTGCGGTAGTCGTCGGGCCGCTGGGCGAACCAGGTCGTCTGCCATTCCCTTATCACGCCGAGGCGAAAGCCAATGGGATGTGTCTTCTGACCCAAGCTAGTTGACCTCCTCCTCGTCGTCTACCACGACGGTTATATGGCTGCTGCGCCTGATGATCCGGGCCATGCGGCCCCGCGCCCTGGCCCTCACGCGCTTGGTGCGCGGGGCCTCGTTCGCGTAAATCTCCACGATTCGCAGGTCCTCGCTGCGCGCGAGCAGCTCGTTCTCGGCGTTCGCGGTCGCCGACCTCACGGCCTTGGCGACATGCCCCGCCGCGGGCGATGGCATGAACCGCAGAATGGCGAGCGCCTCCTCCACGTTCATGCCGCGTACCAGGTCCACAATCGGCAGCAGTTTCTTTACCGAGACGCCGGTGTTTTTTGCCGTCGCTGAAACAGCCACGTTTATTCCGTCCTCATTTTGGTGCTTATCTTCTGTCTTTCGGCGGCCCCTACCGGATGGAGCTGCTGCGCTCCGACTTCGAGGAGTGGCCCCGGAAGGTGCGCGTGGGGGCGAACTCCCCCAGCTTATGCCCAACCATGTTCTCGGTAATGAACAGGGGCACCATTCTTCGCCCGTCGTGAACGGCGATGGTCAACCCGAGCATGTCCGGCATGATCACCGACGCGCGCGACCAGGTACGGATCACCGCGCGGCTGTTGGTGCGCCGCGCCGCGTCCACCTTCTTGGACAGCTTCTCGTGTACGTACGGCCCCTTCTTTACCGACCTCGACATAATCTCAGTCCTCCAGGCCTACCTCTGGTACCTTCGCCGCACGATGAACTTGTCCGACGACTTCTTGCGCTTCCTGGTCCGGTAGCCCAGCGCGGGCTTGCCCCAGGGCGTCTTGGGACCGGGCATCCCGACGGGAGAGCGTCCCTCGCCGCCGCCGTGCGGATGGTCACGCGGCGACATGACAACGCCGCGCACCGACGGGCGCCTGCCCATGTTGCGCTTACGGCCCGCCTTGCCCAGCTTCACGTTCTTGTGATCGATAGCGCTCACCTGGCCCACCGTGGCCATGCACTCGCTCAGCACGTAGCGCACCTCGCCGGAGGGCAGCCTGAGCAGCGTGTACTTGTCCTCCCGTGCAAGCACCTGCGCGGAACTGCCTGCGCTGCGCACGATCTGTCCGCCCCTACCCACCTTCAGCTCCACGTTGTGCACCATGGTGCCGGGTCGAATAGCCTTGAGAGGCAGGGCGTTGCCGGGCCTCAGCTCGGCGCCCTCGCCGGCCACCACCTTGTCGCCCACTCGCAGGCCGTTGGGAGCAAGGATGTAGCGCCAGTCGCCGTCGGCGTACTTTATCAGCGCGATACGGGCCGAGCGGTTCGGATCGTACTCGATGGACATGGCCTCGCCCGGCACACCGGGCTTGTCGCGCTTGAAGTCGATAACCCTGAACCGGCGCTTGTGGCCGCCGCCGCGATGGCGCACCGTGATCTTGCCGCTGGAGTTTCTGCCGGCCCGCTTCTTGATGGGCTTGAGCAGCGATTTCTTCGGCTTTCGGGTGGTGATGTCGTCGGAGGTCTGAAGCACAGCCCCCCGTTGACCCGGGGTGATGGGCTTACGCGCTTTGAGTGGCATCTATACCCCCTCGAAAATGGTGATCGTCTGGCCCGGAGCCAGCGTCACCAGCGCCTTCTTACGGGAAGGCAGAACCGACATGCGCGGACCGTAGCGCTTGCGCTTGCCACGCACGTTCATCGTGTTCACCTTTACGACCTTGACGCCGAACGCCTCTTCCACCGCCTGCTTGATCTGCAGCTTGGTGGCGGACGTGGCTACCTCGAAAGAGTACCTGCCGCTTTCCTGCATGATGGTGCTCTTCTCGGTGATTATGGGCCGTCTGAGAGTGTCGAGTATATGCATGGCCGCGTTACACCTCCACCGCCTGCGGCTTGTGCCGGGTGAACGGTGCGCCCCACAGCTCTTCCGCCTTCCTCACCGCGTCCAGCGTCATCACCACCCTGCGGTGGTTGAGCAGGTCGCGGGTGTTCAGCAGCGACGCCGGAAGCGGCTTAACGCGCGGGATGTTGTTGACGCTTCTCAGCGTGGCCTCGTCCGCGCCGTCGGCAACCAGCAGCGCCGAGGACGTCACGCCCAGCGCGGCCAGCACCCTGGCCATCTCCCGCGTCTTGGGGGCCTCCGGGGCCAGCTCGTCCACCACCACCAGCTCGCCCTCGCGCGCCTTGTCCGAGAGCACGGCCAGCGTGGCCTTGCGCCTCATCCGTACCGGCGTGGCGTGACGGTAGCTCCGCGGCGCCGGGCCGAACACCACGCCGCCGCCCTTCCAGTGCGGCGCGCGTATCGAACCCTGCCGTGCGCGGCCGGTGTACTTCTGCGGCCGGGGCTTCGCTCCGCCGCCCGACACCTCACGGCGCGTCTTCACCTTCGCGGTGCCCTGGCGCGCGTTGGCGAGCTGCCCCACCATCACCTGGTGCACCAAGGCGGCGTTCATGGGCGCGCCGAAGACGCGGTCGCTCACCTCTACGCTGCCGACAACGTCGCCCCTGGAGTTGTGTAGTCTCAGTTTCACGTCGCTGGCTCTCTCTTGCGGCCGGTCCGTCTGATCATCAGAAACGAGTTGCGTGCGCCCGGAAGCGCACCCTTGATGAACAGCAGGTGCTTCTCCGCGTCCACGGCCACCACTTCCAGGTTGCGTATCGTCACGCGCTTGTCGCCCATGTGGCCAGCCATCTTCAGGCCCTTTATCACGCGCCCCGGCGTGGTGCCGGCGCCGATCGATCCGGGCGCCCGATGCCGGTCCGACTGTCCGTGCGTCTTAGGGCCGCCGTGGAAGCCGTGGCGCTTAACGCCGCCCGCGAAGCCTCTGCCCTTGGTCTTGCCGATCGCGTCCACGATCTCGCCGGGCTCGAACACGCTCGCGTCCAGCTGCTGCCCGACCTCGTACTCCGACACGTCGTCGGCCTTGACCTCGCGCAGGTAGCGGAACAGTCCCTCCGCGCCCTTCAGGTGGCCCGACCGCGGCTTGTTCAGCCTGCGCATCGGCTCGTAGCCGATCTGCACGCTGTCGTAGCCGTCGGACTCGACCGTCTTGACCTGCGTCACCGTGCAGGGGCCGGCCTGCACGGCGGTGACGCAGTACGACTCCCCGCTCTCGAGGAATGTTTGCGTCGTTCCTATCTTCTTGCCCAGTAGGGCCGATACCGTCATTTCAGTTCGCCTGTCTTCTCGTCTATACCATCCGTAGGAGCGTCCCTTGTGGGCGCCCCGGTGTACACGCCCGTTTTCCGTGGACGACCATGATGTAGCCGTTACAGCTTGATCGAAATATCCACTCCGGCGGGCACGTTCAGCCGCGTGAGCGAGTCGATGGTGTTTGCCGTCGGCTCCAGGATGTCGATAAGTCGGTTGTGCGTCCTCAACTCGAAGTGCTCGCGCGAGTCCTTGTCGATGTGGGGAGAGCGAATCACGCAGAAGCGCTTTATCGACGTCGGCAGCGGCACCGGTCCGGAGACGCGCGCGCCAGTGCGCTCCGCCGCCTCCACGATGTGGCCCGCCGACATGTCGAGTATCTTGTGATCGAACGCCTTGAGGATTATCCGGATTTTCTGTCGATTCACCATTTGTCGCGTTTACGTCCCCTGTTCGCCTAAAGCACCTCTTCCGGGGCCTGCTGGTAGCTGTCGAACTCCATCGTGTAGCTTGCCCTGCCCTGCGTGAGTGAGCGCAGCGCGCCCGCATAGCCGAAGCTCTCGCCCAGCGGGATCCTCGCCTTGATGGACTGTATGGTCTCCCGACCCTCGATGTTGCGAATGTTCGCGCGCCGCCTTCCCAGGTCGCCCAGAATTTCGCCCAAAAAATCGCCCGGAGTAACGATCTCCAGGCTCATTACGGGTTCCAGCAGAATGGGTCGCGCCTTGAGTACCGCCGACTTCGCCGCCATGGAACCCGCGATCTCGAAGGCGACGGTCGACGAGTCCACCTCGTGATAGCTGCCGTCCACGAGCGTCACGCGCACGTCCACCATCGGGTAGCCGGACAGCGGTCCGGTATTCAGCGCGCCTCGCACGCCGCTCTCCACCGACGACACGAACTCCCTCGGGATCGCGCCGCCCACGATCTTGCTTTCGAACTCGACGCCCGCGCCGCGCTCCAGCGGCTCGATCTCGAGCCACACGTGGCCGTACTGGCCGTGCCCGCCCGTCTGGCGCACGAACCGTCCCTCCGCCCGCGCGGGCGCGGAGATCGCCTCGCGGTACGCCACCCTGGGCGTGCCCACGTTGCCTTCGACGCCGAACTCCCGCTTCATGCGGTCCACCAGTATCTCCAGGTGCAGTTCGCCCATGCCGGACATGATCGTCTGCCCTGTCTCGGCATGGGTGGCGATCTTGAACGTGGGGTCTTCGTCCGAGAGCTTGGCGAGAGCCTCTATCAGCTTGTCCTGGTCCGCCCTCGAGCGCGGCTCCACGGCCACCGAAATCACCGGCTCGGGGAAGCTTATCGTCTCCAGCACCACCGGCGCCTGCCGGTCGCAGATGGTGTCGCCGGTCGCGGTCTCCTTCAACCCCACCGCAGCGGCTATCTCGCCCGGTCCCACGACCTCGACCTCCTCCCGGCGCTGCGCGTGCATGCGCACGATACGTCCCATCCGCTCGCGCCTGCCGTTCGTGGCGTTGTACACCATACCGCCGCTCTCGATGGAGCCGGAGTATACGCGGAAGTAGACCAGCCGGCCGATGAAAGTGTCGGCGACGGTCTTGAAGGCCAGCGCCGCGAAAGGCTCGTCCGGGTCGGGAGCGCGAGCGACCTCTTCGCCCGTCGCCGAGTCCCTGCCCACCACCGGCGGCACGTCCAGCGGAGACGGCAGGTAGTGGCCAATCGCGTCCAGCAGGGGCTGGACGCCCAGGTTCCGCAGCGCGCTGCCGCACACCACGGGCACCAGCCGGTAGTCGATTGTCGCCTTCCTGAGCGCCCGCCTCAGCTCGTCCGCGCCGATCTCCTCCTCTTCGAGGAACTTGACGATGAGATCGTCGTCGGTCTCGGCGATCTTCTCTATCATGTCGTTGCGATAAATCGTAAAGTCCCTCATGTACTCTTCGGGCACCGGACGCTCTTCCGGCATCGCGCCGGTCTCGTCCGTGTAAACGAAGGCCTTCTGCTCGATGAGGTCGATCACCCCGCGAAACTCGTCCTCGACTCCGAGGGGTAACTGGATCATCACCGGATTGGCCTGGAGACGGTGAGCGATGCTGTCGACGGTGCGGTGGAAGTCCGCTCCCACGCGGTCCATCTTGTTCACGTAGCAGATGCGCGGGACGTTGTAGCGATCCGCCTGTCGCCAGACCGTCTCGGACTGTGGCTCGACTCCCGCCACCGCGTCGAACACGACCACGCCGCCGTCCAGAATGCGCAGGCTGCGCTCCACCTCTGCGGTGAAGTCCACGTGGCCCGGCGTGTCGATGATGTTGATGGTGTAATCTTTCCAGGCGCAAGTCGTCGCCGCGGACGTTATGGTGATTCCGCGCTCGCGCTCCTGCGGCATCCAGTCCATCGCTGCGGTGCCCTCGTCCACGCCGCCCAGCTTGTAGATGCGCCCGGCGGCGTAGAGGACGCGCTCCGTCACGGTGGTCTTCCCCGCGTCGATATGCGCGATGAAACCGATGTTGCGCGTGTTGGCCAGCCTCCCCTGGGAGGCTTCGCCGGACTCGCGTTCTCTTACGGCAGTGGCTTCCATGTTCCTTACCATCGATAGTGGACGAACGCCCGGTTGGCCTCCGCCATCCGGTGCAGTTCCTCGCGTCGCCTCACGGCGGAGCCCTGGCCGCGTGCGGCTTCCAGCAGCTCCTGGGCGAGCCGCTCCGATATAGGCCGTCCGCTCCTGGCGCGCGCGCCGCGGATGATCCAGCGCATCGCGAGGGTAACGCGGCGGTTGGGCCTCACCTCGGTCGGCACCTGGTACGTCGCGCCCCCCACCCTTCGGCTCCTCACCTCCAGCATGGGCGTCGCGTTCTTCACGGCCAGCTCGAACAACTCCAGTCCCGGCCGGTGCGCCTCGCGCTCGATGTTGTCCAGCGCGTCGTACACGATACGCTGGGCCGTGGTCTTCTTGCCGTTCAGCATCACCTTGTTGATGAACCGGCTCAATTCCACGCTTCCGAACTTCGGATCGGGAATGACGGCCCGCCGTTCGGCCCTTCTTCTACGCGCCACGGGCTAGTCCCCCTTGCTTCCGTACTTGCTGCGCCCGCGTCTGCGGCCGCTCACGCCCGACGTATCGAGCGCTCCCCTGATGATGTGGTAGCGCACGCCCGGCAGATCCTTCACGCGCCCGCCGCGGATGAGCACCACCGAGTGCTCCTGCAGGTTGTGGCCCTCGCCCGGAATGTAGGCGGTCACTTCCATGCCGTTGGTGAGCCTGACGCGCGCCACCTTGCGCAGCGCCGAGTTGGGCTTCTTCGGCGTCTGGGTGCGCACCTGCACGCACACACCGCGCTTCTGCGGCGAGCCGGAGTCACGCTTGCCCCTGTTCTTGAGCGAGTTGAACGAGTAGCGTAGGGCGGGCGCCTTGTCCTTCTTATGCTTGGACTTTCGGCCCTTTCGCACCAGTTGAT
Organism: Dehalococcoidia bacterium; assembly: GCA_965204815.1. Taxonomy (GTDB): domain Bacteria; phylum Chloroflexota; class Dehalococcoidia; order Lucifugimonadales; family CATOSD01; genus CATOSD01. The sequence continues at coordinate 3,076,119 of OZ242014.1, forward strand.
TTACAGTCGGCATAACGCATCCTCGGCGGGTTCTCGGCCCCGGCCCGGCCTTATTCGTATGCACACGAAAAGATGGCCGCAACAAGTTGCGACAAACGCGCATTATAATTCAGGGTCTAGGCGCTGTCAAATTTCCGAGCGCAGCCTAATCCGCACCATTTTGGGCGGCCATCGGCGTCAATTTACTAAGCCAGTGGGTTAGTGGGTCCCGTTGCATATTGCGGAGCAGGCAGGTAGGGTTGCCTCACTTTGACCAGACTCCGAGGCATGAACTCCGATGAGTTGACCTCACCTGGTTCGAACTGTCAGCAGGAGCACAAGGATGACCACTTCAAAGGGCGCGTTCGACTTTGGCAGCAATTGGCATAGCTTCCTCTCCACCATTACGGACGAACGTATCGCCACAGCCGAGCAACACCTGCGGAGCGTATTGCAGCTAGAAAATGTAGGGTTGGCTGGCAAGACGTTTCTGGACGTAGGTAGCGGCAGTGGGCTGTTTTCGCTGGCTGCCTACCGCATGGGAGCTAAAGTCCTGTCCTTTGACCTGGACCCATTGGCGGTGACTTGCGCGCGTGAGTTGCGCGCAATGTACTGTGGCAGTGAGAGCGACTGGGAGATCACGGAAGGCAATATGCTGGACGTGTCGTTCCTCGAGTCGATAGGACGCTTCGACGTGGTGTACGCGTTCGGCAGCCTGCATCACACCGGCGACATGTGGCAAGCATTGCGGAACGTCGTTGGACGTGTGGCGCCGGAGGGACAACTGTTTCTGGGCCTATACAACGACCAGGGAACACGCTCTCGAATGTGGAGGGTTGTGAAGCAGACATATTGTGCCGGAACTGCCGGCAGGCTACTCATAGAAGGCGTGTTTTTGCCCTACTACTTTACGCGCTATTGCGCCGCGAGCGTACTGCGCCGCAAGAACTTTTTCGCGGAGTACAAGAAGAACCGGGGTATGAGCCCGTTCCACGACTGGAGAGACTGGCTGGGAGGATACCCGTTCGAGGTGGCATCCTATGATGTCGTCACGAATGCTGTTTGCGATATGGGCTTTGAACTGGCGTGGTCCATGCCAGCGAAGGGAGGAGGAAACAATCAGTGGACGTTCGTTAAGGACGGCTAACGACCTACTGAGCGTTCTCCCCGTTCCTGGCATTGTAGCAAAGCACAGTTTTCGTCTGCTTGGATCAAATGGAACAGAATTGGACAGCAACACCAACACGTCATGCGTTGACAGCCGGCCATTAACATGATACCTTCTTGTTACCCCCCCTATCGATTCGACGGTAGGGTCGAGACCGCCCACCAAGGCGGTCTCTGTCTTTGTATGGGAGCAGCGATTGATTACCAACCTGTACATAGACGGATTCAATCTCTACTACCGCGCACTCAAAGACACTCCTTTCAGATGGCTCGACCTGCGAAAGCTGGCCGAGACTCTCTTTCCTCAGGATCAGGTCCGCAAGGTCTGCTACTTCACGGCCCGTCTTGACGTGCGCCCAGGCAACCCCGGACAAGCACAGCGCCAGCTCATCTACCTTCGAGCCCTGGAGACGCTGGAAGGCTTCGACGCCTACTACGGCGTCTTCCGATCCGGCGTCAAGCGCCGTCCGTTGGCGGAGCCTATCCCGGGGCTGCCCACTTACGTCGTGGTCAGGGACTCGGAAGAAAAGGGTTCGGACGTCAACCTGGCCACACGTCTCCTGGTGGACGGATTCAACAGAGAGTACGAACAGGCCGTCGTAGTGTCTAATGACGCTGACTTCGCCGGGGCGATGCGTTACGTCAGAGACGACCTTGGCCTGAGGGTGACTCTGGTGAACCCGGACCCGAAGAACGCGAGCCCCAGGGAATTGGCCGATGCCGCGACATATGTCAGGCGTCTCTGGAAGAGCCACCTGAGAAGGAGCCTACTCCCCGACACGGTTAGCGACGAGATTGGCCTTATCTCCAAGCCCGCGGGCTGGTGACTCTCATTTGATCAAGTACAGGCCGCAAGACCGCAGCTAAGAGAAGGCGACCACCTCGACACTACCCCCGAACCCCCACCCGCGCCGGCGCCGCCGGCCGTCGCACGAACAACATCAGCACTGCGCCCAGGAAGCTCAGCGCCGCGAAAACCGTGAACGGCACTATGTAGGTGCCCGTGGTGTCGAACATGTACCCCGCGAACAGCGGCGCGAAGATCATGCCGATGTTCATCGGAAGCTGCGACACTCCCATGATCGTCGCGAACGCCCGCCGCCCGAAATACTCGCCCCGTATCGCCGTGGTCAGCGGCATACGTCCCCCGAAACCGATGCCGTAGAAGAACGCGAACACCCAAGGCAGGTACGTCGTCTCGGTCTCGTTCAGCGCCAGCAGCAGAATCGCCGCCGACTGCAGAAACAGCAGGAACGCGATCAGCGGTGGCTTGGGCAAGCGGTCGGCGACCAGCCCCGCCAGGATCATCGACGGCAGAGCAGTCACGGTGTAAGCCAGGGTGACAAATCCCGCGTGAGTGAGCGACATTCCCATGTCCGTCATCTTCGGCGAAAGGTGCAGCGACAGCGAGACTATAGCCACGCTGGACGTGACCTGCGCGATCGTGAGCAGCCAGAACGCCGATGTCCGCAGCGCCTGCCGCACCGTGAATTGCGGCTCTGCCGCCGCGGCGTTGTACGCCTCCCTGTCCGAACCGTCCGACTCGCCCTCCGGAGGGTCGCCGTCCGGCCTCATGCCGTACTCTTCCGGGTGATTGCGGATGGCCTTGGTCACCGGTCCTATGATGACGAACATCAGGATTCCAATACCCAGCGACACCCATCGAAACCCGAAAGACTCTATGCAGTATGCGAATAGAGGGACCAGGAATCCGCCGAATTGTGCGCCCGACATCGCCGACGCCATGGCTATGGACCGCTTGCGGTTGAACCAGTTGTTCACCATGGCGATCATCGCCAGCCAGCCGCCCAGGCCAGCCCCCAGCGAAATCACGATGAACGCCCCGTAGAACTGCCACAGCTCGTTGACCCGGGACTGTAGAACGAAGCCGACCGCCATGATGAGGTAGCCTATGAGCGTCATGCGCCGGCTGCCCAGTCGGTCTATCAGGAAGCCCTCGATCGGACCCAGCACCGCGCCCTCGGCCCTGGAGAGCGCGAACGCGCCGGACAGCGCCGTGCGGCTCCATCCGAACTTGCGCTCCAGCGCCACCATCATCGTGCCCAGCCCCTGGAACACCGTGAGGGACATGAGCGTGAGCATGAACGCCGCGATGCCGACCAGCCACCAGCCGTAGAAGACGCCGCGCACCGACGTGACGAGACCTCGCCGGGGTGTAGAAACCGAAGCTCTTTCACGCATGGCGCCAAGTGTACCAGTTTGGCCGCACCTCTAGGCGGCTCTTCTCGCATTGACGCCAATTCTCTGTCTGCTCTATCCTCTGCGAGTACAGTATGAAGAGCGGAGCTACGCACTGCATCCAGGAGTATCGCCGTTGGATACGGAGGCCGCCCGCTCAGCCCAACCGAGGTTCTGGGGTTCTCGGTTTGACCTACCGAGAATTTACGCGCAAGCTCAGAAGGCCGAAAATTCCGCCCCAATACCGCGCTACCGAGTCTCGCTCGCGCCTCGTATGTGCTCCAGAGTTTACTCACAGACGCTCAACCGCATACTTGTTATGTGTCAGCGCCAACGTCTCTGGAGCACCATTCGAGAGTAACTACTCACAACCTCGCCACCCCTCTTGATTCTACCGCACATCCGTGCTACTATCTCCGCCATGATGCACTCGCACCGACATACGGCAACCAGAAACGCGGCCTCAGGACGATCACGCCGCCTGTTCCATTTCCAGGAATTCTGGGGCATTTTCGGCCACTTTGGAGCGCCAGGTGACACTGATCGGACAGAGATTTCACACCGCTCCCAGCTACGAAAGAGACGTTTTGGCGCAGTTTGACACACATTTCGACCATAACCCCTGCCACAAGCGGCCTTTCTACCTGCCGATGGGCTCGGTCCAGCCGCGATGCCGACCGGGCCGGAGCCGGTCCAGCCGCTCCGCGGATATGGACAAGGTTTCGAGTCTTGGCTATAATGGGCGGACGTGGTTTGGCGTGCCCCGAGCGGTAGCGCTGCCGACGCCGAATCAGGCCCAGACAGGCCGAGGTGGTGGAATTGGTAGACACGCAGCGTTGAGGGCGCTGTGGCCGCAAGGCTGTAGGAGTTCGAATCTCCTCCTCGGCACCACCGGAGCCACAGTCGAGGCGACGTAGCCAAGTGGTTAAGGCGGGGGTCTGCAAAACCCCTATTCGGCGGTTCGAATCCGCCCGTCGCCTCCACCACACACCACCATTTCCGAAAGTCCCTTCCCCCTTGACGGGGGAAGGTTAGGATGGGGGTGACGAACCGGCTGTCGGACAAGCTCTTCAAGGAGGCCCCCGTGTCAACAGTAAGCATCGACCACATCGCCATGCCGACCGAGAACGCCGAGCGGCTCATCGAGTTCTACAAGCGCCTGGGCTTCCACATCAACGACGAGGAAGCGTGGCGCTCCGGCGAAGTCCCCGCCTTCTCCATACAGGTCGGCAAGGACTCTAAGATCAACATCCACCCGGAGGGCCATGTCGCCGGACTGCGCGGCCCCACCGCCGTGCCCGGCTGTGCCGACATCTGTTTCGTCTGGGACGGCACTGTCGAGGAGTGCCAGGCCATGCTGGACAACGCGGGCGTGGAGATCATCGCCGGACCGGGCCCGCGCAAGGGCGCGCGCGGTGGAGGCGGACAGCCATCGCTCAGCCTGTACGCCCGCGACCCGGACCAGAACCTGCTCGAGTGGATGATCTACTCCTAAGACCATGCCTCTTAGAGAGCGCAGGCTCGGCCGCACCGGCCTGGTGCTACCTGAGCTCGGGCTGGGGGCGATGGACACGCCGCAGGCTGCGGAGGGCGCCGACACCCTCCACGCCGCGCTCGACCTGGGCGTCCGTTTCGTCGACACCGCGCGGGACTACCAGGGCAGCGAGTACCTCCTGGGCCAGGTGGTGCGCGAGCGTGGCGCGGACTTCCGCATCGCGTCCAAGACATTCAGCCGCACCATAAACGGCAGCCAGGCCGATGTGGACAGGAGCCAGGCCGTCCTTGGTGTTCCGAGCATCTGCCTGTACCAGCTCCACGACGTGTCGACGCCCCGCGACTGGGAGCAGGTGATGGCTCCCGGCGGCGCGCTGGAGGGGCTTCGCGTCGCCCAGTTCAGAGGACTGATCAGCCACGTCGGAATATCCTCTCACAGCCTGGAGATTGTGGAGAAGGCCATCACCTCCGGCGAGTTCGACACGGTGATGCTGGAGTACTCCGCCTTCTACACCGAAAGCGAAGACCTTATCGACCTGGCCGCCGAGGCCGGCGTTGGAGTCATCGTCATGCGGCCGCTGGGCGGCTCGGGCCGCATGAGCACCCTGCGCACGCTAAACGCGCGCGGCGATACCGATCTGACGCCCGAGCTGCTGCTGCGCTACGTGCTGTCCAACCCCGGCGTGTCGGTCGCCATACCCGGCGCCCGCTACCCCGACCGGGTGCGCCGGAACGTCGCCCTCTGCCTGGACTACGAACCGCTCACCGACGCCGAAAAGCGCCGCTGCGAGCAGGCCGCGGAGGCCCTGTACTAAACGGGCTGGCGAGGCGCGCGCAGGCTGTTGCGCACCGCTCACCTACACACTAGAATATGCCCACGCTGCGCCCGACACACACCAGCGCTGCCGCGAGGTTCGACGATGCCGATTTACGAGTACACCTGCACAAGCTGCGAGCACAGATTCGAGCGGCTCAGGCCCATGGACCGCATGGACGACGACGCGCCCTGCCCCGAGTGCGAGGGCGAGGCCGAGCGCAGCCTGTCCGTGTTCGTGTCGTTCTCGTCGTTCGACGAGGGCGGCATCATGCCCGTCGCTGGCGGGGGCGGCGGATGCGGTGGGTGCGGCCCCGGCGGCTGCGCCTGCGCGTCCGGCTTCTAGTTCTCCAATAGTCTCGTTTCCCCTGATGGGGGAAGATTAAGATGGGGGTGTATCGCCCGACCGCCTCCACGTGAAAGGAGCACGATATGACCACCGCAGTCCGAGGTAGCCTTACGCTGGTCGACCCGACGACCCAGCCCATCATCGCCGACTTCACCGGCGCGCCAAGGCTGAGGGACCTCGCAAACAAGCGCGTCGGCATAATCGACGACAGCAAGGTGAACGCCAGGGAGTTCCTACACACGGTAACGGAGCTGCTCGACGAGCGCTTCGGTGTCACGGGCGTCAGATACCACCGCAAGCCGTCCGCGTCCAAGCCCGCGGATCCTGCCGTCATCAGCGAGATGGCCGGGGAGTGCGACTACGTGCTTGTCGGCATAGGCGATTGAGGGTCCTGCAGCGCGTGCAGTGTGCACGACGGGATCCACGTGGAGAAGGCCGGCACCCCCTCCGTTACCATTTGCACAGACCTGTTCACCCGAACGGCTGAGGGCATGGCGAGCATGTGGGGAACGCCCGACTATCCCACCATCTTCACCAAGCACCCCACCGCCCCGCTGGACGCCGAGGAGCTGCGGGGACGGGCCGAAGAGATGCTCGGACAGATAGTGTCCATCCTCACCGGCGTCGATTCCTCCACCGACTACTCCTAGCGTTTCAACTCACCGGAGACGAACAGCGATGGACAAGCCGCGGCTGGATCGGGAAGTTATCGCGATGAGGGTCGCGCTCGAACTGCGCGACGGCGACGTCGTGAACCTGGGGCTCGGCATTCCGACTCTGTGTTCGCAGTTCATTCCCGAGGGGCGCTCGGTGATGTACCACAGCGAGAGCGGCGTGCTCAACTACGGGCCGATGGCCGAGCCGGGTGAGGAAGACATCGACCTCATCAACGCCGGCGGCCAGTTCCTGGCGATGTCGCCCGGCATGTCGTTCTTCAGCTCCGCCGACGCCTTCGCCATGATCCGGGGCGGCCACGTGGACGTCGCCGTCCTCGGCGCTCTGCAGGTGTCCGAGAGGGGCGACTTGGCCAACTGGATGCTGCCCGAGCGCGGCGTAGGAAACGTCGGCGGCGCGATGGACCTGGCCGCGGGCGCGCGGCGCGTAATCGTCGCGATGGAGCACACCGACCGCAACGGCGAATCCAAGCTTGTGCGGGAGTGCGCCTATCCGCCCACCGCCATGGGGTGCGTCAGCCTGGTGGTCACCGACATCGCCGTGGTCGAAATCGGCCCGACGGCGCCATGCTCACCGAGGTCGCGCCCGGCTGGACCGCCGAAGAAGTGCTCGCCCAGACCGACGCCCGCCTGGCCGTATCCCCCTACCTCAAGGAGATCACGCTCTAGCGAGAAGTGGCTTCCTGATGGGCCTCCTCTCCCTTGATGGGAGAGGATTGAGGTGAGGGTGAAAGCGCCAGCCCCCTACTTGGGCAGGTTGCACACGTCCAGCGCGGTGAGTGCGAGCACCTTGGCCACCTGCTCCATCTCGCTGATGGGCGCGTACTCGTCGGGAACGTCCGCCGACTCCTGGGTTCCGGCAGGGCCAATCAGCACGCAGGGCACTCCCGCCGCCCAAAGATGGCAGCTATCGTTGCCCGTGTACGAGTTCGGCAGCACCACGCCCACGTTCTCGGGCTCACCGCCCGTCACGGCCCGTATCTGGCGGGCCACCGCCTCCACGATGTACTCGTCGCGCGGCAGGTCGAACGGCTCCATAACCACCTTGTTCGCCTTGAATACCGGCGGCGCCGGCACCTCGATCTCGTATACGAAGTCCGGATCCTCGGCGCCCAGTTCGCTGAGCGCCCGGTCGAGGTCCGCGACGACCGAATCGGACGTCATGCCCGGCAGGAATCGCACGTCCACCAGCACGGTGCAGAAGTCGCTAACGAAGTTAGGCCCTTTCAGGTCGTAGTCCCGGCCCATGCCGCCCATGATGACCCCGATGTTCACCAGCGGCAGCGCGGGCAGGTCCGTCCGGCGCTCGCAAGTGAATTCGACGTCCCGTATGGCAGGGATGGCCTTACGCATTTTCTCGATGGCGTCCACCGAGCCTTGCTTACGGCTGGTGTGCCTGGACTTCCCGATGGTGTGCACCGCTATGTTGACCACCCCGGCGTGGACGGTCATAACGTTCGCCGGGCCGTGCGGCTCCGTGATGACCGCCATATCCGTCAGCGGCCCGTGCTCGGCCAGGTATGACGAGCCGACTCCGCCCTGCAACTCGCCGACGACGCACGCCAGCACGAGGTCGCCCTTCAGCCGGGCACCGGAGCGTCTCACCGCCTCGGCGGCCTGCACCATCGACGCTACGCCTGCCTGCATATTGCGCACGCCCGCCCCGAAGAGGCGGTCGCCCTCCACGCTCGGCTCCCACGGGTCGCGCTTCCAGCCGAACGCCAGCGGATCTATGTCCAGGTGCCCGTTGAACATCAGCGACTTGCCGCCGCCCTCGCCCTTGAGCGTGGCGATGGTCTGGAATCGGTCTGGCTCCACCTCCTGGAGCTGCACCTCGTAGCCCCGCCGGTCCAGGTAGTCGGCCATGAAACGGGCCAGTTCCGTCTCCTCCGTCTTGAAGCTCGGAATCCTGAGCATCTGCTTGGCGAGGTCCAGCATGTCGTCGCGGTCAATCGCCGCCAGCACCGCCTGGGTGTCGCTCTGTGTCAACTCGTTCCTCCTTCGCAGCGTAGCCCGGACTCGGCCTACCGCCACTCGCCGCTGCCCGTTCCCTGGGAACCGGCCCTGTAGTGGCGGTCCAGCTCTGAGACGTAGCCCATGCCCAGCTCCGCGCCATGCTCGCCGAGCCAGTCGGACAGGCGAGTCTCGCCGGTAGGCTCGCCGTAGGAAACCAGCAGGTCTGCCATCAGACCTTCTACCTCGTCGCGCGTCAGTGTGACGTCCCGCACAGCAGCCCCACCAGTCCGGTCATCAGCATACCCAGCCGCCTGCCCACGTGCGCGACGCGCACTCTCGCGCCAATCGAACCGGCTATAAGCCTCACCATCTCCTCGTAGGTGAACACGTCGGGGCCCACCGAGTCGATAGCGTAGCTGTCCTCGCGCTGACCCGCTTCCACCATCAGCGCGGCGTGATCGCCCACGTAGATGGGTTGCACGCGGTAGTCACCGCGTCCGAAAACGGGGAATAAGGGAAAGCGTCGGAGCGTCCACGCGATGTTGTTTAGCAGCAGGTCCTCCCTGCCGAATATCACGGTGGGCCGGAGTATCGCGTGGCTCATCGCCGACCCGCGCACCGCCTCTTCCGCCAGCGCCTTGCCCCGGAAGTACGGCAGCGGCGAGTCCGCGTCGGCGTTGGTGATGCTCACGTGCACCACGCGCCGGACGCCCGCCCTCTCGGCCGCGCGCAGCATGGTCGTGATATTGCGCACCGCCACGTCGTGTGTCAGCTCGCCCCTGGCGAACCGCACCCAGTAGGTGTTGTAGAGAGTGTGGGCGCCCTCCAGCGAGCGCGCCAAGTCATCGGGCCTGTCGAAGTTGTAAGGCACAGCGCCGACCGCGCCTCCGAACATTCGGGCGCTGGGGTGGCCGGTGAGCGTCCGCACCGGCCGATCCTGCCTCAACAGCAGCCGCGTGACGTATCTGCCCGTGTAGCTGAACGCGCCGGTCACAACGTCGAAATCGGTGCGGCTCATGTTCCGCCCGCCTTCCTCATACCATCCGCACGGGGGCGCCCTTCTGTTGGGCTATAATGTCCGCCAAGTCATACTCAGCCCACTTTACCCCAAACGAGGCCGCATATGATACCCCTACGCCTGAGCGTCAGAAACTTCATGTGCTACCGGGACAACGTGCCCACGCTGGACTTCGAGAGCCTGCACGTCGCGTGCCTGTGCGGCGACAACGGCCACGGCAAGAGCGCGCTGCTCGACGCAATCACCTGGGCGCTGTGGGGCAGCGCAAGGGCCAGCCAGCAGCACGAGCTGATCCATCAGGGCCAGACCGATATGGAGGTGACTCTCGACATCCTCGTGCGCGACCAGGTCTACCGCGTGATACGAAAGCACACCCGCAGGGCGGGGGCACGACAGGGCGCCACGGTTCTCGAGTTCCAGGCGTCGACCGGCGACGGCTACCGCCCCGTGACCGGCAACAGCGTCCGCGAAACCGAGGCCAGGATAGTTGATACCATCCAGCTGGACTACGAGACATTCATCAACACCGCCTACCTGCAACAGGGCAAGGCCGACCAGTTCACCCAGAACACGCCGTCCAAGCGCAAGGAGTTTCTCGCAGAGGCGCTCGGCCTCTCCTACTACGAGCGGCTTGAGGAGCGGGCAAAGTCCCGCGCACGCGAATTGCGAGACGGCATCAGCGACGCCACCTTGCGCATCGAGATACGCCAGCCTGAGATTGATCGTAAGCCGGAGTACAAGCGCGATTTGAAGCAGTCGGACGCCAGCATCGCCGAGCTTGCGCCGATACGCGACGGCCATCGCGCCGACTTCCAGACGCTGCAACTGGCAACCGCCGAGCTGTCCCTCAAGAAGCGCGAACTGCCGGACGTCCAGTCCAGCCTTGAACGCGCCCGGAGCGAAGCCACCCGCCTTGAGCGGGAGGTAGACGGCCTGCGCGCCAGCCTGGAAGATCACGCGGACATCGTGGCACGCGCCGACGAGATAGCAGCCAACCATGCCGCGCTCGCCTCCGCGAGAGCCGAACTCGAAGAGATGAACGCCGCACTCGCCTCGCTCAGCGCGCTGCGAGACCAACAGCACCACTTGGACTTGCGGATTGCCGCCCGACGTGCGGAGATCATCGGCCAGCGCGACCGCCTCAGCGACGACGCGGCTCGCCTCGAGGCGCGAAGTCCGCCGCATACCCGAAATCGAGGAGCAACTGCGCCTCAATGACGACGCGCAGCAACGGCTGGCGAAATCCGCACGAGAGTTGCAGTCCCTGCGCGGCCAAGAGCGCGACGCCGCGTTGCGCGTCCAGGTCGCTCACGCGGGACAACGAGCGGCTGCGCGAAGAGATGGACGAAACCAGGCGCAAGTTCGACCTGCTCGAACAGGGCGAGTCGCTGTGCCCGCTGTGCAACCAGGACGTGGGCGAGGACGGCGCGGAACACCTGCGCGTCGAGTATGAGACGCAAGGCAAGGCCGCCAGAGAACGCTACGATTCCAACGACGCCGAAAAGCGAGAACTGGACGGCAAGCTCAGGCGAATGACCGCACAAATCGCCCAGATGGAGAAGGCGCAAGACGCAGAAGGCAGGCGCATCCAGGGTACGAGCGCCACGCTGACGCGCGAACGCGATGAGGCGGAACGGGCGCGTGAGCAGCTGGACACGACCGCGCCGCAACTCGAACGGCTGCGCGCCAGGCTCGAATCCGACGACTACGCCCACGACGAGCGCGAGCAACTGGCGCGGGTTACAGCCGAAATCGAGACTCTCGGCTACGACGCCCAAACCCACGCCGCCGCGCGGGAAAAGGCGTCGGCCGCTCGCGCCCTACGAAGAGCTAAGCCTTCGCCTGCGAGACGCACAGGGCCGAATGGAATCCGAGCGAGCCGCGCTGGAGGACAGAGAGACCGCGCTGTCCCAGCGCCGCAAGGAGACGGAACGCCACTCGGCGCGCGCCGCGCAACTGGCGCGCGAAGTGGCGACCCTGCCGGAGACCGAGGCGAAGCTGGGCGAGTCGGAGCGGCGGCTCCGCGAACTGGAAGGCCAACTTCAGGCACTGGAGGTGCGGCGCGGCATACTCCGGGACCGCATCGCCCACTGCGACGAGCTGCAGGCGCAGACGCGCGAGGACGAGGGCGAAAGGCGCGGCTTAGTGGACGAGAAAGCCGTATACGACGAACTGGCCGTGGCTTTCGGCAAGAACGGCATCCCCGCGCTCATCATCGAGAACGCAATCCCGCAGCTCCAGGAGGACGCCAACCGGCTGCTGTCCCGCCTGACGGAGAACCGCATGAGCCTGAAACTGGAGCTCCGGGAGGGCCGGAGGCTGCGAGGATCGGACGTCCGGGCCGAGGAGCTAGACATCCTGATAGCGGACGAGATAGGCACGCGGAGCTACGAGATGTTCAGTGGGGGAGAAGCGTTCCGGATCGACTTCGCCCTGCGGATAGCGCTGTCCCGGCTGCTCGCCAGCAGGTCCGGCGCGCCGCTGCCCATCCTGTTCATCGACGAGGGGTTCGGTTCGCAGGACACATCGGGCCAGGAACGGCTGACCGAGGCCATCAAGTCCATCGAGGACGACTTCCAGAAGATCATAGTCATCACCCACGTCGAGCAGATGAAGGAAGCGTTCCCTGTCCGCATCGAGGTTACCAAGGATGAGTACGGCTCGACCTTCAGCGTCGTCTAGCGGATTCCAGGAGGGCATCGGAGGGCTTGCCCAATGTCGACGCCGGTTGGATAATGATACTCAGAAGGCAGTACGGAGATCTAGCGAGTCGCGCCACACGTCCCGCCAAGAGGAGGTCGCTTTGAACACGAACATACCCTCCGAGGCTGAAGTCCTATCGTATTTCGACTCGCTCAGCAACTGGGGCAGGTGGGGCGACGACGACCAGCTCGGTACGCTCAACCTGCTCAGCCCCGCAAAGACGCTGCAGGCCGTGTCGCTGGTGCAAGAGGGCGTGAGCGTCTCGTGCGCCCGGCCCGTGCTATTCGAGGCCGCGGCCGACGTGCCCGTACCGCCCATCCACTTCATGGTCGAGAGCGGCGAGGGCTGGGCCAGCGGCGAGAAGGTCTCTTCCAGGCCGAACCAGGCGTCCACCGACTTCTTCGGCATGATCTTTCACGGCTTCACCATCACCCACGTCGACAGCTTGGCCCACTTCTTCTGGGAGGGCAAGCTGTACAACGGACGGCCCGCGCACCTGGTGTCGACCAGCCTGGGCGCTACCGTGGAGTCCATCGACCTGGCCCACGAGGGCATCGTCACGCGCGGCGTGCTGGTGGACGTGCCCGAGATCCGGGGCGTGGACTGGCTGGAGCGCGGCGAAGGCGTGATGCCGGAAGACATCCTGGCCGCCGAGGAGCGCTGCGGGTTCACCATCGAGGAGGGCGACGTGCTGCTGATTCGCACCGGCCAGCTTGCACCGCCGCAACGTGGAGGGTCCGGTGCCGCGCGAGGCGGGATCCACCGCATGCCAGGCGGCGTGCCTGCCGCTGTTCCACGAGCGCGGAATCGCCATGCTGGGCACCGACACGGGCAACGACGTCTCACCGTCCGGATACCCTGCCCTGTCCAATCCGGTCCACCAGGTTGGCATAGTGGCGATGGGCCTGTGGATCCTGGACAACGCCAACCTGGAAGAGCTGGCCCAGGCGTGCAAGGAGCGCAACCGGTGGGAGTTTATGCTGTCCATCGGCACGCTGCGGCTCACCAACACCACCGGCTCGCCGTGTAATCCGCTGGCAATCTTCTAGCGGCGTGGACGTAGAGCACGGAGCGCGAACGATGGGCGTCGAGACTCACCTGAAGCAGAGGGAGCGCATCGTCTCGCGATTCGGGCCGTACTACGCTACCTCCACCAGGCTCATTCTTCACCTGGAAAAGAAGGGCGCGGAGGAGATTCACGAGCTGCCGTACTCTCAGATCGAGAAGATCGACGAGGTGCGGACGTCGAACCATCCGCGCATGATGTTGGGGGTGGTCGTCACGGTCGTCTCCATCATTGTGGCGTACAGCCTGAGCATGATTACGCCTCTGCTGGGCGTGGTGGCCGGCGCGTTCCTGGTGCTGCACGGCAGCATCGGCGGGCCGGCCTATTACCAGGTCCACGGCAGGGACGTGCCCCGGGAGCAGATGCGCCTTTGGCAGATCCGATACCGGGGCGCGGGCAGCCTGATAGCGTCGATACGGACCATCATCGGCGAGCGGGTGTAACATCGGAATGGACGAACGACCGCCATCCTAACCTTCCCCCGGCGAGGGGGAAGGGACTTCCCTGACCGCGCCTTCCAGCCACGTAAGAAACTTCCCCACTTCCGGCACGCCGTCCAGCGAGTAGTTTGCCGCGCGGCGCGCCGCATCCGGCGTGTCGTGGTGCAGGACGACCACGGACAGCCCGGCGAGTGCGCCGCCGGAGTTCATCTCCCTGACGGCGAGCATCGCGTCGACGTCGGTCGTGTCGTCGCCGATGAACAGCAGGCCGTCCAGGTCGAAGCGGCGGGCCAGGTCCCTCGTCGCGCTGCCTTTGTTCGGGCCGTCGGCGGCGCGTAGCTCCAGCGCCATCTTTCCCCAGAACGCCTCGACGCCGCGGGCCGCCGGAGCCGCTTGTCGCAGAGCATGGTCGAGGTCGCGCGCTGCCCGCCCCGGGTCCGCAGTCAACCGGAAGTGGGCGGTAGCGCTGAGGCCCTTGTCCTGCCACACCATGCCGGGCAAGTCCACGGCGGCGCGCAACTCCTCGAACACGCCGGCCACCGCGCAGCGGGCGGCCTGAGCCTCCGGCGCAAGCTCCAGCCGTTCGCCTCGCAGCAGTTCCGCGCCGTGGTTGCCGACGTAGGCCAGGCCGTCTACTCCAACCAGAGCGGCCACGTCCCCGGCGGCACGGCCGGACATGACCGCTGCGAGGGTCAGTTTGCCCGCGAGGCCGCTGAGGGCGCGGGCGGCTTCCGGCAGGACGCGGGCCTGCTCCGGCGTGGGGGCTATCTCCGAGATGGTGCCGTCGTAGTCCACCACGATGCCCAGGCTGCGGGCGCGCAGCAGCGGAGCGACGGCGTGGAGGTTGGACAGCAGGTTGGAAGGAAGGGACTCAGTTGCCATTCCCTAGGCGTTGAACCTGAGCGTGTATTGGTCGGAGGCCATGATCTGAGGGATGTGCGGGCCGAGTTCCCGCCAGTTGTCCTGGGTGGCGGAGATGAGGCGTCCGGAGAGGCCGTCGGAGGCGTCCGAGCCGAGCCAGACGGCGAGGGCGGCCGCCTCTTCGAGGGACGCGCCCTTTCCGGACTTGGTACGCTGCACCATCGCGCCCATCACCGGCTCGATGAGGCTGTCGTCGCCAGCCATCGGGTCGAGCAGCTCGGTGTCGATCTGGCCGGGGCCGAGGGCGTTCACGCTGATGTCGTAGGGGAGCATCTCAATCGCGAGCGTTTCGGTGAAGCGGACCACGGCGGCCTTGGAGGTGCCGTAGGCGCTGATCGTCTCCGAGGCGCGGGTCACTCCGGCGCCGGAGAGGTTGATTATCTTGCCGCCGCCCTGCTCTATCATGTGGGGCAGCACCGCGTGGCAGCAGAGCATGAGTCCGGTCACGTTGATGTTGATGGCCTGCGCCCAGTGCGCCGCGTCGTTGAGGTGGAGCGGGCCGACGGGGCCGAGGATGGCGGCGTTGTTCACGAGCACGTCGACGCGCGAGTAGAGGTCGAGGGTGTGGTTCACCATGCGGCGGACATCGGCGGGGTCGGACACGTCGACCGCGAGCGCGGAGGCCTCGGCTCCGGCGGCGCGGGCCTCTTCGGCGGCGTCCTCTACCTGGACCAGCGTGCGCGAGACCAGGACGAGCCTAGCGCCCTCGTTTGCGTAGGCGCGGGCGATGCCGCGTCCGATGCCCTTGCCTGCGCCGGTGATGATGGCTGCTTTTCCGCTGAGTGTCATGGCTACTGCGCGACCACGCCGCCGTCGATTACCAGCTCGGAGCCGGTCATGTACGACGCCTCGTCCGACGCCAGGAACAGTGCGCCGTAGGCGACGTCGTCCACGGTGCCGACCCTGCCGAGGGGGACGCGCGAGAGAGAGGCCGCGAGGCCCTCGGGCGTGCCGATGTTGTCGGCGATCATCTCGGTGTCGATCGGGCCGGGGTGGATGGAGTTGGCGCGTATGCCGTCCTCGGCGTGCTGGATTGCCGTCGTCTTGGTGAAGAGCCTGACGCCGCCCTTGGAGGTAGTGTAGGCGCCTCCGCGCGGGCTGCCCACAAGCCCGGCGATGGAGGATATGTTGACGATGGAGCCGCCGCCGACCCTGCGCATCTCCGGTATGGCGTGCTTGGTGCCGAGGAACACGCCGGTGGTGTTGACCGACATGATGCGCTCCCACTCCTCGACGGTGGTGTCCTCTATCATCGTGCGGCTGTAGATGCCCGCGTTGTTGACGAGGACGTCGAGCTTGCCGAAGCGCTCGACCGTGTCGGAGATACATTGCTGCCAGTCCGATTCGGACGTGACATCGAGCTTGACGAAAAGGGCGCGGCCGCCGGTCTCGTTGATCTCGGCCTCGAGCTGTTTGCCTTCCTCTTCGAGCACGTCGGCGATGACGACCGCCGCGCCTTCATTCGCGAACAGGCGGGCTTCCGCCGCGCCCTGGCCGCGGGATCCTCCGGTGATGAGCGCAACCTTGCCTTCGAGTCTCACGATCTTCCCCCTGTTCTGTTCGGCTACTGGGCGGTGCGTCCGCCGTCTATCACGAGCTCGCTGCCGGTCACGAACGAGGACTCGTCCGACGCGAGGTAGAGCACGCCGTAGGCTATCTCCTCGGGCCTGCCGATGCGCCGCATGGGCGTCACTGCGAGCCGCTGCTCCAGGACGTCGCCGACGCGGGAGGCGGCGAGCATGTCGGTGTCGATCATGCCGGGATGCACCGAGTTTACGCGGATGTTGTGGGGCGCGTACTGGATGGCGGCGGCCTTCGTGAAGATTCTGACGGCGCCCTTGGACGCGTGGTAGGCGGCGTTCTGGGTGCTGCCGGTGAGGCCGGCGCTGGACGAGATATTGACGATGGAGCCGCCTCCGGCAGCGCGCATGGCGGGTATGGCCGCCTTGACGCCGAGGAAGACGCCCTTGGCGTTGATCGACATGACGTCTTCCCAGATCTGCTCGGTGGTCTCTAACACCTGCTCGGTTCGGACAATTCCGGCGTTGTTCACGAGCACGTCCAGCTTGCCAAAGTTGGTGGTGGCGGTCTCGACGGCACTCTGCCAGGCGGCCTCGTCGGTGACGTCGAGGTGGACGTAGGTCGCCCGGCCGCCGGAGTCGGTGATCTCGACGACGACGGCCTGGCCGAGGTCGTCCAGCAGGTCGGCTACGACGACCGACGCTCCCTCGGCGGCGAACATGCGGGCCTCCACCGCGCCCATGCCCCTGGCAGCGCCGCTGATGAGGGCCACTTTGCCTTGCAGTCTCACGATGCTCCCTCTTTTCTGTTCGGCTACTGGGCGGTGCGGCCGCCGTCGATGACGAGCTCGCTGCCGGTCACGAACGAGGACTCGTCCGAGGCGAGGTAGAGCACGCCGTAGGCGATCTCCTCGGGCCTGCCTATGCGCCGCATCGGCGTCGCAGCGAGCCGCTCGTCAAGGACGTCGCCGACGCCCGGGGTGGCGACCATGTCCGTTGCGATCATACCGGGATGCACCGAGTTGACGCGGATGTTGTAGGGCGCGTACTGGATGGCGGCGGCCTTGGTGAAGATTCTCACCGCGCCCTTGGACGCGTGGTAAGCGGCGCTCAGGTCGGTGCCGACGAGGCCGGCGATGGACGAGATGTTGACGATGGAGCCGCCGTCGGCAGCGCGCATGGCGGGAATGACTGCTTTCGCGCCCAGGAACACACCCTTCGCGTTGACGGACATCACGTCTTCCCAGATGAGGTCGGTGGTCTCGAGGACCTGCTCGGTGCGGACGATTCCGGCGTTGTTCACGAGCACGTCCAGCTTGCCGAACCTGGTGTTTGCGGTGTCGACGGCGCACTGCCAGGCAGCTTCGTCGGCTACGTCGAGGTGGACGTAGGACGCCTGTCCCCCGGATTCCGTGATCTCCTCGGCGACGGCCTGTCCACGTTCGTCGAGCAGGTCGGCGAGGACCACGGTGGCGCCCTCGGCGGCGAACATGCGCGCCTCGACCGCTCCCATGCCCCTTGCGGCGCCGCTGATGAGGGCCACTTTCCCTTGCAGTCTGATGGTCGAAACTCCTCGCGCGCTCTCACGGTTGTGTGGGGTGATTCTAGCACTTTCGGGCGGGCTGGTGTGAATCGGGTTGGGATGCGTCTCGGGTGGCCGAGAGGCTCCCGCCACGGATATATCGGCGAAATGTGATGCAAACCGATGCATTCTGATGCATTTCGTAGCTGGGAGCGCCGTCGGTTTGTTGCCCTGGGTGTAACGGACGGACCGGTTCTTGCCCCAAAAAGGCCGATATGCAGCGAAAATGGGACAGGCGGCGGGGCCGCGGGCTGGGACGCCGGCCGGTGTCGATTGGGTTGTGTAGGTGCGTTGTACAGAGACGGTAGCACGGATGTGCGGTGGAATCAAGGGCCTCTCGATTTGCGCGCACGGCTACCCAATGCTACTCCACAGGCGTTCGCGGTGACACGAAATGGGTGTTCGCTTGAGCATCTGCGGGCAAGTTCAGGCCGGCTTACATGTCATCGGCGGCGCCTGGTTGAGCGGTTTTGGGACAGGATTTGCGGGTTCAGATGTGAAGGCGGGCTATGGCGGAGGCGGGGCGGATGCCGGCGGTGAGGCGGTGCTTGTCCCCGGCGAGACGGCGGAAGTCGCATTCGGACTGGATTCGGTGCCAGAACGCGTCTGACTGGCCGAAGAAAGCTCCGAAACGGATTGACATGGCGGGGGTTATAGACCTTCGACCGTGCACGATCTCGTTGATGGCGCGCGGCGCAACGCCAATGGCTCGAGCCATCGCGTTTTGCGAAATGCCCATGGGCTTGAGGTACTCTTCGAGCAGGATTTCGCCGGGGTTGATGGGTGTTGGCATGGGAACGGTTCCTCTGGGTAGCGTTTAATCGGTCATACTATAACGTATAACGTTATAAGGGTGTTGTCAATGATAATCCACAATCGAAACTTCCTCCGGTCCGAAAGGTGTCCATCGGAAAACAATTCTCCATTGATCATTGACGCGAATCGAGTGGAACCCGGCTCGGTTTCCTCGAAGCGGCTCAAGCCGGTTACCGGGTGGAACCGAGAGATCCCTGAGGTTGTCCGCGCTGTGGAGCTGTATCAGTTTTCTCAGTGCAACTCGTGAAATCGAGCTGAAACGGCGGCTCGTTTCGTAGGCGAACAGTTCTTCGGTGTCACTATCGGCGAAGGAGAGAATCACAGCGACCGCTTGTCGTTAGCTTCGAGTTGAATATGGGGGGGACGCTACCATGCCCCCTACACCTCCCGCCCCTCGTAGTCGACGGCCCGCACCGGGTGGCCGAGGGCGCGTAGGCCCGGCTCGATGGTTTCGCGGTCGCCTACGACGAGGACGATGAGGCGGGTGTCGTCGAGGTGGTCGGTGGCGACGCGGCGGATGTCGTCGAGGGTGAGAGCGCCGAGCGTCTCCAGGTAGGTGTCGAAGTAGTCGTCCGGCAGGTCGTGGACCACCATGCGGGTTAGCTGCTGGGCGGTCTGGGACACGGTCTCGAACTGGCCCGGCATTCCGCGGCGTATGCCGTCCAATGCGTCGGCAAGCTCTTCGGCGGTCGCGGGGCGGGTGGAGCGTATCTCGCGGAACTCCTTGATGGTCTCGGACACGGCGTCGGCGGTCACGGCGGTCTGCACCGCGCCGCCGGCGAGCAGCATGGAGGGACCGGCGAACCAGCTTATGGACGAGGTGTAGCCGTAGCTGTAACCCTTGTCCTGACGGAGGTTGGTGTTGAGGCGGGCCGAGAACTGGCCGCCGAACAGGTAGTTGAGCACGTTGAGCGCGAGGTAGTCGGGGTGGTGCCGCGGGATGACCAGGTGTCCGACGCGGATGACGGACTGGGGCGCGCCAGGCTTGTCGGCGATGTGCACCACGATCTCGGCCGGAGCGGGCGGGTCGGCGTCGTCCGTCGGCCCGGCGGGGGCGTCTTCACCCTGCCAGTCGCCGAAAGCGGCCTCGAGCTTTTCGAGCGCGTCCGCCTCTTCCAGGTCGCCGACCACGACGAGCGTGGCGTTGGCCGGGCCGTACAGCGCCGCGTAGTGGGACATGAGGTCATCGCGGGAGACGCCGCGTATCACGTCCTCGTTGCCGGAAACCGGATGGCCGTAGGCCGAGCGCGGTCCGTATACCAGTCCCCTGGAGGCCCTGGCGGCGATGCTCGCGGGGTTGTCGGCGACGCGGCGCAGGTCGGTCAGATGGCGCTCGCGCATACGCTTGAGGTCGAAATCGGGGAACGCGGCGTTTCGCAGCGAGTCGGCGAGAATGTCGAGCGCCGCCTCCCAGTGCGACGTCAGGGCGACGGTGGAGGCGACGGAGTGCTCCCGCGCCACGTCCACGCCGAGGTGAGCGCCCAGGAACTCCATCTGGGCGGCAATCTGCTGGCTGCTGCGGTCGGCGGTGCCTTCGGGCAGCATGGAGGCGGCGAAATTGGACAGTCCGGGGTTGTCCTGCGGATCCATGGTGGCGCCGGCGCGAACGGCGGCGCGAACGGCGACCATCGGCACGCCGGGCTTGTGCACGAACCGGACGCCTATGCCGTTGGACAGCCGCAGGGTGCGGGGCCTGGGCGGCGTGAAGCGGGCCGGCGACGCGGCTGAGGGCATGGCGGTGCGGTCCAGCGATTCCGCGGACGCGCGCAGGGGCCTTTCGGGGGTGACCACGAGGCGCACGTGTGCGCCGTTCAGCATGGCCTCCGCGGCGCATCGCACCTGCTCCGGGGTGACGGCGTCGTACCTGTCGAGATCGGTGTTGATGGCGCCGGGGTCGCCGGCGAGAGTGTTGTAGTAGTTGAGCTGGTCGGCCCGACCGCCGAAGCCGCCGACGCGCTCGAGCTGGCGCACGTGGGCGCTGCGGATACGGTTCCTGGCGCGCTGCAGCTCCTCTTCGGTGGGCGGTTCCTGGATGATGCGGTCCACGTGGACGCGCAGCGCCTCCTCGGCCTGCTCGGGGGAATGGCCCTCGTTCAGCGTCACCTGGAGGTGGAACTCGCCGGCGATCTCCTGCGCGTGGTTGTAGACGCCGACGTCCCGCGCGATCTGCTTCCGGTACACGAGCGAGTCGTACAGGCGGGAGCTGCGCCCGTCGCCGAGCACGCCGGCGAGCATGGTGACTGCGGCCTCGTCCGGACCGAATATGGGGCCGGTGGGCCAGGCTAGGTAGAGGCGCGCGAGCTGTACCCTGTCGCGCATGTTCAGTGAGACGCTGCCTGGCAGATCCGACTCCATGCGGCCGATACGGCTGATGGGCGGCCCCGGCGGAAGTCCACCGAAGTAGCGCTCCACGAGACGCCTGGCGTCGTCGGGGTCGAAATCGCCCGCGATGGCGAGGCTGGCGTTGGAGGGGGCGTAGTACTTGCGGAAGAAGTCGCGCACGTCGTCGAGGCTGGCGGCGTCGAGGTCCTCCATCGAGCCTATGACGGGCCAGCTATACGGGTGCGGCGAGGGGAAGACGGCGGACTGGAGCAGCAGGTGGGCCATTCCGTAAGGGCGGTTTTCGTAGCTCTGGCGGCGCTCGTTCTTCACGACGTCGCGCTGGACGTCGAACCGCTTCTGGTCCAGGGCGTCCAGCAGGTAGCCCATCCGGTCGGACTCGAGCCACAGCGCGAGTTCCAGGTAGTTGGAGGGGACGGTCTCCCAATAGTTGGTGCGGTCCGAAGTGGTGGACCCGTTGAGGTTCGCGCCGACCTTTTGCAGCGGCTCGAAGTAGCTGCGGTCGTGGTGCTTGGAGCCCTCGAACATGACGTGCTCGAACAGGTGGGCGAAGCCGGTCTTGCCGGCCTGCTCGTCCTTGGAGCCGACATGGTACCAGACGTTGACGGCGGTCATCGGGAGGGCGTGGTCCTCGTGGAGGATCACGTCCAGGCCGTTGGGAAGGGTGAACTTGTCGTAGGAGATGGTGGTCATCGGTTACTCCGGGGTGCGTGGGTTATTGGTGAGACTCGGTGTCACTAGAGTGGACAGCCCGACCTGGGCGATAGGGAATCCAAACATGCTTGATCGGGTGCGGCAGCCGAACCAGGGCGCTAGGCCAGGTGCCGCCCGAGCAGGTCGATGGCGGCCTGGGCGGCCTGGCGCTTGTTGCCGTCGCGCTCGTCGGCGTCGGCTTGAATGCGCTCGGCGACCTCGAGACCGTCGGGTCCCACCAGCCCGATGTAGAACGTGCCGATGGGCACGCCGGACATGCCGGTGGCGGGGCCGGTGACGCCGGTCGTGGACAGCGCGTAGTCGCAGCCGGTGAGCCGTTGCGCGCCTTGGGCCATGGCGACGGCCATCTCGGGGCTTACGCTGCCCTTGGTGTCGTAAAGCTCGTCCGATACGCCCAGCACCTTCTGCTTGAGGCCGCCGGTGTAGGCTATGACGCCGCCGGGGAAGTAGCGCGAGCTGCCGGGCACGGAGCCGAGTATGTAGCCCAGCAGGCCGCAGGTGCAGGCCTCGGCGACGGTAACGGTCTTGCCGGCGGCGGTGAGCAGTTGGGCGATCTCTTCTACTTTCATTGGTTTCTCCAGTACGCCGACCCGTGGCCGGCGTTGCTTCTAGGTGCCCACCTGGAGGTGGGACGTGAGCTTCTTGAGGGTGGCGAGTGCGGACAGCGCGGAGAGTATGCCTGTCCGGGGGTTGGAGGGCGAGGGAGTGTTTTCTATCTTCAGGGAGAACCGGCCAAACTCGCCCTCCACGATTATCTCGTGGGTGTTCCGGGTGACGGTGGGATCGGCGTAGACGCGGGTGGTGGTCTTTTTGGGGCCGATGCCCGCGAGGCTGAGCGCGGCGGAGACGTTCACGTTGGCCGGGAAGAGGCGGCAGGCGACCTCGACGGGGCCTTCGTAGAGCAGCGCCGGCTCGGTGATCGCGTCCAGGTCGACGTCCGAGCGGTCCGCGCCGGGCGAGCCGCGGAGGCCGTCGGGCGGCTTGCGGGTGACCATGGTCACGCTTTCGATGCGGCCCGCGGACGCGGAGACGACGCCGTCGAGTCCCACGATGGCACCGGAGGGCACGACGATTGTCGCGCCGTTGCGGCGGGCCATTTCGAACAAGTCGTCCCTGCCCAGAAGCGCGCCGCAGCTGAGCACCATCAGGTCTTTGCCGGCGCCGAGGGCGGCCCTGGCTATGGCGTCCAGCGCCTCGCCGGTGGCGGTCTCGACCACCATGTCAGAGGCAGCGGACAGCTCGTCGAGCGGGAGCACGGGCGGCGGCGCGGAGAGGGTGGCGGCGAAGGCGGCGGCCTTACGCATGTCGCGGCTGCTGAGCGCGGCCAAGCGCGCGCCGGGGACGGCGCCGCGGTCGATCTCGGCGGCCATCTTGCGCCCGATCGTGCCGCAGCCGACGATGCCTATATTGCGTGGTTGTGCCATGGGAGAGATGGTATTGCAGCAGGGGGCGGCTGTCAAAGCGGCGCGCCCTAGTGGGGGTAGGGGCCGCGCTGGCGGAGGTACAGGCCGAGAGGCGCACCGCCGATGACGTGCAGGTGGCCGTGCGGCTGCGTCTGAAGGCCGTCGCTGCCGAAGTTGGACAGCACGCGGAAGCCGTTTGGGCAGGACTCCTCGCCGAGGCGGACGGCGATCTCGCCCATGGCGGCGAGCAGGTCACCGCTGGCCCAGAGGTCGCGCTGGGAGACGTGGCGCTTGGGGACGACGAGCAGCATGACGGGCACCCAGTCGAGCTGGTTGTGGAATACCAGGATGTCGTCGTCTTCGTATCGGGTGCGGGAGGGCAGCCGGCCGGCCACTATGTCGCAGAAGGTGCAGTGGGGAGAGACCAACTGGCTAGTCTCTCGATTCTCTTATTCGGTAGTCGTTGGCGTCTATGCGAATCAGGTCGCCAATCGAGAAATCCCGAACGCGGGAGCCTACACGTTTACCCTTCGCAGTAAAGTCCACCTCTGTCGTAATTATCGTTGGTAGCCTGGCATTGTGGCGGCGAACTATTATCTGGTACAACTTCTCTTCGCTCCACTCACTGCTCGTCTCGTCGCCCAGACCGTCCAGGACTAGCAACGGCACGCTCTTGACCCGTTCGAACACTTCACCAAAAGATACGACGCTGCCAGTGTCGTACGCGTTCCGCAGCTGATCTAGAAATTCCGGCACGAATGCGAAGAAGACCTCCTCCCCGGCCTTCATGCGCGCGGATGCGATGGCTACGGCAAGGTGCGTCTTGCCCACGCCCGTCGGACCCATCAGCGTCAGCCAGCCTTCGGGATCCTTGGCGTAGTTGGTGGCCGACGCCAGCGCTCCCGCCAGGCTCTGGCTTTGGTGGCGGCTGGATTCGTTGCCGCGCACATCGAACGTGTTGAAGGTCATACGTCGTAGCATTTCGGGTTCAATCTCGCCCCACTGTCGCAGCCACTCTTTGCTGTCCCTCCGGGTTCGGACGCTCACGCTCAGTCGCGGGTCGGTCAACCTAGCTCGGAGGTAGGGCTCCAGTTCACGCTCCCGCGCGGTCGTGGTGACGATGGTGGGCAATTGGGCGGTGAAGCGGTGGTTGATTATCTGGCGCAGCTTCTCCTCGGCCCAGGGAGTGGCGCTGTGGCTGCCGAGCTCGTCCAGCACGAGGAGCGGGGCATTGCGCACCTGCTCGAACAGGTCGTCGTAGGAGATTTCGGACTGGGGGGAGAAGGCGGCGCGCAGGTGGTCGAGCAGGTCGGGCACATGCACGAACAGAGCGGGGCGGCCCCGCTCGATGAGCCGGTTGGCGATGGCAGCGGCAAGGTGGGTCTTGCCGGAGCCGTTGGGTCCGGAAATTAGCAGCCAGCCTTCGGTACTTTCGGCGAAGCACTCGGCGGCCGCGCGGGCAGTGGCGAACATATCCCGGCTCTCCGCATCATCAGCCCCCCTACCGGATTCAAGCGTGTCGAAGGTGGAGTCCGTGAGATTGGAGAGGTTACTGTAGCGAACGAGGCGGTCGTGGCGCTCGCGCTCGATACGGGACTGCTGGCACTGGCAGACGATGCGCCGGCCAAAGTCGGGGTCGCCCGGAGGCACGCCGGGGGTGGTCCAGCCGAGGTCATGGCAGAGGGCGCACTCCGGCCCCGGCCTCTCGAAGTCGTTGGAGCGGGCGTTGCCATTCTGTGCCATACTAGTAGTTTCGGCTAGTCTTCGAAGTGCGTCTGCCAGGCTCTCCATCGTCTCTACCCTCGTGCTTCCACCGCTCCAGGATGCGGGCGATGTAGCGCCAGCTTCGCCTGTTGAGGCTGACGGCTTCCCGCACGGCGTCTTCTATCCACTCGGCGGGGTAGTCGGCCTCGGCCCTCTCCAGTTCCTCGGCTATCATGGGCGTGATCATGCCCACGTTGTCTTCGTAGATGGCGAATATGTTGGGTCGCTCGGTGGCGGCCTCCCACTCCATGGGTTCGCCGGAGCGCGGGCGCGGCGCGCCGTCTTCGGCCAGCCTGGCGAGCGCGGCCCTGTCCTGCTCACCGTTGAGCGCGAACAGGCGCTGGCCGGCGTCCCGTCCCGCTTTCGCGGGAATGACGTTGGTGGCGAGCACGCCGCGGCGGACGGCGCGGCCCAGCGCGCGGCGCACCGCGTCCGGGTCGGGCGCGCCATCGGGCGAAAGCGCGGCGGCGAGGGTGCGGTCGGCGAGCACCTCGTTCAGGGTGACGAACCTTGGCCCCTTCTTCTGATGGAGCAGCCAGATTACCCGGAGTACACACTTCAACTCGGCCAGATCGTCGATCTGCTCCAGCAGCGGGCCGAACACGGGGTTGGGCACGGGCGCCGAGCGCACCCCGCGCGGGAATCCGGCGAACGCGCCGTCTCGCGTTTCGGACGTCGCGGCGGGCGAGGCCGCGCGGCGTTCGGCGGCCATCATGCGTACTCGACCGCTTGCTGCGCCCTCTGGGAGCCCTCGAAGCGGACCACGTCGTTGTAGAACTCCAGGGGCACGTTTCCGAGCGGGCCGTTGCGGTGCTTGGCCACGATGATCTCGGCCGTCCGCTCCGGGTAGCGATCGGTGGGGTTGCGCTTCTCCCAGTCCTCGCGGCTGGTATAGACGGACTCGCGGTGTATGAAGGCGACTACGTCGGCGTCCTGCTCGATGCTGCCGCTCTCACGCAGGTCGGAGAGCAGGGGCCGGTGGCTGGGCCGCTGCTCGATGGCGCGGCTGAGCTGCGAGCACGCCAGCACCGGGATGTCCAGGTCGCGGGCGAGGGCCTTGAGTGAGCGCGAAATCTCGCCCATCTCCTGGACGCGGTTTTCCATTCTGCCGCCCCTGCCGCTGCCGCTTATCAATTGGAGATAATCCACGACGAGCAGGTTCAGCCCGCGCTCGGCCTGCAGCCGGAGCGCCTTGCCGCGCATCTCTACGATAGTCTGGATGGGAGTGTCGTCGATGTACACGGGCAGGTCGGAGAGGGCGCCAATGGCGTCGAGCAGCAGGCTCTCCTCCTGTTCGTTCACCAGGCCCATCCTGAGCTTGTGGCTTTCGACTCCGGCCTCGGAGGACATGAGGCGCATGGCTATCTGGTCGCTGCCCATTTCGAGGCTGAAGATGCCCACCGAGGCGCCCGCGCCCGCGGCGTTGCGCGCGATGTTGAAGGCGAGGGCGCTCTTGCCCAGGCTGGGGCGCGCGGCGAGGATGATGAGGTCCGAGCGCTGCAGGCCGCCGCCGAGGAGGCGGTCGATGTCCAGGAAGCCGGTGGTCACGGGCGCGAGGCTCTGGCCCTCCGGGCCCTGCATAGCGGCGCTCTCCTGGAGATAGCTGTCCAGCACGTCGCGGATGTGAGCGAAGTCGCGGGTCGTGCGGCCCGAGCGTATGCGGAACAGCAACTCCTCGGCGCGGCTGAGCGCCAGGTCGGCGTCCGCCGCGCCCTCGTAGCCGATGGCGGCTATCTGGCCGCTCACCTGGATGATCTGGCGCATGATGGAGGTGCGCTGGACTATGTGGCCGTAGTATTCGGCGTGGACCGAGGTGGGTACGGTCAGGACGAGATGGCCCAGATACGCGGGGCCGCCCACACCCTCCAGCCGGTCGTGGAGGGAGAGCTCGTGGGCCATGGTGACCTGGTTGATGGCCTCGCCGCGGTCGAACAGGGCGAGGCTCGCCTCGTAGCACCAGCGGTTCTTTTCGCCGTAGAAGTCGCCGGCCCTGAGGAAGGACGACACGGTGTTGAGGGCGCCGCTGTCTATGAGAATGGAGCCGATGACGGACTCTTCGGCGTCCAGGTCGTGCGGTGGAAGTCGTTCTGCGTACAAGTCGCACCCCAGGGGTAGCGGACTGGCCGGGCGGATGGGAACCCCAGGCAGTTGGCGCCCCGGCACCGCGCGCGAACTGTCTGGGTTGGCGGGCGCGGGAGACGGCTAGGCTGTGCTCGCCGAGGCCTCTCCTTCCGCTTCCGCGGTGGGCTGACTGTCGGTGGAGTCGGTGGACTCGTCGCCTTCGGCCTCCTCCTCGGCTTCCTCTTCGACGGCGTCCGGGTCCGTGCCCATGGCGTACACCTGCACCTGGACCTCGGCGTCCACCTCGGAATGAAGCCGAAGCTTGACGTCGAATAGGCCGAGGTCACGGATCGGCTCGTCGAGGAGCACGGTCCTGCGGTCGATCTCGCCGTCCACCATCTTGGAGAGCTCGTCGGCGATGATGGCGTTGGTCACCGAGCCGTAGAGGCGTCCGCTCGCGCCGGCGCGCATTTCGACCTTGACGCGGGACTCGTTGAGCGCCGCGGCCAGCTCCCGCATGTCGTTGAGCCGCTTGACGCGTACCTGCTCGGCCTCGCGCGCGAGGCGCTTGATGCGCTGCAGGGCGTTGTGCGTGGCGGGCACGGCCAGGTTCTTGGGAATGAGGTAGTTGCGGGCGAAGCCGTTCTTGACCTCTTTCACGTCGCCGCCCTGGGCCACGCCTGCCACGTCCTCCAGGAATACAACTCTCATTTTAGGAACACCCCACGTAATGACTGTGCGACGGAGTCTGCGCTCGCGCGGTATGCCGAACGCACATTCTGATTGTAGCCAAAAGGTTAATATACCACAAATGATAGCACGCCGGGGGCCGCAAGCGAGCGGCTGCCAGGGCCTCTGGGCGCGGCTCTCTGAAAAATCTGCTCAATTCTGCTACATGCTGCCCAATCCGTAGCTGGGCGGCCCGATGTTCTTGTCACTTTCTGTGAGCCAAGTTGTTAAGGTTCGTCACGCGCATTGCGCGGAATGTGGCAGAACGGGATCCGTTCGGCAGGCTCAGGGCAGGCTCCGTTCGGCAATCCTTCGGCTCTGCTCAGGACATGGCTCAGGGCAGGCTCCGCGCCTACCGCGCAACCGGCGACCATAGCGCCTGTTATGTAGAAAATAGCACGTCCGTGCTGTAAAATCAAGAGCGTGGTCAGCGCCGCAGCCCTGGATTCCCGCCCCCGTTTTCATGGGGGTGACGTTCTTTCGCGGGAATGACGATTGTGGACGGGGAGTGGGCAACCACAAGGGATTGCCCCTACGAGCCGCTTACCGAGCGGGGGGTGGGCCTGAGAGTGGGAATTTTTGTGACACGGTTGGGAAGGGATTGCGCGCAGATGGGAATGGGTGTGGCGTTTGGGTTACGCGGATGGGAAGGTTTGGCACACGTTTTTTGGGTGGTTGAGGTATCGCAAGATACGCGTGAGCACTCTTGTGGCGGCCCTCTGTGTCCAGCGAAAGCGTCGACGTCGCCGGGGGCGGCGAAGGGTCTAATGGTTTGTAGATAAGCCGTTCTAGTTGGAAGCCATCGTCAGTGACACCATATTGAAAATCGATTTCCAAATATGTGGGATAACCTAGCTCGGGATGATATTCTGCTCTCAGATGGTAGACTGGCGAAGGATTCAAAGCACGCCCAATCTGGTCGAACCGGTCCCTGATAGTCTTGTACGTATAGGCGTGCGTATAGTCGTAAATGTACCTAGTAATCGCCTTCCCCGATTCCAGGTCGATAATCGATTCAATGACTCCTTTTCTGACCGTGATCTTGAGGGGCCTGTTGCTCTCTGGGCATTCGCACAACACAAGGGATTCCAGTTCATAGTCGGTCGACCCTCCGACCTCCCAGCGCGCCTTGGCCGCGGCAAGCTCGGCCTTGGCCGCCTCAAAGTCAAAGGCGGGTCCTGGCGCAAGCGTGACCAGCGTGGGTGTGGGGGTGGGTGTCACCACATCGTCCAGCGAAAGCGTTGACGTCGCCGGAGGCTGCGAAGGGTCTAGTGGTCTATAGACAAGTCGCTCCAAGCTGAATCCATCGTCTATGACATTATGTTGACATTATGTTGAAAATTGATACCCATAGATGTGGGATAGCCCAGGTCGGGATGATATTCTGCTCTCAGATAGTAGACTAGCCAAGGGTCGCTCAAAGCACGCCCAATCTGGTCGAACCGGCCCCTGATCGTCTTGTACGTATAGGTGTCAACGTAGTCTTCGTTAGTCAACGCCCTCCCCGATTCCAGGTCGATAACAGACTCGATCACCGCGCCTCTGACCGTGATCTTGAGCGGCCTGCCGCTCTCTGGGCATTCGCACCACACAAGGGACCCCAGTTCATAGTCGGTCGATCCTCCGACCCTCCAGAGGGCCTTGGCCGCGGCGAGCTCGGCCCTGGCCTCCTCAACGTCGTAGATGGGTTCTGGCGTAGGCGTGAACGGCGTGAACACGGGTGTGACTGTGGGTGTGGGAATGGGCGTAGGTGTCGCCACATCCGTGCAAGCGGAGAGTGTCAGCAGCAGGAACAGCGTTGCAATGCCTGCGAAGGGTGGAGCGGACCGTTTTGAGCGCAACATGTGCTACATCCTCGTTCATCTGCTCTGGTACAAGGCGTACAAAGCCATGACGTCAAACGGGTTGGGGGTACAATAAACAGAGTGGTCTCTCGAATAGCTCATAGCGGAGTCATCTCATGGCTGCCGATTTTAGGTGTTGCGTATGGACTATCTGTCTGGCAAATGGGGCAATCCAAGCCCATACGCTTCCACGATATGGCGCGGATCAGAGCCGTCCCGGGCAATCGTCAGAACACCCTCGCTTGGGTTGTAGAACGCTATTCTCGAACCATCCGGCGACCACGCCGCCCTAGTAGCATGTCTTTGAGATGGCTGCCAATCCAGCAGCGGACGTAGGGCGTGGCCGTCGAGCTCGACGGCTTGCGCCCGATCAGCCACCACAACCAGGATGGCGGAGCCATCCGGAGACCACAATACTTGGGAGACCGGCGCACGGACATCGTCCTCACCGCGCCATATCTCTTCCGTACCTGTCCCGTCGGGCTGGGTCGTGTAAAGGCTTTGGCCATCCGGGCCCACAAAGGAGAGGCGCCCGCCATCAGGGGACCATGCAGCGGGAACTGCCGCAGCTTCTCCTATCCGCCTGACCTCCGAACCATCGTATTTGACTATGTAGAGAGCCTGCACATCTTCTAAGAGTCTCTCACCTTCGTTAACTATGACAGCCAGCCGCTGGCCATCAGGTGACCACTTGGGGGAGGACAACGCGATGCTTTTGAGTTGTGGCGCCACCTGTCGAACGTCGGACCCGTCACTGGACATGATGAAAAGTCCCACCCTATGCCGTTGCATACTGAATTGGGAGACAATATGTCGACCCTCAGGGTCTTCCAGACTTGACATGAAGGCTATGCGCTCGCCACTGGGTGACCATACTGGGTAATGATCAAGCCGCAGGTTCCGGGTGAGCCGCTCTTGATTGTCGCCGTCAATCCCCGACACAGCGATCTCGTATTGATACTTGCCACGGTCGTACCAGTCTGCACCTACCCTCGCCAGCAACGCGGCTGCATTGTCTTCACTAACGCCCGCCTGCTCATACTCCGTTGGGAATTGACAGGAAGTGTAAGCAATTTGGGAGTCGTCTGGCGACACATCGGCAGCGAACCAGTAGACAAAGAAGTATTGCCTGCGGGACGAAGCAGGCTCTGGATTCGCATCCAGTACATTGCGCAACCGGGTCCCTTCCTGATCCACGCGCCAGACTTGGTTGAGATGATTGAACACCAAATGAGTCCCATCCGCAGTCCAGGACAAGAAACCCTGGGGAAAACCTCGCTCTGGTTCAGCGGGACCGCATTGGAAGTGCGGTTCTACGAATAGACTATGCTCCTCGGAGTTGGCTTCTACAGTTGGTGTCGTGTTCCCACGCGATTGTTCAGGCGCTCCAGACGTCGGAGTCGTTCCAACACTGCCCGTATCAGTGCATCCCGATACGCCTGCAAGCACAAGACACGCCGCCGGAATTACAAACTTCGGTAGCCACATAGCGTCACCGCTTGCCATCGTCCACTCCAAACTGCCGCTGTGCGGGCCATTCTAGCAGGCCCGGCAACACGCTCCAAACCACCATTTAGGACGAGTATCCCCTCAACGGGGTCAGAGCCTGTCCGGTTGCGGCTTTCGGTACGACTTGCCACTTGCGCGGGGGCGAGCGCTACGCTTACAATCGGAATCGCCCGATTCGGTTAGCGAGGTGAGTGTCACGGCGCCCTGCCAGCGGAACTCTCAGCCTACGCCAGAGTCAGTGGAGAACGACAGAGGCGACCACGCGCGCGAAGCGTGCGGCGTCGTGGGCGTGTACTCGCGCAGCGACGACGTAGCCCGCGTCGCCTTCTTCGGCCTCCATGCGCTCCAGCACAGGGGCCAGGAAAGCGTGGGCATCGCCTCGGGCGACGGTGAGCGCATCCGCGTTCGCACCGCCATGGGCCTGGTGGGCCAGGCGTTCCACGAGGATGAGGTCGCAGACCTGCCCGGATTCGTTTCCATCGGACATACCCGCTACTCCACGACGGGATCGAGCCGTATCTGCAACGCCCAGCCCAACATAGCCAGGGGTCCGGGCGTGGAGCTCGCGCTGGCGCACAACGGGAATGTCATCAACGCGCTGGAGCTGCGGGACGAGCTGGCGGAAGCGGGCTGCCGATTCACCTCGACCAGCGACTCGGAGATAGTGGCCCAGATGCTGGCCATGGCGCCGGAGGCGACGTGGGACAAGCGGGTGGCCTACGCCATGCGCCGGCTCCGGGGCGCGTACTCGCTCGCGGTGATGACCAAGGACACGCTGCTGGGAATTCGCGACCCGATGGGTGTGCGCCCGCTGTGCATCGGGCGGCTGGAGGACGGCTGGGTTATCGCGTCGGAGACGTGCGCGCTCGACCACGTGGGCGCGGAGTTCGTGCGCGAGATCGAGCCGGGCGAGGCGGTGATTGTGGACGAGTCCGGGCTGAGGACCATCTACCAGCGGACGCCAGAGCCAACCTCCGCGATGTGCGTGTTCGAGCACATCTACTTCGCCCGCCCGGACAGCTACCTGAACGGGAGCCTGGTGTACAGCAGCCGCCAGGCCATGGGGGCGGAGCTGGCCAGGGAGCATCCGGTGGACGCGGATATGGTTATCGGCGTGCCGGATTCGGCCACCGCCGCGGCGGTCGGATACGCCCGGGAGTCCGGCATACCCTACGGCGAGGGGCTGGTGAAGAACCGCTACGCCGGACGCACCTTCATCCTGCCGGACCAGCGCCAGCGGGATTTGGGCGTCCGCCGGAAGCTGAATCCCCTGCCCGACCTGATCGCGGGCAAGCGGCTGGTGGTGGTGGACGACAGCATCGTGCGCGGCACCACCACACCGCACGTGGTGAGCCTGCTGCAGAAACGCGGGGCGGCCGAGGTGCACCTGCGCATCTGCGCGCCGCCGATCATGTGGCCCTGCCACTACGGCGTGGACATGGCCACCCGGCGCGAACTCATCGCGTCGAGCATGAGCGTGCAGGAGATTCGCGACTACGTCGGCGCCGACTCGCTGGGCTTTCTGAGCCACGAGGGTCTGCTGCGGGCGATCGGCATGGAACGCAACAAGTTCTGCATGGCGTGTTTCACGGGCGAGTATCCCATTCCCGTACAGCTCGAGATGGACAAGCTGGCCCTCGAGGTGGTGTGAGGGAATGGGCGTTTTCACGGCACGAATGGGCGTAAGCGACGGGAACGGCGGCGAGCCGTTGTGGGTCGAGGCGGACGTGGATACCGGGGCCACCTACACGGTGCTGCCGGACAGGATGCTGCGCGAGCAGGTGGGCGTCCGGCCTACGGAGCGCCTAACATTTACGCTGGCCGATGGCAGCCGTGTCCTGCTGCCGGTCGGAGAGGCGCGTCTGCACGTCGAAGGCAGGGAGCGAACCAGTACCGTCGTGTTTGGCAGCGACAGCCAATTCCTGCTCGGTGCGACTACGCTCCAGGTGTTCGGCTTGATTGCCGACACCACCGACCACAGGCTCATTCCCGCGCCGCGCCTGACCATCTAGCACGCCGCGCACACCGGATTTCCAGGGGAAGAGGCTTTTCGGAAGGCCCATGCACGACAGAACCTATACGGCCGCCGGTGTCGATCTCGACGCCGCACAGGACGTCAAGACCCGCATCGGCGCCATCGCGGCGCGCACGCACGGGCCGCAGGTGCTGGGCGGGATCGGCGGATTCGGCGCGCTGTACCAGCTTGCGGGCTACGACGAGCCGGTGCTGGTGTCGAGCACCGACGGCGTGGGCACCAAGCTCAAGCTGGCCATCGCCATGGAGCGGTACGGGGTTATCGGCGAGGACGTGGTGAACGCGTGCGTGAACGACGTCATCGTCACCGGCGCGAAGCCCCTGTTCTTCCTGGACTACCTGGCGCTGGATGAGCTGCGCCCCGGCGTGGTGGAGGCGCTGATCGAGGGCATGGCGCGCGCCTGCGAGGTCAACGGCTGCGCCCTGATCGGGGGCGAAACGGCGCAGATGCCCGGAATGTACGCCACCGGCGAGTTCGACGTGGCTGGGTTTGTCGTGGGCGCCGTCGAGAGACGCGAGATGCTAGACTCGTCCAGCGTGCGAGGGGGCGACGTGTTGATGGGCCTGCCGTCCAACGGGCTGCACACCAACGGGTACTCGCTGGTGCGCTACGCGCTGGGACTGGACGACGACCCCGCTCCGCTGTGGCAACATCACCTGGAGCTGGGAGAGACACTTGGCGACGCGCTGCTGGCGCCGCACCTGCCCTACTACCCCGCCGTGAGCCGCGCGATGCCGCACATAAAGGCCGCGGCGCACGTCACCGGCGGCGGGCTAGAGGAGAACGTGCCGCGTGCGCTACCCGACGGGCTGGCGGCGCGCATCGACCGCTCGGCGTGGACCGCGCCGCCAATCTTCGGGGTGCTGCGCCAGCTCTGCGAAATCGACGAGGCGGAGATGTTCCGCGTCTTCAACATGGGTATCGGCATGGTGCTCGTGTGCGAGCCGTCGCGTGCCGACGCGGTGGCCGCGCTGGCTCCGGGCGCTGTGCCGATTGGCAGCGTGGTGCGCGACACGGGAGAGATGACTTGAGATCGCTGCTCAGCGTTTACGACAAGACGGGGCTGGTGGAATTCGCCCGGATCCTGGAGGACGCCGGCTTCGAGCAGATAAGCACGGGCGGCACCTACCGGACGCTCGCCGACGCCGGCATCCGGGTGAAGCAAGTGTCGGACGTGACCCGGTTCCCGGAGATACTGGATGGGCGCGTGAAGACGCTGCATCCGGCCGTGCACGGGGGCATCCTGGCGCGCCGCGACCTGCCGGAGCATCAGTGCGAGCTGGACGAACACGGAATCGGGGCCATCGACGTGGTGGTCAACAACCTGTACCCGTTCGTCGACACGGTGGCCCAGACTGACGCGACCCTGGTGGACGCGCTGGAGAACATCGACATCGGCGGTCCGGCGATGATTCGCGCCGCGGCGAAGAACTTTCCGCACGTAGTGGTCGTGGTCGATCCCGAAGACTACGGCTGGGTTGGCGAGCGCCTGGCGTCCGGCGGCGGGCCGAGCCTGAACGAGCGGCGGCGGCTGGCCCGCAAGGCGTTCCAGCACGTCGCGCACTACGACACGGCGGTGGCGCGCTACCTGGCGGACGGGTCCGCGGACTTTCCTCGCGAGACGACGCTGGGCTATTCCAAGCTGTACGACCTCCGCTACGGAGAGAACCCGCACCAGCAGGGCGCGCTGTACGTCGACCCGCTGTCGGCGGGCGGCATAGCCAGGGCGGAACAACTACACGGGCGGGAGCTATCGTTCAACAACATCCTGGACGCCGACGCCGCGTGGCGCGTGGTGTCCGATTTCGACGCGCCCGCAGCCGTGGTGGTGAAGCACAGCAACCCCTGCGGCCTGGCGGTGCACGAGGACCAGCCGACTGCATACGCCAGGGCGTTCGAGGGCGATGCGGTCTCGGCCTACGGCGGCATAGTCGGGTTCAACCGCACCGTGACGGAGGCGACGGCGCGGGCGATGCGGGGCGTGTTCTACGAGATAGTGGTGGCGCCGGACTACGAGCCGGCGGCGCTGGAGCGGCTGCGCAGGCGTCGGAACCTGCGCGTGCTGCGGGTGCCTGGCGAATCGGCGCCGGCGGCGCTGGACGTGCGCCCGGTGTCGGGCGGCGCGTTGCTACAGACGGTGGACGCCATCGAAGAGGACGCCGCCACCTGGAAGACGGTCACACAGCGCGCTCCCACAGAGTCCGAGCTTGAGGACCTGGCCTTCGCGTGGAAGGCGGCGAAGCACATAAAGTCGAACACCATCGTGCTGGCGAAGGACGGCGCGCTGCTGGGCATGGGCGCCGGCCAGCCCAATCGGGTAGTGAGCGTGCACCTGTCGCTCCGCATCGCGGGTGAGAGCGCCAAGGGCAGCGTGCTGGCGTCGGACGCCTTCTTCCCGTTCGCCGACAACGTGGTTATGGCCGCCGAGGGCGGGGTGACCGCGGTGGCGCAGCCGGGCGGCTCCATACGGGACGACGAGGTGATAGCGGCGGCGGACGAGGCGGGCTTGGCGATGGTATTCACGGGAGTGCGCCACTTCAGGCACTAGACCAGCAATGGACGCTACAGCAGCGAAACTCCGGTCCCCTCTGTCATGACCACCACGCTCGACGTCGTAATCCCCGTGCTCAACGAGGAGCGGGCGCTGCACGGCAGCATCGCAAAACTGCACGGCTTCATGTCGCGCGAGATGGCGGGCTACGACTGGCGCATCGTGATCGCGGACAACGGCTCCACCGACTCCACGCCGGACGTGATCGAGGGGCTAGCGAGAGAGTTTCCGCAAACGGCCGGAGAGCGGCTGGAGCAGCGAGGGCGCGGGCGGGCGCTGCATCACGCCTGGTCGCGCAGCGGCGCGGACATGGTGGGCTACATGGACGTGGACCTTTCGACCGACCTTGCGGCGCTGCCGGTGCTGGCGCGGGCCGTGGGCGAGGAGGGGTACGACCTGGCGATAGCGTCGAGGCTCAGGCCGGGCGCGGTGGTGGTGGACCGTCCTCTGAAGCGGGAGATTATCTCGCGGTGCTACAGTCTGTTGTTCCGGAGCATGTTCTTCACCAGCTTCGCGGACGCTCAGTGCGGGTTCAAGGTCGTAAGCAGCCGAGTGGTGCGGGAAGTGCTGCCACTGGTCGAGGACCTGGGATGGTTCTTCGACTCCGAGTTGCTGATCCTCGCGGACAAGAACGGCTACCGGATAAAGGAGTGTCCCGTTACGTGGACGGACGACCCAGACACGCGGGTCAAGATAATCGGCACAGCGCTGGGCGACCTGCGGGGTCTGCTGCGGCTGCGGTTCGGCGGGCTGCGCCGCGCAAGCCGGGCGCTCGCCGCGCGGGGCGGCGCGGGCTCGCCCTGCGACGGGGGATGTTGAAGAACTAGCTAGGCCGATGCGCGGAGACAGCGCGGCCCGTGGGGCACGGGTTGCGATTGTACTTGGCCATGGGTATATTTGGGGCGCGGTCCGGGCGGAACGGCGCTCCCGGCTGACTTCGCCGGCTAACTTCGAGAGTACATCCCGGGGCAGGTGACATGATGAGCAATGCCTTGCTGGTAGTGGACATGGTGGTAGGCTTCATGGAGCCGGGCCACAACCTTTACTGCGGCGACGAGGCGCGGGAGATAGTGCCGCGCGTGCGCAGGCTCATAGAGGCAGAGCTGGCCAGCGGCTCGTCGGTGTTCTTCATTTGCGACAACCACGACCCCGACGACCTCGAGTTCCAGATGTTCCCGGTGCACTGCGTGAAGGGCACAGAGGAGGCCGAGGTCATCGGCGAGCTGGCGGGCTACGAGGGCGCCATCATTCCGAAGCGCCGGTACAGCGCGTTTTTCGACACCGACCTGGAACGGCGGCTCGCCGAGTTGGCGCCGGAGAAGATCATCATCTGTGGCGTTTGCACCGACATCTGCGTCATGCACACCGCGTCGGACGCGCGCAACCGCGACTACACGGTGGAAGTGCGGGCCGACTGCGTCGCCAGCTTCGATCCTTCTGCCCACGCATACGCCCTGGACCACATGGAGAAGATTCTGGGTGCGACTGTAACCCGGCCCGAGCCGGCCGCGTAGCGTCCATCCTCTTCCAACCGTGCGACCGCCCCGCAACAGACTGATGGAGCATACGGCAGATGGTTAGCCCTGACTTCGAGATCAGGCCCTCTATACTGGTCGGCGACACGGCCGACGTGTTTCTGCACCGGACACTCTCCATACTTCGGGCCGAGGGCATAAATCCCCACGTCAGCGTGGAGTTTTCGGCCAGCCGGGCGGGTATCTTCTGCGGTCTGCGCGAGGTGCGTTCGCTGCTGCAAAAGGTGCTGCCTGACGCGGGCGTGGAGGTGTGGGCGCTGGAAGAGGGCGAAGCCATGGAGGCCAGTGAGGTCGCGCTCCGCATTAACGCGCCGTACAGCACGTTCGGGCTGTACGAGACGGCCCTGTGCGGCACGCTCGCCTCTTGCAGCGGCTGGGCAACCGCCGCCCGCGAGTGCGTGGACGCCGCGGATGGCCTGCCGGTGCTGGCCATGGGAGCACGGCATTTGCACCCGAACGTTTCCGCCGTGCTGGATTACTCCGCGGTAACCGGGGGATGCGTGTCGTGTTCGACCATGCAGGGAGGTCGGCTGGCCAGTGTAACGCCATCCGGCACAATGCCGCACGTGCTCCCGCTGCTGACGGGGGACACACTGTCGGCCATCGAGGCATTCGACCGGCACATGCCGTCCGAGATTCCGCGCATCGCCCTGGTGGACACCTTTCGCGACGAGGCGGAGGAAGCGATACGGGTAGCGGACGTGCTGAAGGACAGGCTAAGGGGCATCATGATAGATACGGCGAAGGAGCGGGGCGGCGTCGGCGTAGAGTTCGTGCGCGAGGTGAGGGCACGGCTGGACCAGGCCGACCACCGCCATGTGGAGATATACGTGAGCGGCGGGTTTACGGCGGAAAAGATCCGTGAGTTCGTGAAGGCCGGAGCGCCCGTCCACGGCTTCGCGGTGGGAGAGTACATCGCCGCCGCGCCCCCGAACAGCTTCACGGCAGACATTCACGAGATCGAAGGCCGTCCGGTGGCCAAGCGCGGCCGCATCCCCGGGCAGACCAACAACGCCAATCTCAACCGCATCATCTGAAGCGGCACGGCGCCGGCCATCCGGCGCACGTCACTTCAACGGCTCGACGCGCACCTCGAGCTGAGGCGCGTTGCCCCGCCCTGCCCTCGCCCACTCCGCCACGCGGCATCCGACCACCCAGGCGACGCCGCGCGGCGTGACCAGCAGGGGCACTCGGTCGCGCCATTCCCGCGGTATCTTCTCGTCGACCATGAGGTCCTGGATCTTCTTGGTGTGGGTCATTCCCTGGGGCTGGAATCGCTCGCCCGGCATACGAGTGCGGAGCCAGGCGGAGGCGCCGACGCTCGCGGCGTCGAGCCTCGCGACGAAGGGCGGGCCGTCGGCGAGATTGCGAGGCTGTGCCGCGTCGGGCGGTGCGCTTCGCTCCGCGAGCCGCGCGGTCACGGTCCACGGCCCGGCCCGCGACTCGCCGGGGACCGTGAGGCCGTGGCAGCCATCGAGCGGCGGCAGCGGGCAAGCATCGCACAGACCGCGCGAGAGCAGGGCGCGCTCGTATCCCACCAGGAAGCGCACGCCGCCCGGCAGGTCCAGCGACGTGCCCGCCCGTCCATGGATGAGCCTCGTCATCTCGTCCACGTGGTACTGGCCCAGGTCGCGAGCGCTTCCCCGGCACATCGCAAAGGCTCGGCGAAGCGCGTGCGCCTGAATGGCGGGATGCAGCCGGGTGAAGGCGTCGCGGACTAGTGCTACGCCTTCATCGGTCCGCGACGCTAGAGCGGACATGGCCGCGTCCACCTGCTCCTCGAGGTAGGCCAGATCCCTCGCGCTCGAGCGCGCCAACCGGATCAGAGCGCGCCTGACCGATGGGTTGTAGGTCTCGAGGTGAGGGATCAGCTCAAGCCGCACGCGATTGCGGAGCATGTCGGTTGAGGCATTGGATTCGTCATCGCGGGGGGCGAGACCCAGCTCGCGGCAGAACTCGGCCACTTCGGCGCGGGTCACGTTCAGAAGCGGCCGCACCAGGGCGACGCTGCCGACGGTCGAGGCCCGGCGGCTGATCGGACTCATGCCGCGCAAGCCCGCGAGGCCGCTGCCGCGCAGCAGGCGCATGAGCACGGTCTCGGCCTGGTCGTCGGCCGTGTGGCCCAGGGCCACGGCGTCGGCGCCCTGCCGCTCGGCCACTCGCGCGAGGAATGCGTAGCGGACGTCGCGGGCGGCCTCCTCGAGCGACAGCTTGCGCTCCCTGCGGTAGGCGGGGACGTCGGCGCGCTCGCACGTGCCCTCCAGGCCGAGCCGACGGAACTCGGCGGCGGCGAACCGGGCGTCCGCGGCGGACTCCTTGCCGCGCAGCCCGTGATCCAGGTGTGCGCCGTGCAGCCGAATCCCCGTTTCGGCGCTGAGGGAGTGGAGCGCGTGGAGCAGGGCGAGCGAGTCCGGTCCCCCGGACACGGCGACGACCAGCAGGCTGTCCCGCGCGAGGCCCGCGCCCTCGAGCGCCTCGCGGACTCGGGAGCGGACCCGGGCGGCGGCGCTCACTGGCCCGCGCGCTGCCGGGCCGTTTGGGGCGCGGGTGCGGCGGACGCGAGATCTCGGAGATGCCACGTCTCGTTGGAGGAGACGAGGGAGACGCGGTCGACGGCGAACTCGAGCCGCGTTATGCAGCCCGGCTGCTGGCGCATCCGGCGCGCATTGTCCAGCGGCACGCGGAGCGCCGCGCTGAGCACGGCCTGGATCACGAAGTTGTGGGTGACCGCGACGACCGTGGCGTCGGGGTGACGCGCGACCAGGTCGCGAACGGCGCGCCAGGCGCGACAGCGGACGTCGCTGAGCGACTCGCCGCCGGGCATGGTGACCTCGCCGGCGTCCTCGGCCCAGCGGCGCATGAACTCCGGATAGCGCTCGCGCACCTGGGCAATGGTCAGGCCGTCCAGGTCGCCCACGTCCGCCTCGCGCAGGTCGGGGACCGTGGTCGGGAGGGTGCCGTGGGCATCGGCAATGGGCCGGGCCGTCTGGGCGGCGCGGGAGAGCGGGCTGGCGTAGAGGTGGAACGGGGCGTCCGGAGCCAGCGCGCCGGCGACCGCGAGCGCCTGCGCCTCGCCGAGGTCGCTGAGAGGCGCGTCGCTGAGGCCCTGCACACGGCCATCGCGGTTCAGCAGCGTCTCCCCGTGCCTAACCAGAATCAGGTTCGCAGCCAACTTAGTCCTCGGCGGGATGAAGCCTGGTAACCCGTACGGTCTCGATCTTGAGGTTGTTCATCTCCATGATTTCGAACTTGAGCTGGTTGAAGTCGAACTGTTCGCCCTCGGTCGGAATGTGGCCCAACTCCGCGAGGACGAAACCGGCTACGGTGTCGAAGTCGCCCTCGGGGATGCCGATTTCCAGCTCGTCGTTGGCCTCGGCTATGCTCATCGAGCCATCGAGCTGGAAGGTGTTTTCGTCGATCGCCTCGAACTCCTCCTCCAGGGCGACGCCCTCCTCGCCCACGGGGCCCACGACCACCTCCAGCAGGCGCTTCAGGGTGACCAGTCCGGACAGGCCGCCGTACTCGTCCACCACCATGGCCATCTGGTTTCCGGTGCTTCTCAGCTCCTCGAAGAGCTCCGCGACTCTCTTGGTCTCGGGGACGAAGTAGCAGTCGCGAATGTAATCGGTCACGGAGTCTTCGAATCTCAGCTTGTCAGTGGAAATAGCCCTCAGCACGTCCTTGACGGACAGGATGCCGATGATGTTGTCGCCGCCGCCGCGGATGACGGGGAAGCGGGTGTGGCTGTAGTCGGCGTAGACTGCGAGGAAGTCGCGGAGCGTCGCGCCGTGCTCGACGGAGACGATCCGGTTGCGTGGGGTCATCACCTCGCGCACCTGGCTGTCGCCGAAGTTGAGCACGTTTTCGAGCATGTCGACCTCGCCCGGCTCGAAGGTGCCCTCCGCCTCACCGATGTCGAACAGGGTGCGCAGCTCGGCCTCGGTGATGGACTCCCTCGGCGCGTCTTCGGCGCCCAACGCGGAGCGCGTGCCTCGTGTCATCCACTGCAGGGCCATCACGAACGGCCACAGCACAAGCTCTACCGCCTTGAGCGGGCGCGCGTAAAGGAACGCCATCCGCTCGGAGTTGTGGACGGCGAAGGTCTTCGGCACAATCTCGCCGAACACCAGGAGGGCCAGCGTGCCGGCTACGGTGGCCACGACGACTCCAGTGTTCTCGCCGAGCAGGTCGACGGCTATGACGGTGACGACGGCGGTGAAGGCGACGTTTACGAGGTTGTTGCCGAGCAGGATCGTGGCGAGCAGTCTTTCGGGTTGTTCCAGCATCCCCGCGATCCGCCGCGCGCCCGGCACGTTGCTGTTGACCAGGTGGGCGACCCGCACCCTTTCCAGCGAGAGGTACGCGGCCTCGGAGCTGGAAAAGAAGGCCGAGAAGAGCACAAAGGCGACTATCAGGAACAGGTTGAGCAGGCCGGCGTCGGACATGGCTATACCTCCGGCGCTGGCCCGGCCCGGTGCGCAGGCACCCCCGCTCTTGGCGCGTCTGCGGACACGATACGGCTACCGGAGGCCCGCGTCTGCCGGGTGCGCGGACGCTTCCTCGCGGGTCTCGTCCCACAGCCGGGACGCCGCGGAGCGCACGGCCGAGCTGCCGAATCCGCGGCGTTGGAGGTGTGCCCATATGCGGCGGGTGAATACCTCGCGCCTCTCGCCCCGCAGCCGGTCCGCGAGTCGGGAGGCGGCGCGGTAGGCGTTCTCGGTGTCGTCGACGCCGTCTACCGCGGCCTCGACCGTGTCGGGAGAGACGCCCTTGTCCAGCAACTCGCGCCTGATGCGCGAGGCGGCGCGAGGGCGGTGGGTGACGCGGCTCTCGGTCCACATCCGGGCGAAATCGGTGTCGTCGAGCAGGCCCGCGCGCTTGAGGGACTGCAGGGCGTCATCGACGGCGGACGGAGGGAAGCGGCGCGAGAGGCGTTCTCTCACCTCTGCCTCCGAGCGCGGTCGGTAGGAGACGAGGCGCAGGGCAGCGGCGCGGGCGTGTTTGAGGGGTTCGCTATCGTTCATCGAGTCTATCGAGCTTGTCCACCAGTTCGGCTACGCGTTCGAGATAGGATTCGACCAGTTCGCGCGGCATCAAGCCATCGTAGAAGTTGACGTGCAGAGAACTCGCGAAAGCGAAGAGGTCACCTATTTCTTGATCACCGGTCTCCTCAGACAGGCGATTGACGGTCTGCCAGAGTTGCCTATGGCCGTCGTGACTCCAGTCGCGAGTCTCGGCAGCGGCCTTGATCATCTGCGCGGCGGCGCCCCAGCCCTTCTCGGACGCCTGGTTCAGGTCGTCCGCGTCCAGATACTTCCACGCCTTCGCCAGATAGTCGCGGCCGGTGGTGGTGTGGTAATGGATTCGCTCTTGAGTTG
This sequence comes from Dehalococcoidia bacterium, assembly GCA_965204815.1. Classification (GTDB taxonomy): domain Bacteria; phylum Chloroflexota; class Dehalococcoidia; order Lucifugimonadales; family CATOSD01; genus CATOSD01. The sequence goes on from OZ242014.1 coordinate 3,118,680, forward strand.
GCACGGGGTTCTCTCCAGGCTTCGCGGTCCCGACGGGCGTTCCGATTGGCAGGGTATTTTACCATACCGCGCGGCAGGTACTGGGACACACCACGCGGCATGAAGTAGGGACGCCTCGCTAGCCCGATCAGCCCACGGCCACCGCGTCCGGGCGGGGCGCCTCGGCCTCGGCGGGCTGCTCCGGCTGCTCGGGTTCGGGGTTGATCTGCGCGCGGACGGCCGTGTCGATCTGCTCGGTGATATCGGGATTTTCGCGCATGAACCCCTTGGAGTTTTCGCGGCCCTGGCCGAGCCGGACGTCGCCGAACGAGTAGAAGGCTCCGCGCTTGGTCACCACGGACATCTCGGCGGCCACATCAAGCAGATCTCCCTCCCTGCTGATGCCCTCATTGAACATGATGTCGAACTCGGCCACGCGGAAGGGAGGCGCGACCTTGTTCTTCACGATGCGCGCCTTGACCCTGTTGCCGACGATCTCGCTGCCATGCTTGATGGACTCCATCCGACGCATGTCGACGCGCACGGAGCTGTAGAACTTGAGCGCCCTGCCGCCGGGGGTGACTTCGGGGTTGCCGAAGAAGACGCCCACCTTTTCGCGGAGTTGGTTTATGAACACTACGCAGGTGTTGGAGCGGCTGATGGCGGCGGTGAGCTTGCGGAGCCCCTGGGACATGAGCCGCGCCTGGAGCCCGACGTGGGTGTCGCCCATGTCGCCCTCCAGTTCGGCCTTGGGCACCATGGCGGCAACGCTGTCCACGACCACGACGTCCACTGCGCCGCTTCGGACGAGGTATTCGCAGATTTCGAGGGACTGCTCGGCGGTGTCCGGCTGGGACACCAGCAGCTCGTTCACGTCTATGCCGCACCTGCCGGCGTAACCGGGGTCCAGGGCGTGCTCGGCGTCGATGTAGGCGGCGACGCCGCCCATTCGCTGGGCAGACGCCATTATGTGGTAGCCGAGGGTGGACTTGCCGGAAGACTCGGCGCCGTACACCTCGACGACGCGGCCCTTGGGCACTCCGCCGATACCCAGCGCTATGTCGATGGAGATGGCGCCGGTGGAAATGGCGTCCACGCGGGCCGTGCGATCAGCGTCTCCGAGCTTCATTATAGTGCCGCTACCGAAGTGGCGGTCGATCTGTCCCATCGCGAGTTCGAGGGCCTTGTTCTTCTCTGTCGTCATTGTGCGCTACTCCAAAAGCTGGTCCCGTTCAGGGTCTGTGCCTGTGGGGCAGGGCCGGCGGACACTGGCATCATCGCGACCCGCGAATTCGGGCCATGATACCATGCCGTTTCTGGCCGCTTCAAGGCGAGCCGGTCGCCGCCCTGCACTCATCGCCAGGCATTGTAACACTATTGTACCAATTTGTAAAATATTTGTTCGCATTACGATTTACAGGCCGCCGCGGCCTCTGTATAATCCGCGCACACTCCCAGCCCGCAAGACAGTCAAGATGAGCCTCTGCACCCATTCGATTATCGCCCCGCCTCGCCGTGGGCCGCTCTAGCGGAGAACGGCCCGCGCCGGAGGCCCGGACCGGCGCGGCGGCCAGGCGGCTTGGGCTTGTGGCCGCGTCGAGCGGCGTGTTCCTCGGTAGCCTCGACATCACCCTCAACGTGGCGCTCCCCGACATCGCCGCGAGCTTCTCGACAGATCTGCAGACGGTCCAATGGATGATCCTGTTCTACGTCGGGAGCAGCGCCGGGCTCCAACTCGGCCTGGGGAGCGCCGCGGACGTGTACGGGCTGCGCCGGTTCTTTCTGGTTGGTCTCGTAGTGTACACCGCGGCAGTTCTGCTGATTGGCCTCGCCCCGCAGCTTTCGATGTTGTTCGGACTGCGTGTTCTGCAGGCGGTGGGGAACGCCCTGCTCATGGCCTGCGCGCCCGCCCTGGTGACCGGCTTGTACCCGGCACACGAGCGCGGCCGCGCGCTGGGCACTATGGCGGGGCTTGGCACGCTGGGGATGCTGGTCGGCTCGGTGGTGGGCGGCGGGCTGGTGGACGCGTTCGGCTGGAGGGCGGTGTTTCTCGCGCGAGTGCCGCTGGGACTGGCCGCGCTGGCGCTTTCGGCGTATGCGCTGCGCGAGAGCGTCTCGGACGAGCCACGCCACGCCTTCGATTTCTGGGGCGCGGCCACGATGTTCACCGGAACGGCCTCGTACGTGCTGGCGCTGGCGCTGGGCGGCAGCCTGGGGTGGCGATCCCCAATCGCGGCGGGGCTGGCGCTGGCGTGCGGCGCGTCGCTCGCCGTCTTTGGGTTCGCCGAGCGACGGGCGGCGCGTCCTGTGCTGGACCTTCGGTTGCTCAGGCACCGGGTGCTCGCACCCGCGTTCGTGTCGGCTTTTCTCATAACTATCAGTGGCTTCGTCAACTGGTTCATATTGCCCTTCTTCGTCAGCGACGTCATGGGCCAGAGCGCCCAGACCTGGGGGCTGCTGATGATGCTGATGCCGCTCACCATGGCGGTGTCTGCGCCGGCGGCGGGCTGGCTGTCGGACCGTGTGCCGCCCGCGTACCTGACGACAGCCGCGGCGCTAATGACGGCGGCGGTAGTGTTTTCATACGTCGGGCTGGACGGCTCGGCCCGGGTTGTGGACATCGCGGTGCGCAGCGCGGCGATGGGTGTGTGCATGGGTCTGCACGGGGCGGCGTACGCCAATCTCGTAATGGGCAACGTGCCGTCGAACCGGCTCGGGACGGGCGGCGCGATCATGACGATGTCGCGCAGCCTGGGCACGGTCTCCAGCGTGGCGCTGTTGAGCGCGTTCGTGGCCGCGCGGGAGGCCTGGCACGCCGGCACGCTCGCGGGAGCGGAGGCCGCGGGCGAGCGGGCGTTCGTGCTGGCGTTCGGGGACACGTACCTGGCGGCGGCGCTGCTAGGGCTGGCCGGGGCCGCGGTATCCGTCAGCTTCTGGCCGCCCTTCATCCGCTCGCGCCGCTCCGCCTCCTCCGCCTAGGCGGAGGTCAGGCGACCTCCCTGCGCTGGTGCGCGCCAACCGCCAGCTTGGGCACGGCAACCCCGGACACGTCCAGGTCCTCGAGGTGGCCGCACTGCAGGCAGTGCCGGTAGCGGCCGTAGGTGTCCCGCCCAAGCAACATGAAGCCCCTGCACCTGGGGCAACCCGTTAGTCTCAGCATCCTGTATGCTCCTTTCTCATCTGTCTCTGTCATCGGTATGGTGGTCGCGCGTACGGTTTTTTTGCCGGCGAGGCCATGTTAGAACAGGCGTATTGAATAGTTCAAGCGTTCTGGCGACAGTTTTTCGAACATTTTTTTGACCAGGGCGAATATCTCCCCGCCCTGACCCAAAGAAAACCGGCCTGTGATAAAATGTCTGTCGCACGGCCCGGGCACACGAGCCGACGGCCGAATTGTCCGCCGACCAGGAGCATCGACCACATGGACGTTCAGACACTATCGCTTTCGCGAAGACAGATCATCGGCAAGAAGGTCAAGACTTTGCGCCGAAAGGGCATCGTGCCGGTGCACATGTACGGCAGCGGCACCGAGGCGCTGTCGTTGCAGACGGACGCGCTGGAGCTTCAACAGCTTCTGCCGCGAGTCGGCACCAACGTTCCGCTCTCCATCCGCCTGGAGGACGACTCCGGTGAGAACATCTGCTTCGTGAGAGAGGTGCAGCGCCACCCGGTGACTGAGGAGATCCTGCACGTCGATTTCCTGCGTGTGGACGTGTCCCAGGCGATACAGGCCGAGGTGCCGATAAACGTGACCGGGGTATCCCCCGCGGTGCGCGACCTCAACGGCACGCTGCTGCTCCAGATGCAGTCTATTCTCGTGGAGGCGCTGCCTATGAACGTGCCCGCGTCCTTCGAGGTGGACATTTCGGGTCTGGACGACTTCGAGAAGGCCGTGTACGTGGGCGAGGTCGCCGTAGGCTCGCAGGTTACGCTGATAACGGGCACCGACGAGATGATCGCGAGGGTGAGCGCGCCCAGGATCGAGGTCGAGGCGGTCGACGAAGAGGAGGAAGAGGGCGAGCTCGAAGAGGGCGCGGAGGAGGCCGAGGAGGCCGCCGAGGAGACTTCGGCGTAGGCCAAGGCCACGCCCGGCGCGCCCGGGAGGAAGACGAGCTGAGGGTCAACGTGAAGCTGTTCGCCGGCTACCGCGACAAGGTGGGGGCGTCCGACGTTGCGTTGGACCTGCCCGACGGCGCTTCGCTTGGCGCGCTGGCGCGCGAGATGGTGCGGCTGCATCCGGCGCTCATTTCCGAACCCGCGGACCTCGTGGCAGCTGTGAACCAGGAGTTTCGCGACCACGCCCACGCGCTCGCCGAGGGCGACGAGGTTGCGCTCATTCCGCCGGTGAGCGGGGGCGCGAGGTACACCGCATGATCGACATTACGCACGACGAGCTGGAACCCGACGCGATTACGGCGCGGGTGCGGCGCGACACCAACGGCGCGGTGCTGACCTTTCTGGGCACGACGCGCAGCTTCACTCGCGGGCGCCGCGTGCTTCACCTGGAGTACGAGGCGTACCGGCCGATGGCGGACAACAAGCTCGCCGAGATCGCCGAGGAGATGCGCGAGCGCTGGGACGTGGAGGACGTGGCCATCAGTCACAGGCTGGGCCGGCTGGAGATCGGAGACATCAGCCTGGTAGTCGCCGTGGCGTCGCCGCACAGGGAGCACGCCTTCGAGGCCTGCCAGTACAGCGTGGACCGCATCAAGCAGATAGTGCCAATCTGGAAGAAGGAATACTTCGAGGGCGGCGAGGTGTGGGTGGGTAGCCAGGAGGACGACCATCTGCGCAAGCTCGAAGAGTCCGCGGCGGGCCGCCAGTCCTGAATAGCGCAGAGCGTCCGCCGCTTGTAGTCAACCCTCCCTGCCCTGAACTGCCGCGCCCAATTCGCTCAACGCGCTGATACTCTTAGTGATTTATTTCACAAGCGAAACTTGCAAGCCAATGGTAACGGCGCACCTACGCCTGTATTCCTCTTGTGTTCACATAGCAATGCGCGATAGTGTATGGTATATCCCCATATCAAACGCTATAGTTCCTACTTTCACAAAGTCCGCGCTTGCCTGGCCTTTCTCGCGTCTGATATATTAGGCGCACCAGAAAGCCAGCCGAACGGAGGGATCGCATAGTGGTCTAGTGCGGCCGCCTGCTAAGCGGTTAGGGGGCGAAATCCCCCTCATGGGTTCGAATCCCATTCCCTCCGCCACTCCAAAGTCTCGGCGGCCAAGATGACAATTCCAGACGATTCGATATGGGGATGCCGCCCTCACCAGGGGCGTTCGCGGAGCGGGCGCAGGTGAGCAAACGGCATCCCTAAACATAACGTCCACAGGGCGCATCGCCCGACGACCCGGTGAAGATGAACAGCTACTACATTTGGACCATAGGCTGCCAGATGAACAAGGCGGACTCCGAGCGGCTCGAGAGCGCGCTCGGCCAGATGGGTCTTTCGTCCGCAGGCTCCCCAAAAGAGGCCGACGTGGTGGTGCTCAACAGCTGCGTCGTGCGCCAGAGCGCCGAGGACAAGGTCGTCGGCATGGTCACCAGCCTAAAGCCGCAGAAGAGCCGCGACCCGGATAAGGTCGTCGCCCTGATGGGCTGCATGGTGGGGCCGAAGACCGATAGCCTGGAGCGGCGCTTCCCCTACGTGGACGTGTTCATGCGTCCGCAGCAGTACGGGCCGCTGCTCGACCTGCTGGGCGAGCGCATGGGCATAGACCCCGAGGGCTGCGTGGGCCCGCTCACGGCGCGGCCCGACGTCACCGCCTACATCCCAATCATCCACGGCTGCGACAAGTTCTGCTCCTTCTGCATCATCCCCTACCGCCGCGGCAGAGAGGTGAGCCGCACCATAGAGGACGTGGTGCGCGAGACGCGGCTGCTGGCGCAACGCGGCGTGAAGGAAGTGACGCTGCTGGGCCAGAACGTCGACTCCTACGGCCACGATCTGCCGGGCGACCGGGACCTGGGCGACCTGCTGGAGGCGACGAACGACGTCGACGGCATCGAGCGCATACGCTTCCTCACCTCGCACCCGTCGGACATGAGCGACCACATCATCGACTCGGTGGCCCGGCTCGATAAGGTGTGCGAGCACGTGAACCTGCCTTTCCAGGCGGGGGACGACGAGGTGCTGGCCTCCATGCGTCGAGGCTACACCAACGACGAGTACCGCAGGCTGATAGACAAGATCCGCGAACGCATCCCCGGCGTCTCGCTGAGCACCGACGTAATCGTGGGCTTCAGCGGGGAGACCGAGGAGCAGTTCGAGCGCACGGTCGAGCTGGTGAGCGACATCTGCTTCGACAAGGTGCACGCGGCCGCCTACTCCACCAGGGAGGGCACGATCGCGGCCCGCATGATGCCGGACGACGTGCCGCACGACGAGAAGCAGCGCAGGCTCAAGCGCCTGGAGGACGTGCAGGAGCAGAACCTGACCGCCATCAACTCGCGGCTCGAAGGCCAGCTAACCGAAGTGCTGGTAGAGGGGCGCAGGCGGGGCCGCTGGTTCGGCAGAAACAGGAACGACAAACTGGTCTTCTTCGACGACGAGGCGGACCGCACGGGAGAGTTTATAGACATACGCATCGAGCGCACCGGCCCCTGGTCGCTGCAGGGCGCGCCGGTCTAGCCGGCCGCCCGCGCACAAGGAGTTCGACCCAGATGGTTACCAAGCTCAGACAGCCAGTAATTCCCATCACAGAGATTGAGCAGTCCGCCTTCTGTCAGACGGACGAGGAGCTCTCCTCCAAGACCCTGGAGGAGGAGTTCCAGGCGGGGGTGCGCTGGCAGAAGCTGCCTGTCAGCTACATGCGCATGTCGCCGGAGGAGCTGGACGACCGCATAGAGGCGGCGCGGGCCAAGCTGGGCAGCAGCCTGGTAATCCTGGGGCACCACTACCAGCGGGACGAGATAATCAAGTTCGCCGACCACCGCGGCGACTCCTTCAAGCTGTCGCAGTTCGCGGCCTCGCAGAAGGACGCCGAGCACATCATCTTCTGCGGCGTCCACTTCATGGCCGAGACGGCGGACATCCTGAGCTCGGCGGACCAGCGGGTCATCCTGCCCAACCTGGCGGCGGGCTGCTCGATGGCGGACATGGCGCGCATCGACGACGTGTACGACTGCTGGGACGACCTGCAGGACGTGCTGGGCGACCACGGCGGCGTAGTGCCCATCACGTACATGAACTCCACCGCCGGCATCAAGGCGCTGTGCGGGCGCAACGGCGGCATCGTGTGCACCTCTTCCAACGCCACGGCCACGTTCGAGTGGGCGTTCGAGCGCGGGGAGCGCGTGCTGTTCCTGCCCGACCAGCACCTGGGCCGGAACACGGGCCTCAAGATGGGCATCGGGCTGGACGAGATGCTGGTGTGGAACCCGTTCAAACCGCTGGGCGGCCACACCGAGGAGGCGCTGCGCAAGGCGAAGCTCATCCTGTGGCAGGGCCACTGCTCGGTCCACACCCGCTTCACCGTTGCCCAGATAGAGGAGGCGCGGCAGAAGTACCCGGACGTGAACGTCATCGTCCACCCGGAGTGCACGATGGAGGTGGTGCAGGCGGCGGACCTGGTCGGCTCCACCGAGTTCATCATCAACACCATACGCGGCGCCGAGCCGGGCAGCGTGTGGGCCGTGGGCACGGAGATAAGCCTGGTGAACCGCGAGGCGGCGGAGAACCAGGACCGCACGGTGTTCTGCCTGGACCCGGTGGTGTGCCCATGCTCCACCATGTACCGCATCCACCCCGCATACCTGTCCTGGGTGCTCGACGGCCTGCTCGAGGGCGTGACCGTGAACCCCATCACCGTCGACGACGAGACGGCAGAATTCGCGCGCGTCGCGCTGGACCGGATGCTGGCCGTCGTCTAGCGTGTTTCACCTGACGCCCGAAATCGAGTCGCTGATCGACCGCGCGCTAAGCGAGGACCTGTCTATCGGCGACCCCACCTGCGAGGCGCTCATCCCGCCGGACCTGCAGGCGCGCGCCGTGATGGTTGCCAAGACCGAAGGCGTGCTGGCCGGCGTCGGCGTGGCGCTCGCCGTCTTCCGCCGCGTAGACCCCACGCTGGACGTCTGCGCGCGGCTGCCCGACGGCTCGGCGCTGCGCCCGGGCGACGAGATCGCCGCAGTCAGCGGCTCCGCGGCGTCGATCATGATGGCCGAGCGCACCGCGCTCAATTTCGCGCAGCGCATGAGCGGCATCGCCACCGCCACGCGCCGCTACGTGGACGCGGTGGCGGGCCACGACGCGCGGATAGTGGACACGCGCAAGACCACGCCGGGGCTGCGCACGCTGGACAAGTACTCGGTTCGCTGCGGCGGCGGCCACAATCACCGGCGCAACCTGGGCGACGGCATCCTGATCAAGGACAACCACATCCAGGCGCTGCGCGACGACGGTCTGAGCCTGGCCGACGTGGTGCGCAGGGCCTACGCGAACGCGCCGCACACGGTGCGCGTGGAGGTGGAGGTGGAGAGCGTGGAGGAGGCGCGGGAGGCGCTGGACGCGGGCGCGGAGATACTGCTGCTGGACAACATGTCGCCGGCGGAGATGGCACGGGCGGTGGAGCTGGCGCGCGGACGGGCGGTAACGGAGGCGTCGGGCGGCATCGACCTGGACACGGTGCGTGACGTGGCGGCGTCGGGCGTGGACCTCATCTCGGTGGGGGCGCTGACGCACTCGGTGCGAGCGCTGGACATCAGCCTGGACTTCGTGTAGTTCCCCCTCACATCAATCCTCTCCCACCAGGGGAGAGGAGGCAAGCGGAGCCGCCTACCCGCGCCTGGGTCGCGTCCGGTCGGCGGAGTCGAGCATGATGGTGACGGGGCCGTCGTTGGTGCTGTGGACCATCATGTGGGCCTGGAACACGCCGGTCTGCACGCGGAGGCCGGACTGGCGGAACAGCTCGACGGCGCGGGCGAACTCGGCCTCGGCGCGGTCCGGCGGCGCGGCGGAGGAGAAGCTGGGCCTGCGTCCCCTGCGAGTGTCGGCGTAGAGGGTGAACTGGCTGACAAGCAAAAGCTCGGCCTCTACATCCAGGGCCGAGCGGTTGAATCTTCCCTCGTCGTCGGCGAATATGCGCAGGGTGATCGCCTTGCCGACTATGTAATCTGCGTCCTCGTGGGTGTCTTCGGCGGAGAAGCCGAGCAGGACCAGCAGCCCCGCGCCGATGGCCCCGACAGTCTCGTCCGCGACGGTCACGGACGCTTCGGAGACCCTTTGCACCAAGGCTCGCATTATGTGGAGGTGGAGTCCTCTACGCCGACGTGGACTCGGCTTTCGCGCCCGTCTTGGACTTGCTCTCGGACTTGGCCTCGCCGTCGGACTTCTTCTCCGCCTTGGAGGCCTTCTTCTCTTCGGACTCCTTGGGCTCCGCCGGGGCGGAGGTGCTGCCGTTGCGCCTGCCGTAGTCGTTGACGTACCAGCCGCTGCCCTTGAAGACGATGGGTACGGCGTGGAACTGGCGTCGCGCTTTGCCCTCGCAGCTCGGGCAGGTCGCGACCGGCTCGGAGTCGAAGCTCTGCTTGAGCTCGAACCGGTGTTGGCACGAGTCGCACCTGTAATCGTATCTCGGCAAGTTCAGTCCCCCCTCAGCGCTTCATACTCCCCCACTTCGTCCGCCACGCACAATTTCCCATTCTGGACACAATCTAACAATTGGCGGCGGGGCTGTCAAGTTGAGACTTGGGCGGCAAGCCTCCTCCTGGCGAGTAGGCGACCGAATCCCCCGCACCTCCCTACGCGCCGCTAACCTCCACCGTCAGGCTGAGGCCCAGCGCGCGGAGCGCCCGCTGTAGCTGGCCCATGCGGGAGTTGTGGTCCGGGTGCGGCGCATTGACGGTTTCGGGGGGTTGGCCTACTCTTGAAGCGGATAACTAGGTAGTGTTGACATTTCATCTTAGCCATATGAGAGCGCCGACGAAGTGGAGAAATCCAAGGTATCTATCCGCCAGCTTGTCGAATCGGGAGAAGATGTGGCGGTAGTGCTTGATCTTGCCTATGAAGCACTCAACGAGATGCCGCTCCCGGTACAGATACTCATCGTATGAGGGTGGCTCCCTGCGGTTCGAGCGAGGCGGGATCACCGGGGTAGCCTCGTTGCCGATGATCGACTCACGAAACTGACGGGAGTCATATGCGCGGTCTGCAATCACATACTCGCTCTCCATACCCCACACGAGCGCCTCGGCCTGAGTGACATCGTGCTCCTGTCCTGCGGTCAGCGTATACCTCAAGGGATTGCCGAGGCCATCGACAGCCACGTGGACCTTCGTAGTGAACCCACCTCGGCTTCGACCGAGGGCTTGAGATGCTTGACCACCCTTTTTTTGGGTGCGCCCGCAGCCGAATGATGGGCCCGGACTATGGTACTGTCGATTATCAGGTGCTCCATGTCAGGATCATCGGCGAAATGCTGATGCATTCGCTCCCATACTCCGTTCTCACACCATCGGCCGAACCGCTTGTAGACGCTGTTCCATTTCCCATACTCGGAAGGCAGTAGCCTCCATGACGCGCCAGACCTGCTCATCCACATGATAGCCTCGATGAACCGCTCACAGTCGGCCTCCTGTCCGACATACACGTCTGGCTGGCTACGAAGGAACTCCAACACCCGTGACCATTGCTCTGGAGATAGGTTAACTGTTGACATATACCCAGTATAATGCAAATGTCAACACTACCTAGTCGCAAGGATGGGTATCATGCAGGCGAAGAAGAGGCTCACATTGGAACTGAGCGCTGACGTTCACGACAGACTGCGGACTATGGCTACGCTCAAAGGTGAAACCGTGGAGCAGTTTTGCTTCTCGGCCATTTTGGATGCGTTGTCGCGTGACGAACCCAATGGCGTGAAACAGCGCATGACGCTGGGCGAATGGGCCGACGACATGAAGGCGAGGCAGAAGGAACTCTACGGAGACAGGGTGCTGTCCGACGGTGCAGAGGATCTGCGCCAAGCACGTGAGATAAGAAATGCGCAGATGGATCGTTGGTAGTGAGGGGGGAAGGGATTTCTTACGCGCCGGCCAGCGCGCGTTCGAGGGCGTTGTCCCACACGTCCGACATGCGGGACACGGGCACGTCCAGCGCGGCGGGGACGGCACCCCCATCCTGACCTTCCCCCTGCGAGGGGGAAGGGACTAAGCGGAGGGCAAACGTCTCGCCGCCGGTGCGGCCGAGCGGGAGCCAGGGGACGCCCTCTTCGGCGCAGATGCGGCGCAGATCGGACTCGCGGTCGGGGGGGAGCGAGACGATGATGCGGGACTGGCGCTCGCCGAAGAGGGCGGCGTCCCAGCGGTCCGGGACGGCGAACTCGCCGCGGAATCCGACGCCGCCGGCGATGCAGGACTCGGCCAACGCGACCGCCAGTCCGCCGTCGGAGCAGTCGTGGGCAGACTCGGCGACGCCCTCGCGGACGAGACGGCGGCAGGCGCGCTGCACCGCCACTTCCAGGTCCATGTCGATGCGGGGGCGGCCCGCGGTGAGACCGTGGACGACGTGCAGGTACTCGCTGGCGGCGAGGTCGTCCGGGTCGCCGGACACTTCGCCCGCGCCGAGAAGCGCGACCAGTCGGCCCGGCCCGGCGAAGCCTATGCCGGCGATGCGCCGCACGTCCTCTATCAGTCCGAGCGCGCCGACAATGGGCGTGGGCCAGATGTCCTGTCCCTGCGTCTCGTTGTACAGGCTCACGTTGCCGCTCACCACGGGCGCGCCCAGCGCGCGGCTGGCGGCGGCCATGCCCTCGATGCACCGCTCGAGCTGGTAGTAGGTTTCCGGCTTCTCTGGGTTGCCGAAATTGAGGCAGTCGGTGAGCGCGATAGGCTCCGCGCCTGCGCACGAGACGTTGCGGCACGCCTCGGCGACGGCTATCTGGCCGCCTGCGTAGGGGTCGAGGTAGCAGTAGCGGCCGTTGCCGTCGGTGGACAGCGCGAGAGCGCGCCGCGTGCCCCGGATGCGTATCACGGCGGCGTCCGTGCCCGGCGGCTGGACGGTGTTGGTCTGCACCTGGTGGTCGTACTGGCGATACACCCAGCGCTTACTGGCGATGTTGGGGGAGGCGAGCAGGCGGAGGAGCGTCTCGCCGGGGCCGTCATCGGGGAGAGAAACGGCGGCGAGGTCGTGGCGCTGCGCCTCGTCCAGCCAGGCGGGTTTGCGCCCTTGCAGGCGGTACAGCGGCGGGTCGGTGAGCAGGCGGACGGGCACCTCGCCCTCGAGGCGGTCGCCGTCTCGGACGCGGGCGATGCCGTCGCCGGTGACGGCGCCTATCACGCTGCACTCGAGGTCCCACTTGTCGAAGATGGCCTTCACCTGGTCCTCGCGGCCGCGGCGGGCGATGACGAGCATCCGCTCCTGGGACTCGGAGAGCATGACCTCGTAGGGGACCATGCCGTCGTCGCGGCGGGGGACGCGGGAGACGTCCAGGTCGATGCCGGCCCCGCCCCTGGCGGCTGCCTCCACGCTGGCGCTGGTGAGGCCGGCGGCGCCGAGGTCCTGCATACCGACGTAGTGGTCGGTGGCGGCGAGCTCCAGGCACGCCTCGATGAGCGACTTCTCCATGAAGGGGTTGCCCACCTGGACCGTGGGGCGCAGCTCCCTCTCCTCCTCGAACGAACGGGAGGCCAGGCCGGACGCGCCGTGAATGCCGTCGCGTCCGGTGCGGGCGCCGACCAGCATGAGGGAGCTGCCGGGCGCGCCGACGGCGCTGATGAGGCTGCGCTTGTCGAGAATGCCGACGCACATCGCGTTGACGAGCGGGTTGCCGGAGTAGGTGGGGCCGAAGCAGATCTCGCCGCCGACGTCGGGCACGCCGATGCAGTTGCCGTAGCCGGATATGCCGGCCACCACGCCCTGGAGCAGGAAGCGGTTGCGCGGCTCGGACAGGTCGCCGAAACGCAGGGAGTTGAGCAGGGCGATGGGGCGCGCGCCCATGGCGAAGATGTCGCGAACGATGCCGCCCACGCCGGTCGCGGCGCCCTGGTACGGCTCGATGGCGGACGGGTGGTTGTGGGACTCTATCTTGAACACCACGGCCAGTCCGTCGCCAATGTCCACGGCGCCGGCGTTCTCGTCGCCTGCGCCGACCAGCACGCGGGGGCCGTCGCCGGGCAGCAGCCGCAGCAGGGGCTTGGAGTGCTTGTAGCCGCAGTGCTCGCTCCACAGGGAGCCGAACAGGCCGAGCTCGAGCTCGTTGGGGACCCTGCCGAGCCGATCGACTATGGCCTCGTACTCCCGCTCGGACAGGGCGAGGCTGTCGAGGGCTTCGCGTGTTTCGGGGGACAGCGTCATCTGCGGCGGTCTGCCTATCCCCTGCCGGAGCCGATAGCGGCGAGGCCGGGCAGGTCGGCGAGGGGGATGACCTCGCCGGTGGACTCGAAGGTGTCGATCAGGCGGCGCACGTCGTCGGGCACGGGCCGGGAGTTTCGGGTGACCTCGTCGTGGTTGACATAGATGGCGACGCCGCGGGTGAGCGGTTCCTCGTCACAGCCGCGGTAGATTTCGCAGAGGGCGGTGATGCTGGAGTTGCCGACGCGCTGGATCTTCCAGCAGACGCTGAGGACATCGTCCAGGTGGGCGGCAACGAAGAAGTCTAGGGACATCTTGACGGTGGCAAAGTCGAGGTGGCGGCGCATGGCGGGGTCGTAGATGGCGATTCCGAGGTTGCGGAAGTACTCGGCCTGTCCGATCTCGATGAAGTTGGCGTAGGCTGCGCTGTAGACGACGCCCTGCACGTCGCACTCGGCCCAGCGGACCCGGAGGGTGTGGCTGAAATTGAAGTCGTCCCTGGCCATTGCGGGGGACAGTATAGCAGCATGGGAGGTCGGGCGTGGGCTGCGTCGACACTTCTGTCCCGGCTTTCACCCCCATCCCCCACTTTCGCGGGGGAAGGCTCTAACCTTCTCCCTGAGAGGGGGAAGGGACCGCAGGCGTCCAAAGGCTTGAGCGCGCGAACGGCCTCGACTCAGATGGCATACCGATTGAATTGTTAAAGGCTCGCGGGTAGCGAGTGGGTTGGCAGCGCGGCAGGGCCGGGACTGGCTCGCGCGGTGGCCACGAGGACAGACCGCGCAGCACCTCTCGACCTGCTGCCGCGTGATTGGGCCGGGGACGCCGTCGGCAAGGTGATGCGGAACCGGAACCGGAACTCCGCGCCGGCCTAACGGCGTGCGCGGTACGGGTCCCGGACGGCTTTTCGCTGACGTCACCCCCATCTTGACCCTTCGGCAAGCTCAGGGCAGGCTCTTCCCCCTGCGAGGGGGAAGGGACGATAGGAATGGACGGGTGACGGGCTACCAAGCGGAGTAGCATCCGGGCAGAGGCAGTGGCCAAACTGCCGGGTGGGACAAACAAGCTAGAAAATAGTGTCCCGTTTCGTTTCTTTTGTTTTATCTCCTCGGATTTCGTAGCTGGGCGGTCGGCGATTCAGGTTACGGATGGAACGGATTACGGTTGGACGGGAATTTATCTGACGGTTTGTTGTCACGGCTGTTACGTTGGTGGCCGGTGGCCAGTGGCCGGTTGTTTGTGATGAAGGCAGCATAGCACGGATGTACTGGGGTGTCAATAACCCCTCCGTTTAGAAATCCGCGAAGGACGCGAAAAATGGCAGGCGGCAACTTAACTGCCTGCGCCTTTAGCGGGCGGTGGGTTTGCGCGGCCGCGCCTTTCGGTCTACAGTGTCAATACAAGCAGACAGCTATTGAGTGGAGAATGCGAACTGGGCTATGAGTGGCGCGCCAAGAACGACTGTGCTACACTCTGCCTGAGCCATCTAGGCAAACATTCCAATGTGGGCCAAGAATATGGAACTTGTCACATCTCCCAACGGCGGCAGTGTCACTGAGAGGCAGCGGCTGCAAGATCGCTTCGGCGAGCGCCTGAGCGTCAATCTAGCGTTCAACCGCAAGACAGTGTCGTATCAGGGCAATCGTAACGCCGCCGGGTTGCGCTGGATGAAGTACAAAGAGGCCTTTTCCAAAGAACTGGTCGAGGACTTTGTCGACGAGTACCAGCCGACTGCGCTCCTAGATCCGTTCGCGGGCATTGGGACGGCGCCACTGGTGGCGGCAGGCAACGGGCTTTCCGCGACCGGCATAGAGATAATGCCGGTCGGCGTGCTGGCGGGACAGACGATCGCACAGGCGGCGAACGGCGTTTCCCGCTCCGAGCTCGAGTCTGTGGGGAATAGACTAGTTGAGCACATTGCGTCCGATGAATCCGCTCTGTCCGAGTACGCGTTCCCACACGTCAAGATCACCGAATCCGCGTTCCCTGATACCACAGAGGCCGACATCGCGAAGGCGAGGCGCTTTATCGAAGAGATTGGCGACCCGACCTTGAGGGCGCTCATGAACTTCGCCTGCATGTCCATCCTCGAGGATGTGAGTTACACGCGCAAGGACGGGCAGTATCTCAGGTGGGACTACCGATCAGGACGTTCACTCCGCTCACGCGTTGACAAGGGTCCGATTTTGCCGTTTCGACACGCCCTTGAACACCGACTGACTCAGATGGTTCAAGACATTAGGACCTTGAAACGCGAGTTGGGGTGGGGATACCCCACACTCCTGACAGGCTCCAGCCTGGAATTGCTCCGAACGTTGCCATCGGAGTCATTCGACATGGTGATTACGTCACCTCCATACGCCAACCGTTACGACTACACCCGCACATACGCCCTTGAATTGGCCTGGCTCGGCTACGACCAGGCAGACTTCGCCGACTTGCGCCAGCAGATGCTCTCGGCGACCGTCGAGAACAAGCCCAAGCAGGAGTGGCTGCGGAGAACTTACGGCGGAGACTCCAGTCTGCTAGAACGCGCCCAACGAATGTACCAAGACCAAGGGGCCACCCGTGAGGTCTTACATATACTGAGGCAGCGGCAAGGGGAACTCGGCAACCGACACGTCATCCGGCTCATAGAAGGCTATTTCTTCGAGATGGCTATCATCGTAGCTGAGCTTGGGCGTCTTGTCCGGCCGGGCGGGACAGTCATAATGGTTAACGATAACGTCCAGTATCACGGCGAGGAACTACCGGTCGATCTCATTTTGGCGGACTACGCCGAACAGTCCGGTTTCGTTTGCGCGGACATTTGGACGCTGCAACGAGGCAAAGGGAATTCCAGCCAGCAGATGCGTCGTTTTGGTCGCCGCGAGATAAGGAAGTGCGTTTACAGATGGGTCCGGAAGAATGAGTAGCCTGCATAATGCTCAGATCAGATCCACGCTCATTTCCGAGAGAATCCGCCAACGCACTGACCAGGATCTTCGGGATCTGATTGATGACTTTGCGACAGAGTTGGACTTTCGTCCGTTGGACGACCTGATGATAAGTGAACAGGCGTGGGAACATGTCATCGGCTGTGGAATCGACCCCAAGCTAGTGTTTGCTCACCCGGTGGTCTTACGAGCACACCCCTCAACGTCCCAATACTACCGCGGAATAGCCCTACTTCCACAGAAGCGCGTCGCCGACATTGCCGTTCCCGTATCGTCCTGGGAAGATGGCTCCCGAAAGTCCCGAATTTCCGATGACCAAAGCGTTCGTGTAGCACGGCTCTACAACGCTGTCATATCGTCCATTATCGAAGGCACTACCGACTGGACACTGGAAAACGGCTACCGCAATCTCATAGCCAACATGGGAATCGGGCTGGACGGAACGTTTCGCAACATCATCGGCAGAGATGCCGAAGACCTGGTTAGAACGCGCATAAGGAACTGGCTAGACAGGCACGGGCTCATTGTCAAACGGAACGAGCAAGGCACGGAGTTCGAACTCCCTAGAGGGTACTCGATGCGCTTCGGTTCCGAGCCGGATATACTGTTTCAGCGGCAAACCTCGGAGGGCTTGAGAGCTGCCGCCACAATTGAAATCAAAGGCGGGAAAGACCCGGCAGGGGCACTGGAACGGCTCGGGGCTATGCAGAAGAGCTTCGAAGACACGCCCGCGGATTGCGTCAACTTTCTCGTCGCAGGCGTAGTCACGCCCGAGATGAGGGCCAGGCTGAACCAAATGGGCGTGGTCAAGGTGTTTCTGTTGGACGATATAGCCCATGACGGCGAGGCTTGGACCGAGTTCATCAACGAGGTGTTTCACTACACCGTCAGGATAACCGACTCGACTCTGACGTAACGACTAAGGTGGTCGGCGGCGGCGCTTCGGGAGCTTGTGCCGTGAGGCGACCGCGTTAGATTCCTCGGCTACGCTCGGAATGACAGGGGGGAGGCGGCGGGCGGGCGTCACCCTCACCCTCACCCTGCCCCTCTCCCATCGAGTGAGAGGGGACTGTTCGGAAGGCGCGCGTTCACCCCCATCCCCGTATCGAGTACGGGGCAGGCTCTGACCTTCCCCCTGCGAGGGGGAGGAGACTGCGGGCGGGTTACAAACCCGCCCCTACTGCGTTGAGGGGGGACAAGCTACGAGGCGAGGGCTGTGCCACCGTCGGCGAGGCGGGGACTGTACAGGTGGCCGCACTTGCGGCAGCGGTAGACGGTGTTGTCCCGCTCGCGGAGCTTTTCGAGCGCGATGATGAAGTCGGAGTCGCAGCGGGGGCACAGGAGATCCAGTTCCATGAGGGGCAGGAAGCCGATGCCGGGCAGCCTTCGCTCGACCAGCTCGCCGACCGGCGGCCGGTGGCCGCACTGCACGCACCGGACGTCGGTGGTGTCTGCCACGTCCACGTCTCCGCCGCACCTTGGGCATCTCTTGAGCAGGAACACCTGGAAACCTCCGCGCCATAATCGACGGTCGCACTCGAACAACGTCCGGACGCCTGTAGCCCGAAAACCTGATCACGGGCAACGCCCGCGCCTTGACGAACGATATTATACGAAGCGGCGAACGTTTGTGTCAATAGCGTCCATACGCGGGCGTCGGCTACAATCTGGGCGAGGGCGTCCAGCGGACGGGCGCTCGCCGGAGTGGGCAGGCGGACGGAGCATCATGGCCGAGCGGGAGCGCACATACGGGGGGCTTGCCGACATGGTGAGGGATGCCCGGCGCGGCAGGGGCATGACGCAGCGGCAGTTGTCGCTCGCGCTGGGCATGAGCCAGGGGTACGTCGGGCACCTGGAGAGCGGGCGATTCCGGCCGACGGTGGCGACGCTGAAGGCGTTGGCGACCACGCTGGGTCTGCTGTACGGCGCGCTGGCCGTGGAGGCGGGATACATCACCGCCGAGGAGTACGAGAACCCGCTGGAGGACGAGCAGCTCGCGCGGCTGCACGAGGTGAGCGACCTGACGGACGACGAATGGGAGTCGGTGCGGGACTTCGCGCGCTACGTGCGGAGCACGCGGAGGGGCGGGGCTACACCCCCATCCTGACCCATTCGGCAGGCCCAGGGCAGGCTCTTCACCCGTCGAGGGAGAAGGGACTCTTCACCCCCATCCTAGCCTTCCCCCGTCAAGGGGGAAGGGACAATAGGAGATTGGCGGGTTAGCTCCGCCACCAGCGGGAACTTGGCCTCTGGGATGCCGAGTTCCGGCGCGCTGAGGCGCCAGCCGTCCGGTCCGCCGAGCAGGTATGCCGCGAACTCCTCGGCCTGCCTCTCGGCTTTCGCCCGGTTCACCCACTGCCAGCTCTCCAGGTAGAAGCTCGTGCCCAGGTGCATCAGGTGGTGGCCGGTCGCGTGCGCCACCAGCCACCGGAACTCGGCGCGCGACAGCCCGGGGCGGACGCCTATCACGCCGTCGATGATCACCTCTTTCAGCCTGCCGCTGAAGGGGAACTCCACCACGCGCAGCCCGAGCGCGCGGGTCAACGCCCGCAGGTCGGTCGGAGTTCGCAGGTTGTGGTCGCGCCAGATCTGGGCGGCCCTCATCTTGCCGTGCAATTCGGACCCCTTCTTCGATATAGAACTGTTGTACTGTAATGATGACAAGCGCCGATGGCGCTGTCAAGCGCGAGACGGCCGGCGTGGCGTGTGGGTGTGCGTATGCCAGCAGGGTGTTCGGCGGAAGTTACCAAGCCAGACGCGCGTCAGTTGGGACAGTAGCCGAGGCGTTGCCCCGCTCCTGCGCGCGGGAGCGCGGCGGGATGCACGGAGAGGACCCACTCGATGTCCTGGGACTCGCCGGTGAACTCGAAGCGCGTGGCCGCCTCGACGGACGTGACCAGCTTCCCGTTCTGGTAGTAGCCGAGCGGCCAGAGCGTGCAGCCGTCGCGCGTCCACATCAGGGCGAGAACGCCGTCGCCGGTCGCGCCGCGGTTGTAGACGAAGTAGGCGACGCTGCGCTTCCAGCCGGGCGATGCGGTGGTGATTCTGCCCGGGGAGCCGCGCCAGTCCCTGTCCACCACGCGGAAAATGGGTCTTCCCCAATCGCTGGCGTCTATGGGCGCTTGGGGCCAGCGGAATTGCACGCGGAGCCTGACGCGCGTGGCGGCCTCGCCGACGATGTTCGCGTCGAACCACTCCCGGAAGGCCGGATAGAACTCCTCCACGGGCAACCCGAAGGCGTCCTCGAAGGCGCGCTTCCAATCCCGCCGGTCGTGCAGCAGCCGCCAGTAATGGACGTACGAGCCGTCGCGGTCCTTGGCCACCTCGTCAATCAGGAACGTCGACGCGTAGAAACTGAGGGAGTACGACAGGCTCACCGTGTCGTCGTGGAAACCGCGTCTGTCCTCCATCCTCTCCAACTCCGCGGCAACGTCCCGTATGGATTCGGGCTCGCGCACGCGCTGGTTCTCCAGGTACTCCCTGTTCCAATCAGCGCCCCAATAGGGCACGGGCCGGTCGGCGACCGAAGAGTACGCGTCGTCGGCGTATTCGGCTGTGCCCTCCACCAACCAGTAAGCGCCGTTGGATGACCCGCTACTGTAGTCCTTCTCTCCGTTGGGCAGCGTTGCGAATCCCTGGGCCTGCTGGCCCTGCAGGACGTGGAAATACTCGTGGGCGATGTGGTAGTACGGGAGATCGTCCTCGCCCGGCCGGTACATGAGGACAATCAGGGCTCCCCCTCGCTTCGTGGTCGTGGCCCATCCGCTGAACCCCCGCGTCACGATGTAGTTTCTCGTTATCTCCCTGCCGGTCAATCCACTGTATGCGTTCGCCACGGATTCGGGGCCGTCGCCCACGAGCACGGTGAACCCGGTCGCCTCGACGCCGTACAGACCACCAAAGAAGCCGCGGACGCCCTCCAAGTCCTTCTGTAAAAGCGCCTTGTGCTCGTCGGGGATGTCGCCGGCGAACACCCACCTCGGCGGGGGCGACGATGCCACGGGTATGGGCGTTGGGGTCGGCGTGTTCGTGGGAGTCGCGGTTGGGATGGGCGTGTTCGTGGGCGTCGGCGCCTGGGTCGGCGTGGGCGTGGGGGTGAACGTCGCCGTGGCCGTGGGGGTTGGGGTGAAGGTCGGGGTGGGCGTGAAGGTCGCGGTGGCGGTTGGCGTGAGCGTCGGCGTCGGCGAAGGAGTCGGCGTCTCGGTAGGCGCGGACGTTGGCGTTGGAGTCAGTGTCGCGGTGGCGGTTGGCGTCCGGGTCGGTGTAGCCGTGGGCGTCGGCACGGGCGTGCGTGTGACCGTGGGTTCTGGTGTGTTGGTCGGTGTCGGCGTGAGGGTTGGCGTCGGCCTCGGCGTCTCGGTGGCCGTGGATACGGGCGCCGGGGAGAGCGTGGGGACGACCTGGGCCACCGCGGGCGGCTCGCTGGGCCGGTCGCCTGAACACGCGGCCAGGAGCGCCGCGGCGAGTACGAACAAGCAGATGGATGCGAGCGTTGTACTCATGGAGGCTTCTCCTCTCGGTGAGACAGCGAATGGGCCTCTCCAAAGTATTCTCTTTGGCCAGTAATGTTCATATGTGGTGGCAAGCACCGATGGCGCTGTCAAACGGCGGTCAGGAGCCGGGGCAGTTGCAACCTCGGCACTGGCCGTCCACGCGCGGGAGCGCGCCGGGATGCGTGGGAAGGCGCCACTCCGCGTCCTCCGACTCACCGGTGAATTTGACGCGTGTGGCCTCGTTGCGGTCAGTGGTTAGGCCCCCATCCTTGAAGTAGCCGAGCAGATGCTCCGTGCACCAGTCCGTTTCCTGCCACCACAGGGACAGGACACTCGCCCCGGTGTCGCCCCTGCTGTAGATGACGTAGAAAACGCCGTCAGGGTCGGATGATGTGGTTAGCGACGTAGTGACCCAAGCCGAATTCTCCAGCTTGACCAGCGGCACTCCCTGTCCCGTTATCGTCGGGCCATCCCAGCGCAGTTGGAGCTTGTATCGCACGCTGGCGAGATCGGGAATCCGCGTGTCGATCCACTCGCCGAAGGCCGCGTAGAACTCCTCCGTGGTCAGGCCGAAGGCGTCCTCGAAGGCGTGCCGCCAGTCCGGTCGGTCGTGCAGGAATCGCCAGAAGTCCACATACCCGCCCTCGTTCTTAGACGCCTCCTCGACCAGAAAGAGGGCCCCGAGGAAGCTCAGGGGATACGAGTGCTCCACACCCCGGAACACGGAATCGTCTTCGATTGCCCTCAACTCCTCCGCCAAGTCGCCCAGGGAGTCGGGTTCCGTCAGGCGCTGCTGCGCCAAATCCCAATACGGAGTGTATCTGTCCTCCAGGAACGCGCGGCGGCCGGGCCTCGTCTGCGAATAGGCGTAATCGGCGTAGGAGGCCAAGCCCTCCACCATCCATTCGGGACCCTTGTCGATGCCGCCATAGGCCATCTCGCCGCTGGGAAGCTCCGCGATCCCGGAAGCGTGCTGGCCCTGCAGGATGTGGAAATACTCGTGGATGATGGTGGTTTCGGGTATGGTAACCGGATTCGCCTCATATGGATTGTACACGAGGACGAGCACCGCCCCGCCCGCCTTCGAGGTCGCAATCCATCCTCGTACCCAACCCCGCGAGGCTTGCCGGGCCAGTAGGTCTTCACCCGTCAGGTCTTGGTACGCGGGCGCCATCGCCTCGAACGTGCCTACCATCGCCGTGAACCCGGTCGCCTCCGCGCCGTATCCCGCGCTGAAATAGCCACGCACGCGCTCCATCTCTTCCTGTAGCACAACTCTGTGCTCGTCGGGTATGTCTCCGGCGAACACCCACCTCGGCGGGGGCGACGACGCCACGGGTATGGGCGTTGGGGTCGGCGTGTTCGTGGGAGTCGCGGTTGGGATGGGCGTGTTCGTGGGAGTCGGCGCTTGAGTTGGTACGGGCGTGGGAGTCGGCACTTGGGTTGGTACGGGCGTGGGGGTGAACGTCGCCGTGGCCGCGGGGGTTGGGGTGAAGGTCGGGGTGGGCGCGAAGGTCGCGATGGCAGTGGGCGTGAACGTCGGCGTCGGCGAAGGAGTCGGCGTCTCGGCGGGCGTTGTTGTTGGGGTCAGTATCGCGGTGGCGGTTGGCGTCCGGGTCGGTGCAGCCGTGGCCACCGGCATGGGCGTGCGTGTGGCCGTGGGTTCCGGTGTGTTGGTCGGTGTCGGCGTGAGGGTTGGCGTCGGCCTCGGCGTCCCGGTGGCCGTGGGTACGGGCGCCGGGGAGAGCGTGGGGACGACCTGGGCCACAACGGGCGGCTCGTCGGCCTGGTCGCCTGAACACGCGGCCAGGAGCGCGGCGGCGAGCACGAACAAGCAGACGGACGCGAGCGTTGTCCTCATTGAAGTCTCTCCTCTCGGTGAGGCCGCGGAAGGGCCTCACCAATATACTCTCTCCGGCCGGTAGCGCGTACAGGCCCCGGGCGCTCGGAACGTCGCAGCCGCTCAGTTGCTGTAGCCGGATGGTTTGGACGGGCGGGCCTGCACGCTTTCGGTGATGCGGTCGAGCAGGTAGTCGAAGTCGTGGTATGCGTCGAGGTGTCCGAGATCGGACCGCAGGACGTCCAGATGCTCGCTCAGCCTGTCGAGGTCGTCGCGTATGGCGTAGTGGCCCTCGGCGGGGGCTTGCGGCAGCGCGCCGTAGCGGTCGGCGGCGAGGCCGACTATGGCGGCCAGGCGCAGCATCGGATCGACGCCGTGTCCGAAGGAGACGTCTCCCCTGCCCGTCACGTCCGCGCGCTGGCTGCGGGACTGCTGCGTGTCGGGCACGATCCAGCGAAGCTCGACTCGGCCCAGATCCACCTTCTCGCCGCGGGGCAGCCGCGCGTCGCTGCGCAGCTCCAGCTCGTAGAGCACCGTGGTCGCCGCGCCGGAGTAGATTTCGGCGAACTCCTTGCGGTCCTCTGCGAACGTCTCGTCGGGCGTGACGCGGTTCTCGTAGCCGACGATGCGCCACGAGTAGACGAGCGCGGGGTCCCAGGTCACCTGGGCGCGCGTCTGGTCTGCGAAGGGCGTGGACAGCGCCAGCCAGTTGTCGCGGCTGAAGGTGGCGCGCGCCTGGTCAACGGTGTTCAGGTAGCGGTACCAGCCGTTGCCGTGCTGCGCGAGTTGCTCCAGCAGGTAGTCGTTGTAGTTCTCGATGCCGACGCCCACGGTTATGAGCCGCAGCGGGTTGGCGGCGTTGCTATCGTATGCCGACTCGAGTATGCCGAACGGGTCGGTGGCGTCCACGTTGGCGACGCCGTCGGACATGAGGATGACGTAGTTGTACGCGTCCGGGCGCTCGCGGCGCGCCTCGTCCGCCAAGCGCACGCCCTCGTTCAGGCCCACCTGCACGTTGGTGCTCTCGCGGGGCATGAGGTTCGCTATCGACGCCGAGACGCCGCCGAAGTCCGGGCTGACGTGCGGCACCGTGAGATGGCCTACCACGTCCGTAGTGAAGTGGACGACCGCTATGCGATCCTGCGGGCGCAGGCTGCGGTGTATGGCCTCGGCGGCGGCGCGCGCGATGGCGACGCGGTTGCCGTTGGCCATCGATCCGGAGGCGTCCAGCACGAGCGTCACGTTGAGCGGCCTGTCATCGGGCAGGTGCGGCGCCTGGAATCCGATGCGCGCGAGCAGCTTGCCGGGATCCAGCGGATGCTCCACCAGGTCGGTGTCGACACCGAATCCCCACTCGTCCGGCGGGGGAGCGTAGCCGTAGTCGAAGGCGTTCAGCCACTCCTCGGCACGGACCGAGTCCGGCTCGACGCCGTAGCCGGCCCGCGCCCACTCCAGGGCGAGGAAGTAGGAGGTGCGATCCACGTCCAGGCTGAATGTGGACACGGCGTCCTCGGCGGCGAGCACGGCGGGTTGGCGCGCGAAGTCGGCGAACGTGGTTGCGTCGGGACGCGCGACCGAGGCCGGCGGCGGCTCGGAGGCGGCCCGGGCCTCAGCCGCGGGGGCCGGCGTCGCGTACGGCTGCGCGGGGGCGGCTGTCGGAATAGCATACGTCTGGGGCGTAGGCGCAGGGGCAGGAGCCGCCGTAGGCTGCGCCGCTGGCGCGACAGGAGCGGCCGCAGCTTGGGGCGCGGGCGGAGCGGTGGGCTGCGCGGCCAGCGCCTTCGCAATCTCGGACGCAACCTCCTCGCTCGTGATCCCGGGTTGGGCGGCCATGATGGGCGCAGGGGCGGCAGCGGGCGCAGGCGGTCCTTGCGGCCCTTGCGGCCCCTGCGGACCGGGGTTGCCCGGGTTGCCCGGTAGACCGACAGAGGTGGGCGCGGGCGGCGACCTGCGGGCCGTCGTGGACTCCGGGCCCTCGCTTATCAATATGGACGCGGGACTCTGATCGATTGGCAACATTTGTGGCAACGCTTGCATCACCACAAACACAAGCACCACCGCGACGGCCGCCGTTCCCACCGCCCCGGTCAGAATTTTCCACATGTGGGCTCCATACCCACGGCGCTGCCTCGTTTCCAGGCGGCGCTCCAGGCGCGCCCAGGTGTCCGCGGGCGCCTCGAGCTCGCGGGAGCGGCGAGAGAAGTAGCCTCTGAGCGTGTGTTCCATTTCACGGTCGAACGACTCGTTGCTGCTCATCGCCGCGCCTCCGTGTCGCAGGTCTCCATAAGTTCTTCTCGTAGCCGGCCGAGCGCGCGGCTCAGCCTGGACTTCACGGTGCCCTCCCGCACTCCGAGCGCTTCCGCGACCTCGCTTACGGACAGCTCCGCGAAGTAGCGGAGTACCACCACCTGGTGGTGCCGCGGGCTGAGGCGGCCGAGCGCGGCCTGGACCTCGTCGCGCCGCTCGGCGGACATGGCCGACTCCAGGACGTCGGCGGGACCGCTGACGCGCTCGGCGTCCTCCAGGGGCGCGGTGGGCACCCGGTTTCTCCTCCGGCTGGACACGATGCGGTTTACCAGGATGCGCACGACCCAGGGCTTGAACGGGCGGTCCCGTTGGAAGCGGCGGATGCCGCGCCACGCGGAAAGGAACGCCTCCTGGACGTGCTCCTCGGCGACTGACCTGTCGCCGGTCATGAGCACCGCCGTTCCGAAGAGCGTGTTCTGGTGTTGCTCCACAAGGTGCCGGAAGGCGTCCGGGGAACCTTCCTGGCAGAGCCGTATGGCCTCGGCTTCGGTCATAGCCTGCCTCCAGCCGGATGTTTGAGAGTCCTCTCACCAGATAATACGCGGGATGTGGGAGAAAGGTTCCATAGGGCAGGTACCAGGGTCTCTTCAAAGTCCCTTCCCCCTTGATGGGGGAAGGTTAGGATGGGGGTGACGGTGGTCGCCTACTGGATGGGGAGAGGGGGCTGGAGCCACTTGGGGGTGTCGTTCACCCGCACGTCAACAACCCATTTGACCCATTCGAAACCGCGCTTGTCGGGCGCGACGAGCCGCAATGGGAAGCCGTGGCCGTGGGAGAGCGTTTCATCGCCGACGTGGGACGCGAGCATGTAGCCGGCGGCCTCGTCCATCGAGAAGCGCCGGTAGTAGCCGGTGACGGAGGTGAAGGTGACGCTGGACGCCGCGCCCGTCGGGCCGGCGCGCGCCAGCAGGTCGGAGACGGCTACACCGCGCCATACCTGGGTGGAGTACCAGCCGCCGGTGCAGTCGATGGTCGCGGTGGTCTCGTCGTCGGCGGTCAGTTCGTCGTAGGCGAGGGAGATCTCGCGATCCACGGCGCCGCCGACGGTGAGCCGCCACGCGGCGGGGTCAACGCGCGAGGGGCGGTCGTTGAGCCACGACGTGAGCGGGAAGGAGTTGCCGGAGAAGCTGGTCGCCTCGTGGGAGCCGGTGAACCTGCGACGCGCCCCGCTGAGGCTGGCGGCCTTGGCGCTGAGCTCGCCCACCTGCCACGCGGCGGTCGCGGCGACGGCGAGGGCGGCGAGCCTGAGGAAGGTGCGGCGGTCGGCCCAGAAGCCGACGGGGAAGCCGCGCGTGTGGTAGAGGGAGTGCCAGACCAGCAGAGGGATTAGCGCCGCGCCGACGTAGATGTGCCAGCTTACGCCGCTGAACCATGCCCAGCCGAACGGCCCGACGAACGACCACGCGAAGCCGAGCGCGAGCGTGACGGCGAGCAGCGCCATGAGCACGACGGAAGCCGTGCGGGGCGCGGCGGACCTCTTCCAGCGCAGCGAGAACAGGACGTTCGCGCCCTTCCACACCAGAATGACGACGATGCCGTAGCCGCTGATGCGGTGCGCGACGATGAAGTACCACTCGCGCGGCGAACTGGACACCAAGCCGAAGAAGCCGCTGACCAGTTCGGCGGCGATGAGCACCAGCAGCAGGGTGTTGGCCCACGGGAATTTCATGGCGCGGCCATCCCACCACCCCTCCACCCCCAAGTGGATTCCCGCTTTCGCGGGAATGACAGACTTGCGGGAGGAAGGGACTTCTAGTAGCCCTCCTCTCCCATCAAGGGAGAGGACTGAGGTGAGGGTGAAAACGTCCTAGTCGTCGTAGGCGTAGCTGTAGGCGGCGCCGACCACGCGGCCGCCGTCCACTATCAGGTACTCACGCTCGAGGGACTCCCCGGCGAAGAGCCGCTCCAGGCAATCGCGGATGCCGTCGGAGTAGCGCTTCTGGGCCTCGAGGCTGGTGCCGGATACGTGGGGCGTCAGCGCGTGGTTGGGCATGGAGCGCCAGGGATGGTCGGAAGGCGCGGGCTGCGGGAACCACACGTCTCCGGCGTAGCCGGCCAGGTGCCCCTCCTCCATTACCTCAACCAGGTCGTTGGTTTCCACGATAGCGCCGCGGGCGGTGTTGATGAGATATGACCCCTTCTTCATGCTTAGCAGGCGCTCTTTGTTGAACAGCCCGCGCGTCTGCGGCGTGAGCGAGATGTGGATGGTGACCACGTCGCAGGTTCGGAGCAACGGGTCGAGCCGCATATAGCGGGCGCCCAGGGCGGCCTCTTCCACCGTGCTCAGGTGCATGAGGTCGTAGTAGTACATCGTCACGTCGAACGGCTTCAGCCGCGCCGCCACGCGCTGTCCGATACGGCCCATGCCCACGATGCCGACTGTCTTGTCTTCGAGGTCGTGGGAGCGGGCGGCTATCTTGCCGATGTCCCAGCCGCCGGACACTACCTCGTCGTACGAGGGGAAGTAGTTGCGCACGAGCGTGAGAATCTGCATGACGGCGTGCTCGGCGACGCTGACGACGTTGCTGCCGGTTATCTCGGCGACGGTGATGTTGCGCTCTGCGGCGACCGCCAGGTCCACGTGGTCGGAGCCAACGCCGGCGGTGAGGACTGCCTGCAAGCCAGGGGCCTTGTCCATCTTCTCCTTCGTGACATAGGTGGGCCAGAAGGGAGTGGTAATGATGACGTTGGTGTCGGGCAGGTGCGAGTCCAGCTCATCGCCCGGGTCGGTGATAGCCACCAGTTCGTGGCCGGCGCCCTCGACCATCTCTCGCAGGCCCAGGGCGTTTTCGGCACAGCCAAGCAACTCCGGAGTGTTCTCCGCGGCGGGGCCACCAGGGTACAGTACGGCGACGATCTTCATGGGGCTCTCCTTCCTTTGTCTTGCGATAACCGTTTCTCGTTGCCCTCCTCTCCGCTGGTGGGAGAGGATTGAGGTGAGGGGGAATGGATTTCAGAGCGTGTCGGAAACGAGGTAAGCCGTGGTGAGCGGCTCACCGTCCAGGAGTATCGGGTAGGCATTCAGCACGGTGTCGTGGAAGAAGGCCACCGGAAACTCCTGTGTAACGGCCTGGGTGAAAACGTTGCGGTGCTGCGGAAGAATCTCGAACTCGACCGGCTTCATGTACTCGTAGCCCTCGTGGAAGAAAGAGAGCGTGTGGGCGCCCTCGGCGGCGTAGACCATCACGAACAGCGTCATGCGATGGCGCTTCACGCCCGCCTGGTCCGGGTGGGCGGGAATCACGGCGACGTGGTTGCGGACGTTCAGCAGGTCGAATCCGCCGCTTCCCGGCCGGTACTCGTCGGCGAAAACCGCAAACAGGCAGCGCGGCTCGATAGCAGGCATAGGCGCGCACGCTCACTGCCCCGGCACCACCGGCAGCACCACATGGGAGGGCCGGTCGGCGTCGTGGTAGACGGTGTTGCGGGCGACCTCGGTGCGCCTGCTGAGGCCCAGCGGCTCACCGGTGTTGGGGTTGACATCCAGCCGCGGGAAGTTGCTGCTGGCCACGTCCACGCGGATGCGGTGCCCCTTCGCGAACAGGTTGCTGGTGGGGTACAGCTCGATGGTGAACTCGTACACCTCGCCCGGTTCCATCATCTCGGCGCGCTCGAACGAGTCGCGGTAACGGGCGCGAATGACGCCGTCCGTGATGTTCATGTCGAAGCCCTGTGGGTAGTCCGGACTGGGCGGGTACACGTCCACGAGCTTGGCGGTGAAGTCGGTATCGACGCACGACGAGGACGCCCAGAGCTTGGCGACGACCGGGCCGGTGACTTCGACGTCATGCTCCAGCGGCGGCGTCTGGAATGTGAGCACGTCGTGGCGGGACGCCAGCGGCAGGTAAGGCTCGCGTGAGCCGTAGAAGCGGGGGCCTTCCTGCTGGTGGAACGCGCCGCCCTCCATGATGTCGGCGCCGGAGGAGATGTTGCCGCCGATGGTGGGCACGGGGTTGTTGGGGTCGAACAGGTACTCGCTGGGCCGCGCCCCGGCGCGGGGCACCTGGGTCGACAGGCCGCCGCCGGAGTGAAGGTAGAACGCCGTGTCGTTGGCGCGGGCCAGCGGCCAGTCCTGCTCGTCGCGCCAGCGGCCGCCGTGGTTGAGACGGCCGTCGGCGTTCTTGCGGCCGTCGCCTCCGCCCATCACGAACAGCCTGACCGCCGAGTCGCGCTCGACGCCGTTGTCCATGTCCTTGAGCCAGCGGTCGAACCAGCGCAGCCGCATGTGATTGTAGTCGTCGGCCAGGCTGCCGGAAACGACAGAGAGGGGGCCGAAATCCACGTCGCCGGAGTAGCTCACGTCGTGCGCGCCGTGGGTCCAGGGGCCGAGCACCATGCGGATGGGGCCACTCTTGATGGGAGCCAGGCCGGTGTAGTTGCGGGTGGTGGTGCGCGTGTACGGATCGTACCAGCTACCGAGGTGAAGCTGGGGGATGTCGGCGTACTGGTCGAAGTACAGCTCGTTGCATATGCCTATCTGCTGCCAGTACTCGCCGAAGTCGGCCTGCGTCCACATATCAAAGACGTAGTCCTCGTAGTCGGGTGCCCAGCGCAGCGGCGACTGGCCCTTCTTCCACGGCATACGCTGGAACCACTCGCGCAGGTCCTCGGCCTCCAGGGCTGCCTTCACAGTGGGGTCGGCCATCGCCTCCTTGCTATTGCGGGCGTGGGTGAAGGCCCAGCAGACCTGGCGCAACTCCAACGTGCCGCTGTTGCGGCAGGAGTTGTCGTAGGCGTTGGTAAAGCCGCCGCAGTCCATGAAGGTGCAGGCCAGGTTCGGCGGGTTGGTCGCCGCCATCGCGGCCTGGGTGTGGGCGCCGTAGGATATGCCGAACGTGCCGACGCGGCCGTTGGACCAGGGCTGGTTGCCGATCCACTCCAGCGTGTCGTAGCCGTCCTGTGGATCGTTGAGGTACTTGACGAAGGAGCCTTCGGACTTGAACCTGCCGCGGTTGTCCTGGAAGATGACGACGTAGCCGCGGCTGCCGAAGTACCGTGCCTCGGCGCGATTGCGTTGCGCTTCTTTGTTGTAGGGCGTCCGCTGCATCACGGCCGGCCAGAGTCCCTCGACGGGCTTGCCGTTTCTGGCGGGGAAGTAGAGGTCGGTGGCGAGGCGCACGCCGTCGCGCAGCGTGACCATGACGTCGCTTTGCAGGTGGACTTCGTACTCGGGCTGGGACTGCTGCGTCATCTGCGCGGCCCTCCGGACTGTAAGAGTGTGACGGTCATCGGGCTGCCCGGCGACTGGCGCTGCGATTATATTTGCGGCAGGCGGCGGGCGTCAACAAGAAGGGCGCGGCTGGCAGATTAGTACCAAGTCGGTTGGTACTCCCCCCACTCGTCGCGGAGCACGCCCATCATCTCGCCGAGGGTGGCGTAGGCCCTGACCGCCTCGAGGATGTACGGCATGAGGTTGGCGTCGCCACTCGCGGCGTCGCGCAGGCGCCGTAGCGCGACCGCGGCGGCCTCCGCGTCCCGCTCGCGGCGCACGCGGTTTAGCCGCTCCAGGTGCCGGCGCTCGCCCTCCTCGTCCACGCGCAGCAACGGGATGTCCAAAGCCTCGTCGCCGGTGAACTCGTTGACGCCGACCACGACGCGCTCGTTGCGCTCCAGTTCGCGCTGGAAGTCGGACGCCGCGTCCGCTATCTCGCGCACGAAGAAGCCGTCGTCCACCGCGGCCCTCACACCGCCGGCCTCGTCTATGCGGCGGAAGTAGTCGTAGGCATCCACTTCGAGACGGTCGGTGAGCCATTCCAGGTAATGGCTGCCGCCGAGGGGGTCCACGGTGTCGGTAACGCCGGTCTCGTGGGCGATTATCTGCTGGGTGCGAAGCGCGAGACGGGCCGCGTCCTGGCTGGGGAGCGCCCAGGCCTCGTCCATCGAGTTGGTGTGCAGGGACTGTGTGCCGCTCAGCACCGCCGCGAGCGCCTGGATGGCCACCCCTGACGACGTTGTTCTCCGGCTGCTCTGCGGTGAGCGTCGCGCCCGCCGTCTGCGCGTGCGTGCGCAGCCACCAGGAGCGTTCCTTCTTTGCGCCGAAGCGCTCGCGCATTTCGCGCGCCCATATCCGGCGGGCCGCCCTGAACTTGGCGATCTCCTCGAAGAAGTCCTGGTGCACGTTGAAGAAGAAGCTGAGGCGCGGGGCGAAGTCGTCCACGTCCATACCGCGCTCCTGGCACGCCCGGACGTACTCGAATCCGTCGGCGAGCGTGAATGCCAGCTCCTGTACGGCGGTGGAGCCGGCCTCCCGGATGTGGTAGCCGCTGATGCTGATGGGGTTCCAGCGCGGCAGATTCTCGGAGGCGTACTCGATGGTGTCCACCACGAGCCTCATGGAGGGTTCCACCGGGAAGATGTACTCGTTCTGCGCGGTGTACTCCTTGAGGATGTCGTTTTGGATGGTGCCGCCGAGGGATGCGGCGGGTATACCGCGCTTTTCGGCGGCGGCGATGTACATGGCCCAGATGATGGCGGCAGGGGCGTTGATGGTCATCGAAGTGGTGACTTGGTCCAGCGGTATGCCGTCGAACAGAATCTCCATGTCGGCGAGAGAGGAGACGGCCACGCCGCACTTGCCGAACTCGCCCATCGCGGGAGGGTCGTCGGTGTCGTAGCCGTACAGCGTGGGCATGTCGAAGGCGACGCTCAGGCCGGACTGGCCCTGCTCCAGCAGGAACTTGAAGCGTTCGTTGGTGTCCTCGGCGGTGCCGAACCCGGCGAACATGCGCATGGTCCACAGCCTGCCCCGGTAGCCGGTGGCGTGCACGCCGCGCAGGAACGGATAGCGGCCCGGCACGTCCGGGTCGCCCGCTCCGGTCTCGCGGCTGTCGGCCGTGTAGGCGCGGTCGATGGGGATGCCCGATACGGTGGCGAATCGCTCCTTGCGCTCGGCGTGCGGCGCGGCGGGAGAGGCTGCGCGCTCAGGGTTGTCGGCATCACCGGCCATTGGGGACGCTCCTCGCTTGGTTTGGGAATGCGGTTTGGCGCTATTTTACCACGAGAGAGCGGAGGGAGATGGGAGAGTAGGCGCTAGCGCGGCGACCACGTGGCCAGGATGCCATCGGCCAGGGTTTGCGCGGTGGACGCCGGTTCGACCGACAGCACCAGCACTCTAGGGGTCTCCTGGAGCGACAGTGACGCCGATACGCCGACGTTCCCTACGATTCCGCCCGCGAACACGATGGCGCGAGAGTCGGGCGACCAGACACGGTGGGAGTAGGCGAACTGGTCGAAGAAGATCAGCAGGCTCATCTGGTCCCGCGTGGGAATGAAGTCCACAAGCGGCCAGCGCTGGCCGGAGGCGACGTCCAGGATGTTCCAGCGCAGCCCTTCGACACCCTCCGCAAAGGTGACGTAGGCGATCATCCGACCGTCCGGCGACCAGAAGAAGGCCACCACTATCTCGCCGATCTCGACGTCGTGCCGCTCTCCCTCCGGCGAGATTAGCCGCACTCCCCGGTACACGAACCCCCCGGTCGCGGGGGAGGGCTGCCCGGAGTGGGCGACCGCCAGGGTGTCGCCATCGGGCGACCACAGGAACGCGGTGACACCCCGCGTCTCGTCAAGTGGTGTGCGCCGCCCCTGGACGGGATCGTCGAGGTACAGGGTGCCCGCCCCGTCCGGCGTCTCGGACACGTAGGCGACGCTCCTGGTGCCGGGCCGCCAGGCCGGTACGCGGTAGCCCGCCGCGAGGATGTCCAGGTTGTCGACGACCGGAGCATCATTCGCGGTCACCGAGTGGTGCCCCAGGCCCGCGTGGACCAGCATGCCGGTCGAGTTACCCGACCAGGAAGCGTAGAGCGGAGCGCCGGCGAGAAGATGCGTGGCCTCTTCATCGTCCTGCGGGTCGTCCAGCAGCAGCGACAGGCCGCTGGGCGTGTTGGCCATGATGCCCAGCCATCTGCTGTCAGGGGACCACAGCGTGTAGTGGGGCATACTGGGCAGCACCGGTCCGAACCCCCTCTCGTTCACGAACACGGCCCGCGCCTCTCCGGACCCGTCTTCGCCGACGGGACGCACGAACAGCGTGAGCGGACCTCGCCTGCCTTCGCCTGCCGAAACGCCGGAGAAGGCCACGCTGCGGCCGTCCGGAGACCAGGCGGGCCAGGTGTAGAAGCCCTCCTCGGGGCTGAGCCGGGTCGGATTCGAGCCGTCTGGCTCGGCCACCATCACCCTGCCCTGCAGGTCGACGTAGGCCACGAGGTCGACGGTGGTGATTGGCGGCGCCGGCGGCGTGATCGAGAACACACCGCCGCTCACGCCCACCACGGCGACGACCGCAAGCAGCGCAAGCAACGCTATCGCGTAGACGGCAGCTCTCAAGCCGACTCTCCTCTCATCGTGCGGACGCTTGTCATAGCGAGGACAGGAGACCGCGCAGCGACGTGCCGAACTCCCCAGCCTGCCACTTTCGCACTTCCTCGCTGTCGAGTTCAGCGGCCAGGCTGCCCGGGCTGCCCGCCAGCCGCGTCAGGCTGGCGGTGGGCCAGAGAAGGCTCGGGTCCAGTGCGAGCTCCTCGCCGAGCGACTTTCGCCACTGCTTGAGCCGCTTCATGCGCTCGCCTGCTTCGCGGCGCTGCGACGGCGTCAGCCGGTCCCGGGCGGGCGCCTTCTTTGGTGGACGTACCGGGGCGGCCTCCATGCCCTCCTGTATGGCGCTCCTCAGCTTGCGCACGGCGGGCCGCCGCCCGTACCTGCCCAGGCCCTTGACCTCGCCCAGCTTTACGCCGGGGTCAGTGGACACCGCCACCAGCGCGGCGTCGGAAATCACCTTGAAGTGCGGCCGATCCAGCTCCCGCGCCAGTTCGTCTCGGAACCGGCACAGCGAGCGCAGTATGGCCAGGCCGCGCCCGTCGAGAACGCGGCTTCCCTTGATGGACAGGAAGGCCGCCTCGCGCTCCGGCTCGGAGTGCCGGAGATGCTCCAGGCGTTCGCACTCCTCGCGCAGCCACCGGGTGCGGCCCAAGCCCCGCAGGTGCTCGTCGAGGACATCTCGCAGCCTCGCCAGGTGGAGCACGTCGCTCGCGGCGTAATTGAGGGCCTCGTCGCTCAGCGGGCGCAGCGTCCAGTCGGACCGCTGGAGCCGGCGCGACTTTGGAATTCTGACACCGATGTGCTCCTCGAGCACCGCCTGGAGGCCGAGACGCCCCGATCCCGCAAACGCCGCGGCCACGGAGGTGTCGTACAGGTTGTTAACGCGAAAGCCCCAATCCCTGTCCAGGCTGCGAATGTCGTAGCCGGGTGCGTGGAAGACTTTCTCGACTGCGGGGTCCGCGAACAGCTCGCCAAGCGGCGCGACGTCCCCGACGGCCAGAGGGTCGACGAGGTACACGGCGTCCGTGGAGGCGAGCTGCACCAGGCATATCCGCTCCCTGTACCGGAAGAATCCGTTGGACTCCAGGTCGACGGCGACGCGCGGTGACGAAGCCAGCGCGTCTACCGCGCGGGCCAGGTGCTCGGCTGTATCCACCAGGTCGTAATCGCTCAACGGGCGCTCCGGGGATGGGACTGTGCGGCGTAAGTCATCGTCCAGTTGCTTGTTCCCGATTTCACGATAGCATACAATGGGCGTGATTTTCAGCAATCGGCTGTTGGGGAGCGTTACACGGCATTGGCGTCATCCGAATTCGGAGAGCAAGACAGGCGTCCGAAGGTAAGGCTGTTGCATACCTCGGACCTGCACATCGGGAGCGACGTCTACGCCGACGACGCGCTGCTCGGTCTCGAAGCCGTCGTCGCGGCAGTGCGCAAACACGAAGCGGACGCGCTGCTGATAGCCGGAGACCTCTTCGACAACAAGCGCCTCTCGGACGCCACGGTGGACAAGGTGTTCGCCGACCTGAGCGCGCTGGGCAAGCCAGTCGTGGTGGTGCCCGGCAACCACGACACTCTGCTTACCACCGCATGGAAGTCTCCCAGGCTGCCCCCTAACCTGAGCGTGATGCGCACCGACGGCGCGGACATGGTGTTCGTAGCGGAGTTGGGCCTAGCGGTGTGGGGACGCCCGGTGTACGACCATCACCCCGGCAACCGGCCCATGGCCGACCTGCCACCCCGACCGCAGGGCTGCTGGTACGTTCCGATGGCGCACGGGCTGTTCATGGATGGTCCGGTGGACGAGTTCCGGTCGTCGCCCATCACCATCGACGAGATAGCCGGGGCCGACTGCGACTACGTGGCGCTGGGGCACGTTCACGCGCTCCGCGAGGTATCCCAGAACGGCGTAACCGCGTACTACTCCGGCGCGCCCTCCGGCTCCCAGGCCAAGACGGCCATCGTCGTCGATCTCGACCCACAGGCCGGGGTGAGCGTCTCGCCGTTCGTTTTGCGCTGACGAGCCGGCCTTCCCGTCCGCCCAGAGGCAACGCCGCTAACTCCCCGGCTTGCCCCTCTCCCCTCACCCGATTCTCCCACTATCACTACTCCAGGAAGAATGCCGCGCGCGAGGCTTGACCTGGCTCGCAGCGGCGGGCGTATACTATGCGCCCGCAAATCGGCGCGGGGGCAAGGCAAGCTGTGTCTCCGCGCCAGGAAGGCAATCAAGACATGGAACAACCTGACAATGCCGAGAGCGCGAACGGCTACGCGGTGGTCGCGTCCGGCCTGGCGAAGCGATTCGGCAACGTGGAGGCGGTGAAGGGTGTAGACCTCGCGCTATCGAAGGGGGAAATCTACGGCTTTCTGGGACCGAACGGCGCGGGCAAGACGACAGTCGTTCGCATGCTGACCACGTTGCTCGTGCCCACGTCCGGCGCCGCGACCGTCGCAGGCTACGACGTCACGCGCGAAGGGCAGCAGGTGCGGTTGCACGTCGGCGCGGCGCTGCAGGACGCCGCCCTGGACGACAAGCAGACGGGCCGGGAGTTGCTGAGGCTGCAAGGCCGCCTGTACGGGCTGAGAGGAAGGGAGATAAACCAGCGCCTTTCGGAACTGGCCGCGCTCATCGACATCGGCGACGCCATCGACCGGCTGATAGGCACCTACTCCGGCGGCATGAAGCGCAGGCTGGACCTGGCGGCGGCGCTGGTGCACAACCCGGAGGTGCTGTTCCTGGACGAGCCGACCACGGGACTCGATCCCATAAGCCGCAATCGAGTCTGGGAGGAGGTCCGGCGCATCAACCGGCAGCTCGGAGTGACCATCTTCCTCACCACGCAGTACCTGGAGGAGGCCGACGCGCTGGCCGACAGGGTGGGCATCATCAACGAGGGCGAACTGGTGGCCGAGGGCACGCCCGCGGACCTGAAACGCTCGGTGGGGCTGGACGTCATAGTAGCGCGCGTGGACGGCAGCGCGGACGCGGCCATCGAACGCCTGAACGCCATCGAGGGCGTGCAGCAGGTGGACGCCTACGAGTCCGAGCTGTCCGTCAGCGTGGCGAACGGCGCGTCGCTCGTCAGCGCGGTGGCGCTGGCGCTGAACGAGTGCGGGGTGAGCGTGCATGAGCTCACGCTGCGCACCCCCACGCTGGACGACGTGTTTCTACAGGTTACGGGCGCCCGCCTGCAGGAGGATGCCCCCCAGGACGTTGGAGAGAACCAGCTATGACGACCATCGCTTCCACACAGATAAGGGCCAGGCGTTCGAACTTTCTGCGGGACGTCCTGAGCGTGGCCGAGCGCGCGCTGCGCTCCATCCCGCGCGACGTAGAGGGTGTGATTCCAGCCCTCGTCATCCCCGTGTTCTTCTTCGTCGTGAACGTGGGCGCGCTCCAGGACCAGACCGAGCAGTTCATGGAGGTGGACTACAAGGCGTTCCAACTGCCCGTGGCCATTCTCTTCGCGGTAACCGGCATATCACGGGCCATAACCGTGGTCACCGACATCCAGAGTGGCTACTTCGACAAGCTCTCGCTCACGCCCGTCAACCGGCTGGGCATGCTGATAGGATTCACCGTGGCCGACTTCGCGCTGGTTGTGGCGCTTACCGTGCCCGTCATAATTCTGGGACTGGTCGTTGGCGTACGTTTCGAGTCGGGCCCGGCTGGACTGTTGGTGTTCGTGTTGATGGGGGGCGCCTGGGGTCTGGCATTCGCCGGCCTTCCCTACGCCATCGCGCTGAAGACGGGCAACCCCGTCGCGGTCAACAGCAGCTTTTTGTTGTTCTTCCCGTTCATGTTCCTGACCACCGTGTTCGTGCCGATGGAGGCGCTGACTGGCTGGCTGGCGACGGTGGCGGTGTACAATCCTGTAACCTATTTGCTGGATGGGCTGCGCTCGCTGATAACGGTCGGGTGGGACTCAGAGGCGCTGCTGAAGGCGCTCGGCGCGATAGCCGGTGTAGGAGCCGTGAGCTACACGCTCGCGCTGATGGCGCTGCGAAGCCGCGCGAGGCGCCGCTAGCGGCAACACCGCATCGCTCCGAGCGCGGCCGCTACTCCACGCGCCGGAAGCCGGGATACACGAGCAGCAGCGCGACCGTGCCGATCAGCAGCAGCACGCCGGTAACGAACAGCGCGTTGGGCGTGCCGATGTTCACGGCCAGGAAGCCCAGTGGAATCGAGCTGAGCGGCTGGATGCCGAACGTCATCATGCCCAGGCTCATCACCCTACCGCGCATTTCGGGCGACGCGTACACCTGCACGAGGGTCATGGCCAGTGACATCACAAGCGAGCTCACGAGGCCTGTGAACAGCAGCAGCGGCACCGCCGCCCAGAACGACGTCATCTGCGAGAAGGCCATCAGCCCCACCGCCCAGCCCACGCAGTTGGCGAACAGCAGCAGCCCGCGCTTGCCGACGTTGCCCATCGCGGCTAGCCCGAGCGTGCCCACCAGCGCGCCTATTCCCATCACCATCAACAGGAAGCCCAGGTCGTCCGAACCGACGTCCAGCGCCTCACGCCCCCAGGCGGGCATCAACGCGAAGTAGGCGAAACCGAACAGCGAGCTTATCAGCATCAGCATGTTCACGCCAAGGATGGGCGGGTTCGCGCGGACGTACCTGATACCTTCACCGATGTCGCCCGAAAGGCCTCTGCGCGAGCGCGACGCGGCCGTCTGGCCCGCGCGAATCATCACCACCGACAGCACGGCAAGAGCGTACGTGGCGGCTATGAGGTAGAAGACGCCGTGCGTGCCAATGAAAATGATGAGCACCCCCGCCACGGCCGGCCCCGCGATGCGCGTCGCGTTCATGGCGGAGTTGGTCAGCGAAATGGCGTTCATCAGCGTGCCCTCGGGCACGATGTCCGACAGAATCGCCTGTCGGCTGGGCATGTTGAGCGCCATGAGCGAGCCGTTCACCACACCTATCCCAAGCAGCATCCCGAAGGTGATGACGTTGGTCATGTCGAGCGTGGCGACGAGCGCCGTGACCAGGATGTTGCCGCCCTGGCTGAGGATGACCATGCGTTTGCGGGGGATGCGGTCGGCGAGCGCTCCGCCGATGATGGCCATGATGGTGACGGGCATGGAGAACGACGCCATGACCAGCGCGAGGGCGAGAGGGGAATCGTCGGCCAGCTCCAGCACCAGCCAGCCCCGGGTGATCATCTGCATGTTCATCGCCATGTAGGAGGCGAGCGAGCCGACGAACATCCACCGGAAGTCGACGTAGTGGAAGGACTGGAAGACGGGCCAGCGGGACAGCACCCGCTGGGTCAGACGTGGCGCCGCCGCGGCGCGCGGAGAGTCCTCTTCCGGCGCCGGTCCCGGGGGTGGCATGGTGTCTCTGATAGCGTCACTTCTCCTGCATCACGGAGGCGCGCCCGCGCGGCCACCACTCCCGGAATGCGCCTTCGAGTTTCAATTATACAACCTGACCCGCCGCTTCCGCTCACGGGCACGGTCCCGGAGGGAGGGGCGTAACCATAGGAACGGCGTTCATGCCCAAGATGGGGGATGCTGGCGAGGATGCGGCCCTAGCAGTAGGGGTTGAAGGTAGGCCAAACGCCGGAAAGATTGGATTTCTGCATGAGAGAGGCCCCGGAGCGCATTCCAGCACTCCGGGGCCTATGATTCCTGGGCGCGAGAAGACCTATTCCAAGATAGTCATGCGGTCTTCAATCGTCGCCTTCTTCCGCTCCTTTCTACTGTGGTCTATCGGCCTGTATCTCGGCCGATTTCAGGATGAAGTGGTCACCGCTCTTCAGGGGCAGCGTGAACCCTACGCCTTCCAGTAGCACGATGTCTCTCGCGCCCTTAGTGTACCGGGTTCCTCCGGTGTTGTCCGTGCAGTTGCCGTTGAAGCAAATCCTTGCCTCGGTTGTGGCGGCTACGCCGGCAATCCCGGAGCCGTATGGGTGCGTGGCCGGGCCGTATGCGTATGAGAATACCCCTTGTGGCAAGAGCACACCCTGGCCGACTGTGCTTGAATCGGTCGAGCCTGTCATGGCGTCGTACTCGGTCAGCACGTTGCCTTTGAGCGTTTGGTACGAACCCGTGTCGCTGCCCTCGCCGTATCTGCCGAGGTCGAGCGTGGGCGATTCTATGATGGTTTCGGTCCAATCGGTCTGCGAGCGGTACTCGAGCCTCCGGGTCTCCTTGTAGCTCGGAATGGACTGGTCACCGACGCTCACCGACGCGCCGTAGACCTCGTAGGTGAGCGTCATGGGCGGGTAAGGTTCGGGCAGGTTCGGCCCCGTGTTGCCGGTGAAGGCCAGCGCGAAGGCCGTCACCACCGCCCCCATCACCACCGCGACGGACGCAACGGCGATTCTCTTGTGGGCTGCAATCTTTCGTACCATCGTCTTGCTCCTCTCTCTGGTGTGTTCCCGATCAGCCGCATCGTGCGTTGTTCGGGCTCACTCCAGAAAGTGCTTGTTCCATCGGCCTCCCTGTTCGACCCAATCCCAATCGTCGGGGTCGCCGAACATGACGTACTTCCTGAACTTCAGGCGTTGCTTGACCAACGCGCCGCCCGTAAGCGCCACGTCCTGGTCGAGCGTGTGAAAGGCGAGACGATTGAGGGCTCCTGTGCCACGCCAACTGGACGCGCCCTCGGTCCTGACCCTGACCTACTTGCTGCCTGTCCACCTGATGTACCGCGTTTCTTCGTGTCGCCACTCTCCACAGCAGTCGTAATCGCCGTCAGCAGGATGCTTTCTGCCGCCATAGCGGACCCGCTCGACGTTGGCGACGAACGGGTGGTCTGCTTGACGTAGTAGACCTTGCTCTGGTGCGAGGCGGCGGTCTTGTCGTCGTCCAAGTCGTACTGGCGCTTCGGGCCGTTCGACAGCGCGAACGCCGCGCCCACCAGCACCGACTTTCTCCGGTCGCCAGGCGTCTCCCCGCGCCGGAAATTGTGTCTATAACGCCTATAGACAAACCCAGAGTAACACAAATGCTTGTGATGTACAGCACAATCGTTCGTGGCGAATCGCACAAAGAAAACCCCCGATACCGGAGAGCATAGGGGGCGAATGTGCGTGGTGTGGACGCGAGGGGAGGAGACTCAGCTAGTTAGCACGTGCCTTGCGTATGATCTCGCGCGTCTCCTCGATTATGGCTTGGATTTCTTCTACGGACATGCCTCGGCTTTTGGCGACCCGCTCTATGGCAGAGAGGGTTGCGGTTTCGCCTTCCTGCCGTCCTTCTCGGTGGCCTCGAATCCCCTTGCGATCGACAAAACGCTTGACAAGAACGCGCGTACTGTTCTATTATGTTCTGTATACGAACAGACGTTTGACGGCAGAGA
Source organism: Dehalococcoidia bacterium (assembly GCA_965204815.1). Lineage (GTDB taxonomy): Bacteria > Chloroflexota > Dehalococcoidia > Lucifugimonadales > CATOSD01 > CATOSD01. The sequence continues at coordinate 3,159,163 of OZ242014.1, forward strand.
CCTGGAAAGGAGCTCGGCATGGCGGCACAGAGTCACGGAACAGCAACCCCTCAACTCTCCTTGCCCGGCATGGTCGTAGCCGAGCGGCAGCCGGTTGCGCTGCACTGCGGCAGCGTCACCCCCGGGCAGCAGGTGCAGTACGTGGGCAGGGTGAGCGGCGGGCCGCGCTTTCTCTCGCGCGGCGTGGTGAAGCAGACGCTCCAGCGCAAGGCCATCGTGGATCTGGGCCACGGCGGCACGTGGCACATCCCGTACTACTTCCTGGAGATGCCGGAGGCGGCGTAGCGCGGGCGGGCACGGAAGCTAGCCGAAGAAGCCGTCCCTGTAGTGCTGCGCGATAACGCCCGCCACCAACTCCGGACGCTGAAGCGGCACGTCGTGGATGCTGTCTTCGAGCCATACGGTCTTGCTTGCCGGTAGCCGCGAAACGGCCTTCGCCACCGATTCCTCCCGCCGGAACCGCCGCGCGCCGGGCGACTGGTCGCCCTTGCGCCGGGCGGGCATGATGAGCACAGGCTGGCGGACGCGGGCGTACAGCTCGGACGGCCTGTGCTCCCACAGCGCGTCGATTATGCGCATGTGGTTTTCGCGACTCAGCCTGGCGCGAATGGTGCCGTCGTCCAGCGTCCGAAAGTTGGCCAGCAGCGTGCCCTCCAACTGCTCGTTCATCGCGCCGAGCCAACCGCGGTTGCGGGCGCGCTCCAGCAGCGCGTCCGGGGTCATCCCCTCGAACGACGGCGGGGCCATATCCCGCCTGGCCTCTTCCAGGGTCGCGCCGGGCCTTCCCGAAATCTCGATCATTCCGCCGTCCACCCAGCAGAGTCCCATCGGCACGTCGGGATAATGCACCGCGAACTCCAGCGCGACGCTGCCGCCCCAGGAGTGGCCCACCACGAGGGGCCGGTCTATTCCCATCTGGCGCACGAACTCCCGCAGGTCCTTACTGACGGTGGCGAAGTCGTAGCCCTGGTCGGGCTTGTCGGTCAGGCCGTGGCCGCGCTGGTCGAGGGCGACTACGGTGAAGTGCTCGGCGAGGATGGGCGCGACGAGATCCCAGATGCGGCACGTAGAAGCCAGGCCGTGAAGGAGCACCAGCGGCTGGCCGCTACCGCCCCAGTCGCGGTAGTGCATGCGCAGCCCGTTGGCCGTGACGTGCCTGTCCTTCGCGTGGGGCGCCATCGCCGCTATGAGACCTCGCCGCCGTCGCGGGCGTCCCGCTGGCTCTTGAGGAACTGCTCCAGGTCCTCTACGAGCACGTCGGGACTGGGCAGATCCTCCGGCTCGGCATGCGCGGCATCGTATCGCCGTTCCAGCCGGCGCACGTAGGCGGACAGGTCGTTGTCCTTCGCCACCACGCGCGAGAGCTCGTCCCCGAACGTCTCGCCCGCGCCGCGTATCTCCTCCAGGTCGGCGTCGAAGCTCACGAGGCTGTGCAGCTTGGCAAGCAGCGCGTGGCTGAGTATGGGGTTGGGCGATCGGTTGGCGTAGTGCGGCACGTGGCCCCAGATGCTGGCGTGGGGCAGCCCGTTCGCGTCGCAGGCGGCCAGGAACGCGGTGTGAATACCGGTAGGCCCCTGGTAGGCGGAGTTTCTTATTCCCAGCCACTCGGCCTTCTGGGTCAGGCCGGGCCGGCTCGCCCTTCCCGACACGCGCGGCGGCCTGGTGTGGGGCACCGCGTCCAGCAGCGCCCCCAGCGTCACCACGAGTTCCACGCCGTGCTGCCTGGCGACGCCGGTGAGGATGCCGGAGAAGCGGCGCCAGCGCAGGTTCGGCTCCGTGCCGACGTAGAGTAGCAGGCCGCCGGTCTCGCCGCCGGAGTCGGCGTGGTAGAAGTCGTTGCGGGGCCAGCGGATGGTGCGCTCGCCGCGGCTGTTCACGCGAGTTCGGGGCCTGGTGAGTGTGAAATCGTAAAACTCTTCGGGGTCGATCTCGGCGAACTTCCTCGCGCCCAGCTTTCGCACCAGGTAACGCAGCGCGCGCGTCGCCGCCTCGGCCGCGTCGGGCCAGCCGGCGAACGCCGCGACCATGATGCGCAGCGGCTCCGGCGGCGAATCGTGAACAATCAAGCCGTCCAAGCGGTCCCTCCATTAGCTCTCGTGCGGCTGTTGGAGTTTACCACCCGCCGAAAGGCGGTGCCAAATCCGGGTATGGGGCGTGCTATACTGCGCGTCCGGGCCGCGCGCCGTTCGCGCGGGATGAACTGACGCCAGCAAGCGACCATGGCGGTACAGCCGATGTTCGAAGAAGTTACTCTCGCCGCGGTCACGGCCACGCGGCACTCGGAGTGGACATTTGCGGAACTCCGCGACGCCGATGGCATCTCGGCGCTCGTCGAGCTGACGTGCGGAGCGGAGACGACGCGGGCGGTCTCCCTGCTCGCGGACTTGGTGTCCGCCCTCGCCGGCCGCGACGACGTCGACGAGACGACCCCGGACGCCGCGCTCGGCCTGGACAGCACCCGGATAGCTGGTGACCGCGCTCTCGCGGCCGCCGTCAGCGCGCTCAGGTCGGCCATCGTCATTGCGCGCGCCGCTAGGGAGGGCGTGAGCCTGCGCCGGGCGTTGGGCGGCGAGCAGGACGCGCGGAGCGTCCCGCTGTACGCCAACGTCAACCGCGGGCTGTTTGGCACGCCACGCGCGCCGTCCGACTTCGCTGCGGCGGCGGAGCGTGCTGTCCGCGAGGGTTTCGACACCGTGAAGTGCGCTCCGTTCGACGAGGTATCCCCTCCGTCGTCGCCCGACCGCATCCTTGACCTGGCGCGGCCCGGGCTGGATCGCGTGGCCGCCGTGCGGGAGGCCGTGGGCCCGGGCGTAACGGTGCTGGTGGACTGCCACAGCCGGTTCGAGGAGAGCACCGCCCCCATCGTGGCAGATCAGTTGGCGGCGCTGGACGTCGGTTGGTTCGAGGAGCCTGTCGAGCCGACCAGGGATGCGGAAGCGCTGGCGAGGATAGCACGCGCGGTGACCATGCCGGTCGCCGGCGGCGAGAGCGGCTACGGCGTGGGCTTCTTCAGCGACCTTGCGGCCACCGGCGCGGTGGAGGTGGCGATGCCGGACGTGAAGTACTGTGGCGGAGTGGCCGCGGCGTATGAAGCGGGCCTGCGTGTGGCCGCGTTCGGCGGGCGCGTGTCCCTGCACAGCCCGTCCGGGCCGGTGGCGCATCTCGCGGGTGGGCACGTCACGGCAGCCCTGGCCGGCGGGGGCGAGGTCGCGACGCCGCTGGAGTACGCGGCGCACGAGGCCGAGTGGCGGCCGGAGGTGCTGAGTCCGCCGGAGCGCATCGAGGGCGGGCGGCTCGTGCTGCCAGAGGGTCCGGGCCTGGGAGCGACCTTGGACTGGGACGAGGTGCGACGACGCGGGCGGGTGTGGTCCGCATAGCGGCGGTCCGACGACGGGAATTTCGACGGGCCTGCCTGAAGAGAACGGAACTTAGAGACCGGGAGGGAATCATGAAACTCACCATCGACAAGGCCGTGAGGCTGGGCGTAATCGAAGACCTGCCCTATGCGACGACGATAAAGGACAATGAGCTGCGGGATCTCGTCTACGACGCCTGGGCGATGTCTCTCTCGTCGAGCGGCTTCGAGAGGATAAACGACATGCCGTGCTCGGGCGGCCCGGGAGGGCCGGAGCTGAAGGGACGCGGCCAAGCGGCGCATCTCAACGGAGTAGCCCGCATCGGAGTGTCCATAGCGCGGGGGCTTACAGACGAGGTGGGCCATTTCCGCGTGGACCTGGACGAGGTGATCGCCGGGGGCCTGTGCCACGACCTGGGCAAAGCGTGGGAGTACGACCCCGAGAACATCGCCAGGTGGAGCGACGCCCGCATCACGGGCGCGCCGTCCATGCGTCACCCGGTGTTCGGCGTGTTCGTGGCGCTAACCGCCGGCCTGCCCGAACAGATAGCGCACATCGCGGGCGCGCACTCGGCGGAGGGGCTGAACGTGACGCGGAGCCTCGCCGGCGAGATTATCGCCATAGCCGACGAGACGTTCTGGAAGGTGCTCGCGAGCGGCGGCCTGCTGGAAGGCTAGTCCAGCCTTTCTCGTGCGCCCGCTCCCTACTTGCCGCCCAGCATGTTGTAGGCCAGCGCGATCATGATCTTGGTGCCGCTCACGAGGCTCTTGATGCCCACAGACTCGTCGGTGCCGTGCGCCTTGCTCAGCATGGGGTCGTCGTCGGGGTGGGAGCCGGAGAAGCCGTAGGTCGTGACGCCCAGCGGTCGCGTGAACCGCGAGTCGGTGAATCCGTTGCTGATGGCAGGCACCCACTGGATGTCGGAGCGCTGCAGCGCCAGAGCCGTCGCCTCCTGTATGTTGTCGGCCAGCTCGGACTCGAACGGCGACGAGTTGGGCACCGCCATGTAATCGATCTCGTAGGACACGCCGGGGATGCCGCTCAGGATCGTGTCCAGTTCCTGGCGCAGGTAGGCGTCGTCCTGGTGCGGCAACGTCCGGACGTCGCAGGTGAGCCGGATGGTCTCGGGCACGCTGTTCGACTTGATGCCGCCATTGATCATCGTAGGCGTGAGGGTCATGCGAGACAGCGCGCGCAGCATTGACGCGAAGCGCGGGTTGTCGTCCTGCACCTCTTCGATTATCTCGTCCACGTTCTGCGGCGAGGGCTTGTGCTCGATGGCGAAGGTGGAGAGGTGGTCGAACAGCACCGTGGAGGTGTCGCGCTGCGGCTCGTACGACTCGATGCGTGAGAGCACCTGGCCCAGCCTGTAGAGCGCGTTGGTGCCCTGCCACGGCACGGATGCGTGCGAGCTGACGCCTTTCACGTCGATCTCCACCTGCAGGCGTCCCTTCTCGCCCACGCCGAGCACATAGGTCAGGTTGCCCGCGGCCTCTATGGGCGTGCCGCCGCCCTCGTTCACGGCGAACGGGGCGTATATTTTCTCGGGGTGGTGCTCGGCGAGCCAGCCGAAGCCGTAGCGCCCGCCGTGCTCCTCGTCGGCGCCGGACACGAGAATCAGGCTGTCGTCGAACTGGACGCCGTTTCGCTTGAGCAGCCGCATGGCGTAGAGCTGCGCCGTGAGCAGGCCCTTGCAGTCCGACGCGCCGCGCCCGTAGACGCGGTCGTCGGCCACGGTGGCGCTGAACGGCTCGAAGCGCCACTTGTCCCAGTCCTCCACCGGCACGACGTCGGTGTGCGACATGAACGACAGGCCGGCGTTGCCGGAAGCGCCCTCGATCCGGGCGATGATGTTGCCACGGTTGGGCGCGGATTCCAGTATCTCGGACGGGATGCCGTCCTCGGCCAGCCAGTCGCGGGCGTATTCGCACACGGGCGTCTCGTCCCCGGTGGGCATGAAGCCAGTGTTGACGGACGGAATGCGGACCAGCGCCTGTTCCAGCGCGACGATGTTGTCGGTCTCGGCGTCGACCTGTGCGAGCAGTTCTTCCAGGCTGGGCATTGCGAAATCCTCCTGTGTGGCAGTGGGCCGTGACCGGGGCAGCGGCCAGGTCTGAGTTTACTCATCGAGGTGGGCGGCCATCAGCAGCACGGCGATGCTCTTGGCGTCCCGAATGCGGCCGTCCCGGATCATGTCGGGAATCTCGGACATGGGGTATCGCTCGACCTCGATGTCCTCGTCGTAGTCCATCTCTAGCCGGCTCGGAGACAGGTCCCGGGCGACGTAGGCGTACATGTACTCGGAGCAGAAGCCGGGGCTGGTCCAGAAGCCGCCGAGTGAGCGCAGGTCCCCGGAGCGGTAACCCGTCTCCTCCTGGAGCTCCCTCTGAGCGCAGTAGTCCGGGTCCTCGCCCGGCTCCACGATGCCCGCGGGCGCTTCAAGCAGCGCCTCCTCCACAGGATAGCGGTACTGGCGCACCAGCACCACGCTGCCGTCGGCGTCGATGGGCGCAATCACCACTGCGGGCGCGTGATCGGCGACCTCCCGCACGGCCTCGCGGCCGTTGTCCAGCCGCACCTCGTCCACGCGCACCTGGATGACGTGGCCCTCGAACACCCTCTTGGAACTCAGTCTGGTCTCTCTCATAGGTCTCTCTTGGCGGCTCTCTCGCCGGTGTACAGACGGTGGCCTCAACACGGCAGGCGTCTGCTAGTCAGACGGAGACGGCTCATGCTGGTGCGTCTGCTGCTGCAGCACACTGTTAACGCCCTCCAGCCGCGCCTGCTCGCGCTCGCTGTCGCTGAGCCGCTGGCCCAGTACCTGGGCCATGGCATCGAGGCGTCGGATATCCTCGCGGTGGTTTCGCTCAGACTGTTCGAGTTGGGCTGTTGCGTTGGCCTCAGACCGCTGGATCTGCGCATCCATCCTGTTCTCGAGTCGCTGGGCGGTGTCCGCAATCAGCTTGCTCTGCGCGTCAAACTTGGAATCGAACAGTTGGTACATTGCGTCCATCCGCTGGTTCAAGCTGTCGTACTTGCTTCCTTGAACTAGCCCCTGCCAAACCAGGACGACGATTCCAATGAGTACAGAAACTGCTATTGCAACCAGTGCTACCACATCCGCGTCCAACACCATCACCCCCTCAGTCCGGAGAATTCCTGCGGCATGTATCGCATTATACTCTATGCTCTCATGCTCAGGGCGCCACGCCCTTCACCCGTCGTTCAGGCGCCGCTCGTCTGCTGGCCGGAGCGGTATACCAGCCCCAGCCGCTGGGTGAGCGTGGTGTAGAAGGCGCTGGGCGGATTGGCGCGGAGGAAGCGCGCTGTCTGCGGGCTGCGCGTCACGCGGACTCGGTCGTGAGGGCCGATCTTCGCGTCCACGAAACCGTCCGGTATCACGGTCGCGCCGCTGCGGTTGGCGGGGCGCAGCTCCACCACGGAGTCGTCGGGCACCACGAGGCCGTCGCGTAGGCCGGTGTGGGCCGCCACCGGCTGGATGAGCATAACGCGCGCCTCGGGGAAGAGGATGGGCCCGCCCGCGGCGAGCGCGTAGCCGGTGCTGCCGGTGGCCGTGGACACGATCACCGCATCGGCGCGGAAGCTGGTGAGTGGCACGCCGTCTATCTCGGTCTGGATGTCCAGCAGGCTGGACACGTCGGCGCCGCCCACCACCACGTCGTTGAGCGCGTGCACCGTCAGGCGCGGCGAGGTGTCGCCCGCGGCGGTGACCGACGCCTCCAGCATCATGCGCTCCTCGATGCGCGCGTGGCCGCCGATGTAGAAGGGCAGCCGGGTGATGGCGTCCTCCACCCTGAGCTCGGTCATGAACCCGACGCGGCCCATGTTGACACCCACGATGGGGATGGTGTGCGGCGCGATAGCGCGCACGGTGCGCAGGATGGTGCCGTCGCCGCCCGCGATGACCAGCAGCCCGGTCGATTCGAGCCTGTCGCGCACTTCGTCGATCTCGTCGGCGGCGCTCTTCCAGTGGCGGTCCACAAGCCTCAGCCCGGCGACCAGCGACTCCAGGAACGCTGGCGCCTGGGGGGCCTGCCGGTTGTAGACCATGCCGATGAGGCCGTCGGCGGCCATGCTCATGCTAGGACACCAGGACGGCCGCGGCGGCCTTGGACAGCTCCAGCAGCGGGGCGGGGTACACGCCGAACACCAACACGCCGGCGAACGCGGCCAGCACGGCGAGTCGCATCGGAAGGCCGGAGGGCACCCGCTCGTCGCTCGCCGGCTCGGACAGGTACATCTCCTTGACGATGCGCAGGTAGTAGTAGGCGGACAGGACGCTGTTGACCACGCCCGCGACGGCGAGCCACTCCAGGTTGGCGTCCACGGCGGCGCCGAATATGTACACCTTCGCTATGAAGCCGACGGTGGGCGGCACGCCGATGAGCGAGATGAGCGCGAAACCCAGCGCGGCGGCCAGGTAGGGCGTGCGTCGGGCCATGCCAGCGAAGTCCTTTATCTCGTCGCTCCCTACCCTGCTCGTTATCGCTATGATCACGGCGAACGCCGCGAGGTTGGTCGCGGCGTAGCCCGCCAGGTAGAAGATGACGCCCGACGCTCCGATGGACTCTCCGCTCGCGGTCTTCGCCGCAACCGCCGCCAGGCCCACCATCATGTAGCCCGCGTGGGCGATGGTGCTGTAGGCCAGCAGCCGCTTGATGTTGGACTGGCGTATCGCCACGAGATTGCCGAACGTCATCGACAGCACGCTGAGCATGGCGAAGATAGCGCCCCACTCCAGGTTCAGCGATTCGTCCGCGAATGCCACGTAGAACACCCGCAGAATGACGGCGAATCCGGCGGCCTTGCTGGCCACGGATAGGAACGCGGTAACGGGCGTGGGCGAGCCCTCGTACACGTCCGGCGCCCACATCTGGAAGGGGACGCTGGCTATCTTGAAGCCGAAGCCCGCCACCATGAGCACGACGCCGAACAGCAGCGCGTTGCCCGAGCCGGCGGCGGCGACCTGCGCGGCGATGCCGGCGATGGACGTGGTGCCGGTGAAGCCGTACACCAGCACCATGCCGTACAGCAGGACCGCGGAGCTGACCGCGCTGAGCACCAGGAACTTGACGCCCGACTCGCTGGACCGGCTGTCCCGCGCGAACGCGGCCAGCGCCGCGATGGGCAGCGCCGTGAGCTCCAGCGCGACGTAGATGGTGATGAGCTCAGTGGTGGATGCGAGCAGCATCATGCCGCTGGTGGAGAGAAGCACCAGCGCGTAGTACTCGCCCTGGAAGCGCTGGAACCTCTTCACGTAGTCGCAGGACACCAGCACCACCAGCGCGGCCGCGGCCACGAGCAGGAACTTGAAGAACAGGCTGAACTTGTCCACGACGAGCACGCCGAACAGGCCGGTCGTCCGGCCGGCCGAGCCGCCGTCGCCCAGGTCCAGCCACAGCGCCACGCTGAACGCCAGCGGAACCGCCAGTCCCAGCACCGACGCCCACGCCAGGATGTCCTTGCGCCGGAACAGCAGGTCGAGCACTATCACGAGCACGGCCACTCCGGCCATGCTCAGCTCCGGAGCCAACAGGTAGAAGTCGCGGGATGTCAGTTCGAATGTTGACATGGGGTGCTCAGCGAACGCTCGCCAGAGCGGCCTCCTGCAGGGATTGGGCCAGCGGCTCGAGACCCGACGCGAACACGTCGGATATGATCGCCGGGTAGATGCCCACGATCAGCACGCTCGCCGCGAGCGCGGCCACCGGCAGCATGTCCATGGCGCTGGCGTCCTTCACATCCTCGTAGCGTTCAACCCTGGGGCCGAACAGCGACCGCTGCACCATCCACAGTATGTAGCCCGCCGCAAGCACCACGCCGAACGCGGCGAGCGCGGTCATCCAGCTCCACACCGGGAACGCGCCCAGGAACACCGTGATCTCGGCGATGAAACCGCTGGTGCCCGGCAGACCCAGCGACGCCAGCCCGGCCAGCAGCATCGCCGACGCGAGCAGCGGCATACGGGTGGCCAGGCCGCCCAGGTCGGGTATGTAGCGGGTGTGCACCTTGTCGTACACGAAGCCCACCACCAGGAACAGCAGGCCGGTGATGGTGCCGTGCGTGAACATCTGGAGAGAGGCGCCGGTGAGTCCCAGGCTGGACACGCTGCCTGATACGCCGACAACCGACGATATGCCCAGCAGCACGAACCCCATGTGGCTCACGCTGGAGAACGCGATCAGCCGCTTCAGGTCCGTCTGGCGCAGCGTGACGACCGCGCCGTAGAGCACGTTCACCACGCCCGCCGTCGCCAGCAGCCAGGCCACGTCCGTCACGACGTCGGGGAACATGGCGACTGAGACGCGGATCATGCCGTAGGCGCCCATCTTCAGCAGGACGCCGGCCAGCATCACGCTGGCGGCGGTGGGTGCGTCCGTGTGGGCGTCGGGCAGCCAGGTGTGCAGCGGCCAGACGGGCAGCTTCACCGCGAACGCCGCGAACAGCAGCGCGAATACCAGCCCCACCGGCAGCACCATGCTCGCGCCGCGAATCAGCTCGGGGAGCAACGTCATGTCGAAGGTGTGCGGGTCGGTCGAGAAGAACAGCGCCAGGATACCCACCAGCATGAAGGCGCTGCCGATGAAGGTGAAGATGACGAACTTCATCGCCGAGTACTCGCGACGTCCGCTTCCCCAGACGGAGATGAGGAAGAACATGGGCACCAGCTCGAGCTCCCAGAAGATGAAGAACATCAGGAAGTCGAGGGAGGTGAACACGCCCATGACGGCGGTCTGGAGCGCCAGCAGCCACACGAAGTACTCGCGCACGCGGTGCTTCACGCTCCAGGAGCCGAACACCGCGACCGCGCCCAGCAGTCCGGTGAGCAGCACCATCGGAGCGCTCAGCCCGTCCACGCCCAGGAAGTATTGCACCTGGAAGGACTCGACGGGTATCCAGTCCGCGACGCGGTCGATGAGCTGGAAGCCGCCCTCGTTGCGGTCGTACAGCGCGAACACGGCAATGGCGAGCGCGAAGTCGACGACCACCGCGGCGCCCGCGAGCACGCGCGCGACGACGACCTGCCGCCCGAACAGCGCGATTACTATCGCGACCGCCAGGGGCACGAACACCGTCGCGGTGAGCAGCCCCGGAATCTCAGCCAACCGAGTCTCCTTGGTTCTTCATCATCAGAGGAACAGCAGGTACACGCCGAATATGACCAGGACGCCAGCCGAGATGGCCAGGCCGTAGCCCTGTAGCTGGCCGGTCTGCACCTCGCGCAGCGGCCTGCCCACGTTCCTGGCCAGCAGGCCCACGTAGTTCACCACCTTGTCCACCACGGCCCTGTCGACCCAGTCCAGCGCGCGGGCCAGGCCGCCGTAGAACCCGCGCGTCACCACGGCGTCCTCGTACAGCTCGTCCATGTAGTACTTGCGCACCAGCAGCCGGTGCAGGCCCCGCACGCGCTCCGCCATCCGCTCCGGCGAGAGCGACTCCCGCACGTACATCAGGTAGGCGAGCCCAATCCCGGCGGCCGCCAGCGCGGTGGACACGACCGCGGTCACCACGTCGAACTTGGCCGCCTTCACGGCGACGGGGCCTGTGCCCAGGAACTCCGCCAGCCAGTGCGCGGGCACGATGCCGATGTCGAACGGCGGATTCACCAGGAAGCCTATGGCCACCGACGCCACCGCGAGCGGCGCCAGCGGCCACACCATCACGCGCGGCGCCTCGCCCAGGTGCGGTTCGCCGTGCGGCTCCGCGTTCGGGTCGGCGGAGGCGCCGCCCCTGTAGCTGCCCTCGAACGTCAGGAACAGCGCGCGGAAGATGTAGAAGGCGGTCATGAACGCCGCTACCAGCGCCAGCGCGAAAACCAGCAGGTCCACGCCCTCCCCGTGCAGCGCGTGGGCCAGTATCTCGTCCTTGCTCCAGAAGCCGGACAGAGGGAACACGCCCGCCAGGCTCAGCGCGCCCACCAGGAACATCGCGTAGGTCCAGGGCATCACCTTGCGGAGGCCGCCCATGTAGCGCATGTCGAACGTGCCGGTGGCGTGGTTGACGCTGCCGGAGCCGAGGAAGAGCAGCGCCTTGAAGAAGGCGTGCGTGAACAGGTGGAAGAGCGCCGGTCCGTATGCGCCGACGCCCAGGGCCAGCATCATGTAGCCGAGCTGGCTGACCGTGGAGTAGGCCAGCACCCGCTTGATGTCGGTGGCCACGAGTCCCATGGTCGCCGCGAACAGCGCGGTCACGCCGCCGATGAGCGCCACCAGCGTCATCGCCTCCTGCGAAAGCTCGAACAGGGGCAGGAAGCGGGCGACCAGGAAGACGCCCGCTGCGACCATGGTGGCGGCGTGGATGAGCGCGCTGACCGGCGTGGGACCCTCCATGGCGTCCGGCAGCCAGGTGTGGAGCGGGAACTGGGCCGACTTGCCCGCGGCTCCGGCGAAGATGCCGACGGCGATCCAGCCGGCCACGCCCGCTGCGATCAGTCCGCCGCCGACGGCCTCGTACAGGTCGGCTATGACAAATGGGTTGAGTCCCTGGGCGGCGAAGGCGTCCGCATTGAAGAACAGGTACATGATGCCGAGCAGGAAGCCGAAGTCGCCGAGCCGGGTCATCAGGAACGCCTTCTTGGCGGCTGCGGCTGCGGCGGGCCGCTGGTACCAGAAGCCTATGAGCAGGTACGAGCCGAGACCGACGAGCTCCCAGAAGACGAACAGCAGGATGAGGTTGCTGGCGATGACGAGTCCCAGCATCGAGGCGGTGAACAGGGACATGTAGGCGTAGTAGCGGGCGAAGCCGGGGTCGCCGCGCATGTAGCCCATCGAGTATATCTGGACGAGCAGGCTGACGCCGCTGACGACGACGAGCATGATCGCGGTGAGCGGATCGAGCAGCACGCCGACGGTCAGCTCGAAGTTGGCGATGACGAGCCAGGAGTGGTCGGGAAAGTCGACACGGCCGTGGGCGTCCACGACGCTCACGAAGGCCCAGAGCGAGAGCGCGAAGGCGACCCCGACGGCTGCGATGGTGACGAGGCCAGCGAGGTGTGACTGGCGATTGAGGAAGGGTCGGACGACTAGGGCGCAGATGACAAAGGATGCGAGCGGCAGAAGCAGTATCAGCCACACCGCAAGTTCTGAAATCATCTAGCGTCCTCTCGGCATCGGCAGATTGGCGTCGAGTTCGCGGCTTGGGTCGTCATTCCCGCGCCCTCACTCGTCATCCCCGCACCTTCACTGGTCACTCCCGCGAACGCGGGAACGCGCTCCCCCCGCGGCACGCCAGATAGTTTAGCGCAAGGGCAAGGGGTAGGCAATGCTGGGGCGCGAAGGGGCCAGAGCCTCGCAAAGTCCCTTCCCCCTCGACGGGGGAAGGCTAGGATGGGGGTGAAGGCAAGGGCGCGACGATTGCCATTCCCAGAACTTACAAAGGGGGTGGAACAAAAGGGCCGGAAAAATCTGTTCCATTCCGTTCCATTTGCCCCGTTCCTCTCCGAGTCCCTGGCTAGTCGGGCTGGCCGGGACGCTGGCGAAGCAACCGGCGGCGGGCGGATCGGTCCCTTGCGAGGGAGCCGTAGCACGGATATACGGGCAGGGTGAAGGGGGGGTAGGTTTGACTGGGTCGCAATCCCCCTAACGCCAATTGCACGCCATACACGAACACCTGTCGCTGGTTTGAATGATGTGCTTGAGCCCATCAGGTGGATGGTTCGGTGCACGACGATCAAATTTGGGGAGGATTCTCCTTAACAACCTGTCGTCATCCCGTTCGTAGTACCTGAACACGGCGTAGGCACAGAAGTCGGCAAACTGCAACAACCTTGTGTCTGCGGACTGACTGAAGTAAGGGATGTCAACGATATTTCCAATGTAGCCGTACTGCGTGCCACGGCGCCTGAAATCCGAGATGTAGGTTCTATACTTGCTCTCCGTGCTTTGCGACCTATCGATCACTAGCAAAGCCTTTTGCGGATTTCCTTGGTTGTACAACCTGACAAGGAAAGTGTTTACTCTTTGAACAATGTCCTCAAGAGTATCGCGAAGCGCCTGTTCGGAGTCTATTACAGACGAAATGTGGATTGCCGTTGCGAATAGGACAAGTCCGGGGTAAGGAGTCTGCGCGATTGCTTCATATACGCATTCAAGGATCCGCTGCCTATCCTGCTCACTAAGACTACGAAAGCGGTCACGCCCATTGTTTACGTCCACGGCGTGGAATCGCAAGGGAATCGAAATGTCAGGAAAGAACTCGCCCTGGATTCCATCGAGCGTTCTTCTCAAGCCCTCGATCTGACCTTCGTGGATTGCCATACCCCCAAGGATGAAATGGTTTTGGTTGTTGTTCCATCCGTTGGGATCCCCTGACTCGTCAAGGTAGATGACGTACATTGAGCGCTTTGGCGTTCCTCTCAGAAAAATAAAGGCAACCGGGCGTGTTGTCCACGACAGGTCGAGGCGTCGACCTTCCCGATTGCGCTTTCAGCCTACCACCCGTGAGAACTCTAGTCAATTCTGGTGCGCTCCGCAAACAGCGCCGCGGCGTGGGAGTGGGCTTCTTCGAGACGAGCAGCTGCGTAAGTTGGCAGGGCACATTGAAGGCTCCCGCCCCGCGGCGGCGCAGCGTCGCGGCGGCCCGCTCGCGCCTGGGAAAGGGGGTATGCGACCGCCCCGCAAAAAAGGTTGTGTGCCGGGGGTTATGGTGGTAAACTAGCGCCCATAATAGCGGTGGATTTCTTTTGAAAGTGGGCTGGTTCCCACTTTCTTTGTTAATGGGACTTTCGCGAGAGGAATAGACTAGGGGCGACCGGCAAAAGCCAAACCGCACAGGAGGTGGCTACAAGGATGAAGAGCGATTTCGTTATTGCCCTAACTCAGCTTGCCGCCGAACGCAATCTCCCCAGGGAGATAGTGCTTTCCGCCATCGAGGCCGCCCTCGTGTCTGCCTATAAGAAGGACAGCGTGACGGCTGGGCAGGACGTGAGCGTCACGCTGGACCCCGGCACCGGCGACGTCAGCGTCTTCATCATCAAGACCGTCGTCGACATCGTAGAGTCCCCCCAGACCGAGATGACCCTGGCCGAAGCGCGCGGGATCAAGCCCGACGCCCAGCTGGGCGACGTGGTGCCCACGGACAGCGTGCCCCACAGCGCGGGCCGGATCGCGGCGCAGACGGCCAAGCAGGTGGTGCTCCAACGCCTCCGCGAGGCCGAGCGGGACCTGGTGTACGAGGAGTTCGCCGACAAGGAAGGCGAGGTCATTTCGGTCACCGTCCAGCGCGTCGACCCCAGGTACGTCACCGTCGAGCTTGGCCGCGCCGAGGCCATTCTGCCGCCCACCGAGCAGATTCCGACCGAGCGCTACCGTGTGAGCAACAAGCTCAAGGTGCTGTTGCAGTCGGTCACGCGCTCGACCAGGGGCCCGGAGATCATCGTCTCCCGGGCCGACAAGATGCTGATGAAGCGGCTGTTCGAGATGGAGATCCCCGAGATATTCAACGGCTCGGTGGAGATCATGGCGATCGCCAGGGAGGCGGGACTGCGCAGCAAGGTGGCGGTGCGCGCCACCCAGTCCGGCATAGACCCGGTGGGCTCGTGCGTGGGCCTGCGGGGCGTCCGCATCCAGAACATCGTCAACGAGCTGCAGGGCGAGAAGATCGACGTCATCGAGTGGCACAACGACGCGGGCGTGCTGATAGCGAACGCGCTCAGCCCGGCGCAGGTGCTGCGTGTGGAGATCGACGCCGAGAACGAGACGGCGACCGCCGTGGTCCCGGACCGGCAGCTCTCCCTCGCCATCGGCAAAGAGGGCCAGAACGCCCGGCTGGCGGCGAAACTGACCGGCTGGAAAGTGGACATCAAGAGCAACGTAGAGGCGGACACGGCGCCGAGGCCGCAGGTGGCGGCGGCTCCCGCGGTCGCGGAAGAGCCGGAGCCGGCCGTCGCGCCGGAGGACATCGCGCTGCCCGCGCAGGTGGAGGAGGCGCTGGACGCCGCGGTTCGCCAGGCCGCGACGCCCGAGCCAGTGGTGGAGGAGACGCCGCCGCCGCCCGCCGAAGAGCCCGAGCCTGTGGTAGCGGAAGCGGAAGCCGAGGCCGCCGTCGAAGCGGTCGCGGAGGTCGTGGAGGTCGCGGAAGTGGCCGAGCCGGTGGAGGCAGTGGCAGAGGAGGAGGCCGAGGAGCTCGTCGCGGCGCCCGTCGCGGAGGTGGAGGAGCCGGCGGAGGCCGTGCTTGCCACCGAGCCGGAGCAGGCCGTGGAAGCGGAGCCGGAAGCCGTCCAAGAGGAAGAAGAAGCGGTGGAGGAGGAAGAGGAGCCGGAACCCGAGCCGGCGCCGGTGCAGGTGTACGAGTTCGATCCGATCCCGGAGCCTGCCGCGGCAGTGCCCGACCGCTCGACCTCGCTGCGCGACCTCCCCGACGACGTGTGGTCGCTGCGGCGCAGGCGCTCCTCCGAGCCGGAGCCGGGCCGCATCCGCTTTGCGGAAGACATCGCCGGACTACGGGGCGGCCCTCCGTCGCGCCGCGACAGGGACGGCGGCAGGGGCAACCGCCGCACGAAGGCCGGCAACAGGCGCCGCCGACGCTAGAGATGCCGCCCAGGCCGCGCCGCAGACCGGTACGGACGTGCGTCGCCTGCGGCAGAAAAGCGGACAAGCGCGAGCTGGTGCGGATAGCCGCATCGCCGCAGGGCGTCGTCGTGGACCCGTCGGGACGGGCGGCCGGCAGAGGCGCTTACGTGTGCGGGGCGGGAGACTGCACGGTCGCGACGCTCAGGCGGGGCCGGCTGGAACACAACCTGCGCACGAAACTGTCCGATGACGACTGGACTCAACTGGTCCGGTCGCTCGAGGCGCTGGCGGAAGAAGTGACCTCGACACCATCACACTGCCACCGCGTGGGCGAGCGGCATGACAACGGAGCGGGACTATGACTAGCAGCACCAGGGGACGACGACCGGCAAGGGCCAGCTACGGCCCGGCGAGGCAGACGGCATACGCCAACGCGGGCGGCCAGCAGACCACCCCGGTCGACTACGCCATCGAGATTCCGGTCGCCATCACCATCCACGACCTCGCCGACCTGATGGGTCTCAATCCCATCGAGGTGATCAAGGAGTTCATGCGCAACGGCTTCATGTACACCATCAACGAGGTGGTGGAGCATGAGACGGCCGCGCTCATCGCGGAGTCCCTGGGCTTCGACGTGCTGCCGCTGGTCGAGCCGGATCAGCCCGGCGGCTCGATGGTGGTGTCCACCGACGACGAGGACCCCGACCTGCTGGAGTCCCGGCCGCCGGTGGTGACGATCCTCGGCCACGTCGACCACGGCAAGACCACCCTGCTGGACTCGCTGCGCAACAGCGACGTGGTGAGCGGCGAGGCGGGCGGCATAACGCAGCACATCGGCGCCTACCAGATCGACTTCGACGGCTCGGCCATCTCCTTCCTGGACACGCCCGGCCACGAGGCGTTCACCGCGATGCGCGCGCGGGGCGCGCAGGTCACCGACATTGCGATCCTGGTGATTGCGGCGGACGACGGCATCATGCCGCAGACCATCGAGGCGATAGACCACGTGAAGTCCGCGGGCGTGCCAATCGTCGTAGCCATCAACAAGATCGACATCCCGAACGCGGACCAGGAGCGCGTGAAGCGCCAGCTCGCGGAGCAGGACCTGCTCATCGAGGAGTGGGGCGGCGACGTGATCGCGGTGCCCATCTCGGCGCTGAGAGGCGACGGCATACCCGACCTGCTCGAGAACGTGATGGTGGTCGCCGAGATAGGCGAGTTGAAGGCCAACCCGCAGCGGCCCGCCCGCGGCGTGGTGGTGGAGGCGCGCATCGACAAGCAGCGCGGCTCGATCGCGACGGTGCTGGTGCAGACGGGCACGCTGAGCGTGGGCGACAGCATCGTGCTGGGCGAGGTGCGAGGCAGGGTGAAGGCCATGTTCACGGACAGGGGCAGGCGCATCAAGCACGCCGGTCCCTCCCAGCCGGTCGAAATCCTGGGCGTGTCCGGCCTGCCGCAGGCGGGTGAGGTGTTCGAGGCGGCGCCGGACGAGAAGACGGCGCGTCAGATAGTGGAGGACCGGCAGCGCCAGCGCGAGCTGCAGTCAGCCTCCGGCCCCACGCTCGAGGACGTGTACACCAGGATAGAGTCGGGCGAGGTGAAGGCGCTGAACCTGATCGTCAAGACCGACGTGCAGGGCACCGTGGACGCGGTGAAGAACGCGCTGGAGCGTCTCAACACCGAGCAGACCAAAGTAACGCTCGTGCACGCGGCCAGCGGCAGCATCACCGAGAGCGACATACTGCTGGCGGTGGCATCCAAGGCCATCGTGATCGCCTTCAACAACAGGATCGAGCCCGGCGCCCGCACCCTGGCGAGCCAGGAGGGCGTGGACATCCGCTTCTACAGCATCATCTACAACCTCGTGGACGACGTGGAGCTGGCGCTGACAGGTCTGCTGGACCCGGTGTACCGCGACGTGCTGGAAGGCCGGGCCACGGTCCGCGCGACATTCAACCTGGGCCGCAGGGCCAAGGCGGCCGGCTTCTACGTCAACGACGGCAGGATCGCCCGCGACTCGACGATCCACCTGCTGCGTGCCGGCCAGGTGCTGTACGAGGGCCCCATCGTGAGCCTCAAGCACTTCCGCGACGACGTGCGAGAGGTCACCAACGGCCTGGAGGGCGGCATCACGCTGGAGGGCTTCCACGACTACGAGGAAGACGACGTGCTAGAAGCCTACCGCACCGAGCAAGTGAGCTAACGCCGCGCTCGCGCAGCAGCCCGAACGTCCCATCCGGAGAGGCTTCCCATGAACCGGCGGATCGACCGCGTGAACATGCTCCTGCGCAAAGAGATAAGCCGCGTCGTGGCCAACGACCTCCGTGACCCCCGGCTCTCGCAGGTCGTCAGCGTAACGCACGTGGACACCACCTCCAACCTGCGATTCGCCAAGGTCTACGTCAGCGTGCTCGGCGGCGACGAGGACAAGCGCGGCACCATGGACGCGCTCAACTCCGCGTCCGGCTACATCCACCGGACGGTGCGCGACAACGTGACGCTGAAGGTCATGCCTTTCCTCAAGTTCCAGCTCGACGAGTCCATCGAGCGCGGCGCGCTGCTCTCGGATATGATCGAGGACACCGTCGCCGACCCGGAGGCCGTGAATGGCTAGAGCACCCCGAGCGCCGGTGATGAACGGCATCCTCAACGTCAACAAGCCCTACGGGATCACCTCCATGGAGGTGGTGCGCCGCCTCAAGCGCGCCAGCCGCCAGAAGAAGGTGGGCCACGGCGGCACCCTCGACCCGGTGGCGACCGGCGTGGTGCCCATCTGCTTCGGGCAGGCGACCCGGATGATGGAGTACCTCGTCGACGGCCAGAAGGAGTACAGGGCCGAGATAGAGCTGGGCGTCACCACAGACACCTACGACTCGATGGGCCAGGTGGTCGAGCAGCGTCCGGCGGACGGCGTGACGCTGGAGGACGTGGAGGCGGCCATCGCGCCCTACCTGGGCACGGTGAAGCAGGTTCCGCCCATGTACAGCGCGCTCAAGCGCCAGGGCAAGCGGCTGTACGACCTGGCGCGCCAGGGCATCGAGGTGGAGCGCGAGGCGCGGGACGTGACGGTGTACTGGACGCGGCTGCTGGACTGGACGCCGCCCGTCATCAGCGTCGAGGTCGGCTGCGGGCGCGGCTTCTACATGCGCTCATTCGCCCACGACGTCGGCGAGACGCTCGCCTGCGGCGGCCACCTGAAGAGCCTGGAGCGCCTGCGGAGCGGCGGCTTCCACGTCGACGACGCGGTGGATCTCGACGACGCGGAGGAGCACTTCATCGAGGACACCTGGCCGGAGCACATGCACGCCCCGGACGCCGCGCTGTACGAGCAGCCCGCGGCCATCGTGGGCAGACGCACGCAGCAGCTCATACGCAACGGCCAGCCCATTCCCCCCGAGTCGCGCATCCCCGTCGCCGAGGACGGCGCGCGCTGCCGCGTGTACGGCGTGGACGGCGTGTTCGTGGCGGTGCTCCGGTTCGACGCGGAGTCCAGGCGCTGGCGTCCCGAGAAGGTGTTCCAGCAGGGCACGCCCGGCCGCGGAAGATCGCGTCGAGGGTAGCGCACGCCGGCGCGGACGAATACCAGACATCCTGAAGAGGTGAGAACGTGATCGAGCTACAGTTGGACGAGAAGGGACTGGTTCCCGCGGTCGCGCAGAACGCCCAGACCGGCGACGTCATCATGCTGGGCTACATGAACCCCGGCTCGCTCAAGCGCACGATGGAGGGCGGCGAGGTGTGGTTCTACAGCCGCAGCCGGTCGGACCTGTGGCACAAAGGCGAGGTGTCCGGCAACTACATGCGCATTGAGTCCGCGTCCCTCGACTGCGACGGCGACACCATCCTGCTGAAGGTCAACCCCGACGGCCCGATATGCCACACCGGCAACGACACCTGCTTCTTCACCTCGTTCGAGGAGCTGCCCGACTTCGTCAAGGCCGAGGGCGGCCCGGGCGTGATCGAGGACGTGTTCTCGGTCATCCAGGACCGCAAGCGAGCGATGCCCGAGGCCAGCTACACGTCGGCGTTGCTGCGCAGCGGCGTGGACCGCATAAGCCAGAAGCTGATCGAGGAGGCGGGCGAGGCCGCCATCGCCGCCGTCAAGGGCGACAGCGACGCCGTGGTGGACGAGCTTAGCGACCTGGTGTACCACGCGCTGGTGCTGCTGGCCGCCATCGGCGCCCGCCCCGAGGACGTCTGGGAGGAGCTACGCCAGCGCCAGGGCTAGGCCAGCACCTCCTCAGGAGTCCCCTCTCCCTTGATGGGAGAGGGTTAGGGTGAGGGTGAGTGTGCCGTCGCCGCGTCCGCCTCCAGCGTCAGCCGCATCGCCTCTATCGCGATCTCGATCTGGTCGTCCGTCGGCTCCCGCGTGGTCAGCCGCTGCAGCGCCAGGCTCGGCCCCGTTATCAGCCCCACCAGCGGGTTGCCCGCGAACATCCCGCTCAGCCGTATCACCTCGTAGCTCACCGCCGCTATCACCGGTATCAGCACCACGCGCGACGCCACCAGCCACCACAGCGGCTCGCGTCCCACGAACACGAACGCCACCACGGACACCACCATCACCACCAGCAGGAACGCCGTGCCGCACCGCGGGTGCGCCGTGGAGTACTTGCGAATCTCCTCCACCTCCAGCGGATCGCCCCGCTCCTGCGCGTGCACCGTCATGTGCTCGGCGCCGTGGTACATGAACACGCGCCGGATGTCGTTCATCCGCCCGATGAGCAGGATGTACGCCAGGAAGAACACGAGCCGGATGACGCCCTCGGCGATGTTGGCGTAGAGCGCGGAGTCGAACAGCTCCTCCAGCCATTCGCTGGCGAACAGCGGCGCCAGGAAGAAGACGCCGACCGCGAAGGTGAGCGATACCGCCATCATCAGCGCCATCGCCGCGCCGCTCATCTCCTCGCCCTCCGCCTCCATCCCCACGTTCGCCGAGAAGTTGAGCGCCTTCATGCCCAGCGTGAGCGTCTCGGCGAGCGCGATGACGCCGCGCACGAGCGGCACCCTGCGGGCGGTTCCGGTGAATAGTTGGCTGAGGGGTTCCTGGCGGACAGCGACGGTGCCGTCGGGGCGGCGCACGGCCACGCACACGTTGTGCTGGCCGCGGATCATCACGCCCTCGATGACGGCCTGGCCGCCGTAGGTGGGTCTATTCCGCACGGCTCACCTCCAGGACGGCGCGCGTGCGGCCGCTGGAGAGGTGGTGCGGCGGGGAGTCAGGGCGGAGCCTACTGTCAGCGCTGCGCCTACTGGAGGTTGAAGCGGCGCTTGAGGCGCTCGACGCGGCCCTCGGTGTCGACGATGCGCTGCTCGCCCGTGAAGAACGGGTGGCACAGGTTGCAGATCTCCACGCGCAACTCCGGCTTGGTGGCGCCCGTGGTGTACGAGCGTCCGCAGGAGCAGGTGACGGTCGCCTCGGGGTAGTAGGTCGGATGTATGCCGGTCTTCATCTATCTCGTACTCGGTGTGCTACTCGGCGGCTTTCGAGAGTCCCTTCCCCCTTGACGGGGGAAGGTTAGGATGGGGGTGTCTGATCAGTTACGCCACAGGATAGACGCTGGCGCGCTTCTTGTCCTTCCTCTTGAACTCGAACTTGACAGTGCCGTCGATCAGCGAAAACAGCGTGTGGTCCCGTCCCACGCCCACGTTCGTGCCCGGGTGAATCCGCGTGCCGCGCTGCCGGACGATGATCGAGCCGGCGCTCACGTACTGGCTGTCGTACCGCTTGACGCCCAGCCGCTTGGACTGGCTGTCGCGTCCGTTGCGAGTGCTGCCTCCGCCCTTCTTGTGTGCCATCGTGTGATCCCTTTCTGGCAGGGTGCGGGCATTCGTTCCCGCGACCGGCTACTGCTGGGAGATGCCTATCACCCGCAGGTCGGTGTAGTGCTGCCGGTGGCCGTTCTTGCGCCGGTAGCGCGTCTTGGCCTTGTACTTGAAAACGATGATCTTCTTGGCGCGGCCCTTGCCCACCACCTCGGCGGTCACGCGCGCGCCCTCCACCGTGGGAGCGCCCACGGACACGTTGCCGTCCTGGGACAGCATCAGCACGTCGTCGAACTCGATGGCGTCGCCCTCGTCGCCGGGAATACTCTCGACGCGAATCGTATCGCCTTCCTTAACGCGGTACTGCTTGCCGCCCGTCTGAAAAATAGCGTAGTCCATGTGTGAAACCTCGCACTAATTCTAGGGCGTACTGCCACCGCCGTCAATGGCTAGAGTTTGTCCCCTCTCCCAAGACTGGGAGAGGGCTAGGGTGAGGGTTGAGCGTATCGCAGGTAAAGTAGCTTGCGCCACCGGCAGCGAGCGAATATGCTCAAGACGGACGCAAGCCAGGACCGACGCCAGCGTTTTGCCGTACAAGTCTAACTCCAGTGGGGAAGGCGCTCCATGAGCACGACCAGGATAGAGTCCATCAAGATTCGGGGCTTCCGCTCCCTCGCCGACGTCGAACTGTCGGATATGCCGTCGGCGACCGTGCTCATCGGCGCGAACGGCTCCGGCAAGTCCAACTTCATGCGCTTCTTCGAGATGCTGAGCTGGATGCTGGGACCAAGGCGGCTTCAAGAGTACGTCCAACGGCAGGGCGGCGCCGACGACCAGCTATTTGGAGGCAGCGCCACGACGCCGTTCATACAAGCCGAGATTCGAATGCGGACAGAACTGGACCGGCGACACTATGGGTTCACGCTGCTTCACGCGCACCCTGATAGGCTCTTGTTCGCTGGCGAGAGGTTTCGGTTCAGCACCATTGATTCTGGGACTGACCCGAGTTGGCACCATCTCGGTTCCGGGCACCTTGAAGCGAGAATCGTGGAAACCGCTCAGTCACCGGACGTCCCGGAAGGCGTTAGGGGCCACGCATTTCTGGTTAAGATTCTGATAAGCAATTGGGAGATATTTCAGTTCCACGACACGTCAGACACTTCCTCGTTCAAGAGGAGTTGGGACGTTTCCGACAGTTGGCATCTACGTGGCGATGGTGGCAATCTAGCGGCGGTGCTCTACAGGCTCGAGCGGGAAGACCTCACGCGCTACGAAACGATATGCCGCCAGATCGGGCGCGTTCTACCCGGGTTCGACCGGTTCGATATCGAGGAGGACTACGGGAAAGTGCTGCTGAGATGGCGGGCCAAGTGGAGCGACAAGAGCTTTGGCGCACACCTCACCTCCGACGGCTCGCTGCGATTCTTCGCCCTCGTCACGCTGCTCAACCTGCCGCCGGGTATGCTGCCGTTCGTCGTCACTCTGGACGAGCCCGAGCTCGGCCTGCACCCCGCCGCCATAGCGCTGCTTGGAGGACTGATAAAGTCCCTTTCCGCTGAGCGGCAGGTTATCGTGGCCACGCAGTCCCCACTCTTGGTGGACTCCTTCGACTTGGACGAGATTTTCGTGCTGGAGCTCGAAGAGGGGCGCACCATCTGCCGCAAGAAGAGCGCCAAAGAATACCAGCATTGGCTTGACGACGGCCACAGTCCAGGGCAGTTATGGAGAATGAACGTGCTTGGTGGCCGACCGTGACTTGCCTGGCGATAGTCGTTGAGGGCGAAACGGAAGAAGCATTCGTCAACAAGGTGCTCGCAGACTACTTGCGCCCATTGGATATTGAGGCAACTCCAATCCTCCTTGGAGGCAATGTGAACGTTGAGCGATTGGCTGCGCGCATGGTGAGAATGTACCGGAACTGTCAGCCAGTAACGTCCTTCGTAGACTTCTATGGGTTTGGCGGCAAGGATACCGACACGGTCGACCAGCTCGAGCAAAGGGTCTCTAGCGCAATTCAGACCAGGATTGGGCGACCGCCGGACAACTCGCGGATCTTCCCCTACGTCCAATTGCACGAGTTTGAGGGTCTGCTCTTTTCCAAAGTCGAGGCGTTCAACGTGCTTCCTGACACTCCCAACGTACTGGTGGACAGGCTACGAACCATACGCTCGAACTTTCCGACGCCGGAGGACATCAACGACGGTTGCGAGACGGCGCCGAGCAAACGCATCGTGCAACTGTTCCCCAGGTATCGGAAAGTCGTACAAGGGCCAGCTGTTATCGCCGCCATCGGCCTGGACGCCATTCGCGAGCAATGCCCCCGCTTCAACGAGTGGCTGTCCCGCCTGGAATCGCTCGCAAGCCGCCCCGCCTGAGCCCCCCACCCTACACCGCCACCACCGTCCGCGTATCCCCCGCCGCCAGCGCGTCCAGCCGCGCGCTTGTGCCCCCCCCCCGATCCCCCTACCCGTACCGCTTATTCGTAACCGACGGCTCCCGCGCCAACTCCCGGCGTATTCGGGCCACCCAGTCGGGATCGATGCCCAGCGCCTTGGTCACCGCGTCGTCGATCTGCAGGCGCACAGGGTCCTCATCCATTCGCGGCAGGGGCATCAGCGTTTGACTGCCGAGCCAGTCGAACCAATTGGTCAGGTGGTCACGCTCTGACGATCCCAACTCCGCAAAGTTGGGCATCGGCAGGGAGCGCAGCGTGTCCAGGGAGAAGGACGGATACGACGGCTTCCGATTATCACGTTCGCCCAGAAGTGTCAGCACTCCGAGGGTTGAATTGAAGTAGAGGCAAAGCGCCTTAGCCATGTCGGGATCATGTGGGCGGAATGGCGTCCAGATTGACCCAACCGCCTTTTCTGCGAGCATCACCGCTGCAACGCGTGCCAAGGGGAGCCAAAGCCGATGCGGAAGCAGCAAGTCGCTCCGCTGCCCCCAGTACTTGTCAGCCAGATGTCTCTTACTCGCCTTAGGCTCTATATGTGAGTCGGTCTCGGCAAGCATTGACTGAGTGGTGTCCGTCTTGTGGAACCACAAGGCCCGTCTGCCCGAAGGCGTAGGCATGGTCGAGCGAGTGTAGGCGTCCCGTATTCGCCTGCCCTCGGGGCCAACGTCCGCAAGATCACTAAGCGATACAGTCGGAACGGACGCAGAGCTATTCTCGCTTAGAGTACGGTAAGCGTCCACAAGAAACGGCGACAGGAAGTTGACGGCGAACCAGTCTCCACTGGCGATGCGCTCGGCGTCCACTTGCTGGACGGTGAAGTCGTGAGGGCTTACGCCGTCCACCGTGCCCGAGCGTTCTATTCTTGCGGCAGCATCTAGGGCCTCCAACGGCGTCGCGGGATTTCGCGCCAGGTTGATGACTCGCGTTGGCGGCTTGGTGCCCTCTCCGGTCCATCGTCGACAGATCAACAGAAACTCGCCGATGCTCGTGTTTTCAGAGAAGAATATGCGCTCAGGGTCGTGAGAAGAGACGATGGTGTCGATGTGCAGGCGGCTTGCAAGGTACCTGCGCGTCTCAAACGCCGCGGGATTCGTGGCCATGACCGTAGGCAATATGACCGCCATCGCGCCAGCATCGCCACGTATCAGCTTGTCGGCAAGGACGAGAAATGCATTAGCTGAACCCGAAAGCCCCGCCGCTTCCTTGAACGGCTGCCCCGCTAGCACCTCTTTTTCACGCTGCTTAATGGCCAGTTCGTCCCTGCGGCTGAACTGGTCGTGGCGTAGGCTGGCGCGAGTGAAGGGCGGGTTCATTATCACTAGATCCATGGGCGGCGGCGGCTCGGCCATGCCTGTCTCACTCTCCACCTGCCGCGTGGTAGTGGGCCAAGCAGCCAGCCGTGCCTGACTGTGCAGGAAGTCCAGCGAACCGAGGTAGGGCTGTCCATAGAAGACGCCCAGCAGCGCCCGGTGAATGTTCATACGGTTGAACTTGGTGGTCGGCGAGAGCATCCCCAGAGTGCTGGCGGCCATGTGTGTCGCTGTCAGGTTCACGTCGAATCCCCAGAGTACGTCCTCCACCAGGAGCAGTCCCAGTGCCTCTTCGTCCTCCGGGTCGCCGCGCCCGGCGGCGGTGCGCAGGTCTCGGATGCGCTCAGCGGTGGCCATCAACAGCGTTCCTGTGCCGCAGGCGGGGTCGCATATCCTGAGCGACGCGACGAAGTTGGGATCCGACCAGTCCCCATCCTCTTCCCTCATAGCAAGCGACGCCAGCAGAGTCGCCGCGGCCGTGGACGTGTAGAACGAGCCATCGTAGCGGGCGGTGTCCAGCACCCGGTGGAAGATGCGGCCCAGCAGATCGTGCCGCAATCCGGCGACGAGTTCGGAAACGCGCGCCACGATCCTTGCCAACCGGCTGACCGCCTGACCCGTGTCCGGGTCGGCCGACAGCGCGGTGAGCGCCGTGCGGCCAGTCTCGAATACGGGCCGGTAGTCGACCGCGAGTATGCCGCGCCATGCCTCGCTGAACGCGCTGATGGGCGACGCCTGCTCCGCGCAAACCGGCGCGCTGCTTGGAGGCCACTCGCCATCAAACCCGTCCGGCGGCTCGGTTGGCAGGTAGGGTTGGACTCGGTGGTGAAACAGGATGGCAGTGGCTACCACGAGCATCCCACGCTTGGCCGCCACGAAATATCGCTCGCCCCCACGCGTCCTTGTGGGAGGAAGGTCGAGCGCCTGGGCCAGGTTGCGTCGAGCATTGGAACTCATCCCCTGCACCACACCGTCCAGGCCTTCGTTGAGTATCTACGCCGCGGCGTCGGCCCCCTCCAGAGAACTGGGCGCCTGCCGCACGGCCTGCGCAAGCTGAGCGACACCGCCTGTCGACCAGTCGCCGGAAGGTTCATCCGGTATGAGCCGCAGCGTCCAGGTCAGCGTCGCCTCGCCCATGTTGTACTCTGTCGCGCCGTCCGGGTAGCACACCGCGAACACCGCCGTCGCCAGCCTCTGTTTCAATCGCGCGTCCGCGTCCTTGATGGCCTGCGCCTTCCGGTGAAAGCCCTTCTCGGCCTCGAGCACCACGCGAAGCCCGTCCACTTCCGCCACCATGTCCAGCCGTTTACTTCCGACTTTCTGTTCATAGTCCGTCGGGATTCCCAGCCCGGTCAGCGACTTGGCCAGCGCGCGGTTCAGAAAGTCTTCCTGTTTAGCCATCTCACGTATCCCTACGGAATCCTTGGCGGCGTCCATCAACTCAATTGGCGGGTCACAAGTATAGCATTGGAGGCAGCACGCGATATGGGCAGCCAGTGACGTCCGACCGCTCAATCCAGCCCTCCCCCTCACCCGCTACCCGTAACCACCCCGAAAATCGTGTCCCAATCCTTCCCAACCGCGTAAACCGAACGCCACACCCCTTCCCATCACCGCGCAATCCCATCCCAACCGTGCCCCAAAAATTCCCACTCCCAGGCCACTCCCACGACGTTATGTCAAGTAGCCCCGCCTCGCGCCAACAAATCGGCGCGTTCACGTTGGCGAATATGCATTCGTCGTTCCCGTGAAAACGGGAACCCAGGGGCGGGGGCCTCCACTGCGAAGTCACCCGGCAATCTGACACAGGCACCTGACCCCGCCCACCCTCTTGATTCTACAGCACACACGTGCTATTTTCTACCTGATAGGCGCAGTGTCCACCGGCCATCGGTAGGGGCGGGTTTCAAACCCGCCCGCCTTCGGCCCAGCAACACTGTCGCGTTCTGCCACATTCTGCGCAATGCGTGTGACGAAACTTAGCAATTCGCCTCACAGAAAGTGACAAGAACATCGGGCCGCCCAGCTACGGAATGGGCAGAAAGTAGCAGAATTGAGCAGATTTTTCGTAGAGGCGCAGACAGCCCCTCAGTCCGCGGGCCGCTCGCGCGGGCGGATGGGCAGCCCGCGGTCGCTGAGGTAGCTCTTCGCCTGCTGGATGGTGTAGTCGCCGTAATGAAAGATGCTGGCCGCGAGCACCGCGTCCGCCCTGCCCGTCTCCAGCGCGTCGTACAGGTGCTCCAGCTTGCCCGCGCCGCCGCTGGCGATAACCGGCACGCCCACCCCGTCGGATATCGCCCGAATCAGCTCCAGGTCGTAGCCCGTGAGCTGCCCGTCCGTGTCCATGCTGGTGACGAGCAGCTCCCCGGCGCCGATCTCGGTCGCGCGGCGCGCCCACTTGAGCGCGTCGATGCCGGTGGGTGTGCGCCCGCCGTGGGTGTAGACCTCCCACACGGAGTCCACGTCCACGGGCAGGTCGGAGCCGCCGCCGCGGTCCACGGCCTCCGCGCGCTCGCCGTCCGGTATGCGCTTGACGTCCAGGGCGACCACGATGCACTGGCTGCCGAAGAAGTCGGCGGCGTCGGCCACCAGCCGCGGGTCGGCGACCGCTGCGGTATTGAGCGACACCTTGTCCGCACCCGCCTCCAGCATCCTGCGCACGTCCGCCAGGTTGCGCAGCCCGCCGCCCACGGTGAGCGGGATGAACACCTGCTCGGACACCTGCTCGACCACGCCCAGCATGATGTCGCGGGCGTCGGAGCTCGCGGTGATGTCCAGGAAGACCAGCTCGTCGGCGCCCTCGCTGTTGTAGGAGGACGCCAGCTCGGCAGGGTCGCCCGCGTCCCGGATGTTGACGAAGCTGACGCCCTTGACCACGCGGCCCCGGTCCACGTCCAGGCAGGGGATGATCCTCTTGGTGAGCACGGCGCGCTACTTTCGCATCACCAGCATGTAGTGGTGGTCGTTGAGGTTGTGTGCGGTCTCGATGCGGAAACCGACCTCGCGCGCCATGCCGCTGACTTCCGTCTCGTCGAGCCGGCGATTGACCGGCGGGCCGTCCTCGGCGGTCTCCTTGTGCTCCAGCGCCGCCAGCCAGCCGCCCTTGCGAAGGCAGCGCCGCGCCTCCGAGAGCATAGTGGTTGGCGATTCCGTCTCGTGCAGCACGAACGCGATGAACGCGCCGTCCAGGCTATCGTCCTCCAGCGGCAGTTCGCTCTCTCCGGCCAGCTTGAGCTCCACGTTGGTCAGGTTGACGGACTTCACCTGCTCCGCCGTGGCGTCCAGCATCTCCTGCTGCACGTCCAGCGCGTACACCCTGCCGTCGAACAGGTACTTGGCGAACGGAATGGTGAAGAAGCCGGGCCCGCAGCCGATGTCGGCGACCTCGTGGTACACCAGCACCGGCAGCATCGAGATGAGCCGCTGCGGGTCGGTGGTCTCGTAGCGGTCCGCGGACAGCAGCTCCGCCTTGTCGTGATGGTCGTACTTTTCAGACATGGGTATGGTCCTTATGGTGTGGTTGATCCGTCTGTCCCTTCCCCCTCGCCCCCTGTCATTCCGAGCGTAGCCGAGGAATCTAGTGTGCCTGCCACTCACCCCTCGCCCCTCGTCCCTTCCCCCTTGACGGGGGAAGGTTAGGATGGGGGTGACACGCTGCGTATGGCCTCCGCCAAGTCTACATCGCCAGTGTACAGCGCCTTGCCGACGACCGCTGCCTCCACGCCGATGTCCCGCAGACGGAGCAGGTGCTCCACCGACGAGATGCCGCCCGCGGCTATCAGCCCGGCCTCCACCTCGTCCCGCAGCGCCTCGATCGCGGCGTAGTTGGGCCCGGACAGCGTGCCGTCCCGCGCTATGTCGGTGTACAGGAAGCGCACCACGCCCTGCCCGGCCATGCGGCGCATCAGGTCCGCGGCGCACACGCGGGTGCCGAGCGTCCAGCCGTCCAGGGCGACCAGGCCGTCGCGCGCGTCCACAGTCACCACAACCGCCTCGGGGCCGAGCGCGTCGCACATCGCGGTGACCGCCTCCGGGTCGCTGACCGCGGCGGTGCCGGTCAGCACGCGGTCCACGCCCAGGTCCAGCGCGGCCCGCGCGGACTCGACCGAGCGTATGCCGCCGCCGAGCTGCACCGGCACGGTGGACGCGGCGGCGATGGCCTCGATGGCGGGCAGGTTCACCGGAGCGCCCGCCTTCGCGCCGTCCAGGTCCACCACGTGCAGGCGGGACGCGCCGGCCTCGATCCACCGCGCGGCGACCTCCGCGGGCGCGTCCGAGTACACCGTCTCGCGGGCGTAGTCGCCCTGGTACAGCCGAACGCACCGGCCGCCGCGCAGGTCTATGGCGGGGATGACTTGCAAGCGCTGCCCTCCCCGGCGTTCTTAACCAGATCGACAAAGTTGCGGTAGAGCCGAAGGCCCACGTCGCCGCTCTTTTCGGGGTGGAACTGGATAGCGAACACGTTGCGCCAGGCGGCGGCGCTGCAGAAGTCCACGCCGTAGCTGGTGTAACCGGCCACCACGTCCCTGTCCGCGGGGTCCGCGTAGTAGCTGTGGACGAAGTAGAAGTGGGAGCCGTTGGGTATGCCGTCGAGCAGCGGATGGTCGACGCGAAAGTCGACGCTGTTCCAGCCCATGTGCGGCACCTTCAGCGAGACGTCCAGCCGGCGGACGCGGCCCGCGAGCACGCCGAGCCCCGGCTCCACGCCCTCGTCCGAGCCTTCCAGCAGCAACTGGAGCCCGAGGCAGACGCCCAGAAACGGCCTGCCGCCGCGAATGAACGCCTGGATCGGCTCGACGAGTCCGCCGGCCCGGAGGTGGCGCATCGACGAGTCGTTCGCGCCCTGGCCGGGAAAGACGACGCCGTCCGCGCGCTCGACGTCGGCGGGGTCGCTGGTGATGGCGGCGCGGGCGCCGAACCGCTCCAGCGCCTTCTGCACGCTGCGCAGGTTGCCCGCCTGGTAGTCGATCACCGCGATGTTCGGGGCGCTCACGGCGTCAGATCCGGGTGCCGGTCACCGCTTCGACCGGCAGCTCCCTGTCCTCGTACCGGGCCAGGATGAACAGCAGATCCGAAAGCCGGTTGACGTAGCGAAGCAGCTCGGGATTCGAGACCATCCCCTGCTCTTCGAGAGCGACCATGCGACGCTCGGCGCCGCGCAGCGCGGTGCGGGCGAGGTCCAGGGCGCTGGACGCGGGAGACGCGCCGGGGATGATGAACTTGGGCGGCAGTTCGACCTCGTCCTTGAGCTCGTCGATGAGACTCTCGATGTGCTCGACGTTCTCGGCGGATATGGCGTGGAAGGTGTCGGTGAAGAGCTGGTAGTTCTCGTCGTCGGTGGCGAGCTCCGACTCGACGGTGAACATCTCGCGCTGGGCTAGGAGGAGTATCTCCTTCACGCGGCGGTCGTTGGACAGCGCGCGGGCGAGGCCCATGGCCGACACCGCGAGGTCGGCCTCGCCGTAGGCCTCGCAGCGCGGGTGTGTCTTGGGGACGCGCCCGCCGAACAGCAGGCCGGTAGTGCCGTCGTCGCCGGAGCGTGTGTAGATGCGCATGGGGGATCCTCCGAGCGAAAATTATAGCAGGTCGGCGCGGCGGCCGTGGGGGCGCGGGCAGCTTGACCGGCCAGTTCGCGCTGTGCAAAACTCCGATAGTGCGACACAGGATGGTAGTTCAATGGTCGCCGAGAGCGGTCAGAGACCTTCGGCGCCTATCCAAGAGGATTGAAGGCCTCATAGTCTCCAAGGTCAACCAATACGCCGAAAGCCCGTCATCCCTAGCCAACCAGGTAAGGACGTTGCGGGGGAGCAATCAGAGGCGGTTGAGAGTTGGCAGCTATCGCGTAATATTCGTTGTTGTATGCGGCCAAACCAGGATTTTGCGCGTTATGAGGGTTCGACACAGGAGCGAGGCTTATGACTAGCGAAGAGACCATAACTCTGCCCAGAGCCGAATACGAAGCCCTTCTACAACGCTGTGAAGACTTAGAGGACAGGCTCGCCGGTCTGGAAGCTCACAACGGCTCCTACATACCCCACGAGATAGTGCTAGACCTGATTGCCGACGTCCAACCCATGCTGGCCTATCGGAAGTATCGTGGCATGACGCTGCGCCAGTTATCTGAGAAGACGGGCCTGGGAGCGAGCTACCTGTCCGAGATCGAGCGAGGCCGCAAGACAGGGTCCATATCAGCGTGGAGCCGCATCGCAGAAGCGCTCGATACGACCTTGGACATACTCGTGGGATGGGGGTCTGACGAGCGCGAAGGAGACGAGCCTATGACTGGACCACACGACGTGGGCGGGATGCCCTCAGACGAGCCGATCGACCGCGCCGAACACGAGTGGGCCGACTGGGAACGCCAGACCGCCGCGGTGATGGGTGCCGTGCGATCCGCGGGGCTGATGACGGTGGACGAGATGCGCCGCGGCATCGAGGCGATTCCGCCCGGCGAGTACGAGGCGCTTTCCTACTACGAACGCTGGGCCGCCTCGATGGAGACCGTCCTCGTGGAGAAGGGCGTCATTTCGCCCGACGAGGTGGACGGCAAGGTGCAGTCCCTGGAAGAGCGCTGGGGGTGACGCGTGGATAGCGAGCACAGCAGATACGGCCCCGGCGACCGGGTGCGGGTGCTGGACGACACGCCGCCGGTGCACCACCGGACGCCCTGGTTCGTGAAGGGCAAGACGGGCCGCGTGACCGTGGTGTGCGGCGTGTTCCGCAACCCGGAGTCGCTGGCCCACGGCGGCGACGGCCTGCCGCGGCGGGCGCTCTACCGCGTCGAGTTCGCTCAAACCGACGTGTGGCCCGACTACGCCGGCCCACCGGACGACACGATCACGGTGGACCTGTACGACCACTGGCTGGAGACGGCGTAAGGATCCTCGGCCGCGCCCGAAATGGCATGAAGAGGCGCGTGCCGCTATAATGGGCACCGGCTGGCGGCGTGATTGGCCGTCGGCGTCAATAGGCAAAACGACAGGGGGCTTCCACCATGGCGACCAGGGTAGGCATCAACGGCTTCGGACGCATCGGCAGGCAGGTGCTCAGGGCTATTCTCGAGAGGCATTCCGACAAGCTCGAGGTGGCCGCGGTCAACGACCTCACCGACACCCAGACCAACGCGCACCTGTTCAAGTACGACACCAGCTACGGGCGCTACCCGGGCAGCGTGGAGGCCACCGACGACGGCATCGCCATCGACGGCTCGGAGAT
Organism: Dehalococcoidia bacterium; assembly: GCA_965204815.1. Taxonomy (GTDB): domain Bacteria; phylum Chloroflexota; class Dehalococcoidia; order Lucifugimonadales; family CATOSD01; genus CATOSD01. Next base: position 3,191,795 of record OZ242014.1, read on the forward strand.
CAAGGTGCTGTCCGACCGCGACCCGTCCCGGCTGCCCTGGGGCGACCTGGGCGTGGACGTGGTGGTGGAGTCCACCGGCTTCTTCACCAGCGCCGCCGCCGCGTCCGGCCACAAGGAGGGCGGCGCCAAGAAGGTCATCATATCCGCCCCCGCGTCCGGCGAAGACCTGACCATCGTGCTCGGCGTGAACGAGGACAAGTACGACCCCGACAACCACCACATCCTCTCCAACGCCTCCTGCACCACCAACTGCATCGCCACCATGGTGAAGGTGCTCCACGACAGCTTCGGCGTCGAGCGCGGGCTGATGAGCACCATCCACTCCTACACCAACGACCAGAAGATCCTCGACCAGCAGCACGAGGACCTGCGCAGGGCGCGCGCCGCAGCCATGAACATCATCCCCACCACCACGGGCGCGGCCCGCGCGGTTGGCCTGGTGCTTCCCGAGCTGAACGGCAAGATCCACGGCATGGCTTTCCGCGTTCCGACGTCCACCGGATCGGTGACAGACTTCGTGGCGGAACTGGGCAAGGACGCCAGCGTGGACGACGTGAACGCAGCCTATGCGGAAGCCGCGGGGTCGAACCTCGAGGGCGTGCTGGAATACTCGGAGGAGCCGCTGGTGAGCAGCGACTTCATCCAGAACTCGCATAGCTGCATCATCGACTCGCTCTCCACGATGTCGATGGGCGGCAACATGGTCAAGGTCGTCGGCTGGTACGACAACGAGTGGGGCTATAGCTGCCGCACCGCGGATCTGGCCGCCTTCCTGGTCGACAAGGGCGTCTAGCTCCATGACGCTGGCGCGCGCGCGGCAGGCGAGGGCTCGCGTCAACCTGGTGCGCGAGCTGTCCAACGGGCTGGCCGCGCACATCCACACGCTGCCGGACGACGTATGGCGCAACGCCGCGCAGTACGGCAGCCCGTGCGCCGGCTGGAAGCTGGCCGACGTGATCACCCACCTCGTCGTCGGCGCGAACATGCTCTCGCTGAGCATCGCGCGTGCGATGAAGGGCCAGACGTCGCCGCCCATGGGCTACCGCAGCCTCGACGGAGAAGACGCCACCGCGGACCTGGTGTCGCTGCGCGAGACCTACAACGAGGACCTGTTTCCCGAGTTCAACGCGAGCTGCAAGCGGCTCAGCAACGTGCTGACCGATCTCGACGCCGACGCCATGGACGCGCCCGCGTTCCACCCAGCGGGCGTGATGCCGGTGTCACGACTGGTCGACGTCCGTACGCTGGAGCTTGCCGTACACGGCTGGGACATCCGCTACGCTTTCGACAGGTCGACGACGCTGCCGGACAGCGCCCTGCCCTTCCTGCGCGAGTGGCTTCCGAACTGGCTGTCGGCGGCGTTTCGCGCTGGCGAGCCGCTCGATGGGCCGGTCACTTACAGGTTCGCGCTCTCCGACGAGGGCGCGGCGGCGTGCGACGTAGTCGTGCGCGGCGACGGGTTCAGCGCGGAGGACGCCGGCGACGGAGCGGCGGACGTGACGTTCGCCTGCGACACCGACACCTACCTGCTGTTCTGCATGGGACGGCTGCCGTTCGCGCGCTCGGTTCGCCGCGGGCGCCTGTCATTCGAGGGCGACGAGAAAGCAGCCGCGCGCTTCACGGAGTGGTTCGGGCCGGTATAGCCCGTAGCTGGTCCCAGCGATCTCTTGGGCGTCAGGCTTAGGGTTGACAACGGCAACTTGCCCAAATTCGGCCAAAAGCTGTATGTTAGATGCAGGTTTTTGCAATTTATCCTGCCCAAACGGGCCACGTAAACAGGACATTCTGATTTGGAAAGAATATTCATATACTGGGACAATTCGAACATCTTTCACGAAGCGCAGCGGCTTGCTGAAGAAAGAGAGGAAGGCCCCAACGCCCGCTATAGGGTGAGAATTCACTTCGATAATTTGCTTCGACTGGCGCATGCGGACAGGCATATAGAGAGAGCCTTAGCAGTGGGTTCAATACCACCTGAAATGCGTCAACTCTGGAATCGAATGGAGAGTAGGGGCATCGAAGTCCAGTTGTTCGACCGTGGTGGTTCACAAAGCGGCGAGCAGAACATGCCTGATCGCATCCTTCAGTTGAGGATGCTTGAAGACGCGCTCGATTATAATGGCAGCCCCGGTGTAGCGGTACTCCTAACTGGAGATGGAGCAGGCTATCTCGAGGGAGTAGGCTTTCACAGCACGTTGGAACGAATGCACAAGCGTGGCTGGAAAGTGGAGATCCTGTCCTGGGCTCATTCGAGCAACCAACGCATGCGCCAATGGGCGGAGGAAAACGGCCTGTTCGTGGCCCTCGATGAATTCTACGAGTCCATCACCTTCATGGAACCTTCCCGCCCGGGATTTGAGTTCGCTTCTGCTAGGGACGCTGCTCAGTTGGTAATTCCGAACCGTATGGCCGGGCTGTAACCACCATCTACTGTTCTGTTCTGCATGGGACGGCTGCCATTCGCGCGCTCGGTTCGCCGCGGACGCCTGTCGTTCGAGGGCGACGAGAAAGCAGCGGCGCGCTTCACGGAGTGGTTCGGGCCGGTATAGCCCTGGAAGTCGCCGTCGCACCCTACCGCACGGACAATCTGGAAACCCTCTTCCCACTGATGCCTCAGACCGTGGCCGCCACCAAGTCTCGCCAGACGCAACAAGGAGGTACAACCCATGCCGGACCAGATGCTCGAACGCGCACGCGCGCTGCACCGCCAGATTCCGCTCATCGACGGCCACAACGACCTGCCGTGGCGCTACCGCGAGCTGGTGGACCGCGCCATCTCCAAGGTCGACATCGACGAGCACCAGCCCGATCTGCACACCGACATCCCTAGGCTGCGGGAGGGCGGCGTCGGCGGCCAGTTCTGGTCCGTCTACGTGCCATCGTCACTCACGCCGGAGGAGTCGGTGGGCGTCACCATGGAGCAGATAGACGTCGTGCACAATCTCGTGCGCACCTACCCCGGCGCGCTCCGGCTCGCCCACACCGCCGACCAGGTCGAGGGCGCCTTCCGCGCCGGCAGGGTCGCGTCGCTCATCGGCATGGAGGGCGGACACTCCATCGACAGCTCGCTCGCCGTGCTCCGCATGTTCTACCGGCTCGGCGCGCGCTACATGACGCTCACCCACAACGACAACACGCCCTGGGCCGACTCCGCCACGGACGACCCGCGCAACAGCGGTCTGTCGCCGTTCGGGCGCGAGGTGGTGCGCGAGATGAACCGGCTCGGTATGCTGGTGGACCTGTCCCACGTCTCGCCCGACACGATGCTCGACGCGCTGGACGCCGCCGAGGCGCCGGTCATCTTCAGCCACTCGTCCGCGCGCGCCCTCAACGACCACCCCCGCAACGTGCCCGACAACGTGCTGGAGCGCGTGACCGGCAACGGCGGCGTGGTGATGGCCAACTTCGTGCCGCCGTTCATTTCGCCCGCGGTGATGCAGCGCGAGCAGCAGCGCCGCGCCGAACAGGAGCGGCTGAACGCCGAGCACGGCGCGGACAGCGACGCCGCGGCCGAGGCGATGCGCGCATGGGAGGCGGCCAACCCCGAACCCGAATCGACACTGTCCCAGGTGGCCGACCACATCGACCACATCCGCGCGGTTGCGGGCATCAACCACGTGGGCATCGGCGGCGACCTGGACGGCGTGACCTCCACGCCCGTCGGCCTGGAGGACGTGTCAAAGTACCCGCAACTGACGGCGGAACTGCTACGCCGTGAGTACAGCGACGAGGACGTGCTGAAGATACTGGGCGGCAACGTGCTGCGAGTGATGCGGCAGACGGAGCGCGTCTCGCTGCGGCTGCGCGAACAGCGCGGCCCGTCCGATGCGCTCATCGAAGAGCTGGACGCATAGGCGGCGCGGACCCCCTGTCCCCTCTCCCTTGATGGGAGAGGATTGAGGTGAGGGTGAAGTCAAGGCGGGAGTCCCGAACCTGCTATAATGGGCCACGCCCGCGCCGCGCCGGTTGCGCTCGCGGTGAGGGGCCACGCATTACACCAACAGGAGGGACACAAGCCTATGTCCGAACAGCAACCCTACCGGAAGCCGCTGCCGGCTCCCACGCCTGAAACCCAGGAGTTCTGGGACAAGGCGCGGCAGCACGAGCTGTGGATTCCCCGCTGCAACGCCTGCGGCCACACCTACTTCCCGCCGCGCTTCATCTGCCCAGAGTGCCTCTCTCGCGACGTCGAGATGGCCAGGCATTCCGGCAAGGGCACGCTCCACAGCTACATGATCAACCACCGGGCGCCTCCCGGATTCGAGGAGGACGCTCCCTACGCCATCGCCGTCATCCAGCTCGAGGACGGCCCGCGCATCATGTCCAACATCGTCGGTATCGAGAACACGCCCGAGAACCTGGTGCTGGACATGGCGCTCGAGGTCACGTTCGAGGACGCGGCCGGTGAGGACATCTCCATCCCCAAGTGGAAGCCCGCCGGCTAGAGGCAGGCGATTCCATTTCGCCCTCCTCTCCCTTGATGGGAGAGGATTGAGGTGAGGGTGAACACTGTAGGCAGACTCTAAGCACACAAAGGAATACCACATGTCACTACGTTACAAGGTAGCGGTCATCGGAGCGTCCGAGACAACCCAGATTGGCGTCGTGCCAGACATGACCTACCAGCAGCTCGCGGTCGACGCGGCGCTGAACGCGATCGAGGACTGCGGCATCGACAAGAACGACATAGACGGGCTGGGGAGCAACGTGCCCCCGGCCGAGCTCGCCAAGTACCTGGGCATCGTGCCGCGCTGGGTGAACAACACCTCGGTGGGCGGCACGTCCTGGCTGATACAGGTGCGCCACGCCTCCGCGGCGATAGCCGAAGGGCTTTGCGACACCGCGCTCATCACGATGGCTGAGAGCGGACGCAGCCGCGTGGGCGAGACGCGGCCCCCCATGGGCGCGCTCACAGGCGGAGCGCGTCGGGACAGCACCTGGGGCGGCCAGTTCGAGGCGCCCTACGGCACAGTCGGCCCGACCACGCTGTTCGGCATGGGCGTGCTGCGGTATATGAAAGAGACCGGCACCACGCGCGAGCAACTCGCCTCGGTGGCGGTCGCGCAGCGCAAGTGGTCCAACAAGGTGCCGCGCGCCATGTTCGGCGAGCTCATCACGGTCGAGGACGTGTTCAACAGCCGGATGATCTGCTACCCGTTCAACCTGTTCATGTGCTGCCTGGTGACCGACGCCGGCGGCGCGATCATCCTCACCAGCGCGGACAAGGCGAATGACTTCCCCAAGCCGCCGGTCTACATCATGGGCACGGGCGAGTCCGTCGAGACGCCGCTGGTCAGCCAGATGTACGACATGACCACGTCCGCGGCGTTCCGCACTTCCAGCACCAAGGCGTTCGAGGAATCCGGCATATCCCACGACGACGTCGACCACCTGATGGTCTACGACGCCTTCGCGCACCTGCCCATCTACGGCCTGGAGGACCTGGGCTTCGTCGGGCGCGGCGAGGGCGGCGCGTTCATCGAGGAGGGCAACACCTCGCCGGGCGGCAAGCTGCCGATGAACACCAACGGCGGCGGGCTGTCGTACACGCACTCGGGCATGTACGGCATGTACGCCATGCAGGAGTCGATACGCCAGATGCGCGGCGAAGCGCCGCACCAGGTGGAGGGCGCCAAGGTGTCGTTCTGCCAGGGCGTGGGCGGCATGTTCATGGCCGCCGGCAGCCTCGTGTTCACCAACGAGGAGCCGCATGGCTAGGATCACCACGCGCGCGTGGCGCGCTGTCTAGTGCTGAATCGGAAGGGGGCAGGCTTGCGGGCCTGCCCCCTGTTAGGCATTCCCCGAAACGACACCACCCTTGTCAACTAGAAGTGAACGGAATTCTAGCTCCCGCTATATCGGTTGCATTAGCCCATCCACGAATTGACTGTCTGGACCTCTCCGTACCGCGACGAGCAGTTCCTGTGCCAACTCGATGCCTTTCACCTTGTCGATGTTGCCGTTGCTGATGTCCCAGGACTTTGCTGGTTCAATGCAGTTCTGGCATCCTTTGGCACACCTGCAGTTTTTGGCGACTTCAACGCCCTTTTCGAGGGCACGGTCCCAAACGCTGAACAGTTTCTTGGCGACCCCGATCCCGCCCGGGTAGTTCTCGTAGCAGTATGCGGCCAGTTCGCTCCCAGTGCGTGAGAGGGTGCTGGTGTCGAATCGGTCGGCTGGAATCACGAACATCGCGCCGACGCGTATCATGTGCTCTACCGCTCCAATGCCATCTACAGCGGCGGCGCATTGCGGCACATCTAACCAGAACGAGTGCATGTTGTTGAGAAAGTGGGCCTCGCTATCACCGCCAGTCCTTAGTACCTCGCTGGTGCGCTCGTCTACCAGTTTGTAGCCAGTGAAGTTCATGACGATATCGAGTGCCCCATAGTTTACGGTGATGTCCCCGTACCCCTTACCATTGAAGTAGTCTGCTCTCGACAGCACCGTGTAAAATCCCGGCTCGGTTCTCAAATACTGCTCACAATCCTCAAGAACCACAGCCTGTTCCTCGTGGGATCTTACGCGGTAGCGTTGGCCGAAGAACGGGAAGACGGCGCCTATGTAAGCCTCGCGGAACCGTCGCACCGCCGAAATCTGGCCTAACTTGTCCGTGTTTCTACGAAGGTCAAACGACCGTCCAATGCCTCCTCGCAAGTTAAGGTGTTGCTGCGGTTTGTATCCCCGCGGCACCGTGCCGGTATTCTGAGCCGCGGCGTTGTAGAACGGCGTGCCGAGAATGGCCTCTTCAGAAGGACTAACTTGACCGCCTGATTCCTCGACTAGCGAGGGCAGATGTCTATTGATGAGTTCCTCATTCCCCGGATCTACCACCAGTTCGTCAAATGGCTTGTTCAGGAAAGCATCCAGGTTGTTCACGAAGAACTGGTCGATCGGGTCGTTCATGGCGTAGAACAACACGAAGGAGTCCTTGTCCCAAGCCCTACCGGCTCGCCCTATCTGCTGCCAAGCAGACATGATGCTGGGAGGGAATCCCGCCAGAATCACACCGTCCAGTCCGCCGACGTCCAGTCCGATTTCCAGAGCGTTCGTAGTGAACACTACCCGAATCTCGCCAGACTTGATTTGCTGTTGAATCTGCTGGCGTTGTTCAGCCTTGATATCGGCATGGAACGCCGTCAATTGCTCGCGCCTGAAACCGGCCTCCTCTGCCTTGCGACGCGCGCTGCTAAAAGCCGCTTCCAGGAACCGCTTTGTCGGGCAAAACACTAGCACTTGCAGTCCACCCTTAAGGGCTGCAAGCGCGGCTTGCTCTACACGGAGCCGCAAAACGTCACCATACCGATAGCCGGATATCTCAGGTCGGACGAATATGAAGCTCCGCTTAGGGCGCAGCACGTTCCTTGCCGACACCAATTCAACGTCACGGCCTGTGAGTGCTTTGGCATGCTCCTGTGGGTTAGCACAGGTGGCGGTCGATAGGAACACCTGTGGATGTGCGCCGATTCGGTTCAGGTACAGAAAGAACCTTCTCAGCAACAACGCCATATTGCTGCCGAAGAAGCCGCGGTATTCGTGCATTTCGTCTATCACGACGAATCGCAGGTTCCGCAGAAACTTCGCACCCTCTGGATGCCTGTCCCAAGACTCACGACTGCCCAAGAACGACATGTTCAGGTACTCGGGGTTGGTGAACAGAATAGGGGTCGGCTGCTGGCGAAGCAACGCCTTAATGCTCCCACTTTGGTCTGGGTACCAAGTTCCATTGCCCCCGAGATACGAACCGTCCGTGTCGCCGTCGTAGTTCCACGATTCTATGGAGAGTGGTTCGCAAACGTGCTTTATCTGTTCACGCTGGTCAAACGCGAGCGCCTTCATCGGATATATCATCATCGCGTGGGATCCGGGGTCTTGCTTGAGCGCATGGAGCATCGGCGCGGCAAAAGCGAGGGTCTTGCCACTGGCGGTCGGAGTCTCCATCACCACGTCCGCACCGCTCAGCGACTTCACTATAGCGTCGAACTGATGCTGATAAGGGCGGTCAATGCCTGAAGCTACTATGGCTTCGCGGACTTGCCGATCAAGTTGCGCAGGCCATTCCTCGGCGAAAGCAGGTTGAATGCGGTCTACTTCGCCGCGTCTTACCGTATCCGTGTCCCTTAGAGCGTCAAATTCTTTGAGCTTGGCCAAAAACTCGTCAACGTCAACTCCGGGCATTTGGGCATCGCTGCGGTGAAGATTCGGCAGTGATGCTCCTCTCCCTTTGAGCACGTACTTGTCGTACCACTCCTTGAACTCTTCCGGCGTCACCCGCTCGAAGTGTTCCTTTAGGATTTTCCCGGCGACCTTTGGGTCAATCATAATCACCGCCCTTCTGAGGCTCCGCTCTCGCGCCAGATTCGGCGAATGCAGTCCTCGGGTTGGCGAACGGCTATCTGCACGTGCGAGCGATCATGAAACGCCGAACCGGGATAGATTGGCTGCCCTTCTCGAAAGGCCGCTCGCACACTTGCGACGCGAATCCCACTCCGCGCCAGCATATCGACAGCGTAGTTTATCACGTCTCGGTCTAGAGAATGCGCGCCCTCAGTTTGTCTCGGCGCCGCCCGTCCTATCTTCTCAAGCAGACTGCTGTACTCATCATACGCATTGGATAGGATTTCGGTCCAACCCACGTCCAACAAGTCCATGCAATCGACAAGGCGAATGTCAGCGCCTATGACCGCCGCGTCATCGCCATGCCGTTCACGCGCCCATTGCCATGCCCTGAGCAAGCCGTCCTGAAAGAAATAGACGCCATCGCCGAGCCAGTCGTAGTCATTCTGGCTTAACCGGAAGCCCTCGCTTTCGATAATGTCCGCCATGGCGGAACTCGTTCCGTGATAGCCTGTGGCCTGCAGTTCTGCTTCCTGACGGTTCACTAGGTAGTGTTGACATTTCATCTTAGCCATATGAGAGCGCCGACGAAGTGGAGAAATCCAAGGTATCTATCCGCCAGCTTGTCGAATCGGGAGAAGATGTGGCGGTAGTGCTTGATCTTGCCTATGAAGCACTCAACGAGATGCCGCTCCCGGTACAGATACTCATCGTATGAGGGTGGCTCCCTGCGGTTCGAGCGAGGCGGGATCACCGGGGTAGCCTCGTTGCCGATGATCGACTCACGAAACTGACGGGAGTCATATGCGCGGTCTGCAATCACATACTCGCTCTCCATACCCCACACGAGCGCCTCGGCCTGAGTGACATCGTGCTCCTGTCCTGCGGTCAGCGTATACCTCAAGGGATTGCCGAGGCCATCGACAGCCACGTGGACCTTCGTAGTGAACCCACCTCGGCTTCGACCGAGGGCTTGAGATGCTTGACCACCCTTTTTTTGGGTGCGCCCGCAGCCGAATGATGGGCCCGGACTATGGTACTGTCGATTATCAGGTGCTCCATGTCAGGATCATCGGCGAAATGCTGATGCATTCGCTCCCATACTCCGTTCTCACACCATCGGCCGAACCGCTTGTAGACGCTGTTCCATTTCCCATACTCGGAAGGCAGTAGCCTCCATGACGCGCCAGACCTGCTCATCCACATGATAGCCTCGATGAACCGCTCACAGTCGGCCTCCTGTCCGACATACACGTCTGGCTGGCTACGAAGGAACTCCAACACCCGTGACCATTGCTCTGGAGATAGGTTAACTGTTGACATATACCCAGTATAATGCAAATGTCAACACTACCTAGAGATTCTCACGCCCCAGTGTAGATGATTCAGTCTGGTGGCAGCATCTTATCATGCCGAGGCTCTTGTGAGCCGTAACCCTGCATTGGCCGCGCTGCGCCCACTCAACACCCGCCAGCAATCCTGTCCCCCACCGCAGTGCGCCAAAGAGTGAATGTTCCCGGACAGGGCCTTTTCATTCTCCGTAGCGACAACCTACCGGTGGGTGAGGGCAACGGCGTCCCTTACGCCTGCCCCCTCGCCCGACTCCTACCCATTCGCGCCCAAGTACCCCGAAAAAAACGTCACTTTCCCGCGCCACCCATTCTCAGCCCTGCCCCACCCATTCTCACCCACGTCCCACCAGTTCTCATTCGTGCGCCATTTCTCCCCACAAATTCGGCCTGCCCCGACAATCTCGCCAACCCTATTGATTCTATAGCACTGTCGTGCTATTTTCTACTCAGAACCTATCCGATAAATCCCTTCCCCCTGTGAAGGGGAAGGTTAGAGTCTGCCCCATACTTGATACGGGGATGGGGGTGACTCCCCGACCGGGCGGCGTCGGAAAGGCCGAGTCCGGCCCAGTACCACCGTCGCGTTTTGCCACATTTGGCGCAATGCGCGTGACGAACCTTAACAACCTGGCTCACAGAAAGTGACAAAACCACCGCGCCGCCCAGCTACGGATTGGGCGGAATGTAGCAGAATTGAGCAGATTTTTCGGAGAGCCGCGCCCGAAGGCCCTGACCCTTCCATTCCGAGCGCAGCCGAGGACTCTAAGGCCTCCGTCCCGACCCTCCATTTTGGCCGGAGAGAGGAGAATGAAAAGGCCCTGGCTCCCGGAGGGCACCCATTGCCCACGACGGACAAACTAACTATCATTCTCGTAGAGGCCGACGGCCCGCATTCACAACTGAGCGAGCGAAAGCAAATGGCGACGAAACACGAACACAAACTGCCAGACCGGAAGTTCGGCGGCAAGTACAGGAAGCTGCGGTTGTACCTGGAGGCCCACCCACGCCGGGAGTGGCGGACCACGTTCAGCAACATCGAGGCCATCCTGGGCTTCCAGTTGCCGCCGTCGGCCCGGATGTACCGTCCATGGTGGGCGAACGAGAAGGACGCTCGCCACAGTCAGGCCGTGGCGTGGTCTGCCGCCGGCTGGGAGACAGCGGAAGTGGACATGGAGGCGGAGACGGTGCTGTTCAGACCGAAGAAGCGCCCAAGAACCTTGACCGCTACCAATCTCGATGAAGTGTGGCCGCCTCGCGACTTCGGCCCGTGGCCGGAGGGCCTCAGCCTGAGGCGGGAGGACATGTACGAGGACAGGATCTAACATACGTGTTCATTGACACCAACCTCCTCGTACACGCTCGTAATGCCAGAGCTCCTGAACACTCAGACGCCGGGGCGATGCTCGATAGAGCCGCTATGGAGTTCGCTCCGCTGAGAATCAGCCGCCAGGTTCACGACGCGAACATCGTGGCCACCATGCTGGCCCACGGAGAGCGGCTGCTGCTGACGTTCAATCACGCGGACTTTCGCCGGTACGGCGACCGGATCGCGCTGGTGAGCACCTAGCTCCAGGCCTTGGGTAACCGCAATTTTGAGGTCATACGCGCCCTTGACAGTCCAGCACATCCGTGCTACGCTCCTTTCATCTCAAACCACCAACCACTCGCGAGCCGACAACCGACAACCTGAAATCTGAGGAGATAAAACAAAAGAAACGAAACGGGACACTTTTTTCTAGCTTGTTTGTCCCACCCGGCAGTTTGGCCACTGCCTCTGCCCGGACGCTACTCCGCTTGGTAGCCCGTCACCCGTCCATCCCCCTCTTCCGCTGGTCCCCTCTCCCGTCAAGGGAGAGGGCTAAGGTGAGGGGTGAGAGCTAGAGCCTGCCCCCGCGAAAGCGGGGGATGGGGGTGATCGAGCGAAAAGCCGTCCTCGACCCGTACCGCGCACGCCACCAAGCCGGCGCGGAGTTCCGGTCCCGGTTCCGCATCACCTTGCCGACGGCGTCCCCGGCCCAATCACGCGGCAGCAGGTCGAGAGGTGCTGCGCGGCCTGTCTTTCGTGGCCGCCGCGCAAGCCAGTCCCGGCCCTGCCGCGCCGCCACTTGACCGGGCCTCAGCGCGGCTTGTAACCTTAGCTTGCGGCGGCGCGGCTCTGCCCACGCGGGGCGGCGCGCTCGCACTCCCCAAACAGGAGACGCCACGTGTGCACATACAACATCGAGAAGGCCGAAATCACCGGCAGCGGCAAGGGATCACAAGGCTGGTTCAGCCTGAACGAGGCTCGCGTCTACTACGACCACCCCTTCCACTCGCCGGCCGACCACACTCTGAACATCGACTTCGTGAACGAGTCCCAGGGTCTGGGCGCCCGTGTCGCCGTGGAGCTAAGCGCGGAATCGGCGCTGAAGCTCGTCGACAGCATCATGGCCGCGCTCGACACCGCGCAGGCGCAGCACGAAATAGCCGCGCTGCAATCGCGATAGGCGCGCCCGGCCCAACGCGGCCCCGGAGAGGCACCTTATGAGACTGGCCAGCCGAATGAGCCGACTGGGCACCGAGACGGCGTTCGAGGTGCTCGCCAAAGCGCGGATGCTGGAAGCCGAGGGGATGGACGTGGTCCACCTCGAAATCGGCGAGCCGGACTACGATACGCCGGAGAACGTGGTGCGCGCAGGGGTCGACGCCCTCAGCGGCGGTTTCACCCACTACGGCCCGTCGCCCGGCCTGCCCGACGTGCGCGCCCGCATCGCGCAGGAGATCGCGGACACCCGCGGCATATCCGTCTCGGGCGACAACGTGGTGGTGACCCCCGGCGGCAAGCCCATCATGTTCTTCGTCCTGCTCGCGCTGGCCGAGCACGGCGACGAGGTGCTCTATCCCAATCCCGGCTTTCCAATCTACGAGTCGATGATCAACTTCGCAGGCGCGGAGGCCGTCCCCATGCCGCTGCGCGAAGACCGCGACTTCAACGTCGATGTGGACCAGGTGGCCGAGCAGATCACTTCCGCCACCAAGCTGATGATAATCAACTCGCCCAACAACCCCTGCGGCAGCGTGATGAGCCGCGAGGAGCTGCGCGCCCTCGCCGAGCTGGCCGTGGAGCGCGATGTGCTGGTGCTGGCGGACGAGATATACAGCCGCTTCCTGTACGAGGGCGAACACCACAGCATAACCGCGTTCCCCGGCATGACCGAGCGCACCATCATCCTGGACGGCTTCTCCAAGACCTACGCGATGACGGGCTGGCGGCTTGGCTACGGCGTGATGCCGCTGGAGCTGGTGGAGCCGATTTCGCGGCTGATGACCAACAGCGTGTCGTGCACGGCCAGCTTCACGCAGATGGCCGCCATCGAGGCGCTGGACGGTCCCCAGGACGACGCCTACGGCATGGTGGACGAGTTCAAGCGCCGCCGCGACCTGATAGTGAACGGCCTCAACGCCATCCCCGGCATTCGCTGCCCCATGCCCAGGGGGGCATTCTACGTGTTCCCCAACGTGGAGGGCACCGGGCTGAGCAGCGCCGAGTTCGCCGACCGGCTGCTCCAAGAGGCCGGTGTCGCCTGCCTGTCCGGCGAGTCGTTCGGAGCCTACGGTAAGGGCTACGTGCGGTTCTCGTTCGCCAACTCGGCGGAGAACATCCAGAAGGCGCTGGAGCGAATAGCGGACTTCGCCGCGAAGGTCGGCTAGCTGCCTGAGCGGGTGCGGGCCACCGCGAGTCCCCACACCTCGCGCGCGCCGCTTGCCTTCAACGCGCCGGCGCAGGCCGACATGGTCGCGCCGGTGGTGACGATGTCGTCGATCAGCAGCAGCCTCAGGCCTGTGATCGGCTCCGCGCACACGAAGCTGCCCGCTACGTTGGCCCAGCGGTTCGCAGGCCCGGCTACGCTCAGTTGCGAAGGCGCGTCTCTCGTCCGCGACAGCAGCGCCTCCCGCACCTCCACTCCCGTCGCCTTGCCCAACTCTACGGCCAGCAGCGCGGCCTGGTTGAAGCCGCGTTCGCGCAGCCGCCTGGGATGGGACGGCACGGGCGCAATGGCGTCAGCATCTAGGCCGTAGCGTGCCATGCACTCGGCGAGATGGCCCGCAAGCTCCGCGGCCATGGCGCGCACGTCCCCGAACTTGAACTGGATGAGCGCGCTCCGCACGAGGCTGTCCCGGGAGTAGACGTAGGGGGCGCGTATGCCGTCCACGGCGACGGGCAAGGCGCGGCACCAGCCGCAGTGACCGATCACGTCCGGCTCGGCGCACACCACGCAAAAGCGCGGCGGCACGAGCCTCGGCACCCCCGCCAGGCAGTCGGCGCACATGCTGCTGCCCTCCCTGCCGCAGCCCAGGCACACGAAGGGGAAAACCGCGTCGAGCGTCTCTTTGGCGAACAGTTTTACGAGCTTTTCGAGCAAATTCCTAAACTGCGCCCCCTTTCGCCTTCCAATGGCCAACCGCCAGGGCTAAAATGCCGCATTGTCGCCCCGTTCTTATTCGGGGAGTTCCATGCCGGGCGAGCCGGCATCTTTTCCGGCGAGTGCCAAGCCGGCGGCGTTGGCTAACCATATGATAGCGGCTGCACGCCCTTGTTAGTTAACTACAAAAGCCTTGGCGCCCCGAAGAGGACGATAGGAAGGGTCCGCTCCCTTCGGACGTTCCACGCATTCCACAATCGCAGCTTCCGATTCCTGTGGCCCGCGAACTTCTTCTCCTACATTTCGCGGTGGATGCAGATGACGATGCTGGTGTGGTACGTGCTCGAGCTCACCGGCTCGGCGTTCCAGGTCGCGCTGGTGGGCTTCTTCGGCATGGCGCCCATGCTCTTCCTGGGCATACTGGGCGGCACGCTCGCCGACCGCTTCGACCGGCGCCGTCTGCTGCTGGGAGTGCAGTTCGCCAACTTCGCCGGAGCGGGCGTCACCACCGCGCTGCTGCTGACCGGTATGCTGGAGGTGTGGCACGCATTCGTGCTCATCTCGATCAGCGGAGTGGGCTGGGCGCTGGACTCGCCTTCGCGCCGGTCGATCATCCTCAACCTGGTAGGCAGGGCCGCCGTGACCAACGCAGTGGCGCTGGACTCGATGGCGATGCACTCGAGCCGCATGGCCGGGCCCGCGCTGGCCGGACTTCTCATCGGACTCGTCGACGTTCCCAGGGGGTTCTTTGTAATCCTGGCGTTCTACGCACTCTCCCTTACCCTCATGTGGCTGGTGAGGCTGTCGCCGGAACAGCCCGGCGGGGCGCAATCTCGCGGCGCACCCTCGCAGAGCATTATGCGCAATCTCGCCGAAGGGCTTGTGTACGTGCGCGGCAACCGCACCATCATCGCCACGATCATGGTCACCATCATAATGAACCTGTTCGTCTTCTCGTACATGCAGATGGTGCCGGTCATCGCCGTTGAGGTGCTCAAGGTGGGTCCCGGGCCGATGGGTGTGCTGATGGGAGTGGACGGCTTTGGCTCTCTGATGGGGTCGGTGTTGATAGCTTCCGCGGCCAACATACGCCACCACGGGCGCGTTTATCTGATCGGCTCCACGATAGCCATAGCCGCGCTGCTGCTGTTCTCGCTGTCGCGCTCCTACGAGCTGTCGTTCGGGATACTGCTGGTGCTGGGACTCGGCGGCGCGGGATTCGGCACGATGCAGTCGCTGATCGTGATGCTGGTGTCGCGGGAGGAGATGCGGGGTCGGGCGCTAGGGGTGATAAGCCTGGCCATCGGGACGGGGCCGCTGGGCTTGCTGATGACGGGCGCGGTGGCGGACTGGCTGTCGCCGACGACGGCGATAGGAATAAACGCATCGGTCGGCCTGGCGCTGATGGCGTTAGTGGCGGTGTTCATGCCGTCGCTGCGCCGCGAGACGGTGCACGCGGAGCGTCCCCCGGAGCCGCCAGAGCAGACGGACCAGACCGAGGCCACGCTGCGCCCGGCGTGAGACGGGCGGCTTCCTGTTACTCTCCTATCCCTCGATGGGAGAGGATTAAGGTGAGGGTGAGCGCGCCACCCTACCCCTCATCGTCATACGTGCCGCCGTGCAGCCGCTTGTACAGCGCGCGGAACTCCGACTCCAGCTCCGGCGGCGTGTGCTTCAGAAACGCGCGATACATCTCCTCCTCGGTCCCCGCGCGCCACTTGGACCGACTCATCTGGTATATCTCCCTAAGCGCGGCGGACGACGCTTGCTCACCTAGCGTCTCGACCATTGTGAGCAGGAAGTGCTCGCCCATAATGTAGTTGCATAGGTGGGATCGTCCTGTGGTCAGACGATCCTGCAACTTGTTGAGTTGTTGGATGTTGCGTAAGTCGTCGGCATGGCAGTTCCATTCCATTTCCCTCTGGACATTGCGCCTCCGCTCATCCAGGCTTTCCACGCCGAGTTCGTCCCTCGTTATCGCCGTAATCAACTCTGCGCCGCCTTCAGTCAGCCATCTGGGACCTAGGCCGCCGCCGAAGTAGTAGTGCGCCACTTCGTGGTATACGAGCGACCGCGAAAGCCGGTCTGAGTCGTTCCTTGCACTCACCAGGTGACTGCCAGCATGATATCCCCCAATCCCATGCCTGGGAAAAGACGGGACCACCATGATGACGTCAGTCACTGGGAACGGTACTCCCATGAACGCCTCGCTGGCCCGCACAACCTCTTCCATCATCCGCAGCGTGTCTTCCCCCTCAGGGAAAGGACTGGGATCAAGCGCCCACAGGCGGACTTCGCCCGCGAGGGGCAGGGAGATGGTCTTGGATTTCACGTAGTAGGAGCGGACGAGGTCCTCGTACAGTGTGGGGAATTCCTGTCCTATTGAGGCCAGGGTTGTCAGCAAGGCCAAGTCTCCATCATTGAGGCCGTCGGCGTACCATGGCGCTTGGGTCACTTCGTCAAACCGGCCCTCAGCGGCGAGCTCAGCCACTGATGCTAATGCCCCTATCTCAGTTGTAAGTAAGCCATCAGTTACCCACGGCATCTCCATGATGGTGCTGACAAGCGCAGGATCAGTCTCCGCAAGCAGTCGCAGCTTGCGGAGAACTTCACGTTTTCCTTCGGACACGCCATCAACCAGCCATGGCTGACCCGCGACCTTTCGGGCAAGCGACACGTCTATTCCAGCGACCAAAGCAAAATCCGAAAGCGCGGACAACTCGTCGTCCGTTACACCGTCGCCAACCCACGCCAGTTCCACCACGATATTGGCGAACTCAATGTCCGCCTCCGCGAGCCGTCCCAGTGCATTGAGCGACCATTCCTCCACTTTGGACACGCCATCAGCCAGCCACGCCAAACCCGCGACCCTTCGGGCAAGCGACACGTCTATTCCAGCGACCAAAGCCAAATCGGAAAGCGCGGACACCTCGTCGTCCGTTACACCGTCGGCGACCCACGCCAGTTCCACCACGATATTGGCGAACTCAAGGTCCGTCTCCGCGAGCCCTAGCAGTGCTGCGAGCAGCCACCTCGCCACTTCGGACACGCCGTCAGTCGGCCACAGCAGTTCCGCTACGTTTCGCGCGAGCGCCACGTCTTTCTCGGAGATCCTTATCAGATCAGAGATGGCCCTCAGTTCATCTTCGGTCACTCCGTCAATCAACCATGGCATTTCTACTACGGTTCGTGCAATTGCAGCGTCTTGCTTCGCAAGCTCTGCTAGTCTTCGGATCGCGCTGACTTCGTGTAGGGACACGCCGTCAACCAGCCACGGCAGGCCCAACACACTTTGAGCGAGCGCTACGTCTTTCCGAGCAAGCTCTCGCATATGCGAGAGCATCCACACTTCTTCGTATGAGATTATGTCATCCTCCAGCCATGGCAACCCCACTACAATCTGGGCGAGCGCCACGTCAATCTGGGCGAGCACGCCAATGTCGTGGAGGGCCGACTCGTCGTCCCTTGATATGCCATCCTCCAGCCATGGCAACCCCACTACAATCTGGGCGAGCGCCACGTCAACCCGAGCGAGCCGGCGCAGTTCGAAGAGTTGCCACCTCTCTTCTTCAGACACCCCGTCTGTCATCCAAACCATCGCCGCTATCCGCTCGGCCAGAGATACGTCCAGCAGCCAGATGTCGACCAGCGCATCGCCCGCCCCGGCGTGCGCGTCGTTCGGCGGGCTTTGCAGCCACGGGACGAACTCGGACAGCCGAGCCGCGGCGGTCTCTTCGGCGGTGGGAGTCGGCGTGGACGTCGGCTCTGGCGTAGGCGTAGGCGTCGCAGTCGGGTCAGGCGTGGGAGTCGCCGTGGGCAGCGGTGTTGGAGTGGCCGTGGGTTCGGTCGTGGCCGTGGGCTCAGGAGTCAGCGTGGCGGTCGGCTCCGGTGTGGCCGTGGGTTCGGGTGTGACCGTCGGCGTGGGTGTACGTGTCGCGGTAGGTTCAGGTGTGGCCGTGACGGTAGGCGTCGGCGAGGCCGTAGGCTCGGGTATACGTGTCGCGGTAGGTTCAGGCGTAGCCGTGACGGTAGGCTGCGACGCAGGAGTCGCCGTGGGCTGCGGCGTTGGAGTGGCGACAGCCGCGACGACGGCGGGCGTCGGCTGCGCGGACGGCTCGCCGCAAGCGGCCGCCAGCGAGCCGGCGGCGACGGCAAGGGCGAGTAAGATGATTCGCATAAGCGTTACCTTGTGTGCGGATTCTCGGCCGCTGGGACCAACCGTGGGTGCGGGTCTAGTTCCCTTCGTCGTCGTAAGTACCCCCGTGCAGCCGCCTGTACAGCGCGCGAAACTCCGACTCCAGCTCGGGCGGCGTGTGCTTCAGGAACGCGCGGTATATCTCCTCCTCGGTCACGCCACGCTCCTCGGACCGACCCATCAGATATATCTCCCTAAGCGCGGCCGACGACGCTTGCTCACCTAGCGTCTCGACCATTGTGAGCAGGAAGTGTTCCCCCATGATGTAGTGGCATAGGTGGGTTCCTGTGGTTAGACGAACCTGCAACTTTTTGAGCTGTTGGATGTTGCGTATGTCGTCGCCATGGCAAACACGCTCCACTTCCCTCAGCAAATGGCGCCTGCGCTCATCGAGGCTTTCCACGCCGAGTTCGTCCCTCGTTATCGCCTCGATCAGGTTTGCGCCGCCTTCAGTCAGCCATTGGGGACCTAGTCCACCACCGAGATAGTAGTGTGCCACCTCGTGGTATACGAGCGACCGCGAAAGCCAGTTTGAGCCGTACCTGGTGACCGCGAAGTAACTACCGGCATTAAATCCCGCTGGCCCATGCCTGGGCGAAGATAGGACCACCAAGATGGCGTCAGCCACTGGGAACGGTACTCCCATGAACGCCTCGCTGGCCCGCACGACCTCTTCCATCATACGCAGCGTGTCTTCATCCTCAGGGAAAGGGCTGGGATCGAACGCCCGTAGGCGGACTTCGCCCGCGAGGGGCAGCGAGATGGTCTTGGATTTCACGTAGAAGGAGCGGACCCAGTCGTCGTACAGTGCGGGCACTCGGAGTTCTAAACGGCCTAGGGTTGTAAGCAAGGCCACCTCTTCATCGTTCAGACCATCGGCGTACCACGGCGACTCAGCTAGTTCGTCCAGCAGGCCATCGTCGGCAAGTGAGACTATCAATTTAAGCGTCCTTCCCTCGGCTCCGGATAGGCCGTCGGCTACCCATGGCGTGTCCAAGATGCTCCGCGCGATCGCCCTGTCTTTCGCAGATATCCTTGGCAGATAACGGATGACCCACCCTTCATCTTTGGTCATTCCGTCAATCAACCATGGCATTTCCGCTACCGTTCGTGCGAGTGCGGCGTCTTGCTCCGCAAGCGCTGCTAACGATCGGATCGCGTCGGCTTCTTCAGTGGACACGCCATCAGCCAGCCACGGCAACTTCGCCAGGCTCAGGGCGAGTGCCGCGTCAGTTTGAGTGAGCGAACTCAAAAACGAAAGCACGAACGACTCATCTTTGGTTATGCTATCGGCCTCCCACAGCAGTTCCGACACGGTTCGAGCTAGCACCAGGTCATCGACCCGCCACGCGAATCCCACTACGGCCCGGGCGAGTCCTAAGTCAGTCCGGGCGAGCGAACTCACGTGATCGATTGCGCTTGCCTCGTCTGTAGAAATCTCGTCGGCCATCGATGGCAGTCTCGCCACAGTCATAGCGAGCACTTCGTCGCGCGCCGCTAGCTCGGCAAGCGCCGCAAGCGCCCTCGCTTCGTGCTCGGACGCACCGTCCGCCAGCCACGGCATTTCGGCTATCCGCTCGGCGAGGCCGACGTCCAGCAGCCAGATGTCGACCAGCGCATCGCCCGCCCCGGCGTGCGCGTCATCCGGCGGGCTTTGCAGCCACCGGACGAACTCGGACAGCCGAGCTGCGGCAGTCTCTTCGGCGGTGGGAGTCGGCGTGGATGTCGGCTCTGGCGTAGGCGTCGAGGTGGGCAACGGCGTAGGTGTAGCTGTGGGTTCGGGTGTGGGTGTGGGCTCAGGGGTCGGCGTGGCGGTCGGCTCCGACATGGCCGTGGGTTCGGGTGTGACCGTAGGTGTGGGTGTACGTGTCGCCGCAGGCTCAGGCGTAGCCGTGGCGGTAGGCAGTGACGTTGGCGTAGCCTCGGGTATTGCAGTAGGAGTAGACGTAGGCGACGGCGTTGGAGTGGCGGCGGCCGCGACGACGGCGGGCGTCGGCTGCGCGGACGGCTCGCCGCAAGCGACCACCAGCGAAGCGGCGGCTACGGCAAGGGCGAGTGTGGTGATTCGCATCAGCGGCCCTCACTGAGTCATTTTCTACAATGGAAAGGTGAGGGTACCCCACGAGCCATTGTCGTGGCCTAGAACGTACTCCGAAATCGGTACAGCGTCATCTCCGGCTCTATCGGCGCCACCGGCATGTACTCCGGCTCCTCCTCTACCTTGGCGACGATGAACCACGGGCCGTCCTCTTCCAGCGCCTGCATCAGCACCGTCTGCAACTCCTCCTCCTCGCGCACCGTCGCCGTCTTGGCGACGTTGCAGCCGCGCGCCACCTGCTCCAGGTCGGTGCCGTAGGCGGTGTGGCTCAACTGGTTGCCCGTCTGCGCCCACTGCTCGTTGTCCCAGACGACCACGACCAGGTTGCTGGGCAACTCCCGGCCTATGGTGGCTATTGTTCCCATGTTCATCAGCAGCGAGCCGTCGCCGTCGAGCGAGATGACCTTCTCGTCGGTCGACAGCGCCATGCCCAATGCGATGGACGAGCACAGCCCCATCGAACCGTACGTGTAAAAATTGCGGTCGCGGTGACCGGCGTGCCACAGCTCGTCGGTGGTGGGGCCCAGGTTGGCAACGATAGGCAGATCACCGACCAGGTCCAGAATCATGCGGGTTGCGGAGTATCTATGCAAGCTTGCCTCCGTGGAGCAGGGGTGTCATGCAGAGCGCGAGCGGCTGGCGCGAGGCGTAGCACAGCGCCAGCGCGCCGGACACGCGCTGCGCGAGCCTGTCGTCGCTGTCCAGGGTGTAGTACGGTATGCCCAGGGTGTCGAGTATTGGCCGGGTGGTACGGCCCATGGCGACCTGGGCGATGTTGAACTCGCCCACCTCGCCGCGCAGGTTGATGAACATCGGGATGGGCAGACGGCACGGGATGCACAGGCTGGCGATGGCGTTGACGCAGTTGCCGAAGCCGCTGGACTGCATGAACACGGCGGCGTTGCGTCCCACGGCGTAGGCGCCGGACGCAATGCCGATGGCCTCCTCCTCGCGGGTGGCCGACACTACGTGAAAGTAGTCGTCTTCCTCCAACAGTCGTGTCACCTGGTGGATGCTTATGTCGGGCACGTAGGCCACCAGGGACACCTCTGCATCCTTCAGCGCCTGCGCTATCGTTTCGGCCCAGTTCATTCGAACACCTCGTTTAGAGTTCGCGTCTATCCGCGCGTTATCAGCATACCGTCCAGAAGTTCGTAGCGTTCGTCGTCGGGCGTGCGTTGGTAATCATCGTAACCGATTCGGCCATGCTGGGCTGCAATTCTCACGCTCCAGCTAGTGCGTCTGCCGCCCACGCCCAAACGCAGCCCTTCCAACGTAGGTGAGCGCAAAGTCTGCCCCTCACCGAAGATTCCCGAAACAGCGTAGCCGCCATCTCCAAGGAGCAAGACCGTCACCGATTCTTCGTCCGGGTCCACCAGCCAATACTCCCTGACGTCATGCCGGGCGTAAATCGCTCGCCTGGCGCACTTGTCCCCATTACCCTTGGAGAGCGCGAAAATCTCGACTATCAGGTCCGGGGCTCCGCGAACGACGTCCTCCGCGATTATGTTCTCTCGCTCTCTGGCGACGAAAACGACTTCTGGACGGGTTACATCCGTCTCCGAAAGACGCACCTCGACAGGACCCGCCAACACGCTGCCCAAGCCGCGCTTGACGACGAACACGTCCAGGAACGTCCGCAAGACAGGCGCAACGAGCGTGTGCTCCATCGACCGCCTCCGGGCGGGCACAGTCTGTCCATCGAGCACTTCGTAGCGCTTTTGCCAAGCGGTCATTTCCACCCTCTCGGGACCAAGGATTTCTCACTTCCTTGGCGCACGTCACTCTTGCCCGAAAACCTCGGCCACGTCCAGTTGCAGGCCCGGCAACGCGGGCGACGTGAGCGTATCGCCTGGCCCGTAGATCCCGCCTACTTCGTAGTCGCCGCCGCCCAGTAGCAGAACCGTGATGCTCCTGGCATCCGTATCCACCAGCCAGTACTCCCCCACGCCGTTGCGGGCGTAAATCTCGCGCTTGGTCGTCCGGTCGTATTGCGCCGTAGAGGGCGAGAGGATTTCTA
The DNA here is from genome assembly GCA_965204815.1 of Dehalococcoidia bacterium. GTDB lineage: Bacteria > Chloroflexota > Dehalococcoidia > Lucifugimonadales > CATOSD01 > CATOSD01. The sequence continues at coordinate 3,214,200 of OZ242014.1, forward strand.
CGACGATATCCGGCGCGCCGCGAATTTCACCCTCCGTGACGAGGCTGTCCCGATCCTTGGAGACAAACAAGACGTCCGGCTGCAACACGGTTCTGACCGTGCCTTCATCCAACAGGGCTACGTCTGTGGGGGCGCAAAGCACTCGCCCAAGAGAACGCGGCACCACGAAGTTGCCCAAGGCCATCACCAGCCCTACCAAGAGCGTCTGGTGCGATATGCTCGGCGCAGGAACCATCAGCAACTCACCGTCCACAAGTTCATAACGTTCGCCCTCCGGCGTGTTGAGATAGTCCTCATAAGTGGCTCTCGTCCTCTGCCGCCCTGTAGTCATTTCCGCCTCCTCTACAGTCCCGTCCGGCCCTATATCCCCATTACGTTGTAGCCGGTGTCGACGTGGATGACCTCGCCGGTGACGCCGCTGGCGAGGTCGCTGCACAGGTAGAGCGCGGTCTTGGCCACCTCGTCCATGGTGATGTTGCGGCGCATGGGCGAGCGCTCGGCGTGGACGCGCTTCATGTCCCGGTAGTGCCGGATGACCCTGGACGAAAGGGTGTCCAGCGGGCCGGCGGAGATGGCGTTGACCCTGATGTCGTCTGGGCCCAGGTCAGCGGCCAGCAGCCTGACCTCGTTCTCCAGCGCGGCCTTGGCGGTGCCCATGACGTTGTAGCCGGGAAAGGCGCGCTCGGCGGCCTGGAACGTGAGCGTGACTACGCTGCCGCCGCCGGTCATCAGCGGGGTGCCGTAGCGGGCGATGGACACCAGGGAGTAGGCACTGATGTCGAGCGCAATGCGGAATCCCTCGCGTCCGGTGTCGATGAACCGCCCGCCCAGGTCCTCGCGGTTGGCGAAGGCGATGCTGTGCACGATGACGTCCAGCCCGCCGAGCGCGTCGCCGGCGCGTCCGAACGCCGCCTCCACGTTGGCGTCGTCGCTCACGTCGCACTCGATCAGCGGCGTATCGTCCTCCCACGGCGCGACAAGGCGCTCGATGCCGGACCTGACGCGCTCGTTCTGGTAGGCGAGCGCGATTGTGGCTCCGGCCTGGTGCAGGATGGACGCGATGCTCCACGCTATGCTGCGCTGGTTGGCCACGCCGAATACGATGGCCCTCTTGCCCGCCAGGTCTATGGGATACATGCGCTCCTCCGATGCAGTGTGTGGATGGATTCTAGGCGACGCGGCCCACGGCCCGCAAGCGTGGATATTCGCTAGCACGGAGCGCGCTGGGGCCTCCTACGCGGGCAGCCACCTGCGGCGTCCGTCGCTGCGGGATAGCCGGCCAAAGCCGGGCGCCGGGTAGTGTCCGGCTATCAGTAGGCCGCCGTCGTTTTCCACGTGGTCCATGAGGGCGTGGCGAGACTGCGTCGACAGCTTCGGGTCGCGGTCGGCGCGGGGACACCAGTCCGTCTCGTGCGCCTGCAGCGGCACGTGCGTCGCGTCGCCTGCGATGACTGCGGTCTCCCCGGCGGACGCGATGCGCAGGGACGTGTGACCCGGTGTGTGACCCGGCGTGGGCATGGTGACCACCTCGGACGTGAGTGCGACCTCGCCATCGAACAGCTCCAGCACGCCCATCTCCTCCAGCGGCAGCACTTGCGTTTGCAGGTAGGGCGCGCCGTTCATGCGGGCCATGCGGGCGAACGCGCGCCAGTCAGCCGTAGCCACCTGGTAGCGCGCGTTGGGGAACAAAGGCGCGGGGCCGTCCTCGGCGGCGGCGACGTTCCAGCCGACGTGGTCCACGTGCAGGTGCGTCATCAGCACGACGTCGACGTCCGCGGCGGACACACCCATCTCGGCCAGCGCCTTGGGCAGCAGGCCGGATTGGGCGTCGTCGAAGTTGGAGGAGTCTTCGCCGATGCCGGTGTCCACGAGTATGACACGGCCCTCGGAGCGCACCAGAAACGAGCCGACGTTGAGCTCGAGCTTGCCGTCGGCGGTGAGCTCGTCGCGGTACTCCTCCCAGCGCTCGGCGGGCACCGAGGGGAAGAAGTTGTCGGTCGGGAACCTGATGTATCCGTCGGAGAGCGACGTTATCTCGACGTTGCCGACGCTTATTGTGTGTGCGGTCATCGGTCACCTCTTCTGCGGGCTGGCCGCGTGGCCGCGGCGCGGTCAGTTGTGGTAGCGGGGCACCACGTCCCGGCCCAACAGCTCGAGCTGCTCCATCATCTTCTCGGGCGGACATGCGGGCCGGGCCACGAACTTGGTCGCGCCGCCCTCGATGTAGCGGTCTATGAGATCGGCCACGTCGTCCGCGGTGCCGAAAGCGGAGAACGCTTCGTAGTCGACGTCCGTGCGGCGGCGGAGCATGTACGGCTCGGCCTGGCGGCGCGCCTCCTCGTGGCTGTCGGCGATGCTGAAGCTGAACAGCGCGCCGTAGTGGTCGTCCTCGATTTCGTTGCCGTACTCCACAGCCCAGGACTTGATCTTGCTCACGCCGTCACTGACCTCGTCCGGCGTGGCCTGGGACACGAGCCAGCCGTCCCCTACCCGCGCGGTGCGGCGCAGCGCGGGCTCGGTGCGACCGCCGATCCAGACCGGCGGCAGCTCCTTCTGTACCGGCTTTGGATGCACGCTCACGTCGTTCAGGGTGTAGTAGCGCCCGTGGAAGGTGACGCTGTCCTGCGACCACAGCAGCCGCATTATCTGGATGGCTTCCTCGGTGCGGCCCACGCGCTGGGACCGGCGGGTGCCGCAGGCCTCGTACTCGCGCTCTTCCTCTGTGCCGAGACCCACCGCGGGCAGCGAGCGGCCGCCGGAAAGGAAGTCCAGCGTAGCGACCTCCTTGGCTAGCACCGTCGGGTTGCGCAGAGGAAGCGCCAGCACACTGGTGCCGAACTTGAGCTTCTGCGTGCGGGCGGCGATGAACGACAGCGCGATCATAGGCTCCACGTTCATGGCCTCGGACACGATCCTGTCGCTGAGCCAGAGCGAGTCGATGTCCAGCTCCTCGCAGGCGTCCACGTACTCCCACAGCAGGCCGGGGTCCTTGTGCGGGAAGGGCCACCCGCCAAAGCCAATGCCAATCCGTACCGACATTTCTCACTCCTCTCGATTGGGCCCTACAGCTAGTCGAGTCCACCACGCCTAAGCGCAGAGGCAAGCGTGTCGCCACAGCGGACTAGAGTCACTGGACCGCTCTCGCCTCTAAACGCTATTCGGTTTCGCGGCTTCAGCAGGTCATCGCGGTCCTTGCGGTGCAGCCTTCCCCCGAATACCGCGATTGCGGCGAACCGCACCTGCAAACCTCTGGGCACTATGCGGTCGGCAATGCTCGCACCGGCCCGAAGTTGGGACACAACCTCGCTGGCGGTGAACCTACCGCCCTTCAATTCAAGCGCCGCAACACAATTCGCAGTTGTCCGGCCCACGAAGATGTAGTCGCACTTCGCCTGGTTCCGCCCTACTGGAGCGTCGTCGCTATCTAGGTCGATTATCACGTGTCTGGCGGGAGCACCCCTCATCGACAAGGAGCAGCCCCGCTTACGGCACTGCCGGACTTGGCAGCCAGTAGGCAAAGCCGCCTTGACGGACTCAACGACGTCGGGCACTTGCCTTCGCTCTCTCTTCGCGCCTGATGATCTCCGCCTGGTCGTTGTAGGTATCCATCGCCACCTTATCAAAACCAGAATCGAAGTTGCCAACATCCGGGTCGAAGGGTGCCTCCTTCACGACAGAACCCTTTGGACGCAGCTTCGGCTCGAAACGCCACACTCCGAGTTGGTCACGTGTCAAGCCGTAGTCGCCGCCGCCTATACCCTTTCTTTGTGCTTCTGGAAGGTCCGAAAGGCGCACCAGGTTGGCGAGCTCTTCCAGCACCCACTCGCTGTGGGTAGTTATGATGACGCGCACGCCTGCACGCACAGCCGCCGCCAGGTGCCTCGTGAACTCTACCTGAAGCGCGGGATGAAGGTGGGACTCTGGCTCCTCGATAATCAACGTTTCACCGGGACGCACGACGTACCGGAGGTACAGAACGACCGGCGCAAGCTCCGACACCATGGAGGACGTGTTCATCAACCCCAGGTCCTCTTTCCAGCCCTCGGGTCGATACAGAAACTCCGGATAGCCCACCGGCGACCTGGTCGTGCGTATCTCGCCCTGGAGAATCTCGCTTTCTATCCGTTCGGCGAGAGGTTCTCGACGTCGCCCAGAGCCTCTCATCCTCGGTTCTTCCAGTCCTATAAGCTGCTCCAGGAAGTCCGCCAGCACACCAGACAAGCGCGGCAACGGAGTGTCACGCTCGAATCCCGCACGGGCCGCCTGGCCGATGAGCGATCCCACAACGACTCTATGCGCGTGCATCACGCCCGTACGGTCAGCGGGCAGATAGTGCGCCGCACTATCGAAAGGGCTTACGATGCCCCTGCCAACCGCCTCCGACAAGGTGCGTAAGACTGATCTAACGCTGAATCGTGTCTCGTCAATTCTCTCGTCCCTCAATTCGGCTCTTAGTTGGTGAAGTTCATCTACAGTCTCCATCCTCCACTCCCCACCTGCCTGCATTCGCAAGGGTGCGTGCTCAGGCAGGCAGGGCGAAAACTCGCGATGCTTTCTGCTGATTGCGAAGCAGTATCCGAGCGAGGTCGGCACTCCGGATGTGTCCGCGACTGGGCGCTTAACCGCTACGCAGCTACCCTCTGATATCCTGTTACGGACCAAGCCAGCGGGGTCTTCTACTCCGAAACATCGCGAAATCTCCTCGTATAGCGCCTGTTCGTAATTGCTGACGCCCTCAAGCCACGGCAGAACCTGCATCGCGACAGACCTCGGCAACGTCAATTCAACGGGCATTTGAGAACTATCGCCTTCGTCCCCAAGCAGTGATTCTTCAAGCCAGGAGGTTAGAGATTCGACATCGCAGCGAGGGACAAGCTCTCTCCTCGACGAACCTGGCCCAAAACCGAAGACACTAGGGCCCCTGAAGTACCGGTGAAGTGCAGGCCGCAACGCTCTGCCGCTGAAAAACCTGTGCAACGCATATATGAGTATCGCAAGGTATGACTTGCCCGTGTTGCTGGGGCCCACGAACACGGTCATTGGGCGCAACTCGATGTCGGCCCTGGCTATGGGGCCGAGATTCTTGACGCTGAGTTTCAGGTGGTTGGAAAGCTTTGGCGAGGTCATTTTGCGCTTTCCTCTCAATTCTGGGCAGCCTTGAGGGTGCTTGCCGTGTGGCAGCATTATACCATCAGGAGTGTGTCGCTCTTCCTCAGGATCGCGAAAGTGGCGGTAGTAGGAGCATAGCCCTACTCCTCCACCACGATGCCGAAGCTTTCGAAGAGGAGCTCGCGGGCCTGTGCAGCGGAGACTATCGCGCCTCTCATGCTGGCCGTTGCCAGCGCAGCGTTGGACACGTGCGCCCCGCGCAGGTCGCAGCGGTCGAAGCGCGTCTCGGCGCTTACGTACACGCTCGCCAGGTGGCAGTCCTCGAACCGGGTGCCGCTCAGGTCGCAGCCGGTCAGGTCCGCCTCGGTGAGGTTGACGCCCGCCAGCCTTCCGCCGCCGATGCGCTTGAAACGCAGCGACGCCATGCTGAAGTCGACGCGCTGCATGGTCACGCCGTCCAGGTTCGTATCCGAGAGGTCCACGGCGCGCAGCCGCGAGCCGGTGAGGTCCGCGCCGAACAGGTTCGCGCCCTCGAACCGGCACGCCGAGAAATCGCAGTCGACCAACTTGGCTAGGTTCAGCTTCGCGCCGCGAAATCCGGCACCCTGGCAGTTGCAGTTCTCGAACACCGCATCGTGGGCGTCGGCGCCGTCGAAGCGCGCGCCCTCAAGGTCGCAGCCGGACAGCACCAGCCGCTCACACACCAGGTCGCGGAAGTCGGCCCGCCGCAGCGAGCAGTCCCGGAGCTCGAGCTCCTCGAGGTCCAGCTCCCACAGCTCCGCGTCGTCGAAGTTGCAGCGCTCGAAGACGGCGCCCTGGCGCAGCAGCGTGCGAAACTCGTCGGCGTCCGCCACGGTCAGGCCCTGGTGAACGGCCACGTCCGCGCGCCCTACGACGGCGCGCCCAGCAGACGGTCGCCCAGCTCTGTAAAGTCGTCCACCACGAGGTCGGGCTGGTAGGGCGTCTCCTCGAAAGGCAGACCGTAGCGGTTGACGAACGCGCCACGGTAGCCGCTGGCGCGCGCGCCCATGATGTCGAACGAGTGGGCGGCGACCATCATTATGCGGTGGGGCTCGGACTCCAGGATTCGGGCCGCCGCGCGGTACACTCCTGGATGGGGCTTGAAGGCGCCGCCCTCCTGCACCGAGATGATTGCGTCGAAATCGACCTTGATGCGGTTGCTCGCCAGGTGCTCCAGGAAGTCCGGCTCGCCGTTGGACAGCGCCACCAGCCGGAATCGGCCGCTGTCCCGCAACCGGTGGAGGCCGCGCACGGCGTCCTCGAACGGCGACAGGTCCTGGTAGCAGCGCATGAACTCCGCCACCTCGGAGTCGGTGTACGGCACGCCGTTGGCTTGCAGGCAGTAGACGAAGGCGCGCCGGCAGGACTCCTGGTAGCCGCAGTGGCCGACCATGAGCAGCGCGTCCTGGTACTGGTCGACGCGCTGGCGTGCGCGCCACTCGGCCCAGAGTGTGTCGGCGTCGACATCGGTGTCGCGGCCCTCCAGGAAGGCGCGGATTGGCGGCACCAGGCTGCCGGTGAGGTCCAGCACGGTGCCGAAGATGTCGAATGCCAGGGTGTCTACGCTATCGAGCGGGTTTGTCATGGGGCCACTCCTCACGAAGCCGAGTCCGGTAGCCAGCCCCATGGTCGCGGCCCCCAGTCGGCGGGGAACACCTCGCCACCCTTGACCGTGAGCACCGGCGCCAGCGCCTTGTCGCCTCTCAGGGTGTCGCCCTCGGTGTCGTGGAAAAGCCAGTCACCGGTGGCCTCCTCCAGCACGGTTATGTCGGCCGTTCGGCCCGGCGCCAGGCTGCCGAGCTCGTCGTCCATGCCGATTGCCCGCGCCGGATTCAGCGTCGACATTCGTATGGTGTCCTCCAGCGAGAAGCCCAGCGCCATGAAGCGGGAGAGCATCTCGGTCATGCTGTGAACGGTGTTCAGCCTACCCGGTATGGTGAGGTCGGTGCTTATGCTCAGGGGGCGCACGCCCTGGTCGAGGGCGCGGCGGGCGACGTCGAAGCTGAAGTTCTGCCTGCCGTGCGCGGTGTCGAAGAACACGCCGCGCTCCTGCGCCTCCAACACCTCCGGCAGTACGTCGCCCTGCCCGTCCAGGATGCGGCCGGGGTTGCCGGAGAACAGGTGCGTGATGATGTCGCCCTCGTCCATCAGCGGCAGCAGTTGCTGGGTCAGCGTCGGGCCGTCATCCGCGAATCTATCGCCGATGTGCACCATCAGCCGCACGCCGCCATCGCGCGCGGCCTGCTTGGCGAGGTTGAACATCTCGATGCCCATGACCGGCACCGCGGGGCCTACCGCGCGCAGCTTGACGCCCTGCACCAGCGGGCGGTTGGCCTGGACCACGCGCACGGTCTCTTCGAGATCGATGTCCTCGCGCCGCGACAACTCCGGCTGGAAATTCAGGCCGGTGCGCGAGATGTGAACCATGCAGAAGATTCGCGTGTGGGCGTTCGGCACTATGTACTGGGGGAAGCCGCCGAACGTGTAGCAACCGGCGCTGCCGGCGTCCACCAGCGTGGTCACGCCGGAGAGTACGCCGGCCAGGTCGGGGTTCACGGCGGTCTGGTTCACGCCCTCGTAGACGTGGGTGTGTAGGTCGATCAGCCCCGGCGTCACCAGCTTGCCTGAGACGTCGATCACGCGAGCGCCGTCGTCCGTCTGGATGTCCGGCGCGACCTCTGCGATGAGGCCGTCGCTGACCGCCACGTCGAGCCTCGCACGCGGTCCCCGCGAGGGGTCGAGCACATCGCCGCCTTTCAGTATGAGGTCAGTCATTTTCGAGGCTCCTTCCGGCGTGGTGTGCGCCGTCGCGCGGTGGGGGCGATGGTATACCACGCCTCTCCACGGGCGCAACACGCGGACGGGCTTGGAGCCTGTGTCAGATTACTAGGTAGGGGTATTGGGCTAGGCGTTTGAGGGAGGTTGCCCATGGTCTTGCCGAGTGCGGGCCGACCAGTGCGGGCATGGATGCTTCGGGCAGGTCACCGGTTCCCGGCTTGGTCGCGGTCTTGGGGCGTGGGCGGAGGCGAGCCGGCGATCTATCGGGTCGAGTTACGCTTGTGGTGTGGCAGTGTCTGGACAGTTCCTGGTTGCGGCACAGCTGAATCGTCTTGGCCATGTGGTTGGCTCCGCGTATCGTCCAACTCATGCCTCGTTTCTTCATCCGGTTCGCTGTGAGCTTGTCTCCATTGGACTCCATCGTTCCCAGACTCCGAGCATCTATGGGGACATCCAAGACGCGGTTGCGCCAGTCCACCCCGGCCGCTACGTTGCACTCTACATACCGTCTGTCTTTGGCGGAGGTCCTGGTCCTGGCAGGGGCGGCTCGTTCCATCCGCGACAGAGCCTGCCGGCTATCCCCTGAGCGTATCGCCTCGTAGATGGCGCGTCCCAGCTTCTTGCCGTACCCTCGACCGCACGCACGCGCCAGATGGAAACCGTCCAGTTGGAACTCTGAGTTGGGCAGTTCATATGCCCCCTGGCGTATCCAGTTGGCGCCGTCTCCACCCACTACGAACCGCTTGACCGCATCGAGCGCGTACTGCTTGCCCCACTCAAGACTCGCCCCCTCCCAGAACGGGATCGACTCTTGTGCGTGTGCGTACACCCTCTTACCCACCAGTTCGTAGCGGCCTTCGGCCACCTCACGCCACCCACGATAGGCTATGCCACACTTGAGCTCGTAGTGCTTTCGGTCTTCTCGCTGCAAGTGTATCCACACCCCGTCCGCCTCGGTGTAGAGAAGCTCCTGTCTCTGAAGACCAGCGCTCATGTCCTCCCCACGCTCGAACTGCCTCTCCCAACGCTCTCGCTCCTCACACAGCGCGTCTTCTCCCACTCTCTGCAGCAGCCGATGCACCGTGTTGGGTGACAACACTCCCGCTGTCAACGCGCTCACCGTCTCAGACACCTTCCTAAAGGGCATGTCAGTCGCCATCTCCACCACTCGCTCGGCTATCGACGGACTTGCCAGTTGCTGGGGCTTCCATCCCATGCGCTCGTCCAGGGCGAACACAGTCTCGCCTTCTGAGTCCCGGTACAGCCTGCGCCTTACGGTAACGTCTCCGAAGCGCATCACCATCGTCCTGTCGTACATACCCACCACGCTCCAGCCCCTGGGCTTGCGACTCAGCAACTCGTCGTCGATCGCCTTCAACTCGGCAACCATCACATTGCGCGAATGCTCGCAACCAGCCCTGTAGCTCCTCTCCTCCAAGCCCACATACTCCCGACCCTGTTCCGCTCCAATCCATTCGTGTACGCTAAGTGTGGCCATCAGCTTTGCACCCATCTTTGTTTTGGTTAAGACAAGTGTAAACTGATGGCCGCCTAGTAACCTGACACAGGCTCACGGGCTTGCAATGACCGTGCGAAACCGGGGACAATGAGCCTGCCAAGTCTATGCCAAGCCACTGCCCTCCAAACGCCCCGACGCACACCCCGGCCGCGCCGCACTCCCCCACACGCAGCCAATTCCCTCCCCCATACCCCGAAGAAAACGTCACTTTCCCGCGCCATGCGTTCCCATTCGTGCGCAATTTCTCCCCACAAATTCGCCCCGGTTCCGCAATTTCGCCACCGCCCTTGAAGTATACGCACATCCGTGCTATTATCATCCATGCGAGGCGTTAGTCCCCTCTCCCAAGACTGGGAGAGGGTTAGGGTGAGGGTTGAGGCGCGCGCCCCGGGCACACGTAGGGGCGTCCCTTGTGGGCGCCCTGCGGCAGCGAAGACAAGGCCGGTTGACCGGCCCGCCCCCTGTCCTCTTCTGCCACGCGACAGGACGTTAGTGCGCCAGAATGCCCCTTTCGGCGGGACAGAATTGAGCACGATCCCGGCCACTCCCAGCTACGAAACGCACAGAATCGCGCAGAATCGAACACTTTTTTCGAAAACGATGGTGTTCGGGGCGCATGATAGTCTGAAAAACCGCCGCGCTGAGGCCCGGCTTGACAGACGAACTGGCCAATCAGAACGGTTGAGAATCCGGCAATTGATGTAGAGAGGCCGTTAGCCATGCCATCGACGATAGAGTGGACGGACGAGACTTGGAACCCGGTGACGGGCTGCACGCGGGTTTCCCCCGGCTGCGATAACTGCTACATGTTCGCCCTGTACCCTCGCCTGAGGGCGATGGGGGTGCGCGGATACGAGAGCGAGGCGAGCGACGTGCGGCTGCTGCCGGAGCGGCTGGAAGCGCCGCTGACCTGGAAGCGACCGCAGCGCGTGTTCGTCAACAGCATGTCGGACGTGTTTCATCCGAGGGTGCCGTTCGACTTCGTGTACGACATTTTCGACGTGATGCGGCGGGCTGGCGACGAGCGCGGGCACATATTCCAGGTGCTGACGAAGCGACCAGGGCTTGCGGTCGCGTGGTGGAAGGAACACGCGGAGGAATTCGACGACTCGTGGCCGGCGAACGTGTGGTTGGGCACATCGGTCGAATCGCAGAAGTACGCTCCCCGCGTGGAAGTGCTGGCGCGGGTGCCGGCACCCATCCGGTTCGTGTCCGCCGAGCCGCTGCTCGGGCCGGTCGACCTTAGCGAATGGCTCGACGCGGGCGACGTGCATTGGGTGATTACGGGCGGCGAGAGCGGGCGCGCCGCCAGGCCGATGGACGCAGACTGGGCGCGGAGCCTGCGCGACCAGTGTGCGAGGGCGGGGGTGCCGTTCTTCCTGAAGCAGCTTGGTGGACGGCGGGGGAAGCGCTCCGGCGACCAAGCCATCATCGACGGGCGCACGTGGACGGAGGCTCCAGAGGTGGTGGCAGCCGAGGCTGTGCTGGCATGACTGCGCCGCGCTGAAACCATGTATAATCTCGCCCATCGCACCCTCGAGCCTAACGTCCCGATTCGCCAGGAGGCCGACTTGACTCTTTCCGATACGTTTCGCTACCGGGATCCCGGCGTGCGCGTGTTTTCGGGCACGGACGCGCTGGCCCACCTGCACGGTGAGGCGCGGCGGCTTGGGTCGCAGCGCGCGTTCGCGGTGTGCAGCCCGACGGTGGCGCGGGAGACGAGCCTGCTGGACGACGTCGGGCGCACGTTGGGCGATATGTACGCGGGCGCGTACACCGGCGCGCGGCGGGAGTCACCCATCCCGTCCGTGGTCGCGGGGGTGGAGGCCGCGGAGAAGGCGGACGCGGATCTGATCGTGGCCGTGGGAGGCGGCAGCGCCGTGGTGTCGGCGCGCGCCATCACGATTATGCTGGCGGAAGAGGGCACGGTCTACGACCTGTGCACCAAGCACACGCCCGGTCAGGCGCCGGTCAGCCCGCGGCTGATGAAGCCCAAGCTGCCCAACCTCCTGGTGCTGACCACGCCCACAAACGGCGCGAACCGGGGAGGGGCCGCGGTCCTGGACAGCAAGCGTCCCCACCGGCTGGAGCTGTTCGACCCGAAGGTGCGCCCCACCACGATTATCCTGGACGCCGCCGCGCTGCTGACCGCGCCGCTATCGCTGTATCTGGACACCGCCACCACCACCTTCAACGGCGTGGTGAGCGCGCTGCAGTCCCGCAACCTCAACGCCTTCAGCCACGCCGACCTGCGCGAGGCGCTGGACCTGTCGCTCGTCTACATGCCGCGGCTCGTTGAGAGTCCCCAGAACGCCGAGCCGCGGCTCAAGCTGGCGTCCGCGGCGCTGCTCGCCAACCGCGCGTCGGACGCGGCGGGGCTGGGCGGAGGCGGTGTGAGCACCAGCCTGGACAGGCAGATACGCTACCGCTACGAGGGCGTCGGCCAGGGAGCGGGCGGCGCGGCGTTCCTGTGCGCCACGATGCGCCGCAACCGCGAGGCGCTGCTGGCGGACCAGGCGCGGCTTGCGGAGCTGCTGGGCGTGCGCGCCGCCGGGATGTCGGACGAGGCGGCGGCAGACGCGGCGGTCACGGCCGTCGGCGAGTTTCTGTCGTCCGTGGGGATGCCCACCCGTGTCCGGGATCTCGGCGTACCGGAGGAGGACCTGCGCTCCATCGCGGAGGACGACGCGCAGGAGCCGTCGTTCTCGTGGGGCGCGCCGAGGGCCGACGCCGCGGACGACCTCTACGCATTTCTGCGAGAGGCTTGGTGAGGCTCACCCCCGTCCTAACCTTCCTCCTTGACGGGAGAAGGGAATCTTGGGAGGTCTGATGCGCAATTTCAGGCTCGCGCTGGCGCAGACCAACACCACGGTCGGCGACCTGGAGGGCAACGCGCGCAAGGCGATCGAGTTCATCGGAAGGGCGCGCGACGTGGGCGCGGATCTGGTGGCGTTTCCAGAGCTGACGGTCACGGGCTACCCGCCCGAGGATCTGGTGTTCAAGTCGCAGTTCGTCCGAGAGAACCTTGAACGGACGCGGCAGATAGCCGCCGTGACCTCCGGCATCACGGCGGTGTACGGGTTCGTGGACGACTCCGGCGGGCTGCGCAACGCGGCGGCAATCGCCAAGGACGGCCGGCTCGACGCCGTGTACCACAAGCGGCGGCTGCCCAACTACGGCGTGTTCGACGAGGCGCGCTACTTCGTCCCCGGCGAGAGCTTCCCCGTCTACGACGTGGCCGGCGCCGCGGTGGGCGTCAACGTGTGCGAGGACATCTGGTTCGAGGACGCGGACGATGCGGTGCCGGTGCAGGCCGCCGCGGGCGCGCGGCTGATAGTCACCATCAACGGCTCTCCCTACCACGCCGAGAAGCTGCGCCAGCGCGAGGGGCTGGTGTCGGGGCTGGCGATACGCTACGGCGTCCACGCGGCCTACGTGAACCTGGTGGGCGGACAGGACGAGCTGGTGTTCGACGGCGCGAGCCTGGTGTTTGGGCCGGACGGCGAATGCATCGCGAGGGGAGCACAGTTCGAGGAGGACCTGCTCGTCGCAGACCTTGCCTTGGGGGCGGGGTGGACGCCGGACACGCCCGGCCCTGAGCGCCAGCCACTACCCGCTCGCGAACCGACGCGCTACGAGGGCGACGGCGAGGTGTACGCGGCGCTGGTGCTGGGCACGCGCGACTATGTGCGCAAGTGCGGATTCAGCAAGGCGCTGGTCGCGCTGTCCGGGGGGATCGACTCCAGCCTCGTCGCTACGGTGGCCGTGGACGCGCTGGGGCGGGACAACGTGGTGTGCGTGGCCATGCCGTCGCGTTTTTCGTCCGAGGGCAGCGTGCTGGACGCGCAGGCGCTCGCGCGGAACCTGGGCATCGAGCTGTGGGAGCTGCCCATCGAGCCGGCGTTCCAGTCCATGCTGGACACGCTCGATCCGCAGTTTGAGGGCACGGAGTGGGGCGTAGCGGAGGAGAACATCCAGTCCCGCATACGCGGCAACCTGATCATGGCGCTCTCCAACAAGTTCAACTGGCTGGTGCTGACCACCGGCAACAAGAGCGAGATGGCGACGGGCTACGCCACGATCTATGGAGACATGGCGGGCGGGTTCGCGGTGATCAAGGACGTGCCCAAGGTGCTGGTGTACCGGCTGTGCGAGTACCGCAACACGCTCGGCGACGGCGAGGTCATTCCCCGCAGCGTCATCGAGAAGCCGCCCAGCGCGGAGTTGCGCCCGGACCAGAAGGACGCCGACAGCCTGCCGCCCTACGAGGTGCTGGACCCGATTCTGAAGGCCTACGTGGAGGACGACGTCGGCTACGGCGACATCGTGGCGATGGGCTACGCCGAGGCGGACGTGCAGCGGGCCATCACGCTCGCGGACCGCAACGAGTACAAGCGCAGGCAGGCGCCGCCGGGCATCAAGATAACGCCGCGCAACTTCGGCCGCGACCGCCGGATGCCGATAGCCAACAGGTACAGGCCGTTCTAGGACGTGCTTCCAAGGTCCCTTCCCCCTCGATGGGGGGAGGTTAGGATGGGGGTGACGGAGCGTCGCACCATGGCCAGCATAACCACATTAGACAGATTCCGGGGCTGCCTGCTGGGGCTGGCGGCGGGCGACGCGCTGGGCACGACGCTGGAGTTTCGCAGCCCCGGCACATTCAGCCCGATCGAGGACATGACCGGCGGAGGGCCGTTTCGGCTGCGCCCCGGCCAGTGGACCGACGACACGTCGATGGCGCTGTGCCTAGCGGCGAGCCTGATAGAGTCGGGCGGATTCGACCCGGAGGACCAGATGCGCCGCTACGTGCGCTGGCGTGACGAGGGCTACATGTCCGCGACGGGGACCTGCTTCGACATCGGCAACACCGTGTCGGACGCGCTCAGGCGATTCGTCGCCACGGGCGACCCATACGCCGGGGCCACGGATCGGTGGTCTGCGGGCAACGGGTCGCTCATGCGGCTCGCCCCGGTGCCGATGCTCTACGTCGCCAATGCGGAGGAGGCCGTGGCGCGGTGCGCCGACAGCTCCCGCACCACGCACGGGGCGGAAGAGGCGGTGGATGCCTGTCGCTACTTCGGCGGGCTGCTGGTTGGCGCGCTGAACGGCGCTGACAAGGCGACGCTGCTTTCGGACGGCTACTCCCCGGTCGACGGCCTCTGGCAGAGCAGCGAGCCGGCTGGAGGGGTCGCGGCTGTGGCGTTCGGCTCGTTTAAGGTGCGGCAACCACCGGACATCAAGGGATCGGGTTACGTCGTCAAGTCGCTCGAGGCGGCGCTGTGGGCGTTCCACAACTCCGGCGACTTCCGGGAGGGCGCGCTTATGGCCGCCAACCTGGGCGACGACGCGGACACGACCGCGGCGATCTACGGCCAGATCGCGGGCGCCCACTACGGCGCGTCCGGCATCCCCGCCGGATGGCTCGCCAAGCTGACGATGGCAAACGAGATTGGGCGGATGGCGGACGACCTGCACGCGGCGGCGATCGGCCGGGCGCGAAGTCGGGGCGCGTAGCGATGGGAAAGGAACGCGGGCGAATGGAAACGATCGAGCTTGGCAGAACAGGGGAGATGGTGCCAGTGGTGGGGCTTGGCACGTGGGCGTACACCGGCGGCGACGCTCCGCTGCGGCGCGGCGTGGAGCTGGGCGCGTTCCTCATCGACACGGCGGAGATGTACCACACCGAGGACGCGGTGGGCCGGGCCGTGGAGGGCATTCGCGACCAGGTGTTCATCGCCACCAAGGTGCTCGGCAGTACGCTCCGCTACGACCAGGTGCTGGCGGCGGCGGACCGCAGCCTGAAGCGCCTGAACATCGACTGCATGGACCTGTACCAGGTGCACTGGCCCGACCCGAAAGTGCCCATCGCCGAAACGATGGGCGCCATGGAGCGGCTCGTCGACGAGGGCAAGGTGCGCTACGTGGGCGTCAGCAACTTTTCGGTCGCCGAAATGCGGGATGCGCAGGCGTCTATCAAGCATCCGATTGTGTCCAACCAGGTGCTCTACAGCCTGACGGAGCGGGAGATCGAGGGCGAGTTGCTGCCGTACTGCCAGCAGAATGGCGTGACGGTGTTGGCGTATTCGCCGCTCGGCGAGGGCGCGCTCGCCCGTCCGCCGCGCCCGGACGACGACGCGTCGCTGCACCTGCTGCGCGTCGTGGCGGAGGAGGCGGGCAAGACCGTGGCGCAGGTGGCGCTGAACTGGTGCATCGCGCACGAGAACGTGATGGTGATACCGAAGTCGGACAGCGTGGCCCGCACCGAGGAGAATTGCGGCGCGTCGGGTTGGCGGCTGTCGCCGGAGCAGATGCGGCGGCTGGACGAGGGGTTTCCCGCGTAACGGCCCGGCTGGAGTGGCACCCATCTTTCGGTGGACACTGCCAGGTCCGCTAACGCCGTCGTTGCGTCACTCCTCAGCATCTTCTATCGTATATGGAGCTAAGCTATTGAGGATCGGAAAATGGTACACATCACGGTGAATCTCGACCAAGATGTCTATGAGGGCGCGCGCAGCCGCGCCACCAAGTTGGGCACGTCTATAGAGGGACTGGTGCGAGGCTACCTCAGAAGCGTAGCTGAAGGCGCGGTGCGTAAGCCGCGCATCGAGGAAGACGAACGGCGCAGCGACAGGCCTGATGAAGGCGAAAAGATGGTCGCGGAGTCTACCGCCGCGCTTCGACCCAGGGATATGGACGAAGTAATCGCCGACTTCGAAATGCGAGGCGTAGGGTTGGACATGTCCGAAAACCAGACCCGCCAAGAAATGTACGACGAAGCGAGAGGTCGTCCCGATGCGCTTTGTTGACACCAACGTACTTATCTACGCCGTCAGCGGGCGACATACGGAGGCCGTGGAGCTTTGTGCTCGCTACCAGTTGCAGTATTAGGATGCACTCATTCTTGCGACAGCGCGCAAGCACGACTGTGAAGCGGTCTATTCGGAAGACATGAGCGCCCAGCAGGACTACGCCGGCCTGCGTGTCATCAATCCATTCGCGGCTCTCTAGCGGCTCTCACAACCAAGCCGGCAGCTTTCCTCGTTCTGCGAGAAGATCCACTCGAATCACGCGGCCCCCCAACGGATGCCGCTGGCTCGGTTCGTCTGAACGGCTTCCCACACCCTACTCCACCAGTGGTTGGCCGACGAGGTTCCAGTAGGGGACGGCGACCAGAAACACGATGGCGATGGACACGACGGTCATCGCGAGGGCGAGGCGGAAGACCGTGGGGGCCTCTATCTCCGCCCGCTCGTAGATGAACACGCTGGATGCCGATGCGGCGGGATAGTAGACCAGCGAGTCGCCCACGACCACCACCACCATGCCCACCACCAGCGGGTTCAGACCCAGGTCCCCGGCTGCGGCCATCGCCACCGGAATCACCAGCGCCAGGTATCCGGCGATGTTGGGCACCACCAGCCGCACCACGGCAAAGGATACGGACAGGGTAAACAGCGCGAGCAGCGGCTGGTCCGTCATCTCTCCCAGGCCACCCACAAGCCTTGACGAGAACCAGGCGGCGGCCCCGCTGCTGACCAGCGCGTGGGCCAGCGACAGCGACGTGGCGATTACGAAGAAGTTGCTCCATCCGACGTTGCTCTCGAAGTCGCGCCAGCCCAACATTCCGACGCCCGGCATCAGAATGACGGCGAGCGCGATCAGGGCGGGCACGGCAGGGTGCAGCCCGTGAGCGAAGTCGGTGAACCACAGCAGGGCGGTTGCCATGGTGATGACGGCCATCTTGATTTCGGAGGTCTTCAGTCTGCCGGGGTCGATGTCCGCGATGCCCTGTAAGTTCTCCAGCCGGAACCCGGCGCGGTAGGCCAGGAAGATGATCACGCCTCCCACGACCAGGCAGACGTAGAAGGGCACGCTCATCAGGACGAACCAGCGCGTCCAGGAGAAATCGCCCAGCAGTCCTGACGCCACCACAGGCGTGACGCCTCCCGCCAGCAGGGCCGTGGACCCCAGCCGGTTGAGCGAACCCATCGCGAGCATGACCGCCCGGTTGAGGGCGTGCGACCTGGGAATGTTCCAGCGCTCCATCACCCGCTCGTACACGTGCACCATGATTGCGCCCCGCGTGCTGGCCGAGGGAAGGGCGAACGTGAGGGCGGCGAAGGAGAAGAGCATCTGGACGTACAGCATGGCGGGGCTGCCGCCGGCGCCGCGAATCAGGTAGATCGCCATGCGCTCGGCGAGGCCGGAACGCCGCACCGCCAGGCCGAGCGTGAGTATGCCGAGCAGGAAGTAAGCCACCGGCTGGGAGAATCCGTAGAGCGCGGGGCCGACGTCCGGGACGCCTCCCAGCAGCACCAGCAGCAGCACGCCCACCAGACCGGAGACGGCGATTGGGAACACCTCGGTGACCCAGAGGACCACGACGAGGGCCACCACCGCCAGCGCGATCTGGCCGGGCCGGCCGAGGCTTTCCGGCATGGGTAGCAGCAGAAGCGCAAGGAAGACGACCACGGCGGCGGCCAGCTTCGAGGCCATTCGCAGCTCGACTCGCACGCGATACCTGGGTTCTTCGTGTCGGTTGGACAATCTATATCTTCTGTCGCAAAATGGTACGAGTGTCCACTACAGGAGCGCCCGGGCGTGAATCGCCCCTCGCGGCGTCCACGCGACAATCCCAAACCCAGACCTGGAAGGAATAACGTTGCTTCGCATATCCCAAAGCCACGTAGACGAGATGATCGCCCACGCCGTAGCCGACGACCCCAACGAGTGCTGCGGCATCCTGGCGGGCAGCGACGGCGCTGTCGCGCGCCTGTACCGCATCACCAACACCGCGCACAGCCCATACCGCTACCTCATGCAGCCGCAGGAGCAGCTAAACGCCATGCTGGACTCCGACCGCAACGGCTGGGACGTGCTCGCCTTCTATCACTCGCACACTCACAGCGCGGCCTATCCGTCGGCGACCGACGTGCGCATGGCGCAGGAGAGCGGCTGGCTTGGCGAGTACGTAATCTACGTGCTGGTGTCGCTGGAGGACAAGTCCAGCCCCGCCGTGCGCATGTTCAACATCGCCGAGGACGGCGAGATAACCGAAGCGGCGTTCGAGGTTACTCAAGAGGGACTCTAAGCCAGCACCTGCATGCTGTAGCGCGACTCCAGCAGGTCGCCCCGCTCGAACCGCCCCAGGTTGAGCATGGATATGTCCACACTCGACGCCTGGCCCTGCGTGATGAGCTCCGACATCACCACGCCAATCATCGGCGACAGCTTGAAGCCGTGGCCGCTGAATCCGACGGCGAGATACAGTCCCTCGATTCCGTCCACGCTGTCCAGCACCGGGTGCCAGTCGGGGGTGATGGTGAACAGCCCCGACCAGCCGCCGCGGAACAGCGCCTGGGACATTCCGGGCATTCTCTTCACGATGGCCTGGAACGTCCTCTCCACGTCCGGCATGTCGACGCCCTGGTTGTACTCGTCCGGGCCTACGCTCTCCTGCTCGCCCACTCCCACCAGCGTCAGGTTGCCCGCATCCGGCCTGGCCGAGAAGTCGTTCACCACGTCGCCCATGATGGGATGCTCGGGGACGACGTCCTGGGGGCGGCGCAGCATGACCACCTGGTGGCGCACTGTGTCGAGCGGGACGTCCACGCCGACGTCAGACAGGAAGGGTCGCGACCAGGGGCCGGTGGCGACAACCGCGATGGGCGTCTCCACCCTGCCGTCCTGGGTGAGTACGGCGGTGACGCGCCCGCCGGTCACCTCTATGCCGGTGACGGGCGACTCGGTCTGCACGCGAGCGCCCATCTCGCGGGCGCGGCGGGCGTAGCCGGTGGTGACGGAGTAGGGGTCGGCGTAGCCTGACTGCGGCTCGTAGGCGAACACCTCGTCGCCCTGCGGCTCCATCATGGGCGCAATGTCTCGCACTTCCTCCACGCCGACGACGCTGGCGTCTATGCCGATGGCGCGCTGCATGGCGACGTTCTCTTCCAGCGCCCGCCTGTCCGCGCTGTCGACGATGATGAAGTAGCCGGTGCGGACGTAGCCGGACGGGCTGCCCACGATGTCCTCGAAGTCACGGAAGATGCGCAGGCTGTCCCACGCCATGCGCGCGGTAACCTCGTTGGAGTAGTGCATCCGCAGGATCGCCTGGGAGCGGTTCGTGGAGCCGGACGCGAGGACGTCCCTCTCTAGTAGCAGCGTATCGGTCAAGCCGCGCTCGGCGAGATTGTAGAGGATGCTGCAACCCATCACGCCGCCGCCAACTATCACAGCTTCCGCGGTCGTCGGTAGTGTCATGCCGTTCACCTTCTGGCGCCGGCGCGGGGTTGTGCTCCGCGCCGGGACTGGAGTTGGGCGGGCCCTCGGGTGCGGGACCGCGCCGTGGCTTTACTCTCGCAGAAGTCGGGGCGCGGGGCAAGCCATTTGCCCCTTGTTGGGGCGCTGTATAGAATACATAGGCTCATTGCGAAACCCAGACCGGGCCTGCCACGGCCTCCGGCCCGCGGCAAATCCCAGAGCCCACAGCGTCGCCGACAAGAGACCTGCCCTTGATCACGTTCCACCCTGCGCTCATAGCCGTATTCGCCTTGTACTTCACCGCCCTGATCGTCATCGCGGTTGTGGGCGCGAGACGGATGCACCGGATGTCCGACTACGTACTGGGCGGGCGGCGCATGGGCAGCATCACGACCGCGCTCAGCGCAAGCTCTTCGAACACCAGCGGCTGGACGATGCTGGTGCTTCCCGCGCTCGCCTTCGCGGAGGGCTCGGTGCACGTCTGGACCATCGTCTCTTTGGTAGTCGGCTTCTGGCTGACCTGGACCTTTATGGGCAAGCGGCTGAGACGCTACACCATCGAGCTGAACGCGCTGACCATCCCGGAGTTCCTGGAGAGGCGCTTCGACGACCGGACGGGCGTGCTGCGCGGCCTGGCCGCCGCCCTCACCATCATCTTCATCATGTTCTACGTCAACTCGGGGCTCATCGCCGGCGCCAAGTTGCTACAGACGGTGTTCGACACCAACCACTTCACGGGCGTCGTCATAACCCTGATAGCCGTGGCGTCCTATACGTTCATCAGCGGCTTCCTCGCCGTATCGCGCACCGACGTGTTCCAGTCGCTCATCATGCTCGCCGGCTTCATCATCCTGCCGCTGTGGCTCATATCCGTGACCGACTCGCCCTTCCAGGGACTGGGCGAGACCACCGCCATCGTTGGCGACGTGACCGAGACAGGCGCAGGCATCGTGTCGCTCTGGCACACGATGGTAACGGACCCCTCGGCCGAGTTCGGCAGTCTTGACCGGATCACCGGCTTCCTCAGTCCCTTCACCCAGGCCGACGGCGCCTTGGTGTCGATACCCTTCCTCCTTGTGACTCTCGGCTGGGGGTTGGGGGCCTTCGGCTCTCAGCGAGTGCTCCAGCGCTTCATGGCCGTGGAGAGGGAAGAGAAGATAACCACCAGCCGGAACGTAGGCACGATATGGATAGTGGCGATCTTCTCGTTCGGATTCCTGTTCGGGCTGGTGGCCCGGCCCGCGCTCGCCGAATTGGGTATGCTGGACGCCGTATCAGACCCCGAGCTGGTCTACTTCGTCGTGGCCGAGGAGTTTTTCGTCCCGTTTGTGACCGGGCTGCTGCTGACCGCCGTGGTCGCGGCGGTGATGAGTACCGCGGACTCGCAGCTCCTCCTGGGCTCCGCCATCGCCACTGACGACCTGCCGTTGTTGAAGCGGCTCGCGCTGCGCCTCAGGCGGGCCTATCTGCTCGGCGCCGACGGGCAGGTGTGGCTTGGGCGGCTGATGCTGCTGCTGATAGGCGTCGTGGCGGCCGCGAGCGCGATAGTCGCGCCGGACTCGGTAGCCAGCCTGGTGGGGTTCGCCTGGGGAGGCATGGGTGCGGCGTTCGGCCCGGCGCTCATACTGGCGCTGTACTGGCGGCGGTTCAACTCCTGGGGCGCGCTGTCATCGATGGTGGCCGGTACGCTGGTCGCGCTGGTGTGGCAGATATGGGACGGCGGACCGCTGGGCCTGTTTGACATGGCCATAGCGTCGACGCCGGGCTTCATCGTGGCGACCGCCGTCGCGGTCGTGGTTACGCTGCTCACCTCCAAGCCGCACGAGAGCGTGACCGGCACCTTCGACCGGGTGACCGCTGACGAATACCGGCCCTCGCCGGAAGCCGCTGTGGCAGCATCCTGATTCCCAGCCGGCCATCCAGCACTTCGCATGAAAGCAACAACAGATCGAATTGAGTAGCACACTGCCCGCCAGACAGGCCGCCTGGCTGCTCCTCCTCGTCGTGGCGCTTCTCGCCGGATGCGGCGACCGGGCGCGTGATGCCGGAGGGCAGACCGACTCGCTGGTAATATACGCCGCGCGCAACGAGAACCTGGTGGGCGAGCTGATAGAGCAGTTCAGCGAGACCACCGGCATCGAGACGCTAGTAAAGTACGGCAGCACCTCTGAGATAGCCTCCACGCTCAACGAGGAGGGCGCAAACAGCCCCGCCGACGTTTTCTACACCCGGGATCCCGGCGGACTGCTGGCGGTCTCCGAGCTGCTCTCTCCCCTCCCCGACGACGTTCTCGACAGCGTGCCGGAGTGGGCGCGCTCCGACGGCGGCAATTGGGTCGGCGTATCCGCCCGCGCACGCGTCGTGGTGTACAACACCGACAGGCTGGCGGAGAGCGAGCTGCCCCAGTCCATCGAGGACTTCACGAAGCCGGAGTGGAAAGGGCGCGTCGGCTGGTCTCCCACGAGCGGCCCCACGCAGACGATGGTGACCGCCATGCGAATTCTCTGGGGCGAGGAGCGGACGCGGCGCTGGCTGGAGGGCATCAGGAGCAACGAGGCGACTGCCTACGCCAACCACACAGCGACCGTTGCGGGCGTGGGAGCGGGCGAGGTGGACGTGGGCCTGGTGAACCACTACTACCTGCTGAGGTTCCTGGAGGAGCAGGGGGAGTCGTTCCCGGCGCGCAACTACCACCTGCCACACGACGGGCCGGGCAACCTGCTGATAGTGGTGGGCGTCGGGATTCTGGAGACGGCGCCGAACCGCGCCAACGCGGAACGCTTCCTGCGCTTCCTGCTGTCCGAGGAGGCGCAGCGCTACCTGACCGACCGCGCCTACGACTACCCGCTGGCCGACGGCACCGCGCCCAACGCCGTGCTGACGCCGCTCGACCAGATACGCCGCCCGAACGTGGAGCAGACCCAGCTAGGCGACGTGCACCCCACCGAGCGCCTGATGCGCGAGGTGGGCGTGATTCCGTAGCCCTCCCCAAAAGGCGGGCGAATGTTCTATAATCTCAACACGTATGAGATACGCAGAAGTCGCAGTCGACGCCCCCGCAGGCTTCGCTCGCACGTTCAGCTACTCCATACCGGAAGGACTCAGCGTGCGGCCGGGCCAGCTCGTCCGCGTGCCGTTCGGGGCGCAGCGGCTGCAGGGCATGGTGTTCTCGCTCGAGGACACGCCCCAGGTGCCGCAGACCCGCGACATCCTGGCCGCCGCGAGCGACGAGCCTCTGCTGACGGGCGAGCAGCTCCGGCTCGCGACCTGGATCAGCGGCTACTACATGTGCCCGCTCCTGGACGCCGCCGCGCTGATGATGCCCCCCGGCCGGCGCGTGCGCTCGAGGGCCGTCCTGTCCCCAGGCGAGCACGCCGACGACGAAGGCCTGTCCCTGACTCCCCTGCAGCAGCGCGTGCTGGACTACGTGCGCAGGCGGGGAGATGTCGCCGAGGGACGCCTGGCCGCCGCGCTTGGCGAGTCGGCCCGCGGATCCGCCGCGGCCCTGGCCCGCCGGGGTGTGCTGGAGCGTCGCACCGAGGAACGCCGACCCACCACGCGGCCCCTGCGGCGCAAGCGGCTGCGGATGATCGACGACGGCGGACAGGGCCTGCGCCGGTGGCTCGACGAGACAGAACGCAATGAGAGGCAGGCCGCTCTCGCACGTCGGCTGATCGCCGGCAGCGCGCCTCTGCTGCTCAGAGAGGCGAACGAGCGGTACGGCAGCTACGCCGTCAACAGGCTGGTCGCTACGGGCTGGGTGGAGAAGGAAGATGCGACGTTCGAGCGCGACCCCCTGGCCGGGAGGAGCTTTCAGACCGTCACGCCGCCCGTGCTCACGCCGGAACAGGAGAAGGTGGCGAGGGAGATTCGCGCCGTACTGGCGGACGAATCCGCGTCTCCCAGGTCCTTCCTGCTCCAGGGCGTGACCGGCAGCGGCAAGACCGAGGTCTACCTCGACGCCGTAGAGGAGTGCAGCAGGCTGGGCAAGCGGGCCATCGCGCTGGTGCCGGAAATCGCGCTCACCCACCAGACCATCGATCGCTTCTCGGCCAGGTTCCCGGGGCGCGTCGCGGTGCTCCACAGCGGCCTCACGCCCGGCGAGCGATTCGACCAGTGGTGGGGCATCAGGCGCGGCGACTACGACGTGGTGATCGGCACGCGCAGCGCGCTGTTCGCGCCCCAGCCGGACCTGGGGCTGGTGGTTATCGACGAGGAGCACGACTGGAACTACAAGGAGGGCAACGTCAACCCCCGCTACCACGCACGCGACGTGGCCATGAAGCTGTGCGAGCTGAGCGGCGCGGCGCTGGTGATGGGCAGCGCGACCCCGGACGTGGGCACCTACTACATGGGCCGGCGCGGTCCCATCGGCTTGCGGCATCTTCCCCACAGGGTCCGCTCCGGATCCGCCACGTCGCACACCGAGCGTGCGCCGCTCGCTCGCGTCGCGGTGGTGGACATGAAGGAGGAGCTTAGGGCTGGCAACCGGGGCATGTTCAGCCGTGGACTTGCACGGGCCATCGAGCGCAACCTGGCGTCGGGCGAGCAGACCATCCTGTTTCTCAACCGGCGCGGCGCGGCGGCGTTCAGGCAGTGCCGCAGGTGCGGATTCAGCCTGCGCTGCCGGCGTTGCGACGTGTCGCTCGCCTACCACACCAACCTCGACAGGCTGCTGTGCCACCACTGCGGCTACCGGCGCAGGGCGCCCCAGAAGTGCCCGAGCTGCCTCAGCTTCCAGCTTGCCTACTACGGCTTCGGCGTCCAGAGCGTGGAAGAGGAGGTCGGCCGCCTGTTCCCGGGCACCCGCGTCGCGCGATGGGACAGCGACGCGGTGAGCGGCGCGCGCGCCCACGCGCGGGTCGCCGAGAGTTTCGGGTCGGGCGAGGCCGACGTGCTGGTGGGCACGCAGATGGTCACAAAGGGGCTCCACTTCCCGTCCGTGACGCTGGTGGGGGTGGTGTCCGCCGACGTCGGCCTGAACGTGCCGGACTTCCGGGCGGGCGAGCGTGCCTTCCAGTTGCTGTGCCAGGTGGCCGGGCGCGCCGGACGGGGGGAGAACCCCGGCACGGTGATTGTGCAGACCTACCAGCCGGACAACTACGCGGTGTCCGCCGCCGCCGCGCAGGACTACCAGCGCTTCTACCGCCAGGAGATGGCGCACCGCTACGCGCAGGCCAACCCGCCCTACACCAAGCTCATCAGGCTGGTCTACTCGCACCTCAACGCGCAGACCGCCGAGGGCGCGGCCCGCAGGTTCGCGCGCGCGCTCAGGGAGCAGCGCGAGGCGTGGGGTCTATCGGACGTGGATCTGCTGGGGCCGACGCCCGCCTACCCCGCGCGGGTGCGGGCGCGCTACCGGTGGCAGATGCTGCTGCGCGGTCCGGAGCCGCGCCGTCTGCTGGACACGGTAGCCGTCCCCAACGGCTGGACGGTGGACGTGGATCCGGCAACGCTGGCGTGAGGGGCCGGCTCTGAACTGTTGCCACCCCGCCACTTCTATGGCGCGTAAACTCGCCATACGGTATGATATTTCTATGATGATATTCATACGAGGTAAGTCATGCGCATATCCGAACGCGGACAAATCACCATCCCCAAGCGATTCAGAGACCGCTTCGGCATGAACAAGGACGTAGAGGTCGAAATCACGCCCACCGAACACGGCCTGCTCATCCAAAAGCGATCGGCGGCGCAGCATCCGGTCGAGAAGATTAGTGGAATCCTGGATGGGGCTGTGGACGTTGACCAGTACATCGAAGAGATTCGGGGAAGATGATCACGTCGGTTGATACCAATGTCCTGTTGGATGTCTTCGTCTCGACCGCACCGCACCACTCTCAATCGCAGAAATGGCTGATAGACGCCTACGACAGAGGAGCCATACTTGTCTGCGACGTCGTATACGCGGAGCTTGTTCCGGCGTTTGGAGACCGCACGTCGCTGGACAACGCGCTAGCGCAGTGAGATCGACCGAACGGCCTGCAATCGAAACATAGCGCCGCCACACACTCCGCGCCGCACGACCGCGGCTTCATGCTGGCGGATGTGGTGTTCGACGTGGCCGCACGTTCAACGGCAAGAGCTTACGGCTGGACGGTGGACGTGCATCCGGCGACGCTGGCGTAGAGCGGAGGATGACAGGCGGTGGGTGATTCGCTAACATGCCCACCATGAACGAGGCAACGGCGCGCATAAAGATCAATCGTCTGCTGGAAAAGGCGGGCTGGCGCTTCTTCCCGGAAGGAGACAGCCCCGCCAACGTCCAGCTCGAGGCGGGCGTCGCGCTCAAGCAGTCAGACCTCGACTCGCTCGGCGACGATTTCGAGAAGACCGGTAAAGGGTTCGTTGACTACCTTCTGCTGGATGAGAAGGGATTTCCCCTCGTCGTGCTGGAGGCCAAGTCCGAAGAGAAGCAGCCCCTCGCCGGCAAAGAGCAGGCCCGCAAGTACGCCCGCTCCCAGAACTGCCGCTTCATCATCCTCTCGAATGGCAACCTGCACTATTTCTGGGACCTGGAGCGGGCAATCCCAGCGTCATTACCGCTCTTCCAACGCCGCACTCCGTAGCCGGTTACAGCAAGGCCCAGCCCAACCCAAATCGCCTCATAGACGAGCAGGTCCGGGACGACTACGTTGTCCTCACTCAGCGTCCCAACTATGCCTCGACAGCGGCGTGGAAAAACGAGGCTGAGCGGGATGGCTTCGTCCGTGCCAACGGTCTCCGCTTTCTGCGTGGCTACCAGCTCCGGGCGATTCACGCTCTGCAGCAGGCCGTCAAGGACGGCAGCGACCGCTTTCTGTTCGAGATGGCGACCGGCACGGGCAAGACACTCACCTCCGCGGCCGTCATCAAGCTGTTCCTGCGGTCCGGCAACGCCTCACGGGTACTGTTCCTCGTCGATCGCCTTGAGCTCGAAGAGCAAGCCCGGAAGGTGTTCACCGCCCTGCTCTCCGCCGACTACCAGACCGTCGTCTACAAGGAGCGGCGTGACGACTGGCGTACCGCCGAGATAGTTGTCAGCACCGTCCAGTCTCTTCTCTTCAACAACAAATACCAGTCCCTGTTCTCGCCGACCGACTTCGATCTCGTGATTTCGGACGAGGCGCATCGCTCCATCAGCGGCAACTCCCGCGCGGTGTTCAACTACTTCGTTGGCTACAAGCTCGGCCTCACCGCCACCCCGAAAGACTATCTCAGGGGCGTAGATAAGAAAGGCGCAAACGTCCACGATCCGCGCGAGGCCGAACGGCGGCTGCTGCTGGACACCTATCACACGTTCGGCTGCGAGAGCGGACAACCCACGTTCCGATATTCGTTAGTGGACGGCGTAAAGGACGGGTATCTCATCAATCCCACAGTGGTCGATGCCCGTACCGAAGTGACCACGCAGTTGCTCGCGGACGACGGCTTTATTGTTTCGGTCGCCGATGACACCGGTGAAGAGCATGAGGAGAGCTACAAACAGCGCGAGTTCGAGAAACGGTTCTTCTCCGATGCCACCAACCAGGTCTTCTGCAAGACCTTCCTCGAGAACGCGCTGCGCGACCCCGTGAGTGCCGAGATAGGCAAGTCCATCATCTTCGCAGTGAGCCAGAACCACGCCGCCCGGCTGACGCAGACCCTCAACGAAATAGCCGACGTCATGTATCCTGACAAGTACCAGTCCGACTTCGCGGTGCAAGTCACGTCCCAGGTGGCGGACGCCCAGCAGTTCACCATCAACTTCGCCAACAACAACCTGATGGGCTCGCGCAACTTCCTCGATTCCTACCGCACCAGCAAGGCGCGCGTGTGCGTAACCGTCGGCATGATGACCACCGGCTACGACTGCACCGACATCCTCAATCTCGGTATGTTCCGGCCCATCTTCTCGCCCACCGACTTCGTCCAGATAAAGGGACGCGGCACTCGCACACACACCTTCACCGAGCAGATCGAGGGCGATTCGCTCGCCGAAGATGTGACTCAGCCCGAGAAGACCGCCTTCAAACTGTTCGACTTCTTCGGCAACTGCGAATTCTTCGAGACGGAGTTCGACTACGACGAGGAGATCAAGCTGCCGCGGCCCCAGCCCGGCAACGGCGAGCCAGGAGTGAACGGCGGAACCGGCCCGACTGTGTACGTTTCCTATGAGCACCTGGGCACTGACATCCTGGCCACAATTCAGGAAGAGGCCATAGGTCCCGAAGGGATGAAGATTGACAGGATGTTCTTTGACCGGTTCGCGGACACCGTCCGGGCCATCGAGACCGTCAGGAAGGCGGTTGAAGCGGGCAACTGGGACCTGGTGATCGATTACGTGAACCGCGAAGTGTTCGACAAACCGGAGGACTACTACACGCTGCCCAAGCTGCGAAAAGCCGTGTCAATAGACCGTCGCCTTACCTTGCGCGAGATTCTCGAAAAGGTCTTCAATTTAATCCCCGCCTTTAAGTCAAAGGATGAATTGCTGGAAGAGGAATTCGAGAAATTCGTGGTTCGACATACCCCCAGAAGGGCCAATTCCATCCCTGCCATCAAGACCTTCTTCAAGGCCTACGTCACCGACGGCTACGTTCGGGAGATCATCGACAAAAGGCAACTCGCCAGATTAGCCACCAACCCGTCATTCTCTATGTACGACTTCCGTGCCGTGCCACGGCGGTATCATAAACTCGTCCCCGAGTACATTAAGGACTACGTCTCGCTGAACCAGTTCGCCCCGTAAGGGAAGTCATGCTGGACACCGCCACCAAACAGCGCATCGACACCGCCCGCGACATCCTCGTCGGCAAGGTTCCCGATCCCAGGAGCCAGATCGAACAGATTACCATCGCCCTCATCTACAAGTTCATGGACGACATAGACTCCGAGAGCGAGGAGTTGGGCGGCAAGCGCGAGTTTTTTGCGGGACAGTTCGCCAAGTACCGCTGGGCAAAGCTGGTGGGGCCGGGCGTCGGTGGGAACGAGGCGCTTAACCTGTACGCCGAATCCATAGCCCGCATGCCCGAAAACCCGGGCATTCCGGCCCTGTTCCGTGACATCTTCAACAACGCCTATCTACCCTATCGAGACCCTGAGACGCTGCGAGCCTTCCTCAAGGTCATCGACGAGTTCACCTACGACAATTCTGAGCGGTTAGGCGACGCCTACGAGTACCTGCTCTCGGTGCTTGGCGTGCAGGCCGACGCCGGACAG
Source organism: Dehalococcoidia bacterium (assembly GCA_965204815.1). Classification (GTDB taxonomy): domain Bacteria; phylum Chloroflexota; class Dehalococcoidia; order Lucifugimonadales; family CATOSD01; genus CATOSD01. Next base: position 3,243,067 of record OZ242014.1, read on the forward strand.
TTCCGCACTCCCCGCCACATCATCGACTTCATCGTTTCCATCGTGGATCCGAAGAAGGACGATTCGATTCTGGATCCCGCCTGCGGCACTTCGGGGTTTCTCATATCCGCCTACAAGCACATCCTGGCGGCCAACACCGACAGCGACGGCCAGAGCGGGTTGACGCCGGAAGAGCGGGCCCGGCTGGTCAACAACTTCAAGGGCTACGACATCTCCCCGGACTATGTGCGCCTTTCGCTAGTGAACATGTACCTGCATGAGTTCCTTGAGCCGCACATATACGAATACGACACGCTCACCAGCGAAGACAGGTGGAACGAGTACGCCGACGTGATTCTGGCCAACCCGCCCTTCATGAATCCGAAGGGCGGCATAAGACCCCACAACCGCTTCTCGGTCACGTCCAGGCGTAGTGAAGTGCTGTTCGTGGACTACATAGCTGAGCATCTGACCGCCAACGGACGGGCTGGCGTGATCGTGCCGGAGGGCATCATCTTCCAAAGCCAGAACGCTCACAAACAACTTCGCAAGATGCTGGTGGAAGATTACCTCGTGGCAGTGGTGTCGTTACCTGCTGGGGTCTTCAACCCCTACTCCGGCGTCAAGACGTCCATCCTGATACTCGACCGCGCTCTCGCCAAGCGGACCGACTCCATTGCGTTCTTCAAGGTGGAGAACGATGGCTTCGACCTCGGTTCCCAGCGCCGGCCAATCGACGACAACGACTTGCCAAGAGTGCAAGCCGAGCTTAGTGAGTACCTATCCCGCCTGCGAGCGGACGAACCTCAGACCGCCACCCCTGCCCCTGCATCCAGCGTAGCCGAGGCGAAGTCAAACTACTCGACGAACGAGTTGATATTGGGGGTGGTGGTCGACAAGTCAAAGATATCTAAGGAGGGCGAGTACATTCTGAGTCGGGAGCGTTACGGCGAAACTTCCAGAAGGACATCTCTCTACCAAATGTTGCCGTTTGCTGAAGTGTGTTCTCTAGAATATGGCGCAAGCTTGCCGAAGAAGAATCGCGTACATGGTCCTTATCCTGTCATGGGCTCCAATGGCGTGAGTGGCTACCACAACAACTTCATAGTCGAGGGGCCCGCCATCATCGTAGGGCGAAAGGGATCTGCTGGGGAAGTGACCTTTGTAAACGATAACTGCTTCCCCATAGACACGACCTACTATGTAAAGCAGTCAGATCCCGAAAAAACAGATATACGGTTTCTCTATCATCTGTTGAAGGACCTTGGCTTGGCCGACATTCGAAATGGTGCAGCAGTCCCGGGCCTAAACAGAAATGATGTTTATGCAAGATATCAATTGCCAATCCCACCCATCGAAGTTCAGCGAGAAATCGTGGCAGAGATTGAAGGCTGCCAGAGAGTCATTGACGGTGCGCGCGCCGTGGTGGAGAATTACCGCCCCCATCTCTCTGTTGATCCAGAATGGCCGACAGTGAAGATAGGTGAAGTCTGTGACCTAATCAACGGCCGTGCGTTCAAACCACAAGATTGGGAACCTGCTGATAGTGGGGGTCTTCCAATTGTCAGAATACAAAATCTCAACTCTCCCGGTAGCGATATGAACTACTACACTGGGAAAGTTGACGAGCGCCACCTTATCAAAGACGGGCATCTCTTGTTTTCTTGGTCTGGCTCCCGAGGCACGTCTTTTGGAGCGCACATTTGGGGTGGTGGAGAAGCGGTACTAAATCAGCACATCTTTAAGGTCAATTTTGACCAGAACAAGACAGCCAAAATGTACCTATATCTCGCATTGAATCAGGTGGTTAGTGAGGTTGAGCAAAATCTTCACGGAGGAGTTGGGCTAGTCCACATTACGAAGGGTAATCTGGAGAAGATTCAAATTCCCTTGCCTGACCTGAGCCAACAACAGGCTATAGTTGCCGAAATGGAGGCCGAACAGGCTGCCGTGGACGCCAACCGCGAGCTTATCGAGCGATTCGAAAAGAAGATTGATGCCGCCATAGCAAGGGTGTGGGAAAGTAAACCAACCGCAGAGGCGAGTGGGTAGGCCTTTGCCGCGTCTCAGATTGGTCTCCTTTCTTCGCTCGACAAAACGCCCCGTGTGATGTAGCATCCTCTCTCACTCCCCCTGTCGCTTCTGGTGGCAGGGTAGCAAGGCCACCTTCGAGGTGGCCTTTGCATTTTGCGAGACTATGACTGCCAACATCCATTCGTACTCCGCAGAGGCGTCCCCTTGTGGTTGTCCTGTGGCGAGGCGTCGCCGCGGCCGATTCCGACCCCTACACGCCCTTGACCTCCTCCGCACATCCGTGCTAGCATACCTTTGACAAGGGACTGACCCACCGACCTGGCGCCCACGGATGCGGCGTTCGGCGCCCCCTGCCGGCCTGTCCCATTTTCACCCGATGCCGTAACCTCCATACCTAAATGCGCCTCATTTGGGGCTATCAATCGTCCTAACCGCCAACACTCCCAGCTATGAGACGCAACGGAATGCAACGATTTGCATCAGTCTTCGGCAAATTTGGCGCCCGCAGGCGCTCTTTGGCCTCTCCGGAGCCGCGCCGTCTGCTGGACACGGTTGCCGTGCCCAACGGCTGGACGGTGGACGTGGACCCGGCGACGCTGGCGTAGGAGAAGCGGCGGCGTATTCCCCCGCTTTGCGCACAACGCTATACTATCCCCAAACACAGCAGACACGCCCGGTGAAGCGCGGGCGAAAGGGGGAGGCATGGCAGACTACACGGCCTATTTCAACGGGGATTGGGTGCCGTTCGACGACGTGAAGGTGTCGCCGCACGACCGCGGATTCATGCTGGCGGACGTGGTGTTCGACGTGGCCCGCACCTTCAACGGCAAGAGCTTTCGCATGAAGCAGCACGTCGACCGGCTGTACCGCTCGCTCAAGTTCGTTCGCATCGACCCGGGGCTCTCGCACGAGGAGATGATGTCCATCAGCGAGGAGTCCATCGAGCGCAACATGGACAGGCTGCCGGAGGCGGGCGACTTCACCGTTCGCCAGTGGGTCACGCGCGGGCCGGGCCGCTGGGCGCACACCTCGGGGCCGCCCTCCGTGTGCGTGGAGGTGCAGCCCATCTCGTTCGACCGGTTCTCCGGCCTGTACGCGGACGGCGCGCACGGCGTCATAGCCCGGACCCGCAGCTTTCCCGCCGAGACCCTCGATCCCAAGGTCAAGCACCACAGCCGCATGAACTTCAATCTCGCCGAGCTGGAGGCCGCCGACGTCGACGAGTCCGCCTGGCCGATCCTGCTGGACGTGGACGGCAACCTGACCGAGGGCATCGGCTACAACGTGTTCCTGGTCACCGACGGCGTGCTGCGGCTGCCCGGCGACAGCACCCTGCTGCAAGGCGTGTCGCGCGGCATGGTTGTGGACCTGGCGCGGCAGCTCGACATCCCCGTCGCCGAGGAGGAGATGCAGCCCTACGACCTGTACACCGCCGACGAGGTGTTCTTCTCCGGCACCAGCCCCTGCGTGCTGCCCGTCACGCGGGTGGACCGGCGGGAGGTCGGCGACGGCAAGCCGGGTCCGGTCACCGAGCAACTGCTCGCGGCGTGGAGCGAGACCGTGGGGCTGGACATAGTGGACCAGGCGCTGCGCTTCAGCAGAGGATGACCCGGACCCTTAGCTCGACTGTCAGCGGGAGCGTGAGCACGAGACGCCGCTGATGGACGCCGACCGGCAGGATAGCGCCGCGCGAGAACGCGCGACGTGGCTCACCGTCGGGGCGCTGGCCGCGATTCTGGCGGTCGCGCTCGGCTTGCGGCTCTACGGCCTGGGCTGGGACGAAGGCTTCGACTGGACGCCTCACCCCGACGAGCGCGCGATCCTTGCCAAGACCGTCCAGCTCTCGTTCCCCCTGGACGACCTCGGCTCGCTGCTCGACGCTGAGCGCAGCACCTGGAACCCGCGCTGGTTCCCGTACGGCAGCATGCCGATGTACGCGCTGTCTGTCCTACGCTCGGCCGCGTCGACGCTCGCCGGCGCCGAGCTACAAGACCTGCGGCCGATGGCGCGGGCCATATCCGCGCTCGCGGACGTGGGCACGGTGGCGATGGTGTTCGTGCTGGGCGCGCGAGTGTATGGCCGGGCCGTCGGCCTGCTGGCGGCTGCGCTGACGGCGCTGGCGGTGCTGCACGTCCAGCTAAGCCACTTCTTCGCCGTCGACACGCTGGCCGCGCTGTTCAGCGTGGCGGCGCTGTTCTTCCTGTACCGCGTCGCCAGGCACGGAAGACTCAGTGACTCGATTCTGGCGGGCGTGCTGATAGGGCTGGGGCTGGCCACCAAGGTGAGCCTCTTCCCGATAGTGGCCGCCTTTGGCGTCGCCCACCTGCTGCACGTCATGGGCGCGCTGGAGGGCGCATCCGGCCAGCGGAGGGCGTTCACGCTACGCCTGCCGAGCGCGCTGTGGGGCGCGGTCGCTGGCGCCGTCGCCATCGCCGCCATCTTCGCGCTCACGCAGCCATACGCCCTGCTGGACTGGCACCGCTTCCTGGCCGACGTCACCGAGCAGTCGGAGATGGTGCGGCGCATCCGGGACTACCCGTACACGCGGCAGTACGTGGACACCACGCCGTACCTGTACCACGCGCGGCAGCTTGCGGCCTGGGGTCTTGGCTGGCCGCTGGGCGTCGTGGCGCTGGCGGGGCTGGCGTACGCGGCGCTGCGTGGCATGAGACCGGCGCACGGCCTCGTCTACCTCGCCGCCGGGTGGGCCGCGCCCGCGGCGATGCTGCTGCTCTGGGACGGGGTGCTGGCCATCGCCGCCGCCTCCGCAGTCGCGCTGGCGGCGCTGCTCGCCACGCTGGCGGTGCGCTCGGCCTCGTCCAGGGTGGACGTGCTGCTGCTGAGCTGGGTGGTGCCCTATCTGCTCATCACGGGGGCTTTCGAGGTCAAGTTCCTGCGCTATCTGCTCCCCGTGACGCCGTTCCTGCTGCTGTTCGGCGGCAGGATGCTGTACGACCTGTGGCGTCGGGCCGGCGAGTGGCGGGGCGGCGAGGCTCGGCCGTTGGTGTCGGCGGCCATAGCAATCGTCGTGGGCGCCACCGCGCTTTACGCGCTGGCCTACGTTGCGGGTGTGTACGGACAGCCGCTCACGTCGGTGCGCGCGGGCGAGTGGGTGCGGGAGAACGTGCCGCGCGGCGCCGTGATTCTCAAGGAGCACTGGGAAGAGGGGTTGCCCAGGCTAAGAGGGTACGACACTCGGGAGCTGGAGATGTACAACCCCGACGGCGCGCGCAAGCAGCGCCACGTCGCGGATCGACTCGCCCAGGCCGACTACCTGGTGTTGTACAGCAATCGGCTCTACGGCACGATTTCGAGGCTGCCGGAGCGCTATCCGATCAGCAGCGAGTATTACCGCCTGTTGTTTTCCGGGCAGCTTGGGTACGAGATCCGGCTGGTCGAGACGTCCTATCCCAGCCTGCTCGGCGTGGGCCTGGTGGACGACACGTTCGGCCGGGCCGTTCTGTCCGAGCCAGCGGCATCGCGCGAACAGGCCGACTTCCCGCTCACGCTGAATCTTGGCTACGCGGACGAGAGCTTCACGGTGTACGACCACCCCAAGGTGTTCGTGCTGGAAAACGTCGGACGCTTCGACTCGGCCCGGATAAGCGCGCTGTTCGACGGGTTGCCCGCGCCTGTGCCGCCTCCGGTGAGGGGCGTCCAGGACGCCGGGGGGCCAGACGGTGTGCGGGGACTCGTGCTGTCGCCGGAGGACGCCGCGACGCAGCAGGCGGGCGGCACCTGGCGGGAGATCATCGACACCGGCAGTTGGGCGAACCGCGTGCCGTTGCTGGCGTGGCTCGTCGTGATCGAGGGCCTGTCGCTGCTCGCGCTGCCCGCCGCGCTGCTGCTGTTCCGTCCCCTGCCCGACCGAGGCTACCTGCTGGTGAAGGCGCTGGCGCTGCTGGCGGCGTGCCTGGTGGTGTGGCTGCTGGCGAGCCTGCGCTGGATGCCGTTCTCGCAGGGGGCTATCGGCGTCGCGGCGCTGACGCTGGCGGTCGTGTCGTTCGCGGCGTTAGCGCTGCGCGGCGGCGAGATTCGCGCGTTCGTCCGCGAGCGCTGGCGGCTGATAGCGATATGCGAGGCGGTGTTCCTCGCCGCGTTCCTGGCGTTCGTGCTGTTGCGAATGGCGAACCCGGACCTGTGGCATCCGTTCAGGGGCGGCGAGAAGCCGATGGACTTCGCGTACCTGAACGCGGTGGTACGCTCGACGATCATGCCGCCCTACGATCCCTGGTTCGGCGGCGGCTACCTGAACTACTACTACTGGGGGCAGCTCATGGTCGCCACGCTGATAAGGGCGACCGGAATCCAGCCGGCGGTAGCCTACAACCTGGCGGTGCCCACCTTCTTCGCGCTCGCGGTGGGCGGCGCATTCTCGGTGGTCTACAACCTCGCCGCGAGCGCGCTGCGTCCGGCGGGCGTGGCGTCGCGGGCCGTGTTTCGCAGGCCGCCAAACGTCGAATGGTCCGCCGTGGCCGCGGGGCTGGTCGGCGCGCTGTTCGTGTGCGTGCTTGGCAACCTGGACGGCGCGCGACAGGTCATTGTCGGCGCCTGGCGCTGGCTCGAGTCCGACGCGCCCTTCGCCTTCGACTACTGGCGGAGCACCCGCATGATGCCGCCGGACCCGCCCGGCCACGAGATTACGGAGTTTCCGTTCTTCTCGTTCCTGTTCGCAGACCTTCACGCCCACATGATGGCGATTCCCTTCGCGCTGCTCGCGATTGGGCTGTGCCTGTCGGTCGTGCTGGCGGCGCGGCGCTCCGGCTCGCCTAGCGGGCGCTGGGACGCGGGCGCGCTCGCGCGGCTGGTCGTCCTGGGCGTCGCGGTCGGCGCGTTGCGTCTGATCAACGCCTGGGACTACCCTACGCAGCTACTGCTGGCCGGGGCGGCGATTCTGCTCGCCGAATATCTCGCGCAGGGTGGACTCAGTTTGGCCGTGCTGGTGAGAGCGGCGTTCAAGTCGCTGCTGGTCTTCGTGGTGGGCTACGTCGCCTTTCTGCCGTTCCATCTCAACTACGAGACGTTCGTCGGCGGCATCGAGGCCACCACCAACACGACCACCATCTGGCAGTTTCTCGCGATAAGCGGCCTGTTCGTGTTCGTCATAGGTTCGTTCGCGTTGATGGAGGCCAGGTCGCTGGTCTCCGGCCTGCGTCCGCCGGCGTCCGTCGCGAGTCTGTTCCGGCTGCGCGACGGCGTCGGACGACGCCAGATCGTCGTGCCCGCGCTGGCGGCGATGGCGGCGGCATTGCTTGCGATCGTGGCGCTCTCCGACGAGGTTGGCGGCACGGTGCCGCTGGTTGCCGCGCTGCTGGCGCTCACGGCTGGGGCCTGCGCCGCGCGCCTGGTGGCGATGCGCGGCGACGCGGCGCAGGTGGCGTTCGCGGGGCTGCTTGCGTGCACGGCGTTCGCTTTGGTGTTCGGACTCGAGCTCGTGCGCGTACAGGACGACATCGAGCGCATGAACAGCGTGTTCAAGTTCTACCTGCAGGCGTGGACGCTCATGGCGCTGGCTTCGGCCTTTCTGCTGTGGCGCATGGTGACCCGCTGGCGCGCGTCCAAGTCGCGGCCCTCGGCGCCGGCGGTCGCCTGGGCTGCCGTCCTCGCCGCGCTGGTGCTGTGCGCTGCGGTGTACCCGGTGCTGGGCACGCGCGCGCGCCTCGCCGACCGGTTCGACACCAACGACGCTCCGCTGACGCTGGACGGCGCCGAGTATGCGCGGGGGACAGTCTACCGCGGTCAGGAGGGTCCCATAGACCTGGAGGCCGACTTCGAGGGCATCCGTTGGCTGTTGGAACACGTGGACGGGTCGCCGATCACGCTGGAGGGCCAGACGCCACTCTACAGGTGGGGCGGCCGCGTGAGCGTGTACACGGGCCTGCCGGGCGTGGTGGGCTGGGAGTGGCACCAGATACAGCAGCGCGGAGTACATGGCCGGAAGGTGATCCGCCGCGTCGACGACGTGGACACCATCTACTCGACACGAAGCCCGCAGGAGGCGGCGCGGCTGCTGCATAAGTACGACGTCAGCTACGTGTACGTGGGCCAACTGGAGCGGCTGTACTACCCGGAGGCGGGCATACGCAAGTTCGACGACGGCATGGCGGGTGTGCTGGAGCAGGTGTACAGCGGTGAGCAGGCGACCATCTACCGGGTGGTGCGCTAGGCCCGGGGAAGCGGTGGGGTCTGCTCCAGCGCGACGCGCTCAAGCGGAACATGTGGACGCGCCGCCAAGCGGCAGCGATGTGAGCGATGGTCGGGGTGGCCGGGATTGAACCGGCGGCCTCCTGCTCCCAAAGCAGGCGCGCTCCCTCTGCGCCACACCCCGCAGCTTCGCCGTGAAGAAATTATAGATTGGGTGCGTCCGGTGGGCAAGCTGAGCCGGAGACTCTCGCCGAGCTAGCCGTCGGCTTGGCGCACGGCCTCGGCCTTTTCGGCGTCGCGGGCGGCGCAGCGCTCCCATAGTTCCAGGGTAAGCCGGGCCCGCTCGTCCACGGGCACGTCGATCATCATCCCGCTGCCGGGGTAAGGTATCGCCGCCGTACCCCTGGCGATGGCGTCGGCGAACAGACGACGGGTCTCCCGGTAGAACTCCAGCCGCTCCTCGGTGGGCGTCTGGGCGCGGTTTACCGGCTCGACCCACGACGGATGGGGACAGATGGTGGCGGCGAAACCCAGGTTCTTGCCTCTTAGAGCGAACCGGTGAATCTCGTCGGCGTCGTCGAATCGTGGCAGCAGGCCGTAGGGGTGGCTGACGCCCACCGGCTGGACTTTGGCGGCGCGCGTCTCGATCACGACGCGGCCCTTGGCGTACTCGAACGGGTCGAACTCCTCGCAGGGCGTAATGCCCAGAGCGCGGCCCAGAGCCGGCTCGTCGAGGCCCACGGCTGACACCCGCGCGCTCGCCGTGATAATCTCGCGGATGTTCCACACGCCACGGGCCGTCTCCAGCAGCGCCACGATCTGAAGGTGGCCTTCGGGTATGCCCTTGCGGGCCTCCATTTCGCCAAGAATCGCGTCGGCGCGCGCCACGTCCTCGGCGCAGCCGGGTCCTCCGAGCACTATGCCTCTAAGTCCCGGTGCGGCGGCGGCTTCGATGTCGGCGTACAGCAGGTCCTTGTTGACGCGCACGAACACCTCGGCGGCGCCCCTGCCCGCGATGGGTACGGCTTCGGAGAGCGTCGAGCGCGCCTCGGCCTTGCGGGCGTCGGGCACGGGACCGACCAGATCGAGGATGACGGCGTCGGCGTTGTGAGTCCAGGACGCCGCGAGTTCGTCCTCGTTGAGCGGCGATACGACCAGGTAGGAGCGTCTTACGAACGGGTCCATTTGTGCTTCCTCGTTTGCGGCGGGGTCTTCACCCTCACCCTGACCCTCTCCCGTCGAGGGAGAGGGGACTCATATGGCAGAACTCCAGTTATCCGGCGGCGGCCTCTTCGGCGGCCAGGGATGCGGCGCGCTTGGCGGCCTTTTCGGCGTCCCGCCTGGCGCAAGCGGCGGCCCAGTCGATCAGCTCCCTCGCCCGCGCCGCCTCGTATGCGTCCACGGTCTCGCCGTCCAGGTCGGCCTCCACCTCGCCACGGGCGTCGATCTGGTCGAACAGCGCGAGCACACGGCGGGCGCGGTCCACCTCCTCCGGCGTGGGCGTCAGCCCGATGTTCTGGGGCTGCACCACGTTGGGATGCAGGCCGCCGCCGGAGCGAAAGCCGGCCTTGCGGTTGGCGATGGCCTGCTCGAGCGTGCGGTCGCCGTCGGTTACGCTGCCCGAGGTGTCGGACATGTAGACGCCACCCGCTCGATTCTGGCCGAGCGCCATGGCTATCAGCTCGCCCTCGCCGCGGTTGTAGAAGAACTGGTCGAATCCCACGAACATCTCCAGGCCCATGTCCATGGACATGTCGTAGCCGGTGCCGGGAGAGAATGTCCTTACTCGCGGGCTGCTCGAGGCTATCTCGTAGGAGTTTGCGACGCCCAGCGTGGTCTCGATCATGGCGTTGACCTCGATGGTGCCCGGGCGTATGCCGCGCTCCCGCTCCAGCCGGGTGATGATGGCGTCGACCTTGCGAATCTGCTCAGCGTGCTCGGTCTTCGGGTGGGAAATGCGGCTCACGCCAGGGCGCACCGCGGCATCGAGATCGGCCTCCGGGTAGGCAACGTTGATGCGCACCGAGACCTCGGCGCCGCCCTTCTGGCCTATCTGAATGGCGTTCGGGAGCACGGAGCGGGCGTTGTCCTTCTCCGATTGGGGCACCGAGTCCTCGAGGTCGTAGTCGAGGCTGTCACTGTGGCGTAGCCAGGAGCTGTTTACGAAGCGCTCGGTGTTTACCGGCATCATGAGGCCCGAGCGTCTGACCCTTCTCGTCATCGCGGTCCCTCCTTTCACATCACACCCATCCTAACCTTCCCCCATCAAGGGGTAAGGGACTTATGAGGCGGCTTTCAGGTTGTCGCGGGCTTCACACGCCTCGGCCCAGGTGAGGGTGTCGAGTGCAAGAGCACGCTGCTCGGCACCTGCGTCAGGGTCGGAAGCGGCGGCCCTGGCCTGCGCGAGTTCATCGGTGGTGGGCGTGAAACCCTCGTTCAGCGCGCGGGCCTGGTCCGCCCTCATGCAGAGCGCTCCGCGAAAGCCGGCGCGGCGGCCGTCGACGGCGGCCCGCAGCGTGTCCTCTGGACTCGCCGCCAGACCGCGAGAGGTGGCCCGCCACCAGGCTCCAACGGGCTGCACGCCGCAGGCGTTGGCTACGATTATCAGCCGCTGGTTGAGATATGGCAGCAGGTGCAGATCGCCCGAGGGCTCTTCCCGCAGGTCCATTGTGAGGTCTGCGCGTCCCAGGCTCACCGACCGCACCCTGTCGCTGGCGGTTAGCAGGTCCTCGGCGTCCCAGTTGGCGCGTCCGGTGTCGAGGCAGAGGTGAATCTCCAGCGCCTGGTCGGGTCCCCTGGGGTCGTCTGCCTCAAGTATCTCATCCAACGGAGGCGGTCTGACGACGCCGCGGAACGCCTCGAACTCGCCGAGCAGCCGGTCGGCCTCGCGCACCTGGTCGGCCGTGGTCAGGCCGGGCAGCACCACTCCGTGCAGGCCGCGCCAGACCGACGCGGCGAAGTCGGCGTACAACAACTCGGGGTCGCAGCGCACGTACACCTCAGAGCCGTGGGCGCGCATCTCGGAAATCGCGTCCTTGACTCCCGCTCTCGCCTCGTGCTTCTTCGTCTCATGCACGGTGTCCTGGAGGTCCAGCACCACCACGTCGGCGCCGCTGTCGGCGGCGGCGGCCAGGCGCGCGTCGTCGTTGGCGGGCGCGATCAGCCATGACCTCTGAACCCTGTTTCGCATCGCGTGCCCTCCGTTCCAGCTTCGCCGTTCTCAGGCGAGCCTCGAAATCTGCTGTTTGGTCAATCCCAGCTCGTCCCCGAGCACCTCCGCATTGTGCTCACCCAGCCGCGGCGCCGGACGGCCGCCCGTCATGGGGTTCAGGCCGTCGATCAGAAAGCCGGGGCCGGGGTAGCGGAGTGCGCCGGCGAGTGGATGGTCGATGCCGACGAACGTGCCGCGCTCGGCGAGGTGTGGGCAGTCGGCAACCTCTTCGGGGCTCTGCACCACACCCACAACCAGTCGGCGGTCCATGGCGTCCGTCATAAACTCGTGGGCATTGCGATGGCGCAGCTTGGATTGCACTAACTCGAGCAGGTCGGCGGCGTGCTCCGCCCTTCCCCGGGGCGTGGCGAACCTGCGGTCGAGCAGTCGCGGTTCGTCCAGGAAGTCGGCCCACGCCTGCATGGGATTGCCGCCGGTGCCGGCGGTGGTGAGCGTAATGTCGCTGTCCGCCGTGGGCAGGTGCATCCCATCCATCACGTTGCCCTCGCCGAATCCTCGGCCCGCGATGGCGCCGGTGTAGCTGTACTGGTGGATGAAGGCAGGCGGCGTGCTCACCACCGCCTCCATGATGGACACATCGACGTGCTGGCCTTCGCCGGTGAACTCCCGCTGAAGTATCGCACCCATTACCGCGATAGCCGCGTTTCGAGCCGCCGCGACGTGAGTCTGCTCAAGGGCGGTGCCCATCGGCGCCCGGTCCGACTCGCCGGTGGTGTACAGGAATCCGCCCACCGCTTGCGCCACCAGGTCACCGCCCTTGTACGAGCTGTAGGGGCCGGTCTGGCCGAACGGGGTTATCGACACGAGGATGAGGCCCGGCTTCAGCGCCCGCAGGGTCTCGTAGCCAAGGCCGAGCTCGTCGAGATGGCCGGGGGCGAAGTCCTCCACGAGCACGTCCCGCCCCGCGATGAGCCCGAGCAGCGCTTCCCTGCCCTCGTCGGAGCTTGAGTCCAGCGCGACGCCGCGCTTGTTGGTGTTGAACGCTAGAAACTGGGAGCTCTGCCTTTCTCCCGATGGGCCCTGCAGAAACGGAGGCTCACGCCTCGCCGTATCGCCCGCGGGCGGCTCCACCTTCACGACGTCCGAGCCCTGGTCCGCCAGCAGCTTGGCGCAGAAGGCACCGGACGTCGTGGCGCTCAGTTCGACGACGCGAATGTCGCTCAGAATGCCGGTCACCTTTCGAGTATCCTCATGGTTGCCTCAATACACCCCCATCCCCTGCTTTCGAGGGGGAAGGGACTATCTGACTGCGGACATCGCGTCCGCCGCGCGTTGCCTGTAATCGGGGTCGTAGAGTCGATCCGCCGCACCGCGTTGGCGTCCATCTGCGGGGGGCCTGTCGTCCACCCTGGGGCGTGTGGACAGCACGCCCGCGTCTGACAGGTGCTGAATCTCAGAGTCGGTCATACCGCCCATCTCGCGCAGAACGTCGAGGTTGTGCTGGCCGAGCGCCGAGGCCAGGTGCAGGGAAAGGGGAATGTCGGGCGTCCGGAAGGGACGACCGGCGAACACTCTCGGTCCGACGTGCGGGGTGTTCGGATTGTCGAAGACCTCGAAGTAGCCACGGCGCCACAGGTGCTCGTCGGACACAAGGTCCTTGGCGGTGTTGACGGGCCCGGCGGGCACGCCGTGGGACTGAAGCAGGTGGAAAAGCTCCTGGCTGTCTTGTCCGGCGGTCCACTGGGCGATGTGGGCGTCGAGTTCGGTCCGGCGCGCGTGGCGGATCTGGGCGGTGTCGAGCGAACCGTCGGCCGCCCAGCCGGGCTCGCCCATTGCCCGGCGCAGGGCGTGCCACTCCTCGTCGTCGGAAACAGCGATGGCTATCCAGCGGTCGTCGCCCTGGCATGGGTAGACGTTATGGGGCGCCCTCCACAGGTGGGACGGTCCGAGCCTGGGCCGGGACACGCCGCGCTGCGCCTCCAGGACGGCGGGCGCGATGCAGGACACGCCGGTTTCGTACATGCTCAGGTCTATGCGCGCGCCCTGGCCGGTCTTGCGCTTGCGGTAGAGAGCCAGAAGCAGCGCGTAGGCCACGTTTAGGCCGCCGGTGTGGTCCATGTAGTTGGCGCTTGCGCGGAGCGACGGCCCTCCCTCGTAGCCGGTGACGTAGGACAGGCCGCAGGCGGCGTCCACGGTGCGAGCGCGTGCGCCGTAGGCGCGCCAGGGACCGGTGTGGCCGTAGGCGGTGCAGCTCAGCGTGATGATGTCGGGCTTCACGGCGGCGAGCGAATCGTGGTCCAGGCCGTAGCGCGCGGTGGTGCCGGGGCGGAAGTTGTCGGTCACCACGTCGGCGTTTTGGACGAGCCGCAGGAAGGTCTCTTTACCCAGCGGGTGAGCCACTTGCAGGCAGATGCTCTGCTTGTTGCGTGCCCAGTAGGCGAAGGTGCCGCACTCGTTCCACCACTCCCCGCCGGGCGTGCCCTCCGGGAAGGGGCCGGAGCGTCGGTCGTTCATGTGCTCGGCGCTCTCGACGCGGACGACCTGCGCGCCGAAGTCGGCGAGGAACGCAGTGCCCCAGGGCAGCACGTGCACCTGCTCGAGGGAGAGCACACGTACACCTTCGAGGGGCTTGGGATTGGTCATGCTGCGCTCCTTGCGCGGGCCACGGCTAGCCGTTAGGCACCAGTCCTTCCAGCAAACTTAACAGCTCACGCACCTCTTCCAACCCCCCCTCCACGTCCTCATCGGCGAGCCAACCCTCGTAGAAGTTGGTGTGCAAAGCGCCAGCATACCTGAACAGATCGCGGATTCGGGGCTGTTCCAGTTCGTCAGCGATCCGGCGCGCAACGCTGAACAGGTCGCCGTGGCGTTCGTGACGCCAGCCGCGCTGCTCTGCGATTGCTTTGATCGTGTGGGCGGCCGCGCCCCAGCCCTTTTCGGACCCCTGCAGGACGTCACCGGCGCCGAGTTCGCGCCAAGCCTGCTCCAGCATGCGTCTGCTGGTCTCTATGTGAAAGTCGACCGTTGCCATTGTCCGACCCTTGCGAGTTGTAGATGTTGCCTTGTTGCGCCACCTAGTATGAAGCCAGTGGCCGCCTCCCGCAAGCGGGCCGGGGCAGCGGAATGGCAACAGTGCTATAATCGGCTCGCGGGAACCCAAGCTACAACACGAGGAGACGCCATGGCCAGCACAATCGAAGAACGCTACTTGCAACTTCATCCGAAGTCCGCGTCGATGTCCGACAGGGCGTTCGAGCTGTTCCCGGATGGCGTTACGCACGACGGGCGCAAGTTCAGCCCGTTCCGCGTGTACATGGACCACGGGCTTGGCCCGCGGAAGTGGGACATCGACGGCAACGAGTACATCGACTACCGCACCGGCCACGGCGCAATGATACTGGGACAGGCGCATCCGGCGATCGTTCAGGCGGTCTCCGAGCAGGTCGCCAGGGGCACGCATCTCAGCGCCTCTACCGAGACCGAGATGAAGTGGGGGACGCTGGTCAAGCAACTCGTGCCCTCCGCCGAGCGGCTCCGCTTCGTCAGCTCGGGCACCGAGGCGATGATGATGACGTTCCGGATGGCGCGCAGCCATTCGGGCAAGACCAAGATCGTGAAGTTCGAGGGCGCGTTCCACGGCTGGGCCGACGGGCCTTTCGTGGGCGCGGCGAACGACAGCCCGGAGGGCGGCATACCACCCCAGGTGCGCGAGACGATGATCGTGCTGCCCTACGACATCGCGGCGGTGGAGCGCACGCTGGACGAGGACGACGACATAGCGGCGGTGGTGTTCCAGGGCAACCAGGTCATCCACCCGTCGTTCTTGGAGCAACTCAGGGAGATCACGCGCCAGAAGGGCGTGATCCTGATATTCGACGAGGTGGTCAGCGGATTCCGGTTCTCGCGCGGCGGGTGCCAGGGGTTGTACAACGTGATCCCCGACCTGACCGGCATGGCGAAGATACTGGCCGGTGGGCTTCCCGGCGGCTGCGTCGCCGGTCGGGCCGACATCGTGAACACGGTCGCGCCGGGGCGGATCGCGCATCCCGGCACGTTCAACGCCAACCCGCTGTCCGCGGCGGCGGGCGCGGCGGCGCTGGACCTGGTGGCCAACGAGCCCATCAACGAGACGGCGGACGCGAGGGCGCAGCAGCTCAAGAACGGCCTGAACGAGATTCTCACCAAGATGGAGATTCCGGGCTGCGCCTACGGCGTGTCGTCGATCGTGCACATGCGCTTGGGCGTTCCGCACGAGTGCGACAAGATCTATTGCGAGGCGGGCGAGCAGGCGATGATGACGGCCGCCGGAAACGATACGACGCACCTGCTGAACCAGGCCACGATAAACGAGGGCATCTGGGGCAACCCGACGAGCTTCATCCTGTCCGCGACGCACAGCGAGGCCGACATCGAACTGACGCTGGAGAAGTACGAGACGGCGATGCGGCAGGTGCGGGCCGAGGGGAAGATCTAGGGGGGGTCAGGTCAGTCCCTCCACCTCAATCCTCTACCGCCGGGGGAGAGGAGGCCAGCGGAGGTACCGCTACGCGCCGAAGATGTTGCCCTGGCGCATCATCTGGCGCATCTGGCGGGAGCCGCGGCCGGAGGTCATCTGGCGCAGCGTCTTCTGCATCTGGCGGAACTGGTTGAGCAGCATGTTCACGTCCTGGGGCGTGGTGCCGCTGCCGCGCGCTATGCGTCGCCTGCGGCTGCCGCCGATGATCTCCGGCTTGCTGCGCTCGTGAGGGGTCATCGAGTGGATGATGGCCTCCACCTTTTTGAGCTGGCCGTCGTCCACCTCTGCGCCGGACAGCCTGCCCTTCAGGTTGCCCATGCCGGGGATCATCTCCACGATCTGGCTGAGCGGGCCCATGCTCTTGAGCTGCTGTAGCTGCGTCAGGAAGTCCTCCAGGTCGAACGTGGCCTGGCGGATCTTGCGCTCCATCTCCAGCGCCTGCTCCTCGCTGATGGTTTCCTGCGCCTTGTCGATGAGGGTGAGCACGTCGCCCATGCCGAGGATGCGGGACGCGAGCCGGTCGGGGTAGTAGGCCTCCAGGGCGTCGACGCGCTCGCCCGTGCCGATGAACTTGATGGGCACTCCGGTGACGGCGGTGATGGACAGGGCCGCGCCGCCCCTGGCGTCGCCGTCCATCTTGGTGAGAACGAGGCCGGTGATACCGATGCGGTCGTGGAACTCCTGGGCAGCGTTGACGGCGTCCTGGCCGGCCATCGCGTCCACGACCAGCAGCGTCTCCACGGGCGAGACCGCGGCCTTCACGCGCTCGAGCTCGGCCATCAGGTCGTCGTCCACCTGGAAGCGTCCGGCGGTATCCACGATAGCCCACGCCGCGTTGCGCTCCTCCGCGCGGCGAACGCCGTCGCGGGCCACGTCCGGCGTGTCGGACGCACCGGCGGCGCGGTAGACCTCCACGCCCACCTGGTTGCCGAGCGTCTCCAGTTGCTCGGGCGCGGCGGGGCGCTGGAGGTCGGCGGCCACGAGCAGGGGGTGCTGGCCCTGCTGCGACAGGTGGCGCGCGAGCTTAGCGGCGGTGGTGGTCTTGCCGGAGCCGTTGAGTCCAATCATCATCGCCACCGACGGGCGACGGGGGCTGGTCTCGAGCCGGTGCGAGCCGCCGTCCAGTGTGGAAGTGAGCTCCTCGTTGGTGATCTTGACCACCTGCTGGCCGGGGCTGAGGCTCTTGAGCACCTCCTCTTCCAGCGCGCGGGAGCGGATGCGGCCTACGAGGTCGCGGGCGACTCGGAAGTTGACGTCGGCTTCGAGCAGGGCGAGACGCACCTCGCGCAGAGCCGCGTCGACGTCGCGCTCGGTCAGAGTGCCCTTGTTGCCCAGGCGCTGGAAGACGCCGTTGAGCTTTTCGGTGAGTACTTCGAACATGATATGGCGGACTAGCTGCCGACGGTTTCGACCATGTCGCTGAGGATGGCGGACATGAGCCGCACGCCGGCGATGGCGCGGTGGTACTCCATGCGCGTCGGGCCGATGGCGCCCACGGCTCCGTAGGCGAGGTCGGGTACGCCGTAGCCGCACAGCACCACGCTGAGAGGCCAGAGCACGTCGCCGCTGTTCTCGTGGCCGATGACCACCTTCACCACGCCGCCGCCCGGCCGGTCGCCGAGGATCTCCTTCACCAGCGAGCCGTCCTCCAGGCCCTCCACCAGGGAGCGCATCCGGTCGTTGCCGGCGAACTCCGGCTGGCTGAGCAGGTTGCGCAGGCCGTCGACGTAGTAGTCCCGGTAGATGGCGGTGTCCTCTTCGCGGAGGATGACGAGCGTGGCGTCGATGACGTCGTCCTCGAGGGGCGACGTGTCGGGATCGAGCGCCTCTATCTCGCTGCGGGTGAGGCCGGTGATGCGGCTCTTGACCCGGTTGACCGAGGCTTCGAGTTCTTCCGGCGGCGACGGTTTCTGCAGGCGGATGAGCTGGCGTCTGAGTCCGGCCTGCTCGAGGACCACGATGAGCATGGCGAGGATGTCGCGGATAGGCACGAGCTCGACGTGCTTGACGCGCGGCTGGGTGGCCGTGGGGAATGTTGCGATGGCCATGTTGCCGACGATCCTGGCGAGCACGGCGGCGGCGACGTTGGCCCATTCGTCGATCTCGCGCTCGATGCGGCCGAGCTCGCGACGGACGGCGGCCTGGACGTCGTAGGGCAGGTGGGCTTCCTCCAGGGTGAGGATGGACTCGACATAGAAGCGGTAGGCCTTGTCGAGGGGCACGCTGCCGGCCGAGGTATGCGGGCGCGTGAGGTAGTCGCGCTCCTCCAGTTCGGCGACGTCGTTGCGAATCGTGGCGGGGCTGACGCCGAGCTCGCCGCGGCGCGCGATGCCGTCGGACGATATCGGCGCCGCCGTGGTGACGTAATCGTCGACGATGAGTCTAAGGATGGTCTCTTGGCGTGGCGTTACCATGGGACCCGCCGTGATTTGCGCTACCGAGAGCGCAAGGCATAAAGGCTATTGGAATGAGCCAAGTTTAGCACACGGCGGCGGGGGTGGGTAGTGGTGCGGGGCGTGCGCAGGGCGTTTAGGCCACGTCTCGGGAGCCGCGCAGGCGCGGGTCGAGGGCGTCGCGCAGGCCGTCGCCGGCGAGGTTGAACGCCAGCACTGTGAGCGTTATCGCCACGCCGGGCCAGAACATTAGCCAGGGGTTGCGCGACATGTGGTTGCGGGCCTCGCCCATGATGTTGCCCCAGGTCGGGGTGTCGGGGTTGACGCCGACGCCCAGAAAGCTGAGGCCGGACTCGATGAGAATCGCGAGCGCGGTGATGAAGCTCGCCATGACAATCACGGGGGCAATCATGTTGGGGCGAATGTGGCGCAGCAGGATGCGCGGCGCGCCGGCGCCGATGGCCCGCGCCGCGTCGACGAACGGCTCGTTGCTGAGGCTGAGCACCGACGAGCGCGCCACGCGGATGGTGCCGGGCGCGAGCACGATGCTGAGCGTGGCGATGATGTTGAACACAGTCGCTCCAAGCAGCGTCATAATCGCGATCGCCAGCAGGAACGCCGGCATGGCCATTATGCCATCCACGAAGCGCATGATGATCTTGTCCGCGAGCGGATAGTATCCGGTGATGAGCCCCACGGCCACGCCGATAATGGTCGTGACGAAAGCGACGCCGAAGCCCACCACCAGCGCCACACGTCCGCCCGACAGGGTCCGCGAGTAGAGGTCGCGGCCGAAGCCATCGGTGCCGAACCAGTGATTCATCGACGGCCCCTGCAGCCTGTCGGGCACGTTGGGGGCCTTTGGATCGTGAGTCGAGAGCACTGGCGAGAGCACGGCGGTCAGCACCATGAAGGCGAGCAGAGCGCCGGCGGTCGCCATGGCGGGGTTACGCACCGAGAACCTGAGCGCGGCGCGGAGGTACGTGGACGGCCTGAAGGCGCCGGATGCGACCGATGCGGGCGCGGCGGGGTCCCGCGCTCTGCCGTGCGTGTTCATGCGTACCGTATTCTGGGGTCGAGGTAGCCGTAGGCCAGGTCGACCAGCATGTTGACGAAGACGTAGATGAGCGTAGCCAGGATCAGCAGCGCCTGCACGACCGGGTAGTCGCGCACGAGGATGGACTGCGCGATGAGCGCTCCGAGCCCGGGAATCGCGAAGAAGGTCTCGGTGATGATGGCGCCGTTGAGCAGCGCGGCGACTCCGAGTCCTATGACCGTGAGGATGGGCATGGACGCGTTCTTGAGGGCGTGGCGCAGCACCACCATCTCCTCGGTAAGGCCCTTGGAGCGGGCGGTGCGGATGTAGTCCTGGCGCATCACCTCCAGCATGGTGGCCCGCGTCATACGGGCTATGAGGGCCACCAGGCTGATGCCCAGCGTCACGCACGGCAGCACCAGGTGGCGAGCGTAGGCGGCCAGGCCGTTGTCGAAGCTGGTGTATCCCAGAACCGGGAGTATTCCGAGGTTGAGGCTGAAGAGCCAGATGGCGAGGAAGGCCAGCCAGAACACGGGCATGGCGAAGCCGATGGAGGCGAAGAGCATAACGGCGCGATCGATCCAGGTGTTGGATTTCCAGGCGGCGATAACGCCCAGCGGCACGCCCACCACCACGGCGAACACCTCGCTCACGATGGCGACGACAATGGTGGGCGTCATGCGCTGGCCGATGATTTCGGACACGGGGACGCGGCTTCCCACGGACTCGCCCAGATCGCCGCGGATCAGCTTGCCGACCCACGTGTAGAACTGGACGTGGATCGGCTTATCGAGGTCGAGCGAGACGCGGATAGCCTGCATCTGCTCGGGCGACGCCTGCTCCCCGGCGATAAGCTGGGCTGGATCGCCGGGGGCAAAGCGAAGCAATGCGAAGACGAAGACTACGACGAGGATCAGTACGGGTATGGCCGACAGCAGCCTCGTCGCGATGTATCGCTGCATGGCGTCCTATCTTCTGCTGGCGTCCTTCCAATACATGCCGGGGAAGTACGGGCCGTTCACGATGGTGTGCTGGTAGCCCTCCAGGTCGGCGCTCATGGGGTGCATGAAGAAGAACATGCCCAGCGGGATGTAGGGCGGGTCGTCGAAGGCCACGCGCTGCATCTCGTCGTAGATTCTTATCTGATCGTCGAACGTGGCCGCCTTGGCAAGCTCGCCCTGGAGGGCGAAGAAGTCGTCGCTCTTCCAGAATCCGAGCTGGCCGTCGTACTCGAGGAAGCGGTTGGCTATGGGCGAGAAGTGCCAGGTGCTCAGCCAGCTCGTGGAGATATGCCAGTCCCGGTTTTCGAGCTGCACTTCCCTATCGGCGAGCACGAGCGCGCTGGACGCGGCGGGGTCCACCGGCTTCAGCGTCACGTTGAAGCCCACCGCCTCCATCCTGGGCTTGAGCAGGGTGGCTATAACGTGGCCGATGCGGAACTGCACCTGGTCCAGCAGGATGATCTCTTCGCCGTCGTAGCCGGCCTCTTCCATGAGGCGCATGGCCTTCTCGGTGTCCTTCTGGTTGTAGTACTCGGGCGCCACCGACCTGCCGAAGGCGGTGCCGCAGGCCCAGAAGGAGTCGCACAGCGTCCACAGGTCGGGCGGACCGGCGATGGCGGTCATCATCTCCTCGGGGTCGATGATGGCGGCGATGGCCTGGCGCAGCTTCCTGCCCTCCGGCGAGTTGTCGAGCGGCGGGTACAGCTTCTGTATCCAGAACAGGGGCTGCCCGCCCGGCTTGGCGAAGTAGAGCTGCAGGTCGGAAACCTGGACGAGGCCGTCGTAGAAGTCGGTGTCGATAGAGTGGAGGAAGTCCACCTCGCCGTTCTGGATCGCGGCCACGCGAACTTCCTGGTCCGGGATCTCGGTGGCGTCCAGCACGTCGAAATAGGCGATCTTGGCGCCGGATGTGCTGTCGCCCGGCTCGTCGCGGGGCACGTAGTTTTCGAACCTTTCGAGCCGCAGCTTGTGAGTGACCTGCCACTCGGCGAAGATGTATGGACCGGACCCGACGTGAGTGATCACCGGCTCGCTGCCGGGGATCATCGCCTCGTCGATGGGATGGATCACGGGTACGGGGCCGTCGCCCTTGCCGAGGGCGGGAATGAAGACGCCGTTGGGCTCGCTGAACTCGAACAGCATCGTCTTGTCGTCCACCTTCTCCGCCCGGGTCAGGGTGGGGTTGATGAACGGGCCGTAGGAGTCGGCGTTGCGCCAGCGGTCGAACGAGGCGAGCACGTCCTCGACGGTGACGGGGCGGCCGTCGTGGAAAGACTGGCCGTCGCGCAGGGTCAGCACGAATCGCTTGCCGCCGTCCTCGACGGACCAGGTGTCGAGCGCCTGCGGGTGCAGTGCGCCGTCCTTATCCCAGGCCAGCAGCGTGTCGTAGACCATGAACGACAGACCGTTAACGAGGGCCAGGCTGCTGGTGGGATCGGTGGTGGTGAAGCTGTGAGAGGGCACCCACCTGAGCGTGCCGCCGTA
Source organism: Dehalococcoidia bacterium (assembly GCA_965204815.1). Classification (GTDB taxonomy): domain Bacteria; phylum Chloroflexota; class Dehalococcoidia; order Lucifugimonadales; family CATOSD01; genus CATOSD01. The sequence continues at coordinate 3,264,827 of OZ242014.1, forward strand.
CTTGTCGTCGACGGACGGCTCCGGCATGGCGACCGCGGCGGCCTGGGTGGGGGTCGCCTGGGGCGCGGGCGCGACGGCGGGCGCCGCTGTCGGCGCGGGCACGGGCGTCGGGTCGGGCTGCGCGGGCAACACGCCGCCCAGCGAGGGCGTGGGGGCGGCGGGAGGCGTCGCGGTGGGGGTAGGCGCGGCCGGTTCCTCCGCCGATCCGCAGGCCACCGCAAGCACGGACAGGAGCAGCACGGTCCCCACAATCCACAGCGCCTTGAGTTGCGTGCGTCTGAGTGAAATCACTGCATCCTCTCCTTGCGCCTGCGGCGCGTCCACGTCGCTTTGGCAGATCGCATCCACCCGGCCACGGCGAACTGCGCCTCTCTTTGGCGAAGTGTACTTCTCACAGGGGTTACAGTCAAACTGATCGCGAGGAGACGGCGGTGGAACAAAAGACCCGGAAAGAAGTGTCCCATTCCGTTCACTTTGTTCCAGTCCGTAGCTGGGAAACCTCGGATCTGGGGCGTCCGGCAGGTCTCGTGGGGCCGGCTACGGGAAGGAGCGCCTGAGGAGGCGGCCCTTCAATGAGAAGATAATAGCACGAATGTACGGTCATATCAATGGGGGGTGGCTCACACGGCGGTGACTTCGACTTTGAGCGAGAGGCCCACCACCCGGAGTGCTCTGTGAAGCTGGCCGATGCGGGAGTTGTGCTCCGGGTTGGTCAGCTTGCGCGCGGCGGCCTCGCTGACGCCCAGCCGATTGGCGAGCTCGACCTTGGTAATGCGTTGCGCCCGCATGGCCGAGTAGAGGGCGAGCTTTGCCGCGACGACGCTGGGCACCGGCACGTAGGTGTGGCCGTCCGTCGCGCTGCTGGGAGTCGGGATGTCTCTCTTGTCGAGTACGTATCCCGTAAGGGCAGTGGCAAGCGCGTCTTCGGCCATTGCCAGAGCCTCATCCCGGTCGGCACCGCCGGTGATAGCCTCGGGCACGTCGGGGAAAGTGACTACAAGACCACCTTCTTCGTCCGGCGTGAGCTCGCATGGATAGGCGTACATCATTGCTCAGAACTCCCTTTGGTCGATATCCAGTTGGCGTAGCATCGCCGCGAGCAGGCCCTTGCTCAGTTCGCCGCGTTTTATCGTGGCAAACCGTGCGCCTACATAGACCCTGCCGTGACTGCCCTTGCCGTGCGAGGGATCGAAACGGAAAGACTTCCCGGTTCTGCGGGCATATTGCCGCGCCCGCCCGATGAACTCACGGCTGGTCATAAGATCATTGTCGCACCTTAATGTACGGATAGCAACGGAATCTGGGAGGAAGGGACTGAGACGCGCGGGTTGTGTTAAGGTTCGGCCTGTAGCGCGAGGCGCGCCATAGACGGCGCGCAAGGAGCATCGGGGAGGGAGCAGATATGGATGAACTGACGTATCGTTCGGCGAAGAGTATCGCGCAGGCGATTCGGGACAAGTCCGTGTCGGTGAGGGAGGTGGTGGACGCGCATCTGCGCCGGATCGAGGAGGTGAACCCGGTCATCAATGCCGTGGTGCAACTGGCGCCGGAGCGGGCGGAGGCGGAGGCGCGGGAGCTGGACGACGCGCTCGCGCGGGGCGAGGTGATGGGTCCACTGCACGGCGTGCCCATCACGATGAAGGACTCGTTCGACACGGAGGGGATCGTGTCCACGGGCGGCACGCTGGGCCGCGCTAACTACGTGCCGGACCAGGACGCGACGCCGGTGGCGCGGCTGCGGGCCGCGGGCGCGGTGCTGCTGGGCAAGACGAACACGCCGGAGCTGACGATGGCGGCGGAGACGGACAACCTGGTGTACGGACGCACAAACAATCCGTTCGACGTGTCCCGCACGCCGGGGGGCAGCAGCGGAGGCGGGGCGGCCATCATCACGGCGGGAGGCTCGCCGCTGGACCTGGGCACCGACACGGGTGGCAGCATCCGGTTCCCGTCCCACTACTGCGGCATCGCGGGCCTCAAGCCAACCACCGGGCGGGTGCCGCGCACGGGCCACATCATCGGACCCGACATGGGCGCCGCGCAGGCGCTGACCGTGGTCGGTCCGATGGCGCGGTACGTGGAGGACCTGGATCTGGCGTTTCCCATCATCGCCGGCCCCGACTACCGCGACCCGCACATCGTGCCTGTGCCGATTGGCGACCCGGGCGAGGTGGACCTGTCCAGTCTACGGGTGGCGTACTACACCGAGGCGGCGGGCGCGACTCCGACGCCGGAGACGGCGCGTGCGGTGCAGGACGCGGCGGCCGCGCTGGCGGACGCGGGGGCGACCGTGTCGGAAGAGTCGCCGTCGGCGCTGGACGCCGTGCAGGTCAGCTTCCTGGCGCTCATCGGCGCGGACGGCTTTGCGTGGGGCGACCGGCTGCTGGAGCGGTCGGGCACGACGCGGGAGCACTACTGGATTACGATGTGGAAGGAGATGGCGCAGCCGCTGGGCACGGGCGATTACACGGCGTTGCTGGAGGAGTTGGACCGGCTCAGGGCCGACATGATCGCGTTCATGGAGACGCGCGACCTGATAGTGTGTCCCATCTCGGCGGGGCCGGCGCTGCTTCACGGCGCGTCTTACGACGAGGAGCACATGCGCGGGCTGGGCTACTCGGGCGTGTACAACCTGACGGGCTGGCCGTCGGCGATAGTGCGCGTGGGCACGTCGCCGGAGGGTCTACCGATAGGGGTGCAGATGGTGGCGCGCCCGTGGCGTGAGGACGTGTCGCTGGCGGCGGCGCGGGTGCTGGAGGGGGCGTTCGGGGGATGGCGCGCGCCGGGCGGGGTGTGAGGGGGTACACACCTAAAACGGCGGACCGTCGCTTGACATGTTCCCACCTTCAGGCACCTTGTTTAGGGCCTAGGAACTCGTCCCCGTCAAAGTGGATCAGGTGGTCGGGAATCTCAGCTATCCAGACTTCGGTTTCCCATGCGATCTTTTCGATATGTTGCTTGAATTGCCGGAAGTCCGGGAAAGCGCTGACATACAGGCGCGAAGCGATGCAATCCCTGAGCACGACTTCCATTTCCTCGACCCGCTTGGGAGTCACCGGCCCGTGAGACGTAACCGCCTCCACTAGAAAGAGGCGATTTCGCTCCTCGACATAGAGCACCACGTCCGGCAGCTTGTCGTGTTCGGTGAGTGAAACGCCGAGCCGAGTCAGCTTCTCCCTGTCCAAGTGCAGGAGTTTATTGGCGGTGTCACCCAGGTACAACAGAGTCGAGCCAGGGGCGAACCTCGGACCGAAGTCCATCACAACCTGGGCCTGCAACCTGTTGTGCTTCCCAGGGGAAAGCCGAATTTCTTTCCCTTCCGATGTACGCACGGGTATCTCGCGCATCCTGCGCCGCCTCTCGTACATCTCCAGCAGAGCGCCATGACTGGAACGGAAGGCGCGCAATTCTGATTTCCAGCCGCCGGTCTGGTACAGCCGCAGCACATCAAGCGCTTCGTCGGTCAGGCCGTAATGTGTCTTGGGGCTGTTAGTAGGAAGGTCGGGGTCGTCCGGGTTGCGGTCTACCACGCGCGCCTGCTCCAACTGGTGGATGACTTGACGCCGAACCGCCTCCCGGGTGTTCTCAGCATACTCCCGGCCATAGGCGTCTCGCATGAATCCCAGTATCTGGTGGATAGTGAGTGAAGGCTTGGAAGCCCCGCTCCAAGGGTCATCTTCACCCAGACCGGTGAGAGCCAAGAGGGTTAGGCAAGATATGTCGTTCCGCTGAGCCGGAGGCAGTCCCAGTTGCTCCAGAATGTCCCGAGCCTCGTCAATCTTGCTCATACCACTGCAGACTCTGGACCGGCGCACAGTTCAGAAGATATGCCGAGGGTTCCGGCGACAAGAGCGTCAAGGTCGCAAAGTTCCGTCCCGATCCCAGGTTGGGCCTTGACCGCCGTCCCGATTGAGCGAATGTCGCGCTCATGCGGCAGCGGCAGGGCGCGCAATTCGGTGGCGCTGACCTGGGTGTTTCCATTCGATATTCGGAAGTAGCGGTCCAGGAACGCCGAATTGAAGATCGCCGAGAGACCGTAGGCTGATTCCTCATCCAATTCTCTCGAATCGCCTCGAACATAGTTCAGATGATTCTCCAGCCCCATCACGCCAAAACCCAGGGAACCTCGAATTAGGGGTGCTGACACTAACCGGCGCTTCTCTTCCTTCACGCTGAAGCGGCGGAGAAGGACATAAGTCTCATCTCCCAATAGAAGCTTGGTGGATTCAGGCACGGCCTTGATCCATTGTGGCTTCTCCTTTGCCGTCGATGGCCAAGTCGTTCTCATAGGGCGGACATGGTGCATCCACAATAGAGGAGCCGGTGAGTCGCTCGGTCGAGTGTGGGACAGGAACTGAGTTGCTCTGAACGGAACGACGGGGCCGGTGGAGACCTTCAAGCCGAGAGAGCGGAGCGTGTTCGGCCAAGTCCGCAAGACTTGTACCAGTTTCACATCCTCCTCGCATAGAGGGATGGACAATTCCCTGTTTTCACTCGCCAAATCCATCACCGAGTCGAAGTCCACCAGCAGGTGGCGGCGTTCGGCGAGATCGTGAGCCGCCTTGCTATGGGACACGAGCACCTGACGCTCGCCCCCGGTCTTGTCTTCCGTCCGCCTCTGGGCCATGATTACGACGTTTTCCTGGAGCACGGACTGGTTCTTGAATACGTCCTTCCTAGACTCGAAGAGATGGATGGACTTTGGATCTACGCGTCGGAAGAATATCTCCCTGAATCTCCTGAAGTACGGCCCTGACGCGAAGCTCCTTGGCACGATGTACACCAGCTCCCCGACCGGCGATAGTAGTTCGGCGGATATCGCCATGAAGAGTGCGTATATATTGGGCTGTCCATGAACCACAGGCGCCCAAGCGACAGCCCTCGGATCGTTCTTGGCTATCTTGAAATACGGTGGATTGGAAATCACCAAGTCGTACTCGGCACGGAATCCATCGTTGACGTCATAACCGTTGGCATCCGACGCGACTCTGAGTTGTGGCGCGTACTCCAGTACGAAATCCCTGTTTCTGACATCGAAGGTCAATTCTATATCTCGTCGCGCAAGCCAGTCGCGCGAAAAGGCAAGGGTGAGACTAGTGAGGCGCGCCAGCAAAGGATCGGTCTCAAAGGCGTCGATATGCAGACTCTTGACGCTTTCCACATTCGCCGCTACTTCGCACGTCGCAGCGGACAGAATTCCCGTTCCGCTCCCCGGGTCCAACACACGCACGTGCGGCCCTGCGTGCGAAGAGCGTTCCGCCATAAACCTAGCGATTGGGACCGGCGTCAGATAGTGACCGCCGCTCTTTCGTCGACTGCGTCCTGAGTACCCCAGATAGGACTCTCCGAGAACCTCGGCATATTCCACCGGCGTGGAACATGCCTCAGGGCTGGGCAGACTCAGACCAGTGGGGAAGGGAGCGACGGGCGTATGTAAAGTCTCTCCGCTCAATACATCAGTTTCTGGAAATTCCCTATTCGACATCGTTCGTTAGGACGGGTGGACAATCCTTGCAACGGTGGACGAGACTTACTTTATGAGCGTACACATGTTCGCACATCCTGATCGTCGCCGTCAACCCACACATTTGACACTGCGCCAGCCCAGCGCAGTGGACGAGGAATTCGGAATGACTACTGCGCTACCCACGCTTGCGCGCCACCGCGCGGCGGGCGGCTTGGGCTACGTCGGCGGCGGTGAGGTGATACTTGGCCATGAGGGCGTCGGGGGCGCCGGCCGGGGTGTAGCCACTGAGAAGGTTCAGTCTCGGAATGAGAAGAGCGGCAAGAGCTCATCCCGTATGTAGTTCACGTCGTCGCGGTCTATTCCCACGTACAGCCCCTCATCGGTTGAGGATACCCAATCGAAAAAGCCGGCGGCGTCTTCAACATCTCTGAGAGTAAGCTTCAACGAATTGGTCCTGCCGTACTCATCACGCTGCTCGACAGTTATCCTGCCTTGATCCAACAGGTAATCCAAGAACTCTTCCACATCCACTGTGTCAATCTTAACGCGGGTGACGTTGCCGCTCCCATCAGTCACGACGGTCTCCAGACTGCCATCGCTAATGACAACATAATTGGCCTCACCCGGAGACCCTGCGTAACCAGTGCCAGACTCTAGTAAGGACTCATCAAAATTTCTAAGTATGCGACGATCTAAATGTCCTTTGTTTATACCGAACTGTTTGTCCAGATAATTTTCACCTTTGGACTCTAGGTAGTGTTGACATTTCATCTTAGCCATATGAGAGCGCCGACGAAGTGGAGAAATCCAAGGTATCTATCCGCCAGCTTGTCGAATCGGGAGAAGATGTGGCGGTAGTGCTTGATCTTGCCTATGAAGCACTCAACGAGATGCCGCTCCCGGTACAGATACTCATCGTATGAGGGTGGCTCCCTGCGGTTCGAGCGAGGCGGGATCACCGGGGTAGCCTCGTTGCCGATGATCGACTCACGAAACTGACGGGAGTCATATGCGCGGTCTGCAATCACATACTCGCTCTCCATACCCCACACGAGCGCCTCGGCCTGAGTGACATCGTGCTCCTGTCCTGCGGTCAGCGTATACCTCAAGGGATTGCCGAGGCCATCGACAGCCACGTGGACCTTCGTAGTGAACCCACCTCGGCTTCGACCGAGGGCTTGAGATGCTTGACCACCCTTTTTTTGGGTGCGCCCGCAGCCGAATGATGGGCCCGGACTATGGTACTGTCGATTATCAGGTGCTCCATGTCAGGATCATCGGCGAAATGCTGATGCATTCGCTCCCATACTCCGTTCTCACACCATCGGCCGAACCGCTTGTAGACGCTGTTCCATTTCCCATACTCGGAAGGCAGTAGCCTCCATGACGCGCCAGACCTGCTCATCCACATGATAGCCTCGATGAACCGCTCACAGTCGGCCTCCTGTCCGACATACACGTCTGGCTGGCTACGAAGGAACTCCAACACCCGTGACCATTGCTCTGGAGATAGGTTAACTGTTGACATATACCCAGTATAATGCAAATGTCAACACTACCTAATAGTTTATAAATTGCAACAGACACCTTATCACCCGAAACCGCAATTGGATCTCCACTAACAACGCTCCTCTTCTGTGCAGAGGTTAGAACGCCTTCCTTGTGCAAATAATCTAGAAGAACACCTGCGTTCCTAAAGCTAACATAAACGAGACCAGCTCCGTTATCATAACCAAAAGAGGCGTAAGCATTATTAGAACTTGGTTTAATAACAACTTCTTCGCTCACTCGAGTTGGGGCAGCAGCAGGGACAGGAACTTTGGTAGGTGTGGCAATCGCTTCAGCAACAACTGGCTCTGAATCTTCAGTAAACCCGACCAGGTATTTCACGTCTTCTTTTTCCAGTCCGAAGCGCTCTTTCAAATCGTCATAGCCCTGGCTTTGGACCAACTCGAACATATTGTTGGCTAGTTCGTCGATGGTTAGCTGCAGAACCTGTTCTTGTTCGTATCTTTCCAGTTCTTTCTGGTCAATCGCTCCTGAGGCAGCCAGATATTCTACAAAGCTCTGGGCGTCCGTTAATTCGATCACTTTCCGCCCTTTGTCAGAATCGATGTAGAAGTCGCTTCCCCTGAGAACCACGCTGTTGTCTTCAACAGCCAAGGGCTGTGAAGTCGGAGCGGGCGGAGGAGCGGTTGCGGTCGGAGAAATGGGGGTTTCTCCAGCAACAGCACCAGGGGGAGAGGCGGTGGGAGCTTCAACTTGCTGAACAACGGGCGCGGGTGCCGGAGGCGGCTCGGACCTGCCGGTCAAGGCGAACACTGCCAAAGCAGCGACGGCGACTACGGCAATCGCTCCGGCGATCTTGGTTGATCGGGGAGCTTCTCTGACTCTTTCAACAAGGCCTGACAAGACGAACTCCAAGCCCTCCGCTCATTCCCAACTGCCATACGGTGTAACCCATGTCCCCGGTCTATACACCCATCGAGGGAGAAGGGATGGTGGTGCTGCCCCCTACACCGCCTTCCGCGCCACCGCTCGCCGGGCGGCTTGGGCTACGTCGGCGGCGGTGAGGTGGTACTTGGCCATGAGGGCGTCGGGGGCGCCGGACTCGGCGTAGCCGTGGAGGGCGACCGTCTCCTGGGGCGTGGGAGCCTCGCGGGCGAGGGTCTGGGCGACCATGCCGCCCAGCCCGCCGACGACGTAGTGCTCCTCCGCCGTGACGATGGCGCCGGTCTCGCGCGCGGCGGCGATGACGGCCGCCTCGTCCAGCGGCTTGATCGTGGCCGTGTTGAGCACGCGGCAGGAAATGCCCTCGGCGGCGAGCGTCTCGGCGGCCTCGAGCGCGACGCTCACCATGATGCCGCACGCCACTATCGCCACGTCGTCGCCCTCGCGCATCGTCTCGGCCTCGCCGAGGCGGAAGTCGTAGTCCTCGGCGTGCACCACCGGGGTGGCAGAGCGTGACAGCCGGACGTAGAAGGGGCCCTGGGTGGCGACGGCGCTGCGGACTGCGCGGACGGTCTCGGGGCCGTCCGCAGGGACGACGACGGTGAACTCGGGCAGCGCGCACATGAGCGCGAGGTCCTCGATGCTGTGGGCGGACACGCCGTCCTCGCCGGTGATGATGCCGCTGTGGGTGGCGATGACCTTGACGTTGAGGCGCGGCTGGGACACTCCGACGCGGAGCTGGTCGTGGGGCCGGCTGGTGGAGAAGACGGCGAACGTGCTGACGACGGGTATCTTGCCGGAGGAGGCCATGCCCGCGGCCACGCTGACGATGTTCTGCTCGGCGGGGCCGAAATCGAAGAAGCGGTCGGGATACTTTTCGCCGAACAGGAAGGCGAAGGTGGAGACGTTGAGGTCGCCGCCGAGTACGACGAGGTCGGGGAACTCGGCTCCCAGCTCTACGAGCGTCTGCCCGGCTACTTCGCGTGTGACGGCGGTCTCGGCCATTTGGCGGTCTCCCTCGGTTTGGATGCTAACCTATCTCTTCCAGGGCCTGGGCTAGCTGCTCGGGGCTGGGGGCCTTGCCGTGGAAGTTTGCGTTGTTTTCCATGAAGCTGATGCCCTTGCCCTTGACGGTCTTGGCGATTATGGCGGTGGGCCTGCCGCTAGTGGCGGCAGCCTCGTCGAAGGCACCGACGAGCTGGGCGACGTCGTGGCCGTCCACCTCGAGGGCGTTCCAGCCGAAGGCGCGCCACTTGTCCGGCAGCGGCTCCAGGTTCATCACCTCGTGCGTCCAGCGGTCGTTCTGGATGCCGTTGCGGTCCACGATGGCGACCAGGTTGTCGAGCGCGTAGTGGGACGCGGACATGGCGGCCTCCCACACCTGGCCCTCGTCGCACTCGCCGTCGCCGAGCAGCACGTAGGCGCGGGTGGGCCGGCCGTCCAGCCGGGCGGCGAGCGCGGTGCCCACGCCGAACGATAGGCCCTGGCCGAGCGAGCCGCCGGACATCTCCACGCCGGGCGTCTTGATGTGGGCGTGGCCCTGCAGACGGCTGTCTATCTTGCGGAAGGTCATCAACTCTTCGGTCTCGAAGTAGCCGGCCTCTGCGAGCGCCGCGTAGAGCACCGGACAGGCGTGGGCCTTGCTGAGCACGAAGCGGTCGCGTTCCTGCCACTTAGGATCGGAGGGACGGTGGCGCATGGTGTGGAAGTAGAGCGACGCCAGAATCTCGACGGACGAGAGCGAGCCGCCGGGGTGGCCGCTGTTGGCCTCCGCGATCATGGTGAGGATGTTGCGGCGCATGGAGCGCGCGGTGGACCGTAGGGAGTCCAGGTCGGGCTCGCTGGCTACCGGGCGTTCGTCGGGGCTGGACACAGGTGTATGCACCTCCCTGCTGGCGATGGGGGGTATTATAGCAATCGGTTGGGGTAGTGGGTAGTGGGGCTACCGCGAGGCGGTGAGGGCTTGCCAGGCGGCGGTGAGGGTGTCTTCGTCAGGGGCGAAGAGAGCGAGGGTGTGCGTGGAACCGGCGGAGAGGCGGACGACGCGGCCAGGCAGGTCGAGCAGTTCGCCGTCGCCATCGTCGGCGGGGCGCCAGTCGGCGTCGGACTGGGAGAGGAGCGCGGCGCGCGCGGCGGCGTGGAACTCGGTGGCGTCCTCCTCGGTGTCCCAGGCCAACCGCCAGGCGAGCACCAGACCGCCATCCGTGTGCTGCCACAGGACGAGGCGGTCGCCGCCCCAGCCGGCTGCGGCGCTGGACGCGGCGGCTATGCCGTCGGCGGTCTCTTCGGCGTGGGTGGCAAGATAGGACGCCAGCAGGAACTCGCCTAGCGTGTCCTGTCCGATTTCGGTCCATCCATCGCCCAGCGCGGCGGCCAGGTCGGGGATTTCCACGGGCACGGGCGTCTCGGAGTCGAGAAACTTGTCGACGTGGAGCACCTGCTCGGTGGAGACGGGCGGGTTGGCAAAGGCGTCGTCGATGAGCGCCCAGCCGCCGGCCTGTTGGAATAGCTGCACCGTGAACTCGAAGCCGCGCGTGTACGGAAACAGCAGGGAGTCGCGGACCAGGCGAGGGGCGTCGACGAACGGGTCGTCGGACGAGGTGCTCTCCTGCCGGGCGGCCTGCTGCTGATCTCCGGTGAGCTCGTAGTTGAAGTAGAGCACCTCGACGATGGTGGCGTCGCCCTCCACGAGGCTGCGGTAGGCCAGCGAGCGGTCGGTGTCGGCATGGTCCAGCTTGTCGAACCCGGCCTTCAGGTCGAAGTTGCGGTGCTGCAGGGCGTGGGCGTACTCGTGCGCATAGGTGAGGATTTCGCGGGCGGATAGGTCGTCGTCATCATCGACGACGTATATCTTGTCCTCGTCGGTGTCGAAGAAGCCCAGCACGGAGCCGGAGTAGAGGTTAACCAGGACATCGAAAAGGTCGTCATCGGCGCCCAGAATGCCGAGCGTGGTGTAGATACCTTCGGCCAGCTCTATGTCCTCTCTGTCCTCCTCCAGGTTCTCGCCCAACCGCTCGCGCAGTTCGGCCTGGTCGATGAACTCGCGGTCGACCTCCAGAAAGGCGAAGAGCTCGCGGATGCCGGAGGCGCGGCGCTCCACGTCGTCGAGCGTGGCGTCCAGCCGCCCGGACGACACGGGAGTGGGCACGGGTGTGGCGATGGAGGGAACGGTGGTGGGCAGGATGACCGGGCCGGGATCGAACTCTGGCGCCGGGGTGGGCGTCGGCGTGGCGGTCGGCGCGGGCATCGGAGTGGGGGCGACGGTGGGCGTGGCGATAGGCGCTGCCGTAGGTGTGGGCGTCGGCTCAGAGTCGCCGCCGCAGGCCGTGGCGAGGGCGGCGAGCACGACGGCAACGGTGAGGGTCAGGAGCGCGCGCGCGACGGCGCGGTGGATTGACAAGACGGGGCCTCCGTACAGGTCGGGGATTCTGCGTTTCCGGGTACAGCGTAGCACATTGGGAGATTGGACCGTTGGGCGAGGGCGCAGAGGGTCGACTTCTGGAATTGGACGCAGAACGCTGCTACACTTCCCGCAGTCTGGCGCTAAGCCAATCACACCAACCGACGGCCCGCGAACCGGGCCGCGCCTGGAGAGAATCGCACATGCCAACACGACAATACACGGGCAACCCATCACAGATCATGGTCGAGCAGCTCGCCGCATCGGGCATCAAGTACGTGTTCAACAACTCCGGCTCGCGGGAGGCGCACTTCTTCGACGCGCTGCACTCGCGGGACGACATCCACGGCATACTGGCGCTGCACGAGGGCAGCGTGGCGGCGATGGCGGGCGGCTACACGCAGGTGGGGCTGGACCCGGCGGCGATGGTGGTGCACCTGGGCGCGGGTCTGGCGCAGTGCATGGGGCAGCTCATCAACGTCTGGGACGGCAGCCTGCCCGTGGTGGTCATCACCTTCGCGGGGGACACCGGCAGCTTCGCTGACCGCATCATCCTGGACCTGGACCACAGCTTCGGGCCTACGTCCATAGCCGCGCCGTTCACCAAGGCCAACTGGACGGTGATCGAGCCTGAGGGACTGCCGCAGGCGATCGACCGCGCCGTCCGCGTCGCCAAGACTCCCCCGGTGGGGCCGGTGCACCTGGCGGTGTACGACCGGCTGCTGGGAACGCAGCAGGTGGATACGCAGATCATCGACGGCGGCGTGCCGGACGTGCGGGCGGGCTATCCGTCCGACGACGACCTGGAGCAGGTGGCGCGTGCGCTCCACGAGGCGGAGCGACCGGTGATCTACGTGGGCGACGGCGTGTGGAAGAGCGGCGCGCAGGAGAAGGTGGCCAACCTGGCCGAGCGGTTCGGCGCGGCGGTGGTTTCGTCGTTCGGCGACCTGAGGGCCGTCCCCATAAAGCACCGGCTGCACTGCGGGCGAATTGACGCGGCGATGCCGGAGTTGAACCCGGACCTGATCCTGTCCATCGGCTCCCGCCATGGCGGGGCAGGCGCGGCGAGCGACTTCGACGTCTTCGCCTCGGCCAAGAAGGTCATCGCCATGGGCGTGGACGTGGGTAATCTGCAGAACATGCCGGGGCTGGACCTGGCGATACTCGCGGACGAGCATCGCACGCTGGAGCAGCTCGAGGAGCTGCTGTTGAGCGAGTCCACGCCGCAGCGGTACGACGACCGGCGCGAGTGGGCGCTGGGGCAGGCGGCAGGTCTGCGCGAGCGGCGCAGGCAGGAGGCAGCCAGGGTGACCGCCGGGACGTCGCAGGTTCACCCGACCACGGCGCTTAACGCGCTGGACGCGGAACTTGAGCGGCGTGGCGGCGGCGTGGTCACGATAGAGCAGTTCGCCATGCCGCTGGACACGCTGGGCGGCGAGGAGTCGCCGGGCAACAACGAGTACATCCGCGCGGCGGGCGGCTCCGAGGGCTACGGCGTGGGCGCCGCGGTGGGCGCGAAGCTGGCGGCGCCGGACCGGCCCGTGGTGGGACTGGTGGGCGACGGCTCGCTGTACTACGCCGACTCGGGCATGTGGACGGCGGCGCACCACAACATCCCGATGCTGTGGGTGATCCCCAACAACCAGGCTTACGGGATCGTCGCCAACTCGTTCGAGCGCGCCGGAACGTCGATGAAGGACACCGGCGACTACGCCGGCGTGGTGCTCAGCGGCATCGATCCGGTGAAGCTGGCGGAGGGCTTCGGCGTGGAGGCTATGCACCTGCAGGACGAGGACAAGGCTGCGGAGACCATCGCGCACGCGCTGGACGTGGTGGAGCGCGAGAACCGGCCGTTCCTGCTTAACGTGCACCTGCCGATGGGGATTCCGAGCGGCGGGCGCCCGGCGCGGCAGTTCCGCATGGCGTAGGGTCGTTGAGCGATTTCAGCGTTACGCTGCTGGGCACGGGCACGCCTGAGCCGCTGGACGACAGGATCGGGATAAGCACGCTGGTGCGGGCGGGCGACGAGACGCTGTTGTTCGACTGCGGGCGCGGCACCGGGCTGCGTCTGCACCAGGCCGAGGGCAGCTACAAGACCGCGACGGTGATGTTCCTGACGCACCTGCACTCGGACCACGTGTCCGGCATACCCGACCTGTGGCTGACCGGCTCGATTCCGCAGATGCGAGGGCGGGAAGAGGCGCTGAGGGTGTACGGCCCCACAGGCACCGAGAGCCTGGCGGAGCACCTGCAGCTGGCCTACTCCGCGGACGTGGAGGCGCGGCAGCCGTCGCGGGACATGGCGGGCTTCGGCGCGGCGCCGGCGCGGCTGGAGGCGGCGGACGTCTCGCCGGGGGTGGTTTACGACCGCAACGGCGTCCGGGTCATCGCCTTTCCAGTGGAGCACCTGATCATCGAGCCGGCGTTCGGCTTCCGCGTGGAGTACGGCGGCCGGTCGGTGGTGCTTTCGGGAGACACTACCTACTGCGAGAGCATGGTGGACAACTCGCGCGGCGCGGACCTGGTGATCCACGAGGTAGCGGCGGTGCCGGAGGGCGTGGACGCGAGCTCACCGCTGGTGGACCGCGTGGTGTCGTGCCACACGTCGCCGGAGGACGCGGGCAGCCTGTACAGGCGCACGGCTCCCGCGCTCGCGGTGTTCTCGCACATCCACTACATACTGGGCGCGACCGACGACGACATCATCGTGGGCGCGAGGCGCACCTACGGCGGCGAGATGGTGGTGGGACGCGATCTGGACAAGTTCGAGGTTGGCAAGGGCAGCGTTAGGCGGGTATAGGGGCCAGAAAGCCGCAAAGCGCTTTGAGACCATGGTCATGACTATGGTACTATTGTCTCACTTCCAACATTGAGGAGCACTCCAGTGACCGAACACGTTGACAGGCCAGGCGGCACTCGGACCATTAAGGCGTCGGAGTTCAAGGCCAAGTGCCTTCAACTCATGGACGAGGTGGCCGACAGCGGGGGCGAGATTATCATCACCAAGCGAGGCACGCCGGTGGCCCGGCTTGTGCCCCATCGCGAGCGGCCGAAGTCGCTCTTCGGCGCCGACCGGGGACGCATGAAGATCGTAGGCGACATCATCAGTCCTCTCGACGTCGAATGGGAAGCCGAGGTCAATCCAGACAGGGTGCTCAATCCCTGTTAGCGCCATGATAGTGATAGATACCCACGCGCTCATCTGGCTGCGGACAGGAGACACTCGCCTGGGAGCAGGGGCAAGGCGGACTATCGATGATGCGCTTGGCGACGAGCAGCTCGCGGTATCCGCAATGACGTTTTGGGAAGTCGCCATGCTCAGAGACAAGGGCCGTCTGGAGTTTCCAGAGGACGTCGGCCGGTGGCGACAGGAGCTGCTCGGACAGGGTATCGCCGAAATTCCGGTAGATGGCGAGATAGGCATCCGGGCGAATGACCTGCCTGAGTTTCACGCTGACCCCGCCGACCGAATCATCGTGGCAACGGCGCTGACTGGGCGCCATATCATCATCACCGCGGACGAACACATTCTACGCTGGAGCGGCAACCTCAACCGGATGGACGCCCGAGAGTGATGGGGTGACCTTTCAGTGCCAACGACCAACCGCAGGGCGGAATCGGGCAGTGACTAGCTTAGATTCAGCGGGACCTTGCAGAGGTTGCATGGGTCAGTAAGAATGCGTGGGCATCATTTGCTTTCGCAGAGGTTTTGGATATGAGCTTCAGATTGCTGCTGCTGCCGCCGGGGGGCGAGGAGAACGCGCTGGTTGGCGAGACGTGGCCGGCCAGGCTGCGGGAGGCGGTGCCCGGCATCGACGTGCGTGTGGCGCACTCCGTCGGCGAGGCGATGGAGATGATAGGCGACGTGGACGCGGCCTTTGGCGACATCGCTCCCGAACTGCTGGAGCGGGGCGTGAACCTGAAATGGATCGCGTGCCCGCAGGCGGGGCCTCGCGCGGGCTACTACCACCAGGCGCTGGTGGAGAGTGACGTGGTCGTCACGAACACGAGGGAGATCTACAACGACCACATCAGCGCGCATATCATGGCGTTCGTGCTGGCATTCGCGCGTGGGCTGCACGTCTACGCGCCCAGGCAGCTGGAGCGGGACTGGCGGCCCGGCTACGAGATCACGCACCTGCCCGACGCCACGGCCATAGTCGTGGGCGTGGGCGGCATCGGCGCCGAGACTGCCAGGTTGTGCGCGGAGTTCGGCATGACGGTGCTGGGCGTTGACCCGCGGGTGGCAGAGCCGCCGCAGGGCGTCGCGGAGCTGCACAGGCCGGAGGCTCTGGACGGCGTTCTGCCGCGCGGGGACTTTGTGATCATCACCGTGCCCGAGACGCCGGAGACGCAGGGCCTGTTCGACTACGGGAAGTTCCGGCTGATGGACCCCGGCGCGCGGCTGATCAACATAGGCCGCGGCGCCGTGGTGGTGCTGGACGACCTGGCGAGGGCGCTGCGGGAGGGCGAGATCGGCGGCGCGGCGCTGGACGTGTTCCAGGTGGAGCCGCTGCCGTCGGACCACGCGCTGTGGGGTATGCCCAACGTCATCATCACGCCGCACGTCGCGGGCCGCGGACCGTACCTGGACGACAGGCGCACCGAGTTGTTCATCGAGAACTGCGTGCGGTTCGCCCGTGGCGAGGAGCTTCGGAACGTGGTGGACAAGGCCAACTGGTTCTGAACCTCGGGAGGGCCTGCGCCGCACCATGAATGAGCGCGTGTACGTCTTTCTGGACGAATCGGGCAACCTGGACTTCAGCGCCCGCGGCACCCGCTATTTCGTGCTGGCCAGCGTCAGCATGAAGCGCCCGTTCCAGGTGAATGACGCACTGGACGGGTACAAGTACGACTGCATCGAGTACGGTCTGGAACACGAGGGGTTCCATTGCGCCGACGACAATGCGCACGTGCGGAGCAGGGTCTTCGACATCATCGGCGACCGGCTGGAAGGCGTGGAGATACACAGCCTGGTCGTGGAGAAATCCAGGATTGCCTCCGACACGAGGGCCGAGGCTCGTTTCTATCCAGAGATGCTCGGCACTCTTCTCAGAACTGTACTAGAGACACCCCTTCACGCAGCAGCCAAAGAGATCGTCGTCATCACGGATACTCTACCACTGAAGCGGCGGCGGCGGGCAATCGAAAAGGCGGTGAAAGTTACGCTCGAGAGGATGCTCCCCAATAGCCCGAGGCACCGCATCCTGCACCACGATTCCCGCTCGCACTACGGACTGCAGGTTGCGGACTACTGTTGCTGGGCCATTTTTCGCAAAAGCGAGTGGGAAATGATCTGAGGTTGAACGGCATCGCCGGCCGGCCAAAAAAACGACCCCCCCGACTACTCCGTTTCAGGAGAGAGCCCCTTGGGCTCTTGTCATCGGGGGGGAACCTTTGAGTCTATTCTATAGTGAGACCGGTCGGTCGTCAACTATTGAGCAAGCCGCGTCGGCGGAGGCGTCCGGGCATGCCGTCACTCGCTGAGCGTCAGGACCGCGGTGAACCGGATGGCCTCTTCGGTGACGGAGCCGGCCAGTAGGAAGGCTTCCAGGGGTTCTACGAACGGCTTGAAGTCGCGCCGGAAATCGGAGCGCATATCACCGTCGAGGGCGTCTTCGATCATGTCCAACCCGGCGGCCAGGTCCGCGTAGAGCAGCCAATCGGCTGGATCGGGGGCCATGCCCATCAGCCCGGAAAAGCCGCTGGTGGAGCTGAGTGGCTCGGAATCGCCGGCGGCCGCGTCGTGAAGCGCAGTGAGGCTGCGGTGGGTGCTCCCCAGGGCCGCCCAATCCTCCGTCACGAGATACCCCGGATCGTAATCTCCTCCGAGAAGGCCGAACTCCTGTGGCGCGGCGGTCACCACCTCGTAATCACCCAGCGAGCTCCTGTCCAGTTCAACTCCTGAGTCCTCCACAACTTCGGTTAGCGTATCCAGCGCGCGCCTTAGGCCGTCGGCGTCCCGCAGTCCGGCGAGCAGCAGGACGTCGTAGACTCCGGCCCGGACGTCGCCGGGCAACAGCGCCAGGGCCACCTCCCCATTCAGCGAGTCCACCACGTCCCCTTCTACATCGATCCCGGTCTCGTACTCGATCTCGTCCAAAAAGTACTGGAAGCCGAACTCGTCGGAGGGATCAAGGTCGTCGACCGTCCGACGGACCTCTTCCCAGGTCTCTTTGATGCCGTTGGTGGCCAGCAGCAGAACCGTGTCGGCTGGTAGAGCCTCCGGTGACGCCAGCGGGAGGTCGGAGTCGATAGGAAACCCGTCGCCGGCCAGTTCTGCGGCAAAGTCGACACGCAAGCCCCGTTCGATGAACGACATGGACATTGCCATGTACTCCGGCGTGCTGTCCTCGATCTCGAGAATGACGTCGTCCTGATCGCCGAAGGGATCAATCTCGTCGCGCAGCAGGTCTAGTATCCACTCGCTCCGCACGAACATGAACACGACCCTCTCGGAAGGCAACGACTCGCGGGCCGCCGTGAAGTCCTCGTCAGCCAGGAGAGACGTCTCCAGGGGCGACTCGATGTCGCGAATCGCGCGTTTGAGGGCGCCCTCGCCGTCCGCCAAGAGCAGGTACTCGTCCGTTAGAGCGAAGCTTGCGTCTTCGTCCTCAGACAGCCACAGGTCGGCATCCCTGTAGTCGGTGCGGTCGAACTGCGTTAGAGACTCGTCCTCGAAGTACGCTACGAGGTCTTCTACGAAATCAAAGGCCGCGCCCGAGTCGCTGACGTGCACCATGGCGACCCACTCTGCACTGCCGTCATCTACGTCGATCAGGGCGAACGACACGGACTCCCCGAGCCAGGGCGTCACGTCGTCGAGAAAGTGAATGCCGGTCTCGTCCTCCAGGTCGTCCAGCAGGTCGTCCCTGCGCTCCACCAGGGCATCGGTCTGCAGGGTGGATATGACCTCTCGTCCATGCCTGAGTTGCTGTACTCCGGGGCGCAGGTTGATGGACGCGTAGGCCAGGGCATTCGAGGGGATGAAACGCGCGGTCGACTCTCCGGGACGGCTGAGCGACCGGAAGAAGACGAACACCACAACTACCGCGGCAAGGGCCAGCACTCCCAGGGCTATGCCGCCGCCGAGTAGAATGAGCCTTTTCTTGCCGGCCCGACGCGTCCGTTCGCCCTCTCCGTTTATGTCTACAACTCCACGGGCTCGTCGGACGCGGACCACTCGGCGTAGGAGCCGTCGTAGAGGCGCACGGGGATGCCGAGGCGGCGCAGGGCGAGGTAGCCGAGCGAGGCCCTCATGCCGGAGCGACAGTAGACTATCGCGGGCTCACCTTCCGAGATTCCGGCGGCGGCGAGTGTCGCCTTAGCGTCCTGCTCCGCCGTGAGGTAGCTCTCGTCCTTGCCCACGAACTCGCGCCACATGACGTGGCGCGCACCGGGGATGTGGCCGGGCCGGGGGTCGACCTCGAGCTGGCCGGTGAACTCCTCGACGGTGCGAACGTCGAGAAGCTGGGCCGCGCCGCGGTCGCGCACGTCGCCCAGGTCTGCCCTGACGCCCGGATCGACGCTGGGCGCGAACTGCGCCGCTTTCGGAACGACGGGGCGGTAGAAGACGCCCCGGTCCTGCTCCTTCCAGCCCTCGAAGAAGGTGTCCAGCAGGTACACGTCAGGCACGCCCATGTACTCGAGCGCCCAGGCCAGCAGCGCGCCGTTCTGCCCGTCGTAGGAGTCGTACACAATGGGAACGGTGGTGTTGGACAGGCCGGCGGCGCCGAGCATCGCGGCGAGTTCGTCCGGCGCGAGCAGCCTGCCGTCGCCGCCGAACAGGTTGGCGGCCTTGAGGTGCACGGCGCCCTGGAGGTGGCCGGCGAGGTACTTCATGTAGCCGCGCGGATCCAGCACCAGGGCGTCACCGGCGTCGATACGCCCGGCGACCCAGTTGGGATCGACGAGGTGAATCATGGCGCGTTGCCGTGCGGAGGACCTACACGGCCTCGAAGTCGGTGCTCAGGCGCGCGCCCTTGAGGACGGTCTGGGTTACGGGCGAGCCTTCCACGGCCAGGCGCCAGATCTCGCGAAGCGCGGCCTCGTCGGCGTCGGCGCGCACGAACACCTTGGCGCTGATGTCGCCGTAGCCGGGGTTGCCCTCGTCGACGCCCGCCCACTTGCGGATGTTCTCGAAGTTGCCCTCCAGGGCGATCTCGAGGTCGTGGATCTTGATGCCCTGCTTGGTCGCGTTGAGCACGAAGCCGACGGTCATACAGCCGCCGATGGCCGACAGAAGCTGCTCGTGGGCGCTTGCGGCGAGGTCGGTCGCGTCCAGGTCGGTGGGCTCGTCCATCTCGATGGCGTGGGTGCGCATGTACGCCTTAGCCCTGAAGCCGCTCTCCCAGCGCACTCGGGAGCGCCAGGGGCCGCTAACCGCTTTGAACACGTCCTCCTGCCTGAACGATTCGAGTATCTCGTTCAGCTTTTCCGGGTGCAGTCCGTTCAGCTCTGCCTGTGCCGTGTCGGCCATTCGGGGTGCCTCCTTGTATTGCGTTGACTTGCATTATGCTTCAAAAATCCCTTCCCCCTTGATGGGGGAAGGTTAGGATGGGGGTGAGATGAGGTCCATTCGGCCTAGCCGTACTCCTGCCGCAGCATCTGGGCGGCGGCGTTGATGGCCTGAAGCTTGCGGTAGGCCACGTCGGCGGTGTTCACGTTGCGCTCGGCGAAGGTGCCGAAACCGCAGTCGGGGTTGAGGAACACCTGCTCGGGCGAGAAGTACTGGAGCGCCTCGTGTACGCGCTCGACTATCTCCTCCGGCGACTCTATCTCGTCGGTCCTGGGGTTGACCACGCCCAGTCCGATCTCCTTTTCTTTGGCGTACTCCTTGAACACCTCCATCTCGCCGGCGCGCGGGGTGGCGAACTCGAGCACGAGCTGGTCGATGTTCATCTGGGTGAGGTACGGCAGCATGGGGCCGTAGTTGCCGGTGAGGAGCACGTCCTCGCGGCGGCTCCAGTTGCCGCGGCACACGTGGACGCCGAAACGGACGCCGTCGATGCCCTCGACAGTCTCGTTCATCAACCGCACGGCCAGCTCCAGCTCGTCGGAGGGGTCCTTGCGGTCGGCCATCGCGGCACACATGAACGTCTCGGTGCTCTCCTCGCCCAGCACCACCTGGGACAGCGTAGGCTCGTCGAACTGGATGAAGTCGACTCCGCGCTCCTTCAGCGCGAGCACTTCCTCGCGGAGCAGGCGCACTATCTCGCCGGACAGGTCGTCCTCGGAGGGATAGGCGTTGTCGGACAGGCCCGCGAACCAACTCGACTTGAGCAGCAGGTAGGGTCCGGGCAGCGGCACCTTCACCTGCCTGTCGGTGTGCTTGACCAGGAAGTCCACTTCGTCCAGGGACAGGCCGTCCCGTGCCTCTATCTTGTCGACCACGATGGGACTCTTAATGGCGAACGAGGGCACGTCCAGCGCACGGAGCGTCTCCTCGAAGCGGGCCCTGTCGGTCATGTAGTCCATCAGTTCCGACACCTTCATCAGCCTCATGCCGGAGAGCTTGGCGACCACGAAGGAGTAGAAGTTGTCCCGGCGCTGCTCGCCATCGGTGACGATGTTGACGCCGGCGTCCTCCTGGTACTTGACCGCGAGCAGCACGGCTTCGTCGGCGATCTCGTCGAACTCCTCTTTGGTCATGGCGCCGTCCTGCCACTTGCGGAGCGCCTGAATGAGCCAGGGAGGCCTGGACCAACTACCCACACCGGTTACGGGAAAGAGTGTCTGCGTCGTCATTGTTCCTCTCATCGCCGGCACGGACGAGTGGGTCGAGCCGGGTCGGTTTCCGATTGCGATACCATGTTAACGCAAGCGGGGCGCTATTGCCACTTGCGGGGAAGGGACTACATGCGCCAACCGCGCCTGCTACACTTGCCTCCATGCGCCGCATAGACTACGGCTGGGTGATACTGTGCGCCGGATTCGCGGCGCTGTTCGTGAACAGCGGATCGCGGATGGCGTTCGGGCTGCTGCTCAAGCCGATGACCGAGGACCTGGGCTGGTCGCGCTCGTCGCTCTCGCTTGCCGCCACGGCCTTCTTCTGCGCCTCCGCGCTCGCAATGCCGCTGCTGGGCCGGCTGGTGGACCGGCGCAGCCTGCGGGCGGTGATGGCGGTGGCGGCGCTTATCGGAGCGGTCGGCATTGGGCTGATGGCGTTCGCGTCTTCACACTGGCACGTGTTCGCGCTGTACGGGCTGGTGTACGCCGTGGGCAGCGCGGGCTCGTCGGTGTCGATGGTGGGCGTGCTGGTGAGCCGCTGGTTCTCACAGCGGCGGGGCTTGGCGAACAGCGCGGCCATATCGGGCAACGCCGCGGGACAGCTCGTGATTATCACGCTGCTGGCGTCGTTCCTGGAATCGCTGCGCTGGCGCGGCGCGTACCTGGCGTTGGGCGTGGCCAACCTGGCGCTCGCACCGCTGCTGCTCGCGCTGGTGAGGTCAAGGCCGTCCACGCCGCGCGGCGAGACGGGACAGGCCGCCGGCCACGACGCGGAGGAGGAGGAGAGCGCGCCCGGCGCCACCGTCCTGCTGCGCTCGCGGCAGATGTGGCTGCTGGTGGTCGTGTACGCGATATGCGGCTTCCAGGACTTCTTCGTGGCGACGCACGTGGTAGCGTTCGCGGACGACAAGGGGGTCTCGCGGGCGCTGGCGGGCAACCTGCTGGCTTGGATGGGGCTGCTGGGTGTGCTCGGCGTGCTGGCATCCGGCTGGCTCGCGGACAAGCACGGCGCGGGTCTGCCGACGCTGCTCAGCTTCATCGCGCGCGTGGGCATATTCGCCATCGCCCTGCTGTTCCAGAACACGCTGGGCATCGCGACGTTCGCGGTCCTCTACGGCTTCACCTTCCTGATGACCGCGCCGCTGGTGATCGTGTTGGTCGGCAACGTGTTCGGCTCGTCCCGGATGGGGGCGACAAGCGGGGTGATCAACATGACCCACCAGATATGTGGCGGGCTGGGGGCCTACGCTGGGGCGCTGATATTCGACGCCCAGGGAAGCTACGACGCCGCGTTCGTACTGATGTTAGCCCTCTCCGTCGCCGCCGCGATCGCTACCCTCGGCGTGCGGGAGAGGCTGCGCTGACGCCGGCTCGCCGTCGTCCTCCACCGGCAGCGCGGGCTTGTCGCGCCAGAATGCGGCGGTGAAGCCCAGCGCGCCAGCCACGGCGCCAAGTCCCACCACGCCGAATGTGGACGCCGCGCCGAACAGGGTGGCGACGGGACCCAGCGCGAACGACGTGCCGCTGTTGCCTATGTCCCACGCGGACTGGAGGGTGGCCATGGCCGGTCCGCGCTCGCGCGGCGTCACCCTGTCCACCACAAGCGACTGCATTCCGGGTTGCAGCAGGCCGAATCCACCGCCAGCAAGCGCGGCCGATGCTATGAGCATGAGCTGGTTCTGGGCAGACATGAGCATGAACATTCCAACCGCAACCGATAGGAGGCCAGGCAGGATCACGGACGACCTGCCGAAGCGGTCGGCCACCCGGCCGGAGCCGAGCAGGAAGACCATCTGAATCAGCGAGTTGACGGTGTAGAAGAGGCCGGGATTGCCGAGCTCACGCTCGCCGACGACGATGGGCATGAAGCTGTTGATAGGACCTGTGGTCGCGGTGAAGCTGACAAAGATAAGCGTGGGCAGGATCGCCGCCCGGGGGATGAGCGGCGTCCTCTCGCGCCGTCCGGCGGTGTCGGCCGCGACCGGGTTGGTACGGGACGAGGATATTGCCACTGAGAACGCCCACCCCAGCAGCGCGGTCCCGCTCGCGTACACGAAGGCGGCGCCGAAACCGAACCGGTCCGACAACAACTGGGCGAGAAAGGGAGAGTAGAGCGACGCGATGCCGATTCCGATGCCCATGTAGGCCAGCCCCTCGGCGCGGCGCGCGGCGGGGGCCAGGTTGACCACGATGGTGCTGGTGGCGACGGGGGTGGCGGCCAGGCCTATACCCCGCAGCATACGGACGGGCACAAGCCACAGGAAGGCCAGGGCGGGAAAGCTCGCGAGCAGCGGAGTGGCCTCGAGCCAACTGTTGATCGGCAGAATGTACAGTAGCGCTGCGAGCGCGAACGAGCCGATGCCCCAGACGGCGACGGGCTTTGGCCCGAAGATGGCGATGAGGCGCCCGACGAAGGGGCGGACGAACAACGACAGCACGCCAAAGGCGCCGACCACGATCCCAATGTGCCAGTTCTCGCCGCCGAGGTCCTTCACGTAGTTGGGGATGACGGTGAACATCGACGAGTAACTGACGAACAGGAAGTGCCCGGTCAGCAGTGTCAGCACGTAGTCCATCGACCACAGCCTCCGGCTTGGGGCCGCGACGCCCCTGTGCGGCAACGTCATGTGTAATCGCCGATGCGCCGAGATGGCAAGGTCAAGGGTGGCTCCTGCCCGGTGTGGCTCGCGCCGGATGGGGTCCCTGTCCCATTCTCGCGGACACGCCGCGAGGGTGTGGGAGTACCGGCTACCAATTATAGAGCACAGGCGCGACCTGCCCCAATAGGCGTGGCGCGCGCGTGAGGAAGCGAATCGCGGCGGAGGCGAACGGGAAGCCTCGGATTCAGAGGCGCGCAGAAAGGCCCCCGCCCGGCAATGCTCGCCCAGCGGGGGCCTCCCGTTCACCTGCTCATCTCGCTACACGTTGGGAACCCAGCGCTTCTGCGTCTCCGTCTTGCCGTCGGTCCTCCTGCGCGTTCTGCTCTGCTCCTTCTCGCTCTCGACGCCCTGGCCCCTGACCGCGCCCGTGTCCGACCAACCCGACCACGACCCCCAGGTCGGCGGGGGCGGCTGCACGGGAGCCGCGACCCACCGCGTCTGCTCCTCGGTCTCAGCGCCGCACGTTCGGGTCCTCTTCTCCTCCGCCTCCCAAGTGCCGCCGCCGCGCGTCTTGCCCGTCTCCTTCCACTTGCTCCACTCGGTGCACGGGTCGGGCACCCACCGCTCCTCCTCCTCGCCTCCGCACGTCCTGGTCTGCTTCTTCTCCCTGTCCGCTCCCGTCCCGCGCGTATGGCCCGTATCCACCCACTCGGTGCAGTCCTCATCGTCATCGTCGTCCATCTCGTCATCGTCGCCGGTCTCATCATCGTCGCTGGAACCGCCGCCGCCCGCGGTATCGTCCTCGTCCGGCGTCGTCGCGCCCAACTCCGCGCGCGTAACCGTGATCGTGTACGTCTTCTTCGCGCCGTCCTCCGCGGTCACCACCACGTTGACAGCGTTCTCGCCCACGAGCAGGGAAAGCGCCACGCTCTCCGACCCGCTCGCCGTGGCGACGCCGTTCACCGTTATCTTGGCCGACCCGTGGCTCGCCGTGGGCGTCACCTTGATAGTGTCCTGTGCGTGCCCGACGGACGCCGTGTACGAGATCTCGCCCGCGGCGAACGCAGGGGAGAGCTCGCCCGCCGACAGGCCGAGCGCACTGAGCGTCGCGTCGTTGCTGAGCGCCGTCACGTCCAACTTGAAGACCCCCGCTCGCGCCGCACTGTGCGTCGTCGCCTCGATGGTGTAGTAGCCCGCGTCGAGCGTCCGGGTTATGCGCGATTGGCTGCCGATGTAGTCGTTGTTGCTATCCAGAACGCGCCCATCCTTGCCCGCGTCCGCGAGCAGAAACAGGTAGGGGTCTTCCCCGGACCACAGGCTGAACACCACCGTCGCGCGCTCTTCGAGCCTGAACGCGTAGTACCTCGCGTAGCTCCCGCTCCTGTTCACGGACAGAACGTCGTCCGACCACTCGCCCGTGACCCTCACGCTCCTCGTCAGCGCCCCCAGGGACTCGACGTCCGGGGCTAGCACGGACACGTCGATGGTGTCCTGTGACTTCAGGCCCCCCGCGTCCGTAACGGTCAGCGTGAACGCCAGGGGCGTCGGCGTGGACGGGGCCGTGAACGTGGCCTTTGCCGTGTTTGCGTTGGTGAGCGCCACGCGGTTCTGGTCGCTACCCGCCTCCGGGACGTGTTCCCAGGCATACGTCAGCGTGTCGCCGTCCGGGTCCGTGCTGCCGGAGCCGTCCAGCGTCACGCGCGTGCCGGGAACCGCGGGGCTCGGGTACGCCCTGGCCTTGGCGTCCGGCGCGCGGTTCGCGGGCGCGCCCTCTATCTTCACCTCGAACTCGCCCTTCCTGTACGGCTGGAAGTATTCCCTGACCGCGTCCGCGGACTTCTTGCTGATGGGCACCTCGAAGCCCGCGAGCACGATGGGCCTTTTGTCCGCGCCGGACGTGTATCCGGTGGCCGAGAGCACGTCCTCGCCGCTGAACGCGTGCGTCCACGCGGTCGCTCCCTTGTGCCTGACGTACAGCTTGAATCCCCATCTGCGGCCCGTGGAGAATTCTTTGTCTATCTCCGGCGAGCCGCGTACCGAGAACCGCACGCTGGTCGGGTTGGCCGCGTTGGACGGGCCGACGGCGTCCCACCAGTGGTAGTTCGCGCCCGCGCCGGGCACGCTCGACCCCAGCCAGCGCAGTCGCGAGTTGTAGAGGTCGACGTTGTAGATGTAGTGCTCCTCGTCGTCGAAGTCGGTGAGGGTGCGCCACCTCCCGTATGTGTAGTTGTCGAAGCTGTCCATCTCGTTCAGGCTCGGCACGGGAGGCAGCGGCTCGCCGAAGACGATGCCCGCCTCGGTCTGCACCGTGGACGCGGGTATGACGAGCACCCTGTTCAATTCGTTGTCGGTGCCGAAAACCATGCCGAGCATCCTGTACACGCCGTCCTGAATCTTCACTAGGGCTGGGCCGCCCGAATCGCCCCTTTCGACTGGCGTGGTGGGCATGGACAGATGTGTCACGCCTCTGAACGTCTGCCCGCCGATGGGTCTGGTGGTAATCTGGTCGTACACGACAACGCGAGAGGTCGATTCTCCAGTTTCCGCGCCTAGTATCACGACGTCCAGATTCTTCGTGTACGCGTCCTCTGGTTCCACCACGCCGCTGACGATTTTGCGAACGGCGTGCGTGCCGTTTGCGCCGGAGTGGTTGGGGTCGTGTATGAGGTAGCCGACCTTGACGCCGGACTTGACCTCGCATGCGGCGAAGTCCACCCGATTGTGTACGTCTATGCTGCTGGTCAACGGCTCCATGTCGAGGTCGGTGCCCACCACGTTCGAGGACGCCCTGGTCGGGTGGTACATGATCTCGGTGCCCTTGGCGTCCTGGTAGTAGGGAGTGGGCTGGCCCTTGCTGTCGAAGGGTGGTCGGAAATCGTGACCGGCCATCACGTGCTGGCAAGTCACCAGCACCTTCGCGCCATCGGAGTTGCGCGTCGCTAGGCCCGTCAGCGTCCCGCCACCGACAGCATCGATGTTGCTGGGGTTGGTCCGCTTGGGTTTGGGGATGCCGCTCTCGATGCGCAGCCCGGCCATCAGGCCGTCACTGTTGCTGCCCTTGTGGTCGGTGTTAGCTTTGCCCATTGTCTTTCTCCTTGTTCGTCGTATCTTTGGGTGTCTTATGTCGTTATCTGTAGTTGGGCTGGATCCGAACCGGGTTGTACCATCGGGCCTCTGGTGGTATGGTTTGGACGCAGCGAGGACTGGTATACCTCCTTTCTGAGGCCCTTAACGCTGTCGTCAAGCCCCGTTTTGTAATGAGCTGAGGGCATAGACAGCGGGATCGATGACCCCAAAATGGGGTCCCTCTCACAGGCGGGAAATCGCCTCCTCGTTGTGTTGGGTTGGTGCGGGCGGGGGATACTCGGCGGGTCTGCTGCAACAGACCCACCGAGCTACGAGCTCCTTAACGGGACATTCGTCTCCCCGCCCACACTCTCGGCGTTACCATTCTTCTCCAAAGTTCGAGCCCATTAACCTCCTCCTCTTCCACTCCTTCACCACAACCGGTTGGTCCACTCCACCACCACGACCTGCACGGGCAACTCCCCCACGCAATCCGGCAACCCCCAATCGTCCATCAGCGGCGCCCGGACCATGACACGGATGCCGTATGCACCAACGGACAGCCTGTTCTCGTCTAGGAGGGGCGCCGAGGTCACGTAGATGAAACGGTTGTCCCGGGATCGGAGACTATCGATCCAGCCCTCATGTTCGTCATGCTCTCGCAGCACGTGTTCAAGCCTCCTCACGGGCCCGCCGCACGCGGACGGGTCCACTGGCGCCGGCGGGTGTTCGTCGCGCGCGGTGAACAACTCCGCCTCCCCCACGTAGAAGCGCCTGTAGGCCACCATCAAGCCGATGCGCTCCTCGTCGGTTTCGTCGTACACCCCCACGAGCGCGTGGGCCAGATACCAGCCCGGCGGGACCTTGTGCCCAAAACCCTCCACCTGGAAGTCCCACTCACCGCGGCTCGCGTATTGCTTCTCCTCGCCCGGATCGAAACGCACCTCCGTCCTCCGATCGACGCCCTTCACCTTGGGAGAGAACCAAATCGGGTCGCAATCGGGTGTGGTGATCGTGAAGATTACGTTCGGCATGTGATACCTCATCGTAAGCGTCGGTGTCTTGTCGCTCCTGTTGCGAATCGAGAGCGTCAGCTTAGTGGTCTCCCCCACATTCACGTCCAGGCGCGGAGCGAACGCTCGGTAGAGATCCCGGTAGAACTCGTCATCGGCGGTTCCCATGTCGCCGGACAATTCCCAGCCGACGGATGATTCCCAGCTACGTTGGAGACTCCTGCGGTCGGCGCACGGCCCCACGTCGTGCGTGCGATCACCGCAAGCCACCACCCCCAGGGCCATCACCACCAGTCCGGCGAGAATCCACCATCGCCACATTTCGATCCTCTCTCTTAACCAACGTCCCCAGGCTGGCACAGCGCCAGAATCGCCAGGGCCGGCCACCACGCGTAAGCCGCGCGTCTGGTCTCTTCCCATAAGTCGATGCTAGAACGTATGTGCTCGCAGTGTCAAGACCCCTTCCGGATCAATCATTCGGCCTCCCCAAAGGGGTCTGCGAGTCCTCGTTGTCTTCTCAAACGGTGCGGGTGGGGGTCTTCTCGGAGGGTCTGCTGTCACAGCCTTCCGAGCCACAAAATCCTTAGCGGAACCACAAGCTCCCCGCCCGCGCCATTGGCTATTTCACCATACTTTGTTCAAGAGGTCATAAGCACCAAATTCTCCCCTTACACCATTTAGACGCCCAACCTCACCACGAGCTGTACGGGCACGCCGTCCAGACACTCCGGCAGCCATTCCAACTTCACCATTTCCCCCGCTTCCTCCGCCTCCTCTGCCCGCCATTGGTGGACAACCACGCGAATGCCGTGCGCCCCCGTGGGCCGCCTGTTCTTGTCCAGAAGGCTCGCGTAGAGAACTTCGATGGACGCGCTCCGCCATTCCTCCAACACCTCCGATTGCTTGTTCATCACCGAGCGGACGTATAGCCTGCTCACGGGCGCACCACACACGGACGGGTCCACGGGCGTTGGAGGGTATGCGGGGCGTGCGGCCCGAAGATGCTCCTCCGTGATGCGGATGCGTTTGAACGCCACGTGCCTGGTGTCCTTCGTCCTCGGCTCCGGGCCGGGCGGGTCGTATTCGGCCCTGATGACAACGTGCGCGAAATAATCGCCGGGAGGAACCATCTCCCCCGAATTGTCCGTGAGGCTCCATTCGCCGCCGAACCGCATCACCTCTCCCGGCCTGAAATAGAGGTCGGAGCCCGCCAACATGTGGCCAAAAAAAGGCGCGTACCAGACCATTTCGCACTGTGGTGTGGTGACTCTGACGTCAGGGCCAAGCTCCCACCCGATGGTTTGCCCTCGAGCGCTGACATTCTTCATCTCCATCGTCAACACCGCGGTCTCTCCGAATTCCACGACGAGGGGTGAGGAGAAAGAGCGATAAAACTCTTCGCTGGGCAGCGGGCCGTACATGTGCGCCTGGTCTTTCGGGGCGTAAAATGTGCACGGACTCACGTTCTTCGGCGCGCCCGAATAGCCACAGGCTGAAAGCCCACTGATCGACGCCAGCGCAACGACCAGAATCCACCATAGCCACATATCGATCCTCTCTTAACCAATGTCTCCAGGCTGGCACAACGCCAGAATCGCCAGGGCCGCTATCGTCAGGGCCAGTCGCCACCACGCACAGGTCGCGTGTCCGGCCTCTTCCCGTGAATCGATGCTAGAACGTATGTGCTCGCAGTGTCAATACCCCTTCCGGATCAATCATCCGGCCTCCCCAAAGGGGTCTGCGGCTCCGTTGTCTTTCTCTCTATCGGTGCGGGCGGGGCGTCCATGTTGGCGGTGCCTCAATCACCAGCCAGTTTTGGGTCCTTTCCTGTGAAGCAGAGACTCGCCCCGCCCGCACTTCCAGCTCCTATCCCATCACGGATAGCCTTCCGGTTTCACCACGACCTGCACGGGCACACTATCCAGGCACGTCGGCAGATTCCATTCCCTCGGCGGCGGCTCCGAGACGACAACACGAATACCAAACGCGTTGACAGACTGCCTGTTCTCGTCCAGGAGAGTCCAAGGGTATACTCGGATGAGGCGGTCGTCCCGGTCGCGGATAGCCCGGAGCGCACCCCCGTCTACCTCCAGGACGATCGTCGCATAGGCCAAGCTATACGGGGTCTCGCCATGTTCTATCCACTGCTCTATCTCGCGACCCGAGGCGTCTAATGGGTCGCCGCACGCGGATTCCATGGGTGCCGGCGGGTGCTCGATATGGGCGGCGCGCAGATGCTTGTTACTCACGCGAAAGCGCTTGAATGCCGATATCATGCCGTACGAGTCGATATCTTCCTCGTCGACGCCAACGTGCAAGCCCACGAAGGCGTAGGCGATATATTCGCCGGCAAAAGCCATCTCCATACCGTTCAGAAGGAAGTCCCATTCTTCGGTGTACACCTTCTCCTCGCCCGGCTCGAAATGCAGGCGCAACGGACCCTCAAAGCCTCCCCAGGTGGGCCAGAACGATTGGCAACTATTTCTAAAGGAGATGGAGAAATCCGCGGGCGTACTGTATAGGGCGATGAGGGTTTGTGCTTCGTCGGTCTTATTGCGAATCGTCAGCGTCAACTTGGCGGTCTCTCCCAAATCCACGTCGAGGCGCGCATCGTACGTTCGGTACAGCTCCTTGTAGAACTCGCCACCGGCATTGGCCGGGGGACTAAACAATCCCCACTCGGGCTCGCCTTCGTCGCTAACACACGGACCCGTGTCGTGCGTGCCATCGCCACATGCCACCGCCACCAGGGTTACCGCCACCAGACCGGCTATAATCCACCATCGCAACATTTCGATTCCCTCTCTCTTAGCCAACGTCTCCGGGCCGGCACAACGCCAGGGCCGCTATCGTCAGGGCCAGCCACCGCCAGGCGCAGTTCGCGTGTCCGGCATCTTCCCGTGAATCGATGCTAGAACGTATGTACTCGCAGAGTCAAGACCCCTTCCGCATCAGTCATCCCGCCTCCCCAAAGGGGGTCTGGCGGCTCCGTTGGCTCCTCTCTCACTACAGCCTATCGCCCAGGAATTCGATTTCCACACCCTCTATGAACTGGACGGGCACGCCGTCAAGGCAGCCCGGTATCCTGTCTTGCTCCGGGAGTGTGCTCTGGTCAACCTTCTCATAGACGCCAATGACGATGCCCACCTCGTCGATGCGGTTCCCGTCCGTGTCCCACATCCTGTTCACGCCAAAGTGCACGAGGTTGGGCTGGCGCCGTATCCTCTCCCTGTGCTCGTCCAGCACTGCTCGGGCTCGTTCGATTGGGACCTTCCTTGGAATCATTTTCCCTCCTTCTGCCGGCGCGCACAGCGTCGCCGGGTCTTCATATCGGACCTCCAGAGGCTCCGGTGTTGGGTCGGCGGCCTGTTGTTCACAGGCCATAGTCAGCCACAGGCCGGCGGCCAGGACACCGACCACCACGACGGCGAGAACGACCATTCTGCGCCCCCTCACTGTTAGGCGGCCTCCTTGATTGCCGTCATCTGCTCTGCTCCTGTCGGTATCCGGCTCTCGCCTCCCCGTGAACCGATACGAGAACGTATGTACTCGCAGTGTCAATACCCCCTCCGGACCAATCATCCGGCCTCCCCAAAGGGGTCTGCGCCTCCTCGTTGTCTTCTCTACCGGTGCGGGCGGGGGGCTTGTCGGTGGGGCTGCTGCAACAGCCCATCGAGCCACGAGTTCTTTAGCGGGACCTCAGGCTCCCCGCCCGCGCTATTGGGGGTCGTACCTTTCTTCGTTCAAGAAAGCACAAACGCTGCTTTCCTCCCTCCTCCCTCTTACCTGTGCGACGCCACACCCGTCCGGCCTGACCACGAATTGCACGGGCACGCCCTCCAAGCACTCCGGCAGGCCGCGCAGCAGCGAGTCCTCCGACATCTCCTCCGGCGGCTTCCACGTGACGACGCGAATGCCGTGCCTCCCCGTGGGCACCCTGTGCTCGTCCAGGAGGGGCGCACTTTGGAAACGGAGGAGGTTTTCGTCCTGATTTGCCGCTCGGAGCAGGTCTTTGCCTCGGGACGACGCACTGGCCGCGTCCATCGCATCCGTGGGCGGCCCGCACGCGAACGGGTCCACGGGCACGGGCGGATACTTGGGGCGCGCGGCGTTCAACTCGTCGTTGCCCACGCTGACGCGCCTGAACACCACCATGTTGCCGGACTCCTGCATGTCGACCTCGTCGCGTATGCGAACCCTGGCGTGTACGACGTATTCACCGGGACGGACCAACACGCCCCAATGGTCCACGAAGCTCCACTCGCCGGTGTGCTCCGTTTCCTCACCCGGCTCTGCGGGCAGGCGCGTCACCGCGGTGGAGTGCCGGGGCAAGTCCCAGATCACCAGGCATTCCGTCCACCTGGGCATGTCGGTGACGACGAATGACACGTTCGTCTCGGGCACGAATCGCCCGCCGTCGTCTCCGTCCTTCCGAATAGTCAACGTCAGCTTCGCGGTCTCCGCGATATCTACGCCCAGATGCGGGGTGTACGACCGGTAGAAATCCTCGCCGACCACGGGAGGGCTGAAGTGCCACTCGATAGTGGAGGCGCACGGACCCATGTCGCGTCCGCCGCGGAACACCACCCAATAGGCCGACGCCCCCAGGGCCATCACCACCAGTCCGGCGAGAATCCACCATCGCCACATGTCGAGTCCTTCTCCTTAGCTAAAGTCTGCGGGCTGGCACATGGCCAGCGCCGCAATCGTGAGGACCAGCTACCACCACGCATAGGTCGCGCGTCCGACCTCTTGTCGTGAGCCGATGCTAGAACGTATGTACTCGCAGAGTCAAGACCCCTTCCGGATCAGTCTTCCGGCCTCACTACAACCTGTACGGGGACGCCCAGGGGCACGCCACCCAGACACTCCGGCAGACTGCGCAGCAACGAATCCTCCAGAGGCGTCTGCGTGGTGACGCGAATCCCGTATCTCCCAGTGGGCACCCGGCGTTCGTCCAGGAGGGGCGCGCTAAAGATATAGGCGTCGTAGCCCCCGTCCGAGATCATCGCCCGCAGCGCGTCCCCGTGCTCACTCAACGTCCGTTCCGCCCGTGGGGATCCTGCGGGCGACCCGCACGCGGATGGCGCCACGGGCACGGGCGGGTGCTTGGGCCGCGCGGCGTTCAACTCGTCGTTGCCCATGTTGATGCGCTCGAACGCCGCCATGCTTCCAGATCCGCGCACGTTGGTCTCGTCGCGCACGTGGACGACGGCGTGTAAGACGTACTCATCAGGAGGAACCAACACGCCCCAACGGTCCACGAAGGTCCACTCGCCCTCGTACTCCACCACTTCGCCCGGACCGGAGGGCAGGCGCGTCGCATCGCTGGCGGAAAAGGGCAAGCGCCAGAGGACCGAGCAGCCCGTATCGGGCATGCCGGTGACGACGAATGACACGCCCGGTTCGGGCACGAATCGCCCGCTGTCGTCTCTGTTCTTCCGAATCGTCAGCTTCAGCTTCACGGTCTCGCCGATGTCCACGTCCAGGCGCGGGATGTAGGACCGGTAGAAGTCCTCGTCAACCCCGTCGCCAAAGTACCACTCTCTATCGGAGGCGCACGGACCCACATCGTGACCGCCGCGGGTCACCACCCAACAGGCCGACACCCCAAGGGCCGCCACCGCGAGGACGGTGAGAATCCGCTGTCGCCACATATCGACCCTCTCTCTTAACCAACGTCTCCAGGCTGGCACATCGCCAGCATTGCCAGGGCCAGCCGCCGCCACGCGCAGTTCGCGTGTGCGGTCTCTTCCCGTGAATCGATACTAGAACGTATGCACACCGCTTCGCAATCGAGACGGGAGCGCAACTTCTTCCACAGAGCCGACGCCGTGAAGCCACCTGGTAAACTGAAACAGCCTCCGCCCGGACCCCCCCATTGACACTCTCGTACATTCGTGCTACTATCCCCACATACCAACCTTAACAACCGAAGCGTCCCCCGTCACCCACACGGCCGACCCGGCGAGACGACCAGTCCCATTTCGCCCCCAAGCCCGCCGAATTCCCGTCGCGTTCACCCAATTTTGTGACAGTTCCGGCGTAAAGTTCCGCCGCTACGTGACAGGCCCCAAGTACGAACAACACGGAATGTTACACTTCCGGCAAAAGCCTACTTTGTAACGCGCTCCGCCGGCCGCTCATACAGCCGCCTGCGGGCGAGCCCTCCCGCCGGTCCGCCGTCTCCACCCCGCCTCACGCCCTCGCCCACGCTTGCGCTCGTGGATGCGTTCAAGTAACGTTGTCGCGACTGCGCGGGCGGCGCGGTGAATCCGGTGTACCCCGATGGAGCGCAGGCCCGTCACACTCAGGGCGCAGAGGGCAGGCGCAGGTGGGTTGATGAACAGGTACTTATCCGCGCTTAAGGATATCGACCTTACGTACTTTCCCTCACTGAAGCATCGCGACTTCAGGACTGTGTGGACGGCGGGCATGGCCGCCTCGGCCGCCGCGTGGGCGCTTATCATCGCGCGCGGCTGGCTGGCCTACGACATCTCCGACTCCTCGCTGTGGGTGGGTGTGGTCACGTTCATGGCGATGATACCGCGCGTGGTGGTTACGCCGTTCACCGGATACCTGAGCGACCGGTTCGACCGGCGCAACGTGCTCGCGGCCATGTTCGGGCTGAACCTCGTCCACAACATTGTGCTGGTGGCGGTGATACTGTTCGGCGTGGTGGAGGTGTGGCACCTGGTGGCGCTGGCGTTCGTCAACGGGTCGGCGCGCGCGGCGCACATGCCGGCCGCCCAAGCGCTGATTCCCAACGTGGTGCCGCGCCATCTGCTGCTCAACGCCATCGCGCTCAACCAGGCCACCAACCACGGCGCGCGGCTGCTGGGGCCGCTGAGCATTCTGCCGCTCGTCGCGTTCGTCGGCGTCGAGAGCGCCTTCATCCTCTGCACCGCCTTCTACGCCGTGAGCCTGGTGCAGGCGCTGCGGGTGCGCACGGCCTCCACCGGCGTCATGGACAGCCGCAAGCCGTTCGTGAGCAATCTCACGGAAGGCCTGTTCTACGTGTACCGCACGCCCATCATGCGCAGCATGGTGATCATCGCGGTGCTGCACTGCGGGCTGACCATGGCGTTCGAGTCGCTTCTGCCGGTGCTATCGGCGCGGCAGCTCGGCAGCGAGGGAGCGACGGCGTTCACCTACCTGATGATGGCCGTGGGCGGCGGCGCGCTGGTGTCCGTCTCGCTGCTCGCCGGCGTGCAGAGCGAGCGGATTCGCGGGCAGGCGTTCCTGTACCTGGGGATATTCAGCGGGCTGTGTCCGGCGATACTGGCCGCCTCGATCAATCTGCCCATGGCGATGGTCGCCGCGGCCGGGATGGGCGCGGCGCAGGGGGGCTTCATGACGCTGACGCACACAATCATCCAGTCGGTCGTGCCCGACGGGGTGAGGGGACGCGTGGCCGGGATATACTCGATGCACGTGGGCGCGCTGATGGCGTCGGTGAACCTGCTGAACGGATTCCTTGCCGACTACATCGACCCGGCGCTGCTGCTGTGGGTGACTGGTGCGGCGTTCATAGTCTCGGTGCTGGCGAGCTGGCGCAGCCAGATATTCCGCGGCATCTACACGAACGGGCTGCGGCGGGAGCTGTACGTTCCGCAGGCGGCGTAAAGTCCCTTCCCCCTTGATGGGGGAAGGCTAGGATGGGGGTGAAGGAGCAGACACCATGAAGATGTACACCTGGCAGCGTTGAAGCACCTGCAAGAAGGTGAAAGCGTTGCTTTCACAAGAGGGAGTGGAGGTCGAGGAGCGGGACTTCTTCAAGGACCCGTTCGACGAGGCCGAGTTACGGGCGCTGCTGGGGGACGACTCGCCGCGGGACATTTTCTCGTGGCGCAGCCCGTCGGTGAAGAAGCTGGGCCTGGATAAGGACGCGCTCTCCGACGACGACCTGGTCCGGCTGATGGTGGAGGAGCCGCGGCTGGTGAGGCGTCCGCTGCTTGAGGTTGGCGGGCGGCTGGTCGTTGGCACCGCCAAGAACGCCGCGGAGCTGGCACGGAGTGGTTAGGGGGAGCCTGTAGCTGGCGGAAGTTCCCTCCAAAGAGTCTGTTACCAATTCTGCTGACGACCATTCAGGAGCTGTTGAACTCGTCCCTTGCGATCCCTAGATGCCTGAGAATAGCCGATACTGTTCCTGGGGGTAGGTCTCGTCTTCCCCAATTCGGAATGGTAGCCCGGGTTCTCCTGTCACGATGACGCCAAATCTCGTGAGAACCGCTTGACTGCCTGTCGAACTCACATCCGAGACGGCGTAACTTCCTGGTGAGTTCCCTATACCTCATGCAGTGATGGTTAACTCGCCAGCAATCCTCAATCCTGCGGGCAATGGGTCATCGTGATCTTTGTAAGACTGAATGAAGTCTGACGCTACGCCTTCGAGAATCCACAACGCCTCGGCCTCGGTTTCCCCCCACGCCATGCATCCTGGAAGGCTGGGCACCTCCGCCACATACAACCCACCGGACTCCTCTGTCGGCTCGGTCATTGTGTAAGGTAGTCTGTACACCTGCATTCCTACACGTCTCCAGTTCTTCCAGAGGCGGAAGATGACTGCCTGAGTCGCGAAGACGGCCCTGACGCAGACCGCAACGCTACTACCACCAAGCAACTGCATAGTCAGTATCGCCCATGCCAGGCCAGGGGGTCAACGCGTTATTCTACGGCGCGGTTTCCACCGGGACTATGTACACGCCCTTGGCCCTGGGGAGCAGCGAACTCTCGTAGTTCAGGTGGGTTTCTACCGCAACCCTGAAGCGGCCCCCGTCCAGCCGCTGGAGCGCGAACGGCACCGGATTCCAGCCCACCATCTGTAGCAGCCGCTCTTTGCGCATCACCTGCCAGTCCAGGCCGCCGCCCTCGATTCGCAGCACGTTCGCGGTCATGGCGAAGTCGTCGGCCACCTCCTTGCCCGTGATGAACAGCGTCATGGATTCGTTCGGCGGCTCGCCGTCGGCGGTTAGAGCGAACCAGCTCAGCATGTGGTCCCAGGCCACCACGCGGGCGAAGCCACCGGGGTCGCGGTGGAAATCGGCGCCCGACAGTGACACGCTCCACAGCCCGCCGCCCTCGTCGTTGAAGCCGTAGAGCGAGTTGAGCATGTGGGCGCCGTCTCCGCTGAACCGGGGAGAGCCGCCGTACAGCCGCCCGTTGTCGGGCGGATCGGGAAAGCGCGACAGCGGGTATTCCAGCAGGCGGTATTCGCCGGGGCTGTCCAGGTCGACGAGGTATACGGACTGCCAGCGCGGGTCCGGCGTCGGGCTATCGGGCGCGGGCCAGCCCTCGGAACTGACCAGCCAGCGTCGGGCGTCGTCCGGCAGCGGATGCGTCATCAGCGGTATGCCGGGCACGGTGTGCAGATGCCCGGCCGAGCCGTCTTCGGCGATGTGCAGCAGCCGGTAGCGTCGCGCCTTCTCCGGCTCGAGCGATCGCCGCATCACGAGGTAGTAGCCGGACTCGCCGCTGTCCGACGGATAGGCACGCGGCGCGTAGAGGGTGTCGCACTCGTCCAGCCAGGCAGCGCCCAACTCGCGGGCGCGCTCGGCGACCCAGTAGCCCTCGAATCCGAAGTAGCTCAGCCCCTCGCCCGCGCCGCCGCGTACCGCCCGCGAGAGACGCTCGCCGTAGCCCGGCGTGGAGGTGGCGGCCGGCTCCGGGTCGGCGGTGTGCGCGGGCGTGAACCGGAATCCCACGGCGTCGAGCAGCGCGCGGTATCCGGCGTCCCGGAGGCTCTCCGAGTAAACACCGCACTGCTTGCGGGCGAGCGCGGGCGCGGGGTAGCGCTGGTCGTCGAAGGGGAGCGCGAGTATCTCGGCCTCAAACTCCTTAGCCAGGTCGGACCCGGGGACGCTGAGCGCCCTGGCGTTCACGTGGAAGTGGGTCGGCGGCGGCAGACCGTCGCCGTCGCGCCGCCACTCCGCCGGCGCCTCGGCCGGCATCACGAGGAAGGTGCCGTCCGGGAACAGCTCAGTCACGACGCCCTCGATCTCCTGGCCGGCGAGGAACTCGAACCGGATGGCGTGGAAGAGGCCGTGTCCGAACGTCTCGGGTTCGAGGCGTTCGGACAGTGCCGGGTCGAGCGGCACGCCCATGGCGCGCAGACGGTGCAGCCGGTGGACGGGGTGCTCGCCGAGCCGCTCCGGCGCCAGCGCGAGCGGGTCCAAGTAGCGCGGCCCGTCGTCGTGGGCGAGCCGGACCTTCGTCCTGCCCTGCCACACCGTCAGCAGGTCGGGCTGGCCCTCGGCTTCCACCGCGCGACCGTCCTCTGAGGCCGCGTAGAAGTGCGGCTTGACGAGCTCGTCGAACGACACCTCAGTGTCGTACTCGTCCCTGGGGACCACGAGACCGACGGGTACTTCCACGCTCATCGAGTTGTCCGGGTTGTCGGGCGCGGCCGTTGGACTCGCCGATGGGTCCTCCAGGGTCGTGGTGTGGCAGGCGGCGGCAAGCAGGGCAAGCGCGGAGAGGGCGAGGGCTGCATGGAGCAGGTTGGGGGTGGTGAGCGTCCGTAGCGTCAGCGTCTTCACCCTCACCCATTCGGCAGGCTCAGGGCAGGCTCTCAATCCCCTCCCATCAAGGGAGAGGAGGCCCATGAGCATCCCCGCTACTCCCACTCCTCGACGCGGACGAGGCTGCCCACCTCGTTCACCACGTCCATCTCGCGCAGCAGGTCCAGGGCGTTGGTCATGGCGGCCTCCCTGGCGCGGTGGGTCATCATCACTATCTCGGCGCGCTGCGCCGCCTCGTCGGTCTCCTTCTGGATGACCGAGGCGATGCTGATGTCGAGGTCGCCGAGCAGCTTGGCGATCTGGGCGAACACGCCGGGTCGGTCGTCGACGTTGAGGCGCAGGTAGTACTTGGTCTCCAGCTCGGACATGGGACTGACGCGCACGTTCTCCGACAGCCGCAACGGGGTGGGCGGCGTGACGTTGCCCACGATATTGCGGGCGATGCCTATGGCGTCGGCAACGACCGCGCTGGCGGTGGGGTCCGGGCCCGCGCCGGGGCCGGTGAAAAGCACGCGGCCCACCATGTCTGCCTCCACCTCCACGGCGTTCAGCACGCCCTCGACCTTGGCCAGCATCACGTCGGCGGGCACGAACGCGGGGTGCACGTGCGCCTCGACCACGCCGTCGCGCATGTTCGCTATACCGAGCAGCTTGATGGTGTATCCAAGCTCCCTTGCGTACAGGAAGTCGCGCGCGTCGAGGCGCGTGATGCCCTCGCGGTACACGTCGCTGTCCTTGATGCGGGCGCGAAAGGCGAGAGTGGACAGGATGGCCAGCTTGTAGGCGGCGTCGATGCCCTCGACGTCGTTGGTGGGATCGGCCTCGGCGTAGCCCAGCTCCTGGGCCGCGCGAAGAGCGTCATCGAAGTCCACGCCCTGCTGCACCATCTGGGTGAGGATGTAGTTGGTGGTGCCGTTGATGATGGCGTGGATGGAGGAGATCTCGTTGGACACGAGGTCGCGCAGCAGCGGGCCTATTATGGGCGTGCCGCCGGCCACGCTCGCCTCGAACATCACCTGGACGCCCTTCTTGCGGGCCAGCGTGAGCAGGTCGGGGCCCTGCTTGGCCATAACCTCTTTGTTGGCGGTGACGATGTGCTTGTCGAGGGAGATGGCCTTGACGATGTAGTCCAGCGCGGGCGTCTGGCCGCCCATGACCTCGACCACGATGTCGACCTTCGGGTTGTCGAGGATGTCTTCAACGCTGGTGGTGACTAGGCTCGGGGGCACGTCGAACGAGCGCGGCTTGGCGGGATCCCTGACCAGCACGCCCTCCAGAGAGAGGTCGCAGCCGGCGAGCTGCCGGACGTGATCGGCGCGCTCGACCAGTGTTCTGGCGACGCCGCCGCCCACGACTCCCAGGCCAAGCAGGCCAATGCCGACCGAGGTTTTCATACGCGCCCCAGGCTCCCGTTCCTCAGAAGCCGAACGATCCCAGGGGCTGCTGCGGCTCTTCTTCCTCCTGCGGCGCGGCGGACAGTCCGAGCTGCTCCAGCATCCAGGAATAGATCTCGGAGTCGAAGTTGGAGTACACGTCGAACTTGGCCCGCTGCTCGTTTATCCAGGTCTGGAGGGCGGCCGTCTTCAGCGCGTCACGGTCTTCGGGGTCCAGTTCGCGGGCCTCGGCTCTCTCGGAAACGATGAAGAAGTACAGCGTCTGCTGGTCCTGAACGCTGGTGCTGACTTCGCTCAGCTTGCCGACCTCGAGGTCGAAGAAGGCGTACTCGTGGTCCTTCAGTATGCCTCGGGGCAGCCAGCCCAGTCTTCCGCCGGTCCGGACCATCTCCTGCGAGTCCCTGGAGAACTCGCGCACGATACCCTCTACGGCCTCCCGAATCTCCTCGGGATCGGTTACGTTGCGCAGCGCGTCCCGCAGCTTCACCTGCATGATGTCTATCTCGTCGGTCGGGGCCACGATTATCTGTTGCACATACACCTGTTCGGCAAAGGCGGGAACGCTCTCGCCGATGTACTGGCGCGTCTTCTCCCTGACGATGGAGCGCCTGGTGAGCTGGTAGTACTCCTCTTCGCTGTACTGGATGGCGTTCAGGTAGCCCTTGTAGCGTTCCTGGAACTCGCGCTCGACCTGCGCCGGGTCCATGCCGCCCGACGCGGCGGCGCGCGGCGTGAACACGTCGCGGATCTGGGCCCGAATCTCGTCTTCGGACACGATTATGCCGAGCGAGGGCGCGGACTGGGCGATGATCTCGTTTTCGACGAAGAGCTGAAGGGTCTGAAAGATGTCGTTGGTAGCGTTGAACTGGCCGCCCAGGAACTCCATGCCCTTCTGGCTTACGCGAAGCAGCTTCACCATGTCGCCGCGCGTGTAGGTGACGTCGTTCACCCTGACGACGACCTCGCGGGAGGGCAGGACGAATATGATTGAGTAGCCGGCGATTACGATGCCGGCGATGGCGAGCAGCATGACGCCAATGACCGCCAGGCCAATGCGGCGGCGCTTGACGTCGCGCTCTGCGCGCACGGTCCGGTGTCGCCTGTCGACGACGACCTGCCCCAGCGGAATTCCAGTTTGCTTTGCCACGGTCTCGCCTTCGGGCTACCTGCGCGCGAACCGCTCGGCCGCGGGCGTGCGGTGGTCGGGGCTGAAGGGCAGCAGGGCGAGGTGTCTGGCGCGCTTGATGGCCGTGGAAAGGCCGCGCTGGTGCTTGGCGCACACGCCCGTCTTTCGGCGGGCCTCGAGCTTGAACCGGTCGGAGAGGTATCGCCGGAAGCGGTCGAGCTCCTTGTAGTCGATGTACTTCACGCGGTCGACGCAGAACGAGCACACCTTGCGCCGGGCGTAGTATCGGGGTCTGCCTCTTCTGGGCCTTCTCT
Source organism: Dehalococcoidia bacterium (assembly GCA_965204815.1). Lineage (GTDB taxonomy): Bacteria > Chloroflexota > Dehalococcoidia > Lucifugimonadales > CATOSD01 > CATOSD01. Next base: position 3,305,907 of record OZ242014.1, read on the forward strand.
GTCCTGTAGTCATGGCTGTCCTCTGTGTGTGATTGGTGCAGCGGCCGGCTCACTCCGGCCTGGCGGGTGTCCTACCAGGGCAGATCGTCGTCATCGTCTTGGGGCGGAGGCCCGCCGGCGAATGGGTCTCCGCCGCCGCCAAAGGAGTCGCGTGGGCCGGACCTCTCGCCGCCTCCGCCGTCCAGGAACAACACCGTGAAGGCGTTAATCTCGTTGGTGAAGCGAGTCTGACCGTCGTTGCCCACCCAGGTGTCGCTCCTCAGGCGACCTTCGGCGTATACGCGCATACCCTTGGTAACGTACTGGTTGCACTGCTCAGCGAGGCGGTTCCACGCCACTACTCTGAACCACTCGACCTCCTCGCGGCGCTCGCCCTCTCGGGTTGTGTACCTGCGGTTCGTAGCGATTCGGAACGAGGTCACGGGCGAGCCGCTCGGAGTGTAGCGCATCTCAGGGTCGTTTCCGACGTTGCCGATTACCATTATCTTGTTCAGCACTTCGAAATCTCTTTCTGGTGGATAGTGGCTAACTGCCGCTTTTCACTTCCCTAGCGAGTCTCGTCGATGCGAACGATGTCCGCCTGGATCAGGGCGATGGCCTGGGCCATGCGGTCCATCACCTCATCGCGCCGTCGTTGGGATTCCTCCACTTGGCGCAGGTGTTCTTCCATCTGCCGCTGGGATTCCTCCATGAGGCGGTGTATCTCAACGGAGAACAGGGAGAATCTCTCCAGGTTTCTGATTCGTTCTTCCAAAAGGCGCCTCCAAGGCCCCATTATAGCCGTCTTGCGGACCTGCCGCGAAAGCGGGAAGCTACGCCTCGGCGCGGCCTTCCTCGCCCGGCTCGGCGGGCGTTTCCACTTCCGCTGCGGCTTCCGGCTCGGCCTGGGCGACCGGCTCGGCGGGCACCTCGTCCTCTGCCTGTGCGGCCGGCTCGGCCTGGGCCACCGGGGACTCGGACGCCTCCGCGGCCGGCTCCTCCTGTGCGGCCGGCGCAGCGGGCGTTTCCACTTCCGCTGCGGCTTCCGGCTCGGCCTGAGCAACCGGCGCGTCGGAGACCTCAGCCCCGGCAACCGGCGCGTCGGGCGTCTCCGTCTCCGCTTCCGCCGTTTCTACCTCGGCGACCGGCGCATCGGATGTCTCCTCCGCCGCCTCGACCGGCTCCTCCGGCTCGGCTTCCACTTCAGCTTCCGGCTCGGGCACCTCCACCTTGACGGACTTGTCGAGCCGCATGGTGAGGTGTCTCATCACGTCGTCCGACGCCTTCAGGCTGTTATCCAACTCTATGACGTCGCCCGGCTCTAGGGCGAAGCGGGTGAGCACGTAGTTGCCTTCGTGGAACTTCTGTATCGGATAGGCGAGGCGGCGCAGGCCCCAGATGTCCTGTTCGTACACTAGGCCGCCGCGGTCGGCGATGAAGCCCGCCACGCGGGCGCCTGCGGCGTCGATTTCGACCTCGTTGGCCTCGGGGCTGATGATCATCATCAGCTCGTAGTTTCGGGTTTGCTGGTCTACCAAGCTGTTCTCCTAGTTCGTTCCGTTGTGGCGCGGCACCGGGGCCTTCCGCGTTGGCTTTCCACGCGACCGGCCGCGGGCGACAAGCCCACACGAGGGCGCGCCTGAGCGCTCCTCCGCACGGCAGAATAACCGCGATTATATCACGCGCGGGCGGGGGCCTTCAACGCGCGAACGACGTCTGGGACGCGCGCGGGCTAGCGTAATCTGTTGCTTTCTGCGACATTCTGTTGGTTTCGTAGCTGAGACCTCCGGCGGTTCCGCTCAATTCTGTAATGCGGACGTGGGCAATTCAGGGCAGAAGTGTCGCGCCGCGTGGCAGAAGAGGACAGGGGCCGGTGGTCAGTGTCCGCAGTCGCGCCGTCACCCCCATCCCTTCGGCTACACTCAGGGCAGGCTCCGTTCCTACCGTGTAGTAGGGTAGCACGGATGTGCGTATACTTCAAGGGCGATGGCGAAATTGCCGGATCAGAGCGGATTCGTGGGGAGAAATTGCGCATGAATGGGGACCGGTGGGGCGTGGGCGAGAATGGGTGGGACACGACTGGGAACGGGTGGCGCGGGAAAGTGACGGAATTTTGGGGGCGCTTGGGGCGGCGTCACCCCCATCCTGACCCATTCGGCAAGCTCAGGGCAGGCCCTTCCCCCTCGAGGGGGAAGGGCCAATTTGGAAAGCCTGATTTTGATGCCTACCCCTATCCACCCACAGAAAGGAAGGGGACCAAGGCGCCCAGCGGTTTGACAGTGCACGGGACGGCGTATAGATTGCGCGCATCCCCCATCTTTCGCAGGAGGCCAGGCCAATGACGAATCGCAGCGTTCCCACCAGGCAGGAGGTGCTTTCGTACCTGAGAGACCGGCGCAACTGGGGCAGATGGGGCGACAAGGGCGCGGCGGGCGCGATGAACCTGATAGACGACGCCAAGCGGCTGGCCGCGACGCGCCTGGTGCAGAAGGGCCGCACCGTCTCGCTGAGCAGGCCGTTTCCGGTCCAGGCGTCGCCGTCCAACCCAAGGCCGGCGCACCACTACGTGACGCGCGGCGTGCGGGAGCCGGACGGCGGCAGCGCGGGCGACTACTACGGCGTCGCCTTCCACGGCTGGGCGACCACCCACATCGACGCGCTCTCGCACGTGTGGGACAGCGAGGGCATGTGGGACGGCAAGGACCCGGACGAGGTGATCACCTTCAGCGGCTCCACCTACGGCTCGGTGGACAACTGGAGCGACGGCATCCTGACTCGCGGCGTGCTGCTGGACGTTCCTGCTTACCGGGGCAGACCCTACGTGACGCCGGAGGAGCCGGTGCACGGTTGGGAGCTGGAGGACGTGGCCGCCGCGCAGGGCGTGCAGATTGCGCCGGGCGACGCGGTGATGGTGTACAGCGGGCGCGAGGAGTACACCCGCAGCGTGGGCCACTGGGGGCCGGCGCCTCGGCCTGGGCTGCACGCCTCATGCCTGCCGTTCGTCCGCGACAACGACATCTCGATTCTGGGCTGGGACATGATGGACATCGTTCCCAACGAGTACGACGTGCCCTGGACCGTCCACGGGGCGATATTCGCCTACGGTGTGGCGCTGCTGGACAACGCGCTGCTGGAGCCGCTGGCGGCGGCGTGCGCGGAGGAGGGCCGGTACGAGTTCATGGTCACCATCAACCCGCTGTACGTGGTCGGAGGCACAGGCTCGCCCGTCAACCCCATCGCGGTGTTCTAGGGGCGGTGACAATCACCCGCCGAACCTGACGCAGGTTACCAGGCGCTTCCACAGTTTTCGCATCCTCCCACGAGATGGTAGAGTATGACTGTAGAGATTCGCTCTGAAACGGAGGATGTATGAGGGAGTCTGAGACCGCAGCGCCCACCCAGGAAGGACACACCGTCACGCCCTCCCGCCACCCTGTAGACGAGACGGGCCGGCTGGGTGACGAGATATACGATAGGGACATCCGCTCGAAGGTCGAGGCGGACCACCACGGGAAGTACGTCGCCATAGACGTGGACAGCGGTGGCTGGGCCGTCGCCGATACCGCCCTTGCCGCAGCGGACGCCCTGCGAGAGCGGCACCCTGCCGTCGATGTTTGGGCTGTGAAGGTCGGTTACTCCACCCTGCGCACCTTCGGGGGCGGCCGCGTCGTAATCCAGGCCAGGGAATAGCCGGTCTCCAACGCGGCGAAGCGCCTCGAATCGCCGTCGCTCGTGTAGCTCGCCCCTACGTAAGCAGGCCGAGCGAGGCGGTCGCGATGCCCAGGAACAGCAGGAAGCCGAACACGTCCGTGGCGGTGGTGACGACTACCGCGGACGCCACCGCCGGATCCTGGCCGATTCTTCGCAGGAACAGCGGCACCGCGGCGCCCACCGAGCCGGCGATGACCATGTTGCCCAGCATAGCCACGCCGAGCACGAGGCTCAGCCCGGGGTTCTGCTTCCAGACGAATGCGATGACAGCCACGAGCACTCCCAGCCAGATTCCGTGGAGCAGGCCGAGCAACGCCTCCCGCACCAGCAGCCGCCGCGCCTCGACGCCGGCAAGCTCGCCGAGCGCGATCGCCCTCACGATGAGCGTGAGCGTCTGCGTGCCGCCGATGCCGCCCTGCCCGGCGACCACGGGCAGGAACGCCGCAAGCACCACCACCTGGGCCAGCGTCGATTCGAACAGCGCCACGGTCGCCGCCGCGAGGAACGTGGTGCCCAGGTTGACGGTGAGCCAGGGGAGGCGCGAGCGGATCGAACCGGTCAGCGGACCGTCCACCGTTTCTCCCGCTACGTTGGCCACCTGCTGCATCTGGCGCGTGTCCTGTTCGACGGTGACGCCGAGCAGCGCGTCCGCCAGGATCACGCCCGTCAGCCGGCCGCCGTCCACCACCGGAAGCTGCGACAGATCGTAGTGACGCCCGAGCCGGGCGCACTCCTCGGCGGGCGTTGCGACCGTCACCGTGGCCACGATGGGCGACGCTACGTCTCGTATCGGTGTCGAGTCGTCGGCGAGGGCGAGATCCACCATGCTCACCTGGCCGGCGAGTTCGCCGCCGCTGACCGCGTAGACGTGCGTGAGCATGTCTCGCGTCTCCGCCAGGTTCGCCAGTGTCCGCCGGGCGGCCTCCACCGGCCCGTCCACGTCCACCGTCGGCAGTTCCGCGACCATCAGGGACCCCGCCGTGTCCGGTCCGTGGGCGAGCGTATCCTCGTCGGCCAGCGGCTGTTCGAGCGCCTCGGCCACGTCGTGGGGGCGCAGGAAGGGCAGCCGCCGCAGCGTGGCCAGCGCCTGGACCGGATTTAGCTGGCCGAATACGAGGGAGAGCACCTTCACGCCGAGGCGGGTGCCCACCCGTCCGGCCTCGACGGGGTTCATCTGCCTGAGCATCCAGGCGACCGTCTCCGGCGACATCACGCGGACCATCGCCTCCCTGCTCTGCCGCGGAAGGCTTACCACGATGCTCCCCATGTCCGCCGGATGCAGGTAGCGGATCAGCTCCCAGGCGGCGCTCTCCCGCCCCGCCTTGACGAGCCGCTGGACCTCGCCGGAGATTTCCTCCACCCGGTCCAGCGAAATCGCGATGGGCTGCCCGAGGCCGCCGTCGCGGGACCGCGTTCTGTCGGGATTCATGGGATCGAATGCCATTTGCGAACTCCTGGGGCGCGGCTCTCTGAAAAATCTGCCCTATTCTGCACAATTCTGCATATCCCGTAGCTGGGCGGGCCGTCTTTCTTGTCACTTCCGCAGTACACCGGCGTCATGATCTGCCACCGGCATTGCGCAGAATGTGGCAGGCACGCGATGGTGGTCTTGGGCCGCTGGCGGGTGGGATTGAAACCCGCGCCTAGTCCACGACTGGTGGCGACGGCGCCTATGGGGTAGAGACTAGCACAGGCGTGCTGTAGAATCAAGGGGGCGGTGAGGTCAGAGGCGGAGGGAGCGGCCTGAATCGTCACCCCCATCCTAGACCATTCGGCAAGCTCAGGGCAGGCTCTTCCCCCATCAAGGGGGAAGGGACAAGCGGAAGGGGCGCGGACAGGCTGGCGAGGGGGAACGGACCTGAGGGTGGGATCTTTTACGGCATGTGTGTGGCATGTGCATGGCAGGTTCGAGACGCCGGCGAGTTATGGGAGTGGCGTTTGGATTACATGGCTGGGAAGGATTAAGACACGATTTTGGGGGTGGTTCCGGCTTGGGCGCGCGGGGGAGGGGCGTTCTCGCGCTCCCCTATGCGGCAAGCTCGGGGCAGGCGTGAGGGGACGCCTGATATGGGGTCGAGGAATCAGTGTGGGATACCCCTAGCTGAACGGCTGCCTCGCGTGGACACCGCGCGCTGTCAGGACGTACAATCTGCCCGTCAGCACACGGCGCGTTCCGATGCAACTGTGCTCTGGGGAATGTATCGGTTCAGACTTGATGATTACAGCACAATCAGCAGTGGCGGAATTGTCATACGAGCGTGGCTTAGGGAGGATTTTTTGATGCTCGGGGAAGTGGTTGAGAGGCGCTCGTGAGTGAACGTGAAACGGCTGTAGACCTCTACACATTCCTTAGGGAGTTTGCGCAACTCCGCACGAGGACGGTTCGCGAGGTCGATTCCTATCAGCAGGTAATCTGGGTTTCCGATATACCACAGCAGCCGGGCTGCGACTGCATCGCATGGCATCGCGATGCGGACGACATGTCCGACAAGCCATGGCTCGAGATTCGTAGACCACGCCTAAAACGGCCCCCGCAGCCACCCGAACTCGCACGGGATTGGGTGCGTCGCGAGCAACTCAACGATTCATCGCTCGACATGCCTGAACTGTACACAGCCATCCTCGACGAATCCCCGGATGACCCCCCGCTTAAGTTGGAGGACCACCCGGAAGTACAGGCCGTGTGGGACAGGTACATTGAGGACTATTGGTGGGTGTGGGCTGAAGAGGACCGACGTGAGAAGGACGTTGGAAGAATCTACACGGACCTCTTCTCAATGTTCCAACGGCAGCAACGACTTGGCGAGGCATTCGAGATCGTCTTCGGACTCGGTTATCTGAACTGGAACCCTCCGGACAGCCGTACAGTGCGACGACATTTGGCTGTTGCCCGCGTCAACGTCGAATTCGATGCGGAAAGCGGAACGCTA